>OZ006967.1:1540000-2877256 GCA_963930955.1 Candidatus Scatomonas sp. | reverse complement strand
TCAGGTGGCGTATCTCCTTGCGTCGGAAGAAACCATTGCCCGGGAGTTTGGGGCTTATGATTCCATCCGCGACAACTTCCCGAAGTATGTTGTTTCGCTGGACGAATTTGACATGGGCAGGGGCGGTATCAAGCATCGGAATATTCGCGATTTCCTTTTGATGGACGAGTGGAACTAAGAATAGGCCCGCCAAAGTTTTGAAGTCTGGGACGGGCTTAATCCTATTCATATAGAAGCCTCCTTCGACCCGCATCATAGCGTCAAAAGGAGGGAGTATCCCAAAGTTTGTGTAAACCTTCAAACTGATGTAAGATAGACTTACCAGTTTGGAGGTTTATTTTATGGCAAGGAAAAAAGATACCCCACAAAAAGCAGCTCTTCGGGAAATGATGGGCAACTACCTGAAAGAAAACAATGTAAAGCTCAAGGATGGAACGGATGTCAACTCTATCATGCGGGATATGATGTCCATCATCCTGGAAGGTGCCCTGGATCAGGAAATGGATGAGGAACTGGGATATTCCAAGTATGATTATCGGAACAAGGAAACGGATAATTCCAGAAATGGCCATTCTCAGAAGACTATGCATACCAGTTACGGCGATATGGAGATTGATGTTCCAAGAGACCGGAAAGGTGAGTTTGAACCACAGATCGTCAAAAAGTATCAGAATACGGTCACTCAAGACATGGAAGAAAAGATCATCTCCATGTATGCCAAAGGAATGACCACGAATGATATCGAAAGCCATATGCGGGAACTCTATGACATCGAGATTTCTGACAGTACCATCAGCAGGATCACAGATAAGATTCTTCCCATCGTAAAAGAATGGCAGGAAAGACCTTTGGAGGCAATCTATGCGGTCGTTTTCATGGATGCCATCCATTACCATGTGCGCAATGAAGGCAGGATTGTAAAACGTGCGGTTTATATCGCTATAGGAATCGACATGGAAGGACATAAAGACGTGCTCGGCATGTATGTAGGACAAAATGAGAGTGCAAAGTTCTGGCTTTCCATTTTGAATGGACTGAAGAACCGTGGCGTAGAAGATATCCTGATCGCATGCGTAGACGGTCTGACAGGCTTTCCTCAGGCAATTGAAGCTGTTTTTCCAGATACGGAGATCCAGCAATGCATTATCCATCAGATCCGGAATACGACAAAGTTTGTTTCCTACAAGGAGCTCAAACCGCTGATGGCTGATCTGAAGCGTGTATATGCAGCCCCAACAGAAGAAATCGCACTGGCTGAACTGGATGGCTTTGATGAGAAATGGAGCGGAAAATACCCGAAAATAGCGAAATCCTGGAAAGACAACTGGGCAAATCTTTCAACATATTTCAAGTATCCTGAAGCGGTCCGCCGCTTAATCTATACCACGAATGCCATCGAGGGATTTAACCGGCAGCTGCGGAAGGTCACGAAATCTAAGACGGTATTCCCTTCCGATGAGAGTCTCCTGAAAATGCTGTATCTGGCCATGATGGATATCACGAAAAAATGGACCGGACACCGACAGGATTGGGGGCAGATCCATTCGCAGCTGGAGATATTTTTCGAAGAACGATTATCTGGATTATAAGCTGTTTCTGGCCTGGCAGGGCTGGCTGGGCCAGCCCTGCTTGACATGTCCAGAAACGGCATTATAATACAAGCAAGGGCAGAACCTCAAAAAAATCGGCTCTGCCCAGAGTAACGAATGACATATCTTATATCAGTTTTTTGAATTTACACAAAACTTGAAACGGTCTCTCAAAGGAGGCTTCTCTTTCAAATATGAAATTATATCCCACTCACAATATCCTCATACCTCACCAGCGTCACATTTCTCATCTCTTTTGCCCGGTCGGTACAGCCTTTGGTAAAGCCGGTTTTAGCAAAGAGATAGTAGCGGACATTCTTGTAGGAGAACAGCTCACTGCGCTTTACGAGAGTTTCCAAAATACCGAGATCGACTTTCTCATTTATCCATTTGCACTCTCCGAAAAGGGCGGTGTTTTTATCCTGTTCCGCAAGAATATCGATTTCCGCCTGACGCTTTTCCCTGGGATCGCTGCCCCACCAGCGGCCGAGCGAGGAAAACTCCACCGGACATTCGCCAGAGAGCAGTTGTTTCCAGAGATACTGCTTGCAGATTTCCTCAAACACTTTGCCCATATAGTCGGACAGGTGCGGCTCAATGCGCTTGTAGGCCAAATCGGCAGCGCCTCGGGCGATGATCGAATTGTTCTCTGGTACAAAGCGATACCAGAAGCGGAACATGTTGTCCGCAATCGAATAGATTGCTTTGCGGGACGCCTTTTCCCCATAGGGCGTCTCTTTTTCGATGATGCCGAGGGAGATCAGATTTTTTGCATAGGCGGAGCAAATGTTGGTGCTTTCGCCGACCTTTCCGGAAATCTCCGACATACGGGAAGCGCCGGTGGCAATTGCCGTGATAATCGCATTGTAGAGCGCCGGTTCCCGAACCTCCTGCTTGAGCAGGTTTTCCGGCTCCTCAAACAGGGCGGAGGTGGGACTCAGGAATGTATTTTTGATATTGTCCTCAATGCTCAGCTTATCGCTCATCTGAAGCAGATACTGCGGTGTACCGCCGACAATGCCGTACACATAGGCTTTCTCTTCAGCGGTGAAATTTTTGAAATAATGGCAGGTCTCCTCAAAGTCAAAGGGGAGAATTTTCATCTGCGCTGTCCGTCTGCCGTAAAGCGGCGCTTTGTAGGCAAGGACGTGGTCTTCCATATAGGACATGGATGAGCCGCAGAGGATCAGCATCAGCTTGGAAGTATCTTTGTATTGGTCGATCAAAAGCTGGATGGTGGAAGCGAGACTTTTCGACGACCGGGCGACATAAGGGTATTCGTCGATGGCTAGAATGATTCGCTCCTTTTCGGACAGCTTGAACACATACTCCAAAGCTGCCTGAAAAGACAGGAACGAGGTTTCGGCGTCTATACCGGTGTGGAAGCTTAGAATGCTCCTGCTGAAATTTTCGAGGTTCTGCTTTGCGTTGCTCTCGATGCCCATGAAATAGATGGCGTTTTTATCCTCTATAAAGCGACTGATCAGCGCCGTTTTGCCGACACGGCGGCGGCCATAGATCACTATAAACTCAAACTTATCTGATTCGTACAGCTTATTCAGCGCCATAAGTTC
This sequence comes from Candidatus Scatomonas sp., assembly GCA_963930955.1. Lineage (GTDB taxonomy): Bacteria > Bacillota > Clostridia > Lachnospirales > Lachnospiraceae > Scatomonas. The sequence continues at coordinate 2,874,093 of OZ006967.1, read as the reverse complement.
ACGCTCTCTGCCGATAAACATGGCCGTTGTCCTCCCGTCTGCCATCTTAAAAGTTTTGCTTTTTTAGAGCTTCGTGAGGTTATTATATCACAGAATCAAAAATGGTCAAGTACGATTCGGCAAAACATACTTGACTAATTTCTTTCTCGCTTTTTCTGTTAAAGTGATTATTTATAGTCCTTTTTAGGTCAGTTTACAAGGAACTACACGCAGACCGTGAAACGGGCTGCTGACAACAAACGGCGCTATGCTCCCGGCTGGGTGCATAGCACCTGTTTGTTGCGGGGGTTTCCAAAGGGGGCAGCGCCCCATTTGGCACACGACTTTGCGGAGCAAAGTGTAGTGTGTTATACGCTCTGTCGGCGTTGCCCTGAAAATACCGTTGCCGCCGGGGAGGGCAAGGGCATTTGACGCGGCAGGAAAGCAGGGCTTTGTTTGGGGCTGGTAAGCCGGAAACAAAGGGCTGATTTCAGCAGCAGACAGGGCGTATTATGAAAGCCCCCGTCCCTCGTCCTCCGCCCCCGGCCTATGGGACAAAAAGTCCCAAAGCTCTGGACACCGTGACCAGATGTGTGGCCACACTCCGGGAAAAGTAGCAGGACGGCAGGAAACCGTCAAGGCTGAAATGAATGGGCTGACGCCCGGCCTTGACCGTTCCCCGCCGCCCCGCTGGATGGGTGGACAAGGTGGCCAATCCCTAAAAGTGTTTGGCCGCACTCGTTCATTTTGGGGCCTTTCTTCTCCCAAAATTGAAATGGGCGGGAAAGCCCTAAAATGGCTTTCCCGCCTTGATTACCCATTAGCAAAGACGGGCGAGACTGTCAACGGCGGCGCTGAAAGCGCCGTTCATCTTGACCGTTGACTGGCTCGCCTGGCTTTGCTACTGCCCGTAAGAGATGGAAAAACAAGATGGAAAACAAGGTTAAAAATGGTTGACAAGTCTATCGGATGTGTGTTATACTGTGCGACAGTTTGAGATTGGAAGGAGGCTTACGTGTGTTAATTTGTGTACGCTAATAAGCAATAAAAAGTAGAAGTACCTTTCCACATGATGGTGGGCTTTTTTTGCGTGCGTATGCAAAGGAACACGTAGGTTTGACACGAGCAGTCTTTGAACTGTATCGTGGTGTTTTTTCGTGCTTTGTTGTTATGCAGGCGTCTGCCCTCTCTGTGGGACAACGCCTGCTTTTTATTGCAGAAACAAAGGAACAATGCAATAAAAAAGGAGGTTCGCATTATGACCCAAAACAACAATTCATGGAGAAAAACTTATTTTACACTTCTTGCCGGACAAGCAATATCCTTTATTAGCAGCGGTATTTTGCAAATGGCCATTATCTTTTATTTGGTTGCGAAAACTAATTCTGCAATCATATTGACGGCGGCAACACTGATTGGATTTTTGCCGCAAGCCTGTTTAGGCCCGTTTGCAGGTGCTTTTGTTGACCGGCACAGCCGTAAAAGCGTAATGATTGGTGCGGATTTGATAATTGCCGCCGCTGGCGGTATTCTGGCGCTGGTGGCGTTTTACATGGAATTGCCCGTATGGTCTATTATGGTTGTCCTGTTAATCCGAAGTGCGGGAACTGCTTTTCATTCTCCAGCATTCAGCGCAGCAACACCTATGATTGTGCCAAAAGAGGAACTTACAAAATGCGCTGGTTACACGCAGACCATGCAAGCAGTAAGTGCGATTATCAGTCCAGCTGCCGCAGCGTTTTTATATGCTGTTTGGCCTCTTAATGCAATTATATTGTTAGATATTGTGGGTGCAATCCTTGCCTGTGTGACTGTTGCGATTTCGTCCATACCAACGCCTGAACTATGTCCAGAAACGAAAAGACAACAGTTTTTACAGGATATGAAAGAGGGGTATGTGGTATTAAAGCAAAACAGGGGCCTCTTTGCTCTGCTCTGGATTGGTGTAATTTATATGTTCTTTTATATGCCAATCAGTACGCTTTTTCCTCTCATCTGTATGTCATACTTCAAAGGAACACCGGCCCATGCCTCTGCCGCTGAAATTGCTTTTGCGGTTGGTATGCTGCTTGGCGGAGTCATTCTGAGCATTTGGGGCGGTTTTAAGAAACGGCGGTACACCATCGGTCTTTCCGTTCTCCTGATGGGCGTTAGCAATATGCTCTCCGGGCTTTTGCCGCCAGACGCATTTCTTGTCTTTGTTGTGTGCTGTACTGTTATGGGAATTTCCGCTCCATTTTACGGTGTGCAAAATGCGATTTTTCAAGAAACGGTCAAACCAGAATATCTGGGGAGAGTTTTTTCTCTACTGACAAGCGCCGCTTCCCTCGCCATGCCGTTTGGCCTTGTCATTTCCGGGCCTCTGGCGGAGCGGCTGGGAGTTGAGAAATGGTTTGTCATTTGCGGAATTGGCATTATCATCGTTGCGCTTGCCGTATTTTTACTACCCGGTTTGAGAGAGATTGACAATACGCAATAATCAACTGCACCTTTTTCTATTACTAAACAAAATGCCTGGATGGTGGTTCTGAAAAACCAGAACCGCCGTTCAGGCATTTTTTATCTTCGTCCTCTCTGCGGTTTTGGATTCTTCAGCAAGTCGGATTTTTCCGCAATCTTTTTCAGCCACTTCCGTTCTTCTACTGACAGCTTCCTAAAATTCAGCTTGAGCCGTTTGCAGATAAACGCCAAGTACGCTTGTTCCGTGTCGCTGTCCTGGCTGACGATTTCACCAGCAGTTTCCAGCATTTCTTTTAGCGGGTTATCCTCTGGGACGCTGAAAAAATCGTCCTTGTGTGTTTCCCGCAGAGCAAGGGCAATCCCGTTTATGTCCCGTTGTATCACATAGCGGCAAAACTCGTCCTCATCAATATGGGCGGTGATAAGCTGTCTTAACTGCGTATCACTCATGCCAGGATTATGCTTTTTTATAACAGTTGCGCTCATCGTGTCCACTATGGCGTTTGCACCCTGCGCCTGTTTCAGTGCCGTTCCGTTCACATAGATTTCAAGGTCAGCCATCAGCCGGGGGAAATCCGGGTGCGCCGCCAGCTCACACAGCAGGGTATTGTCTATCCTCCCGCTTTTCAGCAGGTCAATCATTTCATCACTCAAACGCAGGTCTGCAAGATCGGCGTTTGGGTGATTTTTCATTTCAGACAGCCCCAGCAGATAATCAGCGGTCACACCGTAAAACTTCGCCAGCCGGATAAGGGCATAGTGGCTGATGTCCTTGAAGTCTTCCGTTTCGTAACTGCCCAGCGCAGACTTGGAAAGCCCGGTCTGCTCCGCAAGCTGCCCCAGCGTCAAGCCACGCTCCACACGTAGGTCTTTTAATCGCTCTTGTATGGATAAAGACATATTCACCCTCCTTGCTAGCTCAACGAAAGAGAAGCCGTTATGCTATGTACTATGCTCATAGCATAACGGCATAGGCATTTACAGTTTTATTTTACCATTTGCTACATCTTCACGAAATTTATCAACAAGCTTCGCTGTCAGCTTGGATTTACCGTAGTGTTCAAGTACAAAAGTACGATAACTTTTTCCATCTACAAGCACATCACTTTTTCTGGTCAACAACCAATTTCCGTTACCTCCTCCCTGTTCTCTAATATTCCAGTCTTTCCCATATCTTTTATAGATTTCATCTTTTTTACCTTGAACAGACATTGATTCGCTTGGAATATAAACAATTTGCATAATAGCTCCTCCTTTATTTTGTGCAAGAAGACCAGAAACCTGAATTTGTCTTTTATCTTTTTTTGATTATATCACAAATCCGAGAGCGTGGAAATAGGGAGTTTTTCAGGCTGATTTCCTACCTCTTGGATATACGGCACAGGCGGTCAAAAAGGTGTAGACTTGGGATAGTTCATCGATGGACAAGCACCTTGGAAACAGAACACGCCAAAGAAAACGGAGGGACGCATGAGCAAAAGACCCTATCAACACCTGCCGCCGCTGGAACACAGGCCGGACGGCTCCCCCTACCGCATAACCCCGCCCCAGAAGAGACGAGCCAGCGGCCTGATACGCCGGGAGTGCTGCAACTGCGAGGACGGAAACTGCCTTGCGCTGGACGATGGCGACACCTGCGCCTGTCCGCAGATGATTTCGTTCTCCGTCTGCTGCAAGTGGTTCCGCTGGGCGGTCTTGCCGCTGGACAGGACGCTGGAAGCGGAGATTTACCGGGACAGGGACTTGAAACGCTGTGCGGAGTGCGGCGGTGTGTTCGTCCCGAAGTCCAACCGGGGCAAATACTGCCCGGACTGCGCCGCCAGAGTTCACAGGCGGCAGAAAACAGAAAGTGAACGGAAAAGGAGGTCTGCTGTGGACAGTTAAGAGCGGGAAAAGCCTTGATTTGCAAGGCTCCGCAAGCCCTCAACCGGGGCGGCTGGTATCATTTATCATTCGCCCCGGAAAACGGGCCTCTAACCGTCCACAAAACACGCTATGACAAACACGATTTATATTCACCAGCCGGAAAAGGCGTTCAGTTTCACCCGGCTCCCCAATTTCCTTTTTGAAGCACCCACATTCCAGCCCTTGAGCAACGAAGCGAAGGTGCTGTATGCCTTTGTCCTGCGCCGGGCGGAGTTGTCCCGGAAGAACGGCTGGGCGGACGAGTACGGGCGGGTCTACCTGTACTACCCCATCTGCGAGGTGGTCGCTTTGCTCCGCTGCGGGCGGCAGAAAGCGGTCAACACCCTGCGGGAGTTGCAGTATGCGGGGCTGGTGGAAATCCAGAAACAGGGCTGTGGAAAACCCAACCGCATTTACCCGAAATCCTATGAAGCGGTTCCAAACACCGACTTCAAGAAATCCGGTTATGGTACGCCGGAGGGCTGAAAACCGTACTTGGCGAGTACGAAAATCAATCCTCTTGAAGTACGGAAATCTGACGGTATATAGAAATACAGAGATTAAAACCATCTATTTACATTCATTCCATTCCAATCCTATCAGAGATATTTTCGGCGGGAAAACCCGCCGGAAAGGAATGGAATGGGGAAAGGAGTTCAATGGCACAACACGCAATTTTGCGATTTGAGAAGCACAAGGGCCACCCGGCGGGGCCGCTGGAAGCCCACCATGAACGGAAAAAGGAGCAGTACGCCAGCAACCCGGACATTGACACCAGCCGGAGCAAGTACAATTTCCACATCGTCAAGCCGGATGGCCGCTACTACCATTTCATTCAGAGCCGCATCGAGCAGGCCAGATGCCGCACCCGCAAGGACAGCACTCGGTTTGTGGACACGCTGATTACCGCCAGCCCGGAGTTTTTCAAGGGCAAGTCCCCAAAGGAGATAGCGGCCTACTTCCAGAGGGCGGCGGACTTCCTCATTGACCGGGTGGGCCGGGAGAACATCGTTTCGGCTATGGTACACATGGATGAAAAAACGCCCCATCTGCACTTGGTCTTTGTGCCGCTGACAAAGGACAACCGCCTGTGCGCCAAAGAAATTATCGGCAACCGGGCCAATCTGACGAAGTGGCAGGACGATTTTCACGCCTGTATGGTGGAGCAGTACCCCGACCTGGAGCGTGGGGAAAGCGCCAGCAAGACGGGCCGGAAGCATATCCCCACCCGGCTGTTCAAACAGGCGGTCAACCTCTCCAAACAGGCGAGGGCCATTGAAGCGGTTCTCTCCGGCATTACCCCGCTGAACGCCGGAAAGAAGAAAGAGGAAGCCCTCTCCATGCTGAAAAAGTGGTTTCCGCAGATGGAGAACTTCTCCGGGCAACTGAAAAAATACAAGGTCACAATCAATGACTTGTTAGCGGAAAATGAAAAGCTGGAAGTCAGGGCAAAGGCCAGCGAAAAAGGCAAGATGAATGACACGATGGAACGGGCGAAGTTAAAAAGCGAACTGGACGATATGCGGCGGCTGGTTGACCGTATCCCGCCGGAGATTTTAGCGGAACTGAAACGGCAACAGCGGCAGCATGGAAAGGAAAGGTGATCTTATAAGTAATATCAGATACAAAAAGGAAATCGAAATCGTGACTTTTCAGGGAAAGGAAATCACACTGGAAAATCTCTCCCCGGTGTTCACGCCGGAACAGGAAGCAGCCAAACGCCGGGAACTGGAACAGCAGCTTTATGAGGTGTTCCGCAAGTACGCCGACAAGCGGGAGAGTGAGGAAGCCGGGACATAAGGTTTTCCAAACCCATCATTGATTTGCGGGGCTGCTGGCGGTATAATAGAACTGTCAGCAGCTCCGTTTCTTTTTTAAGAAAAGGAGCGACAATATGAACAATCGGATAGACGCAATCTATGCAAGACAATCGGTAGACAAAAAGGACAGCATTTCCATTGAAAGCCAGATTGAATTTTGCAAATACGAGTTGAAAGGCGGTAACTGCAAGGAATACACAGACAAAGGGTACAGCGGCAAGAACACAGACCGTCCGAAGTTTCAAGAACTGGTGCGGGACATCAAGCGGGGCTTGATTGCAAAGGTCGTGGTTTACAAGCTCGACCGTATCAGCCGTTCCATTCTGGACTTTGCCAACATGATGGAGCTGTTCCAGCAGTACAATGTGGAGTTTGTGTCCTCTACGGAAAAGTTTGATACCTCCACGCCGATGGGACGGGCCATGCTGAATATCTGTATCGTGTTCGCCCAGCTTGAACGGGAAACGATACAGAAGCGGGTAACGGACGCTTACTACTCCCGCAGTCAGCGGGGCTTTAAGATGGGCGGGAAAGCCCCTTACGGCTTCCATACGGAGCCTATCAAGATGGACGGTATCAACACAAAGAAGCTGGTGGTAAACCCGGAGGAAGCGGCCAATATCCGGCTGATGTTTGAGATGTACGCCCAGCCCACAACTTCCTACGGGGACATTACCCGGTACTTTGCCGAACAGGGGATTTTGTTCCATGGCAAAGAGCTGATACGCCCCACGCTGGCGCAGATGTTACGCAATCCTGTCTATGTGCAGGCAGACCTTGATGTGTACGAATTTTTCAAAAGTCAAGGTACAGTCATTGTCAATGACGTTGCCGATTTTACGGGCATGAACGGCTGCTATCTGTATCAAGGGCGAGATGTAAAGGCCAGCAAGAAAAACGACTTAAAAGACCAAATGCTGGTACTGGCTCCCCATGAGGGTATCGTCCCCTCCGACACCTGGCTGACCTGCCGCAAGAAGCTGATGAACAACATGAAAATCCAGTCTGCCCGGAAAGCCACCCACACATGGCTGGCAGGAAAAATCAAGTGCGGGAATTGCGGGTATGCTCTTATGAGTATCTACAATCCCTCCGGCAAACAGTATCTCCGCTGCACGAAACGGCTGGACAATAAAAGCTGTCCTGGCTGTGGGAAAATCATCACTTCGGAACTGGAAGCGGTTGTTTATCAGCAGATGGTAAAGAAGCTGGCAAGCTACAAGACGCTGACAGGAAAAAAGAAAGCGGCAAAGGCAAACCCGAAAATCACCGCCCTGCAAGTGGAACTTGCCCATGTAGACAGCGAGATTGAAAAGCTGGTGGACAGTCTGACGGGGGCAAACAATGTCCTGTTCTCCTATGTGAATGTGAAGATAGCGGAACTGGACGGGCGCAAGCAGGAACTTCTGGCAAGGATAGCGGAGTTGACTGTGGAGGCCATCAGCCCGGAACAGGTCAGCCAGATTTCCGGCTACCTCGATACCTGGGAGAATGTATCTTTTGATGACAAGCGGCGTGTGGTGGATTTGATGATCACCACCATAGCCGCCACAAGCGACAGCTTGAACATCACATGGAAAATCTGACTGGCGGCACCCCTCCCGTCAGATACCTACCCTGTGTAGTCCCTTGTAAACTGTACTTTATTGGATAATAAAGATTGACAAAAAAGGGATCTGTAACTATAATAAATACAGGTGAGGGAATATGAGGATCAATACACGATTTCCAGTAGCAGTACATATGCTGGCCTTAATTGAACTAAACAAAACGCAGCCTTCTACATCGGAATTGATGGCTTTGAGCGTTGGCACCAATCCTGTGGTCATCCGCCAATTAATGTCCTCCCTGAAGCGGGCAGGACTTATTGAAACGCAAAACGGTGTCCCCGGCTGCCATCTTGCAAAACCTGCGGCAGAAATTACATTGCGGGAGATTTATCTGGCTGTACAGAAAAAATCGGATGCGCCGCTCTTTGACTTTCATGCGAATCCCAATCCCAACTGCCCTATTGGGAGGAATATCCGGGAAGCCATGGAGGCACCCCTGCGGGATGCCCAGACTGCTATGGAACAGACATTGGAGACATACACGCTGAAAGATGTGGCAGATCATATTGCACGGCATCTATAATGCATTATATATTTATGCCTGCACTGTAACTATTTTGATTACAGTACAAAGAAAGAGGAAACCAACGATGAAACGAGTACGTCCTTCTAACTATGACATAATGCGGGACCGCATGGAACTGGAAGTGGAAGCAGCACAAACAAAAATGCATACCCGATTTCCTGTGGTGAACCTGGATCGGCGGCTCCACGCAGAACCAAAGCGGATGCGAAGCAGTATCCTGGAGACTTTGGATGCTCTTCCCCCGGCTGCGAAACGGTACTGGTTGCCATGGGCTATTGCGGAGGTTCCTGGAATCACATTCCCCTTTCCAGACGTGTGGTCATTCCAAAAGTGGACGATTGCATTACTCTTCTGCTCCATACGGATGACACGCCTCATGGAAATCTGAAAGAAGCAGGTCATATGTATTTCCGTGACTGTGATACAGGCGCATACAGTCTAGAAAGTATGAAGGAAGAAATCTGCCGGACTTATGGCATGGAATTTGGGACATCGATTTTTGGATCATGGTTCCAGAATTATACCAATGCAGACATCATCGATACTGGCGTATATGATTGCTATTCGGAAGAATATGTAATCGAAGCGCAAAAAAACGCAGACCTGATCCGCTGTTCCCTGGGGTATGTGGAGGGCAGCAACCGTATCCTGGAAAAGTTAGTTTCCGGTCAGTGGGATGCGCAATTTGTTGTGTTGGAGTCTGGACAGGAGATGACAGAACAGGACTTCGGCCTGAGCAGCGTCCGTGTATACTGACGCTGCACAAATACTTTGCAATACGGATCCTCTATCAGGATCTGTGAGAAAGGAGTTTCTTATGAACTACACATCTATGATTTTCAGCCCCACGGGCGGCACGGAAAAGGTCACAGCAGCTCTGACTGCTGCTTGGGGCACTGCATCACGGGTCGTGGATCTTACCAATGCGAAAACAGATTTTTCCAGCGTTGTCTTTCAGCCGGAGGACGTAACGGTAATTGCCGTGCCGTCCTATGGCGGTCGGGTTCCGGGACTTGCAGCAGAGCGAATCCGGAAAGTACACGGAAACCGTGCACATGCAGTTTTGGTCTGCGTTTATGGAAACCGTGCCTATGAGGACACGTTAGCAGAACTGGAAGATCTGGCGAAAGCATCTGGATTCCAGATCACGGCAGCAGTAGCCGCCGTTGCGGAACATTCTATTGTACGGCGTTTTGCTGCGGGCCGCCCTGACGCGGAAGATCAAGCAATTCTGAAAGGCTTCGGTCAAAAGATCCAGGAGCGGCTGCGGAAAGGAGAAAAAGCCGGATGCATCCCAGGCAACCGCCCATACAAAAAATCCGGCGGCGGCATAGTACCTCAGACCGGGGATGCCTGTATTCAGTGCGGCCAATGTGCGGCACAATGTCCTGCTATGGCCATTGATACAGCAGATGCCGGAAAAATTGATACAACAAAGTGTATCGGCTGTATGCGTTGTGTAAAAATCTGTCCGCAGCACGCCAAGGCCTTGGAAACCTCCATGCTGACCGGAATCGAATCTATGTTGGAAAAAGTCTGCTTGGATTACAGATCCTGTGAACTGTATTAAGAAAATTACTAGGAAAGAGAGGATGATCCTGATGAAAAGTTATGAGTTGATGATTGAACGTCTGCAACCGCCCTGCGGAGGTAAGCAAACAAGACTGTGCGACTTCTACAATGTAGAAACCGACGATCCTGTATCCTATGTTCGTGAACATGAACCGGGATTGCCCAAAGATATACAGCTGGAGGTTGATCGTTCTCAGGCCGGTATGGTGTGTGTCTGCTTTAGCAGAGGCATTCAACCCGTCAAGTATGAGTTTACCGAAATATGACTCAATTCATGTTTTATTTGCCTGAGAGGAAACAAGGAGGCGCGCCATGGACGAAAAAAGATTAAAAGCCTTTGAAGATATGCTTGCCGCTATTCTCAAGCAGTATGACGATACGGCAGAAAAGATGGCAAAGCTCAAAGCCCAGGGCAGGGAGAAGTCGGTTACCTACCGCCAGCTTTTTGCCACTAAGCTTCAACTGCAGGCGATGCTGTCCTATTACCGGACGTATGGACTTTTAGAAAATGATGAATAACAGATGGCGCTAAGATGTTGGAAACAACAGGAGGGATGAAACATGCAGTTGGAAAAGATACAGAATACCCTGAGGGAAAAGCGCATTTCCTACGATTATACGGAGGAGGACGGCTGCGGCAGCATTGATTTTGAGCACCGAGGTCTTTCCTACCACATCTGGGAGTATGCGGAAGACGGGATCCCCTGCGGAGTAGAGACCAATCTGGCCAATGTGGGCCGGACCCAGGAACTGGAAGGGGATTATGAAGAGAAGGTCATAGAGCTCCTGCAGTATTTTTAAAACCGGGTATACAGGTACCAGCCAAGGCCGGCCCACAGGGCCGTCAGCAGAGGCATCAGCAGAACGAACTTAAGATGCCTGGTTTTGTGCCGGAACCAATACATGGCCAGCAGGCCGCCTGCGCCGCCGCCCAGGATAGCCGTCAGGAAGAGCATCCTTTCGGAAATCCGGCGGCGGTGTTTTTGCGCTCTGCGCTTATCTGCATAGAAGCAGAAAAAACCGGTAAGATTGATCAGAGTGAAATAGAAAACCAGAATGGGCATATTGATTGACAAATCCTCGCTGTTTCTTCATAATATTTCGTATAGACTGTGAGCATTGTAGCAGATTTTCCGGCAAAAGGAAAGAGTCTGCAAAGAAGGAGGAGACAGAATGGAAGATATTATTGTGCTGACAGACGAGGAAGGGCAGGAAATAGAGTTTGAACTGCTGGATCTCATAGAATATCAGGGGGAGGAGTATGCGGTCCTGTATCCCGCAGAGGGAGGAGAGGATGAGCTGGTCCATATCCTGCGGGTGATTTCGGAGAATCTGGACGACCAGGAGGCCAGATATGAGGGCCTGGATGACCAGGAATTAATCGAGGCCGTCTACCGCATCTTCCGGAAGCGGAACGGACTTAGCTGAGACAGGAGGAAACCCATGAGAAGAAAATGGCCCCGGGCAGTGATTTTTGATATGGACGGTCTGATGTTCGGAACGGAACAGCTGATCCGCCGCTCCTGGGATGAGACAGGGCCGGAACTGGGATATGAGCCGCTGGGGTTTCATATTTATCAGACCATGGGAATGAACCGCGCTTCCCGGGAACTTTATTTTCGGGGACAGTACGGAGAAACATTTCCCTATGAAAAATTTCAGGAGCTCTACAGGCAGAAGGTACGATTTTATACGGAGAGGGAAGGGGTTCCGGTGAAGCAGGGGCTTCGGGGACTTCTGGAGTATCTCCGAAAGGCGGAAATACCTGCGGTGGTGGCCACCGGTTCCAGCCGGGCCCATGCGCTGGATCTTCTGGAGCGGACCGGGGTACTGAAATATTTCCGCTTTGTACTGGCGGGAGATCAGGTACAGGTCGCCAAACCGGATCCGGAGATTTACCGGAAAACCTGCGCCATGCTGGAACTGGAACCGGGGGAGACCCTGGTGCTGGAAGATTCCTGGAATGGGGTGCGCGCTGCCCACCGGGCCGGGACGCCGGTGATTCTGATCCCGGATCTGCAGGAGGATTCCTCGCCGGTGGAGGGACTGTACCTGAAGAAAATGAGATCCCTGGCAGAAGTGGAAGAATGGCTGAGAAATACCAAGGTGGAGGAAGAAAGGACATGGAGTTAAAACAATATACGGGAAGACCGGAAAACTGCCAAGAAAGACTGCCAAGAGAAACCGCTGTATACCAGCTGCTGGACCGGCTGGGAATTGTCTATCAGCGGGTGGATCATGAGGCTGTGATGACCATGGAAGGCTGCCAGGAGATTGACCGGGTGCTGGGGGTGTCCATGTGCAAGAATCTGTTTTTGTGCAACGCCCAGAAAACCTGTTTTTATCTGCTGCTGATGCCGGATGACAAGAAATTCCGGACCAAAGATCTTTCGAAACAGATCCAGTCCGCCCGGCTTTCCTTCGCGGGGCCGGAATACATGGAAAAATATCTGAATATTGCCCCGGGAGCGGTAAGCGTAATGGGGCTTATGAATGACAAAGACCGGAAGGTGCGGCTGCTTATAGACCGGGAGACCCTGGAAGAGGAATATCTGGGCTGCCATCCCTGCGTGAATACCAGCAGCCTGAAACTGAAAATGTCCGATGTGCTGGAGAAATTCCTGCCGGAAACCGGGCACGATTATACCCGGGTGGATCTGCCCAGAGAATAAAAAAAGTCCGCGCGCCTCCCTTCGAACTTACGCCACACACGTTACTCTTACAGTTAACTCGGCCCAGGCGCCCTCACGGCACACGGAAGGTTCCACTTAGTGCTGCTGCATTCCTGCCCTGACACGGTTCATGGATTCCCGTTGCGTAAGACCCGGACGTCAGCGCCACTTATAAGAGGCAGCTGCGCAGTGAAAAAGTCCTTGGTTCGGCATCACCCCTGCTGTAGCGGATTGCAGGTACAGGGCACCGCTATCTCCCCGGCTGCGCGGACTCTAAGAGTATAACCTGTTTGCCGGGAAAAGTCAACGCCCAGAGAATAAAGAACTTGTAGTGCCTTAGAAAATAGGCTATAATAGAAAGCAGTGAAACGGCTGGCGCCCGGGGACGCAGGAGTCCGGGGCGCCCGTTTGTATGCCGGAAGGCAAATTTAGAAGGATAGGATGGACGAGTCAAATGAAAAGAATCGGATTATTGACAAGCGGCGGTGACTGTCAGGCATTGAACGCAACCATGCGGGGCGTGGTAAAGGGACTGGCCAACAACCTGGACGAACTGGAAGTTTACGGCTTTATGAACGGTTATAAAGGACTGATCTACGGGGATTACCGTATGCTGACCTCCAAGGATTTCTCGGGTATCCTGACCCGCGGCGGCACGATTCTTGGAACCTCCCGCCAGCCCTTTAAACTGATGCGTGTTCCGGATGAAAAAGGACTGGACAAGGTGGAGGCTATGAAGCAGACCTATTATAAGCTGCGTCTGGACTGCCTGGTGATCCTGGGCGGAAACGGAACCCAGAAGACAGCCAATCTCCTGCGGGAGGAGGGACTGAATATCCTGCATCTTCCCAAGACCATTGATAATGATATCTACGGCACGGATATGACCTTCGGCTTCTACAGCGCAGTGAATATCGCCACAGATGCCATTGACTGCATCCACACCACCGCCTCTTCCCACAACCGGGTATTCATTGTGGAGGTTATGGGCCACAAGGTAGGCTGGCTGACGCTGTACGCGGGAATCGCCGGAGGCGCGGACATCATTCTGATCCCGGAAATTCCCTATGACATCAATAAGGTTGTGGAGGCGATCAATAAGCGTGTGGCCAGAGGAAGCGGCTTTACCATCCTGGCTGTGGCAGAAGGCGCTGTTTCCAAAGAAATCGCGGCCCTGCCCAAGAAAGAGCAGAAAAAGAAACTGGAGAACATTGCCAAGAAGTATCCCTCCATTTCCTATAAGATCGCTGAGGATATTCAGCAGCAGACCGGCATGGAGATCCGGGTAACTGTGCCCGGACATACCCAGAGAGGCGGAAGCCCCTGTCCCTATGACCGTGTGCTTTCCACCAGGATCGGTTCCGAGGCAGCCCGGCTTATTATGGATGAGCAGTACGGCTACATGGTGGGCATTATCAACGGCAAGGTGAAGAAGGTTCCCCTTTCCGAGTGCGCCGGCAAGCTGAAGACCGTAGCCCCGGATTGCCAGGAGGTTAAAGATGCCAAGAGAATGGGCATCAGCTTCGGTGATGAAGATGTATAAGACAGGAGTGACTTCATGAGCTATACAGCTCTGTACCGGAAGTTCCGCCCCGGAGATTTTGAAGATGTAAAGGGGCAGGACCATATTGTAACTACATTAAAGAACCAGATGCGCACAGGGCGCATCGGACATGCTTACCTGTTCTGCGGAACCCGCGGAACAGGTAAGACTACGGTGGCCAAGATTTTGGCCCGGGCGGTGAACTGCCAGCATCCCTCAGACGGGAGCCCCTGCAACCAGTGTGCTTCCTGCCGGGCGATCCTGGCAGGGATCTCCACCAATGTAATTGAGATCGACGCGGCTTCCAATAACGGCGTGGACAACATCCGGGAGATCCGGGAGGAGGTTTCCTACCGTCCCACAGAGGGCCGCTACAAGGTTTATATTATTGACGAAGTGCACATGCTTTCGGCTGGAGCCTTCAATGCCCTTCTGAAGACACTGGAGGAACCGCCGGAGTATGTGATTTTTATTCTGGCTACTACAGAAGCCAACAAGATCCCGGTGACCATCCTGTCCCGCTGCCAGCGCTACGATTTCCGGCGGATCACCATCGATACCATAGCGGACCGGCTGAAGGAGCTGACGGAGAAGGAGGGAGTGGACGCCGACGAGAAGGCCCTGCGCTACGTGGCGAAAAAGGCGGACGGCTCCATGCGGGACGCCTTGAGCCTTCTGGACCAGTGCATTGCTTTTTATTTAGGGGAGACCCTGACTTACGACAAGGTCCTGGAAGTCCTGGGAACGGTGGACACGGAAGTGTTCAGCCGTCTCCTGCGGAAGGTCATTGCCGGGGATGTGTCCGGCTGCATCCATATTCTGGAAAAGCTGGTGGCCCGGGGCAAGGAGATGAACCAGATGGTCAGCGATTTCACCTGGTATATGCGGAACCTGCTGCTGGTGAAGAACTCGGAGGACCTGGAGGATGTGCTGGATGCCTCCACGGAAAATCTGGCCCAGCTCCGGGAGGAGAGCCGGATGGTGGACGGGGAAACGCTCATGCGGTATATCCGGATCTTTTCGGAGCTCTCCGGGCAGATCCGCTATTCCGCACAGAAAAGGGTGCTGGTGGAGATTGCCCTGATCAAACTCTGCCGGCCCCAGATGGAAACCGGGCTGGATTCGGTCCTGGAGCGGATCCGGTTGCTGGAGGAGAAAATAGAACAGGGTACCTTTGTATCGGAAAGAGCGCAGATCTCCGGCTCTTGGGCCCCCCGGGAATACGGGGAGGAGGAGCCCCCGGACCCTCCCAGGGTTCTGAAGGCCGCTCCGGAAGATCTGAAGGAGATCCGCGGGCAGTGGAGAACCATTGTGGGCCGCACGGACCCGCCCCTGAAGATTTATCTGCAGGGGGCTGTGCCCAAATACGACGGGAGCACCGGGGAACCCAAACTGTTTCTGCTGTTTGCGGATAAAACCGCCCAGATGTATGTGAACCGGCCGGAAAAGATTGAAGAGATCCGGCAGGCGATCCGGGAAACGGTCCGGAAAGATGTGGAGGTGGAAATCCTCCTGTCCCGGGAAGGCACCCATAGAGGCCTGGCGGATATCCCGGTGGAAGAACTGATCCGGGAAGCGGTCCGGATGCCGGTGGAGATCGAGGAAGATCCGGAGGAAGAAGAATAGCAATAAGGAGGAAGTAAGAAATGGCAAGAAGAGGCGGATTCCCGGGAGGGATGCCTGGCAATATGAATAATCTGATGAAACAGGCCCAGCGCATGCAGCGTCAGATGGAGGAGAATCAGAAAGCGCTGGAGGAGAAGGAATTTACCGCTGCCGCCGGAGGCGGGGCGGTAGAAGTGACTGTTTCCGGAAAAAGAGAAGTAACGAAGGTACACATTGAACCGGAAGCGGTAGATCCGGAGGATGTGGAGATGCTGGAGGATCTGATCATGGCGGCTGCCAATGAGGCTCTGCGCAAGGTGGATGAGGAATCTGCCGCCGTTATGTCAAAAATGACCGGCGGCCTGGGCGGCCTGGGCGGAGGCCTTCCCTTCTGATGGAATATTATTCAAGTCATATCAGCAAGCTGATCCAGGAACTGGGCAGACTTCCGGGAATCGGCCCCAAGTCGGCCCAGCGTCTGGCTTTTCATATTGTGAATATGCCGGCGGAGCAGGCGGAGGCGCTTTCCGCTTCCATCCGGGAGGCCAAGGCCAATGTGCGCTACTGCCGGATCTGCTGCACCTTAACGGATCAGGAGGTCTGTCCTATCTGCAGCAATCCTGCCCGGGATCACCAGAAGATCATGGTGGTGGAAAATTCCCGGGATCTGGCGGCCTACGAGAAGACCGGCAAGTATGATGGCGTTTACCATGTGCTTCACGGGGCAATTTCCCCCATGCTGGGCATCGGCCCGGATGATATCCGGCTGAAGGAACTGATGCAGCGGCTCCAGGGAGAGGTGGAGGAGGTAATCATTGCCACTAATTCCAGCCTGGAAGGCGAGACTACGGCCATGTATATCAGCAAGCTGATCAAACCTACAGGAATCCGGGTGACCCGTATTGCCAGCGGCGTGCCGGTGGGCGGAGACCTGGAGTATATTGATGAAGTAACCCTGCTCCGTGCTCTTGAAGGACGGGTGGAACTGTAGAAAGGAGGAAGCCCATGGGGAGAAAAAAGGTGACTTCCTCGGATGTGGCCCGGGCCTCCGGCGTATCACAGGCTGCGGTTTCCATGATCCTGAACCATAAGAGCACGGTTTCTTTTACCCGGGAGACTGTGGAGCGGGTAGAGAGAACAGCCCGGGAAATGGGGTACCAGGTTCCGGGACGGCGGAATCACAGGGAAAACAAAAATCAGCGCCTGATCGTAGCGGTCTGTCCCACCCTTACCAATCCCTATTACGTAATGCTGCTCCAGGGCATTGAGGAGATCGCGAAAGAAAAGGGGTACGGAGTTTTTGTCTGCAATACCCAGCGGAATCTGAAACTGGAGGAGGAATATCTCCGGGCTCTGCGGCAGCTGCAGCCCCAGGGGATTATCTACACCTGCAATCCCAGCGAGTGTTATAAGGATCTGCTCCGGGAGATTGCGGAAAAAATCCCTCTGGTAGTGGTGAATAACCGGGATCCGGGAATGACCATGGACGCGGTGGAGCTGAACAACGCTAAGCCCGGGCAGCTTATGGCGGGGCATTTGCTGGAGCTGGGGCACCGGCATGTGGCGTTTGTTTCTCCGCCTCTTACTTCCCGCCAGGGCCAGAGGCAGAAGCGGATCCAGGGCTTTTTAAAGGAATATGAGGAAGCGGGACTCCGGCAGGAGGTAATCGTAAAAGCGGCGGGAAATGAACTGATCTCCGGAATCCCCAGTATGGATTCCGAATACCGTATGGGCTTTCTTCTGACCAGGGAATTAATGGAAACCCATCCGGAATTGACCGCCATTGCCGGCATGAACGATATGATGGCCTTTGGGGTAATGGACGCGCTGCTGGCCATGCGGAAAAAAATCCCCCAGGATGTTTCTGTAATCGGCTGCGACAATGTGATTTTTTCCGGGCTCCGTCCCATTTCCCTCACCACCATCGACCATTTTGTGCCTTTGAAAGGCCGGGATGCCTGCGAGATCGTTATCAAGAAGATCCACTCCCAGCGGGATTACGGAAACGGCCAGGAACCCATCAGTATTTACCATATCGAATATGAGCCCAAGCTGATCGTGCGCGCCAGCACTTCCTACGCCCGGGTTCCCAGAAAAAAATAAATAAACCGGGAGAATTTATTACTAATAAAAGCGGGCGCCGCCGCCGTGTTCTGGCACGTAAACAGAAGGGGAGGAAAATTCCTCCGGATTCCGTAAAAAAGGGATTTATAAAAACACAATAATTAATAAAAATATTAATTAATAAAAAAGAGGGACTCTTGACCGGAAAAGGAATCGGATTATACTGAAGGGGTAAACAAAAAGATATCTGGACAAGGAGGTCTCGGCTATGAAATTTTTTATTGATACTGCCAATGTAGAGGAAATCAGAAAGGCCAATGATATGGGAATCATCTGCGGCGTAACCACCAATCCTTCTCTGATCGCTAAGGAGGGAAGAGATTTTAATCAGGTGATCCGGGAGATCGCTTCCATTGTGGACGGAGCCATTAGCGGAGAAGTAAAGGCTACCACCACCGATGCGGAAGGCATGATCCGGGAGGGGCGGGAGATCGCGGCAATCCATCCCAATATGGTTGTAAAGATCCCCATGACCGCAGAAGGCCTGAAAGCGGTAAAAGTTCTCAGCGCGGAAGGAATCAAGACCAATGTGACTCTGATCTTTTCTGCGAACCAGGCGCTGCTGGCAGCCAGAGCAGGCGCTGCCTACGTGTCGCCTTTTCTGGGAAGGCTGGATGATATAAACCAGAGAGGCGTGGATCTGATCACAGAGATCACAGAAATTTTCCAGGCGGCCGGAGATATTGATACCAAGATTATCGCCGCCAGCATCCGCAATCCCATACACGTAACGGACTGCGCCCTTGCGGGAGCGGATATTGCTACGGTTCCCTATAAAGTACTGGAGCAGATGATCAAACATCCTCTGACAGATGCCGGCATTGAAAAATTCCAGGAAGATTACAGAGCAGTATTCGGAGAATAAAAAGGAGATAGAAATGACAACATTAGAACTTCAGAAAATAGCCAATGAAGTCCGCAAGGACATTGTCACGGCAGTTCACGCGGCGAAAGCCGGCCATCCCGGCGGCTCTCTGTCTGCGGCGGATATTTTTACGTACCTGTATTTTGAGGAGATGCATGTGGATCCCAAAGATCCGAAAAAGCCGGACCGGGACCGTTTCGTGCTGTCCAAGGGCCACACCGCTCCGGGATATTACGCGGCTCTGGCGGAGCGGGGATTTTTCCCCCGGGAAGATCTGAAAACCCTCCGTCATCTGGGATCCTATCTTCAGGGCCATCCGGATATGAAGCATATTCCCGGAGTGGATATGTCCAGCGGATCTCTGGGACAGGGGATTTCCGCCGCAGTGGGCATGGCTCTGGCCGCGAAGCTTTTCCGGGAAGACTACAGAGTCTATACGCTTCTGGGAGACGGAGAGATCCAGGAAGGCCAGGTCTGGGAGGCCTGCATGTTCGCAGGGGCCAGAAAGCTGGATAACCTGGTGGTGATCGTGGACAACAATGATCTGCAGATCGACGGCAGGATCGGGGATGTATGTTCTCCCTATCCTATAGAGGAGAAGTTCAGGGCTTTCAATTTCCATGTGATTTCTGTGGAAAACGGCAATGATTTCGATCAGCTGCGGGCGGCCTTCCGGGAAGCCGGAGAGGTGAAAGGAATGCCCTGCGCCATTGTGGCCAGAACGGTCAAGGGCAAAGGCGTTTCCTATATGGAGGATCAGGCCGGCTGGCACGGAAAAGCCCCAAACGATGAAGAATACAGGATTGCCATGGAAGAACTGGAAAAGGCAGGTGAAGCGTTATGTCAGAAGTAAAGAAGATTGCCACCAGAGACAGCTATGGAAACGCTCTGGTAGAACTGGGAAAAGAACATGAGGATCTGGTGGTGCTGGATGCAGATCTGGCGGCAGCCACCAAAACCGGAACCTTTAAAAAAGCCTTTCCGGAACGGCACATTGACTGCGGGATCGCGGAGTGCAATATGATGGGGATCGCGGCAGGCCTTGCAGCCGCCGGCAAAGTTCCCTTTGCCAGCAGCTTTGCCATGTTTGCTGCCGGCCGGGCTTTTGAGCAGGTCCGGAACTCTATCGGCTACCCCCATCTTAACGTGAAGATCGGAGCTACCCATGCGGGGATTTCTGTAGGAGAAGACGGAGCCACCCATCAGTGCAACGAGGACATTGCCCTGATGCGCACCATACCTGGCATGGTGGTGATCAACCCCTCCGATGATGTGGAGGCCAGAGCGGCCGTAAAGGCAGCCTACCAGCATCAGGGGCCGGTGTATCTGCGGTTTGGCCGTCTGGCGGCGCCGGTGATCAACGACCGGCCGGATTACCGGTTTGAACTGGGCAAGGGAATTGTTCTGAGGGAAGGAAAGGATCTGACCATTGTGGCTACGGGACTGATGGTTTCCGAGTCTCTGGCAGCCGCGGAACTGCTGGCGGCAGAAGGAATCCAGGCCAAAGTGATCAATATTCATACCATCAAACCGCTGGATGAAGAACTGATCACCGCCGCGGCAAAAGAAACCGGGAAAATCGTGACAGTGGAAGAGCACTCTGTGATCGGAGGCCTTGGCAGCGCAGTCTGCGACGCGCTCTGCGCCAGCTGTCCGGTTCCGGTGCTGAAGATCGGCGTGCAGGATGTGTTCGGAGAATCCGGGCCGGCGCTGCAGCTGCTGGAAAAATACGGACTGGATGCCCGGGGGATTTATAAAAGCATTAAAGGCTGGTATTAAATATCTGCTGACAGGAAAAAAGCTGCTGTTTTCGGACGGCAGCTTTTTTTCTGGGGAAACCGGTCAAAAACCTGCCCTGCCCGGGGTCCTGGCTGCCCCACTGGAGGATTCCCCGGCTGATGATATCCGCCATGCGGAGGATCCTTGGAAAATTCACCGACTGCAGTTCCCGGTGGGAACATTTATCAAAGCTGCTGACGATCCCTGTGATAAAAATATCCCCCACAGGAGGCAGCTGTTTTCCGGTGCCGGCTCCCGGGCGGATGGAACCCTGTCCCACTGTGATGTGGTGCTGATGATCCTCCTGGCCCAGAGAGGCGTCGACTGCCAGAACCAAAGCGCCGGGATGGCACAGGGCCATTTCCGCCAGGGCATCCCGGAGGTTCATGGCGTGGACCGGATCCTCCGGCGTGCCGTAAACGTGAAAGTGCTCTCCCTGCTGGGACAGAAGAAAGCCCCCTACCAGGGGCCCCAGACTGTCTCCGGCAATGCGGCTGCTGCCGATGCACAGACAGACCAGATCCTCCCAGGGCCGGCCGGCTCTGCGTATGCACCGGTCCAGGCATCCCGCCAGAATATCACTGGCCCGGGGATCCCGGGTATGGATATAGGTGATTTCGCTTTTTTTTCTCCAGATCATAGGGCTACCTGCCTTTGATTTTCTTTTATTAGAATATTCCGTTCCGGGCAAAATCATGCGCTTCCTCAGAAAATGTCGTACAAAACAAAGAGTTTCCCTGCAAAAAACGGCAAAATTTTCCAACGGTCTGTGCTACCATAGGTGGACGGGGCATATCAGTAGTCAAAGGGGTGACATGTTATGATTGAAATTGTTTATAAGGAGGACAAGAAGGAAGCTTCGGGAAATCAGGAGTTCTTTCAGCTTCCGAAAAACATCAGACAAATCGGCGAATGCAGCGGGAACCGCAAAATATACCTGGAGGATTACGCCTACACCTTTTTGCGAAGAATGGAAGAAGAAAACCGGGAGAGAGGAAGGGCCGGGATCCTTCTGGGCCAGTTTAAATGGCTGGAGGGAACCTCTTACCTGTTCATAAAAAGCGCTTTGGATATCCGGGAAATGGAAGTGTCCCGGGAACATATCCGGTTTACGGATCAAATCTGGTCAAGCGTACACGGAGATATGGAGCAGTATTTCAGGGGACAGGAAATCCTGGGCTGGTATCTGAATCTGCCGGGGTATCCCGTGGAGATAAATGAGGTAATCTTAAGAGCACATCTGAATCATTTCGGAGGGAACGACAAAGTTCTGTTCCTCATAGAACCCACAGAAAAAGAAGAAAATTTTTATACCTATGAAAGCGGCCGGCTGAGACGGGAGCGGGGATTTTACGTTTATTACGAAAAAAATGAACCCATGCAGAGTTATCTGATCGACCGCAGCGGAAATTTTTCCCTGGAGGAGGAAAATCCCGGGGGCGATAAAGCGGTGGCGGATTTTCGAAGAAGGATCGGAGAAAAACAGGAGGAAAAAGACCAGGGGGAGAAGCATTCTCCTTTTTTTGGCCTGACAGCAGCTGTAGCCGCCGCCACGCTGGTCCTTGCTCTGTCCTATACAGGCCTGGGAGAGCAGGCTGGGGAATTTTTCCGGGACCTTACCGGGAAAGAGGAGACGGTAGCTGTGGATGGCGCCGGGGTGGAAGCCGTGACAGATACTCCCTCCCCGGAACCGGAGACGGAGACTCCATCTCCTGAGGCAGATGGAGAAGAAACCGGGAGATCCCCCGCCCCCACAGGCACGCCTTCGCCTTCGGCCGTGGCATCCAAGGCTCCGGAAGAGGAGACGGCCCGGGAAACCGCGGCAGTATCCCGGGAATATACGGTTCAGTCCGGGGACACCATGACCCGGATCTGCCGGCAGTATTATGGAAATCTGGCCAGACTTTCCGAAATCTGCGCGCTGAACGGAATTGGAGAAGAGGATATAATTTATCCCGGTCAAAAAATAAAACTCCCCCAATAGAGGAAAATGTGGTATGCTAGACATACCTTTACGAAAAGAAGGGGATTTCGGGAAGATGAAGGGGTACTATGAAGGAATATAGAGAAACAGAAGAATTTATGGAAACCAAGGATAAAAAAGAACTAAGCCAGGAAGACCTGACGACCATAGAAAAAAACCTGGGACAGCTGGTAGAAGTGGAGCTGGAGGAAGCCAGGAAAAATGTTCCGGCACAGAAGGAACCGCCGGAGAAAACAGAGCCGGAAAGGGAAAACCGGGAACTGGACCAAGAAAGTGAAGAGCCGGAAGAAGGACCCGAAGAACCGGAAGAAGAAGGGGAAGAGCCGGAAGAAGGATCCGAAGAACCGGAAGGAGAAG
This sequence comes from Candidatus Scatomonas sp., assembly GCA_963930955.1. Lineage (GTDB taxonomy): Bacteria > Bacillota > Clostridia > Lachnospirales > Lachnospiraceae > Scatomonas. The sequence continues at coordinate 2,851,292 of OZ006967.1, read as the reverse complement.
GGGAAGAGCCGGAAGAAGGATCCGGAGAAGAACCGGAAGAGGAAGGAGAAAAGGCCAAAGAGGCAGACAGAGAGCCGGGGGCATTAGAAGAACTGGAAGAACTGATCCGGGAGGAGGAAGAAGCCGCTCTTACCCGGGGAAAAGAAAAGCCGGCTGGCCGCCGGGAAAAGCGGAGACGGGCCGGATTCCGGAAGGCCGGAAAACAGCCTTCCAGGAAAGAACCCATAAATGTCCGGGAAAAGCTGGAAGCAGCCGGAAGACTGCTGCGGCGTTTTCTGAGAAGCCGATGGTTCCGTTACCTGGCTGTTCTGGCAGGCGTGCTGTTTGTGGTGCTTTTTGCCGCTCATGTGGTGCGGAACTGGACCTACAGATCCTATGAGATCAGCGCTGCGGATAATCAGACAGATACCACTTCCTTTCATTACTGCTCTCTGGGGGATTCGGTACTGCGTTACGGGCTGGACAGCGCCATGCTCACCAGTCCTTCCGGGGAAAACCAGTGGTCGGTTTCCTACTCCATGCAGTCTCCGGCCCTGGCTCTCTGCGGCGGCACGGCAGCCATTTATGACCGGAGCGGAACCACTGTAGTGGTCTGCGATGAAGAGGGACAGATCGGCACCATCCGCACGGAGCTCCCGATTCTGAAGGCGGAAGTAGCTGCCCAGGGAGTGGTGGCGGCCATCCTGGAAGATGACAGCAACACCTGGATCCAGTACTATGACCAGCAGGGAGAGCAGATCGCTTCCTTCCGCACGGCCATGGACGCCACCGGCTATCCCTTGGATATAGGACTTTCCTCCAACGGTCTGCTGCTGGGAGTTTCCTATCTCAGAATGGAAAACGGTGTGCCGAAGACGGAACTGAAATTTTACAATTTCGGAAACGCAGGGCAGATTCAGATGGATAATCAGGTCAGCAGCTATACCTATGAAAATCTTCTGATCCCGGAAGTAGCATATCTGGACGAAAGTACCTGCGTGGCGTTCCTGGAAAACGGCTTTGCGGTGTTCCAGGGAGGGCAGATTCCGGAAAAAGTGAAAGAAGTGACCACGGACCGGGAGATTATCAGTGTTTTCTGGGACGATTCCCATATTGGACTGATCCTGGAAAATGAAGATCCGGAATTTCCGTTTCTTCTGAATCTTTACGGACCCTCCGGAAAGGAACTGTTCAGCAGAGAACTGGATTATCCCTATCAGAACGTAGAGATGGGGGCCGGCCGGATCGTGCTCAGCAACCGCACAGGGTTCTGCGTGTACAGTACAGAAGGAGTAGAAAAATTCCGGGGAGAACTGGCCGGACAGATCGTTCAGGATCTTTTTGCCGTAGGGCGGACCCGGTTTATGCTGGTGGCGGAAGACGGATTATATTCTGTCCGCATTAAATGATGCCCGGGGCGCTTTTACGCGTGATATTTTCCGGGGGTGGTGCCCTTGTACCGCTTAAATGTTTTAATGAAATAACTCAGATCATTAAACCCGCAGCTGTAGGCCACATCCGTTACGGAGGTTTCTGAGGTGGAAAGCTCGTAGCAGGCGTGCTCGATCCGCTGGCTGTTCAGATAGTCCATAGGCGTCCGGTGGGTCATCTGATAAAAAAAGCGGCAGAAATATTTGGGGGACATGGAGGCAGCCTGGGAAAGCTGCTCCAGAGTAATGGGGGAGGCGTAGTTGTTGTCAATATAATCCAGGGCGCTTTTCAGCTGCATGATCCTCCGGTAGTCCTTCCGGGTCTGAGGCACATCCTCCAGGTACAGATGCCTGGAAAAAACCAGGCCGAAAAAGTGGTACAGTTCTCCGAAGGTGGTGAGCTCGTAGCCGGGTTCCCCGGAGGCCATGGAACGGAAAACGTGATCCATGATCTGCTGCACCTGGGGATACCGGGAGGTAAAGTGGTGATAAACCAGGGCGGAGCGGTCGATGATCCGCTGAATATAGGAGGAGCAGCTGGGGTTATGCTTCAGAAACGCGTTCAGGTCAAAGACCAGGCATTCGTAGACGCAGTCCCTGGGGGTGCCGGAGTGAAGAATGCCGCTGTGGATAAAGACAATCTCTCCCGCCGCGGCGGTAAAGCTTTTTTCGTCCAGGGTCATGGCCAGTTCCCCTTCCAGGATCCGGATGATCTCATATTCCGCATGCCAGTGGTAATTCATAATATATCTGGGATGGGAGGGATCCACATGGTAGAAGGCAAAAGGGAAGAGGGCGGTTCCGTGCTGTTTGGTTTCGTTAAAGTTTAAATATTGCATAGAGAGCTTCCTTTCCCGGGGGTGTAATTCGTCAGGATTTCCAAAAATGTGAATATTGTTATACTTTATGCCATTATAGCACAAGTTTTTTAGGGGTATCAATAGTATAATACACCTAAAGCGATGACGCGGCCGGGAGACGGGGTCTTCCGGAAAAGAACATTTTACAAAAACGGAGGTAAGTACTATGGCAGAAGCAAGATTAGTGGGCGGATATCCTGTGATCGGCATCCGTCCTACCATTGACGGCCGCAAGGGCCCCCTGGATGTCAGAGGATCCCTGGAGGAGCAGACCATGGGCATGGCACAGGCTGCAGCCAAATTGTTTAGAGAAAATCTGAGATATTCCAACGGAGAACCGGTGGAAGTAATCATCGCGGACACCACCATCGGACGTGTGGGCGAGAGCGCTGCCTGTGCGGAAAAATTCAGAAAGGCAGGGGTTGACATTACCCTGACCGTTACTCCCTGCTGGTGCTACGGTTCCGAGACCATGGATACAGATCCCCAGACCATCAAAGGCGTGTGGGGCCTGAACGCTACGGAGAGACCCGGAGCTGTTTACCTGGCATCTGTTCTGGCTACGCATGCCCAGAAGGGTCTGCCGGCATTCGGCATCTACGGCCACGACGTGCAGGATGCGGACGATGCCACCATCCCCGAGGATGTTAAGGAAATGCTGCTGAGATTTGGCCGCGCGGCTGTTGCGGTAGCTTCCATGAGAGGAAAATCTTATCTGCAGATCGGTTCCGTTACCATGGGTATCGGCGGATCCATCATCGATCCGGACTTTATCGAGTCCTACCTGGGCATGCGCGTGGAGTCTGTAGACGAGGTAGAGATCATCCGCCGGATGAGCGAGGAAATCTACGACAAAGAAGAGTACGAGAAAGCTCTGGCCTGGACAAAAGCCAACTGCAAGGAAGGCTTTGACAAGAATCCTGACTGGATCCAGAAATCCAGAGAAGAGAAAGATGAGCAGTGGGAGTTCGTGGTTAAGATGATGGTAATCATCAAAGACCTGATGAGCGGCAACAAGAATCTGCCCGAGAAGTTCTCCGAGGAAGCCATCGGACACAACGCCATCGCAGCCGGATTCCAGGGTCAGAGACAGTGGACCGATTTCTATCCCAACGGCGATTTCGCCGAGGCGCTGCTGAACAGCTCCTTCGACTGGAACGGAGCCAGAGAGCCCTATATCCTGGCTACAGAGAACGATGTTCTCAACGGCCTGGGCATGCTGTTTATGAAGCTCCTGACCAACAGAGCGCAGATCTTCGCGGATGTGCGTACCTACTGGAGCGGAGATGCTGTAAAACGTGTAACCGGATACGATCTGGAGGGCAAAGCAAAAGAATCCGATGGTATCATCCATCTGATCAACTCCGGCGCTGCCTGCCTGGATGCCTGCGGCGAAGCCAAGGATGAGAACGGCAACGGCGTAATGAAAGAGTGGTGGAACGTAACAGAAGCCGATCAGAAGGCGATCCTGGAAGCTACTACCTGGAACCCGGCGGACAACGGATATTTCCGGGGCGGCGGCTATTCTTCCAGATTTGTGACCAGAGCGGAGATGCCCGCTACCATGATCCGTCTGAACCTGGTAAAGGGACTGGGACCGGTGCTGCAGATCGCAGAGGGCTGGACCGTACAGCTTCCCGATGAAGTGACAGATGTTCTGTGGAAGAGAACCGACTATACATGGCCCTGCACCTGGTTTGCTCCCAGATGCGACGGTGTGGAGGGCAGCGCCTTCAAGACCGCATACGAGGTAATGAGAAACTGGGGCGCGAACCACGGCGCTATCTCCTACGGACACATTGGCGCGGACCTGATCACCATGTGCTCCATGCTGAGAATTCCGGTAGCTATGCACAACGTACCGGACAAGGATATCTTCCGTCCGGCCGCATGGAATTCCTTCGGCACCAAAGACAGAGAGGGCGCGGACTTCAGAGCCTGCAAGAACTACGGTCCTCTGTACAAATAAAAACAGCCATTCCATAAAATCCATATAAAATAAGGAGAATATCCCCTGCCATGGTCTGTGCCGTGGAAAGGGGATATTCTTTTTGCCTTCCCGAGAGAAGGATCTTCCCTTTTTCTGTTGATTTTCGTGAGAATCCATCTGTGAAATTCTTAAAAAACCGGTTCGAATGTTGGTTTTTGTGGATTAGAGAGAAATAAAATGTGGGATTATGAATGTTTTGAGGAAAATCCTGTTGCTATTTTGGAGGGTCTGCGTTATAATGTTTCTAATGATAAAAATGAGAGATTCTATCCGCAGGGAGAAGAAAAAATGAAGAGAAGCAAGCGATTTGAAATACTGGACCAGCGTCCGGTGAACCTGGATGGATTTATTGACGAATGGCCGGAGATGGGTTTTGCGGCCATGACCAGCCCCTATGATCCCAAGCCCTCTGTCAGAGTGGCGGACGGCAGGATCGTGGAACTGGACGGTAAAGCCCGGGAAGATTTTGATTTTATCGATCAGTTTATCGCGGATTACGCCATCAATGTGGAGCGGGCGGAGAAGTCCATGGAGGTTCCCTCTGTAGAGATCGCCCGGATGATCGTGGATATCCATGTCTCCAGAAAAGAAATCCTGGAACTGATCTCCGGCATTACCCCGGCGAAAATGACGGAAGTCATCAATCAGCTGAATGTAGTGGAACTGATGATGGGCATGCAGAAAATGCGGGCCAGAAAGAAACCGGGCAACCAGGCCCATATTACAAACCTGAAGGATGATCCGGTCCAGATCGCTGCGGACGCGGCGGAGGGAGCACTTCGGGGATTCGCGGAGGAGGAGACCACCATGGGAGTGGCCCGCTACGCCCCCCTGTGCGCCATCGGTCTGCTGATCGGCGCCCAGATCGGCCGCCCCGGAGTTCTGACCCAGTGCTCCGCAGAAGAAGCCACGGAACTGGAGCTGGGCATCCGCGGCCTTACCACTTACGCGGAAACCCTGTCCGTCTACGGCACGGAAAAGGTATCCATAGACGGGGACGATACCCCCTACTCCAAAGCGTTCCTGAATTCTGCCTATGCTTCCAGAGGCCTGAAAGTCCGTTTTACCTCCGGCTCCGGTTCGGAGGTGCTTATGGGAAGCAGCGAGAAGAAATCCATGCTGTATCTGGAGTGCCGCTGCCTGTACATCACCAAGGGGGCGGGCAGCCAGGGGATCCAGAACGGTTCCGTCAGCTGTATCGGCATTCCCGGTTCTGTGCCTGGAGGAATCCGGGAGGTTATGGGGGAAAACCTGGTGGCGGCCCTGCTGGGTCTGGAGTGCGCATCTTCCAACGACCAGAGCTTTTCCAATTCTGATATGCGGAGAACGGCCAGGACCATGCTGCAGTTCCTGCCGGGCACGGATTTTATTTTTTCCGGATATGCGGGAGAACCCAACTATGACAATATGTTCGCCGGATCCAATTTCGATGCGGAGGACTTTGATGATTACAACGTTCTGCAGCGGGATATGCAGGTGGACGGCGGTCTGCGGCCGGTAACCGAGGAGGAGGCCATCCAGGTGAGAAGGAAAGCGGCCAAAGCGGTTCAGGCGGTGTTCCGCCAGCTGGGCCTGACCCCTGTTACAGATGAACAGGTGGAGGCTGTCACCTATGCCCATGGCAGCAAGGATACCCTGCCAAGAGACGTAACCGCGGATCTGATGGCGGCGGAAGATGTGCTGAAGCGGGGGATCACCGGCATCGATGTAGTAAAAGCCCTGGCGGAAAGCGGCTACCAGGATGTGGCGGAAAGCGTTCTGAACATGCTGAAGCAGCGGGTAGCCGGAGATTATATGCAGACGGCGGCGATCCTGGACAAGGATTTCCATGTGCTGTCCGGAGTCAATACACCCAATGATTATATGGGCCCCGGCACCGGATATCGCGTAGAGGGAAGCCGTTGGGAGGAGATCAAGAGGATCCCTCATATTATAGATCCTAAGAATATTTAGGAGGAGCGGACATGCAGATCAGTGAAGAATTGGTAAAACAGATTGCGGCGGCTGTGCTGAAGCAGATGCAGGGAAAGGCTTCCGGGAAACAGGAGCTTTCCCGGGGGATCAGCAATTCCCTGGCAGGCCGGGACAGAATTAATGAGAAGAAAACTTCCTATGCCGGATACCCCCGGGCAAAGCAGGGAACCGATCCCCGGGAAGTGGTGATCGGCGTGGGAGCGGCTTTTCAGAAGGAAATCCAGAAAACCATCAACGGACTGCCTCTGGATGAAGTGCTGAAAAATGTAAAGGCAGGCGTGGAAGAGGAGGGCATGGTGCCCCGGGTGGTGAAAATCCTGGATACTTCCGATGTGTGCTTCATGGCGCTGGAGGCAGCCCGGCTTTCCGGCTCCGGCATCGGCGTGGGCATCCAGTCCAAGGGAACCACGGTGATCCATCAGAAGGATCTGTACCCTCTGTCAAATCTGGAACTGTTTCCCCAGGCGCCTCTGATGACCCTGGAAACCTACCGGAAGATCGGGCAGAACGCGGCGAAATATGTAAAAGGCGAGCAGGTGGTGCCGGTTCCCAGTACCAACGATCCGATGGTAAGACCCAAATACCAGGTAAAAGCGGCTCTGATGCACATTGCCGAGACAGAACAGCTGGATCCGGAACTGGGAATTATCGAGTGGGAGGAAAAATAAATGCAGTACCCGTTAGGTGAACACGAGAGAGATAAAATTGCCTCCAGGACAGGAAAGAAGCTGGAGGAGATCACCCTGGATGAGGTGATGAAGGGACGGATCGCCCCGGATGATATTAAAATCTCCCGGGAAGTGCTGCAGGCCCAGGGCCGGGTGGCCAAAGAGGCGGGCAACGATCCCATGGAGAAAAATTTTGAGCGGGCGGCGGAACTGACTGCCGTGCCGGACCAGGTAATTCTGGAAATGTATGACAAGCTTCGTCCCAACCGTTCCACAAAGCTGGAACTGGTGATGATGGCCAAGGAACTCCTGGAAAAATACCAGGCGAAAAACTGTGCCAGACTGGTGATGGAAGCGGCTGAAGTTTATGAGAAAAGAGGAATCTTGCGCTGATGCTTCTTGCAGGTGTTGATATTGGTAATTCCACAACAGAGGTTTGTCTCGCAAAGAGGACGGGAGAAGGAAAGATCCGTTTCCTGGCCTCTGCTTCCTGCGCCACCACCGGCACCAAGGGGACTCTGCCCAATGTCCACGGCATAAAGGCGGCCCTGAAGCTGGCGGCGGGAAAAGCGGGGCTGCATCCCGGGGAGATTTCCCTGATACGCCTGAATGAAGCGGCGCCGGTCATCGGCGACACGGCTATGGAGACTTTGACGGAAACCGTCATTACGGATTCTTCCATGATCGGCCACAATCCCTCCACGCCGGCGGGAGCCGGGCAGGCAGTGGGAGAACTGCTGGGTTTCGACAGGATCCGGAGCGCTGTGCCGGGAACCCCGTATATTCTTGTGGTTCCGCGAAAGTATTCTTATGAAGAAACAGCGGCGGAGGTGAATGCTCTGGCGGAGCGTGTGGACATCCGGGGGATGATCCTTCAGGCGGACGAGGCGGTGCTGGTGGAGAACCGGCTGCGGAAGAAGATCCCCATCATTGATGAAGTGGCAGGCATCGATCAGGTGCCGGACGGGCAGCAGGCGGCCATTGAAGTGGCGCTGCCGGGGCAGTCCGTAAGGATGCTGTCCAATCCTTACGGGATCGCCACTCTTCTGGGACTGGATCCGGCGGAGACCCGGACCGTCACTCCCATTGCCAAAAGTCTCATCGGAAAACGGAGCGCAGTGGTGATCCGGACGCCGGGAGGCAATATCCGGGAAAATGTGCTTCCTGCCGGGGAGATTTATCTGGATGCGTCCCGGAGCCGGAAGATCAGTCTGGATGAAGGCGCGGAGAAGATCATGAAAGCGGTGGAAGAAGCGGGAACCATCCGGGATATTACCGGGCAGGCAGATACCAATGTGGGAGTGATGCTGAACCGGATCAAACGGAGTATGGGCGAATTAAGCGGAGAAGCCGGAGAGAATATCCGCATCACCGATATTCTGGCGGTGGACACCCTGGCTCCGGTGCGGATCTCCGGGGCCCTGGCCGGGGAAACCTGCCTGGAAAAAGCCGTGGGGATCGCAGCCATGGTAAAGACCCAGAGACTTCCCATGCGGGAGATCGCCGGCAAGCTGGAAGGAGAGCTGGGCTGCCGGGTGCGGGTGGCCGGCGTGGAGGCGGTCATGGCCAGCCTGGGCGCTCTGACCACTCCCGGAACCCAGCTGCCTCTGGCGATCCTGGATATGGGAGGGGGCTCCACAGACGCGGCGGTAATCTACGAAGACGGCCATGTGGTGACCACCCATCAGGCCGGAGCGGGGGAACTGGTTTCCATGCTGATCCAGACAGAACTGGGATTGGAAGACCGCCACATGGGAGAGATGATCAAAAGATATCCCCTGGCCAAGGTGGAAAGCCTGTTCCACATGCGGCTGGAAAGCGGAGAGATGCGCTTTGTGGAGGAATCCATCGACCCCCGTTTTTACGGCCGGGTAGTCCTTTTGACCGAGGAAGGCCTGGTCCGGGTGGAAAAGGATCTGCCCATGGAGAAGATCCTGCAGGTCCGCAGAGAGGCAAAACGGAAGGTTTTCGGGGAGAACGCCTTCCGGGCCCTGCGGAAGGTGGCTCCGGACCACCAGCTGAAAAATATTTCCAATGTGGTTCTGGTGGGGGGATCCGCTATGGATTTTGAAATTCCGGAAATGCTCATGGAAGAGTTTGCCAATTACCGTATTGTCTGCGGCCGGGGCAACATCCGGGGCACAGAAGGCCCCCGGAACGCGGTGGCTACAGGACTGGTGCTCTCTTACACAGGAGAAGGGGAAAAGCCATGATCAGCAAACGGCCTGTTATTTTGATCTATACCAATCAGCCGGATCCGGATTTCCTCCGGCAGATCTGTGCCGGGATTGAAGAGGAAGGCGTATTTTACCGGGCGGTCCCCAAAGAATCGGAAAGCCTGGATACTCTGGCTTATGAAGCAGCCAATGACTCCATGCTGGGTTCCGGCATCGGCGTGTCCGGCGTGGACATTGCGCTCCAGCTTCGGGGACTGAGGAAGGGGCAAAATGTAGAGGCCTATCACATGCCCACTTTTGAACAGTGCCGGTGTCTGGGGGCGGACAGCGCCAGAGCGGTAAAAAGAACAGCTTTTAAAATGTTTGAGTAAAGAGGTTCCGCAATGAAGGTTTATACAAAAAAAGGCGACAATGGAAGAACGTCTCTCCTGAATGGCATGGGGGTTCTGAAAACCGATGACAGGATCGAACTCCTGGGGACGGTGGATGAACTGAACAGCCATCTGGGGCTTTCCAAGGTGCTGGCAGGGGAAAAACTGCGAGTGCAGCTTACGCATATCCAGAAAACCCTTATGCATCTTATGGCGGGAGCCGCGGATCCTCTGAAAAAAGAGTATCGTTTTGAGGAAAAGGAAACAGAGACCCTGGAGCATTGGATCGATGAGATGGAGGACGCTTTCCCCCGGCCCAAGGAATTTGTGCTCTACGGAGGATGCGAACAGTCCGCCCGGCTGGATGTAGCCAGGGCGGTGGCCCGAAGGGCCGAAAGGCGGTTCCGTGTGGTGGCTCAGAAATATGTGGCCGATAAAAAAGCCCTCCAGTATCTGAACCGGCTGTCGGACTACCTGTATGTGGCGGCCCGGTACGCGGATTACCAGGCGGAAAACAACCGCCGGGAGGGGGTCCGCCAGGAAGTGATCAAAGATGTAATGAAAAATATCCAGGGGTCGGAGCCCCGGGGCTGATCCGGAAGCGGAGGCGGCCCTTCAGGCCATGGGCTCCGCTCCCAGCAGCCGCAGAACCTCCCGGGGCTTATCGTTCAGAATCAGTTCCGGAGGGAATTGTACCTCTTCCGCCATTCTGCGGGCGTAGGTAAAGTCCCCGATGTGGGAGGGGCCGTGGCTGTCGCTGGAGAGCAGCACCGGAACCCGGTTCCGGCGGCAGCCTTCCAGAAGCAGCCGGTTATTTTCCCGGGTATCCCCCCGGTAGCCCTCCGGGGACAGGGAAGCATTGTTGATCTCCAGGATCATCCGGTATTCCCTGGCTGCTTCCGTCAGCAGGGTATAATCCACAGGGAATTTCACATCGTCGCAGTGGCCGATGATCCGGACCCGGGGATGTTTCATGGCCTGGATATAGGCCAGGGTATTGGCTTCCCGGCTTCCCGGCTTCAGGATCGGCCGGTGCATGCTGGCGATAGCATAGTCCAGCAGTCCCAGAACCTCATCCGACAGATCCAGGGCCCCGGAAAAATCAAGAATATTTACTTCCGCCCCGTAGCAGACCCGGATGCCGCAGCGCTCTCTGGGAGCGCCTGCCAGGCTTCGGAAATAAGAGGGGGTGCCGGCTCCGGCTGTAGCGGGACCGTGATCCGTAATCCCCAGGAGAGAAAACCCCAGGCTGCGGGCTTTCTTGGCCATATCCGCAATGGTGGATGAAGTTCCATGGCCGCTGGCGATGGTGTGGGTGTGCATATCACAGACATACATAGTCGTTTCCTCGGTACATACAATAAGATTCAGGCCTTGGTTTGGCCTGTTTCCAGTATGAATCAGAAAACCACATTTGTCAAGCGGGGTATTCCCGGTTTTCCGGGAAAACCAGCACAAAACAACAAAAAACCTTTTAAAAACCACAAAAAACAAAGCGCAAAAAAGGCGTTTTTGTTGACAGCGGATGGCGCGGCAGTTATAATAAAGAAGACATGAAAAAATACGGACTGCCCCGGCAGCCCGCAAAATCACAGGAAAGAGAGGCGGGAACTATGGCGTTTCAGGATGCTACTTTGCCGGAGGCCAAACAGAGGATCGTTCAGGAGCAGGTGCCTGGCAAACAGATCTCCCTGGCGCATATTATTGCGAACCCGGACAGGATCATGTATACCAAGCTGGGGCTGGACCCGGCGGTGGATTACGCCAAGGCGGCCATAGGGATTTTAACGGTTACGCCTCCGGAAACGGCGATTATCATGGGGGATCTGGCTATTAAGTCCTCAGGGGTGGAGATCGGTTTTGTAGACCGCTTCTCCGGAAGTCTGATCGTAACCGGAACCGTCTCGGAGGTGGAAGCCTCGGCCAGGGCCATCCTGGACTATGTAGGCGGCGTTCTGGGCTTTGCCACCTGCCCCATAACCAGGACCTGATGCCCTATGAAAAAAATTGTTTTAATGGGACGGAGCGAAGCTGGAAAGACTACCCTGACCCAGGCCATGAAAGGCGAGAAGATCCAGTATCACAAAACCCAGTATGTAAATAACTTTGACGTGATCATTGATACCCCCGGGGAATACGCTCAGACCAAAAACCTGGGCCATGCCCTGGCTCTGTATGCCTACGAGGCGGACGTGGTAGGGCTGCTGCTGTCGGCCACAGAACCTTACAGTCTGTACCCGCCCTGTTCCACCAGTGTCTGCAACCGGGATACCATCGGCATTGTCACCAAGATCGACGCGCCGGAGGGAAAACCGGACAGAGCGGAGGGCTGGCTGCGGCTGGCGGGATGCAGGACCATTTTCCGGGTGAATTCCAAAACCGGCGAGGGGGTTTCCGATATCCTGGAGTATCTCCGGGAGCCGGGGGATGTAATGCCCTGGGAATCTCCGGGAGCAGGGAAGGCTTCGGAAGAGTCAGAAGACAAAAACCAATAAATTCAACACAAATACCTGAATAAAACAACAGAAAACAACAGGATGTTCTTGACTTTATCCGGGAATACCGGTATAATGTCAACAGAATATAACAAAACCCAAGCATTTCAAGGAGGAAATGAGAGCATGGTAAACGAATTTGAAATCAAAAAACAGATCTGTGACATCGGCAAGAGGATCTACAACCGGAACATGGTTGCCGCCAACGACGGAAACATCTCCGTAAAGATCAACGACAATGAGTTCCTCTGCACCCCCACCGGCGTGTCCAAGGGATTCATGACTCCGGAGTATATCTGCAAGGTAGATGCCAAGGGAAATGTGATCCAGGCAAATCCGGGATTCAAACCCTCCTCTGAGATCAAGATGCACATGAGAGTGTATGAGAAAAGACCGGATGTAGGCGCCGTGGTACATGCTCATCCTGTATATGCCACAAGTTTTGCCATTGCAGGTATTCCGCTGACCCAGCCCATTATGCCGGAAGCAGTAATCGCTCTGGGCTGCGTTCCCATCGCTGAGTACGGCACCCCCTCCACCATGGAGATCCCGGATGCGGTAGAGAAATATCTTCCTTATTTTGACGCTGTTCTGCTGGAGAACCACGGAGCGCTGACCTACTCCACAGACCTGCTGGCTGCTTACATGAAGATGGAGTCTGTAGAGTTCTACGCGCAGTTGCTGTACCAGTCCAAGATGCTGGGCGGACCCAAGGAGTTCGATAAAGAGCAGGTTGAAAAGCTGTACGAGATCCGCAGAAAGATGGGCATGCCCGGAAAGCATCCGGCAAATATCTGCCTGAACAAGGGCGATGTGAACTGCCATAACTGCGGCAGCAGCTGTACCTGTGAAAAATCCGCGCCTGCCGGAGCAGTAGACGCTGACATGATCGCTTCTGTTACCAAACAGGTTATGGAGCAGCTGGGACTGAAATAAGGCTTGAATTAAGGAGGTAATTATCATGCCGATCAACGAGAGCATGGTAAAGGACATCGTGCAGGAAGTAATGGCCAAGATGCAGCTGAAAGATTCTCCGGCCGGAAAACTGGGAATTTTCCAGGATATGAACGAAGCCATTGAGGCTGCCAAAAAGGCCCAGAAGGTTGTGCGCGACATGTCCCTGGATCAGAGAGAAAAGATCATTTCCATTATGCGCCGCAAGATCCATGAAAACGCGGAGCTTATGGCCCGCATGGCTGTAGATGAAACAGGCATGGGAAATGTAGGACATAAAATACTGAAGAACCACCTGGTGGCGGACAAGACTCCGGGAACGGAAGATCTGCACACCACAGCCTGGTCCGGCGACAGAGGCCTGACCCTGGTGGAAATGGGACCCTTCGGAGTGATCGGAGCTATCACCCCCTGTACCAATCCCCAGGAAACCGTACTCTGCAACACCATCGGAATGTTCGCCGCAGGCAACACCGTTGTGTTCAATCCCCATCCCCAGGCGGTAAGAACTTCTCAGTTTGCCATCAATCTGCTGAATGAGGCTTCTCTGGAAGGGGGCGGACCGGTGAACATTGCCGTTACCGTGGAAAAACCCACCCTGGACACCAGCGCCATTATGATGAAGCATAAAGACATTCCCCTGATCGCCGCCACCGGCGGACCGGGAGTTGTAACAGCAGTGCTGTCCTCCGGAAAAAGAGGAATCGGAGCCGGCGCCGGAAATCCCCCGGCCCTGGTAGACGAGACTGCGGATATCCGCAAAGCGGCGGAGGATATTGTCAACGGATGTACCTTCGACAACAACCTGCCCTGCATTGCGGAAAAAGAAGTTGTGGCCGTTACCCAGGTGGTGGACGAGCTGATCCACTATATGGTAACGGAACAGGACTGCTACCTGGCTTCCCAGGAAGAGCAGGACAAGCTCAGCGCGGTAGTCATGAAGGACGGCCGTCTGAACCGGAAATGCGTAGGCCGGGATGCCAAGACTCTTCTGGGCATGATCGGCGTAACGGTGCCGGACAATATCCGCTGCATTATTTTTGAAGGACCTAAGGAACATCCGCTGATCACGACAGAGCTGATGATGCCGATTCTGGGCATTGTCCGGGCAAAGGATTTTGAGGACGCGGTAGAACAGGCTGTATGGCTGGAGCATGGAAACAGACATTCCGCCCACATTCACTCCAAGAATGTAGACCGGATCACAAAATATGCCAAGGCCATTGATACAGCGATCCTGGTAAAGAACGGGCCGTCTTATTCTGCCCTGGGATTTGGAGGAGAGGGCTACTGCACCTTCACCATTGCCAGCAGAACCGGCGAAGGCCTTACCAGCGCCCAGTCCTTTACCAAGAGAAGACGCTGCGTTATGGTTGACAGTCTGTGCATCCGATAGGCAGGAGGTAGATAGAAAATGGATATGAATTCTGCAAATATTGAAGAAATTGTAAAACAGGTTCTGGCCGGAATGGCCGGCGGAAACAGCGGAGCGGCATCTGCTCCGGCTGCCTCCGGAGACATTCCCAAGACCGCTCATGTGGCCATGCTGACTTCCCTGGAGCACTATGATATCAAGGAATTCCCCATGCCGGAAGTAGGCGATGACGATATCCTGGTGAAGGTAGAAGGCTGCGGCATCTGCGGCACCGACGCCCATGAGTTCAAGAGAGATCCCTTCGGTCTCATCCCGGTGGCACTGGGCCATGAGGGTACCGGCGAGATTGTTAAAATGGGCAAGAACGTTAAGAAAGACAGCGCGGGAAAAGACGTAAAGGTAGGCGACAAAGTAGTTACCTGCATGATCTTCAAGGATGACCCGGAGATCACCATGTTCGACCTGAACAAGCAGAACGTAGGCGCCGCTGACGTGTACGGCCTGCTGCCCGACGACGATGTGCATCTGAACGGATGGTTTTCCGATTATATCCTCATCCGGGGCGGCGCATTCGGCAGCACATTTTTCAATGTAAGCGACCTGGATCTGAAATCCAGAATCCTTATTGAGCCCTGCGCCGTGCTGGTGCATGCGGTAGAGAGAGCAAAGACCACCAACATCCTCCGCTTCAACAGCCGGGTGGTGGTACAGGGCTGCGGCCCCATCGGTCTGATCTGTATCGCTGTACTGCGCACCCTGGGTGTGGAGCATATTGTAGCGGTAGATGGAAATCCCCAGCGTCTGGAGTTTGCCAAGAAGATGGGAGCCGAAAAGTCTGTAAACTTCATGGAGCACAAGGGCATCGACGCCCTGGCTGAGGCGGTGAAAGAGGCGTTCGGCGGACATCTGGCGGACTTTGCGTTCCAGTGTACCGGAGCTCCGGCGGCACATTCCAATATTTATCATTTCATCCGCAACGGCGGCGGTCTCTGTGAGCTGGGCTTCTTCATCAATGGTGGAGACGCTACCATCAATCCGCATTTTGACCTCTGCTCCAAGGAGATCAACCTGGTGGGAAGCTGGGTATACACCCTGAGAGACTACGCCACCACCTTTGACTTCCTGAAGAGGGCTAAGGCCATCGGCCTTCCCATGGATGAGCTGATCACCCATACCTTCCCGCTGGAGGAGATCAATGAGGCCCATCAGACCAACCTGGCACAGAAAGGTCTGAAGATCGCCATCATTAACAAATAAACATTTGGCTAAGTAAGGAGAGAACAGCAATGGCACAAGCCGTAGGAATTCTGGAGGTGTTCGGACTGACGGCCGGCTTCGTGGCCGGTGACGCCGGCTGCAAGGCAGCCAACGTTACCCTGGAGGTTTTTGATAAAAATAAACCCGCCCGTGCAGATGAGCTTCCGGTACCGCTTCTGGTAACCATTAAATACCGCGGGAGCGTAGAGGATGTTACGGCTGCGGTCGAAGCTGGCATAGAAGCGGCCAATCGGATCAGCGGTGTGGTAGCGCACCACATCATTCCCAATCCGGACGACCCGGGAGTGGAAAAGATGCTGAAGATCAGCGCACTGGATAAATTCTAAATTCTTTGATAAATCAGGAGGAAAAGAAAAATGGCACAGGAAGCATTAGGAATGGTAGAAACCAGAGGTCTTACCGCTGCGATCGAGGCTGCGGATGCAATGACAAAGGCTGCTGAGGTACACCTGATCGGAACCGAGAAGATCGGATCCGGACTGGTAACCGTAATGGTTCGCGGCGATGTAGGCGCTGTAAAAGCTGCTGTAGAAAGCGGAAGCGCCGCTGCCTCCAGACTGGGCGAGCTGGTAGCTACCCACGTAATCCCCAGACCCCACAACGATGTTGAGAAGATTCTTCCCCACAATTTAGAGTAATCAGAGGAGCAGGAGAACCATGGGAAACGCGTATGGCTTTGTGGAAATTACAGGTGTGACCGCAGCGATGGACGCCGTTGACATTATGTGCAAGGCGGCGGATGTCCATCTGGCTTCCTGGGAGCGAAAGCTGGGAGGCAGGCTGGTTACCTTGATCATCGAAGGGGATGTCTCTTCGGTCACCACTGCTGTGGACGCGGCTGTGGAAAGGGCTATTAAAAAACCTGTATGTCATGCGGTCATTGCAAATCCTCATGAGGAAATCGTGAAAATGGTTCAATTGAGTGCGAGCAGATGGAGAACAGTGGGGGATTACGCATGGCGGAAATAAAAAAAACAAAGGTCACGGATGCCCAGATCAATGAAACAGCCAAGGAACCCGTAAAGGAATCTGCGCAGGAACCGGTGAAGGCGCCGGAGAAAGAACCCGCTGCGGAAGTCCGGCAGGAAAAAACGGTTCAGGTTCAGGCGGGAGCGGAAAAAACGGTAAAAGCGGAGCCGGCAAAGCCGGAGGCCGGAGCTGAAAAAGCAAGTACAACGATCCATAAGGAGGAAAAAAGGATGACACAGGAAGCATTAGGAATGGTAGAAACCAGAGGACTGGTTGCGGCAATTGAAGCAGCGGACGCTATGTGCAAGGCTGCCAACGTAGTACTGATCGGAACCGAGAAGATCGGATCCGGACTGGTAACCGTAATGGTTCGCGGCGATGTAGGCGCTGTTAAATCTTCTGTAGAAGCTGGCGCAAACAATGCCTCCAGACTGGGCGAGCTGGTAGCTACCCACGTAATCCCCAGACCTCACAGCGACGTTGAGATGATTCTGCCGAAACTGAAATAAGCAGTCGGATCAGGATTTGCTGGGGGATCCCCGGATGGAAACTGACCGGAGATCCCCGGCAAACTCTTAGCGGAAAGAGGTGTCGTTTTGGAAACAAACAATATCGAACTGATTACCAGAATGGTGGTAGAGGCCATCAATAAAGGAGAAAGCGCCCAGCACGGATTTATGGTTCCGGTGGGGGTTTCCGCCCGGCACGTGCATCTGACCCAGGAGCATCTGGAGATCCTTTTCGGACCCGGATACCATCTGACCAAGAAAAAGGATCTGATGGGCGGGCAGTTTGCGGCCAATGAGCAGGTAACCCTGGTAGGACTGAAGCTGCGGGCCATTGAGAACGTCAGAATTCTGGGACCCTGCAGAAAGGCATCCCAGGTGGAGATTTCCGCCACAGACGCCCTGAAGCTGGGGATCAAAGCCCCGGTCCGGGAGTCGGGAGATGTGGCCGGCAGCGCGCCTATTGCTCTGGTGGGCCCCAAAGGAGCTCTTTACCTGAAGGAAGGGTGCATTATTGCCATGCGCCACATCCATATGTCACCCCAGGATGCCATGGCAGCCGGTCTGCAGAATGGAGATGAGGTTTCCGTCAGGGCAGACAACGAGAGAGGGGCGATCCTGAATCACGTGAAGATCCGTGTGGACGACAGCTTCACTCTGGAGATGCATATTGATACGGACGAGGCAAACGCAGCCCAGATCGCCTGCAATGATACGGTAACCATTATTAAATAAAGTTTGAATACCACATCAGGATTGACGCTGCGCCGGCGTAAGCCGGGGCAGCTCATTCCGCCTGATGAGGAAACTACAGGAGGAGAATATGATAGCGGGAAAGGTTGTGGGAAGCCTAGTATCTACAAGAAAAAGCGAGAAATTAATCGGAAACAAGTTCATGATTGTAGAACCCCTGCGTCATATGCAGGCGGATACACGCCAGATCATTGCCATTGATCATATCGGCGCGGGAATCGGCGAACTGGTAATGGTCGCCCAGGGAAGCGCCGCCAGGATCGGCTGTGATATGGAGGACGCTCCGGTGGACGCTGCGATCGTCGGAATCATCGATGAGGGCGGCATTCTGGAGCAGGATGATGTGGGAATGGAGTAACGGTATGGGAATCGAAGAATTACAGAAAATTGTACAGGAAAATGGCGTAGTCGGCGCCGGAGGCGCCGGGTTTCCGACCTATATGAAGATTGACCAGCGCGCCAATACGATCCTTTTGAACTGCGCGGAATGCGAGCCTCTGCTGAAACTGCACAGGCAGCTGATGGAAACCCACGCCTACGAAATTATGGAGACCTTCCATATGGTAGCCCAGACCGTGGGGGCCAAAGAAGCCATCATCGGCATCAAGCGCTCCTATACCGGAGCGGTAAAAGCTTTGGAGCAGTATATCGGAGAGTTTCCGGAAATGCGTATCGCCCTGCTGGATGAAGTGTACCCCATGGGCGATGAGGTGGTGCTGATCTACGAGGCGACCGGCAGAGTCGTGCGGCCGGGAGGCCTTCCCATCGAGGAAGGCGTGGCGGTTTTCAATGTGGAAACCATGTATAATATTCACAATGCGGTGAAAAACAAACAGCCCGTTACAACGAAGCTGGTTTCTGTTGTGGCGGAGGTAGAGCATCCGGTAACAGTCAGAGTTCCTCTGGGCTGCACGCTGGATGATGTGGTGGCTCTGGCCGGAGGCACAGCCCTTAAGAACCCGGTTTACTTTGTAGGCGGGCCTATGATGGGCTTCATCGGCAGCGGGAGCCAGCAGGTGACGAAGACAACAAATGCGATCCTGGTCCTTCCGGAGGATCACCCGGTCGTAATGAAGAAGCAGAGAAAGGCTTCCATAGATCTGAAAAGGGCAGCTTCCATCTGCTGCCAGTGCGAGACGTGTACGGATCTCTGTCCGAGACATGCTCTGGGACATCCCATCACGCCCCACCTTTTCATGCGTTCAGCTTCCAATAAAGATTTTCAGGATCTGAACCCGTTTTTGCATACGATGTTCTGTTCTTCCTGCGGCGTCTGCGAAATGTACGCCTGCCCCCAGGATCTGGCTCCCAGATCTCTGATGGCGGACTATAAAGCCGGCCTGCGGAAAAACGGCGTGAAGCCTCCCAAGGTGGAGTCGAAACCGGTGAACCCCTCCCGGGAGTTCCGGAAAGTGCCGGAGGAGAGGCTGATGGCCAGGCTGGGACTGACCAAATATGACAAAGAGGCGCCCCTGAATGACCGGACAGCGGAGATAAAAGCAGTGAAGGTGCTGCTAAGCCAGCACATCGGAGCTCCGGCGGTTCCTGTGGTGAAGGTGGGAGATATCGTGACCCAGGGACAGATGATCGCACAGCCCGCCAAAGGACTCAGCGTAGGGATCCATGCATCCATCGCCGGCAGGGTCAATGAAGTCACTGACCGCTATATCGGAATTGTAAGCAGATAGAAAGGACGTGTACTGTTATGAGTAAAGCAATCGGTATGATCGAGTTCAAAACCGTGGCCACGGGCATGACAGCCGCAGATACCATGGTAAAAACCGCAGAGGTGGAAATCGTAGAGGCGCAGACAGTCTGTCCTGGAAAATATATCGCGATTATCTCTGGAGATCTCAGCGCGGTAAAAGCGGCGGTGGAAGCGGCCAGCACCCAGTATGAGAACCAGCTCATCGATAATTTTGTGCTGGGCAATCCCCACGAGTCTATTTTTCCTGCTATTTACGGGGCCACCCATGTGGAGGAGATCAGCGCCCTGGGAATCCTGGAAACCTATGACGCGGCGGCCATTATCGAAGCGGCGGATATTGCCGCCAAGACGGCCATTGTGGATCTGATCGAACTGCGCATTGCCAAGGGCATGTGCGGAAAATCCTATATGCTTCTGACCGGCGAAGTATCGGCGGTGGAGGCGGCCATAGAAAAGGCCAAAAATATGACAGGCAGAAAGGGAATGTTCCTGGATTCCTCGGTGATCGCTCATCCGGACCAGCGGATGATCCGTACGATTTTATAATGAGCAGGAGGGATGCGGCATGCTGGCGATTGAACGGCGTAATCTGATCCTGGAAAAACTCCAGGATGAAAAAAAGGTAGTGGTCAGCGAACTGAGCCAGCTTTACAATGTGTCGGAGGAAACCATCCGCAGAGACCTGGAAAAGCTGGAGCAGGACGGCTACGCCACCAAAAGCTACGGCGGGGCGGTTCTGAACGAAAACGTAGGGATCGATCTTCCGCTGAATATCCGCAGCAAAAAAAATGTGAGCGCCAAACAGAAGATGGCGGAGATCGCGGCCTCCTTCATTCACGACGGAGACCATATCATGCTGGACGCCAGTTCTACGGATGTGTTCATCGCCAAAGCCATTAAAAATAAACAGCGGCTGACGGTGATCACCAATTCCATTGAGATCATCCTGGAATTATCGGAGGTTCCCGGATGGAACGTGATTTCCACAGGAGGGAATCTCAAGGAAGGATACCTGGCGCTGCTGGGCCCCCAGGCGGAAGAAGCCATCCGATCTTATTATGTGGACAAAGCTTTTGTCTCCTGCAAGGGTCTGGATTACGACCACGGAATCATGGATTCCCTGGAGCTTTTTACCTCTGTAAAGAAATCCATTATCGCTTCCGCGGCAAAAGCCTTTCTGGTCCTGGACAGCACAAAGTTTGATAAGACAGCCTTCACCCGGACCGGAAGCATTGAACTGGTAAGCGGGGTGATCACAGATCAGCAGCCGGCGGACCGGTGGCTGGCCCGTTTTGCCCAGGCTGACATTCCCTGCTACTATCCGGAAGGCTGAATGAGGTGCGCGTATGGAAACATTTGGCATAAAAACACAGATACATTTCGGGGAGGGAGCTCTGGGCCGTCTGGCGGAGATGCCCTATAAGCGGGTGCTGGTGATCACGGATCCTTTCGTGGTGCAGAGCGGCCTGATCCGTCTGATCCAGGAACCCCTGGAAAGAGGAGGGGCCCAGTACCGGATTTATTCCAACGTGGTGCCGGACGCCCCGGTGGACAAAATCGCCGACGGGGTTAAAACCTTTCTGGAGTACAGGCCGGAGGCGGTGGTGGCAGTAGGAGGAGGATCC
Source organism: Candidatus Scatomonas sp. (assembly GCA_963930955.1). Lineage (GTDB taxonomy): Bacteria > Bacillota > Clostridia > Lachnospirales > Lachnospiraceae > Scatomonas. The sequence continues at coordinate 2,830,180 of OZ006967.1, read as the reverse complement.
GCCATTGATTCCTCCAAGGCTATCCGGGAATTTGCCTCCCGGATTGACGCCTGCGGGGAAGTGGCTCTGATCGCCATTCCCACCACCAGCGGAACGGGATCGGAGGCTACCTCTTTTGCGGTGGTCAACGACACAGAGGCCCAGGTGAAATATCCTCTGGTATCGGAGCGGTTAACGGCGGAAGAAGCCATTCTGGACGCGGAACTGGTTATGAGCGTGCCGCCGGCCATTACCGCCGACACGGGAATGGATACCTTTACCCATGCTCTGGAAGCCTATGTGAGTACCGGCCACAACGAATTTTCCGCGGCTTTGGCGGAAAAAGCCATTGAAATCTGCGGCGTCTTCCTGGCCAGAGCCTATCTGGACGGCAGCGACAGGCATGCCAGGCAGAAAATGCACGTGGCCTCCTGTCTGGCGGGTCTTGCCTTTAATTCCGCGGGACTGGGGATCACCCACAGTATGGCCCATCAGCTGGGGGCGGTTTTCCATATTCCGCATGGAAGAGCCAACGCCATGCTCCTGCCCCATATCGTAGAGTACAATTCGGATATTGATATCCGCAGCAGAAGCAGGAAAGAATATCCCCCGGTGGTAAAGCGCTATGCCAACGTGGCCCATATCCTGGGACTCAGCAATTATAATAAAGTCATGAGCGTGCGTTCCCTGGTCAACTGGATCCAGTTCATGCAGAAGGAAATGAATATTCCCCAGGGGGTGGAGGAGATCGGGACCATTCAGAAGGATGTTTATTTTGCCTCCATCGAGCGGATGGCCGAGGCGGCCCTGAAGGACGCCTGCACAGCATCCAATCCCCGGATCCCAGATAAAAATGATCTGATGATGATTTACGCCAAACTCTGGTCCTTTTAACAGAAAGCAGCCGGCGCAGTTCAAACCATGAAAAATCTGGTTTGAGCTGCGCCGGCTGTTTTTTAAAAGGGAAGTCCTTTTTTAGTCGGTTACTACGCCTTTCTGCAGCATAATGTTGGCGTACAGGGCGGACTCGCCGGTGGCGATGATGCAGTAGCAGGTTTTTGCCTCATCGTAGAAGGAAAAACGCTCAATATTTCCTACCGCGGCGGCGCCTCTTTCATCGTGTTTGGCAACGATCTCTTTGTAGGTGTCCCAGATAGGGGTTTCTACCTTATCGCCCTTCATGACTTCCATAAGGGTTACCGGATGCTCCACGTAGGTATCCAGAGGAAATACGGTCAGAATGGCGTCCAGGATCTCCGGTACGCCGTGGCCGTCGCAGCGGATGGTAATGGCGTTCCGTCCCATGGACTCTACCGGGAAATTGCCGTCGGCAATTACCAGTCTGTCGCTGTGGCCCATTTCGGAGAGCACTTTTAAAAGCTCAGGAGATAAGATTTTGGGGATTCCTTTTAACATTGATGTATGCTCCTTTCTCTTCCCGGGACTTGCGGCCCGGGGAATCCGTTCTTACTCAACTTTACCAGAAAAACCCGTGGAAAGCAAGGAAGGAGCCGGAAAAATCCGTTGACATTTTCCGGTTCCGGGAGTATGATGAACTCAAAACCGAAACGTTTCGGTTTTTGAAAAAAGAAAGAAAGCAGGAGGAAGAAAAAATGCCCTTGGTAACATCAAAACAAATGCTTCTGGACGCCCAGAAGGGGGGATATGCCGTGGGGGCCTTTAACGCGGAAAATATGGAAATGGTAAAGGCTATTGTGGCAGCCGCCCAGGAGCTCCAGGCGCCGGTTATGATCCAGACCACCTCTTCCACGATCCGATACGGCGGGGTAGAAACCTATGGGGCCCTGGCGGCGGCGGAAGCGGAGAAGGTCAGTGTTCCTGTGTGTCTGCACCTGGACCACGGCAACAGCTATGAGCTGGCGGTACAGTGCGTCATGGCCGGCTATACCTCGGTTATGATGGACGGCTCCAAGCTTCCTTTTGAGGAGAATATAGCGGTAAGCCGCCAGGTGGCGGAAATGGCCGCTGCCGTGGGAATTCCCTGCGAGGCGGAACTGGGAAAGGTAGGCGGCAAGGAGGACGACACAGAGGCGGCGGCAGATGGTAACACGGATCCGGAGGAAGCCCGGATCTTTGTGGAGCGGACGGGAATTTCCTCTCTGGCAGTGGCCATCGGCACCGCCCACGGCTTTTATGTGGGAACGCCGGTTCTGGATACAGAGCGGCTCTCCCAGATCCGCCGGGTGGTGGAGGTGCCCCTGGTGCTCCACGGGGCTTCCGGTCTGACAGAGGACCAGGTCCGGGAGTGTGTGGAAAGAGGAATCTGCAAGGTGAATTTTGCCACAGAGCTCCGCAACGCCTACAGCCGCGCGGTGGAACAGTTCCTTCAGGAGAATCCGGGCACCATTGATCCCAAGGCTTATGGAAAAGCGGCTATAGAGGCGGTGAAGGAGCTGGTGAAGGCCCGCATGCTGGTGTGCGGATGCCAGGGAAAGGCAAGATAAAAAGAGAAAAGGAGGGGCGGTATGGCAGCAACGATTAAGGATATTGCCCTCCGGACCGGCCTGGGACTGGCTACGATTTCCTCCTATCTGAACGGAGGAAACGTCCGGGAAAAGAACCGGATCAAAATCGAGGAAGCCATCCGGGAGCTGCATTTTCAGGTGAACGAAACCGCCCGGGGATTGAAAACAAACCGGACCCGGACGGTGGGGGTGGTTCTTCCGGAATGGAACAACGGAATGTTTGCGGAGATCATCAGCAGTATGGAAGATGTTCTGCAGCAGAAAGGCTATGCGGTGATTGTCCGGGACTGCCGGACCGACCGGAAACTGGAGCGGGAAGCGGTAGAATTTCTCCTGCGCCGCCGGGTGGACGGGCTCATCAGCATTCCCGTGGACCCTGCAGGGGACCATCTGAAAAATTTTCTTCGCAGCGGAAAACCGGTGGTGCTGGTGGACCGGCGGATCCGGGATCTGCACTGCGACAGTGTCTGTGTGGACAACCGGGAATCCATGCGCCAGGCGGCGGAACTGCTGCTCCGGCAGGGCCACCGGGAGATCGGCCTGATCGCGGGGCCGGAGGAAGTCTACACGGCCCGGGAACGGCTCCGGGGCTATCGGGAAGCCCTGCAATGGGCGGGGGTGGATCTGCCGGAATCTTACATATACCGGGGGGACTACACCATTGCCGGGGGCGCAGGGGCTATGAAGAGCCTGGTCCGCCGCCATCCGGAAATGACAGCGGTACTGGTATCCAATTACGAGATGACTCTGGGAGCGGTAATCGGGGTAAATGAGCTGGGACTTTCCATTCCGGAAGATATTTCTTTGATCGGATACGATAATCTGGAGTTTGCCAGAGCCTGCAGGCCCAGGCTGACCATTGTCCAGCAGCCGGTAAAAGAGATCGGAAGGCAGGCGGCGGAGCTGCTGCTGCAGCGCATGGAAGGCGGGAAGGAGCAGGAGAGAGAATATATCCGTCTGGATACAGCCATTATTCCCGGACAGTCCGTAAGAAAGATCGGCGTTCAGGAACGGCAGCGGAGAGAAAGGAAACAAAGTTGTATGGGAAAATATCTGTTGGGAATTGATCTGGGCACCAGCGCCTGCAAGGCGGCGGTATTTGAAAGGTCCGGCCGGGTGGCTGCCCAGGCTTCCGAGGAGTATCCGGTTTACTATCAGCAGCCGGGCTGGGCGGAACAGAATCCGGAGGAATGGTGGGAAGCAGTCTGCAGAAGTATCCGCAGGATCTTCGCGGAATCTTCGGTACGGCCGGAGGAGATCGCCGCCATAGGCATTGCCGGCCAGAGCTGGTCGGCGGTGCCCATTGACCGGGAAGGCAGAGTGCTGGCCAATACGCCTATCTGGATGGATACCAGAGCCCAGGAGATCTGCGACAGGCTCAATGAAAAGGTAGGGCGCCGGAAGATTTTTGAACTGGCAGGGAATTCGCTGCAGCCCTCCTACACCACGGCCAAAGTGGTCTGGTACAGGGAACATATGCCGGAGGTATACGAGAAAATCGACAAGATCCTCCAGTCCAACGGATATCTGGTGTATAAGCTTACCGGGGCGGTTACCCAGGATATCTGCCAGGGATACGGCTGGCACTGTTTTAACATGCGCACCGGGGAGTGGGATCTGGAAATGGCCGGAGAACTGGAGATCCCGGAAAAATTTCTGCCCCCTATCCTGGCCTGCGACGCGGTGGCGGGAACCGTTACCCAGGAGGCTGCCGCATCTTCCGGCCTGAGAGCGGGAACCCCTGTGGTGGCCGGTGGACTGGACGCCGCCTGCGGAACCCTGGGAGCGGGAGTGCTCCACCCGGGAGAAACCCAGGAACAGGGGGGCCAGGCAGGAGGTATGAGTATCTGCACAGATACCTACCAGGCCGACGACCGTCTGATCCTCAGCTACCATGTGGTCCCGGGAAAATGGCTCCTGCAGGGCGGTACCGTAGGGGGCGGCGGCGTCATGCGCTGGCTGGAAAAGGAATTGGGAGACTTTGAGCGGGAAGAGGGGAGAAAACAGGGAAAATCCTCCCTGGAACTGCTGAACGAAGAAGCGGCGGAGACGGCGCCGGGATCTGAAGGCCTGATTTTTCTGCCCTATATGTCCGGAGAACGGTCCCCCATCTGGGATCCGGACGCCAAAGGCGTCTTTTACGGTCTGGATTTTTCCAAGACCAAGGGCCACATGGTGCGGGCCTGCATGGAAGGCGTGGCCTATGCCCTGAAGCACAATCTGGATGTGGCGGAACAGGCCGGGGCACAGGCCAAGGTTCTGCGGGCTATGGGGGGAGCTGCCAACTCCCGGCTCTGGACCCAGATCAAGGCGGATGTAACCGGGCGCCCCATTGTAGTGCCTGCATCCGATACGGCCACCACCCTGGGAGCGGCCATGCTGGCCGGAGTAGGCACCGGGTTTTACAGCTCCTACCAGGAGGCAGTGGAGCTGACGGTTTATGAGACCCGCCGGCACGAACCCAACCAGGAGAACCATAAGATCTATCAGAAAAATTACGAAACCTATCTGGAACTCTACAGGGCGCTGAAAGGTTTAATGAAAAAAACAGGAGGCAGAAAAGCATGAAAGCAGGGGTTGTACATGGGAAAAACGATATTCGCTGGGAAGAGATCGAGAAACCGGAGGTGAAGCCCGGCACGGTTCTCATCAAGGTAAAATACACCGGGATCTGCGGGTCCGATGTTCCCAGGGTCAACGGGGACGCCTGTCACTTTTATCCCAATGTGCTGGGCCACGAGTTTTCGGGAACTGTGGCGGAAACCGGCGAGGGCGTAACCAGCCTGAAGGCCGGGGACCGGGTGGCCGGAGTTCCCCTGGTGCCCTGCATGGAGTGCGAGGACTGCCGGAAGGGAGATTACGCCCTCTGCAGGCATTACAGCTTTATTGGATCCCGGCAGTTTGGCAGCTTCGCGGAATATGTGCTGGTGCCGGAAAAGAACGCGGTGAAATTCAGCGACGGGGTCAGCTTCGAAAAAGGCGCCTTTTTTGAGCCGGCTACGGTAGCTCTCCACGGCCTGGAACGGACCGGTTACCGGGGAGGCGGCACCGTGGCCATACTGGGAGGCGGCACCGTGGGAATGATGACCATGCAGTGGGCCAGGATCTTCGGAGCCAGAAAAGTAGCGGTTTTTGATATTGTAAAGGAGCGCCTGGAACTGGCGGACCGGCTGGGAGCCGACGCAGGGATCAACACCCTGGATGAGAACTTTATGGAGCAGGCTCTGGAGTTTACAGAGGGAAGAGGTTTCGATTACGTGTATGAAACCGCAGGGAATACCCTTACCATGAATCTGGCCTTTCAGCTGGCGGCCAATAAAGCCGGGGTCTGCTTTATCGGTACCCCCACCCGGGAGCTTTCCTTCTCCGTGAGCCAGTGGGAAAATCTGAACCGGAAGGAATTCAGCCTGACGGGATCCTGGATGTCCTATTCCGCCCCCTTTCCGGGCCATGAATGGGAACTGGTGTCCCACTGCTTCGGAACCGGGGAATTAAAATTTGATGAATCCTTTATCTATAAAAAAGTGCCTCTTTCCCAGATTGCTTCTGCTTTTGAGATGTTTAAGACTCCGGGGCTGGTAAAGGGCAAGATCCTGATCGACAGTGAACAGTAAAAAGGGGAAGAGACCATGATTTTGACAGTGACTGCCAACGCGGCAATTGATAAAAGATATGTGGTAAAAAATTTTTCTGTGGACAGTGTGAACCGGGTAAGCTCCTGCGCGGCTACGGCCGGCGGCAAAGGGCTCAATGTTTCCCGGGTGGCCGCTCTGGCCGGAGAACAGGTAACCGCCACTGGTTTTCTGGGGGGCCATTCCGGAGCCTTTATCCAGGAGCATATCCAGGCGGAGGGAGTGGAAAGCGACTTTGTCTGGTGCCGGGGAGAAAGCCGTACCTGCATCAATATCTGGGATGAAGCCAAGGAAACCCAGACCGAGTTTCTGGAACCGGGATTTTCTGTGGACCAGGAGGATCAGCGGCGCCTGCTGGAGAAGTTTGAGGAACGAATCGACCAATGTTCTCTGGCGGCCATTTCCGGAAGTGTTCCCACAGGAGCCGATGCTTCCCTGTACCAGAAAATGCTGGAGATCGGGGAGGCGCATCACAAGCGGATCATTCTGGATACCAGCGGGAGCCTTCTGGAACAGTGCCTGCCCTGGAAACCCTATCTGATCAAGCCCAATATGGATGAGATCCGTCTGCTGACCGGGAAACCTCTGAACCGCCGGGAAGAGATCCTGGAGGCTGCGGAGGAAATCCGCAGAGGAGGCGTTTCCGTAGTGGTGATCTCCATGGGCGGGGAAGGTTCTCTGATTTCCAGCGGGGAAGGGGATTTTCAGGCCATCGTTCCAAAGATCAACACCGTTAACACCGTAGGCTGCGGGGATTCCATGATCGCGGGGTTTGCGGTGGGCATGGAGCGGGGCCTGCCCCTGGAAGAATGTATCCGTCTGGCCAGCGCCATTTCAGCGGCCAGCGCCATGCGTCTGGAAACCGGCTATTTTCTTAAAGAAGATATGGAGAGTCTGCTGCCCCGGATCCAGATTCAGAAATTATAAAAACCAGGAGGTAAAAGGATATGGAAAAAATCAATCCGGAAAGTATTCCCCGGCGGGTGCTGTATACCGGAGCGGAAATGCCGGCCATAGGCATGGGCACCTTCGGTTCGGATCACGCCTCGGCAGCGGAGGTTTCCGCGGCTGTGGCAGGAGCCATCCGGGCAGGATACCGTCACTTTGACTGCGCGGCCTGCTATGGAAATGAAGAGCAGATCGGGGAAGTACTGGCGGAGGCCTTTCAGGCAGGGGAGGTAAAGCGGGAGGAACTTTTCCTTGTTTCCAAGGTCTGGAACGATATGCACGGAGAAGGGGATGTGCTTCTGGCCATAGCCAGAACCCTGAAAGATCTGCGGCTGGATTATCTGGACATGTACTACATGCACTGGCCCTTTCCCAACTACCATCCCCCGGGCTGTACCGTGGAGGAGAGAAATCCTCATGCAAGACCTTTCCGCGCGGAGGAGTTTATGAACACCTGGCGGCAGATGGAGCGTCTGGTGGATATGGGCCTTACCCGCCATATCGGCATGTCCAACATGACCATCCCCAAGCTGGAGGCGGTGCTGCCCCTGTGTCGGATCAAGCCGGCGGCCATTGAGATGGAGCTCCACCCCTGCTTCCAGCAGCAGGAGCTGTTTGATTACTGCCGGGAGCGGGGGATCCAGGTGGTAGGCTTCTGTCCCCTGGGATCTCCGGACAGACCAGAAAGAGATAAGACCCCGGAGGATGTGGCGGATATGGAACTGCCGGAGATCCGGGCCATTGCAGAGGCCCACGGGGTGCATCCGGCTCTCGTCTGCCTGAAATGGGCGGTCCAGAGAGGCCAGACCCCGATTCCTTTCTCCACCAAGGAGAAAAATTACAGGGGGAATCTGAAATGCGTCACGGAAGATCCACTGACGGAAGCGGAGATGGAAACCATCCGGGGCCTGGAGAGGAACAACCGCCTGGTAAAAGGACAGGTGTTCCTGTGGCCGGGAGCTTCCGACTGGAGAGATCTCTGGGATCTGGAGGGGACCATTACAAAATAAGCAGAGATTCTAATTCTTTCCGGGCTTCCTGGTAGCCGGTGAACAGGATGGCGTGCAGCCCCTGCTCTCCGGCTGCTTTTATGTTGTCCCGGTTATCATCCAGAAAAACCGCCCGTTCCGGCCGGATCTGAAATTTCCGGAAGCAAAGCTGGTAAATAGCCGGATCCGGCTTGATCAGGCCGCAGGTATAGGAAAAGAGAACCCCGTCTGTAAGGGGCAGGAACCGCAGCTCCTCTTCCGTTGTTTCCCGGAGATGCTGGGAGTAATTGGAAAGGCAGAAGACCCGGAAGCCCCGGGACTTTAAGTCCTGGATCCACCCCTCCGTGTAAGGAAAGAGCCGGATGGTTTCCCGGGAATATTCGTAGGCATCCCGGATCTCCGGTTCCAGTTCCGGATCGGCGGCAATAAAGCGGGCCAGGATCTCTTCCTCCGGGAGAATGCCCCGGTCCGCCTCCGCCCAGGCGGGATTGGTATAGACGGCGGCCTTCAGCCTCCGGCGCAGTTCCGGATCTGGAAAGTGCCGCTCCAGAGGCAGATCCGGCTGAAAATCCACCAGAACTCTGCCGATATCAAAAATCACAGTATCAATCGCCTGCCGGTTATTTGCCCTTTTCATGGTCTTCCTCCTTTTCGGCCTGTTCCTGCCGCTCCTGATTGATCTTTTCGTTTTTATCCTTCAGCCTTCCTGCGATCAGGGTCATGGCGTACAGCAGCACCGGGACAGCTACGGTGCAGTAGATGGATCCCATAAGCAGGCCTTTGGCCGCTGGATCATCCATCAGGGCGAAGACCATGGTGGAACCGTACAGGGCCAGCAGCAGGATTACCCCTGCCAGGGCCAGGATGCGTTTCGCTTTTTTCATCGGTTTACTCCTTTGGTGATCAGATCAATGAACATGTTTCCGCGTTATCCGCATAGAGTCATTATAGAGGATTGGCATCGGCCGCGCAAGACCGGAGTCCTCCTTCCCCGGATTTATGGACATTTTAGAAAAAATTAATAGGCCGGGAATTGCTTTTCCGGCGGAAAAGAGCTAAAGTAAGACTATTAACAAATTAAAGGAAGGATTTTATGGGCCATGAATAAGTTCAGAGATAAACTGGAAAGCTTTATGCAGGGAAGGTATGGGATAGACCAGCTGGGCCGTTTTATGATCTACGGGGCTCTGGCGCTGCTCATCCTTTCCTTTTTCCTGCGGGGATTTTTTCTGAATACCGCAGCCCTGGTACTGCTGATCCTGTGCTACATACGGATATTTTCCAGGAACCATGCCCGGCGCTGGGCGGAAAATGAGAAGTTTCTTTCCCTTAAGGACCGCTTCCTGGGACTTTTCGGCAGGGGAAGAAGCAAAGACGCTCTCTACTGCTATTTTAAGTGTCCCGCCTGCGGACAGAAGGTGCGGGTTCCCAGGGGAAAGGGGAAGGTTTCCATTCACTGCCCCCGCTGCCACACGGATTTTATCAGGCGGACTTAAGATGAGGAACAGATATGTTTGGTTATATCACAGTTGACCGGGACGAACTGAAAGGAAAAGATTTCCAGCGGTATCACAGCTTTTACTGCGGGATCTGTCAGGAATTAAAGGAGGGCTACGGCCAGAAGGCCCGGATGACCCTGACCTATGATATGACGTTTCTGGCGGTCCTGCTGACGGGACTGTACGAGGAGGAACCAAGGAGTGAAGAGCATTTCTGCCTTCTGCGGCCCGGATCCCGGAAAACCTGTCTGCGGAACTCCTTCACCCGCTACGCGGCGGATATGAACATTCTGCTGGTCTACCATAATCTTATGGACGACTGGCTGGATGAGAGGAAGCGTCTGAGCTATGGCGGCGCCCGGCTCCTGCGGAAATCCTATCTGAAAGCGGCTTCCCGCTATCCAAGACAGGTGCGGGCCATCCGCAGATACCTGAAGGAACTTCACAGAGCGGAAGAAGCAGGCGATCCGAATATAGACCTTGCCTCCGGCCTTACGGGCAGTCTCTTCCGGGAGATCTTTGTTCCCCGGGAGGATGACTGGAGCCGGGAGCTGGGTCAGGTGGGTTTTTATCTGGGTAAATTCATTTATCTTATGGACGCCTACGAGGATCTGCCGGAGGATAGAACGCGGGGAAATTATAATCCCTTTCTGTCTCTGGCGGAGAAACCGGATTACGAGGAGCAGGCCGCAGGCATTTTGACCATGATGGCTGCTTCCGCCGCGAAAAATTTTGAGAGACTGCCCATATTGGAAAATGTGGACATTTTGAGAAATATATTGTATTCTGGTATTTGGACAAAATACCGTCGGCTGAGAAAAGAGCGCTCCGGCGTGGGCGCGGACAGCCAGAGCAAAAATGAGGAGAACAGATAATCAATGCAGGATCCATATGAGGTGCTGGGGGTATCCAGAGACGCCGGTACCGAGGAAATAAAAAAGGCATACCGGAGACTGAGCCGGAAATACCACCCGGATGCCAACATAAATAATCCCAACAAGGCGGAGGCCGAGGAGAAATTTAAACAGGTCCAGCAGGCCTATAAGCAGATCATGGATGAAAAGGAGCACGGAGGGTCTTCCTCCTCCGGCAGCAGCTACGGAGGAGGCGCCTACGGCTACGGCGGCACCGGCTACAGCGGCGGCCGGGCCTACACCAGCGATCCCAAAATGCAGGCGGCGGCCAGCTATATAAACAACCAGCGGTTTGCGGAAGCTATGAATATCCTCAACGAGATGCGGGACCGGAACGGTACCTGGTATTATCTCCACGCCATTGCCAACGCCGGCCTTGGCAATAATGTCAGCGCGGTGGAGGACGCCCAGATGGCCGTGAACCTGGAACCGGAGAATCTGGAGTTCCAGCGGCTGCTGCAGCAGCTTTCCGGCAACGGGGACTGGTATTCCCATATGGGCCGGGGCTACGGCTACGGGGGCATGGACTGCGAGAACGGCAGCGCGGGAAAGGTGTGCTGCACCTGCTGCGCGGTGGAAATGATCTGCAGCTTCTGCTGCGGCGGAGGCGGCTGTATGCCGGGCTGCTTCTTTATCTGAGAATTTCGGAAAAGTTTCGCCGGAATGGTATAGAACAGCGGGAGGCGGTTATACTGTAGATGTTCACTGAAGGATTTCGGTGAAGCACAAAAGAGAAAAGAATACTTGGCGTCAGTGTACAAAGGGAGCGTGTTGCCCCTTGCACACTGACGCTATCCTCCCCTATAGAAGGGCCGCTGCAAACCGGATGAGAAATCATCCGCGGAGCAGCGGCTCTCTTTTTTCGATTGAAAAAAGAAAGAGGGCCTCTGATGGCCTGCCCGGCAGGGTGGTTCTGATTGTGCTTCCGGCTGTTCTGTGATAAAATAAATAAGATTGACAGAGAAAAGATCCCCAGGGGACCGAAGAGAAAGAGGAGGCCAAAATGGAAGCAAAATCTTGGGTGGAAGAATATTACCGGGAAACCGACCGGGAAAAAAGAAAGGAAATTCTGGACCGGGGCATTGCGGAGGAAGGCATGACCCGGGAAAATGAAATACGGCTGAAATTCTGGGAGGGACGCTATGAGACCAGAGCCAGGGATAAGGCGCAGGTAGACCGCTTTATCCGGGGCTGGATGGGAATGTCCTACATGCATACGGCTTCCCGCAGCGTTCTGGGGAGAAAAAAGCTGGAGAAGGAAAAAGCCAGGGTCCTGGAGGACTGGAACGTTCAGCTGGCGGAAAGCTACGGGGAAGAAGGCCAGGAGGCGCTTTATCAGGAGCTCTGCAACATGACCCGGCTGTATCTGCAGCTCTGCCAGGAGGATAAATCCTACTCTTCCCTGATCCTGGGGCTGGGAACCATGAAAAAGGAATCCCTGATCAATAAGATCGCCCTGGATGTTTTTACCCTGGCTTATACAGTTCCCCGGTTTACCGGCACGGAGCAGGTGTTCGCCCTCTTTACCCGGGCGGCCACAGACGTTTTCCGGGAAACCTTTCCCAAGAACCGGGATCTGCTGGACAAACGGATTACCGGAGAACTGAAGTAAAATGTGGAGGGAAACCATCCGCAGGCTTGCGGAGGAGAGAACACTGACCCGGAAGGATTTTCAGATCCTCATGGAGGAACTGCCTCCGGAGGGAGAACAGGAGCTGTTCCGCCGGGCCCGGGAGCTTTCCCGGGAAATTTTCGGCAGGGACATTTACCTTCGGGGGCTGATCGAGATCAGCAATGTCTGCAGAAATAACTGTTATTACTGCGGGATCCGTAAGGGGAACCGGCAGGCGGAGCGGTACCGTCTTGGCAGAGAGGAAATCCTCTCCTGCTGCCAGGCCGGCTACAGCCTTGGGTTCCGCACCTTCGTCCTGCAGGGAGGGGAAGATCCTCTGCAGGATGACAGATGGGTGGAGGAGACGGTGGCGGCCATCCGGAGAAAGTATCCGGATTGTGCGGTCACCCTTTCTGTGGGGGAACGGTCCCGGGAAGCCTACCGGCGCTTCCGGGAGGCCGGGGCGGACCGGTATCTGCTGCGCCACGAAACGGCGGATCCGGTCCATTACGCCAGGCTGCATCCCGGTGAAATGTCCCTGGAAAACCGGATCCGCTGCCTCCATGATCTGAAGGAACTGGGGTATCAGGTGGGCACAGGCTTCATGGTGGGGGCTCCTTACCAGACCCTGGATACCCTCTGGCAGGATCTGGAACTGATCCGGGAGCTGCAGCCGGAGATGATCGGCATCGGTCCCTATCTGGTCCACCACGGAACACCCTTCGCGGATCAGAAAAACGGCTCCATGGACCGTACCCTGCGGCTGCTGGCAGTATTCCGCCTCCTGTATCCGGAGGTCCTGCTGCCTTCCACCACCGCACTGAACACCATACACCCGGAGGGGCGGACCCGGGGCATCTTGGCAGGAGCCAATGTGCTGATGCCCAATCTAAGCCCCCGGGACAGCAGAAAAAAATACGACCTGTACGACCATAAGCGCAGCACAGGAGGAGAAGCGGCGGAGGGGATCCGTCTCCTGGGAGAGATCCTGGGACAGATCGGATACAGAATCTCCGGTTCCCGGGGGGATTACGGGGAGAAACGCCGCTGCCAGGAAGGAGGAATGGAAAATGTATAATCCAAAATCAAAACACGCGGATGAATTTATTGATCACCAGGAGGTGCAGGATACCCTGGCCTACGCGGAACAGAACAAGACAAATGAGGCCCTGATCCGCCAGATCCTGGAGAAGGCGGCTCTGGAAAAGGGACTGGACCACCGGGAGGCCTCTGTGCTGCTGGCCTGTCAGATTCCGGAACTGAATGCGGAAATTTATAAACTGGCAGAGAAGATCAAGAAAGATTTCTACGGGAACCGGATCGTCATGTTCGCGCCTCTGTACGTGTCTAATTACTGCATCAACGGCTGTGTCTACTGTCCCTACCACCAGAAAAATCATCATATTGCCAGAAAGAAGCTGACCCAGGAGGAAATCCGGCGGGAGGTCATCGCCCTGCAGGATATGGGCCACAAGCGGCTGGCCATTGAGTCCGGGGAGGATCCCAAGAACAATCCCATCGAGTACATTCTGGACTGCATCAAGACCATTTACAGCATTAAACATAAAAACGGCGCCATCCGCCGGGTAAACGTAAATATTGCCGCCACCACCGTGGAAAATTACCGGAAGCTGAAGGAGGCGGGGATCGGTACTTACATTCTGTTCCAGGAAACCTACCACAGGGAAAGCTACGAGAAACTCCACCCCACGGGCCCCAAACACGACTACTGCTACCACACGGAAGCCATGGACCGGGCCATGGAAGGGGGCATTGACGATGTGGGCCTGGGGGTACTTTTCGGTCTGGAAATGTACAAGTATGAATTTGCCGGTCTGCTGATGCACGCGGAGCACCTGGAGGCGGCCTTCGGGGTAGGCCCCCACACCATCAGCGTGCCCCGGGTAAAACGGGCGGACGACATTGATCCCGAGGCCTTTGACAACGGCATTGATGATGAGACCTTCGGCAAGATCATCGCCTGCATCCGGGTGGCTGTGCCCTACACCGGCATGATCATCTCCACCAGGGAGACCAAGGCCTGCCGGGAGAAGGTGATCCGTTACGGGATCTCCCAGATCAGCGGCGGCTCCCGGACCAGCGTGGGGGGCTATTACGAACCGGAAGCAGAGGAGGAAAACTCGGAGCAGTTTGACGTCAGCGATAACCGGACTCTGGATCAGGTAGTCCGCTGGCTCATCGGTATGGATTATATTCCCTCCTTCTGCACGGCCTGCTACCGGGAGGGCAGAACCGGAGACCGGTTTATGAGCCTCTGCAAGAGCCAGCAGATCCTGAACTGCTGCCACCCCAACGCCCTGATGACCCTCCAGGAGTATCTGGAGGACTACGCCTCCCCGGAGACCAAGGCCGCAGGGGAAGCTCTGATCCAGAGAGAGATCCCCAAGGTGCCCAGAGAGAGGACCCGGCAGATTCTGGAGGAAAATCTGGAGAAGATCCGCCGGGGACAGAGAGATTTCAGATTTTAACCCAAGATCCGGAGCGGATCGGAAATAGAAGAGGAACAGGAGGTTTACATGGAGCAGCAGCCCCACAGCCAAAATGAAAAACAGGGGGACAAGAAACCGAACAACAGAAATATATGGTGGATCCTGGCAGCCTGTCTGCTGATCCTGCTCATTGTCTTCGGGATCCTGCAGACGGTGGCCGGAGGAAGCAAGCCGGAAGAAATACCCTATGACGCCTTTGTGGAAATGGTAGAGCAGGATCAGATCCAGGAGGTGGTGGTAGATTCCTCGGATAAACTGGAGATCACATCCCGGGAAACCGATGGAGAGGGAGAAAACCTTCGCTATACCGCCAACCTGGTGGGAGATGAAAACGCCCTCCTGGAGCTTCTGAAGGGCCGGGAGATCGAGTTTTCTAAAAAACAGCCGGATGTGGCGGAGTCCATTCTTTCCGCGGTGCTGGGGATCGTGGTGCCCCTGCTGACGGTAGTGGTGGGCTTTCTGCTGATCATGCGCTATATGAACCGCAGCGGCGGCCTTATGGGAGTGGGAAAAAGCAAAGCCCGCTCTTATGTACAGCAGGAAACGGGCATTACCTTTCAGGATGTGGCCGGCCAGGACGAGGCCAAGGAGTCTCTGCAGGAAGTGGTGGAATTCCTTCACAATCCGGAGACCTATACCCGGATCGGCGCCAAATTGCCAAAAGGCGCCCTGCTGGTAGGCCCTCCGGGAACCGGCAAGACCCTGCTGGCCAAAGCAGTGGCGGGAGAGGCCCATGTGCCCTTCTTTTCCCTGTCCGGTTCAGAATTTGTGGAAATGTTCGTGGGGGTAGGCGCCTCCCGGGTCCGGGATCTGTTTGAAGAAGCCAAGAAAAGCGCCCCCTGCATTATTTTTATCGATGAGATCGACGCCATCGGCAAGACCCGGGATACCCATTACGGGGGAAACGATGAAAGGGAGCAGACCCTGAACCAGCTCCTGGCGGAGATGGATGGGTTCGACAGCTCCAAGGGCCTGCTGATCCTGGCGGCCACCAACCGGCCGGAGGTGCTGGATCCGGCGCTGCTCCGTCCGGGCCGCTTTGACCGGCGGATCATTGTGGACCGGCCGGATCTGAAAGGCCGGGTGAATATCCTGAAGGTGCATGCCAGGAAGGTGCAGCTGGATGAGACCGTAGATTTTGACGCCATTGCCCTGGCCACCTCCGGAGCGGCGGGCTCGGATCTGGCCAATATGATCAATGAGGCGGCGATCCTGGCGGTAAAGAACGGCAGGCAGGCCGTGTCCCAGAAGGATCTGCTGGAAGCGGTGGAGATCGTCCTTATGGGCAAGGAAAAAAAGGACCGGATCCTGAGCCAGGAGGAACGGCGGATTGTGGCTTACCACGAGGTGGGGCACGCCCTGGTCAGCGCCCTGCAGAAGGACGCGGAGCCGGTGCAGAAGATTACCATCGTGCCCCGGACCATGGGAGCCCTGGGCTATGTGATGCAGGTGCCGGAAGAAGAAAAGTATCTGAACACCAAACGGGAACTGGAAGCCATGGTAGTGGGCCTGCTGGCCGGCCGGGCAGCGGAGGAGCTGGTTTTCGGCAACGTTACCACCGGGGCGGCCAACGACATTGAGCGGGCCACCAGGATTGTCCGGGCTATGATCACCCAGTACGGCATGTCGGAAAAATTCGGCCTTATGGGCCTGGCGGAGCAGGAGGACCAGTATCTGGAGGGCAGAACCTATCTGAACTGCGGGGACGCCACCGCCACGGAGATCGACCATGAGGTAATGAAGAAACTGAAAGAGGCCTACCAGGAGGCGAAAAACCTTCTGGCAGAGAACCGGAAAGCCCTGGACCGGATCGCGGATTTTCTGATCCGCCAGGAAACCATCACCGGCAGGGAGTTTATGGAACTGTTTCATCAGGTACAGGCGGAGGAAACCGCACCGGAGGAAGCGTAAGAATGGCTTTTAATATTGAGGAAGAACTAAAAAAGCTGCCGGGAAAGCCGGGAGTATACCTGATGCACGACGCCCGGGACGAGATTATCTATGTGGGCAAGGCGGTGAGCCTGAAAAACCGGGTGCGCCAGTATTTTCAGAGCAGCCGCAGGAAAGGGCTGAAGATCGAGAGCATGGTGCCTCAGATCGCCCGCTTTGAGTATATTGTCACAGATTCGGAGCTGGAAGCTCTGGTTCTGGAGTGCAATCTTATTAAAGAATACCGGCCTAAGTACAATACCATGCTGAAGGACGACAAGGCCTATCCCTTTATCCGGGTGACGCTCCAGGAGGAGTATCCCCGGGTACTGTTTTCCCGGACCATGAAAAAGGATAAATCCAAGTACTACGGCCCTTATACCAGCGCCGCGGCGGTGAAAGAGACCATTGAACTGATCCGCAGGCTGTACCATCTCCGGTCCTGCAGCAGAAAGCTGCCGGCGGAGCAGGGAAAGGAGCGGCCCTGTCTTTACTATCACATCCATCAGTGCAAAGCTCCCTGCCAGGGCTGGATCTCCCGGGAAGAATACCGGAAGCAGGTGGATCAGGCGGTGGCCTTTCTCAACGGCAATTTCCGGGAAGTAGTCGGGGATCTGACGGAAAAGATGAACCGGGCTGCGGAAGAACTCCATTTCGAGGAGGCTGCTGAGTACCGGGATCTTATAGACAGCGTCCGGCGTATCGGGGAACACCAGAAGATCACCAGCGGGGACGGAGAGGACAAGGATGTGGCCGCCCTGGCTCTGGACCGGGGGGACGCGGTGGCCCAGGTCTTCTTTATCCGGGACGGAAAACTCATCGGCCGGGAGCATTTCTATCTGCGGGTAGCGGAAGGAGAAGAAAGACGGGATGTGCTTTCCAGCTTTGTCAAGCAGTTCTACGCAGGCACCCCCTTTATCCCCAAAGAGCTCATGCTCTCGGAGGAAATAGAGGACCAGGAAATCCTGGAGGAGTGGCTCACCAGGAAACGGGGGCAGCGGGTGCACATCCGGGTTCCGAAAAAAGGAACCAAGGAAAAGCTGGTGGAACTGGCCCAAAGAAATGCGGAGATCGTTCTTGGCCAGGACCGGGAGCGGCTGAAGAGAGAAGAGGGACGCACCATCGGGGCGGTGAAAGAGATCGGCAAATGGCTGGGCATAGATCCCCCGGAGCGGATCGAGGCCTACGATATTTCCAATATCAGCGGCTTCCAGTCCGTAGGTTCTATGGTGGTCTATGAAAAAGGAAAGCCCAAACGGGCAGATTACCGGAAATTCCGGATCCAGACGGTGGAAGGGCCCAACGATTACGCCAGCATGGAAGAGGTGCTGAGCCGCCGGTTCCGGAGAGGGCTGGCGGAGGACGCGGGCTTTGAAAAAATGCCGGACCTGATCCTCATGGACGGAGGCCGGGGCCAGGTGAACATTGCCTTATCCGTGCTGGAAAAGCTGGGGCTGTCCATCCGGGTCTGCGGCATGGTGAAAGATGAGAAACACCGGACCAGGGGTCTGTATTTTGAAAATCGTGAACTGCCCATAGAGCGGAATTCCGAAGGCTTCCACCTGATCACCCGGATCCAGGATGAGGCCCACCGTTTTGCCATTGAGTATCACCGGCTCCTGCGGAGCAAAGGCCAGGTTCATTCCATCCTGGACGACATTCCCGGTATCGGCCCGGGCCGCAGAAAGGAGCTTATGCGCCGCTACCAGAGTCTGGAGGAGATCCGGCAGGCTTCCCAGGAAGAACTGGCGGCCCTGCCCTCCATGAACCAGCGGGCGGCCCGGTCGGTCTATGAATTTTTTCACCGGGACACCGGCGCCTCCGGTTGAAGCGGAGGCAGGGATATGGTATGATGAATGCAAATATCAGTCTGCGGGCGCCGCAGTGAGGAGGAGAGCGTGATGATGAAATACATCAAATTAACAAAATTAGTGGAAGCACTGGATCTGCGGAATATGACTCCGGAGATCGACACCGATGAGTGCCGGATCACCATTCCGGAGATCAACCGTCCGGCTCTGCAGCTGACGGGTTATTTTGAGCATTTTGCCCATGAGCGGGTGCAGATCATCGGTTATGTAGAGTTCACCTATCTGCAGCATCTGGAACTGGAGGAGCGGAAGGCGGCTTACGAAGCCTTTATCTCCAGGGGGATCCCCTGCGTGATCTTTACGACCCTGACCAAACCCGGCCCGGAACTGCTGGAGCTGGCCAGAAAGTACAAGGTTCCCACCCTGTGCACAGACAAGAGCACCTCCTCTTTTACCGCGGAGATCATCCGCTGGATGGGCGTGGAGCTGGCCCCCACCATCTCCATTCACGGCGTGCTGGTAGACGTATTTGGCGAGGGCGTTCTGATCATGGGCGAAAGCGGCATTGGCAAGAGTGAAGCTGCCCTGGAACTGATCAAGCGGGGCCATCGTCTCATCAGCGATGATGTGGTAGAGATCAAGAAAGTCAGCGAGGCCACCCTGGTAGGATCCGCCCCGGACATTACCCGGCATTTTATCGAACTGCGGGGTATCGGCATTATCGATGTAAAGATGCTTTACGGTGTGGAATGTGTGGAGAACACCCATTCCATCGATCTGGTCATCAAGCTGGAAGAGTGGAACCGGGATAAGGAATACGACCGTCTGGGCCTGGAGGAGGAGTACACGGAATTTCTCGGAAACAAAGTGGTCTGTCATTCTCTCCCCATCCGTCCCGGACGGAACCTGGCGATTATCGTGGAGACGGCAGCGGTCAACCACAGACAGAAGAAGATGGGATACAACGCCGCGCAGGAACTGTACAAGCGCGTGCAGGAGAATCTTGCCAGAAAGAGGGAGGAAGAAATATGAAGGAATCGGTAGTGTTTGGAATCGACGTAGGAGGTACCACCGTCAAGTGCGGACTGTTCACGGACCAGGGGAAACTTCTGGAAATGTGGGAGCTTCCCACCCGGACGGAAAACCAGGGAGAGAATATCCTGCCGGATGTGGCTGCATCTGTAAAGGATAAGATCCGTCAGAGAAATCTGGAGGCTTCAAAGATCCTGGGACTGGGCATCGGCGTGCCGGGACCGGTCAACAGCAAAGGAGAAGTCCCCACTGCGGTGAATCTCCACTGGGGCTACAAAAATGTAGCCGGAGAGCTGGAAGAGAGCCTGGGCATGAAGGTCCGGGTAGGAAACGATGCCAATGTGGCCGCCCTGGGAGAAATGTGGATGGGAGGCGGAAAAGGCACCTCCAATCTGATCCTGCTGACCCTGGGAACCGGCGTGGGAGGCGGCGTGATCATTGACGGAAAGATCATTGCCGGAGCCCATGGAGCCGGCGGCGAAGTGGGTCACGCGGCGGTGGAGCCCGCTGAGACGGAACACTGCAACTGCGGCAATCAGGGCTGCCTGGAGCAGATGGCATCCGCCACGGGCCTGGTGCGCCTGGCCCGGAAATATCTGGAAGCCTCCCGGGAGGACAGCGTCCTTCGCGGCGGGGAGCTTTCCGCCAAATCCATCTTTGACGCTTATAAGGCCGGCGATCCGGCGGCGGCGGCCATTGTAGATCAGTTTGCCGGCTACCTGGGACGGACCATGGCTATCTTCGCCTGCGTTACGGATCCGGAAATTTTTGTTCTGGGCGGCGGCGTTTCCAAAGCCGGACAGCCCCTGGTAGAGGCAGTGGAGAAGTATTACCGGAAGCACGCCTTCCCCTCCTGTAAAGATACCCCCATTGTACTGGCAAAGCTGGGCAACGAAGCGGGCATCTATGGAGCGGCCAGAATGGTGCTGGATTAAGCGGACAGCCCTGCCGGCTTAATTTATACGGAAATTCAGCGAACTAAGACAAAAAGGAGTCCCAAAAGTCACACTTTATGACTTTTGGGACTCTCTTATTTTGCGGGATGCAGGTTATTCCACTTCCTCCGGCGGCGTCTGGGGCGGCTCCTCCGTAGGTTCGGGTTCCGGCTCCTCCGTAGGTTCGGGTTCCGGAGCTTCTGTAGGCTCGGGTTCCGGCTCCTCCGTAGGTTCGGGTTCCGGAATTTCTGTAGGCTCGGGTTCCGGCTCCTCCGTAGGTTCGGGTTCCGGAGCTTCCGTAGGCTCCGGAGTCCTGGTAGGTGTAGGCGTAGGCGTGGGCTTCGGCACATGCTGGGTGCAGCGGGCCGTAGGCGCGCTGGAGTGGTCAAAGTATTCTGTGATCCGGGAACATCCGCTGCCTGCCAGCAGCCCTGAATCAGCGCAGATGGTTACCTCCTCTATGGAAGAAGGCCGGGCAAATTCCTGGTCCTGCAGATTTTCGTGAATACGGTTCATAACATTTTTCCAGAGGGTCTGGTGAAAAGAACGGTACTCCGCAGGCAGTTCCGCGTTCATATCATAGCCGGCCCAGATGGCCCCGGTATAATAGGGAGTAAATCCGGCAAATACCAGATCCATATAGGAGGTGGTGGTACCGGTTTTTCCCGCCTGCGTCATGTGATCCAGCTGGAAGGCCGTACCGGTGCCGGAATTTACCACGTCTTCCATGGCGCTGGTCAGCAGATAGGCGGTGCTGTCTTTAAATACCTGGGTTTTTACCTGCGTATTTTCCAGCAGCACATTGCCCTGCTGATCCGTAACCTTTGTGTAAAAGACCGGTTCCACGTAGACGCCGCCGTTGGCCACGGCCCCGTAGGCCGCCGCCAGCTCCAGAACGCTGACGCCGTTGGTGATTCCTCCCAGGGCCAGAGGCTGGATCTCATCGGAGCCTTCCTCCAGGGTGGTAAAGCCAAGACGCAGAAGGTACTGGAACCCGGTGGAGGGTGAAATCTCTGTCAGGACCTTTACCGCAGGGATATTGTAGGAATTGGCAATGGACGTCCGCACAGAGACATTGCCGTGGTAGGCATTGTCCGCGTTGTGGAGAGGGGTTCCGTCGGAATAGCTGTAGGGTTCATCCGCAATGTGGGTGGCCAGGGTGATCTTTCCGGCGTCCAGGGCCGGCCCGTAAGTGGAAAGAATCTTAAAGGTGGATCCGGGCTGTTCATAGGTGTCCGTGGCCCGGTTCAGGGTCAGGCTGGCGGTTTTCTGCCCTCTGCCCCCTACAATGCCCTTTACATAGCCGGTTTTCTGATCCAGAATGGTCATAGCCGCCTGAGGCTGGGGAGTAAAGCTGCTGCGCTCCGCCACAATGGTATCTCCTTCCCCTACCACCGCTGCTTTGTACTGATCGATGTAACTCTGCGCCTCCTCCTGGGAACCAAACAGCAGGTCAAAGGAAGAATCTCCCTGTTCCCGGAAATACAGCTGCAGCATTTCCCGGCTGTAATTCTTCCGGGTGCCGTCTGCGTGGTCCACAGTCAGAGCCCAGTCCAGGCCGATTTCTGTTCCCGGGGGATAGTTGGCTTCGTTTTGAAATTCCTCATCCATGATCTGCTGGATGGCCGGATCCTGGGTGCTGTAGATCCGCAGGCCGCCGCTGTAGATGGCATTGTTGGCCTGGACCTCCGTATATCCCTTCTGCTCCATAAGATCTTTGCGGACCTGGCTGATAAGTTCGTCAATAAAATAGGAATAAGGTGCTTCCTCTGTAGACTGGCTCTCGGCGTGCTGCTGGATCCGGGTGTATACATCGTCGGCCAGGGCGGCGTCATGATCCTCCTGGGTGATATAGCCCTGCTCCAGCATGTAATCCAGAACGGTTTCCCGGCGGATGGCATTGTTTTCCGGATGGTTCCGGGGATTCCACCAGGTGGGATTCTGGGGGATAGCCGCCAGAACCGCGCACTCGGAGAGGGTCAGATCCTTGCAGTCCTTGCCGAAATAGGTCTGGGCGGCAGTCTGGACTCCGTAGGCGCCGGAGCCGAAGTTTACGGTGTTCAGGTAGTTTTCCAGGATCACATCCTTGGGATTTTCCCCCTGCTCCGCCAGATACTTTTCCAGCTTTACCGCCAGATGCTGCTCCTGGAGTTTCCGCTTGATGGATTCAATGGTGCTCTCCTCCGTCCAGTCGGTGAAAACATTATTTTTCAGCAGCTGCTGGGTAATGGTGCTGGCTCCCTCTGTCCGCTGCAGTCCGCTGCTGACCGCCACGGCAATGGCCCGGAGCATACCCTGGGGATCCACCCCGTTGTGTTCGTAAAAACGGGAATCCTCAATGGCCACAATGGCATGCTGCATGTTTTCCGGAATATCTCCAATCGAAACAGATACCCGGTTTCCTTCCGCGTAGGTCAGGCGCTGCATCTGATTTCCGTTGGAATCGTACACAAAGGTGGCGTAGCCCATGGGCATGATATTTACATCGGCGATATCCGGCGCGCTGGCGATAATGCCCCGGTACGCGCCGATGCCCAGACAGATCCCGATGGTACAGAGAGCCAGGATGGCGTACAGGACCACCCGCAGAAGAGAAACCCCTGTTTTTTTCTGCAGTTTTGCAGAAGAGGAATTCAGCTGCTCCTTTCTGTCCAGGATATTTTTACGGCCAAAATTCATGTTGCGTCCTCCTAAGTTCGACATTCTATCTTTATAGTATACCAAAGTTCCTATTCTAAATAAAGCGTAAAATGCAGCCAGGGATCCGGCAAGGTTGCATTCCGGAAAAATTTATGGCATGATGTGGAGAGACTGACAAAAGGCGGTGGAAAATATGCTGGAAAGTTATAAAACGGTTTATCAGGGAGGCGAGGCCCAGATCCTGGAAAAAAAGTCACGGTTTATCGGCACCGTAAGGCCTGTGGGATCTGAGGAGGAGGCCGGGGCCTTCCTGGAGGAAATGCGGAAAAAATACTGGGACGCCACCCACAACTGTTTTGCGGGAACAGCCGGGGAGCACAGAGAATGGACCCGGGCCGCGGACGATGGAGAGCCCTCCGGCACGGCCGGCCGTCCTATGCTGGATGTGCTGCTGGGAGAGGATCTGTACAATACGGCCGTGGTGGTGACCCGGTATTTCGGCGGCACCCTGCTGGGGACAGGGGGGCTGGTCCGGGCCTATTCCCGGGCTGTGCAGGAAGCCCTGAAAGCCTGTGTGATCATAGAAAAACGCCATGGGGTGCTGCTGGAAATCGGTACGGATTACACGGATCTGGGACGGATCCAGTATATTCTGGGACAGAGACAGATCCAGCCCCTCCGGTCCGAGTACACGGACCGGGTGCTGCTGGAAGCCGTGCTGCCGGCCGCGGAAGAACACAGTCTTCGGAAGGCGCTTACAGAGGGCACCGGCGGCCGGGCGGCGGTAGAAAAGAAGGGAGATCCCTGGTACGCGTTGATCGGCGGAGAAATCCGGCTGTTTTAGAGCTTCTCCGGTTCCGGGTAGGTTTCCCCCTGGGTGTCTGCGGTAATAGAGCGGATTACCTGAGGGCTCCGGGGACAATCCCGGAAATCCGTGGGCACATTGGCGATCCGGTCCACCACATCCAGGCCTTCGGTAATCTTTCCGAAAGCGGCGTAGGCTCCGTCCAGATGAGGGGCGGCCTTGTGCATAATGAAAAACTGGCTGCCCGCAGAGTCCGGGTGCATGGCTCTGGCCATGGAGAGCACGCCCTCTGTGTGCTTCAGATCGTTGGGAAAGCCGTTCTGGGCGAATTCCCCTTTGATGGAGTAGCCGGGGCCGCCGGTGCCGGTTCCCTCCGGGCATCCGCCCTGGATCATAAAGCCGGGGATCACCCGGTGGAAGGTCAGTCCGTTATAGAAGCCCTTCTGAATAAGAGAGAGAAAATTGCGGACGGTATTGGGAGCCAGGTCCGGATACAGTTCCCCTTTCATGACGGAGCCGTCCTCCATGGTAATGGTAAAAATAGGATTTGCCATATTTCTGATTTCCTTTCTGCGTAAAATATCGGCTTTGGAAAGCCAGCTTTCATTATAAAGCAAATAGGGAGAAAGCGCAATCGCCGGTTGCCAGGCCGGCGGTTCCTGTGCTAAGATAAGGTTGCGGTTTTCCGGCCTGGAAAAGGCGGGGAAACAGGAATCTGAAACGGGAGTGAACGACATGACAGTTATAGAGAGCCGGAGCGAGGGGGAGACCCTGGCCCTGGGCAGAAAACTGGGAGAACAGGCCCTTCCCGGCCAGATCTACACCCTGGACGGGGATCTGGGGGTGGGAAAGACGGTATTTACCAAAGGCCTGGCAGAAGGCCTGGGGATCCGGGAGCCGGTGAGCAGCCCCACCTTTACCATTGTCCAGGAGTACCCGGAGGGCAGGCTGCCCCTGTACCATTTTGACGTGTACCGCATCGGAGATCCGGAGGAGATGGATGAAATCGGTTACGAGGATTACTTTTTCGGCCAGGGCGTCTGCCTTATCGAATGGGCGGAAAAGATCCGGGAGCTGCTGCCGGAGGGGGTAATCCGGGTGACCATTGAAAAGGATCTGGAGCAGGGATTTGATTACAGAAAAATTACAATAGAAGGGATGGAGAGGGAAAATGAAGATACTGGCCATTGACAGTTCCGGCATGACCGCTTCGGCGGCGGTGCTGGAGGACGGCCTGCTGCGGGCGGAATATACGGTGAATTATAAGAAGACCCATTCCCAGACCCTGCTGCCTATGATCCAGGAGATCGTCCGCATGACAGAGCTGGATCTGAACAGTCTGGACGCCATTGCAGTGGCGGGAGGACCGGGATCCTTTACCGGTCTGCGGATCGGCTCCGCCACAGCCAAGGGTCTGGGTCTGGCCCTGGACAAGCCCCTGATCTCCGTGCCTACGGTAGATGCCCTGGCGTATAATTTCTGCGGAACCAAGGGCCTGATCTGCCCCATGATGGACGCCCGCAGATCCCAGGTCTATACGGGCCTTTACCGGTTCCGGGGAGAGGAATTCCAGGTAGTCCTGCCCCAGAGGGCAGAGGCCCTGGAGGAGATGACGGCCCGCCTGAACGAAATGGGGGAGCCGGTCATTCTTCTGGGAGATGGAGCCTCCGCCTATGAGGAGAAGCTGAAAGAGCTGCTGCAGGTGCCCTGGATCCTGGCGCCGGCCCATCTGAACCGGCAGAGAGCCGGGGCCGTGGCCGCCCTGGGGGCAAAATACTTTGCGGAGGGCAGAACAGAAACCGCCTGGGAGCATAAACCGGAATATCTGCGGCTGTCCCAGGCGGAGCGGGAGCGGAGAGAAAAAGAAAAGGAAAAAGGAGCGGGGCATGAAAATTAGAGAGATGACCCTGGAGGATCTGGATCAGGTAATGGAAATCGAGCGGGAAAATTTTTCAGTTCCCTGGACGGAGAACGGGTTTTTCAGTTTTCTCATCCGGCAGGATACCCTTTTTCTGGCGGCGGAAGATAAGAAAGGGATCGCCGGCTACTGCGGCATCGTTATGGTGCCGGACGAGGGAGACATTACCAATGTTTCCGTGGCGGGCAGCCGCAGACGGCAGGGGGTCGGAACCCGGCTGGTAGAGGAGCTGCTCCGCCGGGCCGGGGAAGCAGGGGTAAAGAAGTTTTATCTGGAGGTCCGGGAGAGCAACCAGGCGGCCATAGCCCTCTATGAAAAGCTGGGCTTTCAGCGGGATGGGATCCGCCGGGATTATTACCAGGATCCCCTGGAAAACGCAGTGCTTATGAGCCGGAAATAGAAAGGATTTCCTGGGTTTCCTGGACTTCCCGCTGGAATCGCGGCATAAACCGTACTATACTGGCTCTATGGCGGGACGGACCGCCGGATACAAGTTTGGGGAGGACGCGCATGAGAAACTATAACAGAAATACCGGGGAACTGAAACAGGCAGTCTGCAACTGCTGCGGGAAACAGATGCTGGTGGAAGCGGGAATATTAAAAGAAGGGATCTGTTCCGTAGAGGTAGAGTGGGGATATTTTTCTCACAAAGATACCATGGTTCACCGCTTTGATCTCTGCGAGGAGTGCTACGACCAGATCACCGGAAAATTCCGGATTCCCGTGGAGGAGGAAGAAGAAACGGAAGTCTGATAGACAAACCGGGGGAAATCTGCTATGATAGGAAAAGATTTCCGGCGGCAGGCCGGAATTACAAAAGAAGAAGGCGGGGGAATGCCAATATGTTTAGCGAAGCTTATGACTGGATTTTCGCTCTGATCTGCGGAGTGCTGGCGGTTGTATTCTTTCTGGGAAAAGGCCAAGGAGTTATGCGGGCCTTTACCGCCAAAGACCAGAGAGACAGGAAACCCAAAAGAACACCGGAGGAGGAGCGCAGGTACCAGAAGGCCATCGGCATCTTTCTGCTGGTGCTGGCAGTCTGTTCGGTATTGATGGCCACCCTGGGAAGCATCTATGCCTGGATTTCCTGGATCGAGATCGCGGTAGTCATCATCGGCCTCATTGTGACTGTAAAATATCTGAGAAAAAATTTCCCGGAATGAGCAGAGCCTCTGTGCTACAAGGGGAGCGTGCTGCCCCTTGTACACGGAGACCGGGGAAACTGCATAGAATTTCCTGAAATGGGAAAGGTAAGGATGTCTGAGAATTCAGGCATCCTTTTTTGTTGCCCGGCGGAAAAGGAATGCTGCGTATAATTATCAGATAATACCGCGGGATTTTACAAAAGCCTTTCCGGACTTTACATGGATTTTACACAAAGACCGTTTTGTATTTTACATGGGCTTGCTACTATAATTCATGTAAAATCCAATTGTAAAAAACAGGAAACAACACAAGAACAGGAGAAAATTATTATGAAGAAAAAAGCAGTGGCAATTCTTATGACAGCAGCAATGGCAGCATCCATGATGATGGTAGGCTGCGGCAGCAGCAACGAGGCAGCAGAAGGCGGCAGCACGGAGACCACCTCTACCCCCGCCGCTGAGGAGGCAACTTCTACCCCCGAGGCAGAGGAAGAGACCGAGGGCGAAGACGGCAGCGCAGGAGCGGAAGGCCCCATCGTGGTAGTATCCCGGGAGGACGGCTCCGGCACCAGAGGCGCCTTTGTAGAGCTCTTCGGCATTGAGCAGGAGGATGAGTCCGGCGAGAAAGTGGATATGACCATCCCCACCGCGGAGATCACCAACAGCACTTCCGTTATGATGACCACCGTGGCCGGCAACACCGCCGCCATCGGCTATATCTCTCTGGGATCTCTGGATGAGACCGTAAAGGCCTTGAAGATCGACGGAGCCGAGGCCAGTGTAGAAACCGTAAAAGACGGATCCTACAAAGTAAGCCGTCCCTTCAACGTAGTAACTAAGACCGAGGGCATCAGCGAGGCAGCCCAGAACTTCATGGACTATATCATGAGCGCGGAAGGCCAGGAAGTCATCAATGAGGAAGGCTACATCGGAGACGATGCAGCAGAGGCATTTGCAGGCGCCGCAGGTTCCGGCACAGTGACCGTAGCAGGTTCTTCTTCTGTAACACCGGTTATGGAGAAGCTGGCTGAGGCCTATGAGGCAGTAAACGGCGATGTGGATGTACAGGTACAGCAGTCCGACTCCACCACCGGAATCACCAACGCCATCGACGGAGTCTGCGATATCGGAATGGCTTCCCGGGCAGTAAAGGATGAGGAGCTGAGCCAGGGCATTGAGGCCACTGTGATCGCTACCGATGGAATCGCCGTGATCGTAAGCCCCGACAGCCCCGTGGACGAGCTGACCAGCGAACAGGTAATGCAGATCTACACCGGAGAGGTTACCGACTGGTCCGAGATCTGATCCTGAAAAAAACATACATCCGTGACTGATGAGCACGGCAGTCACCCCCAGGGGACAGGGCTCAGCCTGTCCCCTGTTTTACGAAAAAGAACCTTTACATTCCCTTAACAAAGCTGAGGAGAAATTGTATGAAAGCAAAATCGAGTTTTAAGGAAAGCGCCATGCGGATCGTGTTTCTGGTAGCTGCCTGCGTGTCTGTTCTGGCGGTGGCCCTGATCTGTATTTTCCTGTTCGCCAACGGCGTTCCCGCCATGAAGGAGATCGGATTCCTGGATTTCCTTCTGGGAGATACCTGGCGGCCCAGCAACGATCTGTACGGGATCCTGCCCTTTATCCTGGGCAGCATTTACGTAACAGCCGGAGCCATTCTCGTAGGTGTTCCCATTGCGATCCTTACCTCTGTGTTTATGGCGTATTACTGCCCCAAGAAACTGTACGGCCCTCTGAAAGCAGGAATCAACCTTATGGCCGGAGTTCCTTCGGTGGTATACGGCTTTTTCGGCCTGGTGGTTCTGGTGCCGGTGATCCAGGATGTTTTCCATCTGGCCAGCGGCAAGACCATGCTGACGGCTTCCCTGATGCTGGCCATTATGATCCTGCCCACCGTGGTGGGAGTCATTGAGCCGGCTCTGAAGAGCGTGCCGGTAAGTTATTACGAGGGGGCCCTGGCTCTGGGAGCCTCTCATTCCAAGAGCGTATTCTTCACCATTGTTCCCGCGGCAAAATCCGGTATCATGGCCGGAACCGTCCTGGGGATCGGCCGGGCCATCGGCGAGACCATGGCTGTGATCATGATCGCCGGCAACCAGACGGCCATGCCCAGCGGCCTGCTGGCAGGAGTCCGGACCATGACCTCCAACATCGTGCTGGAGATGGGGTACGCTTCCGGACTTCACCGGGAATCCCTGATCGCCACCGGCGTAGTGCTCTTTGTATTTATCCTGATCATCAACCTTTGTCTGTCACTGCTGAACAGGAGGGCTGCTCATGAATAATCAGAATACGCAAACCATACCGAAACAGGAAGGGCAGGCTCTGGCCGCCATTCCCTATAAAAAAAGCGCCTTTTCCCTGATCATGACGGTGCTGACCTGGGCGGCGGCGGTGCTGTCCGTGGCGGTGCTGGTCTTCCTGGTAGTCTTTGTGCTGGCCAAGGGCGTGGGCAGCATCACACCGGATCTGTTTTCCCTGGAGTACACCACAGAAAACGCTTCTGTGATCCCGGCCATTGTCAATACCCTGGAAATGACGGTAATCGCCCTGGTGATCGCCGTTCCCATCGGCATCTGC
Organism: Candidatus Scatomonas sp.; assembly: GCA_963930955.1. GTDB lineage: Bacteria > Bacillota > Clostridia > Lachnospirales > Lachnospiraceae > Scatomonas. Next base: position 2,800,801 of record OZ006967.1, on the reverse strand, counting down.
GCAGCCATTTTTCTGGTGGAATACACCAACAACACGGGAAAGGTGGTGGGGATCATCCGCATCACCGCCGAGACTCTGTCCGGTATTCCCTCTATTGTGTACGGCCTGTTCGGCATGCTGTTCTTTACCATTGCCCTGGGGCTGGGATATTCTATGGTATCCGGCGCTCTGACACTGGCCATTATGGTGCTGCCTCTGATCATGCGCACCTCGGAGGAGGCCCTGAAATCCGTGCCGGTTTCTTACCGGGAGGCCAGCTTCGGACTGGGAGCCGGCAAGCTGCGGACCATTTTTAAGATCGTACTGCCCGCTGCTATGCCGGGAATTCTCTCCGGAATCATCCTGGCTACAGGCCGGATCGTGGGAGAGACGGCGGCCCTTCTGTATACTGCCGGATCTGTAGCCCAGTACGCGGCCCCCATGGATTCCGGAAGAACCCTGGCGGTCCATATGTACGTGCTTTCCTCCGAGGGACTCTACATGGACAAGGCCTTTGCCACAGCCGTGATCCTGCTGATCATGGTGCTTCTGATCAATGCGATCTCCAGCTTCTTTGCCAAGAAGATAACGAAAGGATAAATGAGATGGATAAGATGACGATTACCAACATGGATCTCTATTACAGCGATTTCCATGCTTTAAAAAGTGTAAACCTTCACATACCGGAAAAAGAGATCACCGCTTTCATCGGCCCCTCCGGCTGCGGAAAATCCACCCTGCTGAAATCCCTGAACCGCATGAACGATCTGGTGGAGGGCTGCAAGATCACCGGCGAGATCCTCCTGGATGATATGAACATCTACGGGAAAAATACAGATGTGAACATGCTGAGAAAGCGGGTGGGCATGGTGTTTCAGAAGGCCAACCCCTTCCCCATGAGCATTTATGACAACGTGGCTTACGGGCCCAGAACCCACGGGGTACACTCCAAGGTAAAGCTGGACGAGATCGTGGAGCGTTCCCTGCGGCAGGCGGCCATCTGGGATGAGGTAAAAGACCGGCTGAAGACCAGCGCCCTGGGCATGTCCGGCGGCCAGCAGCAGAGACTCTGCATTGCCAGAGCCCTGGCGGTGCAGCCGGAGGTGCTGCTCATGGACGAGTCCACCTCCGCCCTGGATCCTATTTCCACCTCCAAGATCGAAGACCTTGTACAGGAATTAAAAAAAGATTATACTATTGTCATGGTTACCCACAACATGCAGCAGGCAGCCCGTGTATCGGATAATACGGTCTTTTTCCTGCTGGGAGAGGTGATCGAGCAGGATAAGACAGAAACCCTGTTCTCCATGCCAAAAGACAAGAGAACAGAAGACTATATTACAGGGAGGTTTGGCTGATATGAGAAATCGATTTGACAGGCAGATGGAAGAACTGCATACAGAACTCATTGAGATGGGCGCTCTCTGCGAGCATATGATCGGGGAGAGCTACGAGGCTCTTATGAGCGGCGACATGGAGGCTGCCGCCAAGCTGATCAGCGAGGACGCCTCCGTGGACATGAAAGAAAGGGATATCGAGACCCTGTGTCTGAAGCTGCTGCTGCAGCAGCAGCCGGTGGCCACGGACCTGCGGAAGGTCTCCGCGGCCCTGAAGATGATCACGGATATGGAGCGGATCGGGGATCAGGCGGCGGATATCGCCGAGATCGTCCGCACCGCCGGCAGCCTGAAGGTGGCTGCCCAGACCGTGCAGATCGGGGAGATGGCCAGGGCTTCCATGAAAATGGTCACCGAGAGCATCGATGCCTATGTAAAGCAGGATCTGGAGATCGCCCGGAAGGTCATTGAGGAAGATGACAATGTAGACCGGCTCTTTGATCTGATCCGGGACGAGCTGGCCCACGGCATCGGCAAAGGAGTGGCTACTGCGGAGCAGACCATGGATATCCTCATGATCGCCAAGTATTTTGAGCGGATCGCGGATCACGCCACCAACATTGCGGAGTGGGTAGAATTTTCTATTACGGGACATCACAGAGGAGAAGAATAACATGATCTATTGTGTAGAGGACGAGAGGAATATACGGGAGCTGATCGTGTATACCCTGGGCTCCAGCGGCCTGCCCGCCAAGGGAGTAGAGACAGGCAGCCAGCTGTTTAAAGAGCTGGCAAACCATCCGGCCTCTCTGATTCTTCTGGATATTATGCTGCCGGAGGAGGACGGCCTTTCCATCCTGAAGCGGCTGAAAAGCTCCGAGGTAACCAGGGACATCCCTGTGATCATGGTAACCGCCAAGGGGGCCGAGTACGACAAGGTCCAGGGCCTGGACTGCGGAGCCGACGATTACATTACCAAGCCATTCGGCATGATGGAATTTATCGCCCGGGTGCGGGCGGTGCTGCGGAGAAGCGGAAGAGAAGAAAAGGACAACGAGACTCTGCAGATCGGCCAGCTGCAGGTACTGGTGCAGCAGCACCAGGTGCTTTCCGCCGGCCGGAAGGTTACCCTGACATTAAAAGAATTTGAACTTTTAAGGTATCTGATGGAGAACCAGGGCATTGTGCTCTCCCGGGACCGGCTCCTGGGCCATGTGTGGGGGTATGACTTTGACGGAGAAACCAGAACCGTGGATGTACATATCCGGACCCTGCGCCAGAAGCTGGGAGCCTGCGGGGAACTCATCGAGACCGTCCGCGGGGTCGGATACCGGATAGGAGGATAACGCCCCATGAGAAAACGGATTTTCAGAAATACAGCCATCCTGGTGGTCATCTCCATTGTACTGACCTTTCTGGCCATGAGCCTGGTGATGTACAACCGGACCTATGACGGCATGAAGACCTCCGTGGAGGATGAGTGCGAATATTTAAAAGCCGCTTTGGATGAGTCGGGAAGTGATTTTCTGACTCCGGAGGTGGCCGGCTTCTCCAACAGCCGGATTACTCTCATTGATAAAGACGGAACGGTTCTTTTTGAGTCCGAGGAGTCCGCGGATCTTATGGAGAACCACGGGGAGAGAAAAGAAGTTCAGGAGGCTCTGGAAACCGGCTCCGGATCCGACAGCCGTTCCTCCGCCACCTTCTCGGAAGCCACCTACTATTACGCCCTGCGGCTGGATAACGGCATGGTGATCCGGGTGGCCAATACGGCGGACAATGTGTGGGGCACCCTGCTGTCCGGCCTGGGAATCGCCATTGCCCTGATCGTGGCCCTGGTGATCGCCTCCCTGATTTACGCAAGGACCATGACGGCCCGGATCATGAAGCCTCTCAACGAGCTGGATCTGGAACACCCCATGGAAAACGGAAAAGCGTATGAGGAGATCAGCCCTCTCCTGGGACGGATCAACCGGCAGAAAAAGCAGATCGCCCAGCAGATGGAGCAGCTCCAGCAGAATCAGGAAGAATACCTGGCCATTACGGAGAATATGAAGGACGGCCTTATTGTCACCAACCGCACGGCGGTGCTGGCCATCAACCGCTCCGCCCAGAAACTTTTCGGCGTAACCCAGGAGGAATGCGTCAACCACGATATTATCACTGTCAACCGCAACGAAGTGCTGAAAGAAGCCCTGGACGAAGCTCTGGCCGGCAAGGAAAGTGAAAAGCTGCTGAAGCTGGGAGAGAGATATTACCAGCTGCTGGCCAATCCGGTGCGGGTTTCCGCGGAGATTTCCGGCGCTGTGATCCTGGTGCTGGACGTAACCGAAAAGCAGGAGGCGGAGAAAATGCGCCGGGAATTTTCGGCCAATGTCTCCCATGAGCTGAAAACTCCCCTGATGTCCATTTCCGGCTATGCGGAAATCATCGAGCACGGCATGGTGCGGCAGGAGGATATCCCGAATTTTGCCGGCAGGATCCATGCGGAAGCCAGCCGTCTCACCAACCTGGTGGAGGATATCATCCGGCTGTCCCGGCTGGACGAGGCGGACGGGGCCATGCCAAGAGAGATGGTGGATCTGGATGAAATCTGCCAGGAAGCCAAGAAGCATCTGGATATGAGCGCCAAAGACCGGGGGATCACCTTTACCTATCAGGGTAAGTCCTGCCCGGTGGAGGGCGTCCGGCAGGTGCTGTACGAGATGGTTTACAATCTCTGCGACAATGCCATTAAATATAATAAACCCAAAGGAAGCGTAAAACTGGAACTGAAGACGGTAAAGGGGGCCCCGGTGCTGACGGTGGAAGATACCGGCATCGGCATCGAGAAGGAAGAGACCGAAAGGATTTTCGAGCGGTTTTACCGGGTGGATAAGAGCCATTCCAAAGAAACCGGAGGAACCGGCCTGGGACTTTCCATTGTAAAACACGGGGCCATCCTTCACAACGCCAGGATCCAGCTGGACAGCACCCCGGGAACCGGGACAAAAATCTCTCTCCTTTTTTAATCTGTTGTGGGAAGCCGCGTTTTGTGCTAGAATGGCACAATAAGCGGACAGGAAAGAGAAGGAGGGGAACGCAGGATGAGAGTGCTGATCATACGCCACGGGGACCCGGATTACGCCAGAGATTCCCTGACCAAGAAGGGATGGCGGGAGGCGGAATTGCTGGGGGACCGGCTGGTAAAAGAAAAAATGGAGTATCTGTATGTGTCTCCTCTGGGACGGGCCAGGGATACAGCCTCCTGTACCCTGAGGAGGCTGGGCCGGACCGCGGAGGTCCTTCCCTGGCTCCGGGAGTTTGAAGCCCCCATCCGGCGCCCGGATGTGCCGGAGAAAAAAATGATCCCCTGGGACTGGCTGCCTGGGGACTGGACCCGGGAGGAGCGTTTCTACCGGTACGATCACTGGTTTGAAGCTCCGGCCATGGCGGAGGGAAAGGTAAAAGAGGCCTACGACTGGGTAACCAGAGGCCTGGACACTCTGCTGGAGCGCCACGGCTATGTCCGGGAGGGCCATTTTTACCGGGCTGTCCGCTCCAACCGGGACACCCTGGCACTGTTCTGTCATTTCGGCGTGGAGTGCGTGCTTCTGAGCCATCTGCTCAGCGTGTCCCCCATGATCTTCTGGCACGGCATGTGCGCCCTGCCCACCTCTGTCACGGAGGTAGTCACAGAGGAGAGGCGGCGGGGGGCCGCCAGCTTCCGGATCCTCCGTTTCGGGGATCTTTCCCATCTGTACGCGGGAGGAGAAGAACCCTCCCGGGCAGCCAGATTCTGTGAATGCTACGATTCTCCCGGGGAGCGCCGGGACTGAAGAAAAGGGAACTGTTGCAAAATAGAGAAATCTATGAGCAGCGGTTCCCTTTTTTATACAAAAAAGACCAGAGGATGCCGCTCAAACTGCTGCAGACATCACACCTCTGGCGGAATACGGGCGGATTCTGGGTTTTTCTCAGGTTTACAGTAGAAAAAGCCAGGGAAATACGGGTGCAATACTTGATTCCTGTTTCCTTACGGTAGTCTGATTCGTGCCCCTACGGGCACAAAACCTGATTCCTGTTTCCTTACGGTAGTCTGAGCCGCGTCTATACGGGCGCAATACTTGTTTCCTTGTTTCTTACGGTAGTCTGAGCCATGCCCCTACGGGCTCAATACTTGCTTCCTATTTCCTTACGGTAGTCTGAGCCAGGGGGATACGGGCGGATATTGGATTCCTTTGAAATGTCCGGTAGAAGAATACCTACAGAGCTCTTATCCGCTGTAAAAAGTTCTGCCGCACGAATTCGTGCGGCAGTCCTATTTTTATAGCTCCACAGATTTCTCCTTTACTCACCTGTTTTGAACCTCTGTTGACTTGGTTCCCGTGACGCAGATGATCTGTTCCGGTCCCCGAAGGGTGCGGACCTGGCGGAAGCCGCAGCCGGTCAGGAGCTTTTCCAGCTCCTCCGGCCGGTAGATCTGCATAAAGCCCGGAATCTCCGGCCAGTCGCAGTGGTCGGGATCGCTGCCTTCGTTGAGAATAGCCAGCATGCCGCCGGGCTTCAGCACCCGGAGGATTTCCCGGAGTCCCCTGCGGATTTCCGGCCAGAAGTACACGGTCTCCACAGCAGTGACCAGATTGTAGGTATTGTCCCGGAAGGGAAGGGCCGCCACATCTCCCAGCTGAATGTGGCAGCGGCTGCCCAGAAATTCCTGGTTTGTCAGGGAGGATTTCCGGACGCTGACTTCTGAGTAATCAATGCCGTCGATGATGCTGCCGGGAGAAAGCTTCAGCATTTCCGCAATGGCGGCTCCTCCTCCGCAGCCTACGTCCAGGATCCGCATATTTTCCCGCCAGGGAAGAAGGGGGAACCCAAAAGAGCGGATGGGCTGGTGGCTTTCATTCATCCGGTCCAGCATCCGCTCCCCGGAAGCCCCCTGAGGATGTCCGGGGTTTTCTTTTATCTCTGTTTTGTTTTCTGATTCCATGAATTTAGCTCCTTTCCTGAAGGGTGTGCCGCAAAATGATCCATAAGGGATGCATGATTCTCAGGAACCAAAGGTTCCTGATTTCGATGCCTTCTTATTCTATCATACTTCCGCCCGCTGGGAAATGCATTTATTCTGCCGGTCCCTGCAGCTGTTTCCGTATTTTCAGCAGGATCCCCAGGGAAAGCAGGGCGGAAAGCAGGGCAGTGCCCGGCAGGTTCAGCCACAGGCCTGTAAGGCCCAGGGGCCAGAAGACCAGGATCAGCAGCACCGGGAAGCCCAGTACCGTGGCCACGGAAATAATGGAGGCCAGCAGGGGCTTTTCGATGGCCGCCATGAAGCTCTGGGAGGCAAAGGAAAACCAGCGGGTTACGTAGGTGGCGCTGAAAAGAGTTACCGCCGGTACGGCCAGAGTCAGGATCTCTGGATCCCCGCCCTGCAGGAAGAGCCGGGCGACCTCCTCAGGAAAAAGGAAGATCCCGGCGGAAAATACCAGGGAGAGAATGGCGCTGGCGGTAAAGCAGCGCTTTTCAATGGCGGTTACCCGCCTGTAATTTCCGGCTCCCCAGTTAAAGCCCACAGCAGGCTGCAGGGAGTCGCACATGCCGTAAAGCAGAGGCTGGATAAAGCCGTCCACATACATAAGGATTCCGTAAACGGAAACGGCGGCGTCTCCGCCCAGCCGCAGCAGGATGGTGTTCATGAGGATCGAAGCCACACGGCCGGCCACATTGTTCAGGAATACCGGACAGCCGCAGCTGAGAGTCTGGCGGACACTGTCCAGACGAAACTTTGGCCGGCAGAATTTCAGAGCCAGCTTTCCCCGGAAGAAGGGGAGAAAGGCCAGCACCGTGCAGAGGCTCATGCTGAGGCAGGTGCCCAGGGCCGCGCCCCAGATCCCGAAACGGAATAGATACAGGAAGATGAATTCCAGCAGAGCGCAGAGGCCGGCCATGAAAATATTCAGCACCATACTGGTGCGGATCCTGCCGCAGATCCGCAGGTAATTGTCCACCGCAAAGAGGATAGTGGTCAAAGGGGAAAACAGGGCGTACACCCGCAGGTACTGCACCGCCAGAGCCGCCAGCTCCGGGTCCGCCCCCATAAGCTTCATGAAAACCGGGGCGGCAAAAAACAGCAGGGCGCCGATGAGCACCGCCGCTCCCAGGATCATCAGGCAGGCGCAGGTAAAAAGGTTCCCTGCCTCTTTCTCCTTTTTCTCTCCCAGGCGGATGGAGATGGAGACGGAGGATCCCACTCCGATCAGATCCGCCAGGGCAAAATTAATGATCACAAAGGGCATGGCCAGGTTCAGGGCGGCAAAAGACTGGCTGCCCAGCAGCCGCCCCACCAGCATTCCGTCTATCAGCTGGTAAATGGAGGAGGCCAGCATTCCCACGGAACCGGGAATAGCAGCCTTAAAGAAAAGCCGGGTAGGCGGCGTTTTTGCGTACAGTGTTTTGTAATCCATAGAAAATCCCTTCCTAATATAATACAATCCTTTGGACAAACTTGACTTTCCAGAACTTTAGTATAAACTATGGAGTAAGTCTATAGTCAAGAGGAGAATGGCATGCAGAGGAAGAAAGAGAAGTATTTTACCACCGGGGAGTTTGCCCGTTTTTTCGGCATTAAAAAGGATACGCTGTTTTATTATGACCGGATCGGTCTGTTCTCCCCGGAACTGGTCCAGGACAACGGCTACCGGTACTACAGCGACGCCCAGATCATCCCGTTCGGAACCCTCCTCTCCCTGCGGGAGATGGGCGTGCCGGTCCGGGAACTGCAGGCGTATTTTGGCAGTCCCTCTCCGGAAAGCCTGCTTTTGCTGGCGGAGGATAAAATCGGAAAGCTGGAGGGGGAGATCCGCCGCCTCCGGGAGATCCGGCAGCTGTTTGGAAGGATTGCGGAAAACACCCGGGAAGCCCGGGAGGCAGTAACCGGGCAGGTGGAGATCCGGCAGTTTCCCGACCGCTGGATGCTGTACAGCGAACCCCTGGAGCTGAACTCGGAGACCGCCACCGGAAAGCAGTGGGGGGACGCCTACGACCGGTTTGCCAGGCAGATCGGCACGGCCCAGACCGTTTCTTTCGGCTGTGTTCTGGCCCGGAAGGATCTGGAGGCGGGCAATTACGCCAAGGTGGACCGGCTGTTTATGCCCTGCCGCCAGGGGGAGGGGGAACGGCTGCCGGCAGGCAGGTACGCGGTTCTTTATTATCAGGGCAGATACAGTGAAATGCAGGCGGGATATCAGAAGCTTTGCCGGAGGATCCAGTCTCTGGGGCTGAAGCTGGACGGAGACGCCCGGGAAGAATATCTGGTGGCGGATCTGGCCACCAAGAAAGAAGAGGAATTTATTACCAAAATATCTGTAAAAGTCAGATAAGTGAAAGATTTCGGCCCTGACAGACTTGCAATTCCGAGGGGCTTCTGCTAGAATACGGTGATGCGGAACAAGAAAACAGCAGATGCAGAATGCGGCGGGATCTTCCGCCTGCGGAAAGGAGTGCAGAGTGAAAAGAAGAAGGACAGCCTGGTTATTAAGCCTGTGCCTGGGAATTGCCGCTCTTCTGGGAGGGGCTGCCCCGGCGGGGGCCGCTGAGGAAGAAGGCTTTCAGGGGGAAAATCCCCAGACCCTGGAACAGGCCACCGGGATTGATGAAAACGGGAATGTTTACGTGATCCCCGAGGATGAAGAGACGGAACCCATCGGCAGAAGTCCCCTGGCCCGGGAAGAAGGAGGGGAACTGGTGAACTTCCGCACCAAGGATGTGTCGGAGATCACAGAATATCTGGACGTTCCCTCCGGAGGAAACGGCTACACCAACGGCCATTACGGGGCGGACGGCGCCTATCTGGGCATGGAGGACGGCAAGGTGAAATTTATGCTTTCCGGCTCCATCGGCCTGGTGGATGCCGCGGAGGTTTCCATTGTCAGCCTGGAGGAGGCCCAGTCCATCAGCCACTATGAGGTGGAGGACGGCCGGCTGATCCACCGGGTCACCACGGACATGTCCAAAACCTTCGAGGAGTCCTACGGCAGCTATCTGGACAACGGAAACGCCCCCTCCTACCTGCAGGCGGGCACAGAGTACTACAGCTACGACGGCCATTACTTCTATACCTATGAAAATTTCCAAAATATGCTGGCGGACTATCAGGCCGGAACCCGGGAGCACGCGGTGAACCCGGAGGATCCCTACTTTAATTATTTTCAGTTCCTGCCCCTCCGGAGCCAGACCACCTATTCGGACACAGAGCTGAACGAAATGCTTAACAGCCGGGTGGAAGAAGGCTCCAAGCTGGAGGACGCCGGCCAGTGGATGGTGGTGGATCAGAACCGGTACGGGGTCAACGCTCTTTTGGTGGCGGGAATTGCCGCCAACGAAAGCGGCTGGGGCACCAGCAATATCAGCCAGACGAAAAACAACATATTCGGCATTGCGGCGGCGGACAGCAATCCGGGAGAACTGTCCTACGCCTTTGACAGCGTCCGGGCCTGCATCCGGGAATACATGGAGGACTTTCTGTCTCAGCAGTATCTGAACCCGGATAACTGGAAGTACGAAGGAGGCTTCCTGGGCAACAAGGCCTGCGGAAAGAATTTCCGCTATTCTTCCGATCCCTACTGGGGAGAGAAGGCAGCTGCCCTGGCCTGGAGCCTGGACCGGGCAGCCGGCAGCCGGGATGCTGGGCTTTACACCATCGGCATCAAGGACATCCTTCCCGATGCGGAGCAGGAGTACGCGGACCTGAAGGTCCGGACCGGAGCCTCTACCAGCACGGATATTGTATACAGCACAGGCCTTCATGCCTGCTATGCCTTCCTGATCCGAAACGAAACCCCTGTGGACGGCTTCTATCAGGTGCAGAGCGACCCGGTGCTGAACAGTGACCGCACGGCAATCGGAGAGGGAGGAAACTACGATTTCCAGAATATGTATCTCTACGCCAGCGCCGATTATATCCAGATCGTTTCCCATGGGGCCGGCGCCTGGCCGGAGATCCCGACGGTTTCCTTCCAGCTGCCCTTTACCGATGTGCAGCAGGGAGACTGGTTCTGCAATTCCGTGGAATACATTTACGATCAGGGCATTATGACCGGTCTTACCTCGGATACCTTCGGCCCTTATGAAACCTGCTCCCGGGCCCAGTTGGCAGTCATGCTGTACCGGATGGAAGGAGAGCCGGCGGTGGAGTACCAGCCGGTATTTGAGGATGTAGGAGAGGGCGCCTGGTACACGAACGCGATTCTCTGGGCCTGGGAGAACGGGGTGATCACCGGCTACACGGAAGGCCCGGAGGCGGGAAAATTCGGCACCGCCGATTCCGTTACCCGGGAACAGGTGGCTACCATGCTGCACCGCTACGCGAAGTACAAGGAATACGACCTTACCGCCTCTGAGGACTGGACCTCCTACCCGGATTCCGGCAAGGTATCCGTTTTTGCCCAGGAGGGCATGGCCTGGGCCGTAGCTCAGGGAATCCTTACGGGCAAGACGGACACCGGTACCCTTGAACCTTTGCAGAACATTGCCCGGGCAGAGATGGCCACCATGTTTACCCGCTTTGCGGAGAAGTTTTAAAAAATCCCCGGCTGCGGGATTAACATGTATTTTACCTGTTGTTTACAAAAGCTGAACCTGCTATAATACCCTTGGAACAAAAGAAGAAAGGGTAGGATAGCTATGAAAGAAATTACAGGGGAACCGGCACTGTATGGGGAACCGGAGAAAAAAGAACGCCAAAGGGCCAGGAAGGCGCTGGGAGCTTCCGGAAGGGCCCTGGCGGTGTTTATAGGAGCCCTGGCAGTCCTGGTCTGCCGGAGCGTGGTCTGGGTGCTGAACACCTGGAACAATCTTACTATGGAGGAGATCGTCTATCACCTGAAGATGCCTATGGAGGGCACCAACAGCGGTATGATTCTGGACTATCTCCTCTTTAGTGCGCTTCCGGCCCTGATCACCGCAGGGGTTCTGGGCCTGCTGCTTTATCTGCTGCGGAACAGAAAGAAGGCCTGCCGCCGGTATCTTACGGTCCTGCCCTGCCTGGGGATCCTGGTTACCGCCCTTTCTCTTGTTTATATCTGGAACACCCTGGAAGTTTCCGCCTACGTGAAAAACCAGCACACCTACTCCTCCTTTATTGACGACAATTACGTGGATCCCGCCTCGGTTTCCATTACCTTTCCGGAACAGAAGCGGAATCTGATCTACATTTACCTGGAGTCCATGGAAACCACCTTTTCCGATGAGGCAAACGGCGGCGCCTTTGAAGAAGATGTGATCCCGGAGCTGACCCGCCTTTCCCTGGAAAACGAAAATTTCTCCGGACACACCACTCTCAACGGAGCCTATTCCCTGACAGGCACCACCTGGACGGTGGGTGCCATGTTCGGACAGACCTCCGGTCTGCCCCTGCTGATCTCTGTGGAGAAAAACTCCATGAACAGCCAGGAGAATTTCTTCCCGGGCATTACCACTCTGGGGGATATCCTGGAAGAGGCCGGCTACCGGCAGGAACTGCTCATCGGCTCGGAAGCGGCTTTCGGAGGCAGGGAGCTGTATTTCCGCCAGCACGGGAATTATGAGATGTACGACTACAATTATTCCAGAACCCATGGAGAGATCCCGGAGGATTACCGGGTGTGGTGGGGCTACGAGGATGAAAAGCTTTTTGCCAACGCCCGGCAGCGCCTGACGGAGCTGGCGGCCTCCGATCAGCCCTTCAATCTCACCATGCTGACCGTAGACACCCATTTTGAGGACGGCTATGTCTGCCGGCTCTGCGGGGATTCCTACGGAGAAGATCAGTACTCCAATGTTATGGCCTGCTCCAGCAGGCAGGTGGCGGAATTTGTGGAATGGATCCAGGAACAGCCTTTCTATGAAAATACCACCATTGTCATCTCCGGAGACCATCCCACCATGGACGCGGACTACTGCGACAATGTTTCGGAGGATTACGGCCGCAGAGTCTACACGGCCTACATTAACGCGCCGGTAACTCCGGAAACCGATACCTTCCGGGAGTACAGCACCTTTGACGCCTTCCCCACCACCCTGGCCAGTCTGGGCTGCGGGATCCAGGGCAACCGTCTGGGGCTGGGAGTAAACCTGTTTTCCGGGGAGGAAACCCTGGTGGAGCGGTACGGCGTAGAAGCGGCCAACGCCGGACTGGCCCAGAAATCGGAACTGATGGATCAGCTGAATTCCGATATTAACAAAGCGGATGTCTCCGCCCTTCATTACGATCCGGAGAGCCAGACCCTTTCCCTGAACGTCAGCGGCATTCAGTGGGATCAGACCGTCACAGGCCTCAGCTGCCAGGTCTGGACCGGGGAGGAAAAGCAGGATCTGCGGACTTACCAGGGCCAGCTTCGGGAGGATGGGTCCTACGCTCTGGAAATTCCTCTGGAGGACTTCGGCAGCCAGCCCGGCACCTACTCCCTGAGTCTTAGCCTGGAGCTGGAGGACGGCAGCACCGCGGCCATCGGCGATGATAAAATTGAAATCAGCCCGGAGGGCAGCGAAACCCCTTCCGCCGCTGTAACCGCAGTGCCCTACGATTTCCTGGCCGGCAAGCTTACCCTGCAGATCACCAATCTCCAGAACTGCGGAGACTTTACGGCCATCCGCTGCGCGGTCTGGTCCGCCGTTGACAGATCCGACCTGCAGTGGTATGATGCCGTTGAGCAGGAGGACGGCAGCTATCAGGCGGAAATCTTCGGAGAAGACTTCGGCTACCGGCATGCCGCCTATACCATTCACGTTTATGGGGTGGACAGCGCGGGAACCGAAACCATGATCGGCGGCTGTCACGCGGAGATGAACTGAGTAAAAATTTTTAGGGGGAGCATATGGATAAAACAGCCGTGCTGATACCTTGTTATAATGAAGCGAAAACCATTCAGAAGGTAATCAGCGACTGGAAAAGGGCGCTGCCGGAGGCAGTGATCTATGTTTACGATAATAACTCCACAGACGGCACAGGAGATCTGGCGGCGGAAGCCGGGGCGGTGGTCCGCCATGAATACATGCAGGGCAAGGGCAATGTGATCCGCCGCATGTTCCGGGAGATCGACGCGGAGGTTTACCTGATGGTGGACGGGGACGACACCTATCCGGCGGAATTCGGACCGGAGATGGCGTCCCTGATCCGGGAAAAGCATGTGGATATGGTGGTAGGAGACCGTCTCTCCTCCACCTATTTTGCGGAAAATAAAAGGCCCTTTCATAATCTGGGGAATTCCCTGGTCCGAAAGACCATCAACCGCCTTTTCAAAAGCGATATCAAAGATATCATGACCGGCTACCGGGCCTTCAGCTATAATTTTGTAAAAACCTTTCCTGTTTTGTCCAAAGGTTTTGAGATTGAGACGGAGATGAGCATTCACGCCATTGACAAAAATCTGTACGTGGAGAATGTGGTCATTGATTATCGGGACCGGCCGGAGGGAAGCCAGTCCAAGCTGAATACCTATAGGGATGGCTTTAAAGTCCTGCGGACGATTTTCCGGCTGTACCGGATCTACAAGCCCATGGGCTTTTATCTGCTGCTGGCTGGTTTGCTGGCAGCTCTCAGCACCATTTTTCTGATCCCGGTGCTGGCCACCTTTGCCCGGACCGGGCTGGTGCCCAACTTCCCCACCCTGATCGTCTGCGGCTTTGTTTATCTGGCGGCGATTATTTCCTTCTTTTCCGGACTGCTGCTGACCTCCATTGCCCAGAAAAACCGGCAGGATTTTGAGATGCTCCTGATCCGGTGCCAGGAACGATTTCAGGAAAAGGAGCAGGATATGGTCAGGAAAGCGGAGGCAGGGAAGAAATGAAAGGATTGCGCGCTGTAAAGAAATGGAAGCTGATCCCCTGGGCGGTTCTGCTTCTTGTAATACTGGCTCTGGAAGCCTTCTATTTGAGAGAAAGGCCCCTGGCCGATAAAACCGCCATGCCCGCCGCCAACGGAGAGAGTATCTCTATGACCCGGGATATGACGGTTTCTGAATTTATCCACTGTGAGCAGGAGCGGCTGGAGGGAATGATCCTGCAGACCCAGAAGGATCCCGAGGCCCAGACCGGCATCCTGCAGATCCAGCTGTACCAGGAGGGAACCCTGGTCCAGGAATGGTCCGCGGACCAGTACTCTTACCGGGGCACTCAGATGAAGCTGGTGCTGGAGGAGCCTCTGGAGCAGGTAAAAGGAACGGAACTGGAAGTCCGCCTGCTGGGAACCGGGGAAGACACCGGCATCCTGCTCAGCACCAATCAGCATCCGGAGGAAGGTATTTTTATTAACGGCGGAGAAAAAGCCAACACCCGGCTGTGTCTCAGCCTGATCCGGAAAAATGTGGATACCGGCCAGGTGTTCCTTATAGTGGCTGCTTTTACCGGGGCAGTCTGGGCGGCGCTGTTCTGGCTGATCCAGGTCAGGGGCTGGAAGCAGATCCACCGGCTGTTTGTGGTATGCTACCTGGCCATGGGGATTTTTCAGCTGGTTTCCGTGCCCATGTTTACCACCCCGGATGAGGAAAATCATTTTCTGCGGGCGTATCAGATCGCCGAAGGCCAGCTGATCTCCCAGCAGAATCCGGATGAAGAGGCCCAGGGAGTATCCGGGGCGGGAGGAGAACTTCCCGCGGCGCTCAAGTTCGGCGGCGGCAGATACATGGCGGACCTGAAACTGTACGATCTGAAGCAGCTGGCCCGGTATGAGATTGATGAAGAAGACACGCAGTTTATCCGATTCGGCAACACTGCCCTCTATGCCCCGGGTACGTATCTGCCCCAGGCTGCAGGCATCCGGATCGCGGAGCTGTTTACGGACCGGGTGCTGACATTGGCTTACGCCGGGCGGATCTGCAACTGGCTGGTCAACGGACTGCTGGTAGCTCTGGCCCTGCGCTGGCTGCCTGCAGGGAAGAATCTGGCCTTTCTTCTGGCCATGCTGCCTATGAGCCTGCAGCAGTTCAATTCCCTGTCGCCGGACGCCTTTGTCTTCTCTCTGGCTGCGGCTCTCACAGCCTTTGTGCTGCACATGCGTTTCACCCGGAAAGAACCCATGAAAGCTCGGCACTATGTGATGATGTACGCCATGGTCTTCATCCTCTGCCAGTGCAAGGTGGTCTACGCCCCCCTGTGCCTGCTGCTGTTCCTGATCCCAAAAGAGCGTTTCGGCGGCATAAAGAAATATGTCCTGAATATTTTCGGAGCGGGAGGGCTGGGCCTAGCCACCTGCGGCTCCTGGCTGCTGATCTCTTCCCGGTTCCTTTCGGAGTTCCAGCCCGGGGTGGATTCCCCGGCCCAGGTTTCCTATATCCTCCGGTCGCCGGCGGATTTCCTGGGAGCGATCCTGAAGACCTTTGACACCACCGGGGACGGCATGCTGAAATCCATTCTGGGAGAGAAGCTGGGCTGGTTCACCATCACTACCAGCTTTACCCTGCTGGTGGTATTTGCTGTTCTGATCCTGATCTATGTCTTTCTGGACAACGACATAGCCGGGCTGCCCTTCCGGGGCTATACCCGGGGAGTCCTTCTTGGAACCACGGTTCTCATCAGCCTGGCCATCTGCGCCAGCCTTTACGTCCAGTGGACCGCTTATCACAGCGAAGTCATCAAAGGCATTCAGGGAAGATATTTTCTGCCCCTGCTGCTGCCGGCTCTGCTGGCGGTGAAGCCCCCGGCGAAACGGGTGGCGGCCGGCGGCCTTTCAAACCGGTGGATGGTCCCGGCGGTGCTGGGCCTGAACCTGGTCACATCCTGCATTGTCCTGACCTATGCCCTGGGATAAATCCAGGCCCGGAGCAAAGGCTGTTTTCCCCGTACTTCTGCCGGCTTCGGCCGGGAAGTACGGGGATTTTTGCGTAATATTTCTGTGCAAACTGCTGTCTTGAAATCAGAGAAAGTCTCTGCTAGAATAAAGAAACAGAAGAGAGTACGTTCTCAGATCGCAGAGGGAAGGTGATAGGAATTGAAGAAGAGAATTTTGGCCTTTGCCCTGGCCGCGGCCATGATCCTTGGGGGCAGCAGCCTGGTTTCGGCGGCGCCGGATCCGGGAAGCGGGGAGCCTCAGGTCACTGCCGGGACATACGCGGAAGAAGGGGAACCTGCGGATACCCCGGCGGCAACAGAAACGCCCGCGCCGGAACCGCCGGTGACAGGGGAACCCACGGAGGAACCCACAGAGACCCTTGTGCCGGAACCTACAGAGACTCCCGGGGCGGAGCCCACGGATACCCCCACGGAGGAACCCACGGATACCCCCGCGGCGGAACCTACAGAGACCCCTGGGGCGGAACCCACGGAGACTCCAACACCGGAGCCTACAGCCACCGCAACTCCCACCCCCACCCCGGTGGTGGAGGCGGTTTCCGCCAGCTACCGTTCTTATGTGCGGACCCAGGGCTGGCAGGATTACGTAGCGGACGGGGCCACATCCGGCACCACCGGGCAGAAGCTTTTTCTGGAAGCGGTAGAGCTGAAGACAGAAGGTGTGGAAGGCCTGGGCATTCGTTACCGGGTACATATGAGTGATGTGGGATGGCTGGATTACGCCAGCGATGGAGCTTCCGCCGGACAGGTGGGGGCAGGCAATAATATGGAAGCCATTCAGATCGAGCTTACCGGAGAAAAGGCGGAGAATTACGATGTATGGTACCGGGTTCACAGCGACAAGGCCGGCTGGCTGGGCTGGACCCGGAACGGAGGAGTGGCGGGAACCACCGGTCTCCGCTACGGCATGCAGGCTCTGGAAGTCCGGATCCAGGAAAAGGACAGTCCTGCGCCGGGATCCACGGAGGGAGCCAACATCAACCGCATTATCTCTCATTATAAGGTCCATGTCAGCAAGATCGGCTGGCAGAACGCTGTGATCGACGGGGCCATGTCCGGCACTACCGGGCAGAAGCTGTCCATAGAAGCCATGCAGGCCACCGTCACCGGCATGGAGGGCGTGGGCATCCAGTATCAGGCCCATGTCAGCGACATCGGCTGGATGGATCCGGTTTATGACGGAGCCACTGCGGGAACTACCGGGCAGGCCAAGCCCATCGAGGCTCTGAAGATCCAGCTTACCGGAGAGGCCGCCCAGTACTACGATATCTGGTATCGGGTCCACAGCGATAAAGTGGGCTGGCTGGGCTGGGCCAAGAACGGCCAGACCGCCGGCACTGAGGGCTTCCGCTTCGGGATCCAGGCGGTGGAGATCCGGGTGGCCGTAAAGGACAGCATCGTTCCCGGCAGCCTGGACGGCACCTATATCAAAAAACCGGTTGTGCATTATAAGGCCTACGTAGCCAACAACGGCTGGCAGAACGCGGTGATCAACGGAGGCACTGCGGGCACCACCGGCCAGAAGCTGTCTATAGAAGCCCTGCAGGCGACTGTAACGGACATGGAAGGCCTGGGGATCCAGTACCGGGTCCATGTCAGCCAGGATGGCTGGCTGAACTATGTCAGCGACGGAGCCTCTGCCGGCAACGGGGGAAGCGGCCTGCAAATCGAGGCGGTGCAGTTCCAGCTTACCGGCGGAGCCGCTCAGTATTACGACATCTGGTATCGGGTCCACAGCGACAAGGTAGGCTGGCTGGGCTGGGCCAAGAACGGGGCCATGGCGGGCACCACCGGCTTTAAATACGGAGCCCAGGCGGTGCAGATCCTGGTGCAGGCTAAGGATACCACCCCTCCGGGCAATATGGACAACGCCTACCGGAAGAATGAGGAAGGCTGGTTCTACCAGGGGGGCTACCGGAGATACAAGGATAAAGACGGCAATGTGCTCAACGATGTTTCCTCTATCTTCAATCCCTCCAGCAAGTATATTACCGTAGACCGGACCAGAGGCCTGGTAACCATTTACGGCTACAATTCCTCTACCGGCTCCTACGATACGCCCATCAAGGCCATGCTCTGCTCTGTGGGAAATCCCATCAGCCTTACCGAGGCAGGTACCTACAGCATCGGCTGGCAGGTTACCTACAAGCAGATGGTAGGGGACGATTATGTGAGCTACGCTCCCTATGTGTCCCAGATCTACGGAGCTGTGTATTTCCACGGTGTGGGCAGCAGTACTTCGGATCTGCAGACCGTATCCTCCTACGACTTTAATATGCTGGGTACGCCGCAGTCCCACGGCTGTGTGCGGCTGGCTGCCTGCGACGCCAAGTGGATCTACTATAACGTGGATTCCGGCACCACTGTGCGGATCGGGGACAATCTGGGAGCCCCCATGTCGGGCGTCCGCTACGCCTGGACCGGCGGAGCCTACGGACCGGATCCCACCTATTCATAAACAAAAATCAGAGGGGGGTGCCGCTGAATCATCTTTGACAGATGATTTTGCGGCACCCCTTTTGCGCGACAGGAGTTGATAGTATTAAAAAGTTTTTAACAGAAAGCAGGGATGTGGAGAAGGCCGCCTATTTCTGGAATTCTGCTTCCGCCATGCTGAATTCTTTTCAGACGGTGATCATCCTTATGGTGATCTCCCGTATTGACGGAGTGACGGACGCGGGAAATTTCGTGATCGCCTACGCCATTGCCAACCTGCTGATCATGATCGGAAAATATGGAGTCCGGCAGTATCAGGTGTCGGACGTAAAGGAACAGTTTTCCTTCCGGGACTATCTGGGAGCCCGGTGGATCAGCACCGCCGCCATGGAGGCGGCTGCTCTGGCCTACATAGGCGTACAGACAGCTTCCGGAGCCTATGATCCGGAGAAATCCATAGTGGTTTTTCTGATCTGCGGAGCCAAGGCGGTGGACGCCTTTGAGGATGTATTTCACGGTATGTTCCAGCAGCACCGGCGGCTGGATATAGCCGGAAAGATCTGGACCCTGCGGCTGCTGGTCTATATTGTGGAATTTATGGTCCTTTACGCATGGGTCCGCAATCTGATCCTGACGGCGGCAGTCTGTCTGGCTACCACCATTCTGCTGGCCCTCTGGCTCAACGGGACGGTAATGAAAAGCCGGGTGCTGACCTGGACCAGGGGCAGGACCCCGGGAGGGATCCGCCGTCTGCTGGGGGACTGTCTGCCCATTTTTGTGTCCACCTTTTTAATGGCCTATGTGGCCAATGCGCCCAAGTATTCCATTGACGTGGTGCTTTCCAGCCAGGAACAGGCGCAGTTTAATTATATTTTTATGCCGGTATTTGTGATCAGCCTCCTCAGCACCTTCATCTATCAGCCCATGATCAACAAGCTGGCGGTTTTGTGGCATCAGGGACAGCTGCCCAGGTTCTGGCGGCTGATCTTCCGGCAGGTGCTGTTTGTGGCGGGACTGACGGCTCTGGCTATGGCTGCCGGGGCCCTGCTGGGGATCCCGGTACTCTCCGCCATGTACGGGGTGGATCTGTCCCAGTACCGGAGAGAACTGATCATCCTGCTCCTGGGGGGCGGCATGGTAGCCCTGATTAATTTTTTTACCATGGTGATCACCGTTACCCGCTACCAGAAGCATCTGGTCTGGGGATATCTGTTTATCAGTCTGGGCTTCCTGCTCTTTGGAAAAAAAGTGGCGGGGGATGGGGGGATCCTGGGGATTTCCCTGTTTTACACCGCCGCGGTCACGGTGCTGGCCCTGATCTTTCTGGCCTACATTCTGGTGATCGAAAAAATAGAAAAAAGACGCAGAAAAATAAAAGAGGGGAGCAACCAATGAAAGCAGGAAAGAAAGCACTCCGGGTATTTCTGGCAACGGCGGTAAGCCTAGGGTTTTGCGCCGGGGACTGCCGGGCAGAGACCGGTGAGGAATACGTAGTATGGGGACAGGGCAGGGGGATCACCCCGGAAACCCTGGGCAGCCAGGAGGATGTGTTTGCCCCCTACGACTCGGGGTTTTCCCTGGAGTCCGGGGAACCAAGCGCCGAGATCCAGGACTGCTACCAGACCAAAGGCGGCCGGCAGGTGTTCGGAGATCCGGTTTCCGGCACCTATGTTGCCAGCACCGGCGTAGTTTTGCAGGAATATACCCGGGGGATGATTTTTTCCTCGGAATACGGAACCTACGGAGTAACCCTTCCCCTGCTGAATCTTTATCTGGCCTCCGGAGGACTGGAGAGTCTGGGAGCCCCCTTAGGAGAACAGACCCGGACCGACGGCGGTCTCAGCCAGAGCTTTGAAAAGGGAACCGTCAGCGGCGGAGAAGAAGTCCGTATTGCTCCGGATACCCTGGCAGTCCGCCGGGACAATGTATATTATTTTAAATATTCCATCTCCGGCGGAGAAGCGGATCAGGTAGTGGGCTACGGCCGTCCCGGGGATCAGGTGCTGGTGGGAGACTGGAACGGAGACTGGCAGGATACCCTCTGCGTCCGCCGGGATAATCTGTACTATTTTAAAAACAGCATCTCCGGCAGGGAAGCGGATCTGACCATTGCATACGGCCGTCCCGGGGACCAGGTGTACGTGGGAGACTGGCATGGAGACGGAGTGGATACCCTCTGCGTCCGCCGGGGCAATACGTATTATTTTCAGAACAGTCTCTCCGGGGGCGAGGCGGATCTGACCATTGCCTACGGAAAGCCGGGGGATCAGGTGTACGCAGGAGACTGGGACGGAGACGGGGTAGATACCCTCTGCGTCCGCCGGGATAATCTCTACTATATTCAGAACAGTTTTCACGGCGGGGAAGCGGATGTGGTAGTAGCCTACGGAAAGCCGGGGGACACAGTGCTGGCGGGAGACTGGGACGGAGACGGAGTGGATACCCTCTGCGTCCGCCGGGACAATCTCTACTATATTAAAAACAGCCTTTCCGGCGGAGAAGCGGATGCGGTGCTGGCCTACGGAAAAGCCTCGGATACCGTCTATGTGGGAAACTGGCAGGGGGCGGACCGGGGAGAAAAGCTGGAGACGGGGGAGGCTTCGGATCTGTCCTTCAATCAGTCCCGGGGATTTCAGTACAGCCGCCTGCTGCAGGGCTTTGCGGGAAACGCGGTGAATTCCGTTTCCTTCCGGAAAAACGCGGTAACCTCCTGGGAGGATTCCCAGGGGAACCTTCTGCAGTACTGCGCCTGGTATGATTACGCGGGCAATCTGGTGCTGGCCAAAAGGATCAACCAGGGGGACTGGGAATATAGCTGGACCGGTTTTCAGGGAGACATAACCGACGCCCACAACGCAATCTCTATTGCGGTGGACGGCCGGGGCTATCTGCACATGGCCTGGAGCCGTCACGCCGGGGCCCTGAACTATGCCGTGTCGGATCAGCCGGGAAGCCTGCGGCTTAGGAGAACCGGCATGATCGGCACAGGAGAGGATCAGGTTACCTATCCGGAATTTTACATGCAGCCTTCCGGGGACCTGTTTTTCCTTTACCGCAGCGGAAGTTCCGGGGACGGGGATCTGGTGCTGAATCATTACGATTCGGCCAGACGCAGATGGACCCGGCTTCAGGATAATCTGATTTCCGGGGAAGGAGAGCGGTCTCCCTACTGGCAGGCCTGCGTGGACAGCGCCGGCCGCCTTCACATCAGCTGGGTCTGGAGAGAGACGGAGGACGTTTCCACAAATTATAACATGTCCTATGCGGTGTCCTGCGACGCTTCCGGGGAAACCTTTGAAAATTCCCGGGGAGAAGCCTGCGCCCTGCCTTTGACGGAAGATAGAGCGGAGACCATCTGCCAGATCCCCCAGGGCAGCGCCCTGATCAATCAGACCTCTATGACCGTGGACGACAAGGATCTGCCCTACATTATTTCCTACTGGCGGGTGGACGGAGTGGTCCAGTACAATATCCTCCGGGATACGGGCAGTCAGTGGATCATTTACAATACGGATATCCGGACTACGGATTTTCAGCTCTCCGGCGGGGGAACCCGGCAGCTGCCCTGCGCCCGGCCCCAGATCTTAGTCCGGGGAGCCGGGGAGGAAGCGGAGCTTCTGGTGTTCTTCCGGGATGAGGAGCGGGGCTCAAGGGCTTCCCTGGCCAGACTCACTGTAAACGGCCGGGAGATCTTCACGGAAGAGATGATTGACCTTACAGGTGAGTCTCTGGAAGAGTGGGAGCCGGTGCTGGACCTGACCCTCTGGAAAGAGCAGGGAAGGATCCAGGTATTCCTGCAGCGGGAGCATTACCAGCCTGACGGAACCGGCGGTTCCAGCCTTTCCGAGTATATTTATGTAGCAGATGTTACAAAATTTTTAAATAATTAGGAAATTTAAATTGCGCCCCCGCCAGGTTCTATGCTATACTTGCAAAGATGTGGGAAACATACAGAGAAAGAACCCTTAAAAGGAGTGGAATAAGATGAAGCTGATCATTCAGGTCCCCTGCTACAATGAAGCGGAAACCCTGCAGATTGCCCTGAACGATCTGCCCAGGCAGA
Source organism: Candidatus Scatomonas sp. (assembly GCA_963930955.1). GTDB lineage: Bacteria > Bacillota > Clostridia > Lachnospirales > Lachnospiraceae > Scatomonas. The sequence continues at coordinate 2,778,184 of OZ006967.1, read as the reverse complement.
TCCAGGGCATTGATGAGATCGAATACCTGATCATCAACGACGGCAGCAAGGATAATACCGTAGAAGTGGCCCGGAAATGGGGGGTCAACTACGTGGTGAATTTTAAGTGCAACCGGGGCCTGGCCAAGGGCTTTATGGCCGGCCTGGACGCCTGCCTGCGGAACGGAGCCGATATTATCGTCAACACCGACGCGGATAACCAGTACTGCGGGGAGGATATTGAAAAGCTGGTGCGTCCCATCCTGGAGGGAAAAGCGGACATTGTTATCGGGGAGCGGCCCATTGACGAGACGGAGCATTTCTCTCCCCTGAAAAAGAAACTGCAGCATCTTGGCAGCTGGACCGTGCGGAAGGCTTCCAAGACCCAGATCCCAGACGCCCCCAGCGGCTTCCGGGCCTACAGCCGGGAGGCGGCTCTGCGCATGAACGTGGTCAATGAGTATACTTATACCCTGGAAACCATTGTCCAGGCCGGGCGGGAGAAAATGGCCATTACCTCCGTACCCATCCGCACCAATCCGGAACTCCGGGAATCCCGGCTGTTCAAGAGCATGTTCGGGTATGTAAAGAAATCCCTGCTGACCATTGTCCGGGCCTTTATGATGTACAAGCCCCTGCGGTTTTTTACCATCATCGGCGGGATCGTATTTGCCGCCGGCCTGGCTCTGGGGGTCCGCTTCCTGGTCTACCTGGGAATGGGACAGAGCGCGGGCCATATTCAGTCCCTGATCCTGGCCAGCACCCTGATGATCCTGGGCTTTCAGACCTTTATTTCCGGACTGCAGGCGGATCTCATCGCCTCCAACCGGAAGCTTCTGGAGGACGTCCAGGAAAGGATCCGGCGCATGGATTATGAGATGAGCCGCCGGGAGCGGAAAACGGAAACAGAAGAAGCAGGCGGAGCCCGGCAGGAGAACCGCTGAAACATGGATAAGCCCTTTGCTCTTTGAAAGAAGAGAGGGCTTATTCCCGGTTAAGAGCGCATATCAGATAGGAGCAGACCATGTTTGAAGAATTAAAAGGGAAAAGGGTACTTTTTATTTCCACCAAAAATCTGGATTACCTGAGAAATACCCAGGAGATCCGTCTCCTGAAAGAGCAGGCGGCCCGGGTAGACGTAATCGCCTTTCCGGATTCCAGCTATCCCAGGCGGCTTTTGAAGGTGTTCCGGGAACTGCTGACCCTCCGCCCGAGCCGGTACCAGGCAGTGTTCCTGGGCTTCGCCCCCCAGCTGGTAGTCCCCTTCTGGGGCTGGAAGCTGAGAAAAACCCGGCTCTATATGGATTTTTTTATTTCCCTGTATGATACCTTCTGCTTTGACAGGAAAAAGGCCGCCCCGGACTCATTCCTGGGAAAACGGCTTCTGGCCCTGGACCGGAAGACCCTGAGCCGGGGAGATGTGATCCTGGCGGACACCAGAGCCCACGGGGACTATTTCTGCCGGGAGCTGGGGGCGGATCCGGAAAAGATCCGGGTGCTGTATCTGGAGGCGGACTGGGAGATCTACCATCCCCATCCGGTACCCCGCCCAAGAGAGGCGGAGGGGAAATTTGCCGTGCTGTATTTCGGCAGCGTCCTGCCCCTTCAGGGGGTGGACATTGTCCTGGGGGCGGCGGAGCTTCTGAAGGACCGGGAGGATATCTGCTTCTACATCATCGGGCCTGTGGGGGAAAAAATGCAGGCTCCCAAGGGAAACAACATTCACTACATTTCCTGGCTGGACCAGGAGAAGCTGTCGGACTATATTGCCTTCTCCGATCTCTGCCTGGCCGGCCATTTCTGCGATTCTATCCAGAAAGCCCGGCGGACCATTCCCGGCAAGGCCTACATCTACCGGTCCATGGGCAAGCCCATGATCCTGGGAGAAAATCCCGCCAATCACGAACTGTATTCGGAAAAGGATCCGGGGATCTATTTTGTGAAGATGGGGGACAGCGCCGCCCTGGCGGAAAAAATTCTGGAAATCAAAAAGGAAAGAGGTTCGTATGAAAAGACTTCTGAAAAAAATTAACTGGCTGCTGCTGGCGGGAATTCTGGCCGCCATCCTTTTTGTGTTTTCAAATTTCTTTTTCGGAAAATACCAGATGTCCTACGCCAACATGATGTACATGAACCAGCCCTGGGATTCCCTGGAGGTTTCCACAGAGGGGCCGGTGATGACGGATATTATCGATTCCTATCTGCCGGCCATGTACACCACCATCAGCGACGGGACCATTCTGGAGTTCTGGGATGCGGATACCGGCCTAGGGGCTCCCGTGGATGCTTCCAGCTGGATGTATCCGCTGAATTATCTGTATCTCCTGCCCCTGGAAGCCGCCACCCTTCTGCGGGCGATAGCGGAATTTGCCCTGGCCTTTCTGGGTATGTATCTGCTGATGAGGGCCTTCGGCTGCCGGAAAATGGCGGCGGCCATTGCGGGGGGAAGCTACTGCTTTTCCTCGGTGGTGGTTCTCTGGCTGGGCTGGCAGCACAGCGATGTGGCGGCCTTCGCCCCCCTGGCCTTTTTCTTCTTTGAGCGGTTCCTGACCTCCCGGAAGATCCTGTACGGTCTGGGCCTTAGCGCCGCCGTGTACCTGATGCTGACGGCGGGCATGCCCACCTATGCGGCTTACTATATGTATCTGCTGGCTGCCTACGTGCTGTTCCGCACCTTCTGGATCTGGCGTCCCGGCTGGAAACGGATCTTCCAGGTGTATTTTGGCACCCTGCTTTCTGTAGCCCTGGGGGTTCTGGGCAGCATGCCCTATCTGGTGACTCTTTTGAATTCCGTGGGAGCCAACGGCTACGCGGATTCCCGGACCCGGCTTTCTTCCTGGATCCTGGATCCGGAGTATCTTCAGACATTGTTCATGCCTCATCTGCGGATCCATACGGAATATCACGTAAACGAATCCACCATTTACGCAGGAGTGCTGATGGCGGCCATGCTGATCTTTACCGCCTATAATTTCCGGAAAAAGAAGCGGATGGTTTTCTGGACGGTTTCCCTGGCTCTGGTGACGGTGCTGCTTTTTACCCACAGTCTGGATTTTATCTACACCCGCCTGCCCCTTTTGAATACCTCTCACAAGTTCCGTCTGGTCTGCCTGATGGATTTTATCCTGGTGGTCATAGGAGGACTGAACCTGAACGATATGGCGGTGAACCGGGAGGATTACTGCCGGCATAAGGGAAAGACCTGTCTGTTTGTGCTGGGGGCTCTGGCGTTCCTGGGCCTTGGGTTTTTCTGGACCTATTCCGTGTACCGGGACCAGGGCCATACCCGGGAATTCGGGATCTATCTGCTGGAGATGGCCTGCATCGGTCTGCTGCTGCTGGCTTTTCTGGTAAAAAAGATCCCCGGAAGCCTGATCCTGGGAGGTCTCTGCCTGGTGACGGTGCTGGAGACCGGATCCTTTGCGAAAGCCAACCTGCCTATGGTGGAGAAGGAGGCGGAGGCCATCCCTCCGGCTACGGACACCATCCGTTTTCTCCAGGAGCAGGACGGGGAGGCACGGATCACTGCCACAGGGGAATGGACCCTTTTTGCCAATACCAATATTTTTTACGGCCTGGAGGACATCCGCTCCCACAATTTTACCCTTACCAATGAGGATATGGCCGGATATTATGAGCGCCTGGATCCGGAAGGTTTTCCAAGTCCCACCCGTTTTGTGCTGACGGAAGACGCGGACCGGGAACTGCTCCAGTATCTGGGGGTAAAATATCTGGTGCACGCGGTTCCCCCGGCAGAGGAAGCCCTGCTTCCGGCAGGGCCGGTTTACGAAGACAGCCCGGCGGAGCAGCTTCTGGAATTTCAGCAGGATTCCCCCGGGGTCCTGGCCATTCTGGTAGGCACCAATCAGTGCCGGTACCAGGAGGGGGATCAGCTGCTTCTGACCTTTTCCGACCCGGAAACCGGAGAGGTTCAGTATTCCGGCGCTTTTTCCATGACCGGTCTGGAGGACAACAGCAGCTTTTTACTGGAACTGGGAGACAATCACCTGGAAGCCGGCCGGGAATACCGGATGGAGATCACCACCAACACTCCGGCGGACCGCTCCCTGTCCCTGTATACCGTAGCTGCCTCCGGTGACTCCCGGATCTCTGTGAAGGGACAGCTCTGTGACCAGAAGCTGTGGTTTACCTGCTTCTACAACATTGCTTATGTGGGAGAGGACGGTCTGGTCACCGAGGAACTGGAGGCCTATACAGACCGGGTGGAGCTGGCGGATACGGTGAAAACCGGGACCGCCGGAGAGATCCTGAATCAGATGGCGGAGGAGTATGAGAAGCACACCGCCTTCCTTACGGAGGAGGAGGCGGAGAAACTGTCCGGGGAAACCTACAGCCCTCTGGAGGAGTCGGACCGAGCAGAGATCACGGACCGGAGCGACGATACGGTGACGGTGGAGGTGCACACCGGATCTCCCAAGCTTCTGATGCTCAATGAGTATAATGACGGGAACTGGAAGGTGTATGTCAACGGAGAGGAGCAGGAGCTCCTGAAGAGCAACTGCCTGTTCCGGGCCGTGGAGGTGCCCGGAGGAGACAGCCTGGTGGAGTTCCGGTACGATCCGGAAATCTACTATGATATGTACAGCGCCACAGGAGCCGCCTCCGGGGCGGCGGTGCTGCTCTTAATATTCAGAAGAAAGATACAGAACAAGCTGGAGGTACAAGCATGAAGATAGCAGTGGCGGGAACAGGATACGTAGGCCTGGTAACAGGAGTCTGTCTGGCGGAGCACGGACACCAGGTCACCTGCGTGGACGTGGATGAGAAAAAAATCCAGATCATGCGCCAGGGCAAGGCCCCCATTTATGAAGAGGGGCTGCAGGAGCTTATGGACCGGAACCGGCAGCGTCTGGCCTTTACTACCGATTACCGGGAGGCCTACCGGGACGCGGAGGTCATTTTTATCGGGGTAGGAACTCCGGAGAAGGTGGACGGCTCCGCCAACCTGAAATATGTGTACAAAGTGGCGGGACAGATTGCGGAATCCCTGGAGCGGGACTGTGTCATCGTGGTTAAATCCACCGTTCCCATCGGCACCAATGACCGGCTGGAAAATTATGTGCGGGAGCGGCTGGCCCGCCCGGTGCAGGTGGATATTGCCTCCAACCCGGAATTCCTGTCCCAGGGAACCGCCGTCCGGGACACGCTTCACGCCTCCCGGATCGTAATAGGGGCGGAAACTCGCCGGGCCAGACAGGTGCTGGAGCAGGTTTATGAAACCTTTGACGCCCCTAAACTGGTGACCAACCGCCGCAGCGCGGAAATGATCAAATACGCCTCCAATGATTTTCTGGCCCTGAAAATTTCCTATATTAATGAAGTGGCGAATTTCTGCGAGGCCATGGGGGCGGATATTGAGGACGTGGCCAGAGGCATGGGCTTTGACCAGCGGATCGGCAGCCGTTTCCTGAAGGCGGGCATCGGCTACGGAGGTTCCTGCTTCCCCAAGGACACCAAGGCCCTGCACTGGCTGGGAAACTATTACGATACAGAGTTCAAGACCATCAAGGCGGCCATAGAGGTCAATGACAACCAGAAGCTGAAGCTGATCAAAAAAGCCCGCCAGTATTACGATTCTCTGGAGGGGGTAAAGGTGGCGGTGCTGGGACTGACCTTTAAGCCCGGAACCAACGATCTCCGGGAGGCTCCCTCCATCCGCAACGTAGGAATCCTTCTGGACGACGGGGCGGAGCTTCGGGCATACGACCCGGTGGCGGAGAAGGATTTCGACGCCCTTTACCCGGGGAAGCTCACCTACTGCCGGACTCCGGAGGAGGCCCTGGAAGGGGCGGAGCTCTGCCTGATCTTTACAGAATGGCCGGAGATCCTGAGGTTAAAACCGGAGGATTTCTGCCGGGCCATGAAGCGGCCGGTGATCCTGGACGGAAGAAACTGCTACAAAGCGGAGGACTTTGCGGACTATCCGGTGATCTACAACTCCATCGGGCGCAGGACCATACAGAATCTGGAGGTGACCAAAGAAAAATGAAAGCATATCCATGGATTTTAGGAATCCTGCTGCTGGCCCTTGGGGCAGCGCCGGTACGGGCAGAAGAAGCAGTTCAGAATCCGGAGCCCGGATACATTGTGGAAGCTCCCTCGGAAACCGGAAAGGATGTTTTCATCCAGATCGGCAAAGAGGACCAGACCCTGTCGGAGGTTCTGCTGACCGTGGCGGAAAACGGCCGGGAGATGCAGGTGGCCGGAGAGGCCATTGCCAATGTGGCGGCGTTTCACCTGCCGGAGGAGGCGGAGCTGATCCGGGCGGAAGGACTTCTGGACGGGGAGGCCTTTCTGAGCCAGCTTGGGGAGCTGGACAGCCAGGAAGGGATCCGGATTTCCGGGGAAGAGGAAACAGCGGGAGAGTATGAGGCGGTAGAGGAATACATTGTCACCGACGCGGAGGAAAACCCCCAGGCGATCCGGCAGGCCCTGGAAGAGACCGGACAGCCTCCGTCTGCCATCCAGAGCCTTTCTGAAGAAGGAGAGGATGGAGAGCGGGTCGTGGTCATTGATCCCGGCCACGGTCCCGATTCCCCGGGCACCTGCAAAACCTGGGATGGCATTTTGTACCGGGAAGAGATCATTAATCTGGAGATCGCGGAATATCTGAAGGAAGAACTGGAAACCTACGCCAATGTCCAGGTGTATCTCACCCGGGACGGGGAGACCACTCCCACTCTGAAGGAGCGGGTAGAGTACGCTGCAGAGCTGGATGCGGATATTCTGGTGAGCATTCATCTGAATGCCGCCGGAGATGATAACGAGCAGGAGACCACGGCCAGCGGCGTGGAGGCCATGGTGGCCAAGATCGGCACCTACAATCCGGAAAACGCAGAGGAGGGCCAGGCCCTGGCCCGGTCCATTCTGGATGAGCTGGTGGAGCTGGGATTTGAAGACAGAGGATTTGTGATCCGCATGGGAGATGAGCCGGAGGACGTTTACGAAGACGGCAGCGTTTCCGACTACTACGGCATTGTCCGCTACGGCCAGATCCTGGACGTGCCTTCGATTATTGTGGAGCACGGCTTCCTGAACAACCAGGAGGATTTCCGGAATCATCTGAGCACTCCGGAAGCCAGAAGGGAACTGGCGGAGGCGGATGCCCGGGGGATAGCCAACTACCTGGACCTGTACCAGGTAGCCCCCTGGGAGGAAACCCTGATCGGGGATTGGGACGGAGACGGGATCGACACCCTCTGCGGCCGGATCGGCAATACCTATTATTTTAAAGACAGCCTCTCCGGCGGAGAGGCGGACCGGGTCATTGCCTACGGCCGGGAAGCAGACCGGGTGCTGGCAGGAGACTGGGGCGGAGACGCCAGCGACACCCTGGCAGTGTGGAGAGACACCCGCTATTACTTTAAGAACACCATAGAAGGCGGGGAAGCAGATATGAGCTTCCTTTACGGAGAGAGAATCTGACAGCGGAGAGGCCCTTGTTTGTCCCCCGGGAAGCCGGTTGACAAACAGGGCGTCTCTGCTTATAATAGCAGATAGCATCAGTGTACAAGGGGACAATACGGTCGTTGAAGGGCTGATTTGAGCTCCTTCCGCGTTACTTTCCCTCCGCGTACGTCTCTGTACGCCGATTGAGGATAACACAGAAAATCACCGAAATTACGCGGTTTGGAGCGTGTTGCCCCTTGTACACTGATGCTAGCATTTGGAAAAGAAGAAAACTAGCATCCGTGTACAAGGAGAGCGTATTGCCCCTTGTACACGGACGCTACTATAAGCAGAGGTAAGGATTTGTCTACTTATATTCAGAATTTTATGAAATTCCGTCCGCTTCTGGAGGAATTGGTTTCAAGAGATATTAAGATTAAATACCGGAGATCCGTGCTGGGGGTTCTGTGGACCGTGCTGAACCCTCTGTTTATGATGGTGATTCTTTCCATCGTGTTTTCCAACTTGTTCCGCTTTGACATCGAGAATTACCCGGTGTATATCCTGAGCGGACAGGTAATCTACAATTTCTATTCGGAGTCTACCAGTTCCGCCATGTCGGCCATGCTGGACAATGCGGCTCTTCTGAAGAAGGTCTATATACCGAAATACCTGTTTGTCATGTCCAGGATCCTTTCCAGCATCATTAACGTGCTGGCCTCCCACTGCGCCCTGCTGATCGTTATGATCGTCACCGGGGTGGAAATGCGGTGGACGGTGATCCTGTTCCCCATTCCGCTGATCATGCTGGTGCTGTTCTGTTTCGGCTTCGGTCTGATCCTGTCCACGGTGGCGGTAAAGTTCCGGGACATCATCCACCTGTACGGGGTGTTTACCACAGGACTTATGTATCTGACCCCTGTGATCTATGCCTTAAGCCTGCTGCCTAACTGGCTGTACCGGGTGGTGCGGCTGAATCCCATTACCAACTACCTGATGATCTACCGGGATGTAATGCTGAACGGCACCCTGCCGGATCCCATGCATGTGCTGGTGGGACTGGCGGAGGGAGTTCTCATGATGATCCTGGGTCTGTGGCTCTTTGCCAGAAAGCAGGACAGCTTTATCCTGAATCTGTAGAGGTGAATATGGAAAAAGATTTGATGGTGAAGGTGGACAACGTTTCCATGCGGTTTAATCTGGCATCGGAGCGGGTGGACAGCCTGAAAGAATATATAATCAAAACGATCAAGAAACAGATTTCCTTTAATGAATTCTGGGCCCTCCAGGATGTATCCTTTGAGGTGCGCCGGGGAGAAGCCCTGGGGCTTATCGGCCTGAACGGCAGCGGCAAGAGCACTATGCTGAAGATCATCGCCGGGGTGCTGAAACCCACCAAAGGCAGGGTCCAGGTCTTCGGGTCCATGGCCCCCCTCATTGAGCTGGGAGCCGGCTTTGACTTTGATCTGACGGCCCGGGAAAACGTTTTTCTCAACGGGGCCATACTGGGCCACGGACGGAAGGAAATGGAGCAGTACTATGAGGATATTGTGGAGTTCTCCGAACTGGGGCCCTTTATGGACACCCCGGTGAAGAACTTTTCCTCCGGTATGATCTCCCGGCTGGCCTTCGGCATTGCCACCATCGGGCAGCCGGATCTGCTGATCGTGGACGAGGTGCTCTCCGTAGGAGACTTCCGCTTCCAGGAGAAGTGCGAGGCCAGGATCCGGCATATGCTGGAGGGAGGGACTACCCTGCTGTTCGTATCCCACAGCATCAATCAGGTAAAGAATCTCTGCAGCAAGGTAGTATGGCTGGAAAAAGGCCATCGCCGGGCCTTTGGAGATTCCCGGGTTTACTGTGACGAGTATGAGAAGTCCTGAGGGGCGAATGGAGAAGTTATGAAGAAAAGATTACCGGTAATCATCGGAGTGATACTGACGGTCCTGCTGGCAGTCTGGTACGGCAACACCAACAAGACCCACAAGATCTATGATAATAACGTAAACACCGCCGTCTACTCCGCCATCGGCGTGCTGACAGAGGGACAGACTGTTTCCCAGTCCTTCGTGTGCCAGGAGGATGTGCTGGACGGCTTTATGATCAAGGCGGATGTTCTGGGCGATTATAAAGATGCAGTGGTGACTGTGGAGGTAAGGGACGCCGCCACCGGGGAAGTCCTGTCCGAAGCCCAGGAAACGGGAGATAAGATCAAGGCCAGAAAGCTCCACTACTTTAAAATTCCGGCCATTACAGACTGCAGGGGCAGACAGATGGTGGTAGAGGTTTCCGAGACAGGAACCGCCGACAACAACGGCATCAATCTCTTCTTCCAGCCGGGGGGCGGGGAAGGGGAGACTCTCACCGTCAAAGGCAACGTAACGGAGGGAGTATTCGTTATGAAAACCGTGACAGAGCGGTTTGACGCGGAAACCTTCCTGGTGATGCTGTTTTCGGAATGGTTCGTCTGGGGCTTCCTCTGGTTCCTGTACCGTCTGTTTAAATAATCATTTTGCGGGAGAAGGGGGCGGAAAAATTCCGCTGTCAGATGCGGGGTGGGAACAATGGAAGAACAGTATGTAATTTCAGTTTTAATGGTAAACTATAATAAGGCGGAGCAGCTCCGGGAGAGTATTGAGTCTGTGCTGAACCAGACTTACCGGAAGATCCAGTTCCTGATCGTGGACGACGGCTCCACCGACGGCTCCCCGGAGATCATCCGGGAGTATGCCGGAAAGGACAGCCGGGTGGAGGCCTATCTCCGGCAGGAGAACCGGAAGATCTCCCAGGTGACCAACTTCGGCCTGGGAAAAGTAAAAGGGGACTACCTGGCCCGGATCGACAGCGACGACCTGTGGGCTCCGGACAAGCTGGAGCGGCAGCTGGCTTTTATGCTGGAGCGCCCGGACTGCCGGATCTGCTTTACAGGGGCGGATCTTATTGACGAAAAGGGAGATTCTCTGAACCAGGAGGAGGCGGATTTTTTCGGCCTTCTGAACCTGCCGGAGATGAGCCGGGAAGAAAATCTGCGGTTTTTCTTCTGCCGCGGCAATTATCTGGTTCATGCCTCGGTGATGATGACCGCGGAATTTATGAGGGAGCTGGGGGAGCATAATCCCGCCTATCTGCAGATCCACGATTTTGACTGCTGGGTCCGGGCAGTAAAGAAGACCCATCTGTACAAAATGCCGGACCGGCTTACTTCTCTGCGGAGATTCCGGAAGGAGCAGGGAAAAAACACCAGCGCCAGAACGGAGGCGGCCACCATCCGATACGACAACGAGTGCCTGATCCTCCGCAGCCGCTTTTTTGAAGACATGCCGGAGGACCTGTTTGTCTCCGCTTTCCGGGAAATGTTCCGGTATCCCAAGGCCTCCTCTCCGGAGGAACTGGCCTGTGAAAAAGCCTTTCTCCTCTGCGGGGGCTACCGCCCGGGAGGACGGTACCAGCCTCTTCTTGGCATCTTCGCCCTGGAACGGCTGCTGAATCAGGAGAAGACCCGGCGGGTTCTGGAGGAAACCTACGGCTATACCCCCGCTACCTTTTACGGGGAAATGGGACAGCATCTGATCCTGGACGAATATCTGGTCCGGGATATGGAGGCGGACCGGAACCGGGCCCTGGAGGACCGGCGGCAGTTCCAGCAGGAGAAAGAACAGCTGGAGGCGCAGCTGAGGGAGGCCGGGGACCGGCGGCGGGAGCTGGAGTCCGAAGCCGCTGTCCTGGGAAACAGAAACGCCGCCCTGGAAGATGGAAACCGGCAGCTGCAGGAAGAACTGCGGACCATTACCCAGTCCCGGTGCTGGAGGCTTACAGCCCCGGCCCGGAAGGTTCTGGACCGGGTCAAAGGGAAGAAAGAAACCAAGTGAGATGCCGTATCCCGGAAAGTTGCTTTTTTCGGGGACGGATGATATAATACGCAAAGATAAAAATGGAGGAAGAAACATGCGTACTTATTTAGTAACAGGAGGAGCCGGATTCATCGGATCAAACTACATCCATTACATGTTCAGAAAATACGGCGATCAGATCCGGATCATCAATGTGGACAAGCTGACTTACGCGGGAAATCTTGAAAATCTGAAAGACATAGAGAACAGAGACAATTATACCTTTATCAGAGCGGACATCTGCGACAGTGAAGCCATCAGCCGGATCTTTGAGGAGAACGATATCCAGAGAGTGGTCCACTTCGCGGCGGAAAGCCATGTAGACCGGAGCATCAAAAACCCGGAAGTCTTTGTAAAGACCAACGTGCTGGGAACCCTGGTTATGCTCAACGCTGCCAAGGCCGCCTGGGAACTGCCGGACGGCACCTATCAGCCGGACCACAAGTTCCTTCACGTATCCACCGATGAGGTTTACGGATCCCTGGAGGAGGACGGGGGCTATTTCTACGAAACTACCCCCTACGCGCCCCACAGCCCCTATTCCGCCAGCAAGGCATCTTCTGACATGCTGGTAAAGGCCTACATGGATACCTACCATTTCCCGGCCAACATTACCAACTGCAGCAACAACTACGGCCCCTATCAGTTCCCGGAGAAGCTGATCCCCCTGATCATCAACAACGCTCTCCACGGGAAAAAGCTGCCGGTGTACGGAGACGGAAAGAACGTCCGGGACTGGCTCTTTGTAGAAGATCACTGCAAGGGCATCGACATGGTGCAGGAGCAGGGAAAACTTTTTGAAACCTACAACATCGGCGGACATAACGAGAGACAGAATATCCAGATCATCCACATTATCCTGGATACCCTGCGGGAGATGCTTTCCGATGAGGATCCCCGGAAGGCGCTGGTCAGCGATGACCTGATCACCTATGTGGAGGACCGGAAGGGCCACGACCGCCGCTACGCCATTGCTCCGGACAAGATCAAAGCCCAGGTGGGCTGGTATCCGGAGACCATGTTCGAGGAAGGCATCCGCAAGACCATCGCCTGGTACTTTGAGCATGAGGACTGGATGAAGAACGTGACCAGCGGCGATTACCAGAAATATTACGAGGACATGTACAGCAACCGCTGAGCGGGAAAATAAAAAGCAAAAACGCAGTGTGAAAGCCACTGCTTTTTTGCGTCTTACAGAAAACGCGAAAGAGAGGACATTTCCATGAAAGGTATCATTTTAGCAGGCGGCTCGGGAACCAGACTGTATCCCCTGACCAAGGCCATTTCCAAGCAGATCATGCCCGTGTATGACAAGCCCATGATCTACTACCCTCTGTCCACCCTGATGCTGGCGGGGATCCGGGACATTCTGATCATCTCCACTCCCCGGGACATCCATGTGTTTGAGGAGCTTTTCGGCACCGGAGAGCAGCTGGGTCTGTCCATGAGCTATGCGGTGCAGGAGTCTCCCAGGGGCCTGGCGGACGCCTTTATCGTAGGAGAGCAGTTTATCGGCAGCGACCGGGTAGCCCTGGTGCTGGGGGACAATATTTTCTACGGCCAGAGTTTCTCCCGGGTTCTGAAGGCGGCTGCCGAGAGAGAAGAGGGAGCCACCATCTTCGGCTACTACGTAAAGGATCCCAGAGAGTACGGCGTGGTGGAATTTGACGAGAACGGAAAAGCCCTTTCCATCGAGGAAAAGCCGGAGCATCCCAAGTCCAAATACGCGGTTCCCGGTCTGTATTTCTACGACAACGATGTGGTGGAGATCGCCAAAAACGTAAAACCCTCCGCCAGAGGAGAGATCGAGATCACCAGCGTCAACAACGAGTATCTCCGGAGAGGCACCCTGCGGGTGGAGACCCTGGGCCGGGGCTTTGCCTGGCTGGATACGGGAAATCACGACGCTCTTCTGGACGCGGCGGATTTTGTGGCGGCTTTCCAGAAGCGGCAGGGACTGTATATTTCCTGCATTGAGGAGATCGCCTACAAGAGAGGCTTTATTGACCGGGAGCAGCTGGTGAAGCTGGCTCAGCCTCTGCTGAAGACCGCTTACGGCCAGTACCTGATGGATATTGCGGAAGGTTTATAAAGAGAAAGAGGGAAGAGAAAAATGGGAAAGATTACAGTAGAAACATGTGAGATCCAGGGTCTGAAGGTGATCACCCCCACCGTTTTCGGGGATGAGAGAGGCTACTTTATGGAGACCTACAACTATAACGACTATAAGGCGGCGGGCATCGATCAGGAATTTGTCCAGGACAATCAGTCCGCCTCCAAAAAAGGCGTGCTCCGGGGCCTTCACTTCCAGATTAACTATCCCCAGGACAAGCTGGTGCGGGTGCTGTCCGGAGAGGTTTTTGATGTAGCGGTGGATCTCCGGGAAGGCTCCGCCACCTACGGCAAGTGGTTCGGCGTCCGCCTTTCCGCGGAAAACAAGAAGCAGTTCTTTATTCCAAAGAACTTTGCCCACGGCTTTATCGTTCTTTCCGATTACGCGGAATTTGCCTACAAGTGCACAGACTTCTACCATCCCAACGATGAGGGAGGCCTGGCCTGGAACGATCCGGCCATCGGCGTAGAGTGGCCCATGCCGGAGGGAATGACAGAGCAGGATCTGATCATTTCCGAAAAGGACCATAAGTGGGGAAGCATCCGGGATCTGAAGAAAGACTGAGTTTCCTCTCAGGGGATAAAGAAGCGAAAGGGATACAAAGTATATGGCAGTGATATATTCTTCCGTTGATATAGAACGCTACGATGATGTAAAGCATCAGGGAACCTGTGTGCTCACCGGCTGGCGGGCTTCCGAGAAGCCCGGGGAGATCCGGCTGTATTTTGAACTGGACGGGGAGCGGAAAGATCCGGACAAAGTAAAATACGTGGAACGGCCGGACGTCTTTAAGATCTGCAGGACCCTGAATAAGAAGGATACCTGGGTAGGCTTTAAAGCCTCTCTCTATAACCTGAACGATCTGCTGACCCGGTACCAGGTGTTCCGCCTGAAAGCCCGGCAGGGAGAAGAGGAGCATCTGATCTGGGAGAAACAGGCGGAGGAGATCAAGGCGGAGTATGGCCGCCAGACCCTGATGCGCCGCATTGACAGCGTCCGGAAACGGGGAAATTCCATGGTGATCGCCGGCTGGCTGTACGACAAGTTGGGCAGCGGCACCCTGCGGGCAGAGGACGAAAAGGGAAAAGAGCTGGAAGCGGAATACAAAAAATGCTCCCGGCCCGATGTGTACAAAGCCTTTAATGTGAAAGATCCGGATCAGATCTACGGCTTTGAGGTCAGCATTCCCCTGCAGGCCCTTACCGGCAATTATCTGGTTCTGCATTTCCAGAATCCGCTGGTGGACAAGTACACCCGGATCGATCTGAAAAAGTTCGCCTACGAAAATTCTCCCCGGGGGAGAAGGGCGGAGCTGCTCAGCTGGAAAAACCGGGGAAGAAACTGGCAGATGATCCGCAAAAAGGGTCTGTCCTATTTTGTAAATTATGTAAAGGACCATATGGAGGGGAATCCCGCCGACTATGAGATCTGGAGAAAGCGCCATCTGCCCTCGGCGCAGGAGCTGGCGGAGCAGAGGACCCATGCATTTTCCTACCGGCCTCTGATCAGTATTGTGATCCCTCTCTACAACACCCCCATCCAGTATCTGGAAGAGCTTATGAGTTCCATTGTGAACCAGACCTACGGAAACTGGGAGCTCTGTCTGGCAGACGGCAGCACCCGGGATGAGGTCCAGCAGTACATGGAGTCCTCCTACCGGTCAGATCCCAGGATCCGCTACCAGAGGCTGGAGGAGAATCTGGGGATTGCCGGCAACACCAACGCCGCGGCGGACATGGTCCGGGGGGACTACGTAATGCTCTGCGACCACGACGACCTGCTGGCGGAAAACGCCCTTTTCGAAATGGTAAAAGCCCTGAACGAGGATCCCTCCATAGATGTGATCTATACCGACGAGGACCTGGTAAACGCCGACACCACGGAATTTACGGATCCCCGGTGCAAGCCGGATTTTAATCTGGACTTCCTGCGGAGCATTAATTATATCTGCCATATTTTTATGGTGCGTAAAAGCATTCTGGACGAAACCGGATACCTTCGGGAAGAGTACGACGGGGCCCAGGATTACGACCTGATCCTCCGCTGCTGCGAGAAGACGGACAAGATCCATCACATTCCCAAGATCCTCTACCACTGGCGGGCCCATGAAAATTCCACCGCCGGCAACCAGGACAGCAAGACCTATGCCATTGAGGCGGGAAAGAAAGCCCTGGAGGAGCATTACCGCCGCATGGGCATCCAGGCGGAGGTGGAATACACCGATATCTTTATTATGTTCCGGACCATTATGAAGGTGCAGGGAAATCCCAAGGTATCCATTATCATTCCCACCCAGGACCATATCCAGGATCTGGAGCAGTGCATTACCTCCATTGAGGAAAAGAGTACCTGGAAAAATTACGAAATCATCGTGGTGGAGAACAACAGCCGGAAGCCGGAAACCTTCCGCTATTACGAAGATCTGCAGAAGAAGTACGGCAATGTAAAAGTGGTGGTCTGGGAGAAGGAATTTAATTATTCCGCCATCAACAATTTCGGCGCCGGTTTTGCCTCCGGGGACTATTTTGTCCTTATGAACAATGATATTGAAGTCATCACCCCCAGCTGGATGGAACAGATGCTGGGCTACTGCCAGCGGGAAGATGTGGGCATGGTGGGAGCCAAGCTCTATTATCCTGACAACACGGTGCAGCATGCCGGGGCGGTCATTGGCCTGGGAGGCTTTGCCGGCCATGTGCTGACCCATTCCCGCCGCAGCGATGTGGGGTATTTCGGACGGCTGAAGGCCATTCAGGATATCAGCGCCGTGACGGCGGCCTGTCTGATGATCTCCCGGGACTGCTTCCAGGCGGTTCACGGCCTGGACGAAAAATTCCGGGTAGCCCTGAACGATATGGATCTCTGTCTGAAAGTCCGGGAGCTGGGAAAACTCATTGTCTTTAACCCCTGGGTGGAGCTGTACCACTATGAATCCAAATCCCGGGGTATGGAAGACACTCCGGAAAAATACCAGCGGTTTAAAAGAGAAGTGGCCAGATTCCGGGAGAAATGGGCGGAAGTGCTGGAGAAGGGAGACCCCTACTACAACCCCAATCTGACGTTGATGTACGGGGACTGCAGTCTGCGGACCCCCTACGAGCATTTTGATATATTAGACGATATTGCAGGAGATAAGAAATGGCACAGGGGCTGATGGAAGTAACCAGAGACCGGTTCCATCTGCTGGATCCGGACATCTATATTTTGCAGGGCTTCTTCCCCAAAGGGCAGGAGCTCCGGGCCTATCTGGATTCCACCCCCCTGGGGGCGGAGGTGTCTGACTGGGAGGCGGAAAGCGCCTGGGACCGGTATCAGATCCAGACCATGCCGGCGGGAGCCAGGCGGGTTACCGTCACACTGCGCCTGCCGGAGAACATAGAGCTGTTCCGCCAGCTGAAAATCTACAGCCTGGACGGCAGGAAAAGAACCCTCTGGTACGGAGCCAGGATCCGGGAACTTCTGAAAAAGCGCTCCGGCCCCGGCTACTATCTGGAGGAAGCCGCCCTGGATCCGGCGGATCACAGCTTTGTGCTCCGGGGCTGGACCGTTTACCGGACGCCGGTGGAGATCCTGGTCACCGATCAGGCCGGACAGCCGGTGCCCTGCCAGCTTCTCCGGAGCCAGCGCACCGATGTGGAGGAACTGTACCGGGAAGCAAAGATCCAGGATAAGTGCGGATTTTATCTGCGGATACAGGGAAAACTGCCCCGGGTGCTGCAGGTAGAATTCCGGGCTTTGTCCGCCAGCAGCTTTTACCGGATCCATCTGAACCGGGCCGCCCTCCTGGGGCGCAGGGCCCGGGGACTGATGGACAAGGCCCTGCGCTACGGAAAAACCTACGGCCCGGGGGCCGTGGCCCAGAAGGCGGCCCGGAAGCTTTTTGGCAGAAAGGATAAGCCCATTGTCTACGGACAGTGGCTGAAAAAACACCTGCCCTCCCAGGGAGAACTGGAACGCCAGAGACATACGGACTTTCCCGTAAAGCCCCTGTTTTCCATTGTGGTGCCCCTGTACCGAACCCCGGGAAACTATCTGGAGCAGCTGATCCAGTCCGTAGAGGACCAGACCTACGGAAACTGGGAACTGTGCTTTTCCGACGGCAGCGGAGCAAACTCCCCCCTTCGGGAACTTCTGGAGTCCTATACCCGCCGGGACCCAAGAATTCACGCGGTATTCCAGGACAGCCCCCTGAAGATTTCCGAGAATACCAACGCAGCCATAAAGCTGGCCTCCGGGGACTACCTGGTTTTCGCGGACCATGACGATGTGCTGACCCCGGACGCTCTCTTTGCATTTGCCAAAGCGGTCAATGAGGATCCAAAAACAGAGGTGCTGTATTCTGACGAAGACAAAATGTCCATGGACGGGGGCAAGTTCTTTCAGCCCCACATGAAGCCGGACTTTAACCCGGATCTGCTCTGCACCGTCAACTATATCTGCCATCTTTTCGCAGCCAGACGGGAACTGGTGGAAAGTCTGGGAGGCCTCCGGCCGGAGTATGACGGGGCCCAGGATTACGATCTGATCCTGCGCTGCACAGAGAAAACAGAGCACATCCGGCACATTCCCCGGATCCTCTATCACTGGCGGAGCCATGAGGACTCCACAGCGGAGAATCCACAGAGCAAGATGTATGCCTTCGAGGCAGGGCAGCGGGCTGTCCAGGCCCACTATGACCGGCTGGGCATTCCGGCGGAGGTGAGCAAGGGAGAATATCTGGGCCTGTACCGGACCCGGTACCGGTGGCCGGAGCAGCCCCTGGTTTCCGTTCTGATCCCCAACAAGGACCATACGGAGGATCTGGACCGGTGTCTGAACTCTCTGGAAAAGTGCACCTACAAAAACCTGGAATATATCATCATAGAAAACAACAGCGAGAAAGAGGAAACCTTTCAGTACTACCGGGAGCTGGAGGAAAAAAATCCCAAAGTCCGGGTAGTCTACTGGAAGGAGGGCTTCAACTATTCCGCCATCAACAACTTCGGGGCGGAGCAGGCCCGGGGAGAGTATCTGCTGCTGCTGAACAACGATACGGAAGTCATCAATCCCGACTGTCTGGAAGAACTTCTGGGCTACTGCATGCGGGAAGACGTAGGCGCCGTAGGCGCCCGGCTTTACTATGAGGACGACACCATCCAGCACGCGGGGGTGGTCATCGGCTTCGGCGGCATTGCCGGACACTGCTTCGTCCAGCAGCCCCGGGGCTTCAGCGGCTACTGCCACCGGATCATCTGCGCCCAGAACTACAGCGCTGTCACCGCTGCCTGCATGATGGTAAAGAAAAAAGCCTTTGAAGAGGCAGGCGGCCTGACCACGGAACTGGCAGTGGCCTTTAACGACATCGACTTCTGCATGAAGCTGCAGAAGGCAGGCTACCGGATCGTGTACAACCCTTACGCGGAACTGTACCACTACGAATCCAAATCCAGGGGCCTGGAAGACACACCGGAAAAGAAAGAGCGGTTTAACAAAGAGGTGGCCCTCTTTAACAGCCGCTGGCCGGAGATCCTGGAAAAAGGAGACCCCTATTACAATCCAAATCTTACCCTGGAAAGCCAGGACTTCTCTCTGCGGAGACTGTAGAATAGTCCAACCCCGCAGCCGGAAATTACAGACGGTAATTTCCGGCCGCGGGGTTGTTTTGTCCGGGCGGAGAGCCCGGGAAGACAAAATCAATGGATTGAAAAGGCAATGTTAAATATTGCTAAATGGCTGTAAAGTCAATTGAACTTCACCGGGAAATGGGCTACCATAATCTCGACTTAAATCTTATTGAGGAGGATTAACTGGCATGAAAGCAAAGAAAGTAATCGCATTACTCTGTGTTGCCGCCATGATGTCCGGTTCATCAGTGACCGTACTGGCTGAAGATTCACAGCCTGTCCAGGCAGACGTAGAAGCTGCGGCGGAAGAAACCACAGAAGCAGCTCCTGCAGAAGAAGCAGCCTATGATTCCCGGCTGGACGCAGGCAAGATCATCCTGACCCCCGGTGAGAACGAGACCGTTCTGAACTTTGCCTGGTATTCCCAGCAGGCAGGTACTCCGGCAGTAAAGATCGGCACAAAGGCGGATCTGTCTGACGCGAAAGTGTTTGAAGGAACTGCCACTCCCATCAGCAAGACCACCGATAACGACGCAGGCGAGGGAATCGACTACACCGCTTCCAACAAGGTATCCACCGGGGACGGTTTCGTAGCCGAGAACACCACCTACTACTACAGCTACACCTGGAACAACGGACAGGACTGGTCCGATGTGTACGAGTACACTTCTAAGGGCTTCGATTCCTTCCAGGCCATCCTGGTAGGCGACCCCCAGATGGGCGCTTCCGGTTCTGAGGGACAGGGCACCGTAGACGACGCCAACATCGCTTCCGACCTGGAAGGATGGCAGAAGACCCTGGATATGGCATCCCAGATCGCTCCTGACGCCAGCTTCATCCTTTCCGCCGGCGACCAGATCGACTATTCCAGC
This sequence comes from Candidatus Scatomonas sp., assembly GCA_963930955.1. Classification (GTDB taxonomy): domain Bacteria; phylum Bacillota; class Clostridia; order Lachnospirales; family Lachnospiraceae; genus Scatomonas. Next base: position 2,758,317 of record OZ006967.1, on the reverse strand, counting down.
GCCGACAAAGATTACATCCGTGAGCTGGAGTTCGCGGCATTCTCCACTCCGGAGCAGCTGAGAAGCCTGCCTCTGGCAACCTGCATCGGAAACCATGAGAGCAAGGGCGATGACTATCAGTTCCATTACAACAACCCCAACGTAGATCCTGAACTGGGCGACACCAACTCCGGGGCGGACTACTACTTCAGCTACGGCGACGCTCTGTTCATCATCCTGAACAGCAACAACCGCAACGCCGCAGAGCACAGCGAAGTCATGGAGAGAGCCATTGCCAGCCATGCGGACGCAAAATGGAAAGTTGTTATGTTCCATCATGACATCTACGGATCCGGCGCTCCCCACTCTGACGTGGACGGCGCCAACCTGCGTACCATCTTCGCGCCTCTCATGGATCAGTACGACATAGACATCTGCCTTACCGGACATGATCACTCCTACGCGAGAACCTACCAGATCATCGACGGAAAAGCCATCGACTACGGCAGCGAGAACGCGGTAAATCCCGACGGAACCCTGTACATTGCCGCAGGTTCCGCTTCCGGAAGTAAGTTCTACGAGCTGAATCAGGTACAGCAGTACTTTATCGCGGAACGGAACAATACGCCGACCCCCACCTTCTCCACCGTTGACTTCTCCGGCGATACCTTTACCATCAAGACTTACGACAACACCGGCGCCAAGTATGCTGCGGATTTCACCATCACCAAGACCCAGGATCAGGCTTCTCTGGTAGAGCTGATCAACGAGAGCAAGACGGTAGACGCAGATGCTTACACTGCTGACAGCTATCAGGCATACGCGGACGCAGTAGCAGAGGCCGAGGCTTATCTGGAGACAGACAAAGACGCGGTTCCCGCCGAACTCATCGACAACTACGATGAGGAAAACCAGGGCGACAACGAGAAGGATCCCCTGAACTACTACGGCTACGCCCAGGGCGATTACGCGGCAGAGGATTCCACCAGACTGAAAGAAGGCTACGCTGCATTCCTGGACAAGACCATGGACAACACCCAGGGCCAGAAAGCAGCCGCTGAGTATCAGGAGGTTTACAGCAAAGTAGCGAACGCCAAGGCAAACCTGGTAGAGGCTGAGCCCTCCGTAGAGACAGATACCCGTCTGGACGCAGGCAAGATCATCCTGACTCCCGGCGAGAATGAGACCGTTCTGAACTTTGCCTGGTATTCCGAACTGTCCGGCACTCCGGCAGTAAAGATCGGCACCAAGGCAGATCTGTCTGACGCGAAAGTGTTTGAAGGAACTGCCACTCCCATCAGCAAGACCACCGATAACGACGCAGGCGAGGGAATCGACTACACCGCTTCCAACAAGGTATCCACCGGGGACGGTTTCGTAGCCGAGAACACCACCTACTACTACAGCTACACCTGGAACAACGGACAGGACTGGTCCGATGTGTACGAGTACACTTCTAAGGATTTCGATTCCTTCCAGACTATCCTGGTAGGCGACCCCCAGATGGGCGCTTCCGGTTCTGAGGGACAGGGCACTGTAGACGACGCCAACATCGCTTCCGACCTGGAAGGATGGCAGAAGACCCTGGATAAAGCTTCTGAGATCGCTCCCGACGCCAGCTTCATCCTTTCCGCCGGCGACCAGATCGACTATTCCAGCGCCGACAAAGATTACATCCGTGAGCTGGAGTTCGCGGCATTCTCCACTCCGGAGCAGCTGAGAAGCCTGCCTCTGGCAACCTGTATCGGAAACCATGAGAGCAAGGGCGATGACTATCAGTTCCATTACAACAACCCCAACGTAGATCCCGAGCTGGGCGATACCAACTCCGGCGCGGACTACTACTTCAGCTACGGCGATGCTCTGTTCATCATCCTGAACAGCAACAACCGAAACGCCGCAGAGCACAGCGAAGTCATGGAGAGAGCTATTGCCAGCCATGCGGACGCAAAATGGAAAGTTGTTATGTTCCATCATGACATCTACGGATCCGGCGCTCCCCACTCGGATGTGGACGGCGCGAACCTGCGTACCATCTTCGCGCCTCTCATGGATCAGTACGACATCGATGTATGTCTCACCGGACATGATCACTCCTACGCGAGAACCTACCAAATCATCGACGGAAAAGCCATCGACTACGGCGTAGATTCCGCGACGAATCCCGATGGTACCCTGTACATCGCCGCAGGCTCCGCCTCCGGAAGTAAGTTCTATGAACTGAACTCCGTACAGCAGTATTACATCGCTGAGAGAAACAATAACCCCACACCTACCTTCTCGACCATTGATTTCTCCGGCGACAGCCTTACCATCAAGACCTACGATTACAACGGAGACAAATACGCAAGAGACTTTACCATTAACAAGACCGAGGATCAGGATTCCCTGGTAGAGCTGATCAATGAGAGCAAGACCGTAGACGCTGCGGATTACACAGAAGACAGCTATCAGGCATACGCAGCTGCTGTAAAAGCCGCTGAGGAATTCCTGGAGACGGAGAAAGACGCGGTTCCCTCCGAACTCATCGACAACTACGATGAGGAGAACCAGGGCGATAACGAGAAGGATCCCCTGAACTACTACGGCTACGCCCAGGGCGATTACGCAGCAGAGGATTCCACCAGACTGAAAGAGGGATACGCTCCCTTCCTGGACAAGACCATGGATAACTCTCAGGCCATCATTGAATCCGCTGCGTACCAGCAGGTATACAGCCACCTGGCGGAAGCAAAAGCAGACCTGGTTCTGGCGGAAGTTCCCTATACCGATGTGGCAGAAGGCAGCTATTACTACGACGCGGCTCTGAGCCTGTACAGCAAAGGCATCATGACCGGTATGGACGAAGAGCACTTCGGACCCTCTGTAACGCTTTCCAGAGCCCACTTTGTAACCATCCTTTACCGTATGGCAGGTTCTCCGGAAGTAACCTCCGCTGCTGACTTCTCCGATGTACCGGAAGGACAGTTCTACTCCGACGCAGTAGCCTGGGCCGCAGAGACCGGCGTAGTCGGCGGATATGAGGACGGAACCTTCGGTCCTTCCGATGAGATCACAAGAGAGCAGATCGCAACCATGCTGTACAGATACAACGGAAGCGCGGACGTTTCCGCACAGGCCAGCGTACTTGACTTCCCGGATGCTTCCAAGATCAGCCCCTTTGCCCGGGAGGCTATGACCTGGGCCGTAAGCGCCAACATCATGAGCGGAAGAGAGGACGGAAATCTGGCTCCTGTAGACAATGCATCCCGTGCGGACGCAGCTGTAATGGTTGACAGATATCTGGGTTAAGACAACATGAAACAGAAGAGAGTAGGCTACATATTATTTACGGTCCTGACCCTGATCTTCCTCATCGGCCTGGTGGTCCTGAACCGGTCCATCCACAAGGTGCCCCTGCTGGCGGAGGATGGAAGTTCTTTTGAGAAGGCAGTGGTAACCAGCATCCTGCAGGACAACCTTACCGAAAGCGGCGGACGCAGCGGGGAACAGATCGTAGAAGTAAAAATAACCAGCGGCTCTCACAAGGGTGAAACCGTCGAGGCGACCAGCCTCGACGGTTACTTGTATGGAGCCACCTGTGAAGTGGGAACAAGAGTCATCATCAGCATCAGCGAATATGACGGAAACTTAGTGGCCAATGTTTACAATTATGACAGAACTTCCGTGATCGTCGGCTTTGTGGTGCTCTTCCTGGCGCTGCTGGCAGTGGTGGGAGGAAAAAAGGGAATCCTCTCCGCAGTATCCCTGATCTTTGCCGCGGTCTGCGTGCTCTGGCTGTATCTGCCCCTGATGTACATGGGCGTTCAGCCTTTTCTGGCGGCGGTGCTGTGCTGCATCCTGATCACCCTCTTTACCCTGATCCTTCTGGGAGGATTCACTCCCAAGACCTTTGCCGCCATTGCCGGAACTACCTTCGGCTGTATCGTGGCAGGAGTCGTGGCCTTTGCCTTCGCCCATCTGATGCACATTACCGGGTATAATGTAGAAGATGTAGAAAACCTGATCCTGGTAGAGCAGAATTCCCGGCTGAATGCCGGAGGCATCCTGTTCTCCGGCATCCTTATCGCCTCTCTGGGGGCCGTGATGGATGTGGCCATGTCCATTGCCTCCTCCATCAGCGAGATCCATCTCCATTCCCCGGAACTTTCCATGAAGGAGCTGGTGAAGAGCGGTATGCGGGTGGGACGGGATATGATGGGCACCGACGTGAACACACTGATCCTGGCCTTTGTAGGCGGAGCCTCCACCATGATGATCATCTACTACGCCTACAGCATGCCTGCCCGGCAGCTGATGAATTCCTATTTCCTGGGAACGGAGATCCTGGAAGGACTCTCCGGAACCTTCGGCGTGATCCTGGCGGTACCCTTCGTATCCCTGGTCACTGCCTGGATGTACAAAAGAAAAGATGTAAAAAAAGCGAAATAATAAAAAGGGAGCCGCTGCTTCACAGATGATTTTTCCATTCCATTACGCATCTGCTTTGCAACGGCTCCGTTTTTTTAATTATCCAGAGATTCCTGCACCCCATACTGCTCCATCAATTTTTTCTGATATTCCAGGTCATTCACCGCCCGCCGCATTTCCTCCAGGCGGCCCTCTTCCAGCAGGCTACGGAACAGCCGGGCTGCCTGCTCCAGCCCCTTTTCTAGCCCTTTTTCCAGCCCCTCCCGCAAACCTCTTTCTTTGGCGTCTTCCAGAAAGGAAATATGGTCCCTCAGCGCCTTCTCCCGGGCTTCATATTCATAACGTTTCTCCAGGTCCGCGCTGATCCGCTCCAGTTCTTCATAGGCTTCCTTCAGATACGGGTCTCTCTCTGCCATTTTTACAAAATCCTCCTTCTTCAGATTTTGGTATGATCCACCCTGCTTAATCTGGTTTGTATAGATCCGGCTCAGATAAAATAATACCCGCTCCCGCCAATAAGCGTAGAGAAGCACCTGCATCTCCAGGTTTATGCGGCCTCCTTCCCGAAAGCGGACCAATACGTCCAGGATCCCTGTTTTTTCATCCGGATAATCCCCGGGCTGCTCATTGGGAAGAAGTTCCGTCCCCTCCACCTGTTCCGGCTCCAGGCCCAGCAGCGCGGCTATAAATCCCTTCCGGACAACAGGATTTTTCATCAGCTCCTTGAAGCAGAAGTCTACCACCGGGAGCATGATAAAATCCCTGTTCTCCTTCTGCTGTGCTCTCTGAACCAGATTTTCCATTCTGTTTTTCATAAATGGCTCCTTTCCCGCGGGGCAATTCCGCGGGGAATACCATTCACTCTGTCAGGATTATTGTATCGCAAAAATCCAGCATCTGTAAAGGAAAATCCACCGCAAAATTACCGGCGCGATTCAATTTTTTACAAATGGATAAGTATGGCGAAACGCCAAAGAAGTAATAGATTATTGGAATGATGTTGGGGACAAAAGTCCCGAACTGTGATGCCTGGCGGAGTGTTCCCTGCTGCGCACTCTCGGAATCCCGGCATCTGGAATAAGGATATTCTAACACGGCCGGGAGAAAAAATCAACGCAATCTGCTCTGCGGTCCCCAGGGGTCCTTTGCCGTCTGCACCCGGGCGGACAGCTGTGGCGGAAAGTGTGGACAGATTAAATTTTTAAAAGGACATAGATTGCGGACAATTGAATTTTGTGTAAAAAATATGTGAATTTTTGCCGGAAAAATTAGGAATTATTTTCAAATCCCCGGAAATAAGAAAAAAGAGTGCATATGCAATATATAAGAATGCAAGATGGGAATATTTCACATGAATTCACAATACGGAGCAAAAACAGACTGGACATTGAAATTAAGATATTATATAATATCGTCAAAAACCAAGAAGCATTCAGACCCGGAAAAAAGGCATTCCGTAATGAAATGTTTCAGGTTTCTTAACGGGTTTGTTACAGAAATGTATCATTTAACAGGCCTGAGATTCCCCCAGAATCCGCTGAAACAGCGGCTTCTGCTGCGAATAAAACAAAACTATATAATGAAAGGAAGAGAGTGATGAAGAAGAGAAGTAAAATTCTGGCGCTGCTGCTGGTATCAGCCATGACTCTGACAGCAGTGCCCGCGACAACTCTGGGTGCGCCCGGTCACGCCGCTGCCGATGAAACCGTTCAGCAGGACGCTTCTGTCACTGAGATTGCTGCGGGAACGGTTTCCTATAACCGCGGAGAGACAGATGTCCAGACCGAACAGCAGATCCAGAGCACCAGAGATTCCCTGGCAAGCCGGTCCATTGACTGGAACGCCATTGAGGGAACGATCCGGGAGGGAATCCTGTTCCGTCCGGATACCAACTACGTTGACCTGTCCGAGTACAAACTCCAGGAGCAGGAAGTAGAGGCACTGACCGACGCTGTCCTGGTAGACGTCAACGCGGAAGATATGGTGGAAACTACTTATGTACATAGCGCGGACGGAACCGTCAAAGGTATCGGCGTTTCCCGGAGCGCAACCCTCCAGGCTCTGACTGAGGAAGTAGCTGTTCTGTCCGGTGATGATGAAACCGTGACTCCCGGCGAGGAGGAGACTCCCGGGGAAGACGAACCTACAGTAACTCCGACTCCCGGCGAAGAGGAGCCCACAGTAACTCCGGAGCCCACCGAGGAACCCACAGTAACTCCGGAACCTACCGAGGAGCCTACAGTAACTCCGGAACCTACCGAGGAGCCTACAGTAACTCCGGAACCTACCGAGGAGCCTACAGTAACTCCGGAACCTACCGAGGAACCTACAGTAACTCCGGAACCTACCGAGGAACCTACAGTAACTCCGGAACCTACCGAGGAACCCACAGTAACTCCGGAACCCACCGAGGAGCCTACAGTAACCCCCGAACCTACAGAGGCTCCTGAGCCCACCCCCACCCAGGCTCCGATTCCGACACCCGGGTACGATGCCTGGACCGATGAGCAGAAACAGGAAATTTTGGGCTTGTATCTGGGGTATCAGCAGATTATGGAAGCTAATCCAAATATTTTTGGGTTACAGGTTCCTTATAATAATTTGAAAGATACCGATTCCAATCCTCTCGGAGCGATCTTTACCATGATGGCATCTCAGACAGGAGACGATCCTCTGACATGGGATGTGGCAACGATGGGCTATGCACCGTATGACCAGATATTTGGAGCGGTTGCTATGTTTTACTATGCAGCCCAGGCGGCTGTAGACCAGATGGGTACGGCTATCCTGGCTGCTAAAGACGAGGCGCTGGCACAGCTGGATGACAGCATGACCACCATCCAGAAACTCCTTACTCTCAACGACTGGCTGGCCAACCACTGTACCTTCGATATGTACAGCATGATGGGCCAGATGGAACAGGGTGCAGCCTCCGGAGAAATTCAGAGCATGCGTACTGCCGTACAGCAGGCAGCGACCCTGGCCGAAGAGGGCGGGACCCAGGAGATTCCCCCGGAACTGGCAGAACAGATCCCCAGCGTATGGCAGGGCAACCATGTAGCGCCCCTGGCGGAAGGCCACGGTCTCTGCGTGGGATATGCCAACGCTTACGCATACCTGATCCAGTGGGCATTCCCGGAGATCTACAAGAATGCGGACGGAAGCTGGAAGACCGCTGAAGAATTAAATACTATCGAGAAAACAGAAACCGTGGTAGACAGCGAAACCGGCGAGCCGGTTATCGATGAGACCACCGGGGAGCAGGTAACAGTTACCACCCATGAGTGGGATCCCGATGCGGGTTACATAGTGGATTACGTGCGGATTACCTACGATGCAGACATTACCATGTTCGGCATGGACGCCGGATCTTTTAACTCTTCCCACTATTGGAATGCAGTAAAGGTAGACGGCGAGTGGTACTACATCGACCCCTGCTACACGGATATTTACATTGAGTGTATGATGCGGGACCGTGTGGAGACCGATGGAAATATGACCCATCTGTACTTCATGGTCAGCGATACTTCCGTGAGAAGCATGTATGATGGCAACTACAAGGATATCGATACCTCCTATCAGGGAATCGCTACGGATCAGACCTATGAGTCCGCCTGGTTCTCCTTTGCCAGAAGCCCCATCTCCACAGACGGAGCAGGCAATTACTACTATTTCTATGATTCCACCGACACCCTGGGCATGCTGGACCAGATGGGCGGCATGATGGGCGGCCAGACCGCAACCCAGGCGGAAGGTGACAGCGGCTTCGGCGACTGGGGCGAAGGCGGCTGGGAAGAGTTCATGGATACGGAGTACAAGCTGGTAATGCATGACGGCAGCGGCTCCGATTCTGAAAATACCTACACCGCTCTGGTGGACTTCACCAACGGCCAGGTGCTGGATCCTGCCAGCGGCCAGATGGTGGACAACCAGGAGATCGCGGACCTGTATGCGCTGCAGCAGTCCTATGAGGAGAGATACCCCTCCATCGGCATCTCCGGCACCTATTATGAAGGCAAGTTCTACTTCAGCATTGCCAACTGCGTAATGTCCTATGATATGGAAACCGGCGCCGTTACCAAGCTGAAAGAGTACAACGAAGTCAGTGCTTCCCGTACCCTGGAAACCGGCGGCAACATGGGCGGCATGGGCTTCACCGTAGTTCCCAACGGCAGCGAGGACGCGCAGTACACCGTACACAACAACCCCATCGCGTCTATGACCATTAAGAACGATGGCAAGATGTACGTATCCGTAGCTACCAACTTCGGCTATATCTCCGGCAAGGAAGACTTCGGCGATACCGAGAATACCGGCTACGCATTTGAAGAAACCAACTACAACCCCAACTACAATGCCTACTTTAACGGAGTATTCGGGGAAGAGGAAATCAACGACAACGATGAGTTCATGTTCAGCGCCAACTTTGTGGATACCATTGATATGGATCACTTCACCGGCAGCGAGCATACCTATGAGCAGGTAACCGCGGAGGCCACCTGTGATGAGGGCGGCTTTACCGAGAACCGCTGCACGGAGTGCGGACTGATCGAGGCAGACACCCGGGCCAACGAAACCGAGCCCACCCAGCATCACTTCCAGAAGATGGACGAGACCTACTACACCAAGGACGATGCCGGCAACTTCAACACCGGTACCGTGTACGTATGCCCCATCTGTAAAACAGCGGTAGAAGAGCTGGAAGAGGGACAGACCACCGGACACAGCGAGTATGTGGGTGATTTCCACTGGTCAGAGGACCTTTCCTCCTGTACTGCGGATGTAAAATGCGCGGCCTGCGGAGACCTGACGGTTGACTGCATCGTAGACGATCCCAATGTAAAGGGAACCGTTGAGTGTAAAGTGGAGAAAAAGGATAACGGCTGCGAGGCAGACGTCACAGCCACCGCTACCTTTAACGGACAGACCATCACCGATGTGAAGCATACGGATCTGGTAGAAGGCGGACACGTATACGGCCAGCCTGAATTCAACTGGTCAGACGACTACAGCGCCTGCGAGGCAGTGTTTACCTGCACCGCCTGCGGAGATAAGCAGACCGTAGAGTGTACCATCACCAGAGAACCCGATGAGGACGTGGAAGGATACGAGTTCCGCACCGCTACCTGCACCTTCGAGGAGAAGGAGTACAGCTCCGATCCGGTACATGTAGAGATGCCCATCGAACTGCCCTTTACGGATATCAACTCCGAGGCAGACTGGTACTACGGCGCTGTAGAATATGTTTACAGACGCGGCATCATGACCGGTATGGATGAGACCACCTTTGGTCCCTACGTAACCGCATCCCGTGCGCAGTTTGCTACCATGCTGTACCGTCTGGAAGGAGAGCCGGCGGTTGAGTACGATGACATCTTCCCGGATGTGCCGGATGAGATGTTCTTCACAGACGCCGTGATCTGGGCACAGCAGGAGGGAATCATTACCGGATACACCGATGGACCGACAGCCGGTCTCTTCGGAACCTCCGATGATATTACCCGTGAGCAGGTTGCTACCATCCTGTACCGCTACGCGGAATATAAGGGATACGATCTGACAGACTCCGATGCATGGAAAGACTTCCCGGATTCCGGAAGGGTATCCGAGTTCGCACAGGAAGGCATGGCCTGGGCTGTAAACCAGGGCATCATTACCGGTAAGGAAGACACCGGAACCCTGGAGCCCACTCAGAATATCAACCGTGCGGAGATCGCCACCATGATCATGCGGTTTATGGAGAAATTCCAGTAAAAAGAATTGCCGGGGATCAAAAGGCCTCTTGACCTTTTGGTCCCGGCGTACTATAATAATCTAATGTACATTTTACATAGTTAAGAGCCGAAAGCTCTCTGGAGGAAAGAAATGTTTAGAAAGAAACTTGCAAAGGCAGGCGTAGTAGGAATCCTGGCAGCAGCTATGCTGGGTGTCAGCGTATGCTACGCAGGCGCTGAGGAGCTCTCTTCCGAGGAAGTGACCGCAGCGGAGGACACAGTCCCCGCAGAGGCGGTAGAGGTTGTCACAGGCCTGAATGTAACCTTCCTCACCGTGACCGGCGAAGTAGTAGGGACAGATTACGCCGAGATCACTTCTGAGAACAGACCCGGCGAATCTTATATCTTTACCCTGGGAGAGGACTTCTTCCTGCCGGAAGGCTACGAGCTGGTACCCGGCGTGCCCCAGGCACAGGATATTCCCATTCCCTACGGTATTGTAGGCCAATATGCCATGATCGTGCGTCAGGCAGAGGTAGTAGAACCCACGGAAACGCCTACACCGGAACCTACACCTACCGAAGAGCCGGAGGATCCGGAACCTACTGACACACCCACACCGGAACCCACTGAAGAGCCGGAGGATCCGGAACCTACTGTAGTTCCCACCGAGGAGCCTACCGTAGTTCCCACCGAGGAGCCTACCGCAGTTCCTACGGAGGAGCCCGCAGACGTTCCGGTTGTGACCGCAGTTCCTGTAGAGGAGGAAACCGCGGAGCAGACCAAGGCTGTTCAGACCGGTGACGCTACGGATACCTTGAAGCTGGTACTGCCCATCGGCATTGGCGCCGCAGGCGCAGCTGTTCTGGTAACCGCTAAGAAAAGAGCCAAAGACGCCCGCTAAAAAGGGAAGCTTCTGTAAAAAAATCTGAGAAAAGCTGCCGCATCAGCGATGAAAATCCTTGATGCGGCAGTGTTTTTTTGCCCCGGCCGGGGAATTCTGCCCCGAAAACCCCATCCGGCGCCCCGCTCCCGTTGCCTTGCGGCCCGGGTTATGGTAGAATATATCCGTGCTGAAAGCGGAAGCGGAAAAAGCAGGCATCACAGCTGGAGGGATTTTGACCCCAACGTCATATATATAAATATCCGGATAAGAATACAAAGCAGGAGGAAGTTTATGTGCGGGATTGTAGGTTACATTGGAAATGAGCAGGCGGCGCCCATTCTGCTGGAGGGGCTTGGCAAGCTGGAATACAGAGGGTACGACTCGGCCGGCATGGCTGTGTACGACGGCCGGGAGATCCAGGTCGCCAAGGCCAAGGGCCGGCTGAAGGTTCTCTACAACATGACCCGGGGCGGGGAGACCCTGCCGGGAACAGCAGGCATCGGCCATACCCGCTGGGCCACCCACGGGGAGCCCTCGGACGCCAACGCCCATCCTCACAGCAATGAGGATGCCTCCATTGTGGTGGTGCACAATGGAATTATTGAAAATTATATCAAGCTGAAAAAGAAGCTGGAGTCCAAAGGCTATCAGTTCCGCTCCGAGACGGATACGGAAGTGATCGCCCAGCTGCTGGATTACTATTACCACGGAGATCCCATGGAAGCCATTATGAAGATCATGCACCGGATGGAGGGCTCCTACGCCCTGGGGATCATGTTCCGGGATCATCCGGGGGAGATCTACGCGGTGCGCCGGGACAGTCCTCTGGTAGTAGGCCAGAGCTCCAGGGGGAATTTTATCGCCTCCGATGTGCCGGCGATCCTGAAGTACACCAGACAGGTATATTTTATTGAAAATGAGGAGCTGGTGTGTCTGAAGGGAGATTCTCTGAAGTTCTACAACATCGATGAAGAAGAACTGGAAAAAGAGCCTGTGACCATTCAGTGGGATATTCATGCGGCGGAAAAAGACGGCTACGAGTATTTCATGATGAAAGAGATGCAGGAACAGCCCAAAGCCGTGGCGGATACCCTGAATCCCCGGCTGAAGGACGGAAAGATCGTTATCCAGGAGCTGGGCATGGAGGATGAAGAGATCCTGGGGATCCGCAAAATCTGTATTGTCGCCTGCGGCTCCGCCTATCACACAGGGGTAACGGCCAAATACGTTTTTGAGGGGCTGGCCCGGATCCCCGTGGAAGTGGATCTGGCCTCGGAATTCCGGTACCGGAATCCGATCCTGGACGAAAACACCCTGGTGCTGGTGATCAGCCAGTCCGGGGAGACGGCGGATTCCCTGGCGGCTCTCCGCCAGGCCAAAGAGCAGGGCAGCCGTACCCTGGGAATTGTCAATGTAGTGGGAAGCTCCATTGCCCGGGAAGCCGACTGTGTTATGTACACCTGGGCGGGCCCGGAGATTGCTGTGGCCACCACCAAGGCCTACAGTACCCAGCTGATCGCCCTTTACCTGCTGGCTCTGAAATTTGCTTCCGTAAGAGGCAGGATCGGCGGCGACGCTCTCCAGGCTATGCTGGAGGATCTGCGGCAGCTGCCGGAGCAGATTTCCCTGCTCCTGAGCCACAAGGAAAAGGTGCAGAAATTTGCCAACCGCTATCTGGCGGCGGAACACGTTTTCTTCATCGGCCGGGGCATTGACTATGCCATTTCTCTGGAAGGCTCCCTGAAGCTGAAGGAAATTTCCTATATCCATTCGGAGGCATACGCCGCCGGAGAATTAAAGCACGGAACCATTTCCCTCATTGAGGAGGGCCGGCTGGTGGTGGCGGTGCTGACCCAGCCCCAGCTGTACAAAAAGACCATCAGCAATATTGTAGAGGTAAAGAGCCGGGGCGCCTTTGTAATGGCAGTAACCACCGTGGGCAACACAGAGGTGGAGAAGGTGGCGGATTACGTAATCTATATTCCGGAAACCAACCCCTACTTTACAAATTCCCTGGCAGTGGTACCCCTGCAGCTGTTCGGCTATTACGTGGCCATCGGCAAAGGCCTGGACGTAGATAAGCCCAGGAACCTGGCCAAATCCGTTACCGTGGAATAAAATCCCGGGGTTCACCTATTTTTACGAGAAAGGTCACATAATCAACACATTTGCCCGGTAGAATAAGCCATGTAAACAGGAAAACGTTAGCATCAGTGTACAAGGCTTAAGATAGAGAAGAGAGGTAAATGACCATGAGTGAAGAAATGAACAGCAGACAGGAAGGCACGTCCGAACTGAACAAAAATACGGAAAATAAAACAGCAGCGGCCGGATCCGGGGAACGCCAGGAAGGTCAGAAGACCGGAACCACCTACAGCTGGGTGAATCCCCGGTTGCAGCAGAATGCCGGAGGACAGGGAAGCGCCAATCCCTGGAGCGGCGCCGGAAACTCCTGGAACAGCCAGAGCGCCGGCGGCACAGGAGCCGGCCAGGGCAGTTCCCGGCAGCAGTACTACTACACTTCCGGCTCCAACCCGGGAGCTTCCGCCGGAAAGCAAAAAGCCGGCCGGGGGAAAAAAGAGAAAAAACCCATGACAACCGGAAAGAAATGGATGATGACCGTGGCCATGGCTCTGGTCTTCGGCCTCATCGCCGGGGGCACCATGTACGGGGTTAACCGGGCGGCGGGCTATCTGGACGGGGATAACGCAGTGGCAGCCATCCCCACCACCCAGCCGGTAGCCCAGGCGGATAACAGTTCTGACAGCAGTCCGGAGGCAGCCTCCGCTGCCGGAACCGGCACCGTCAAGGAGGTAGCGGCCAACGCCATGCCTTCCCTGGTGACCATCTCCACCATGTCTGTGGAGGAAATGCAGAGCTTCTTCGGAGGAACCCAGCAGTACGAGGTCCAGGGAGCCGGCACCGGGGTCATCGTGGGACAGAACGACTCGGAACTGCTGATCGCCACCAACAACCACGTAGTCCAGGGGGCCCAGAGCCTTTCCGTAGGCTTCATTGACGAAGCCTCCGTAGAGGGGCAGATCAAAGGCTCCGACGCGGACAACGACCTGGCGGTGGTTTCTGTAAAGCTGGAGGACATTCCAGAAGAGACCATGGGCCAGATCAAGATCGCTACCCTGGGCGATTCTGACGCCCTGGAACTGGGAGACCAGGTGGTGGCCATCGGCAATGCCCTGGGCTACGGCCAGTCCGTGACCAGCGGCTACGTAAGCGCTCTGGACCGGGATCTGACTCTCACAGACAACGCAGGAAACACCATTCAGTCCACCGGGCTGATCCAGACCGACGCCCCCATTAACTCCGGCAACAGCGGCGGAGCCCTGCTGAATATGAAAGGCGAGCTGGTAGGCATCAACGAGGCGAAAAGCTCCATGACTTCCTCCGGAACCACCGTAGACGGCGTGGGATTTGCCATTCCCCTGGCCAAGGCGGAGCCCATCCTGGAGGAGCTGATGAATCTGGAAACCCGGGATAAGGTAGATGAGAATCAGGCTTCCTACCTGGGCATTGAAGGCGTGAACGTTACCAGCGACGCTTCCGAAATGTACGGAATGCCCGTAGGCGTAGGCATCTCCACCGTAGTGGAGGGAGGCCCTGCGGATCAGGCCGGGGTAAAACGTGGCGACGTGCTTACGGAATTTGACGGCCGCTCCATTGATAATTTTGACGAGCTGAAAGACGTGCTGCAGTATTACGCGGCAGGGGAACAGGTAGAGATCGTTGTACAGCGGTCCACCGAGGGAGAGTACAACAGCGTAACCCTCACCGTGACCCTGGGTTCCGCAGAGGATATGCCGCAGAGCAGCGCCGGGGACGGACGGTAAAAAGGGATACAGGCGCGGCAGCGTTTCCATAGAAGATAAACCGGGTTTGGGAAATTCTTCCCAGGCCCGGTATCTTTATGCCGGGAAACTGCCTGCGTACCCCGCTGTATCCCGGAAGGCTCCTTTAGAAAAACTTTACTTGTAGCACTGTGTTTTTTGGCATATAATCAAGTATATACGAAAGTGAGGGCTGAACATGTCAGAAGAGAGAGAAACGGAGGAAAAAGTGCCGGCGGAAAAAACCGGGGAGGACGCCGGCCAGAAAAAAGAAGATAAATACGAAAAATTCTGCTTTATGTGCAGACGGCCGGAGAGCAAGGCAGGCCGCATGATCGATCTGCCGGGAAACATCCACATCTGCGCCGACTGCATGCAGAAAAGCTTTGATACCATGCAGAACAGCAATCTGAATTATAACGATCTGCTGCAGAATCTGCCCCCCAATATAGGGATGATCGATCTGTCCGCCCTGCGGAATCAGATCCCGCCCCAGCCCAGGGTCAAGAAGAAGGAGGAGGAAGAAAAGAAACCGGAGAAGGAATTTTCCATGAAGGACGTTCCTCCTCCCCACAAGATCAAGGAACGGCTGGATGAATACGTCATCGGCCAGGAGCGGGCCAAGAAGATCATGGCGGTAGGGGTGTATAACCATTATAAGCGGGTATTTTCCCCGGCGGACAGCGAGGTGGAGATTGAAAAATCCAATATGCTCATGATCGGCCCCACCGGTTCCGGAAAGACCTATCTGGTCCAGACCCTGGCCCGGCTGCTGGATGTGCCCCTGGCCATTACCGACGCCACTTCCCTGACAGAGGCAGGCTATATCGGCGACGATATCGAAAGCGTGGTTTCCAAACTGCTGGCAGCCGCGGACAACGATGTAAAGCGGGCGGAGCACGGGATCATCTTTATCGACGAGATCGACAAGATCGCCAAGAAAAAGAACACCAACCAGCGGGACGTCAGCGGAGAGGCAGTGCAGCAGGGCATGCTGAAGCTTCTGGAAGGCAGCCAGGTGGAGGTGCCGGTGGGAGCCAACAGCAAGAACGCCATGGTTCCCCTTGTGACAGTGAATACCAGAAATATCCTCTTTATCTGCGGAGGCGCTTTCCCGGATCTGGAGGACATTATCAAGGAGAGACTGAACAAGAAGTCCTCCATGGGATTCCAGGCGGATCTGAAGGATAAATATGACGGGGACCGGAACCTTCTTCAGCAGGTCACCGTGGAGGATCTGAGAAATTTCGGCATGATCCCGGAATTTCTGGGCCGTCTGCCCATTATTTTCTCCCTGGAGGCCTTGACGGAGGATATGCTGGTGGAGATCCTGCAGGAGCCCAGAAACGCTATCCTGAAACAGTACCGGAAGCTGCTGGAGATGGATGAGGTGAAGCTGGAGTTCGAGGAGGGAGCCCTCCGGGCAATTGCCCGCCGGGCCCTGGAAAAGGACACGGGAGCCAGAGCCCTCCGGGCCATTATCGAGGAATTTATGCTGGATATTATGTACGAAATCCCCAAGGACGACGCCATCGGCCAGGTGGTGATCACCCGGGAATACGTAGAACATACCGGCGGCCCCAGGATCATCATGCGGGGTCAGGAAGCGCCGGCCCTGGAGGCCCGGCCATAATAGAGAAGGAGGAATGAGACTATGGCAAACGCAAACGAGTTTTTCAGCAGCCTGGGAAAGACCATCAGCAAGGCGGCCAGCACGGTAGGAAAGAAAACCGATGAATTTGTAACCATCCAGAAGATCCGCAGCCGCATGAACACCCTGGAGGAGCAGGTAGAATTAAGCTGCAGGACCATGGGAGAGATGATCTACCAGCAGTATACGGAAGGCGGGGAGATCCCGGAGCAGATGAAGAAGATCTGCCGGGACATCGAAATTAAAAAAGAAGAAATCGCCGGCTGCCGGGAGCAGATCGCTCTGGTCAAAGGCGGCAAGCTGTGTCCCGGATGCGGCTCCCTGATCCCCAAAGACGCGAATTTCTGCATGAACTGCGGCCAGGCCTTCCCGGACCAGGAAGGAGAGGAGCCGGAGTCTGAAAAAGAGGAGTAAAAGATGATCTTTGTCATAATTGTATTAAGCGTATTTCTGGGAGATCTGCTGCTGAAGAAGTATGTAGAGGACAGACTTTCCGAAAAGGAGACCCGGTACATTCTGGGAGGCAGGCTCCGCATCCGGAAATTCCGCAACAAGGGCATTGCCCTGGGCGGGCTTTCCGATTACCCGGTGCTGATCCGCCGGGGAACCGCCGGCCTGATCCTGGGCCTTGCCATTGCTCTGGCAGCCTCCCTGACCCGCAAAGGCGGGAATGTCCGGAAAACCGGCCTGAGCCTCATGCTGGGAGGGGCCCTCTGCAACTGGTTTGACCGTTTCCATCAGGGGGCGGTAACAGACTATGTAAGCTTCTCCTCCAGATGGAAAAAAATCAGCCGGCTGGTATTCAACCTCTCGGATTTCTGCATTTTCATAGGCGGGATCCTGGCGGTTCTGGGAAAAAGCGGAAAGAAAAAATAAATACAGGCTTTCTGCCATAAAAGACAGCGTAAAACAAACCGGGCTCAGGAATCTATCCTGAACCCGGTTTGTTTTTCAATTCTGGGGCTGTTGCACTACCTGGAAGGAAGCATACCATCCCTGGCTTTTTCTACTGTAAACCTGAGAAAAAACCAGAATCAGCCCGTATTCCGCCAGAGGTGTGATGTCTGCAGCAGTATGAGCGGCATCCTCTGGTCTTTTTTTGTATAAAAAAGGGAACCGCTGCTCCATAGATTTCTCTATTTTACAACAGTTCCTTTTTTATAAATCAAAATTTATTTCCCATCCTCTTCCAGTACAGAAGTACAGTGGGGGCATCTGGTGGCCTCGATGGCAATCTCGGAACGGCAGTAGGGGCATACCTTGGTGGTAGGCGCTTCCTCTGCTGCTTCCTCCTTTTTGGACAGAACGGACAGAGCCCGGAACTTGTTAATGCCCTTTACTACCAGGAAGATGCAGATGGCAACGATAACGAAGTTCAGCACGGCAGCCAGGAAAGAACCAAGTCCCAGGGTAGGCGGCTTCTCCTCGCCTACGGCCTGAGCCAGAACAATGTTCCACTCCGTAAAGTCAATTCCGCCGGTGATCAGAGAGATCAAGGGCATGAAAATATCGTTTACCAGGGAGGTAACGATAGCGGTAAAAGCAGAACCGATGATCATACCGACGGCAAGATCCATCACGTTGCCGCGGGAGATAAACTCCTTAAACTCGTTGATAAATTTCTTCATTTACGTATTCTCCTTCTCTTTTGTGGAGGTCCACTTCTGCGGAAAACCCTAAACGCTATAACTATAGCATAAGAAGAAAAGTTATACAAGGAAAACTTTACTTTTTTTCTTCCGGCGGTTATGATAAACGGGGAGGGAAAATGAGATGAAGACGATTTTGAAACAGATTTTTTTAAATTATAAGAATATGCTCATTCTGGCGGCGGCGGGAGCCGGGATCGGCGCCCTGGTGGGAGTCCTGGAAGCCCTGTTCGGGCTGATCCTTCAGGAATGCACGGAAATCCGGAGCGGCCATCTGTATCTGCTGGCACCTTTTCTGCCCCTGGCCGGGGTGGTGATCGTTACCCTTTACCGGAGACTGGGAAAGAAAGCCTCCCAGGGCATGAAGCTGGTCTTCCGGGTGGGCCTGGGGGAGGACAGCAATCTTCCTGTGCGGATGGTGCCTCTGTCCATGGCCTCCACCTGGATGACCCATCTGTTCGGCGGCAGCGCCGGCCGGGAGGGAGTGGCCATCCAGATCGGCGCCGCTGTCTCCGACAACGTGGGCCGGCTGGTCAGGAAAAAATGGACCATTGAAAAAGAAGAAAAAATCTTTCTTCTTACCGGCATGGCCGCCGGCTTTTCCGGCCTTTTTCAGACCCCTCTGGCGGCCATCTTTTTTGCACTGGAGGTGCTGGTAGTGGGAGAACTGGAGTACAGCGCCCTGCTGCCTGCGGCTGCGGCCTCCTTTACCGCCAGCATGGTTTCCGGCTTTCTGGGGCTCACCAATTTTCATCATCCCCTGCC
Organism: Candidatus Scatomonas sp.; assembly: GCA_963930955.1. Classification (GTDB taxonomy): domain Bacteria; phylum Bacillota; class Clostridia; order Lachnospirales; family Lachnospiraceae; genus Scatomonas. The sequence goes on along the minus strand of OZ006967.1, from coordinate 2,739,421 downwards.
GGCGGATTACGGCGTCAGCTTCCCTCTGGTTATCAAGATCGCTGTGCTGGGCATTCTCTTCGGTATGGCCGGTGCCTGCTTTGCCCAGGGGATCCGTCTGGCCCGGCTGCGGCTGAATTTCCTGTTTGAAGGCCATCCCTACCGCAAGGTAGTGGTCATGGGCATCCTTCTGGCGGCGGTCATGATGCTGGTCCATGCCGGACGCTACGCCGGAAGCGGCGAAAACCTGGTGGAACTGGGCTTTCAGGGAGGAACCATTTACTGGTACGACTGGATCCTGAAGGCGGCCCTTACCATTCTGACTCTGGCCTCCGGTTTCATCGGCGGGGAAGTAGCGCCCCTTTTTGCTATCGGCACCTGCCTGGGAAGCCTGCTGGCCCCTCTCTTCGGACTGCCGGCGGAATTTGTCATGGCCCTGGGCTACGCCTCCGTATTCGGCAGCGGCACCAATACCCTGCTGGCCGCGATCCTCATCGGCGGAGAGGTCTTCGGCTACGCCATGACCCCGTACTTTTTCGTAGCCTGCATTATGGCCTATCTCTGCAACTGGAACAAATCCATCTTTACCTCCCAGAAGAAAAATCTGCTCCAGTATTTCCGGCATATGGAAAGAAAAATCCACTCCCGGCAGTAAAGTCCGTGTACACGTAAATTCAGGGGCAGGTGTGACTCGTGCGAGTCACACCTGCCCCTGTTTAAGACGATCTATTTCCCCAGACCGAGGAGCCCGGTTTTCTTGCTAAATACCGGAATATTGAAGAAATCTTAATTGGTACGGTATTCCTCTGGGATTATCTACTGTAAGGCTGAGAAAACCCCCGAACCCGCCCGTATTTCCCAGGGATTATCTACTGTAAGGTTGAGAAAAACCCCGAACCCGCCCGTATTTCCCCGGATCTTCCTACCGTAAGGAAGCAGAAAACAACAATTGAGCCCGTAGTGGCACGGCTCAGACTACCGTAAGAAAACAGGAAGCAAGTATTGAGCCCGTAGTGGCACGGCTCAGACTACCGTAAGAAAACAGGAAGCAAGTATTAAGCCCGTAGTGGCACAGATCAGACTACCGTAAGGAAACAGGAAGCAGGTATTGCGCCCGTATTCCACTGGAAGTTTCTACCGCAATGCCGGGCAAACCCCATAATCCGCCCGTATCCGGAAGGCGGGAAACCTTATGAACCGCTTTCTTTTCCTGTGCAGGAACATATTTTTCAAAGCGCAGAAGTTGTTTCCTCCCGGGTTACAGGGATTCGCTGACCCGCACATGAATGGGGATGCTGCAGGTTTCCTGGGAGGGGATTTTGCGGCTGCTCTGGTAATCAAAAAGGGTAGTGACGATTAGTTCGCCCTGCTCGAAGGGGTTCTGGTCAATGACAAAATCAATGATCCCCTCCCGCAGCAGCTGTTCCGAGTCGGGAAGCAGGTCGTGGCACACCAGCTTGATCTGGCCGGCTTTTCCGCTGTATTTCAGGGCGGAAGCCACGCCGTTGACGCCGCCGCCGGTGATATAGATGGCGGAAAGGTCCGGGCAGTCCCGCAGCCATTCCAGGGTGATCCGGAAGGCGGCTTCTGTCATGTCCTCGTTGGGCTTTACATCCAGGATCTGATAGGGAAGCGGAGACTCGGAGAGCTTTTTTTCGAAGCCGTTGAGCCGGTCCTGATGGCAGGTCATATATTCGGAACTGATGATGGCGCCGATCTTGCCCCCCTGGGGAAGCAGCTTCATCATGAGCTGGGCAGCGGTGCGTCCGCCTTTTACGTGATCCTGGCCGATAAACCACAGGGATTTGATCTCCTGGATCCGGGAATTAAAAGTGATCAGAGAGGTACCCCCCATAAGCAGCTGGTTGGCATAGTTGATGATATAAGGGTCGTCCAGGGGAAAGAGAGCAATGTTGTTGATTCCGTCTTCATGAAAGCCCCGGAGAATATTCAGCTCCTCCGCAGGATCTACCGCTGCGGGCATGCGGGTAATAACCTCAACCCCGTAAGGCTTGAGGTTTTTTGCTGCGTGCTGAATGCCGTTGATGGTGATCTGCATGAATTGATTGTAGGCGGGAGTCAGCACGATTCCGATCCGGGTGACGGTGCGGCTGTTGGCCAGGGCCATGCCGATGGGATTTGGCTTGTAGTTCAGCTGGGAAATGATCTGCTGAACCTTATTCCGGGTTTCCGGATTTACGCCGGGGCGGTTGTGGATGACCTTGTCCACGGTTCCCCGGGATACGTTTGCAAGTTCTGCAATATCTTTAATAGTTGCCATAGCACAACTCCTTGGGAGTTATTCCTAAAAGGCTTCGTAGTCTGCTGCGAAGCCTTTTAAACAAATTAATCATACCATACTTCCATGTACTGCGCAATATGTGAGTGCTCGAGCACAATAATAAAATCAATTCACGTCAATCCGCACAAAAAACAGAAAAAATATTTATGATAAATGCGCATTGTCAACAATACATGGTGGAGATATAATCATAATACAAAAGTTGCTCGAGCACAAAACCATATCAATACAGAGAAGGAAGGGATGAAAGATGAAATTTGGAATCGGATACGGATACTGGGGTCTGGACGGCAACAACTGGACCTGTGATTATCTGGAAATGGCGGATCGGATCAGTGCCTGCGGATTCGATGTTTTCGAGATCGGAGCGGCTCATCTCCATGATATGAGCGATGAGGAGATCGATGCTCTGAAGGCCAGGGGAGTGGAGAAAAATCTCTATTTCACCACCAATTCAGGTCCGGCCAAGGAGTATGATTTTGCTTCTTCATCGGAGCGTGTACGGGCACAAGCCCTGAAATGGTTTGAAGAGGTTCTGGTGAAAATGGATCGGCTGGGATCCAGGGATCTGATCGGCGCCATTTACTCCTTCTGGCCCAGCGATTTTAAAGAGACAGATAAAGAAAAAGCCTGGGAGCGCAGCATTGAAGGCCTGCAGAAACTGGCGGTGACTGCGGAGAAACTGGGGATCACCATTTCTCTGGAGGTTCTGAACCGGAATGAATCCTACATTCTCACCGACTGCGCAGAAGCCAAGGTTTACGTGGACAAGGTGGGAAGCCCGGCGGTGAAGATCCTGCTGGATACCTACCATATGAATATTGAAGAAGACAATATGTACCAGGCCATCCGCAATTGCGGAGAATACCTGGGCCACTTCCACGTAGGGGAGTGCAACCGGAAACTGCCGGGAGAAAACAACAGCATTAACTGGCCGGAAATCGGACAGGCTCTGCGGGATATCCACTACGAGAGAAGCGTTGTCATGGAGCCCTTCGAAAAAACCGGGGGCCAGATCGGATACGATATCCGGGTCTGGAGAGATCTCAGCGGCGGGGCCACAGAGGAGGAACTGACAGAAAAGGCAAAGAAATCCCTGGCATACCTGAAAAAATGCTGCCTGGGAGAATAAGGAGAAAGCAATGGCTGACATTTTAATTATGGGAGAAATCCTGGTAGAGATCATGCGGGACCGGGAGGATGTGCAGCTTTACGAACAGGGCTGCTTCAGAGGCCCCTTCCCCAGCGGAGCTCCTGCCATCTGCGCCAGCGCCGCGGCCCGGCTGGGCAGCAAGGTAGCCCTGGTAGGCGGAGTGGGAAAAGACGATTTCGGAAAATGCATTACGGAGCGGCTGGAACAGGACGGAGTAGATACCTCCTGGATCACAGTTACCCCCAAGGTTTCCACCGGCTGCGCCTTTGTCACCTACTTTGGGGACGGCTCCCGGAAATTTATTTACCATATGGGGAATTCCGCCGCGGTGGAGACGGAGATTCCGGAGAACTTCCCTTACCAGGATCTGAAGTATATGCACATTATGGGCTGTTCTCTGATGGCCCAAAAGGAATTTGCGGAGAAAATCCTGGCAGTGATGAGAAAGGCAGTAAGCGCCGGTGCCAAGGTTTCCTTTGATCCCAACATCCGGAAGGAACTGCTGACAGACGACTCCATCCATGCGGTGATCGGGGAGGTCATGGAAAATACCAGCATCTTCCTGCCCGGCCGGGAGGAGCTGCTGTCCATCACCGGAGCCGATACAGTGGAAAAAGCCCTGGAGGCTTGTTTTGCCCGGGAAAAAATGGAGATGGTGCTGCTGAAAAACGGTTCCAAGGGAAGCACCCTCTATCTGCCCGGCGGGGAGGCGCAGGAGTTTGGGGTATACAAAGTAAAACAGGAGGATGCCACCGGAGCCGGAGACTGCTTTGACGGAGCCTTCCTTTCCGCCCTGGTCCAGGGAAAATCGGTAAAGACGGCGGCCAGATGGGCGGCGGCAGCCGGAGCCCTGAACGCGGCGGCCTTCGGTCCCATGGAAGGAAATATTAACCTGGAAACCGTGACGAAGATGATAGAAGGATAGATATATGAGTGAACAGTATAAACTTGAACTGCACGGGATCAGCAAATCTTTCCCGGGAGTGAAAGCGCTGGACAACGTGAACATAGCCCTGCGGAAGGGAACGGTCCATGCCATCATGGGCGAGAACGGAGCCGGAAAATCCACGCTGATGAAGATCATCAACGGCCTGTACAAAAGAGACGAGGGTACCGTCCTGCTGGACGGAAAAGAAGTTTCTTTTTCAGGTCCTATGGAATCCCAGGCGGCGGGCATCGCCATGATTTATCAGGAACTGAACTTTTTTTCGGAACTTACGGTGGCGGAAAATATTTTTATGAAACGCCAGCCCCTGCGCCATGGGGTGCTGGCCTGGAAGACCATGTACCGGGACGCCAAGAAGATCCTGGAGGAAAACGGCATGCCGGATCTGGATCCCAGGACGAAAATGAAGGAACTTCCCATTGCAACGGTGCAGATGCTGGAGATCATCAAGGCCGTAGCCTTCCAGGCCCAGGTCATCATCATGGATGAGCCCACCTCCTCCATTTCCGATAAAGAAGTGGAATTTCTCTTCGGCACCATCCGCAGATTGAAAAAAGAGGGACTGAGTTTCCTGTACATCAGCCACAAAATTGACGAGATCTTCCAGATCGCCGATGACATTACCATCATCCGGGACGGAAAAACCATTACCAGCGGCCCGGTCAGCGACTTTACGGAGGATCAGATCATCGCCCACATGGTGGGCCGCTCCATCGACAATATTTATCCCAAGGAATCCGTAAAGCCCGGGGAAGTGGTCTTTGAGGCCAAAGGTCTTTCCACAGACGGAATGTTTGAAAACATTTCCATGTATGTGAGAAAGGGAGAGATCGTGGGCATGGAGGGCCTTATCGGAGCCGGACGGAGCGAGGTCTGCCGGGCCATCTTCGGCCTGGATAAGCTGGAAAAAGGAGAGATCCTCATCGGAGGGCAGAAATACGTTCCCAAAGATGTGACCCACGCCATTAAAAACGGCATCCTGATGGTTACAGAGGACCGGAAGAAAGAGGGGATCATCGGCGTCCGCTCCTGCCGGGAGAATATCACCATCACCAGCCATCACATCCGCAAGGGATGGTTTATGAACCTGCGGAAGGAAAAAGAAGAAGCCGCGGAAATGGCAAAGAAGCTGAAAGTCCGATTTGCCGGCATCGAGACTCCCATCCAATCCCTCAGCGGCGGCAACCAGCAGAAGGTGATCCTTGCCAGATGGCTGATGCTGGAGAGCAAGCTGCTGATCCTGGATGAGCCCACCCGAGGCATCGACGTGGGCGCAAAACTGGAAATCTACAATATCATGACAGACCTGGCAAAACAGGGGTACGCCATTCTCATTATTTCTTCGGAGCTTCCGGAGCTGCTGGGTATGTGCGACCGGCTGTACGTAATGAGTCAGGGAAGAATGGCAGGCTGCCTGAACCGGGATGAATTTTCCCAGGATCGGGTTATGCAGCTGGCAGTAAGCAATCTGGAGGATTAATGATGAATACGGCAAAGAAAAGTTTTAATTTCAGAAAATACTCGTTGTTACTGATCCTGGTGATCATGGTGGTGGCCTGTTCCTTTATTTCCGATCATTTCTTCAGTCTGAACAACTTTTCCAATATTTTCAGACAGGTAAGTATTGTGACCATCTGCGCTTTTGCCCAGGGAATGATCATCATCACCGGAGAGATCGACCTGTCCATCGGTTATCTGGCAGGAATGGCCGGCAGCTACGCCTGCGTGTTTTACCTGGCGGCCGGCAATCTTTTGGCGGCGTTCCTCCTCGGCATTCTGCTGGGCGCGGCGGTAGGAGCGGTGAACGGTCTGTTTGTGGCCTACTTTAAACTGCCCTCCTTCATCGTGACCCTGGCCATGCAGACCGTGTGCTTCGGAGCCATCTGTCTATATACCAAAGGCCAGAACATTTATCAGATCGGCGACTTTAATGTATTCGGACAGGGAACACTTTTCGGCTTCCTGCCGGTGATCGTGGTCTTTATGCTGGTTATGCTGGTGATCACCCACGTGCTCCTGACCTATACCAAATTCGGCCGTTATCTGTACGCTATCGGCGGAAACAAGGAGGCTGCCCGGGCAGCCGGTATCCAGGTGACCAAGATCAAATGGATCATCTTTATTGTATCCGGCATGTTTGCCGCAGTAGCCGGCATGGTTATGATGGGACGATTGAACGCCGGAATTCCCAGCGAGGGCGCCGGGTATGAGACAGATGCCATTACCGCTACCGTTATCGGCGGCACCAGCTTTTCCGGCGGAGCCGGAACGGCCATCGGAACCTTTATCGGTTCTCTGATCATCGGCATTCTGGACAATATCATGAACCTGAAGGGCGTGGATTCCTATGTGCAGATGATCGTAAAAGGATTTATCATCATCCTGGCCGTACTGTCCGACACCCTGACCAAATCCCAGAAGGGCGGCATGAAGATCATGGCCTCCTCCAAGGGAAAAGCGTAAACAGAAACCATAAGGATTCATATGCTCGGAAAGAGCGGTGAAAATAAAATATTCCAAAAAAGGGAGGAAACGAGATGAAAAGAAGAATGATGGCACTGTTACTGACAGGAGCAATGGCAGCGGCAATGCTGGCTGGCTGCGGCGGAGAGACGGATTCCAAGGAGAGCACCTCCGGAAATTCCGCGGAAGGAACCTCAGAGGTGGCGGAAGAGATCGCGGAATCTGTCAGCCAGTCGGTTTCCGAAGAAGGCGGGGACGGAGAAGTATACCAGGTAGCCTTCCTGCCCACAGATATGGCGGCCACCTTTGCTTCCTGGCTGGCAGCGGAGCTGGAAACAGCCTTTGAAGCTTACGATGATATGGAGCTGACCATTATGGACAGCCGCAACGAGCTGAATACCCAGCTCACCAATATGGAAACCTGCGTATCCCAGGGCTATGATTATGTAATCCTTCTGCCCCTGGAGCCGGCTGCCGAGGACGAGATCGTTGCCGGATACATTGAGCAGGGTACTCCGTTTATGATGATCAACCTGGACGACTTCGGCGTAGAGGAAGCTTCTTCCGTAATCGCCAATCCCTACGACCTGGGTACCGTGGTGGCCACCTATGCCAAAGAGCAGCTGGCGGACGACGCCAATGTAGTGGTTCTCTTAGGGCCCTCCGGCAACACCGACTCCATCGAGCGCCGCAGAGCCTATGAAGAAATCCTCTTCAGCCAGACCAATATCACCATTCTGGACGAGCAGCTGGGCGACTGGGAAAAATCCAAGGGCATGAGCCTGATGGAAAACTGGATCCAGAGATTCGGCAATGACGGAATCGACGCGGTTATTTCCATGAACGACGCCATGGCCATCGGCGCCTATGAGGCGGCTGCAGAGGCGGGAATTGCTGACGATATGCTGTTCTTCGGCGTTGACGGACTGGCCGACGCGGCTGTATCCATTCAGGAAGGCGGCCTGACGGCTACCGCTCTCCAGGATGCCCAGGTTATGGCCCAGGAAGGCGCCCGGGTCTGCCATGAAGTGCTGACCGGCGAGAATACCGAAGGCTTCGAGAAACTGCAGATCGACGTGCAGCTGATCACCGATGAAAACGTGCAGGAATACATCGACAGATATACCGAGAACGGTATGCTGGCAGCTGTACAGGAGTAATCCGGACAGAAAAAGCTCATACATAGGGAGGTTAAACAGTGAAACAGGCAGTATTAACAAAGAAAGAGACAATCGAATTTAGCGAGATCGAAAAACCGGTGCCGGCGGCGGATGAGGTGCTGGTCAAGGTGAAAAATGTAGGAATCTGCGGTTCCGATATCCATGCCTACTACGGGGAGCATCCCTTTATGTCCTTCCCCATCCGCCTGGGCCATGAAGCTTCAGGAGAAATCGTTTCTGTGGGAGCAAAGGTACGCGGGCTGAAGGAGGGGGACCTGGTCACCTACATGCCCCAGCTCTGGTGCGGACACTGTACTCCCTGCAAAGAAGGCAGGTACAATATCTGTGAAACCCTGGATGTAATCGGCTGCCAGACCCCGGGAGCCGCCTGCGAATACTTTAACATTCCGGCCCACCTGATCAAAAAGGTTCCCGCCGGACTGGACGCAAGGCTGGCCGCAACGGTGGAGCCGGCGGCGGTAGGCGTCCATGCGGTCCGCAGAAGCGGCAGCGTAAAAGGCATGAACGTGGTAGTTATGGGAGCGGGCACCATCGGCAATGTAACCGCCCAGGCGGCTATGGCGGAGGGAGCCAAGAGCGTGCTGATCACCGATCTCTCGGATTACCGGCTGCAGCTGGCCCATGAAGAGTGCGGGATCCCCCACACAGCCAACACCGGAAAGATCAGCCTGCAGGAGGCCATCGACCAGGCCTTCGGCAATGAGGGAGCGGATATCTTCTTCGAGTGCGTAGGCGTGGGAGCCACAGTAAACTCTGCCATCCAGTGCGCCAAGAAGGGCTCGGACATTGTAGTAGTAGGCGTATTCGGAAAAACTCCGGAAATCAATATGGCCTGGGTACAGGACAGAGAATTCCGCCTGATCGGCTCTCTGATGTATGTGGAAAAGGATTTCCAGGACACCATAGATTATATGGCGGCGGGTAAAATTAAAATGGCTCCGCTGGTTTCCAAAGTATTTCCCTTTGACGAGTACGGAAATGCCTTCAAGTACATTGGCGAAAACAAAGATACCAGCTTGAAGATTCTGGTGGAACTGTAATCTGAATTGTTCTGAGCCATTCATCTCCGGAATTTCCGGGATGAATGGCTCTCTTCAGATAAAAGAGAGGAGCGGCTATGACAGAGGAAGAAAGATATACAAATTTTGATGAAAATTTCAGCCTGGCAGGAAAGACCGCCGTCATCACCGGAGCAGGCAGCGGCATCGGCATTGAAATCGCCAGAATGTACGCCAGAAAAGGGGCGGATGTGGTTTCCGTGGATAAGCAGAATCTTCCGGAACTGCAGACCTATGTGGAGTCCCAGGGAGTCAGGTATCTGGCTCTTACCGGGGATCTGACGGATCCGGAATTTGTGGATCATCAGATTACGGAAACCGTTATCCGGGAAATGGGAAAAATAGATATCCTGGTAAACTGCGCCGGAGTAGGGGTGCTGGAAACCCTGGACTGCAGCACCCGGAAGATCTGGGATCTGACTCTGGCGGTAAACCTGACCGCAGGGGTGCATCTTGCCCTGGCAGTGGGAAAAACCATGAAGGAGCGGGGAGGATCCATTATCAATATCGCCTCCCAGGCCGGTGTCATTGCTATTGAAGGCCATCTGGCCTACGGCACCGCCAAGGCAGGTCTGCTCCAGGCCACCCGGCAGATCGCCCTGGAGTGGGGCCAGTACGGCATCCGGGCCAATTGTATTTCCCCGGAAGTAATCCTGACCCCCATGGGAAAAATGAACTGGGATAACGAAAAAGGAGAAGCAGCCAAAAAGCTGGTGCCTTCCCGGCGGTTCGGCTATCCCCAGGAGGTAGCCGCCTGCGCCGTATTCCTGGGCAGCGATGCCTCCAGTCTCTTTAACGGAGCAAACCTGGTCATTGACGGCGGAAATACCATCTGGTAAAACAACGAAGGAGGAATTGTATCATGTCACTTGTAACATCCAAGGAAATCCTGCAGGACGCCAGGAAAAACGGCTATGCGGTGGGAGCCTTTAATGTAGAGAACATGGAAATGGTCATGGCGGTGCTGGCGGCGGCAGAGGAAATGCAGTCCCCGGTGATCATGCAGACCACCCCAGGCACCGTCCGGTACGCCGGCCTGGATTACTATCTGGCCAACGTGGCGGCTGCCGCGGCCAGAACAAAGGTGCCGGTAGTTATGCACCTGGATCACGGAGAGAGTTTTGAAATGGCTATGGCCGCCTACCGGACCGGCTACACCTCCATTATGATCGATGGATCCAAGCTGTCCCTGGAAGAAAATATCGCCCTGACAAAATCCGTAACCGCAGCCTGCCATCCCGGCGGCGTGCCTGTAGAGGGAGAACTGGGAAAGGTAGGGGGAAAAGAAGACGATCTGGACAACGGGGATGACAATCCCTATACCGATCCCCAGGAGGCCGTACGATTCGCGGAGGAGACCGGGGTGGACGCGCTGGCCATCGGGGTGGGAACCGCCCACGGGGTCTATAAAGGGATCCCCAAGGTAAACACCCAGCTGGTAGGAATCATCCGCCAGGCGGTGGACGTACCTCTGGTGCTTCACGGAACCAGCGGCGTTCCCGATGAACAGGTGATCCAGTGCGTAAAGCAGGGCATCTGCAAAGTAAACTACGCCACAGACCTGCGGATCGCCTTTACCCAGGGGGTGAAGGAGTACATGGGGGAGCATCCCGAAGCCTTTGATCCCAAAAAGTACGCCGCCAGAGGCATGGAAAAAGTCAAGGCCTATGTTATGCAGAAAATACAGATGCTGGGCAGCCAGGGGAAGGCATAAATCCCCTTTGAAAAGGAAATACGGGCAGGAATCGGAAACAAGATTCCTGCCCGTATTGCTATTCCCCCCGGGCCGTGATAAGATGATAACGAGATGCCTGCGGAAGGAATCGAAGAAAGAGAGGTTGAAACCTATGAGCTACGCGGATCAGGTGTTTATCGGCATGTGCCGGGATATTATAGAAAACGGAACCAGCACGGAGGGGGAAAAAGTGCGGCCCCGCTGGGAGGACGGGACCCCGGCCTATACCATCAAGCGCTTCGGGGTGGTGAACCGGTACGACCTGTCAAAGGAGTTTCCGGCCCTGACCCTTCGGAAGACGGCCCTGAAAAGCGCCTTTGACGAGATCCTCTGGATCTGGCAGAAGAAGTCCAACAACATCCACGACCTGCACAGCCATATCTGGGATGAATGGGCGGATGCGGAGGGCTCCATCGGCAAGGCCTACGGCTATCAGCTGGGGGTAAAGCATCAGTATAAAGAAGGCAGGATGGATCAGGTGGACCGGGTGCTCTTTGATCTGCAGAACAATCCCTACAGCCGCCGGATCATGACCAATCTTTACGTGCACCAGGACCTGCATGAGATGGCCCTGTACCCCTGCGCCTACTCCATGACCTTTAATGTGACCAAGGAGCCGGACAGAGAGCAGCTGACCCTGAACGCCATTCTCAATCAGCGTTCCCAGGACGTGCTGGCGGCCAACAACTGGAATGTGTGCCAGTATTCCCTGCTGCTGATGATGTTTGCCCAGGTCTGCGGCATGAAGGCCGGAGAGCTGGTCCACGTCATCGCCGACGCCCATATTTACGACCGGCACGTGCCCCTGATCCGGGAGCTTATCAGCCGGGAGACCTATGAGGCCCCCAAAGTCACCCTGAATCCGGAGATCCGGAATTTCTATGACTTTACTGTGGAGGATCTGAGGGTGGAAAACTATGTCACCGGGCCCCAGATCAAAAATATACCCATTGCCATTTAGGAGGCGGAAGAGATGAAAGCGATTTTATCGGCGGATAAAAACTGGGGGATCGGCTGCCAGAACAAACTTCTGATCAGCATCCCTTCCGATATGAAGTTTTTCCGGGAGACCACCGGGGGACACACGGTGATCATGGGCCGGAAGACCCTGGAGAGCCTCCCCGGGGGACAGCCCCTGAAGAACCGCAGGAACATTGTCCTGACCCGGAATCCGGAGTATACCGTAAAGGGGGCGGAGGTGGTCAAAAGCCCGGAGGAGCTTCTGGAGCTCCTGGGGGAGGAAGGCCGGCAGGATGCCTTTGTCATCGGAGGCGGGGCTATTTACGAGCTGCTGCTGCCTTACTGCGACACGGTTTACGTTACCAAGATCGATTTCGCCTATCAGGCGGATACCTTCTTCCCCAACCTGGATGAGAGGCCGGAGTGGAAGCTGGCGGAGGAAAGCGAGGAGCAGACCTGCTTCGATATCGAGTTTACCTTCCGCAGATATGAGAGGGTTTAAAGGATGGAAAGAAAAAAGACAAGAGAAGTCCGGATCGGGGACCGGGTCATCGGCGGGGGACATCCCATTCTGATCCAGTCCATGACCAATACAAAAACGGAAGATGTGGCGGCTACGGCAGCCCAGATCCGGGAGCTGGAGGCGGCGGGCTGCGACATCATCCGCTGCGCGGTGCCCCATATGGAGGCGGCCGCGGCCCTGAAAGAGATTAAAAAACAGATCTCCATTCCCCTGGTGGCAGATATTCATTTTGATTACCGGCTGGCCATTGCCGCCATGGAAAACGGGGCGGATAAGATCCGCATCAATCCCGGCAATATCGGATCCGAAGACCGGGTCCGGGCAGTGGTGGAGACGGCAAAAGAGCGGAACATTCCCATCCGGGTGGGAGTTAACAGCGGCTCCCTGGAAAAGGATCTGGTAGAAAAGTATCACGGAGTCACCGCGGAGGGCCTGGTGGAAAGCGCTCTGGCCCAGGTGGCCCGGATTGAGGACATGGGATATGATAACCTGGTGATCAGCATAAAATCTTCGGACGTGCGGATGTGCGCCAGGGCCCACGAGCTGATCGCGGAGAAAACCGACCATCCCCTTCACGTGGGGATCACCGAGGCGGGAACCCTGTATTCCGGCAACATCAAATCTGCTGTGGGCCTGGGCATCATCCTGTACCAGGGCATCGGGGATACCATCCGGGTCTCCCTGACCGGGGCGCCTCTGGAGGAGGTAAAATCCGCCAAACGGATCCTGAAGACCCTGGGCCTGCGGAAAGGAGGCGTGGAGGTAGTGTCCTGCCCCACCTGCGGGCGGACCCAGATCGACCTGATCGGCCTGGCTAACCAGGTAGAAACCCTGGTCCAGGACATTCCCCTGGATATTAAGGTGGCCGTTATGGGCTGCGTGGTCAACGGGCCGGGAGAGGCAAAAGAAGCGGACATCGGCATTGCCGGGGGCAAGGGCGTAGGCCTGCTGATCAAAAAAGGGGAAATCGTGAAAAAAGTACCGGAGGCGGAGCTTCTCTCCTGCCTTCGGGAAGAACTGCTGCACTGGAAGAACTGAAAACCTGGGAGGATAGAATGGAAGAAACGGGAAAAGAGTTTCTGGAGGCTTTTCCGAACCTGGAGGTCCAGGGAGAACTGAAGGATCTGCTGTCCACCATGGAGGTGGTCCGGGTCACCATGAACCGCCGGAAGGATCTGCTGCGGATTTACACCATAAGCAGCCAGTGGATCCACAAAAAATATATTTACAAGCTGGAGGAGATGATCCGGACCCAGCTTTTTTCCCGTGCTCCCATCCGGGTGAAGATCATTGAAAAATTTTATCTTTCCCGGCAGTACACCCCAGAGCGGCTGCTGGAGGTCTACCACCCCAGCATTCTTCTGGAACTGAAGAATTACCATATCCTGCTGTTCCACCTGTTCCGCACGGCCCGGATCGCCTTTCCGGAGCCGGAGGTCATGGAACTGGAACTGGAAAATTCCGTCATCGCCCACGAGAAAGAGGAGGAGCTGTACCGGATCCTGGATAAGATCTTCTGCGAGCGCTGCGGCATGCAGCTGAGCATCCGGGTGTCCTTTCGGAAGGACCGGGAGGAAAGTTCCATTGAGAAGAGCGAGCAGGAGATGCGGGAGGCGGCCCGGCACGTGGCGGAGCATACCCCCCTGGGGGCCGCCGGCCGGGAAGAAGAAAAACCGCAGGAGAAGGCCGGGGAGCCCGGGGAAATACCGTCCCCTGCCAGAACAGCCGGCAAAAGAAACGGCCGGGGCCGGGGAAGATCCGGCAGGGAGGACCAGCCTCTGCGCCGGGGAGACAACCCGGATCTGCTTTACGGCCGGGACTTTGAGGAGGAAAGCATCCCCATTGACAGCATCGAGGGGGCTGTGGGAGATGTGGTGATCCGGGGAGAGATCCTGAGCTTTGACAGCCGGGAGCTGCGGAACGGCCGGGGCCTGCTGGTCTTTGCGGTCACCGACGACACGGACACCATAACCGTGAAAATCTTTATCAAGGCGGAGCAGATCCCGGAGATGGCCGGGGTCCTGAAGAAGGGGACCTTTGTCAAAGTCAAGGGCAAGGTCATGACCGACTCCTTCGACCACGAACTGACGGTGACCTCTGTCTGGGGCATCAAGAAAAGCCAGGACTTCCGGGTGGGCCGCCACGACAACAGCCTGCGGAAGCGGGTGGAGCTCCACTGCCATACCAAGATGAGCGACATGGACGGAGTCACCGACGCGGCAGCCCTGGTAAAGCGGGCCTATGCCTGGGGCCATCCCGCCATCGCCATTACGGACCACGGGGTAGTCCAGGCCTTTCCGGAGGCCAACCACGCCATGGAAGATATCGATTCCAAATACCGGGAGCAGTACCAGAAGGATCACCCGGAGGTGACCAAAGAAGAACTGAAGCAGATCTCCGCGCCCTTCAAGGTGATCTACGGCATGGAGGCGTATCTGGTGGACGACCTGAAGGGGAGCGTCACCGACAGCCGGGGCCAGAGCCTGGACAGCCCCTTTGTAGTCTTCGACATTGAGACCACGGGCTTTTCCCCGGCCAGCTGCCGGATCATCGAGATCGGCGCCGTCCGGGTGGAGGAGGGGAAGATCGTGGATCGGTTCTCCACCTTCGTAAACCCGGAGGCGCCCATTCCCTTCCGCATTGAAAATCTCACGGGGATCAGCGACAACATGGTGCTGCCGGCCCCTACCATCCAGGAGGTGCTGCCAAGGTTCCTGGAATTCTGTGAGGGAGCGGTGATGGTGGCCCACAACGCGGGCTTTGACATGAGCTTCATTCAGAAAAACTGCGGGGATCTGGGCATAGACCGGGCGTTTACCGTGGTGGATACCGTGGCCATGGCCAGATTTCTGCTGCCGGGGCTGAACCGGTTTAAGCTGGACACAGTGGCCAAGGCCCTGGGGGTTCCCCTGGACAACCACCACCGGGCGGTGGACGACGCCGCCTGCACGGCGGAAATTTTTGTGAAATTCGTAAAGATGCTGAAAGAACGGGACATCCTGGATCTGGACGCTCTGAATGAACAGGGCAGCATGTCCACCAACACCCTGCGGAAGCTGCCCACCTATCACGCAATCATCCTGGCTACCGGGGAAACCGGCCGGGTAAACCTGTACCGTCTGGTGTCGGAATCTCATCTGAAATACTATAACCGCCGTCCCCGGCTGCCCAAAAGCGTCTTCCTGAAATACCGGGAAGGCCTGCTTCTGGGCTCCGCCTGCGAGGCGGGAGAGCTGTACCAGGCCCTGCTCCGGGGAGCTCCGGATCCGGAGATCTCCCGGATCGTCTCCTTTTATGATTATCTGGAGATCCAGCCTGTGGGAAACAACGCCTTTATGATCCGGGACGACAACCACGAGAACATCAACAGCGAGGAGGATATCCGGGAGATCAACCGGAAGATCGTCAAGCTGGGAGATCAGTTCCAGAAGCCGGTAGTGGCCACCTGCGACGTGCATTTTATGGATCCCAAGGACGAGGTTTACCGCCGGATCATCATGTTCGGCAAGGGCTTTGAGGACGCGGACAACCAGGCCCCTCTGTACCTCCACACCACAGAGGAGATGCTGGAGGAATTCTCCTATCTGGGCAGCGCCAAGGCGGAGGAGATTGTCATCGACAATCCCCAGAAGATCGCGGATATGTGCCAGAAGATCTCCCCCATCCGGGCAGGGAAATTCCCTCCGGTCATCGAGAATTCCGACCAGGATCTGCGGAATATCTGCTACAACCGGGCCCACGAGATCTACGGGGAAAACCTGCCTCCCATTGTGGAGGCCCGTCTGGAGCGGGAGCTGAACTCCATTATCTCCAACGGCTACGCTGTTATGTACATCATTGCCCAGAAGCTGGTGTGGAAGTCCAACGAGGACGGCTACCTGGTAGGCTCCCGGGGGTCTGTGGGATCCTCTTTTGTGGCCACCATGGCCGGGATCACCGAGGTGAACCCCTTAAGTCCCCACTATCTCTGCGAATCCTGCCACTACGTGGATTTTGATTCCCCGGAAGTGAAGGCCTACGCCGGCCGGGCAGGCTGCGACATGCCGGACAGACTCTGCCCCAACTGCGGGAAGCCATTAAAGAAAATGGGCTTTGACATTCCCTTTGAGACCTTCCTGGGCTTTAAGGGCAACAAGGAGCCGGATATTGACCTGAACTTTTCCGGAGAATACCAGAGCAAGGCCCACAAATATACGGAGGTGATCTTCGGCGCCGGACAGACCTTCCGGGCCGGCACCATCGGTACCCTGGCGGACAAGACCGCCTTCGGATACGTGAAGAAATATTATGAAGAGCGGGGCCTTCACAAGCGGAACTGCGAGATCGACCGCATTGTCCTGGGCTGCACCGGCATCCGCCGGACCACGGGCCAGCACCCGGGCGGCATTATCGTGCTGCCCTTCGGAGAGGATATTAACTCCTTTACCCCGGTGCAGCATCCTGCCAACGACAACGATACGGATATTATCACCACCCATTTTGATTACCACTCCATCGACGCCAACCTGCTGAAGCTGGACATACTGGGACACGATGATCCCACCATGATCCGCATGCTGGAGGATCTGACCGGCACTGACGCCACAGAGATTCCCCTGGACGAGCCCAAGGTCATGTCCCTGTTTAAGAGCACGGAAGCCCTGGGCATCAAGCCCGAGGACATCGGCGGCTGCCCTTTAGGGTGCCTTGGCATCCCGGAGTTCGGCACCGACTTTGTTATCCAGATGCTCCAGGATACCAAGCCCCAGACCTTCTCGGACCTGATCCGGATCTCCGGCCTGTCCCACGGCACCGATGTGTGGCTGGGCAACGCCCAGACCCTCATCGAAGAGGGGAAGGCCACCATTTCCACCGCCATCTGTACCCGGGACGATATCATGACTTATCTCATCGGCATGGGCCTGGAAAGCGAGCTGGCCTTTACCATTATGGAAAGCGTCCGCAAGGGCAAAGGGCTGAAGCCCCAGTGGGAGGAGGAGATGACTGCCCACGGAGTGCCGGACTGGTACATCTGGTCCTGCAAAAAGATCAAGTACATGTTCCCCAAAGCCCACGCGGCGGCCTACGTTATGATGGCCTACCGGATCGCCTGGTACAAGATCTACAAGCCCCTGGCCTACTATGCGGCTTACTTCTCCATCCGGGCCTCCGCCTTCAGCTACGAGCTTATGTGCATGGGACGGGAGCGGCTGGAATACTATATGGACGAGTACCGGAAGCGCTGGGACACCCTGTCCAAAAAGGAACAGGACACCTACAAGGATATGAAGATCGTGCAGGAAATGTACGCCAGAGGATATGAATTCCTGCCGGTGGATCTGTATCAGGCCAAAGCTCACCGGTTCCAGATCCTGGACGGGAAGCTGATGCCCGCCCTGGATACCATTGAAGGCCTGGGAGACAAGGCGGCGGACGCCGTAGTGCTGGCGGCCAGAGACGGAAAATTCCTCTCCAAGGACGACTTCCGCAGCCGCACCAAAGTCAGCGCCACCGTCATCGATCTTATGAGCGACCTGGGAATTTTCGGAGACCTGCCACAGTCCAACCAGATTTCACTGTTTGACCTGGTGTAAGGGGTTTCAGAAGGGAGAAAGAATGAAAGAAGAGCTGGATTTAAAATACCTGCAGCGCCTGGCGGAGCTGTATCCTACCATTGCCAAGGCCTCCACGGAGATCATCAATCTCCAGTCCATCCTGAACCTGCCCAAGGGCACGGAGCATTTTATCACGGATATCCACGGGGAATATGAGGCCTTTTCCCATGTGCTGAAAAACGGCTCCGGCTCCGTAAAGAAAAAGATCGACGACGTGTTCGGCAGGACCTTAAGCACCGCCGACAAAAACGCCCTGGCCACCCTGATCTACTATCCCGGGGAAAAGATGGACCTCATTGCCAAAACCGAGGACAATATGGATGAGTGGTACCGGATCACCCTGTACCGCCTCATTGAAGTCTGCAAAACCGTGGCCTCCAAGTACACCCGCTCCAAGGTAAGAAAAGCTCTGCCCAAAGACTTTGCCTACGTCATCGAGGAGCTGATCACGGAAAAGGCGGAGGTTCTGGACAAGGAGGCTTACTACAGCGCCATTGTGGACACCATTATCTCCATCGGCCGGGCGGAAGAATTTATCGTGGCCTTAAGCGAGCTGATCCAGCGGCTGGTCATCGATCATCTTCACATTCTGGGAGACATCTATGACCGGGGACCCGGCCCCGAGCGGATCATGGACAAGCTGATGAACTACCATTCCCTGGACATTCAGTGGGGAAACCACGATATTGTCTGGATGGGAGCCGCCGCCGGCCAGATGGCCTGCATCGCCACCGTCCTGCGGAATTCCGCCCGGTACGGCAATCTGGACATTCTGGAGGACGGCTACGGCATCAATATGCTGCCCCTGGCCACCCTGGCCCTGGAAGTTTACGGGGAGGATCCCTGCACAGTCTTTAAGATCAAGGGCGCCGGCAGCTATAACAAAGCAGAAGACGAACTGAACCGGAAAATGCACAAGGCCATTGCCATCATCCAGTTTAAGCTGGAGGGACAGCTCATCGCCAGAAGAAAAAGCTTCGGCATGGAAAACCGCCGTCTCCTGGACAAGATCGATTACCAGAGGGGAACCCTCCTGCTGGACGGCCAGGAATATCAGCTGCTGGACACCCATTTCCCCACCATTGATCCCAAAAATCCCTACAAGCTTACCGAGGAGGAAAAAGAGGTCATGGAGCGGCTCCAGTCCGCCTTCCTCCACTGCGAGAAGCTGCAGCAGCACATGATGCTGCTCCTGAACCGGGGCAGTCTGTACAAGGTCTTTAACAACAACCTGCTTTATCACGGCTGCGTGCCCCTGGATGAAACCGGAAAATTCCTGAAAGTCAACGTATACGGAAAGAACTATTCCGGAAAACAGCTGTACGATGTACTGGAATCTTATGTGCGCCGGGCCTTCTTCGCCATAGATGAAGCAGAGCGGGAAAAAGGAAGAGATATTCTCTGGTTTATCTGGAGCAGCCCCAGATCCCCTCTGTTCGGCAAGGACAAGATGGCCACCTTCGAGCGCTATTTCCTTGCAGAGCCGGAAACCCACAAGGAGAAAAAGAATCCCTATTACGCTCTGATCAATCAGGAGGAAACCGCCAACCGGATCCTGGAGGAATTTGGACTGGGAGCACATGCCCATATTGTCAACGGCCATGTGCCGGTACTGCAGAGCTCCGGAGAAAGCCCCGTCAAATGCGGAGGCAAGGTCCTGGTCATTGACGGGGGCTTTTCCAAAGCCTACCAGGCCAAAACCGGCATAGCCGGCTATACCCTCATCTATAACTCCTACGGCATGATGCTGGTGGCCCACAAGCCCTTTACCTCCACGGAAGAAGCCATTGCCAACGAAACCGACATCCACTCCGAGCGGATCATGGTAGAGATGGCCCCCCACCGGATGCATGTAGGGGATACCGACAACGGCCGGGCCCTGAAAGAGCGGATCAGCGAGCTGAAAGAGCTGCTGGAAGCCTACAGAAGCGGCCGGATCATTGAGAAAAGCTGAGAAGGGGAAAGAGGGAGCTGTGAAAAAATGATTTCTCATTTTTTCACAGCCCCTTATGTGGAAAATAATATTTATCCCGGGGAACGCCTGATCCTGACCTATGAGACAGAAAAAACAGTTCTGAACACCAAGATCATAGAGAAACTGGCCGCCCGCTATCTGCTGTGAAAAACAAAAAATGAAAAGAAAATCCTCCGCTCTTACAGAGTGCGTTCTCTGGGGCGGAGGATTTATCCATGCTTCAGAAAAAAAAACAGTCTTTTCCTTCAATCTTCCTTTGGCGCCGGGGTAGTACCGTATAAAAGATGTTTCTATTAATTCTTCCCGTAGCTGTCAAGATCAGGTTACCGTAAGGAAGCAGGCATCAAGTACTGCGCCCGTAGGGGCGTAGAACAGACTACCGTAAGGAACCAGGAATCAAGTCTTGAGCCCGTAGAGGCGCAAATCAGACTACCGTAAGGAAGCAGAAATCAAGTACTGCGCCCGTAGGGGCGCAGAACTGCCTACCGTAAGGAAGCGAAAATCAAGAATTGCGCCCGTAGGGGCGCAAATCAGACTACCGTAAGGAACCAGAAATCAAGTACTGCGCCCGTAGGGGCGCAGAACAGACTACCGTAAGGAAGCAGGAATCAAGAATTGAGCCCGTAGGGGCGCAAATCAGACTACCGTAAGAAATCAGGAATCAAGCTTTTATGCCTTACAGTACCTCCCCCAGGGCTTTCAGCAGCAGGTCGTTCTGCTCCGGGTTCATGATGCAGAACCGGAAATAGTGATTGTCCAGGAAGGGGAAGGTGGAGCAGTTGCGGATCATGAGTTTTTGGCGGATGCAGTGGTCAAAGAGCAGGTCCGCGTCTACCTCCGGTTTCCGGATCCTGGCCAGGATAAAGTTGGCGGCGGGGGCGTAAACCTTTACGGAATCCCAGGAATTTAAAGCTTCATACATGCGCTTCCGCTCTGAGAGGATCAGCTTCCTGGTGGCCTCCATGTATTCCTGATCCTGGAACATGAGCCGTCCGGCGATCTCCGCCAGAGAACTGATGGACCAGGGATTCTGCCGGGTATTGATGGTGCGGATCAGATCCTGATTGCCGGTGACTGCGTAGCCCAGCCGCAGGCCCGGGGCAGCGAAAAATTTGGAAGTTCCCCGGAGGATGATCAGGTTTGTATAATAATTGGTCAGAGAAACCGAGGACATTTTCTCCAGGTTTTCTGTAAACTCTACGTAGGTTTCATCTACCATGACGAAGATGCCGTGCTGCAGGCAGGCATCCAGGATCTGCCGCATTTCTGCCGCGGAGATGACGGTTGAGGTGGGATTGTTGGGATTGCACAGCACCACCAGATCCAGGCTGTCATCCAGGCGGCTGCAGAAATCCCGGACGTCCATGCGGAAATCCTGTTCCTCCCGCAGAGGATAGTAGATGGTGGAGCCGCCTCCCAGGGTGATCTCCCGTTCATACTCCGAGTAGGTGGGACCCAGGATCAGGGCTTTTTTGGGATGATGGGTCTGGATAAACAGGGAGATCAGTTCCGTAGAGCCGTTCCCTACAATGATGTTCTCCGGCTGGCTGCCGGCGTAATCCGCAATGCACTGGCGGAGAGCCCGGTATTCCCGGTCCGGATAGACGGTGATGGCGTCCAGATGGCTGGCCAGAGAATTCCGCAGCTTGCTGGAAATACCCAGGGGATTTACATTGGCGGAAAAGCTGATGATCTCTTCCTTCTTTATGTGATAGATTTCTTCGATCTTTTCCAGATCGCTTCCATGAAAATGATCCTTGTGTTTTAATTTCATACTGTGCCTCTTTTCCGGAAACAGCGGGCGAATACGGCAAAAAGCCGGTTGCCCGGCAGTTCTTTGTAGTGTATACTGATATAGTAAGGCCGGGTGGGCCTTAAGTCAAGTGATAAAAGGTCAGGTGGAGACTTTGAAAAGAAGGATAGAGGAACTGGAACAGGAAAATTATAACAGAAGAATGCCGGGGCTGAAAGTGTCGGCGGAGTCCCTGGATCTGCGGATTCCCCAGGGCCGCCAGTACCGCGGGTCTGTGACGGTAGGGGCGGACGATGGAAGCAAGGTCAGGGGCATGGTGGTCTCTTCCGATCACCGGATCCTGATCGCCAATGAAAAATTTTCTGGAAATACCTGCGACCTGGTGTTCGGCATCGATACCGGAGGACTGGCAGCAGGAGATGTGATCCAGGGTGGCATTACCGTCCTCAGCAATCTGGGGGAAAAGGTGATTTCCCTGCGGGCGGTCCTCCAGGAGGAGGTGGCGGAAACCCCGGAGGGGGAAATCTGCGCTCTGGACGACTTTACCAAATTATGCATGAAGGACCTGCGGGAGGGCTTCCGGCTTTTTACCAGCCGGCAGTTTCTGCATATTCTGAACGGCAAGAACCGGCCCTACCGGGCTCTGTACCGGGGCATGTCCCACAATCCCGTAACGTATCAGCACATGGAAGAGTTTTTGATCGCCGCCGGCAAGAAAAGCCCTGTGATGCTGACTCTGGACAAAAAGCAGAAGGCGGTCTACACCCTGGATGTGTCCCAGAAGGACACCCTGTATATTTATAAAAACACCTGGGGCTACGTGCGGATGGAAATCGAGGTTTCCGGGGACTTTATCCAGGTGGAAAAGAAAGTAATCACCTCCGAGGACTTTATCGGCAGGCTTTACGGCCTGGAATACATTGTGGACCGGAGCCGTCTTGGCAGCGGCAAGCGCTACGGCCGCATCCGCATCCGCACCGTTTATCAGGTGCTGGATTTTGAGATCGAAGCTTCGGCGGAGGAAGGGCTGCAGTCCCTGTCCGATTTTGTCCGCCGCCGGAAGATCCTGGGGCTCATGAAGCTGTATCTGGGCCTGCAGATGAAGACCCTGGATTACCGCAGCTGGTACGAGAAAACCAGCCAGCTGCTGCAGGATCTGAAAGAAGAGGAAGAGAGCACAGCCCTGCGGCTGTTTGAGGCTTTTCTGGCCTACAACCAGGATGAAAATGCCCGGGCCATGGAGATCCTCTGGCCCATTAAGGAAGGAGAGGTCAGGCTGGAGAACGCTAGGGAGCAGGCCGGCTACCTGTATCTGGCCAAGCAGGTGGGCCTTTTGCCGGATGAG
The DNA here is from genome assembly GCA_963930955.1 of Candidatus Scatomonas sp. Taxonomy (GTDB): domain Bacteria; phylum Bacillota; class Clostridia; order Lachnospirales; family Lachnospiraceae; genus Scatomonas. The sequence continues at coordinate 2,716,454 of OZ006967.1, read as the reverse complement.
CGGCGGAACATTGCCCCGGATCTGCAGGCCTTCTGCCAGCAGGCTCCGGATGATTTCCTGCTCCTTCACCTGCTGTTCCAGGAGGAGGAGATCTGCGAGAACACGCCCTCCCGGGCCATGTACATGATGGAAGAAATCTGGAACCGGGGCTGCGTCAGCCCCTTCCTGTACCTGACGGCCTGGAAGTTGCTGGAGAAACAGGAAACCCTGCTTCGGCGGCTGTCCCCCTTCCTGGTGCAGGTTCTGCGGTTCGCCCTGAAGAAGGGACTGCTGACCCGGAACATCCTGGAGCGGGCCGCCTATCTCAGCAGCCATCTGAAAGAGTTTTCCGATCCGGTGTACCGGCTGCTGACCGGGGGCTGCGGCCTGTTTCCCAGCCGCGAGGTGCTGGAGGCAGTCTGCGCCCTGCTGATGAAGGGCAATCCCGTGAAAAAGGAGTATTTCACCTGGTACCAGCAGGCGGTGGATCAGGATCTGCGGATCACCCGCCTTTACGAATACTATATGGAAACTGTGGAGCCGGACAGCTCCCGGGAGCTGCCCCGGCCGGTGAAAATGTATTTTCTTTACAATAATACCCTGGGAGAGCGGAAGCGGGCCTTTCTCTACGCCAGCATCATCCGCCACCGGGAAAAGGATCCGGCGGTCTACCTGAGTTACCACAAACAGATGTCGGATTTTGCCCTGGTTTCCCTGACAAAAGGCAGGATCGACAGCAATTTCGCGGTGCTGTACCGGGAGTTCCTGCTGAAGCCGGAGCAGAAGGACCAGGCGGCGGATCTCTGCCGGGTGCTTTTCAAACGCAAACTGGTCTGCCGGGACCGGCGGATCCGCCACGTGATCGTCTGCCACAGCGCTCTGGAGGAGGAGCGCAGCTATCCCTGCCAGGACGGCACGGCATACGTGGATATTTTCAGCCCGGACGCCTGCGTGATCTTTGAGGATGGAAAAAGGCGGCGGTTCGCGGCCACTGTAGAGTATACCATGGAGCCCCTGATCAGCGAGAAGGAGGCGGCCCTGCGGTGCATGGACCTTCAGGTGGAGGATACAGGACTGGAGCTGTACTGCTGCAAAGAGCGGGGCTGGCAGATGGAGGTGAATTCCCGGACACTTTCCTGCTACCGGATGGCGGCGGAGAATCCGGCCTTTACCGAGAGCTACCGGAAAAAGATCCGGGCCCGGCTGCTGGAGTACTATTACAAACACCGGGAAGAAAGATTTATGCTGGACTACCTGCGGGAAATGGATTTCCGCCAGTACGCGGCTGTAGACCGGGTAAGCATGGCGGTGATCCTCATTGACCGGGCTATGTACCCGGAGGCCTTTACCCTGGTATCCGAGTTCGGCTACGAGGGGATCCCGGAGCAGAAGCTGCTGCGGCTGGCCAGCCGCATGATCCTCCGCCGGGAAGGGGAGGAGGACGAGGAGCTGCTGTGCCTGGCCGCCTACGTGGCGGATCAGGGAAAATACGACGAGATCATCCTGGGCTATCTGCGGGATTACTATTTCGGCAGCATTGCCTCCATGTGCAGCCTCTGGAAAAAGGTCAAAGGCTTCCAGATGGAGAGCTATGCCCTGGACGAGCGGATCCTGGTGCTTTCCCTGTTTGTGGGAACCTTTCCGGAGGCGGAAGGGGAGATCCTGGGAAGCTACATTTCCCAGCACGGCCGGGAGCCTCTGATCCTTTCCTATCTGGCGGGGACGGCGGCGGCCTATTTCCTCCGGGGCCGGAAGACCCCGGAAGACATCTTCCGCTATCTGGAAAAAATATATGAGTGGGGCTGGGAGCTGGAGGAAGTCTGTAAACTGGCTCTGCTGAAGCGGTATTCCCAGCTGCCGGAGCTGAAGGAAAACCAGGAGCAGCATGCCCGGACTCTGCTGGAGGAATTTAACGGCAAGGGACTGCGGTTTGCCTTCTACAGCGACCTGCCGGGAGCCCTGACCCAGGCCTGCCAGATCGAGGACAAGATCTTTGTGGAAGAATATTTCCCGGGGGCGGACCGGGTGGTGATCCATTACCAGCTGAAAGGCCAGGGCCAGGAGGCTGCGGCCTGGACCAGCGAACCTATGAAAAATATGTACCAGGGAATTTTTGTAAAAGAATTCCTGCTTTTCTACGGGGAAGTCCTGACCTACTATCTCAGCGTCACCGAAAGAGGAGAGAGCCGGGACACGGAGAAATACCAGCTTTCCCTGGTGGATATGGATACGGCGGGAATTACCCGCTATAAGCTGCTGAATCAGATCCTGGCGGCCAGAAAGCTGGGCAACCGGCAGCTGATGGAAAAGGCGGTGGAGCAGTATCTGTGGCAGGATGCCTTTACCTCCGCGCTTTTCGCACTGAAGAAGTAGGAGTGACAGAATATGGAAACAAAGAATTTGATCGTGGGCATGGACCTGAGCAGAAAAGAGTCCCAGATCTGCTATTATGAGCGGGGCAGCCGGGACGCGGTTTCCGCGCCGGTAAAGGTGGGAAGCACCAAGGTGACCTTTCCCACCATTCTCTGCCGGGTTCCGGATACCGGGGAATGGTACTACGGACTGGAGGCGGAGTATTTCGCGGAGCAGCGGAACGGGATCCTCATTGACCGGCTGTACGATCTGTGCGCCGACGGGAATACTTTTTCCGCAGAAGGAGAGACTTTTACCGGAGGAGAGCTGCTGGCGGTGTTTCTTCGCCAGGCCCTGACCATGCTGGGGATTACAGATATAGAAAAGCAGCTGTCGGGGATCATGCTGACGGTTCCCTATCTTTCCAAAGCCTTCGTCCGGGCCATCCGGGAAGCCTACCGCCTGCTGGGCATCCAGAGAAACCGGGGCTGGCTCCAGGATTACCAGGAGAGCTTCTACTTCCACACCCTGTACCAGAAGCCGGAGCTGTGGGCCAGAAAAGCCGGTCTCTTTCAGTTCGCGGAGGAGGATGTAACCTTCTTCAGCCTGGAGCTGAACCAGCGGACCAAGCCGGTTACCGCTTCTGTTACAGAAGGGGGAACCCTCCGACTGCCGGAAAACCCGGAAGAAAAGGACGAAAAATTCCGGGATTTTGTCCGGGACTCCCTGGGAGAGGATTTCTTTTCCAGCATCTTCCTGGTGGGGGAGGGCTTTGACCGCTCCTGGGCCAGGGGCTCCCTGGCCCTTCTGTGCCGGGGCCAGAGACGGGTCTTTATCGGGGACAACCTATTTGCCAGAGGGGCCTGCTTTGCCGCCCGGGAAAAGGCGGAGGAGAAGAACCTGAAAGGCTATCTCTATGTAGGGGCGGATCTGATCCGCCGGAATATAGGCATGGAGATGAAGATCAACGGCTGTCCCGCCTACTATCCCCTGGTGACGGCGGGGGTCAACTGGTACGAGGCGGAAAAAGAATGGGAACTGATCCTGGACGGAGCGGAGGAGCTGATCTTTGTAGTCAGCAGCATGGACGACGGCAAACGCTCCCGTTACAGCATGGCCCTTCCGGGGCTGCCCAAAAGGCCGGACCGTACCACCAGGCTTCGGCTCCATCTGGAATACGATTCCCCGGGGCGCTGCCAGATCACGGCGGAGGATCTGGGCTTTGGTGAATTCTTCCCCTCCAGCGGAAAAATCTGGCGGGAGACAATGGAGGGCTGAGCATGGGCGATTATATATTATGTCAGATTAAAAGAGCGGAAAATCCCTTTTACATCGAAGCCGTTGGAATCAATATATATTCCGTGGAGGAACTGTGCTATTATTTCTGCCGGGATTATCCGCTGCTGGATGAGGGCATACTAAATGAGAATCTGGTGGAATGGCTCTACGGGGAACTGAAGCTGAAAAAACTGGCCAGAAAGCTTTCCGGAGTTGTGGAAGGGGGCTTCCGGCTGGAAGAGTTTGTGCTGCCGGTGCTGCGGGAAGCCTTCTATCTGAACCAGCAGGAAATGAAGAAGCTGGAGGAGGAGCTGCGGAAGCTCCAGGAGGATCCTATGCCTCTGCGGACCAAGCGCAGAGGGGATTCCCTGATGGCCCATGAGAAATATACCAAGGCCATTGAGGCCTACACTCAGGCCCTGCGCATGGACAGACAGGGGAATCTGGGCAGCCAGTTTACCGGCAGCCTCTACAACAATCTGGGCTGCGCCTATTCCCGGCTCTTTCAGATGGAGGAGGCCTGCAGCTGCTTTCAGCAGGCCTATGAGATCCTTCACAGCCGGGAGTCCCTGAAAAGCTGGCTGTTCGCCATTTATCTCCGGGACGGCCAGGAGGCCTACGACGGGGCCATGGAAAGCCTGCAGGTAGATCCGACCACCCGGGAGGAAATGGACGATCAGATCCTGGAGGTGGAGCCGGAACCCTTCCCGGAGGACCTGGATGGGGCCCTGGCCCGCTGGACCCGGGAATACCACCGGAATACAGGGCTGTAAAGAGAGGCGGAATCCCTGAAAGGAGACAGCTATGTGTACCTGCATCACTTATAAGAATGGAGATTTTTATTTCGGCCGGAACCTGGATCTGGAATATTCTTTCGGAGAACAGGTAGCGGTAACCCCCCGGAATTACCCCTTTGTCTGGAAAAAACAAGGGGAGAGCCAGAGGCACTATGCCATGATCGGTATGGCCACGGTGGCCGGGGGATACCCTCTGTACGCAGAGGCGGTGAACGAGAAAGGCCTTTGCATGGCGGGACTGAATTTTCCGGGAAACGCCTGCTACCGGCCCTATCGGAAAGGCATGAAAAATGTAGCTTCCTGGGAGCTGATCCCCTGGATCCTGGGACAGTGCCGGGATCTGGATCAGGCGGAAGATCTGATCCGGGACCTGAACGTGCTGGAGGATGCCTTTTCTCCCCAGATGCCCCCGGCGGCCCTGCACTGGATGCTGGCGGACCGGCAGAGGTGCCTGGTGCTGGAAGCGGTAGAAGAGGGACTGAAGGTCTATGAAAATCCGGCGGGAGTCCTTACCAACAACCCGCCTTTTGCCTTCCATCAGACCAATCTTGGGAATTATCTGAACCTGACTCCGCGCTTTCCGGAAAACCGGTTCGCAAAGGGGCTGAAGCTGAAACCCTACGGCCAGGGCATGGGAGCCCTGGGACTGCCGGGAGATTCCTCCCCGGCCTCCCGCTTTATCCGGGCGGCTTTTCTCCGGTGGAATTCTGTCAGTCCCCAGGATGAAAACTCCAACATTTCCCAGTTTTTCCATATTCTGGACAGCGTGGCCATGGTCCGGGGCAGCGTGGTGACCCCGGAGGGCAGGCGCGACATTACCACCTATTCCTGCTGCGTTAACGGGGACAAGGGCGTTTACTATTACAAAACCTATGAAAACAATCAGATCCGGGCCGTAAACCTTTACGGGGAGGATCTGGAACAGGAAGAAGTCAAGGCATATCCCCTGGAGGACAAACAGCAGATTTGTTATGTCAACTAGAAGGAGGGGCTTATGGATTACAGAAAACACAAAAAAGAAAAGGGCGTCCGCATTGCCCGGGAGGCAGTGCTCCTGGGGGATGTGGAGCTGGGAGAGGACAGCTGCGTGCTGTTTTACAGCACCATCCGGGGCGATAAGGCGCCGGTCCGCATCGGCCGGGGCACAAATATCCAGGAGGGCTGCACCATCCATGTGGACCACGGCTATCCCGTGACTCTGGGAGATTACGTGACCGTAGGCCACCGGGCGGTGCTCCACGGCTGTACCGTAGGAGACCGGAGCCTTATCGGCATCGGGGCCACGGTCCTTAACGGGGCTGTTATCGGAAAGGACTGCCTGATCGCGGCGGGAAGCCTGGTGCTCCAGAATATGCAGGTGCCGGACGGTTCCCTGGTTATGGGCAGCCCGGCCAGGATCGTCCGTCCCCTCCGGCCGGAGGAGAAGGAGAGCAATTACCGGAACAGTCTGGAATACGTGGAGGAAGCCAGAAAGATGGAGGCAGAGGGCATTCTGCTTTCCCCGGAACCTCCGGAGAAAAATTGACATTCCTCCAGGCGGCGGCTATACTGGAAGGGCGCCGCTTTTTGCGGCATGAAAAAGACAACAAGGGAGAGAAACAATGGAAAGAGAAAAATTCGCGTCCCGGCTGGGCTTCGTGCTGATCTCCGCCGGATGCGCCATAGGCATCGGAAACGTGTGGCGTTTCCCCTACATCACCGGACAGAACGGAGGCGGTTTCTTCGTGCTGTTCTACATATTTTTCCTGATCATTCTGGGAATCCCCATTCTGACGATGGAGTTTTCCGTGGGCCGGGCCAGCCGCCGCAGCGCGGTAAAAGCCTGCCAGCAGCTGGAAAAGCCGGGACAGAAATGGCATCTCCACGGCATCATCGCCGTGGCCGGCAACTATCTGCTGATGATGTTCTATACGGTGGTCACCGGCTGGATGCTCCACTATTTTTACCTGACTGCCAGCGGCCGGTTTGTGGGTACCTCCACGGAAGAGGTGGAGGGGATCTTTGATTCCATGAACGCAAGCCCGGGGACGCTGACCTTCTGGATGGTGATCGTGGTAGTGGTAGGCTTTCTGATCTGTTCTCTGGGACTGAAGAACGGTGTAGAGCGGATCACCAAGTGGATGATGCTGGCCCTGCTGGGGATCATGGTGATCCTGGCCATCCGCAGCATTTCCCTGCCGGGAGCCGCTGAGGGCCTGGCTTTTTATCTGAAGCCGGATGCCGGAAAACTCCAGGAGGTGGGCGTGGGCAACGCCATGGTGGCGGCCATGAACCAGTCCTTCTTTACCCTGAGCCTGGGCATCGGCGCCATGGCAATTTTCGGCAGCTATCTGGAAAAGAAAAGAGCCCTGCTGGGAGAAGCCGTTACCGTGGCCTCTTTGGATACCTTTGTAGCCATTACTTCCGGACTGATCATCTTTCCGGCCTGCTTTGCCTACGGAGTCAATCCGGACAGCGGCCCCAACCTGATCTTCATCACCCTGCCCAATATTTTCACCCACATGCCGGGAGGCAGAGTCTGGGGAAGCCTGTTCTTTGTGTTCATGGCTTTTGCGGCGTTCTCCACCATCATCGCCGTGTTTGAAAATATTCTGGCTTTCTGGGCGGATCTTTTCGGCTGGAGCCGGAAAAAGGCTGCCCTGGTCAACGGGATCCTGATCATTCTTCTGTCCCTGCCCTGCGTGCTGGGCTTTAACCTTCTGTCCGGCTTCCATCCTCTGAAGGCGGGCAATACCATTATGGATCTGGAGGATTTCCTGGTCAGCAACCTTCTGCTGCCCCTGGGATCCCTGTTTTACGTAATCTTCTGCACCTGCCGCTACGGCTGGGGCTGGAAAAAATTCCGGGAGGAAGCCAACACGGGAACCGGACTGAAGGTGCCGGACGGCCTGCGCCGCTACTGCGCCTACGTGCTGCCCTGCATCGTGCTGGTGATCCTCATTTACGGACTGGTAACTTATATGTAATTCCATCAGGCGGAGCAGCTTCTGGCTCCGCCTGAAATACAGAACAGGATATTTACCCTATGAAATTAGATAAGGCAACTGTGCGAAAAATTGAATGGCTGATCTTCTTCGGGGTGCTGGTGGTGTTCTGCTTTTTCCGCTTCGATCTGGCCCTGGCGGTAATCCGGGGACTGATCCGTCTGCTGACCCCCTTCGCCCTGGGAGGCGCCATGGCCTTTGTGCTGAACCTGCCCATGAGTTTTCTGGAAAGAAAGATTTTTGGCAGCCGGCGGGCCCTGAAACATCCCATTCTGCAGAAGATCCGCCGGCCGGTCAGCATTCTCCTGGCGGTGCTTCTGATCCTGGGAGTGCTGGCGGCGGCCTCCGGCCTGGTGCTGCCCCAGCTGGCGGAGGCAGTGAAAAACGCGGCGGCTAGCCTGGAGACGGCAGTGCCCAGATTCCGGGACTGGCTGAACCAGATGCTGGCCGGCTACCCGGATATTCTGGAATCCGTAAACGAATTTTTGGGAAAGGGAATGGACTGGTCGGCCCTGGCCCAGGATCTCATGAATTTCCTCAAATCCGGCAGCGCCGCGGACTGGCAGGGAGCCTTTTCGGCGGCCACCGGTTTCCTCAGTGGACTTTTCAGCAGCTTTTCCACCTTTATCGTGGCCTTTGTATTCTGCTGCTACATACTGGGAAGCAAGGAAAAGCTGTACCGCCAGTCCTCCCGGGCTCTCCACGCTTTTCTGCCGGAAAAGTCCGGGGCCGGGGTATCCCGGGTGCTCCATCTCTGTGAAGAAAAGTTTGGAAAATTTATCACCGGCCAGTGCATGGAAGCCTGCATCCTGGTAGTCCTCTACTGGGTGCCCCTGGCCATAGGCGGCTTCCCCTACGCGCCCCTGATCTCCGTGATGGTGGCCCTTCTGTCCTTCATCCCGATTTTCGGCTGCTACTTAAGCTGCGCCATTGGAGCGGTGCTGATCCTGACTACGGATCCTTTGAAAGCGCTGATCTTTGTGATCCTCTTTGCGGTGATCCAGCAGATTGAAGGCAACCTGATCTATCCCCGGGTGGTAGGGGGCTCCATTGAACTGCCGGGCATGTGGGTGCTGGCGGCTGTATCCGTGGGCGGCAGCCTCTTCGGCATTCTGGGCATGCTGGTATTTATCCCTCTGACCTCCGTGGTCTATACCCTGGTCAGAGAAGAAGTCAACAAAAGAACGGAAAGGAAGAAACAAAACTATGATCCAGGACATCAGCCCGAAAATTTACCACAATGAATACCAGGACAAGCAGCCTTCCGGAGGGGATACTCTGCTGATCTACCGGGATCGGGAGGTGCTGGTAAAGCGGGAAGCCAACGGAGACGTAAGCTTTCCCACCCTGGAGGAGCTTGGCGGCCGCTGCCGGGTTATTTCCTATCTCTTTTCCATCAGCGGAGAAGCGTATTTTCTGGGCCGGCTTTCCGGCCAGGCGCCGGAAGGCTATGAATTTGAAAATGTAAGGATCTTCCGGGTGGCCAGACCCAAAGACCGGGCCTTCGCCGGGATCACCGGCTTTCAGCTTTCCGGCTGGTACGGGGGCCACCGGTACTGCGGCCGCTGCGGGGGCCGCATGGAAAAGGACAAAAGAGAGCGGATGCTGTACTGTCCCTCCTGCGGCGCTCAGGTCTATCCGGTGATCAGCCCGGCGGTAATCATCGGCGTCATCCACAAGGGAAAACTTCTGATGAGCAAATATGCCGGAGGCGAGTACAGAAAATTTGCCCTCATCGCCGGTTTTAACGAAATCGGAGAAACCATCGAGGAAACCGTCCACCGGGAAGTCATGGAAGAAGTAGGGCTGAAAGTTAAAAACCTCACTTATTACAAGAGCCAGCCCTGGCCCTTTACCGGCACCCTGCTTATGGGCTTTTTCTGCCAGCTGGACGGGGAAGACGAAACCATTACTCTGGAAGAAGACGAACTGTCAGAAGCCGGCTGGTACGCTCCGGAAGAAGTGCCGGAGGATGAAGAAAGGATCGCCCTGACCCGGGAGATGATGACCCAGTTCAAAAGGGGAAAGGTTTGTCTGAAAACTACCTGAATCCGGCGCGTTCCCCAAGGGATGGGATGCCGGCGGACTGTTTCCTGCCGCGCCCTCCCGGCATCATAAAAAAGAGCCGCTGCTCCGCAGATGATTTTTCTATCATTCATCTGCATCGCAACGGCTTTTCTGTTTTCTTTATTTATTTCAGCAGATTGTCGTCCTCGAAGTAATCGATCCGCATGGCGTGGCGGACGTCCCGAAGGGTCTGGGAGGCTGTTTCCCTGGCAACCCGGCTTCCCTCCCGGAGGATCTCGAAAACCTCCGGCAGCCGCTGCTCCCAGTAGTGCCGCCGCTCCCGGATGGGGGCCAGCTCCGCCTGGAGAACCTGATTCAGGAATTTCTTGACCTTAACATCCCCCAGGCCGCCCCGGCGGTAATGGTCTTCCAGTTCTTCCAGACCGCTGTATTCCGGCAGGAATTCCTGGAAATGCTCCGGACGGCTGAAAGCTTCCAGATACGTAAACACCGGATTGCCCTCCACCTTGCCCGGGTCGCTGACCCGCAGGTGGTTGGGATCGGTGAACATGGACATAACCTTGGTGCGGATCTCCTCCGGCTCCTCGGAAAGATAGATGCAGTTCCCCAGGGACTTGCTCATTTTTGCCTTGCCGTCAATGCCGGGAAGCCGCAGACAGGAAGAATTCTCCGGCAGAACGATCTTGGGATCTGTCAGGGTTTCCCCGTATACGCTGTTAAATTTGTGGACGATCTCCTTGCACTGCTCCAGCATGGGAAGCTGATCCTCCCCTACAGGCACCGCAGTGGCCCGGAAAGCGGTGATATCCGCCGCCTGGCTGATGGGATAGCAGAAGAAGCCCACCGGAATGCTGGCTTCGAAATTCCGCATCTGGATCTCCGCCTTGACCGTAGGATTCCGCTGTACCCGGGAGACGGTGACCAGGTTCATGTAATAGAAGGTCAGCTCCGTCAGCTCCGGAATGGCGGACTGGATAAAGAGGGTGGACTTCTCCGGATCCAGGCCGCAGGCCAGGTAATCCAGGGCTACCTGGAGGATGTTCTGGCGGACCTTCTCCGGGTGCTCCGCGTTGTCCGTCAGAGCCTGGGCGTCGGCGATCATAATATAAATTTCGTCATAGCGGCCGGAATTCTGGAGCTTCACCCGCTCCTTCAGGGATCCCACGTAATGTCCCACGTGGAGACGGCCTGTAGGCCGGTCGCCGGTTAAGATAATCTCTTTCATTTGTTTTCCGCTCCTTTAAGAACTTAAGTCATTCCCTAAAAATTATAGGTTGAATTGGCTTCAGTGTCAAGGAAAAGCAAACAGCGGAGGAAGTCTACAAAAAAAGGAAAAACCGTGATACACTGTAAGGAGAACCGGAGGGAGGTGCAGGCTATGGAAATTTATGAGGGAAAATCGATTTTACCGGGGATCGCCATAGGAAAAATGCGGGTTTACGCCAGGGGAGAGCAGCGGCTGCCCCTCCGGACCGGGGAAGATCCGGAGGCGGAGCTGCTCCGCTTCCAGGCGGCCCGGGAGCAGGCCCTTTGTCAGCTCCGGAACCTTTGTGAGAAGGCCCGGAAGGAAGCGGGAGAGGCCCAGGCGGCTATTTTTGATGCCCAGGGGATGCTGCTGGAAGACGAAGCCTTCCGGGATTTTGTCCGGCGGGAGATCCAATCTTCAAAGCTCCGGGCTGAGAGCGCCGTAGAAGCTGCCGAGGATCATTTTGCCAAAAAGATGGAGCAGGCGGAAAATGAGTATCTTAGGGCCCGGGCCGCTGACATCCGGGATGTGGCGGAGCGGGTGGTCAGAATCCTCCTTGGCCGGCCGGAGGCAGAGGAGGCCTGGGAGGAGCCGGTGATCCTGCTGGCCAGGGATCTGGCCCCCAGCGAGACGGTACAGATGGACAGGACCAGGATTCTGGCCTTTGTCACAGAGCTGGGATCCGCCAATTCCCACACCGCTATTCTGGCCCGGGCCATGAACATTCCGGCCCTTACAGGCGTTCCCCTGAAAGAAGAGCTGGAGGGCCGCCTGGGCATTGTGGACGGGGAGAGGGGCCTTCTTATTGCGGACCCGGATCCGGAAACCCTGGAAACCTACCGGAGGAAAAAAGAAAAGGCAAAAAGGCGGAGAGAAGAACTGCAGGCCCTGAAGGACAAGGAGGACGTAACCCTGGACGGAAAGCGCATCCGGCTTTACGCCAACATCGGCAGCGTGGAAGAGGCCGCCGGGGCCCTGGAGGCCGGCGCCGGGGGCATCGGCCTGTTCCGCAGCGAATTTCTGTATCTGGGAAAAAGAGATTACCCAACAGAGGAAGAACAGTTCCAGGCCTACAAAGCAGTGGCGGAAATTATGGCCGGCAGAAAAGTAATCATCCGCACCTTAGATATAGGAGCGGACAAGCAGGCGGATTATTTCCATCTGGACCGGGAGGCAAACCCGGCCATGGGCTACCGGGCCATCCGGATCTGCCTGGACCGGAAGGAGCTTTTCCGCACCCAGCTGCGGGCCATTTACCGGGCCAGCGCCTACGGAAACATCGCCCTCATGTATCCCATGATTATTTCGGCGCAGGAAATCCGCCAGGCCAAAGCCCTGGCGGAACAGGTACAGGCGGAGCTGCGGCAGCAGGGCATCCCTGTGGGCCAGGTAGAGCAGGGCATTATGATCGAGACCCCTGCCGCGGCGGTCATCAGCGATCTGCTGGCGGAGGAGGCGGACTTCTTCAGTATCGGCACCAACGATCTGACCCAGTACACCCTGGCCATTGACCGGCAGAATCCCAGGCTGGACAAGTATTACGATCCCCGGCACCCGGCGGTGCTGCGGATGATCCGCACCGTAGTGGAGAATGGCCACCGGGGCGGCTGCTGGGTGGGCATCTGCGGAGAACTGGGGGCGGACCCGGGCCTTACAAAAACCTTCCTGGAGATGGGCCTGGACGAGCTGTCCGTAACCCCGGCAGCGGTGCTGCCCATCCGGAAAATGATCCGGGAGACGGATCTGGCCGGAAAAACAAAAAATTCGGGACTGGCCTGAAACGGCCAAAAGAAAAGGAGGCCTCTGTCTATGGAGAACCATAACCATCCTGCTGCGGACACCCTGCTGCTGCCTCTGGTGGCCAGGGCCCGCTGCGGGGAACGGTACCCGGAACTGTTTCGGGATCCTCTTGCCCTTCAGGCCGCCCGGGCCCTGGTCCCCCCGGGCAGCAGGCTCTGGAAAATGGCAGATGCCGCGGCTCCTCTGTACGCCCTCCGGCAGGAGGTGCTGGTCCGGGCAGTCCGCCGGTATCTGAAAAAACATCCCCGGGGAGTGATCGTAAACCTGGGTTGCGGCCTGGACACTTCTTTTTCCAGGGCGGACAACGGCAGCTGCCGCTGGATCAATCTGGATCTGCCGGAGGTCATAGAGCTGCGGGAAACCTATCTGCCCCGGAAAGAGCGGGAGGAAAACCTGGCCCGGGACGTGCTGGATCTTTCCTGGATGGAAAAAATCCCGGGATCCGGGGGCTGCTATTTTATAGCCGGAGGCCTGTTCTATTATTTCCGGGAAGAGCAGGTAAAAACCCTGCTTCAGGCCCTGGCCCGGCGATTTCCCGGAGGCGGCATCTGTTTTGACTGCGAAAGCCCTCTGGGGGTGGCCCTGTCCCAGAAAACCGCCAGGGCCGCCGGAAATCCCGGGGCTCTCATGCACTTTTCCGTCAGAGATCCGGAGCGGACTTTCCGGACCTGGAGCCCCGCCTTCGGAAAGATCACCTGCCTGAACCGCCTGCCAAAAGCCTACCTGGAACCCGGCGTCCTGCCCCTGGCCCTCCGGCTGCGGCTGAGAGCGCTGTTTGCATCTGGAATGCTGAAGTTTGCAGAAATCCGTTTTCAAAACAGGTAAAATCTAATTTAGAAAAATTTAAATTTATTTTTTATTGATTTAATTTTCTAAACATGTATAATATATTTGGGAGAAGTTGGAGATATCAGCTTCTTAAAACAAATAAAGAAAAGAGGTTAGTAAGATGGCGGAAGTAAATTTAACGAAGTACGGCATTACTGGAACAGTTGAAATCGTGCATAACCCTTCATATGACGTATTATTTGAAGAGGAGACAAAACCGGGTCTGGAAGGTTATGACAAGGGCCAGGTCAGCGAGCTGGGCGCAGTTAACGTAATGACCGGCGAGTACACCGGCCGTTCCCCCAAAGACAAGTTCATCGTTATGGACGAGAACTCCAAAGACACCGTATGGTGGACCTCCGATGAGTACAAGAACGACAACCATCCGGCCAGCCAGGAAACCTGGAACGCAGTAAAGGAGCTGGCTCTGAAAGAGCTCTCCGGCAAAAAGCTGTATGTGGTAGACGCTTTCTGCGGCGCCAACAAGGACACCCGCATGGCCATCCGTTTCATCATGGAAGTTGCATGGCAGGCACACTTCGTAACCAACATGTTCATTCAGCCCTCCGCTGAGGAGCTGGAGAACTTTGAGCCGGACTTCATTGTTTACAATGCGTCCAAGGCAAAAGTAGAGAACTACAAAGAGCTGGGTCTGAACTCTGAGACCGCAGTTGTATTCAACATCACCAGCCGGGAGCAGGTTATCCTGAACACCTGGTACGGCGGCGAGATGAAGAAGGGTATGTTCTCCATGATGAACTACTATCTGCCCCTGAAGGGCATTGCTTCCATGCACTGCTCCGCCAACACCGATATGAAGGGCGAGAACACCGCTATCTTCTTCGGTCTGTCCGGAACCGGCAAAACCACTCTGTCCACCGATCCCAAGCGTCTGCTGATCGGCGATGACGAGCACGGCTGGGACGACAACGGCGTGTTCAACTTCGAGGGCGGCTGCTACGCCAAGGTTATCGACCTGGACAAAGAGTCCGAGCCGGATATCTACAACGCCATTAAGAGAGACGCTCTGCTGGAGAACGTAACTCTGGACGAGAACGGCAAGATCGATTTCCACGACAAGAGCGTAACCGAAAATACCCGTGTATCTTACCCCATTAACCATATTGAGAACATTGTACGCCCGGTATCTTCCGCACCCGCAGCAAAGGAAGTTATCTTCCTGTCCGCGGACGCTTTCGGCGTACTGCCTCCGGTATCCATCCTGACTCCGGAGCAGACCCAGTACTACTTCCTGTCCGGATTCACCGCAAAACTGGCAGGAACCGAGCGCGGAATCACCGAGCCCACCCCCACCTTCTCCGCATGCTTCGGACAGGCTTTCCTGGAGCTGCATCCCACCAAGTACGCAGAGGAGCTGGTTAAGAGAATGGAGCAGAGCGGAGCCAAGGCTTACCTGGTTAACACCGGCTGGAACGGAACCGGCAAGCGTATCTCCATCAAAGATACCCGTGGAATCATCGACGCCATCTTAAACGGCGACATCCTGAAGGCACCCACCAAGAAGATCCCCTACTTCAACATCGAAGTACCCACCGAGCTTCCTGGTGTAGACACCGGTATCCTGGATCCCAGAGACACCTACGCCGACGCTTCCGAGTGGGAGACCAAGGCAAAAGATCTGGCTCAGAGATTCATCAAGAACTTCTCCAAATATGAGGGCAATGAGGCTGGCAAGGCACTGGTTGCCGCAGGTCCCCAGATCTGAAATTGAATACAAAAGGAGCCATTGCATAGCAATGGCTCCTTTTGTATACCAAAAAGGCCAGGAGAAGCCGCTCAAACTACGGTAAGAATCAATGGATTCTTTGAAATTACGGTAGTGGAATTTAGTGAACTACAGTAAGAATCAGGGATTTCTTTGAAATTACGGTAGAGGAATTCGGCAAGCTACGGTAAGATTCAGAGGTTTCTTTGAAATTACGGTAGAAAATTACCTACAGAGCTCTTATTCGCTGTAAAAAGTTCTGCCGCACTAATTTGCTATGTGCTATGCTCCCTTCTAGATAGTGCGGCAGAACTTTTTTGCGAATAAACTTTTCAGCGTCAGTGTACAGGGGGCATTGCCCCCTGTACACTGACGCTACTTTTCCTGGAAGGCAACCACCTGTCCCAATGTTTCTTCCATGAATTCTTTCAATTCTTCTGCAGATACCAGGAAGACAATGGCCACGCCCTCTACCCGGCAGGAGTCCGGGGAGAAATAGCGGCAGCTTTCTTCTGTATCCGTCAGGGAAATCTGGCAGCATTCTTCGGGCCTGCTAAGAAGGAACTTAATATGGCCGATGATCCCGCCCCGGTCCCGGATCCGCCGGCCAAGTTCCCCCATAGCCCTGGAAAGAGCATCCTGAGCCTCCTGAAAATCCGAGGTTTCGATCCGGCCTTTCAGGCTGCCGATGAGAGCTTCCTCATGGCATCTGACGTGGATCCCGGGTTCCTCCGGGTGATGATGGTGGTGATGGTGATGTTCCTCTTCCTGTCCGGCAAGCTTGATCTTTTCTTCCATATCATCCCTCCCAGTCTGCGATCCGATCCAGCACAGCCGGATCTATACCCTGGGCGGCGCTGACCCGCAGGATCTCCGCCTGAGGGTTGAGGGTCCGGAGACTCTCCTCCGCTGCCGCCAGTTCCTCCTCCGATGCCAGATCCGCCTTGTTCAGAAGGATCAGGTCCGCCTCTTTCATCTGCAGGGAAAGCAGGTGTTCCAGGGGCTTCAGCAGCTTCAGCCACCGCTGGGCGTCCGCCAGGCAGACGATCTGGGGACGGATACCCAGAGTGTCCTGCAGGTTCTGCCGGATGCTCCCGGGAAAGGCCATGCCCGTAGGCTCCATAATGATCCAGTCCGGATCGTAATCCTTCTGGATCATCCGCACATTGATCAGCAGTTCTCCTGCCATGGTGCAGCAGACGCAGCCCTCAAACATGCCCTTTACCTGATAGCCGGCGTCCCGGAGCACCTGATCGTCCACCCCGATCTCGCCGATCTCGTTTTCCAGAATGGCGACCTTCCGGGCTCCCCGGCTGTTTACCAGATACCTGGCCAGCTCCAGGATGAAGCTGGTCTTGCCGGAGCCCAGAAATCCGCCTGCGATTATAAATTTCAATTCCATCCCTCCCTGAAACAAAACCGGTCCGGAGGGCCGGGTTTAATCCTTATAGCCGTAAACCTTCCGTCCGTACCAGTGGGCTTCATCCCGGAGGATCCGCTTGATCTCCGGAAGCACCGGATCCCCCGCGTAGCTGATGGGCCAGCAGGAATAGGCGTAGCCGCCGCCGGGAGCGTACTTGTCAATGGTGCTGCGGACGCTTTCCCGAAGTTCCTCCTCGCTGTATTCCGGATACTTGGGAGGAATGTGATTGCCCCAGTCCCAGCCGCCCACAATGCCAAGACGGCCCTTATATTTTTCCTTCATGGCCAGAATGTCGTTGGTCTCCTGGGTAGGCTCTACAATCTTCACGCCGAAGTCCAGCATATCGTCCAGGAAGGGCTCAAAATGTCCGCAGATATGGAAGATAATGGGAATCCCCCGCTCCAGGGCCGGTTTTGCCATCCGCTCGTAAATCGGTTTGAAAACCTGCCGGTAGACCTCCGGGGAGAAGAAAGGAGCTTCCTTGGCGCAGGTATCGTCCAGCATATACCAGAGATCCGGCTTGTACACATCAATATAGCGGGTGTAATAGGGCTCCAGGAAATCCACCATGGCGTGGAACATATCCAGCACATCTTCCGGATTGGTGTAGAGCGCCATAAGCCCCTCCGTAAAGCCCATCATGGCCACCAGCTCCTGGAAAGGCATCAGCTGGGGTCCGGTCTTAACTGCCGACTGAGTCCGGTCCACATGGAACATTTCCAGGTCCTTTTTGTAAACCTGCTCCCAGTCAATCTCCTCCGGCTTCTCCGCCTTGGGATATTTCAGGTACTTCTTCCACTCCTCAATATCCGGCAGGATCTTGATCCGGGTATCCGGCATGGTGGCGTCCGCGGTGCCTTCCGTGGCCCGGTAGGGAACGCCCCACATGTCGTGGCCCCCGTCCATAAAAAAGTTTTCGTTAAATACGGCGGGACTCATCATAACATCCGCCGCCTCTCCCAGATAGGGCTCCCCCATCATGGTAAAGAAAGGAACATACTCCGGGTGGCCGCCGCCCACCAGCTTCATAAAATTGTCTTTTGGCGAGATTTTTGCCATTCTTTCACCTCCCTGTGTTCATCCCGGCTTCCGCTGCGGGAATTGTACTGAATTTGCAGAAAATCTTCTGCTATTATTTATCATATCACTAAAAATGGAGGAATTGCAAGATAAAATATCCAGAGGAGGCCGCATGCCTAAAACTGCGCTGACACATAAAAGCATTCGAAGGTTTGCCGTTTTATCCGGCATGAGGCGCGTAGGAAAGACAACGATTCTGTATCAGATCATCGACCATCTGATTGACGAAGGCGTAAATTCCGGAAATATCCTGTACGCTACCTTTGATAATCCGATTCTGAAACTCGAGAATGCGGAAAATGTGCTATCCATTTATGAAGCAATGTACCCTGTCACCGGCACAAGGTACATCTTTTTTGATGAAGTGCAGTACACCGAAAACTGGGAACTCTGGATGAAAGTGATTTACGACAGCCGGAAGGATATCCGGCTGATTGCCACGGGATCTGCCAGCCCTGTTTTGGAAAAGAGGTCTGCAGACAGTGTACAGGCCGGTGGAGTGTTCTTAAAATCCCTACTATGTCCTTTTATGAATATTGCAGACTGCTTGATCTGGATTTACCGCGCCTGCCGGATAATTTACGCTTATCCGGGCTTAAAACTATGAGTTTGGCGCAGCTTGGCGATTTAATGGGTAAATTCACACCGCTGCAAAATCATTTTAACCGTTATCTTATGATCGGCGGTTTTCCGGAACTGGTGTTATCGGAGGATGACGCCTACGCGCAAAGAATGCTGCGGGAAGATGTGGTGGATAAGGGAATCAAGAGGGATGTGCTGTCCCTCTTTAATATCCGAAGCCCGCTGTTGATGGAAAAACTGTTTCTCTATCTGTGCATGAATTCAACGGAGATTTTCAATGCAACAACGGCAGCAAAGGCGCGCTGAAAGGAAAACCGAAAATTATGATTGCGGACGCGGCCATCCGTAACGCGGTGCTGATGATCGACGATGTGCTTTCGGATGAAAAGGAACTGGGCGCAATGGTGGAAACAACCGTCTACAAGCATATGGTTTCCTTCTATCAGGGAAGTCCTGCAAGTCTCGGCTATTTCAGAAAGGCGAAGGACAATCAGAAAGAGGTCGATGTGGTGGTAGAGCTGCCCCGCCGGAAGATTCTCTGTGAAGTAAAATACCGCAGCAATTCCCGCATTGCGGCAACAGACGCTATTGTCGAGCTATGCCGGGACGAAAAATCAAAAGTAACGGATGCCTTTTTGATCACAAAACGGCTTGATGATTTTGGCACCTCCAAACACGAAACAATGGTACCCATTCTGCGCGTCCCTGCCATCGCTTTCCTGTATATCCTGGGTAAGGCAGAAGCAGAGGGGCAAAATGGAAAACTGTAGAAATAACTGAATTGCCGGCCCGCAAGGAACATGGCACCCGGCACCTCCCTTTTTTGTTAGAGCAGCTCTTTTGTTTTACCGGCAAGATACAGCGGGATATTGGTGATCGCGCCGTCCTTGCGATACCCGCGCCTGGAAAAGCGTATGGCGTGTTCGGGGTGACGGTCAGCGATATATCGCTTAAAGGAAGGCGCGGACTTATCTTCGCCGCCCTTTGCTTCGATAGGGATGATCTCTGTGCCGTTTTGCAGCACGAAGTCGATTTCGCCGGTTTTGTCCGAGTAATAGCGAGGCTCCACTTCAAATTGACCGCGAAGCTGCTGCAGCACATAGTTTTCAGTGAGCGGCCCCTTGAATTGATAGTCGGCTTTCAGCAGAATGGCGCTGTTGTCAATGGCTGCCATGTGCTTGAGCAGCCCGGTATCAAAGAGAAACAGCTTGAATTGGTCGAGCTTATCAAAGGCGGAAAGGGGATGCGCCATCTTGGAGACATTGTAGATGCGGTTGAGCATACCGGCTGAGACAAGCCATTCGATGGCTTCTTCAAAGTCCCGGGCCCGGCCGCCCTGCCGGACAGCGCCGTACATAAACTTTTCATTGGATTTGGCAAGCTGGGAGACGATGCTGCGAAACACCATCAGGATGCGTCTGCTGTTCACCTTCCCGTTATGCTTGGAAAAGTCGTTCTCGTAAATTTCTACAAGTTCCCGCTGGATTTGGGAAACCGCTGCCGGGTCCTTATGGTTGACCCATGAGGCCACACATTCCGGCATCCCGCCGATGATCAGATAATTGTTGTAGGTTTCCAACAGGCGGTTGTGGAAGATTTCTTCAATCGTCTGATCTTTCTGAATGCTCTTGTAGAAAGCAAAGAGGGCCGGGTCGGCTGCCTCCAGAAACTCATCGAAATAAAGCGGATACAGATCGAGCAGATTCACCATGCCTACGGGATAGGACTTTGGCTGCGCCAGCAGGGTGCCAAGCAGGCTTCCGGCTGCAACAACATGGTACTCGTTCGCTTTTTCTTTGAAGTATTTGAGGGTATTGAGCGCCTCCGGGCATTCCTGTACTTCGTCGAAAATGACAAGAGTCTCCCCAGGCAGAATTTTTTTTCCAGCGATCAAGGAAAGCAGTTCAATGATCCGCCGGGGGTTTTTGTTTGCCTCGAAAATGGATTTCAGCGCATCTTCCTCGTCGAAGTTAAAATAAACATAGCTTTCATAGCAGCTCTGGCCGAACTCTTTCATGAGCCAGGTCTTTCCCACCTGACGAGCGCCGCGAATAATGAGCGGTTTTCGCTCCGGGTTGTTTTTCCATTTTACAAGCTGCGAAAATGCGTTTCGTTTCACGCATATCACCACCTTCTTCTCTAATTGAAAATAGCATAACACGTTTTTCTGGGTTTTATAACATAGATAAAACACATTTTTCTGAAATAATGAGAGAGATAAAAACACATTTTTTATGACTTGACTTTCGTGTTTTTTGCTGTTTTGTACGTTCACATACTTCTGGTTACGGCTCCGGGGCTTATCCTGGATTGTCATTTGAAGTTGCCCGCTTTCAATCAAAGGACGAAGGTGGAGCCGGGTAAAATTCTTTGTGTTTTTATATCCGCAATGCTCCATGATTTCAGCCTTGGACCGAGGTTCTTTACAAAATGCTAAAATTGCAACTTGGGTGGTGACTTGGGTCCTCACTTGGGTCCTGTCCTGCGGCCCAACCTTTTCCACCGCAATCGGGGTAAGTGAAACTACGGTGCGGAACACATCGCCCTCGATAAACTCCCGGGATTTTTTAAGCATTATCAAACTAATAAAAATTTCAAGTTCACGGCCGGAAGGTTTTTAATGGATCCGGGATATTTAGAATCGACAGACACCCCCTTTCTGTGCTACGATTATAGAGCAGAAGAAGGTTCATTTAGGCCGGAGATTGCTGTATGAATCAACGGGATGCCAGTGGCTTTTCTGGAAGTAAAGAAATGACTGGATATATGGGAGCTGATGTTTGAAAACAGGATTGGCATTACCCGTGATTTAACGGAAAAACTGACAGAAATTTGATTTGTTAATTGTGTATGGAGAGAGGTGATGTCTGTGAATTTTGATATATCTCAATTTGACTCTTACCGTGAAGGGAACCGACGCGAAGTCAAAAAGGCGAAAGGCGGGCTTCCGCTGTCCCTGTGGGAATCTTATTCGGATTTTGCTAACTGCGCTGGATAATGCGGCAAAACTGCGTAAAGACTTAGGGGATACAATTAACAATAAAAATAAGGTTTCCATAAATCTGCTGACAGACACCGATGCTATCTTTAGGACGTCTGAGAAAAGAGAAAACAATATGACAGAACACACATTAAAACATATATGCGCGGGAATTGTAGCCCACGTATGGGCAAACAGAGGGTTCCAATAAGCAAAAACCGTGGAAAGGAGGAAGTGAATATGTCGGATATATCAACAGATTTTGAGCAGAATATGCTTATGAAATATTTTTCTAAAACAGACGATATTGAAAAAGATATGCGGAAAATTATTGAAAGTTCAAGAGATACTGCATATAGAGCGGTAAATACTATATTAGTGCAAAGAAACTGGCTGATAGGGCATCGGATTGCCGAAGAAGATTTTTTGGGGGCAGACCGGGCAGAGTATGGGGCAAATATTATCGCCAAATTGTCAAAGACACTTACCGCTGAGTATGGAAAAGGATTTACAAAAACAAATTTATATAATTTTTATTCGTTTTATAGAGAGTATCCTGAGATTTTCCAGACACTGTCTGGAAAATCGCCCACACTGTTGTCGTGGTCACATTATGCAATTCTATTACAGGTTAATGACAAACAAGCCCGTGCATGGTATGAAAAAGAGGCTGTTAGTCAGATGTGGAGTGTGAGGACATTACAGAGAAACGTGTCTTCTCAATATTATTACCGTGTGTTGAAGACACAGAAAAAAGATCTTGTCGAAAAAGAAATGAAGGAACAGACAGCTGGATTTCAACAGGACAGGTTGGAGTTTATAAAAAACCCGATTATCGCAGAATTTTTAGGCTTTTCTTCAGATACAGATTATACAGAAAGTGATCTTGAAAAAAGTATTCTTTCTAACTTACAGAAATTTTTGATGGAGTTGGGAAAAGGGTACGCTTTTGTGGCCAGACAGCAACATATCCATACGGAGAAGCAGGATTACTATATTGACCTTGTGTTTTATAATTATATTCTCAAATGTTTTGTGCTGATTGATTTGAAAACAGAAAAGATTACACATCAGGATGTAGGGCAGATGGATATGTATATCCGAATGTATGATGAGTTAAAAAGAGGAGAAGGAGATAATCCTACGATTGGAATCGTATTATGCTCAGATACGGATGAAGATATCGCCCGGTATTCAATTATGCACGGGAATGAGCAGCTATTTGCTTCTAAATACAAACTTTATCTTCCAACAGAGGAAGAATTGCGGGCTGAAATTGAGACACAGAAAATGATGTTCTATTTACAAGAAAATAATAAAAAATAAAAAAACTTTAGACTTACGCCGGAAGGTTTTCAATTACGAAAATTTTCCGGCTTTTTTCATGCCCATTTTTATACATAGCCATTTCCCCACATGGGAAGATGGCTATTAAATTTTAGGAAAGGAGGGAACCGTTATGGCGAATTGCAAAGTAATTGCGATTGCCAACCAGAAAGGCGGAACAGGGAAAACCACTACCACCGTCAATTTAGGGATCGGACTTGCCAGAGAAGGAAAAAAGGTTCTTCTGGTGGACGCTGATCCGCAGGGCGATCTGACCACTTCGTTAGGGTGGCCGGAGCAGGATAATCTTTCTGTGACGCTTGCCACACAGTTAGAGGGAATTGTGGCTGACCGGGAAATGGATAGCCACGTCGGGATTTTACACCATGAGGAAGGCGTTGATCTGATCCCGTCCAATATCGAACTGGCAGGACTGGAAGTTATGCTTGTCAATGCCATGAGCCGGGAACTGACGCTGAAAAATTACCTGAATGAAGTAAAAAGCGGCTACGACTATGTGTTAATCGACTGTATGCCGAGTTTGGGTATGCTGACGATCAATGCACTGGCAGCGTCCGACAGTGTAATTGTTCCGGTGCAGGCTCAGTATCTTCCTGCAAAGGGAATGACACAGCTAATGAAAACAATCGGCAAGGTACAAAGACAGATCAATCCGGCGCTGAAGGTAGACGGTGTACTTTTGACACTTGCGGATATGCGGACCAATCTGGCCCGTGTGACCGCAGAGAGTATCCGGCAGAATTACGGGAGAATGGTTAAGGTTTACCAGACTGTCATTCCGGTTGGCGTGAAAGCAGCGGAAACAAGTGCCGCAGGACAAAGCATTTACAGCTATGACAAAAACAGTACAGTAGCAAAAGCCTATGCGTCATTTACAAGGGAGGTGGTACGGGATGGCGAAAGGCAGAGAAATAAAACTGCCTCTTCCCGCAGCAGATGATCTGTTCAGTACGCAGGAGGAACGTGACGAGGAAAAGCGGGAGTATATAGCAGATATTCCTTTGACAGAGATCAGCGACTTTCCTGACCACCCGTATAAGGTAAAGCAGGATGAAAGTATGTTGGAGCTGGCGGCAAGTATCCGGGAAAAAGGCGTGGTCAATCCTGCTCTGGTGCGCTCGAAACCGGAAGGCGGCTATGAAATGGTGGCAGGACACCGGAGAAAATTCGCTAGTGAGCTTGCCGGGAAAGTGGTCATGCCCTGTATCGTGCGAAATCTGACAGATGACGAGGCTACGATCATTATGGTGGACTCGAACCTGCAAAGGGAGAAAGTCTTACCGTCAGAAAAAGCCTTCGCTTATAAGATGAAACTGGACGCAATGAAAAGACAAGGAAAGCGTACAGACTTAACTTCCGAGCCACTGGCGTGGAAGTTAAAAGGAAAAGAATCTGCTGAAATTTTAGGAGAACAAGTAGGAGAAAGCAAAGATCAGGTTCGCCGTTATATTCGTCTTACAGAACTCATTCCACCTATTCTGGATATGGTAGATGAGGGAAAGATTGCTATGCGTCCGGCAGTAGAGTTGTCTTACCTGCCGAAAGAGCAACAGCAGGCGCTTTTTGACACAATGGAACTGGAGGATTGTACTCCAAGTCACGCACAGGCGATTAAAATACGGAAGTTTGCAGAGGCGGGAAAGCTGAACGAGGATGTGATCCTGTCGATCATGACCGAGGAAAAGCCGAACCAGGTGGAGCAGTTTAAAATCCCGAAAAAGAGGATTGACAAATATTTCTCTCCGGGAACTACGCCAAAGCAGATGGAGGACACGATCATTAAGGCACTGGAACTGTACCGCAGACGGGAGAGAGGACGGGAGAGATAAGAGGACACCAGGGGGAAAGTGGGTTCCTATGTGGCTTTCCAGTTTTCCCGATTTTCTGGTTTCCCCTCCCCACACCCTACCCCTTCCGGATTACCAGCAGTTTACCAGCCGAAAAAAGAATAAGGAGCCGGTGGCTATCCACATTCCGCCGGATCAGTACCCAGCCCTGCCAGCAAGCAGAGATTTTTTTATGTGGGCCGA
This sequence comes from Candidatus Scatomonas sp., assembly GCA_963930955.1. Lineage (GTDB taxonomy): Bacteria > Bacillota > Clostridia > Lachnospirales > Lachnospiraceae > Scatomonas. The sequence continues at coordinate 2,691,994 of OZ006967.1, read as the reverse complement.
AAGGCTCAGAAATGGAGGAGAATGAAGTGAAGAAAATCAAACAGTTATTCAGGAAAGGAGTCGCATTGGCACTGGCGGCGGTCACGACACTGTCCGTCCTTCCGGCTGCCACGGTATCGGCTGCGTCCCAGCGGGCAACGATCACATTCGCTTACTGCTATGACGGGAACGGGAATACCATCCGTTATCAGCAGACGGCGTCTCATAACGGAATTACGTTCAGCCATGCGGGAGAGGCCAGAACCCGGATCTATGCAGACGGGGATAATGCCTACTGTATCGAGCCGGGAATCTCCCTGCATACCGGGAACACACTGGAGAAGGACGCTTCTGTGGTGTGGAACAACTTAGGAAAGGCGAAACAGGACGCTGTAAATCTTGCCCTGCTGTATGGCGCGCAGGGCAGCATGGGCAGTCTGTCTGGCACGGAAGATGAGAAAGTCCTTGCGACACAGATGGTCATCTGGGAGATCGTGACCGGGTGCAGGAATGCCAGCGCCCCGTATGCTCAGACGGACGCCAAATTTTATAACAGCCTTTGCGTAGGCGGGGCGAACAGCGGGATAGCGGGGGCCTATCAGCAGATCATTTCCGGTATGGTCAGCCACGGAACCATCCCCAGCTTTGCGTCCGGAAGTACAGACAGCGCCCCCCAGGAACTGAAATGGGACGGCAAACAGTATGTGCTGAAACTGACAGACAGCAACGGCGTTCTGTCAAAATTCAATTTCACATCATCCAACAGTGATGTGAAAGTCAGCACGTCCGGAAATACACTGACCATCACATCCAGTAAAGCGATTGCCGGGAACGTGCAGTTATCCGCAACCAAGAAGATCCCCACCGTGAGCAGCAGCGCCAAGCTGATCGCCTATGGAGATCCGTCTTTACAGGATATTGTCACGGGCGTGGAGAATACCGCAGCCGTGAAAGCATATCTGAATGTGAAAATCCCTTATGGGCATATCCAGATTGTGAAAACTTCCGAGGACGGTGTGGTGGCCGGATTGAAATTCCAGATCACGGGAAACGGGATTGACCAGACCGTTACCACCGGAGAGGATGGAACGATCAAGGTGGAGAACCTTCAGCCGGGAACCTATACGGTAACGGAGCTGACGGAGAACCGGTATGAACCGCAGAAAGCGCAGACAGTGGAGGTCAAAGGCGGGGAAACCGCTGCGGTGGATTTTTCCAATATCCTCAAGCGTGGAGATTTGAAAGTGACCAAGACTTCTGAGGACGGCCTGGTGGAAGGCATGAAGTTCCATCTCTACGGAACCTCTCTTTCCGGTATTCCGGTGGATGAGTATGCGGTTACGGACAGCGCAGGTGTTGCCATGTTTTCTGATATTCTGATCTCCGGCGATACGCCCTATACGCTGGAGGAAGTGGAGACAGCAGACCGCTATGTGGTTCCGGCGGACCAGAGCGTGACGGTCAACTGGAATGAAGTGACCAACGCTACCGTCCATAACGTGCTGAAAAAGTTCCGGGTAACCGTCGCAAAGACAGACCGGGAGACAGGAACCCCGCAGGGAGACGCTACGCTGGCAGGCGCAGTATACGGGATTTATGACGGGGATACGCTGATCGACACTTACACCACAGACGGCAACGGCAGTTTTACCACGAAATATTATGTGTGTGGAGACAACTGGACAATCCGGGAGATCAGCCCGTCCGAAGGGTATCTGCTGGATGAGACTTCCTACCATGTGGGAGCGGAGGCAACCCTTTATACGGTAGAGCTGAACGATACTTCCAATGATGTGACGGAACAGGTTATCAAGGGAAGAATTTCTATCATCAAGCACACGGATGACGGAAGTACGCAGATCGAAACACCGGAGGAAGGCGCAGAGTTCCAAGTGTATTTAAAGAGTGCAGGCAACTATGACAGCGCAAAGGACAGCGAGCGGGATACGCTGGTGTGTGATGAGAACGGATATGCCGAGACGAAAGACCTGCCTTATGGCATTTATACGGTACACCAGACAAAAGGCTGGGAAGGCCGGGAGATGATCGGAGACTTTGATGTGTATATCAGCAGTGACGGAGAAGTTTACCGCTACCTCATCAACAACCGCCTGTTTGAATCCTATATCAAAGTAGTCAAGAAAGACGCAGAAACGGGAAACACCATCCCCCTTGCGGGAGCCGGGTTCCAGATCTATGACGAATCCGGGAACCTTGTGACCATGCAGTATACCTATCCGGAAGTCACAAAGCTGGATACTTTCTATACCGGAAGTGACGGTTATCTGATCACACCGGAGGTACTGCCTTATGGAAATTACACATTAGTGGAGGTACAGGCTCCTTATGGGTATGTACTGGACAGTACGCCGGTTCCATTTACAGTATCTGAGGAACAGTCCGGGGAGGACAGCGGAGTGACTGTGATCACGGTGGAAAAAGAGGATATGCCGCAGAAAGGCAAGATCCTTGTGAGCAAAACCGGCGAGGAATTTTCTTCTGTGCAGGTGTCCGGAGACGGTGTGGTGGACAAAGACGGGAACCTTGCGGAAGGCGAGAATATTTACACGCCTGTTTATGCAGTAACCGGGCAGGCCGGGGCGGTATATGAAGTGATCGCCGCCGAGGACATTGTGACGCCGGACGGAACCGTGCGGGCAAACGCCGGGGATGTGGTGGATACCATTACCACAGATGAGGAAGGCAAGGCAGAGACAAAAGAACTGTATCTGGGAAAATACCAGATCGTGGAAAAGACAGCGCCGGACGGTCTGGTGCTGAATACAGAAACCCATGAGGTGGAGCTGACCTATGCCGGACAGGAGGTATCTGTAACAGAAGCGGACACCGCTTTCTATAATGAGCGGCAGAAAGTGACGGTTGACCTCACAAAGACACTGGAACAGGATGAGATCTTTGGAATCGGAAATGCGGGAGAAATCCAGAACGTAGCCTTTGGACTGTATGCCGCAGAGGATCTGACAGCAGCGGACGGTTCCGTGATCCCGGCGGACGGTCTGATCGAGATCGTGTTCTGCAGTGCAGAGGGAACCGCCGCATTTCACACAGACCTGCCGTTTGGCAAGTATTATGTGAAAGAAGTTGCCACGGATCAGCATTATCTTTTGTCAGAAGAAACCTATCCTGTGGACTTTACCTACCAGGGGCAGGATACCGCTGTTGTCCATATTTCTGCAAATGAGGGAAATGCCATTGAGAATGAACTGATCCGGGGAAAAATCTCCGGACGGAAAGTAGATACGGACGGGGAGGCACTGGAAGGCGCAACAATCGGTCTGTTTTCCGCAGGTGCAGAAGAATTTACGGAAGAAACCGCCTTAATGGTAACAACTTCTGATGAGGACGGAGCCTTTGCATTTGAGGATGTACCCTTTGGCAGATGGATCGTCCGGGAGATTGCAAGCCCGGAAGGATATGTGCTGAATGAGGCCCTCCACTATGTATCGGTTACGGAAGATGAGGAAGTGATCGAGGTGGAGCTGATTAACAAACTCATTGAGGGCAGTGTCCGTCTTACAAAAGTGGACGCAGAATATCCGGCGAACAAGCTGACGGGCGCTGTATTTGAGCTGTATGAGGATACGGACAAAGACCAGAAACTGACCGAAAAGGATGAACTTGTGGGAGAAATCCCGGAAATCTCAGAAGGCATTTACCAGACGGACGGTCTGCTCTACGGAGGATATTTTGTGAAAGAAAAGACTGCCCCGGAAGGCTTTAAGCTGGATGAGAACGCCTATTACTTTGAGATCAGCGAGGACGGAAAGATTGTAGATGTGGAAAATGAGGCGGGCATTGGCTTTATAAATCAGCCGATTACCGGGAAACTGGAACTGACCAAGACAGATGTTGCGGATGGGAAACCTCTTCCAAACGCCGGATTCCGCATTAAGGACGAAGATGGAAATATCGTTGCCACAGGCGTAACAGATGAGAACGGGATCGCCATCTTTACTCTGCGGTATGGAAAATACACCTATCAGGAGTACAATGCGCCGGAAGGCTATGAGATTGATGAGTCCGAATACGCCTTTGAGATCAAGGAGGACGGACAGATCGTAAAGGCTACTATGACCAATGAAAAGATCCCGGAGGAATTGATTACGACACCAAAGACCGGGGATGACAGCAGACCGGGCCTGTGGATCGGGTTATCTGCCCTGTCCGGAGCAGGTGTGGCAGTCTTTGGTATTCTGACCGCAGTGAAAATGAGAAAAAGGAAGGGGGAAGATAAAGCATGAACGCAAAGATGTGGATCACGGTCATTTTAGTGGTATTTATCGCAGGGGCATTGATCTGGCTGAATCTGCGGAACCGTAAGAAATAGACAGAATGTGACAGGAGGCGGCGGTCAGCCGCCTCTTTACATACCGGACGAAAGGAGGTGTAAAAGTTGGCACAGATCAACCATAAGGCTGTCCGTTCCCTCTCAAAGCTGATGGAGGCGGGATTTGACAGTGAAAAAACAGTCTTAAATATGACAATGGATGATATTTTGTCTCTGCCAGGGATCACAGTAGCAGAAATCGGGATGATCAATGAGATTCAGAAAGCAGTAAAAGCCGGAAAGTTCATAACATTTTTGGGAGGCGGGGAGATATGAGCAGTGAAAAAATGATCTGCTTTACGGACAGCCGAGGAAACCCGCTTTTTTCTCTGCCGGACAGTTCTTTTCTACGCCTGGAGTATGACAATGGGGATTTCTCCTGCGCTTTCTGCCGCTATCACAGTGAGGAACAGGTGGAAATAGACGGGAAGTGCAGAAATATCCGCCAGTTTGCAAAGCAGATGGAGAAGAATGGAATCCGGTATCGGCCTATGAATGAGACAAAACGGAAAGGAGTCAGAACGCATGGCAAGATATAACGCAATGGAAGAAACTTTTACAGAAGTCCGGGTGTTAGGAAAACCGGTCCTTTTCCATGATCTGAGGATTGACCGGAGTACCGTACCAAAAGGGCTGTATTTATATGAAGTGCGGTATGACGATGAAGGACTGGGAGATCCGGTGCAGATTGCAAAGGGGATCATGGTCAATCATTTTGGTTCTATTATTACCCGTGAACCGATCAGACTGCCACCGCACGGGTATTTAGATATTGATCCGGAAAAGGACTGGGATTTTTGTGATGGAGATTGCCGCACAGTCCGGGAGTTTATGGAAAAATACCCACCTGCCAGACAGAAAGAAAAAGAACGGGAACGATAGGAGGACAGAGTTGTGGCAAAGAAGAAATATGATCTGATCACAGACCTGTATGTGGAGGCAGTGAAGGAAGTCACAGCCAGTCCGGAAAACTGGATGTCTTTCCTACGCTCTGCCTGCCGGAACTTCCGTCTGCCTTTTGATGAACAGATCTTGATCTATGCGCAGCGCCCGGAGGCGTCCGCGGTGCTGCCTATGAAAGTCTGGAATGAGAAGTTTGGACGGTGGGTAAAGCGGGATTCCAAAGGGATTGCCGTTTTTGACAAGGACAGCCCGAAACTGCGGCTGAAATATTATTATGACGTTTCCGATACGCAGGAAGGGCGTTTCCGCCGCCTGCTCCGGCCAGTGCCTTTGTGGGAGGTGCCGGAAGAATATCAGCCGGATGTGCGGGAAACTCTTGCCAATGCCTTTGGCGTGGATGAGACGGTAACAGGATTTGCGGAAACCATACTGGAGGCGGCAAAGATTGCGGCAGAAGATAACCTTGCGGATTATCTGCCGGATCTGCTCTCAGAACGAAAGAACAGCTATCTGGAAGAGGTGGACGAGTACAACGTGGAGGTGGAGGCACGTCAGCTTTTAGCGGCCAGCACTGCTTATATGGTCATGGAACGGTGCGGCGTGGATACTGACCTGTACCTGGAAGCGGAGGACTTCCGGAATATCACAGATTTTAATACGCCGGAAATGGTCAATCTGTTTGGCGTTGCAGCCAGTGATGTGGCGGAAATGGCATTATCCGAGATTTCCGATACGGTTAATAAGCTGAGAAAGGCAGAGAGAAAGAAAAATCGCACCTTTGCCGGGAGAGAGACAGACCAATATAATGAAAGTGAAAACAGAGGACAGGTTACAGAAAGGGGCGTTACACATGAGAGCGATCACATACAGCAGACAGGGCGATTATCTTCTTCCGGATCTGACCGTGCCGGACGAACCGGAAGTACACCGTGGGAAGTACGCTTCCCTCCGACAGACTTATCTGAAGGAATACAGATACGGGATGTATCTGAACCTGCTGACAAAAGGGAAACTGAACCGACATCTGAACGAAGTGCAGAGGGAGGCGCAGGAGAGGATGGAAGTTCTGACAGAACAGATGAAAGCAGCCTGGGGCGTGACAGAGGAACTGAAAGCGAAAGACCAGATGGCGTGGGTACAGCAGATGAACAACATCCGGCAGGCAGCGGAAGAGATCGTGATGAAAGAGCTGATCTACAGCTAACCGGACAAGAACCACAGCCGGAAGAGGAAAGGCAGGAACCAACTGCAGAGCCACAGCCAACGGTGGCAGAACAACAGACATTTTTGGAAGAACTGGCAGGAGAGGAATCTCCTGCTTTTTCTATGCCACAGGAAATCATCGACCATGCGCTGCAGTCCGGCCCTCCCTTTGAACATGGGAAATACAGAATTTACTCCTATTTTCTGCAAGGACACAGCAATAAGGAGAGAGCAGATTTTTTAAAACAGGAATACGGGATATGGGGATCAGGATCGGACTATTTAGGAGAAAAATTTAACCGGGGAACCAGTGCAAAAGGGTATTTTATCAAATGGAAAGACTATGAAACTACCCTGAAATGGACAGCGGTTGCAAAACGGATCGAGGAACTGATTTCTGTCGGACGGTATATGACAGAAAAGGAACTGGAGTATATCCCGGAGTATGAAAAAGGAGTTCTGTCGAGAGGTATTTATAACTTTTTCTATCATCAGCCGGAGACGTTTTTACGTCCGTATCCGTATGGCTCAGATTATCATAGAGCGATAGACCAGATCCGTCCGCAGCTTGATGATCCAAACCGGGTAAAAGAAATCCTTTCCATGATGGAAGAGGTTCTTGCGGGAACCGCAGATTATGATCAGCGATACCCGTCCATGAAACAGGCATATAAAGACCTTACAGATTTCCGGGACGGAGCGTTTAGCTTATTTACTCCAATACCAGCCGAAAGAGAAAACACGCAGGCTCCCCCGGAGCCTGTTCCGGCACAGAGCCGGGAAGAGGTTCTGGCCGGACGTCTCAATGCGTTTTACCAGTCATATGACTGGTATGAATATCAGGATACAATTGAGGCAGGAGAGGCACAGGAAGATGTTCTGCGCCAGTTGCAGGAACAGTTGGAAGATCCCCAGTCTGTGCAGGAAATTTACAGTTATCTGATCCGTGTCCGGGAAGGGATGGACACGGAGGATGAAAACTATTCCGAAGTGTCTGAACTGATCGCCGGGATTGCAGACTTACCTGCTATGAATCCGCCTTATGACCTGCAGGTGGATACGATTGTCACAATAGGCACAAAGGAATATTCCATTGACTTTATCTCCGATGAGATGGTGGTTCTGCGTGACCAGATGTATCCGCTCTTCACAGAGAAAATGCCAAGAGAGGTGTTCGACCGCCGGGTACGGGAAAATCCGGCGAATGATCATCTGAAGGTATACAGGAAACCATCAGAGGAACCAGCCGAAAAAGACAGGGAGGAACCGGCTCCCACACAGGAAATGGCGCAGGAGCAGGAGGACGGATTTACCGGGATAAAACCGGAGGACAATCCTTTTGAGAAGGAACCGGAAGAAGTTCTGGAGGATCTGGCCCCGGCATGGACACAGAAGAAACCTGCCGGGAGGGTAAGAGGGTTTGATCTGCACCCGGAAATTCTCCAGGAGAGCCGCAGCCAGTATCGGATCACGGATGAGCATTTGGGGGAGGGCACCGCTAAAGAGAAGTTCCGTGCGAATCTCATGGCGATCCAGCTATTGAAGAAGTGTGAGGAAGAAAACCGCTTTGCTACGCCAAAGGAACAGGAGATCCTTGCCGGATATGTTGGCTGGGGCGGCTTATCTGACGCTTTTGACGAGACGAAATCTTCCTGGTCAACGGAATATCTGGAATTAAAGACCGTTCTGACGGAGGAAGAGTATGCTGCGGCGAGACAGTCCACGCTGACCGCCTTTTATACGCCGCCGGTGGTCATCAGCGCCATGTATCAGGCGTTGGAGAACATGGGATTGAAATCCGGGAACATTCTGGAGCCAAGCTGCGGAACGGGAAATTTTATCGGACGGAAACCGGAGAGTTTGTCTGACTGCAAGGTTTACGGTGTGGAGATCGACAGCATTTCCGCCCGGATCGCACAGCAGCTTTACCAGAAATCCACCATTGCCGCCCAGGGATTTGAGAACGCAGATCTGCCAGACAGCTTTTTTGACGTGGTCATAGGAAATGTACCTTTTGGAAGTTATAAGGTACTGGACAGGAAATATGATAAGTACAACTTTCTGATCCACGACTATTTTATCGCCAAATCCATAGATAAGACGAGGCCGAAGGGTGTGCTTGCGCTGATTACGTCCAACGGGATCAGCGGCGGAACAATGGATAAGCGGGATGACCGGGTGCGGAGATATATCGCCCAGCGGTGCGACCTGTTAGGGGCAATCCGCCTGCCAAACAATGCTTTCCTTGCCAATGCTGGAACAGAGATCAATACGGATATTCTCTTTTTCCAGAAGCGGGAGACGCCGAGAGACTTAAATGTGGATCTGCCGGACTGGGTGGAAGTGGAGCGCCTCTATGAAAATGACTATGTAAATGAACAGGGCGAGAGCCGACACCGGGTGGTCAGTATCAATCCCTATTTTCAGCAGCACCCGGAAATGGTACTGGGCGAGCAGGAGATTGTGTCCGGGCCTTATGGCCCTCAGTTGATCTGCAAACCCTATCCGGACAGGGATTTCAAGGAACTTCTGGAGCAGGCAGTGGAGAACCTTGAGGCGGAGATCACGGATTATGAGGTGGAGGAGCTGGTGGAGGAAGAGGACCATTCCATCCCGGCTGATCCGTCTGTGGCAAACTTTTCCTATACGGTTTATGACGGGAAGATCTATTACCGGGAAAACAGCCGCATGAAACCCGTGGAACTGTCCGTGACAGCGCAGAACCGTGTGAAAGGCATGATTGCTATCCGGGACTGTACCAGAGAGCTGATCACTTATCAGGCGGAAGGGTATCCGGATGAAGAGATTGAAAGACAGCAGAAAAAGCTGAACCATTTGTATGATCTGTTCCAGAGAAAGTATGGACTGCTGAATTCCAGGGCAAACAGTATGGCGTTTTCTGATGACAGCAGTTACCCTCTTCTCTGTTCCCTTGAGATTGTGGCAGAGGACGGAACGCTGGAACGGAAGGCGGATATGTTCACGAAACGGACGATCAAGCCTCACGAGACGGTAACGAAAGTGGATACCGCAAGTGAGGCTTTATCTCTGTCCCTTTCTGAGAAAGCCTGCGTGGATATGGAGTATCTGTGTTCCCTGACCGGGAAAAGCGCCGGGGAGGTGGAAGAAGAACTAAAAGGCGTGATCTTCCGTCTGCCGGAGTCTGAGGGCATGGAGCAGCCCCGGTTTGTATCTGAGGACGAATACCTTTCCGGCAACGTGCGAAAGAAACTGCGGGAGGCAAAACGTGCGGCGGAGATCTCCGAGGTGTACCGAAGCAATGTGGAGGCACTGGAAAAAGTACAGCCAAAGGATCTGACCGCTTCTGAGATCAGTGTGCGTCTGGGAGCCACATGGATACCGGAGCCGGATATCGCCGATTTTATGTTTGAACTGCTGCAGACGCCAAACTATTCCCAGTGGAAGATCAAAGTCCATTTTTCCCGGCATACAGGGGAATGGAATATCGAAGGGAAGAGCATGGACCGGGGGAATCCCCGTGTTACCAACACCTATGGAACAAACCGGGTAAATGCCTATAAGATCATAGAAGATACGCTGAATCTGCGGGACACCCGTGTGTTTGACTATGTGGAGGACGAGGAGGGTAAACGTAAGCCAATCCTGAACAGAAAGGAAACCGCCATTGCGCAGGGAAAGCAGGATCTGATCAAGCAGGCGTTCCAGGAATGGATCTGGAGAGATCCGGAGCGCAGACAGAGGCTGACCGCAGATTATAATGAGCAGTTTAATTCCATCCGCCCAAGGGAGTATGACGGGAGCCATCTGCATTTCTATGGTATGAACCCGGAAATTACTTTGCGGAAACACCAGAAGGACGGCGTGGCCCGGATCATTTACGGCGGGAATACGCTGCTGGCCTATGTGGTGGGCGCAGGAAAGACCTATACGATGGTGGCGGCTGCGATGGAGTGCAAACGGTTGGGGCTGTGCAATAAATCTATGGTCGTGGTGCCAAATCACATCATCGAGCAGTTCGCCGCTGAGTGGCTCCAGCTTTATCCGGCAGCAAATATTTTAGTGGCAACGAAAAAGGATTTTGAGAAGAAAAACCGGAAAAAGTTCTGCGGCAGGATTGCTACCAGCGACATTGACGCCGTGATCATCGGGCACTCCCAGTTTGAGAAGATTCCCTTAAGTGTCGAGCGGCAGGAACGTATGCTGCAGATGGAGATTGACGAAATCATCGAAGGAATCGCAGAGGCAAAAAAGATCCAAGGGAGCCGTTTTACGGTAAAACAGATGGAGCGGACCAAGAAATCACTGGAAACACGTCTGAAAAGGCTCCATGACCAAAGCCGGAAAGATGATATGATCACGTTTGAGGAACTGGGCGTAGACCGTTTATTTGTGGATGAGGCGGACGGCTATAAAAATCTTTACCTGACGACCAAGATGCGGAATGTGGGCGGAATCGCACAGACCGAAGCGCAGAAATCCTCTGATATGTATATGAAATGCCGCTATTTGGATGAGATTACGGGAGGAAAGGGTGTGATCTTTTCAACAGGAACACCGGTCAGCAATTCTATGGTAGAACTTTATACCATGCAGCGCTATCTGCAGTATGGAACATTGGCGGAGAAAAACTTACAGCATTTTGACGCATGGGCGTCTACTTTTGGGGAGACTGTGACTGCTCTGGAGATTGCGCCGGAGGGGAACGGCTACCGGCTGAAAACACGGTTTGCCCGGTTTTACAACCTGCCGGAACTTATGCAGATGTTCCGGGAAGTGGCTGACATCCAGACAGCAGATATGCTGAATCTGCCTGTACCGGAGGCAGAATACCGGGTGGTAAAAGTAAAACCTACCGAATTGCAGGAAGAAATGGTGGAAGAACTGGGAAACCGTGCGGAGAGAGTGCGGAACAATGAAGTCAATCCAAGGGAAGACAACATGCTCAAGATAACCAATGACGGGCGGAAACTGGCCCTCGACCAGAGGCTTTCCAACCCGCTCCTGCCGGATGATCCGGGGAGCAAGGTCAACGCCTGCGTAGAAGAAATTTACCGGCACTGGGAAGACGGAAAAGAGAAAAAGCTGACGCAGCTTGTGTTCTGCGACCTGTCCACACCAAAAACAGACGGTACATTCAGTGTGTACAATGACATCCGGGATAAACTTCTGGCAAAGGGAATCCCGCCGGAGGAGATTGCCTTTATCCATGACGCCAATACGGATGTGCGCAAAAAGGAACTGTTTTCCAAAGTCCGGCGGGGCGCTGTCCGTATCCTTATGGGCAGTACGTTTAAGATGGGCGCAGGCACGAATGTGCAGGACCGGATCATTGCCAGTCACGACCTGGACTGCCCGTGGCGTCCACGGGATCTGGAGCAGAGAGCGGGCAGGACCATCCGGCAGGGAAATCAGAACCCGAAAGTAGAGATCATCCGGTATGTGACAGAAGGAACCTTTGACGCATACCTCTATCAGACCATTGAGAATAAGCAGAAATATATCAGCCAGATCATGACGTCCAAAAGTCCGGCCCGGAGTGTGGAGGACATAGACGAAGTGGCTCTGTCCTATGCGGAGATCAAGGCGCTTGCCACCGGAAACCCGCACATCAAAGAAAAGATGGATCTGGATATACAGGTATCCAGGCTGCAGCTATTAAAGCAGAGCTTTCTGAACCAGAAATATGAGATGGAGGATCAGGTGGCAAAACATCTTCCGGCACGGATCAGAGAGCAGGAGACATGGATCACGCAGTATGAGGCAGACATTGCCCAGGTCAAGGCGCACACACCGCTGGATCGGGAAACCTTTCCAGTCATGCAGATCGGGGATCACTCTTACACGGAGAAAAAGGAGGCAGGACAGGCAATTATTGACGCCTGCAAAGCCATGAAATCTCCGGAGCCTGTGTTACTGGGGGCTTATCGTGGACTTTCGATGGAGCTGTCCTATTCTTCTGTCGGCCAGGAATTTGTGATTGCGTTACATGGAAAAGGAACTTATAAAGTGCCGCTTGGAACGGACATTTATGGAAATATCACAAGGCTTGACAATAAGATGAATGAGCTGCCGGACAATCTTTCCCGTTGCCGGGAACAGCTTGAGACGGCAAAAAGCCAGTTGGAGACAGCGAAAGTGGAGGCGCAGAAAGAATTTCCGCAGGAAAAAGAACTGGCAGAGAAAGTGGCACGGCTGGGGGAACTGAACGTGCTTCTGGATATGGATAAGAAAGACCGGGTTGTGATGGAGGAAGAACCGGAAACAGAGGAAATCGAGCCGGAACGGGAAAAAACGGCCTGGGTGCGGTAAGAAAAGCGGTATCGGGAGACTGATACCGTGGTACATAGCCTGCCTGATGTGCGAACAGCAGAAACGCACAATCGCCGGGAGAGGCAATCTCTGCTATAGTGGCAGAGGAAAGGAGGGAAAGAAAGGCTATGAAGATAGCAGAGATCGATACGGATGATCTGCCGATCTGGATGTGTGCTGTCGTAGATACCGTCAGTGAGAACTGCAAAAAGCGCCTGAAAACGTCCCCACAATACAGCCGGATTGTAGAGGAAAGCGACAAACTTCTTTTCCAATATCCGTTTATTTCCACGCTGATCGACCGGGATAAAATCGAAACGCCGATGAATCTGACGCTGGAACAGACAAAAGCACTGTCCAGATTTCTCGCATTGGACGCAGACCGGGAAGATTATGAACGGATACAGCTTTATCTCATGGGATGTCAGCATACCATAGAAGTGCTGCAGCTACTGGAACTTTTGTAGGAAATAGCAGACTGGATTGTAGAAAGATTGAAAACTGGATATAGTAAGAAATGAGAACAGATTAGCAGAACAGAGAGGATGAACAGTTTGGAGAAGACAGATTTTTATGATCTGGTGGAGCGGATCAAAGACAGTTTTATGGAGATCGACAGCGATATCATGGTGGATCTGAAAAAACAGGACGAGGACTATGCCAATATGTGCCAGGAACTGGGAGAGATGGAGAGCAGATATCCGTTTATTCTGGAAGTGACAGAAGGGAGTGGAGCCATCAGCCTTACTGCCGAGGAACATGAAATTGTGAGGCAATATATGAGCAGGATGTTTGAGAAAGAGACGATAGAACGCTGCCAGATCTATTTCCGGGGGCATACGGACGGATATGCGTATCTGAAAAAGATCGGGGCAATCTAAAAAAAATCTTGTAATTTTTAAATTATCGCATATACTATTATATACACGCAGACACAAGTAGGAGCAGCGAGGGTATCTTGACATCAATGTGAAAGCGTGTATAATTATAATTAAAGAAAGGCGATTCCCTGCCTTAGTAATCTTTGAGATTATGAAATGGGAGACGATAACGTGTGGTGATTCTCCACCAAAGGCGTTGAAGTGAGAGACGATAAAGATTTGGTGATTCCCTACCGAAGAATATAATCTTTGAGATTATGAAATGGGAGACGATAAGGCTTATAGGGGAAGCAAAATGCTTCCCCTATATTTTTAGGAGAAGTACAATGAAATTCAAAGAGTTTAAAATTGTTCAGGTAGATTTAAATTATTTGCAGGCACTGCATGATGTCGATAGTGAAGTAATGTATAGAAGAAGTGCGGATTACGCAAAAAAGCCATTTCTGGGAATATTGGTAACAAATCATGACAGAAAATATGTAATACCGCTTACTTCTGCAAAAGAGAAACACAAATCCTGGGCAGATGTACATCAATCATATTATAGGATATATGAAATTATTGATATGCGGACGGCTGTTTATGATGACAAAGATATTATTGTGAATGTTACAAACACTGCAGCATTGGCAAAAAAAGGCGTTTCAGCAGAAGATTTTGACTACTATAAGAAACGAATCCTTTCTATTCTTGAGATTAAAAAGATGATTCCAGTGATAGATGGAGTATTTTCTTATGTGGATTTAGAGTTGACATCAGATATACCAAAAGACGAGCATGACTGGCGGGTATTGACATATAAAGAGTATGCTTTTTGTAAAAATGTGCAGGATGGCATTCGACAAAAAGCAACGAAGATATATGAAAAGCAGATAAAAACTGGAAAAGTCCTCAAATTCCATTGTGATTATAAAAAGTTAGAGTCAGTAGCGGATTCGTATCGTATTTAACTACATATATAAAAATAAAATAAAAACTTATAGTACATAGCCGGATGGTTTTCGAGAAAAGAAGATCATCCGGCTATTTTTATGCCTTATGTTGAGCTGGATGTGGTGCGGAGAGTGAAACAGATCGACTGGCTGACCTATGTAATACAAAAATCTTAGAATCTTAGAATTATCATCAGCTTAGAGAGAATAGTGTGTATTCACAGATAGAAAGAAGTGTGGTAAAATTGTCGCAGAAACAAATTGGAAGTTAGTGAGGTGAGAATAAATGGATAAAGAAAAAAAGAGGAAGTTGCATTTGGTGTTATATGGAATTGCTATTCCTGTTAGTTTATTTGCTCTATATACATTTATCTTTGTTTTTGATAATGGTATCGGGTGGAAAATTGCGTTAATTATTATTGGCTTGGGTTGGCTTATATCCGCTATCTCTGGGTTTATAGATAATTTGAAGAAATAGAACAATCCTAATTTGTGGAGGTATCGAAAATGAGAATAAATTTCCGAACGCAAATAATCGTTACTATGATTTTAGTAATTGCCGGATTTATAAGTTCTTTATGGCTCGCTAAGGATATCTATTATAATCTCGCGTGGGCTTTTACAGGTTTTGTTTTTTTCATTAACCCTGTATATCCCATAGATATAACTAATATAGAACCTGAAAAAGCGAAAAAAGGAATACGAATAGTAGGAATGATTTTAGTTTTTATCGGATTAACAAATGGATTTGGCGTATAAATCCTAATTTGTTCCCTGAAAAATTTCATACTGTAATATGCAATTACATAGCCGGATGGTTTTCAAGAAAAGAAGATCATCCGGCTATTTTTATGCCCGGATATCAGAAATAACTTATGGAATATCCAATCACGGGCAGGAAAGGAGATGATATTTATGCCTTATGTTGCGCCGGAAGTGGTGCAGAGAGTGAAACAGATCGACCTGCTGACCTATCTGAAAACCTATGAACCTTACGAGCTGGTGCACTTCTCCGGGAACACTTATACCACCAGATCCCATGACAGTTTGAAGATTTCCAATGGGAAATGGATGTGGTGGAGCCGGGGGATCGGCGGCAGGAGCGCACTGGACTATCTGATCAAAGTGAGGGGATATGATTTCATACAGGCGGTACAGACCATAGCGGAACAGGCGGCGATCCAGCCGCCTGTTTCCATACCAGCCGAAAAGAAAACAGAGAAAAAGCTGATCCTGCCAAAGCCTTACCGCTATCAGACGTATGCTGTTTCCTATCTGCAGAACCGTGGGATTGACATGGAACTGATCCAGTATTGTCTGAAAACCGGACAGATTTATGAAAGTGAGAACTACCATAACGTTGTTTTTGTAGGGATGGATCAGAGCGGGATTCCACGTTATGCGGCTCTGCGTGGGATCGGTTCAGACTTTGTTGGGGAGGCGGCCGGGAGCGACAAAAACTATTCTTTCTGTATCCCGGCAGAAGAAAAATGCGGCGAAGTCCATTTATTTGAGTCAGCAATTGATCTGTTATCTTATGCTACGGAGCAAAAACTGAACGGGGAAAATTGGAGAGAAACGCACCTGCTATCCCTTGCGGGCGTGTACCAGCCTGCCAAAGAAATCGAGAAAAGTAAGGTCCCGGCGGCGCTGACACGCTTTCTGAAAGAACGTCCGGAGGTGGATCGGGTAGTGTTTCATCTGGACAATGACCGGACAGGGAGGCTTGCGACACAGGCCATCCGGACGGTGCTTCCGAAGAAATACCAGACAAGAGATGAGCCTCCAAAGCAGGGAAATGACTGCAACGACAGCCTTTGTATCCGGCTGGGAATCCGGCAGACAAAGCGGGAAAAAAGACACAGAGGAAGAGATTTTGAACGGTAGAAAGAGAGGATTTTATGAAGACAGTTCAGTATGATCTGAGGATCATTCACAGAAAAAAGGTTGCGATAGGAGCCATTAACCGGAAAGAAATTGACCGGATTCTGCGGGATATGATCACGTCCGGAGAGGCTCTGAACATGGAGGGAGGCGAAGTGGTCGGCATTGTGGTTGAAGAAAAAGGGGAGCGGGATTGTCCGGGAGACTGTGACCACTGCCCGTATCTTTGCCCTGAAAATGAGGACTGCATGATGGACGATCTGGAAGACCGGTGCCGGTCCTGTGAGTATGGCTGTGAGAAATGCGGCCTTTGCAGTCTGATTGACTATGGCGTCTGCGGAGATGAGGAGTGTGAAAACCGCCACTGGCGCTGTCCGGAGTGCGGCGGATGTACCCATCCGGAAGGAGAAAAACAGCCATGACAGCTTTTCTTGTCGGCAGGTAATGAACCGCCGGAGGCGGGAACGGAGCGCAGGCGGAGTGGGATACACAATACCAGCAAGCAACGCCTTTGGATTGCCAGAGCTTCTCTGGCAACCCTCCGGCAGCTTGTCAGGGAAAATCCCTGAAACCCTTTGAGAAGAAACGGAGGTAAGAATGAAGATGATTCAGTTTATCGTTGGAACAATCGTAGGCGGTATGATCGGCGTGGCTATGATGTGCCTTATGCAGATCAACCGTCTGTACAGGCATGACCGGGAGGTGGAAGAATGATACGGATGGAAATGATCAGAACAGGAAAAGATGCTGTAGAAAACAGATTGAAAAAGTATCAGCAGATTTTAACAGGAAAGGGGGATGGACAGCATGAGCAGCACGGTAGCAGTGAAGGCGTTCGCAGAGGGCGTGACACAGCAGATTAAAGATTATCTGCCAGAAGAATATCAGGATATGCAGTGTGAGATTTCAGAACAGCAGAAGAATAATGGAGTAGTGCTGACCGGAATGATCCTCAACATGCCGGGACAGCAGATTGCCCCGGTTGTCTATATGGAACCTTTTTATGACCAGGTCCGAAAGGGAGAGCCGATGGATCAGATCATGAACCGGATTGCCGATGTGTGCAGACAGTCCTTGGCTGTGCGGGAACTGCCGGAAACTCTGGATTTTACGGACTATGATTCTGTGAAGGATCATTTAACCGTACAGGTTATCAATACGAAAGCGAATCAGCGGATGTTATCCCAGGTTCCGCATAAGCAAATGGAAGACCTGTCTGTGATCTGCCGGATTGAATTTCCTTCGCCTGCTGGGGAGGGAGTCGGGAGTGTTAAAGTAACCCATGAAATGATGAGTCAGTGGGGAGTACGCCCGGAGGTAGTTTACCAGAAAGCGGTGGAAAATGCAGTCAAGAGCAGTCCGGCTGTACTGATGAGCATGGATGATCTGATGATGGAGATGATGGGCCTTCCCTTTGAGACAAAAAATCTGTTCCAGTTAAAAGAAGGAGAGGAGTTCCCGAAAGATGGCATGTACGTTCTGAGCAACCCCATGAAATTAAATGGTGCTTCTGTCCTTGCCTATCCCAATCTGCAGGAGCAGTTGGAGTCCGTATTCCCACAGGGCTGTTATCTCCTTCCTTCGTCTCTGCATGAGATGATTATCATTCCCAAAGACCTTGGTATGACACCGAAAGAAATGGGAGAGATGGTGCGCGAAGTGAATCAGAAAGAAGTAGCCCGTGACGAAATCCTGTCAGACCGGGTATATGAGTTTGACAGAGAGAAACGGCAGTTGCGTCAGATACCGGAATCCATAGAAAAAGAAAAGGAGATGGAGCGATGAGAAAACGAAATGTGGCGATCTTGTTCCGTCTGAACCGGAAAGAGGCGGAGATCCTGGATAAAAAAGTAAAAAAGAGTGGTCTAAGCCGGGAGGCATATCTCCGTCATCTGATCAGCGGCGTGGTTCCGAGAGACGCCCCGCCGCCGGACTATTATTCTATGATGAGGGAACTCCACCGGATCGGGAATAACTTAAATCAGATCGCACAGAAGGCCCACACCTTAAATGTGGTGGATGTGCAGCGATATGACCGGGATATGCGGATGTTTGAGGATACTGTAAAAAAGATCACGGCGGCAGTGATCCTGCCGGAACCGATGAAAAATGAAAACTGGAGGGAAATGTAACGTGGCTGTCACTTCCATCTGGAGTGTGAAAGGTTGGCTGGGGAAAGTCGTGATCTATGTGGAGAACCCGGACAAGACTACCGCCCCGGAGATTGCAAAACTTCCGGGATATGAAAAAGAAAAGACGGTACAGAGTGAAGAGAAAATGCAGGGCCTTTCTGACGTGATCGCCTATGCGGTCAATGCGGAAAAGACCAGACGGAAAGGGAAAAGGGGAGAGGAGGAGATTGCCAGTGAGACAGAGCAGATCATGCAGCAGTATGTTTCCGGGATTAACTGTACGCCCGCCACCGCCAGAAATGAGATGATGGCGGTTAAAAAGCGGTACGGAAAGGATGAGGGGATCGTGGCGTTTCACGGGTATCAGTCCTTTGCTCCGGGAGAGTGTACCCCGGCATTGGCCCATGAGATCGGCGTCCGTCTGGCGCAGGAGTTGTGGGGAGAGCGTTTTCAAGTGTTGGTAGCCACCCATCTGGACAAAGCCCATCATCTTCATAATCATTTCGTGGTCAATTCCGTTTCCTATCTTGACGGGAAACGGTATCACAGAACAAATCAGGATTATCGGGATATGCGATCTGTCTCTGATCGGCTCTGCCGAGAGTATGGTCTGTCCGTGATCGAACATCCGCAGCCGGGGAAGTCCAGACACTATGGCGAGTGGCGGGCAGAGCAGGAAGGGAGGCCCACTTATCACAGTATCGTCCGGGAGGACGTGGATGAGGCCATCCTGCAGGCGAGGACGGAAAAGCAGTTTTTCCACTTCCTGAAAGAGAAAGGCTATTCCATCAAGTTTGGCAAAGACATCACGATCCGTCCGGAAGGGCGGGAACGTGGGTTGAAACTGAAACGGAACTTTGGAGAGGAGTATTCACTGGAGTCGATCCGAAGGAGAATACTGGAGGAAGATCCGCCTGCCATCCCGAAGGAAACACGACTGCCGGAGAAAAAACGGTATGTGGCGCATGTGCGGGGGAACCTGCCGAAGAGAAAGATCGGAGGATTGCGGGGGCTGTATCTGCACTACTGTTTTCTCCTAGGTATCCTGCCGAAGAACCGCCCGCCTGTATCTCCGAAACAACTTCATTTCCTTCTGCGGGAGGATCTGGCGAAACTGGAACAGATCTCCAGAGAGACAAGACTGCTCTGTCGTTGTCACATCGACACGGACGGGCAACTTTTTTCTTACAAAGAATCGCTGCAGGAGCAGATGACACAGCTATCGAAAGAACGTCAGAAGCTGCGGTATCAGTGCCGCAGTATTAGGGGAGAAGACCGTCTGGCAGAAGTAAAAGCAGAAATTTCCAGACTGACAGCCCGGATCGGGGAACTGAGAGAGGAGGTGGTGCTTTGCGACGGGATCGCCGCACGTTCCGGCCTGATCCGGCAGAAGATCCAGATCGTGCGGCAGGAAAAGAAACAGGGAAAGGAGGAAGTAAGCCATGAACACATCAGGTGAGGCCGCTGACCAGGTGGTGCGGATGTCGCTGGAAGTAGGCGAAGCGGCCCTAAAGATCACAGGAGCCGGGGCAAAACAGCTTGCGGTCATTCTGTATGCGGTACTGAAAGAACAGAAAAAGACCAAGGGGCGGGCAAGGCTGGAAACCCTTGTCCGTTCCGGGAAACCGCTGACGGTGTATTCCGTAAAAGAGAGCGACTTGAAACAGTTTGTCACAGAGGCGAAGCGGTACGGGATCTTATACTGTGCAGTGCGGAACCCGAAAGGGAGCATAGATGGGATGGTCGATGTGGTGGTCAAGGAAGAGGACGCTCCCCGGATCAACCGGATCGTGGAGCGGTTCAAGTTTGCTTCTGTTACAGAAGCGGCGCAGATTAAGACGGAGATTGAAAAGAGCAGAGAGGAAAAATCCCACAGGAAGAACAGGGAGACGTCCTCCGGGAAAGCGGGGCCGGATACCGGAAAGGGAAAGCTGAGAGAGGGACAGCCACAGGACGGGAGAGAAGTATCCGGGAAATCCCCGGCGGTTCCACAGCAGGAACGCCCGGAGAAATCGCAGGAAGACCGGCTCATGGACGAACTGTTTGGGGAGCCGGTAAAGAAAGAGGGGAAACAACAAAACCCCTCTTTGGCAAAGACAGAGAAATCCCGTCTGTCCGAGCCTATCTCCGTGAGGCCAGACAAAACCGCCGAGGGTACTTCTAAGCTGTATGCTCCGTCCGTACCGAAAAAGCCGTCCGTGCGGAAAGAGCTTAAGGAGATCCAGGCAGCGAGGAAGAAAGAGGCGGAAAGCAAGGGAAAAGAGCCGATTTCAAAAGAGAAACCCGGCAGGACGAGGCAGACGCAGCATACGCAGCCGCAGAACCGGAAAAAACCAAGAAAATCGAAAGAGAGGTAGAGAGTATGGAGAACAACTTTGATTCTATGTTGAATGTATCGGCAGTGCCGCAGGACGATAAAAAAGCTGCTTTTATTGCGAAGAGCAAAAATAATCGGAACCGTTGCTATGAGCTGTCCGAGCAGATCACGAATGAAGTGGCGTCAGACAGCGGGAAATTTCAGCAGTATCTGGACGTACAGGCCCGGTTTGACCGCTATACCGCCAATAATGCCCTGCTGATCCTGGCCCAGAGGCCGGACGCAGAGCGTTTGGGAGATTATGGATACTGGAGGGAACAGGGCGTATTCGTGAAACGTGCGGAGCGGCAGAACCCGGTTCTGATCATGGAGCCGGGAAAGGAATATGAACGGGAAGACGGAAGTATCGGGACCTACTATAACGCCAGGGAATTGTATGATATTTCCCAGACTACCATGAAAGAACGTACGCAGCCGCAGACAGAGAGGGATGAGCGGCTTCTGATCCGGGCGCTGATCAACAATCCCCCGGCCAGTATTGTGACGGCAGAGCCGGATCAAATGCCGGAGGATAAGGGGGCAATCTTTGAGCCGGAGGAAAACTGTATCTATGTGAGGAAAGGCATGAACGCACAGGAGATCTTCCAGTGCCTGACGCCGGAACTGGCCCTTGCCGGGTTTGCGGACGGAGATCCGGAGTATGACCGGGATGAGGACGCTTTCCATGCCTACTGTGCGTCTTACCTGCTCTGTAAAAAGTACGGGATCGATACGCAGGCATATGACTTCCGCTACGCTCCCGATTTCTTTGAGGGGATGGAGCCGCAGGAAGTGCGGGCGGAGCTGTCGAAGGCCCGTGACGCAGCGAATCAGATCTCTTCCCGTATGGCGAAAGTGTTTGAGCAGAACCGCATGAGCCAGAGACAGCAGGAACAGACGGGGCAGAGGCAGGAAGGAGATCAGAACAGGGAGAACGGACCGGAAAGAGGAAGCGGTCAGAACCGGACGCATATGCAGGGCCGGGAACCCGGACAGCCACGGGGAAACTGGCAGCGCCGGGAGGCGGCACAGGAACGATAGGACGGAGGTGTGAAGATTGAGTGAAGACAGAGTAACTCTGGAACTGGATAAATACGAATGCGGCGTGATCTTCCATTCCCTGAAAGATAAACGGAACCAGATGTTGAAAGAGGAGCGGTCCACGGACGCCGTGGACGATGTTCTCTTAAAGGTTATTGAAAAGATGGAGGTGCCGCCGGAGAAACCACGAAGGGGGCACAGACGCCATGAAGAGCGGTAGCAGGAAAAGCACATGGATTTTTGCCATTCTCGGCATTTTTCCCGTTGTCTGGTTTGCCCTGCTGACAGCGCCTTATCTGTCTGGCGGCCTGATCGGTATCGTGGAAGGGCTGCCGGAGGCGATGGACCATCCGTTTTCTATGGAACTCTGTAAGGACAGCGCAAAAACTGTCCTTCTTTTTTTACTGGCGTATGGACTGGGAATTGGGATCTATCTGTCCACCCGGCGAAAGTACCGCAGAGGAGAAGAACATGGTTCCGCCGTGTGGGGAGACGTCCGGGAGATCAACCGGAAATACAGTGAAAAGGATTTCCTGGCTAATAAACTGATGACGCAGAATGTGCGGATCAGTTATGACAGCCGGAAACACCGGCGGAATCTGCTGACCATCATCATCGGCGGGAGTGGAGCGGGCAAGACGAGGTTTTATGCGAAACCGAATCTCATGCAGGCGAATACGTCTTTTGTGGTACTTGATCCGAAAGGGGAAAATCTCCGGGATACCGGATATCTGTTAAAAGCGAAAGGCTATGACGTCCGGGTACTGGATCTGATCAACATGGAGAAAAGTTACTGTTACAATCCCTTTGTCTATCTGAAGGATGATAATGACGTGCAGCGGCTTGTGACAAACCTGTTTAAAGCCACCACGCCGAAAGGGAGCCAGAGCAACGATCCATTCTGGGATACGGCGGCGTCCATGCTGCTGCTGGCGCTGATCTTTTATCTGAAATACGAGGCTCCAAAAGAAGAGCAGAATTTCCCGATGGTCATGGAACTTCTGCGGGCGGGGGAAGTGCATGAGGACAATGACGAATATCAATCCCCTCTGGACGAACTGTTTGAACGTCTGGAAATGCGGGAGCCGGAGCATATCGCCGTAAAGTATTACAAGGATTACCACTCCGGAAGTGCGAAAACGCTGAAATCCATCCAGATCACACTGGCAGCCAGACTGGAGAAATTCAACCTGTCCAGCCTTGCAGCGCTGACCGCTACAGACGATCTGGATCTTCCTTCTTTGGGAGAAAAGAAAGTAGCGCTCTTCGCCCTGATTCCGGACAATGACACCAGTTATAACTTTCTGGTGTCGATTTTGTATACCCAGTTATTCCAACAGCTTTTCTATCTGGCAGACCACAAGTATGGAGGCAGGCTGCCGGTCCACGTTCATTTCCTGATGGACGAGTTCGCAAACGTCAGCCTGCCCGACGACTTTGATAAGATCCTTTCTGTCATGCGCTCCAGAGAAGTCAGCGTCTCCATCATCCTGCAGAATCTGGCGCAGTTAAAGGCATTGTTTGAAAAACAGTGGGAAAGCATTATGGGAAATGCAGATGAATTCCTGTATTTAGGAGGCAATGAACAGGGAACCCACAAGTATGTCAGTGAACTGCTGGGGAAAGCCACCATTGACACCAACACCTATGGTAAGTCTACCGGACACTCCGGGAACTATTCCACTAATTATCAGATCACAGGCCGGGAGCTGATGACACCGGATGAAGTGCGTATGCTGGACAACCGCTACGCACTTCTTTTTATCCGGGGAGAACGCCCGGTCATGGATGAAAAATTTGATATTTTGAAACACCCGAACATTGCTCTGACCACAGACGGGAAAGGAAAACCCTATCTGCACGGAGAAGTGACGCAGGCGGTGGCGAGCATTATGCTGGGAGACAGTCTGGAGGGCGAGATCGCAGAGGCCCCGCCGGACACAGAAGGCTATGAACTCTTATCCGATGAGGATTTAGAGGAACTATTTAATAAGAACGAGGAGGACTCAGATAATGAAACAGAGAGATGAGAAAAGAGAAACCCGGAAACTTCCCATGAGCCGCAGAGGAAAGCGGCTCATGGTCATTTATGCGGCGCTGGTGCTGATGATGACGGCAGGGGCCACAACTGTATTTGCAGCGGATGATCCGCTGACCGTGATCAATAACCTGTCCGAATTTATCTTTGGGCTGATCCGTGCCATCGGTATGATCCTGCTGGGCTTTGGTATCGTGCAGATCGGACTGTCCTTAAAATCCCATGATCCGTCGCAGCGGGCGAATGGATTCCTGACACTTGCCGGAGGCGTGATCATCACGTTTGCAAAAGAAATCCTGACATTGATCGCAGGATAAGAAACATCCAGTAACCGGGCAGGGGGACGGGCCGGAAACGGTCTGTCCTGCTCCTGCCGGAAAGGAGGAATGTGTTTTGAGTGATAACTGGGTGGTTCAGAACCTTCAGAACGCCCTGGACACATGGAACAGCAAACTGGCAGAAATCTGGCAGATCATTACCCAGTCTCCGGAAAATTTCAAAGGCGGAGACATCTGGAATGTGATCGCCAGTATCCACGGTGCGCTGCAGGCAATCGGGTATGCCCTTCTGGTGTTGTTTTTCGTGGTAGGCGTGGTAAAGACCTGCGGAAGTTTTACAGAAGTGAAAAAGCCGGAACACGCACTGAAACTGTTTATCCGTTTCGCTCTGGCAAAAGGCGTGATTACCTATGGTCTGGAATTGATGATGGCGCTGTTCCGCATTGTGCAGGGGATTGTCAGCACCATCATGGACGCCGCCGGATTTGGGAGCGCACAGGAGACAGTGCTGCCGCAGGAGATCATTACCGCAGTGGAGGACTGCGGATTTTTTGAAAGTATCCCTCTATGGGCGGTCACGCTGATCGGCGGCCTGTTTATTACAGTTTTGAGCTTTATTATGATCATGAGCGTGTACGGGCGGTTCTTCCGGCTGTATCTCTATACCGCTATCGCCCCGGTTCCCTTGTCTACCTTTGCCGGGGAGCCGACACAGAACGTAGGAAAGAGTTTTTTAAAATCCTATGCGGCGGTGTGTCTGGAGGGAGCGATTATCGTTCTGGCCTGTATTATCTTCTCCGTGTTTGCGTCATCCCCGCCAGTGGTTGATCCGGAGGCAGCGGCAGTTACAATGGTGTGGAGCTACATTGCGGAACTGATCTTTAACATGCTGGTGCTGGTAGGCGCTGTGAAGATGGCGGACCGTGTGGTACGGGAGATGATGGGATTGTAAGAAAAAAGACACGGAATCCCGTGCCTTAGTCTACGATTTCTTTGGTATCTTTGTACCGCATGTTCCCGGCGCTGTCAAAGTACACGGTGTCCATAGAAATTCCGTTGTTTCTGGCACGCCTGACCTGCCAGCTCATATCCTCTTCCAGAGCCTTGTAATATTTCCGATCACGGAGGGCATTTCTTAGAGAAAAGAGCCAGCTTATGACGGAGAGAGCGAGCAGGCAAAAAAGGATTGCAAAAGCAAGCGTCTCATGGGCGGCGGCCCACGGGTTCAGAACCGTGGCGGTCAAGAGAAAGTAAAGGAGCGGCAGAGTCAGCCTGAATTTTCCCGCCAGACGGAAGAGTAAGGAGAGAATGAGCAGGACAGCAGAGATACCGAGAGAGATAAAAACAGTGTATGGCATATAAAAGCCCCCTTTGCGTTTTTTCTTTGAGTATAACAGGAAGAACCGGGGGAGACAAATGTGCGATTGAGAAATTATCAGATAAAGGAGGTCATCATTTGGAAATCAAGATCAACCGGGAAATCCGGGAATACACGGAGGCCATGTATTTTGGCCTGTCACTCCGCCAGTTTATCTGTGCGGTTCTGGCCTGCGGTGTTGCTGTGGGCCTTTATTTTTTGCTCCGTCCCCATATGGGGATGGAAACCGTCAGTTGGGTGTGCATGTTGGGAGCAGCGCCCTTTGCGGCCATTGGCTTTATCAAATATCACGGAATGACCGCAGAGAAATTTCTGTGGGTATGGATCAAGAGTGAGATCCTCATGCCGAAGTATCTAGTATTCCATCCGGAGAACTTATATTACGAGCTGACAAAAGACGAGATCAGAAAACAGGAAAAGGAGGCGATGGGAAAGCATGTTAAGAACACTAAAAACCGTCATGCGGCAGGACAAGGAGAAGTTTAAAATCCCGAAGAGCGTACAGCAGGCGATCCCGATCCAGACCATCTGGAAAGACGGGATCTTTCTGGTAGGGAAAAACAAGTATGCGAAGACGTACCGGTTTACAGACATTAACTTTGAAGTGGCGTCTGAGGAAGATAAGAAAGCGATGTTTCTGGAGTATACCAATATCCTTAACTTCTTTGACTGCGGAGCGACCACCAAGCTGACTGTCATTATCCGCAGGCTGAACAAAGAGGAACTGAAAGAGGCAGTTTTTATCCCGAAGCAGAATGACCGTCTGGATAAGTACCGGGAGGAAGTCAACGATATGCTTATGGAAAAGACAGTGGGAGCCAACGGCATGATCCGGGAGCTGTATGTGACGATCTCTGTATACCGGAAAAACGTGGAGGACGCAAGGAATTATTTCCTGCGTACCGGAAACGGGCTGATTTCCCATTTCAGCAACCTGGGTTCCAAGTGCGAGGAACTGGACGCACAGGAAAAACTCCATGTACTGTACAGCTTTTACCGGGCCGGAGAGGAAAGTCATTTCTGTTTTGATCTGAAAACGTCCGCAAAACTGGGGCACAGCTTTAAGGACCATATCTGTCCGGATACGATGGAATTTGAAAAGGACTATTTCAAAGTAGGGGAGCGGTACGGCAGGGTGCTGTATCTGAAAGATTATGCCTCTTATATTTCTGATGAAATGGTGTCGGAGTTTGCGGACATCAACCAGAACATGATGATCAGCATTGATATTATCCCGATCCCCACGGACGAGGCGGTCAATGAGGCCCAGAACCGGCTTTTGGGCGTGGAAACAAATATCACGAACTGGCAGAGGCGGCAGAACGCTAACCAGAACTTTTCCGCTACTGTGCCTTATGACATGGAACTGCAGAAAGAAGAGAGCCGGGAGTTTTTGCGGGATCTGACCACAAGAGATCAGCGGATGATGGTGGCTGTCGTGACTTTCATGCACACAGCGGAGAGTAAGAAACAGTTGGACGCAGATACCCATACCATCCTGTCTCTTGCGAGAAACCGGATGTGCCAGATGGCAGTGCTGAAATTTCAGCAGATGGACGGGATGAATACCGCACTCCCGATCGGCGTGAGGAAGATCGACAGCATGAGGACGCTGACCACGGAAAGTTTAGGCAGCCTGATCCCCTTTAGGACTCAGGAAGTCATGGACAAAGGCGGGATCTACTGCGGGATCAATGCAATCTCCCACAATCTGATCTTAGTAAACCGTGGGCTTCTGCTCAATCCGTCCGCATTTATCTTAGGCGTACCCGGAAGTGGAAAGTCTATGCTGACGAAGATGTTTATCCTGCTGATCATCCTTTCCACCTCAAAAGATCAGGTGCTTGTGTACGATCCGGAAGGAGAGTATGAACCATTGGTGCAGGCGCTGGGCGGCGTGAGCCTGCCGATCTGTGCCGGAAGTGATATTCACTTGAACGCTATGGATATGGTAAAAGGATATGGAGATAAAAACCCGATTGTGGATAAATCACAGTTCGTCCTTTCTCTGTACGAGCGGATCACGGACGACCGCTATGTGATCGGGCCGAAAGAAAAGAGTATCCTTGACCGCTGTGTGGAGCGTGTCTACTCCAGAAAACGCCAGTACGAAATCCCGACCTTTTTCACACTGCGCCGGGTGCTGCAGGAGCAGGATGAGCCGGAGGCGAAAGACCTGGCGCTGATGTTGGAACTGTTCACGGACGGTACGCTGAACAATTTTTCCCATCCCACTAACATTGAGACGGAAAACCGTCTGATCAGCTTTAATACACGGGGCATGGTGGAAGATATGAAAGACCTGGGGCAGCTTGTGATTACGGACCATATGATCAACCGGGTATCCCAGAACTGGGAGAACGGCGTGAGAACCCATATCTTTCTGGACGAGTTCCACACGCTGCTGCAGCATAAGTACAGCGCAAACTTTTTCGACAGCGCCTATCGGCGGTTCCGTAAAAGAAACGCATGGACGACCAGCCTGACGCAGAACGTGGAATATGTGCTGGACTCCCTGACCGCAAGGACCATGCTCTCCAACTCGGAATTTATTGTCATGCTGAACCAGTCTGCCTCTGACCGGGAGCAGTTGGCGGAGCTTCTCCACATTTCCGGGGAACAGATGAAGTATATCACAAATGCCAGAGCCGGAAATGGGCTTGCCAGGATAGGCAGCGCCCTGGTTCCGTTCTATAACCAGATGAGTAAGAACTCTGAGATCTATAAGCTGATGTCCACAAAACCAGAGGACTTTGAGAAAACGTGGGGCAGTCCGGGAGACGGGCTTCCGGAATCATAATACAATCAATGTTAGCAGTCTGTGAGGAAAGAGATTTCCCGCAGGCTGTTTTCTAATGGAGGGATCATATGAAAACAATCAGATTTGAATCAAAGGAACACGAAAATTTTTTTTATTCCATGCTGAAAAGAACCGGGAACACGGACAGCTATCATCAGGCGTTTTTCTACTGCGTGGGGATTTCCGACACTACCAGAAGAAACGTGGAGCGGATTTTTGACTTTAAGAAGGGGCATATCCGGCCGGAGGGCCTGCACGAAGGGTGGCAGACCGGCGGTTCCATCCGTCTGACGAGGCTTGCTTTCAATCTCTGGAACGGATATGCAGAAAAGGGAGAGGAGCGGATGTCCACTCCGTATGAGATATTTGACTGCGGGTACGCTCCTTACTTCTTTGAGGCGATCCGGCTGAAATATCCGGATTACTGCCGGGAACTGCCCGCTATGAAACCACAGACAGTACAGAGAGAACGATAGGAGGGAGCGCAGATGGAGACAGCAAGGCAGACGGCATTGATGGAACAGCCGGAGATCGTGGAACTGTTCCGGGTATTGGAAGGGAATGGACTTACAAAAGAACAGAAGGAAGTGGAATCCCTTGTAAAGTATCTGGACGGAATGGAAGTCCAGTTTGGACAGGTGCTGGAGGAGTTGCGGGATGTGAAGGAACAATTATCTCAGATCCAGGACGGAGGCGTGAAAGCGTCTGTTCTGCGGATCGCGGAACAGGCACAGGGAAAAGTGCAGGAAGTGGGAGGACAGTTAAACACAGTGCGGAAAAATCTGATCCAGTCCGCAGGAAACGCTTTGCAGACCTATAAAGAGAAAGGGAAGGACGCTCTGCAAAAAGCCGTATCATCCATGAAGATTCCGTCCGCTCTTGCCCGGATACAGGAAGGGCTTCACAGGGCAATGGAGAGCATGAACCGGCAGGCGGATAAAATGGAAGTTTTAAACGGGGAACTTCACGCCGCAGGCGGACACATCAAAAACGTGGGCAGGATTTTCCGGGGAAAAGAGCAGAAGAAAGTTGAACCACAGGCCACAGACAGGGGGATTACAGCAAAAATCCGCAAGTCATTTTTGACGATCAGCGGCAGGCTCTCCAGTATGGAGCAGACCACAGAGAACCTGCGCCGGCGTCTGGAACAGTTCGTGCAGAAAGAGGAAAAGAAACCGTCCGTGAAGGTGGAACTGAAAAAGCTGAAAGAGGAAAAGAAAATGGTCCCCCAGTTGCCGGTTCCGGTCAAACAGCAGGCAAGAGAATAGGAGGCGAATTACAGAATGAAACACCAGAAGATCAAAGGGAAATGGTATCTGGCAGGACTGGCGGTATGCGTTCTGCTTTTTGGCGTGTCGCTGTTTCAAGTGATCAGCCATTATGCGGGCGCACAGAAAGCGGAGGAAGAATTTACCAAACTGGCGGAGATCGTGGAGCAGACAGAGGACACGCCGGAGGAAGAACCGGCAGGAGAGGAGCAGGAAGTTATCTCTCCCTTAGAGCGGTATGCCGAGCTGTTTGCCATGAATAATGATATGGCCGGATGGATTCAGATTGAGGACACACCGATCAACTATCCGGTCATGTATACGCCGGACAATCCGGACTATTATCTGAAACACAATTTTTACAAGGAGTCCAGCGCCTATGGTGTTCCCTATATCGCAGAGCATTGTGATCCGATGGAACCCAGCGACAATGTGATCATCTACGGACACCACATGAATAACGGTTCCATGTTCGCCGGACTGATGAACTATGAGGACCGGGATTTCTATGAGCGGCATAAAACTGTCCGTTTTGATACGCTGACGGAAACCGCCGAATACGAAGTGATCGCAGTATTCAAGACCACGGTCTATGACGATACCGGATTCAAGTTCTATCTCTTTTCTCATGCAGAGACGGAAAAAGAGTTCACGGACTATGTGGAGCAGTGCAGGGAACTTGCCCTTTATGATACGGGAGTGACCGCCACATATGGAGACAAGCTGCTTACTCTGTCCACCTGCGAATATTCCAATACCAATGGAAGGCTTGTGGTTGTGGCTAAAAAGATCTGAAAATCCCGTATCCGAAAGGAGGGCAGGCGATGGGAAGAACGATCAAAACCCGCCACGTCCAGAAGGATATCAAAGTATTGGATAAAACTGTGACAGCGGCGGAGCGTATGAAAGGGGCCTATATCCGGACAAGAGACAGCGCAGAACAGACACAGGTCAAGGAACAGGGAAATCCCGTAGGCTATGCCGAAGATCAGGTCATGGAAAAAGGGGAGAGAGCCGCCCGTGGAACGGTTCAACAGGCGGAAAAACAGGGGAAGAAAGTAATCCATGCTGTCCGGGAGAGGGGCAGAGCAAAAAAAGAGGCAGAGACTTTCCGGGAGAAGAACGGAGAGCCTTCCGCCTCTTCTTTTTCGTCCGGTACAGAAAAGACTTACCAGCCGAAAGAGCAGATGAAAAACCGGGCAGGAGCGCAGACCGGGCGGACAGCCGGAAGGCAGGCCGCCGGAGGAAGGGAGACTGGAAAGAAAGGAACGCAGATCCGGGAACTTCCAAAGCAGACGGTCAAGACGTTTGAACGGGGAGAGAAAACAATCAAAACAGTCAATGCTTCTGTGAAAACTTCCGGGAAAGCGGCAGTGAAAGGCACAGGGAAGACAATCAAAACAGCGGAACGGACCGGGCACAGCGCAGTCCGGACTACGGAAGTGGCTGCCAGAACAGCAGGACAGGGGGCAAGGGCTGCGGTGTTGACCACGCAGCGGACCGCCGTTGCCGCAAGACAGGCGGCGATTGCCGCAGTGCAGACTGCAAAAGCGGCGGCAAAAGTTACCGCAGCCGCAGTAAAGGCAGTCATTGCAGCTACTAAAGCGCTTGTCTCTGCTATTCTTGCAGGCGGCTGGATCGTGGTGCTGATCCTTGTAATTGTCATTCTATTTGGAGCGCTGTTCAGTATGGTAGGAGGAAGTAACTCCAGTACCGTTACCCCTGTCAGCGCAGAGGTAGAGGCGTATGAGCCATTGATCCGGCAGTATGCCAGACAGTACGGGATTGAGGAATATGTGGAACTGATTAAAGCGGTTATGATGCAGGAAAGCGGCGGACAGGGAACCGATCCCATGCAGGCGTCCGAGTGCGGGTATAATACCCGTTATCCCAATACGCCAAACGGGATCACAGATCCGGAGTATTCCATTGATGTAGGTATCCAGAACCTTGCGGCCTGTCTGCGGGAGGCGGGCGTGGAAAACCCGGTGGATATGAATCATATAAAACTCGCCCTGCAGGGATATAATTATGGGAACGGGTATATTTCCTGGGCGAAAGAGAATTACGGAGGATACACCTATGCCAATGCAGTAGAATTCTCTGAAATGATGGCAGAACGGAACGGTTGGAGCAGTTACGGGGATAAGGAGTATGTATCCCACGTATTGCGATACTATGTGTTTGGGCGTATTCCTACGGGAACCGGAAGTCAGGCGATTGTGCAGGTGGCGTTGACGCAGGAAGGAAATGGAGGAGATACCTACTGGAGCTGGTATGGATTTTCCAGCAGAGAGGAATGGTGTGCCTGCTTTGTAAGCTGGTGCGCTGATCAGTGCGGATATATTGAGGCAGGCGTGATACCAAAGTTTTCTTTATGTTCTGCAGGCATGGAATGGTTTGAGAGCCGGGGCCAGTTCATGGATGGAAGTTATGTTCCTGCTGCTGGGGATATTGTATTCTTTGACTGGGAAAATGACGGCAGTGTGGATCATGTTGGGATTGTGGAAAGTGTGGTGGATGGAAACATCTATACAGTGGAAGGAAACAGCGGAGATAAAGTGGCCAGACGGAGTTACCCGATTGGTTATGGACAGATCGTGGGATATGGAGTGCCGGCATATTAGAGAAAAAGGTACGTCACTGTTACTTCGATAAAGTTTAGCGACGGATGCAGAGGTATAACCGCTGTATCCGGCGCTATCTTAAGTGATTCTCTACGCATTTGCTGATGTGCGATAAAGACGAAATAGAAGTGTTTTGCAGAAATGCAGGTGCATTGTGGTAGTTAAATTGCGTTATTGCAATGCTTATATGTACCATCTCTTACTAAGGGCCTGTGAAAAAATCTCTGTAATTACAGATCTTCTATGATAATTGTTGGGCTGAAAGCTAATCCGAGAGCTTTCAGCCCTTGGTTTATATATAACAGCACATGCTGGGCATGTCAAGTATGGGCGGGATTCCCTCACGTCTTTACCAGTGATTTTACTCCGGGAGCCTGCCTTCGTACATGATGCTCAGTTCCCCATACACCTGCCCCCAGTTCCGGATTGGCATGGTCCATTTTTTGGTGGCTTCAAAAGTCGCCAGATAAAGTGCTTTTAAAAGGGCTGTATCGCTTGGAAATACGCTCCTCTGGCGGTTCAGTTTTCGATAGGTGGAATTCAGTGATTCGATGGCATTTGTCGTGTAAATGACTTTCCTTACTTCTATAGAAAACTTGAAGATTGGGCTGATTGCATCCCAGTTCTGCTTCCAGCTTTTCATGGAATTCGGGTACTTTATTGACCATTTCTCAGTTACTCTCTCCAGAGCTTCCAAGGCCTGCTCTTCGGATGGTGCCTGATAAATCGTCTTTAAATCACTGGCAAATGGCTTACGGTCCTTATCTGCCACATATTTCAAGGTGTTTCTTACCTGATGTACAATGCAGCGCTGGTATTCCGTTTGGGGATATGCTGCGGCGATGGCTTCTTTGATTCCGCTCAGGCCATCGGCACAGATGATCAAGATATCTTTTACTCCACGGTTTTTCAATTCATTCAGTACGGAAAGCCAGTATTTTGAGCTCTCATTCTCTCCAACCTGAATGGTCAGAACTTCTTTTTGACCATCCATATTGATTCCAAGAATGACATAAGCTGCCAGCTTCCGGATCACTCCATTATCCCGGACGGAATAATGAATGGCATCGATATAGAGCACAGGATAAAGTTCCGACAGCGGGCGTTTCTGCCAGTCCTCAATCTGGGGCAGGATTTTGTCTGTTACATCAGAAATGAAGCCTTCGGAGGCCTCAAATCCATAGATATCCTCCAGCGTTTCTGAAATCTGCCGGGTCGTCATTCCCTTGGCATACATGGAAATGATTTTCTGGTCAATGGATGAGATATCTTTTTGACGTTTGCGGACAACCTGCGGTTCGAACGAGGATTTGCGGTCCTGAGGGACCTGGATATCCATTGTGCCATAACTGCTGTTGACCCTTTTACTCTTATATCCGTTGCGATAATCATCGCTGTCAGAA
Organism: Candidatus Scatomonas sp.; assembly: GCA_963930955.1. Classification (GTDB taxonomy): domain Bacteria; phylum Bacillota; class Clostridia; order Lachnospirales; family Lachnospiraceae; genus Scatomonas. The sequence continues at coordinate 2,658,252 of OZ006967.1, read as the reverse complement.
CGCTGTGATTTCTGATAACCGAGGTGTTCATCCATCTCGGCTTCCATCATTTCTTTGATCGTACCACCCAGCAGGTCTTTCAGTGCTTCCTGAATGTCTTCCGCGGACTGAATGTCATACTCCTGAAGGAGCTGCTGGATAATGTTGCGTTTTCCTTCGGTCATAACGACCTTATGTACCGGTTTCTTTTCTCTTGCCATAATAATAGGCCTCCTATGATTTAGATTTTATCATAGAAGACCTATATCTGGTTCCTATTTACAGAAAAAATTTCACACAGTCCTTACTAACGCCGATATACATTTCTATGAATTTCCAATAACTGCTTCAACACATCCTCTATCGTTTCAGCATTTTCGTTATAAAAAATGTTCTCTTTCTCGTTCAATGTATTTTCCTTGATCTCGATATTGCTATCTTTATCAAAGCAACCTTTTATGCTTCTAAAATGATTAAATTCAATAGTAAAATCCTCGCCATTATAAATAGAAATACTAATCTCTATTTCTTCAATCATAAAATCGGCATAACTGTTTTTTACATGAAAGTCTTTCTTTAAGAACGGGAGTTTTTGGTTTGGTAGTCGATACAGAACATTGTCTTTTTCTAATTCATAAAGTTCTCCTTTAATGAATCCCAATTTTTCCGCATTTGTTTCAAATGCTTGATTCATATTTCTTTCTGTAATTTTCCAGTTAATAAATACGAGTGCAAATATAAGTAAACCAGCCAACAGACACATGCCGACTAATCGAATTACCTTTTTATATTTCTTATAAAAATCTATTTTCTCAACAAACTCTTTATCCTCGTTTAATAGATTGTCCAAAGAAACATGATAGGTGTTACAAATATCGATCAACATTTGAAGATCTGGCAAACTTCTCTCATTTTCCCAACTGGAAACTGTCTGTCTTGAAACCCCAAATTTTGCTCCATATTCTTCCTGCGTCATATTTGCTTCAGTCCGAGTTTTTTTAATCATCTCTGCAACTGTCATTTTAGCGCACCTTTCATTATAAATAATGTTCTGTCTCAAGTATGCCATAATCGTGTATTTTATACAAGATATTATCGTTTTACATGCATGTAAAGTGACCTTATCCTTCTAAAATCCAACTGTAAAAGGCTATTTGCTTTATTATTTCATACATACAACCTATACTTTCATTAACAACTGCAATTGCCGTACAAATTTAGAAAGGATGAATTTTATGAATGATATTGTTAGAACAAAAAAACTTTGTAAACGTTATAAAGAAACAATCGCTTTAGATAATGTTTCCCTTCATATTCCTCAAGGTGCTATCTATGGATTGATTGGAAATAATGGAGCAGGCAAGACAACTTTAATGAGAATACTTGCTAATTTGCAAAGTCCATCCTCAGGAACAGTTGTTAAATCTGAAAATATTAAAATCGGTGCCATTATTGAGACACCTGCCTTATATCCTACTTTAAGTGCAAAAGGCAATTTGAAGTATCAGCTTAAAATTTGTGGCTGCCCGTCAAAAGAAGTAAAACCTAAAATTGCTGAATTATTAGAATTGGTACATCTGAAGGATACTCGAAAACTGGTAATGAATTATTCATTAGGTATGCGACAACGTCTGGCTTTAGCAATGGCACTTGTAGGAAATCCACAATTTCTCATTTTAGATGAGCCTCTTAACGGACTTGATCCTGAAGGCATAAAAGATGTCAGGGCTATCATTGCAAAGCTAAATGAAAAGTATGGGGTTACCATTATGATTTCAAGTCATATCTTAAGCGAACTTCAAAAAGTGGCAAACCACTATGGTTTCCTCAAAAATGGCGTTCTGATTCAAGAATTTTCTTCATCAGAAATAGCTGACACCGATTTAGAGACTTTTTACTTCAAAAATTTCTTATAGAAAATTAGAAGGGAGACTTAACTATGAACAAGCTTTTATCTATGGAACTGAAGCGTGCTGCAAAATCTCCAATTCTATGGCTTGGAGTGATCGCTGCGATCGCTGTTAATGTTTATGGAATCTTATTAAATGGATATGGTTTCAAAATCTATACAACAACATTTTTATTACAAAATTCTGCCCTGATATGTATCGTATTAGCCGTATTGATTCCGCTACACTTGGGGAGTGATTTTGAAAACAGGACAATCAACAACAAGATATCCGCAGGATATACCAGAAAAGAGATTTACATTGTCGAATTAATTGTCAGCAGCATATGCGCTGCCGTTTTATTTATTGCTGATATAACATCTGTATTCATAAGTTCATATATTGCCGGATTAGAATTCAGTGGTAAAGTCAATATAACTGAATTTGCATTTCATGCTGCGATTGCCTTTGTGTGCATCATTACAGTATCTAATTTGTACACTATGGTTGTAATGATTTCACATAAGCAACTTATTAGTCTTGGAATTGCAGTTATCCTAACCTTAGCATTGTTGACGTTAGGCGGAAATTCAGTTTCCAGCTTAATTCAATCAAGTACCTGGACTAATCCTGTCACTCATGAAACTGAGGGAAATCCTCTGCGAATAGAAGGTATTGCCCGGACAGCAAATAACATTCATGTTTTGATATCACCGTTTGCACAGGCTGAATTTCACAGTCATATGCTATCAGAATTAGAATTAGGTACAAAGGAAGAAAATTCCCTTATTTTCAAAGACTTTCCTTACCACATAGAGTTTTGCCTATTCAATATCCTTGAAATACTATTTTTCTATAAAATTGGATTTTTCATTTTCAGAAAGCAGGACTTGAAATAGTAATTTTAGCAGTTTTTGTTCCCTGCATTATATATCTGCTTAATAAGGACTACATTTACCGTTCCTGAAAATCGATATTTGAAAAATATATTATATATCTACTGCATTTTCATAAAATTCAGAATAATAGAAAGAAGGGAAATAATATAGGGCGTTTATTAGTTGTAGAGTTTAAAGAAAATGAAACACATCCTTTTGATGAAATCATGAAAGTGTTTCGTAAATATCCGGATTTTCAAAAATATGAAATATACTACGCACCCGCAATATCCCTTCACGATCTTGAAATACTTCCAGATCGAAGAAAGGTATATTGTGGGAAACAGGAAGTATCTTTAACTACAAAAGAATTTAACCTATTGTGTTATTTCGTTGCTAACGCAGGCCGGGTTCTTACATACGAACAAATATATCAAAACGTATGGGGCAATTATGTACAGGATATAGAGAACAACACGATTGGCTCTCATGTATGCAAATTGAGAGAAAAACTATACAAAGCCTGCCCGGATCGGCAATTTAAAATCCGGTGTGTGCGTGAAGTAGGATATTGTTTAGAGGGTAAGTAGAAAAAACAGTCTGATCTTGACGGTCAGGCTGCTTTTTGTTGTCGTTGGCTCTTTTCTAAAATATTTATTTCAATGGAAAGGAAACTGTAAATGTTGCTCCCCCGCCAGCAGTATCGCTCACTTGTATATCTCCATTCAACATTCCGGTTAATTCTTGTGCTATACTGAGACCCAAACCAAAATTTGCTTTATTTGTATGGGATTTATCCCCGCTGAAAAAACGGTCAAAGATGTATTTCTTATCTTCATCAGTAATGCCCTGTCCGTGGTCGATAACAGAGAACGCTATTTGGTGTTTGGTATGGACTGCTTGTATTTCCAATAAAGAGTTATCCTTTGCGTGTTGAATGGCATTATCCATAAAGATACATAAAATCTGGAACAATCTGTCCTTATCCGTATTCAGCACAGGGTAAGTATCTTCTGATAAGTTTACTTTTAACTGTGTTCCATTTTTGATACAGGTCTGTTCATACGTTTCATACAATGAGATAAGCAATGTATCAATATCAACTTGGCTTTGGTGTAAAGTCCATGTTTTAGCGTCAGAGGAAGCAAGCAACAACATATCTTTTACCAGACGTGATAATCTCATACATTCTGCTTCTATCACGCTGACCGCCTGCTTTGCGGGTTCATCTAATGATTGGTTATCGGCGAGAATGTCTGTGTTAGCTACCATGACCGCCAACGGTGATTTTAACTCGTGAGAAGCCGTGGCGACAAAATCTTTTTGACTTTTTAGAACACGTTCTGTCGGCATAAACGCCTTTTTTAGCAGGAAGCGTGTTAAAACAAGGACACCCACAAGAGCCAATATCCATATGAGTAAATAGTGCGGAAGCAACTGACTTAAAACAACACTAAGGTTTGAAACATGGCACATGAACACTGCGCTGTATTCGTCGTTAGTCGTTGTGGCAATCGTGGCAGGAATGGCATAATATTCATCATGTTCTTTTCCAGCCAGTGTATAAATGCCACCCTGCGAAGTAAAGGAATTATTGTTTCCCTCTGGGGTCATTTGTTGACCTTTTGTCTGTTCTAAAACCTCTTGGAGCAGAATATCCGTTTCCGTAGGGAAAGAAAGCTTGCTTTGATATATTTCCTGCCCTTTGCTGTTTTCAAGCCTTACAAATAAATCATACTTATCCTCATAAGATTGAATGGTACTTTCCATATCAGACTGTGAGTTTTCAAGCTGATAAATCAGCAGGGTTGTCATTCTCTGAAACATGGTACTTTCATTCTCTCTGTCTGAATGCACAGCAGTTGTCACGGCAAAAGCAATCACCAGACTGATAATCAACATGATCGATACAGAAAAAAGGATATAAAGTTTTCGATATAGGTTATTTAACATGGCTTTTCTCCAATTTGTACCCTGCTCCATAGACCGTAGTAATTTTGCAAGCACTTTGTAACTCTTTCAATCTTTTCCTTATGAATGAAATATAGTTGTCTACATTTCCTGCTTCGACCTCGGCTGATGAACCCCAGATTTTTGCCACAAGCTGTTCCCGATTAAACAATGTTTCGGGATTTTGAATGAGGATAGAAAGCAGTTCCGCTTCTTTGGCTGTTAGCTGCAGAGACTTCACAGGGGAAGATAACATCCGATTTTCCTTATCAAAGGTCAAATCCTCATAACTCATTTTCTCAGATAATTGTAAGTTTACAGGTCGCCTTGTCAAAGCTCTTACTCTGGCTAAAAGCTCTTTGATATGAAATGGCTTGACTAAATAGTCATCTGCTCCGCCGTCCAGACCCTCAATTTTGTTGTCCAGCGTACTCATGCCGGTAATGATGATAACAGGAATACGAATTCCTTTTTCTCTCATGGCTTTAATGATTGTCAATCCGTCTATAATGGGAAGCATACGGTCAACAATCGCAATATCATAGGCGTACTCTGTGTTAAGTGCATAAAGCATAGCTGTTTCACCGTCGTTACAGCAATCGACAATGTGATTTTCTTGTTCCAGTGCCTTTTGTATGGAAGAACAAAGCTCCACATCATCTTCCAAAAGAAGTATTTTCATTTTTATCAAATCCTTTATTTCAAATTTGTTACCTATTATATCAGAAAAAGTCTGTAAAAATCCTCTAAAAAATCCTTGAAATATTCTTAGGATTTACAGGATTTTTAGAGGGGTTCTGTCCTAGAATGAGCGCATAACAAAACGAAAGGTGGAATACAGAAATGAAACGAAAAACAATCAGCAAATTTATGTTAGTAGGGTTATGTGTTTTTGCTTTGGCAGGGTGTGGAAAGCAGGCAACAGATGTCCCGCAGACACCAGCACAAACAACAAATGAAAATAGCAGTTCTGACACAGCAGGCAATACCGACGAAATGCTTGACTCGGCGACTTTAAGCGGAAGCGTGCTTGATTTCACGGACAACAGTTGTTCTGTCAGTCCCGATGAATTGATTGATAATGGAGCGGGTATGAAAAGCTCCGCTGACGGATATGAAAACGAAGATACCGCTGTTACCGTAAATTATAACTCTGACTGTACATTCGTTATCGCCACATTAAATGGCGAAACAAATTCGATTACAAATACGACTGACGGCTCTGCTTCTGATGTAAAGAAGCAGTCTCAGATTTTTGTGTACGGCGATTATGAGGACACCTATACATTAAATGCAGATAAAGTCATTATCGCTCGCTACGAATAGAGGTGGTTGCTATGAGATTTTATCAGCTTGCTTTGAAGTATCTGTCAAGAAAAAAAGCGAAAACATTTCTTTTGTTTTTCGTATTGGTACTGGTAAATACCATGATTTTGAGCACCAGCATGATACTAAGAGCTACCAATGAGTCTATGGACTCCATGCAGGCAAAAACAAATTCTAAAGTGGTTGCTGAGATAACAGATACAGAAAACATGATTACAGACGCAGAGGTCAGTCAGATAGAAAATATGAAAAATATAACTGCTGTCAACCGTGTTGGACAGTATGATATATTTCCGTCAAATTTCATGCCGATTACGGGAAATACTTCGTCTGGGGAAGATAATTCCAAGGTTGTGCTTTTATCCTATGATGATTTGGAAAATGACAGCCCTTTCTCTGATTTACAGTATAAATTGACTGCGGGAGACTATATTCAGCAGGATAAAAAAGGTGCGGTTATCCATACCAGTCTGGCTAATCAAAACGGATTGGAAATCGGAGATACTCTGGAGCTTGATACGGGAAGCGGTCAAACAGTGTCCGTACCCATTATAGGATTATTCAAATCATCTGGAAATATGGAAGATAAACAGCCTGCGGAAACAACGGCTGTCAATCGTATGGAAAACCAGATTTTTATTGATAACGGGTCTTGTTCGGATTTGTTCAAGGATACGGGTTTTTATAAACTTGTTGTCTATACCGATAAACCAGAAAATATGAGTGCCTTATCCTCTGATATTCAGAATGTATTAGGAAATCATGCGGAAGTGAGTACATCAGATACCCTTTACGAGCAAATGTCTGCTCCGTTAGAGCAGATCAGTCGAGTAGCTACGCTCATGTTGGTTTTCACCTTACTGGCAGGAACAATCGTAGTATCATTGCTTCTCTGTATGTGGACGAGAACAAGGCAAAAGGAAATGGCAATCTTTATGAGCTTAGGAAAAACAAAGGGTGAACTTGTGTTACAGGTTCTATGCGAGTCGGGGATTGTTTTCTTCCTGTCTGTACTTGTTTCCTCATTGATAGGCGGCAGTATTCATACTGCCTTACAGAGTATGATTTTCAGTTCTGGCATATCAAATACCGATTTGACAGTATTGCTTGGAATAAAAGATATAGGTGCTTTGGTTGGTTTGGGAAGCATACTGGTTTCGATTGCTTTATGCGTTTCCGTTTTCCCGACCCTAAAGGCAAATCCAAAAGATATTTTGGCAAAAATGGAGGGATAATCAGATGAATTTTTTAGGATTGGCAAGACGCTCTGTACTAAGAAAGCCTGTAAAAAGTATCCTGCTTTTGATTGTAGTATTTGTTATCAGCACTTTGCTTTTAGCGGGTATGTCCAGCAGGAACGCAAGTATTGAAGTGCAGGATAAGACCAGACAGGCAATAGGAGCAGGATTTCTGCTGGAAAAGAACGACGAATACCGAGCAAAACGTATTGAAGAATTATCAAAAGAGATTGGTAACAAGGACGGTGAGCTGGACGGGTACTATCAGAAGAAAATCGTTGTCAATGGCAGTGTAAATTGGAATACAGGGACGACAAATGTTTTTGAAACACTGGATTTAAAAGATATTGAAAAAATCTCTGAAACAAAAGGAATAAGCGATTATAATATCACAACGGCTGTTACTGCTGTAAATCCAGTCGATTTTAGCAGGATTGAGGATAAAGATACCGACCAGAGTTCAGATATAGGTGGTGTGAGCCTGATTGGAAACCGGGATATGAAAATGGATAGTAATGTCCTGTCTGGTAATCTCACCATAAAAGAGGGACGAATGGTACAACAAGGCGATACAGATGTATGCGTGATTTCTGAAGAACTGGCACAGGAAAACCATTTATCCGTTGGAGATACCCTTTCTTTTAATGACTATCACGATAAAGAAAATTCAACGGTTGCTAAGGCAACGATTATCGGTATCTATCAAGTCGGACAAAAAATGTCACCGTATATGCAGGGTGACACATATCGTTCAGAAAATGTGATTTTTACGGATTTATACTTTCCACAAAAAGCTGAGGGAGAGTCCAGCCCATTGTTTCAGCGTGCTTACTTCAAGGTTGGAGATGTAAATGATTACGATAAGGTAAAAGAAGAAATAAAGAACGTAGATATACAATGGGGACAATACGATTTGATTGATAATAACGGCAATTCGGAAACCATGTCCTCAAATTTCAATGATTTAGGAAAAATCAGCAATGTAATGATTTTAGTGATTTCCATTGCCAGTCTCTTTATACTGGTACTTATCTTCCTGTTCTGGCTGAAAAACCGAGTACATGAAATCGGTGTGTTTCTTTCGTTAGGAGTATCTAAGTTTTCAATTTTAGGTCAGATTTGGAGTGAAGCTGTGATAATAGCGATTTTATCTATCGGATTATCCTTTGTGGTTGCTCCTGCCGTATCACAAATGACAACAGAATACTTAGTCGAAGGGCAAGTACAACAGGCACAGGAAAAAGAGAAAAATGAAAGTGGAATGGTGGCTACCGATTATGTCGCACCAGAACAAAACGTACAGAAAGTAAATGTAAGTATTACTCCTACTCTGTATCTGCTTGACGGGACAGGCGTATTATTCTTGATTACTGCTTCTGTCATGGTATCTGGAATTGCGGTATTGAAAAGAAATCCAAAAGATATTTTATCTGAAATGAGTTAATGCAGGAGGATATGACAATGCTTGAAATGAAAAACATATATTACGCTTATAAATCTAAAAAAGATAAAACGATTTTGAATGATATTTCTGCTACTTTTAAAGACGGCGTTTTCTACTCTATTGTCGGTTCAAGCGGAGCAGGAAAAACAACACTATTATCTTTACTGGCTGGATTAGATACTCCCGTAAAAGGAGCGGTTCTCTGTAATGGAGAGGATATTCAGAAAAAAGGTCTGAATTACCATAGAAAACACAATATCTCGCTTGTCTTTCAGAATTACAATTTAATTGATTATCTTACTGCTGTGGAAAATGTGAAATTAGGCGGGAAAGAAAATCCAGAAACGCTTCTGAAAGAAGTAGGGATTGAGCAAGAGGATTGGAAAAGAAATGTTCTTCAATTATCTGGTGGACAGCAACAAAGGGTTGCGATTGCCAGAGCTTTAGCCAGTGACGCAAATATACTGCTGGCTGATGAACCGACAGGAAATCTTGACGAAACCACCGCAGACGAAATCATAGCTCTTTTAAAAAAGACGGCACATGAACTTGGAAAATGTGTGATTGTCGTTACCCACAGTAAACATTTGGCAGAAGAAGCCGACGTGGTTTTGAAAATAGATAATGGAAGTATCTCTGCTATGAACAGAGCAGAATAAATATCACGGTAAAAATAATTAAAAGAGCAGGTAATACTATGGGAAAAATTAGTTTGGCAACTGCAGGACAGGGAGCAAGAGCTGCGGTAGTGACCACGCAGCGGACTGCCGTTGCCGCAAGACAGGCGGCGATTGCGGCGGCGAAGGCTGCAAAAGCTGTTACAGCCGCAGTTAAGGCAGTCATTGCAGCTACCAAAGCGCTTGTCTCTGCTATTCTTGCAGGTAGTTGGATCGTGATGCTGATCCTTGTCCTTGTCATTCTATTTGGAGCGCTGTTCAGTGTGGTAGGAGGAAGTAACTCCAGTACCGTTACCCCTATTAGCGCATAGGTAGAGGCGTATGAGCTGTTGATCCGGTAGTATGTGGAAAGCGTGGTAGATGGAAACATCTATACAGTGGAAGAAAACAGCGGAGATAAAGTGGCCAGACGGAGCTATCCGATAGGTTATGGTCAGATCGTGGGATATGGAGTTCCGGCATATTAGAATAAAAGAACCAGGGGAAAGAACATTTGTTGTTATTTATTCCTCTGGTTCTTTAGTCTTGCATATTGCTTTTGCTGTGCCTTCGATAATAGAAAGATCCTTATCATCAAGTGTGTCAAGGAGTGAATCTAACTGCCTGCGAAGTGTAGTTTTATGTATTTTGTTCTTGTAAGGCAGGTACTGATCAGCAGATATATCTAATATTGTAATAATATGAATAAATAATAGAAATCCGGGATGTTGTCCTTCGATTTCTATGGATTGCAAATGTCTGGGAGTAATATCAAGTTGTTCTGCAAACTGTTCTCTTGTAAGTCCTTTCTTTTTACGGGCATTTTTAATTGCCAGTCCCATTGGCATAAAATCAAACTCAAAAGTGCCGTTCATTTAATCACCCCTGTTTTTAGAATTGATATATCTATTTTACAGAAGTGAGGATTCTTATAAAACGAGATATAATCTCCTATAAAGAGAAATAAATTCTCCTATATGAACCCAAGAGTGTTGACTTTAAATATTACATATGTAATAATTATGAAAAATAATGTTCCAATAAGGAGGATGGAATGAACAGAAGAAATAGAAGAAGACGAAAGGGTAAAAGCAATAAAATAAAATGGGCTGTGGGCGTATTTTTAACAATGCTTTTGTTATGTACAATTCTGTATATGACTGCACATTTTCTTTTATGGAATCAAGGAAATTCTCCAGAGGAAGTATTGATTTCATATATGAACTGTATATCTGAGCAGAAATATAATGAAATGTATGAGATGATTGATGTTCAGAATTCTGGAAATATTTCGCAGGAGGATTTTGTACAGAGAAATTCAGCGATTTATGAAGGCATTGAAGTTCGTAACATGAAAATACAGATTACAGAATATAAAGAAGCGGAAAGAACGGTATATTATGAATCGTCTTTTGATACCATTGCAGGAAGTGTAAGTTTTGACAATGAGGCAGTTTTTACGTCCGATAAAGACGGGTATAAATTAGTATGGCATGACTCCTTGATATTTCCGGAATTAAGCGCTGATGATAAAGTTAGGATTTCTACTACCCAGGCCGAGCGAGGACAGATTTTAGATCGTAATGAGAAAGTGCTTGCAGGAAAAGGTACAGTTTCGTCTGTAGGTATTATTCCGGGTAAACTGGAAAACAGAGATCAGTCCATTCAGGAGATTGCAGATCTTCTTGAAATTTCAAAGGAAAGCATTGAAGGCAAACTGTCAGCAAACTGGGTAAAAGATGATTCTTTTGTTCCGATTAAAACAGTTCCTAAAGTCAATGAATTAAATCTGACATCACTTGATCCCGATGAAGAGATGCTTCAGGAGAATGAGAGACAGCAGAAATTATTGAACATTTCAGGAGTTATGATTTCCGATGAAGAAGTAAGGTCGTATCCATTAGGGGAAGCGGCAGCACACTTGATTGGATATGTACAGAATGTTACAGCAGAAGATCTGGAAAAACATCCGGGAGAGGGATACAGTTCTAACAGTGTGATTGGAAGGAGTGGAGCGGAGTCGCTTTACGAAACAGAACTGAAAGGAAAAGATGGATATAAGATCTATATTGTAGATTCTGAGGGAAATGAAAAGATTACTATTGCGGAGATGATAAAAGAAGATGGGGTGGATATTCGACTGACAATCGACTCTGATCTTCAAAAAGCATTATATGAACAGTTTAAGAATGACAGAGGATGTTCCATAGCAATGAATCCCTATACCGGAGAAGTGTTAGCTTTGGTTAGTACCCCGTCCTATGATAATAATGATTTTATACTGGGAATGTCAGAGGAACAGTGGACAGCCTTGAATGAAGATGAAAATCAGCCGTTATATAACCGTTTCCGGCAGGTATGGTGTCCGGGTTCAACCTTCAAGCCGGTAGTTGCAGCAATAGGACTAAAAACGAATACAATCGATCCAAATGAAGATTTTGGAAACGAAGGTCTCTCATGGCAGAAAGATTCCTCGTGGGGTTCCTATGAAGTGACAACTTTACACGAATATGAACCCGTGATAATGAAAAATGCACTTATCTATTCAGATAACATTTACTTTGCAAAGGCTGCACTAAAAATAGGCGCTGATAACCTGATGAATTCATTAGATGAGATTGGGTTTAATCAGGAAGTGCCGTTTGAGATAACAATGGCAGAGTCTCAGTATTCTAATACAGATCGCATTGAGACAGAAATACAACTTGCAGACAGTGGTTATGGTCAGGGGCAGATTTTGGTAAATCCCCTTCATCTTGCGAGTATATATACCTCATTTTTAAATGAAGGAAATATTATACGGCCTTATTTGCAGTACAGTGATAATCCTGCTGGAAAGATATGGATTAAGGAAGCATTTTCGTCAGAAACAGTTTCGCAGGTTATGGAGGGGCTGACAGGTGTTGTCAATGATCCAAATGGCACAGGCTATGCAGCGCACCGGGATGACATCTTATTTGCTGGAAAAACAGGAACAGCGGAACTTAAGGAATCACAGGAGGATACATCCGGTACGGAAATCGGATGGTTTGCAGTTTTTACCGCTGATAAGAATGTGGAAACTCCGATCCTTATGATCAGCATGGTGGAAAATGTAAAAGGAATAGGAGGCAGCGGTTATGTTGTATCAAAAGATAAAGCGGTTTTGGATCAATATTTTTCCGAATAAAAGAAAAAGTATAGCGCTGTTAGTTTTGGCCATGTTGGTATTATGTACTGGCTGCAAACAGAACACCGATGAGGAAACAGAGGAAGATAAAACAGAACAGCAGATTTATGAAGACTCGCAAAAACTGGCAGAAGGTTATAGAAAGATATATGAGACTGCAGTATCACAGGGAAATTTGAACACTCTTGAAGTTCAGCAAAAGATTATAGCTTCTATCAGCGGTTCAGGCTATGCGGCAGTAGACAGAGATGATCAGATTAATATGGTTAATTATGAACAGGTAGAAGAGTTCTGTAAAAGCGCAGACGAAGGAAGTGAGGATCATGTTACGATTATTTCTCTTCTAGAAGAGGGAGATTTTGTGCGATATGATATGGAAACAAAGAATGGAGAAATTGATGTAATTGTCAGTACATTGAGATGGGAGGAAAGCAAACCACAAGTATGCTATTACCATGAATTTACTGCATATTCATGGAAGTATACAAAAAATGGATATTTTTTTATTGAGGAATATCATCCACCGGGATATGATGGTGCGCCTGGAGAACTTGCTTTTCGAGTAAAACCCCTTGATCAGACTTGTCGGGAATTTAATAGGAAATATGTATATCCTGTAGGATATGAAAGAAATAAGCTGTTAATTACAGACTGGAATGAACAAGATTATTCCGCATTGGATTTTTATGACCTGTACGAAAGACTTTATTATATAAAGTATGGAACCTATGTGCCATATGAAGCTTATGCGGGCGCTGAGTATGAGATACCGGAGCAGGATTTTGAAGAAGTAATAAAGAGTTATTTTAAAATTGATCGTGAACAAATTACAGAAAATACAATGTACAATCCAAATGAAAAAACATATCGATACAGACCACGAGGACTGCATGATGCGGAACAACCTTATGAACCATATCCGGAAGTTATAGCATATGAGGAACAAGAAGATGGAACACTTCGCTTATTTATTGAAGCAGTATGGGAACGGGAAATGACAGATTGTGCAGCCACAAGTGAATTGGTCGTGCGGCCACTTGAGAATGGTAGTTTTCAATATGTTTCAAATCAAGTTACGAGCTGGGATGAAAAACTGGAATTATCATGGTATACACCTCGATTGACAGATGAGCAATGGCAGTATTACTACGAAAACATCTCGAATGAATAGAACATTTTTGGAGGAATACATGGAAGATTTAAAATGGCTGTTTAAAAAATATGGGATTCTTTTTGCAGTGCTGCTTATTGTTATAATTTTAATCTGTGTTATGTATAACAGACATGAAGAACAAAATGGTGTCTCAGAAGCAGATAGCTGTGAAACAGATATTGAAAAGACAGAAAATGATGAATTATCGGAAGAAGAACGTTGGGAGAAAGGGTATGATCTTCCAATAGAGGAAGAAAAAAAGGAAGAGGCCGAAACGAATTGCTTTGTAATTATGGACAGTTTCTCAGACATTTACATTCATGCAGACAAGGGGGATGCCTCAAATGTGGTCCTGTCGGATGAAACGTTGGAGCAAATGCAGGATGTAGTCAGCAAAAGCGGATATCCGGTCATAACTTCTGAAGAATACTGTACGATGAGTAATTATGAAAAAATGGATCAGTTTTTGAAAGATTGTATGAATGGAAAAGATACTTCTGTTATTTTATACAGCCTGTCGAATAGTGGCGGAGTCTCAAGAAAAGAGTATATTTTTGATGGCTCAGAGATGTATCTGTTAACTACCGGAGCAGGATGGAATGACTCCTGTGATCCTGTTGTATCCTATATATCTTACACAAGAATAGATGAATGGAAATACACAGAGAAGGGGTGGTTCTGTTATAAATTGTGTGTACCGGAGCCACCGGAAGTTACAGAGATTGTCGATGGGAGCGAACTCATCCGGGTAATACCTTTATCAGAAGAGTACAAAGATTTGTCTGAAAAATATGTATATCCCTTGTGTTATCAGGGAAACAACATTTTATGCTCGAATTGGGATACTACAACTCTAAGTACGCTTGACTACAATGGTGCTTATGAATACTTTTATAGAATGAAATATGGAGAACGTTTAGATCCGGGCAATTATACAAATGGAATCCCGGCAACGGAATTTGAAAGCGTGATTATGGAATACCTGCCTGTGACGGCAGAAGAGATCCGGGAATGGGCAGTGTATGATGAAGAAACTCAGACCTATGCCTGGGCAAGTCTTGGGTGTGGAAATTATAATCTCTCTTATTTTGGAACATCTGTGCCGGAGGTAACAGGCTTACGGCAAAATGGAGACGGCACCATAACGTTGACGGTTGAGGCTGTATGTGAAATGGTTGTTGCGAATGAAGCAGTTATTACTCACGAACTTACGATACGGATTGGTGAAGATGGAGATTTTCAATATTTAGGTAACGAGATATTGGATGATGGAATCCAGAATATTCCAGAATATCATTATAGAATAAGTAGCGATGATTAATAACGTGTATGCCTGCAATTAAACAGGAGGTACAAATGAGCAGCTTTGGCCTAAAAATATTAGCTTTAATATTAATGTTTATTGATCATATAGCGCAATTTCTACCAGAAATGCCAATCTGGCTGCATTGGATTGGACGGTTGGCAGCTCCCGTTTTCATCTATTGTAGTATCTGGAGTTTTACATACACCACAGACAGAAAGAAATATTTTCTGAGGCTTTATCTCGCAGGAGTTGTTATGTCATTTATACAATGGCACCTGAATATCCCTAATAATTTCTTTCGTTCCTTGTTTAGCCTAATGGTTATCCTGTACCTGATTGAATGTTATCAAAAGAACGCAGATTTTGGAAAGAAATTTGTTGTTTATTTATGTTGGCAGATTGGGACGATTGGAATGTGTGTCATCCTGTTATCAAGTTTCTTTTTGTCAGAGACGTTTGTTGTATATGTTCTGACATCAATCATGGGAAATATTTTTAATTTGGAAGGTGGGCTAATATATGTTCTATTGGGTGTGATTTTTTGGTTATTTAGAAATCAAAAGAAGAAATTAGTAATGGGATTCTGCATATTTGATATAATTCTATTTGGATTAACGACAACATCCATTATTTCTTTATCACTTGGATGGTTACGTTTTCATTTTCCAATATTGACTATTCCGGTAGAAGTTTTAGGATATCTGTTGGATACGATTATCGGATTGCCACCTGTTGAATTAGGTGGTTCTATGTGGATGGAAAACTATGAATGGATGATGATAGGATGTTTGCCCTTTTTACTTGTGTATAACAGAAAAAGGGGAAAATCAATAAAATGGTTCTTCTATATCATATATCCGGTTCATATCGTCTTATTCTGGTGTGTTGGAAGGTTGTTATAGAGCATAGTCGCATGAACATTTATGATACAGTAAAGAGGTAACAAAATATGGACAGAATATCAGACTCAAATGGAATCATCTGGCTATTTCTAGGAATAATGCTGTATTGCTTACTTACAGTCATATTTACTTTTGGAGTATGGGCAAAAAGTGAAAAAGTATCAAAGTTTTTTTATTCTGCAGATTTTATAGTAACTGTCATAATTTTGTTTTGTGATATGGAAATTGTCTTTTTTTCTGCAGCATACGAGCCTGCTTTACTACATTTTTTGGTGTATGGAAGAGTATTTACCATAATGGGCGCTGTTATGCTTTGTGTAAGTGCTTTATTTCAAAAAAGGAATAACAAGATCCTGCGAAATATTTTAATTAATCTTTCAACCGTAGGTGGGCTCGTATTATTCGTTTATCTGATGCAGGTTAAATAACTATTCTGGAGAAATTTTGCGTGACCAGTGGGAAGAAAGGAAATTATATTATGAAAGAAAAATGGCTGAAACATAGTATTGCAATATCAACAGCTTTTTCTCTGGCGTTGGGATTTTGCCGGGGAGTTTTCAGCGGTGACGGTGCAGGTATGGGAATATTCTTTGGAGTGTTTTTGATTTATCCACTAATACTTACCTGCCTTAATCTGTTTTTTATTTTCGGAAGCCAAAATGATCCTGTGGTTATACGGAAAAGCAAGCATTTTGAGTATTTAACTTTGACATTGGGGAGTGTTTATTCGATTATAATACTGCCATTTACCAATATTGTTTTTGTAGACTGGCAGGAGGCTCTTGTAAATAGACAGCTCCATACACCGATATGGTCTCAGGGGGCGATCACTATTCTAAGCTGTGCGGCAGTAGGAATAGCTGGATATTTATTTCTGTCTGCTGTATCTTTGCGAAAGGTTCCACCTCTTCTGCCAGTATTGGCTATTGGGGCGATGTATATTGGAATGTTTCAGTGTATCCTATGGATCATACAAGTGTTTCAGAATGATCTGATCAGTTTTTATTTATGCCTTTTCCCTTTTAATTTGATTTTGATTGGCATTCATACTATTCGTAGAAAGGTAGAAGAATGGAACAATGATGAATCAAAGGAAATAAAGAAATTTCATAATCCATATCTGGAGCGGATAAATAAAAAGGTAGTTGATTCATCAAAGTGGCCCGGTCTGGCTTTTTTGTTTATGTGGCCTCTTTTAGGGGCATTGGTCTGTTTTTTACTTCTGTTCGGGCAGAGACCAGACAATATAATCAAAGCGTGGACGGAAACTAGTAATTGGAATCTTTCTACCAAAGTTTCGCCTCAGAATATTTACTATGATGAACATTATCTCTGCACTGTAGCTGCAGGAGGGCATCCAAAGATTGTAAAGCCTATTAGAAAAGGAATGCGTCATGGACATGAAGTAATTGTAAATCGTCAGCTCTGTATCGCAAACGCCTTTGAACAGGTAATGGAAGAATACACGCCCGTTTTTCATCGACATATCAGGAAATTTTATGATAAGTATGGATTTCCTGTCGCAAGAGCGATACGCTCCCCTTATATAGCAGATGTAGTCTATATTTTAATGAAACCTTTGGAAGTAATGTTTCTTCTAGTTTTGTATACAGTTGACGTAAATCCGGAGAATAGAATTGCAGTCCAGTATCTTCCCTTAGATAAAGATCAAATCCAGAGAATAAAGGACATAAATACAGATTAAGTTTAACTTGTAATATTAAATTTTAAGGTACGCAATATGTTAAAGAAAATTTTGAGTGTAACAATATGTATATTTGCCATAAGTATTTCAATGTTTGTCGTTGGAATTCCCCTTGCAAATAATCACTATGCAAAACAGGTTGAGAAAGAATTACGAGAAACACCTTTGCCGGAAAAAACAGAAATCATCGATTCTGTCTCTCAGACAGGGAAGTTAGTAGGTAATGGAAATGGTATGCAATATTTTGGAGCAATTTTGTTGAAAAGCAAGTTATCGTTAGACGAGCTGGAAGACTATTATTCTGTTTATCAGAAAAATGAATGGTCATATATGGTTGAACCGCAAAAGACTCAGATCATTGAAGCGGTAGAGCATAGCAGGATAAGATTTTCAGAAAAGATAGACGATGAAGGATACTATATTGTTTATTCATGGGGAGATGGTCCAGAGTTATTAGAAGAACTTGATATCCGGGGACATTAAATTGATAGAACAACAGATGGGAAGAAAAAAGAAATTTTGTAGAGGAAAAGGAGGATATGCGATATGTTAGATACAAAATTAGAAGAACAGATTCAACACGCTTATGATCGGCAGAAGTACGGAAGGATCAAAGTTTTTTTTCTCTTTTTAGTTATTTATGTTTTATTGATTGGGATGATCAGTCTTTTCTTGGGCAATCCATTACCGCATAAGGAAATCGTTGTATTCTTTTCTATATGGGATTATGGATGGATATGTACATATCCGTATTTGGTAGTGTTTTGTGGTGTGATTGGTTTTGTCTTGTCGTTACTAGGCGTATACTGCATGATTATGAGAGATCTTTTCCAAATTGAGAAAATTGTTCTGCAACAGTGTGATGTCGAAATGTATCTGGAAACAATGAAATACGGAGTATCCTATGGAAAAAAGTTGAAATTCAAGGGCTTTCAGAAATCACTTTTTTTGATGTTACAGCAAAGACTAGCAACAGCATTGATCGCAGATGAAAAATTACAGGAATGCAGACGATTTTTAACGGAAGAATGGACAGGGAAAAAGAGCAGTAGACTATATAAGCTGGCAATTATGAATCTGGATCTTGTCGAGGCGTATTATCATTTAGACATTGATAAATTTAACGGTCTGTTCCAAAATGCTGCTCCTGCATTCAAAAAGCATAAATTATTTGTTGCAGAGCAGATGTTTCTGGAACAAAAATATGAGCAGACAGCAGCTTTTTTAGGAACGTATGAAGCGAAGAATCCTTATAATGAAGTACAGCGTCAGTATTTGCTGGGGAAATGTTTTGATAAAACCGGAAATAAGCAAATGGCAGAAAAATGTATGCGTTATGTATCTGCACATGGAAATACAATGCCCTGTCAAAAGAAAGCGCAGGAATGGATCTTAAGTAATATACCAAAAAGAATTGAAAGAAGTATTACAAATTAAAAGATGAAATATCTCCACAAAAATCGGATAAAATGTGATCTTTGTGGAGATATTTTTATTGTTTCCAAAGATTTAAGTTGGATAGGATAGATAATGTGATTTCTGCTGCAGTGCTTCCAGTGGCTCCGTTTTCAGCTTGAATATTGGTGGCAAAGAAATAGGTATTTTCCGGTGTTTCCACATAACCGATAAACCAACCGCTGATATCCTGTCCATCTACACGTCCGGTTCCTGTCTTTCCATAAAGAGTTCCGCTTGCAGAGGAAGACAGACGTATACTGTCTTTCACAGCTTTTATATTTTCAGAAGTAAAATCAAAGGTGTTCTGGTAGAAAGCTTTCAATAATTCAACCTGTTCCACCGGAGATATTTTCAAGGTGGATTCCATCCAATAAGACGCAATGTCACTGCCGACGTTCTCATTTCCGTACCCGATCTTCTGTACATAGGATTGAATCCCATTTCTGCCAATCTCATGATCAAGAGCCTCAAAATACCAATTAACGGAACCGGACATTGCTGTTTGTAAAGTCTGATCCTTTTCCCATGTTTCAAATGGGTAATCTACCTGATTCCATGTCATTAAGGAATATTCTGGAGTAATAATGCCTTCTTCCAGGGCGAATAATGCGTCATATATTTTATAGGTGGAATCTGGCGCTGTCCGTGTTGTGGCCATATCCATGTTATAGAGGTCCCATTGATCGGTATTTAAAGAGTATAAAACAAAACTTCCATTATATTGTTTAAAATAGCTTGATAATTCTAAACTTGATATATTCTTTCCGGAAGTATTCCATTGATATTGATCGCTGGCCGCTGCATATGAGGTCAGCATAGGAGTAATTCCTGCGAAAAGTATAGCAGTAACAGTCAGTAGAGTAACGCTTTTCAGCCTTTTAAATGAAGAAGGTTTTTTGTAGGTTGCGATATTAAGTATTCGCTGTTCCAACTGTTTTATTGTTCCGCCGAGACTGCTGGAAAAAGGGAAAGGCGAAAGAGAAATTTTCTCAGCAAAATTAATCAATGTATAACCATAATCCTGATAAGAATTTGTATCAAGTATATTCAATACAGCACTGTCACATGCAATCTCACGGTCATTTCTCATAGCTTTCGCAGTAAGCCAGATGAGAGGATTAAACCAATAAAAGATTCCGGCCAATAATAAAAGATAATTAGAAATATTATCTTTATAGCGGTAATGCTGCAGCTCATGGAGTAGCATGTAACGTATCTTGTCAGTCTTGTAATCTGAGATCAGATGGATCGGAAGATAAATACGTGGCCGGAACAACCCGGTAATCACAGGAGATTTCAAGAAAGCTGTGCTGTAAATCGGAATGTCCTTTGTAATATGCATTTCCTCCAGACATTTTTTATAAAGTTTTCGCACCTCATGATTCTGCAGAGGCAATGAAGATTGTTTTATCTGGTGCAGGCGGAAAGAAGATCTTAGAACTAATAAAATCATTGCCAGAATTCCAATGGTCCAAATTCCAAAGAGTATCATCCAGATCAAAGAGGGCGTTTTGCTGCTGACAGAAATGGCGAAATCATTCATCCAGTCAGAAACTGTGCCGGGCGAATGAAACGTATTTGCCGTATTGACAGTATTATTGATACGATTGGCTCTTTGATTAAAATCTGTAAACCATGAAAACATGGAGAATACATGGTCAGATTGAATGGGAAGAAAGGGAACCACCATCAGACAGAGTGGGAGAAACCATAGATTATATTGTGTCCTGTTTGTCAAGTGTGATTTCAATAGATTCTTAATACAAAACAGGATACCGATCATTCCGCTGATCAATAAATTACAGACTAAAAAATGTATGAAGAAATCAATCATAAAATCCATCTCCTTAATCTGAATCTTTGGATAGAATGGAACGTAAATGTTGAAGTTCTGTTTCTGATAATTGGTTGTTTTCTAAATATGTTGAGAGCATTGCACTGATGTCTCCGTCATAAAAACGGTCCAGGAATGAATTGCTCTGTTGATTGATATATTCATTTTCTTCCACGAGAGGAGTGTAAACGAATATACGCCCTTGCTTTTCGTAGGTTAAAGCGCCTTTTGTTACAAGACGTTTTATGAGAGTCTGGATTGTTTTCGCACTCCATGTAGTAGTCTTTAATAGTCGTTCTGTAATTTCATTTGTGTTAATTGGAGCGGATCTCCATACGATTTTCATAACCTCAAATTCGGCTTCTGAGATTTGCGGTAAAGCAGACACATTCATCCCTCCTATGATTCTTACATATGTAATAAAAATATTATAAGGCTAATCTTTAAATTAGTCAAATCAATATAGATCAAAAACAAAATAACTTGACACAAAATCTTACACATGTAATAATATAAAATATTACAAATGTAAGACAAATCCGCCAATAAAAAAAACAAAGTGTTGGAGGAATATTTTGGCGTGCATAAATTTCAGCTTCTCTGCAGCTTTTGTTTTGAGTTGGAGGGATTTTTTTGTGTTGGTCTGAGTCAGCCACGCCGCTTCTGATATTAAGCGGCAGTTATCTATAAAGTTCCATTTAAAGGCAGGAATAAATTGTTAAAAAAATTCTTGCTATTGTATGGAACTTCTGCGTTGTAAAAGTAGAAGTAATATTTCTTGATAAAAGATATAAAAATTCCTATAGCCGTGAGGGTGTAATTGCCTTTGCGGTTTTTTATTTATTATACAGAGGAAAAGAGAAAAATTCTTCTGTTATCGTTGGATGTCGTTCGCCTCCATTCGATCTGGATTTTCAAAAAATTCAGACGAATGGAGGTAGCAGCGTGGGTGCTGATAAGAAAAAAATATGGCTTCATGGTCAATTCATAGAGGTAACAGATGAGGTATATACAGCCTATATGAAAGGTGGTAGAAAAATAAGATATTTTGAAAATGATCTGAAAACAGGACGGACGGTTAAAGATAAGGATGGAAACATAAAACAAATCCTTCCAAGCCGAGAAGATTCTTTGGACAGGCTTATGGAAGATAACGCACAGCAGTTTCCTGATAGCCATGAGAGTGTGGAGGATATTGTAATTCAAAAAATTTCTACGGAAAAATTACATATGGCGCTCTTAAGGTTGCCAAAGAAGGATCAGGAATTGATTTATGCACTGTTCTACGAAGAAAAAACGGAACGAGCATATGCAAAGCAAATAGGTGTTTCTCCAAGTACTGTCCATAGGAGAAAAGAAGAAATTATAAAAAAACTGAAAAACTATTTGAAATAGCGGAGCAGACCTCTCACTTAACGGCTAATAAAGTGAGAGGTCTTTTTTGGCCTTCCGTTCCTTGACAAATACATACCCATTCATCAAGTACATTCCTGTTGCTATCGTGATGAGCGTAAGCCACGTTAGCGGGTACGCCATGATCCGGACGGGTAAAGGCAGCGAAATCCCACCTATTATAGAAAAATCGGTTTGCGGCTGTTTTATCTGTCCGGGGAGCGGGAAATACCCGGCTATAACTGTCAGATTGCTACTGATAAGGCGATAACAGGCAACAGGTATCATGATACTCCTGTCCGGTCATAAAGTCGAGCATATAAGATGTCGCAACAAGTGAGGGCAGCTTTGGGAGAACCTCAGAGGGGCACAGGCCCGTGGAGCTGATCAGCAGTCAGCCGCTTGATGATTTCCCCGCATGAAACACATGCGATAACAGCCGGGGTGTCGAGGACAAATAGGCTGAAACAGGCAATTATGGTAGCCGGATACAAAGAAATGCTTTGCGTCCGGCTGATACATACCCGTTATGAATAATGGTTTCAAAGAGCGGGGAGGCCCTTACGGAACAAAGATAGTTCCAAGGCGTATAGAGGAAGGAGATATGATTGTGGAAGAACAAGAAATGCGGCGTGGAGAGATTTATCACGCAGATCTGAATCCTGTTTTCGGGAGTGAGCAGGGCGGATACCGCCCCGTGCTGATCATCCAGAACAACCGGGGGAATCGGCACAGTCCAACGGTCATTGTTGCAGCTATCACGAGTAGACCAAAGACAAAACTTCCGACACATGTACCGATCAATGGAATCAACGGACTGGAGAAGGAATCTTTTGTGCTGTTGGAGCAGATCCGGACACTGGACAAGGGGCGACTGGATGATTATGTTGGCAGGCTGAACCGGGAACAGATGATAAAAGTGGATAAGGCACTGCGTACCAGCATGGAGATCAAAAAGCTGGATAAACCGATTCTGATGTGCTTATGCCCGGTGTGTGCAAAGCCATTTTACAATTCAAAGGAACACTTTATCATTCGGGCAGATCAGGATCAGACAATAAAGGAAACGTGTATGTTCTGTAATGTACGACAGGGATATGATTATCTGATCAGGAAGAAATATTACTAAAGTTTGAGAGTTTTTGGAGAGGAACGAGGTAGCAGATATATGGCAACATTAAAATGTATAGAAAATAATAACATTCAAATTCATATCCATGATGATTACTGCTTAGGAACTGATAAAAAGCAAATTTCAGATACTCTGTTTAAAATTAGTGCTTTGGTTTCAAATTCATATAGTCATCAGAAGCCACAAGGTAAATGTGAGGAGGATAATCAGCAATCAGGATTATTTATATGATATATCTGTCAATTCTGAAATTGGGAAAAACGTACCTTTGTAAAAAATCAGCATTAAAGATACCATTCAGATGAGCGCTCAGACAGGAGGCATGATATGATGGATCGATACTTAATGTATCTGAGAAAATCAAGAATGGATACAGATTATGAACAGGTATCAGTGGAAGAAACCTTAAACAGACATAGAAAAATATTAGAAGCCTTTTGCGCTGAAAAACACTTATATGTTGCAGAAGTGCTAGAGGAAGTCGTTTCTGGAGAATCTCTTTCGTCCAGACCGAAAATGATGAGATTGTTGGAATTGGTCAATACAGGTATGTATGCAGGAGTCATTTGTGTAGATATTGAAAGATTGTCAAGAGGATCATCACTGGAATCAGGATATATAATGCAGATTTTTCAAGCGAATAACTGTAAGATTATTACACCATATAAGGTATACGATTTAAGAAACGAGTCGGATGAGCAGTTTACAGATATGAAATTTATGTTTAGCCGATATGAGTTGAAAACTATAACAAAACGATTAGTCAGAGGTAGAAATCAGTCAGCTTCAGAAGGGAAATTTATGGGTTCAATTCCTCCATATGGTTATCAGATATATAAATTACAAGGGGAAAAAGGGAACAGTTTAAAGGTAATACCGGAAGAGGCCAAAATAGTTAAAATGATTTACAATATGTATGGTCAGCAAGGAATAGGGTATAACACGATTGCATATCAGTTGAATCAAATGCAAATTCCTTCACAGACAGGAACATGGGGACAAACATCTGTCACAAATATATTGAATAATGAGGTATATCTTGGGAAAATTCGCTGGAGACGGGAGCCTACAAAACGTATTATAAAAGATGGAATGCTTTCCAAGAAAAGAGTGTTGAACCGGGATTATGAGCTGTATGATGGTCTGCATGAGCCGATTATTGAACAGGAAGAATGGAATCGGGTAAAGGAAAAGCAGCGGAGCAGAGGGCATTCTTCAGTAAATACAGAACGAAAACTAATGAATCCTTTTTCGACAATCCTGGTTTGTGAGAAATGCGGCGCTGTATTAAAAAGAAATGTGCCAGCGAAAAATCAAAACACTGCCCCTTGGTATAGATGCCCGACAAGGGGATGTAAGTGCAAAGCAATGAAATGTGATTTAGTAGAAAAATCTGTTGTAACAGCTATGGAAAAATGGCTGGCAGAATATAAAATAAAAATTAGTTCAGACAATCTGCCTCAAACGGATAATACTGAGATTGCCCTTTCTGTTATTCAGGATCAACTGTCGGATTTACAAAATCAGCAGAATAAAATCTGTGAACTTCTTGAAAAGGGAACGTATACCGTTGAGATGTTTACAAAGAGAAACGATCTTCTGCAAAAGGAAATGAAAAAGCTGCAGCAATCAGAAAAAGATCTTATGAATAAACAATCGGCTGTGAGAGAAAAGAGATCAACAGAAGAGAAAATCATTCCTACCACTCAGCGTATTCTCGACAGCTATGATCAGTTGACGGCAACGGAGAAGAATGAATTGTGGAAAATGGTAATGGAGAAAATTACAGCTTACAGAACTCCTGAAGGCGAATTCAGAATACACATATATCCGAAACTGCCAAAGTAATACGGTCAAACGATACTATACGAGAATTACAAAGATTGATTTATCGACTTATGCCCCGTTTTGTGCTATGATTATAACCATGTAATTATAGCACAGAAAGGGGTATTTTCATGGAAAATACGTCTGAAAATAAAGAAAATTTAACAAAAAATATCCCGTCAAAACATATTTGTACGGGTCTGTTGGCCCATGTGGACGCTGGCAAGACCACCCTGTCGGAAAGTATTCTGTACCTGACCGGGAGCATCCGCAGGCTGGGCCGGGTGGACCATCAGGATGCGTTTCTGGATACAGACCAGATGGAGAAGGCCCGGGGGATCACTATTTTTTCCAAGCAGGCGGAGTTTCTGCTGGAGGGGCGGCAGGCGACCCTGCTGGATACCCCGGGGCATGTGGATTTTTCTCCGGAGATGGAGCGGACTCTGCAGGTCCTGGACTGCGCCGTGCTGGTGATCAGCGGGGCGGACGGGGTCCGGGGGCAGGTGTTTACCCTGTGGAAGCTTCTGAAGCGGTACGGGATCCCGGTGTTTTTGTTTGTGAATAAAATGGACCAGCCGGGCACGGACCGGCAGGGTCTGCTTAAGGAGATAAAAGAGCGGCTGGACAGCCGCTGTCTGGATTTTACCGGGGATCTTCAGTCGGAGGCCATGCAGGAGGAGCTGGCCCTCTGCGAGGAGTCCCTGATGAACCGGTACCTGGAAGGGGAGCCGGTAACAGAGGAGGATATCCGGCAGCTGATCCGCCGGCGGGAATTGTTTCCCTGCTATTTCGGTTCCGCCCTGAAGGTAGAGGGGGTAAAGGAGCTGCTGGAGGGCCTGGCCCGGTACGTGACCAGCCCGGATTATCCGGAGGCCTTCGGGGCCAGAGTCTTCAAGATCTCCCGGGACGAGAAAGGGGAGCGGCTGGCCTGGATGAAGATCACCGGGGGCAGTCTGAAGGTAAAGACCCTGCTGAAGGGCCAGGGGGAAGAGCCCTGGGAAGAAAAGGTAAACCAGATCCGGGTATATTCCGGCTCCGGGTACCAGCTGCTCCAGGAGGCGGAGGCCGGCAGGATCTGCGCGGTCAGCGGCCTCTCCCGGGTAAAGGCCGGGGAAGGTCTGGGGGCGGAGACGCAGGGAGAACCGGGGCTGCTGGAGCCGGTTCTCACCTACCGGCTGCTGCTGCCGGAGGGAGCGGATCCCCGGCGGGCCATGGAAGCCCTGGAAAGCCTGGGAGAGGAGGAACCGGCCCTGCATGTGGTCCGGAATCCGGAAACCGGGGACATCGACCTGCAGATTATGGGACAGGTGCAGATGGAGATCCTCCGGCAAATTCTCAAAGAAAGGTACGGCCTGGAGGTAAAATTTGGCCCGGGGTCTATTATATATAAGGAAACAATTCTTCATCCGGTGGAAGGAGTCGGGCATTTTGAACCCCTCCGGCACTACGCGGAGGTACATCTTCTGCTGGAGCCGGGGGAGCCGAGCAGCGGTCTGGTCTTCGAGAGCCGCTGCCGGGAGGATGACCTGGAGGGGAATTGGCAGAGGCTGATCCTGAAGCATCTGGAGGAGAAGCGGCACCGGGGCGTGCTGACCGGGGCGGAGATCACAGATATGAAGATCTCCCTGGTGGGAGGCCGGTCCCACACCAAGCACACGGAAGGCGGAGACTTCCGCCAGGCCACCTGGCGGGCCGTGCGCCAGGGGCTGATGATGGCAGAGAGCCGGCTCCTGGAGCCGGTGTATGAGTTCCGGCTGGAATTGCCGGCGGAAAACCTGGGCCGGGCCCTGTCGGATTTTCAGCGCATGGGCGGGACGACGGATCCTCCGGAGTCCGACGGCAGCACTGCCGTGGTTACCGGCCGGGTGCCGGCGGCCTGTCTCCAGGGCTACCAGGAGGAGCTTACCGGCTACAGCCGGGGCCAGGGCCGTCTTACCTGCACCCTCCGGGGCTACGAGCCCTGCCACAACGAGGCGGAGGTGATCCTGGAAAAGGGCTACCAGCCGGATCAGGATCTGGAAAATCCCTCCGCCTCCGTGTTCTGTTCCCACGGGGCCGGGGTTCTTGTGCCCTGGGATCAGGTCCGGGAGCACATGCATGTGGACACCGGCTGGAGACCGGAGCCGGGCCGGGACATGAGCGCCGAAAAAACCTCTGAAAAAAAACAGGCCGGGGACAGAACGCCCGGGGACTTTAAGGCGGCCGCCCGGGCTTACGAGGCTTCCGAAAAAGAGCTCCAGGAGATCTTCCGGCGGACCTACCGGAAAAATGACCGGGAGGAGGAAGCAGGTCCCCGCCGGGGATGGAAACGGCCGGCCCGGCGGGATCCGGCGGAATACGAAGCCGCGCCATCCAGGAGCCGGAGGGAAAAGCCCGGGGAAGAATACCTGCTGGTGGACGGATACAACATTATTTTTGCCTGGGAGGACCTCCGGGAGCTGGCGGAAGCCAGCATCGATGGAGCCAGGGACAAGCTTATGGATATCCTCAGCAACTATCAGGGCTGGAGGCCCTGCACCCTGATCCTGGTCTTTGACGCTTACAAGGTGCCGGGAGGTCCCGGAGAGGTAAGCCGGTACCACAACATTTACGTGGTCTACACCAAAGAGGCGGAAACTGCGGACCAATATATCGAAAAAACCGTGCGCAGAATTGGACAGAAGCACCGGGTCCGGGTGGCTACCTCCGACGCTCTGGAACAGGTCATCATCCTGGGAGGAGGCGCCCGGCGGATCTCCGCCCGGGAATTCCGGGAAGAGATCCGGGAGGCGGAGCAGGAGATCCGGCAGGAATACCTGAACCGGCAGGCCGGGGGAAAGCAGTATCTCTTTGACGGCCTGGAAGAAGAGCTGGCAGGAGATCTGGAAGCTATACGCTTGGGAGAAAAAAGTGATTCCAGATGATTCGTTACGATTCACAGTCCTGTTTCAGCCAAATTGCTAAACAAGGCTTGACAGAAAAATAAATGCACCTATAATTAAAATAGACTGCTTTTTCAGGCAGAAAATAAAAATTCAAAAATTCACCGGGATTCACGCAAAGGGGCATGAATCCCGGACAGCCCTTTGAGAAGGAGAGTTGGAAGGACATGAGAAAAACGAAACTCAGCGCGGGCATTCTGGGCATTAGCACCGCAGCAGCGGCGGCAGTCTCCCTCTTTGTCTACGCCAGCCAGGACCGGGAAGGGCCGGAGATCCTCTTTGACGAGAGCCGGCAGATCACCTACAATTCCAGCATGACCCACCAGGAGCTGCTGGAGGGAGTCCGGGCGGAGGACGCCCGGGACGGGGATGTATCGGACACCCTGCAGGTGGAAAAGGTCAATGAGCTGGGAGCCGGGGCGGTGATCACCTATGTGGCCATGGACCGGCACTACAACGTCACCAAGACCGAGCGCCTGCTGGCCCTGGAGGAGGACAGCGCCGGAGACACCCCCGCTTCTGTAGGCGCGCAGCCGGTAACTCCCACCCCCGCCGCCACGGCGGAACCTGCGGAGGAAACGGCTTTGCCGGAAGAGACGGCAGACATCGCGGAGGAGGAAGCAGCCCGGGTCCAGGAGATGGAGGAGGCCATTGCGGCTCTGCCCCCGGGAAGCCCGGAGTTCCGGCTCTCCCAGCATGTGGTGACCCTGGCCGCCGGCAGCGACTTTAACTCTCTGGAATACGTAGGAAGCCTGACAGACGATGTGGATTCCTCCGAGGATCTCCACACCCGGATCCAGGTGGCGGGAGAGGTGGACACCAGCCTGCCGGGAACCTACGAACTGATCTATTACGTACTGGACAGCGACGGAAACATGTCTAACGAAGAGGTACTGGAGGTGACCGTAGAATGATCGATATACATTGCCATTTACTGCCGGGTCTGGACGATGGAGCCAAGGACCAGGAAACCTGCCGGGAAATGCTGCGGGCCGCCTGCGCCGACGGGATCCAGGCCATTCTTGCCACGCCCCACTACAACAGCGGAGCGCCGTCGGACTACAGCAAGCGGAGAAATTTCGCCCTGGCGGCGGCCTCCCGGATGGCGGAGGAGATCCAGCCGGGGTTCCGGCTGTATCCGGGCTTTGAACTGTATTTTGATTCCGCCATTCCCGACCAGCTGGCGGCAGGCAAGCCTCTGTCCTTAAACGGCACCAAGTACGTGCTGCTGGAGGTGCTGCCCTCGGCGGAATTTTCCTACATCCAGCGGGCGGTCCAGGAAATCCAGTACGCAGGCTTCTGGCCCATCCTGGCCCACATCGAGCGGTACGAAGCCCTGTCCAGGCCGGAGCGGGTGAAGGACCTGATCGATATGGGGGCCTTCATGCAGATGAATGCGGACAGCCTTTTGGGCAAATTAGGGTGGGGAAGAACCCGCCAGCTGTGGACAATGGTGAAGAAAGGCTACATCCACGTGATCGGCTGCGACGCCCACGACGCCAGCCTCCGGGGCTTCCATATGGCGGAGTGCGGGGAAGCCATCCGCAAGCGCCTGGGAGAAGAAGCCAGAGACCGGCTGTGCCGGGACAATGCCATGAGCATCATCAAAGGAGAGTATTTAGGTGAATAAGATAACCATCAACAGCCAAAAAAGAAGCAGCCTCCGGCAGAAGGAAATCTACCGGACCCTGCGGACCAATATAGAATTTACCGGCGTGGAGAACCGGGTCATCGCCGTTACCAGCTGCATGCCCAACGACGGCAAATCCACGGTATCCTACAAACTGGCCTGCGCCTTTGCCGAGTCCGGCAAGACCACCCTGCTCATTGACGCGGACCTGCGGAAATCCGTCATGGTAAACCGTCTGAAGATGGAAGGCCAGCAGAAGGGGCTGAGCCATTTCCTGTCCGGGCAGGCGGAGGTCAACGACGTGCTCTACTCCACCAACCAGAAAAACCTGTACATGATGCCCTCCGGGGTATTCCCGGTAAATCCCACGGAGCTCCTGGGCAATGAGCGCTTCCAGAAGCTTCTGAAGGCGGTGAAGGAGTCCTTCCAGTACGTGATCGTGGACACGCCCCCTCTGGGCAGCGTCATCGACGCGGCAGTAGCCGCCCAGAAGTGCGATGGAACCGTTCTGGTCATGGCCGCCAACGAAACCTCCAGAAATCTGGCCCGGAACGTAGTGGACCAGCTGGATGCCGCCCGGGTAAAGATCCTGGGTGTGGTGCTGAACAAGGTCAACATCCGGCAGAACAGCCAGTACGGCAAATACTACGGCGCCTACTACGGCCACTACGGCAGCGAAGACAAGATCGCCAGAACGGCAGAGGAAAAACAGGCCAGGGCCTGACACCGGGAGGATAGAAAAAGATGGAAACAAAGCATGAAAACGATGAAATGGAGATCGATCTGGGAGCCCTGTTCCGGGTTCTGATCTCCCGCTGGTGGGCCATCCTGCTGGCCGTGGTCCTGGGGGCCGCGGCGGCCCTGGCCGTCACCGCCGGCTTTATGACCCCTAAGTACCGTTCCCAGGCAATGCTGTACATCCTGCCCCGGAACGCGGAGGAAACCTCCATGTCCGACCTGCAGGTAGGCACCGAGCTGGTGGCGGACTGCGTAGAGATCGCCAAGAGCAACACCGTGCTGGACGCCACCATCCAGGAGCTGGCCATTTCCTTTGAGGAGGTCTACACCCGGGAGCAGGTGGCGGAAATGCTCTCTGTCACCAACGATGCGGACACCCGTATCCTGAACATTTCCGCCACCAGCGAGAACCCCTATGTGGCCTGCGCGGTGGCCAACGCGGTCAGCACCGAAACCTCCAGCCAGGTAGCGGCCATCATGCAGACCACGCCCCCTACCCTGGTGGAGCAGGCGGAGGTCTCTGAAAATCCCGTCAGCCCCAGCGTCAAGAAAAACGTGGTCATCGGGGCAGCTCTGGGCCTGGTGCTCTGCTGCGGAGTACTGGTGATCCGCTACATCACCGACGACAGCATCCGCACCTCCGAGGACGTGGAAAAATACCTGGGACTGAACGTGCTGGCGGTAGTTCCCATGGAGGGAAAAGGCAAAGCCTGAAAAACCGGGAAGGAATTTCCAGAGAATTTAACTTTACATTTTTGTAAAATGTGATAATATTTTGTTTCAGAGGATCTGCATAGAAGTATGGACGGAAGAAAAAGGAGAAAGAAGCCGGTTAAGGCGGATTTCTCCTTTTACCGCCCGGACAGAACAAAAGCAGAACGCCAAGGTTCCCGGGAACCGGAGAAAGTTTTAAGGAGGCGGAAACAGATGTACCTGACCAGACAGCAAGGCATAGGGCAAACCTTCCGGATGGAAATCCGAATAAGCCCAAAAGAGAAAACAGCGAAAAGCGTGTGCCTCTGGGAAAGGTCCGCAGCCGGCAGGCATGCGGAATTTCCAGAACGGCCCAGGCTTTTGCCGCTGTTTTTTGCGTCTGGGGCCGGAATATCCCAGAACGGAACTCTGCAGAGACCGGCAGGGGCATCATCCAACTGTGAGAACTTTCAAGGGAGGAATCGTTCATGAAGGGCGGACAGAAAAAACAAAAGGGCGGTAAGCTGGCCCATTGGAGAATCATCTCTATTTATCTTTTATTGTATGATATTTTGGTCATTAACTTCTCCTGGTTCCTGGGCCTGCTGCTGCGGTTCGATTTCCGGTACTCCCGGATCCCGGAAGAATACCTGAACGCCATGCTGGCTTTTGCGCCCTTTTATACGGTTTTCTGTATTGCCGTGTACTCTCTGCTGCATCTGTACAAGAGTATCTGGCGGTTTGCCAGCTTCAGCGAACTAAACCGGATCCTGCTGGCCACGGTTATCACGGCTCCGGTACATATGATCGGCATTACCGTATTTGTGCGGCCCATGCCCCTTTCCTACTACCTGATCGGAGGATCTACCCAGCTGATCCTGACCGTGCTGGTGCGGTTCGCCTACCGGTATGTGACACTGATCCGTACGAAACGGGAAAAAGAAATCAAGGCGGTTCACAACGTGATGATCATCGGCGCCGGGGCAGCAGGGCAGGTAATCCTGCGGGAACTGAAGTTCTCCCGGGAAATGAATGCAAAAGTATGCTGCATCATTGACGATAATCCCAACAAATGGGGCCGGTTTATGGAAGGGGTCCTGGTGGTGGGAGGCCGGGACTGCATCCTGGCCAGTGTGGAAAAGTACAACATCAATCAGATTCTTTTTGCCATACCCACCGCCAGTCCGGCGGAGCGGAGAGACATCCTGAATATCTGCAAGGAAACCCGCTGCGAATTAAAAAGCCTGCCTGGCGTTTACCAGCTGGCCAGCGGAGAGGTTTCCCTGAGCAAGATGAAACCGGTGGCAGTGGAGGATCTGCTGGGCCGGGAGCCTATTAAGGTAAACATGGAAGAGATCTTCCAGTATCTGAAAGGGAAAACCATTCTGGTAACAGGAGGCGGCGGTTCCATCGGCAGCGAGCTCTGCCGGCAGATCGCAGGCCATGCCCCGAAGCAGCTGATCATTTTTGACATTTATGAAAACAACGCGTATGATATTGAACAGGAGCTGCGGCGGAAATATCCGGAACTGAACCTGACGGTACTGATCGGTTCTGTCCGCGACAGCCGCAGGATAGATCAGATCTTCAGCAGATACCGTCCGGATATTGTGTACCATGCGGCGGCTCACAAGCATGTGCCCCTCATGGAAACCAGCCCTAACGAGGCCATTAAAAACAATGTGATCGGCACCTACAAGACCGCTTACGCAGCCCTGAAATACGGCGCCCAAAGATTTGTGCTGATCAGTACCGACAAAGCGGTGAATCCCACCAACATTATGGGAGCCAGCAAGCGTCTGTGCGAGATGGTGATCCAGAGCATGGACGCCATCAGCAAGGAAGGCAGGATGGATCTGCTGCCTCTGCTGCACGCCCACATGGACCGGCTGGAAGGCAGGAAGGTGATCAGCGATCCGGCGGAACAGACCTCTGTGGAGGACATCCGAAAGAGCAGACCCAATGTGCGGATCGAAAGCATCAGCAACAAAGAACGGAAGAGTACCCAATTTGTAGCGGTACGGTTCGGAAACGTGCTGGGCAGCAACGGCTCGGTGATCCCCCTGTTTAAGAAGCAGATCGAGGAGGGCGGTCCGGTGACCGTGACCCATCCGGATATCATCCGCTATTTTATGACCATTCCGGAGGCTGTAAGCCTGGTGCTGCAGGCCGGCACCTACGCCTGGGGCGGAGAAATCTTCGTGCTGGACATGGGGGCGCCGGTGAAGATTGACACCCTGGCCAGAAACCTGATCAAGCTGTCCGGCTACGAGCCGGATGTAGACATCAAGATTGTGTACTCCGGACTTCGGCCGGGCGAGAAGCTTTTCGAGGAAAAGCTGATGGCCGAAGAAGGTATGAAGAAGACAGACAACGAGCTGATCTTTATTGGAAAGCCCATTCCCTTTGACGTCAGAACTTTCCTGAGACAGCTGGAAGAGCTGGCGAAGGAGAGTTACGAAAACAGCAGCCGCATTGTGGAGAGGGTAGAAGCAATCGTACCCACCTTCCATCCGGTAGGAAACAAACCGACAGGAGAGGAAAACAAAGACAGCCTGGCGCTGGAAGAACAGAGGAAGGCAATGGAACAGGCGGCAGTGACCAGTATGAGGGCGGTGAAAGCGCAATAATCTGAGAAGCAGAAAAATGGATAGGGAAAAGTATTTGAAAGATCCAAGATTCAAAGGAATACAACCTTTTGAAAGTAAAGTATAGCTGTTAAGTCCAAACATGCACGGAGAAGAGCGGCCGCAAATACGCGGTAGGACTTTCCAGCGGCACCGCTGCCCTCCATCTCGCTATCAAGCTGTGTGGAGTTGTACGACACACTGGGAAAGATAAGCGAAATCCGGGCTATTGCCGGTCAACATAATGCAACATAATGCACTTATTGTGGAGGATGCGGCGGGGTCGTTGGGTGATACCTATAATGGCATTTGGACAGGGTGTTTTGGGGATGTATCGATTGTTTCTATGAATGGGAACAACGTCTTTGAGACGGAGATGAGAATTTTGGATTGTAATAAGTGTACAGAAATGGCGGGGTAAAAGGGTTATTTTGAGGGGTACTTTTAGTGAAATCTACCAATGCAATTATACATAACAGAGATATGTACAAAACATAGATGAGATGAACTTGTACAGACAGAAATGTAGGGTACATAACCGCCTGCACTGCTTGTGAAAGATTTTATTGGAATAAAAAATAGATAAGCGTCTCAAAGAGACATTGTACATTGGGAGAGAATGGCGAGTGTATCAAAGAGGGGATAGTCCGTTGGGAGAGATGATGGAGTGTCTTAAAGATGGGTTAGTGCATTGAAACAGAAAATGACTGTATAAAACATGAAGGTTCCATTATCCACAGATGACAAGGTGGACAATCCGGTATCCCTTTACGCTGAGACAAAGAAATCCAATAAGCTGATGGCACATGCCTATTCAAAGCTTTATAACATACCTTCCACAGGATTACGGTTCTTCACAGTCTAAGGATCTGCCGGTCGCCCGTGGCCTACTTTAGTTTTACCAACAAGCTGAGAAAAGGCGAGAAGATCCAGATACTCAATTACGGGAACTGTAAAAGGAATTTCATCTATGTGGATGATGTTGTCCACGGTGTGAAGCTGGTGATGTAGGGAGCGCCGGAGAAGAAATCAGGGGAGGACGGACTGCCAATTCCACCTTATGTCATCTACAACATCGGGAATAGCAATCCAGAGAACCTGATGGACTTTGTGAAGATCCTTCAGCAGGAGCTGATCAGATCCGGTGTGCTGGATGCAGATTATGACTTTGAAGCTCACAAGGAGCTGGTTCCCATGCAGGCCGGGGATATTCTGGTAACATATGCAGATACTAGCGCTTTGGAACGCAACTTTGGATTCAAACTGAATACAGTATCCTCGTACCGGACTGAGAAAGTTCGCTGAGTGGTACAGGAAGTTTTATATGGGGTAAAAGTATCTGAGTTATAGAGCCGCGTCTGCTGTGGAAATTAGTTTGTGATTGTTTTCCACACGACTTTGAGTTTTATGAGCCGGAGCGATGAGCAGCAGAGGTTGGTGAAATAGAGCTGCAGCAAAAGAAAAGCTGTAGATAAGCAAGACTGTAAAGAAGTATGAAATTTAGAAGAGGAGCAGGACTGATGAACAAGAAAATTGCAGTGGCCGGTACCGGATATGTTGGATTATCCTTGGCCGTACTATTGGCACAGCACAATGAAGTTATGGCTGTGGATATCGTGCCGGAAAAGGTTGATCTGATCAATAAGAAAAAATCACCCATCCAGGATGACTACATAGAGAAATATCTGGCGGAGAAGGAGCTAAATCTTACCGCCACACTAGATGCGGAATCGGCCTACAAAAATGCGGAATTCGTTATCATCGCCGCTCCGACAAATTATGACAGCAAGAAGAACTATTTTGATACATCCGCTGTGGAGACTGTGATCAGGCTGGCTATGGATGTAAATCCGGACGTCATCATGGTGATCAAATCCACCATTCCTGTCGGATATACGGAGAGCATCAGAAATAAGACCGGCAGTAAGAACATCATCTTCAGTCCGGAATTCCTTCGGGAGTCCAAGGCTCTTTATGACAATCTATATCCGTCCCGAATCATTGTTGGTACGGATGAGAAAGATGAGCGGTTGGTAAATGCTGCGCATGAATTTGCGTCATTATTGCAGGAAGGTGCGATTAAGGAAAATATTGATACGTTATTTATGGGCTTTACCGAGGCAGAAGCTGTAAAACTATTTGCCAACACTTATCTGGCTCTCCGGGTAAGTTATTTCAACGAATTGGATACCTACGCTGAGACAAAAGGCTTGAATACACAGCAGATCATTAATGGTGTTTGCCTTGATCCGCGAATCGGCAATCACTATAACAATCCAAGCTTTGGCTACGGTGGATATTGCCTTCCCAAGGATACCAAACAGTTATTGGCAAACTATGAGGATGTGCCGGAAAACCTAATTGAAGCGATTGTACAGAGCAACCGGACCAGAAAGGATTACATTGCAAACCGTGTGCTTGAGATTGCCGGAGCTTATGGAGTTAATGATGACTATGACAGTGATAAAGGAGTTGAAGTGGTAGTTGGGGTTTACCGATTGACCATGAAGAGTAATAGTGATAATTTCCGCCAAAGTTCTATTCAGGGCATTATGAAACGGATTAAAGCTAAAGGTGCGATTGTAATTATATATGAGCCGACGCTTGAAGATGGCAGTACATTTTTTGGAAGCCGCGTTGTGAATAATCTAGATGAGTTTAAGAAGCAAAGCAAGGCGATTATTGCTAATAGATATGACAGCTGTTTGGAAGATGTGAATGAGAAAGTCTATACACGAGATGTGTATAGACGGGATTAAATTTTAGGCAGATGAGAATCCCGGATTTAGGTAGGGATTAATGGAGAGATTGAGATGGTTAGTTTAGACCACATTGCATTAATTGTGTCATCAGAAGAGAGCTTGCGATTTTATGAAAGACTGGGCTTTCGGGAATTTAAGAGAATAGAACGTTCTTATGACAACGTGGTATTCATGGAGTGCGGTTTGGTAATTTTAGAGATATTTATCGATCCGAATCATCCGGAACGTATGACTGATCCGGAAGCAAAAGGCTTACGGCATGTGGCTTTCACAGTAGACAATTTGGACGAGATCACAAAAGTCCTGAACTGTGAAGAAGTCCGAACAGACTGGTTTGGGAACAGGTTCGTATTCACAGCGGATCCGGACGGGCAACCGATTGAGTTGAAAGAGAAGACAACAAATTGTGCTGCTTACAACATAAAAGAAAATTGGATGCAAGAATATAAGAAACAGTTTGGCACTGAGTCAAGCTTTTCGTAAATGCAGCACAGATTTTTACACACTGAAAGTGCGTTAACCACTGCAGATACATAAGGGAGAGCACGAATACCATGTCCATTGATAATAAGAAACTGAAAAAACTAATAACGATTACAGCTGCAGTCACCGGAACTGTATTCATAGGCATGAGAATTGTTGCCAAGAAGAAAAAAATATCATCTGTATATGAGGATGATTCGGCTCAGAAGAATCCGTTCGAAGGGAAAAAGGTCGTACTGATCGAGGATGAGAATGATAAAGAAAATGCTGACGGTGTAAAAGGCCATCTGGAAGCTGTAGGTGAAGTCTTCTACTATCCAGGGTTCTACGAGAGGAAAGTTAAAAGAGCGGTAGATGTAGTGCTGTCATTCGGAGGGCTCGTATTACTATCGCCAGTTTTCGCAGCGATTGCTCTGGCAATCAAGATTGAGGATCCTGGTCCTGTGTTATTCACACAGAAGAGGGTTGGAGAGAATAAGAAGTATTTTAAATTACATAAGTTCCGTTCTATGAAGATGAGTACTCCGCATGATGTTCCGACACATCAGCTGGAGAATCCGGAGCAGTACATAACGAAGGTAGGAAAATTCCTACGGGCGCACAGTCTCGATGAACTTCCACAGATTTGGGACATTTTTATCGGTAACATGAGCGTTATTGGTCCAAGACCGGGATTGTGGAATCAGGATCTTTTGACTGCTGAAAGGGATAAATATGGAGCTAACAATGTGAAACCTGGACTTACTGGATGGGCGCAGATCAATGGCCGAGATGAGCTTGAGATTCCAGACAAGGCTAAACTGGATGGAGAGTATGTGTCTAAGATGGGGCTCGCTATGGATCTCAAGTGCTTTCTTGGTAGCGTCCATGTATTAGGGAAAGACGAAAGTGTGATTGAAGGTGGTACAGGGAAGATGAAGAAAGCTGCAGATATTTCTGAGAAATCAGTAATGTTCAATGGAACAATACCTACAAGAAAGAAGAAAGTTCTTGTTATCGGTGCTAATTCGTATATCGGTAGTGCAGTAGCAGATTATCTTTCTGAAACTCCAGGCTATTATGAAGTTCAGAAAATGCAAGCACGTGGTTTAAAACCTGTGTCTGAATTATTTGTGGGCTTTGATGTAGTTTTTGATGCCGCTGGTATTGCCCATATTAAGGAGACTGATGAAAACAGACATCTTTATTATGAGGTAAACAGAGATTTAACAATAAAAATTGCAGAAGCAGCCAAAGCGGCTGGTGTTAAACAATTTATCATACTTAGCTCTATGAGTGTATACGGATTAACTACAGGTCATATCACAAAGGCAACTGTACCTAATCCTATAAACGCATATGGAGAATCTAAACTTCAAGCGGATGAAGCGTTAAATAAGTTGTCCGATGAAAATTTTACTGTTGCGGTTCTAAGACCACCAATGGTTTATGGTAAAGAGTGCAAGGGTAACTACCAGCAGCTTAGAGGTTTTGCTTTAAAATCACTGGTATTTCCAAAATACAAAAATAACCGCAGTATGATTTACATTGGAAATCTATGCGAATTTGTAAAGAGAGTTATTGATAATAACGCATCCGGTTTATTTTTTCCGCAGAATAAAGAATATGTCTGCACATCGGAGATGGTTAGAAAAATTGCTGCTACACATAATAGAAAAATACTAATGTCTATTACCTTCAATCCGATTATCACCATAGTACCAATTAATCTTATAAAAAAGGTTTTTGGCTCGCTAACATATGAGAAGGTAGATTTTGTAGAAAAGTATAATTTTTACGAAAGTATTGAGCTAACTGAAATGAGCATAAAAGGGGAAAGTGATGGAAAGTAGAAAAATGCATATTCTTGCAACTTGTCAATATGGTTGGCCGGAGCCCTATCCGTCTTTGCATCCAATGGAAGAAATGGCAAAAAGAGGTCATTATGTTCATGCGGTCACTGGAACTCCTAACTATCCGATGGGTGACATATATAAAGGATATGAAAAAAACAAAATTATTGAAGAAGAACATGCTGGAGTTCATATTACGCATGTTCCAGTAATACCAAGGAAGCATAATGCCATTACAAGATTTCTGAATTATCATAGTTATCCAATGTCTGCAAATAGTGAAATAGAAAAATTGTCTGGAGATTTTGATGTTATATTTGCGAATCAATCGTCACCTGTAATGATGGTTGAGCCTGCGATTAGGTATGCTAAAAAATGGAATAAAAGAGTAGTAATGTATTGTATGGATCTTTGGCCTGCTAGTCTAGCTGTCGGAGGAATAACAAAAGATTCGCCAGTCTACAAGTTTTATTACAAGATTTCAAAAAAGATATATACGAATGTGGATAAGATTCTTGTCACTTCTCGGATGTTTAAAAATTATTTTATAAATGAATTCGGAATTGATGAAAGCATTATTGAGTATCTTCCACAATATGCCATTTCTGAATTTGAAAGTATACCTAGCCAGCCAGAAAAAGAGACGACAGATTTTGTATTCGCTGGTAATGTTGGCGCGGCACAGAACCTGTATGTTGTACTAAAAACTGCAGAAATTATTCAGAATAAAGGAATTAATGATCACGGAAGAATTATTTATTTTCATATAGTTGGAGATGGCCAAGAACTTGACAAATTAAAAGAGTTTTCTAGTAGTCATGGCATAAATAATGTTGTTTTTCATGGAAGAAAGCCATCAGATGAGATGCCGAAATATTATGCTTTTGCAGATGCAATGATAGTGACATTAACTGCAGATCCATTAGTGGCATTGACTTTACCGGCAAAAGTACAGAGCTATATGTCAGCTGGGAAGCCTATTTTGGCTTCTGCAAATGGTGAGATATCGGTTGTTATGAAGGAAAGTGCAGCAGGGTTTTGTTCTGATGCAGATGACGTAAAAGGATTTGTTGATAATGTAATTAAATTTACTGAAATTGAGAAACGTGGAGATTTAGGTCGTAGAGCAAAAGAATATTATGATCAAAATTTTTCAAGAGAAATGATAATGGACAAACTCGAACGTATATTACTAGATAATTCAACAAAGTAAATTGAGGGGAGAAAATGAAAATTTTGATGATCAATGTGGTTTGTGGTATTCGCAGCACAGGAAGAATCTGTACTGATCTTGCCACAGCACTTGAGGCGCAGGGGCATGAAGTAAAAATTGCATATGGTAGAGAAAATGTACCTGAACAGTTTCGGAAATACGCTGTGAGGGTTGGTTCAGAACTAGATGTCAAGCTTCATGTTGCGAAAGCACGGCTAACTGACAGTGCCGGATTTGGTAGCAAAGCTGCTACAACTAAATTCATCAAATGGGTTAAGGAATATGATCCGGATGTTATCCATCTTCATAACATTCACGGTTATTATATCAATGTTGAGATACTGTTCGATTACCTTAAAACATGTGATAAGAAAATTATCTGGACGCTACATGATTGTTGGGCATTTACTGGTCATACGGCGTATTGCGATGCTGTACATTGTGAGAAGTGGAAAACAGGATGTAATCATTGTCCGCAGCATAAGGAATACCCTCAGTCCTATATTGATAGATCTAAAATAAATTGGAAAAGAAAAAAGGATATATTTTCGTCTGTTCCAGGACTGAGGATAGTCACACCATCACATTGGCTGAAAGGATTAGTAAAAGATTCATTTCTAAAAGAATATGATACTGATGTGATTCATAATGGAATTGATACTTCTCAATTTTATCCGTTGAAAAATGATTTTCGGGAAGTATATGGCATTGGAAACAGGGTTATGTTGCTTGGTGTCGCTACAATTTGGGACGATATGAAGGGCTATTCTGATTTTATTGCTTTATCACATCGGCTACCTTTTGACAAATATTCAATAGTGCTTGTAGGTCTTACAGAGAAACAAAGGAAGGAGTTATCAACAAAGATTATTGGAATTGAGCGAACAGCAAGTGTGAAAGAACTGGCGCAAATATATTCTGCTGCTGACTTGTTCCTAAATTTGACCTATTGTGATAATTATCCTACTGTGAATATTGAAGCAGCAGCGTGTGGTACACCTATTATTTCTTATGACACAGGAGGCAGTCCTGAAAGTGCAGGGAGTCTGCTCAAAGCAGTTGTTCCGAAGGGAGATATAGAGCAGCTTGTGACTGTTATAGAAAAATACCAATCGTATAAGAAAACGTTGTTGCTGGATGATGCAAGCATAGCCGATGAGATACAGAAAAATGATAAGGCGAAAGCATTGCGGAACTATCTGCAAATTTACAGCACCTCTCAAAATTCGAGCGGGGGGGGATACTTTGAACTAAAGAATAAATATAATCTCGTTGGAAAGAGTATTTTGCTTGGGGTCGCAGCTGTGTGGGATTATCGGAAAGGATTAGAGGATTTTATCGAGCTTAAAAGCTTTTTGAATGAAAACTATCAGATTATGCTGGTTGGATTGAGTAAATTGCAGATAGAAAAACTTCCAGAAAACATTATTGGTATTGAGAGAACAAATAGTGTATTAGAACTGGCAGAACTGTATTCTGTTGCTGATGTTTTTGTTAATCCGACTTATGAAGATAATTATCCGACAACAAATATTGAAGCTATTGCGTGTGGCACGCCGGTGATTACTTATGATACGGGTGGAAGTGTAGAAAGTGCGAAAATGTATGGATTGATCGTTCCAAAGAAGAATATTGGACTGCTTGATAAAGCTATTGAAAATATAGGAAAGATTGAGCCTAGAAAAATCGATATTGATAACAAAGATGCTGTTCGCAAATATGTTGAACTGTATGAGGAGATATAAAAGATGGCAGATGTTTCGGTTATAATACCAACTTTTGGTGTACCGCAGTATTTAAATAAAGCGATTGAGAGTGTGATTAATCAGTCGCTGCAAAATATAGAAATAATTGTTGTTGATGATAATGATCCAGATACTGAGGCAAGACGTGAGACTGAGAAGTTAATTACTTCTATTTCTGATGATAGGCTTCATTATTTAAAGCATCCTCATAACTTAAATGGAGCAGTGGCAAGAAATACGGGACTGGCACAGGCAACCGGAAAGTATATCGCTTTTCTTGATAGTGATGATGAATACAAAACAGAACGATTGGAAAAGTGTTTTGATCTGCTGGAAACGTCAAGTGATTTAATAGCTGGTGTGTATACCGGTTGTGAATTCAGACGTGAAGGAAAAGTATACCGTACATTTACGAAAGTAAAGTCAGGAAACTATTTATTAGATACATTGGCATGTACATTTATGTTTTGTACTGGATCTAATATTTTTGTTAAAAAGTCTGTTGTTGATGAAATCAATGGCTTTGATGGTACATTTTTGCGACATCAGGATTATGAATTCTTAGTGAGAATTTTTCAATCATATTCATTAGAAGCAATACCTGAGGTACTTGTGATAAAAAATAATGAAAATATGAATCTTCCGAACGTCGAAAAAATGATAGATATAAAGAAACAATATCTTAAAAAATTTAATCCTATCATCAAGACGTTAAATGAAGATGATAAAAAATACATTTTCCATAGCCAGTACTTGCAGATTGCTGAAGCAGCGCAGAGAACTAAGAACTATAAACTTGCAAGACGATTCTATAAGAAATCAAAAGATCAAGGCGGACTTACTTTAAAAGAGCAGATGAGAAGAATTGCATTTTGGGGACAAAACTTGATCAAACGATAAGGTAGTAAAGATGAAGTATAAATTATATGGTTTCTTACACAGAACAGCAAAAAATGTGTTACATAAAAGTGTGACTACAAGTACATATCGTATGATTAACGTGCAAGATAACAATCTTAGCATAAATGGACGTGTGAATCTTGCGGGAGAAGATGTAGGTGCATATATAAATGATATGACGCCAATTCCTGCAGAACTAAAAAAGAATGATGTTTTCCCTATAGAAAATGTCGTGGGTGCTAATACATTTCCTTCATTTAATAATTCATTTATGCAAAGAAGAAAATGTAATGAAAAGATGCTGGGTGTTCAAGAAGCAGACGCTGAAGCATTATGGATGGAGTTCATTAAGAATTCTGAGATCCCGAAAGAATTTCGGAATGGATCTCTTCATTATGCAGGTTACATTCTAGATTGTGAAGAATGGTGTCTTCCGAGCTGGGTTTGGACAAATGCTGCTTTGGTAAGGATGTATTGTCGGTTAGGAATGATAAATGAGGCTAAGGTCATTGCAGATAAACTCATTGAGCTTCAGCAGGAGTGTGGTGGGTGGATTGTCAGAAATGATTATGATGCGGAAGGGGCAGTTCCTATAATGGCACCGAATGATTCAGCATATGCTGCCAATAATTCAAGTTTAGAGCTGTATTTAGCGACGAAAGAAGATAAGTATTTAGCTTCGGCTGAGAAATGCGCTGAATGGATTATTGGGACTGCACGAGAAGATGGGATGGTTTTTGTTGGCTTTGATATGAAGCGTAATCATTGGCAGACAAAACATAACATTGTTGATGTGGGGTTCACTGCAGGGTTATTTGCACGACTTTATGAGATCACTTACAACGCTCGGTATTTGGAATTCTTAAAGAGATTTACAGATATATATATTGAGTTGTTCTATATACCTTCCCAAAATGGGTTTGCTACAAGCCTGGATGCTAACGATAAACAGCTTGGGGGAATGTTTGGACGAGGCCAGGCATGGGCATTAGAAGGTTTGATTCCTGCTAGTCGAGTTTTAAAAGATGAAAAAGTAATTGCTGTCGTACAGGACACAATTGGAAATTTGCTTAAAGTGCAGGATAAGCAGGGGGGTTGGGCTTATAATTTATCGAGACCGTTAATGGGCATAGATTGTAAGGCAACATCTATTATTGCATACTCTTTGATGAATTGGTACAAGGACCATAATGGTCAAGTTGAGTTAAAGAAGGCAGCTGAAAAGGCCTACAACTGGTGTTTGGCACATACATTAC
The DNA here is from genome assembly GCA_963930955.1 of Candidatus Scatomonas sp. Classification (GTDB taxonomy): domain Bacteria; phylum Bacillota; class Clostridia; order Lachnospirales; family Lachnospiraceae; genus Scatomonas. Next base: position 2,614,214 of record OZ006967.1, on the reverse strand, counting down.
TGGAAGGAAAAGGTAAAGGTGGCATATATTCATATACAACAGAAGGGGCAATAGTTCATCATCTTTATACTTGGACTGCGTTTGTATATGGAAGTTCATATGCCGTGGAGCTAAAAAGATTCTTATCAGAGGACTAACTAATATGCTTTATATGAACAAAAATAAAGATATCAGTTTTCAGGAATGGACTAATATCTTTGCAAAATTACAGCTTAATGATAAATTGCTCAATGCAAAAACTATACTAATAAAACCGAATTTTGCGGCAGGTACATACGTAGATCCAAAGACTCACGTGATTACAGATTTGGATTTAGTTAGATCAGCTGTTGAATATTTTGTGTCTGTAAATAAAAATGCACGGATTTTCATTGCTGAAGCAGATAGTACCGGCTATGGATTTGCCTATTTAAAGTTTGAGCACTTAGAACTACCTGATAGCCTGGGATTATCGAGCAAAGCATTAAAGCAGGTTGAATTGCTCGATCTTTCAAGGGATAGGCTGCAGAAATATGAATCAGAGAAGTTGTTAAGATACATTAATATTGATAGTCAGCTATGGCTGTCAGAAACGTTGTTAAATGCTGATTTAAAAGTAAATCTTAGTAATTTAAAGACACATGCTGTAACCGGTTACACAGGTGCATGCAAAAATTTGTTTGGATGTTTGCCAGATTTCGAGAAGTATCATAACCATCCATATATTCATCAGACAATTCATGATCTTGTGATTGCTATCAAACCGGATTTAAATGTAGTTGATGCATTTTATGGTATGGAAAAGAATGGGCCAGTTCAGGGAATCGATGTAAATACCGGATACAGAGTGTTCTCTAATGACCCTGTGGAAGCCGATGTTTATGCTGCATCTTCTATTGGATACTTGCCCACAAAAGTTAAGTATATAAGGTTACTCTGTAAAACGAATGGTGTAAGTATTAATAATCAGTCACAGATAATAACAGCTTATAAGAAACCAGGTACTTTCTTGCGAGCAATGAATAGTATTGGGTTATCAGTTCAAAAGCTTGGCTTACATTTAGAGACATTTGGACATCGCATCCACAGTTGTCCAACGCCAGTTATTCTTGTTATTACAATTGCAAGACCAATATTATTGAAGATTTTTGATTACGAAAAGCTGAAAGCTTGGAAAAGGAAGATATTGAAATGATAAAAGACTCCATCAATGAAATGATAAAACAAATAGTTGATACTTGCAAATCCTGGGTAGTAGAAGGAGAAGACGGCTTATTACGTTTTGTAGATCCAATTGATGGAGAAGAAATTTCAGCTCATTATGGAGCAACCCATGCAGCTGTCTCTTTTATTTTGTATGGAGAAAAAATAGGTAATGATGAGCTGTTAGACTTGGGATACAAGCTCTTGGCTAGTATTCTTAAACGTTGGAAGTCAAGCATGAAATTGCCTGCATTCCACAATGATTTTAACAACTTTGCTCTCTGCGTTGCGTGGGAGTATTTGGATAAAGATAATAAAAAAGAGAAATACGCAATTAAAATCAAAGAATTGGTATTATCCACACCGGATAGTAATAATCCTACAGTTAATTGGTTACCTATGAGATGGTATGTAAACCTTGTCAGGTATAAATGGACTAGTGATGAGAAGTTTAAGTCTGCATGTGATAAATGCAGTACAGATATTAAGTCGGCAACATATAAAGACGGATTTATAGATGATCGTCTCCCAGTGGGCCTTAGTTTTAATCTTCAGTATGATATTGCAACTGTTGCAGTGCTTCAGTATCTAAGAAGTAAAGGCGAGAACATAGATATATCCGTAGAACTAGGTGCATTGATGAATGTGGTTGCACCAGATGGAGACATTAATTATCTGGGAAGGGGTACAAATCAGATATTTGCTTGGGGGCTTTGGGTTTATTTGCTTTCTTCTGCGGGAAAGAAAGAACAGACGAAGATTGCTTTGGATTTCCTCCAGGAAAAATTACCAGTTATGTTAAAGAACAATAACATTATGCTCAATGATTGGCCAGGTGAAGAGAAGTACATGTGGTGGGATTACCATTACTGTTCAGTGTACACAGCACACTTGTTGTTTTGGCTGATCATGGCAGAAGAGCAGATGGATAAATTCCCGTTAACAGAAACTATCATTGAGCCAGGTGACAGCGGTGTTCGGGTTTATAGAGATGATGATTTCTTTGTAGTTACATTTGATGGTAGAAAAGAGTATTTAGCTGAAAAGGGTCCATGCATTGCTGCTTTATGGACCAAATCTTGTGGTATAGTTGTTAAAGGTACATTTGGACCATGGCAAGGAGCATTTGGAAATAAGTATAGTCCTGTTGATGTAACGATTAGAAATTATTGTGGATTGTATAAAGTTGAACTAAACAAAGATTTTTCGAAAAATCGTTATCTTCATAAAACATTACCTAATTTGGAATCTAAATCTCATGAGATAATAACACCAGTGTTTGCCCCATTTAGGATAAATGTTCATAAGGACGACATTAGTATTGTGTGGAAGATAAAAGGATCTGATAAGATTATTTTGTCTATTCCATGTTTGAAAAAACCTGCTGATTTAATTGTAAATGTTGACGAAAAAAAAGTCCGTGTTATGACTACAAGTATGATTAGGAATCAGTATACGTGGTTGAGACTTTTACAGTCTGATTTGATAAAAGGAAGTAACTGGGAATTAAGATTTAGACGATAGGAAAGATTGCTATGGTTGTACAAAAAAAAACATTTATTACGGCTGCCATCATACTAGTGACAACTGTTATAGGTGTAGCATTGAATTTGACGATAGTATGCAGAGTGTGTGTGCTATTCTTATTAATTATATGTATTATTAGGGGAATGCAAGAAAGTTATTTTTTGAATCCATACTATATGTTTGCGATGGTACCGTTTACATTGCTTATCTATGCCAATATTAGTAATTATCATCTGGATTTAACAATAAATACGTGGCTTATTGCGATAATCAATATCGCTGTGTTTATCATTGCATTAGATTTTACTTCGGAATATAAAAAAATATCAAAATGTGTTGGCCTTGGCGGGGGATCTGAACTGACCAAACATATAATACTTTTGTTGGGGATAGGTTTTCTGCCGTTTGTTTATTCAATCATATTTAAAAGTAATATGCCATTTGGATCTATGATTTCTTTGTTTGCTACTGGTGCTGTTGTGGGAGCGGTGAAATCAAAGAAAAAGTCGTTAATAATCCTAGTCACTGTTATGTATGTTGTTTCGTGGGTTGGATATGTTTCGAAGTTTTCGGTACTGACGTTTGTACTTGCAGTAATCATTAGTTATGAAAAATTTTATGTTACTACAGCTCGACAAAGGATGAAATTGATTATCTTAGCTGTTATAGGAGTTATAATTATGATTATCGCTTTTAGCTTTGCTAATCAAGGTAGAGAAAACACAAGTGGTCAGGCGGCTCTTGATTATTATGCACGGTATGGTGGGGCAATTTGGAACGGTAATTCAGCCTTATTTATGCCATATATGTACTTAACTACTCCGTGGGCTAATTTGCAATATGTAATGGAAACGCAAAATACATATACACACGGATTGTGGATGCTAAAGCCCCTTTTGAATTATCTACAGATAGATGGTTTGTTGGGAAATGCGTATAATCTGACGCCATACTCCAATTTTAATACGTTTACATTCATAGCATGTTGTTTCAAAGATTTTGGTTTCTGGGGATCATTTATTTCATCTGCATTTTTGGGTTTTTTTACTAAAAAGGTATATTCTCGTTATAAGGTATCAAGATCACCTTTGGATGTGGCTTGCTATGTTTTACTTTCACAGGCAGTACTAGAGATGTTCTTTAGCAATCATTTTTATATGCAGTCTTATCCATTTACAATAGTGATAATAATGGGAATATATAAATTAGTATTTTGCAGGAAAAACTTAACTGAAATAGAACCAGAATATATTACAGCGGAGGATTAAAAAATGTCTTTATTCAATAGAAAAACACTTATGATTACTGGTGGTACTGGCTCTTTTGGAAACGCAGTTCTTAATCGTTTTCTCCAGACTGATATTGGAGAGATTAGAATTTTCTCTCGAGATGAGAAGAAGCAGGACGATATGCGACATGAATTCCAAGTTAGAATGCCAGAGGTTGCCGATAAAATTAAATTCTATATTGGTGATGTTAGAGATCTGCAGTCATGTAAAAATGCGATGCATGGAGTTGATTACATTTTCCACGCGGCAGCTTTAAAACAGGTTCCTTCATGTGAGTTCTTCCCAATGGAAGCAGTTAAAACAAATGTAATCGGAACAGATAATGTTCTTACAGCTGCTATTGAGGAAGGGGTAGAGGCTGTTATATGCCTTTCGACAGACAAGGCAGCATATCCAATCAATGCAATGGGTATTACTAAAGCTATTGAGGAAAAAGTGGCTATTGCAAAGAGCCGTATGTCTGGAAAAACAAAGATTTGTTGCACAAGATATGGTAATGTAATGTGTTCACGCGGTTCAGTTATTCCTCTTTGGATTGATCAGATAAAATCCGGAAATCCTATCACAGTTACTGAGCCTAACATGACAAGATTTATCATGTCTCTTGAAGAAGCGGTTGATCTTGTAATTTATGCTTTTGAAAATGGTGAAAACGGTGACCTTTTTATAATGAAAGCCCCTGCATGCTCTATTGGTCTTCAGGCAGAAGCAGTTACAGAAATGTTTGGCGGTAAGAAAGAGGATATTAGGGTAATTGGTATTCGTCATGGCGAGAAAATATATGAAACGTTACTTACCAACGAGGAGTGTGCTAAAGCTATTGACCTCGGTGGCTTTTACCGTGTCCCTGCAGACAATCGCGGTTTGAACTATGATAAGTACTTCAAAGAAGGAGATGCAGAGCGGAACACATTAACAGAGTTTAATTCTAATAATACAAAGTTATTAACCAAAGAAGAAATCAAAGCAAAAATGATGAAGCTTGCTTATATCCAGGAGAGACTTTCTGAGGTATAATAAGGAGTTTTAATTAATGTTAAGAAAAATTATTAACTATATTCCCGGTGTCGCTGTTCCAATGCTGATAAACTTTTTACTTACCATGTTGTATGCTGGATATTTGGAACCTGGTGAATATGGTATGCTCAATATTTATCTTACTACGATTTTGATGGTATATTCCGTTACTTTAAACGTTTTTCAGACGGCATGTTTGAGATTCTACTCATTAAACATACATGAAAATGAAGCGGAATATGTATCTTCATATATTATCGTAAATATTGTAACAACGATCGTTATAATTCCGTTTGCATTGATTGTTAATCTGTTTTTGAAATTCAATTGGTGGATTATCGTTCTTGCGGTTGGAGCTAATGGCTTATTTCAATTTTTATGTAATTATTATCGGGTAACCAATAAAGCAAGGGTTTATAATTTGGATAGATTAGCTGCCTCTTTGGGAAGTCTTTTTTTATTGATTGTATTTGCTAAAATAATTATTCCACTATCTTTTACTTGGCCTTTAATTGCTGTATATGGCTCATATATGGCTGTGGCGTGTTTTGAAATAATTAGACTCAGGAAAAACGTTATATTTAGAGCCTTTTCATGGAGATTGATTAAGAAATCACTTATCTATGGATTTCCTTTAATCGGAGTGTCTATTTTAGGATATGTCATATCAAGTAGTGACCAGTATATCCTTCTATATTTTCTGGGAGATACTGCAGTAGGAAATTACTCTCTTGGATATAGGCTCGTAGATGCACTTACAATTAATTTCCTGACGATGATCCTTTTGGTTATGACACCAGAATTAAATCGTCAACATGATAGATTTGGGCCAGAAAAGAGTCAGAACGTGCTCAAAAATATGATGAGTGCGGCAATGTGGATAGTGTTACCGCTATCATTTGCGATTATTGTGTACGCAGAATACATCATTCAATTTATTTTTCCGGCTTATACAGGTGCAGCGCACATAATGCAATTAGTCATTTTAGCTTCTATATTTCATGGATTATCTATGTTTACTTGTAAAGGATTAGAGTTGGTAAAGCAGCCAAAGTATGTCTTTTACGGATTGCTTATTGCAGCATTAATTAATGTATTTTACAACTTTGCGTTTATTCCTGTTTACGGAATAGATGCCTCCGCACATAGTTCTATACTGGCATATGTAGTCTATAATATACTACTTGTTGTATTTACAAAAAAATATTATACAATTTTGTTTGATTGGAAATGCTTAATAAAAACATGTCTTGTTACAGCAGTTACAGCGATATGTGCAGCAGTTTTAATGAAACTTATACCTATTAATTCACTTGGAATCCTTATTATTGAGGGGAGTATTTGTGTAGCAGTATATATGGTTTTAAGTTTCAGATTTAAGTTGACAGATGTTATACTTAAGTAGTGATATTCATAAATAATAGAAATTCTGTATCTATTATTGTTTCTCTGGAATGAGCAAAAATGTCGGGAGAAAGGGATCTCCGGCCTTTTAAAAGTACCCCGGTTCATGCCCTATCCTATGATGAAAAGCCAGGAATGCAGGCGCTGAATACCACAGCTAATGATAAGCCTCCCGTTCCGGGTACGAAAAAACAGCACAATATACTGGGACTATGAATATACGCAGCTGGGTATGCTGTCGTTGCTTGTAGCCAGTACTCTGCTTATCGGTGAGGTGATGCCCCCTTGTAAGGCTACCAATAAAAGCTCTGATTACGTCCGTTTTCTGAAAATACTGGACGAGAAATACCCTGTCGGCGATAAAATACGCCTCATCCGTGATAACCACTCTGCCCATACCTCTAGGAATGAATAATCTGGATAATATTGGTTCTTCCGCAAACATCCGTATTTTATAAATTTTGTAAAAGAGAATAACAATGTTAATCAGCATTTTCCGATTTCCTTGACACTTCAATACGGAAATTTACGGAAGAACCTTTAGGACCGGAATATTCACCTTCAGCAAGCTTACGAAGCAGATGCTGAATGGTATCAGGGTCTCAAGCAAGAATGAGTTGGAAAGCAGGTTCTATCAATACTTTGATGAGATCATTAAAGTCCCGGTGTCATATCATTGGCTTTACAAGCTTGATGATATAGGTCTGGACAAAGAAGATATCAGTCAGATTGTATATTAAATCGTAAACCATAAAGCGGTTAAGACATGTGATAAGGATAAGCGTGCTCCCAAGCTTTGCACAAGAAATCGTCAAGGGAAAGACAAATAGGGCAATAAAACATAACTTTATTTAAATTGGATTATACTAGGCTATACATACAGCCATGCGTGGAAGCGCAGAAATGTAGAAGAGATAGAAAAAGAATTATGGTGTGGCAATGATTCATAAACACACCATAGGAATATAGAGAGGTGGCAGTTTATGAATATCTTAGTAACCGGTGCCAAGGGTATGGTAGGAACCGCCCTGGTTAATAATTTAAAGAATATAAGAGATAACAAGAATCGGAAGAGACCGAACATTCTGATTGATAACATATACGAGTACGACATTGATTCAACACCGGAGGAACTGGATGTCTATTGCTGGTCTGCGGATTTTGTGTTTAACTTGGCCGGTGTGAACCGTCCGGAAAACCTAGAAGATTTTATGAAAGGAAACTTTGGCTTCGCCAGTACGCTTCTGGATACCTTGAAGAAGTACAAGAACAAGGCTGCTATTATGCTGTCTTCCTCCATCCAGGCTACTTTGGCCGGACGTTTCGGCGACTCTGCGTATGGTCGGTCCAAGAAAGCCGGTGAGGATTTGTTTTTCTCTTATGCTAGGGAAACCGGAGCGAAGGTAGCGGTTTACCGCTTTCCAAATCTGATGGGGCATTCCAGGCCAAAGTACAACAGCGCTGTCAGCACCTTCTGCTGGGCGGTGGCCAATGATGAAGAATTTCATGTAAATGACCGGAGTACCGAACTGGAACTTCTTTATATTGACGACCTGGTGGAAGGAATGTTTGATCTTCTGGAAGGAAAAGAGGTTCACTGCGAGTTTGACGGCGTGGATACGGTGATAAAGCCGGATGGCCGTTACTGCTGTGTTCCGGTGACGCATAAAGTGACGCTGGGAGAAATCGTGGATTTGCTGGAGCAGTTTAAAGCTCAGCCGAAAACATTGATGATGCCCAGGATGCCGGAGGGCTCCTTTGCAAAGAAGCTGTATTCGCTTTACCTGACCTATCTTCCGGCTGAGAAGTTCAAGTACAGTCTTAAGATGAACGTCGATGACAGAGGTTCTTTCACGGAGCTGGTGCATACCGCCGACTGCGGCCAAGTCAGCATCAACATCAGTAAACCAGGCATTACCAAAGGCCAGCACTGGCACAATTCCAAGTGGGAGCTGTTTATTGTCGTGGCCGGGCATGGCCTAATCCAGGAACGCAATATTCACACCGGTGAGACAGTAGAGTTTGAAGTGTCAGGGGATAAGATTGAGGCTGTTCACATGATTCCGGGCTGGACGCATAATATCATCAACCTGAGTGAGACGGAAAACCTGGTGACGGTGATGACCTGCAATGAAATTTTCAACCCGGAGCGGCCGGATACCTTTTTTGAGCCGGTATAAGTGTGTAATCCAAAGAACGGAGCGTAAGAACGATGAGTGAAATAAGAACAGACTATTCCAATATTCATTTTAAAGATAACGGGAAGCTGAAGCTTCTCATCATTGTCGGTACCCGCCCGGAGATCATCCGATTGGCGGCAGTGATAAATAAATGCCGGAAATATTTTGATGTGATTCTGGCCCACACGGGTCAGAACTATGATTATACCCTGAATGGGATCTTTTTCGACAACCTGAAGATCGCCAATCCGGAAGTCTATATGGACGCGGTCGGTGACGATCTTGGCGCCACCGTGGGGAATATCATTAACTGTTCCTACAAGCTGATGACCCAGATTAAGCCGGACGCCCTGCTGATCCTGGGAGATACCAACAGCTGTCTGTCCGCCATCGCGGCGAAGCGTCTGCATATTCCGATCTTCCACATGGAAGCGGGAAACCGCTGCAAGGACGAGTGCCTGCCGGAGGAGACAAACCGGCGGATCGTGGATATCATTTCCGATGTAAATCTGGCCTACAGCGAGCATGCCAGAAAATATCTTCATGAGTGCGGCCTTCCCAAGGAAAGGGTGTATGTAACGGGCAGTCCCATGGCAGAGGTGCTGCACCAGAACCTGCCGGAGATTGAGAAGTCGGATATTCTGGAAAAACTGGGATTAAAGCCCCAGAAATATATCCTGCTTTCCGCCCATCGGGAAGAGAACATTGACACAGAAAAGAATTTCCTGAGCCTGTTCACCGCAATCAATAAAATGGCGGAAAAGTACGATATGCCGATCCTTTATTCCTGTCATCCCCGCTCGCGGAACCGCCTGGCTGCTTCCGGCTTTCAGCTGGATAAGCGTGTCATTCAGCATGAGCCTCTTGGTTTTCATGATTATAACCATCTGCAGATGAACGCCTTTGCCGTTGTGTCCGATTCCGGCACGCTTCCGGAGGAGAGCAGCTTCTTTACTTCTGTGGGACATCCTTTCCCTGCCGTATGCATCCGTACCAGTACGGAGCGTCCCGAAGCCTTGGACAAAGCCTGCTTTATCCTGGCCGGGATTGATGAAGCGAGTCTGCTGCAGGCGGTGGATACTGCGGTTACGATGAACCAGGAAGGGGATTATGGGATTCCGGTGCCGGATTATGTGGAGGAGAATGTAAGCACAAAGGTGGTAAAGATTATCCAGAGCTATACCGGAGTTGTGAATAAAATGGTGTGGAGGAAATGAATCATCCCGACAGGTAGTCATTAATAAAGTATATGACAGATGGTTAGATGGTTTAATCACAAGAGGAGAAACAAATGGGAAAATACTTTGGAACAGACGGCTTTCGCGGTGAAGCCGGCATAACCTTAACCGCGGACCATGCATTTAAGATTGGCCGGTTTCTCGGCTGGTATTATGGAGAACGGAAGCGGCAGGCCGGTGATCCGTCACCGGCAAGGATTCTGATTGGAAAGGATACACGCCGCAGCTCTTACATGTTTGAATACAGCCTTGTGGGCGGTCTGACAGCCTCCGGCGCGGACGCTTATCTGCTCCACGTGACCACAACGCCCTCGGTGGCCTATATTGCCCGTGTGGATGAGTTTGACTGCGGTATTATGATTTCTGCCAGCCACAATCCTTATTCCGATAACGGGATCAAGCTCATCAACGGCCATGGTGAGAAGATGGATGAAACCACCATCGGTCTGGTGGAAGAGTATCTGGACGGTCATTTAAAGGCCTTCGGAGAAACCTGGGAGGAGCTTCCCTTCGCGTCCCACGAGAGGATCGGCCGTACGGTGGATTATGTCTCCGGGCGGAACCGCTATATCGGTTATCTGATTTCCCTTGGGATTTATTCCTTTAAGGGCGTGAAGGTGGCCCTGGACTGTGCCAATGGTTCCGCCTGGAACGTGGCCAAGGCGGTGTTTGACGCCCTGGGAGCCAAAACGCTGGTGATCAATGCGGAGCCGAACGGAGTGAACATTAATACCAATGCCGGTTCCACCCATATCGAGGGGCTTCAGAGGTTCGTGGTGGAGAACCAGTGCGATGTGGGCTTTGCCTATGACGGGGACGCGGACCGCTGTCTCTGTGTGGACGAAAAGGGAAATGTGGTTACCGGCGACCATATCCTGTATATCTATGGGCGATACATGAAGGACCGGGGAAAGCTGATCAACAACACGGTGGTTACCACGGTAATGAGCAATTTCGGCCTCTACAAGGCCTTTGACGAGTGCGGGATCGGCTACGCGAAAACGGCGGTGGGTGATAAGTACGTCTATGAATATATGACGAAAAACGGCTGCCGCATCGGCGGGGAGCAGAGCGGCCATATCATTTTCAGTAAGTACGCCAGCACCGGGGACGGCATCCTGACCAGCCTCAAGATGATGGAGGTGATGCTGGCCCGTAAAAAGAAGATGTCCGAACTGAGTGAAGGCTTTACCGTCTACCCACAGGTGCTGGAAAACGTTCGGGTGAAGGATAAGGCTGCGGTGCAGGCGGATCCGGATGTTCAGAAGGCCGTGGAGGAAGTCACGGAGAAGCTGGGGGATACCGGACGGATCCTGGTGCGGGAATCCGGAACAGAGCCGGTCATCCGTGTGATGGTCGAGGCGGAAAGTGAGGAGATCTGCCGCGGGTATGTGGAGGCTGTGATCTCTGTGATCCGGAAAAAAGGACAAGGTATTTGAAGAAACATTTTTGGAGGTACTTTTTACATGTGCGGAATCGTAGGTTTTACCGGCCATCAGCAGGCAGCGCCGATCCTGCTGGAAGGCTTATCAAAACTGGAATACAGAGGCTATGACTCGGCCGGACTGGCTGTGCGGGATGGAGAGAACCTGGCTGAGGTGGTGAAATCCACCGGGAAGCTGCGGAATCTGGCGGAGAAGACGAACGATGGGCTGGCGATCCATGGCACCTGCGGGATCGGCCATACCAGATGGGCGACGCATGGGGAGCCCAGCCAGACCAATGCCCATCCCCACGTCAGCGGAAACTGTACGCGTTCCGGCTCCGGCCCGGTGGAGTCCGGGGTTGTGGGCGTACATAACGGGATTATTGAGAACTACCAGGAGCTAAAGGACAAGCTGCTCCGCCATGGCTATACATTTTACAGCCAGACAGATACAGAGGTTGTGATTAAGCTGGTGGACTATTATTATAAGAAATACCAGGCCGGTCCGATCGACGCCATCAACAAGACGCTGGTACGCGTGAGAGGCAGCTATGCGCTGGAGGTGATGTTCACCGACTATCCGGGAGAGATCTTCGTGGCCCGGAAGGACAGTCCCATGATCATCGGCATTGCCGGCGGCGAGACCTATGTGGCTTCTGATGTGCCGGCGATTCTGAAATATACAAGGAATGTATACTATATCGGTAACCTGCAGCTTGCCAGGCTCCGGCCCGGACAGGCTATCTTCTATGACCTGAACGGTGATGAGATCGAGATCGAGCCAACGGAGATCACTTTCTCAGCTGAAGCCGCGGAAAAGGGCGGCTATGAGCATTTCATGATGAAGGAGATCCATGAGCAGCCGAAGGCAGTATCGGATACCCTGAATTCTGTTCTGAAGGAGGACCGAATCGATCTGAGCGAGGTGGGGCTCACGGATGAAGAGATCCAGAACATTTCCCAGATCTATATCGTGGCCTGCGGCTCAGCCTGGCATGTAGGGATGGCGGCTCAGTATATTTTCGAGGATCTGGCGGAGCTGCCGGTCCGGGTGGAGCTGGCGAGTGAGTTCCGCTACCGCAGGATGCCCCTGGATTCCAATGCCCTTGTGGTGATCATCAGCCAATCGGGCGAGACGGCGGATAGTCTGGCGGCTTTGCGTGAGGCGAAAGCGAAGGGATTGAAGACCATGGGGATTGTAAATGTAGTTGGCAGCAGTATCGCCAGGGAGGCGGACCGTGTATTTTACACCCTGGCCGGTCCGGAGATCGCTGTGGCTACCACAAAGGCGTATTCCGCCCAGCTGATCGCCTGCGATACATTGGCGGTGCAGTTTGGAAAGGTCAGAGGGAAGCTGACGGAGGAACAGTATGGGGAACTGATCGCCAAGCTGCGGCTCCTGCCGGAGAAAATGAGCCGGCTGCTGGAGGAAAAGGAGCGGATCCAGTGGTTTGCCGCGAAGTTTGCCAGCGCAAAGGATGTATTCTTTGTGGGCCGCGGAATCGATTACGCCATCGGGCTGGAGGGCAGCCTGAAGATGAAGGAGATCAGCTACATCCATTCCGAGGCTTATGCTGCCGGGGAGCTGAAGCACGGGACGATTAGTCTGATTGAAGACGGCACGCTGGTGATCGGCCTTCTGACCCAGCAGGACCTGTATGAGAAGACCATCAGCAATATGGTGGAGTGCAAGAGCAGAGGCGCCTACCTGATGGGCCTGACCACCTATGGGAATTATGGGGTGGAGGACACGGCGGATTTCACGGTTTATATCCCGAAGACGGATGAACACTTTGCCGCTTCGCTGGCAGTGATCCCGCTGCAGCTGCTGGGATATTATCTCAGCGTGGCGAGGGGCCTGGATGTGGATAAACCCAGAAACCTGGCGAAAAGTGTGACGGTGGAGTGAATACTGTTTTACGTAAGCGCTTTATAACCAACCGGATAGTCAAACTCCAACTTTTGTGAGATACTTCAGATACTTGGAGTAATTCACTTCCTATCCGGTTCTGGGAGTTGCAAAAGCTATGCTTTCATCTCACATCCTGAGTCGCTTTTGCTGTACCTGATTACTCCAAAATCTCACGTTGGAGGAGATGAATCAAATGAGTACAGCTTTAAATGATGAACATTGGTTAAATCTGATCATCCAGTGCAGATCCAGCGGGCTTACCGACCGCCAATGGTGCATAGAAAACGGGATCCCTGTCAGCACATTTTACTATCACGTCCGGGCTTTACGCAAAAAAGCCTGCGAGGTTCCGGAAGCAGTGGATGCTGCCGCACAGAAACAGGAAGTTGTCCAGATCCCACTCTGGGAAAGGGAACAGCATTCAGATACCGTAGCTTTACATACGCCCTCGATCTGTCTGGAAATGCAGGGCATCCGTATCGAGATCCATGAACAGGCCGGGGCGGATGTGATCCGCAATACTCTTCTTGCCCTGCGGCAGCTTTGTTAGGTGAACTGTCCGGTGTGGCCAGATTTTTCCTTGTGACAGGCTATACCGACATGCGAAAAAGTATTGATGGCTTAATGGCAATCGTTCGGGATACCTATGAATTAGATCCCTACAGCAATTCCCTGTTTCTTTTCTGCGGCAGACGCTGTGACCGGATCAAAGCGCTTCATTTTGAAAAAGACGGATTCTGTCTCTATTATAAACGTTTAGATAATGGGCGGTTCCAGTGGCCCCGGGATTCTTCAGAAGTAAGGAATCTTACCCGGCAGGAATACCGCTGGCTTTTAGAAGGGCTTTCCATCGATCAGCCCAAAGCAATCCGGCCTGCCGGGAGAAAGGACTTCTGACCTTTGTGCAAAAGGGAGAAATTTTTTCTTCCCTTATAGGGCGGAAAAAATGTAAATAACGGTCGCTCGTGACACACTGCACGGTTTAACTGTACCACCCTGCCGCTAATTCTGTACCACCTTGCCGGTTGGCTGTACCAGCCGTTAAAGTTCTCCTTATAATGAATGTGGCACACCTAATGTGTGACTACTATCATAAGGAGGGCGATAATCATGGTAGATTATCGAGAAATCCTGAGGCTTCATAATCTCGGGTATTCACAGCGGGTGATCACATCATCTGTTCATAGTTCCCGCAGTACTGTCAAAGAAGTAATCGACTTAGCCAATGCGCTGAAGATCGAGTGGCCTCTGGATGCAAATGTTACTAACTCAGACCTGGAGTTACTCCTGTACCCTGACCGGGCAGAGAAGAATTCCAACCGTATGCCTATTGACTTCCCGTGGATTCACAGGGAACTCGCAAAGAAAGGCGTTACGATGACACTTCTCTGGACAGAGTACTGCGAGAAGGCTTATGCCGCAGGGAAGCAGCCGTACATGAGTACACAGTTTGGTGACCTCTACCGCAAATGGGCAAGAGTCAGCAAGGCAACCATGCGTATTTCCCGAAAGCCTGGAGAGACCTTCGAGGTTGACTGGGCTGGTGCAACCATTGACATCCACGACAGTGTTACCTGCGAAATCACTCCAGCTTATCTCTTCGTGGGAGTATTGTCTTGCAGCAGCCTTGTATATGCGGAACTCTGCCGGGATATGAAGTCGGAGAACTTTATCCTCTGCCATGTCCATGCCTATGAGTACTTTGGGGGCGTAACCCGTTTGGTTGTGCCGGATAACCTCAAGGCCGGAGTAACCAAGAATACCCGTTATGAAACCGTCATTCCCAGAGCCTATCAGGAAATGGCCGATCATTACGATACGGCGATTGTCCCGGCCCGGCCAAAGGCTCCTGATGACAAACCGAATGCAGAGGGTTCCGTGAAGTTTGCCACGACCTGGATCCTTGCCGCCATCAGGAATTATCACTTCTTCTCTTTTGAAGAGGCTTATGCCACCGTAAAAGAGAAGCTTGAGGCTCTGAACAATAAGTCTTTCAAGACCCGGAAAGGGAACCGCCACACGGCATACGAAGAGGAAGAACGCAGTTTTATGCATCCTCTTCCCCCCGCACCGTACGAACTGGCTACATGGTGCACAGCGAAGATCCACAACGACTATACGATCACCGATGGCCTCAATCGTTATTCGGTGCCCTTTGACCTGATCGGCGATGAATATTACGGCGCGGCGGAGCCGCCAGTCCGGTGTGGCGTGAGCCACCTGTCCGGACTAACGGAGCCACCTGTTGATAGTTACTCAGCCTGGGCAGGATCCAGGCCATATACCTCTCTCATGGAAAGGTCTTTTGATGGATCGATGCTCTCAATGTTGATTTTATATGAATCGTAAGAAATACGATCCATGATGGCGTCTGCAAGAGTGCTCTCACCGCTGCAGATCTGTTGGTACCACTCGCTTTCCCGGAACTGGGAGCAGAAGATGGTCGATGATTTTTTCCTGCGTTTGTGGATCAGCTCGAAAAGGTTTCTGGCTTCTGACTCGGTCAGTTTGAGCAGGAGCCATTCATCAATGATCAGCAGGACTGGCTTGGTGTATTTCTTTAGTATACTGGTAAAATCACCGGAATCCCTGGCTGCCTGCATATCCAGCAACAGATCCGGAAGACGGACATATTTCACGGTGTAATACTGTTTACATGCCTCCATACCAAAAGCGCATGCCAGATAAGTCTTACCACTTCCGGTGGCGCCGGTAATAAAAATGTTGCGGTACTCTGAGATGTATTCACAGGTTGCCAGACGGCTGATCAAAGCTTTGTTCAGCTTCCGGCCGGATTGATAGTCAATGGCTGCGATGCTGGCGTCTGGCTGCTCCAGTTCCGCCTGACGGATCAGCCTTTTCAGACGGTTGTTTTTACGATTGGTATATTCAACATCAACCAGCATGCCGAAGCGGTCTTCGAACGGGACTTCCTTCATCGTTGGATCAGCCATCTGGATACGAAAGGAATCTGCCATGGATGACAGGCGCATCTCGATAAGTTTATCAATGGTACTCTGATTGGTCATGCTCTTTTACCTCCGTAGTATCTGGCACCCCGGGTAATGCCATGTGTCTGTGCCCCAGTCTCTGATGAAGGGGATTTCGGATTCCGGGATACGGATTGGGGATCCTCTTTCATGGCAGCCAATAGATTTTTGATACTTTTATAACTGGGGGTCCTGGAATACAGAAGCGCTTTATTGCAAGCCTCTTCCAGTTTTACAGGAGAATACTTCTCAGCCAGCTTCAGCAGCCCCATACAGCTTCTGTAAGTCTGCTGTTCTACCCTGCCGGAGGTCAGGATCGCATCAACCACCTTTCTTGTATTGATTCCGATCGAATCTGCCCATCTGCGGAAACGGTCACCATTCCATTCCAGATACTTCTGATGGTCTGGCGGCATATGTGCCGTTACCGTGGAGTACTGGCCGCTCCTTCCATGGAGGCAGCGATGTGAGGCGATCCGATTGTGATGATAAAATATTTCAATCGTTGTTTCTGTTATGCGCACATCGACTTTATCTTTGATATACTGATAAGGCACGGAGTAGTACATCTTGTCTACTGCGATGTGGTAGTTGAACTGGACAGTGGCCTGTTTCCACTCAGCCAGTTCGAAGGGTGTGGCAGGCAACTGTGCCAGGAGTGGCTTTTCTTCCCCAAGAAATAAACGGAGCCTGCTGCAATCCTTCTTTTGAAACTTCCTTGCATTGTAGGCATCCAGCTTTTCACGGATTGAAGCGTTTAATTCTGCAAGGGAGAAAAACTGTTCATTGCGAAGAGCCGCTGTGATCCATGTGGAGATCTTGCCAACGGAACCTTCTGCATTCGGTTTATCTTTGGGCTTCCGGACTCTTGCCGGAATGATGGCGACATTATAATGTTCTGCCATCTCATGATAAGTAGTATTCAGCGCGGTCGTATACCAGTCGCTCTTCGAAGGATTCACTGCCGTAGAACAGTTATCAGGAACAAGCATCGGTGTAACGCCGCCGAAAAATTCAAACATCTGGATATGCGCTTTGATCCAGTTATCTGTCTTCTGGTTCAGGTATGCCTTTACAAAGGCATACTGGCTGTAAGTAAGGACACCTACAAAGATCTCTGCCTTTGTGATCTCACCGGTGTCCGGATCGATGAGCTGTGCCGGATCACCGGCCCAATCTACTTCGATCTGCTCACCCGGTTTCCGTGGGATATGCATGGTTGCCCTGCGCTTTTCTTCATCTTTTTGGATGTAGTAGCAGAACTGAGAGTACATGAGAGGTTCTTCATTGTTCATGCGACATTCCTCACAGTATTCTACCCATAGGAGTTTCTTGTTGACTCCATTACGCAGGAGCTCCCTGCGGATGTAGTCATAATCAGGCATCCGTTTATTGGTTGCTGATTTTGTCTTGGGGAAAAGTATTTCCTCAAGTGCGCTGTCGGTCATGTCATGGTCCAGTGGCCAGGAAAGATTTATTTCCGCCGCCTGTTTGATGACCTTGGCAACAGTGTTACGGGATACGCCGCAGCTGTGTGCGATGTTCCGCTCGCTGAATCCTAGGCTTTTCAGGCGAAGGATTTCTCGATACTTGGTCATAATGGTGACCTCCTTTAACTGTATTCACATCTGACGATGTGTTCTTACAGTATAAAGGAGATCAATATAATAAATCCTAATGTGGCTCTGAATTACCGGAATATGTGGCTCTCATTCTCCGGAATGGTGGCTCTCAAAGTCCGGACAGGTGGCTCAAAGAGCCCCGGAATAATCATCGAAACGCCAGCTTGTTAGCGTCAGGCGATTTTCACCATTCAGAGTCGGATTAAAAACGCCAATCTCAGTCAATTTAAAATCGCCAATGCATCATGTATGTTATTAACAGTTACGCATTTTTAAACTCCGTATGCTTTGCGATACCAGCCTCAAGACCAAGTGTTTCCAGCTTGCGTCCCCGGTAGCTGTCACCTTTGATCATAAATACAGTGGCATCATCAAAGACACGGTCTAAAGAACAAAGCAGCGTATCATCTTCGCTGAAATATTCACCCCACTGGTTTGGTGTCTTATTGCTGGTAAAAATCATAGTACTGGGACCATCTTTATTGTAGCGGCGGTCAATCACATCAAAGAACATACGTGTGTTCTCTTTATCGAACACACACCTGCCAATCTCATCAATGATCAGGCAGGAAGGCTTTACCAGTCCGTTGATGACAGCGCCCTCCCGGCCGTGTTTTCTTGCATCCGTCAGCTTTTGGTTGAGTTCGCTTGCCCTTAAGAAATAGGTTTTATATCCTTTCAGGCAGCATTCCCGGCCAAAAGCCATAGCCAGATGGGTTTTGCCCACGCCCTGCGGTCCAATAAAGGCCAGATTTTTTCTTGCATACAGAGCGGACAGAGAAGAGATGTTCTTCAGTGACTGCACATGCTTCCCATGGAGCCGGCTGAAATCAAATCTTTCAAAGGTTTTCGGCTCGTTCATAGGAAGCTTGCTCAGTTTCAGCATCGTATGGACCATAGAGTCGTATTTTTTCTGCTCCAGGTATTCAAAAACTCCACAGACTGCCTCCAGAGCTTCCGGCGTAAGTTCTTTTTCATCGGCATAGCTGGCCAGTTCTGCTGTATAAAGATCGATCTTCAGTGCCTTTGCACTGGACTGGATTCTTTCAAGTATTGATTCATTCATCCCATAGGCCCTCCTCAAAGTTGAATTTTTCAAATCCTGAGCGCTGTTTGGGAGGCTCTATCTGGAAGATCCGGGTTTTGACCGGCATCGATGGAACTTCTTCCGGCTGTTCTGTCACATACTGATCCCGGCAGAAACTGTCTCTTCTCATCCAGGTGACATCGTGTGTGGTCAGGACTTTGCTGAGATCGGATGCGTAAATATAGAGGGTAAAGGAATCCCTCCGGATCCTGCAGGTCTTCTGAGTGTACCAATACGGGACGCCGAAGCGCCGCCCTTCATAATGGACAAATCCATCGAAAGAAATCTTTCTTTCCGGGCAGAGATAAAAGGCAAGTGCCTGTGTTTTTGTTAATACGGAAGCAACAGCCATGCAGTCTTCCCGATGCTTTTCACAGGGGATGCAGTCAACTGCTTTATGATACATGCTGTTCTGACGGTTGCACCATCCGATGGCTTCCAGATTCAATTCTGTGATCGTACCAAAAACTCTGCCGGCAAGAAAGTTATCTTTTACAAAGCGGATCAGGCGCTCCACTTTGCCTTTAGTGAAAGGATGCTTTGGCTTGCAGAGTTTTGTATGGAAACCGATTGTTTCCATGAACACTTTATAATCTTTCTGCCACAGCGGATGGCCTTCCGGATCCCGCCGGACTACGACGCTTTTCATGTTATCTGTCAGTATATAGCGTGGGATCCCCATATAAGTAAACGCATGGATCATCCCTATAAAGAGATTTTCCTGCCTGGCATTGGGAAAGAATTCAATATATCTTTCCCCGCAATGATGGCAGATCATAGCAAAACATGCAACCTTATAGGATGTACTAGTATCCGTATCTACCTGGACAAATCCCCAATCCATCTGATAGGATTCCCCAGGGTCAGTCTGATATCTGCGTCCCCGGTTCCCCTGAGGGGCAACGAGCTGACGTTTGGGCGGGACAAGATCCCGGTGATCAGCGATATAAGTTTTTACGGTTGTCAATCCGCCGGTATAGCCAGCCTCCTGTAGCCGCTCAAAGCATACTGAAGAATTCGTAACACCTTTTTGGAGCAGTCCATCAATGATACCGCTATATCCGGTCAGAATGGTAGCTGTTGCTTTTTGCCCTGTCCTGCCATGCGGAGTGACAATAAAGTTATTTTCTTTTAATCGCCTTAGCCTGGATCTGCTGAGTCCGGTCCGGCGTTCCAGTTCTGCAAGATTAATTTTGGAAAGGCTGAAATTTTCGCCTTGTTCCTGCTTTATTTCGTTGATTGCTTGTGTTATGATTTCTTGTAAGTCATTACATGTAGCATCTTCGTGCATAAATCCTCCTTTTCTGATGCATTGGCTTATCATCAGTATAAGAGGATGAAGACCTGTATGTAATGGCTTTTTTAATTTGCCTAGGATTGGCTATTTTAGCCTGACACTAGATGGTTATTTTAACCCGACGCTAATAAGCTCCAGCAGCAGATCGAGATCATCCATGGTATCCAGCATAAAAAGGTGGTCTGCATCCTGGATGAAGCACATCTGCTGGAAAAGGAGACCCTGGAAGAATTCCGGTTTCTGCTGAATTACCGGTTTGATTCTGTAAGTCCCATGGCCGTTGTGCTGGCAGGACAGACAGAACTGTGGGACCATAAGCTGAAACTGCAGCGGTATGCTGCGATCCGCCAGCGGATCGACCTGTACTGCACGCTTCCACATCTGGACCGCGCGGAAACAGAAAAATATATCAAAAGCCACATGGATTATGCGGAATGCAATGTAAGCGCTTTATATTCACCCGGATAGCAAATCCGCAACTTTTGTGAGATACTTCAGATACTTGGAGTAATTCACTTCATATCTGGTTCTCAGAGTGTTACAAAAGCTGCACATCTTCTCTCTATATCGTTGGATGCGTTTGTTGCACCTGGTTACTCCAAAATCTCACATCAGAGGAGTTAAATGAAATGAGTACAACTTCAAAGGAGGACCATTGGCTGGAGTTGATCACCCAGTGCAGATCCAGCGGTCTTACTGTTGCTGATTTCATGAGCTGTCACCAGACTGCTCTCATGAGTTGTCTTTAAGCTGCTAAGTTTGCTGTCACCGTAATGGCCGGTGTATGGGCCGTCCGGAATCCGGACGGCACCTTCTCTATCCGGTTACGGTTCCAAGCATTTCGTGTTCCACTACATACTTGATCATGTAATCATCGATGAGCCGCTTTTGTTGCTGGAATGCATACATAAGTGATTTTTCACACACCCGGTTGATCATTCTCGGAATCCCGGCTGAGGCCTTATGGATCTCGTCCATTGCTTTAGTGGTAAAGATATCCTGGCTGCATTCCGCATAATCCATGTGGCTTTTGACATACTTCTCCGTCTCTGCCCGGTCCAGATGCGGAAGTGTACAGTACATATCGATCCGCTGGCGGATCGCAGCGTACCGCTGCAGTTTCAGCTTATGGTCCCACAGTTCTGTCTGTCCTGCCAGCACAACGGCCATGGGACTTACAGAATCAAACCGGTAATTCAGCAGAAACCGGAATTCTTCCAGGGTCTCCTTTTCCAGCAGATGTGCTTCATCCAGGATGCAGACCACCTTTTTATGCTGGACACCATGGATGATCTCGATCTGCTGCTGGAGCTGGCGTTTCGAGTCGCCCCGGTAAAACCGGGATTCCAATCCCAACTGATCCAGCAGGCCTTTGTAAAACCACCGCGGAGTCAGCTTGGAATCGGAAAGGTACAGGATGATGTACGCATCGCGCGGAAGCTCCGAATAAAACCGCCGGATCAGTGTGGATTTCCCACATCCGGGATCTGCTGTTACCACCGCAAACATCTGCCGGTCAGCCACGTAGCAGAGCCGCCCGAGAGTTTCACGGAAAGCATCCGACTCATAGAGTTTTTCCGGCGGGATGTTGCGGACAAACGGTGTGTGCCCCATTCCGAAGAATGCCTCATACATTGCCATCCGCCTCCTTCCTGTAGGAAGCGAACGAGATCGCAGCTGCCATCTGGCGGACGGATTCTGAATGTTTCCTTTCCAACGCGTCCAGGAAACGGGAAGTGGTCGGCATCTGGTCCTGCATAGGCGCAGGGAGCGTCGGGTTCTTATCACAGAATTCCCCGATTCTGACCGGATGTGCCTGGAATGATCCATATCCCGGATAACTTACCGTAATGGTTTCCGGGGCGGCCGGGTCATAGGAAATTTCAACTTTATATCCGATCAGGGCCGGCTTTGTTTCATACGTCCTGCCGCGGAAGCTGATGCAGGCGCCTTTGTCCACTTTTCGGATCTCGTGGTGCAGGAAAGCTTCTGATACAACAGAAACATCCAGATAGGTCAGGGGCCGGCTGTCACGGTTCCATTCCTGGAGAGGCGTGATCCCGGCTTCCGGGATTGCTGCGCCAAGGCTTTCATAGTATTCACGGATCCCTTCATGGGGTTTCTGATGATAATACGAATCCAGGAACACAGACCACAGCCGGTTCAGTTCTTCCAGGCTTTGGACGTTTTTGAGTTTTGCCTCCCGGTTAAACAGATCCACTACCTGATGGAACTTTTCGATCTTCCCCTTGCTTTTACCGCTGCGCGGCTTCGCATGCAGGACCCGGATCCCAAGTTTTGAAAGGGATAGTTTTACCTGTCTGGCGATATACTGGGAGCCATTGTCAAAGTAGCAGGCATCGAACTTCCCATACCGGAGGATCGCCTGATGGAACGTATCTTCTACGATGGCTTCTTCCTGATTGTCATAAAACCGGGAAGCCAGCAGGAGCCGGGAATGGTCATCCATCGCAGAGGACAGATAGGTTTGTACCCTGGCGCCGTTTTTCCCAATGGGAAGCTTCGGCCCGTACTTGATATCCCCCTGGATCAGCATCATGCGGTGCGGCTTGCAGAAGCGTTTGGAAGAACTCTCCCTCGCGTCACGGTATATCTGCATCTGTTCCCTTCCGTAACCAGCCCGGTACAGGTGCCGTCCAAGAGTGGAGCGTTTCAGGACTCCCGGTGCAGCATAGCCTTCCAGTTCCAGGATGCAGATGATCTGTGCGACAGACCGCTCCGGGACTTCCTTACGGAGCTGGATCGCCTGCTCAAGCAGAAGATCAAAGTTTTCCGGAAGTTTCTGTGAACGGCGTTTTTCGCGTGTGGCTGGTTTTAAGCCAGCGAACTGGCCTTCACGGTAGGCCTTTTCGTAGCGGTAGATAGACCGGACGGAAATATCATTGTCCTGGGCAATCTGTTTCCGGAGCTGCAGCCTCTTTGCATCATCCAGATCTTCCTGAAGCAGCGGCGCGATCAGCTGGAACCGGGAAAGGGCTTCCTGTTCCTGCCATTGTTTCATTCTGTTTGTATTGGTATTCATATATAGTGACCTCCTTCCGAGACCACTATACCTGCTGATCCGGTGACAGACGAATCAAAACAGGTGCAATAGCATCACCATGGTATAGCAGGTAAAAAGCCGCCGCTGTTGTAGATCATACGGAGGATACGCTCCAGCCAGTCCTGATGTGTTTGGCGTATGGTATCGAGCAGTGACGCATGGGAGAAAAGAAGTCCTTCTCCCAATCCAAGTATCCGGTATCCGGCATTGCGCAGGAATCCTTCAATATTTGCGAGGTTCATCTGGAACCACTGGAGCCATCGTAACATAGTCAGCAGGGAAGGAGAGTCTTCCGAATCAGTATCCTCCGATGTTACGATCCCGTCGAGCACGCCGGAGATCACCTCGGCTTCATAATGCTTGTGGGGTACAAGGCAATCAGGAAGCTCGTTGTGATGTCGGTGGCAATCCGTGCAGCGGAGCCTGCGGATCATAAGATACTCTTTCACGCCGCCTTCCTTCTTCCGGATACGTAGTCTGGTATCGCGGTACTTCAGAGTACCGCCACAGACGGGGCAGACAGGGGTGTCATCACTGCTCATAACAAAAAACACCGGAGTCCGCCTTGTAGGTCAGTGTGTATTCTGATATAATAACCATGGTTTTTATAACCGGGTCTCAGAGTACACGACTTGTCAGGGAGGGTGCTCTGAGACTTTTTCTTTCTGTAGTCTTATGACAGTATACAGAGCAATCCGCTGACAGGCAAGTAGATCATAAATATGCTATTTTAAGAAATCAACAACAGTCTTACTGACCGCCAGTGGTGCATAGAAAACGGAATACCCGTCAGCACATTTTACTATCATGTCCGGGCCCTGCGCAAAAAAGCCTGTGCAGTCCCGGAAGCAGTGGATGCTTCCGCTCAGAAGCAGGAGGTTGTCCAGATCCCACTTTGGGAAACAGAACAGAATCCTTCCGATCACGTTGCTTTACCTGGCCCTTCGGTCTGCCTGGAAATGCAGGGCATCCGCGTTGAGATCCACGAACAGGCCGGGGCGGATGTGATCCGCAATACCCTGCTTGCCCTGCGGCAGCTTTGTTAGGCGAACTGTCCGGCGTAGCAAAATTCTTCCTGGTGACAGGTTATACCGACATGCGCAAGAGCATTGATGGCTTAATGGCGGTCGTCAGGGATACTTATGAATTAGATCCTTACAGCAACTCCCTGTTCCTTTTCTGTGGAAGACGCTGCGACCGGATAAAAGCGCTGCATTTCGAAAAAGATGGGTTCTGCCTCTATTATAAACGTTTGGATAATGGCCGGTTCCAATGGCCGCGGGATTCTTCGGAAGTAAGGAACCTCAGCCGCCAGGAATACCGCTGGCTCCTGGAAGGGCTGTCGATCGACCAGCCAAAAGCGATCCGCCCTGCCAGAAAGAAGGAGTTCTGACCTTTGTGCAAAAGAGAGAAAATTTTCCTTTCTCCTGCAGGGCTGGGAAAATACAGCGGATGACTTATCCACAGGATCACGGAACTGTCCGGGAAACAGGGAGGATAACTGCCCCTGATTTTTACGGATTGCTGCCCGCACGTGGAAAACGGGGCGTTTTGCCCGGGCAGATGCCTGCAAAAACAACCCGTCTTCCACATTTCCCCTCCGTCAAAATGACGGAGGCACTATGGCAGCGGATTCGCTTTTCTGCCGGATTTACGGTATAATAGGAACCAGTGAAAAGAAAGGTGGTTTCCGGATGCCGCAGTCAGAAATGGAAGCGCTCATACAGCTTCAGAAAGAGACAATAGAATCCCTGCGCCAGTTGGTGGACAGCCAGCGTCTTACGATCGAGCAGATGGCCAAAAGCCATGAGGAGCAGACCGCACAGCTGAACCAGACGATCGCGAACCTGAATGAAACGGTCGAATATCTGAAGAAAAAGCTGTTCGCATCTTCCAGTGAAAAAGCAAAGAAAGATGCATTTCCCGGGCAACTGGATCTGTTCAATGAGGCGGAAGCTGCTTCGGATCCTTCTGTTCCGGAACCGGCTCTTGAAGAGGCCGTTGGCGGTTATAATCGCAAAGCAAGGAAACCGAAGGCTACCAGGGAAGAGATCCTTGCAGGGCTGCCTGTGACCGAAATCCCCTGCACGGTGCCGGACGAGGACAGGAACTGTCCCTACTGCGACACCCCGATGGCAGTCATCGGGAAAAAGATTGTCCGTGAAGAGCTGCGGATCATCCCCGCGAAAGTGGAACGGATCCAGTATGTCCAGGAGGTCCTGGGCTGTCCGGAATGTAAAAAAGACGGTGCTTCTGTAATCGTTGGGGCGGAAACCCCAAGCCCGCTGCTGAAGCATAGTCTCGCATCTCCATCCACAGTTGCTTACGTGATGTACCAGAAGTATGTGAACAGTGTCCCGCTTTACCGGCAGGAGACAGACTGGAAACAGCTGGGAGTGAAGCTTCCCAGGGCAACTCTGGCGAACTGGGTCATCAAATGCGGTATAGATTATCTGGAGCCGGTGTATGAACGGCTTCACCAGCATCTGCTGGAGAGGGACATCATCCATGCGGATGAAACACCCTGCCAGGTACTGAAGGAGGAAGGGAAAACGGCACAGTCCAAGTCCTATATGTGGCTGTATGGCTCTGGAAATGACGGGCTGCCGCCGATCCGTCTGTATGATTACCAGCCCAGCCGGGGCGGATATCATGCGGAAGAATTCCTGAAAGGATTTTCAGGATACCTTACCTGTGATGGTTTTGGCGGTTATAATAAGCTGAAGGATGTCATCCGCTGCGGCTGCCTTGCCCATATGAGACGGTACTGGCATGATGCACTTCCCGGGAAATCGAAGAAATCCCCGGATAAGACTCCGGCAGAGATCGGTTTCGATTACTGCAGCCAGTTATTCGAACTGGAAAAGGAGTATGCGGATCTGGATGCCGATACACGGAAAGCCAAGCGTCTTGAGACAGAGCCTGCCATATGGGAGGCTTACTGGTCATGGCTTGAAACAGTGAACCCAGCTGGCGGAAGCCGTCTGGCCAAAGCGGTGACCTATGCGAAAAACCAGAAGCCATATATGGAGAACTACCTGTTGGATGGGCGGTGCTCCATATCGAACAATATCGCAGAAAATATCGCCCGTCCCTATGCGGTAGGGCGGAAAAACTTCCTGTTCCATGATACTGTAAAAGGCGCCCGGGCCAGTTCCATCATTTACAGTTTAGTAGAAACTGCAAAACTCAACACTCTGAACATCTACGCATATCTGGAGACTGTACTGCTCTATATGCCGGACTACAAAAATGAGCCCGAAGGTATAGAAGAGCTGATGCCATGGTCTGACATGATACAGCAGAGATGCCGGATCAGATCGAAAAGTTGAAGTTGGAGTCTTTTACTTCAACTATAGTGGAATACCTTGTAAAAAGATATCCATTATTTTATTGAGCGCTTACGGTATAGAAGAGCTGATGCCATGGTCTGACATGATACAGCAGAGATGCCGGATCAGATCGAAAAGTTGAAGTTGGAGTCTTTTACTTCAACTATAGTGGAATACCTTGTAAAAAGATATCCATTATTTTATTGAGCGCTTACAATGCAATCAGGAGATCTTCACATCAAAAGCCCTTGATGAAATCTATAAATCCTCTTCAGGGATTCCCAGAATGGTTAACAGGGTATGTGAAAAATCGCTGATGTACGCGTTCCAGAAGCAGAAACGACTCGTCGACGACTATATGGTCCGGTATGTCGTGGAGCATGAAATGCCTGGGGCATAATCGGCGAGGGAAAATGCCGCTCGGAAATCCGGGCGGTCAATCCCGCCCATCCCGCTGACAGCAACCTCAGCAGCTTAGAGACAATTCATGCGAGCAGTCTGGTGACAGATCATGAAATCAGCAACAGGAAACGATGTTTGCGGGCTGTGGGAAAGCCGGAGGCTTTTCCATCGGGCCGTGAATGTCTGTTTTCCATCGGCGGAGCGGCCGTTTTCCACATTTCCATAGCGCAAAATGGTCAGAGAACGCTCTTGTCTGTTGCGTTTCCGTGTAGGAAGATGTATAATGAACATGGTTAGTCTTTGCTAACCTAAATTTCAACTTCTGGAGGCAGTTATGGGGATATGGAAGGCTTTTTTCAATAATACCCGCAAGCCGGAAGGTTTGCTGGGCAAGTGTATGGTGGGCAGTATGAACCATGCCCATGCCGCCCTCGCGGATTGGGGCCTTAGTCATTTGCCGGAAACAGGTCCGGCCAAGATTGCGGAGCTGGGCTGCGGCGGCGGTCGGAACATTCGGGCGCTTCTGCGAAAATATCCAGCTGCGACTATTACTGCTCTGGACTATTCAGAAATAGCCGTGGAAAAGGCCAAGAGTGTGAACCGTGAGGGGCTCCAAGCAGGCCGCTGCCAAATTTTGCAGGGGGACGTGTCTTGCCTCCCCTTTGGGGATGGTTCGTTTGATCTGGCGACCGCATTTGAAACCGTATATTTCTGGCCCGGACCCACGGATAGCTTCCGGGAGGTGCACCGCACCTTGCGGCCAGGCGGCGCCTTTCTGATTGTCAATGAGGCGGACGGAGAAGATCCCCAGGCCAACAAATGGCTTTCTATCATTGATGGGATGAGGATTTTCAATCGGAACCAGCTTGTCGGATTTCTCACCGAGGCCGGTTTTTCTAATGTCATCGTGGATCAGGATGCAAAAAAGCACTGGCTCTGCGTACTGGCAATTCGGGAGGACACGGAGCACTTGAAAAACAAACAGGGAGACATCTTATGAAAAACGGCAGAAAAAAACAGGAGCAAATTCATCTTGGCGCCCACGGGGAGGACTATGGAAACTGGATGCCGGTCTCGATGCTCCGGCTGGTGGGCGGCTTGGCGGTTTTGGCCGCGGTGCTCTCTCTGCTGTCCTTTGCGGTGTTCCATATCACGGCGCTGGGTGTGGTGTTCGTGATTGCCGCCCTTCTTTTGCTGGCGCTACTCTTATGGATCACCTGGATCAGGCGGCGGTATGCCTTCGAGGGCGGCGGCATGATGGAGCAGGTCCACCAAATCGTCCTCTCTCATCTGGATTTTGACGGGCAGGGACAGCTTCTGGATGTGGGGTGCGGTTCCGGGGCTCTATCCATCCGGGCGGCCCTCACCTGGAGGGCGGTCCAGGTGGTGGGCATCGACTATTGGGGCTCTGCCTACGGCTATGGTCAGGCCATGTGCGAGAAAAATGCCGAGAGCGAGGGCGTGGCCGCCCAGTGCCGGTTCCAGCATGGGGACGCAAACAGGCTGGACTTCCCGGATGAGAGCTTCGACGCCGTGGTGAGCAATTATGTCTATCACAACATCACGGGCGCGGACAAGCGAGCCCTGTTGCGGGAGACCCTGCGGGTGCTGAAAAAGGGCGGCGTGTTCGCCCTCAACGATGAGATGAAGCCCCACATGTACGGGGACATGGAGGCCTTCGCCCAAGAGCTGCGGGACATGGGCTATGAGGACGTGCGCCTCATCGACACCGCCCAGGAGGCTTTCGGTTCCCGCCGGCGGGCGGCCATGATGATGCTGGGCGACTCCCGGATGCTGGCGGGGCGCAAATAATCGGGAGATGGAAGATGGTTCAAATGCTGCTGGCAGAGGGTATGCTCCTGTGTTCCTTGTTTTGGGCTTTTTGCTGGCTGGGCACCGGGAGCGACGAGAAAAACATCCGTAATTTTTCTACTTACCCGGACGAGGTACAGAAGATTGTGAAAGCCCGCCCGGAGCTATCAGGAAATATTCGGCAGCGAGGTCCTGCGGCCATCTTCGCTGGAAATCTGCTTTTGTTTACTGCGCTCCTGTTTGCGATGGGGCTTCTCACCCGGCAGGAATATTTTGCAGGCAACTTTTTGAACACTCTGCTTTTAGGACAGGCGCTGAATCTGTTTGATTTTTTGGTGATCGACCTGCTTTGGTGGCGGCACACAAAACGGGTGCGGTTTTCCGGCACCGAGGAAAGTCCGGAATTATATGCGGACCCCCGCAAACACTTTTACGCTTTCCTGCGGGGAGTTCTTCTGTTTTTGGCTGTTGCTTTAATCAACGGGTATCTGCTCACCTGGATCTGAAAGGAGGAGTTCCATGACACTTGCAGAATTTCGCCGGGTTTATCCAACCGCTGCCTTCACGGTCAGCAGCGGGAAACTCTTTACCTATCGCTACTATCAAAATCCCCAGGCCAAAGCCACGCTGGTCCTGCTCACGGGCGGCATTGGGCTGTCCGACCTGTTTTATAAGCACTTTGCCCGGTTCGCCAGGGATTTTTCGGTGCTGACCTTTGACTATCAGCTCCAGTTCGGGGACAACGGCGAGTTTGCCGATGCCGTGGCTGAACTACTCCGCCACCTGAAGGAAAAGGTCTGGCTGGTGGGACAGTCCCTGGGCGGCGTAGTGGCCCAGGTCATCGCCTCCCGCCACCCGGAAGTGGTGGAGGGGCTGGTCCTCTCCAACACCTGCTCGCTGTCCGGCAACATGAGCAAGGCCGGGTATCAGGATCTGATGAAGATAATCGAAAGCCAGCGGAAGTTCAAAAAATGGCTTGCCTTCCTGCCGTTTCCGCTCATCAAGCGGATGATGAGATGGGCGGTGATGAAAAAGAAAACCGATGGCTTTACAGCCCAGGAAAAGGCCGCTATGGAGGAACTGTGCGGCGCTATGATGGAACTGCTCACCAAGACCAAAAAGGGTGCGCGGCAGATCCCCATGAGCGAGAAGGTCTACCAGGCGTTGAAGCGGGCTGTGAAGAACAGAGGCAAGGCCGCCCCGGTCAATATCGGGGGCTACACCAACTTCCTGTTCCACAACCAGAGCGGCCTTCCCAAAACGGCGTCCTGTTACGAGAGTATGTTCCAGGGGCTTGTCAGGAAGTACAACAAGCACCACAAGCCAGAAGAAGCCCTGCCGAACATCACGCCCCATACCATGCGCCATACATTCTGTACCCGCCTCGCCCACGCTGGGATGAACCCCAAAGACCTGCAGTACATCATGGGACATTCCAATATCACCATGACGCTGAACTATTACGCTCATGCGGATTACACCTCCGCAAAGGCGGCGATGGACAGGCTGGCGGCGTAGTAGTAAGCCGCCGTTTCTACTACGGTTTTACTACTTTTCAACGCCAAGTGAGGCTCCGAAATGCCATGATATGCGGGGTATCTTCCGAAACGCAAAATGCCGGAAATGCTTGATATTCCAAGCCTTTCCGACATTTGCGGAGATTTGAAAAGATAATCAGAAAATCGGTAGAACTTTTATAGAAAAAGTCTCAGGGGAAAACTTTTCCGAAAGATTTCATCACTAAGAAACCGCTGCCAGATGCGGCCTGTGAAAAGAATTACCTGAAGAACGACCATGAGGCCATTGTAGACCCAGAACTCTGGAATGCTGTACAGAACATATTCAGGCGGAATTTAGAGCTAAAAGCAAAAGTGGGAAAATTGGGTGGAAGCCCGCATTTCCTGTACGGAAAACTTTTCTGCAAAGAATGCGGAAATCCGATGCGGCGGAACAGCGTGACAGGGGGGAAGGTGAAAACCAGAAGGTCTGGGTATGCCGTGAACGGCTTAAGGGGAAATACGGCAACGGCTGCAGGGGAGCGATTATTAAGGAAGGAGAACTGCTGAAAGTCCTGGAGAGAGTAATTGGCGGGCCGGTGACAAAAGGAAGTGTTGAAGGCATACAAAGGATTACCGTAAGCCGGGACGGGCTGCATATGGAACTGGTGTATACATGAGATATATTTTGTGATATATTGTACTTGAGTTAAAAGTAGGGTCAGTAAACAAGGGGCAACGACTGTATTGTTCCCTTGTACGCTGACGCTATGATGGACAGAGAAGTATGAATATAAGTTCTAAATAGGTAATCAGAAAATTTAAAGGAGCATTCATTATGTGCGGAATCGTAGGTTACACAGGAAATGAACAGGCGGCCCCCATTCTTCTGGACGGCCTTGCAAAACTGGAGTATCGGGGATATGATTCGGCCGGTCTGGCTGTCCGGGACGGAGCGCAGGATCCGGAGATCGTGAAGGCGAAAGGCCGTCTGAAGATTCTTGCGGAGAAAACAAATGGCGGACAGGCTATCATTGGTTCCTGCGGCATTGGCCACACCCGCTGGGCGACCCATGGAGAACCCTCAGAGGACAACGCCCATCCCCACTGCAGCGATGACCATAACGTGGTAGCGGTCCATAATGGCATTATTGAAAACTATCAGGAACTGAAGAATAAACTGCTGCGGAAAGGATATCAGTTTTATTCTTCCACAGACACGGAAGTGGCGGTGAAACTGATTGATTACTATTACAAGAAATACGAGGGTACGCCGGTGGACGCTCTGAATCATGCTATGGTCCGCATCCGGGGATCCTACGCCTTGGCAGTTATGTTTAAAGAATATCCGGAAGAAATCTATGTAGCCCGGAAGGACAGTCCTATGATCATCGGCGTGGAAGACGGAGCGGCTTATCTGGCCTCTGATGTTCCGGCCATTCTAAAATATACCCGAAACGTTTATTATATCGGAAATATGGAGATCGGCCGTCTGCAGAAGGGCAGCGTTACCTTTTACAACCTGGACGGGGAGGAGATTGAAAAAGAGCTTACATCGATCCAGTGGGACGCCGAGGCGGCAGAAAAAGCTGGTTATGAACACTTCATGATGAAAGAGATTCATGAGCAGCCCCGGGCAGTGCTGGATACCCTTCGTTCCTGCCTGAAGGAGGAACGGATCGACCTGACGGAAGTAGGACTCTCAGAAGAAGAGATCCGTGATATCAGCCAGATCTATATTGTAGCCTGCGGCTCCGCCTTCTATGTCGGGGAAGCCGCCCAGTACGTGATCGAGGATCTGGCTAAAATCCCCGTTCGGGTAGAACTGGCGTCAGAGTTTCGCTACCGCCATCCGCTGCTGGATCCCAAGGGTCTGGTGGTCATCATCAGCCAGTCCGGGGAAACCGCAGACAGTCTGGCAGCCCTCCGGGAAGCCAAGAGCAAAGGGATTCAGACCCTGGCGATTGTCAATGTAGTGGGATCTTCCATAGCCCGGGAGGCAGATAAAGTCTTCTATACCCTGGCAGGGCCGGAGATTTCCGTGGCCACCACCAAAGCTTTCAGTACCCAGCTCATAGCCTGCTACGCCCTGGCTATTCAATTTGCCAGAGTCCGGGAGGAGATCTCCGAAGAAACATATCGGGGGCTCATCGCCGAAATGCTGACCCTGCCTGACAAGATCCAGAAAATCCTGGAAGATAAAGAACGTCTCCAGTGGTTTGCCGCCAAGCAGGCGGCCGCCCACGATGTCTTTTTCATCGGCCGGGGTCTGGACTATGCCATTTCCATGGAAGGCAGTCTGAAAATGAAGGAGATCAGCTACATCCATTCCGAGGCCTACGCGGCCGGTGAATTGAAACACGGCACCATTTCTCTGGTCGAGAACGGAACCCTGGTTATCGGGATCCTGACGCAGCAGGAACTGTACGAAAAAACCGTCAGCAACCTGGTAGAGTGCAAGAGCCGGGGCGCCTACCTCATGGGGCTTACTACCTATGGAAATTACAACATCGAAGACACGGCGGACTTCGTCACTTATATCCCAAGGACCGATCCCCACTTCGCCGCTTCCCTGGCGGTGATCCCCCTGCAGCTCATCGGATACTATGTATCCGTGGCAAAGGGCCTGGACGTGGACAAACCCAGAAATCTGGCAAAAAGCGTAACGGTAGAATAAAAAAGGAACCGCTGGATTGTGCCATTAGCCTCTAATATAACAAAACACCCTCTGCAAAAACTACTACACAGTTTCCGCAGAGGGCGTTCATCTTATTTGGCCAGGCTCATGTTTCCGGACAGCCATTCCTGAACCAGCTTCACACTGACCTTTACGATGTCAGCAATATCGGCTGCCGACATACCTTTTTCTGCGAGCGTCAGGGCTGTCTCTTTTTTTGCTTTCATTTCTCCAAACTCGATGCCCTGGGCAATCCCCTCATCCCGTCCGCGCTTTGCGCCTTCATTATAAATTTCATCCATCTCACGGCACATATGATCAACCCCTTCCTGAGTCTCTTTCAATTCGTACACACGTTCCGCATAAACACATCGCTCATTATGGTCAGGTTCTTTAAAATTCCCTTGTATTTCTCATAGCGGGCTTCCAAACTATGATCCGTGTTCTCTTGACTCATGTCGGCCATCGCCTCCATTCTGTTTTCTAATTGGTCAGGGGATCATCCAGACCAGGCTCAATGCTCCTATCTGCTGGAAAGGAAGAGTATCTCCTATAATACTTTATTTCATCTTACCATTAAAACCCCTGATTTTCAAGGCGGCCGAAAAGCTGTTCACAAATTATTTGCACTGCGTCCGCTATTCGTAGGCTTCAGGAATTCGATAAACGGCTGCAAATTAATCCACCATTAGCTCCATCATCAGCCTGGCGTCAACCTTGATGCCTTCCAGATATCCCTGGCGCTCATAGGCCGCGCAAAGGCTGAAAACGATGTCCATGTACTCATCCGATTCCTCGGCTGTATCTGCGAGTCCATGCGGCTTCCCCTTCAGGGGATGATCTCTTCTTTAAATTCCGGCGACTCAACCGTATTGTACTCTGTGAAAGCATAATAGAGCAGTTTCAGGAAGCTGTCCGCATCCATTCCAAAGCTCACAGGATGATCCAGTAAATATCCCTTTACCTTTTCCGGGATCCCTGATGCGCTGGCGCTGCGGGTTCACCAGATGTAAGTTTTATGGGTTTCACTTAATTCATCACCGTTACTGTGTCACCTGCTGCTAATGCCACCACCTGTCCTTTCTCAACATTTGTGGTGATATTACCTCTTTATTTTGTACATAGCAAGCAGAGACATAGAGAGCGGCGATAATTTTCAGTTGGATTGTGGTGCGCTCATAGATATGTACACAGAGACATTCACAGGTATACCCATCCATAGAGGCTCGGGCAACTCACAGCTGGCAAAATCCTCATTTCCCTTTCAATTTCTTCTCCACACCCTCCGCTACTG
The DNA here is from genome assembly GCA_963930955.1 of Candidatus Scatomonas sp. GTDB lineage: Bacteria > Bacillota > Clostridia > Lachnospirales > Lachnospiraceae > Scatomonas. Next base: position 2,579,966 of record OZ006967.1, on the reverse strand, counting down.
TGATCAACCCGAAACGCCAGAGCAGGTTGAAACTGTAGCTCACACCCCGGATGTCTGCCATCCCCTTGGATCGCATAAGCACAGCACCTTCCATCTCTGCTGCTTTCTCAAATGCCATCCGCACGGAACTCCATGCCAGGGATTTGCTGTTCTCCCGACGGTCGATGAAAAGTTCTCTGGTGTATTTCCCATTTCTTCCTATCTTCAATGTGTAGGAAAATGGAAGGCCGGTAATGGTACGGAAGGGATAATGCTGGAAAGCGACAATGCAGCCCCACAGATGGTCTTCTGTTGGCGCTGCCGTAAGTATCTCCACGGCGGACTTCCGCAGGTTATAATTTTTGACCCGTTCTGCATTCTGGCTGATCTCGGACATTTTATAGATTACTTTCGTGTAGGGTAAGTATGTGTGTAGGGTAGAGTAGCTGAGACTCATTGTCTATTGTATCTCTATAATCGTTTTACCTTGAATCAGCAGTTCCTGAATCTGTCTTGTCTCAGGATATCCGCCGTTGTGGCGATCAGTTCCTGCATCAGGGCTTGTGGAACATATTCTTTTTTCGATGGTCTGCCTAATCTCTTTTTTATGTCTATCTACTTTCTGTCTGCTCGTTATATTGTTGCAGCCGTTTTATTGATTAATCTGATCAATCCGCGGATATTATGGTATATCGATGCATGGAAGTATAAAGGGACGGAAAAAGGAGAGCCTTCCCCGGGTTATCTTTTTGGGTGCAGGATCCTTTCCGCGCTGGGGCTGATCATTTTGGCTCTGGTCCTGTATTTCCGTCCCATCCATCTGAAGGATCTTGGGAGTGCGGATGCAGAAATCCGGATTACGAAACAGCATATCTATGTTGAAAACGGCGAGCCGTTTATAGATTCCGAGAATTATGATGATTTGTCGGAAGAGCAGACAAAGAGTGTCCGGGATTGCCTGCGGCAATTTACATATCGCAGGAGGCCAGGCACCGTATTTTCCGATGGCTCATTAACGGATATCGGAGAATGGCTGCTGGAAATCCATATATATGAAGACAAGGAACGGGTCCGCACGGTACTGATTTCAGATGCGGGTGAAATCTCTGTAAATAATAAATCCTATGTGATGCAAAATTCTTCGGAATTGATCCGGGAAATATCCAAAATCATTTGATTGGGTCTGCGCTGCAGTTCTTAAACTGTTGGAATGATGTCCCATAAAAGGTTAGGTTGACAGATGTTTCTGGGGCGGATACACTGTCTGTAAAAGGATCCCGAGAACGTTGTTTTCAGAGCGCCTAGGGCAGGGCGGTCATACAGAGGGAGAGGCAGAAGGATGGAAGAGAAAAAAATTACCAAAAAGAAGAAGAGAGATTCCTCCGGCAAAGCCGGAGCTTTCTCGGACCGGCTTTACATGGAGATCATAAAAACTTATCTGGACACAGAGTCGGTAAAGGAGACGGCTTCAAAACTGAAGGTTTCCACGGTAAAAGTGCGCAGGGTTTTGATCACGGAAGGACTGTGGTCCAGCAGGACCAGTCTGGAGATTCAGTACTATCGGAACCAGGGAAAGTCCCCGGCGGAAATCGCGGCGCTTCTGTCCATATCCGAAAAGGCTGTGCAGCAGTATCTTCCCTATACCCGGGGGATTTATAAAGGGCGCCATCGCTCTGGGGCCGCTTTGAACAGCGCGGATTACCGATACAGGATACAGGTGCTGCAGGAAAGAATCCTGAGAAGGAGCAGAGATCTGATGATGGAAAAGGAGTGGAAGGAGAGCTATGAGAGCGGGTACGGAACCGGCTTGGATCCCATCCGCCTGCACCTGGAACTGGTCCGGGGATACGGTTTTCCCGGGGAGGCGGAGAAGATTACCCAGGTATTGAGGACTTACGGAAAGGTCGAGTATGGGGAAACCATCACCCGGGATGTGCTCGTTCCGGACGATATGCCCTTGTGGGCGCTGCACTATACGATCCAGAAGTGCTTTGGCTGGCAGAATTTCCACCTGCACCAGTTCGAACTGCCCAGGGAGCAATTTGAGAAGATCACAGACGGCGTCCTTGGGAAATACGCGGAGCTGGTGGGAGTGGTGTTCCGCAGCCCCTGGATGGAACCGGAAGAGGATTTCTGGAACGATGATTATGAGTCCGGCAGCTTCAAAACCTGGATCCGGAGAAAATATACCGGACCCTATGAATCCATGTGCCACGGGGAGGGCATCTGGCAGTCCACCCTGGATCTGGCGGAATGGCGCATGCATTACTCCTACGTTTCCATCCGCCATATATTTCCGGAGGATGGTACGGATTACTATGACTGGCCAAAGCCCATTACCCGGGAAGCATTTGCAGAGCGAAGCAGGATCCGGGCGGAACTGCGGGAAGAAGAGAAGTATGGAAGAAAAATCCAGGTAAGAGAGGAAGTATTTGCTTTTGCGGATATCCCCATTGCGGCGGCCGGGTATATGTCGGAGCGGTCCTGTACCCAGCTGCTGGAGCGGCTGACCGTGGGAGAGGTCTTTGCGGTTCATGACCGTAGAATCCAGGATCCGCTTTTTGAAGGAGACTCTGTGCCGGCCTGCTTTCAGGATATTATGGACGAGGATCTGCAAAGAGATATCCAGACCTGTCTCCGGGAGGATTCTCCCGGGATGCAGCCCCGGGTGGGCTGCCTGAGCGACGTCATATATTATAATTATGACTTCGGGGACGACTGGCATGTAAAAATCACAGCCAGCTTCGGGGCGGAGGATCTGGTAGAAAGCGGCAGAGTCCGGCAGGAGGAACTGGAACAGGCAGTCCGCACGCTGCTTGAAAACCACAGACCGGTCTGTATTGCCCAGGACGGTTATCCGGTGCTGGACGATGTAGGCGGCATCCGGGGGTATGTCCAGTTCCTGAAAGGAATCCATCAGCCGGCAAAAAAGCGGGGCCGGGCAGAAGCGGATGTCTGGGAGGAAGAAGAGGAAGATTACGGTCCCTATGAGGACAAGGCCGGCAGCCTGGAATGGGCCAGAAGCCTGGGTTGGAGCCGGCGGAGGAGCAGCTGCCAAAATCTGCTTTGAACCCTTTTTTACAATTCCATAGGGCGCCTTTTCATGAAAGCTTCCGCGAAAAGCTGCAAAATGTTGTCACAACAACAGAAATGTTCTTGATACCATGATATATTCGGATTGTCAAAGGAAACAAGATGCATCGAATAGAGAGGTGGTATGAGGATGAATAATCGAAAAGTGGCAGTAATCGGATGTGGATTTGTGGGTTCTGCTTCTGCGTTTGCCCTGATGCAGAGCGGTCTTTTTTCGGAGATTGCCCTTCTGGACGCGGACCGGGAGAAAGCGGAGGGAGAGGCCCTGGACATTTATCACGGCACTCCCGTAGCCGGCCATGTAAAAGTTTATGCCGCCGACTATGACCAGATTATGGACGCGGCCATTATCGTGGTAACCGCAGGAGCCGCCCAGAAGCCCGGAGAGACCAGACTGGATCTGGTAAACAAAAATGTAGGGATCTTTCGGAGCATTCTGCCGGAACTGAAAAAGAGAAAGTATCAGGGAATCCTTTTGATCGTGGCCAATCCCGTGGATATTCTGACCCTGGCGGCGGCGAAGCTCTCCGGACTTCCGGAGGAGAGGGTCATCGGCTCCGGCACCGTGCTGGATACTTCCCGGCTGAAGACAGAGATCGGCGAACACCTGTCGGTGGACAGCCGCAGCGTTCACGCCTTCATGATCGGAGAGCACGGGGACAGCGAGATCGTGGCCTGGAGCAGCGCCAATGTTTCCGGCGTTCCCCTCAATGATTTCTGCGAAATGCGGGGACATTTTAACCATCAGGAGGCCATGGAGCGCATTGCTGAAAATGTGAAGAACAGCGCTTATGAGATCATACGAAAGAAGAAAGCTACCTACTACGGCATTGCCATGTCGGTAGTACGGATCTGCCGGGCCCTTGTCATGAATGAGAGAGCGATCCTGCCGGTTTCCAGCGTCATGCACGGCGAATACGGGATCCGGGATATCGCTCTGAGCATGCCGGCCATTGTAGGGGCGGAGGGCATAGAAACCCGGGTGCCCATTGTGCTGAATCGGGAAGAGCAGGAAAAGCTTCTGGATTCCGCAAAAGTCCTGCGGTCCATAGCGGAAAAAGCCGGACTGCTGGGAACGGAGGCCTGAAAGAAGAACCATGAGAAACCGCTGCAAAATAGAGAAATCTATGGAGCAGCGGTTTCCTTTTTATACAAAAACCAGGGGCTGCCGTTTCAGACATCACACCTCTGGCGGGATACGGGCGGATTCTGGGTTTTTCTCAGCCTTACAGTAGATAAAACCAGGGATGTACGGGCGCAATACATGAATTCTGTTTCCTTACGGTAGTCTGATTCGAGCCTCTACGGGAGCAATACATGAATTCTGTTTCTTTACGGTAGTCTGATTCGAGCCCCTACAGGCACAATACTTGCTTCCCTGTTTCTTACGGTAGTCTGAGTAGAATCCCTACAGGCACAATACTCGCTTCCTTGTTTCTTACGGTAGTCTGAGCAGGCCCCGTACGGTCCCAATACCTGATGCCTGTTTTCTTACGGTAGTCTGAGCCGAGCCTCCTTGCATGGATGGAATCATCATCTGGGGTGTGACGGGGAAAGAGGAGTCGGATGGATCATAGATGGAAGGATCCGTCAAAATGTGTTAAAATAACCCAAAGGACAGATTTCGGGGTTTGAGCATGCGAGAGAAATGGATGCGCCAGATGCGCAGGTTTTGGGAGTTTTTTTATAGCAATCTTATGCAGATCATGACAGTGGCCGGTCTGCTTTTGTTTTTTGTGGTTATTTCTACTTTTTCCAGCAACAGCTATGAGGATGCGGGAAAGTTCGGCCTGGATATCCGGAATTTTAATGAGGGCTGGACTTTCGTGTACCAGGGGGAGCGGCAGGCGGTTTCCTATCTTCCAGAAAAGTATCCGGTGGCGCCGGGGGACAGCTATGGGATTGAAAATGTTCTGCCGGAGGATCTGGAGGATGAGATGGTGCTGACCCTGCACAGCTCCCGGGGCAATCTTTCGGTTTTTATAGGAGGCCGCATGGTTTTCCGCTATGAGGCGAAGGAAAACCTGGTAAAAAATATGGACTTTCCCGCGGTGATGATCCTGCTGTTCTGCCTGCTGACCTTTGTCTTCCTGGCCACCACCATCGATTCCGCCGCCTATATCCTGGCGGAAAACAGCTGTCTGTCCCTGGATGGAGAAGGGCAGCCCCGGCAAAGCCAGCGGGTGTTCTGGGCCTTTATGCTGGCGCTCCTATCCATTTCCCTGCTGGTGATCGGAGAGATCACCGCTTTGCAGACCCTGGCCCTGCTGGCCAGCGTACCTCTGATCGCCCTGCAGTTTTACCTATGCTATGCCGGCATCCGTCTGGTGAAAAAATGGGGCGCCCGGGAGCGCGGGATCTCGTCCTGAATCGCGGAAACCTTATTTCTCTGATGCAAAATCCACAAAATTAGATACTTTATTTTTTGAAAAAATCCATGTATTTAATTTTGGAAATGTGCTATACTATACCATAGCGTCCGTGTACAAGGGGAGCGTGTTGCCCCTTGTACACGGACGCTAGAAAGGGGCGATGCAATGAATCTGAGAAAAATAAGCTTCGGAAATTTCAAATGTCTTTATAAAGCATCTTTTGAACCTGGAAAGGTCAATGTGTTTATAGGAGCTAACGGTTCTGGTAAATCTACTATTCTGGAAGGAATAGGTCTGCTAAGTGCGGCCATGACAGATCGAGTCGATGCTACCAGTCTCCAGCGCAAGGGAGTTCGTCTCAGCGTTCCTGCCCTCTACAAGTCAAATTTCAAGAGTATAAATCGAGTAAAGTCTACCGTTGATTTATCTCTGGAATGGGATGACGGTACCAATTCAGATCTGTATCAGTATGATGTTCACTTGACTGCTCCTACGGATACAGAGTATTGGAAATATCATTCTGAAGCATTTTTTCAGAATGGGGAAAAACTGTGGGGACGCAGCAACGCATCCTCCCAGCAGACCAACAATTACATTGGCTTCTTCCTTATTGATGATGCGATTAACCTGAATGCCAGCCGAAAAATTGCCGAAGATTTTTCAGCATACGGTATTTTTCAACCGAACACCATTACATTGCGCGGTACAGCACCTGACACGAATCAAACGACTCCGATTGGACTGAATGGCGGTCGTCTTGCGGAAGCGATCAAGGCGTTGATTCACTCTGAGAATGACGAGGTATATTTTGGGAACCTCTACATGGACGATATTCTTGATATGATTGACTGGGCCGCTGATATTACAGTAGCCGCACCCAAGAAAAGCAATATCAATGCGAATGTTCCAACCACGCGAGATATTATCGAGTTCACAGACCGCTATATGAAGGAGACAGCTCAATTTACCGGTTATGATGCGAGCGAGGGCGCTCTTTATGTCCTGTTTATGCTTGCGTTGGCAATGCACCCGCAAGGTCCATCCATTTTTGCGGTAGACAGTTTTGACCATGCATTGAATCCTCGATTGGCAAAAAAGATGATGGAGATATTTTGCAGTCAGATTTTACAACAGGGCAAGCACGTTTTCCTGACGACCCATAATCCGCTTGTTTTGGATGGATTGGATTTGAACAATGACGAGATTCGCTTATTTGCAGTGGATCGTGATGCCGACGGCTATGCTCAGATTCAACGGGTTAAAGTATCTCAGGAACTGATTGATGAGGGCCAGCCCCTATCCAGGCTCTGGATCAATGGGCGGTTGGGAGGTGTTCCTACTCTACTATGAAACACATAGGAATTGTTTGCGAAGGTCCTACGGATTATATCATTTTGAGAGGAGTCATTGACCAAATCACTGGAGACAAAAACACATATGTCATGCTCCAACCGGAAAACGATTTGACCGGGAAGTATGGAAATGGGTGGAAAGGCGTTTGGAAATGGTGTTATGATAATGCATCTATTCGCAAAGAATTGATGAAGGGCATTCAGCCAGCTTTGGATTTATTGGTCGTCCAAATGGATGGGGATGTATCGCGGAAAGAAAAATCTTCGCATTGCTGGTGCAAGACAACGCAGTGTGCTCATAAGGGAGAATGGAATCCTTTAGAGTGCGATATCACCCCGGCAGGGCGGGCTGCCTGTCCCATCGTTCTTCCATGTCCAGAACATGATGCTTCTGTAAGAGGGTATATGTCCCACCTCAAAGGTCTATTAACTACATGGCTCAAAGAAACAGATGATACCTGTATTGCCATCCCATGTGATAGTACTGAAGCTTGGATCGTCGCCGCATATGATCATGCCAATGGAATTGAGGCGGTAGAATCTCCCTGGGAATATATCATTGCACATGGAAAATATTATCATAATATTCGGATTTCGGGACAGAAAAAACGCATTCGCATATTTGAACAGTTTGTGCCTGCCGTCTGCGCGAACTGGTCTAAAGTAACAGAACTTTGCCAGAGCGCACGTGATTTCGAGGAATCTCTTTTGGCACTTGTGTAAAGCCTCTTGTTATATTGAATGGCTGTGACCAAACGGGAGGTCCCACACGATCTCAAAAAACATGGAAATCAAACTTCTTCATCTGGTTTTTGCCCGTCATGCGCCATCCATTTGCATTCTGTCAGTTCCATATCTGTAAAAACAGCGCGGAAGGAAGAATTTTCCGGGCTGCAGGCATAAATGCCGATTCGAACGGTTTCCGCCGCCTCATGGAGGTGACAGATGCGCATCTGATGGAATGAGATGCCGTCATCGGAACACTCAATACAGAAATCATCTTCCCGGCGGCTCAGGCGGTACCACATAGATTTAACAGTGGCTGGAATTTCTGTGGTTGCCCAGTCCGAGTAACCGTGATTTGTTACGACACTGCCCAAATGCTGAAAACGTTCGTTTTCGTATTCAATCGAGCCTTTGAGCCAGTTTTCACTGTCCAGGTACAGCACCACACCGCACTGGTCAAAGCGGTGGTGGCTTTCGGTAAAGTCAGTTTTGACTACAAAAGAGAAATATTTATCTTCTAAAGATATTTGGAGTACCGGAGCGTTATCATTGCGGAAATGATAATACGTGCGCTGCCAAAGGTCTGTATACGGCTTTGTCACGATTTCGATGCGGTCCTGAGAGATTGTATAGTTTTCCGGCTGTCTAGTCCATTTCAGCTTGTTTACATCAAATTTCATTGTCTGTTCCTCCGATTTTTTTAACTGCACACAACGATTTCCGCGCCGGCCTTTTTATAATTGTTTAAAATATTTTTATCGGTGTTCTGATCGGTTATCAATGTAAAATGTTTGTCCATCCGGCAGATCCGCACCAGGCAGGGCACCCCGATTTTGGAGTGGTCTGCCTGGAACGCCACATGATTGGAGGTGGATAGGATTTTCCGGATGATTTGGCTTAGGAAGATTCCTTTAGCATTCTCCAGAGTGTTGCGCGGCTGATTTTCAGGCTCCGAGCGGTCTGGGTATGATTTCCGCCGCAGTTTTCCAGGACCTGCTTGACGATTTTTTGTGTGATTTCTTCCAGAGACTCTGTGAGATCAATGGCAGCGTGCGCAGATTCATTGGTGCCGGAACTGATGGTAACTAATTTTTTTTCATCAGTAAGAGCTATCTGTACTGTGCTTTCGGAGATTATATCTCCTGGCGCATTACTATAACTGCTGTTTAGCACTCTTTGAAATTGAAAAAAATTCTGAGGCCATGAATAGGCGGACAGAAAGTAACGCAGAAGGAGCTCAAATCAGCCCTTCAACGACCGTATTGTCCCCTTGTACACCAACGCTAAATTTTCCTCTGAATCAATTTCATAAAGTGTAATGTCGTAGTCCAGAAGACTGCAGACAGCTTTAAATTTTTTTGTTATATTCGGATACCCTAAAATAGCAGTTTTCTGGCTGGGTAGATAGGCTAATTTTAGGATGGAAAGAATGTCATAGGCGGAGGTTTCAATTTCAATAATGGGTAGAGAAACCGTGCTGTGCAAAAGAGTGGCGGTACCTCCTCGAGAAAGAATCATGTCGTAATTGGAATGATAATTTTCCTGAGCAAGGCGGATACCTTCTTCGCGGTCGCCTACATGAATTGTGAGTTCGATGTCGGGGAATTCCTTTACTACAGAAGCAAGTTGCTTGGCCATAGATCTGTAAGGTGCTATAGCCAGGACGCGGATTTTTTTTGTGCCATAGTAAATGCCTCCTAAACGATAATTAGTTGTGATATTGCCAAAAAGTGTTTTAAAATAAAACATATTTTAAAATGAGAATGAAAAAATATCAGAATGTTTCAAAGTGAAACGCAATTTGCAGGTAGATTTCTTGCTGGATTGCTAAGGAATTGCTATTATTATACAAAAGTTACGGCGAAAAGAAAAGATATTTATTAAAAATGCTGACTTTTTAAGGGCGCATTTTCTTTGCTGCAGAGAAAAAGATTATCATGTTTGTTTAAGGATGAAACGATTATGAAGCTGTTAGTGATCGCAGATGATTTTACAGGTGCTCTGGATACAGGGATTCAATTTGCGAGTTCTGGTATAGAGGTTTATGTAGCATCAGTGTACAAGGGGCAACACGCTCCAAACCGCGTAATTTCGGTGATTTTCTGTGTTATCCTCAATCGGCGTACGTCCAGTACGCCTCTATCGTCTGCCTTGAAAATCACCGAAATTCCTGCGGTTGGAGTCTTCGAGTCGTGAAGGTGCTGATTTGAGCCCCTTCAAGGCACTTGATCGACGCGTACAGAGACGTACGCGGAGGGAAAGTAACGTAGAAGGAGCTCAAATCAGCCCTTCAACGACCGTATTGTCCCCTTGTACACTGATGCTATTGTTGGAATTGAAAAGCATGGAGTTACCAGAATGCGCAGTGATGATCTACGATGCGGAAACCCGGCATAAATCTCCACAGGAGGCGTATTCCCTTATAAAAAAGACTGTGCAATGGGCAAGAAAAAACGGCATTGCCGGAATCTACAAAAAAACGGATTCAGCCCTAAGAGGAAACGTAGGCATAGAACTACAGGCTTTGTTGGAAAATTGGGAAGACGATAATTTGATATTCGCGCCGGCTTACCCGGAAATGAAGCGCTTTACCAGAAAAGGAATACAGTTGATAGATGGTATTCCTGTAGCAGAAAGTGTTTTCGGCAAAGATTTATTTGAACCCGTACGTCATTCTTCTGTAGCGGAGATTATACATGAAACCTCCAATGTAAAAACTTATGAAACAGATAAAAATGCGTTGGAAACGTTGGAGAAGAGAAAAGGTATATTAATCGCAGATGCAGATACATATTCGGATTTGGATCAGATAGCAAAATGGAGCATGAAGCATGGCGTTAGGAGTTACGCCGGATGTGCGGGATTTGCCAGAGCATTAGCGGGAAATGTTTATAAAAACGGAAAAAAGAATGAAATTAGAAGCATGAGTCCGATTTTGTTAGCTGTATGCGGAAGCATTCATCCGGCGACAGTCAGGCAGGTTACATCAGCTGGCCAGAAGGGGATGGAGAGGATAAGTCTCAAAAAAAAGATGCTTCTGGATTTGGAAAAATTTGACAAAGAAGAACTCTGCAGATGTGCAAAGCACTGGGCTGCAATATGTTCAGAAAAAAAAGCATTAATTTTGGATGTGGAACAAGAGGAGAATGCAGCAGGAGCAGATATGGGGGAGATTTCCAGAGGAGAAAAGATTGCTGACAGACTGGCTATGGTGACGAAACAGATTCTGGATAGCGGAATTTATCCTACTTTGTTCTGTACAGGAGGAGATACTTTGCGGGCGGTAGTAAAAAGTCTGGGTCTTACGGCAATGCGTCCGATGGCGGAGTTGTTTCCGGGAGTCGTTCTGAACCAAGCCATGGTTCCGGTTGTGTAGAGGGAAATCTTGAGGTTTTAAAAGGATACGGAATTACACAAGAATCTATGCAGGTGCCGATTCTTGCGTCTATGGATGTGGTACAGATCGGTAATATCGATGATAATGTCGGCACTCCGGTTTATTGTGATAAATATGCGGCAGAAGCTGATGGGATTATCATTTATAATAAAGTGAAGCCTCACACGGATTTTAAGGGAGAGCATGAAAGCGGGCTATTAAAAATGATCGCGATAGGACTTGCCAAGCATATCGGATGTTCTTGGTTCCATAAGCAGGGATTTGATACATTTGCCCAGCGAATCCCGAAAGTAGCGAAAGTTTTTCTGGAACGAATGCCGGTGGTACTTGGGGTGGGGGTCGTACAGAATGCTTACGATAAAATATCTGACCTCATGGTTTTTTCAAAGAATGAAATAATTGAAGGGGATAAGCAAATGCTTGCCATTGCCAAGAGAAGGTTTCCGCGATTTAAATTTGATTATATAGATCTTTTGATTGTTGATCGGATCGGGAAAAATATTTCTGGAGAAGGAGCGGACCCTAATGTGACGGGAAGAGGGTTCATGCCCTATTTTAAGGATGATTTTCATACCAAACGGTTAATGATCCGCGGATTGACAGAAGAAAGCCATCATAATGCCTGTGGGCTGGGATTGGCAGATATTACAACCAGAAATTGCTTGAATCAGGTGGATTGGGAAGGAACTTGGGTCAATCTTACTACAAATACTATGATTGACGGAGGAAAAATCCCCATGTATCAAAATAACGATTTCGATGCCATACGGGTGGCAATTAGAACATGTACCAAAATAAATTACGACCAGGCGCGAGTAGTAAGAATTCGTGATACGCTTTCTTTAAATGAATTTGAAGTTTCTGAAAGTATGAGAAGCGAAATGGAGAGTGCGGCTGATATAGAAATCCTTAGTGAACCTTATGAGTTGAAATTTGATGATGCAGGCTGTCTGGAGGATTTTGCATAGCATCTTGAGCATAAATGTGGAAAATAAGAGTATTTTAGAATCGCTGTATTACTAGACTACTATATATGCAGACATGAGTAAGGGCAGAGAAGCCTTATCGTCTCCGTTTTGCCTCCCCGATCAGCAGGTATTGAAAAAATATGAATTATTTTATATACTGATGCCAGAAAATGTACCCTTCAGGAGGCGTTCATGGATCGGATCAGAGAGACGGTGCTGGATCTGCTGGCCAACGAGCTGTTTCAGGCCGGCCGGAGGATTCAGGAGGATGTGGACTGGGAGCAGGTGTTTCAGGAGTGCCGGCGGCAGACGGTGACGGTCCACGGATGGAATCAGGTATGCAATATGAATTTTCTGCCGGAGGCGGTGCGCAAAGACTGGGGGCAGGCCGCAGTGGGAGATGCTTTTCATAATCTGCAGGTTTCCTGGGAGCACGGGGCGCTGGGCGGAAGTATGGAAAAGGCCGGGATTCCTTACGTGATCCTGAAAGGCTGCGCTTCCGCGGCTTATTATCCCCGGCCGGAGGACCGGATTATGGGGGATGTGGACCTTCTGGTGAGGCCGGAGGATCTGGACCGGGCCGGCCGGGTGCTGGAGGAGGAGGGGTTTCAGCTGGAGAATGATACCCATGTGCATCACCGGGCCTACGTCCGGGAGCGGACGGAGACGGAGCTCCACTTTGCGGTGGGAGGGATTCCCTGGGGAGAGCCGGGAAAGCGGGTCCGGGGTTACCTGGAGGGGATCCTGGAGGAGTCCCGGGAGATTCCGGTAGAGGGGGGAGGGGTCCGGGTGCCTTCTCACTTTCACCACGGGCTGAATCTGCTGCTCCACACCAATCAGCATTTGCTGGGGGAGGGGTTGGGCCTTAGGCATCTCTGCGACTGGGCGGTTTTTGCCGCCGGTTTTTCGGATGAGGAGTTCCGGGAACTTTTTGAGGAGAAGCTGAAGGCAGTGGGATTGTGGCGGTTTGCCAGGACCCTGACCCAGACGGCGGTGCGGTATCTGGGCTGTCCCCCAAAGGCCTGGGCCGGGGAGCCGGACCGGCGGATCACAGAGGCCCTCATGGAGGAAATCGGGGACAGTGGGAATTTCGGGCGGAAGCAGGAGGGACGGTTTTATGAGTCCCTGCTGATTGCCAGTCAGGAGAAGCGGATGGTCAGCCGGAAATCCATGGGCGGACAGCTGATCCGTTCCATGAACGAGATGGTCCGCCGGCGCTGGCCGGCGGCTGGAAAGTTTCCCCTGCTGCTGCCTCCGGGCTGGATCTTTCTGGGAGGCAGATATCTGATCCGGGTGGCCAGAGGAAAGCGGCCGCCGGTGCATCCGGGACAGATCCTGCGGCATGCCGGGGAGCGGAAGCGGCGGTACAGAGCGCTGGGGCTTTTTGAAACGGAAGAGCAGAGACCCTAACCGGTTTTCCAGAGGAAGTCTTTGAGCCGCTAAAGAAGGAAGGGACAAAAGAAGGGAGGTGGATCTGTGCGGGAGCAAAAGACGGCGGATTTTCTGGCGGTGGGAGCGGCCCTGCTGTTTCTCTTTTTGATCCTGCTGACGCCTGGCCAGTCTCTCGGGAACAGCCGGGAGATCGGGATCCTGGATTCTGCCTGGACCTGTACCTATGGGGATACCCGGGCGGAGGTGACCCTGCCGGCTTCCCTGTCTGTGCCCGGAGAATCCCAGGTGCGCTTTTCCACGGTTCTGCCGGAGCAGGAGTCGGAGGGCTGGGGCATCCGTTTCCGCAGCCGGCTGCAGCGGGTGCAGGTGTTTCTGGAGGAAACGCTGATCTATCAGTATCCGGAGCAGGAAGTGCTGGGGGATGTTCTGCCCAGCGTGTGGAATTATGTGCGGCTTCCCGGAAACTGGGGCGGAAAACAGCTGGAGATCCGGGTGGAATCTCCTTACCAGGGCTTTGGAGGGCTCATGCAGGAGGTTTCCATCGGGAATTACAATGACCTGCTGCTGGATACCATTACCAGCCAGCTGCCCTACTTTATCATCAGCCTGATCCTGGGACTGCTGGGAGGGGCCCTGATCCTGCTTTCCTTTGTGTTCCGGAAATACGAACAGCACCGGTATCAGAGGACCCTGGGGGTGTTGCTGGTTTTTGTTGCTCTGTGGCTCTGCGGAGAGTCCCGGATGCCCCTGGAATTTCCCGGGCCGGAAGCGGTGTACATAATCACCATGCTGTCGCTGGTGCTGCTGCCTTCCTTTATCCTGTCTTATCTGGGCTCCCGGTGGCCGGGGATCTGCAGCCGTTTTACGGAGCGTTTCCTGATCGGATCCCTGTTCGGCGAGGGCTTTCTCCTCATCCTGCAGGTGACGGAAATCTGGGCCCTGCCGGAAATGCTGCCGGCGGTGTTTGTACTCCTGGCCGGGACGCTGGTGTACGCCGCCTATTTGTATATCCGGGCGGTCAGGAGCGGCCAGGTAGGAACCTCGGAGCTGGTCTGCGTTTTTCTGATCCTGGCCAGCGCATCCTGGGAGATGCTCTCCTTCCTTCTGTGGCGCACCCAGGTGGGCATGTACGTGCGGATCAGCTTTCTGATCTTTGCCCTGAACTTTCTGCGGCTTACGATCCTCAGGATCTACAGGGTGTGGCGGGAAAATTATAAGCTGGAGCAGCAGCTGGAGTTCAGCCGTCTGGAGCTGATGAACAGCCAGATCCGCCCGCATTTTATCTACAATACTTTGAACAGCATCCGGGCCCTGATCCGCCTGGATCCGGAGCGGGCTTACCAGGCGGTGTACGATTTTTCCACGTATCTGCGGGGCAATATGCATTCCCTGCAGGAGAAGGAATTGATTCCCTTTCAGGAGGAACTGAAGCATATCCGGGCCTATCTGAATATTGAGAAGCTGCGGATGGGGGACCGGCTCCGCTGGGAGTTTCAGATTGATAACAGCGATTTTCTTCTGCCCCATCTGGCCATTCAGCCCCTGGTGGAAAATGCGGTGAAGCACGGGATCTGGAAGAAGCAGGGCGAGGGAACCGTGCGGATCCTGGAGCGGGAGGAGCCGGGCTGCCACTGGATCCTGGTGGCGGACGACGGGGCGGGTTTTGATCCGGCAGCCCTGGAGGAGCAGGAGGATACGGGACACATCGGCATCCGCAATATCCGGCTGCGGATCCGGGAGATTTCCGGGGGAACGGTGGAAATTGAAAGCAAGCCGGGAAAGGGTACCCGGGTAGAGGTAAGGATTCCCAGAGAACCAAAGAAACAGGGAGGCGACAGGTATGCGGGTAATGGCAGTGGATGATGAGGAACTGGCCCTGCGTCAGTTTTGTTTTGAAATAGAGGATATTCCGGATGTGGAGATGGCGGGAGCCTTTCAGGAGCCGGAGGCGGCCCTGGATTTTCTACGGGAAAACAGTCTGGAAGCGGCTTTTCTGGATATCGAGATGCCGGGGATCAGCGGCCTTAAGCTGGCGGAAAAAATGCGTAAGATCCGCCCGGGCCTGGTGGTGATTTTTATTACGGCCTATGAAAAATACGCCATTGATGCCTTTAAGGTAAAGGCGGATTATTATCTGCTGAAGCCCTACGATAAAAACGACATCCTGGAGGTGCTGGAGCGGGCCAGACTCCTGGCCCGGCGCCAGAAGAAGCGGGTGCGGTTCCAGACCTTCGGCCGGTTTGATCTGTTTGTGGAGGATCAGGCGGTGCTGTTTTCCAATTCCAAGGCCAAGGAGCTGCTGGCCCTCTGCGTAGATCACCAGGGGGGAAGCGTAACCATGGAAGAGGCGGTGGACAAGCTGTGGGAGGACCGGGCCTACGACGCCCGGGTAAAGAACCTGTACCGGAAGGCAGTCATGTATCTGCGGCAGCTTTTTCAGGAAGCCGGGGAGGAAGAAATCTTCCGCAGCAGCCGGGGGGCCTGCAGCATTGACGCCTCCCGGGTGGAATGCGATTATTACCAGCTGCTGAAGGGAAATCCGGAGGCGGAAAAAGCCTGGAGCCTTACAGAAAGCTATCTGCAGGATTATACCTGGGCGGAAGAAACAGCGGCGGGACTTTCTCGGCTGCTGGGGGACAAACCATGAAAAATCAACTTTTCGCGTGATCCATTCCTCAGTTCAAAATTCACTTGAGGAATAGTAAGGAGGGGCCGCTGCAAAATAGAGAAATCTATGGAGCAGCGGTTCCCTTTTTTTGCCAAAAAAAGACCAGGGGATGCCGCTCAAACGGCTACATGCATCGCACCTCTGGCAGGATACGGGGAAATTCTGGCTTTTCTCTGCGTTACGGTAGACAAATCCAGGGGAATACGGGAGCAATACATGAATTCAGTTTCCTTACGGTAGTCAGATTCGAGCCCGTACGGGAGCAAAACTTGCTTCCTTGTTTCTTACGGTAGTCAGATTCGAGCCCGTACGGGCACAAAACTTGCTTCCTTGTTTCTTACGGTAGTCAGATTCGAGCTCCTACGGGAGCAATACATGAATTCTGTTTCCTTACGGTAGTCTGATCTGAGCTCGTACAGGCACAATACCTGCTTCCTTGTTTCTTACGGTAGTCTGATCAGAGCTCCTACGGGAGCAAAACTTGAATTCTGTTTCCTTACGGTAGTCAGATTCGAGCCCGTACGGGCGAAATACTTGCTTCCTTGTTTCTTACGGTAGTCTGATCAGAGCTCCTACGGGAGCAACACTTGAATTCAGTTTCCTTACGGTAGTCAGATTCGAGCCCATACGGGAGCAATACCTGCTTCCTGTTTCCTTACGGTAGGCAGCCTCTTTCTCTGCCATGGAACAGCCGGTTTCGTTTAGATTCAGCGGCAGGGTGATTGGTTTTCAGGAGTTTTCTGAAGAGATATTCAAAAAGAATCATTTTTTTGCCTTGAGAAAAAAGCTGAATCTTGCTGTCGTGCTGTTTTTAGTTTGCAGATGTTGTGCAAGGGTTTGCTGACGGAAATGAGAAGTAACAGTTTGGTAACAGTTCCCAGTATATACTTGAACAACGTGGTAAATTATCTACCCAAAAGCAAGCAGAAAGGGGAAGGGAGTTGGGAACATGAAGCTGAAGGATGGCCTGATCCTCCGGGAGGTGGCGGGCCAGTATGTCATTGTGCCCACGGGAAACCGGGTCCGGGAAGTGACCTCCATTGTATACATATCAGCCTCCGGAGCCTATCTCTGGGACTACATGAAGGACCATGAATTTGAGAAGGAAGATCTGGTGCAGCGGATCCTGGAGCATTATTCCGGGGTGACGGAAGAGCAGGCCGCCGCAGACATTGATCAATTTCTGAAAACGCTGGGAGACAACAATATCCTGGATGACGGCATTGTCCGGGGCCGGGTCTTTGTGCGGATGCCGGAAGGAAAGAAGCCATGACCGGGGAAGCAAAGACCCGGGAATTTGAGCCGGCCTGCCGGCGGATGGAGTGGCTGGATCCTTTCTACAAGGCGGTGTGGGAGAAGGCCTTTGCGGAGGCCATTCCTATTTCGGGAACCTTTGAGCTGACTCCCCGGTGCAATTTTAACTGCCGCATGTGCTACGTGCATCTGCAGCCGGAGCGAATCGCTTACTATGGGAGGGAGATGAATGCCTCCGATTGGATTCATACAGCGGAGGAGGCGAAGGAGGCGGGAACCACCTGGCTCTGCGTCACTGGGGGAGAACCCCTGATGCATCCGGAGTTTCCGGTGATCTGGAAGGAATTGTGCCAGATGGGGTTTTTCATTACCCTGCAGACCAACGCTTCCCTGATCGAGGGAAAAATGGCGGAGCTGCTGGAGCAGTACCCGCCCAAACAGGCTAAGGTAACCCTGTACGGCTCCAACGATGAGGTTTACCGGCAGGTGTGCCGGGTGGAGCAGGGTTTTACCCGGACAGACCGGGGGCTGCAAACCCTGCAGGAACTGGGGATCCCGGTGCAGCTGGTGACCACAGTGATCCGTCAGAACCTGGAGGATGTAAAAAAGATCGCCTTTTACGCCTGGCTCCATAAACTGCCCTGGATGGCCACGGGAGGAGTCAAGGATTCCATCCGGGGAGCCGACAGCCAGGCCCGGGAAGTGCGGGTCCAGGAAAAACTGGATGAGCAGCGGAAAGCCGACATCCAGTACCGGATGAAGGGCCATCCCGTGGATCCGGAGCGGAAGCCTGCCACCTACTGCCGGGACTACCGGCTGGGGTACTGGGTCACCTGGAACGGCATGATGCGGTTCTGCAGTTTTATGAACGAGCCCAACATTCCCGTCCGGGGACAGCCCTTCCGGGAAGCCTGGAAGCAGCTGATCCAATATGAGGAGGAACTGCAGTGGCCGGAAGAGTGCCGGAGCTGTGAGGCCCGGGAAGTGTGCTTTAAGTGCGCCGGGACGTTGGCAACGGAGAAATTTAGCGGCAAAAAAAATATAGAATGCTATAGAAAAAAAATATTTTGGAGGCAAATCAATGGGATATGAATATGTAAAAGTAGAAGGAAGAGTTGCAAATGAAGGAATTGCAACATATGCAAACGATTCAGGTCAATATGTAGAAAGTGGATATCTCGTTAGGTGGGATGAAGATGGAGGATTTAGTGGACAAGGATGGAAACCAAAGGGAAGTATAACATTTTTTGAGGCTATTGTTCAAATTACAGAGGAGATGTCTCCAGCTTACTATTATACACAGGAACAAATCCAAACAGAAATTGACACTAAAGGTAATTTAAATACGATGTTTAATAACTGGCCTACCAATGTGCCTTCTTCTGATGCACGCCACGCTTGGGTGTTGTTCATGGAGGATAGAGGGTGTGCCACTGCCTAAATAAGTCCAAAAAAATTTATGAGATTATAGATTTTACTGTTTCTGTTACGAATTTGCTGTTAGATGATAGTGGATGGGCAAGGTATGAGGTGGGTGCGCAGAGTCCCCTTTATTTCGATATTCAATTGGAATCAAATGTAAATAAAGTGTCTACGATGTATTCGAACATTGAATTATATAGAAACTTTAATAAAGGGGATCAATTATTACGTTTAGAAGAGGATCTTTTACGAATAGATAAGGACTGGAAACATGGTACAATCGTTTCAGTTAGTAATTTTGAGAATGTGTATACTTTCTTAAATATTTTATTCTATTCAGAAGCAGCAAAAAAACGTATGCTCCAGCTTCACAGTTCCCTCATCGATTTCCAGGGCCAGGGTCTTATGTTCCTGGGTCCTTCCGGCATCGGCAAGACCACCCAGGCGGAGCTGTGGAACCGGTACCGGGACGCTCTGATCATCAACGGGGATATTGTGTTTGTCCAGGAGAAGGAGGATTGTTTTCTGGGCTGGGGTACGCCCTGGCACGGCTCCTCGCCCTACTGCGAGAATGCCAGCGTGCCGGTGAAGGCCCTGGTGGTTCTGAAGCAGGCCCCGGAGAATTCTATCCGGGAGCTTACGGGCTTTGAGAAGGTGACGGCGGTTTCCAACAGCGTGTTCTATCCCCAGTGGCTGGAAAACGGCATGGAGCTCTGCCTGGAGACGCTGGATCACCTGCTGACCCGTCTGCCGGTGTACGAGCTTTGCTGCCGCCCGGATGAGGAGGCGGTAAAGCTGACAGAGGAAACCATTTTTCATTAAACCGGGAGGAGCCCGGTGATAATTGTAAGCAATCAGGCGGACCGGATGTGTCCGCAAAAGGGGGAAAATCTCATACTCAGCTCAGGGGCCAAAAGGCCCCGGGAGGAGCGTGGGATTTTTGACTGTCCGCGGACCTGGGGCACGGGGTCCGCAGGAAACCCGCGAATCTGAAAGACATGGGGAGATAAGATGAAGGAGTTAAAGCGGATCCTGACCCGGATCCGGGAAGGGCGCTTAAAAGAGATTACCGGGGAACTGCTGTGGATGTACGGCTACGTCCGCCGGTACTGGCTGCTCATCGGGTTTTATGTGCTGCTGGGGGCCTCCGGCTCCCTGCTGGGCCTGGGCACCTCCCTGGTAAGCCGGGATCTGGTGGACGCTATTACCGGGGTAAATTCCATGGAGATCCTCCGGGTGGTGGCCACCTATGTGGGAGTGGGCGTTTCCCAGATTTTTATTAACGCCGTAAAGTCCCGGCTGTCCCTGAAGGTGCGGCTGAAGGTCATCAACGAGATCCGGGGGGATATTTACGAGCAGGTGCTCCGGACCAACTGGGAGTCTCTGGCCAGATACCGGTCCGGAGACCTTCTGTACCGGGTCAACGCCGACGCCGGCACTGTGGCCAACACCATTCTCACCTTTCTGCCCAATGTGGTTACCACCCTCATCAGCTTCGGAGGCGCTTTTCTCATTATGATGCGGAACGATCCCTGGATGGCCCTGATTGCCCTGCTGGGGGCCCCCATTTCCTTTCTGACCTCCCGGCATTCCGCCAGGAAGATGCGGGATTTTCAGAGGGACAACCTGGATGTGGCCAGCGACCGGACGGTTTTTGACCAGGAGACCTTCCAGAACCTGCAGTTTATTAAGGCCTTCGGCATGCTGGACCGGGTTATGGAAAAGTTTCACCGGATCCAGCGGGAGACCGTGGATCTGTCCCTGAAGCAGAATAAGTTTCAGCAGTCCATGATGATCGTTACCTCCCTGGTGGGCCAGGCCGTGGGCTACGCCTGCTACGGCTTTGCCGCCTTCCGGCTCTGGCAGGGCAGGATCAGCTACGGAGACATGACCATGTTCGTCTCCATGGCTTCTTCCCTCCGGGGCTCCTTCAGCAGCATCCTGGGACTGATGCCCATGGTGATCCGGGCCGGGTTAAGCGCGGAGCGGATCATGGAGATCACCTCCCTGCCCCGGGATTCCATGGAGGATCAGGAAGCGGCGGCGGCTATTCTGGAGCGGAGCCGGGAAACCGGGGTTTTTGTACATATGGACCAGGTGGATTTTGCCTATGAGGAAGAGAAATGGGTGTACCAGGAGGCTTCTTTCCGGGCGGAGCCCGGGGAGATCGTGGCCCTTATCGGCCCCTCCGGCCAGGGAAAGACCACCACTCTGAACCTGATCCTGGGGCTGTACCATCCACAGAAGGGCCGGATCACCATTGGAAATCCCGGCGGGGACAGCCTCCGTGCTTCCTCCTCCACCCGCTGCATGTTCAGCTACATTCCCCAGGGAAATACCATGTTTTCCGGCACCATAGCCGAGAATCTGCGGATGGTAAAGCCGGAGGCCACAGACCAGGAGCTCCGGGGAGCTCTGGAGGCGGCCTGCGCCTGGGATTTTGTGGAGAAGCTGGAGGAGGGCATGGACACGGAGGTCAGGGAGCGGGGCACCCGCTTTTCCGAAGGGCAGAAGCAGCGGCTTTCCATTGCCAGAGCCCTGCTGGCCGGGGCCCCGGTGCTGATCCTGGACGAGGCCACCTCGGCCCTGGATGTGGCCACGGAACGCCGGGTCCTGCGGCAGATCATAAAAAAAGAGCCCAACCGCACGGTGATCGTAGCTGCCCACCGGCCCAGCGTTTTTTCCATGTGCAGCCGGGTCTACCAGGTGGGAGAACGGCGGATCCGGGAAGTGGACGAAGAAGGGATCCGGCAGTTCCTGGAAGCCTTTTAAGCGAAGCTATACAAGAGAGAAAGGACAGAGCATGAGAGCACTCAGAACCATACTGATCATTGTTTTTGTAATATGCCTGGGAGTTTTCGGAGTCTCGGAGGTTCTGGAGTTCCGAAGCCGGGACCTGACCCGGCCGGAGATCGCCAGCGACCGGGAGGTCCTGGAGATTTCCTGCGGTTATACCCGGGAGGATCTGCTGGAGGGGCTTACCGCCCGGGACGGAAAGGACGGAGACCTGACGGATCAGATCATTGCCGGATCCTTCTCCCGTTTTATCGAGAAGGGTCTCTGCAGCCTGACCTACGTGGTCTTTGATTCCGGAAACCAGTCCGCCTCCCTGACCCGGCAGGTCCGTTTTACCGATTACCATTCGCCCCGGTTCACCCTGACGGAGCCTCTGGTATACCGCCGGGGAGAGGGCAGCTACAGCCTGTCCATGGAGCGGCTGGGAGCGGAGGATCTGCTGGACGGGGATCTGAAGGACTGGATCATCCAGACGGACACGGATCTGAACTACCAGACTCCGGGCAGCTATACCATGACCGTGGAGGTCTCCAACAGCTTCGGGGATACTTCCTCTCTGGGGCTGCCGGTCCACGTGGTGGGGGAGGAGCAGGCGGCCCTGGAGATCCGCCTGCGCACCGGCATTCTCTATGTGGAGCAGGGAGAAACGGTAGATCCCGCCGACTATGTGGAGGGAGTTACGGACAGCCAGGGAAACGAGCTGGGACCGGAGGCGGTTACCGCCCTTTCCAGTGTAGATACAGAGACCCCCGGCTGCTATGAGATCGGCTATGAGGCCACGGACAGCGCAGGAGCCACGGGGCGGACTTGGCTGACCGTTGTGGTAGAAGAGGAGGTGCAGCCGTGAACCAGAATTTATTCAGCCTGGATACCATCAGCTGGCGGGGGCTGTGCCTGCAGCTTCTGCGGAATTTCTGGATGATCCTGCTGGCGGCGGGAGCGGTATGGCTGGGCGTTACCGGCGTCCACAACCTTACCTACCATCCCCAGTATTCTTCTTCCGCCACCCTGGTGGTGACGGTCCAGGGGGATAACAGCGCCTACAGCTCCCTGTCCATCACCGCTTCCATGGCGGATGTGTTTAGCCAGGTCTTTCAGAGCGACGCCCTGCGGAACCGGATCGGGGAGGATCTGGGGGAGGAGATGGAGGGCAGCATCCGCTGTTCCGTTATCTCCGAGACCAACCTGCTGACCCTGACGGCCACCAGTCCCGATCCCAGACAGGCCTATCTGTTCCTGAATTCCGCTCTGCAGAATTACGATGAGGTGGCGGCGGAGGTGTTTTCCAATGCTTCCCTGCAGCTTCTCCAGGAACCCCAGGTGCCTTCCGCCCCCTCCAATACCTCCTGGCTCATGGCCAGGCGGAACCTGCTGACGGCGGCGGGGGCCCTGGGCATGATCGCCCTGCTGTGCCTTCTGTATCTTATGCGTTTTACCGTGAAGAATCCGGCGGGAGCCTCCCGGCTCCTGGACGGCCAGGTTCGGGGGGTGATCCCCTTTGAAAAGCCCCAGCGGATCGGCTCCGGAAAGAAAAGGGCCCTGCAGGCGCCTCTGCTGAGTTCTCCCCTGGTGAGCATGAATTTCGCCGAGGCAGGCCGCAGGGCGGAGGCCGCCATCGAAGCCCACATGCACCGGAACCGGCAGAAGATCCTTTTGGTGGCCAGCGTAACGGAAAACGAAGGAAAATCCACGGTGGCCGCCAACCTGGCTCTGGCCCTGGCGGAAAAGCACAAGAAGGTGCTGCTGGTGGACGGAGACCTGCGGAAGCCTGCCCAGTATAAGATTTTTAATAAAAAAGAGGAGCCGGGCCATTCCCTGGGAGAAGTCCTGGGGCAGGGAATAAACTGGCGGGAGGCTCTCTGCTACCACCGCCGGGACCGTCTGTGGCAGCTGTTTCAGTTCCGGCCGGAGTCCGCTCCCGCCAGCCTGATCGGCGCCTTTGTATCCCGGGGGCTTAAGGAGGAGATGAAGGAAGCCTTTGACTATATCATCCTGGACTGTCCCCCCGTTTCTGTAGCCTCTGACGCGGAGCTGTGGCTGGAGGCGGCGGATACGGCCATCCTGGTGATCCGGGAGGACTGGGCGGATGTGCGGGTGATCAATGATACCGTGGACATGATCTGGAAAAGCGGCGGAGATTTCGCGGGCTTTGTCCTCAACGCCTTTCACAGGGAATGGGGCCAGAGCGGCAGCTCCTATGGATACGGCGGCTACAGCCGGGAGAGAGGGTAAAGGTATGGAGAAAGAAAGAAGAAACATCCCGGCGGAGATGGAAGAAGAGGAGATCGATCTGGGCCTTCTGCTGATCACCCTGTGGAGGAGTTTCCGCAGATTCTGGTGGCTGGTGCTGCTGCTGGCGGCGCTGGGTGCCGCCGGCTTTTACGGCTTTCAGCGATTCCGCTACACCCCCATGTACCGCAGCAGCGCCACCTTTACTGTTACCACGGAAGAAGGGGGCAGCGGAACCTACAGCTTTTATTATGACAGCACCATGGCGGACCAGATGTCCCGGACCTTCCCCTATATCCTGGACAGCAGTTTTTTCCGCAGCCTGCTTCTGGAGCGGCTGGGAAGGGATTCCCTGAACGGATCCATTACCGCGGAAACCATCGAGGAATCCAACGTGGTCACCATGACGGCGGAAAGCCGGAGCCCGGAGGACGCCTATACCATCCTCCAGGGGGCTCTGGAAATTTATCCGGAGGCCGCCCGTTTTGTGCTGGGAGAGATTTCCTTTAACTATCTGGATCCGGCGGAAATGCCGGAAGCCCCCTACAACCAGATCAGCCTGAAGCGGGGCCTGGTCCTGGGCGGCTGCGGCGGCCTCCTGGTCTCCCTGGTGATTCTGGGACTGATCTCCCTGGCCCGGAAGACTGCCAGGAATCCGGAAGAAATGCAGAAGATTACCAGTCTCCGCTGCCTGGCCTCCATTCCCCACGTGACCTTTAAGGCCCGGAAAAAGCAGGGGAAGAGCAGCCTGGCCGTGTGGGAAAAGCGGGTGCAGGGAGGCTACAAAGAGAGCATCCGGGCCCTGGGGATCCGGGTGGAAAAGGAACTGAAAAAACTGGAGGGAAAGATCCTCCTGGTGACCAGCACCGTTTCCGGGGAGGGAAAATCCACCCTGGCCATGAATCTGGCGGCGGTGCTGGGAGAGCAGGGAAAGAAAGTGCTGCTGGTGGACGGGGATCTTCGGAAAGCTGCGGACGCCGGCCTTCTGGGAGCGGAAAAAGGCAGCAGTCTCCTGGATCTTACCGGAGAAGTCCAGAAGACCATAGAGATCCGCAAGGCCGGCCGGGGGCCTTTCTGGCTCCTGGGAAACGGAGAGACCCTGCAGCAGCCCGCGCCGGTGCTCAGCAGTCCCGGAGTGGGAAAATTCCTGAAAAAGATGCGGCAGAAAATGGACTATATTATCCTGGACACCCCGCCCGCAGGCATGTTTCAGGACGCCGTCATTCTGGCGGAGGAAGCCGATGGGATCCTGTACGCGGTGAAATACGATTATGTTCCCCAGCAGAGGATCCTGGAGGGCTTTTCCTCTCTGGGTGGCTCCGGAGCCCCGATCCTGGGCTATGTGTTTAATGATTACCCGGAGGCTTCCAGCGAGTACGGCTACGGCCGCTATGGCTACGGCAGGTACGGCTATGGCTACCGGAAATACGGCTATGGAAAATACGGAGAAAAAGCCGGGGAGGACCGCGCATGATCGATCTGCACTGCCACATCCTGCCGGGGCTGGACGACGGGGCCGCCACCTGGCAGGACGCCCTGGAAATGGCAAGGAAAGCCGCAGAGGGAGGCACCCGGATCCTGGCGGCCACTTCCCACGGGAATTTTTCCCGGGGGGATCCGGAAGACTATCTGGAACAATACAGAAAGACCCTGGTCCGTTTCCGGCAGGAACTTGCAGAGCGGAACATTCCTCTGAAACTGGCCGGGGGCATGGAGCTTCTCGTGAATGAGAAGCTCCTTCGCTATGGCCGGGAACACAGGCTGCCCTCCCTGAATGGAGGAAAATATCTGCTGGTGGAATTCTGGTTTGACGCCTCCTCCCGGAGGATCCGGGAGGGTCTGGAGGAGCTGGCCCGGATGGGCTGGAGACTGGTGCTGGCTCACCCGGAACGGTACGACGCGATCTGGAGGCATCCGGAACTCCTGGAAGAGCTGGACCGGAGAGGGGTAGTCCTTCAGGTAAATCAGGGAAGCCTCCGGGGAGACTTTGGAAGAAGAGCCAGGGTCCTGGCGGAATTTATGCTCCGGCAGGAGATTGCCGGGGCCATGGCCTCCGACGCCCACGATCCCATTCTCCGAAGCCCGGATCTGGACGAGATCTCCAGGCTTCTGGAACTCCGGTACGGTCCCGGGGCGGCGGCCTATCTGCTGCGGGATAACCCCGGGCGGATCCTGGGCTCCGTGGATTCATTATGAATCATTATAGAATTTCCAACATCCGTTGACAGATAATTTGGGCGCGTCTATGATGGATTTAGTTTTTTAAGGGGGATGCGTCATGAAGATTATCGAATACGGAAAAGAAAATGAGAAAGCCATTCTGTGTATTCCCGGTGTTTTTCTTTCCGGGGAGTGTTTCAGCGCCCTGGCGGGAGAACTGCCGGAATACCATCTGGTGTGCGTGACCCTGGACGGGTTTCACCCCGGCTGCCAGGCGTTTGAGAGTCTGGAGCAGCAGACCGAAAAGCTCATATCCCGGCTGCAGGAGAATCAGCTGACGGAATTTGAAGCGGTCATCGGCCTTTCCATGGGCACCATCTTCTCGGTGCGGCTGGCCAAAAGGCCGGAGCTTACAATCAGGAGGCTGTTCCTGGACGGAGCGGTGAACTTTTACCGTTCCAGGTACAAGAAAGTGGTGGAGCTGGCCATTACGCAGATTTTTTCCTGGTTTATGAAGTCGGCCCGGAAGAATCCGAAAAAATCCGTGGAATCCATGAGGAAGGTCTACACCGGGGACTGGCCGGAGAAAATGCAGGTCTGCCGGGCTTCCCTGGATAAGAAGTCCCTGAAGGTCATGGCGGCCTTTCTGGCGGATTATGAACTGGAGCCGGGGGTAAAACAGCCCATGAGGCTCCTTTACGGAGGGAAGGAAGACAATATAAAAATCAACAGCCAGGTGGTAAAGGCTCTGTATCCGGAGGCGGAGATCCTGGTGATCCCCGGATACAATCATTTGGGATTTCTGAACCGGCAGCCGGAGACTTACGCCGGGATGGTCCGGGAGTTTTTAAAAACGGAATGATCCTTTCTAGCAGGAACGTGGACTTTTACTTTTCCGGGTTGCCGGAAAAGTAAAAGTCCATGTTTTTGTTAAGCAGCTTTAGGTGTCGTCCTCCCGGTCTTTGGGCAGGATGCAGTTTTCAGAAAACAACTCGATCAGTTCCCGGGGATAGGGAGTGGTGTTCCGGAGAAAGCTGGCTCCGGTCAGCTGGATCAGAAGTTCCAGGCCCTGATTCCGGACAATAACGTCCCGGATGGTCCGCAGATTTTTCTCTACGTTAAAGATGGTGGTGCGGTGTGCTCTGGCAATGGGCTGGTAGATTTTCTCCCGGATGCAGGTAAGCCGGTCGGGATCTTCCGCGGCCATGCGGACGGCTTCAATAAAATAAAGATACCCGCGATAGCTGCGGGTAACGCCCAGTGAGAGCAGTAAAGATTCAATATTCTGTTTCATACGTTCCTCCCTGTAGGTTCTTTTCTAAAAAATAGGTTAACATGGGAAAAAATTCCAGGCTTTTGCGGAAATTCGACTTGGCAATACCTTATTCGACCTCCCTTCCTGTCGGATTTTCTCCGAAAAAGCCCTTAACATATTCGTCCATTCAGAAAGAGGCATTACAGGAGGCGGAAAGATTTTCCAGGAGAAGAAAGTGTGAGATAATAAGCAGACGGGGAGTTTTTCTTGCAAAGGAGGAAGCGGAATGCATTGTAGTGAAAGACAATTAAAAGACTGGACGGAGGAATTTTTGACACAGCTGCGGGTGGAGAGAAATCTTTCCGAGAATACCCGTAAGGCTTACGGCTGCGACCTGAACTGCTTTCGCCGCTGGGCGGCGGACCGGGGGGTGGAGCAGGTGGACGCCGGGGCAATGTCCCGGTATTTTGCTTATCTGCAGGAGGAAAAGAAACTGAAGCCCCGGTCCATCCGCCGGCATTACGCGGCAGTTCAGCAGGTTTTTGCTTTTCTGGACGAAGTGTACGGGATCCATGAAAAGTTTCTGCGGTTTTCCTCGGGGAAATTCCAGATCCCCCAGAGCCTTCCCCGGGTGCTTTCCGGGGAGGAGGTCCGGCGGCTGCTGTATATTTCTTCGGACTCGGTTTTCCGGGAGCTGAACGTGTGGCTGCTGCTGCGGAAGGAGTTTCTGCCAAAAAACGAAGCCCTGTTTCTGAACCGGCAGGGAGAGCGGATCACCATCTATAATATAGAAACGATCTTTGCCCGGTACCGGAATCTGGCCCGGATCTACACAGAGGTTTCCCTCAGCAGAAAGCGGGAGGTGCTGATGAAATATAACGGAAGAAATTTTATCCGGTAAAAAAACGGAGGCGCCGCCAGATCATCGAAATAGGATGATCTGGCGGCGCCTCTGCAGGGGGTATGCCCCTTACTGTTCCGCGTAGATGGTATTGTGCAGCTGGCTGATGGTGGCTTCCCAGTCGGGAACCAGAAGTTCCCCTTCGCTGTGGAACATGCCGTCGTAGGGAACTCTTCCCAGCTCCAGCTTATAGTTGATAATGGAGGGCAGCTGGGTAACCAGGGATAGAACCTCTCCCTGGTCCATATTGTGGGTGACAAGGGGCAGGATCTCATTCGCCAGGGTATTCAGCTCCCCGAGACCTAAGGATTTGGCCTTCAGGAAGATCTGCTCCATGACTCTCCGCTGCCGTTCTGTCCGCTCATAGTCGTAGTAGCCCACATAGCGGATGCGGCCGTAGGCCACTGCCTGCTCCCCGTTCAGGTGATAGGTACCGGCGGTGGGGAAATCCCCGGCTCCCTGCTCCGTCAGGTAATCGCATTCCTCCTGATACAGGTCGATATCCACGCCGCCCACCAGATCTACGATCTGAGCGGTGGAGGTGAAGTCTGCGGAGGCATAATTGTCAATGTGGATCCGGTAGTTGTCCTCGATGGTCTGTACCAGCAGAGGGCCTCCTCCCAGAGCGTAGGCGTAGTTCAGCTTGTGGGCTCCGGAATCGCCTACAATGGCGTAGCTGTCCCGCATGAAGCTGGTGAGATAAATGGTTTTGGTCTTGCTGTTAATGGAGGCCAGCATCATAACATCCGAGTTGCCGTACCAGCTGGAATCCCGGCGGTCCGAGCCGATCAGCAGCAGGTTGTAGACATAATCCCCGTTGGGAAGCTCCACCTCCTTCTGGGCGGCCAAGGCTTTTTCCTCTGCTTCCTTCTGGGCCTCCTGGCTCATGGAATCCACGCTGTTTTCCGCCTGCACATCCTCCGGCACTTCCTGTTCCGGCACCACCGTTACAGCAGCGTCCTGCACATAATTGCTTTTCGCGTAGTAATGGTGCAGGAATCCGTAGGCAGTCCCCGCAAGGGCCAGCAGCACCGCCAGGATCACAAGGAGGACGATCCATATTTTTTTCTTCTTTTTCTTTTTGGGAGGTTCCCCGGGAAACTCCCGATAAGTTTCTTTTTCCATAGCTATATTCCTCATTGGTTTTCTGGTTTCCCCTCCCATTATACATAAATCTGAAAAAAGGTCAAATCAGGGGAAAAAGAATTAAGAAAAATTTATGATTCCGCGGCAGGTTGCGGCTTCTCTCTTATTCCTGTATACTGGAACTGACAGCAGGACATTCAGAGCAAAAAGAGGAGGAAGCATCATGTTCAGAAGCAAAAAGTTTCTTGCAGGTCTCATTATCTGCGCTATAGCCGCTGTGGCCCTGGGGATCGCCGTCAGTTCAGTTCTGGGTTCCTATACGAAAAAGCCTGTGATTGAAGTGGGAGGCGAAGAAATTTCTACCCTGTACGCTACGGCCGGTGAAAAAGATATGACAGAATTCAAAACCACTTTTGAGGAGGAGGGGGAAAGCCTGGTATGTACCTATACCGGCGTGACCCAGGAGGAGATCCGGGAATATATGGAAAAACTTACCGGAGAGGAAGGGTTTACCCTGGCAGAAGAAGAGGAAGGAGAGTACCGCCTGGAAAAGCCGGCTGCGGAAGAGGGGAAGACGGTATCCGTTGACATAAGTTTATCCGGCGCCGGAGAAGCAAAGATTCTCTGGTCTGTATCCTGAGGCAGATCTAAATCGGAAAAAGTTTCAGCATAAGGCTTAGAAAATGGATCAGCTGCCGGTGATGTCCCTCCGGGAAATTGCCGGAGGAGATGATGGCCGCTATGCCTTCCCCGTAGCGGCGGAGGGCTTCCGGAGTGCTAAGCCGGATCTTTCTGCGCAGGGAGAGGAGTTCCGCCAGCTCCTCTCCCTGTCTGCGCTCCGCAGCCGTCAGCTTCCGGGAGGGACTCCGGATCTCCAGAAAATCCTTCTGGCAGAGGAAGGAAGTGGCGATCCGACGCACCGTATCGTTGCTGACCCGGATGCCGTTGTATTCCATGACCCGGCTGACCCCGTCATCGCTGAAAAAAACAGAGGCGGCCAGGATCAGAGCGCTGAGGGTGTTGGTCCGTACCTGGGAGGGCTCCGCAAAAGGCAGACGCTCCATAAAAACCTGCCGGGAGCAGGCGGAGTTGGTGCAGTTGTACTTATAGGCGGTAATATGAAGACAGGTATATTTCCGGCGGACAGGCATGGCCTGGATCATCCGGTGGTAAGTGGCGTGAAACTGAGAGCTGATATGGTCGCACTGGGGACAGGCGGCGGTGTGGCAGAGGGATTTGGCGTAAATATGGATTTCCTTCTGGGTTTCCTCATAGGCCAGGATCTGGCAGGGAAAATAAGGAGAGTAATAACTGGGTGTCGGGGAAAATTCGGGCATGGAAACCTCCTGAGGGATCTGTTAAAATATTTATCTTATATGCTGACAGCCAGTTGTCAATGGTTTCTTTCTCCGGTACAATGAAGGAGATTACAAAAAGAAAGAAGGCAAGGGTATGAAATATCTGATTATCGGCGGGGGAGGCACCGGCGGCCCTCTGGCGGCGTATCTGTTCCGGGAGGGAAAGCAGGTGGAGCTGATCGCCAGAGGCAGCCATCTGCAGGCGGTCCGGCAGGGGGGACTGCGTCTGGAAAAATCCTGGGAGGAGCCGGAAACCTGGAAGATCCCCGCTTTTTCCATGGAAGAGTACCCGGGAAGTCCGGATGTGATTTTTGTCTGTGTGAAAGGCTATTCCCTGAAAGAAACTACAGCCTTTCTGCGGCGGATCGCCCGGCCGGGGGCGGCGGTGATCCCCATCCTGAACCTTTTCGGCACCGGCCGCAGGCTCCAGATGGAATTGCCGGAACAGCTGGTGACCGATGGCTGCATCTATATATCCGCCCACCGGTCCGCTCCCGGGGTTGTGTATATGCACGGCCGGATTTTCCGGATTTTTTTCGGGACGCCGGATCACAGAACGGACCGGCCGGAGCTGCAGGCGGTAGCCCGGGATCTTCAGGAGGCGGGAATTCAGGGGGTCTATTCCGGACAGATTGAGAAAGACGCTCTGGAGAAGTTTTCCTATGTATCACCCATGGCGGCCTGCGGCCAGTTTTTCGGGGCCCAGGCGGAGGCTTTTCAGCGGCCCGGAGAGCCCCGGGAACTGTTCGTGAAGCTGATCGATGAGATCCAGCAGCTGGCAGAGGCTATGGGGATCCGCTACGAACAGTGTCTGCACGAAAAGAATCTGAAAATCCTGGATGAACTGGCGCCTACGGCTTCCACCTCCATGCAGAGGGATATCGCCGCCGGCAAGTCTTCGGAAATCGAGGGCCTGATCTATGAGGTGCCCCGGATGGCGGCGGAGAGAGGGCTTGTTCTTCCAGGTTATGAGAAGGTGGCGGCGGAACTCCGGAGCCGGGGGCTCCGCTGATGGGAAAAAAGAAAATGCCTGCAGCTCCGGCGGCTGGCAGGCCGCCTGCTGCGGGCAGACCGGGCGGATCAGATTTCTTCGGCGGTCCGTCTGCGGAAAAGCAGAGTGATGCACCAGAGACCGGCCAGAGCCACCAGGGTGTAGATCACCCGGCTGACAGCGGCACCCTGTCCTCCGAAAAGGTGGGCCACAATGTCATAGCGGAACAGGCCGATGGCTCCCCAGTTGATGGCTCCGATAATGACCAGGATCAAAGCAATTCTGTCCAGCATATTTGGTTTTCACATCCCTTCCTGTTTGCGGATTTACGGCCCGGTCCGGGCCGTTTTTCCTTGCAGGGATTAGTATGGGAAAAATACGGCGGAATATACGGAAAATCTTAAAATTTAATTTCTTTGACGGAGAAAACAGGGAATGCTATAATGAAAGGCAAATGACAAAAAGAAACGGAGAAGGGATTTCCGGCTCTTTTTGGGAAAACAGGAGGAACAGGAAAATGAAGACGACGCTGGTGATCATGGCGGCCGGAATCGGTTCCCGGTACGGCGGCGGCATCAAGCAGCTGGCGGCTGTAGGCCCCCGGGGGCAGATTATTATGGACTATTCCATCCACGACGCCCTGGAGGCAGGATTTAATAAAATTGTTTTCATTATACGCAAGGATATTCAGGAGGCCTTCCGGGAGGCCATCGGAGAAAGGATGGAAGAGGTCTGCCGGAAGCTGGGGGTGGAAGTTGACTACGCTTTCCAGGAGCTGACAGACCTGCCGGAGGGTGTCCGGCTTCCGGAGGGCCGGACCAAGCCCTGGGGCACCGGGCAGGCGGTGCTGGCCTGCCGGGAACTGCTTCATGAGCCTTTTGCGGTAATCAACGCGGATGACTATTACGGAAAGCAGGCCTTTGTCCAGATCCACGATTTCCTGGAGCAGAGTTCTCCGGAACATCCGCTGGATTTCTGTATGGCAGGCTTTATCCTGAAGAATACCCTCAGCGAAAACGGAGCGGTAACCCGGGGAATCTGCCGGGTAAATGACCAGGGCTATCTGACCGGCGTAGATGAAACCGGCGGCCTGGTGAAAGACGGGGCCGGCGCTGCGGTGGAAGAGCAGGGCCGGCGCCGGCCGGTAGATCCGGACAGCCATGTATCCATGAACATGTGGGGGCTGACCCCGGAATTTCTGCCCCGGCTGGAACAGGGCTTCCAGGAGTTTTTCCAACACCTGGAGGGCCAGGAGCTGAAGGGCGAATATCTGCTGCCTAAATTTATCGATCAGCTTCTTCAGGCCGGGGAAGTCCGGGTTAAGGTCCTGGAGACCGGGGACCGCTGGTTCGGGGTCACCTATCAGGAGGACAAGGCGGCGGTAGTAGAGGCATTCCAGAACCTGATCCGGGAGGGAGTCTATGCAGAAGATCTCTTCGAAGACCTTCTGAAAAGGCAGAAATGATCCGTAACCCCGGATCCTTAAGCAGGTTTTTTATACAGAAGAGCCAGACCTGTGGAAGGCCTGGCTCTTGGTGCTAAATACGCAGGATTCTACCGTAATAATAAAAGAAATCTCAAAACTCCCCGTACTTCTGCGTGCGTTACTACCGTAATAATAAAGGGAATCCCAAATTCTCCCGTATTCCGCCAGAGGTGTGATGTCTGCAGCAGTTTGAGCGGCACCCTCTGGCTATTGTATGCATGAAAAAGGGAGCCATTGCTCCACAGATGATTTCATCACGCATCTGTTTTGCAATGGCTCCTTTGCGTTTACGCTTCTATCGTGAAGGCGAAGCGGGTAACCGTGTGATAATGTTCTCCCTTCCGCAGGATGGGCTGCTCCTCCAGGGGCCACACGCCCGGATTGGGAGCGGTCTGGGTTTCCAGGCAGAAGCCGTCGTGGGGGGCATAGGCTGTGTGCCCTTTGCCATTGGCGGCGGAGAGGGCGTTGCCGGTGTATACCTGCAGCCCCGGCAGATCCGAGGAAACGGTAAGGGTGATGCCGTTTTCCGGGCAGGAGGCTTTTGCCATGACCCGCATGCCGGAACCATCCGCAAAGTAGTGGTGGTCGATGCCGCGATAGCGGCTGATCTGCTCAAAGTCCTGATCCCACAGGGTTCCCAGAACGACCGGCTGCCGCAGATCCATGGGGGTGCCCTCCACCGGAGCTTTGACGCCTTCCGGAACGTTTTCCTGGTTCTGGCGGGCGTAGGCGGAAGCGTGAACCTGCAGGATCTGGCTGTCAACCTGTCCCTTGCCTGCCAGATTGAAATAGCTGTGGTTTGTCAGGCTGCAGAGAGTGTCCGCATCGCTGTCCCCGTCGTAGGTCAGAGTCAGGACGCCCTTTTCCAGGCGGTAAGTAATTTTTACAGTGATATTTCCCGGATATCCGCATTCTCCGTCAGGGCTGGTCAGAGAAAGCTCCAGAGCATCCGGCAGGACCTTTGCCTGCCAGTGCTTCTGGTCAAAACCCTGGGGGCCGGAGTGCAGGTGGTGTACGCCGTCGTTCAGGGGGAAGGTAAGCTCTGTTCCGTTCAGGGTAAAGCGTCCCCCGGCGATGCGGTTGGCGTACCGGCCGATCATGGCCCCGATAAAGCAGGTCTGATTCTCGTAATCCACGGGATCCTCAAAGCCCAGGACTACATCCACGGGATTTCCCTCCCGGTCCGGAAGGATCAGAGACTGAATGATCCCTCCGAAGGTAAGGACCCCTGCCCGGCAGTTTCCGTCCTGAAGCCAGTAGCGGGTTACCGGGGTGCCGTCTTTTGTTTTTCCAAATGCTTCTGCTGTAATGTTCATTCCTGTCCTCCTACTGTATGCACGAAACGCAGAAATGCATTCCGGTCTTTGTAGACGCCGGCATGCTCCAGAACGGTGGAGAATACCAGGCCCACCTCTTTCTGCAGGATCTCCTGAATATTATCCGGGGTAAGGGTATACCGGCGGGCAATATCCTCCGCCCAGTCAGCGTGGGAGGCGGTCAGGGGATTTTCCCGTAAATCTTCTCCAGCCAGCATAAGTTTTTGCAGTTCCGCCAGTTCGGTCTTCAGACGGGCGGGAAGTACGGCAAGACCCATGACCTCGATGAGGCCGATGTTTTCTTTCTTAATATGATGGAGCTCCGCGTGGGGATGGTACAGGCCCAGGGGATGCTCTTCCGTAGTCAGGTTGTTCCGCAGCACCAGATCCAGCTCATAGTCGGTTCCCCGGCGTCTGGCAATGGGAGTGATGGTGTTGTGGGGGGTGCCGTCGGTTTCCGCCAGGATCATGGCCTCCTCATCTGTGTAGCCTCTCCAGGCGTCCAGGATCTTGTCGGCCAGAGCCACCAGCTTTTCCGGATCCGGGCAGGTGAGCCGGATTACGGACATGGGCCATTTGACAATGCCGGCTTTTACCTTCGGGAATCCCTGGAAGGTCAGAGGCTGGTCAATGGGAGCCCGCTCCATGGCGAAGGTGTAATGGCCGCCCTGGAAATGGTCGTGGGCCAGGATGGAGCCGCCTACAATGGGCAGGTCCGCGTTGGAGCCCACGAAATAGTGGGGGAACTGTCCGATGAAGTCCAGCATCTTGCAGAAGCAGGAGTGGTCGATCTTCATGGGCGTATGTTCGGAATTAAATACGATGCAGTGCTCGTTGTAGTACACATAGGGAGAGTACTGCAGGAACCAGGGCTTTCCGTCAATGGTAATGGGAATCGTCCGGTGGTTCTGCCGGGCGGGATGGTTCAGTCTTCCCGCGTAGCCCTCGTTGCTGTGGCACAGCTGGCACCGGGGATAGGCGGAGGCAGGCAGATTT
This sequence comes from Candidatus Scatomonas sp., assembly GCA_963930955.1. Taxonomy (GTDB): domain Bacteria; phylum Bacillota; class Clostridia; order Lachnospirales; family Lachnospiraceae; genus Scatomonas. The sequence goes on along the minus strand of OZ006967.1, from coordinate 2,544,769 downwards.
CTGGCTGCGGCAATGGCCTTGGGATCCTTCTCCGGTTTGGAAAGGTTAATTGTAATATCCAGGGCGCCGTAGGGGGTTTCTGTTTTCCAGCGCATATCTTTGGCAATCCGGTCCCGGCGGATGTAGTTGGTGTCCTGGCTGAAGGCATAGTACCAGTCCGTGGCTTTTTTGGGGCTTTCCTCCAGGAGTCCCCGGAATCTGGCAATGACCTCTCTGGGAGGCGGGGTCAGCCGTCCCATAAGGGCGGTGTCCAGCAGATCCCGGTAAACCACGGAATTCTCTTCCAGCACCCCTCTGGCGTAGGCGTCGTCCAGGATCTCGTCCAGGATCTGATCCACAGCAGGCAGCTCCGCCTGGGGGGCGGGTTCTGTCCAGCTGTCCAGCTTCAGGACCTCCAGCAGGGAATTGGCGGCCCAGGTGCGGTCTTCCGGGGCGATAAGCCCGGTGTTTACGGCATACTGAACCAGGTTGGCAATGGCTTGATCGATCATGATAGGCTCCTTTCCCGCCTGCTCAGGCGATGACAGATCCGCCGCCGGGGCGGATGTTCAGAAAATGACAGCGTCCTTCTCCCAGGATGGCTTCCATGCCCGCCCGGAACTCTTCCTCCTGGCCCAGGGGTACATAAGCCTGTACGGTGCCGGCAAAGCCGCCTCCGTGTACCCGGACTGCGCCTTTTCCGCCCAGCAGCTGCTTTGCTGCGGCAATGGCCAGGGGTACTGCCTGGGCTTCCGGATGGGAACAGCAGTAAAGGTTCTGCAGGTGCTCCGCGGAGGAGTGGCCGGACTGGTCTACCAGAGCCAGGAAGCCTTCAAAATCTCCGGCCCGGAGTTTTTCAACCTGACAGGGAACCAGATCATTGTCGTGGAAGAAATGCAGAGCCCGGAGCACAGCCCGGTCCCCGGCTGCTTTCCGCAGAGCAGGGATGTTTTTCCAGAATTCCTGGAAATCTACCTGGCGCAGCACTTCTTTATGGAAGAAGGCGGCCACGGCGCCCATTTCTCTGGGGATGGAAGCGTACTCATCGGTCAGGTCCGCATGGTCGGCGCCGGAGTCGATGATGCAGAGGGCGTAGCCGAAGTCTGCGGGAGAGCATTCCAGCTTTTCTACCAGGGGAGCGGCGGGATCCTGGAAGTCGATGGCGGTAATGCCGCCTACGGAGCTGGCCAGCTGATCCATAAGGCCGCAGGGTTTGTCAAAGAATACGTTTTCAGCGTACTGGCCGATCTGGGCCAGCTGCACGGCGTTCAGCTCTTCATGGCAGAACAGGGCGTTCATTACAACGCCCATGAGGATTTCAAAGGCAGCGGAAGAAGAGAGGCCGGAACCGCCCAGAACCTGGGAGGTGACGCAGGCGTCAAACCCGGAAACGGGATATCCCATGTCCGTAAGTTTGGCGGCAATGCCCCGGATCAGGGATGCTGTGGAGCCTGCTTCTTCTTTCCGGGGATTCAGATCGGAAAGATCTACCTGGATCTCCGGATAGCCCTCTGAGAGCACCCGTACCAGGGGAGAGCCGCTTTTGGAGGCGCAGGCGATCATGTCCAGGTCAATGGCCGCGGCCAGGACCCGGCCTCTCTGATGGTCTGTGTGATTGCCTCCCATTTCTGTTCTTCCGGGAGCGGAGAAAAGACCGATCTCCCGGTCCCCGCCGTAGGTTTCCGCAAAGGTGCGGATCAGTGCCAGCAGTCTGTTCCGGATGGGATCCAGGCCGGATGGGGCGCCGCCGTAAACCGCCAGCAATCTGGGGTCCAGGCTGCCGTTTTGCAGGGCAGTTTCCATTTCAGCTTGTTTTTTCATACTGTGATACCTCCTCCAATAAAAATATTTTTACTGAGCTGTTCGCATAGCTTTTGATAGGTTGATGTTGAGGTCAAAAGCCTCCAACTATGATGCCTGCGGATTGTTCCGTGCTGCGCACTTCCACAATCCTGCCCAATATTCGCATATCGCGGGATATGCATCCCACTTTTATGCTCATAGTAGGGCGGGTCCCAAGGCCTTAAACCCACTTATGAGCAAGCTCATGTGGGTTTAGGCCTTTCGACCCTGGCATCATAGGTTAAAAGTAGCATATTTTTAGTAAAATTACAACGAATTTTACTAAAAATATTCCACAAAATCCAGAGCCTTTTTTTGTATAGAATTTAACCGTTTCCGGCATCGCTTCTGTCCGGGATCGCCCCTGCCGGGGATCCGGACAGATCCGCCACGCTTTCCCGGGAGATCAGGGAAGGGGGCACCACGATCTTCAGAGGAATTTCCGGCAGCTGTCCCCCTGCCCGGCGGATCAGCAGGTCCGCCGCGGTGGCGCTCATGGCCTCCACATGGGTGCTGATGCTGGTCAGAGGCGGGTCTGTCAGGGAGGACAGAGGGGTGTCGTTGAAACTGATGATGGACAGATCCCCGGGGATGGTCATTCCCAGAGACCGAAGGGCGCCGGCGGCGCCGATGGCAGCCTCCTCGTTGGCGGTGAGGATGGCGGCGGGCATGGGCCCTCCGGAGCGGATGCGCTCCTCCAGATATTTCCTGGAGGCCGCGGCAGTCATGGGATCCGCGTCCATCATATATTCCGGATGGTAGAGGCCTTTGCTTTTCATATAGCGGATGAAAATTTCCCGGCGGACTTCCGGGGCGGGACGCTTTTTCTGGTCCAGCTTCCGGCAGGGGCCCAGGAAACCGATTTCCCGGTGGCCCCGGGCCAGAAAATGATCCACCGCCTGCTCTACCCCCAGCTGAAAATTCAGCACCACGGAATCAAAACGCAGTTCGTCCGGGGAGGAGTCCAGGAAAACCAGGTGCTCCGAGAGAAGAGAAAGGGATTCGATCTGTTCCTCCGAAAAAATCCCGATGGCCAGGAGACCGTCAAATTTTTCCCCTTTGGAGCCGGGGGACTTTTCCTGTTCCGGAGAAACGGACACCACCTGGCAGCCCAGATCTGTACACCGCTGTACTGCGTAATTCCGCAGATACAGGTAGTAGGGATCCTCCAGCTGCTCCACCGGGGAGAGCATTTCCGCCAGGCCTATGCGGAAATGTGTATTCCGGGAAGACCGGCCCCGGATCCTGGATGCGGAGGTTTTATAATGAAGTTTTCCCGCAGCGTCCAGGATGGCCGTGCGGGTGGCGTCGCTGACGCTCATGGTGGGATCGTTATTCAGTACCCGGGAAATGGTGGTGATGGAAAAGCCTGTATATTCTGCCAGTTCCTTTAAGGTTGCCATTGCGCACCGTCCTTTTTTATGATTTCTTAGCGTCCGTGTATAAGGGAGCGTGCTGCCCCTTGTACACGGACGCTGGCTTCTATATATTATACTGAATTCCCGGAACCGCCGCAAGGCTTCCCGGAAATGAAAAGTAAAATTTTACTCCTTTTTCAGGGTAAAGATCAGATCCCGGCAGCGGTTCAGGCAGGCGCAGATTTCCTGGCGCCGGGGACGGCAGAGATCGGAAGCCAGATAGGAGCCTTCCGAAAGGGAGGCCAGCCCGTGGCGGTCCATCTGCTGTTCCAGCAGATCCGCGATTTCCCGGAGAGTGCGGGTTCCGTTCATCAGGCGCCGGGCGCTGAAGCAGAGCAGATAGGCCAGGGCTGCCAGCTGTTCCGGGTCCGCCAGCTGCTCCAGGTACCGGAGATCCGTGGCGGATTTGTTGATCTGAATTCCCTCCCGGCCCAGAACCTTCAATTTCATCCGGTCCTGTCCCTTCAGGCCGGGGCCTGGAGAGGGGCACCGGTGAAAAGAAGGAATCCGGAAGGGGCTGCGGGCCTTCTGCACCTCCGGGTATCCGGCGGCTTCTTTTTTTGCCTTTTCTGTAATATCCAGGGGCAGGTAGTCCTTCATCTGGATCACCACCCCGGCGGGATGAAAATAGGAACCGGAGCTGCCGGCCACGATCACAGAGGAAATGCCGGCCTCCTGGTACAGTTCCCGGACCCGGCTGATAAAGGGGGTAATGGGCTCTTCCGCATCGGAAACCACCCGCTGCATCAGTTCGTCCCGGATCATGAAATTGGTGGCGGAGGTATCTTCATCCATAAGGAACAGAGAGGTCCCTGCCTCCATGGCCTCCACCACCCCCGCCGCCTGGGAGGTGCTGCCGCTGGCGTCCTGGGTGGAAAAGCTCCGGGTGTCCCGGCCTCCGGGCAGGTGATTGATAAACAGGGAAATATCGGTCTGGCTGATGCTGCGGGAATCCTCCGCCCGGAGCTTTACCGCGTCTCCCCGGGTGATGACGTATTCCCTTCCGTCTCCGGCAATATGATCATAAACCCCCCGTTCCAGGGCCTTCAGCAGAGTGGACTTTCCGTGGAAGCCGCCTCCTACGATCAGGGTAATGCCGCAGGGGATCCCCATGCCCCGGATGGTTCCCTTGTGAGGCAGATCCATGGTTACCTCCAGAGATTTGGGGGAGCGGAAGGGCACGGCCCCCTTCATGGGAAGTTCCGACACACCGGAGCGCCGGGGCAGGATCGAGCCGTTAGCCACGAAAGCGGCCAGGGAGCGCCGGACCAGCTCCTGCCGGATGTAGGTCTGATCCTCGCAGAGCTCCGCCCTGCAGCGGCAGGCCTGGGGATCTATATTTTTATAGAAAAGACTTTTCTCCACGCAGACCGGGAGAAAATCGTAGAGAATGCGGATCAGTTCCTGGGACTGGATGGTACGGCCGCTGGCGGGAAAACCGATCTGCATCCGCAGGGTCAGGCTTCCATCGGCGGGATCCAGGGTGCAGGCGGAGCGCTCCAGGATTTCCTGGCCGCAGCGGCTGACAGCCATAAGCCCGCTTTTTCCGCTGCCCCGGGCCTTGAACTGAAAAGGTTCCAGCTGCCGGCCGAAGAGGCGCAGAAGGTGATCCTCCAGGGCGATCCGTTTGGGGACTGTATCATAAAGGAAGGAGGGAAAGCCTGCGGCGGTTCCCTTTACCCGTATGCTGATCCGGGAGGGGGAGGCAAAAGGATCCCCCTGCACATGGTCCACGGAAAGCACATAGTTCCGGAACTGGTAGCTGCCCTGGGCGGATTTGTAGGCCGGATAACTTTTGCGGTCCATATTCTGTAAAAGATTTCTCAGATCCTGAGCTGTTTTCATAAGATTTCATGCCTCCTGTAATCTCATTCTATAAAGAGAGTAGCACAAATGCCGGGGAAAGTCATCCGCCAGTTGCCGCAAGAAAGCTTTGCTACTGGGAAGATTCTGTGATATAATGCAACTGGATTTCCCGGGGCGCCCGGAGCGCCGGAGCCGGGAAAATAATAGAGAGAGAGGATGAACAGCATGTATTGTGTAAAGAACATCAAGAATGACCTGTACTGGGTGGGCGGCACAGACCGCAGACTTGCCTTGTTTGAGAATGTATATCCGATTCCCAGGGGAGTATCCTACAATGCCTATCTGATCCTGGACGAGAAGACCGTTCTGCTGGATACGGTGGATTATTCCGTCAGCGATCAGCTGTTTGAGAATATTGCCCATGTCCTGAACGGAAGACATCTGGACTATATGATCGTAAACCATATGGAGCCCGATCACTGCGGCACCATCGGCGCGCTGGTAGACAGATATCCGGATATTCAGATCGTCTGCAACAGCAAGATCGCCGGCATGATGAAGCAGTTCTTCGCTTTTGATGTGGATTCCCGGGTACAGATTGTGGAGGAGGGAGATACCTTCAGCACCGGACGCCACACCTTTGCCTTTGCCGCCGCGCCTATGGTGCACTGGCCGGAGGTTATGGTGACCTACGACGCCACGGACAAGACCCTGTTTTCCGCCGATGCCTTCGGCACCTTCGGCGCTATGAACGGCAATCTCTACGCGGATGAAGTGAATTTTGAGAGAGACTGGCTGGACGACGCCAGAAGATATTACACCAATATTGTAGGCAAGTACGGCCCCCAGGCCCAGGCCGTGCTGAAGAAGGCCGGCGGTCTGGATATTGAGATGATCTGCCCCCTTCACGGACCCATCTGGAGAGAGAATCTGGGATGGTTCATTGACAAGTATGTAAAATGGAGTTCCTACACCCCCGAGGACAAGGCTGTCATGATCGCCTACGGTTCCGTATACGGCCATACGGAGAATCTGGCCAATGTGCTGGCTTCCAAACTGGCGGATCTGGGAGTAAAGGATGTGCGGCTGTATGACGTGTCCGCCACCCATCCTTCCTACATCCTGGCCGAGGCATTCCGCTGCAGCCATCTGGTATTTGCCTCCATTACCTACAACGGCGGCATCTTTACCAATATGGAGCACCTGCTGCTGGAACTGAAGGCCCATAACCTGCAGAACCGTACCGTAGCTCTTATGGAGAACGGAAGCTGGGCGCCTACAGCCGGAAAGAAGATGAAGGAGATCTTTGACTCCATGAAGAACATCCATCTTCTGGAGGAGACCGTTACCATCAAGTCCTCCCTGAAAGAGGAGCAACTGGCTCAGGTAGACGCTTTGGCCAAGGCCATTGTAGAGTCCATGTAATCTGGAATTTTTCAGCAAGCGCCGCAGTCCATCCCGGGCGGATGGACGTGCGGCGCTTTTAGAATAAATGACGGCAGGAAGGAGAAGACTATGACCCAGGAAGAATTTCGCGGGAGATTAGAAACATTGCTGGAGAGGGCCCGGGAGAGGAACGGCAGGATCGGCCTTGGGACGGTGGAGGAGATCTTCGCGGATCAGGAACTGGGACAGGAGCAGCTGGCGCTGATCTGCGAATACCTTCTTTCCCAGAAGGTCACCGTGGAAGGATATGAAAAGGAAGAGCCGGAGGAGAAAATCCCCCTGTCCCCGGAGGATGAAAAGTATCTGGCGCAGTACCAGGAGCAGCTGGCGGACCTGGATCCGGAGCATGAGGGGGAAAAGGAAGAATTGCTGGCGGCTCTTATGGCTGGAAACAGGGAAGGATACGGCCGTCTGAGCCAGCTGTATCTGGGGGAAGTGCTGGAACTGGCCCGGAGGGCCTATACCCCGGAATCCCCCCTGGCGGACCTGGTCCAGGAGGGAAATCTGCAGCTGCTGCTGGCCCTGGAGGAACTGGCACTGGAAAAACCGGCGGACCCTGGAAAATGGCTGCGGTCCCGGATCCGGGAAGGGGTGCAGGCCCTGGCCCAGCAGCAGAAGGACGTCCGCAGCCGGGATCGGAAAATGGTAAGCCGGGTGGAAGAGCTGAAGGATACCATTGCAATCCTCAAGGATGAGTTCGGCCGGAAGCTGTACGCGGACGAGGTGGCGGACTATATGAATATTTCCGAGGAAGAAGTAGAAGCGATCCTGAAGCTGGCCGGAGAAGAAGTGCCAAAAGAAACGGAATAACTCAGAAGAAAGCCGGAGATCCGGCAGGACAGGAGGAGCAAAATGGCAGAAATATATGAAAACGCGTATGATCTCATAGGAAATACCCCCCTTCTCCGGGCGGGAAGGATGGAGAAAAAATACGGGCTGAAGGCCCGCCTGCTGCTGAAGCTGGAGTATCTGAATCCCACCGGCAGCGTCAAGGACCGGGCGGCGCTTTATATGGTGGAGACGGCGGAGCAGGAAGGGAAGCTGCGGCCGGGAGGCACCATTGTGGAGCCCACCTCCGGCAATACCGGTATTGCCCTGGCTTCCCTGGCGGCAGCCAGAGGGTACCGGCTGATCCTGACCATGCCGGAAACCATGAGCGTGGAGCGGCGGAACATTCTGAAAGCCTACGGGGCGGAAATTGTCCTGACAGAAGGAAGCAGGGGCATGAGCGGGGCTATAGAAAAGGCGGAAGAGATCGTAAAGAGTACGCCGGGAGCCTTTCTTCCCGGCCAGTTCGACAATCCTGCCAACGCCCGTGCCCACTACGAAACCACAGGGCCGGAAATCTGGAGAGATACCCGGGGGCAGATGGACATTTTTGTGGCAGGCGTAGGAAGCGGCGGAACCATCACCGGCACCGGCCGCTACCTGAAAGGGCAGAACCCCCGGATCCAGGTGGTGGCGGTGGAGCCTCTGACCTCTCCGGTGCTTTCGGAAGGCCAGGGAGGGCCTCACAAGATCCAGGGGATCGGCGCCGGATTCGTTCCCTCCGTTCTGGACACAAAAATATATGATGAAGTCTTTCCAGTAGACAATGAGGTCTGCTTTGAAGCTGCAAAGGAACTGGCCCATCTGGAAGGAATCCAGGTAGGAATCTCTGCCGGCGCTGCCCTGTATGCGGGCCTGCAGGTGGCAGCCCGGGAAGAAAATCAGGGAAAGACCCTGGTGGTACTGCTGCCGGACAGCGGCGACCGCTATTATTCCACGCCTTTGTTTGCGTGAGATTATTATGCTCATTTTAGGTCTTGGGACCTGGCATCATAAAAGAGGGTATTCCCCAAGTCATTTCAGACTTTCGGGAAACCCTCTTTTCACAGCCGGAGCATGATAGAAAGCATTTTATAGCGGTCCCTCCGCCGTGAGCAGGTTATGCGGCAGGAAATACAGCAAAAAAATAGGACCTGTAAATACAAGCCCTATTGAAAGCGCGAGACGGGATTCGAACCCGCGACCCCAACCTTGGCAAGGTTGTACTCCACCCCTGAGCCACTCGCGCAGAAGCAGGTGATGAGAATCGAACTCACGTATCCAGCTTGGAAGGCTGGTGTTCTACCATTGAACTACACCTGCAAAGGATTCCGCCGACTACGCCGGCAACAAAACACACTATACACGATCTTTACAATGTTGTCAATACTTTTTTTACTTTTTGTTTCCGGAAGCTGCGTTTTCTCTCCAAGTTCCGGCTTTACTAATCGGGTAAAATGAAATAGAATAAAAGAAAACTGGAGAAAGATATTTCTCATAGTTCATAAAATGGGAATATACAGTACCAGACTTAAAATCTGTATGAAATTCTGAAAAGTCGTTACAATGGATTTATCTTAGTGAAAATGAGGATGATCCATGGACGAGACCTATGTGAACGAAAGAATTAAGCAGATCTGTGCAGAAAAAGGATGGTCGGATTACCGGCTGGCAAAAGAATGCGGGATTCCGAGCTCTACAGTCCATAATATTCTGCATAAAGTGTCAGCGCCTTCCTTCGTGTCCCTGCTGAAGATCTGCAGAGGACTGGGCATAACCATGGCGCAGTTTTTTGCGGAAGACGGAGATCCCATTGATTTAACCCAGGAGCAGAGAGAAGTGTTGGAAATCTACAATCATCTGTCTGCCCACAACCGGGAAATTGCCGTATCCTATATGCGGGGATTGCTTGCCGCCAGAAAAGGCTGATCACATAGCTCAGAAGCGAACCAGGCTTTTGAGCTTTTTTTGTGAAAGGCGCGCATTTTCAGATAAGGACGGAGCCGGGTTTTCCGCAGTATGGCGGAGGAATCGGGATGAGGAACAGAGAAATAGATAAATGGAAAACGGAACCGGAACTGATAAAAGAAGTGAACCGGTTTTTAAAAAAATGCAGCAAAACAGCATTCCTTTATTTTTCGGGAGGCAGGTCTATGACCCAGGCGGGATTTGAGCTGTGTCTGGAAGAGATGATCCAGCTGGACTGCACCCGGCTGTATACTGCCTTCACCGGCAAGCATCCGGAAATGATGGAGCAGTTCCAGGAACAGGCGGAGGAATTGGAGCGCAGAGGCCGGGAAGCAGGGCTGGATGAGGAAGTCAAACAGGAGATGTGGGAGCGGATTTTGAAAAATATAGGTGAATAATCGGGAAAGATCCTGTCAAAACTTATAAATAAGAAGGGGGATTTCCCGGATTCGTGGTAAAAACGTGGAAAATTGAAAATTTTCTCTGTTCTGCAGGAAAAAAGAATCATTCCATGATATAATGGGACGGCTAGAAGGGCGGAGCACGGCAGATGACCTATACCGCTCTTTTGCGTATGAAATTTTTGCGGTAGTTACAGAGAGGGAGGATCCCCTGTCGGACTGGGAAGGGAAGAGAAGAGGTTCATGAACGAGGAGCACATGGAAGAGGGGCTGGAAGAACAGCTGAAAAAGGCGCTGGTATCCGCGGAGGCGGAAAGAGAGATCAAGCAGAAGGCGGAGGAAGAGAAAGCACAGGAGGAAACGCCCAAGGCCGGGGAAGAGACGCAGGCTCCGGCGCATGGGGCTGAAGAGATTCCGGAGCTGGAGGAGCAGGAACCGGAAGCGGAGAACGGAGGCAAAAAGAAAAAAGGAAAGCTTGCGGCTAAGGTGATCCTGGTTGCGGCAGCAGGGGCGGCAGCCGTGTACGCGGGCTTTGCCTGGAAATATCAGGAACGCTTTTTTGCGGGAACCACCATCAACGGCATGGATTGCGGCGGCCTTACGGTGGCCCAGGTAGAGGAGCAGCTGAAAAAAGAAACAGAGGACTATTCTCTGACCCTGCAGTTCCGGGACGGACAGACGGAGACCCTGGAGGGAAGCCAGATGGATTACACCTACGTTTCAGACGGAAGCGTGCAGGCCATCAAAGACAAACAGATCCCGCTTCTGTGGATCACCAGCCTGTTCGGGGGAAGCAGCGGAGAAGCTACGGCGGATGTTTCCTATGACAGCGGAAAGCTGGAGGAAGCCCTCCGGGCCCTGCCGGAGCTGCAGGAGGAGCAGATGACCGCTCCTGCCAACGCGTACGTAACCTGGCAGGAAAACGGCTTTGTGATCGCTCCGGAGACGGAAGGAAACCAGCTGGACGTGCAGAAGGTGCTGACAGCCGCCGGAGAAGCTGTGGCTGCAGGCGAAACGGAGCTGGATGTGGAAAGCCTGGGCGTTTACGCGGAACCTGCCGTTACTAAGGAGAGCGAAGAGCTGAAAAACCAGCAGGCGCAGCTTAGCAGTCTGGTGGGAGCCAGCATTACCTATACGCTGCCTTCCGGCGCCACCCAGGTGCTGGACGGAAACACTCTGAAGGACTGGCTGCTTCAGGACGAGAACGGCAGCTACCAGAAAGATGAGACCCTCTGGAATCAGAAGATCCAGGAATATGTGGCGGCTATGGCGGCCGCAGTAGATACTCTGGGCAAAGACCGGGAGTTCCAGACCACCAACCGGGGAGTCATTGTCCGGAACAGCAACCTGTACGGATGGCAGATCGATCAGGAAGAGGAGATCGCTCAGCTGACCCAGGAACTGGCGTCGGGGGCAGTAACCACCCGGGAGCCCATCTACTCCAGCCGGGAGGTTTCCGCGGAAAACAACGGTATCGGATACACCTATATAGAAATGGATCTGAGCCAGCAGCACCTCTGGGTGTATGAGAACGGAGCCCTCTGGGGAGAGACGGATATTGTCTCCGGCAAGATGACAGAGAAACGCCATACGCCGGAATGCATGTCCACCATTTATTATAAGGAAACAGACAGATACCTTCAGGGACCGGAAAATCCGGACGGAAGTCTGCAGTGGAACACCCATGTGGATTACTGGATGCCTTTCCAGGATAACGCCATGATCGGGCTTCACGACGCCTGGTGGCAGTCGGCCTTCGGCGGCGATGTGTATGTATACGGAGGATCCCAGGGATGCATCAATCTGCCCCCTGCCTTCGCGGCGGAACTTTATCCGTGGATCACGGGGGATGTGCCCATTATCTGTTATTATTCGGAGCCCTATTCCTTTATCGGATAAAGGCCCTTCAGGAGGAAATAAAAAGAGATGAAGCTAAGTGCCTACTGTATGCAGTGCGTAGTGAATATGCAGGCAAAGCAGATCCAGCACCTGGCGGATGAGGAAGCTAAGAGCGATTATCTTCGGCAGGTGCTGGAGATCATCGCTCTTTCTGATCCCCGGGACAGCGCCCCGGTGCTGCTGGAGAAAATGAACCGGATTTATGAAGAACGGTTTGAGCCCCTGCCGGATTTTACGGAAATAAAACGGGATTATAACCGGCTGATGCTGAGCCTGGAGGGGGAGATCCGGGGACGGATCCGCCGGGCGGAGGATCCCCTGGCTATGGCCCTTCGGTATTCCCGGGCGGGGAATTATATTGATTTCAGCGCCCAGCACACCGTGGAGAAGGGAACCCTTCTGAACATGCTGGAGGAGGACGCCCTGGATCCTCTGCAGGAGGAGACCTACCGGGATTTTGTAAAAGACCTGGGCCGGGCGGAAAGCCTGGTGTTTCTGCTGGACAACTGCGGGGAGATCGTGCTGGACAAGCTGGCTCTGGAGCAGATCCGGCGCCAGTTTCCCGGAGTTCGGTGCACCGCCTTTGTGCGGGGCTTTCCCGTCAGCAACGATGTAACCGCGGAGGACGCAGAGCAGGTGGGTCTTGGGACTGTGGCCCGGGTGGTTTCCAACGGTTCGCCGGTGGCAGGCACGGATCTGAAAAGCATTTCCGGGGAAGCAGAGCAGATCCTTCGGAGGGCAGATGTGATCCTGGCCAAAGGGCAGGCCAATTATGAGACCCTGAAGGACAGCGGCCTGAACATTTTTTACCTTTTTCTGGCCAAATGCCAGTGGTTCCGGAATGCATTTCATCTGTCGGAAAACCGGGGCATGTTTGTCCGGGAGAGGTCATGAAAAAAGCCTTGACAAACCCAGGAGGCCTGTGTATACTATTTTAAGTGTGATTAGGAGCCGATTATGTTGTTGGATTTAACTCATGTGCTGCTCCGGGATGGAGAAGTCCTGGAGACGTCTCTATCTCTGGGGATGGAGCATTTTTCAATCCGTACCGGGAAGTACCCGGTCCTCCGGCAGACGCCGCTGCAGCTGAAGATCGTCAATACCGGCGATCAGGTGCTGGAGATTCAGGGAAGCATGCAGCTTGTCCTGGAAATTCCCTGCGCCCGCTGTCTGACTCCGGTGGAAAAGGAGTTTTCTCTGGAAATCCAGAGAGAGGCGGATATGAAGATGACCCCGGAAGAGAGGGAGGAAGCCCTGGAGGAAACCAATTTCATAGAGGAGCATGCCCTGGCGCCGGAGACGCTGGTGCGCAATGAGCTTCTGGTCCAATGGCCGATTCGAGTGCTGTGTAAAGAGGACTGTAAAGGAATCTGCAGCCGCTGTGGTGCGAATCTGAATGAAGGCCCATGTGGATGCCAGGAACCGGATCCGGACCCGAGAATGGCTGCTATCCGTGATATATTCAGCAAGTTTAAGGAGGTGTAAAGAAATGTCCATCTGTCCCAAGAATAAATCATCCAAGGCAAGAAGAGACAAGAGAAGAGCAAACTGGAAGATGTCTGCTCCCACTCTGGTAAAGTGCAGCAAGTGCGGCGCGCTGATGATGCCTCACAGAGTTTGCAAGGCCTGCGGAACCTACAATAAAAAACAGGTTATCGCTATGGATGAGGATTAAACCGAATAAAAGCGAAATGAGAGAATGCTGTGGATCGTTTTAGGTTCACAGCATTTTTCGATTAGAGAGAGGAGGGGGAAAGATGCCTTCAACGTACGCACATTTTGTTTTCGGCAGAGAAGTGTTCCGAAAACAGCCGGAGAAGATCCGGGAACTGATCCGCAAAAACCGGGAGACGTATCTGATCGGTCTCCACGGCCCGGATATTTTTTTCTATTATAAAGCCCTGACTTCCAATCCGGTGAACGCCATGGGCTATGGAATGCATGAGAAACCGGCGGAGGAGTTTTTCCGGCCGGCGGCGGAGATCCTGAAGAACACCCATGGGGAAAGGCGGGAAGCCTCCCTTTCGTATCTTCTGGGATTTATCTGCCATTTTGCCCTGGACAGCAGCTGTCACGGTTATATTGAGAAAAAGATCCAGGTTTCCGGAATCTCCCACACAGAGCTGGAGGTGGAATTTGACCGCATGCTTATGGTGCAGGACGGGCTGGATCCGCTGCGGCACTGCGCAGTCAGCCATATCCGTCCCCGTCCCCGGAATGCGGAGGTGATCGCCCCCTTTTTCCCGGAGATCACCCGGGAACAGACCCTTCGGAGCCTGGGATCCATGATCCTGTATAACCGGCTGCTGCGGGCTCCGGGACTGGCTAAACGGCTGCTGATCCTGGGGGTGCTGAAAGGGACGGGACATTATGCCTCCATGAAAGGGCAGCTGGTGAACCTCCACACCAATCCTGCCTGCGTGGACAGCGGCCTGCGGCTGAAAAAGCTGATGAAACAGGCCGTGTCCCTGGGAACTGCTCTTGGCGGAAATTTTCTGGACTATCTGGAGGGCGGCGCGCCGCTGGACCCCTGTTTCCAGCGGACCTTCGGTCCGGCTCCCGGCTGGGAGAAGATCCCGGTACTTTCTCTGAAGGAGGAACTGGATTATGAAGTTTAAGCTGAAGGGACTGGAAAAAAGGTGGGTTTTCTACGATGTGGGAAATTCCGCGTTTACTCTGCTGGTGTCCACCATCATTCCTATCTATTTCAATTATCTGGCTGGAAACGCCGGGATTTCCAACGTGAACTACCTGGCTTACTGGGGCTACGCCACCTCGGCGGCTACGATCCTGGTAGCGGTTCTGGGGCCGGTCCTGGGAGGAATCTCGGATTTCCGGGGGTGGAAGAAGCGGGTCTTTCTGGCGGCCCTGCTGGCCGGGGCTCTGGGCTGCGTGCTACTGGGCTTTGTTTCTTCCTGGCTCTGGTTCCTGCTGCTGTTTGTGATTGCCAAGGCCGCTTATTCTCTGAGTCTTGTGGTCTATGATTCCATGCTGACGGATGTGACCGATGAGGAGAGAATGGACGAGGTTTCCGCCAGGGGATATGCCTGGGGCTATATCGGAAGCTGTATTCCCTTTCTTCTCTGTCTGCTGCTGGTGCTTTTTTATGAAAAAATGGGCCTTTCCATGACGGCGGCCATGGGGATCGCCTTTGTGCTGACGGCAGTCTGGTGGGTGGCCCTGTCCCTTCCCCTGCTGCGGGCGTACCGCCAGCGCCATTATGTGGAGGCGGAGGGCCATCCGGTCCGGGGATCTTTTCGGAATCTGGGCAGGATTTTCGGGGAACTGCGGGAAAACAAAAAAGCCCTCTTTTTCCTGCTGGCCTTCTTTTTCTACATTGACGGCGTATATACCATTATCGATATGGCTACGGCCTACGGAACCGCCCTGGGGCTGGACACCGCCGGCCTTTTGCTGGCGCTGCTGGTAACCCAGATCGTGGCTTTTCCGGCAGCCCTGGTATTCGGAAAGATTTCCCGGAAATATCCGGCAGCCCGGCTGATCCGGATCTGCGTTTTTGCCTATTTTCTCATTGCTCTCTATGGAGCCTGGATGTCCCGGCAGTATCAGTTCTGGATTCTGGCTGTCTGCGTGGGGCTTTTCCAGGGAGCAGTCCAGGCTCTGTCCCGCTCCTATTTTGCCCGGATCATTCCTGCCGAAAAATCCGGGGAGTATTTCGGGATCTACGATATTTTCGGAAAAGGAGCCTCTTTTATGGGAACCATGCTGGTGTCCCTGGTGAGCCAGGCCAGCGGCAGCATGAATCTGGGAGTAGGAGCTCTGGCGGTCATGTTCCTCATAGGACTGATCCTGTTCTGGAAGACAGACCGGATTCCCTGAAAAGACAGATCGGATCGAATCCGCTAAAAAGAGAATTCGTTGACAGGGCGCGAAAGTCTATGCTATAATACCCATGATTTTGAAACGAAATTGAAAAAATATTGTAACAAAATAGAAAAGAAGAGGTAAGATTTATGGCTTTACGGAAAATGGGCGCAATGGCAGGACTCTGCCTGGGAAGTTTGATCTTTTTGACCGGCTGTTCCTTTTCCCAGGTGCTGGATACCTGGATGGGAACCGCAGTGGAGAGTACGGCGGATGTATCCGCTGTCAGTGCCACCAGTCAGCAGAAAGAGGCGAAGAAGGTAGATGAGAACCTGGAAAGCCCTGTTTTCACCCGGGACTTAAGCGGAACCATGCAGATGGTCCAGGGAACAGAGTATACGCTGCAGGCGGAAGCGTCTGTCAGCGACGGCGGCGAAGTCACTTATCAGTGGTACAGCAATAACGTGGAGTCCAACGGAGGCGGGACCGTTCTCCAGGGAGCGGTATCCGAAACCTATACGGTGGATACCTCCGAGACAGGTACTACCTATTATTATGTAGTAGCTACCAACGAGCATGGAGAGAGTATCGCCCTGGCTACCAGCGGGGTGGCGGGGGTTACCGTGACGGAACCCGGCGAGTGGACCCAGGAAGCGGAGGGGGGCTGGAGCTACGCCCTGCCGGACGGGACCAAACCCTTAAATACCTGGATGATCATTGAAGGAAAGACCTATTATTTCCGGGAGAACGGGTGCCGGGCCACAGGCTGGACCTCCATCGCGGAAATCGAGTACTATTTTAACGAGAATGGAGAACTGCAGAGAAACGCTTCGGTTCCCGGGGGCGGTTCTACCGATGAGAATGGAGCCAAGGTCTCCTGATACAGAGGAAAGGGTGTCGTAAGGCCATGAACACATGGCCCGGCGGCACCCTTTGTTTCTGGCAGAGCGAACTTCCGGGGGCGGCAAAAAAGCCAAGGTCCGGGCCGGCCGGAAAGCTGTTGGGCTTGCATTTTGCCAGCATGTCTAGTAATATGAATGGGTAGGACTTTTCCGGGAAGGGAAAAGTCCCTGAAAAATGAGAGAAATGATACGGAAAGCAGGTATGAAAATATGGCAGAGCTGGTTAAAGTGGCTGTGGATGCCATGGGAGGCGACTTTGCGCCGGCAGAGCCGGTGAAGGGGGCTGTGGAGGCCCTGCAGGAAAATGAAAAGATTTTTGTGTATCTTACAGGCCGGGAGGAGGAGATCCGCCGGGAACTGGACAAGTATACATATCCCAAGGACAGGCTGGAGATCGTGCCGGCTTCGGAGGTGATCGAGACCGGGGAACCTCCGGTGGCAGCCATCCAGAAGAAGAAGGATTCCTCTCTGGTCAGGGGTCTGACCATGGTGCGGAAGGGAGAGGCGGACGCCTTTGTGTCTTCCGGCAGCACCGGAGCGGTACTGGTGGGAGGCCAGGCGATTGTCCGGAAGATCAAAGGGGTGGAGAGAGCGCCCCTTGCCCCGCTGATCCCCACGGAAAAAGGCGTGTCCCTGCTCATTGACTGCGGCGCCAATGTGGACGCTAGACCCAACCATCTGGTGCAGTTTGCGGCTATGGGTTCCATCTACATGGAATCGATCATGGGGGTGAAGAAGCCCCGGGTAGCCATTGTGAACATCGGAGCCGAGGAGGAGAAGGGAAACGCCCTGGTAAAGGAAACCTTTCCTCTGCTGAAGGCGTGCCGGGACATTCATTTTATCGGCAACATTGAGGCGAGGGATATCCCCAAAGGAAAGGCGGACGTGATCGTCACCGAGGCCTTTGTGGGCAATGTGATCCTGAAGCTGTACGAGGGAGTGGGATCCGTGCTGATCCATAAGGTAAAGGAAGGCATGCTGACCTCTCTGCGCAGCAAGATCGGAGCGCTGCTGGTGAAACCGGCTCTGAAGCAGACCCTGAAGAGCTTCGATGCCAGCGAATACGGGGGAGCGCCCCTGCTGGGACTCAGGGGCCTGGTGGTAAAGACCCATGGAAGCGCCAGAGCTATAGAGATCCGGCATTCCATTCAGCAGTGCGTTCAGTTCCGGGAGCAGAGACTGAATGAGAAGATACAGCAGCAGCTTGCGCTCCAGGAGCCGTAAATACAAAGGAAGAGCGAGGGGAGAAAAGCATGGAGCTGGAGAAACTGAAGAAAATCATCGCGGAGGTCCTGAATGTGGACGTGGATGAGATCCGGCCTGAGACCACCTTTGTGGAGGATCTGGGAGCGGATTCTCTGGATCTTTTTCAGATCCTCATGGGGATTGAAGAAGAATTTGATATTGAAATATCCAATGAAGCCGCATCCTCCATTGTCTCTGTGGGAGACGCGGCGGAGATGATCAGAGAAAATCTGGAATAAGAGGATCAAAGAGGATGCCACGAAGGGGGAGCATCCTCTTTTGTCCGGGCGCGGGGACCGGATCCGGACGGGAGGAGAATATGAGCGAAATAGAGAAGCTGAGAGAACTGGAAGAAAAAATGGGATACACATTCCGCAATTTCGACTGGCTGCGCATGGCCATGCGCCACAGTTCTTATGTAAATGAACACCATATGAACCGGCTGGACTGCAACGAACGGCTGGAGTTCCTGGGAGACGCGGTGCTGGAACTGGTGAGCAGCGAGTTCCTGTACCGGAACTATCCCTCTCTGCCGGAAGGAGAGATGACAAAGCTCCGGGCCAGTCTGGTGTGCGAGCCCACCCTGGCCATGGACGCCCGGGAACTGAATCTGGGAGAATATCTTCTGCTGGGAAAAGGGGAAGAGGCCACCGGAGGCAGAAAGCGGGATTCCATTGTCTCCGACGCCATGGAGGCCGCCATCGGAGCCATTTTTATGGATGGAGGCTTTCAGGAAGCAAAGAAGTTTGTACTCCGCTTTGTGCTTAACGATGTGGAACGGAAGCAGCTGTTCCAGGACAGCAAGACCATTCTCCAGGAAATGGTCCAGAAAAGTTTCGAGGGGGAAGTGCTCTACCAGATCCTGGAAGAGAGCGGACCGGACCACGATAAGAGTTTCCGGGCCCAGGTGGCTGTGGGAGAGCGGCCTCTGGGAGAGGGCGTAGGCCGGACCAAGAAATCAGCGGAGCAGCAGGCGGCATATAATGCCATCTGCCGGCTGAAGGCGGACAGGTGAGGATTCTATGTATCTGAAAAGTATTGAAATGCAGGGATTTAAGTCCTTTGCCAATAAGATCCTGCTGGAATTCCATGATGGTATTACCGGTATTGTAGGACCCAACGGCAGCGGAAAGAGCAATGTGGCGGACGCGGTGCGTTGGGTGCTGGGAGAGCAGAGCGCCAGGCAGCTCCGGGGCGGGAGCATGCAGGACGTGATCTTTTCCGGAACGGAAGCCCGCAAGCCCCTGGGGTATGCTTCCGTGGCCATTACGCTGGACAACGGGGACCACAAATTAAACATTGAGTATGAGGAGGTCACTGTGACCCGGCGGCTGTACCGTTCCGGTGAAAGCGAGTATCTGCTGAACGGACGGGGATGCCGGCTGAAGGATATTCAGGAGCTGTTCTACGATACCGGAATCGGCAAGGAAGGATACTCCATCATCGGCCAGGGCCAGATCGACAAGATTTTAAGCGGCAGGCCGGAGGATCGCCGGGAGCTGTTTGACGAGGCGGCGGGGATCGTAAAGTTTAAAAGGCGCAAGGCGGCTACCCTGAAAAAGCTGGACGAGGAGCAGCAGAACCTGGTCCGTGTAACGGACATTCTTTCGGAGCTTACCAGACAGCTGGGCCCCCTGGAGCGCCAGTCTGAAAAGGCCAGGATTTTTCTGAAAAAGAAGGAGGAGCTGAAGCTGCTGGATCTGAACCTGTTCCTTCTGGAATCGGAGAGGATCGAGGGGCAGATCCTGGAAACTTCCGAAAAAAAACAGACGGCGGAGCGGGAGCTTAAGGAAACCGAAGCGGCCTTTCTGCGGACCAAGCAGGAATACGAGGAGATCGAACAGAGCCTGGCGGAGCTGGACGAGGTGATCCGGCAGGCCAGGGAAACGGCCTCCGACAACGCCCTGAAGAAGCAGCAGCTGGAGAACCAGATCCGTCTTCTCCAGGAACAGCTTCACAGCGCCGGTCAGAACCGGGAGCATTTTCAGAACCGGATCCGTTCCCTGGAGGAAGAAATCCTGCGGAGAACCCAGAGCCGGGACCAGGACCGCCAGGAGCGGGAAGGGCTGGAAGGAGAGCTTCAGGGGGCCCGGAAGGAAAAAGAGGAGCTGGAGCAGAAACTGGAACAGCTGAAGCAGCAGGTACTCCGGAAGGAGCAGGAGGCGGAGGAGGCCAGAAATCAGGTGATCCAGCTTCTGAACCGCCGGACCTCCATTAAGGGCCGGATCCAGCGGTATGATACCATGCTGGAACAGATCGGCCTGCGCAAAGCGGAACTGTCCGGGAAAATGCTGAACCTGAAAAGCGGCCAGAGCCAGGAAGAAAAGGAACTGGAACGGCTGCAGGAAGAGCGGGAAGGGCTGGAAAAAGAAATCGCCCGGGGGAAAAGCAGAATGGAGGAAATCCAGAAACAGATCGCTGCTTTTCAGAAAAAAATCGACCAGCAGAACCGGCAGATGGAAATCGGGCAGACCACCTACCACCGGGAAGCTTCCCGGCTGGAATCCCTGAAAAATATTACCGAGCGCTACGAGGGCTACGGCAGCAGCATCCGGAAGATCATGGAGCAGAAAGATCAGAATCCCGGTATCCACGGGGTGGTGGCGGATCTGATCCGGACAGAAAAAAAATACGAAACAGCCATTGAGACGGCCCTGGGAGGGAGTCTACAGAACATTGTCACGGATAATGAAAATACCGCAAAATATCTGATCGAATACCTGAAAAAGGGCCGTTTCGGCCGGGCTACCTTCCTGCCGCTGACCAGCATGAACCGGGAAAGCGGCCGGATCAGCGGGGAAGCCCAAAAGGAGCCGGGAGTGCTGGGCGCTGCTTCCCAGCTGGTGTCCTGCGATGAAATATATAAGGGCCTGGCTGCCCATCTTCTGGGCAGGACCCTGGTGGTGGATACCATTGACCACGCCATTGCCATCGGCCGCAAGTACCGGCATAATCTGCGGATGGTGACCCTGGAAGGAGAACTGCTGAGCCCCGGAGGCTCCATGACCGGCGGTTCCTTCCGGAACAACAGCAATCTTCTGGGCAGGCGCAGGGAAATCCAGGATCTGGAGGAGAGCGTAAGAGCTCTGAAAAAGGATATGACCGCCATGCAGGGGGAGATCGAGAAAAACCGGAATGAGAGAAACCATCTCCGGGATCAGCAAAGCCAGCTGAACGACCAGCTGAATCAGCTGAATCTGCGGCAGAATACCGTAACCATGAACTGGAAAGCCGTTTCAGAGCGGACAAAGAGCCTGCAGGCGGATTATCAGAGCCTGGCCCGGGAAGGAATGGAAATTGAAAACCAGATCGGGGAAATCGGTGAAAACCGGAAAGAAATTGAAAAAGAAATGCAGGATTCCCGGCAGGAGGAATCCAGGCTGCAGAATCTGATCCAGGAGGCCGGACAGGCTCTGGTTACTCTGCGGGAACAGGAACAGGAAGTTTCCGGGGAGGTGGAGCAAAGCCGGATCCGCTGCGCGGGAGTGCAGCAGAAATGCGGCTTTCTGGATGAAAAGCTGCAGGGCAGCCAGGAGGAGCTGCTTCGTCTCCGGGAGGAAAAACAGCAGATGGAACAGAATCTCCAGGGGGAGGAAGAGGATTCCAGGAAAAAGGAGGAAGATATCCGGGAGATCCAGAAAACCATCCAGGCGGCGGAAGCGGCTATGGGGGCCCATGAGGAGAAAACCGCCCGGTATCTGCGGCAGAAGGAAGAGATGAACCTGAGCCACCGGGCCTTCTTCCAGAAGCGGGATGAACTGCAGGAGCACAAGGGCCGCATGGACAAGGAGTGCTTCCGGCTGGAATCCCAGCTGGAGAAGCTGGAGGAAAGCCGGGAAAACCAGATTTCCTATCTCTGGGAGGAATATGAGATCACCCCGGATCAGGCGCCGGCCTATGTACGGGAGGAGATGCAGAATCCGGCGGCGGTCCGCAAAAGGATCGCCGGTCTCCGGGAGGAGATCCGGGGTCTGGGGGATGTAAACGTCAACGCGGTGGAGGAGTTCCGGGAACTTTCCCAGCGGCATTCCTTCCTTTCCGCCCAGCACGAGGATCTGGTAAAAGCGGCGGATACCCTTCGGAGTATTGTGGAAGAACTGGATCAGGGCATGCGGAAACAGTTTACGGAAAAGTTCGGGGAAATCCGGGCGGAATTTGACAAGGTCTTCAAGCAGCTGTTCGGCGGCGGCCGGGGAACCCTGGAGCTCCAGGAGGACGAGGATATCCTGGAGGCCGGGATCCGCATTATTTCCCAGCCCCCGGGCAAGAAGCTGCAGAACATGATGCAGCTTTCCGGAGGAGAGAAAGCCCTGACTGCCATTGCCCTGCTGTTTGCTATTCAGAATCTGAAGCCCTCCCCCTTCTGTCTTCTGGACGAGATCGAGGCGGCCCTGGACGATTCCAATGTTACCAGGTTTGCCCGGTATCTTCACAAGTTGACAAAGAATACGCAATTTATTATTATAACCCATAGAAGAGGGACGATGACAGCGGCGGACCGGCTCTACGGCATTACCATGCAGGAGAAAGGAGTCTCCACCCTGGTTTCCGTCAATCTGATCGAGGGAGAATTGGATAAATAGGAGGCAGAGGAGCATGGGAGAAGAAAAAGTGGGATTTTTCCGGCGGCTGGTCCGGGGCTTAAGCAAGACAAGAGACAGCATCGTTTCTGGCATGGATTCAATTTTCAGCGGGTTTTCCAGTATTGACGAGGATTTCTATGAGGAGATCGAGGAGATCCTGGTCATGGGAGATATCGGCATCAACACCACCACCAAGATTATCTCCAATCTGAAGATGGAGGTGGCGGAGCGCCATATTAAGGATCCTTCCCAGTGCAAGCAGCTGCTCATTGACAGCATCAAGAAACAGATGGCGGTGGGAGAGCGGGCCTATGAGTTTGAAAACCGGAAGTCCGTGGTGCTGGTTATCGGCGTCAACGGAGTGGGAAAAACCACTTCCGTGGGCAAGCTGGCGGGCAAGCTGAAAGAGCAGGGAAAGAAAGTGATCCTGGCGGCGGCGGATACCTTCCGGGCCGCGGCAGGAGAGCAGCTGGCAGGCTGGGCCAACCGGGCCGGGGTGGAGCTTATCGGGGGACAGCCCGGGGCGGATCCGGCCTCCGTGGTCTACGACGCAGTGGCCGCGGCCAAGGCCCGGAACGCGGATGTGCTGCTCTGCGATACGGCCGGACGGCTGCATAACAAAAAGAACCTGATGGAAGAACTGAAAAAAATCTACCGGATCCTGGAAAGGGAGTATCCGGAGGCTTATCTGGAAACCCTGGTGGTTCTGGACGGCACCACCGGCCAGAACGCGCTGGTTCAGGCCCGGCAGTTTAAGGAGGCAGCCAACGTAACGGGAATTATCCTGACCAAGCTGGACGGAACGGCAAAAGGCGGGATCGCGGTGGCCATTCAGTCGGAACTGGATATTCCGGTGAAATACATCGGAGTGGGGGAAACCATCGACGACCTGCAGAAGTTTGATCCGGACCAGTTCGTAAACGCTCTGTTCAATCTGGAGCCGGAACGGGAATAAGTGAAGAGAAAGAAGGAATGGAAATGCTTACATTAGATAAATTTGAGGAGGCCTCGGAAATCGTAAAAAAGGTTACCCAGGAGACCAAGCTGGTCTACAGCGAATACTTCAGCCAGCAGACCGGGAACCGGGTATACCTGAAGCCGGAAAATATGCAGGTGACAGGAGCCTATAAGATCCGGGGGGCCTACTATAAGATCAGCACCCTGAAACCGGAGGAGCGGGAGAAGGGCCTGATCACCGCTTCCGCGGGAAACCATGCCCAGGGCGTGGCCTACGCGGCCAAGGCCTTCGGGGTGAAAGCGGTGATCGTAATGCCTACCACCACTCCCCTGATCAAAGTGGAGCGCACCAAGAGCTACGGTGCGGAGGTGGTCCTCTACGGAGATGTATACGACGAGGCCTGCGAAAAAGCCTACGCCCTGGCGGAAGAGCAGGGCTATACCTTTATCCATCCCTTCGATGATCTGACTGTGGCTACCGGCCAGGGAACCATTGCCATGGAGATTGTAAAAGATATGCCCCTGGTAGATTATATTCTGGTTCCCATCGGCGGCGGCGGACTGGCCACGGGAGTTTCCACGCTGGCCAAACTTCTGAATCCCAATATCAAAGTGCTGGGAGTAGAGCCGGCGGGAGCCAACTGCATGCAGGTTTCCCTGGAAAAGGGAGAGGTGACCACCCTGCCTGCGGTAAACACCATTGCCGACGGCACAGCCGTAAAGCGTCCCGGGGAAAAGATCTTCCCCTATCTGCAGAAAAATCTGGACGGGATCCTGACCGTGGAGGACCATGAACTGGTGGTGGCTTTCCTGGATATGGTGGAAAACCACAAGATGATCGTGGAAAATTCCGGCCTGCTGACAGTGGCTGCTCTGAAGCATCTGGACGTAAAGGGTAAAAAAGTGGTTTCCATTTTAAGCGGCGGCAACATGGATGTGATCACCATGTCCTCCGTGGTGCAGAACGGTCTCATTGCCAGAGACAGGATCTTTACGATTTCCGTGCTGCTTCCGGACAAGCCCGGTGAGCTGACCCGGGTATCCGGCGTCATTGCGGAACAGCAGGGCAATGTGATCAAGCTGGAGCATAACCAGTTCTACAGCACCAACCGGAATGCGGCGGTGGAACTGCAGATCACCCTGGAGGCCTTCGGCACAGCCCATAAGCTGCAGATCATTCACGCCCTGCAGGAGGCGGGCTATCAGCCCAGGCAGGTAAGGGCCAATCTGTAAGGACACAGGCGGAAGGGAGAAAGAATGAAAGAAGAAAACAGCAGGCTGTGGGAGCGGAAAAAGGAGAGGCTCCGCAGCCTGCTAGGAGAGCTGGCGGAGCAGGATCTCTGCCTGGCGTTTTCAGGGGGAGCGGACAGCTCCCTCCTTCTGTATCTGGCCCGGGAGGCGGCAGATCAGCGGGGAAGCCGGGTGTACGCCCTGACTTTCGATACCTCCCTGCATCCCCGGGGAGATATGGAAG
Source organism: Candidatus Scatomonas sp. (assembly GCA_963930955.1). GTDB lineage: Bacteria > Bacillota > Clostridia > Lachnospirales > Lachnospiraceae > Scatomonas. The sequence goes on along the minus strand of OZ006967.1, from coordinate 2,520,217 downwards.
CGGCAAAGGAGACAGCCCGGGAGGCGGGAGTACCCCAGGAAAGGATTCCGGTGGACGAGCTGAAGGAACTGCCGGAGATCCGGAATAATCCTCCGGACCGGTGCTATCTCTGTAAAAAGCTTCTGTATGAAAAAGCCCTTGGCCGGGCCGGGGAGCTGGGGGCGAAATGGGTGCTGGACGGCACCAACGCCGATGATCTGCAGATTTACCGGCCGGGTCTGGCTGCCCTGCAGGAACTGGGAATCCAAAGCCCTCTGGCGGAATGCGGCTTTTCCAAGGAAGAGGTCCGCCGGTTTGCCGGGGAGCTGGGGATCCGGACGGCGGAGCGCCCGGCTTCTCCCTGCATGGCCACCCGTCTGCCCTACGGGGCAAGACTGGAGGAAGAAGTGCTGAGAAAACTGGAGCAGGCGGAAGAACTTCTGAAAAAGTGGGGCTGCCGGCAGGTCCGGGCCAGACTCCACGGAGAGATCCTGCGGCTGGAGCTGGAGCCGGAGGCTATGAAAAAAGCGGCTGGAAAGCCCCGGGAGATTCTGGAGATCCTCCGGCCTTTGGGCTTTCGATATTTTACCCTGGATCTGGAAGGCTTCCGCTCCGGCAGCATGGACCTGGAACTTACCCGGCCCTCCGCTTCAGGTATCTCTTTTCCAGAATCCCCAGAAGACCGTAAAGAACCGCGGCAATGAGACAGAGGATGGAAATGGAGAGAATGACCATATTCAGCTTAAAGACCTGGGAGCCGTAAATGATCAGGTATCCCAGGCCTTTTCTTGCCCCGATAAACTCTCCGATGACCACGCCCACCAGGCAGAGGCCGATGTTCACCTTAAAAGTGCTGATCAGATAGGGAACCGAGGCGGGCAGGAGGGCTTTCCCAAGGACTGCCCTCCTGCCGCCTCCCAGGGTGCGGATCAGCTTGAGCATATCCGGATCCACAGCCCGGAACCCGGCGTAGAGACTGATCATAGAACCGAAAAGGGCCACGGACATGCCGGCCACAATAATGGTGCGGACATTTGCGCCCAGCCAGACAATGAGCAGAGGAGCCAGGGCGGATTTAGGCAGGCTGTTGAGCACTACCAGATAAGGCTCCGATACCCTTGCAAAGCCCGGAAACAGCCAGAGAGCTACGGCGGCTGCCAGGGAAAGAACCATTACCAGCAGGAAACTCAGAAGGGTCTCTCCCAGGGTGATGGCCACATGCGTCCCCAGGTCCTGGCCGGAAAGCATCTGACAGAAGGTCCGGGCCAGATCAGAGGGACTGCTGAATATAAAAGAATCAATCCAGCCCAGGCGGGCGGACGCTTCCCAGAGCAGCAAAAAAGACACGAAAATAAGAAGACGCAGGGCAGTTACCCGGCGTCGCTGCCGCTGCAGTTTTTTCAGAAATTCCTCCTGGGCGCTAGTCTTTTTCATGGCTGTTCAGCTCCTTCCAGATCAGATTAAAATAGGTTTTGAACTCCGGGGCCTCCCGGGAGCGGAGCGGAGTCCGGTCCGGGATTCCCAGCTCGATGGGGATCACCCGGCGGATCCTGGCAGGACGGGGAGAAAGGACCAGCACCCGGTCCGCCATGCTGATGGCCTCCCCGATATCGTGGGTAACCAGCAGCGCCGTCTTCTGTTCCCGGCGGATGATCTGGCCGATGTCGTCCGCCACCTGGAGACGGGTCTGATAGTCCAGGGCGGAAAAGGGCTCATCCAGCAGCAGAAGAGAAGGATCCAGGGCCAGGGTACGGATCAGGGCAGCCCGCTGGCGCATACCTCCGGACAGCTCCGAAGGCCGGGAATTCCGGAAAGGAGCCAGACCGTAGGTTTCCAGCATAGCATCCACCCGGGCCAGGTTTTCCGGAGTCAGTCTGTGCTGGATCTCCAGGCCCAGAACCACGTTGCGGTAGATGGTGCGCCATTCAAAAAGATGGTCTTTCTGGAGCATGTAGCCCATATGCAGTCTGGAATCCGCCGCCGGTTTTCCCTGCACAAGGATTTTGCCGGATTCCGGAGAGAGTAGGCCGTCGATCAGGTTCAGAAGGGTACTTTTTCCGCAGCCGCTGGGGCCTACCAGGGCGGCAAATTCCCCCTGTTCCAGAGAAAAGCTTATATCTTCCAGGGCAGGCGTCTCCCCTGCCGGGGTATGATAGGCCAGAGAAACATGTTCTAATTTCAGTAATTCCATGAGGCAACCTCCAGTGGAGTATAGTCTATAATATGACGGCCGGGAAAAAAGGTCAGAAATTGACTGCTTTACCCGGACTTTTTTTTGTGGTAGTATAGGGAATGGACGAAAGAGGGGCCTGGCCCCGTACGAAGGACTGAGAGATTTTGAGAGATAAAAAGAAAAGGGTTGTCAACCTGGTATTTCTGGCAGCGGTGTTTCTTCTGACCCTGGCAGGAGTATTAAAGGGCGAGAATATCAGCGACCTGAAAGCACATATGATGGAAACGGACGGGCACTGGCTTCTGGGGGCGGTATTCTGTGTGGCGGTATTTATTATTCTGGGAGCCCTGATCATCCGGATCATGATGGGAAGGATCCGGCAGCAGCTGGGACTTGGAAAGTGCCTGCTGCTGTCCGGCGTAGGCTATTTTTTCGGGAATATTACCCCCTTTGCCGGCGGAGGTCCGCCCATGCAGATTTATTATATGAAAAAGGAAAAGATTCCCATTCCGGTCTCTTCCCTGGTGATGCTGCTGATCACCCTGATGTATAAGCTGGTGCTGGTGGCGGTGGGATTCGGCCTGATCATTTTCGGGCAGGGGATCCTGAGGGAATATTTTCACGGAGTGCTGCCGATTTTCGGCGTGGGGCTTTTTTTGAACAGCGGATTCTGTTTTCTGCTGATCCTGTTTATTTTTCACCCCACCCTGGCCAAGAAGGGTATGATCAAAGGCCTGGGATGGCTGGAGAAAAAAGGTTTTATGAAGCATAAGGAAGGACGGGTGGAGAATCTGGCCCAGGCAATGGACCGGTACAAATCCACCGCCGCTTTTTTTAAGGATCATGTGCCGGTGATGATCCTGATTTTTCTGTTGTCTGTTCTGCAGCGTTTTGTGCTGTTCGGGGCCACCTGGTTTGTATACAGGTCCTTTGGCCTTACGGGCACCTCCCTGTGGAGGGTGCTGATCCTGCAGGCATCCATTTCCGTGGCGGCGGATATGCTGCCCCTTCCGGGGGGTATGGGCGTCAGCGAAGGGACTTTCCTGAGACTTTTCGCCCCTGTTTTCGGACCGGCCCTGGTGCTGCCGGGCATGGTCCTGAGCCGGGGGATCAGTTATTATGTGGAACTGTTTCTCTGTGCCCTGCTGACCATTGTTGGGCATTTCTGCTTCGGCCGGAGGAAGGACAAAAAATGAAGCGCAATTATCAGAAAGAGATGGAGGGAGTCCTGGAAAAATTCAGGGAAGAAAAAAAGACGCCCTCCCTGCTGCTCCACAGCTGCTGCGCCCCCTGCAGCAGCTACGTGCTGGAATATCTGTCCCGGTATTTCCGGATCACGGTTTTTTACTATAATCCCAATATTTATCCGGAGGAGGAATACCGTCACCGGGTGGAGGAGCAGCGGCGGCTGATCCGGGAGATGCCCCTGGGGAATCCGGTGGATTTCGCGGAAGGCCCCTTTGACAACAGCCGGTTTTATGAAGCAGTCCGGGGGATGGAGGAAATTCCGGAAGGGGGAGAGCGGTGTTTTCGCTGCTACGAGCTGCGGATCCGGGAGGCGGCGGAGAAGGCGGCGGAGCTGGGAATGGATTATTTTACCACCACCCTTACCATCAGCCCCTTAAAAAACGCGGAAAAGCTCAACCAGATCGGCCTGGCCCTGGGGCAGGAGACGGGGGTTCCCTACCTGGTCTCGGATTTTAAGAAAAAGGACGGATACCGGCGGTCCATCCAGCTGTCCGGAGAGTACGGCCTGTACCGGCAGAATTACTGCGGCTGCGTCTTTTCCAGAAAAGAGGCGGAGGAACGAGAAAAACGGGCGGCTGCCCGCAACCAATAGAAAGAGAGGAAATCATATGGCACAGCTTTGGGGAGGAAGATTCACCAAGGAGACAGACCAGCTGGTCTACAATTTCAACGCGTCCATTACCTTTGACCGGAAGCTTTACCGGCAGGACATCCGGGGCAGTCTGGCCCACGTAAAGATGCTGGCAAAGCAGGGAATCCTCACGGAGGAGGAGGGCCGTCAGATTGAGAATGGCCTGAAAGGGATCCTGGAGGATGTGGAAAGCGGAAAACTGCCTATTACGGAGGAGTACGAGGACATTCACAGCTTTGTGGAGGCCAATCTCATTGACCGCATCGGAGATGTGGGCAAAAAGCTCCACACCGGCCGCAGCCGCAACGACCAGGTGGCCCTGGATATGAAGCTGTACGTCCGGGACGAGATCGGAGAGATTGACGGCCTGCTGAAGCAGCTGCTGACCACCATCGAAAGGATCATGGAGGAAAACCTTCACACCTATATGCCGGGCTTTACCCATCTGCAGAAAGCCCAGCCCCTGACCCTGGCCCATCATCTGGGGGCATACTTTGAAATGTTCCGCCGGGACCGGGGAAGAATGCACGATATCTATGAGCGGATGAACTACTGTCCTCTGGGAGCGGGAGCCCTGGCGGGGACCACCTATCCCCTGGACCGGGAGTACACGGCGTCCCTGCTGGATTTTTACGGAGCCACCCGCAACAGCATGGACTCGGTTTCCGACCGGGATTACGTCATTGAGCTGCTGGCGGCCCTGTCCACCATTATGATGCATTTAAGCCGGTTCTGCGAGGAGATCATTGTCTGGAACACCAACGAGTACCGGTTCGTGGAGATCGACGATGCCTACAGCACCGGAAGCTCCATTATGCCCCAGAAAAAGAATCCGGATATTGCCGAACTGGTCCGGGGCAAGACGGGACGGGTCTACGGGGCCCTTACCTCCCTGCTGACCACCATGAAAGGGCTGCCTCTGGCCTACAACAAGGACATGCAGGAGGATAAGGAGCCGGCCTTTGACGCCATCGACACGGTAAAGGGCTGCCTGGCGCTTTTTGAAGGCATGCTCTCCACCATGAAATTCCGCAGAGACGTTATGGAAGCTTCCGCCAAAAACGGATTTACCAACGCCACCGACGCCGCCGATTACCTGGTGGGCAAGGGCGTGCCTTTCCGGGACGCCCACGGCATCATCGGCCGTCTGGTGCTGCTCTGTATTGAGAAAAACTGCTCTCTGGACGCGCTGCCTCTGGAAGAGTATCAGAAGCTCTGCCCGGCTTTTCAGGAGGATATCTACGAGGCCATCAGCATGAAGACCTGCGTGGAGAAACGGATGACCCTGGGGGCTCCCGGGGCGGAGGCTATGAAGCCGGTGCTGGAGGAGTATAAAAAGTATCTGGCGGAATAAAAAAACAGTTGCATTTTTTGTGCACTTGGTATAGTATACACATATGACGCACAAATGTACGTGGCATAAACACAAAAGGTGCAGACTGCACAGAAATGAGGAGTGAAAAATGGAAAAAAAGCTGAAAGTCGGAATTCTGGGAGCCACCGGCATGGTGGGACAGAGATTTATCTCCCTGCTGGAGAATCATCCCTGGTTTGAAGTGGTAACGGTGGCGGCCAGCCCAAGGAGCGCGGGAAAAACTTATGAGGAAGCGGTAGGCGGCCGCTGGAAAATGACTACCCCCATGCCGGAGGCGGTAAAAAAACTGGTGGTCATGAACGTGAATGAGGTGGAGAAGGTGGCTTCCACTGTGGACTTTGTATTCTCCGCTGTTGATATGTCCAAGGACGAGATCCGGAAGATCGAGGAGGAGTACGCGAAAACCGAGACGCCGGTGGTCTCCAACAACAGCGCTCACCGCTGGACCCCGGATGTGCCCATGGTAGTGCCGGAGATCAATCCGGAGCACTTTGACGTGATCCAGTTCCAGAAAAAGAGACTGGGCACCACAAGAGGCTTTATTGCCGTAAAACCCAACTGTTCCATTCAGAGCTACGCGCCGGTGCTGACCGCCTGGAAGGAATTTGAGCCCTACGAGGTAGTGGCTACCACCTATCAGGCCATTTCCGGCGCAGGCAAAACTTTTAAGGACTGGCCGGAGATGGTGGAGAACATCATCCCCTACATCGGCGGCGAGGAAGAAAAGAGCGAGCAGGAGCCCTTAAGGCTCTGGGGCCGTATTGAAAACGGCGTCATCGTCAAGGCGGAGGAACCCCGGATCACCTGCCAGTGCATCCGTGTTCCCGTGCTCAACGGCCATACCGCCGCGGTGTTTGTGAAATTCCGCAAGAACCCCACCAAGGAGCAGCTGATCGAAAAGATGGTGAACTTTAAAGGCCTTCCCCAGGAGCTGAAGCTGCCCAGCGCTCCGGAGCATTTCATCCGCTACATGGAGGAGGACAACCGTCCCCAGGTACAGCTGGATGTGGATTATGAAAAGGGTATGGGCATTTCCGTGGGACGCCTGCGGGAGGATTCCATCTACGACTGGAAGTTCATCGGCCTTTCCCACAATACCGTCCGGGGAGCTGCCGGCGGAGCGGTGCTCTGCGCGGAGACCCTGGTGGCAAAGGAATATATCCAGGCAAAATAAAAGGCACTTGATTTCGTACACAAATCCCGGCAGGATCGGTTGAAGTATGGGCTGTCCTGTGTTAGACTAACCCTATAGTGAGCGGAAACCACTATTTTTGTTTTCTCGAAAAGGGGGAAAATGAAATGCCGTTTGATGATGTCAAAAAATTCTCAAACGCCGCCGTTGCCAAAGCGACAACGCTCCGGGATCATCCCGGCAAGTATTTTATCCGGGCCATGATGGCAGGATTCTTCATTGCCGTGGCGATGATCTACAGCAACGTGGTAAACAGTCTGTTCGCAGACACTTCCGCCGCATGGGGGAAATTCCTGGGGGGACTGGTGTTCTCCATCGCCGTGCTTCTGATCGTATTTATCGGAAGCGAGCTGTTTACGGGGAACAACCTGGTCATGGCCTTCGGGGCCTATGACCACGCAGTTACCTGGGGACAGACCGTAAAGGTCTGGGTTGTCAGCTACATCGGAAACTTTGTGGGATGCTTCCTGTTCGCCGGCATCTGGGTGCTGGCGGGAGGATCCGGAACCAAAGACTTTTTCGCGGGAATGATCGATGGCAAGCTTTCCATCGCTCCCGGGGAAATGTTCTTCCGGGCTGTGCTCTGTAACTTCTTTGTGTGCCTGGCTGTGGCCTGCGGCACCAAATGCAAGGAGGAGGCCGCCAAGTTCCTGATGATCGTCATCTGCATCTCCGGATTTGTCATCGCCGGATTTGAGCACTGCATCGCCAACATGGCTCTGTTTACAGCTGTGGGCTTTATGGTGCCCGGCGTATCCATCTCCAGTATGCTGTTCTCCATGCTGATTGTGACGCTTGGGAATATGGTGGGAGGCGCTGTGCTGCTGGCTCTGCCCCTGCGCAAGATGAGCGCGGACAAGTAAAGATGCCCCTGCCGGAGCATGAAACGACAGAAAAGGCTGCTTTCGGGATGAAAATCCCGGGAGCAGTCTTTTTCTGCGGGCAAAAGTCTGTTATACTGGAACCGACAGCAAGGAACATCTGTAAGGGAGAAGAAAGAAATATGCCGAAAGCTTTGTACATCGCGGAGAAGCCCAGCGTGGCCCAGGAGTTCGCCAAGGCCCTGAAGGAAACCATGGCCCGGCGGGACGGGTATCTGGAATCGGAACATTCCCTGGTCACCTGGTGCGTGGGCCATCTGGTAACCATGAGCTATCCGGAAAAGTACGATGAAAAATATAAAAAATGGAGCTTTGAGACTCTGCCCTTCCTGCCGGAGCAGTTTCAGTACGAGGTGATCCCGGCGGTGAAAAAACAGTTTCAGATCGTCAGCGGCCTGCTGCACCGGGAGGATGTGGAAACCATCTACGTCTGCACCGACTCGGGACGGGAGGGAGAATATATCTACCGGCTGGTGGCGCAGATGGCCAAGGTCCGGGGGAAACAGCAGAAGCGGGTGTGGATTGACTCCCAGACCCAGGAGGAGATCCTCCGGGGGATCCGGGAGGCCAGGGACTTAAGCGACTACGACCATCTGGCGGATTCCGCCTATCTGCGGGCCAAGGAGGATTACCTGATGGGCATCAACTTTTCCCGGGCCCTGTCTTTGAAATACGGGAATGCCGTCTCCAGCTACCTGGGAGGAAAATACCAGGCGGTGGCGGTGGGCCGGGTCATGACCTGCGTTCTGGGCATGGTGGTCCGCCGGGAGCGGGAGATCCGGAATTTTGTGAAAACCCCCTTCTACCGGGTGCTGGCCAAACAGAACTATGGCGGCAGGACCTTTGACGGGGAATGGAGGGCGGCGGAGGGCAGCCTGTATTTTCAGTCCCCCCTGCTCTATAAGGAAAACGGATTTAAGAAAAAAGAGGATGCCCAGAGTCTGGTGAAGCAGCTGGAGGCCATGGTTCCCCGGGAGGCTGTAGTGGAGAAGGCGGAGAAAAAAAAGGAGCTGAAAAATCCGCCACTGCTCTTTAACCTGGCGGAGCTGCAGAACGAGTGCTCGAAATTGTATAAGATCAGCCCGGATCAGACACTGTCGGTGGTCCAGGAGCTGTACGAGAAAAAACTGGTGACTTATCCCAGGACCGACGCCAGAGTCCTGTCCTCGGCAGTGGCAAAAGAAATACAGAAAAATATCCGGGGACTGACCCGGTATGAGCCTGCCGCCGGCTTCGCTGCGGAGATCCTGGAAAAAGAAGCCTACCGGAACATCGGAAAGAGCCGCTACACCAACGACAAACAGATCACCGACCACTACGCCATCATCCCCACCGGCCAGGGGCTGCAGAATCTGCCCCGGCTTTCGGAGCTTTCGGCCAAGGTCTACGGCACCATTGTCCGGCGGTTCCTGAGCATCTTTTATCCTCCGGCGGTGTACCAGAAGATCTCCCTGGTCTCACGCATGGGAAAGGAGTCCTTTTTCTCCGGCTTTAAGGTGCTGGCGGAGGAGGGATATCTGAAAGTGGCGGGCCTGCCTCAGACCAGAAAAAAGGAGGAGGGGGAGGAGGACACCCTATGCGGCGCCGACTTCCTCCAGGCCCTGTCGGGACTGAAGAAGGGAAGCCTCCTGCCGGTGGAGGGCTTTCAGATCAAAGAAGGGGAGACCTCCCCGCCCAAGCGGTACAATTCCGGGTCCATGATCCTGGCCATGGAAAACGCCGGCCAGCTCATTGAGGACGAGGAGCTCCGGGAACAGATCAAGGGCAGCGGCATCGGCACATCCGCCACCCGGGCGGAAATCCTGAAAAAGCTGTTCCATATAAAATATCTGGCCCTGAACAAAAAGACCCAGATCATCACCCCCACCCAGCTGGGAGAAATGGTCTTCGATGTGGTCAACGCCTCCATCCGCCCCCTTCTGAACCCGGAGCTGACGGCCAGCTGGGAAAAGGGCCTTACCTACGTGGCGGAGGGAACCGTCTCCACAGAGGAATATATGCAGAAGCTGAACCATTTTGTGGCCAGGCACACCCTGAATGTGCGGCAGCTGAAAAACCAGAGTGCCCTGAAGGCCTGTTTTGACGCGGCGGCCATATACTATAAAAAGCCTCAGAAAACAAGAACCGTGAAGAAAGGAGAAGCATCATGAAATACGTAACCATTCAGGAAATGTATGATCTGGAGCAGACCATAGCTGCGGAACTTTTTCAGGGAAAAACCTATCCCTGGGAGGTACTGCCTCTGATCAAGGACTTTATCCCGGAGCTGGGAAAGACCCTTTCCCCGGAGGAGTATGAACAGCGGGGAGAAAACATCTGGATTGCCCGGGACGCGGTCATCGCGCCCACCGCCTCCATCACCGGGCCCTGCATCATCGGGAAGGGAGTGGAGATCCGCCAGTGCGCCTTTATCCGGGGCAGCGCCATTGTGGGGGAGGGGGCTGTGGTGGGAAATTCCACAGAACTGAAAAACGTGATCCTCTTCAATAAAGTCCAGGTGCCTCATTATAATTACGTGGGAGATTCCATTCTGGGATACAAAGCCCACATGGGGGCGGGATCCATTACCTCCAACGTAAAATCCGACAAGACTCTGGTGGTGGTAAAGGGCCAGGGAGAGACCATGGCCACCGGCCTGAAAAAATTCGGGGCCATGCTGGGAGACTGTGTGGAGGTGGGCTGCAACAGCGTGCTGAATCCCGGCACCGTCATCGGCCCTCATACAAATATCTATCCCCTTTCCAGCGTCCGGGGCGTGATCCCGCCGGAGCACATCTTTAAAAAGCCCGGGGAAATCATCGAAAAAACACTTTACGAAACGAACAGTTTGTGAGAAAATAAAAAGGAATCTGGGCGCGGCTGAAGCGTCCGGAGCCATACAGTGTTAAACATCAATTTTGAAAGGAGTTACACAATGATTTATTCAAAAGAGGTAGAAATGATGTGTCCGGTACATCAGGGCGTTCATCATGGCGCAGCTCCGATTCCGGAACAGGCAAAATGGGTAAAAGCTAAGGAAGTAAAAGACATTTCCGGCCTGACTCACGGCGTTGGCTGGTGCGCACCCCAGCAGGGAGCCTGCAAACTGACTCTGAATGTAAAAGACGGAATCATCCAGGAGGCTCTGGTAGAGACTCTGGGCTGCTCCGGCATGACTCATTCCGCAGCCATGGCTTCTGAAATCCTTCCCGGCCTGACCGTCATGGAAGCTCTGAACACTGACCTGGTATGCGACGCCATCAACACTGCTATGAGAGAGCTGTTCCTGCAGATCGTTTACGGACGTTCCCAGAGCGCCTTCTCCGAGGAAGGTCTGCCCATCGGCGCAGGACTGGAGGATCTGGGCAAGGGACTTCGTTCCCAGGTTGGAACCATGTACGGAACCCTGAAGAAGGGCCCCCGCTACCTGGAGATGGCAGAAGGCTATGTAACCGGCATCGCTCTGGATGAGAACGATGAGATCATCGGCTACAAGTATGTGAACTTCGGAAGAATGATGGATTTCATCAAGAACGGTGACGACGCTCAGACTGCGCTGGAGAAAGCTTCCGGACAGTACGGCCGCGTAGCTGACGCTGTAAAGATTGTTGACCCGAGAAAAGAGTAATAGAGGAGGAACGAAAAAGATGGCTTTATTTGAATCATATGAGAGAAGAGAAAAACAGGTTCTGGCAAAGCTCGCTGAGTACGGCATCGACTCTATTGAGGGCGCGGCCGAGGTGACCAAGGCTGCCGGCCTGGACGTATACAAGATGGTAGAGGGCATCCAGCCCATCTGCTTTGAGAACGCGAAGTGGGCTTACACCGTAGGCGCCGCCATCGCTATCAAGAAAGGCTGCCGCAAAGCTTCCGAGGCAGCAGCAGCTATCGGCGAGGGACTGCAGTCCTTCTGTATCCCCGGTTCCGTAGCAGACCGCAGAAAAGTAGGTCTGGGACATGGAAACCTGGGCAAGATGCTTCTGGAAGAGGACACCGAGTGCTTCGCGTTCCTGGCAGGCCATGAGTCCTTCGCAGCCGCTGAGGGCGCTATCGGTATCGCCGAGAAAGCCAACAAAGTGCGTAAGAAACCCCTCCGTGTCATCCTGAACGGACTGGGCAAGGACGCCGCTCAGATCATCTCCCGTATCAACGGCTTCACCTATGTGGAGACAGAGTATGATTACTTCACCGGCGAGCTGAAAGAAGTATTCCGGAAATGCTACTCCAAAGATCCGGAGAGCCCCAGAGCAAAAGTAAACTGCTACGGCGCCAACGATGTACAGGAAGGCGTTGCCATCATGTGGAGAGAGAACGTGGACGTATCCATCACCGGAAACTCCACCAACCCTACCCGTTTCCAGCATCCGGTAGCAGGTACTTATAAGAAAGAGCGCATCGAGGCCGGCAAGAAATACTTCTCCGTTGCCTCCGGCGGCGGCACCGGCCGTACCCTGCATCCCGACAACATGGCGGCAGGCCCGGCTTCCTACGGAATGACCGATACCATGGGACGTATGCACAGCGACGCGCAGTTCGCCGGCTCCTCCTCCGTACCGGCTCACGTAGAGATGATGGGACTCATCGGCGCGGGCAACAACCCCATGGTTGGAATGACCGTAGCCGTAGCCGTAGCCATTGAGGAAGCTGCCAAGGCTGGGAAGTTCTGATCGAAAGCAAATAAAATAGTGAAGTAGATAAACCGCACCGGCCGGATAATGGCTGGTGCGGTTTTGCTGTAAAAGGCCGGTGCGTAAATATTGCAGCTGTTATCCGGCCACCCGGATCACTGCCTTGACAATCTCTGCTTTGTTCCGCAGACTGCTGTCCATGGCATTCTGAATATCATCCAGATCAAATGAGTCTGTTACAATGCCCTTCAGGTTTACCAGCCCTTTTTCTACTGCCTGGATGGCCAGGGGGTAAATGTGCCGGTAGCGGAATACAGAGCGGATATTCAGTTCCTTATCGCAGATCATGCTGGTGTTCAGTTTCATATAACCGGAGCCGCTGTACCCCACCTGAACCAGGGTGCCGTCTTTTACCAGCATTTCCAGTCCCTGATTGGCGCAGAGTTCAGAGCCGGAGGTTTCGATCACCAGGTCGCAGCCTCGGCCATGAGTCAGAGCCAGCACTTCCCGGACCGCATCCTTTTCTTTTCCGTTGATCACAGCGGAGGCCCCCAGTTCCAGCGCTTTATCCAGACGCTTCTGCAGGATATCCACAACGTAAACTTCTGTTACGCCCAGGGCTTTTAAGGCCAGCAGGGAGACCAGACCGATACAGCCGGAGCCGGTGACCACAGCGGTCTGTCCAAAATGCGCGCCGCCCTGTCTGGCAGCGTGAAACCCTACGGCCAGGGGCTCTATGAGGGCGCCCTCCAGAGTGCTGACATTTTCCGGCAGTTTAAAGCAGAGGGAAGAGTCGTGGGCTACATATTCCTGAAAAACTCCGTCTACCGGCGGTGTGGCAAAAAAGGCAACCTCCGGACAGAGATTGTAGCGGCCGGTCCGGCAAAATTCACAGTGGCCGCAGGTTTTTCCGGGCTCCAGGGCAACCCGGTCTCCGGGTTTCAGATCCGAGACATTTTTTCCGACTTCCACCACAGTGCCCCCGGCTTCATGGCCCAGGACAAAAGGCGGTTTTACAATAAAATCCCCGATGCGCCCTTCTCCGTAATAGTGCAGGTCAGAACCGCAGATTCCCACGTACTCAATTTTCACCAGTACTTCCTCATCCCCGGGTACCGGGATAGGACGTCTTTCAAACCCCATTTTTCCAATTCCTGTCATAACCGCTGTTTTCATGGTCCCCTGCATAGCAATACCTCCTGAATAATTAATAATATACTTTTGAAAAAGTTATTTAAAAAGTATATTATTTATTATAAACAGAAGAAAAAGGTATGTCAATGAGAAGATACAGGGGGATACTTGAAGATTTTTTCTATTTTTTATATACTGAAAATGCCGGGTGCAGGCCGGCGCTGTAAGGCAAAAAGAAAAAGGAGAAAGAGTTTGGGGGCACTGGATAAAAAAGCAACGAATATCGAATTGAAAAAGATCAACCGAAATAAAGTTTACCGGGCAGTGATGGAACGGAAGGAAACATCCAAACAGGAGCTGGCTTATCTGCTGAATCTGAGCCTTCCTACCGTTGCGCAGAATCTGAATGAGCTGATGGAGCAGGGACTGGTGCTGGAAAAGGGAAGCTTTCAGTCCACAGGCGGCCGAAAGGCCAGGATCATCTCCGGCAATCCTGCGGCCCGGGCAGCTCTGGGACTGGATATTACCAGGAACCACATCAATCTGGTTCTGGCGGATCTGGATGCCTCGATCCTTCGTTCTGCCCGCCGGAAGATCGCTTTTTCCGCAGAACCCGGTTACTTTGAGGAAATCCGGGAGATGATCCGGGGGCTGGTCCGGGAAGCGGAAATAGAGCCGGAACGTATTCTGGGGGTAGGGGTGTCGCTGCCGGCGATTATCGGGGACGATGGAAAAACAGTCCGCCATGCGGTGCTGCTGAATTACGTCACGGATCTGTATGAGAAACTGGCTTCCTGTATGGAATATCCCTATCATCTGATCAACGATGCCAACGCAGGGGGATTTGCGGAACTTTGCTGCGGAGGCAGAAAAGAGACATTTCTTTATCTGCAGCTCAGCAATACTGTGGGAGGAGCCATTCTTCTGAACGGGAAGGTGTATCTGGGGGACAGCTGCCTGGGAGGTGAATTCGGCCACACTACCCTGGTTCCGGATGGGAGGCCCTGTTACTGCGGCTGTACGGGCTGCGTAGATGCCTATTGCTCTGCTTTGGTCCTGGCCGATGCGGCCGGAGGAAACCTGGAAAGCTTTTTTGATAAGCTGAGGAGGCAGGATGAAAGCTGCAAAAAGATCTGGGAAGAATATCTGCATTATCTGGCGATCGTTATTAATAATCTTAGAGTCAGTTTTGACTGCGATGTGGTCCTGGGCGGTTATGTGGGACGTTATCTGGAACCGTACCTGGGAGAAATACGCAGAAGGGCTGCGGCCAGATGCGCTTTTCAGAATGACGGCTCTTATCTGCAGACCAGCCGCCTGGGAGCGGAAGCCTCTGCTTTAGGAGCTGCGCTTTCTTACATCCGGGCGTTTATGAATCAGGTGTAATAGAAAGAGCGTTGCCGATTTCATGCCGTTCTGCTATAATGGATGCGGAACAAGAGAACAGGATAGCATCAGTGTACACTGATGCTGGATTTACAGAATAAGGAGGTTCTATTTATGCCTACGATTACTGATACCATTCGTTACGTGGGAGTCAACGATCACCAGGTGGACCTGTTTGAGGGCCAGTACGTGGTGCCAAACGGCATGTCCTACAATTCCTATGTGATCCTGGACGAGAAAGTGGCTGTCATGGACACGGTGGATATTCATTTTACCCATGAGTGGCTGGACAACATTGCCAATGTCCTGGATGGACGGAAGCCGGATTACCTGGTGGTGCAGCACATGGAGCCGGACCACGCGGCCAACATCCAGAATTTTGTCAACACCTATCCGGAAGCAGTGGTGGTTTCCACAGAGAAGGCATTTGCCATGATGGACAATTTCTTCGATATGGACATTGAGAACCGCAAGCTGCTGGCGGAGAACGGCGGATCCCTTTCCCTTGGAAAGCATGTGCTGAATTTTGTCTACGCTCCCATGGTACACTGGCCGGAGGTCATGGTGACCTATGAGAGTACAGAGAAGGTGCTGTTTTCCGCAGACGGCTTCGGCAAGTTCGGAGCCCTGGATGTGGAGGAGGACTGGGACGATGAATCCCGCCGGTATTTCATCGGCATTGTGGGAAAATACGGCAATGAGGTGCAGAACCTTCTGAAGGCTGCTTCCGGCCTGGATATCGCCATGATCTGCCCCCTTCACGGCCCCGTTCTGAAAGAAAACCTGGGCCATTACCTGGAAAAATACAACATCTGGTCTTCCTACTCCGTAGAGTCCGAGGGCATCATGATCGCCTATACGTCCGTATACGGCCACACGAAACAGGCGGTGGAGCTCCTGGAAGAGAAGCTGAAAGCCAAAGGCTGCCCCAAGGTGGCGGTGTACGATCTGGCAAGATGCGACATGGCGGAAGCCGTAGCCAGCGCTTTCCGCTACGGAAAACTGGTGCTGGCCACCACTACTTACAATGCGGGTATCTTCCCCTTTATGCGGGATTTCATTGAACATCTGACGGAACGGAATTTCCAGAACCGCACCATCGGCCTGATCGAGAACGGATCCTGGTCCCCCATGGCGGCTAAGATCATGAAAGAAATGTTTGCGGACAGCCAGAAGATCACCTGGCTGAACAATCCGGTGACCATCTGGTCTGGCGTCAAAAAAGAGACCAAAGACCAGCTGGAGGCTATGGCGGAGGAACTCTGCAGAGAGTACATCGCCCAGTCTCCCGACGCGGCCAACAAGAACGATCTCACGGCTCTGTTCCGGATCGGCTACGGCCTGTACGTGGTAACCTCCAACGACGGCAAGAAGGACAACGGCCTTATCGTCAACACCGTGACCCAGGTTTCCGACAACCCCAACCGGGTAGCAGTCAACATCAATAAGGCCAACTATTCTCACCATGTGATCAAGCAGACGGGAATTTTGAACGTAAACTGCCTTTCTGTGGAAGCACCCTTCTCGGTATTCCAGAACTTCGGCTTCCAGAGCGGCCGGGTGGCGGACAAGTTCGCCGGCTGGGCAGAGGTCCGCTCCGACAACGGACTGCGGATCCTTCCCAAATACATTAACGCATGCTTCTCCCTGAAGGTAGAGCAGTATGTAGATCTGGGAACCCACGGCATGTTCATCTGCTCTGTGACCGAGGCCCGTGTCATGAGCGATAAGGATACCATGACCTACACCTACTATCAGACCAACGTAAAGCCCAAACCCAAGACCGAAGGCAAGAAGGGCTTTGTCTGCAAGGTGTGCGGATACATCTACGAGGGAGACGTGCTGCCGGATGACTTTGTGTGTCCTCTGTGCAAACACGGAGCCATTGACTTTGAACCGATCCAGTAAGGAAGCATAAATCTGACAGAAGGAACCGTTGCAAAATAGAGAAATCTATGGAGCAGCGGTTCCTTTTTATACAAAAAAGACCAGGGGCATGCCGCTCAAACTGCTGCATGCGTTACACCACTTGTGAGATACGGGGAAATTATGGAATTTCCCGGCATTACGGTAGAAATGTGCGAGGAAGTACGGGTAGATCTGAGATTTCATAAATCTTACAGTAGTAACGAGCGGGGAAGTACGGGTAGATCCGGGATTTCATAAATATTACGGTAGAGAGGAGCGGGGAAGTACGGGTAGATCTGGGATTCCTTAAATCTTACAGTAGAGAGGAGCGGGGAAGTACGGGTAGATCCGGGATTTCATAAATATTACGGTAGAGAGGAGCGGGGAAGTACGGGTAGATCTAGGATTCCTTAAATCTTACAGTAGAGAGGAGCGGGGAAGTACGGGTAGATCTGGGATTCCTTAAATCTTACAGTAGAGAGGAGCGGGGAAGTACGGGTAGATCTAGGATTCCTTAAATCTTACAGTAGAGAGGAGCGGGGAAGTACGGGTAGATCTGAGATTTCATAAATATTACGGTAGAGAGGAGCGGGGAAGTACGGGTAGATCTGGGATTCCTTAAATCTTACAGTAGAGACGCACAGGAAAGTACGGGTAGATCTGGTATTTCTTAAAATATTACAGTAGTGACGCGAGAGTTCCCTGAAATGACCGCCTTCCTTCCTGCCTTCCTTCCGTCCGGCTCCGCTATTTTCACGTTCTGAAAATTGTGATAAAATAGGCATAGGATAGCGTCCGCGTACAAGGGGCAACACGCTCAAAACCGCAGAATTCCTGCGGTTGGAGTCTTTGAGTCGTGAAGGAGCCCAAATCAGCCCTTCAACGACCGTATTGTTCCCTTGTACACGGACGCTGGGATCGAAGGAGAATTCTGCGGAAGAAGATCATCCGGAAAGGGGGGAACAGTTTTGAAAGCACATCAAACAAATTTTTCCCAGGGAAGTGTACAGAAGAATATCATGCAGGTGATGCTGCCTATGATGGTGGCCCAGCTTCTGAACCTGCTCTATAATATAGTGGACCGGATGTACATCGGTCAGATGAAGGATGTGGGGACACAGGCGCTCAGCGGCCTGGGGCTCTGCTTTCCGATTTTGATGTTTGTGACGGCTTTCGCCAATCTGGTGGGCAGCGGCGGCGCGCCTCTGTGCGCCATGGAGCGGGGAAAGGGAAACCGGCAGGAGGCGGAGCGGATCATGTGCAATTCTTTTCTCCTGCTGCTTTTTCTGGGGGCAGGGCTTACCATTGCAGGGCTTATCTTCCATAAACCGCTGCTGTACCTTTTCGGGGCCAGCGATGCCATTTATCCCTATGCCAGAGACTATATCATGATCTACCTCTGCGGCAGTATTTTTGTAATGATCGCCCTGGGAATGAATCCTTTTATCAACAGCCAGGGGTTTGCCCGGGTGGGCATGCTGACGGTGCTGCTGGGAGCCCTTACCAATATCGCCCTGGATCCGGTGTTCATCTTCGTGCTGGGCTGGGGGGTCCGGGGAGCGGCCTTTGCCACCATCCTTTCCCAGTTCCTGTCCGCGGTCTGGGTGGTGGGGTTCCTGCGGGGAAGGAATGCGGAGCTGAAGCTGCGCCGGGGAGAATTCCGGCTGGAAGCCCGGCGGGTAAAGAAGATCCTCAGCCTGGGAACCGCAGGGTTTGTCATGTCCTGCACCAATTCCGTGGTCCAGGCGGCCTGCAATTCCATGCTGCAGACCTTCGGGGGAGATCTGTACATCGGTGTCATGACAGTGGTGAATTCTATCCGGGAGATCGCCCAGACGCCTGCCATGGCCATGGGAGACGGGGCATCCCCGGTCATGAGTTATAACTACGGGGAAGGACAGTGCCGGAAGGTGAAGCGGGGGATCTGGTTTATGACTCTGCTGACGGTGATATACCTGGCGGTCATGTGGCTGATCCTGTTCCTGTTTCCCCGGCTGTTTATTTCTATTTTTAACCGGGATCCGGAGCTGGTGGAGGCGGCAGTGCCCTGCCTGCATTTGTACTTCTTCGGCTTTTTTATGATGGCTTTCCAGATCGCGGGGCAGAGCGTGTTCAAGTCCCTGGGGAAAGCCAGGCAGGCTATTTTTTTCTCCCTGTTCCGGAAGATTATCATTGTGGTGCCCCTGACCTTTATCCTGCCCAGGGTGGCCGGCCTGGGGGTCATGGGTGTCTTTCTGGCGGAGCCCATTTCCAATTTCATCGGCGGAGCCGCCTGTTTTATTACCATGTGCGCCACCATTCTGCCGGAACTTAGAATTGACAATGGTCGAACCCTGTAGTATAATGTCAAGCAATTGAACAAGATAGAGGTGCGGAGCTCATCAGTATCCCCCGGGAGGCGCCAGAACGTCTGAGAACTGGGGAGAAAGGGTGTTCCGCCGAAACGGTGAACCGGTCTGGCTGTTCCCCGTTGGTTGCCGGCAGAAGATGCCGCCGACTGTCACTTTGTGTGGAGCGCTATCGGTTTCTCTATACCTGAATCTGAGACCTGGAAACGACTATGGTGTTGTGCGCTGTAGTCGTTTTTTGCGCATTGCACAGCAGTTACATAAGAAAGGAAAGGATACGTTATGAAAAAGAGAATCGCTGTATTAATGGCACTGATGATGACCGCCGCCCTGGCTGGCTGCGGAAGCAAGGATGAGGGAGAGGCCGCAGGCGGAAGCTCTGCAGGAGCTGATTCTTCTTCCACTACCTCACAGTCCCAGACGGAGGGAGAAGAGTCCGGAAGCGGTTCCTCCGGCGTGGAGGACGGGGTGCTGACCATCGCCATGGAGTGTGCCTACGCTCCCTATAACTGGACCCAGACCGATGACTCCAACGGAGCAGTTCCTATTAAAGATTCCAATGAGTATGCCAACGGCTACGATGTGATGATGGCCAAGAAGATCTGCGAGGCCAACGGCTGGGAGCTGGAAGTGGTGCGCACCGACTGGGATTCCCTGGTTCCCGGGGTACAGTCCGGTACCTATGACGCAGTCATCGCCGGTCAGTCCATGACCGAGGATCGTATGGAAGAAGTAGATTTCGCAGGCCCCTACTATTACGCTTCCATCGTCTGCGTTACCAAGAAGGACAGCCCCTACGCTTCCGCCCAGGGCATCAGTGATCTGTCCGGCGGCACCTGTACCGCCCAGATTGCTACCATCTGGTACGATTCCATGCTGCCTCAGATCCCGGACGCCAAGATCCAGACTGCCGCTGAGTCCGCGCCGGCCATGCTCATGGCTCTGGAAACCGATACCGTAGACTTTATCTGTACCGATATGCCTACCGCTATGGGCGCCTGCGCCGCTTATCCGGATATGACCATCCTGGACTTCTCCGACAGCGAGGACGGATTTAAGGCAGATGAGGGCGATATCAATATCGGCGTTTCTGTTATGAAAGGCAACACAGAGCTGAAGGACGCCATTGACAGCGTGCTTTCCACTATGACCGCAGATGACTTCAATGAGATGATGAACGAGGCCATTGAAATCCAGCCTCTGAGCCAGGAGTAATCTGAGGCGGGAGAAAGGAGCAAAAGTTTATGCAGAAGCTGATTGAACTCGGCTCAGATATGGCGGCTCTCTGGGGAGAATACTGGAAAAGCTATCTGAACGGTATTGCGAACACCCTGATCCTGGCTCTGGTAGCCACCGTCATCGGCTGTCTCATCGGATTTGTATGCGGTATCCTGCAGACCATTCCCCATTCCAAGAATGATCCGCCGGTAAAGCGGTTCTTCCTGGCCCTGATCCGGGTGATCGTCCGGGTGTATGTGGAGGTGTTCCGGGGAACACCTATGATCCTGCAGGCTGTGTTTGTATATTACGCGCTGCCTTATTTTACGGATAATCAGGTAAGATTTGCCAGCGTCTGGCTGGCGGCGATCGTTGTTGTTTCCATTAATACCGGCGCCTATATGGCGGAATCTGTCCGGGGCGGCATTCTGTCCATTGACCCGGGCCAGACCGAGGGGGCCAAGGCCATCGGCATGAATCATTTCCAGACCATGCGGTATGTGATCCTGCCTCAGGCCCTGCGGAATATCATGCCCCAGATCGGCAACAACTTTATCATCAACATTAAAGACACCTCGGTTATGTTTATTATTGCGTTTACGGAGTTTTTCGCCGTACACAGAGGAGCTGTGGGAGCTACCTACAAGTATTTCCCCTCCGCGACTATTGAGATGATCGGTTACCTGTGCATGACCCTGACCGCTTCCTTTATCCTGCGCTGGGTGGAGAAGAAGATGGACGGTTCAGACAACTATGAACTGGTGAAGGAGGATCAGCTGGTGCTGACCTCCGGTACTTACAATCATCCCCAGAAGGGAAGTCCTTTTGATGAGAAGAGCAAGGAGTACCGGGGACGTCTGGAGCAAGATCTGAAACACGGAAGGAACAGGGGGGAGCGATAATGAGCAGCGAAGCAATTTTGGAGATCCAGCATCTGTCCAAAGCTTTTGGAAGTCATCAGGTGCTGAAGGATATCGATTTTACCGTCCGTCCCGGAGATGTGACCAGCATCATCGGAGCTTCCGGTTCCGGAAAATCCACTCTGCTGCGGTGTGTTAACCTGCTGGAGACCCCCACCGGGGGAGATATCTTATTCCACGGGGAGAGCATTACCGGCAGACAGGTAGACGCCTCCGGTTACCGGGCTAAGGTAGGCATGGTGTTCCAGTCCTTTAACCTGTTCAACAACATGACGGTGCTGGACAACTGTATGATCGGCCAGATCAAGGTGCTGAAAAAAGGAAAGGACGAGGCGAAGCAGAACGCCATGAAATACCTGGAGCGGGTAGGAATGGCTCCCTACATCAACGCTAAGCCCCGGCAGCTGTCCGGCGGCCAGAAGCAGAGGGTAGCCATCGCCAGAGCCCTGGCTATGGAGCCGGAAGTACTGCTGTTTGACGAGCCTACCTCCGCTCTGGATCCCGAGATGGTGGGAGAGGTTCTGGAGGTTATGCGGGGCCTGGCGGACGAGGGCATGACCATGCTGGTGGTGACCCACGAGATGGCTTTTGCCAGGGACGTGTCCAACTACGTAGTGTTCATGTCCGAGGGCGTTATCTGTGAAGAGGGCGACCCGAAAGAAGTATTTGCCAATCCCAAAGAACAGCGGACCAAAGAGTTCCTGTCCCGGTTTGTAAAGGGATAACCTGAAAAATAAAAAGATCCCCTGACAGAAGGCGCAGATCTGCGTGAGCTGTCAGGGGATTTTTTGATGGATGCTATCGCTGTATTTTTCCGGCTTTGATTTCTTCCATCCAATGGAGCACATGATTCCGGAACAGCAGCAGATCCGGATTCTCCAGGTCCTCTTTCCGGGTCAGCATACAGGTGGTCCACCGGTAATCTCCATCGGAGAAGGGGATGGTCACCAGCTCCGGGTCCCGCATATCCTCGAAAATAAAATCTACGGTGACAGAGATCCCTTTGTTCTGCCGGACCATTTTATGGCACAGGGAGAAGCCGCTGGTCTCAAAAAAGATGTCAGGTTCAAAGCCTGCCTCCCGGCAGCGGCCGGTGATCAGGTGGTAGATCTGAAACTCGCTGCTTTCTATGTACAGCCGTTCTCCCTGCAGATCCCGGATGGTGACGGTTTCTCTGCCGCTTAAGGGGTGCCGGCGGTTGACCAGCAGCTTGATCTCAAAGGATTCCAGCTTCTGGAGAGAACAGTCCGTCAGGGAGGCCGGGGCAATGGTAAAGGCTACATTTCCCTCCTTGGCGGCGAAAAGACGTTCCACTTGCCGGTCCGGGTATTCCCGGTAATGGAAATGGATCTCCGGATGCAGCTTTTTAAATTCCGCGATGCACTCCGGAGTCACCAGCCGCAGAATGCCGTAGGCGGAGAGCAGGTCGATCTCATGGTTCTGCCGCTGGCTGATGGACTGAATGCCCCGGCAGATCGAATAGTAATTCTTCAGAAACCCATCCAGGTGTTCCTGAAGATACCGCCCGCATTCCGTCAGGGTAATGCCGGAAGAGCTTCTGTTTAAAAGCTTTGCGTTCAGCTCCTGCTCCAGAGCTTTAATGGATTTGCTTAAGCCCTGGGGAGTGATGTAGAGCAGCTTTGCCGCCCGGTTGATGCTGCGTTCCCGGCAGACAGCAGCGAAATATTCCAGATCCTGTATACTCATGATCATCCCTCCGGTGTATAAAGTAAGTGTCCTCGCTTATCATAGACGCGGGAACTCAGGCTCGAAAGCCCGGAATTGGAGTTCTTCTGAGATCCTTCTGCGTCAGAAACTTCAAATTGATAAAAGAGGGAACGGTAACAGAGCCCGTGACTGTCTGTCATCTCCACATAAATTTCCAGCGTACTGTTCATGGGAACATTCCATTGTGCATCCAGATAATAATAGTAGAGAAAATTGCTTATCTGATCAAATCCGCCTTCCGGTACTGTATAGTTGAAACCATAGCTGTCTGTCTCCTTCAGATAGTTTTCCTGTCCCTGCCGGCTCAGATCAATGGGGAGACGGTCGATCTCTTGTTCGTTCAGAAGGACGATCAGATCCAGACCGGTAATTGTTTCATTTTCAGGCATATTATAGATGGCCGAGGAGATAACGCCGGTGCCGCGAAGCCGGATCCCGCCGTTTTCTATATCCTCCTTGGAAAAAGCTGTATCGCCGCTGGTATACAGGTCGGGAAGCAGATCCTCTCTGGGAGTCAGTTTCCAGTCCAGAGGCTGGGAGGTGACAGAGGAACCTTCTCGAATAAGCACCTGCGTCACTTCCGAGGCAGAAAACAGGGGAATGGGAATCCTTCCTGTATATTGGGAATCCCGGAGCTCCAGCGGATACTCGGTGCCATTGCATAAAAGCGAGACGGCCGTATCTGTCTCGGAATAGTCTTTTGGCGTGATCGCGCAGTTCAGTTCCGCCGTATAATCCGTAAGATTAATGGTGCCGTATTCCCAGCTTTCGGAAGATAAAAGGCTGGAGGATCTCCGGACCTCTATCTGAAAATCTGTAAAATCCTGGCTGAGAGTCCGCATTTCCTCTTTCAGGCTGGAGCGCAGCTGCTGCAGCTGGGATTCCAGAGACAGGCATTTGTTCAGACAGATCAAGGCAAAGACGCAGGCAGCGCCGGAGAGAATAAAGGGAATAAACCGATATTTTTTCATAACCTGTCACCTCCCGTTTTTTTTATTGTATCATAAAATACTCCTCAGAAAAAGCCAAATGGCAGGTATCAAAAAACGGTTGTAAGAGGGAAACTGTTGGTTGCTTCCGGTGATGGAACAAGCCTGTTAAAATATAGACAAACAGAAGAGCAACCGGATATTTTTTCAGGGAGGAACATGTATGAGTAATTTTAAGCTGACGACCATTGACGAGTTCGACGCAGCCACAGAGCGGCTGCTGGAGACAGGCAGAAAGGTGGGGGCCGATTCCTGGCAGATGCGTGTAAAGAATCAGACCCCCCACTGCAAATTCGGGGAGCAGGGCATTTGCTGCCGCATCTGCTCCATGGGGCCCTGCCGTATTACCCCAAAAGCCCCCAGAGGAATCTGCGGCTGTGATGCTGACGGCATCTCCGGCAGAAATTTCCTGCGCTTTGTGGCCGGCGGAGCAGCCACCCATTCCGATCATGGCCGGGAAATCTGCCACACTTTGAGCACCGTTTCCGCAGACGGAAACTATCAGGTAAAAGATCCGGAGAAGCTCATCCGGATCGCCAAAGAGTGGGGTGTGGAAACCCAAGGGAAAGATATTTATGACCTGGCCCATGAGATGGCGGAGCTGGCTCTCCTGGAATACGGAAAGCCCCATGGAGTGCAGCGCTGGCTGTCCAGAGCTCCTAAGCATACCCAGGAGATCTGGCACAGAGAGGAGATCGAGCCCAGAGCCATTGACCGGGAGGTTTCCACGGCCATGCATATGACTCATATGGGCAATTCCAGCAAGGCGGAGGCCCTGGTGCGCCAGTCTCTGCGCACCGGCATGTCCGACGGCTGGGGCGGCTCCATGTGCGGCACCGAGTTTTCCGATGTTATGTTCGGAACTCCCAAGCCCGTTGACACAGAGGCCAACCTGGGGGTTATGAAAGAGGACTGTGTCAATATTATCGTTCACGGCCATGATCCCAGTCTCTCAGAGATGATCTGTGAGTACGCGGAAGATCCGGAGATGGTGGCATTGGCGAAATCCCTTGGTGCCAAGGGGATCAATGTCGCCGGCGTATGCTGTACCTCCAATGAGGTCGCTATGAGGCGCGGCATACCCATGGCAGGAAACTTCCTGCAGCAGGAGAACGTAGTGCTCACCGGAGCCTGCGAAGCCATTGTGGTGGACGTACAGTGCATTTTCCCTGCGCTGGGGCCCTTAAGCAAGTGTTTCCACACCAAATTTATCACGACCTCTCCCATTGCGCAGATGCCGGATTCTGACTTCATCCGCTTTAATGCCAGAACCGCAGGCGAAAACGCCAGGCAAATCGTGCGCACCGCTGTGGAGAACTTCGTGAACAGAAAGCCGGAGCTGGTACATATTCCCCAGCTGAAGCAGAAGGCTACCGTAGGATACTCGGTGGAAGCCATTATCAAACAGCTGGACAAAGTGGCCAACTCTCAGGCGGAGCCCACGGGAACCACCAAGCCTCTTATTGACTGCATTACCTCCGGAGTTTTAAGAGGCGTGGTTGCCATGGTGGGATGCAATAATCCCAGAGTCCGTCCGGACTCTGCGCATGTGGAACTGATGAAAAAACTGATCAAGCACGATATCCTGCTGATCCTCTCCGGATGCTCCGCCCAGGCAGCCGCCAGAGCCGGACTGATGGACAAGAGAGCCAAGGATCTCTGCGGCGCTGGATTGAAGAGAGTCTGCGAACTGGCGGACATCCCGCCGGTGCTGCACATGGGATCCTGCGTGGATATCAGCCGTATGGTGGTGCTGGCTTCCAAAATCTCCATAGATTCCGGGCTGAACATTTCTCAGCTGCCCATCGTTGGCTGCGCGCCGGAGTGGATGTCCGAGAAAGCCGTATCCATCGGAAACTACGTAGTCGCCACCGGTATCGACACCTTCCTGGGTGTTGCTCCCCAGGTGACCGGCGGACCCAAGGTGACGGAGCTGCTCACCGGCGGCATCCGGGACTGGGTGGAAGCTGCCTATACGGTGGAAACCGATATCGAGAAACTGGGAGACCGGATGATCGAGAGAATCGAGGAAAAGAGAAAAGCTCTGGGGATTTGAGTTTTCTGAAATGGCATAAAAATATTTCGGGGTGGGGGACTGTTTTTAGTCCCCCACCCCGAAGTCTGTCCGTTCATATAAAACTTCTACGGCGGGATCTTCCAGAAGATACGCGTACTTGTCCATGAACCAGTCCACCAGCTGCTGATCCCGTTTCACATCCGTGCTGTTGTCGGTGAAGACGTTGATAGTGCCCCGGGGAAAAAATTTTTTCAGCAGGCGGATGTCTTCATCGATCATTTCTTTTGTCTGGCCTTTCATCCCCACCATGAGGCAGGGGGATTCAAACCACCGGCGGACTTCCTCCGCGCTGTGAAAATCCGCGTGCTTGTTCAGATAGTTTTCCCGGAAATCATAGTCAAAGGTTTCCACCCCGATCTTAAAGGTAATGGGGACGCCCATGAAATCCCGCATCTCCTGCAGGTGCTTCCGGTACATCCAGTGGGCTTCAAAGTACAGGTGACGGATGTTCTTATCCCGGAGGATCCGCCGGATCTCCTCCAGGGTCTCCCTGGGCAGTTCAAAGCAGCTGCCGGAGTTGATGACCTCCAGGACCCCGAATTCCCCGGTGACCCGGGAGAGGACCTGGCGGTTGAGAGCGAGCATGGCCTCCCTGTCCCGGGAGTTGTCGTCAATGTAGTCGCAGAAGCGGCATTTCCCCCAGGCACAGGGACGGCCCTGCAGCAGCACGATCTCCCGCTGGTTTTTATTGGTAATGCGGTTGTACCGTTCCATAAGTCACGCTCCTTTTTTCTGTGCAGACTCTGTCTCGGTGTTCCGGATCCTCCCCCGCAGGGACTGAGGCAGGGCGGAAAGAAGGAGAACTGCCAGGATCAGACTGATGAGCCGGTCCAGGAAGTCCGTGGCCCCCTGAACCACACAGACGCTGGCGGTGAGGCTAAGTCCCGCCCCGTGAAGCAGCTGCACCAGCACTGTGGAGCCGGAGGAGGTGATTCCTCCGAAGACCAGGGCGGTAATGGCCGAACTGACCACGGTTCCCGGCAGGGAGATCAGCAGGGAGGCCGGCAGGATCCGCCAGGTATCCTTTGGGCTGCCTGGGCGGAACAGGCGGAAAGCCAGGCCGGTAAGAAGACCGGTTACCAGCTGTACCGGCAGGTAGTAGAAGGCGTATATATCTGTGGTGCATCCGTTTAAGATGGCGCTGACCGCGCCGGGCAGCATGCCGTACACCGGCCCCAGCAGGGCGGCCCCCAGCATGGTGCCTATGGAATCCAGATAAACGGGAAGACGCAGGGCCAGGGCCAGATTGGCCCCCACCAGGTTCAGGACCGCGGCCAGGGCCAGAAAACAGAGGCCGGAAAGATTCAGTTTTTTCACCGGATCGCGCCTCCCATAAGCTGGAGCAGCATGGGGCGAAGCTCCTTGGGATCTTTTTTCAGAAGCCGGGAGAAGAAAAGCTCCATAAAGCCCAGGGGATCGGTTTCCGTGAGGATATAGCTGTTGGGAGCCTTTTTCCAGAAACCGCAGGTGTCCACCACGCTCTGGCCTTCACAGATGCCCTCTGTTTCCACAGTGGTGTAGGCGGAAAATCCGTGACACAGCTCCGGCCGCAGGAAGTAAGCCACAGCCAGGGGGTCGTTGATGACGCAGCCGATGAGCCCCTCCTGCTCCCAGTGAAAGTCCATATAGAAATCGGTCATGGCGGTGACCAGGGCTCCCAGTTCCGGATCCAGTCGGCGGAAATAATCCGCCAGACTGGGGGTAAGCACGATCTGCCGGGTTACATCCAGGCCCACCATATGCAGTTCCTTTCCCTTCAGGGCGGGAAGTTTCTCAAAGGCCTCAAACACGGCTTTTGCCGCGTGGGGATCGCACCAGTAGTTATATTCGGCTACCGGGGAGCAGTTGCCGTGGCTCCGGTAGTTTCCCCCCATGGAAACCAGCTGATCCAGTCCGGCGAAGCAGTCCGGATGGAGCTCTGCCAGCCGGGCCAGATTGGTCATGGGGCCCAGGGCGATGACGGAGATTTTTTCTCCGGAGGCTGCCGCCTCTGTCAGGGAAGCGGCCAGAAAGTCCACCGCGCCCTCCCGGGGCCGGACCTCTGTGACCACCGGCAGGTCAAGGTTTCCCAGGCCGGTGTTGCCATGAGTCTCCGTGGCATCTTCGTAGGGCCGGACCAGAGGATATTCCTCTCCCCGGTAAACAGGGATATCCAGGCGGTCCATGGATTTCAGGATCCGCAGGGCGTTTTCCATGCCCACCCTGGCAGGCACGTTGCCGGATACCACAGTAAGGCCCAGCACCTCCATTTCCGGGGAGGCCAGGGCCAGCATCAGGGCCAGGGCGTCGTCGATGCCCGGGTCGCAGTCAATGATTACTTTTCGTTTTGCATTCATTCTCTAATCTCCTTTGATCTTGGTTTTTTATCCTGGGAAGTTCTCGAACCAGTCCGGGAAGAGTCCCGATTGTATAAATGCAAGGAAAGTATAGCACAAAACAGCCAAAGCGTACAGAAAAACGCGAAGATTGTTCTTCCGGCGCAGGCTACAGGAACATGGCAAAGACCGAGGCGGCCCCCACGGTGAGGATGCCGGAGACAGCAATGGAAAGGCTGCTCATGGCCCCCTGGACCTCTCCCAGTTCCATGGCCTTGGTGGTGCCGATGGCGTGGGAGGAGGATCCCAGGGCAATGCCTACCGCGGCGGGCTCTTCAATTTTAAAGAGGCGGCATACAAAGACAGCCAGCATATTGCCCAGGATGCCGGTGATGATGATCACCGCTACGGTAATGGTGGTAATGCCTCCCAGTTCTTCGGAGACCCCCATGCCGATGGCGGTGGTGATGGACTTGGGCAGGAGCGTTACGTACTGCTCATGAGTCAGGCCAAAAAGCAGGGCCAGAGCCAGAACACTGGCCAGGCTGGTGAGCACCCCGGAGAGGATCCCGGCGGCAATGGCTTTCAGATTCTTTTTCAGAACCTCCAGCTGCTCGTAAAGAGGAATGGCCAGGCAGACCGTGGCGGGGGTCAGCAGATAGCTGAGATATTTGGCGCCTTCGTTGTAGCTTTCGTAGTCAATATGGAGCCCGGCCAGCACTACCATGACCACGATGATGGAGATCAGCAGGGGGTTAAAAATGGCCAGCTTCCACTTCCTTTTCAGAAAGGCGCCCAGCTCATAGGCCAGCAGACTGACCGTCACCCCGAAAAATACAGAATCGCAGAGCATTTCTTTCATTTTTTTCGCCTCTTTTCTGAACGGATGACCCATTGGGTGACACGGCCGGAGACCGCCATGACCAGAACTGTGGTCACGGGAATGATCACCAGCAGGGGAACCAGCATGGGATGCAGCACACCCCAGGATTCCAGCAGCCCCACCGCCGCCGGGATAAACATTACCGGCATAATGTCAATGAGAAATTTCCCCGCGTCCTTTACCGCTTCCAGAGGGAGCAGATGGGTGCAGAGAGCCGCCAGCATCAGCAAAAGGCCGTAGATGCTGGCAGGGATGGGGAGGGGCAGCCATTCATGGCATACCTCTCCCAGAAAAGAAATCGCGATGATAATACAGAATTGACGGAAGTATTTCATGATTTCCTCCCCCTTCGGAAGCCTCAGCCCCGGAGGAAAACGCCGTAGGCCCGATAGGTTTCGTAGACATCGATCTTGCTGGTGATCTCAAAGGGAGCGTGCATGTTCAGCACTGCTACGCCGCAGTCGATGACCTCCATGCCCAGGTTGGCCAGGATGTAGGCGATGGTGCCGCCGCCGCCGGCGTCTACCTTGCCCAGCTCGGAAGTCTGGTAGCCGATGCCTCCCTGGTCCAGAATGTTCCGCAGCCAGCCGATGTATTCCGCGTTGGCGTCGTTGGAGCCGGATTTGCCCCGGGAGCCGGTGTATTTGTTGAAGACGGGGCCGTTGCCCAGATAGGCGCAGTTGTTCTTTTCCATGACCTCCGGATAGTTGGGATCAAAGGCGGCGCTGACGTCGGAGGACAGCACCCGGGTCTTTTTCAGCAGCCGGCGCAGACCGATCTCACTGTAGCAGCCGCAGGCGTTCATGACCTCCGCCACGGTGTCCTCAAAGAACCGGGAATGCATGCCGGTAGCCCCTACGCTGCCGATCTCTTCCTTGTCGGTCAGCAGGCAGACGCTGGTATATTCCGGAGCTTCCATCTCCACCATGGCCCGGAAAGAGGTGTAGGCGCAGACCCGGTCGTCCTGTCCGTAGGACATGATCATGCTCCGGTCCAGACCGTAATCTCTGGCGCCGCCGGCGGGAACTACCTCGATCTCCGCGGAAATGAAATCCTCATCTTCAATGTTGTACTGCTCTTTCAGGATCTGCAGGATAGAAGCTTTTACAGCTTCCTTCTGATCCCCTTCCAGAGGACGGCTGCCCACCAGCACATTGAGATTTTCCCCCTCCACAAATTCCCGGGCTTTTTTCTCCATCTGCCTGGAGGCCAGATGGGGCAGCAGATCGGAAACGCCGAACACGGGATCCTCCGGTCTGTCGCCGATGGAAACCTGGATCAGGGATCCGTCTTTTTTGGCCACGACCCCGTGAAGCGCCAGAGGCAGGGCGGTCCACTGGTATTTTTTTATTCCTCCGTAATAGTGGGTGTCCAGCATAGCCAGGCCCCCCTCCTCATAAAGAGGCCGCTGCTTCAGATCCAGCCGGGGGGAGTCGATGTGGGCCCCCAGGATCCGCATGCCTTCGGAAAGGGGGCGGGTGCCTATGTGGAACATGAGCAGGGCTTTTTTCATAATGTCCGTATACACTTTATCGCCGGCCTTCAGCACAGCGCCCTCCCGGATCACATCCTCCAGATTCCGGTAGCCCTTTGCCTCCAGCTCCGCCTCCATGAAGGAGACGCATTCCCGCTCTGTTTTGCAGGCGGAAAGGAAGGCTTTGTAGTCTTCGCAGAAGGCGCTGACCGCCTTTAAGTCAGGGGTTTTATTCCAAAGATTTTCTGATACCATACTGTTTCGCTCCTTTACTGATTTTCGATGCTATTATAGCCTTATTTTCCGGGCTTGACAAGGGCGCAGATCCCAGGAACCCATTGCAGTCGGGAATAAAATTTTGTAAAATAAAAGAAGCAAAAAAGAAAAGAGGACCACAGATATGCATGACAGACTGACCCAGAGTGATATTGACAAAATGAAGGAAGAGATCGAGTACCGGAAGCTGGTGGTGCGCAAGCAGGCCATTGAGGCGGTAAAAGAAGCCAGAGCCCAGGGGGATCTCAGCGAAAACTTTGAATATTACGCGGCAAAACGGGAGAAAAATCAGAATGAGAGCCGCATCCGATATCTGGAAAATATGATCAAAACGGCGATCCTGGTTACGGACTGCTCCAAAGAGGACGAGGTAGGTCTGAATAAAAGAGTAACCGTGTATTTTGAGGAGGACGATGAGACGGAGGAGTACAAGATCGTTACGGCGGTCCGGGGAAATTCCCTGAAAGGACTGATCACGGCGGATTCTCCCCTGGGGGCGGCTCTTATGGGGCACAAGGCCGGGGACCGGGTCCATGTAAAGCTTAACGAGCATGCCGGCTACGACGTGGTGATCCGTTCCATAGAAAATACCGGGGAGGAAGCCACGGACGAGCTGCGGAAATTCTGAATCGTTTCCGCCGGGCCCGCCGCTTTCTTTCAATCCTTTAACAAAATCTGAAAAACATGAAGATTTCGTGAAATTTCAGGGTTTCGCTTGACTTTGCGGGTCGGTTAGCGGATACTGAATGCGAGACATTGAAAATAGGAGGAATAGGATAAATATGCGGGAGGTTAAGACTCCAAAGCGGCCGATCATGTTTTACTACGGGATTGCCTTGGTCGTGCTTTTGCTTTTAAATTTGATCCTGCTGCCCCGGCTGACCCAGCCGAAGGTGGAAGAGGTAGGATACGGCACCTTCATCCAGATGCTGAATGACGGGGAGATTAAAGAGGTGGAGGTGGACTGGCAGGGGGGCGTCATCACCTTTGGCGACACCCAGCAGCCGGAACAGTATTACGAAACAGGCCTCATGGATGACTATAAACTCACAGACCGTCTCCTGGAAGCAGGTCTGGAAGAGTTCTCTTCCCCCATTGTGGAGGAGATGAATCCCATTGTCAGCTTCCTGATCTCCATGGTTCTGCCCATTTTCCTGATCATTCTTGTGGGGCAGCTGCTGATGCGGTCCATGATGAAGCGCATGGGAGACGGCATGGGCAATGCCATGAGCTTTGGCAAGAGCAATGCCAAGATCTATGTCCAGTCGGAGACCGGGATCAAGTTCTCCGATGTGGCCGGGGAGGATGAGGCAAAAGAGATCCTGACGGAGATCGTGGATTTTCTCCACAATCCGGGAAAATATACGGAGATCGGCGCCAGAATGCCCAAGGGCGCTTTGCTGGTGGGACCTCCCGGAACCGGTAAGACCCTGCTGGCCAAGGCGGTGGCCGGGGAGGCCAACGTGCCTTTCTTCTCTATCTCCGGTTCCGAGTTTGTGGAAATGTTTGTAGGTATGGGGGCTGCCAAGGTCCGGGACCTGTTTAAGCAGGCCAATGAGAAGGCTCCCTGTATCGTATTTATTGATGAGATCGACACCATCGGCAAGAAGCGTGACGGGGGCGGGCTTTCCGGCAATGACGAGCGGGAGCAGACCCTGAACCAGCTGCTTTCTGAAATGGATGGATTTGACGGACGCAAGGGCGTTATCATTCTGGCGGCTACCAACCGTCCGGATTCCCTGGATCCGGCCCTGCTCCGGCCCGGCCGTTTTGACCGCCGGGTGCCGGTGGAGCTGCCGGACATGAAAGGCCGGGAGGAGATCCTGCGGCTTCACGCCAAAAAGATCAAGATCAGCGACAACGTGGATTTCGGAGCGGTAGCCCGGCTGGCCTCCGGAGCCAGCGGCGCGGAGCTGGCCAACATGATCAACGAGGCGGCCCTGCGGGCGGTCCGGGACGGACGGAAGTTTGTGTGCCAGGCGGATCTGGAGGAAAGCGTGGAGGTTGTCATCGCCGGATATCAGAAGAAGAATAAGATCCTTACAGATAAAGAAAAACTGATCGTTGCCTATCACGAGACGGGACACGCTCTGGTGGCGGCTATGCAGAGCCATTCGGCTCCGGTGACCAAGATCACCATTATCCCCAGAACTTCCGGAGCTCTTGGATACACCATGCAGGTGGACGAGGACGATCACAATCTTATGAGCCAGGAGGAACTGGACAACCGCATCGCCACCTTTACCGGCGGCCGGGTAGCGGAGGATCTGGTGTTCCATTCCATTACTACCGGAGCCGCCAACGATATCGAGCAGGCCACCAAGCTGGCCCGGGCCATGATCAGCCGCTTCGGCATGAGCGAGGATTTCGGCATGGTAGCCTTTGAGACGGTGACCAACCAGTATCTGGGGGGAGACGTGGCTCTCATGTGCTCCGAATCTACCTCGGCCAGAATCGACGCCATGGTAGTGGCCCTGGTAAAGAAAGCCTATGAGCGGGCGGTGGAGATCGTAAAGGCAAATATGCCCAAGCTTCACGAACTGGCAAAATATCTGTATGAAAAAGAGACGATTACCGGAGAAGAGTTTATGGAGATTCTGAGCCGGAAGCCGGAGGAGCTGACCACCACAAAATCAGAAGAAGCAGAGACCGGAGCAGATCCGGCATAAGAGGAGGGAGGAAGTTCGTATGGAGGACAAGCTGTATGATTACATGGACTGGGCGGAGATTGAGGCCGTGCAGTATTCGGAGGAAAAGTATCCCCGGAATATCCTGGGCCCCCGGACGGTGCCGGAGGGGATCCTGGTGCAGTGCTATTTCCCCGGGGAAGAGAAGGTGTATTTAAAGACCCTTTCCGATAAGCGCTGCCACCCCATGACCGAGGAGGACAGCGGCTTTTTCGCCATACTTCTTCCCGGACAGACCATACCGAAATATACATTTGTTCTGGGAGATAAAAAAACGGGACGGGAGGTTTTTGACCCCTATGCCTTTCCCTGCCAGATCACGACCAAAGAAGAAGCCCGGTTTAACGCCGGGATCTGCTACGATATTTATGAGAAGCTGGGCGCTCATCCTATGACCATTGACGGGGTGCAGGGGGTATACTTCGCAGTCTGGGCTCCCAACGCCATGCGGGTTTCCGTAGTGGGCGACTTTAACAACTGGGACGGAAGAACCTGCCAGATGCACTGCCTGGATTCCGGGATTTTTGAACTGTTTGTTCCGGGACTCCAGAAGGGAGCTCTCTATAAATACGAAATAAAAGCCAAGGGAGAACTCACCTATCTGAAAGCCGACCCCTATGCCAACGGAACGGAACTCCGTCCCGACACCGCCTCGGTGGTGGAGGATCTTTCCGCCTATCAGTGGCAGGATCAGGCGTGGATGAAGCAGAGGGAGCAGAAGCAGAGCTATGAAGCTCCCATGTTTGTATACGAGGTGCATCTGGGCTCCTGGAGAAAACCCGGGGAAGAAGACCGGGAATTCTATACTTACCGGGAACTGGCCCCCATGCTGGCAGAGTACGTGAAGGAAATGGGATACACCCATATCGAACTGATGCCGGTGATGGAGCATCCCCTGGATGAGTCCTGGGGCTATCAGGTGACGGGATATTACGCTCCCACCAGCCGTTACGGCAGGCCGGAGGACTTTATGTATTTCATGGACTACATGCACCGGGAAGGGATCGGCGTGATCCTGGACTGGGTGCCGGCCCACTTCCCCAGAGATACCTTCGGGCTGGCTGCTTTTGACGGCACCTGTCTCTATGAGCATCTGGATCCCCGGAAGGGCTCTCATCCCCACTGGGGCACCCTGATCTATAATTACGGCAGGCCGGAAGTGCGGAACTTCCTGATCGCCAACGCCCTGTTCTGGGCGGATAAATACCATGCGGACGGCATCCGCATGGATGCGGTGGCCTCCATGCTGTACCTGGACTATGGAAAGCAGGATGGAGAATGGGTGGCCAATATTTACGGGGGCAATGAGAATCTGGAAGCCATTGAGTTCCTGAAGCATCTGAACTCCATCTTCAAAAAGAAATATCCTTCGGCGCTGCTTATCGCTGAGGAGTCCACGGCCTGGCCAAGGATCACGGGAGATCTGGAAGAGGAAGGACTGGGCTTTGATTATAAATGGAACATGGGGTGGATGAACGATTTTCTGGGATACATGGGTTACGACCCTGTTTTCCGGGGCACGCACCACGATGAACTGACCTTCAGCATGATCTACAATTACAGCGAACGGTTCCTGCTGAGCTTTTCCCACGACGAGGTGGTTCACGGCAAAGGCACCCTGGTGTCCAAGATGCCGGGAGAGTATGAGCAGAAGCTGGCCAATCTGCGGCTGGCTTTCGGATACCTGACGGCCCACCCGGGCAAGAAACTGATCTTTATGGGGCAGGACTTTGCCCAGGATCAGGAATGGAATGAAAAAGGGGAGCTGGACTGGAAAGCGCTGGATTATCCCCAGCATGTGCAGATGAAGGCGTATATGAAAGCCCTGCTGCAGCTGTACAGAAGCTGCCCGGCTCTTTACCGGGAGGATTTCAAGCCGGAAGGCTTTGAGTGGATTAACTGCCTGGAATGGGAGAAGAATCTGCTGATCTTTCTGCGGAAAACAGAAAAAGAAGAAGATACCCTGCTGGTGGTCTGCAACTTTTCCAATGTACTTTACGAGGACTATCAGATCGGCGTTCCCTATCCGGGAAAATATAAAGAAATCTTCAACAGCGATGCCGCGGCCTATGGCGGCGGCGGACAGGTGAATCCCCGGGTAAAGATGAGCCGGGATCTGGAGTGGGATGAAAGGAAACAGTCCATAAAAGTCAAGATCCCGCCCCTGGGCATGGCGGTCTTCCAGTATACAAAGGTGGTGGAGAAAATCTCGGACAATAAAACCGCCAAAGGGAAGAAGCGCCAGGCGGCCAGAAAGAGAGATCTGAAGAAGGAACTCCAGGAAAAAATGGAAAAAGAGGAGAAATAAACCGGAATGATAACCTGGGCGGATGTAGAAAACTGGATTCGAACCACCGGCGGAGCAGTCTTTAACTTTTTGATCAAATTTGCCATCTGCATTGTTCTCTTTATCCTGATCCGCAAGATTACCAGGAAACTTTGCCGGTGGCTCCGTGAGCGGATGGAACGGTTCCGCGTGGATGCGTCCCTTACCAGCTTTGTGATCTCCCTTCTGTATTACGGGATCCTGATCCTGACAGTGGTTACCATGATCGTGCAGCTGGGCATTATCTCGGAAGCCTCCATTGCCGCGGGAATCGCCTCCGCAGGCGTAGCGATTTCCCTGGCGCTGAAGGGAGGGCTTTCCAACTTTGCCGGGGGGATCCTGATCCTTTTTCTGAAGCCTTTCCGGGCGGGGGATTATATCCTGGTGCCGGAGGAAGGGGTGGAGGGAACCGTCCGCAAAATTGAGATGTACTATACCACCATTACCACGGTGGATAATCAGGTGGTGAAGATCCCCAACGCGCTTTTGACGGATAATACCATCACCAACGTGACTTCCATGGAGAAAAGAAAGCTGGAGATCAAAGTGGGGGTTTCCTACCGGACGGATCTGAAAAAGGCAAAAGCGGTTCTGACCCGTCTGCTGGAGGAGGATCCCAGGATCGAGGCGGAGGAGCGCCAGGTGTTTGTGGATTCTCTGGGAGACAGCTCCGTGGTCATCGGTTTCCGGGCCTGGGTCCGGACGGAAGATTACTGGCCGGCCAAATGGGATATGAATGAAAAGATCAAAGAAAGCTTTGACGGAGAGGGGATCGAGATTCCCTATAATCAGCTGGACGTGCATATCCGGAATCGGCAGCAGAGCTGAGAAAACAGGGAAAATCCCCGGTAATTCGTAAAAATCCCTTGCAATCAGTATTTTCGGGTGCTATACTGTATACGTTTAATGATGTTACTAGTTGGAGAGTGGACGCAGGTCCACTCTTCTTTGTTGAGCGGACAAAGGTGGTGAGAAGATGAGCAGAAGAGAGACCTATGAAAAAAAGGCGGAGGAACTTCTGATGCCGATCGTGGAATCCCACGGGTTTGAACTGGTGGATGTGGAGTATGTGAAAGAAGCCGGAAACTGGTATCTGAGAGCCTACATCGACAAGGAAGGCGGCATCACGGTGGACGACTGCGAGCTGGTAAGCCGGGCTTTCAGCGACCGGCTGGACCAGGAGGATTTCATTGAAGATTCCTATATTATGGAGGTCAGCTCACCGGGCCTGGGACGCCCGCTGAAGAAAGAAAAAGATTACCGCAGGAGTATGGGAAAGGAACTGGAGATCCGGACTTTCCGCCCTATAGACGGGAAAAAGGAATTTTACGGGATCCTGCAGGCATACGATGATAACAGTGTGACCATCTGCACGGAAGAGGGCCTGGAGATGACTTTTGCGAAAGCAGACCTGGCGCTGATCCGTCTGGCATTTCATCTGTAGATTTATCAGGAGGAAGAGAAAAAAATGAACACAGAATTGATTGAGGCACTGAATGTTCTGGAAAAAGAAAAGAACATCAGCAAGGAGACGCTTCTGGAAGCCATTGAGCAGTCTCTGCTGCAGGCCTGCAAGAACCACTTTGGAAAATCCGACAACGTAAAGGTGAATATCAATCCGGAAACCGGAGATTTTTCCGTATTTGCCCAGCGGGAGGTTGTGGAGCAGGTGGAAGATCCCGCCCTGCAGATCAGCCTGGCGGACGCCAAGATGAAAGATCCCAAGTACGAGGTGGGAGATATTGTCAATGTAGAGATTAAGTCCAAGGAATTCGGGCGGATCGCCACCCAGAACGCCAAGAACGTGATCCTGCAGAAAATCCGGGAGGAAGAGAGAAGCGCCCTCTACAACCAGTACTATGAGAAAGAGCACGATGTAATCACCGGAATCGTGCAGAGATATGTAGGAAGAAATCTGAGCATTAATCTGGGCCGGGTGGACGCCCTGCTGACGGAAAACGAGATGGTAAAGGGTGAGACCTACCGTCCCAACGAGCGTCTGAAGGTTTACGTGCTGGAGGTAAAGGATACCCCCAAGGGGCCCAAGATCCTGGTGTCCAGAACCCATCCGGAGCTGGTAAAACGTCTCTTTGAGGCGGAGGTAGCCGAGGTTCGGGAGGGAATTATCGAGATCAAGAGCATTGCCAGGGAAGCCGGTTCCAGAACCAAGATCGCGGTCTGGAGCAATGATCCGGATGTAGACGCGGTAGGCGCCTGCGTGGGAGTCAACGGCATCCGGGTAAATGCTGTGGTGGAGGAGCTTCACGGAGAAAAGATGG
The DNA here is from genome assembly GCA_963930955.1 of Candidatus Scatomonas sp. GTDB lineage: Bacteria > Bacillota > Clostridia > Lachnospirales > Lachnospiraceae > Scatomonas. The sequence continues at coordinate 2,482,183 of OZ006967.1, read as the reverse complement.
ATATCATCAACTGGGATGAAAACCCGGCCCTCCTGATCGAAAACGCCCTTTCTCCCGCCAAGGTGATTTCTGTGGCCGCGGACCCGGATGAGAAAACCGCGGAAGTGATCGTGCCGGATTATCAGCTGTCCCTGGCCATCGGCAAGGAAGGACAGAACGCCCGACTGGCCGCCAGACTTACCGGTTTCAAGATCGATATAAAGAGCGAGACCCAGGCCCGGGAAGCAGGAGACTTTGACTACTACGAGGAAGAAGAGTACGAAGAAGAATTTGAGGATGCCGACTATGAGGAGGAGCCTCTGGAGGAGGAGCAGGCCGGCCAGCCGGAAGAATAAGCAGGAGGGATTCGTTGAGTACAGTGCGTAAGGTGCCGATGCGCAAGTGCGTCGGCTGCGGAGAGATGAAGAACAAAAAGGAGCTGATCCGGATTCTGCGGACTCCGGAGGGAGAGATCGTTCTGGACGCCACCGGCAGAAAGAACGGCCGGGGCGCCTATCTTTGCGGCTGCCGGGAATGTCTGGATAAAGCAGAGAAAAACAAGGGGCTGCAGCGGTCCCTGGGAGCAGCGGTGCCGCCGGAGATTTTTGAAAAGCTCCGAAAGGAGATGGAAGAGCTTGGACAATAAAAAGGCCCGATTCCTGATCGGACTCTCCATGAAAGCAGGTAAGATCGGAAGCGGGGAGTACGCGGCGGAGAAAGCCGTGAAGCAGGGAAAAGCATTTCTGCTGATCCTGGCCCAGGACGCTTCCCCCAACACAGAAAAAAAATTCCGGAATATGTGCGCGTACTATCAGGTGCCTCTGGTCCGCTTTCTGGACCGGGAAGCCCTGGGAAAGGCCATCGGAAGAGAATACAGAGCCTGCCTTGCAGTGCTGGACGAGAATCTTGCCCGTGAGATCAGAAAACAGCTGGAAGTTAAGTCGTAGGAAAGGTCGGTGCAGCAGATGCCAAAAATCAGGATACATGAGCTCGCCAAAGAGTTAAGTGTAGACAATAAAGCAGTTATGGAATTTTTAAAAGAAAAGAAGATAGAGGTTAAAAGCCATATGAGTACACTGGAAGATAACCAGGAGGCTATGGTGAGAAAGGCATTTTCCGCCCAGCCCTCCGGAAAAGAAGAAAAAACAGAGACAGCCCAGAAGAAACCTGAGGCCCATAAGAAGAAAAATATCATTCAGGTGTTCCGCCCCCAGAACGCCACCACCAAGGAGGCAAAAAACTCCAGAAGATTCCAGGAGCGTCCGGCGGGGAACCGGCAGCATCCGGAACGGAGAGGAGAGAAGTCCCAGGAGAAGCCTGAGAACCGCCCTGCAGCAAAGGGGCAGAGCGGCGAAAAGCTGCCGCAGCAGGAGACCCGAGAGGCCCGTCCCCAGGTAAGCGCCCAGAGCGCCCAGGGGGATCGTCCCCAGCGTCCCGCCGGAGACCGCCCCCAGGGAAACCGGAGCGGAGACCGTCCCCAGAGAAGCTTCGGGGACCGGAATCAGGGAGGCCGCCAGGGAGACCGTCCCCAGAGAAGTTTCGGGGACCGGAATCAGGGAGGCCGCCAGGGGGATCGTCCCCAGAGAAGCTTCGGGGACCGGAATCAGGGAGGCCGCCAGGGAGACCGTCCTCAGAGAAGTTTTGGAGACAGAACCCAGGGACAGGGCAGCCGTCCGGGCTTTGCCGGTCGTTCGGACCGCAGAGAAGAAGGGGGCAGAAGAACTTTTGACAGCCGGAACAGAGCTCCCAGGGGAGATCGGGAACGGAAGCCCCAGGAGGTTATGGATATCGGCTTTAACAAGCCTTCCCGGGACACCACCAGCTACAAAGACAGAGACAAGGATAAAAATAAAGATTCTTTAAGAGAAAATAAGTTTGCCAACGACCGCCGGACCGGCACCGGAAACCGGCCCAACCAGGGACGCAGGCCCCAGCACACGCTGCCCAAGGCCCTGCAGAAGCCGGTGCACAGACCGAAGGAAGAAAAGCGTGAGGAGATCAAGGAGATCACCCTGCCGGAGAAGCTGACCATTCGGGAACTGGCGGAAAAGATGAAGATGCAGCCGGCGGTAATCGTGAAAAAACTCTTCCTGGAAGGGGTTATGGTAACCGTAAACCAGGAAATTGATTTTGAAAAGGCCCAGGAGATCGCTCTGGGATACGATATTATCGCGGAGCCGGAAGAGAAAGTGGACGTGATCGAAGAGCTGCTGAAGGAGGCCGACGAGGATGAGAGCAGACTGCAGGCCCGTCCTCCGGTGGTCTGCGTCATGGGCCATGTTGACCACGGCAAAACTTCTCTGCTGGATGCCATCCGCCACGCCCATGTTACAGACCGGGAGGCAGGGGGAATCACCCAGCACATCGGCGCCTATGTGGTAACCATCAACGGTCAGAAGATCACTTTCCTGGACACCCCCGGCCATGAGGCCTTTACGGCTATGCGTATGCGGGGCGCCAACTCTACGGATATCGCCGTGCTGGTGGTAGCCGCCGACGACGGGGTAATGCCCCAGACCATAGAGGCAATTAATCATGCCAAGGCCGCGGAAGTAGAGATTATCGTCGCGGTAAATAAAATTGATAAACCGGGAGCCAATGTGGACCGGGTAAAACAGGAACTGTCCGAGTACGGACTGATCCCTGAGGACTGGGGCGGAAGCACTATTTTCGTGCCGGTATCTGCCAGAACCCATGAGGGCCTTGACAATCTGCTGGAAATGATCCTGCTGACTGCCGAGGTTATGGAGCTGAAGGCCAATCCGGACCGTCTGGCCAGAGGTCTGGTCCTGGAAGCCAAGCTGGATAAGGGCAAGGGCCCTGTGGCCAATATTCTGGTTCAGAAGGGAACCCTGCACGTAGGGGATTACATTGCGGCAGGCTCCTGCTCCGGAAAAGTAAGGGCCATGATGGACGAAAATTCCCGGAGACTGAAAGAGGCTGGTCCCTCCACACCGGTAGAGGTGCTGGGACTGAACGATGTGCCCAACGCGGGAGAGATCCTGGTGGCTACGGAAACGGATAAGGAAGCCAAGAATTTTGCGGCCACCTTTGTATCCGAAGGCAAGAACCGTCTGCTGGAGGATACCAAGGCCAAGATGTCTCTGGACGATCTCTTCAGCCAGATCCAGGAAGGCAATCTGAAGGAACTGAACCTGGTGGTGAAAGCCGATGTGCAGGGCTCTGTGGAGGCAGTGAAACAGTCTCTGCTGAAGCTGTCCAATGAAGAGGTAGTTGTGAAGATCGTTCACGGCGGCGTAGGCGCCATTAACGAGTCGGACGTAACCCTGGCGGCGGCTTCCAATGCCATTATCATCGGATTTAACGTGCGGCCCGACGCCACCGCCAAGACCATTGCCGAGCAGGAGGGCGTGGACGTGCGGCTGTACCGGGTTATCTACCAGGCCATCGAGGATATTGAGGCGGCTATGAAGGGCATGCTGGATCCGGTTTACGAGGAGAAGGTCATCGGCCATGCGGAGATCCGCCAGCTGTTCAAGGCCTCCGGGGTAGGCACCATTGCAGGAAGCTATATTCTGGACGGAACCTTCCAGAGAGACTGCAAAGTGCGGATCAGCCGGGAAGGCAAGCAGATTTTCGAGGGAGCCCTGGCGTCCCTGAAGCGGTTTAAAGATGATGTGAAGGAAGTAAAAGCCGGATACGAGTGCGGTCTGGTATTTGACGGATTCAACGAGATCCAGGAGCTGGATCAGGTTGAAGCCTATATAATGGTGGAGGTTCCCAGGTGAGAAAAAACAGTATTAAAAACACCCGGATCAACGCGGAAGTCCAGAGAGAGCTGAGCTCTATCATCCGCCTGGAGATCAAGGATCCCAGGATCGCCATGATGACTTCCGTTACAGGCGCCGAGGTGGCCCCGGATCTGAAGACCTGCAAGGTTTATATCAGTGTTCTGGGGGATGAAAAGGCCAAGGAAGATACCCTCAGCGGTCTGCGGAGCGCAGAAGGGTATATCCGCAGGCTGCTGGCGAAAAATCTGAATCTGCGAAATACGCCGGAGCTGACCTTTCTTCTGGATCAGTCTATTGAATACGGCGTGCATATGTCGAAACTGATCGATGCGGTTGTAGAAAAAGAGGGTGGAGGAGAGAATGAATAGTCTTGCCGAATGCCTGCAGGGAGTCAGAACAGTAGCCATTGCGGGACATGTGAATCCCGATGGAGACTGTATTGGCTCCTGTATGGGGCTGTACCTGTACCTGCGGGATAATTACCCGGAAATCCAGGCGGATGTCTATCTGCAGCCGCCCCGGGAAGTGTTTTACTACATAGAGGATCTGGATAAGATACGGACGGAATGGGATCCGGATAAAAAATACGATCTGCTGGTGCTGCTGGATATCAGCAGCCGGGACCGGATCGGCGTGGCCGGTCCGGGGGCGGAGACCGCCGGGGCTGTTCTCTGTCTGGACCATCATATAACCAATCAGGGCCAGTACACCTGGTTCTGCAACCGGCCGGAGGCCAGTTCCGCCAGCGAGGTGCTGTATGATTTTCTGGAACCGGAGAAGATCAGCCGGGCCTGCGCGGCGGCGCTGTACACAGGGATCGTGCACGACACCGGCGTTTTCCAGTATTCCAGCACCTCGCCGAAAACCATGCGGACGGCGGCGGCGCTGATGGAAAAAGGGATTGATTTTTCCCGGATCGTGGACGAATCCTTCTATCAGAAGACGTATGTGCAGAATCAGATCATGGGCCGGACCCTGATGGAGAGCATCATGATCCTGGAGGGCCGCTGTATTGTGGGAATTGTCCGCCAGAAGGAAATGCGCTTCTACGGACTGCATTCCAGCGATATGGACGGGATCGTCAGCCAGCTGCGGAATACCATCGGAGTAGAGGTGGCCATTTTCCTCTATGAACTGAAGCCCCAGACATTTAAGGTCAGCCTCCGCTCCAAGCATGTGGTGGACGTCAGCAAGATCGCCGCCCTGTTCGGAGGGGGCGGCCATGTGAGAGCCGCCGGCTGCACCATGGCAGGTACGCCCTACGATGTGGTGAACAATATTACGCCCTACGTGGAGCGGCAGCTGAAGGATTGGGAAGAAGCCAATGAACGGAATTCTTAACGTATACAAAGAGGCCGGGTGGACCTCCCACGATGTAGTGGCAAAGCTGCGGAGGATCGCCGGCCAGAAAAAAATCGGACATACAGGCACCCTGGACCCGGATGCGGTAGGGGTGCTTCCTGTCTGTCTGGGAAAGGCCACCAAGGTGGCGGATCTTCTGATGGACGAAACCAAGACCTATGAAGCGGTGCTGCTGCTGGGAACTGTCACCGATACCCAGGATACGGGAGGCCGGGTGCTGGAAACCCGTCCGGTGACCTGCGGCATTCCGGAATTGTCCGCCTGCCTGGAGAGCTTTCTGGGAGAGCAGATGCAGGTTCCGCCTATGTACTCCGCCCTGAAGCAGAACGGGAAAAAGCTGTACGAGCTGGCCCGGGAGGGAAAGATTGTGGAGCGTTCTCCCAGGAAGGTTCATTTTTATGAGATCACCCTTCTGGAAGCGGATCTGCCCCGGGCCCGGATCCGGATCACCTGTTCCAGAGGTACGTATATCCGGACTCTTTGCGAAGATATCGGAAAAAGACTGGGCTGCGGCGGCTGCATGGAGCAGCTGGTCCGGACCCGAGTGGGAGATTTTTCCCTGGAAGAAGCCAGAACTCTTTCCCAGATCCAGCAGAAAGCCCAGGAGGGCGGTCTGGAGGAACTGCTGACCCCTGTAGATGAGATCTTCCGGGAATATCCCCGGGCATTCGTAAGGGAAGAAGCAGACCGGGCGGCGAAAAACGGAAATCCCCTGAAACTTGGACAGATCCGGCCGGAGGATCCAAAAATCCTGGAAAAGGCAGAGAAGCTCCGGCTGTATGACAGCCGGGGAGAATTTCTGGGATTGTACCGCCTGGAGAAAAGGGAGCCCCGGGTGCGTCTGGTGAAAATGTTTTTTGACAGCCGGGAGACAGAAGAATGAAGTATGTAAAGGACATAGAGAGATTTCAGGCAGAAAAAGACTGCGCGGTCACCCTGGGGAAGTTTGACGGGGTGCACCGGGGGCACCGGAAGCTGATCCGCCGGGTACTGGAAAAAGCGGAAGAGGGCGGCCTAGAGCCGGCGGTGTTTACCTTTGACGTATCGCCTCAGGAAGCACTGGGGATCCGGGAGAGGGGGCTTCTCATGACCAACCGGGAGAGAAGCCGGTTTCTGGAAAGAATGGGGATCCGTCTGCTGGTAGAGTGCCACTTCAGCGCCCTGCGGGATATGGAGGCGGAAGACTTTATCCAGGACATTCTGGTAAAGCGCATGAGAGCCCGCTGCTTTGTGGTGGGGCCGGATTTCCGCTTTGGAAAAGGCCGGAGAGGAACCCCGGAACTTATGGAGCGTATGGGCAGCCGGCTGGGATTTCAGGTGGAAGTACTGGAAAAGGAAATGGACGGGGACCGGGAGATCGCCAGCAGCTATATCCGGGAAGAACTGCTGGCCGGACATATCCGGAAGGTAAATGAGCTGCTGGGGTATCCGTATTTTATTACGGGAGAGGTGGTTCACGGACGGCATCTGGGGCACCAGCTGGGTTTTCCCACCATCAATCAGATCCCGCCGGGAGAAAAGATCCTTCCCCCCAGGGGCGTTTACGCTTCCCGGATCTATGCGGAGGGAGAAATCTTCCGGGGCGTCAGCAACCTGGGCTGCAAGCCTACGGTTCACGGAGAATACGAGGGATTGGAAACGCATCTTTTCCAGTGCGGAAAAGATCTGTACGGGAAAAAAGTGAAAGTGGAGCTGCTGGATTTTCTGCGGCCGGAAAGAAAATTTCCTTCCCTGGAGGCTTTAAAGAAACAAATGCAGAACGATGTAAGAGCGGCGGAGCAGATCTTCTGACTCCGCCCGTTTGTTCCCTGGGTTATTCTTGACTGTAAAGTTTTACTGTGCTAAAATGTCACTATGCTGGACGGATGACAGGAGGCATGGATTATGAGCAAAAATATACATACAGAGGCGGTGGATCAGCTTTTTGAGGCGATTCTCTGTCTGAAGAACCGGGAAGAGTGCTATACCTTTTTTGAGGATGTTTGTACTATTAACGAACTGCTTTCTCTTTCCCAGCGCTTTGAGGTGGCAAAGATGCTGCGGGAAAAAAAGACCTATCTGGAAATTTCGGAAAAGACAGGGGCTTCCACCGCCACCATCAGCCGGGTGAACCGGTCCCTGACCTACGGAAATGACGGGTATGAGATGATCTTCCGCAGACTGGAGGGGAAAGAATGAAGCGGATTCTCTGTTTTGGCGATTCCAATACCTGGGGAGCTGTTCCCGGGGACAACAGCCGTTATCCGGCGGAGGTCCGCTGGACCGGCGTTCTGCAGAAGGAATTAGGAAGGGAGTATCTGGTGATCGAGGAGGGTCTGGGAGGAAGGACGACGGTCTTTGACGATCCCATCGAAGAAAAACTCAGCGGTCTGGCATATTTCAGGCCCTGCTGCCTGTCCCAGGCCCCGCTGGATCTGGTCATCCTCATGCTGGGCACCAACGATCTGAAGACCCGGTTCGGGGTGGAGCCGGTAACCATCGCCTACGGACTGCAGCGGTTCCTGAACGTTCTGGCGGCGCCTGATCTGGAGGGGAATCCTCCCGAGGTCCTTCTGGCGGCCCCGGTGCTGATAGATCCTTCCTATAAAAAGCATCCCCTGTTCCACGCCATGTTCGGAGAAGACGCCTATGAGCGTTCCCTGAAATTTAAAGACGCCTACCGGGAATTCGCAAAGACAGCGGGAATCTCCTTTATCAATGCGGCGGACTATGGAAGGGCCTCGGAACTGGACGGTCTGCATATGGATCCGGAATCCCACCAGCGGCTGGGGAAGGCCCTGGCAGACCGGGTGAGAGAGATCCTGGAAGAGGGAAAATAAGAATAAAACCAGGTACGGGCAGAGATCACGCGCGAAAGGGCGCAGGTCTCTGCTCGTTTCTTTTTGGTGAGTATTCATAGGAGAAAAAGAAAGGCTCCGGCAGGGTTATCGTCAAATTAAAAGAAGTTAAACGTTTAAAACAATTTTTTTTTGACTAATGTGTTCAAAGTAAAAGTGTGCTAAGATATATGTAAATCAAACGAGTAGGAGGAATACAACAATGAAAAAGAAACTTGCTATGCTGCTTGTTGCAGCCATGACGGTTGGCCTGGTCGCTTGCGGAGGAACAGACAGCTCCAGCAATTCCGGCTCTTCTGCTCCGGAAGCTACTTCCCAGAGCACCAGCGGAGATTCCAGCGCGGATGCGGACAGCACCAGCGGAGATTCCGGCGAGGAGGCAGCTCCCGTTGAGGGCGAGACTCCCAGAATCGCATTCGTAGGAAAGATCACCGCGCAGCCCTGGTGGGAGCATGTAAAAGAGAGCGTTGAGTCCTGGGGCGAGTCTACCGGCGTTGAGGTAACCTATCAGGCACCTACCGAGATCGACGCTGCCGCTCAGGTACAGATCATGACCGACCTGGTTAACCAGGGCGAGATCGACGCGCTGCTGTTCTCCCCCAATGATCCCGACGCCTGCGAGGCAATCTGCCAGACCGCTATGGAGAAGGGCATCATTGTAATCGCTACCGAGGCATCCGGTATGAAGAACGTTGACTACGACATCGAGGCCTTCAACGAGGCTGGTATCGGCGCTCTTCTGATGGATGAGCTGGCAGCTCAGATGGGCGAGGAAGGCGAGTACGTGACCATGGTAGGATCCCTGACCATGGAGTCCCAGAACAACTGGGCAGATCAGGCAATCGCTCATCAGGAAGAGGCTTATCCCAACATGACTTACCTGGATGAGAGAGTTGTAAATGATTCCGATGCGGATATCGCATACAACAAGACCAAAGAGCTGATCCAGAAATACCCGAACCTGACAGGTATCCTGGGAACCGGATCCTTCGACGCTCCCGGTGCAGCCCGCGCTATCGAGGAAATGGGTCTGACCGGACAGGTATTTGCTATTTCCGTAGCAATGCCCAGCGAAGTAGCTGACTACATCAACAACGGAACTCTGAAGTCCGTAGGCTTCTGGGATGCAGGCGTTACCGCTCAGGCTATGTGCAACCTGGCAGTACAGATGTTCCAGGGCGCTGAGATCGGCGATACCGTTGACTGCGGCGTAGACGGATACAACGAGTGTACCGTAGAGGGAACTCTGGTAACCGGCGACGGCCAGATCACCATCAACGCAGACAACATCGAGGAGTGGGTAGCAACCGGTATCTGATCCTGTGGGATCCATCGGTTTGTTGGTTAAATCGGACACGGCGGCCAGGCTGCCGTGTCCGGACTGTGAAGGGGCTGTCCTTCGCAGATTGCAGGATACAATACAGGGGCAGAGAAGCTGATTTCTCTGCCTCGTAAATTGCAGAAAGGAGTATGCGCGTCTATGTCAGAATACTTACTTGAAATGTCTGGGATCTGCAAGTCTTTTGCAGGCGTCCACGCCTTAGACCATGTGGACTTTAAAGTGAGGCCCGGTAAGGTTATGTGTCTGGCCGGGGAAAACGGATGCGGAAAATCTACCCTGGTAAAGATTATCTCAGGCGTTTATACCAGAGATGAGGGAGAAGTAACATTTGAAGGTGAAAAAATAACAAAGATCACGCCGGCGGAGGCCACCCGGCTGGGAATCCAGGTTATCTACCAGGATCTGTCGATTTTCCCCAACCTGACGGTTATGGAAAATCTGGCCATCAACTCCGAGATCACATCGGGAGTAAAAATCGTTAACAAGAAGCGCTGGGAGGCAACCGCCAAGGAGGCGCTTTCCAAAATCGGATATAACATCGATCTGTACGCACGGATGGGAGAACTCAGCGTAGCGGACAAGCAGCTGGTTGCCATCTGCCGGGCGCTGCTGTTTAACGCCAAGCTGATCATCATGGATGAGCCCACTACGGCTCTGACCAAGAAAGAGGTAGACGCCCTCTTCAAAACAGTCCGCCAGCTCCGCGACAGCGGAATTGCCATTATGTTTATCAGCCATAAGACAGAGGAGATTTTCGAGATTTCCGATGACGTCTGCATTATGAGAAACGGCAAGAACGTTTATTCCGGACTGACCTCCGATCTGACCCGCGAGAAATATACATATTATCTGACTGGACGTAATCTGGAACCGGATTACTTCGTGCCCAAGAACATCAGCAAAGAGCCGGTGCTGAAGGTGGAAAACCTGACCCTGAAGGATCACCGCTGCAAGAATGTTTCCTTTGAGCTGAGAAAAGGAGAGATCCTGGGTGTTACCGGACTTCTGGGTTCCGGACGTACGGAACTGGCCCTGGCCCTTTTCGGACTGGAGAAGATTGAATCCGGAAAGATCATTCTGAACGGACAGGAAGTAAAGATTTCTTCCCCCATTGCCGCTCAGAAGATGAAGATCGGATATGTGCCGGAGGACCGTCTGACCGAGGGACTCTGCCTGCAGCAGTCCATTGCGGACAACATTACCCTTTCTTCCCTGAAGAGACTGTCCAATGCCCTCTCTATTATTAAGAGAAAAGACATTATGGACGACGCCCAGATCTGGAAGGACAAGTTCTCCATCGCCACAGACGATGTGCGGAAGTTTGCCTCCACGCTGTCAGGCGGAAATCAGCAGAAGATCGTGCTGGCAAAATGGCTTTCCAACGACCTGGATGTGCTGATCCTTAACGGACCTACCGTAGGTGTAGACGTAGGAGCCAAGCAGGACATCCATCATCTGGTACATGAGCTGGCCAATGAGGGACTGGCAGTAATCATCATCTCCGATGACCTTTCCGAAGTGGTTGTTAACTGCAACCGTGTCATCGTCATGAAAGAAGGACTGATCGTCGGCGAGATGAGCGATGAAGATTTCACCGAAGAGAATATCCTCGGAATAATTCGGTAAGGAGGATGTCAATCATGAATAAATCTGTATTTAAGCGTATGACCAAACGCACAGAGTTTTATATTTTCATCGTACTGATCGTTCTGTGCATTGCTATTCATTTTGCGTCCGGGAATCAGCTGCTGAGCCCCAACAGCTTGTTTACGATCCTGCGTGCCATGGTTGTAGACGGCATCTTTGCTCTCTGCTCCCTGGTAGTCATGATCTCCGGCGGATTTGACCTGTCATTCCCGGCTATTGCGGCGCTGGCTTACTCTCTGTCCAGCACCATCTGCCTGAACGCAGGTCTCTGCGGCGACAACCCGCTGATCGGATTTCTGCTGGCAGTAGCAATTGGCTGCATCCTGGGTATGTTCAACGGCTGGATCATTTCCAACTTTAAGCTGAACACCATGCTGGTTACCCTGGGTACCCAGACTTTCTTTATCGGTCTGTCCATGGGTGTCTTGCAGCTGAAGGAGATTACCTCCACCCTGCCCCAGGGCTTTAAGAATCTGGGCGCCGTATCCCTGATGACCACCACTACTACTGTGGGAAATCGCCAGGTAAGCTCCAGCCTTTCAGCCTCCATTATTTTCCTGATCATCTTCTGCATCCTTACTTCCTTTGTGCTGAACAAAACCATGTTCGGACGGGCGCTGTACGCCATCGGAGGAAACGAGGTTTCCGCAGAACGTGCCGGATATAATGTTAAGAGAATCAAGTTTATCCTTTACGCGGTGGTAGGCGCCGTGGCAGGCTTTGCCGGAATGCTCCGTGTCTGCCTGACCAGCCAGTCCGTTCCTTCCGCTCTGGTAGGAAAAGAGATGACCATCATCCCCGCCGTTATCCTTGGCGGTGCCAGTATCTTCGGCGGTGAGGGAAGCGTATTCGGTACCATGTGCGCCATGGGTATCATTACCGTGGTGTCCAACAGTATGCTGCTTCTGGGAATCGACTCCGCATGGCAGGATCTGTTCAACGGTATCATCATCCTCATCGGTATCACGGTATCTGCACTTCAGGCGAAACGCCGCAACGGTTAAGGAAGGAGGCATATTCGATGAAAGTAAAAGAGTTTTTTAAGAAAAATCAGTATACAGCAATTCTGCTGGTTCTGATGGTCGTGGTTATGCTGATCTTCACAGTTACAAGAGGCGGAACCTTCTGGAGACTGGGTACCTGGAACGGTATCGTGATGCAGTTCCCTGAATTCGGCGTTATGGCAGTAGGACTTCTGTTCTGCTTTATCATTGGATGTATCGATATGTCCTTCGTTATGCTGGGCAACTTTGCCACCATTATGGGCGTGCAGTTTATGACCAGCCATGTGAAGGAAGGTATGTCTGACGGCCAGGTTATGGGAATCCTGGTGGGGGCGTTCTTTATTGTAGTGCTCATCGGAGCCATCGGCGGAGTCATCAACGGCCTGCTGGTCAGCAAGCTGAACATTCCTCCGGTTATCGCCACCATCGCCATGCAGATGGTATGGCTGGGCCTGTCCACCGGTATTACCAAGGGCGCTACCCTGTCTCTGACTGCTGTGCCCCTGTACTCCGAGATCGGACATTCCACCGTGCTGGGATTCATTCCCTTCCCGCTGCTGATCTTCATTATTGTTTTTGTAGCGGCAGCGCTGGTACTGAGATTTACCACTTACGGCAAAAAGCTGTATATGTGCGGTACCAACCTGAAGGCGGCAAAATTCTCCGCTATTAACACGGACGGCATGATCATCGGAACCTTCGTTCTCTGCGATGTGGTCTGCTGTATCGGAAGCATGCTGATGATGTCTACCCTGAACAGTGCCAAGGCCGACAACGGCGAGTCCTATGTTATGAAGATCATCCTGATCCTGGTGCTGGCAGGCATCCTGCCGGACGGCGGTATCGGAAAGATCGGCAACCTGATCTTCTCCGTGCTGATCATCCAGATCATTACCTCCGGCGTTAACATGTTCAGCAACCTGAATACCTATCACGGCAACTTTATCTACGGCGGTCTGCTGATCCTGGTTCTGATCCTCAGCACCTTCATGGATGGAAGCGGATTTAAGTTTAAACTGAAACACGCCAAGAAATCGGAATAGTTTTGTGTGAAAGAGAGTAGTTTGGGCGAGAGAAACTGAAGTTTTAGCAGTTCATACAAGGAGGAATTAGAACATGAACAGTATTGAAAGATTTAAAGCAACTGTTGAAAGAAAACCGGTAGACCGCCCTGCCTGCTGGCTGGGAGATCCCACACCGGAAGCAGTACCGGCGCTCTGCGATTTCTACGGAGTAAATGATATCAAAGAACTGAAAAGAGTCTGCGGCGATGATTTTTACGCAGTAGAGATCCCCTACCATTCTGAGCACTGCAACGCCATCTTTGCTGCCTTTGACTGGTACATGAACGGAAGCAACGTAGATACCGAGCACAGAACCCTGACTGCAGACGGCTGCTTTGCCCACTGTGAGGACCTGGAGGATGTGAAGGCTGTGAACTTCCCCTGGCCGGATCCGGAAAAATACATTGATCCGGAAGAGTGCCGCAGACTGGTGGACGAGGCTCCCTCAGACAAAGTCGTAATGGGTATGCTCTGGGCCTGCCATTTCCAGGATGTATGCGCCGCCTTCGGTATGCAGACCTGCCTGATGAACATGGTTGCTGAGCCGGAGATGGTACACTATGTAGACGATCATATCGTTGACTTCTACCTGAAGGCTCTGAAGATCTTCCTGGAAGCCACCAAGGGCAAAGTACACGCCATTCTGATCGGCGATGACATGGGAAGCCAGAGAGGCCTGATGATCAGCCCCGCTCTGATCTCCGAGTTTGTAATCCCGGGAGCGAAAAAGCTCATTGAGCTGGCTCACAGCTACGGCGTAAAAGTTATGTATCATTCCTGCGGTTCCATCGTAGACGCCATCCCGCTGCTGATCGAGGCCGGCGTGGATATCATCCATCCCATCCAGGCACTGGCAGCCGGCATGGATCCCGCGAATCTGAAGGAGAAATTTGACGGACAGATTTCTTTCTGCGGCGGCGTAGATACCCAGGATCTGCTTCCCAACGGAACTCCGGAGCAGGTAGAGGCGAAAGTAAAAGAGCTGAGAACCTACTTCCCCACCGGCCTGATCGTTTCCCCCAGCCATGAGGGTCTGCAGGCAGACGTTCCGCCCAGAAATATCAAAGCTCTCTTTGACGAGGCAACCAAGATTTACGAATAAGACATAAGTTTGGGCCCTCCCGGTTCCGGCAGCTGCCGGGCCCTGGAGGGCCTGCTTTTTAAAAGGAGGAAAACAGTATGGTGCGCAGATTTGGACAGGTGATCAAAGTAAAACCCGAGGGACTGGAACAGTATAAGGCTTACCACGCCAATCCCCTTCCGGGCGTTAACGAAATGATCAAGGAGTGTCACCTGAAAAATTATTCCATTTATTCCCGGGGAGATTATCTTTTTACCTACATGGAATACGATGGAGACGACTATGAGGCGGATATGGCCAAGATGGCGGCGGATCCGGTAACCCAGCAGTGGTGGGATCTGGTAAAGCCTCTGATGCAGCCTCTGGAGGACCGGGCGGAGGGCGAGTTCTGGTCTGATATGGAAGAAATCTATCATCTGGACTAAAGGAGCAGCCATTGGTTACCTTAAAAGATGTGGCCAGCCGGGCAGGGGTTTCCGTGGCTACGGTGTCCTACTGTATCAACGGCACCAAACCGGTATCGGACGAGACCCGGGGCCGGATCATGAAAGCCATCGAAGAACTGAATTACGTTCCCAATTCCGCCGCCCGCAGCCTGCGGCAGGAATCTGTCCGGGAGATCGGGGTGGTTTTCCAGGATCTGGACGATTACTACCGCTCCGAGATCCTGAAGGGAATCGTTGACCGTGCCGAGGATCAGAACTATTCTGTGACAGTGGCCTTTACCTACGATTCTCCTAAAATGGAGCAGAAGATCATCAATGATTTTATCGGAAAAAATGTTAAGGGCATCATCATTGATACCTGCCAGCCGGATAATACGGAATACTTCCGGAAAAATCTTCTGGAGCGGAAAGTCGCCAACGTATTCATCGAGCACTGTCCGGAAACCCTGGACGTAAATCTATTGGCCTTTGACAACCATAAGACCTACTTTTATCTTACGAAAAAGCTGCTGGAAAAGGGCTACAGGCGGATTGCCCTGGCCCTGGGACCCTGGCGCTACCGTCCGGCCCAGAGCGCGGTGCAGGGCTACATGGAAGCCTACCGGAAGTCCGGCATTGAGTGCGATGCCCGGCTCATTGTCTATACGGATTCTTCCAAGGAGAGCGCCTTCGGGGAGACCATGAAGCGGCTGGTAAAGAACCCGCCCCAGGCGGTGATCACAGCTTCAGACGCAGTGCTGAAGGGGGTCATGGAGGCTTTTTATATTTACGGGTTTAAAGCGCCGGACGATATCTGCATGGTAACCCTGGGTGAAGAAACCTGGAACCGCTCTAATTTTTATCCGGGCATCCTGCACACCTTCCGTTCTGCTTACGCCATGGGAGAGCAGTGCACCCGGCTGCTGATGAAGGAAATGGAAAGCCCCGGTCTGTTTCAGAAGGAATACCACCTTCTGGACGATAATCTGGAGGACTCCTGGCTGGAGATCCCGGAACCGGCGCCGAAGATCGTTCCCCGCCCGGCTGCGGCCAGGAAAGATGTTCTGAAGGTACTGGTGACTCCCTATGCCCTGAACACCACGGACGCCCTGGAGCTTCTTTCAAAAAATTTTACGCTGAAGACAGGGATCCAGGTGGATTTTGAGCGCTGC
Organism: Candidatus Scatomonas sp.; assembly: GCA_963930955.1. GTDB lineage: Bacteria > Bacillota > Clostridia > Lachnospirales > Lachnospiraceae > Scatomonas. The sequence goes on along the minus strand of OZ006967.1, from coordinate 2,466,518 downwards.
GTTACGGTCCGGGAGCTTTTTGACCGGATCACCCAGGAGGCGAAAAGCGATGACCCGGGGTATGATATCTGCCTTTACGACGTATCCTGGCTCCGCTATCTGTCCCATGCCAGGGCTTTAAAGAATATCGGAGAACTTCTGGAAACCATTCCGGATATAGAAAGCCGGTTCATGAAAAAGAACATGGCGAACTGCTACTATCACGACAAATGTTACGGAATCCCCATTATCGGAGGAACCCAGCTTTTGTTTTACCGGAAGGATTTGTTTGAGACTCCGGAGATTCAGAGAGAGTTTCAGAAGCATCATCATCTGCCCCTGCGGCCCCCGAAAACCTGGACGGAGTACAACGGCATCGCCCGGTTCTTTACCCGGCAGTACAATCCGGACTCCCCCACCCTTTACGGCACGGCCATTGAGGGAAAGCTCCAGGAAAATCTTACGCTGGAGATCCTGATCCGGCTCTGGGGATTTGGCGGCGGTCTCCTGGACGAAAACGGAAGACTGCTGCTGAACACGCCTCAGAACATCCGGGGCTTTCAGAATATACTGGAAACCATGCGCTATATTTCTCATAAACCTACGGACACCACCAGCGATATGGTTTTCCAGGATTTCGGAAGCGGCAACGTGGCCATGATCATTTCTTTCAGCGAGTACGCGGCCCAGATCGAGCTGGGGGTTCACTCGGATATTGTTACCCGGATCGGCTACAGCCAGGTGCCCGGACAGAACCCGGCCAATGTGGGATGGAATCTGGGAGTTCATCCAAAAACGGAGAAAGAGGAGGCGATCTGCCGGTTCTTTGACTGGATCAGCCGGCGGGAAAACAGCTATTACCTGACGATCCTTTCCGGGCAGTCAGCCAGTCTGTATCCCTACAAGAACCATGATCTGCTGAAGCTGTATCCATGGCTGAATCTGACGAAGACGGGGCAGGACAGCTGCCGGTCCCGGATCTATCCCTATAAGGGAAAGCAGAAGATGGTCAAACCCCGGGAACTGGAGGAGGTACTGAAGGAAATCTTCGAGGAAATGCAGGCCCGGCCCGACAAGATAGCCGCCCTGCTGACCAGCGGACAGAAAAAAATACAGAGGCTTTTTGCCTGAGAAAAAGACCGGGGATGGGATTCCCGGTCTTTTCGTTTTCCGGTCCGGAAATCTATGGTATACTTAAAAGACAGATGTCAGGGGCGGACTGGGTTGTCTCCGGCATCCGAAACAAAATAGCAGGAGATGCGGAAGAGATGAGCGGCATTTACATATCAGAATTATTGCCCGTGGAAGAACTGCGGGCAGTCATGGACAGCACCGGCGCCGGTCTGGAGCTGATCCGTTTCAGCGTGGCTGTGAACCTGGACGATTTTGATTGTCAGCTTCGGGAGGCGGAGAAACTGGTAAAGGAACTGGGCGGGCCTTCCCTGACTTTGCACGGGCCTTTTCTGGATCTGAATCCCGCCAGCTATGACAGCCTGGTCCAGGAAGCGGTGTTCCGCCGGTTCCAGGAAGCCTACCGGGCGGCGGCGGCGCTGGGGGCGGAAAAGATCATTTTCCACAGCGGCCGGATTCCGGCTACGGTTTATCTGGAAGGCTGGGCAAGGCGGATGGCGGATTTTTTTGAAAGGTTTCTGGAGGGGAAATCCGGGATCCCGGTGCTGGTGGAAAATGTGTTCGATCCGGAATACACAGGGCTCCTGGAACTGGCGGAGCGGGTAGAACATCCGGATTTCGGCCTCTGTCTGGATCTGGGCCATGCCCACTGCTATTCGCCTGCGCCGGCCAAGGAGTGGGCCAGAGCGCTGGGCCCTTATGTGCGGCATGTGCACGTGCATGATAACAATGGAACCGGAGATCAGCATCTGGGACTGGGAATGGGCACCCTTCCGGCGGCGGATGTGATCCGGGAACTTGTAAAGTCCGGAGGGGACATGAGCTGGACAGTGGAATGCTGTGAAAAAGAGCAGGGGGAGGAATCGCTGAAAATCCTGAAAAATTGCATTTCACCCCTGAGTGTGTTAGAATGAAAAACGACTTATGCAGACAAAAAAACTGAAAAAATCTGGAGAACCTAAGAGATGATCGCATTAATTGATTATGACGCGGGGAACACCCGCAGCGTGGAAAAGGCCCTGCAGTATCTGGGAGCGGAGGCCGTGCTGACCAGGGACCGGGACCAGCTGCTGGCGGCGGAGAAGGTGATCCTGCCGGGAGTGGGAAACTTCGGCCAGTCCATGGCCAATCTGGAGCGGTTCGGCCTGGTTCCGGTGATTCATGAGATCGCGGAAAGGGGAACGCCTTTTCTGGGGATCTGCCTGGGGCTGCAGCTGCTGTTTGAGGAAAGCCAGGAGGCTCCGGGAGTTGCCGGTCTGGGGATCCTGAAAGGCAAGATCCTGAAGATACCGGCAGCAGAGGGACTGAAGATCCCTCATATGGGATGGAATTCCCTGCGCCTGCAAAACCAGGGAAGATTGTTCCGGGGCGTAGAGGAAGGAGCTTTCGTTTATTTTGTACACTCCTACTATCTGCAGGCGGAGGAGGAAGAAATCGTGAAGGCATCTGCTTTCTACGGAACGGAGATCCATGCCTCTGTGGAGAAGGGGAACATCTTTGCCTGCCAGTTCCATCCGGAGAAGAGTTCCCGGGTAGGACTGAAGATCCTGAAGAATTTTGTGGATCTGGGAAAGGGGGAGTAACAGATGTTTACCAAGAGGATCATTCCCTGCCTGGACGTCCACGGAGGCAGGGTGGTAAAAGGCGTGAATTTTGTAAATCTGCAGGATGCGGGGGATCCGGTGGAGATCGCGGGAGCCTACGACCAGGCAGGTGCGGACGAGCTGGTGTTTCTGGATATTACTGCCTCCAGCGATAACCGGGCCACGGTGGTGGACATGGTGCGCCGGGTGGCAGAAAAAGTGTTTATTCCCTTTACGGTGGGAGGCGGGATCCGGACGGTGGAGGATTTCCGGGCCATTCTCCGGGAGGGGGCGGATAAAATATCCGTGAATTCCGCTGCCATCAACCACCCGGAACTGATCAGCCAAGCGGCTTTGAAGTTCGGCAGCCAGTGCGTGGTGGTGGCCATTGACGCCAAGCGCAGCGGAAACCGTTTCCACGTATTTAAAAACGGGGGAAGGATCGACACAGGTCTGGACGCGGTAGAGTGGGCTGTAAAGGCCGAACGCCTGGGAGCGGGAGAGATCCTTCTGACCAGCATGGACTGCGACGGAACCAAGGCCGGATACGATCTGGAATTGACCAGGACCATTGCGGATTCTGTGGGGATCCCGGTGATCGCCTCCGGGGGAGCGGGAACCATGGAGCATTTTTACGAAGCGCTTACAGAGGGCGGCGCCGACGCGGCCCTGGCGGCATCCCTTTTCCATTATAAGGAACTGGAGATCCGGCAGGTAAAAGAGTATCTTCGGGACCGGGGAATTTCCGTGCGTCTCTGAGAAAACAGAAGAGGAGGAAGCTGCCATGCCGCCCATCAGCGGAGCCTGGGCAAAAGCCCTGGCAGGAGAATTTAAAAAACCTTACTATAAAAAATTATTCGAAAAAGTAGGGGAAGAGTACCGGACCCACCGGATCTATCCCCCTGCGGAGGAGATTTTTAACGCCTTTCACTTCACCCCGCTGGAACAGGTGAAGGTGGTGATCCTGGGCCAGGATCCCTACCACGGGGAAGGCCAGGCCCAGGGCCTGTGCTTTTCTGTCCGGCCGGGAGTAGAAATACCGCCTTCTCTGGTGAACATTTACAAGGAGCTGGAGGAGGATCTGGGGTGCTATATTCCCAATAACGGCTGTCTGGAAAAATGGGCCAGGCAGGGAGTCCTGCTGCTGAACACGGTGCTGACCGTCCGGGCCCACCAGGCCAATTCCCACCGGGATATAGGCTGGGAGGAGTTTACGGACGCGGCCATCCGGGTGCTGGCGGAGCAGGAGAGACCCCTGGTCTTTATTCTCTGGGGCCGCCCGGCCCAGTCAAAAAAAGCCATGATCCACAATCCGGCCCACCTGGTGCTGGAAGCCCCCCATCCCAGCCCCCTGTCGGCTTTTCGGGGGTTTTTCGGCAGCCGGCCTTTTTCCCGGACCAATGCATACCTGCGGCAAAACGGCCTGGAGCCCATTGACTGGCAGATTGAAAATATCTGAGAAGCCTGAAGAATACAAGCGGGGACAGCCCGCTGAAGGAGAATGATTATGGGAAAGAAAAATTCCTTAATAAAAAATGCCTCTATTTTGATGGTTGCGTCCATCATTTCCCGGATCATCGGTCTGATCTACCGGCGTCCTCTGGGAGAAGTCCTGGGGAGCGTGGGACTGGGCTACTACGGCTATGCCAGCAATCTGTATTCCATCCTGCTGCTGATCTCTTCCTACAGCATTCCCATGGCGGTGTCCAAGATCGTGTCTGAGCGTCTGGCCCTGAAACAGTACCGGAATGCCCACAAGGTCTTCCGGGGCGCTTTATTCTACGCCATGCTGGTAGGGGGAGCCACGGCGGTCTTTACCTTTTTCTTTGGAAAATACCTGCTGCCCATGAACCAGCAGAACGCGGTGCCGGCTCTGCAGGTGCTGGCCCCTACGATCTTCCTTTCCGCCGTGCTGGGAGTGTTCCGGGGCTATTTCCAGGCCCATCAGAATATGACGCCCACCTCCATCTCCCAGATTGCGGAGCAGATCATGAATGCGGTGGTGAGTATCGCGGCAGCGGTGATCCTGGTGAACAGCTTTGCCCCGGCAGGGCAGGAGGCAGTCTACGGAGCGGTAGGAGGCACCCTGGGAACCGGAGCCGGCGTGGTCACAGGGCTGGCCTTTATGCTCTTTGTATATTTGATCAACCGAAAGGTACTGAAGAAACAGCAGGGCCGTGACCGGAATCAGCGGGTAGAGACTTACGGAGGCGTATTCAAGATCATTTTCTTCCTGATGACGCCGATTATCTTTACTACCTTTATTAATAACGCCAGCACCTATCTGGACAGCTACATTTATTCCAGCGTCCAGGGCTGGCACGGGATCAACGGAGATCTGATCTCCGCCGCCTACGGAGAGTTCAGCAACTACTATGTACCCATTATCAACATTCCTCTGGCCATGGCCTCCGCCAGCGCCTCGGCTATGATGCCGGAGGTATCCGGCTGTTATGCCATGAATCAGAAACAGGAAGCCAGCGGCAAGATCAATCAGACCATCCGGCTTACCATGTTTATCTGCATTCCCGCTACAGTGGGACTGACCGTTCTGGCTCATCCGGTCATGGGGGTTCTCTTCCCGGCTTCCACGGAACTGGCGGAGAGACTGCTTCTGACAGGAGCCGCCTATGTGATCTTTTCGGCTCTGGCCACCATTACCAGCAGCGTGCTCCAGTCCATTGGAGAGCAGAAATGGGCCCTGATCAACGCGGGAATCTCTCTGGGACTGAACCTGGTGATCCTGACGGTCCTGCTGCTTCTGTTCCCGGAACTGGATATTTACGCGGTGATGATCGCCAACATCCTTTTCTCCGTGATCATCTGTGTTTTAAACGGAATTTCCATCCGGAAATTTCTGGGTCATAAAAATGAATGGAAAAAAACATATCTGCAGCCTCTTGCGGCTTCCGCGGGTATGGGTGCGGCGGCCTTTGCCATTTACCAGGGATTGTTTCTGGCAACCCGCAGACCCTTTATCGGGCTGGTGATCTCCATTCTTATAGCGGTGGTGGTCTATCTGATCCTTTATGTGGTGGTAACCAGAACCTCTGAGGAAGAAATGAGAAAATTCCCCATGGGAGGCAAACTGGTGAAGGTCCTGCGGATGCTTCGGATTTATCGGTAAAAAGACCAGCCGTATTTTATCGGATAAGAGAAAGCGTCCGTCCCTGCCTGCCGATTAAAGCAAAAAACAGAACCCGGTTTTCAGAGGGAAAATCAAAAATTAAAAAAGAGAAACAGTTGAAAACCCATATCGATTGTGGTAAACTTTGAAAAAACAAAAGAGGACTGTTTCTCTTTTTTTTTGCGCGTAGGCAATGAGCCGTGCATCCAAAAGCAGGGGCAGTCCAGCAAATGCTCGCATTTAAGCTGAACTGCCCCTGCTTTTGGATATAGGGCGAAGCCCGCGAGTGCGGGTCCCGAAGGGGCCGCACTGCACGGCGGAGGAAAGCCGGAGGCGAAGCCCGCGAGTGCGGGTCCCGAAGGGGCCGCACTGCACGGCGGAGGGAGCCGAAGGCGGCCTGCGCGCCCAGGAAGCAAAAACACAGGGGCAAACAAGGAAAGGACAAGGAGCGAATATGAAAGCTTTTCTGATTTTGGAAGACGGCCATGTTTTCACCGGAACCAGCATCGGTTCGCGGAAGGAAATTATCAGTGAGATCGTCTTTAACACTTCAATGACTGGTTACCTGGAGGTCTTAACCGACCCGTCTTATGCCGGACAGGCTGTCTGTATGACTTACCCCCTGATAGGAAATTATGGAATCTGTTACGAGGATCAGGAATCCCTGCGTCCCTGGCCGGAGGGCTACATTGTTCGGGAACTTTCCCGGATGCCCAGCAACTTCCGGAGCCAGGACACCATTCAGAACTTCCTGAAACGATTTGATATTCCCGGTATTGCCGGCATCGATACCCGGGCTCTCACCAGGATCCTCCGGGAAGAGGGCACCATGAACGGCATGATTACCACCAATGAGAATTACGACCTGCAGGAGATCCTGCCCAGACTAAAGGCTTACCGGACCGGCAAGGTGGTGGAGAAGGTAACCTGCTCCGAGCCGGTGAAATGGAAGGGAAACGGCTATAAAGTGGCCCTGATGGATTTCGGGGTCAAGAAAAATATTCCCGCGTCCCTGAACAAGAGAGGCTGCCAGGTGACGGTGTACCCGGCGCAGACTCCGGCGGAGGAGATCCTGGCCGCAAGACCTGACGGCATCATGCTCTCCAATGGCCCAGGGGATCCCAAGGACTGCGGAGACATCATTAAAGAAGTAAGAAAACTGTACGATTCCGATGTGCCCATCTTTGCCATCTGCCTGGGACACCAGCTTATGGCCCTGGCTACGGGAGCGGATACGAAAAAGCTGAAATACGGCCACCGGGGCGGAAACCATCCGGTGAAAGATCTGGCCACCGGCCGGGTCTACATTACCTCGCAGAACCATGGCTACGTGGTGGACACCGCTACCCTGGATCCCAAAGTGGCGGAGCCGGCTTTTGTCAATGTCAACGACGGCACCAATGAGGGCCTGCGCTACATCGGCAAAAACATCTTCACTGTCCAGTATCATCCGGAGGCTTCTCCGGGTCCCCAGGATTCGGCGTATCTGTTTGACCGGTTTATCGACATGATGGGAGGAAAGAAATAATGCCAAAGAATCCAGACATTAAAAAGGTACTTGTGATCGGCTCCGGCCCCATTGTTATCGGACAGGCGGCGGAATTTGACTACGCGGGGACCCAGGCCTGCCGTTCTCTGAAGGAAGAGGGCCTGGAAGTAGTGCTGCTGAACTCCAACCCGGCCACCATTATGACAGATAAAGATATTGCGGACCGGGTTTACATTGAGCCTCTGACCGTGGAAGTGGTGGAGCAGCTGATCCTGAAAGAAAAACCGGACAGCGTGCTGCCTACCCTGGGAGGCCAGGCGGGCCTGAATCTGGCCATGGAACTGGAGGAGAGAGGCTTCCTGAAGGAAAACAACGTCCGTCTCATCGGAACCACTTCCGCCACCATCCGCAAAGCGGAGGACCGGCAGGAATTTAAAGATACTATGGAAAAGATCGGGGAGCCGGTGGCTGCCTCCCTGGTGGTGACCAATGTGGAGGATGGTATCGCCTTTACCAATACCATCGGCTATCCGGTGGTGCTGCGGCCGGCCTACACCCTGGGAGGCAGCGGCGGCGGCATCGCCCACAATGAGGAAGAGCTGGTGGAGATCCTTTCCAACGGCCTCCGTCTCTCCCGGGTGGGAGAGGTGCTGGTGGAGCGCTGCATCGCCGGCTGGAAAGAGATCGAGTACGAGGTTATGCGGGATAGCGCCGGCAACTGTATTACGGTCTGCAACATGGAGAACATCGACCCGGTAGGGGTCCACACGGGAGATTCCATCGTGGTGGCTCCCTCCCAGACCCTGGGAGATAAGGAGTACCAGATGCTCCGTACCTCTGCCCTGAACATTATCAGCGAGCTGGGCATTACCGGAGGCTGCAACGTGCAGTACGCCCTGAACCCGGACAGCTTTGAATACTGCGTTATCGAGGTAAATCCCCGGGTCAGCCGTTCTTCGGCCCTGGCCTCCAAGGCCACCGGCTATCCCATTGCAAAGGTGGCGGCCAAGATCGCCCTGGGCTACACCCTGGACGAGATCCCAAACGCCATTACAAAAAAGACCTACGCCAGCTTTGAGCCCATGCTGGACTACTGCGTGGTGAAGATCCCAAGGCTGCCCTTCGATAAGTTCATCAGCGCCAAGCGGACCCTGACCACCCAGATGAAAGCTACCGGGGAAGTCATGAGTATCTGCAATAACTTTGAGGGAGCCCTTATGAAGGCCATCCGCTCCCTGGAGCAGCATGTGGATTCCCTGATGTCCTACGACTTTACCGGCCTCTCGGAGGAAGAACTTGTGGAGCAGCTGGAGATCGTGGACGATATGCGGATCTGGAGGATCGCCGAGGCAGTGCGCCGGGGCGTTCCCTACGAGCAGATCCATGACCTGACCAAGATCGATTGCTGGTTCATTGACAAGATCGCCATTCTGGTGGAGATGGAGCAGTCCCTGCGGACAAAGGAACTGACGGAGGAGCTGCTGCGGGAAGCCAAGAGAATGGAGTTCCCGGACTATATCATCGCCCGTCTTTCCGGAAAGACCCAGGAGGAGGTCAAAGCCCTTCGGAAGCAGTACAACATTGTGGCCGCCTACAAGATGGTGGACACCTGCGCCGCGGAATTTGCAGCCACCACTCCCTACTATTACTCGGTGTACGGCGGGGAAAACGAGGCAGTGCCGGAAAACACCGGGAAGAAAAAAGTCCTGGTGCTGGGCTCCGGCCCCATCCGCATCGGCCAGGGCATCGAGTTTGACTTCTGCTCCGTGCACTGTACCTGGGCCTTTGCCAAAGAAGGCTACGAAACCATTATCATCAACAACAACCCGGAAACCGTCAGCACGGACTTCGATATTGCCGACAAGCTGTACTTTGAGCCTCTGACGCCCGAGGATGTGGAGAATGTGGTAAACAACGAGCATCCCGACGGAGCCGTGGTGCAGTTCGGCGGACAGACCGCCATCAAGCTGACGGAGGCCCTGATCAAAATGGGTGTGAAGATCCTGGGCACTTCCGCGGAGGATGTGGACGCCGCCGAGGACCGGGAGCTCTTCGATCAGATCCTGCAGAAGTGCGAGATCCCCAGAGCCGCCGGCCACACGGTATTTACCGCCGAGGAAGCCAAGGCGGCGGCCAACGAGCTTGGCTATCCGGTGCTGGTGCGTCCCTCCTACGTGCTGGGAGGCCAGGGCATGCAGATCGCCATTAACGATGAGGATATCGAAAAATATATCGGCGTCATCAACCGCTATACCCAGGAACATCCCATTCTGGTGGACAAATACCTGGAGGGCAAGGAGATCGAGGTGGACGCCGTCTGCGACGGGGAGGACATTCTGATCCCCGGCATTATGGAGCATATTGAGCGGGCCGGCATCCATTCCGGAGACAGTATCTCCGTGTATCCGGCCCAGAGCATCAGCCAGAAGGCAAAAGAAACCATCGAAGAGTACACCAGAAGGCTGGCCCGGTCTCTGCACGTACTGGGCATGATCAACATTCAGTTTATCGTGTACCAGGAACAGGTGTATGTGATCGAAGTAAATCCCCGGTCTTCCAGGACTGTGCCCTACATCAGCAAGGTAACAGGCATCCCCATTGTGCCCCTGGCTACCCGGGTGATCCTGGGCCGCAAGATCCGGGAAATGGGATATACCCCGGGACTGCAGCCGGAGGCGGATTACATTGCCATTAAAATGCCGGTGTTCTCCTTTGAAAAGATCCGGGGAGCAGATATCAGCCTGGGACCGGAGATGAAGTCCACAGGAGAGTGCCTGGGTATTGCCAGAACCTTTAACGAGGCTCTCTACAAGGCTTTCCTGGGAGCAGGCATTAACCTGCCTAAATATAAAAACATGATCATTACTGTCCGGGACAGCGAGCAGCAGGAGATGCTGCCGGTGGCCAGGCGGTTTGAACAGCTGGGTTATAAGATCTACGCCACCCGGGGTACTGCTCGGATGCTGAATGAGAATGGCGTCCATGCCCACCGCACCAACAAGATCGAGCAGGACAGCCCCAACCTTATGGATCTGATTCTGGGCCACAAGATCGATCTGGTCATCGATATTCCGGAGCAGGGCGTGGAGCACGCCAAAGACGGATTCATCATCCGACGGAACGCCATTGAAACCGGGGTCAATGTGCTGACTGCCGTGGACACGGCGGAGGCTCTGGTGACTTCTCTGGAAAATACAGATATCAAAAAACTGGAACTGGTGGACATTGCCACCATCGCCGGCAGGTAAGAGCCTGCGGCGGGGCCGGGAGAAAAAACAAGTGTTTCTCCCGGCAGTTTTGGTATATAATGAAGACAGCAGCCCAAAGTGCGGATCAATCCCTGGTGTCGAGGGTAAGATCTGACCCTGGCATCATATAATAAGACAAGGAAAAAACGGAGAAAATAAAAAATGGAATTACTGGAATTCTTTAAGGTAGTGATCCTGGGTATTGTGGAGGGCATTACCGAATGGCTGCCTATCAGCAGCACCGGCCATCTGGTCCTGGTGGATCAGGTGGTGAAGCTGGCGGCCACCGACAGCTTCAAAGAAATGTTCAATGTGGTGATCCAGCTGGGGGCCATCCTGGCGGTGGTGGTCCTTTATTTTAAAAAGCTGTGGCCCTTCCACAGCCGCCGCCGGGAACCGGAAAAAACCTGGTTCGCCAATCCGGCCCAGTCCGGAGCGGCGGCAGGCTTTCAGAAATTTGCCGACCGCTATCTCTACATGGATAAGATCGTCATGTGGCTGAAGATCGCCGTGTCCTGCCTGCCGGCCATTGTCATCGGCCTGCCTCTGGACAACTGGGTGGAGGAGCACATGCACCGGCCGGTGCCCATTGCGGCCATGCTGATCCTGTACGGTATTCTGTTTATTATCATCGAGAACTATAATAAGCGCAGAACGCCCAGGATCACCAGGATCAGCCAGATCACCTGGAGGGACGCGCTGCTCATCGGCATCTTTCAGGTACTGGCCATTATACCCGGAACCTCCCGTTCCGGAGCCACCATTGTGGGAGGGATCCTGATCGGCATGTCCAGGACCCTGGCGGCGGAATATACCTTCTATCTGGCCATCCCCACTATGCTGGGAGCTTCTGCCATGAAACTGGTAAAATTCGGCCTGCATTTTACGTCCGCAGAAGCCATGACCCTGATCCTGGGAATGGCAGTTGCCTTTGTGGTTTCTATCCTGGCCATTAAGTTCCTGATGAGTTATATCAAGCGCCACGATTTCAAAGTGTTCGGCTGGTACCGGATCGTTCTGGGCGCCCTGGTGCTGGTTCTGTTCAGCGCTGGATTTTTAAGAGGATAAAGGAGGAGTATTGTGGAGATTTTAACGATTATCAAGGGGTTTATCATCGGCGGCAGTATGCTGATCCCGGGAGTCAGCGGCGGCACTATGGCCATGATCCTGAAGCTGTATAAGCGGCTGATCACATCCATCAGTTCCTTTATGAAGCACAAGAAGGAGAGTATTCTTTTCCTTCTGCAGTTCTGCATCGGCGCCGGGGCGGCCTGGCTGATCCTGTCCCGCCCCATGGTGGCCCTGAACGGGGCCTTCCCAAAACAGATGGCCTGTTTTGTAGTGGGGGCCATTGTGGGAGGCATCCCGGTGATCTACCGGGAGACCAAGGAAACAAAATTCAGTATCTGGAGCCTGGTGTTCCTGGCTATCGGCCTGGTTCTGGTCTTCGGCCTGGCGGCCCTGCCCAGCAACGGCTTTGAAAACACAGGCGCCGGTCTGGGAGGCGTAATGATCCAGTTTCTGGCGGGTATCCTGGGGGCCCTGGCCCTGATCCTGCCCGGGATTTCCTTTTCATCCATGCTGTACATGATGGGGGTCTATGATTTTATCTGGAGAGCAGTGGGAAATCGGGACGTGGTAGCTCTGCTGCCTTTTGGCCTGGGCATGATCATCGGCATCCTGTTTCTGACCAAATTCCTGGATATTGCCATGACCAGATTCCCTCATGCCACCTATATGATCATTCTGGGCTTTGTCATCGGATCCATCTGGGATATTCTGAAAGAAATGCCGGGAGCGCCGGCGGGAGGGGAGATCCCCGTTTGCATCCTGCTGATGGTTCTGGGCTTCCTGATCATTTATATTTTGTCTAAGACCGAGGATAAATACGAAAAAGATAACCAGCAGCAGTAACAGACAGGGGAAGGAGACGTACAAATGAAACTTCTGGAGGATCGGATCAGAAAAGACGGAGTGGTAAAGCAGGGAAACGTGCTGAAGGTAGATAGTTTCCTGAATCATCAGATGGATGTGGAATTATTTAATGAAATGGGAAAAGAATTCCGGAGACTGTTTCAGGACCGGCCCATCAACAAGATTCTTACCATCGAGGCGTCGGGAATCGGCATCGCCTGTATTGTAGCCCAGCATTTTCATGTGCCTGTGGTTTTCGCCAAGAAAACCCAGAGTATTAATATTGACGGGGAAGTGTATTCTACCAAAATCGAATCCTTTACCCATAAACGGGTGTACGATGTGATCGTCTCTAAAAAATACATAACCCCGGAAGACCATATTCTGATCATCGATGACTTTCTGGCCAACGGCTGCGCGGTCCAGGGGCTGATCCAGCTGATCCGCGACGCGGGCGCCGTGGTGGAAGGCGTGGGCATTGCCATCGAGAAAGGGCAGCAGACCGGCGGGAGCACCCTGCGGAGCCAGGGAATCCGTGTGGAATCCCTGGCCGTCATCGATCATATGGATGATACTACCGGGGAGATCGTATTCCGGTAAAAAGCGGAATCAACAGGTTCCCGGCGGCCGGGGCGGAGGCGGAGGAGGCTGCATTTCCACCAGGATAATGTCCTCCCCGATCTGGCAGATACATTCCCAGGGAATGACCAGATCCTTTTCCCGGCCAAGGAGGCCCAGGAAGCGCGCCGGCCCGGGGACGATCAGGGCAGAGATCCGGCCGGTCCGGGCGTTGAATTCCAGATCGGCGGGACAGCCCAGGGAACAGCAGGTACAGATGTTGATGATTTCCTTTTGCCTTAGATCAATCAGCCGCATGGGAAATCCTTTTTTTTCTAAATTATATGAGAAACGGGAGGAACTTTAGAAGATGAAATGTCCCTACTGTAATCAGGACAATACCCGGGTGGTGGATTCCAGGCCGGTAGACGACAACAGCGCCATCCGCAGGCGGAGAATGTGCGATGAGTGCGGCCGGCGGTTTACTACCTACGAGAAGGTGGAAACCATTCCCCTGATCGTTATCAAGAAAGACCAGAACCGGGAGCAGTACGACCGTTCCAAGCTGGCGGGAGGGATCCTGCGGGCCTGCCACAAAAGGCCGGTGCCGGTCCAGGAGATCGACCGGCTGGTGGACCGGGTGGAAACAGAGATATTCAACCGGGAGGAAAAAGAAGTACCCAGCACCGTCATCGGAGAAGCCGTGATGAATTATCTGAAAGACCTGGATCCTGTGGCCTATGTGCGGTTTGCCTCTGTTTACCGGGAGTTTAAGGACGTGAACACTTTCATGGATGAATTGAAGAAAATGCTGAAATAAAGCCGAAAATTGCTTGCTCTTTTGTGAAAAAAATGATATACTCAGAAAGTCGAGAAAACTTTAGCACGTCAAAGCGTAACGCTTTTTACGGATAAAGTTGCAAACAAGGGAGGAAACAAACTATGAAATGGAGAAAAATCAGCGCAATCTGCCTGTCGGCGGTTCTGGCGGCAGGATTACTGGCAGGATGCGGCAGCAAAGAGGAAGGCGCGCAGGGAGACAGCCAGAGTTCATCCAACAGCGCTTCCCAGGAGGGAGGAGCGGAGGAAGGCACTCCGGAGGCTTCCTCAGATACATCGGAAAATTCTTCTGAGACGGCGGAAGGTTCCGATACCGTTTATCAGATCGGAGTTCTGCAGCTGATCCAGCACGATGCCCTGGATCTGGCCAACCAGGGATTTTTCCGGGCTCTGGACGAACTGGGGATCCAGTACAAGGCGGACCAGCAGAATGCCAGCGGCGAGCAGTCCAACTGCCAGACCATTGCTTCCGGCTTTGTGAATGACGGGGTGGATCTGATCTTTGCCATCGGCACCCAGGCTGCCCAGTCTTCCGCGGCAGCCACCGAGGACATTCCCATTGTCCTGACCGCCGTAACCGATCCGGCTTCTTCCGGACTGGTAGAGTCCAACGAGGCTCCGGGCAAAAATGTTACCGGCACCTCCGATATGAATCCGGTTACGGATCAGATCGCTCTGGTGAAGCAGCTGGTTCCGGATGCCCAGACAGTAGGTATTCTCTTCAATTCCGCAGAGTCCAATTCTGAGATTCAGGCGGAGATGGCGGAGGAAGCCTGCCAGGCGGAAGGATTATCCACAGAGCGCCTGACCATTTCCAGCACCAACGAGATCCAGACTGTGGTTACCTCAGCGGTAGGAAAAGTGGATGTGCTTTACGCGCCTACGGACAACATGATCGCCAGCGCCATGGCTACCGTGGCTATGGTTGCCAATGAGAACGGACTTCCCACCATCGTGGGCGAGCCGGGCATGGTAAGCAACGGCGGTCTGGCTACTTACGGCATTGATTACGAAGCTCTGGGCTATCAGGCTGGAGAAATGGCCGCCCAGATCCTGACTGAGGGGGCGGATCCCGCGGAGATGCCCATCGGCTATCAGGACAGCTCCAAATGTGTGTTCCAGGTAAATGTGGACACAGCGGAAGCGCTGGGTATCGATGTTTCCGGACTGGACGCGGAGCAGGTGCACACAGTGTCCAACGCGGAATAAAAACAAAATAAAGGCCAGGGCCGCCGGAGGGCGGCCCTGTTTCCTGTGAAGGAGGAATAGGTATCATGAGTTTACTTCTGAATCTTCAGGATGCTGTTTCCCAGGGAATTCTCTGGGGTGTTATGGTTCTGGGGGTCTATATTACTTTCCGCCTGCTGGATGTGGCGGATCTGACAGTGGACGGCAGCTTTGCCACCGGAGGCGCAGTCTGCGCCGTTCTGCTGATCAACGGCTGGAATCCGGTGATCGCTACGGTAATGGGTATGCTGGGAGGCGCCGCGGCCGGAGCGGTTACGGGCATTTTGCACACCCTCTGCGAGATCCCGGCTATTCTGGCGGGAATTCTGACCCAGCTGGCCCTGTATTCCATTAACCTGAGAATCATGGGAAAAGCCAACGTGTCCATGGCCAATGTGGATTCTATTTTCAGCTGGCTGACCGAGGCTACCGGCTGGAAACAGAGCCAGGCCGCCCTGCTGATCGGCGGGATCCTGGCGGTACTGATCATCCTGGCCCTGTACTGGTTCTTCGGCACGGAGATCGGCGCAGCCATCCGGGCTACCGGCAACAACGAGGCCATGGTCCGGGCCTTGGGAGAGAATACCAAGAAGATCAAGATCATCGGCCTGGCCCTGTCCAACGGTCTGGTAGGCCTTTCCGGAGCCCTGATCTGCCAGAGCCAGAAGTTCGCGGATGTAAACTCCGGTCTGGGAGCCATCGTCATCGGCCTGGCGGCCATTGTTATCGGAGAGATTCTGCTGGGACGGCTGCTGTCCTTCGGAAGCAAGCTGGCTGCCGTTGTGGTGGGATCCGCCATCTACTTCATGATCCGGGCCTTCGTTATCTGGCTGGGACTGAACACCAACGACATGAAGCTGATCTCTGCTTTGATCGTGGTGCTGGCGCTGTCCATACCGGTGTTGTCCCAGAAGTGGAGGATCCGCCGGTCCTATGTGAAGGGAGGACAGTAAGATGCTGCGAGTATTGAACGTAGAAAAAACATTTAACAAGGGAACGATCAATGAAAAGAAAGCTCTGAACGGATTGAATCTGGAACTGGAGGACGGGGATTTCGTAACGGTGATCGGAGGCAACGGCGCCGGAAAATCCACTATGCTGAATATCATCGCAGGCGTCTATCCCATTGATAAGGGCCAGATCATCCTGAACGGCGAAAATATTTCCACCTGGCCGGAGCATAAAAGAGCCCGGTTTGAGGGCAGAGTGTTTCAGGATCCCATGAAGGGAACCGCGGCCAATATGCAGATTCAGGAGAATCTGGCCATGGCTTACCGGCGGGGACAGAAACGGGGGCTGAAATGGGCCATTACCAAAGAGGAACACGCCCGCTATCAGGAAGCCCTGAAAACCCTGAACCTGGGTCTGGAGGACCGGATGACCGCCAAGGTGGGCCTTCTGTCCGGGGGACAGCGCCAGGCCCTGACCCTTTTGATGGCCACCCTGCGGAAGCCGGAGCTGCTGCTGCTGGATGAGCACACGGCGGCCCTGGATCCCAAGACTGCAGCCAAGGTGCTGGAGCTGACAGAACAGATCGTTTCCCGGCATCAGCTTACCACCCTGATGATCACCCACAATATGCGGGACGCTATCCGCATGGGCAACCGTCTGGTGATGATGCACGAGGGAAGGATCATCTATCAGGCGGAAGGCGAGGAGAAAAAACGGCTTCAGGTATCGGAGCTGCTGGAAAAATTTGAACAGGCAGCCGGAGATGAATTTGCCAATGACCGGATGCTCCTGGGATAAAGAAAAGAATATTTTCAAAAGAGACGGAAGAGAGCAGGCCGGCCTGCGCTTCCGTCTTCTTACTACCTGCGGCTTTACTTATTGTCTGAAAAATGGTACAATATACAAGATATATCGTTCTAAAACAGGAACATGTTAACGAGGGGTGCGACAGAGGGCAAAAGCCCGTTGGAGAGAGAAAGGAGAGGATGCGCATGAGTTTTAACATGAAAGTGACGCCGGATATCCTGGCGCTGACGGAGGAGTGTATCAGAAATTCCAGTATCGATCCGTCCCTTTACGGCAAATATGATGTAAAGAGAGGACTCAGAGACGTAAACGGAAACGGAGTCCTGGCCGGACTGACCGAAATTTCAGATATTATTGCTTTTAAAAATGTAGATGGAGTGAAAACGCCCTGCGATGGCGAATTATATTTCCGGGGAATCAATATCTATGACCTGGTAGGAGGATTTCTGGCGGAGGGCCGGATGGGGTTTGAGGAAACCGCGTACCTGCTGCTGTTCGGCAAACTCCCCACGGAGGAACAGCTGGCCAAGTTTAACGGGATCCTGAAGGCGCAGCAGTCCCTGCCCAAAAATTTTGTCCGGGACGTGGTTATGAAAGCTCCCAGCAGAGATATGATGAATACCCTGTCCCGAAGCGTGCTGACCCTGTACGCCTACGACCATCAGGCGGACGATACCTCCCTGCCCAATGTGCTCCGGCAGTGCCTGACTCTGATTTCCGTGTTCCCCATGCTTTCGGTATACGGATTTCAGGCCTACAACCATTATATCCTGGGCAAGAGCCTTTATATCCACAACCCTTCCAAGAAGCTTTCCACGGCGGAAAATATTCTGCGGATGCTGCGGCCGGATATGAAATATACCCAGATGGAAGCCCTGGTGCTGGATTTGGCTCTGGTGCTCCACATGGAGCACGGCGGCGGCAATAACTCCACCTTTACCACCCATGTAGTTTCTTCCTCCGGAACAGATACCTATTCCACCATTGCGGCGGCCCTGGGATCCCTGAAAGGACCCAAACACGGCGGCGCTAATATTAAAGTAGTGCGCATGGTGGATGATATGAAGAAGCATGTAAAAGACTGGACTGACGAGGAGGAGGTTTCCGCCTACCTGCGGAAACTGCTTCACAAGGAAGCTTTTGACCAGAAGGGCCTGATCTACGGCATGGGCCATGCGGTTTATTCGATTTCCGATCCCAGAGCCACTATCTTCAAGTCCTTTGTGGAAAAGCTGGCCAAGGAAAAGCACAGAGAGAAGGACTACGGCCTGTACTCCATGGTGGAGCGTCTGGCTCCCAAGATCATCGGGGAGGAGCGCCATATTTACAAAGGCGTAGCGGCCAATGTGGATTTCTACAGCGGATTCGTTTACAGCATGCTGGATCTTCCGCTGGAACTGTTTACTCCCATGTTCGCCTGCGCCAGGATCGTAGGCTGGAGCGCCCACAGAATGGAGGAGCTGATCAACGCAGACAAGATCATCCGTCCCGCCTACAAGAACGTGAAAGATCATGACGCCTACGTGCCCCTCCGGGAGAGAAAATAAACGGAGAAGATAGGAAAAGCCATGGAAGAGAAAAAGCTGCACAAAGCCGCCCTGGTACTGGAGGGCGGCGCCATGAGAGGAATCTTTACGGCCGGGGTGCTGGACTGTCTCATGGAAAAGGACTGCTGGTTCGCCTATGTGGCGGGGGTGTCCGCCGGCTCCAGCAATGCTGTGGATTATATTTCCCGGCAGATCGGCAGGACCAGAGACTGCATGGCGGTCCGGGGCAAAGAAAAGGAAAAGGAGTATATCAATACTAATCTCCTGAAATTTCTGAAAAGCAGGGAAATCTTTGATATGGAGATGCTGTACGACCGTTATCCCAATGAACTGTTTCCCTTTGATTATGATACTTATTTTCACTCGCCGATCCAGTGCGAGCTGGTTCTGACCAACTGTCTGACCGGAAGGGCGGAATATCTGGATGAGCGCCGAGACAAAAAGCGCCTGCTTTCCCTGGTCGCCGGCTCCAGCAGCATTCCCCTTCTGAGCCGCATGGTGGAGGTGGACGGCATTCCCTATCTGGACGGAGGCCTGGCGGATTCCATTCCTATTCTCCGGGCTATGGAAAAGGGGTACCGGAAGATCTTCCTGGTGCTGACCCGGGAAAAGGGGTACCGGAAGAAGGAGAAGAGTCTTGGCCACAGCCTGATAAAAATCTACTACCGGAAATATCCGGAACTGGTGCGGACGACCGTCAACCGGGCCAAGGTTTACAACCGGACCATGGAGCTGGTGGAAAAGTGGGAGGAGGAAGGCCGGATTTTTGTGATCCGTCCGGAGATCCCTCCGGTAAAACGGACGGAGAAGGACTGTGATCAGCTTCTGGCTTTTTATCAGCACGGCTACGACCGGATGGAGGCGCGGATGGAGGAGCTTTGGGAATACCTTGGCCGGAAAGAGGAGAAGCCATGAGAGGCGGGTTCCTGTCGGCCTTCTATCCGGATGAATGGTGGGATTCCGCTTACCAGCTTCCCTATGAAGCCTGGTATCAGGAGGGAAAGCGGGGGCTGATCTTTGACATTGACAACACCCTGGTTCCCCATGGGGCTCCGGCGGACCGGCGGGCCGTGGAACTGTTTCAGCGCCTTCACCGGCTGGGATTCCAGACCTGCCTGATCTCCAACAACCAGCTGCCCAGAGTAAAACCTTTTGCGGATGCGGTGGAGTCCTCCTTTGTGGAGAACGCCCATAAGCCCTCTACCCGGAATTATCTGGAGGCCTGCCGCCGGATGGGCGTGGAAAAACAGCAGGCGCTGTTCATCGGCGATCAGCTGTTTACCGACGTCTGGGGCGCAAAGCGGGCAGGGATCCGCAGTATTCTGGTGAAGCCCATACATCCCAAAGAAGAGATCCAGATCGTTCTGAAACGCAGGCTGGAGGCGGTGGTACTGTATTTTTATCAGCGGCATCGAAAAAGAAATTCTTGAAAAAAGAAAAAAAGTGTTATAAAATAGCTTTGGGTTTGCCGCGGCAGCCGCGGCTTGTACAGTGAAGGAGGAATATCAGAATGATTTCAGCAGGTGATTTCAGAAACGGCATTACCCTGGAAATTGACGGAAATGTCGTTCAGATCGTAGAATTTCAGCATGTAAAGCCCGGAAAGGGCGCGGCTTTCGTAAGAACGAAGCTGAAAAACGTAATCAACGGCGGTGTGACAGAGAAAACCTTCCGTCCTACCGAGAAGTTCCCCCAGGCCCGTATTGACCGGGTAGATATGCAGTATCTGTATAATGACGGGGATCTGTACTATTTTATGGATGTGCAGAGCTACGATCAGGTTGCCCTGAACAAGGAAACCATCGGCGACGCGCTGAAGTTTGTGAAGGAAAACGAGATGGTAAAGGTGTGCTCTTATAACGGCAATGTATTTGCTATTGAGCCTCCGCTGTTCGTGGAACTGGCCATCAGCGAGACAGAGCCCGGATTTGCCGGAAATACAGCCCAGGGAGCTACCAAGCCGGCCATTGTGGAAACCGGAGCACAGGTCAGCGTACCGCTGTTTGTAAATCAGGGAGATGTAATCAAAATCGATACCAGAACCGGCGAGTATTTAAGCCGGGTATAATCCATGCACTTTCAGGAGGGGGATCCGGAAACCGGAAAGGCGGCTTCCGGATCCGCAGCCTGAGATCTTTATCTTTTTTCTGACAGATTCCTATGATCCGGGCCTGTCAGTTCTATTCTTTCCCGTCCGTTTCGGACATTTTTTCACGGAGATTCAATTACATACAGAAAACAGCTGCTCCGGCGGAAAGGGGAGAGATCTTTTCACCTTTTCCGCTATGGGCAGCAAAAGGCGGCATGTGGGTGTTTAGGCACATGAAATAAAGAAAAGAAAGGTGGAAACAACAATGAATTATGAAAAGTTTCGGGAAGTGCTGGCAGAAGAAGTCAGAAGACAATCAGAGGGAAAACTGCAGGTAAGGCTGAATACTCTCACAAAGAATAACGGTGTGGCGGCGGACGCCCTGGAAGTGCAGGAGCCCGGCAGCCATTACGTACCGGTGCTTTATCTGGACAGTTTCTATGAGCAGTACCTTCGGGGCGTGGGAATCGCTCATCTGGCATCCCTGATCCTGGACTGCTATGAGGAATTCCGGAGGAGGCCGCCTCTGCGTCCTGAACAATTGGAAAACTATGAGAAAGCCGCTCCTTCGGTTTTCTGCAAGGTGATCAATTATGAGAGAAACCGCCGGCTTCTGGAGGCGGTCCCCCATGAGCGCTGGCTGGATCTGGCGGTGGTCTACTACTGCCAGCTGGATTTCCAGGGGACGGAAAACGCAACCCTTCTGCTTCACAACAGCCATCTGAAACTGTGGGGGATTTCCCGGGAACAGCTGCGGGAAAGAGCCTGGGCCAATACCCTGGAGCAGCTTACCCCGCTCTGGCAGGATCTGAAGGAGGTCCTGGGGGAGGACGACAGGTTTGCTCCGGGGGAGCCGGAGGAATTGGCGTCTATCTATCTGCTGACCAATATACGGAAATGTCTGGGAGCAATCTGTATTCACTATCCCAGGATGGCAGAGCAGATCGGGGAAAAACTTCAGTCTGACTACTATGTACTCCCAAGCAGCGTGCACGAATGCCTGATCCTGCCGGCAAGGGGCTATGACGGCCGCCAGCTGAAAGAAATGGTAAAGGAAATCAACGATACCAGGCTTCCGCCTCAGGAGATTCTGTCGGATCAGGTATACTATTATGACAGAAACCTCCGGAGGCTGGGAATCCGGGAAGCCTGAGAGAAACCTGCTATCTGGCTCCGGAGGAGGAATCCGGATCCTCCTTTGCCTGCTCCAGCGCGTCTTTTACGGCCTCTTTCACGGCTTTGCCCTGCTGCAGAGTTTCTTCTCCTTTTTTCGCCAGGGTATCTACAACGTTTTTCGCTGCTTCAGCGGTGGTGGCCATGGCCCCGATGCCGGCCATGACAGTCTTTTTCAGTCCCTTTTCCAGTTCCATAAGCATTTCCTTTCTGTAGGAGTTTTTTTCTGGCCGCAGCATTTTGCTGCTTCCCTTACAGTATCCGCCGGTATCCCGGATCTTATACCTTTTCAGATATTCCCGGAGACAGATGCAAAAGACTTGACGGCGCCCGGTTCTTGTGCTAATATAATAGCCGCAGGTAATTTGCGTTTGTAGCTCAGGGGATAGAGCAACGGTTTCCGGTACCGTGTGTCGGGGGTTCGAATCCCTCCAGACGCGTGTGCAGAGCCGGATATTTATATCCGGCTTTTTCTATGCTGGAAAGTTTTGATTTTGCGTGAGAAAAGGGGAAAATTATGGATCACAGGGACAGACGGCCGGTCAGGAAAGAAAACCCTGTCCGGGAATGGATATCAGACAATCTGCGGTATATTATGCTGTTCGGAGCCATCGCCATTATCGCTGTGGCGGTGATTTTCGGAATCCGGGCCATTGCGGGGCACCGGGAGGAGGCGGAAGAAGTTTTGCAGAACTCTCAGTCCGCAGAGCCTACAGAAACCGTTGAACCCACAGAGACGCCGAAGGCCACGGAGACGCCAAAGGCCACGGAGACGCCGAAGCCTACGGAGACGCCGAAGCCCACGGAAACACCTGAGCCTACGGAGACGCCGGAACCTACAGAGGAGGCCCAGGGCCTTTCCCAGGAAAATCAGCCGGTACAGGATCTGGTGGCTTCTTACTACAGCGCGCTGACCAACCGGAACGGGGAAGCCCTTACCGGACTGGTAGACCAGCTGACGGATGCGGACCGGGCGGCAGTGGAGAATAACCAGCTGATCGAATCCTACAGCAACGTTCAGACCTATACGTATCCGGGGACAGAGGACAATTCCTATATTGTATTTGCCTCCTATGATTATAAGTACACAGACTATGAGGAAGAGCTGCCGGCGCTGACGCAGTTTTACGTTTATCCCGATGAGGGAGGAAATCTGCAGCTGGCTGCAGAGATTACAGACAGCAGCGTGCAGGAACATATCCAGCAGGTACTGGCGGAACCGGAGGTGCAGGCTCTGATCGGACAGGTGCAGGCGGAGTATGACGCTGTACTCAGTTCCAACCCGGAGCTGCAGTCTTATGTGGCCAGTCTGGGAAATTAAGAGCGGTAACAAATGTTTACGGAAGGGCTGCCTTAAACCAGCTTATGGTTTTGGGCAGCCCTCTTATCATAAGTGTAAGCAGGAGAAAAATGAGAATTAATAAATATCTGAGCGAAGCCGGGATCTGTTCCCGGCGGGAAGCGGACCGTCTGATCCAGGCCGGCCGGGTGACCATTGACGGAGTCCGGGCGGAGCCGGGCATGCAGGCGGAACCGGGAAGCCGGGTACTGCTGGACGGCGCCCCGGTGAGGGGAAGGAAACAGAAAGTTTATCTGAAGTTTTACAAACCCAGAGGGATCGTCTGTACCTGGGACCGGCGGGACCCTAAGAATCTGGGGGATTATCTGAATTATCCGGTGCGGGTAACTTATGCGGGGAGACTGGATAAAGATTCGGAAGGCCTGCTGCTTCTTACCAACGACGGGGAGCTGATCGACCGGATCATGCGGGCCAGAAATCAGCATGAAAAAGAGTATCAGGTGACTGTGGACCGGGAATATCCCGATGATTTTCTGGAAAAAATCCAGAAAGGCGTGTATCTGGAAGAACTGCAGGTTAGGACCAGACCCTGCAGAGCCTGGCGCACCGGGGAAAGAACCTTTCGGATCGTATTGACCCAGGGGTTAAACCGGCAGATCCGCCGGATGTGCCAGAGCCTGGGATTCCGGGTCAGAACCCTTCGGAGGATCCGGGTTCTCAACCTGACCCTGGGAGAACTGCGGCCGGGAGAATATCGGGAACTGACCGGAGAGGAACTCAGGGAACTGCAGAACAGAGCGGGAGGAGCAAGCCATGGATGAAAAAAAGCGGATGAGAGAGCTGGCGGCGCTACTGAACCAGGCCAGCCGGGCCTATTACGCCCAGGACCAGGAGATCATGAGCAATTATGAATACGACAGGCTGTACGGGGAACTGGAGGAATTGGAAAAAAAGACCGGCACCGTGCTCTCCAATTCCCCCACTCTGCAGGTAGGGTACGAGGCAGTGGAAGAACTGCCAAAGGAAGCCCATCCAAGCCCCATGCTTTCCCTGGACAAGACCAAGGATGTAGAGGAGCTCCGGGCTTTTATCGGCACGCAGCCCACCCTGCTTTCCTGGAAGCTGGACGGCCTGACCATTGTGCTTACCTATGAGGGAGGAAGTCTTGCCAAGGCAGTTACCCGGGGAAATGGAGTGATCGGCGAGGTGGTCACCGGCAATGCCCGGGTTTTTGAAAACCTGCCCCTCCGGATCCCCTACGAAGGAGAACTGGTGCTGCGGGGGGAAGCCATTATCGGTTATTCCGACTTTGAAAAGATTAACCAGGAAATCGAGGATGTAGACGCCCGCTACAAGAATCCGCGAAATCTCTGCAGCGGTTCTGTGCGGCAGCTGAACAACGAGGTTACCGCCCGGCGCCATGTGCATTTTTATGCCTTCGGCCTGGTGCAGGCGGAGGGAGTGGATTTTCAGAATTCCCATGCCAGGCAGCTGGAATGGCTGAAGGATCAGGGGTTTGAGTGCGTGGAATACCGCATGGTCACCGGGGATACTCTGAACGCGGCTATGGACTATTTTTCCGGACAGGTGAAAAACAATGATTTTCCTTCCGACGGCCTGGTGGCTCTCTACGATGATATCGCTTACGGAGAAAGCCTGGGAGCTACCGCAAAGTTTCCCAGGAATTCCTACGCTTTTAAATGGGCGGACGAGATACGGAACACCCGCCTGCTGGAAATAGAGTGGAGTCCTTCCCGGACGGGCCTTTTGAACCCGGTGGCCATTTTTGAACCGGTAGAACTGGAGGGCACTACCGTGTCCCGGGCCAGCGTCCACAACATCAGCATTCTGCGGGATCTGGAACTGGGGGTGGGAGATGAGATCCAGGTCTACAAGGCCAACATGATCATTCCCCAGATTGCGGAAAACCTTACCCGCAGCGGGTTTCGGGATATTCCCGGGCGCTGTCCCGCCTGCGGCGGAGAAACCCGGATCAGCCGCAGAGAAGGGGTGGAGACCCTGTACTGCACCAATCCGGAATGTCCGGCCAAGGCCATGAAGGCTTTTACCCTCTTTACCAGCCGGGATGCTCTGAATATGGAGGGCATGTCCGAGGCAACGCTGGAAAAATTCATGGCCCACGGCTTTATCCGGGATTTCAGCGATCTTTTCAGGATCCAGGATCACAGGCAGGAGATTGTGGAACTGGACGGCTTTGGAGAAAAATCCTACGAAAAACTGCGGCAGGGAGTGGAGAAAGCGCGGGAAACCACCCTCCCCAGATTGATCTACGCCATGGGGATCCCCGGCATCGGCCTGGCCAACGCCAAAGCCATCTGCCGGGCCTTCCAGGGGGATCCGGAAAAGCTGCGGAAAGCCTCCCTGGAAGAACTTACTGCCATCGACGGCATCGGAGAGGTGCTGGCCGCAGGCTTTGCGGACTGGTGGAAATCGGAAAAGCACCAGAAAGAATTTGACCGGCTCCTGCAGGAGGTACATCTGCAGAAAGAGCAGAACCCCTCTAAGGAGAAGCTGAAAGGAAAGACCTTTGTCATTACCGGCAGTTTGGAGCATTTTTCCAACCGCAGCGCCCTGAAGGAACTGATCGAGAACCAGGGAGGAAAGGTGACCGGCAGCGTTACAGGCAAGACCGATTATCTGATCAACAACGACAGCCAGTCCGGTTCTGCCAAAAATAAAAAGGCCCGGGAACTGGGAATTCCTGTGCTTACGGAAAAAGATTTTCTGAATCTGCTGGATGAAGAAGAAAAACTGTGATATAGTAAACGTATGTTGTTTGGAAGCGGAGGAAACGGCGCCTGGAGCCGTACTGCCTCTCAGATAGAAGGAGAAAGTCATGCCCATTAAAATACAGAGCGATCTTCCCGCTAAGGAGATCCTGGAGAAGGAAAATATTTTTGTCATGGATGAGATACGGGCCCAGCATCAGGACATCCGTCCCCTTCAGATTCTGATCCTGAATCTGATGCCCCTGAAAGAGGAAACGGAGCTGCAGATCCTGCGGTGTCTGTCCAACTCCCCTCTGCAGGTGGATGTGACCTTTATGATGGTTTCCAGCCATGCTCCCAAGAATACTTCCCTGAGCCATCTGAACAAGTTCTATGTCCATTTTGACGAGGTCAAGAAGGATTATTTTGACGGCATGATCATTACAGGAGCGCCTATTGAGTTTCTGGACTATGAGGAGGTGGATTTCTGGCAGGAGCTGACCACCATCATGGACTGGACGGATACCCACGTGACTTCTACCATGTACCAGTGCTGGGGCGCCCAGGCAGCTATGTACTATTTTTACGGAATTCAGAAGCGGATCCTGCCGGAAAAGAAGTTCGGCCTTTTCTGGCATAAGGTAAATAACCGCAAGATTCCCCTGGTGCGGGGATTTGACGATATGTTTCTGGCGCCCCATTCCCGGCACACGGAGGTGAAGCTGGAGGATGTAAAGGCCTGCCCGGAAATTACGGTGCTGGCGGAATCCCGGGAGGCCGGATTCTTCCTGGGGATGGCGGACAATGGACGCAAGGTGTTTATTCAGGGCCATCCGGAGTACGACCGGGTTACACTGGATCAGGAGTACAAACGGGATCTGGCCAAGGGCATGGATATCGCCCCTCCGGAAAATTATTACCGGGACGGGGATACAGAGGTGCGGCCCCTGCTGATGTGGAGGGCCCACTCCACCAATCTGTACATGAACTGGCTTAATTACTATGTGTATCAGATCACGCCCTACAATCTGTACGGCGCCCCGGAATTCGGCAAATAAGCCGCATATTTAAGGCTTTTGCGGCATTTATAAAGA
The DNA here is from genome assembly GCA_963930955.1 of Candidatus Scatomonas sp. Lineage (GTDB taxonomy): Bacteria > Bacillota > Clostridia > Lachnospirales > Lachnospiraceae > Scatomonas. The sequence goes on along the minus strand of OZ006967.1, from coordinate 2,439,732 downwards.
TGCCCTGAATCAGCCGCACGAATCGTGCGGCTGATTTTTATACACACTGGTAAAAACATTTGCAATGCGAGCTGGAATGAAATATAGCTATAAGAAAGGGGTTGAGTATTATGGCTGCCAACAAAGAAAACAGGATCTTAAGGACAGGACGGATAATTCAATCAAGAAAAGCGATCCATTAGTTCTCCGGCGGAATAGAGGGCTTCAAATAATCCATGGCAATAAAGCTCCGGATCAAAGCAATCCCCCAGGACCCCGGAAAGCCGCTGCCGCAGAGGGGCGGCTTCCGGAGAAATGTACCAGCGATACAGGATCTGGCAGGAAGTGTTGATATGGTTCCTGTATGAACGGTAAAAAGGGCTGATTTCCGCAACGATCTCACTGAGCCTTGAAGAATATATTTTTACCTCCGGAAGGAAAAAACGGAAGTAATTTTTTTTCCAGAAAGACAAAAGAGAATCGTTTTCCAGAAGCGCATACAGCCCGTCCCGTATTTCCTTTGCATAATCCTCGCACTGTTCCTGGCGAAGCGAAGAGATCCTGTCATAATGCATGGAACGCTGGGAGAGTATACGCCCGATCTGGGGCAGAGCCAGGGCCTGCAGGCTGGAAAATAAAATTCCATATTCCTCCGGACAGATTTTTTCAGCTGTCCGGTTTAATTTGTCCCAGAGATATTGTTGGTATTCGGTAACCAGGCCATCCGGCAGGAACTGATTCCACAGGAAACGGTTTACCAGAAGAATAGCGTCGCCGCCCATATCCGGATAAAGGTCGCCGGAGGTTTCCGGAATCCGGGTGCCGGAGGTGGCAGAAAAAAGCGTATCCAGATCCGGGTGAAGAGGCAGGTCATCGAGAATCTGGTTTACCCCCGAGAGAACACGGCTGCAGTGGGCTGCCTGCTGTTTCAGCCGGATCACCTGCCAGGTCAGAAAAAATCCGGCTGTGGAAGGCTGTTCCAGCAGGGAGCGGATCACGGGGAGAGAAAGACCAGCGTTCCGGTACTTTTTAATCAGCAGAAGCCGTTTTTCCTCTTCCTCTGAAAACTCATAATAACCGCTCCCCGGAGCCACGTCCGGGCGGAGCAGCCCTTCTTTTATATAAAAATGAATGTTTCGTTTACTGATCCCTGTTTTGCCGCTGATTTCCCGGAGTTTCATCCAATTTTTCCTCCTGTTCCGGATTGTCTTATAAAAAGTGTACATCTGAATGTATACTTTTTCAATGGGTTTTTGCATAACCAGACATGTCTTTTGTGAAATATGCATGAAAGAATGTCTGCGTTCGTAGATCCGGGCTGTGAAATTTGTGAAAGATTCCCTTTTGACTTTTCAGATTGTGTACGGTGTAAACTGTATGAAAATCATAAGTAGAAGCGGAGGTTGAAACCATGTATGAAAAACTTTTCACCCCCATACGGATCAAGGGGCTGGAACTGAAAAACAGGGTGATACTGCCGGCAATGGGAACAAAATTTGCCGGAAAAGCAAGCTATGTAACGCAGCAGCTGATCGATTACCATGTTGCGCGGGTAAAAGGCGGATGCGGATTGAATATCGTAGAAGTATGTTCCGTGCATACGCCAAGCGCGCCGAGAGGTTTCCTTTCCATAAGTGAGGACGAGTATGTTCCGGGCCTTAAGAGCCTTACCGACGCCATTCACGCGGAGGGAGGAAAGGCCGGACTGCAGCTGTGGCAGGGGAGTCTTGCCGTAGGAATGGATCAGACGGCGCAGATATTAGTCGCAAGCGATATGCCGGTAGGAAACGGGATTACACTCCCGGGCATTACGAAAGAGCAGATCGCTGAAATAGCGGAATGCTATGGAAAGGCCGCAAAAAGGGCGGTAGACGCAGGATTTGACTGCATAGAATTCCATTGCGCTCACAATTATCTTCCGCATTCCTTTTTATCAGGCGGCATCAACCACAGGACGGACGAATACGGCGGAAGCTTCGAAAACAGAAGCCGTTTTCCCCTGGCCTGCATCCGCTGGATTAAGAAGAATATCCCCGAGGATATGCCGCTTTTCATGCGGATCGACGCGCACGATGATTATCTCGAGGGCGGGCTGACCATAGAAGAGGTCATAGAATTTTGTAAGCTCGCGAAGGAAGCGGGTGTGGACGTCCTGGATATATCAAGAGGAAATATTCTGTCGGCAGGTCTGAAATATGAGGTGCCTCCCATCGATATACCGAAGGCGTTTAATATTGAAAACGCTGCTAAAATACGGAAGGCAACCGGAATGCTTACGGTGGGGGTAGGACGTATCAATACCCCGGAGCTGGCAGAGCGTATCCTTGAAGAAGACAAGGTGGATATGGTTGTTATGGGACGGGCGCAGCTGGCCGATCCTGAATTCTGCAACAAGGCCAAGTCCGGGAATACAGAAGAGATTGATTATTGCGTAGGCTGCAACCAGGGCTGCTATGATGGGTTCGAAAGCCAGGATTCTCCCTGTATCACATGTTTACGGAACCCGGCCCTTGGAAGAGAAAGAGAATGTGAGATCGTTCAGACAGATAAACCGGAGACGGTCCTTGTAGCAGGCGGAGGGATCGGCGGACTTGAGGCTGCGATCATCCTGAAAAAGAGAGGCCACAGGCCGATACTCTGTGAAAGCACAGATAAGCTGGGAGGGCAGTTCCTTACGGCAGGGGAAGCCCCCAGAAAAGAGGAAATGAAAAACGCCGTTATAGCAATGGCGGAAAAAGCGAAACGCCTTGGCGTGGATATCCGCATGAATACAAGGGTTACCCCGGAACTTATAGAAGAAATAAATCCGCATACGGTAATCAATGCCATAGGAGCTGTACCAATCATCCCCAATATTCCCGGAAAGGATAAAGATTTTGTCGTGGATTCCCACGATGTGCTTGACGGAAACGTGAGTGTAAACGGAAATGTCGTCGTGATCGGCGGCGGAATGGTGGGTATGGAAACCGCAGAGTACCTTGCCGGCAAAGGAGCGAAAGTAACCGTTCTTGAGATGATGAAAGAGTTCTGTGCCGACATGGGTTCTACGCGTAAGATCTGCGTGACTGAAAGCATATACCAGGAAGGGATCACTCCTGTAACGGAAGTGAAAGTAACAGGGATCGAAAATGGTAGAGTCGTTGGAGAAAAAGACGGCCAGAAAGTTGAATTTCCGTGTGACTATGCGGTGATAGCTGTCGGCGCTGTAAAACGCGATGGAAGCGCGCTTGAAAAGAAGTGCAATGAGATGGGGATTGGCTATTATGAGATCGGCGACGCCGGGATGGCAAGGCGGGCGCTCAACGCAACAAGAGAGGCTTTTGACGCGGCCCTGAATTTTGAAAAGCCGGAAGAGCATGCGTATGTAAGCCGTCCGAAGAAGCTTGTATTCGTAACGGGAGCAACCGGTACCATGGGACAGGAAACCATGAAGCAGCTCCTTGCCAGAAGCAGCCGTTTTAAAGTAAGAATCCTTGCCCGCCCCTCTGAAAAGAACAAAACCCTGCTTAAAAAATACAGATGCCCGTCTCTTGAGATCGTTTGGGGAGACATGGCCGACTATGATACCATAAAGAAATGCGTTGACGGAGCGGAATATGTGCTGCACATAGGAGCCATGGTGTCGCCCGCGGCGGACAAGTATCCGGAAAAAACACTGTATACCAATATCGGCTCCACTCTGAACATCATTAAGGCGATCAAAGAACAGCCGGATCCGGATAAGGTGCATCTGGTCTATGTGGGAACGGTCGCCATGACCGGAGGACGCACGGAACCCGTCCACTGGGGACGGGTGGGGGATCCGATGAATCCTTCTATTTTCGATTACTATGCGCTTTCCAAAGTCTATTCCGAGCTGGCGCTTTTTGAATCCGGGCTGAAGCACTGGGTATCCATCCGCCAGACGGGGCAGCATCCCAGCAGCGAGGGGGCAGGGGAAGAGCCGATCATCTTCCATCAGCCGCCCAACAATGTGCTGGAATGGAGCACTTCCATTGAGTCCGGAATCTGCATGGCAAACGCCTGTGAGGAATGGGTGCCGGAATCTTTCTGGAGAAAAGCCTATAACCTGAGCAGCGGGGCAGGCTACCGGCTAGCCACTTGGGAACTGATGGATCTTAACCTGGGCGCTTTCGGGCTGGGCCTGAAAGATCTGTTCGACTGCGATATGATCGCCCAGTACAATTTCCATGGACACTATTACAGCGACGGGGATCTGCTGGATGACATCCTGCATTTCCGCTGTATTCCCGCAGAGCAGTACTGGGGAGGCGTAAAAGAGGAGATGCGTCGTATGGCTGCCAATCCCATGATCCGGGCCATGTTCCCCACCGGAGAACAAATGAAAGCCCATAATAAGGAAATCGGGCATAAGCGGATGGGAACCTACTGGATGTTTGAAAATAATGAGGAAAACTGGATCAAAGCCTTCTTTGGTTCCAGGGAGAAACAGAAGGCCATCGGCAGCTGGGACACCTACGATCTGCATCATCCCAGCGAGGAGGTCACCTATCTGGACCATGGATACGACGAATCCAAAAAGCTTGAGGATCTGACACTGGAAGATCTGCAGAAAGCAGCCGAATTCCGGGGCGGAAAATGCCTGGCAGAGGAAATCCCGGATATTTATACGCCGATCCCCTGGCAGTGCGCGGACGGACACGAATTCCTGATGTCGGTGAACGCGGTGCTGCAGGGAGGCCACTGGTGTCCGGAATGCCTGAAGCACGAATGGCGCTACGGAGAGATCGCAAAGAAAAATCCCTTCTACGCGCAGGTATGGACGCCGATCCATGGGGAGGGCGACGATTATGTGATTCCCATGGATTACAGCGGGTATGATATCTCAAAAGAACTGAAAGAAAAGCTGGGACTGTAAAAGAACGCAGGATAAAATCAAAAGACAGAGATAACAGATGTCCGGGAAGAGACAATCTGTTATCTCTGTCTCTGCATTCTGCTTTCGAGGGGGCCCTCCTATCTGTTTTTTCGCATCACACCTCCATCTCACAACAAGGTTGATAATTTCATTGTATAGAAAGAACTTCTGTGTTATATTTAATACATCCGTGATTTTCTATACCGTGGAAAGTTATGGGGAAAGAACTAAAAGAAAAGTAAAATCTGATATACGTAGCAGGTGTACAATGAGGAAAATGAAAAAATGGATCCTGGCTGCCGGGACGGCTCTTCTCTGCATCGCCCAGGCACTGCCTGTGGCTGCAGCGCCGGAAAAAGAAGAGGCAGAGCAGCAGCAGGAGCAGATCACTGAAGTAAAGCAGCAGAAGGAAGAGACGGAGGAATCCCTGGAGGATCTGACCCGCTCCCTTCAGGAACTGGAGAAGAAGAAGCAGGCAGCGGAAAACGAGATCGATACCCTGGACGGACAGCTGGTAACCACCCTGGCGGCCGTGGAGTCCCTGGAGCAGCAGATCCGGGAAAAAGAGGAGGACCTGGAAGAGACCGGAGAAGCGCTGGAATCCGCGGAAGCGGACCGGACCAGGCAGTATCAGGATATGCAGGATAGGATCCGGTATATCTACGAGCAGGGAAGCAGCGCCGGCTGGCTGGTTTTCCTTCTGGAGGAAGGGGATCTGTCCGAACTATTGAACCGGGCGGAGTATACCCGGCAGATGTATGCCTTTGACCGGGAATGCCTGGAAGAATATGCGGATACGGTTTCCAGAGTGCAGAAACTGGAAGAACAGCAGAAGGAAGAAATGAGCAGCCTCCAGGCCATGAAGAATGAGCAGAGAGAGCAGCAGAAATTTCTGGAGCAGAAGCTGAAGGAGAAGAAAGAGGATTCTTCCGGCTATGAGGAGCAGATGAAGGAGGCGGATCAGAAAGCCAGGGACTACCAGAAACTGATCGAAGAATACAACCAGCAGATCCGCAGATATGAGGAGGCGCAGCGAGCAGCAGCGGCTAACGCAGCAGCAGCTAACGCGGCAGCGGCGGCGGTGCCCGGCAGGACGGCAGCGGACGTGCAGGAGGCAAAGGAGGCGTTTGCCTCCATTCTGGAAGAAAACTGGACAGAAGAGGAGCAGAAAACAGAAGATTTTGCAAAAGGAAAAGAACTGATCGAATACGCCCTTCAGTTTGTAGGGAATCCCTACGTATGGGGAGGAAACAGCCTGACGGAAGGGACGGACTGCTCCGGCTTTATCCATCTGATCTACGAGCACTTTGATTACTCCGTGGACAGGCAGTCGGCAGCTCTGCGGGATGATGGAAAAGCGGTTTCCTATGCGGAGGCCCGGCCGGGGGATATTATCTGCTACAGCGGCCACGTAGCCCTCTACATGGGCGGCGGGACCATTGTGCACGCGGCCAATGAAAATGCGGGAATTACGGTGGGAAGCGCTTCGTTTGCGCCCATCCTTTCTGTTCGGCGGATCATCGGTTCCTGACGCTGTGTGAGATGCCGGAAAGGAATCTGGGAAAACTTACAGGAACTCTGAGGCGAAAATGTGAAATTTTTATAAGCTATTGACAGGAAAACGGAATCCGGGTAAGATAAAGACAGGTGAAAGGAACACCTGTCTTTTTATTTTTCATTTCTTATATTTTTTCTAAAGTTTTTTCATTTTTATATGGCAGATCATAAGCGTTCTCAGTTATGGAATCCCTATTCTTTTTTTAACTTTTTTATTCAATCTAAGTTTTTTTGACGCGCATTTCTATCTGTGAATGCACGGCTTTCTTAAATTCGCGGTTTTTCATCAAAATCCCCATTATGAAACAGATTTTTTCGGTGGAACATGCATTTTGCATTATCCATAAATATTCTTTTCAGGAGGTACAAGTTTATGAAAAAAAGAATCAAGACTCTGATCACCGCAGGCATCCTTTCTGCGTCCATGCTGGCCGCAGTGCCGGTATCCGCCGCTACCCCGGGGAATCCCCTGGGAAGCTTTTTTGACCAGTGGAAGAGCTGGGAAAGCATTTTTGACTGGAACTGGTGGCAGGGCTTTGGAGACACAGAAGAACCGGAAGCTCCGGAGGAGCCGGAGACTCCGGAAGCGGTAACCGCTTCTCTGGAGAAGAATCTGATCAGCAGCCGCACCCGGACGATCCAGATTTCCTGGGAGGGAACAGACTGCGATCATTACGAGATCCAGCGGGCCACCCGCTCGGACTTTGGGGATGCAGACACCAGCACAACGAAAAACACAGCTTACGCTTTTTACACCGGGAGCCCCAGCCCCTGGCATTACCCGGCTCATCAGACCTACTATTTCCGGGTAAGAGCTGTGACCGGAGACACAGCGGGAGAATGGAGCAATACTGTTGTGGCGCCCGGGGATTAAAGCCGGAGGCTATTTGCTGAAAGGGGACGGACCGGATCCTGCTGATCTTTAGCGTCCGTGTACACGGACGTTAGCCAGTGACAGGAAACGCAGAGACAACTCCATGGGAGACAGGCTTTCTTAAGCTGCAGATTTTCCGGGAATTGTCTCTGCTGTTTTGTATACGTCCGGCGGTGCGGGTTTCTTAAAGGCGCAGATCCAAAATATTCCACTTTTGTATTGTTCTTGACTTTTCTGACAGATCGGTTATATATATACGTTAAGGCAAACAAGATTCCCCGAAAGGAGGAAGTGTCCGGAACACTTTCGCCTGCCCGGGCAGCCCTGTATTCTTACGGACAAGAGAGGAAAAGACATGCTTAGAATTGAGAATCTCACAAAAACTTACGGTACGAAAAAGGCTGTGGACAACCTGTCCCTGCATATCCTGCCAGGCCAGATCTACGGTTTTATCGGACACAACGGCGCCGGAAAAACAACAACCATCAAAGCCTGCTGCGGGATCCTTCAGGTGGATCAGGGGGAAATCTATATGAACGGTGTATCCGTGAAAAGCGATCCCCTTACTGCCAAAAAGTGCCTAGCGTATATTCCGGACAACCCGGATCTCTATGAATTCATGACCGGCATACAGTTCCTTAATTTTATTGCGGATATTTACGGTGTAAGTGCCGGCGACCGCCAGGAACGCATCCGCAAATACGCGGATATCTTTGAGCTTACCCAGGACCTGGCGCAGCCTGTTTCCGCGTATTCACACGGAATGAAGCAGAAACTGGCGATCATTGCTGCCTGGATCCACGAGCCAAAGCTGATCATTATGGATGAGCCCTTTGTAGGACTGGATCCTAAGGCTTCCCACACGCTGAAGCAGATGATGAGAGAGGTGTGCGACCGAGGCGGCGCCATATTCTTCTCTACCCATGTTCTTGAAGTCGCCGAGAAGCTTTGCGATCGGATAGCCATTATTAAAAACGGGGTCCTGATCCGATCCGGATCCATGGAAGAAGTAAAGGGTGACTCTTCGCTGGAAGAAGTATTTCTGGAACTGGAGGCGGAAAAATGACCAAAGTTTTGCTGAAAAAACAGATGCTGGAGATTTTTTCCTGGCTGTACCGGGACAGCAAAAAGGGGACGAACCGCTCGAAATCCGGGATCATCGGATACAGCGTGCTATATGTATTTCTTTTTGCGGTGGTGGGGCTTGTCTTTTTTATGGCGGCTTACACCATGGGGCCGCTGATCACTATGGGTTTCGGCTGGCTGTATTTTGCCATCATGGGATTGATCACCATCTGCATGGGTGTGATCGGCAGTGTCTTTAACACCTATGCCTCCCTGTATCTGGCAAAAGACAATGATCTGCTGCTTTCCATGCCGATTCCTTCCCGTACCATTATTTTTGTCAGGCTTTTCGGGGTTTTTACCATGGGCCTGCTGTATGAGCTGATCGCCCTTGTGCCTACGCTGATCGTCTGGTTTATGAAGGTGGAGTTGGGGGCGGCCGTTTTCTTCTGTACTCTGATCACCGCCGCCATGATCTCGCTTTTTGTACTTGTCCTGTCGGCAGTGCTTGGCTGGGTAGTGGCCCTGATCTCCGGAAAGATGCGGCGCAAAAATATAACCACGGTTCTTCTGTCCCTTGTGTTCCTTGCGGTTTATTTCTTATTTTATTCCAAAGCCTTTGATTATCTGCAGGCCATTACAAGCAACCCTGAGGGCGCCGGAAATGTGGTGAAGAGCGCTCTTTATCCCTTTTACCAGATGGGGCTTGCGGCGGAGGGCAATATATCTGCCACGGTCATTTTTGCGGTCTTTGTCTGCGCTCTGTTGGCCATCGTATATGCGGTTCTCTCCAGGAGTTTTATCAAACTCGCCACCGCGAACAAAGGGGCTGGGAAAGCAGAATACAAAGAGCGCAGAGCCAGAATGCGCTCTGTGGATACCGCCCTTCTGATCAAAGAGCTGAAGCGTTTTACAGGAAGCGCGGTTTATATGCTTAACTGCGGCCTGGGCCTGGTGTTCTTTATCGCTGCTGCCGTGGCTCTGCTGTGGTTCCGGGAGGACGTCTTCCTTGCAGCCTATGAACTGGTGGGAACCGATAAAGACGTTCTCTGCCTTGCGGGGGCTGCCGCTGTGTTTCTCCTGTGTTCCATGGTGGATATTTCTTCTCCATCGGTTTCCCTGGAAGGAAAAAACATCTGGATCCTTCAGTCCCTTCCGGTTTTGCCGGCGCAGGCCCTTATGGCCAAGGTGCGTCTGCATGTGCTGCTGACTCTTGTCCCTGCCGCTGTGTTCATCCTGGTTGTGGAAATACTGGTTCAGCCCTCCCTGGCCATGGCCCTGCTGTTTCCGGCAGTTTCTGTGCTTTATATTCTTTTTTCCGCAGTCTTCGGCGTTTTTTTGAACCTGAAAGCGCCCAACCTTACCTGGAGAAATGAAACGGTTCCCATCAAGCAGAGTATGAGCATGATGGTATCCATTTTTGGAAGCTGGGGGATCACAGCCGCTCTGTGCGTTCTTTATTTCCGTTTGGCAGGGATTTTCAGCCCGGCGGGATACGCGCTGCTGGTGGCCCTTCTGTTGCTGGTACTGTCCATCCTTCTGCTCCGATGGATCAAAACCAGAGGGGCGGAAATCTTCGCCTCTTTATAGCGTTGGTGTACAAGGGGACAATACGGTCGTTGAAGGGCTGATTTGAGCTCCTTCCGCGTTACTTTCCCTCCGCGTACGTCTCTGTACGCGTCGATCAAGTGCCTTGAAGGAGCTCAAATCAGCACCTTCACGACTCAAAGACTCCAACCGCAGGAATTTCGGTGATTTTCAAGGCAGACGATAGAGGCGTACTGGACGTACGCCGATTGAGGATAACACAGAAAATCACCGAAATTACGCGGTTTGGAGCGTGTTGCCCCTTGTACACCGACGCTAGAATATACGAAAAAAGCCTTCTTTTACAGGAACTCTCATAGGAGAAATTCCTGTAAAAGAAGGCTTTTTCTGACGGTTAAGCGTTCTGTTCTGTTTCTTCCTCTGTCTCGGGAGCCGCGTGGACTTCTGTTACGGTAACCACATCCGTTTCGGGATCTGTCTGCAGAACAATATTTTCATCTTTGGCAATGGGGAGATCTTTTACCTTCAGGATTTCCCCGGCCTTCATTCCGCCCACATCCACCTGGATCTGATCCAGCAGGTGGGCGGGATCCGCCTTATAGGCTATCTCGTGAAGCAGCTGCTGGACAACGCCGGTATTTACTTTTTCGTGGTTCAGCAGGAAGATTTCTGTGACTGCGTGGACTTTTTCGCCCTTTACCAGAGCCTGAAAATCTATTTCTTCTACCTGCCCCTTCAGGGGATTGAACTGGATTTCTTTTATGAGAACGTCATAGGTGTTTCCCTCCAGATCCAGCAGGATCTGGCTGCCCTTGTGGTGGGATTTCAGAAGCTTTTCCGCAGCGGGCTTTTCAATTTTTACCGGTATGGAACCGTTGATCTCTCTGCCGAATAAATTACCTGTCACAAATCCTTCTCTTCTCAGTTTTTTTGCCTTTACGTGCATGTCTCTTTTTTCAGCTTTTAAAGTATTCATTTATCTTTTCCTCCAAAATCTGAATGCCCGGCAGGCGGACCGGTACGGGAATATTTTCCTGTTCCGGCTCGTGTCAAAGGTGTTCTAATTGTTACAAGCGTATTATAACACACGAAGGAGATAAAAATTGCTGAAAATTCATAAAAAAAAGAGGATTTTTTGTGCGGTTTTTTCTGCCCCGGGAGAAAGTAAATATTTCCGGGTTTTTTGTTGACTTAAGTCGAAAGAACAGTATAATAATTCTTAGAGTGAAGCCGGCGGAAAGCCGGCTTCTAAGCGCAGAAAATACAGAGGACGGGCGGGGCGCCGCCGTTTTACGTGAAGGGGTTATCATGGCTTTTTCTAGTTTGTTTTTTTTGTTTCTGTTTTTGCCGGTGTTTCTGCTGGTATATTATAAAGTTTCAGGGATACAGAAGAAAAATATTGTGCTGCTGGCTGCTTCCCTGATTTTTTACTGCTGGGGAGGTATCCGCTATCTGCTGCTTCTCATGGCGATGACGGCCGTGGGCTGGATGGGAGCCAGGCAGACGCAGCAGTGCCAGGAAGAAAAGCGGCGGAAGTTCTGGACGATCCTGTCCGTTGTTATTTTTCTGGCGGTACTGGGTATTTTCAAATATACCGGTTTCTTTCTGGGAACCTTCGGGGCTCTGTTCCGCCTGTCCCCGGAAGTGGAGAATTTTGTTCTGCCGCTGGGAATTTCCTTCTACACCTTTAAGCTGATCTCTTATACGGTAGACGTTTACCGGCGGAAAACAGAGGCCCAGGAAAATTACTGGCTGCTGCTGCTGTATACCAGCATCTTCCACCAAAGTGTCCAGGGCCCTATCGTCCGGTATACAGAAATGAAAGAAGAGCTGACAGAGCGCCGGGGGGGCCGGGCCGGTTTTCTGGAAGGAATGCTGCGGTTCTGTGTGGGCCTGGGAAAGAAAACGATTCTGGCGGATCACTGCGGGGAACTGGCAGAAACCTTTCTGCCTCTTGGCAATGCAGCCTCGGCGCCGGCGGCCGGTGTGTGGCTGGGATCCCTGTGCTACATGCTGCAGATTTATCTGGATTTTTCCGCCTATTCCGATATGGCCCTGGGCCTGGGGCGGATGCTGGGATTCCACTATCCGGAGAACTTTAATTATCCTTACATAGCTGTTTCCGTAAAAGATTTCTGGAAGCGGTGGCACATTTCACTGAGCAGCTTCTTCCGGGATTATGTGTATATTCCTCTGGGAGGCAGCCGCTGCAACGTCAGGCGCATGACCCTGAACCTGCTGGCTGTCTGGGCGCTGACCGGCCTGTGGCATGGGGCCAGCTGGAATTATGTGCTCTGGGGCCTTTATTATTTTGGATTTATTGTTCTGGAAAACTACTGGAAGCGCCGGGGCTTTCAGATGGGGGCGGCTCTCGGCCGGCTGTATACCCTGGCGGTGGCCTTCTTCGGATGGATTTTCTTCCGGTTTGAAGACTTCCAGGCTATGGGCCAGGCATTCCGGGGGCTGCTGGGACTGAACGGCAACGGATTCGGCAGCGCGGTGATCGGCCTGACGCTGAAGAACAATATTATTTTTCTCCTGGCAGCCCTGCTGGCAGTGACTCCCGTGTGCAAAGTCGTTTCAGACTATGCTTCCAACTATATGCGGAGCCGCAGGATCAATCAGGGCGTGCTCCGGGGGATTTCTATCGGGGCAGCGGCTCTGCTGCTGGTGATTTCGGTAATGATGATGGCGGGAAGCAGCTACACGCCTTTCCTTTATGATCAGTTTTGACGGTACAGATCCGCGGGTGAGGAAATGAGCAAAGAACATTTAAAACAGTATTATGAAAGATGTAAAAAATTAAAGCGGAAGCTGAATTCCGCCGGGATCCGGGTTTTTGCGGTTTTGCTGGGAGCCGGATTTGCCGTGGGGCTGTGTCTGCCTCTGCGGCCCAGGATTTCTGAGCTGGAGAAGCGGGAACTGGAAAAATTCCCCGGTCTGACGGCAGCCGGATTGTGGGATGGTTCCTGGCTGGAGGGAGTGGGCACCTGGTATTCGGATACGTATCCCCTCCGGGAAGGCCTGATCGCCGGCGCTGCCAAGGTGGAAGACCTGTACGGCTTTAAAGGAGAACAGATTGTAGAAAATACAGACCAGACCGGGGATCAGATCCCGGAGATCACAGAAGAAACAGCCCCGGCGCCGGTTGTAACCGCCACACCGGAGCCTACGGCGGAACTGGAGGACGGCACCATCCATCAGGAACCGGAAGTGGCGGGCAATGTGTATATTTCCGGGGACACCGCCTTTGAGATTTACTATTTCAATCAGGGCGGCGCAGATGCCTATGCCTCCATGATCAATACGGTGCAGGCCAGACTGGGAGGATCGGCAAAAGTTTACGACCTGCTGGCGCCCACCAGCTTCGGCGTGTGCCTGGATGAAACCATCCAGCAGAATATGGGCGGCTCCAGCCAGAAGGAGGCCTTCCAGTATATCTACAGCCGGCTGGATCCGGCGGTAGGCCGGGTGGACGTTATGGAAGATCTGATCCGGCACAATGCGGAGTACCTGTATTACCGCACGGACCACCACTGGACGGCCCTGGGGGCATACTACGCCTACTGCGTCTTCGCGGAGCAGAAGGGCATCCAGCCCCACGTGCTTTCTGAATTTGAAAAGAAGGAATACCCGGGCTTCCTGGGAACCTTTTACGCCTACAGCAACCAGTCGGCAGCCCTGGGAGATCACCCGGATACCGTGGAAGCCTACATTCCTATGGGAACCAACGATGCGGAGATCCAGCAGGCGGAGGGGGGAACCCTGCAGTGGTTTGTGGTCAGCGATGTGACCGATTATGGAGAGGGCGCCAAATACAGCTGCTTTATCGGCGGCGACAATCCCTTTACCCGGATCACCAATCCCCAGATCCAGGACGGATCTTCCTGCGTGGTGGTAAAGGAGTCCTACGGCAACGCCTTCGTTCCCTGGCTGGTGGATCACTACCAGAACGTGTACGTGGTGGACTACCGGTATTACACCGGGAACCTGACCCAGTTCGTCCGGGAAAACAAGGTACAGGATGTGATCTTTGTAAATAACGCGGACGCCCTTTCAGAGAGCAGCAGCGGCAAGATGCTGGCCCTGTTCCCGGAAGGCTGAAAGAACGGAAGAAGATTCAGAATCAGAAAAACAGACTTTTCAGAAATGGGAAGTCTGTTTTTTTAGATAATATACCTTGACAGATGAGGTATTATGGAATATGATGTAAAACAGGAAGGGAGGTAAACCTATGTCTATCACATCGGATATTATCCGGGGCCATACGGAAGCCATTATCCTGTCCCATCTCATGGAAAGGGATAGTTACGGATATCAGATCAACAAGGATATCCTGGAGAAAACGGATAATCGGTATGAATTGAAGGAAGCCACCCTGTATACCGCTTTTCGGAGGCTGGAGCAGGCAGGTTATATTACCGCTTACTGGGGAAACCAGAAAACGGGAGCCAGACGGAGGTATTACTCCATCACCCCTGAGGGGAGGGCCGCCTACTGCGGTTACAAGCGGGACTGGGAAGAAGCCAAAGAGCTCATTGACAAATTATTGCGATAGGAGAGGCGGAAAATGAAAGAGAGACTGAGAACATTCATGGACGAACTTTTAAAGGACGTTCCCAAGAGCCGGAAGGTCCTGGAATTAAAAGAAGAACTCATCGGCAATATGGAGGAACGGTACGAGGACCTGATGGGCCAGGGATACCGGGAAGAGGATGCCTACCAGTGCGCGCTGGATTCCGCCGGGGACGTGCGGGAACTGTTCCGGGAATTCATGGAGCCCCTGGACACGGCTGAGAGGAAAGAGGAGGATTTTACAGTCCGCAGAAAGCGTTCCCTGCTGAATGCAGTGTCGGTGAGCCTGTATATTGTAGGGTTTGCCGTGTGGATGATCATAGTAGCCATCGGCTACGGGGTTAGTTCCACCGGAGAGGTGGATGTGGTTTACGGCCTTACGGGATTTATCGTTATGCTGATCTTTACGGCTGTCGCCACCGGCATGCGGGTGTATTGCTCCGGACTTTACGGGAAATATCAGAAGTATGAGAAGAAGGACGACACCATTGTAGAGGAATTTAAGGAGTGGAAAAGCGGCACAGACCGGAGCCGGGAGATGCGCAAGGCCATAGATTCGGTGATCTGGCTGCTGGCAACCATCCTTTATTTTGTCATCAGCTTCGGGACCATGGCCTGGTATATTACCTGGGTCATCTGGCTCATTGCTCCCTGCGTGCAGACCATTGTACATCTGATAATGGAGCAGGAGCGGAAGTAGGGGGCCGGTATGAGAAGAGGAAAAATCGTATTGATCCTGCTGCTGGCCGCCATTGCCTGCTTTCTTGCCGGGGTCCTGATATGGGGAATCCGGGCGGGACAGGGAGACTTCGGGGAAAGCCTGCGGCGGAGCTTTTCCCTTGGGCGGGGAGAGCGCACCCAGGAAGTGGATCTCTCCGGGATCCGGGAGATCCGTCTGGATTACGGTTCCGTAGATCTGCAATTTTCCCGGGGAGGCGGCAGCCAGATGGTGCTGACGGAAATCTTTTCCGGAGATCCCAAGGAGGAGAATTTTGCCCGGATCCTGCGGGATGAGGACAGCGGCCAGGTGGCGGTCACGAAGGGAAAGGACTACGGGGCGTTCTGGTTTTTCAGTTTCGGCAGCGGCATCAGCCGGGCGGAAATTACTTTGCCGGAGGAGTATGCGGGGAAACTTACGGTGGTCACCGGCAGCGGCAATGTGGAGGCGGACAGCTTTTCCTGCAGCAGCCTGTCCCTGACTGCCGGCAGCGGAGATATCCGGCTTGACCAGCTGGACGCGGCTTTGACCGTGCATACAGGCAGCGGCAATCTTCAGACTTACGGATGCCGAGGAAGCCTGGAGTTTGAAACCGGTTCCGGGGATGTACAGGCAGAAAACCAGGAGGGAGCGGTCCGCGGTTCTACCGGCTCCGGAAATGTGGAACTGCCCGGAGGAAACGGCAGCCGTACTGTAAAGACAGGTTCCGGGGATGTGCTGCTGGACTGCGGGGGAGAAGAAATTCAGGTGGAAACCTCCAGCGGAGACGTACACATCCGGAATCTGGCGGACGCTTCCTTCAGCCTGGAGACGGAAACCGGTTCCGGAGATCTGGAAGGGGCTGTGTTCCGGGAACTGGGAGCGGATGAGGACGCAAAACGATTCCAAGGGGTTTATGGAGCCTCCCCGGAATTTCAGATCCGTCTGCGGACCGGAAGCGGGGATATGCGGCTGGAGTGACAGGTGCTCTGCAGGAAACCTTTGTACACGGACGCTAATGGATTGATAACGCGAAGGGTGATAGATCATAGAAGTGCTGCCGGACGGCTGTATGGTCCGGCGGCATTTTTGTGCAGAATTCCGCTTGACAATCCAAAGAAATATTATATACTTTAGTAGTCAAACTATTTTAGATTAAAAATAAATGGAGAATCAGTATGAATGGAAGAATATGCGGCACGGGCTCCTATGTACCCGGCAAAGTACTGACCAACGATGACCTGGCCCAGATGGTGGAGACCAACGATGCCTGGATCCAGGAGCGCACGGGAATCGCCAGACGGCACATTATTTCCGGAGAGGAATCCACAGCCACCATGTCGGCGGAGGCTTCAAAGAAAGCCCTGGAGATGAGCGGCATTTCCCCGGAGGAGATCGACATGATCATCCTTTCCACCGCCTCCCCCAACGCGGTGGTGCCCTGTGTGGCCTGCCAGGTCCAGGAAATGATCGGGGCCAAAAACGCGGTGTGCTACGACCTGAACGCTGCCTGCAGCGGTTTCGTATACGCCTACTGCACTGCCCAGGCCTTTATCCGCGGCGGGATCTACAAGACCATCCTGATCATCGGAGCGGAGAGCCTTTCCAATCTGGTAAACTGGACGGACCGGAGCACCTGCATCCTTTTCGGAGACGGAGCGGGAGCGGCAGTGCTTCAGGCGGATCCGGAGGCGCCTTTTGAGTGCGTGCTGCATTCCGACGGCTCCCGGGGCGAGGCTCTGGCCAAGGCAACTCCCTACACCCAGGGACTGCCGGAGGAAGCCTATAACATGACCATGGACGGTAAGGAAATCTTTATGTTTGCCGTGAAGCGGATCCCGGAGGTAGTCAGGGAGCTTATGGAAAAGCTTCCCATCACAGCCAATGACATCGACACCTTTGTGCTCCACCAGGCCAACGCCCGGATCGTGGAGGCGGCGGTGAAGAAGATGAAGCTGCCCCTGGAGAAGTTCCCTATGAACATGCATGAATATGGGAATACCTCTTCCGCCAGCGTGCCCATCCTGCTGGATGAGCTGAACCGGGCAGGCCGGTTCAAAAAAGGCGACAAGCTGGTGATGGTCGGCTTCGGCGGAGGCCTTACCTGGGGAGCCGCTTATCTGGAGTGGTAAGAGAGAAAACAACAAAATCAATATAGAAAGAGAGAGGTTATCACAATGCAGACGGAAGTGACAAAGTTGCTGGGAATCAAGTATCCGATCATCCAGGGCGGTATGGCCTGGGTGGCGGAGCATCATCTGGCCGCGGCAGTGTCCGAGGCAGGCGGTCTGGGACTGATCGGAGCGGCTAACGCTCCGGCGGAGTGGGTCCGTGAGGAGATCCGCAAGGCCAAAGAACTGACAGATAAACCCTTCGGCGTGAATATCATGCTCATGAGTCCCTACGCGGACGATGTGGCGAAAGTAGTGGCCGAGGAAGGGGTGAAGGTGGTTACCACCGGCGCCGGAAATCCAGGCAAGTATTTGGCTTCCTGGAAGGAAGCAGGCATCTGTGTAATCCCGGTAGTAGCTTCCGTGGCCCTGGCCAAAATGATGGAGCGGGCCGGAGTGGACGCCGTGGTGGCGGAAGGAACCGAGTCCGGCGGACACATCGGCGAGACCACTACCATGGTACTGGTTCCCCAGGTAGCGGACGCGGTGAAGATCCCGGTGATCGCGGCCGGCGGCATTGCCGACGGCAGGGGCATCGCGGCAGCCTTTATGCTGGGAGCCAAAGGCGTACAGCTGGGCACCCGGTTCGTGGCTTCTAAAGAAGCGGTGGTGCATCAGAACTACAAAGACTACATTGTGAAAGCAAAAGATATCGATACCAGAGTCACCGGCAGAAGCACCGGCCATCCGGTGCGGGTTCTCCGGAACGCGGTGACCAAGGAGTACCTGGAGCTGGAGAAGAAGGGAGCCTCCTTTGAGGAGCTGGAAGGCCTGACCGTAGGCGGCCTGCGCCGGGCAGTGCAGGAGGGCGACACCAAGACCGGAAGTCTTATGTCCGGACAGATCGCCGGCATGATCCGGGACATCCCCACCTGCCAGGAGATCATCGACCGTCTGGTAACAGAAACTGATAAACTCATGAAAGGAACCGGAATCTATGAGTAAGACCGCATTTATCTTCCCGGGTCAGGGGGCACAGGCCGCCGGCATGGGAAAGGATTTTTATGAAGCATACCCCAAAGCGGCGGAGATCTACGATATGGCCTCCGACCTGCTGAAGCTGGATATGAAAGCCCTCTGCTTTGAGGAAAATGATAAGCTGGATCTGACGGAGTACACCCAGGCAGCACTGGTGACCACCTGTCTGGCCATGGAAAAAGTCCTGGAGGAGGCCGGCGTGAAGCCGGATATTACCGCGGGACTGAGCCTGGGCGAGTACTGCGCCATTCATGCGGCAGGCGGCATGAGCGCCGCCGACGCCATCCGCACCGTCCGGGAGAGAGGCATCCTGATGCAGGATACGGTTCCCGCAGGGGAGGGGGGCATGGCGGCTGTGCTGGGCATGGAAGCCGCAGCCATTGAAGAGGGCCTGCAGGGCATCGAGGGAGCCTGGATCGCCAACTACAACTGTCCGGGACAGATCGTGATCACCGGCCGGAAGGCGGCGGTGGAGAAGGCTTCCCAGGTGCTGAAGGAAAAGGGCGCCAGAAGAGTGCTGCCCTTAAATGTCAGCGGACCTTTCCATTCCCCCATGCTGGAGCCTGCCGGGGAAAAACTTCTGGAGACTCTGAACCAGGTGGAATTCACCCCTCTGCAGATCCCCTACGTTACCAACGTGACGGCGGAGCCGGTGACGGACATCCGTCTTACCAAAGAGCTGCTGAAGCAGCAGGTATCTTCCTCTGTGCGCTGGCAGCAGAGCATGGAGTATATGCTGGCAAACGGAGTGGATACCTTTGTGGAGATCGGACCGGGCAAGACCCTGACGGGCTTCCTGCGGAAGATCGACCGCAGCGCCGTGGTTTATCAGGTAGGCACCTGCGGAGATATCGAAAAAGTGGCTTCGGCCTTAGCCTGACAGGAGGAGCAAGATGGCAGAGAAAAAAGTTGCCGTAGTGACAGGGGCGTCCCGGGGGATCGGGAGAGCCATTGCCCTGGAGCTGGGCAGAAGAGGAAATTTTGTGGTGGTGAACTACAACGGCTCCGCGGAGAAGGCGGAGGCAGTCAAGCAGGAAATCGAGGCGGCAGGAGGAGAAGCCTGCGCCATGCAGTGCGACGTGTCCGACTACGGAGCCTGCGAAGCCTTTATGAAGGACATCATCAAAGAATATAAGCGCATCGACATTCTGGTAAACAACGCGGGCGTCACCAGAGACGGCCTGCTGATGCAGATGAAGGAGGAGGACTTCGACACGGTGGTAGACACCAACCTGAAGGGCGCCTTCCACACCATCCGCTTCGCCGCCAGACAGATGCTGAAGCAGAGAAGCGGCCGGATCATCAATCTGTCCTCCGTAGTAGGCCTCAGAGGCAACGGGGGCCAGGTAAACTACAGCGCTTCCAAAGCGGGGATCATCGGACTTACCAAATCCGCGGCCAAGGAACTGGCCTCCCGGGGCATTACGGTCAACGCCATTGCCCCCGGATTCATTGAAACGGAGATGACAGCGGTGCTGCCGGAGGAGACCAAGGCGGCCACCTTAAAGGAGATCCCCCTGCAGAAATTCGGAAAACCGGAAGATGTGGCCCAGGCCGCAGCCTTCCTGGCCTCTGAGGAGGCAGCCTATATAACCGGGCAGGTGCTGTGCGTAGACGGCGGCATGGCCATGTAAAGGAGAGAAAAAAATGAAGAGAAGAGTAGTGATCACCGGTCTGGGAGCCGTAACGCCCCTGGGCAATAACGTGGACGACTTCTGGGCAGGCATCCGGGAAGGAAAAGTGGGCATCGGCCCCATCACCAAATTTGATACCACCGATTACAAGGTTAAGATCGCGGCGGAGGTCAAGGACTTTAAAGCCGCGGACTATATGGATTTTAAAGCGGCCAAGAGAATGGAAAACTTCTCCCAGTACGCTGTGGCGGCTGCCAAAGAAGCCTTCGCTATGGCAGGCCTGGACATGAGCCAGGAGGATCCCTATCGGGTAGGCGTTATCATCGGCTCCGGGGTGGGAAGCCTTCAGGCCATTGAACGGGAGCACCAGAAGCTGCTGGAGAAGGGACCGGCTAAGGTAAACCTGATGCTGGTGCCCATGATGATCTCCAACATGGCGGCGGGCAACGTATCCATCCAGCTGGGAGCCAGAGGCAAGTGCACCGACATTGTCACCGCCTGCGCTTCCGGAACCCACAGCATCGGCGACGCCTTCCGGGCCATCCAGTACGGGGACGCGGAGGTAATGATCGCCGGAGGTACGGAGAATGCCATTACCCCCATCGGGGTGTCCGGGTTTACCAACCTGACCGCCCTGACCACCTGCAACGATCCGGAGCGGGCTTCCATCCCCTTTGACAAGGACCGGAGCGGCTTCGTGCTGGGAGAGGGAGCCGGTATCGTGATCCTGGAGGAACTGGAGCACGCCAAAGCCAGAGGAGCTAAGATCCTGGCGGAAATGGTGGGCTACGGCGCCACCGGCGATGCTCACCACGTGACCGCTCCCATTGAGGACGGTTCCGGCGCGGCCAAGGCCATGAGCCTGGCTATGGAAGAAGCCGGGGTGCAGCCGGAGGACGTGGACTATATCAACGCCCACGGAACCAGCACTCCCTTAAACGACCTGTCGGAGACCCGGGCCATTAAGCTGGCCTTCGGGGAGGCGGCACACAATGTAAAGATCAATTCCACCAAATCCATGATCGGCCATCTGCTGGGAGCAGCCGGCGGCGTGGAGTGCGTGGTCTGTGTTAAGAGCCTGATGGAGGGCTTCATCCACCAGACCGTGGGCAGCAAAGAGACCGAGGGCGAGTGCGATCTGAACTACTGTATCGGAGCGCCGGTACAGCAGGAGATCCGCTACGCCATGACCAACTCTCTGGGATTCGGCGGACACAACGCCACCCTGCTGCTGAAAAAATGGGAAGGCTGACGGAGGTGCCTGAAAACATGAACGTTGAAGAAATCAGTAAGATCATAGAGGTATTTGCCAAATCCGGACTGCAGGAATTTTCCTACGAGGAAGGAGACGTGAAGCTGTCCCTCCAGGGCAAACAGAACGCTCCGGCGGTCAGCGCCGCTCCCGTGGTGATGACAGCGGCTCCAGCTCCGGTTCAGAACCCGGCTCCCGCCCCGGCGGCGGAAACGGCTCCGGCGGCAGAGGAGAAGGAAGGGCTGATCATCACTTCTCCCCTGGTAGGCGTGTTCTACGCCGCCCCCTCAGAGGAGGCGGAGCCCTACGTAACTGTGGGATCCACGGTGCAGAAGGGCCAGATCGTAGCCATTGTGGAGGCCATGAAGCTGATGAATGAGATCGAGAGCGATTACAGCGGAACCGTGGCGGAGATCCTGGTGGAAAACGGCCAGGCCGTAGAGTACGGACAGCCTCTGTTCCGGATCGTGCCTTAAGGAGGATACAGATGAACAGTCTTGGAATTGAAGAGATCAAACAGATCATTCCCCATCGGCATCCGTTTCTGCTGGTGGACGCCATTGAAGATTACGAGCCGGGAGAATACGCCGTAGGCTATAAGTGCGTTACCTACCGGGAAGACTTTTTTGCCGGCCATTTTCCCGAGGAGCCGGTAATGCCCGGCGTGCTCATCATCGAGGCCCTGGCCCAGGTGGGAGCGGTAGCCATCCTCTCCCTGGAGGAGAACCAGGGCAAGATCGCCTTTTTCGGCGGCATCGATAAGTGCCGTTTCAAAAATAAAGTCCGTCCCGGCGACAAGCTGAGACTGGAGACAAAGATCATTAAGCGCAAAGGCCCCGTAGGCGTGGGCGAAGCCACCGCCACCGTAGACGGACGGGTGGTGGCCAAAGCAGAGCTTACCTTCATGATCGGATAAAAAGAGGAGAGTATGATAAAGAAAATTTTGATCGCCAACCGGGGAGAGATCGCCGTGCGGATCATCCGGGCCTGCCGGGAAATGGGCATTGAGACTGTGGCTGTGTATTCCGAGGCGGACCGGGACGCCCTGCACACGCAGCTGGCGGATGAGGCCATCTGCATCGGACCGGCGCCTTCTTCCCAGAGTTATTTAAATATGCAGCAGATCATCAGCGCCACCATCGTATCCGGGGCGGACGCCATCCATCCGGGCTTCGGCTTTCTGTCGGAGAACAGCAAGTTCGTAAAACTCTGCGAAGACTGCAACATTACCTTTATCGGCCCGGACGCTGCCACTATCGACAAGCTGGGCAATAAGTCCGAGGCCAGAAATACCATGATGGCGGCGGGGGTGCCGGTGATCCCCGGCACCACGGAACCCATCTACGATGTGCGGAACGGTAAAAAAGAAGCCAGGCGCATCGGGTACCCGGTGATGATCAAGGCCGCCCTGGGAGGGGGAGGCAAGGGCATGCGCACCGCCTTTACGGAGGAGGAGTTTGACAACGCCTTCCAGACCGCCCAGACCGAAGCCAAGAAAGCCTTCGGGGACGACACCATGTACATCGAGCATTTCGTGGAGCATCCCCGGCACATAGAGTTCCAGATCCTGGCGGACAGCAAGGGCAACGTGATCCATCTGGGAGAGCGGGACTGCTCCATCCAGAGAAACCACCAGAAGGTCATCGAGGAGGCCCCCTGCCGGGCCATCTCCGACAAACTGCGGAAAAAGATGGGGGAGGCGGCGGTAAAAGCCGCCAAAGCGGCCCATTACGTCAACGCCGGCACCATCGAGTTCCTGCTGGAGAAAAATGAGCAGTTCTACTTTATGGAAATGAACACAAGGATCCAGGTGGAGCATCCGGTAACCGAGTGGGTAACGGGGCTGGATCTTATTAAGGAACAGATCCGCATTGCCTCCGGGGAAGCCCTGTCTGTGTCACAGAAGGATATCAAGATCTCCGGCCACGCCATCGAGTGCCGGATCAACGCGGAGAACCCGGACAAAAACTTCCGGCCCTCCCCGGGACGGATCGAAAGTCTGTATCTGCCGGGAGGCTGCGGGGTGCGGATGGATACCGCCGTGTACAGCGGCTACACCATTCCCCCCTACTACGATTCCATGATCGCCAAGCTCATCGTCCACGGCAAAGACCGGAGGGAGGCCATTGCCAAGATGATCAGCGCCCTGGGGGAAGTGATCGTGGAAGGCATCGACACCAACGTGGATTATCTTTACCGGATCCTGAACGAGCCGGATTATCAGGCGGGACGGACGGATATTGAATATCTGAACACCCACCATATCTGAAAGCGGGAATAACAGGCTATGGAATGGAAAGAATTGTTTAAAAAGACCAGACGGCCGGAAACGGCTCCTGCCCGGACCAGCCGGGGAGGCGCGCATCCGGAGGTGCCGGAAGGTCTCATGAAAAAATGCAACGCCTGCAAGTCGGCCATCCTGACAGAGGACGTGCGGAACAACTATTATATCTGCCCCAAGTGCCACAACTATTTCCGGGTACACGCCTACCGTCGGGTGGAAATGATCGGGGATCCGGGCAGCTTTGAGGAGTGGTTCGCCGGCATCCAGGAGAGCAATCCCCTGAACTTCAAGGGTTATCCCGAGAAGCTGGGGGCTCTGAAGGAGAAGACCCGTCTGGACGAGGCGGTGACCACCGGACGGCTGACCATTCAGGGCAGCCCGGCGGCAGTAGCCATCTGCGACGGCCGTTTCCTCATGGCCAGCATGGGCGAAGTAGTGGGAGAGAAGATCACCCGGACCGTGGAGCGGGCCACAGAGGAAAAACTGCCGGTGATCATTTTCACATGTTCCGGCGGAGCCCGGATGCAGGAGGGCATCGTGTCTCTGATGCAGATGGCAAAAACCTCCGCGGCCCTGAAGCGCCACAGCGACGCGGGCCTTTTATACATCACGGTGCTGACGGATCCCACCACGGGAGGCGTCACCGCCAGCTTTGCCATGCTGGGGGATATTATCCTGGCGGAGCCGGGAGCCCTGGTAGGCTTTGCCGGCCCCAGAGTCATTGAGCAGACCATCGGCCAGAAGCTGCCCAAAGGCTTCCAGCGGTCCGAATTCCTGCTGGAGCACGGCTTTGTGGACCGGATCGTGGAGCGGGAAGAGATGAAAGAAGTCCTCTCTCAGATCCTGAAACTCCACGAGGACTCCGGCAAGGTGGCCTTTGAGATGAACACCCAGGTGGATACCGGGGACACCCGGATCCATCACAAAAATCCCGAAAAGACCCTGACTGCCTGGGACCGGGTGCAGCTTTCCCGCAGGAAAGACCGGCCGGTGGGCAGCGACTATATCCGGGGTCTGTTTACGGATTTTATAGAATTCCACGGAGACCGTTACTTTAAGGACGACAAGGCCATCGTAGGGGGCATTGCCCGGTTCCACGGGACTCCGGTAACGGTCATTGCCCAGGAAAAAGGTAAAAACACCAGGGAAAACATGATGCGGAACTTCGGCATGCCCTCTCCGGACGGCTACCGGAAGGCCCTGCGGCTCATGAAAGAGGCGGAAAAATTCCACCGGCCGGTGATCTGCTTTGTGGACACCCCGGGGGCCTTCTGCGGCATGGAAGCCGAGGAGCGGGGACAGGGAGAGGCCATTGCACGGAACCTGTACGAGATGGCGGCGCTGGAAACTCCGGTGCTGACCGTCATGATCGGCGAGGGAGGCAGCGGCGGCGCTCTGGCCATGGCTGTGGCCAACGAAGTGTGGATGATGGAGAACGCCACCTATTCCATCCTTTCCCCGGAGGGCTTCGCCTCCATCCTCTGGAAGGACAGCAAGCTGGCTCCGGAGGCGGCGGAGGTCATGAAGATGACCTCCCGGGACCTGAAGGAGCTGGGCATTGTGGAAGAGGTGATCCGGGAGCCGGAAGGCCTGTCCCTGGAAAACATGCGTCCGGTGCTCTGCGCCCTGCGGGTGAAGATCGACGGATTTTTGCAGAAATACAACACCATGTCCGGCCGGCAGCTGGCCGAACAGCGGTATCAGAGATTCAGAAAGATGTAGGAAATCCGTTCCCTCCGGAAAGGACCGGAGGGGACGGCGGGAAAAGCGGAAAGCGGGAGAAAGAGATTGAGCGCACGGGAAACCATCAACGGCGTGCTGGTGTATCTCTTCAATGAGATCTGGGAACTGGAAGAACGCGCCATTATCACAGAAGAATTTCAAGACATCACCAACAACGACATGCATGTCATCGAGGCGGTGGGACTGGAGGGCAACAACATGTCCGCCATCGCCAGAAAGCTGAACATCACCATGGGCTCCCTGTCCACGGCCATGAACAGCCTGGTGAAAAAGCATTACGCGGAGCGGAACCGGAGCGAGTCGGACCGCCGGGTGGTGAACATCCAGCTGACCTCCAAGGGACGGAAGGCCTTTGACTACCACCGGCAGTTTCACGACCGGATGACAGAGGCAGTCCTGGCTCACTTAAGCGAGGATCAGGTGAAGGTCCTGGCCCAGGCCCTGGAAAATCTTACCACCTTCTTCCGTTCCTACGGAAAAGAAACCAACAAGAAAGGATGACCCACATGCTGTTTACCGATTGTCTGCTGCACGCCCTGGAGGATACGGCCAGGCTGCTGCCCTTTCTGTTTTTAACGTATCTGGTGATGGAATACCTGGAACAGCGGGCGGGAGAGCGCTCCGCTCAGGCCGTCCGCCGGACGGGACGCTTAGGTCCCCTGGCAGGAGCCGCCCTGGGGGCGGTGCCCCAGTGCGGATTTTCCGCCGCGGCCTCCAGCCTGTACTCCGGAGGTCTGATCACCGCCGGCACCCTGATGGCAGTCTTTCTGTCCACTTCGGACGAAATGCTGCCCATTTTTATCTCCGAGGCAGTGAACCTGGGAACCATTCTGAAGATCCTGGGAACCAAGGCGGCCCTGGGAGCCGTCACCGGCCTTCTGCTGGATCTTCTGATCCGCAGATTCCGGAAAAAAGAGGTCCACAAGGACATCCACGACCTCTGTGAGCAGGATCACTGCCACTGCGAGGAGGGCAGCATCTTCAAATCCGCCCTGCGGCACACCCTGCAGATCGCCCTTTTTCTGCTGGTGATCTCCCTGGCCATTGAACTGGCCATCCACCTGTTGGGCGAGGAAGCCCTTTCCGGCTTCCTGACCGGCAAGCCGGTGCTGGGCGTCTTCCTGGCGGCCCTGGTGGGGCTGATCCCCAACTGCGCCTCCTCGGTGGTGGTGACCCAGCTGTACCTGGCAGGAATCCTGGGAGCCGGCCAGATGATGGCCGGGCTGCTGGTCAGCAGCGGCGTGGGCCTGCTGGTACTGTTCCGCACCAACCGGAACCTGAAAGAAAACCTGAAGATCACAGGAGTCCTCTACGCTGCCGGCGTATTCTGGGGCCTTCTGATGGAAGGAATGGGAGTAACATTCTGATGACCAATACAAAGGAAAAGATCCCGGCCTGCCCCGCTGCCGGAAAGTGCGGAGGCTGCGCCTACCAGGGGATCCCCTACGAAGAACAATTACAGAAAAAGAAAGAACAG
This sequence comes from Candidatus Scatomonas sp., assembly GCA_963930955.1. GTDB lineage: Bacteria > Bacillota > Clostridia > Lachnospirales > Lachnospiraceae > Scatomonas. The sequence goes on along the minus strand of OZ006967.1, from coordinate 2,413,019 downwards.
GTCAGGCGGCTTCTCCGGGACATCTGTCCCGTGAGGGCCGCTGCGGGCATGGAGGACCCTTACCACTACCGGAACAAGGTCCATGCGGCCTTCGGCCGCCTGCGGGACGGCCGGATCGTCTCCGGCATTTACCAGGAGGGCACCCACAAAATCGTGCCGGTGGACAGCTGCCTGATCGAAGATCAGACGGCGGACGCCATCATCCGGGACATTCGGGGACTGCTGGTCTCCTTTAAGATCAAGATCTACAATGAGGACAGCGGCTACGGACTGCTGCGCCATGTGCTGATCCGCCGGGGCTTCGCCACCGGACAGGTGCTGGTGGCGCTGGTACTGGCAAGCCCCATCCTGCCTTCCAAAAACAACTTTGTCAAAGCCCTGCGGAAGCTGCACCCGGAGATCACCACCGTGGTGCTGAATGTCAACGACAAAAAGACCAGCATGGTGCTGGGCGAGCGGAACATCACCCTCTACGGCAAGGGCTACATTGAAGATATTCTCTGCGGCAAAACGTATCGGATCTCCCCCGGCTCCTTCTACCAGGTGAACCCGGTGCAGACGGAGGTCCTGTACCGGAAAGCCATTGAACTGGCAGGCCTCACCGGCAGAGAGCGGGTGCTGGACGCCTACTGCGGTATCGGCACCATCGGCATGACCGCCGCGGACCAGGCGGGAGAAGTAATGGGCGTGGAACTGAACCGGGCGGCAGTCCGGGACGCCATCAGCAATGCCAAGGCCAACGGGGTGAAGAACATCCGCTTCTTTGCCGGGGACGCGGGAGACTTTCTGGACGACCTGGCGGCCCGGGGCGAAACCGTGGATGTGGTCTTTCTGGATCCGCCCCGGGCGGGCAGCACGGAAAAATTCCTGAATGCCGTGGCCCGGATGGGAGTGGAGCGGGTGGTGTACGTGTCCTGCAACCCGGAAACATTGGCCAGAGACCTGAAATATCTGAAGAAAAAAGGGTACCAGGCGGAAGGCGCCTGGGTGGTGGATATGTTTCCATGGACCGAGAGCTGTGAGTGTGTGGTGAAGGTGGGGAGGAAAATAATATAAACGGTTATTTTGAAGAATTGATTGATAAAAAGAAAATCTGTTTCGCAAAGCCCATCGGTCATCGACAATCGATGGGCTTTGCTGACTTTAGTTGTGTCACAGTGAAAAAAAGGGCAAGACTCTTTGCAGATATACCGTGTTATTTTTTCAGCTTCAAACCATCCTTGAAGGCTTCCCCTATTCTGTCAGTGACTTTATAGTAGCCATGTGTATAGGGATCAAATGCGATTGCGTTGACCAATGACATATTCAGCTTATCACCTTCCATGACGCTTTCATCAGCAGTTACCCTGACAACTTTTCCAATTACACCGCATCCGAAGTCGTTGTTTTGATATTCGATAAAACGGCATTCCAGACACAGAGGGAATTCATTGATGACAGGAGCGTCTACGGCTTCGGATCTGGAAGCTGTCAGTCCGCTGTTTTTAAATTTGTCAGCGGTATGGTTTCCGGATTCCACGCCGAAATAATCCGCTTCCACGACATGGGCAGCATCCGCGATACTGACCGTAAATGCGCCTCTGGCTTTGATGTTTTTTACCGTTTTATGGGATTCGGTAAGGTTCAATGCTACCGTGTCCCGTTCCTGCATGGTTCCCCAGGCGGCATTCATGACATTTACACTGCCGTCTTCATTATAAGTTGCAACCATCAGGACTGGCATTGGGAAAATACCTTCTGTGATATTAAGCTGTCTCCTCATAAAAATAAACCTCGCTTTTCTGTTGGGATTGACATTTTTCATGTCCTTGCTTACAATTATAGCAATCACTGAATAAAAAACAAGTACTGGCTTATATGAAAGGTACTATCATAAAGGAAAGCGTAAAATGATAAAAAAATATATTGAAACAGCTAATTTTGAAGATACGGGGTTTAGTTACACAATGTCCTTGATTTCCGGTAAACACAAAATGGTAATCATGTATTGCCTTATGGAATACCAGACAGTCCGTTTTAATGAACTGAAGCGTTATCTGAAGAAGATATCGGATAAGACATTGAGCAGCAATCTGAAGGAACTGGAAGCGGATCAGCTTATTATTCGGAAAGAATATCCGCAGATCCCTCCAAAGGTAGAATATATGCTCAGTGAGCGGGGCAGGTCCTTGATGAACATTCTTGACCAGCTCTGCATTTGGGGTGAAGAAAACCGGATTTGACTTTATTTACAGAGCATCTGTCATGGCGACAGGTGCTTTTCTTTTGCCATTTTTCAGAAAGGATGATGACGGTTATGGGATTTTTCAGCAGTTTATTCCGTTCTCGTGACAAGCCGTCTGACCGGACGTCCGGCAGCGGCTATACCTTCTTTATGGGAGGGAGCACATCCGGGAAGCGGGTGAATGAACGGACGGCCATGCAGATGACGGCAGTGTACTCCTGCGTGAGGATTTTGTCGGAGGCGGTGGCCAGCCTGCCATTACAATTCTATAGATATACCGATGATGGCAGGAAAGAGAAAGCGGTGGAACATCCGCTTTATTTTTTGCTCCATGACGAGCCGAACCCGGAGATGACATCCTTTGTTTTCCGGGAGACGCTGATGACGCACCTGCTTCTGTGGGGCAATGCCTACGCCCAGATCATCCGGAATGGGCGGGGAGAGGTGGTGGCCTTATATCCCCTGATGGCGGACCGGATGTATGTGGATCGGGATGACAAGGGGCAGCTGTACTACGAGTACACCCTGCATTCCGATGACGCGCCTACCATGAAGGGATCCATTGTCCGGCTGTCCCCTTGTGAAGTGCTGCATATCCCTGGTCTGGGATTTGACGGGCTGGTGGGCTATTCGCCTATCGCTATGGCGAAGAACGCCATCGGCATGGCCATGGCCTGCGAGGAATACGGGGCGAAGTTTTTCGCCAACGGCGCGGCGCCTTCCGGGGTGCTGGAACATCCGGGGACGATTAAAGATCCCAGCCGGGTGCGGGAAAGCTGGCAGAGGACATTTGGCGGATCCGGGAACGCCAATAAGGTGGCGGTGCTGGAGGAAGGGATGAAGTACACGCCCATTTCCATCTCGCCGGAGCAGGCGCAGTTCCTGGAAACCAGGAAGTTCCAGCTGGATGAGATTGCCCGGATCTTCCGGGTGCCGCCCCATATGATTGGGGATCTGGAAAAATCGTCCTTCAACAACATCGAGCAGCAATCCCTGGAATTTGTGAAATATACCCTGGATCCCTGGGTGTCCCGGTGGGAGCAGTCCATGGTGCGCTCGCTGCTGTCCAGGGAAGAGAAATCAAAGTATTTCATCAAGTTCAATGTGGACGGACTGCTCAGAGGGGACTACCAGAGCCGGATGAACGGATATGCCACGGCAAGGCAGAACGGCTGGATGAGCGCCAACGATATCCGGGAACTGGAAAACCTGGACCGGATCCCGGCGGAGCAGGGCGGGGATCTGTACCTGATCAACGGGAACATGACGAAGCTTGCGGATGCCGGGCTGTTTGGAACAGGCCAGCAGGGGATGCCTGCAGGGGCAGATGATTTTGCGGGGAAAGGAGTAGAGATCTGATGAAGAAGTTTTGGAACTGGAAAAGCAGGAAGATCCGGGATCAGGATTCCGGTGAGGAGAGGATTGAGAGGGTGCTGTTCCTGAACGGAACCATCGCGGAAGAGAGCTGGTATGACGATGAAGTCACGCCGGCTCTTTTTAAGGAGGAGCTGATGGCGGGGAGCGGCGATATCACGGTATGGATCAACAGCCCCGGAGGGGACTGCGTGGCCGCGGCCCAGATTTACAACATGCTGATGGATTATAAGGGGAATGTCACGGTAAAGATCGATGGGATCGCGGCATCTGCCGCAAGCGTGATCGCCATGGCGGGCACAAAGGTATGGATTTCGCCGGTAGGGATGCTGATGATCCATAACCCGGCGACCATCGCCTGGGGAGATTCCGGGGAGATGCAGAAGGCCATTGAGATGCTGGAAAGCGTGAAGGATTCCATCATCAACGCCTATGAGATCAAGACCGGCCTGTCCCGGACGAAGCTGTCCCACATGATGGACGCGGAGACCTGGATGGACGCCGGGAAAGCAGTGGAACTGGGCTTTGCCGATGGGATCCTGAAACGTTCTGAAGTTCCGGATGACATGGAACCGCCCGCGGTATCCATGCTTTATTCCGAAGCAGCCGCGGTCAATTCCTTAATGGATAAGATCGCGGCAAAGTGCAGGACAAAACCGAAAACCGAACCGATGGGCCGCAGCGTAGACAGTCTCTACGAGCGGCTGAATTTATTGAAGAATTAGAGGAGGATATGACGATGACGATTTTAGAACTGAGAGAAAAGAGGGCGAAGGCGTGGGAGGCAGCGAAGGCTTTGAGAGGGAACTGTCCCAGCCGGTGAATACGCCCCTGACCGGGCGTCCGGCATCCGGCGGCGCGGGGAAGGAAAAGACCGGCCGCGCTTCGGAGGAATACAGGACAAACTTCTGGAACGCCATGCGCTCCAAGGTGCCGCTTCCCGGCGTGGTCAACGCTTTGGAGGAAGGGACGGATTCCGAGGGCGGGTACCTGATGCCGGATGAGTATGAGCGTACCCTGGTGGAAGCCCTGGAAGAGGAAAACGTGTTCCGCCAGCTGGCAAATGTGATCCGTACTTCCAGCGGCGACCGGAAGATCCCGGTGGTGGCGACAAAAGGGACGGCCTCCTGGATCGATGAGGAAGGGGCGTACACGGAGAGCGATGATTCCTTCGGGCAGGTATCCATCGGGGCTTATAAGGTAGGTACCATGATCAAGGTATCCGAGGAACTTCTCAATGACAGCGTCTTTGACCTGGAATCCTATATCGCGAAGGAATTTGCCCGCCGGATCGGGGCGAAGGAGGAAGAGGCCTTCTTTACCGGGGACGGCTCCGGGAAGCCTTTGGGTGTGCTGGCAGCCACCGGCGGGGCGGAGACCGGGGTGACGGCGGCGTCCTCTACGGCTATTACGGCGGATGAACTGATGGACCTGTTTTATTCCCTGAAATCCCCCTACCGGAAAAAGGCGGTATGGGTGCTGAACGATTCCACCATCAAGGCGGTGCGGAAACTGAAGGATTCCACGGGACAGTACTTGTGGCAGCCATCTTTGACGGCTGGTACGCCGGATACCCTGCTTGGCAGGCCGGTGAAGACCTCCGCCTATATGCCGGTGATCGCGGCGGGGGCGAAGACCATTGCCTTCGGTGATTTCAGCTATTACTGGATCGCGGACCGGCAGGGACGTTCCTTCAAGCGGCTGAACGAACTGTATGCCGCCAACGGCCAGGTGGGCTTCCTTGGTTCCCAGAGGGTGGACGGGAAGCTGGTGCTGTCCGAGGCGGTGAAGGTGCTGGCGCAGAAATCAGGATCTTCCAGCTGATGGCCTGCGGACAGCCTCAGAGGGGTGTGACTGCTTCACGCCCCTCTGCCTGACGGGAGGTGAAGGTTATGGTGACACTGCAGGAAATGAAAAACTATCTCCGGGTGGATGATGATGACGATGACGCTTTAATTGAAACTATCATAGCTTCGGCAGAACGGCAGTGCATGGATATCCTGCGTACGGACAGTGAGGAAGAACTGGCATCGGTCCAGAATGGGAAGACAGCTGTGATGTTCACCGCGGCATATTTGTATGAACACCGGGAGGAAGCCGACCACCATGCCCTGAACCTGACGCTCCGTGCCCTACTCTTCGGCAGCCGGAAGGAGGCGTTCTGATGGAGATCGCTCTTCTGAATGTAAAAGTGACCTTCCAGAAGAATTCTGTGGTGTCGGATTCTATTGGGAACCGGAAGAATGTCTGGGAGGATTATTATACCTGCCATGCCACGGTCAGCGGGGAGGGCGGGCAGGAAAAGGCAGCGGCCGGATTGACGGTGGCGGAATCCGACATTGCTTTTACCGTCCGTTTCTGTAAACGGGCGGCGGAGGTGACAGCGGATGGGTTCCGTATCCTGTTCGGCGGGGAGATTTACAACATCGCGGCTGTGGACCACATGAACTATAAGAAGAAAACGCTGAAGTTCCGGTGTGAGAAAGCGAGGCGGTGACCATGGGACAGACGGTACAGATCGGGAAACTGGCGGACGCCGTCATGGAGACGCTGGAAGAGTACGCGGACCTGGCTGCGGAGGATGTGAAGCAGGCGGTTCGGGATGCTGGGGAGATGGTAAGGGAGGAGATCCGCACCAACGCTCCGAAGGATACCGGGGACTATGCCAAAAGCTGGGCGGTGAAAAAGACAAAAGAGACATCCAGCAGCCTGACGCTGACCGTCCATTCCAAAAACCGCTATCAGCTGGCCCATCTGCTGGAATACGGCCACGCGAAGCGGAACGGCGGCCGGGTGGAGGGCAAAGCCCACATCGCCCCGGCGGAGGAAAAAGGGATCCGACAGCTGGAGGAAGAGATCGAAAGGAGCCTGAGGGATGGATAAACTTCTGGAAATTTTGAAAAGCGCCGGATTCCCCTATGCCTATGACCATTTCGCGGAAGGGGAAGCGCCGGATCCGCCTTTTGTCTGTTACCTGCTTCCGGGGAGCGATAACTTTTCCGCGGATGGGAAGGTCTATTACCGGATCAGCGAGGTGCGGGTGGAATTATATACGGATCAGAAGGATTTCGCCGCAGAGGGAAAGCGCAGGGCAGGACGGATAAGGAAATGGAGGGAGCAGGAAATGTCTGCGAAGAAGAATAAGGTAAAATTTAATATCTGCAACGTGCATTACGCACTGATTACGGTGGATGAGGACGGGGACGTGACTTTCGGGACGCCGGTGGCTATGCCGGGCGCGGTATCCCTGTCCTTGGAACCAAACGGCGAGCCGTCCAATTTTTACGCGGATGGGTACGCCTACTATACGATCTCCAACAACATGGGCTATGAGGGGGATCTGGAACTGGCTATGGTGCCGGAGAGCTTCCGGACGGATGTGCTGAAGGAGTCCCTGGACGACAACAGCGTGCTGGTGGAGAGCGCCAACGTGGAGACGGCAAACTTTGCCCTGCTTTTTGAGTTTGACGGGGATGTGAAGAAGATTCGCCATGTGCTGTACAACTGCTCGGCGGCAAGGCCGAACATTGAGTCCGCGACCAATGAGGAGGAGATCGCCTTTAAGGCCTCCGCCGCCATCCCCCGGATCTACCGGATGCGGTTCCACCGGGATATCTACAAAGACCTGCGGGATCTGGAAAAAGGGATCGACAAGAATGACCCGGAGAATTCCAATCTGGATCTGTTCTCTTTGGAAATGTTTGAGAATATCGCCTATGTGATGGCGAAGCATGCCGACCCTTCCATCCCGGATACGCCGGAGGAATGGCTGGACAGCTTTAACACTTTTTCCATCTATCAGGTACTGCCCCAGATCATTGAACTGTGGGGGCTGAATACCCAGACGGATGTGCAGGCTAAAAAAAACTTCGCCCGACTGACCGGGAAATGACGACGCCCCTGTTCCTCCTGCGGTGCGTGCAGCTGGGGCTGTCCATCCGGGATCTGGATCTGCTGACCATCGGGATGGTAAATGACATGTATGTGGAGAGCCGCAATGATGAGCACAAATACGCGGTGGTGGCAACGCAAAAAGATTTCGATCAATTTTAACGGCTATTCTCGATTTTCTTTGATTTGGCGGATTGCTTAAATACGTTTTCTCTGTTATACTCGCCTTGTGCGCACAAATAAAATACAGGAAGGGGTATGCTGTTTGAAGAACAACGGATGTGCTATTGTATCAAGCCGGGAGGCTTGCGTGCAATAACCCGGCAAACCTCCCGGAGGATTTGAATACATCAAAGACTTTCAGGAGGAAAATACAATGAACCGTGAGAATAAACGGAAAAAATACGAGAAACATTATTATAAAAATCACGCCTGTACCGATCCGTTCACCTGTAAGGTGTGCGGGCGGCTGGTCGTTCCGGAAGGCGCGGGATCCGGACACAGGAACCATTGCCCGAACTGCCTGAGCAGTCAGCATCTGGACAATGAGCCTGGGGATAGAGAAGCAGATTGCGGAGGGATTATGGATCCGGTTGCTGTATGGGTAAGAAAAAATGGTGAGTGGGCCATTATCCATCGATGCCGTATCTGCGGGAAACTGTCATCCAACCGGGTGGCAGCGGATGATAACCCGATGAAGCTTATGGCGATCGCCATGAAGCCGTTATGCGAACCGCCGTTTCCGGTGGAGCGTATTGAGGAACTGACCGCCCTTATGGGAGGCGATGGAAGCTTAAAATAATGATTGCGGAAAGCATTTGTCATATAGGCAGATGCTTTCTTTTTGCCTGGAGAAATCCGGGCTTTTTTTATGTCTATTTTCAGGAGGTGGTGACACATGGCGGGGCGGATCAAGGGTATTACGGTAGAGATCGGCGGCGATACCAGCGGTCTGGAAAAGTCGCTGAGCGCGGTGAACAATTCCATAAAGAAGACCCAGAGCCAGCTTCGGGATGTGAATAACCTTCTGAAACTGGATCCGTCCAATACTGTCCTCTTAGCCCAGAAGCAGGAGCTTCTGCAGGCGGCTATTTGGGATACGGAAAAGAAGCTGGAAGCGTTGAAAAAAGCCCAGGAGGATGTGGCGAAAGCCTTTGAGCGGGGCGATCTGGGGAAAAACCAGTACATGGCTTTCCAGCGGGAGGTTGAGGAAACCCGTGGGGTGCTGAACCGGTATAAGGCGGATCTTTCCGGCCTGCAGTCAGAGCAGGAGCGGCTGGTTTCCAATACGGAGCGGCTGAATAAACTGTTTGCGGCTACAGGTTCCAGTGTGGATGATTACGCCGATGTGCTGGGGAGCCGCCTGGTGACGGCGATCCGAAACGGGACGGCTTCTTCTGATCAGCTGAAAACTGCTGTGGAGAAGATCGGAAAAGCGGTTACCGGCGGGAAGGCAGACATTAAGCAGCTGACAGATGCCCTGGATACGGTAGATGACGGGCAGGCGGTACGAAATCTGATCAATGATCTGAATGATGTGGGTGACGCAGCCCAAGGCGCTGCGGATGATATCGGGGAGATTGCTCAGGCCACTAAGGGCGCGGCGCTGATGGAAGCCGCTGACCAGTTATCTGCAGTGGGGGATAAGATCCAGGATGTGGGCGATAAGGCGGTGTCCGCTTATGCGGAGACTGAGACGGCCGTTTCTAAGGTAAACGCCTACTTCGGGGAGACTGGGGAGGCAGCCGAAGCCAGCGCTGAGATTGTAAAAAATGTGTATGGCTCCGGTGTGGGCCAGAGCATGGACGCGGTAGCAGAAGCGGTCATCATGGTCAAGAAGAACCTGGGGGATCTGGGAGATACCGACCTGACCAACCTGACGAAACAGGCGCTGACTTTGGAAGAACTGTACGAGATTGACATGAATGAGACCCTCCGGGGCGTCAACTCCCTGATGAAGCAGTATGGCCTGACCGCCCAGGAAGCCATGGATTATATTGTCCGGGGTACCCAGAACGGTCTGGATAAGACCAATGAGTTGGGAGATAACCTGTCCGAGTATGCCGGAAAATTTGAGCAGGCAGGGTATTCCGCTTCGGAGTATTTTCAGCTTCTGCAGAACGGCTTGGAAGGAGGCGCCTACAACCTGGACAAGGTCAATGACGCCATCAATGAGGTGACTACCCGTCTGGCGGATGGGACCATCGGGGATTCCATTGACCTGTATTCTCAGAAGACCCAGTCTTTGTTCCTGGCATGGCAGAACGGGGAAGCTACCCAGAAGCAGGTGATCGATTCCATTGTGGCGGATATCGGAAACTGCACCAGCCAGCAGGAAGCCCTGAACATGGCGGCGCAGGCCTTTGGCACTATGGCTGAGGACGGGAACCTGAAGTTTATCACTTCCCTGACTTCCGTGGGAGAGACATATGACAGCGTAGCCGGATCTGCGGAAAATCTGTTCAGCCAGACCCAGACGCCCATGCAGGAGATGGAAGCGAATACCCGGAAGCTGCAGCAGGCGCTGGTGCCTCTGGGGGAAAAGATTGTGGAACTGGCCAATGTGGTGCTGCCGCCCCTGGTGGCCATTATTACGGCAGTGAGCGAGGTATTCGGCATGCTGCCGGAACCTGCGCAGAATTTTGTGGTGATCCTTGGGGCTTTGCTGGTGGCGCTTACTGCGCTTACGCCAGTAATTGCGGCTCTGGCGGTCTCCTTTGGGGCGCTGAACATTTCCCTGCTTCCGGTGATCGGCATTATTGCCGGGGTGGCGGCGGCCATTGCCGGGATCATCGCCATTGTGAAAAACTGGGGAGCAATCACGGAGTGGTTCGGGAACTTGTGGCGGTCGGTATCCCAAAAGCTGATGAAATTGTGGAATGGGCTGGTGGTATTTTTTACGGAGACCATCCCGGCGGCGTTCCAGATTTTCATCGGCTTTTTTCTGCGATCCCGGACTGGTGGAGCGGCCTGTGGTCGCAGGTATCCGCGTTTTTCACGAATACCTGGAACGCGATCCCACAGAATCCTATTGTCCAGCTGGTGGTTACAACCATCTCATCTCTGTGGGAAAACGCAAAGAATACCCTGCAGGGGATCTGGTCGGGGATCTGCCAGATTGCCTCCGGCGCTTTTGAACTGCTGAAAAATGTGATTCTGGCTCCGGTGCTTCTGCTGATTGATTTGGTAACGGGGAATTTCTCCCAGCTTGCATCCGATGCGGCCAATATCTGGAACAATATCAGAAATGCCGCCGCCCAGATCTGGTCGGGAATCCGGCAGGTGGTGACTTCCGCGGCTTTGGGGCTGAAGCAGGGCGTGGAAACTGTGCTTTCGGCTCTGTCTCAGTTCGCCTCTCAGATCTGGTCCGCCATGAAGCAGACAGCGTCTTCTGTCTGGAATAGCATCAAGACCACGGTGGAGAATATCGCATCCACGCTGCGTGAAGCGGCAGTATCCGCCTTCCAGCGGATGGTTTCCGGGATCGGCTCTGCCCTTTCCGGGCTGTATTCCGTGGTTTCCAATGGATTTGCTTCCGCCATCCGGTTTATTACCGGGCTGCCGGGACAGGCGTTTCAGTGGGGCAAGGATTTCATCCAGGGGCTGATCAACGGGATTTCCAGCATGATCCAGAGTGTGATCAACACGGTTTCCGGTCTGGCCGACCGGATCCGCTCTTTCCTGCATTTCTCGGCTCCGGATGAAGGGCCGCTGGCGGATTATGAGACTTGGATGCCGGACTTTATGAAGGGACTGGCGAGTGGGATTGAGAAGAACCGGGATTTGGTGGAGAAAGCCGTCCGGGATGTGGCTTCGGATATGGTATTCTCGCCGAAAGTGAACGGGTCAGAGTATGGCTATGCCGAAAGCACTTTATCCGGCGGAAATATGTCCGACCTGATTTCCGGGATTTCTTACGCAGTATCGGAAGCCCTGGCGGGATTTTCCGGTCCGCAGGGGAATATTGTGATCCCAGTGTATGTGGGCGGCACTTTACTGGATGAACTGGTGGTAACAGCGCAGGCAAGACAGAACCTGCGGTCAGGAGGGAGGTAATCGATGGCATTTATACAGTATCTGACTTTTGATGGCACAGCCCTCCCTCTGCCGGATTCTTATGAGGTGCAGATGGATGATGTGGAGGCGGACTCTGGCGGGGAAACGGAGGCCGGGACGGTACAGCGGGATGTGGTGCGCGCAGGCGTGGTGAGCATCCCGGTGACATTTTCCGTGTCAGCAAAGTGGCTGAAGATCCTGACAGAGTTTAAACAGCAGGAAAAAATCCCGGTGGGATATTTTGACATGGAGACGCTGGCGGTGAAAACGGCGGAAATGTATATCGAAGGTTACAAGGCGTCTCTGGTGAAGGATACTTCTCGGAAAGGGCTGTGGACGGTGAGTTTTACGCTGAGAGAATTTTGACAAGGTATCCTTTTTTTGATAGAATTATAATGTATTCAAAAAAATAAATCGAAGTCAAACATCCCCTTATACAAACGAAATTAAGAAATTCTCCTAGCGTATGCTTTAACAATAAAGTTGAATTGAATATAAAATATATTTTGTATTTCCACTAATATTAAGGAGTACTATTATGACATCTTATCCCGCAGGCGGAATGGTTCCCAATCATCCCCAGAATTCTGAATTTTATAGTCATTCACAAGCTAAGGTTCTGGCCGAGACTTATTACAAATTAGGACATGATTTGTATACAACAATACTTCCTTTGTTAAATGCACCTGAGTGTAGAAATGAAGATATATGGAAATTATGGCCTGCCTTTGTTAATTTATCATTTTCTTGTGAAATAATTTTGAAACTTTTCTATGAAAATGATAATGGTAAGATGGCTCGTGGTCATAGATTATACAATGATTTGTTTATTAAGCTTTCAGATGATTCAAAAAAAATTATATCTGATATAACAATTAATGCTATGATAATAAATGGTTCTAAAAATTATACGTATACTGATTTTTGTGACGATATAATTAAAAGTGAAAATACATTTGCCTATGAAAGATATGTATTTGAAGTAGTTCCAGGGAGAAGTCATAGTTTGCAATGTGGATTTTTACTTTCATTTGCCAGATCTTTAAATATATTATCTAAAGGATTGGTATAATGATTAGAAATAAGGAAAAATACCATTTTATCTCTGAACAATTTATTAATCAAAAGAGCATCAGTCAGAAATGATTGGTGCTTTTTTGATGTCTGGAAACGGAAGGAGGGGTGTCCGATGTACCCGGTGAGCGAGGCGTTCCTACAGGCGGTGCAGGGGAACACCCGGAAATATTACTGGACGGGGAAGATCACCACGGCAGGCGGCGTGGAGTATCCCTTTGACCAGGAGGATATTGTGAAAGGCAGCGGCTATATCACGGCCCAGTGCTGCGGCAATTCAGAGATTGAACTGGGCGCGGTGTATGCTGCGGAGATGGGGCTCAGCCTGTTTCTGGATATTGACCGGTATACGCTGGAGGATGAGGAGGTAGAATTAGCCTATCATCTTCGGCTTGCCAGCGGCGCCTATGAGACTGTCCCCATGGGGCTCTTTGAGGTGAGTGAGGCCAACCGGACGGTGCATGTGCTGGAACTGAAGGCTTATGACCGGATGCTCCGCTTTGACCGGGCTTTCAATGGTTTTGAGACCATCGGTACCGCTTATGGGATGATGGCGCTGTGCAGTACCGCCTGCGGGGTGGAGTTGGCACAGACCCAGGCGGAAATCGAAGCGCTTCCCAATGGATCAGAATTGCTTTCTATCTATCCGGAGAATGACATTGAGACCTACCGGGATGTGCTGTATTTTACGGCGCAGGTACTGGGCGGATTCTTCTGCATCAACCGAGAAGGGAAGCTGGAATTTCATCAATACGGGGGAAATCCGGTGATGGAGATCCGGCAGAAGCACCGGTTTTCCAGCAGTTTCTCTGATTTTGTGACCCGGTACACGGCGGTCAGCTCCACCAATCTGCGGACGCAGACTTCCGAGTATTACGCGTTGGAAGAAGATGACGGGCTGACTATGAACCTGGGAGTCAATCCCCTCCTGCAGTTCGGACTGGAAGAGACCAGGGAGGAACTTTGTCGCAATATCCTCACCGCTTTATCTGCGGTCAATTATGTGCCCTTTGATTCTGATACCATCGGGAACCCGGCGCTGGATCTGGGGGATGTGCTGACCTTCTCCGGCGGGCAGGCGGATGCCCAGCAGATCACCTGCGTGACATCTTTTACGGTCAAGATTGGCGGCAGGCAGAGCCTGAAATGCGTGGGGAAGAATCCCAGGCTTTCCCAGGCGAAGTCCAAGAATGACAAGAACATCTCCGGCCTGCTGAACCAGATTGAAGCTGGGAAGATCGGCATCCATACCTTTACAAATGCCTCTGAGTATTCCATCGGAGAAACGGATGTGCGGATCATCAGTATTGAGTTCGCTTCCAAAGAGGAAAACCACGCCCAGTTCTTCGGGCAGGTGGTGGATGTGGAAGCGCAGGCGGTGGAGAAATCCGCCCAGGCCAGCGGCACTATCGTGATTCCGTTCCCTTCGTCCGGAAGCGGAGCGGCAGGAAATGCTGGAACGGAGGACGGCCCGTCCGGGACGGAACCGGAAGCTGGGGATGCTGAGGATGGCGCTGCCGGGGAAGGAACCACGGATATTTCCGTGGAGGTGAGCCTGCCGGTGACCTGGACGGAGGACGGGAAGGCGGTCTGCTATGTGACTTTTGAACTGAACAACGCCAAGATCCTGCTCCATCATCCGGTGGAGACCTGGCACAGCGGGAAGCACATCCTGTCTTTGTATTATCCCATTGAAAATATCGTGCCGAACATCACTAACATTTTCAACGTTTATCTGCGGATGGAGGACGGCTCCGGCAGTGTGGGGATCGGGGACTGCATCGCTTCCATCAGCGGCCAGGCAATGGCGGCTGCGGCGGCCTGGGACGGCAGAATTGACATTGAGGAAACATCAGCACTATTTTCTGTCAGCGACGGTCTTCAGGCAAGGGGCTTTACGGAGACAGTCGATGTGGGGACGATGGAACTGGTACAGAAAAGCTATACGGATACGATGACGGGAAGGACTGTGGTCGGCGCATTCTGCCGTCCGGTCACACTCACTTAAGCAATGGGAGGATTGCGATTATGGTTTTGAAAGGCGTTATGACGATTGAACTGACAGATGAGGCCACAGGGGATGTGGAAACCGTCACGGAAGAGAATATGATCACGGAAGCAGTAAACAATATCCTTGGCCTGAACCCAATGGGGATCTTTTATGCCGCCACCGGGGAATACGATGCGGCAGTTTTGTGGAACGAGAGCCTTCTGCCCATCTGTCCTAACATGATCGGCGGCATCCTGCTGTTCTCCAAGACCTTGGAAGAAGATGCGGGACATATCTATGAAATGTCCGACAACCTCCCGGTGGCATATGCGTCCAACGATGTGAATTCCACGGCAAACACCGCCAGAGGAAGTCTGAACCTGACGGAGAGCATGGCCATTGCTAATGGCTATAAGTTTGTCTGGGAGTTTACGCCCAGTCAGGGGAATGGAACCATTGCTGCAGTGGCGCTCACCAGCTCTTTCGGCGGACAGAATGCCTACGGGAGCCTTGTGGGGGACGCCAGCACCTTCCTGCAGTTAAAAGCTGCGGATATCGGGGCAATCCCGGATGCCAACAAGATGGTCCTTTTTGAAGCCGTGGAGATGGATTTTGAGAACAATCTGCTCTACTCCATCACTTACGAAAATGACAGTGTCCGGATTCGGAAGCTGCGGATTCCGGTCTTTTCCATCGGGCTGAACGAGCGGCTGGATGATTCCACCTATACCGTCCTGGAGGACGAAGTGCTGACACCGGAGACCTTTGAATTCCTCGGCAGCTATACGAAATATGGGGAGTTCATGGACGGGCAGGACGGGTACTGGTACGGCTTTTCCAATGAGGAAAACTCTTCGGGGGATGCCGTGATGCTCTGGATCAAAATCTCCAAGACAGACTATTCCTTTACCGAAGGTCAGTGGACACTGTCCAACGCGAAATTGATGGATGTGGGCACCCGCGACCTTGATACCTTTGCGGAACGGAGTGTGAAATGCTGTGTCCGGGGCGGGTATCTGTATGTGCCGGCCTATGACAAGACGGGGATTTACAAGATCAATCTGGCCAACTCCACCGATGTGACACTGATTGAGTTTGGCTTTACATCCGAATGGACGCCTTTATGTGAAACCGGCTCCTGTGAACTGTATCTGACACTTATTGGGGATCTGATCATCGGCGGGGACTTCCAGATCACAGCGGAGGATACGGTGGTCCATACACAGGGGAGCGCAAGGCTTAATAATGCCGCTACTCCCCTGTTCCAGTACAAGAACTTCCTGGTCGGCTGGGGCGGCAGCTATGGGAATGAGTACCGGACGGCATATCTTCTGACGCCATACCTGGCATCCATCAATAACCTCTCGTCAGCGGTAGTAAAGACTGTGGACAAGACCATGAAGATTACCTACACGCTGACGGAGGAGTAAGTCGGGGGATTATCAGGTCATTTCGTTCGGGGGCGGTAGCCGTGGGGACTTTCCGCTACAAGGGAAAGTGCCTGGAGATCCCCGTTCAGGTTTTTTTGGAGTTTGCGGATGGATGCGGATTTGGCTGCAAGTTCCTTTTTAAGTTGTTCCCTCCGGCAGTCAGCCAGTTCCTCCTCCGTCATCTGCCGGATACAGATGGAACCTTCGTCATACTCTACTACGATGGTGCTGCCGATGGAAAAGCCAAGCTCTTCAAGCCATCTGCCCTCCATCTGGATCTTCGGGACCTGGGTATAGGAGCCGCCGGTGCAGCGGCTGGTGTATGCGACTTTGATGTTTTTCTGTTTCATGGGCGTACCTCCTTGTGCAGTTTACGGCGGCTTTTCCTGGAAAGCCAGCAGGCATCGTGGTTTCGGATCTGGCCGAGACAGCCGGAAAGCGTGGCTTCGTGGCCATGCTCGTGATAGGGTGTTCCCCTGCGATGGGTGTGGTAGATCAGACAGCTTCTGAAATGCGGGTACTCCTGCAGCAGGATGTGCCAACAGTGGCCGGTATTCCTTGACTGGAGCGTAAGGGTACATCCGCCGGATGCGATGACGGAAAAGTACCCGGCATCAATGTTTTTCAGTTCCTTCGCAGTAAACATTTTTGACCTCCTTCCTGCGGTTTTTGTGATTGTATCTATCACTCTGTCCGGCAGGAATAGCAACCTAATTTTGTGCCATAAACTGCACAAATCTTTACCCGCAGAATTGTGCGGGAAGGCACTGTATATAGAAACTTACAGACGGGCGCTCTTATAGGGCGTCCTTTTTCGTTCAGGAAAGAGAGGGATTTCGTTATGAAAGAATTTTGGAACACCATCCAATTCATCTTTACCGCTGTGGGCGGCTGGCTTGGGTACTTCCTTGGCGGCTGTGACGGCCTGCTTTATGCGCTCATCGCCTTTGTGGCGATCGACTACATCACGGGTGTGATGTGCGCCGTCATCGACAGGAAGTTATCCAGCGCGGTCGGCTTTAAAGGGATCTTCCGCAAGGTGCTGATTTTCCTGCTGGTCGGCATTGCCAATATCATCGATGTGCAGGTGGTCGGCACCGGGGCGGTCTTACGGACAGCGGTGATCTTTTTCTACATCTCCAATGAAGGCGTGAGCCTGCTGGAGAATGCAGGGCATCTGGGACTTCCCATTCCGGAAAGGGTCAAAACGGTATTAGAGCAGCTCCATGACAGGGCGGAAAAAATAGAAACGGAGGAGAAATAGATGAAGCTTGTACAGAGCATTTTAACGAAAAATCCCTGCTATACGGCGGGGAGAAAGATTACGGTGAAGGGGCTGATGCTCCACTCGGTGGGCTGTCCCCAGCCCAAGGCATCCGTGTTTATCAATTCCTGGAACAGCCCGTCCTATGATAATGCCTGTGTGCACGGGTTTATTGATGGGAATGACGGGACGGTATATCAGACCCTTCCCTGGAACCACCGGGGCTGGCACTGCGGATCCGGAAACAAGGGCAGCGGGAACAATACCCATATTGGGGTGGAGATGTGCGAGCCTGCTTGTGTCAAGTACACAAGCGGGGCGAATTTTACCTGCTCCGATACTGCAACGGCAAAGGCTGTGGCGAAGCGTACCTATGAAGCGGCTGTGGAACTGTTTGCCATGCTGTGCCGGTGAGCATTCCAAATCCGAACCAGAAGCATCCCTTTTAGAGGCTTCCTGTATCTCGCTGAAAGTGATTTTCTTCGTTCCATCCTTGTAGTTAAAGGTGATCAGCATTTTATCATCGTAAAGATAAATCGCATTGATAAAGGTGTCTATCAGCATTTTCCGGTGGCTCTGCTTGGTGACATCCAACTTGCGGAAACGGTGGAGCCAGAAGGTCATAAATTCGGCGCTGATCTTGGGAGGTTTGGACAACTGCTCATTGGCAAGACGGGTTTCCAATTCTTCTTTTGCCGCCTCCAATTCTTCAAGGCTCTCTTTCGTGGATTTGGTCAAAACACCCTGTTGGATCGCATTTATCAAGTTGCGAATCTTGGTATTCGTTTCCTGTAACTGTCGTTCGTACAGGGGAATATTGGTGTTGTCCTGTTCCTGCAGCTCCATGAGCATCGAAACGATAGCTTCGATTGCATCGTCATCCATGATCATCTTCATGGTCTCGGAGACAACCAAATCCTCAATCCAACCCTTCTTAACCGGCTTTTTGTGGCATTCCTTGCGCTTCTTTTTTACCGAAACGCACTTGTAATAGTGGTGGACAACTCCGGTGCGGCTGGTGCCGCTTTCGCCACAGAGATAGGCTCCACAGTACCCGCAGAACAATTTGGTTGTCAGCAGATAATCGTCCTCAGCCTTGTGACGAGCCGGGGCTTTCTTGTTTTTCTCCATTTTGGCCTGTACCCGGTCAAAAAGGTCTTTCGGTACGATAGCAGGTATGCCATCAGGAATGAGAATATCCCTGTACTGATATTCGCCAATGTAGCGGCGGTTTTTCAATAGGTGCTGTACGCTGTTGTAGGTCAGGGGATTTCCACGGGTATTTTTCATGCCCTGCTCGTTGAGCCAGTCCCGAATCTGCGTCATAGTCGCGCCTTCGTCATACTGTTTGAAAGCGTCCAGAATATACGGTGCCGTGACCGGGTCGATCTGGAAATGCTGTTCCGCGTCAATCACATACCCCATCGGCAGCGTCCCGCCGTTAAACATACATTTCAGAGCATTGTCGGTCATGCCGCGCACGACTTTTTCGGAGAGGTCAACCGAATAGTACTCGGCAAAACCTTCCAGCATGGATTCCAGAATGATCCCCTCCGCGCCGTCTGAAATGACCTCCGTAGCGGAAACCACTTTCACACCATTTTTCTTGAGCTGCGCTTTATACCGGGCGCTGTCGTAGCGGTTCCGGGCAAACCGGTCAAGTTTCCAGACAATGATCATATCAAACAGCTTTTTATTGCTGTCTTTAATCATATTCTGAAATTCAGGCCGGTTATCCGTCTTAGCGGAAATAGCTCGGTCGATATAGTGCCGCAGGACTGTGATCCCGTTCTTTTCGGCAAAGGCGGTACACTCCCGGATTTGTCCTTCAATACTTGCTTCTCTCTGATTATCGGAAGAATATCGGGCGTAAATCACAGCTTTCATTGCTTGCCCTCCATCATGCGGAACAGGGCCTCTTTCAACCGCCCGTTCATCGGAGAATGTGGGTCAAAGCACATCTCGATAAACTTCCCCAATTCCGGATTGTCGGAGATCGGCGGTCGTGCCTGATACAGCTTGCCCTGTGGCTCATCACAGCGGCAGGTGATATAGTCCATCGAGACATCAAAATAGTCCGCATACCCGATTAGAACCTCAATAGGAACCGCTTTCCCGTGTTCATACCGGTTGATGCTCGGCTGGGTCACATCCAGCAGCTCAGCCATCTTCTTTTGCGAAAGTCCCATCCCTTCGCGCAGGGTTTTCAAACGCTCACCAACTGTATTCACCAAAGCACCTCCAATTCATATTGAATATAGTATAATACAAATCAGAGATAATTACAATACCTATTACGAATCTTTAAGAGAAATCGAGAATTACTCTCTGCCAAAGGGGGTGTGGCATATATCAGCGCTTTTGTGTGTGATTTCGGGTCAATTTTGAGACATTTCTGCCGCTGTATGTGGCGTTTTTCATTCTGTTAGGAAAAGATGCTTCTCAGCCTTGTTGTTTGCGATATCGTCTATTTTTTGCGGTGTCGTCAAGTTCAGCATCTTTGTTTTATTCTATGCCCTCCATCCACATACTGCTCCAAATATACATATCTTTTACCTTGCTGAGGTAGCAGATTTTACACGACGCATGGTAAAATATAATGGATTGTTGTAATAATGGGTTGTTGTAATTGTAAAAAATATTTACTTTGCAATATACGAATGTTGGCAAAGGAAGGGGTCTCACTATGAAAATGAAAAGGGGCTTTATTGGTTGTCTGCTGTCTATTTTCGTGATACTGACAATGTTCAGCGGCTGCAATGTAGGAAGCACGGACGGAGGTGAAGCCGACACGGTTTTGGGTGGTGGTAGCTCGGTGCTGCGTATTGTTTCCGGATCGGAAAATTCCGAACTGGAACCGATCTTGGAGGAGTTTTCCGACAGGGAGCATGTGCGCATTGAGATGACCTATATGGGCTCGCTGGATATCATGCGTCTACTGGGAGAGGAAGACATCCCCTATGACGCCGTGTGGCCGGCCAGCAGCCTGTGGCTGACGGTGGGGGATACGGAACACCGGATCAAGCACGCGGAATCCATCTCCATTTCGCCGGTGGTGTTCGGTATCCGCAAAAGCCTGGCGGAGGAGCTGGGATTTGTGGGGCGGGAGGTGTCGGTAAACGACCTTCTTGAGGCGATCCGGAACGGAAAACTCCGCTTCTGCATGACCAGCGCCACTCAGTCCAATTCCGGCGCCAGCGCGTATATCGGATTTTTGTACGCGCTCCTGGGCAACCCGGAAGTCATCACATCGGAGGATCTGCAGAGTGACGAACTGAGGGCGCAAATGCAGGAGCTTCTCTCCGGCGTGGACCGCTCCTCCGGCAGCTCGGACTGGCTGAAGGATATGTTCTTGCAGGGCGATTATGACGCTATGGTGAACTACGAGTGCCTGGTCATCCAGGCCAACCGGGAACTGGAAGAGCGTGGCGAGGAGCCGCTGTATGTAGTGTACCCCTATGACGGTCTTTCGCTGGCGGATTCGCCCCTGGGCTATGTGGACAAAGGGGACGATGGCCAGGAGGAACTGTTTTTAAAATTGCAGGAATACCTGCTGTCGGAGGATGTGCAGGACGAGATCCAGCGCACCGGCCGCCGTTCTGGCTACACCGGGGTTTCGGAGAAAAACAAGGATGTATTCCGGGCCGACTGGGGCCTGCAGCCCGACCGGGTGCTCTCCCCCATCAAAATGCCAGCTGCCGATGTTCTGTTTGAATGCCTAAATCTATACCAAACCGATTTCCGCAAGCCTTCCCTTACCGTGTACTGCCTGGACTACTCCGGCAGTATGAGCGGCGAGGGAAATGAACAGCTGGTTCAGGCCATGGAGCAGCTGCTCATCCAGGAGAACGCCCGGAAAAACTTCTTGCAGGCATCAGAAAACGAGGTGAATATCCTTATTCCCTTTAACGGGGGCGTGATCGACACTTATACGGCCACAGGCAACGGCAGCGAGCTGGAAGCGCTTTATGACAAAGTGGAAAACCAGGAAGTAGGCGGCGGTACCGATATGTACGCGGCCGCCGTGCGGGGGATTGAGCTGCTGGGAGAATATGATCTGTCGCAGTATACGCCGGCGATCATCCTGCTCACCGACGGGCAGTCCAGCGGGTCCCTGTCCGATTTTGAGGCGGCTTACGCCGGGCTTGGAACTGAGGTCCCGGTCTTCTCCATCATGTTTGGAGACGCTGACGAAACCCAACTGGAGGAGCTGGCGCGGTATACCAATGCCCGGGTGTTCGACGGCCGGGAGAATCTGACGGAGGCGTTCCGCAGCGTAAAGGGGTATAACTGATGAAAGAGACTTCGCGAATGCTCGTTTCCTCCTTTGCTGCTGCAATCGTCTTCCTGCTGCTGTTCCTGTTTTGCCATTGGAATCTGATTGTCTGCATCCTGCTGTGTGTCGGCATCTATTTCGGACTGTTTTTCCTGCTCAAGCCCAGCCGGAAAATCGCGGGAATTGATGTGGAATCTATGCCTGGCGGTGAAGAGATCCGGCAACTTTTGGACGATGCCCAGGCGGACCTGGCAGACATTGATAAAGCAGTAAAAGAGATCAAAACTTCCTCTGTGCGGCAGGATGCGCAGGCTCTATATGCTACCGGGGCCCGGATCCTAACCTATCTGGAGGAAAATCCAGACAAAATTAAGCTGGCGCGCCGCTTCTTTACCTATTATCTGGATACGGCCGCCAAATTGCTGACAAGATATGTGGATTTCCAGGAGACGGAGCTTCATTCGGGGGAGGTCGCCGATATTCTGCAAAAGACGGCGGAGGCCCTGCCGGTGCTGAACTCCGCCTTTGAAAAGCAGTTTGCCCATCTGATGCAGGGCGAGCTGCTGGATATCGAGGCAGATATCGAACTCCTGAAAAGCACCTTGAAAATGGAGGGCGGAAAATGAAAACCAAGCTCATTGGGCTGGGCATCCTGGCAGCTGTCATCATAGCCGCCGCTGCCTATGTATTCATCAGTAATAGCCAAACCGTTACTGAAATCAACGGTTATGTGGGCGGCGAAAAAATCGGCCTGCTGGAAGACGAGGAGGTACAGGATATCCTGCGGGATAGGTATCGGCTGGTCATCGACTACGCCAAGGCAGGTTCCATCGATATGGTCACCGACGACGCCGAGGGGCGGGATTTCCTATTCCCCTCCAATCAGACGGCTCTGGAACTGTATAAGCAGGTTCATGGAGACCCGGTGAAAAGCGAGATCATCCTCAATACACCCATCGTCCTGTATACCCGCAGCGCCGTGGCGCAGGCCTTGGTCGACAGCGGGCTTGCTGTCGTTACAAACGGCGTATACACGGTGGACATGGAAAAATTGACCGAGACCATAGAAGTCGGCACAACCTGGGAGGAAATCGGCCTTCCCCAGCTTTACGGCAATGTTTCCGTGGGCACCACCGACCCGACCAAATCCAATTCCGGCAATATGTTCGCCGGGCTTTTGGCCAATACCCTCTGCGGCGGCGTGGCGGACGAAAGCAATCTGGCGGAGATCCTGCCCCGGCTGCAAAATATTTTTCAGAAGCTGGGGTATATGGAAAGCTCCTCCTCGGATTTGTTCGATCAGTTTCTGAAGACCGGCATGGGCGCCAAGCCTCTGATCGCCGGCTATGAAAACCAGCTGCTGGAATTCGCCGTGGAAAACCCGGATACCTGGGAACAGATCAAGGGGGACATTGTGATAATGTATCCAACGCCCACCGTCTGGTCCTCCCATGTGTATATCGCCCTGGATGAGGCCGGTACGGCGGGGATCGATGCCCTGCTGGATGAGGACATCCAGCGGCTGGCCTGGGAAAAGCACGGGTTCCGTACCGGCGTATACGATACCCCCACGGATGCAGCCCGTTTCGGGGTGTCCGGTATTGCCGAGGAATTGACGCAGGTAGCGCCCATGCCGGATGCCAATACCATGGACAGGATCATTAAAGCGCTTTCATAGCGGGAAGGAGCAGATAAAAGATGGCAGATTCTATCACACTGGATGCTTTGATGCAGAGTAAAGGACATACCGCCTTGCAAGTGCAGAAGCCTGCAAGCGTGGAAGCGGTGCGCGCTCAGGTGGAAGAATTGAGTCCGGAGCAGAAAGCACGGGTGGAGGAGGTCAAAAACAGCATCGACCTGATGGATTCTCAGGCTGCGCTTCAGTACGGCGTCGGGGCGCAGCGGAACATTTCCAGCTTTTCTGACAATATCCTCACACAGGTGCGCAGTAAGGACAGCGGCTATGTGGGGGAGCTGATGTCGGATCTGGTGCTGAAGGTCAAAGAGGTGGATGTGGACGGGCTGGACGAGGGCTTTTGGGATAAGATCCCATTCCTGAAAAACGCCTCCCGGGCCGTTAAAAAGTTTATGCAGCGGTATGAAAAGCTGGAGGTGCAGATCGACCGCATCGAGCAGCAGCTGGACCAGGCCCGGATGCAGATGCTCAAGGACATCACCATGTTCGACGGGCTGTATGAAAAAAACCTGGAATACTTCCGGGAGCTGCAAATTTACATCGCCGCAGGCGAAGAAAAGCTACAGGAATTGCAGGAAACCACCCTGCCGCAGCTGCGCGCCGAAGCGGCGGCCAAGGGCGACGCCATGAGCGCCCAGGTGGTGCGGGATTTCGAGGACACGGTAAACCGCTTTGAAAAAAAGATCCACGACCTGAAGCTGAGCAAGACCGTCGCTATCCAGACAGCGCCGCAGATCCGCCTCATCCAGAACAACGACAAAATGCTGGTGGATAAGATCCAGACGGCGATCCTCAGCACCATTCCGCTGTGGAAGAGCCAGATTGTCATTGCCCTGGGGCTGCACCGGCAGGAGAGCGTGCTGAAAATGCAGAGAAGCGTTTCCGACGCCACCAATACCCTGCTCACCAAAAACGCAGAACTGCTCAGGCAGAACAGCACAGAAGTGGCGAAGGAATCCGAGCGCGGCATTGTGGATCTGGAGACGCTGAAAAAGGTCAACGCGGATCTGATTTCCACCATTGAGGAAACCATCAAGATCCAGCAGGAGGGCCGCGCCGCCCGCCAGAATGCCGAAACAGAACTCCTCAGTATCGAACAGAAGCTGAAAGAAGCCCTATTGACCGCGATACAGTGAAGAAAAAATGAGGGGTCCTAGACTCCCCAAAAAACTGTATTTAATCCCGGTCGGCATCTATGCTCTTCCTGGCAAATATTGGCGTTTTCGTCAGGCTCCGCTTTTAAGACTGAATGTAAAAGCAGAGGTATGATAGCTCTTATCCGTATGCACAGCAAAAGAGGCCTGGAGTACAACTCCAGACCTCTTTTGCTGTCAATCCGGTTGCGTATGGTTTATTTTTAGAACTTGTGAACGAGCACTTCTTGAGCGCTTTTCTAAAAACGACTTATCCTTTCATCCTACGAGCACGATTTTTTGTTAAATTATGACATCCGATCTTTTCCACCAAAGTCACCATTTTCTCATCGGAAAAGCGGATTTCTTCAAACTTGAAGCGGTAATACTTTTCAGTTCCTTTCTACAACAACAAAGTGGCGTTTTTATAGGGGTTTGGGTGCTCCCAACAAGAACAAATGAGCAGACTGGCAGACAGGCCGGAACGCTCATTTCGCCGCTGTGTACGGACAGCGGCTGTGCTTGCTGTTCTCTCAAATCTCATATCCGCAGAACATGATGCTTCCGCTTTTTCCAAAGCCGGGAGCATTTTTATTTTCACTTTTTTCAAGCAGACCCCTGTTTTTCTCGGAGAAAATGTCCGTTGTAAAGTAGGAGGGGAATTCGGTTCAAAAATATTTTGCTGCCATACCTGCGTTTAGCCTAAAAAGTGTCCGTTGTAAATTGGGAGGCACTTTCCGGCTTGGAAATTTTATTCCCGCCTTACCCGCTAATCTGCGAATAAAATGTCCGTTGTAAAGTGAAGGAAGGTTTCATGTTCAGAAAAATTCTTTGCACAGTACCAAGTTTTCCGCTTGAAATGTCCATTGTAGTTTGAAGGAGGCGAATATCCAATGGCTGAACGCACAAGACCGATCCGCATCGAGTTCTGCGTCACCGAGCAGGAGCGGAAGCTTATCCAAAACAAGATGGCGCAGCTTGGGACTAAGAACATGGGCGCATATCTCAGAAAAATGGCAATCGACGGCTACATCATCAAAGTGGATTACACCCAGCAGAAAAAGCTGGCCGCAGCCGTCAGCCGGGTTGCCGGGAATATCAACCAGATTTGCCGCCGGATCAACAGCACCGGGAATCTCTACGCTGAGGATGTTGCGGAGCTAAAAGAACGGCAGGTCGAGATTTGGTCGCTGCTCAAAGAGACCCAGCGAAAGGAATTATAACCACAGGAGGCCGCTATGCCGCGTATGAGTAAAAAACGAAAAGAGGAATGGGTGTTCTTCCTGAACGACCGGGGACGCATCACCTATAACGCCTTGTGTCGCAAGTGCGTCTACAACTGCAAACAAAGTTTCCGTGCTGCGGTGATCGTCTGCCCACATTACCACTCCAAACGATCCAACCGCCCGCCTTAATTGCCCTGCGCCGAAGAAAGGAAGTGATGTGCCATCTACTACAAAACCGATACCCCGCTGCCGCCTTTCGTGCCGTTGCCCCGGTTTATCCTTCGGGGAGAATACTCGATCAATGCCAAACTGCTCTATGCCCTTCTTCTGGGACGCACACAGCTCTCTCAGAAATCCGGCTGGGTGTCGGAGGATGGGAATGTCTATGTGATTTATACCATCCGGCAGATGGCAAATGACCTGAACCGGAGCGAGCGAACGGTCAAGGCCGCTCTGGCCGAGCTGGAAAATGCGGGCCTCATCACCCGCGTCCGGCAGGGCTGGAACCGGGCAAACCGCATTTTCCTGCAACTGCCCGATGAGGTGCAGCTTTCTTCCCGTCCAGAGGGCAAGTTCTGCCCAATGGATGGGCTGGAATCTTCCCCTTGTATGGGGCAAAATTTGCCCATAAGTAAGAAAGACGAAGAAGAAAACAGATTACAGTCAGAATAACAGGAGAGAATACGCCCGCCGCTGTTTTGGGCAGTATCAGAATGTTTTCCTTTTGGACAGTGAACTGGCTGAACTGCAATCCACATATCCCAGCCAGTATGAGGACTACATCAACCGGCTGTCGGCCTATATGGCGTCCAGCGGGAAGCACTACGCCAACCATTACGCCACAATCCGCAAGTGGCTGGACGAGGACAGCAAATCGAAGCCCGGTAAAAATTTCGACTACACAGAGACCTATGAGGAAGGAGAATGCTTGTGAATGCAAATCCAATCATGGCTGCAATCGTTGAGGCATCAGATACCCGGAGCACCGCCCCGGATGATTATATCAACTCGGATGACGGGCTGAAATACTGCGGCAAGTGCCACACGCCCAAGGAAGCCTATTTCCCAGAACAGTACCGCAAAAATGGATTGGACAAGCACCCGATTGCCTGTAAATGCGCGGCTGAGGAACGGGCGCGGCGTGAAGCGGAACAGCGGGAGCTGGAGCGCCTGAACCGGATTGCCATGCTCCGCTCTGAGGCGTTCCGGGATATTCCCGCCGCCGGATGGCGGTTTGAAAATGCCGAAGTGATGACCCCACAGCTTGTTAAAGCAAGAAGATATTCCGAAAACTGGGATGCTTTCCGCCAAGATGGAACCGGGCTGCTTCTGTTCGGCAATGTAGGCACCGGAAAATCCTATGCGGCGGGATGCATTGCCAACGCCCTGATTGAAAGAATGGTTTCCGTCCTGTTTGTCGGGCTGTCCGATGTGGTGAACCGGATGCAGGGCAATTTCGGCGCTGACCGGGATGCCTACCTGAAAACACTGATGCGCCCGGAGCTGCTGATTTTGGATGACCTGGGCGCGGAGCGGAACACCAGCTTCGGCAGGGAGCGCGTGTTTGATGTGGTCAACAAACGGCTGCTGACCGGCAAACCGATGATCGTCACCACCAACATCCCGCTCTCCGTGATGCAGAAAGCTGCCGATTTGGATGAGCGCCGCATCTACGACAGGGTTTTGGAAGTCTGCGTCCCTATCCAGTTTAACGGCGAGAATTTCCGAAAGGGCAACGCGGCGGAAAATGTGAAACGGGCGGCGAAAATTCTGAATCAGGGCACCTGAACATATGAGAGAGGAGTCGTTTTGATATTGTCAAGATTAGTTGACACATTTTTCTCAAGGATATCACTGACTATGCAGCCACCTCCAAAGCCTCATAATACTGCCTGCGTTTTACCATGGGAGGAAGGCCTCCATTGGCAGAGCAGATCCTCCGATTGTTCCAGTAGCTGAGGAAGTATCTCCAGATAAGTACCTTTAGTTCTTCTACTTCCATCTGTTTTGTGTCATAACGGTCATAAAGGAGCTCCGTCTTCATTCTGGCCCACATGCTCTCGCAGCGTGCATTATCATGGCAGCGCCCTCCGGCACTGTTCATGCTTTGATGGATATGATGCTCCCGGATGGTCTGACGGTAGAACTCGCTGGTATACTGTGTCCCGCGGTCACTGTGGATGACAGCGCCTTCCAACGTAGGATAAGCAGTCAGGGCATTTTCCAATGTATGGATACATAGATCGGCTTTCATATTTGTTTCCATTGCCAGACCAAGGACACTAAGATCAAAGCAGTCAAAAATCGCAGATACATACAGTTTCCCATTGGATGCCGGGATCTCCGTGATATCTGTGATGCATTTTTCTAATGGGATATCAGAACGGAAATCCCGCTTCAGCAGATCGTCCGATTTCATGGCTTCGCGATCAGCCTTTGTGATCCCATTTGGCTTTCTCTTGGGCCGATGGCTCAAGCCAATCTGATCCATAACCCGGTATACGGTTCTTTCACTGGGGATACGCACTCCTTTCGGCTGTTTCAGCAGCAATGCCTGATACATCCGGATTCGACCATAAGTATCGTTACATTCATCCTCACTGACGATTTCTTTCATGGCATCTGCCAGATCCTGGTACTTCCAGGGTCGGTTTTTATTTGCAAGATATTTATAGAAGCCTTGACGACTGATCCCAAGCATTCTGCAGTAGAACGAGATTTTCCCGGTAGTCCTGCCGTCCTCTGTCTTCAGGGCCAGAAAGATCATTCTCTGGTTTTTGCTGACTTCCGACGGCTGGCGGCGAAAAAAGCACTGGCTTCCTCCAGGAATTCGTTCTCTTCCTTCAGGCGACGGATTTCCTTATCCTGTTCCTTCACCCGTTTGCGCAGCATGGTAATCTCTTCTGACAGGCTCATTGCGCTGGTGGGAGTATGGGAGCCTTCTCCGATATCCAACTTACCGGCTCTAACAGCTTTCAGCCAGGTATGAATGGTTCCTTCTGGGATTCCTAATTCTTTAGCAGCCTTAGCGCCACCGATTTCTTTGGCAAGCTTTACTGCCTGTACTTTGTATTCATGGTCATATTTACGTGCCACTTTGAATACCTCCTTATTCTCTTGGTTTTATTATGAAATCCTTGAGAATAAGCTGTCAACTTTTTTTATACCACACCATTTGTTGGTCAGAAAGAAGAAATTGATAAACAACACCTCAATTCCGCAACGGGAAATTGAGATCATAGCGCGGTGCATTTTCCCCGACATTCTTGCCTTCTATGAGAGTGAGGAAGGGCAGCGGGAATTTGCAGAATGGAAAGCGCAACAGGCAGAAAAGCCAGATAAAGAAATTGCAGCACAAGCCGCTGACTAAATATAGAAACAGGCAAGTCAATCCGCCGATTTGGGGATTGACTTGCCTGTTTTTTACTTGTCTGCCTTTTTCTTTCGCGATCCTCGCGGTTTGAATTCAGGGCGCTTTATCACGCCGTTTGGGAAATATGTATTTTCATATCTCTCGAAATAAACAAATAATCCGAACCCGTCCCCCACAGGGAAGAACTGGTTCGGATTATATTGGTTTGGTGCAGGCAGTACAGCCTGAACCCGACCGCAGACGGCGTGATCATCAGCCACCGGGAAGGACACAGCCGGGGCATCGCATCCAACCACGGCGACCCGGAGCATCTCTGGACGCAGCTTGGTATGGGCTATACGATGGATACCTTCCGCCGGGCAGTCAAGGCGGCGATGGATAAAGGCCCTTCTTCGGATACTGGCGGCTACACCAGGATCATGGGGACCGCTGTGGCCACGGCGGAACAGATGGAAACCTACATCAAAGCCAAAAACCCGCAGGTTCCGCAGAGCGTCCTGGATATGATCCCGCTGTACATGTCCGAGGGGAAGACAGAGGGCGTGCGCGGCGACATCGCCTTCGCACAGTCCTGCCTGGAGACCGGGAACTTTACCTTCTCCGGCTCTGCGGTTACCTTGGACCAGAACAACTTCTGCGGGATGGGCGTGACGAGCAACGGGCTGAAGGGCAATTCCTTTGACACGCCGCAACTCGGTATACGGGCGCAGATCCAGCACCTGAAAGCGTATGCTTCCACCGACGCTTTGCAAAATGACTGCGTTGACCCGCGTTTTAAGTACGTCACCAGGGGCAGCGCGGAATATGTGGAGTGGCTCGGGCAGCAGGAAAATCCCCAGGAGAAAGGCTGGGCTGCCGGAGCCGGGTATGGGGAGAAAATCCTGACCATCTTGAAGAACATCTGCGGTACGGCGGGCGGCGCTTCCGGGACTGCCGACATCTGGTATCGGGTACGCAAGACCTGGGCGGATGCCAAGTCGCAGATCGGAGCCTTCCGTGTTCTGGAGAACGCAAAGAACTGCGTGGATAAGAATCCGGGATATAGTGTATTTGATGAAAATGGCGTAAATATCTATACACTGGACACGGCAGCGTTTTCCCCGTATCTGGTACGGGTTTCCATCACAGATTTAAACATCCGCAAAGGGCCGGGGACGAACTATGCTAAGACGGGGAAATTTACCGGTAAGGGCGTGTTTACCATCGTAGAGAAGCAGACTGGCAAAGGCTCAGATACTGGATGGGGACGCTTGAAATCCGGAGCAGGATGGATCTCTCTTGATTATGCTGAAAAAATCTCATAACAATAAGAATATTAAAATCCCGTGTATGGTTAGCTTAAGACAGCTGATTATATACGGGATTTTTTTATTTGCCCGCTGGGAAACAGGAAATTTGTCCTTTCAGAGTTAGAGGGTAAAAGCCCCTGATGATTGGAGGGCCAATGATGGAGAAACAAAAATCTGTAATTGTGTTGCGTCAGAGAAAAGAAAAGGCACATGAAGGAATATCTGACGGATTCGTAAAGGCGGAAGATATTGTAAAAAGCAGTATTTACCGAAATGTAAAGAAATTAGAGACAGGGGAGACAATTGTAGCGAATCACAGTAAAGTACGAAGGGAAAAAGGAGTAGAGAGTGGTGAAGGACCTGAGAAGAATGTTCATTCTGCAGCTGGACAACTTTTTACATCGGAGATGCTGCAAAAGGAATTTGACTATTACATGGCGCAGAAACTGTTGAAAAATCTGCGGGAGACAGGCCTGATTACCAAGGAAGAAATGGACAAAATCACGGTGAAAAACCGCCAGTCTTTCTCTCCTTATCTGGCCCGGATTATGCCCTGAATGACTTGCTATTTATAGGTTTTAGAGCGAATATGTCCGTACCGAAAGAGAGGTGAGAGGATGAAACGGATCACCAAGATTGCGGAGAATGCATCCCTTGGAAAGAAGAAAATCAGAGTGGCTGCCTACTGCCGGGTGTCTACAGCCAGTGAGGAACAGCTTGTCAGCCTGGCAGCGCAGAAGGCACACTATGAGAACTATATCAAATCCAATGACGATTGGGAATTTGCCGGACTTTACTATGACGAAGGCATCTCTGGCACGAAAAAAGAAAAGCGGGATGGGCTGCTGGCGATGGTTGCCGCCTGCGAGAGAGGAACGATTGACTTCGTCATTACCAAGTCCATCAGCCGGTTTGCCCGGAATACCACAGACTGCCTGGAATTGGTGCGGAAACTGCTGGACTTGAATATCTACATTTATTTTGAAAAGGAAAATATAAACACGGGCTCCATGGAAAGCGAATTGATGCTTTCTATCTTAAGCGGCCTGGCAGAAAGTGAGTCTGTGTCTATTTCTGAGAATGAGAAATGGGGCATCAAGCGGCGATTCCAGAATGGCACCTTCATTATTTCCTATCCCCCATACGGCTATGCCAACGTGGAAGGGAAAATGGTAATCGTGCCGGAACAGGCAGAGATTGTGAAACAGATCTTTGCGGATACGCTGGCAGGGAAAAGTACCCATGCGATTGCCGATGAATTGAATAAACGGGGCGTTGCTACCAAGCGTGGCGGGCATTGGACGCCGGGTACTGTTAACGGCATCATTGGGAATGAAAAGTATACGGGTGACGTCCTGTTCCAGAAGACTTATACGGACAGCAGTTTTAATCGCCATCAGAACCGGGGAGAAGTTGACCAGTATCTCATGCAGGACCACCATGAGGCAATCATCAGCCGGGAAGAATTTGAACGTGCCAATGCGGTTTTGAAACAGCGGGGGCGTGAAAAAGGAAATGGCTATGATACCGGGAGATACCAGAACCGGTACGGCTTTTCCGGCCGGATCTGCTGTGGAGAATGCGGCGGCAAATATAAGAGACGAATGCATTATAAACCCAGCGGCCAGTATGTGGCCTGGGCTTGTGCCAATCATCTGAAAGACAAGGAAAGCTGTTCGCAGAAATACATCACGGATGATGCTTTGAAACTGGCGTTTGTTACCATGATGAATAAGCTGGTCTTTGGACATCAGATGGTGCTGCGTCCTCTTTTGCAAAGCCTGCGGGGACTGAATGCTCAATCCCGGCTGCTAAAGATTGAAGAACTGGAAACGGCAATCGAGAAAAACAGGGAGCAGAAACAGGTGCTGACGAACCTGATGGCAAGCGGCTATCTGGAGCCTGCTCTTTTTAATAAGGAAAGTAATGAACTTGCAGCGGAAGCGGAAGCCCTGCGGCAGGAAAAGGATGGGCTGATGCGCTCTGTCAATGGAGATATGGTCAAAATAGAGGAATTGCAGCGGTTGCTCCGGTTTACATCCAAAGGAACCATGATGACGGAATTCGATGATGAAATTTTCCTTTCCTTCGTGGAGCGGATCACCGTACTGTCCAGAAAAGAAGTGGTTTTTGAATGGAAATGCGGACTGTCCTTGAAAGAAAGGCTGGTGGAACCATGAGACACATTCCGTATGGATACCGGATTGAAAATGGCCGGGCGGTCATCGATGAAAAACAGGCCGTCACGGTGCGGGAGTTTTTTCAAAACTATATTTCCGGCATGGCGCTTATGCCCGCCGCCGAGAAAGTCGAATTAAAGCTGTACCACGGAAGTGCTGGCAGGATGCTCCGGAATAAGAAGTATCTTGGAGATGATTACTATCCGGCTATCATTGACAAAGAAACCTTCGATAAGGCTGAAGAAATACGCATGAGCCGAGCAAAAGCGCTGGGGCGGGTGTGGGAACTGGAAGGAAAGAAGGACCTCCTCTTCCCTACCAGCTTTATCATACCTGCAGTGAAAAAGGTTTCTGACGATCCTTTTGAACAGGCGGCGTATGCATACAGTTTGATTGAGAGCGAGGTGGATGGGGATGGAACTAAGTAGGAATATTACCGTAATCCCCGCCAGAAAGCGGGTAGGAAATGCCGCCGCAGTGGGGCAGCGGCCAAAGCTGAAAGTCGCCGCTTACTGCCGGGTTTCCACGGACAGTGAGGAGCAGGCATCCAGCTATGAGGTGCAGGTGGCGCATTATACGCAGTTTATCCAGAAGAATCCGGAATGGGAACTGGCCGGGATTTATGCTGATGACGGGATCACTGGAACGAATACGAAAAAGCGGGAGGAATTTAACCGCATGATCCGGGACTGCATGGACGGAAACATTGATATGATCATTACCAAGTCCATCAGCCGGTTTGCCAGAAACACCCTGGATTGTCTGAAGTATATCCGGGAACTGAAGGAGAAGAATATCCCGGTTTTCTTTGAAAAAGAGAACATCAACACCATGGATTCCAAGGGTGAGGTGCTGCTTACCATTATGGCGAGCCTGGCACAGCAGGAAAGTCAGTCTTTGAGCCAGAACATCAAACTCGGCCTGCAGTACCGTTTCCAGAACGGAGAGGTCCGGGTCAACCACAGCCGTTTCCTGGGTTACACAAAGGATGAGGAAGGAAACCTGATCATAGAGCCTGCGGAGGCGGAAGTGGTAAAGCGGATTTACCGGGAGTACTTGGAAGGGGCAAGCCTGCTCCAGATCGGGCGTGGCCTGGAAGCGGACGGGATTCTTACAGGGGCTGGGAAAACGAAGTGGCGTCCGGAAACACTGAAGAAAATCCTGCAGAATGAAAAGTACATCGGAGACGCCCTTTTGCAGAAGACCTATACTGTTGACTTTCTCAATAAAAAGAGGGTGCAGAACAAGGGGATTGTCCCACAGTATTATGTGGAAAACAGCCATGAGCCGATCATTCCCCGTGACCTTTATATGCAAGTGCAGGAGGAAATGATCCGGCGGGCGAACCTCCACAGTGGAGCGGGCAGGAAAAAGAGGGTTTACAGCAGCAAGTATGCCTTATCCAGCATTGTTTACTGCTCCAAGTGTGGCGAAATTTATCGGCGGATCGCATGGAATAACCGGGGAAAACATTCCACTGTGTGGCGATGCTGTACCCGTGTGGAGCATGGCCCAACCGCCTGTGACGCACCGACCATTCAGGAGCCGGATCTGCAGGCGGCGGTGGTAAAGGCGATTAATCTTGCGCTGGGAAACAGAGAAAGTATGATGGCTACTCTCCAGGAGAACGTGGAGATAGTGATTCGGCAGGAGGATGAAACCTCATCGGAAGGGATTGAGGCAAAACTGCTGGAACTGCAAAAGGAGCTTCTGAAGCTGGCGAATTCAAAAAAGGATTATAACAGTGTTGCGGATGAGATTGACCGGCTGAGGGAATTGAAACAGAACGCTCTGGTAGAGAGCGCCGAACGGGAAGGACTGAAACAGCGGATCAGGGAGATGCAGGAGTTTCTGGAACAACAGCCTACTGAGGTCACGGAGTATGATGAACTGTTGGTGCG
This sequence comes from Candidatus Scatomonas sp., assembly GCA_963930955.1. Taxonomy (GTDB): domain Bacteria; phylum Bacillota; class Clostridia; order Lachnospirales; family Lachnospiraceae; genus Scatomonas. The sequence continues at coordinate 2,378,642 of OZ006967.1, read as the reverse complement.
GCGGCTGATAGAGAAGGTCACCGTTTATGATGAAAGGTTTGAGGTGGAGTTCAAATCTGGGGCGAAGGTGGACGCGGGGAGGTAGTGAAAAGAGAGGTCAGCTTTACTTACTTTTAAACTCAGATTGTGTTGAGAAATATTGAAACATGCTATAGCATTTGCTATAATCTGAAGCGTGGAGGTGTGCTTGAAATGGGATTTGGTATGATAATTAAAAAGATACGAAGTCAGCTAAAAATGACACAAGAACAATTTGCCCGTGAATTAGATATAAGTTTTTCTACTATTAATAGGTGGGAAAACGGTCATACAGTTCCTAGTAAATTAGCAAAGGTAAGGTTACTCGAATTCTGCAAAAACCAAAATGTAGATATAAATTTAATTTCTGAACTAGAGAAGCTCTAGTAGTGCAATCATATAAAAAACAAATGCAAACTTGAAAGGAGTAATATCATGGCTAGAGCCGATTTGTTAAAGAAATTATTTAGTAGCTTTAAGCAAGAGGATAAAGACTCTTTTTATAAAGTTGCTTCGGAAATTATTGAGGATGAGAGAAAAAAGAATCATGGTATCTTAGCTGATGATTTAAGAATGATTCTTAACGGAAATTATCAACCTAAGCGTTCAATGTCTTCTTTTTCATCTAATACACCGAAGGACAATGATAAAGAAATACCGCTGGTTGAAGTTATTTATCCGGAAAAGTATTTTTCTGATTTGATAATAACTGATGAAAAAACAATGCAGTTAGATCAAATTATAAAAGAATTTAATAATTGGGATGTTCTAATGAGTAATGGAGTATTTCCAACAAGAAGAGTTCTTTTTTATGGTCCTCCAGGATGTGGAAAAACTTTAGCAGCCCATGCTATAGCTGGAGAAATTGGAATCCCTATGCTGTATGTGAGATTTGATGCGCTTATTTCTTCATATCTTGGTGAAACAGCCGGGAATATTAGAAAAGTATTTGATTACGCCAAAAATGATAGCTGGGTTATCTTTTTTGATGAATTTGATGCTATAGGTCATAGTCGTAATGATGCAGCAGAACATGGCGAAATAAAACGGGTAGTTAATGCTTTTTTACAACAAATAGATAATTATAAAGGCCGTTCATTAATTATCGCTGCAACTAATTTTGAACAATCATTAGATTATGCGATATGGAGAAGGTTTGATGAAACAATTCAGTTTGATATGCCATCAAATGAAGAAAAAATTAAATTGTTTTCTTTAAATCTTAAGCGTTTTAAAGGACCAGAACATGTCTTTGAACAATATGTAAACAATTTGGGTGCTTTTTCTCATTCAGATGTTGAAAAAGTTTGTCAAATCATAATGAAAATGTGTATTCTTGATGGAAGAAAAATATACACCAAAAAGGATATTGAATATGCGGTAAAAAAACAAGAGCAAATCGTTTCATTGAGAAAGACACAGTATTAATTATAAGGGGGAGAAAAGGGCATGGCGAAATTAAATCATATTGAAATAAGCCGTGAAGATGCCATACGTCAGTATAGATTTCCAGCTAATATGAATGCACCGAAACCACCTTCACGAGACAGAAAAATTCATGGCGTTCAGTTGAAAAATGAATTGTCCGAAGCAATAAATTCTATTAAGAAAAGCCGCATGAATGCGGGCATTAAATCTGAAAATTTATTGGTTCTTGAGGTTATTGGTGATGCGATGTCACCAACAATTCTCGAGAACATGTTGCGAAAATTTAATCTATACTTAGTAGAAGAAATTGATATCATAAATACTAATAACACAAAGCTAGTTATTCAGTTTGAAAATAAAGATGCATTAAATGCTTTTAATTACGAAAGAAAATTGTGGGAAAACGATGATGAAAATTCTTCAACTTTGACTTATGCACAAAGGAGAGATTTATTTAATTGTATAGAAACAATTAGAAGCGTTTCTCGTCAAGACCGTATCGGAACTCGCTTGAGAAAATACATGGATAATCCATCTTTGTTTCCAGAAGGTTTGTTTGTTGTTAACATTGATGTTTGGTTCAATGGGGATCGCTCAACGATTATGGAAACAGAAGCACAATTACGACAAGCTTTAGGGACACAAGGGAGCAAACTATTGGGGGATTTATTTGAAATTCCCAGTTTGCTGCTGGGGAGAGCATCTGTTAATGAATTTACATTAAATGCATTATTAGATTTAGATATTATTGCATCTGTAGAGTTACCATATAGTAACGTTGTAACTGAGCCATATGAACTATATAAATGGGATTATGAACCAATAATTCAAAATGAGCTGGATTCTAGCGCACCTTTAGCAACAATATTAGATTCTGGAATATTTACGGGAAATCCTTTGCTGAGTGATATTGTAGTAGCTGAAGAGGATTTTGACCATACTGAAAATACCACAGCAGATTTAAATGGACATGGGACTGGTGTTGCAGGGATAGTGGCATATGGAGATTTCACTGTAGGAATGAAGTCTAAAGTATTTAAACCATTAGTACGTTTGTGCAATGGGAAAATCATGCATAATGACAATGGAAACCCTGTCTTTTCGATAGATAAGAGACCGGAACAAACGATTAAGGAGGCTATTGAATATTTTTATAAAGAATATGGGTGTAGAGTTTTTAATCTATCTGCGGGAGATAGTGATCATTTATATTGTGGCGGCCGACAATTTGCGTGGGCAGAAATGTTGGATCAATTATCACGCGATTTAGATATAGTAATAATTGTAAGTGCAGGAAATGTTGCAGATCCCAATATTGTGGAATTTTCTTCACGCGATGAATTGCTAGAAAAGTGCAGAGATCAATTATTCTATCCGGAGCATCGTTTAATAGATCCGGCAACATCGGCTCTTAGTGTTACAGTGGGAGCAATAACTCGTTTTGATGAACCTGAGGCAATTCCTAATAGAAGTGGACGTATTTCTGTTGGAAAGAAAGATTACATGTCTGTATTTACTCGAATTGGTAAAGGTGTCAATAAGGCTATAAAACCTGAACTGGTAGATTATGGTGGGAATTTTGCAGTTACTCAATTTATGAGAGGCCAAACAAGGTGGTTAAAAACAGATCAAAAATTGCTAGAACCTACATTACATAACGGTAATGATAAGATATTTAAGGGGTGGTGCGGGACCAGTTTCTCAGCACCACATGTTACTCATATTGCTGCTAGAATCGAAAGAGCTCTACAGGAACAAATAAAAGAAAAACCATCTGCCAATTTGATTCGAGCAATCCTTGTTAATTCTTCAAGATGTACTGATGAAATGTTATCGTGGGCTGAGGCATCAACCGATGTATTTCATAAAGGTAAAAATAATCCTAAGCAGGAACGGAGATTAAGATTAATTGGATTTGGAAAAGCAAATGATAGTCTTCTTTATTCAGATGATAACCATGTGACATTGTTTGCAGAGGATTCACTGGAGCTGAGATCTTTTCATTTATATAAAATTCCTGTTCCAAAAGAATTTTTGAAAGTTAAAGCAGAAAAAAGCATTGCAATCAGTTTGGCTTATAATCCAATTACTCGTCTAAGTAGAAAAGATTATCTTACTAATAATTTGTGGTTTGAAGTGTTCAGAAAAATAGATGAAAGAGATTTGATTTTATACAAAGCAAAAAAGGAATCTGGGGAAGACTCGGAGGAAGATTTAGAAAATCTTCCGGATGAAAATAAAGCAGCTTTTTTACCTGGGTATCGAGATTTATCAAAAAGCACATTGCAACAGCGTATATGGAGGAAAGGTCCTCGTGGAGGAAGTGACTTATTATGGGATGAAAATGAACCATATATATATATTTTAGTTACAGGGAAAGAGCGATTTAAATATGCAGAACAAGAAGCACCACAAGATTATGCTTTAGCAATCACTTTTTCATATGGAAGTAGAGATGATATAGAATTATATAATAAATTGAGACAAAATGTACGGATTAAAGATCGGCATAGGGTTCGTACACGAACTCAGGTCAAACGCTAAAGTAGGTAGGAGAATTGTATTTAGATATGTTCCCACCTACGATCAAGAGGGCAAAAACAGCGGTGGATCAAGTCGGACGAACCGCCCGGCAAATGACGTACTTCCTGTCCTCTCGTGCCAGCCAGTTCTAGGGAACAGATCTATTTATTTACTTATATTTTTCGGCAGAGCAAAAACCACTTTAAAAGAGTAAAAAAATATCGCATAATAAAATTGAAATCTTAAAATAAAGCAATCAGGATGAAAAAATGAATAACCAAATGAATCTCCAGCACGGCCTGGAAACGGCCTTTATCAACCAATCTATTCCCTCCAACCTGGCGTACCGCCCGGAGTTTGTCTCCAACGATTACCGTCAGGGCAAGAGAGTGATTTCTGCAGTGGAACAGGAGCTCCTGAATTGTCAGGAGTTCTATATTAGTGTGGCTTTTATTACTTTGGGCGGGATTACCCCCTTATTGCAGACGTTGAAAGAATTAGAGCGCAGGGGGATTCCGGGGAAGATTCTCACCACGGATTATCTGGCGTTTAATGATCCGGCAGCCCTGGACAAGCTGCATTCCCTGAAAAATATTGAACTGAAGATGTTTGTGACTCATGGATATAAGGATGGATTTCATACCAAAGGATATATTTTTCGGAAGGAAGAGATTTACCGGATCATCATTGGCAGTGCCAACATGACTGCCGGTGCTCTGAAGGTGAATCGGGAGTGGAACACCAAGTTGGTGGGATTGGAAACCGGAGAAGTGGTGGGAGACATTCTTCAGGAATTTCGTTCTCTTTGGGAGGATACCAACAGCCTGGCATATGAGGAGTTTATTGAGGATTACCGGGTCAGATATGCGCTGGTGAAGAAACAGAAGCAGGTTGCCAGGGAGACCGTACCGGTGTCTCTGGAGCAGTACCGTCTGCAGCCCAATGCCATGCAGACGGCCTTTGTGAGAAATGTCCGTAAGCTGGTGCGGCAGGGAGCCCGCCGGGCGCTGCTGATTTCTGCCACCGGAACCGGTAAAACCTATGCCTCCGCCTTTGCTCTCCGGGACATGCATCCGAAAAAAGTGCTGTTTCTGGTGCACCGGGAGCAGATTGCCCGGCAGGCACTGGCCAGTTATCAGAAAGTCTTTGGCCCCCGGAAGGACGACGGTTCGCCCTGGCGTTACGCCTTGCTTTCCGGCCGCACGTCCGGGGAATTGGAATCCATCTGCCAGGCGGATCTGGTTTTTGCTACTATGCAGATGATGAGTCGGGATTCCGTGCGGGAAGCTTTTTCTCCGGAGCAGTTCACGGTTATCTGCCTGGATGAGGCCCATCATTCCGGCGCGGAAAGCTACCGGAAGATTATGGACTATTTCCGGCCGGATTTCTGGCTGGGCATGACGGCCAGCCCGGAAACTAACCGTTTTGATGTATATGAGATTTTTGATCATAACATCGCCTACGAAATTCGTCTGCAGCAGGCATTGGAGGAGGATCTGCTCTGTCCGTTCCACTATTTTGGCATCACGGATCTTACCATTGACGGCCGGGCCATTGGCGATGAGGAGGGGGATTTTCGGGATTTTAACCGGCTGGTCAGCGACGACCGGGTGAATTATGTGCTGGAACAGGCGTCCTATTACGGCCACAGCGGAGACCGGGTCAAAGGTCTGGTTTTTTGCAGCCGCAAGGAGGAGGCCCGGCTGCTTTCCCAAAAGTTTAATGAGAGAGGCCTGCGGACGGAGGCCCTCACTGGAGAGGACAGCGAGATCCGCCGGGAGGAAGTCATTGAGCGCCTGGTGATGGAGGTGCCGGAGGACCAGAAGGAAACCGCAGACTATCTGGACTATATTTTTACCGTAGATATTTTCTCCGAGGGTGTGGATATTCCGGAGATCAATCAGGTGATCATGCTCCGGCCCACCCAGTCGGCCATTGTCTTTGTCCAGCAGCTGGGCCGGGGACTTCGGAAATCCCCCGGCAAAGAATTTGTGGTGATTTTGGATTTCATCGGCAACTATAAAAATAATTTTCTGATCCCCATTGCCCTTTCCGGGGACCGCAGCTACAATAAAGACAACGTGCGCCGTTATGTTATGGAGGGAGACCGGGTGATCCCCGGAGTGTCCACCATTCATTTCGACGAGATCAGCCGCCGGCGGATTTTCGCGGCCATTGACGCCGCCAATTTCAGCGACATCCGGCTGATTCGGGAGAATTACACAAATCTGAAATACAAGCTAGGCCGGATCCCTGCCTTGAAGGATTTTGACCTCTACGGGGAAATGGATGTCTGCCGGATTTTTGACAACAGCAGTCTGGGATCTTACTACAAGTTCCTGGTAAAATACGAGAAGGAATATACGGTGCGCCTGTCCAAAGAAGAGGAGAAGATTCTTGAATTTGTCTCCCGGAAGTTGGCCTCCGGCAAACGGGTCCACGAACTGGAAATGCTGAACCGTCTGTTGGTGTACCGCCATGGGATTTTGCGGATCCTCAGCAAGAGCCTCCGTGACAACTACGGGATTACCATGGATGAAAAGACCCGAAAAAATGTAGTCAATGTTATGACCAACGAATTTCCTTCCGGATCCGGAAAGAAAACCTATGAAACCTGCGTTTTCATCCAGAAGGAAGGGGAGGAGTACGGAATCTCCCGTAACTTTGCCCGCATGCTGGGCAACCCGGGATTCTATCAGATTCTGCAGGAGCTTATCGATTTCGGCATTTCCCGGTACCGGCAGAATTTCAGCCTCCGCTACCAGGATACGGAATTTGTCCTCTATCAGAAATATACTTACGAGGACGTCTGCCGCCTGCTGAACTGGGAGAACAACGAAGTGCCCCTGAATATCGGCGGGTACAAATTCGACAAGAACACCAGGACCTTTCCGGTTTTTATCAATTATCATAAGGAAGAGAATATCAGCGACACCACCAAGTACGAGGATCATTTCCTCAATACCGGAACCCTCATGGCCGTTTCCAAATCCGGCCGGTCCCTGGAATCCGAGGACGTTCAGAACTTTCTGCACGCCAGGGAGCGTGGGATTGATGTTCACCTGTTTGTGAGAAAGAACAAGGACGACAAGATCTCCAAGGAATTTTATTACCTGGGAAGAATGGCCGCCACCGGCCGAACCCGGGAATTTCAGATGCCCAACACCACCAAGACGGCAGTAGAGATCGAGTGGAATCTGGACACTCCGGTTCGGGAGGATATTTACCAGTACATCATCAGCTGAATACAGAAGAGAGGAATTAAACATGAAAACAGTCAGAGTTGCGGCGGCCATTATCCGCTCCGGCCATAAGATATTTGCCACCCAGAGAGGCTACGGAGAATTCAAGGACGGCTGGGAATTTCCCGGCGGCAAGATTGAGGCCGGGGAGACGCCCCAGGAGGCTCTGGTCAGGGAGATCCGGGAAGAGCTGGACGCGGAGATCCAGGTGGGAGAGAAGATCGACTGCGTGGAATACGATTATCCCGCTTTTCATCTGTCCATGGAATGCTTCTGGGCCCGGATCCGCTCCGGGGAACTGACCTTAAAAGAACACGAGGCCGCCAGATGGCTTTCACGGGAAGAACTGGACAGTGTGGACTGGCTGCCGGCAGATCTGTCGCTGATCCGGAAGATCCGGGAGCAGATGCAGGCGGAAGAAGGTATGCTCTGAGGCTCTGCAGAAGTTTTCTTAATACAAGCATTGCACTTCAGCGGCACATTCAAAGCAGAAGAAAAAGTGAACATTGACCCCCAAAAAGCGAACATTGAAGATGAAAAAGCGAATATTGAAGAAATAAAAGCGAACATTGAAAGCCCGTTTACCCCTAAAACGGCTTGTCACATTTATAAATTATTGGAAAAATTTGGCTGTCAGACCGTCTTCGGCAGATCAGATGTTCAGAAAATCCTTGGCCTGAAACCGACCAGAAGTACGGAACTGCTTCGTGAGATGGCTGCGCGCGAAATGATTGAGCCGGTATCCGGCTGCGGAAAAGGAAAATACAGATTTAAGAAGAAGAAAAAATGAGTTTCAGAAAGGGTAAACGATGAGATTATTTATTGCCATTCAGCTGTCAGAGGAAATGCGGAAGGCTCTGGTGGACTGCCTGCACGACCTGAAAAAGCAGGGCGTGGAGGGAAATTACGTGCCGGCCCAGAACCTGCATCTGACCCTGGCTTTTATCGGAGAGTACAGGGATCCGGAGCAGGTGAAGCGGATCCTGGCATCAGTTCCCCTGCCGGCCTTTCGGCTGGCCCTGTCCGAAAAAGGAAATTTCGGAAACATTCTCTGGGCAGGAGTAAAGGGGAACCAGAAACTGAAAACCTATGTCAGAGATCTGCGGGCGGCTCTGAAGAATGCGGGTATTCCCTTTGAGGACGACCGGTTTACTCCCCATATTACCCTGATCCGCAAGGTGTCTGCCAGAAACCCCTACCAGATCCATCTGCCGAAAGCCGAGATGGAGGTGAAGCGGGCTTCCCTGATGAAATCGGAGACGAAAAACGGGAAGGTCACATATCGGGAAGTCTGAATGCAGGAGGGAAAGGAGGCAGCACTATGATCATCAACACCGGTGCCCGGACGGATTCTGTGCAGTATTTTACGCCCTGGCTTCTGAAGCGGTTTCAGGAAGGCTATGTCCTTGCCAGGAATCCGCTGTTTCAAAATAAAGTGACCCGCTACGAGCTGACGCCGGAGACCGTGGACTGCGTGGCGTTCTGCTCCAAAAATTACCGGCCTATCCTGCAGGATCTTCATCAGATCACAGACCGCTTCCACACATATTTTCAGTACACCATTACTGCTTACGGAAAAGATATTGAGCCGGGAGTTCCCTCCCTGGACGAAAGTGTGGAAACCCTGCTGGAACTGGAAAAACAGGTGGGGGCAGGACGCATCAGCTGGCGGTATGATCCGGTGCTCCTGACGGATCGGTATACGATCCCGGTGCATATGGAAACCTTTGAATCTCTGGCTTCCCGGCTGGCTGGTCATGTGGACCGCTGCATTTTCAGCTTCGTGGAAATGTATCAGAAGCTGCGGACTAATATGCCGGAACTGGTTCCGCTGACTGCTGCGGAGAAAGAGACTCTGGCCCGGGAGCTGGGCCGGATCGCGGAAAAGTACGGTATCCCCATCCAGACCTGCGGCACCAACGGAGATTACAGCCGCTACGGCATCCAGGCCTCCGGCTGTACAACCCTGAAGATCCTGGGGGAGGCCAACGGCGTTACCTTCCGGGAGCGGAAGCATCGAGGCGCCAGGGCAGGCTGCCATTGCATAGAGAGCCGGGACATCGGCGCCTATGATACCTGTCTCAACGGCTGCAAATACTGCTATGCCAACCAGAGCCCGGCGAAAGCCCGGGAGAATTATCAATTCCACGATCCTGCTTCTCCGCTGCTGCTGGGGCATCTACGGGAGACAGATGAGGTGCGGCAGGGGGCGCAGAAAAGCTTTCTGGCGAAAGACAGCCTCAGCGGTCAGCAGCGGCTGGAATTCTGAGACAGAAAAGGCGGGCACCAGTAGATGCTCTGCCGGTGATCCTGCATTATTTTTCTTACGAGTAGCGTCAGTGTACAAGGGGCAACACGCTCCAAACCGCGTAATTTCGGTGATTTTCTGCGTTATCCTTAATCGGCGTACGTCCAGTACGCCTCTATCGTCTGCCTTGAAAATCGCCGAAATTCCTGCGGTTGGAGTCTTTGAGTCGTGAAGGTGCTGATTTGAGCCCCTTCAAGGCACTTGATCGACGCGTACAGAGACGTACGCGGAGGGAAAGTAACGCAGAAGGAGCCCAAATCAGCCCTTCAACGACCGTATTGTCCCTTTGTACACTGACGCTAACTAAAATAGAAAACCATTGAATCAGGAGGACAAGACCATGAGAAAAAATTTTGGAGCAAAACCCTGGACCTATCCGCAGCCGGTATTTATTCTGGGCAGCTACGATGAAGAGGGAAAGGCTGACGCCATGAACGCCGCCTGGGGCGGCATCAGCTGCGATACAGAAATCTGCCTCTGCATCAGCGCCGGCCACAAGACCACAAAAAGCATTCTGGCCCGGAAGGCCTTTACGGTGAGCATGGCCACTGCGGAGCAGATGACGGCCTGCGACTACGTGGGCATTGTTTCCGGAAATAACACTCCGGACAAAATGGAGAAGGCCGGTTTCCACACGGGCAAAGCGGAATTTGTAGACGCACCGGTGATCCGTGAGCTGCCCATGACCCTGGAATGCCGTCTTATCAGCTACGATCCGGAAAGCTGTCATCTCTTTGGAGAGATCGTCAACGTCAGCATCGATGAATCCATCCTCACCGATGGAAAGATCGATATGGGAAAACTGGCGCCGATCACCTTTGACCCCATCGGGGGAGCCTACCATGTCATCGGGGAAAAAGTGGGAAATGCCTTTAAAGACGGAATGAAACTGAAATAAAGATATGAACATAATCAATCAGTTCCTTCGGGAGCGATTTCGCACTGAAAGAACAAAATCGGACAAATCCGGCATCTATGCTTATACACAGTGGGATTTTGCCTATCATTCAAATAAAATTGAAGGTTCAACTATGACGGAAGAGCAGACCGCTGCATTATTTGACACAGGAACATTACCCGTCAGTGCCCACGTTTACCGTGCTAAAGATGTGGAAGAAATGAACGGCCATTTCCTGATGTTTAATTATATGCTGGATACACTGAATCAGCCATTATCGCAGAAATTGATCAAACAATTTCATTTTGAGCTGAAAAGTGGAGTCTTTGAGGATCGGGCAAACGGTTATGCCATCGGGGATTACAAAAAGCGGAGGAATATCATCGGAACCTATGAAACTGTATATCCGGAAGATGTTCCGTTAAAAATGCAGGAACTTCTGCAGTGGTATCACAACTGCGATGCCACATTATCTGTTTTGGCCGAATTTCACGCACGTTATGAGAGCATCCATCCTTTTCAGGATGGAAACGGACGGACGGGACGGCTTATTCTGTTTCGGGAATGTTTGGTAAATGGTTTGGTTCCTTTGATTATTATGGATAAAAATCGGATGGAATATTTGAACGCACTGGCATCATACCGCAAAAGAGAGGGTGTCGGTAAGCTGACAGCGTTGTTCCAGAAAGAACAGAAATCCTACGAGGAACAATGCAGATATTTTATGTGAAATTCGCAGGAGGATGGCTTCTATGGAATATGCCGTTCATCTCAATGAAAAATGCGCACAGCCTTTAAAAGATTATTTACGTGGAACCGCGGAACCGGCGGCTCGCTTTGCAGAACGCTTCGGAAAAGCAGACTGGGGCTATGCCTGCGGTATACTCCACGACTACGGCAGTTCATCGGATGTGTATTCCGGGGCATTTTCCATCACCTGTCCGGCGATAGGAAATCACTATTCCGGATAACCAGAAATTACCGTTCCGGGAACGGAAATTACGGCTGGCGGAAATGGTATGAAAAAAGGGATCCCTGCGGTCTGAACGTCCGGGACTTTGAGACTGCCGAGGAATTTCGGAAAGCGCTGCAGGCCAGAAAAAAGGAGATGCAGCAGGCGGAAAATGAAAAAGAGCAGCCGATGGAGGATTTATCGGAGGATAAGACGATTTATATTTACTGCGGGGTGCTTCTGCCTTTTTCTTCCCGGCCCTACTCTTACCGGACGGAAGACTCATCCCTGAAGATTGGGGATAGGGTGCTGGTGCCGGTAGGAGCAGAACAGAAAGAAATGACAGGAACCGTGGTTTCTGTAGGGCAATATACCCGCGTAAGCGTTCCCTTCCCTGTGGAAAAAACAAAGAAGATCATCCGCAGGATAGAGGGGGAGAATACATAAAGAAAGGACAGCTATGGCTACATTATTTGATACCAGAACAAAAGAACGCAAAGAAACCTTCCGGGATTTTTTCGGAGTGGAAACCGATGAGGAGATCACCGAGGAGTCCCTGGAGCGGCTGCTCCAGTTTGAGGACCTTATGCTGAAGTATCGCTCAGCCATCCGGGAGGTTACAACCAAGCTGGAAGTGCTGAACGATGAGCTGACCCTGTCCCGGGAGCACAATCCCATTGCCAGCATCCATTCCCGGGTAAAGCGTCCCTACAGTATCGCGGAAAAGCTCCGCCGGAATAACCAGCCGGTGACGGTGGAATCCATCCAGGAGCATCTCAACGATGTGGCGGGGATCCGGGTGATCTGCTCGTTTATCAACGACATATACGATATTGCGGAGATGCTGCTGGCCCAGGATGATATCCGTCTGATCACCAGGAAGGATTACATAAAAAATCCCAAGCCTGGCGGCTACCGCAGCCTGCATCTCATTGTGGAGATTCCGGTGTTTTTCTCTACCGGAAAGGAGCCGATCCGGGTGGAGGTGCAGATCCGCACCGTGGCCATGGATTTCTGGGCCAGCCTGGAACACCAGATCCGTTACAAGAATGACTCGCCGGAAGTAAAAGCGATTGCCCAGGAACTGCGGATCTGCGCGGATACCATTGCCGCCACGGACGTGAAGATGCAGGAGCTGAAGCTGAGGATTTCTGAGAAACATGCCAGAGACAGGGGAAGAAGAAAACCCTGAAGAATGCAAACGGGGAAACAGTATGAGAACAGGATCAAAAACAAAACCAACGGAAAAACAGATTTTTGAGGAACTTCCCGTGGCCCGCTCCCTGCGGATCATGGTGGTGCCGGCGGTGATCAGCCAGCTGATCGTACTGATCTACAACATGGCCGATACTTTTTACGTGGGGCAGACGGATAACCCCTATATGGTGGCGGCCACTTCCCTGATCCTGCCGGTGTTCAATATCAGCCTCTGCCTGGCAGGGCTGGCGGGTGTAGGCGGCGGCGCGCTGATCTCCCGCCTGCTGGGACAACATCGGGAGGAGGAAGCCCGGCGCGTCAGCGCTTTTTCCCTGTATCTTGGAATTGCTGTGGCTGCTGTCTTTTCTCTTTGTATGGCTCTGTTCATGGAACCCATCCTGGGAGTTCTGGGAGCCACGGAGCGAACCTATGCCTACGCCCGGCAGTATGCCCTCTGCGTGATTGTAGCAGGCGGCGTTCCCACCGTGCTGTCCAACGTGCTTTCCAATCTGATCCGCAGCGTAGGACTGTCTCGGAAAGCCGGAACCGGTATTATCCTGGGAGGTCTGCTGAATATTGCGTTGGATCCTCTTTTTATGTTTGTGCTTCTTCCAAAAGGCCAGGAGGTTCTGGGAGCAGGGATTGCCACCTGTCTGTCCAACTGTATTGCCTGCGTTTATTTCTTTGCGGTGCTGTTCCGTATGGGAAAGAAACCGGTGATCACCTTTAGTCTGCGGGCCGGGCGGCCCCAGGGGGAAAGTGTCCGGGAGGTGTTTGCCGTGGGCATTCCCTCTGCCATCGCCACTTTGCTCTTTGACCTGGATTATGTTATCATTGACAAACTCATGGCTTCCTACCACGACCTGGCCTTGGCGGCTGTGGGGATTGTCCTGAAGGTGGAGCGGTTCCCGCTGAACGTGGGCATCGGCATCTGCCAAGGAATGATGCCTCTGGTGGCTTACAGCTACGCTGCCGGAGACCACAGACGGATGCAGGATACCATCCGCCTGTCCAGGGGCCTGGGCCTGGGGATCGCCGCCGTCAGCATCGTTTTGTATGAAATTTTTGCCGGTCCTCTGACCCGCGTCTTTATCTCTGACCCCCAGACGGTGGAAATGGCCTCCCAGTTCCTGCGGATCCGGGTGCTGGCCACCCCGCTGATGTTCCTGAGCTTCTATACGGTCTATCTGTTCCAGGCTTTCGGCATGGGGAAGATCGCACTGTTTCTGGGAGTCATGCGCTGGCTGGTGTTTAACATTCCCATGCTGTTCCTGCTGAACCGCCTGGTGGGCATGTACGGCATTGTCTGGTCCCAGGTAACGGCGGATACCCTGACGGTGATCCTTTCCTTCTGGGTGTACCATAAATACAGGCCAAAGGGGAGGGTAGCATCCGAAAAGGAAGATCCCTTTTAAAAACATATCCGGAAGGAGACAAGTATGAAAGCTTTCACTTACATAGAACAGGGAAAATTTGCCATGCGTGACAAACCGGTGCCGGTGCTGCAGGATCCCGGGGACGCCATTGTCCGGGTGACCATGAGCTCCATCTGCACCAGTGATCTGCATATTAAGCACGGAAGCGTGCCCCGGGCGGTTCCGGGGATTACCGTGGGCCATGAGATGGTAGGCGTTGTGGAGCAGACCGGTCCTAAGGTGTCCGCTGTCCGTCCCGGAGACCGGGTGACGGTGAACGTGGAAACCTTCTGCGGAGAGTGCTTTTTCTGCAGGCACGGGTATGTCAATAACTGCACAGATCCAAACGGCGGCTGGGCTCTTGGCTGCCGTATCGATGGCGGCCAGGCGGAGTACGTCCGGGTGCCCTGCGCGGATCAGGGACTGAACCGGATCCCGGAGGAGGTCACCGATGAGCAGGCCCTGTTCGTGGGGGATATTCTGGCCACTGGATTCTGGGCAGCCAGGATCTCCCAGATCGGCCCGGAGGACACCGTGCTGATCATCGGCGCGGGCCCTACGGGAATCTGCACTCTGCTGTGCGTGATGCTGCAACAGCCCAGGCGGATCCTGGTCTGCGAGAAAAATGAGACCCGGCGGCAGTTTGTCCGGGATCATTATCCCCAGGTGCTGCTCTGTACCCCGGAGGAATGCGAAGAAACTGTGAGGCAGCATGCGGACCACGGCGGCGCGGATGTGGTGCTGGAGGCCGCCGGAGGAAAAGACACCTTTGCATTGGCCTGGAAATGCGCCAGGCCCAATGCCATCGTCACCATTGTGGCGCTTTATGAGGAAGACCAGGTCCTGCCCCTGCCCCGGATGTATGGAAAAAACCTGACCTTTAAGACCGGAGGCGTAGACGGCTGCGACTGTGCCGCGATCCTGGAACTGATCCGCCAGGGAAAGATCGACACCACCCCGCTGATCACTCACCGCTTTCCTCTGGCGGAGATCGAGAAAGCCTACGAGATCTTCGAGCAACAACAGGACGGGGTCATGAAGATCGCGGTGACGGCGGAGTGAAACGCGGCAAGCCTATCTTTCGGTCTGAAACCGGCTAGACGGCAGCGCTCCCAGGATCAGCGGGTTACTGTTCCAGCACTTCTACAGTATCTTCCAGATATTTGCGGATGGGAAGATGCTGGGGACAGCGTTCCTCACATTTGCCGCATTTGATGCAGTCGGAGGGTTTTCCGTTATTTTCAATCAGCTGTTTGAACCGGCGGCGCACATTCCGCATCTGGGAAGGACCGAACCGTTTCAGATCATTATAAAAGGAAAAATAATTCGGAATGGCAATGTGCTTGGGACATCCTTCTGTACAGTATCGGCAGCTGGTGCAGGGAATGGCAATGGAGTCCTGAATAATTTTCCGCGCCTGTTCCAGGAGAGCGGTTTCTTCCTGACTGACAGGCTGAAAATCTTTCATGTAACGGATATTGTCCGCTACCTGCGCTTCATCGCTCATACCGGAGAGAACCACCATGATATTTTCCGGACTGGCTGCGAATCGCACGGCCCAGGAGGCGGTGGACAGATCCGGATGATAATCATGAAGAAGTTTTTCTGCTTTTTCCGGAATGGAAGCCAGGCAGCCGCCCTTTACAGGTTCCATAACGATCACGGGTTTTCCATGGCGGGCAGCCGTTTCGTAGCAGAGACGGGACTGTACATGTTCGTCTTCCCAGTCCAGATAATTCAGCTGGATCTGCACATATTCCAGGTAAGGGTATTTGGTAAGGATTTCTTCCAGCATTTCCGCATCTCCGTGGAAAGAAAATCCGATGTGTTTTACCTTTCCCTCCGCTTTCAGTTTGCGGACAAAGTCAAAAGCGCGGAGCTCCTGAGCCTTGGGATATGCCTTGGGATCCAATCCGTGGAGCCAGTAGTAGTCGATAAAATCTACACCCAGACGTTCCAGCTGACCGGCAAAAAATCCGGGCATATCCTCTTCCTTGTCCAGCATGAACATGGTCAGCTTATCCGTAATTGTATAGGCATCCCTGGGATAGCGTTTTGAGACGGCTTCCCGGAAGGCGATCTCGCTCTGCCCGTCGTGATAGCAGGCCGCAGTGTCAAAATACGTAAAGCCTGCGGATAAAAAAGCGTCCGCCATTTTCTTGAAGGTCTCTATATCAATGCTGCGCTCGTCATCCGGATCCAGCAGCGGCAGGCGCATGAGACCAAAACCTAGTTTTTTCATACCCCATCATCTCCTTTTCAATATTTTTATTATTATACATCCATCCTTCGGAGATGAAAAGATGTAAGCAGAAAACAAAAAGACGCAGGATTGTACGAAACAGAAAGAAAAAAAGTGCAAGTTTTCTTTGGAAAAAGCTGTTATACTGAAGACGCGGTTGCAAAAATGAGAAATAGGAGAGAAAAAATTATGAATATGAGAGAGAGACGGGACGCGCAGCTTGCCTATATATCTGATAAAGCGGTTCTGGAAGAGCAGACGGCCTGCCGGAAAATCCTGCAGAAACTGAACTTTATGGATCGGACAGATTTTGAAGGGATTGCCGCGACGGTAAAGGAACTGCTTGGAAAATCGGAAGGGGCCTGGATCAATCCGCCCTTCTACTGTGATTACGGAAAAAACATTGAAGTTGGAAAAAATTTTTTTGCTAATTATAATTGTACGATTCTGGATGTAGCGAAGGTAAAAATCGGAGACAACTGCCAGATGGCTCCCAATGCGGCCATCTATACAGCAGGGCATCCGATCCATCCGGATACCAGAAACACGCAGTATGAGTACGGCAAGGAGGTTGTTATAGGCAATAATGTCTGGATCGGCGGCAACGCAGTAATCTGTCCGGGGGTCCATATTGGTGATAACGTGGTGATCGGCGCGGGAAGCGTGGTGACGAAAGATATTCCGGACTGGAGCGTGGCGTCCGGAAATCCCTGCCGGGTGATCCGCAGGATTACGGAGGCAGACAGGCGTAAGCTCTTCCGGGATGAAGAAATTGACGATGAGGCCTGGGAGGACATACAGAACAGAAGTGAAATGCAGGGGGAGTGAGTCACTCCCCCTGGTGTTCTGCTTCCAGCATATGCAGAATATAAGTCCGGATATCCTCCAGGGTGCTGGCGTCTTTGGCCCCGGGATAAGAATTTCGGTCAAAGACCAGCCCTGTATCGGTTTTAAGAAAGGCCCAGCGGATTCCGTCATTGAATCCGTAATCAGCGATTTCCTTCAGATAAAGGGTGGCGTTGTTGTTTTCTATTACGGAGGCGCTGTCATAAATAGAGGGCATAAAGATGCCTTCGGTGCCTGTTTCCATCTGACAGAGCGTGTCCATGTCCTCTGTTCCCATATCCGCGGCAACCGGAGCAGGAAGCAGGACAGTTGCCAGATCTCCTGCCTGGCAGTTTCCGCGATATACTTCCTGCACCTGGATTTCCGCCAGAGCGCGATAGCTTTTGTTTCCATTGAAATCAATTTCAATGTTATACAGGTTCTGTACGGTGCCCTGAAAAATGGCCGTGGGGAAATTCGAAAAAAGTTCCTCTTCGCTGTAATAGGCCAGCATGCCGGAAGAACTCTGGCCCTGGCTGCTGAGAGACTGTATGTCTATAGAATGTACGGCAACCTTTTCAGAGCGGGTCAGAGAAAACTCGTGAGTGTGGTTCTGTGAAAGGATCTGGATCCCGGCGGCCAGTATCACGGCTGCGCAGGCAGCGGGAACCGCCCAGCGGATCCAGGGTTTTCCCGTGGGTTTTCTGACGCTGCGGATCTGGGCTGTTTCCTGGATGATCTTTTCGTCCAGCTCCCCCAAAGCCTGCAGGATTCTATCTGCGTTCATATATATCCCTCCTGTTCCAGATATTTTTTCAGGCGGATCCTGGTCCGGTGAAGCGTACTTTTGATTTTTGATTCGCTGGTGCCGTAGTAAGCAGCAATCTCCCGGATGGAATCCATGAAATAATAGCGGCATACAAACATGCAGCGGGTTTCATAAGAAAGAGAGCGAAGAAAAGTCTGGATGGCCTCCGTCAGAATATGGAGTTCCACTTCCCGCAGAGTCTGATCCCCGGCGGAGATGGAGTGTTCCAGTTCTTCCAGAGCGGCAGCATATTGGGATGCGTTCCGTTTGCTGCTGTGGGATCTGCGGAAGCGGTCAATGGAGAGACGCCGGGTGATCTTTCCAAGAAAGGCGGATAAAACGGCCGGTCTGTGGGGCGGTATGGAATTCCAGGCTTTCAGGTACGTATCATTTACGCATTCTTCGCTGTCTTCCGGATTAACCAGAATGTTATAGGAAATTTTATGCAGGTAAGCCCGATATTTTTTGTCTGTTTCCGTGATGGCTGTTTCTTTGCGCTCCCAGTAAAGGGAAATGATTTTTTCATCTTCCATAAAATCCCCCTCCTTTTGCCTGTTGTGTCTTTTATTATATAAGACGCAGAAAAACCGGAATGGTTGCGAAAAGTTCTGGATTTTCTGTGGTTAAAATTGCTTTTATTATACAGGAATGTCATAATAATGAAAAGGGAAGAGGAGAAGGGGTATGCCTGAAGCTGGAAGAATGGCGGCGCCTTCCGGGCTTCCGGATCCGGAGGAGAAATGTGTATGAAGATTAAAAAGGTATGGGGAATTTACTGGAGTGCTACGGGAAATACAGAAAAAACGGTAAGACATCTGACAAAGGTGCTTTCCGGATGTCTGAAGTGCCCGGAGGAAGTGCTGGACTTTACCCTGCCGGAGGATCGAAGGATTCCCAGGGAATTCCAGTCCGGGGAACTGGCGGTGGTAGGGAGCCCTGTTTATGCTGGAAAACTTCCCAATAAGATCCTGCCGGATTTTCGGGAGAAGCTGAAGGGCAATGGAGCCCTGGCCATAGGAGTGGTGACCTATGGAAATCGGAGCTTTGATCATGGGCTGGCAGAACTTTGTGCCGTGCTGGAAGCAGATGGTTTCCATACGGCAGCAGGTGCTGCCTTTGTGGGTCGGCATGCTTTTTCGGACCGGCTGGCACCGGGAAGGCCGGATCCGGAGGATCTGGATCAGATGGAGGACTTTGGGAGAGTAGCAGCGGAAAAGATTCTGCGGCTGGCGGAACTGCCGGATCCGGTAAAGGTTCCGGGAGATGCAGAAGCGCCATATTATGTGCCAAAGGATATAGCTGGAAAGCCGGCGGTTTTTCTGAAGGCGAAACCAGTAACAGATCCGGGACGGTGCAGCGGCTGCGGAAAATGCGCGGAGGTTTGTCCCATGGGATCTATTTCCAGGAAGGATCCTTCCCTGGTGGAAGGGATCTGCGTGAAATGCCAGGCCTGTGTCCGGGGCTGCCCGGAAGGAGCGAAATCTTTTCAGGATCCGGCATTTTTGTCTCATGTATCCATGCTGGAGCAGAATTTTGTCCGAAGGGCAGAAAATTGGATCTTTCTGTAACTTGTTTTGCGGAAGAACTCTGTAAAAACTGTCAAAAAAGCAGGAAAAAGATACCGTTTTTTTTCTGTATGGAAGCTTGACAGAAGATAGTCACACTGTTATATTTAATATAGAACAAATGGAAAGAAAGAGTCTGCCAAGGCAGGCTTTTCTGTTAGAAAAAAGTATATGAGGTGATGGCTATGGCAGCAAAGAGAGATTACTATGAGGTCCTGGGGGTTGCCAGAAACGCTGACGCAGGAACCCTCAAGAAAGCATACAGAAAACTGGCGAAAAAATATCATCCGGATACGAATCCCGGGGATAAGACAGCAGAAAAGAATTTTAAAGAGGTTACGGAAGCCTACAATGTGCTGAGTGATCCTGAGAAGAAGAAACTGTACGACCAATTCGGGCACGCAGCCTTTGACGGCAGCGGAGCCGGCCAGACCGGAGGAGGCTTTGAAGGCTTCAGTGGTTTCGAAGGATTCCGGAAGGAGGGAAACGGCGGGTACAGAGAATATCATTTTACCGGAGACCATGTAAATATGGAGGATATTTTCGGAAATATTTTCGGAGATATGTTCCATGGCCAGACAGAAGGGTTTGGGGGGTCCGGCTTTCATGAAAGCAGCTTCCGCAGAGGAGCCCGCGGCGGGGCATACCGCAGCAGAGGAGAAGATCTGCACACGGAGGTGACAGTGTCTTTTGAGGAGGCTGCCCTGGGCTGCGATAAAATGCTGAATCTTCGGGATGAGAACGGTACAGTTCAGACGCTGCAGGTGCATATTCCCGCAGGCATCGATCAGGGCCAGACCATCCGTCTCCGGGGAAAGGGAATGGCCGGCCGGGGAGGCGGAGAGGCGGGAGATCTGCTGATGAAAGTCCATGTACAGGAAAAACCCGGATTTACCCGGAAGGGCATGGATGTGTATTCTACGGTGACGGTGCCATTTACTACCGCGGTATTTGGCGGCGAGGCAGTGGTACAGACACTTGGCGGCAGTGTAGTCTGCCGGATTCAGAAAGGAACCCAGTCCGGCAGCAGGATCCGTCTGCGGGGCAAGGGAATTGTGTCCATGAAGGATCCCTCTGTGCACGGCGATCAGTATGTTACTCTGCAGATTCAGGTACCTGTAGATCTGAGTCCTGAGGCGGAGCAAAAACTCCGGGAATTCCAGGCCGCCTGCGGGAAAAGCAGCGGAAAAAGGTGGAGCGCGGCCGGATAAGGATTGACTCTTTTGCTTGTGAGACAGGGCATTCCTGTGATACAATATAAAGTAGAAAACGGGGAGTATTGCGGGCAAAGGAGAAGCGTATGAGAAAAAAGTGAAGTGGTTATGGGCGGGATGTTCTTTCCTTCTGTGCCTTCTGGCCGGGCCAGGCCGGGCAGAGGCAGAGGAGAGCGTCCCGCCCTGTGTGTTGACGGAGGAGGATTATCAGCAGTACGAACAGGACGGCACCCTGGAAGAGAGAATGGATTACTATCAGGAAACAGGGGTGGACGAGTTTTCGGAGACGCTGATTCAGAATGTTCTGCAGAGAGAGGGGGAAAATGCTGTTCCTGCCGGCAATTTTCCGGATAACTGGCAGTATCAGGCCGGAGGCATGGCTTCCCAGGGGGAGGCATCTGTGCTTCTTTTGCAGGTGGATTTTCCCGATATAGGCTTTGCTGAGGGAGATACCGTGGAAGCTCTGGAGGATATTGCCTTCGGCGGACAGAACGGTTATTATCCCTATGAAAGCTTAAGCGCCTACTATGAGCGGGCCTCTTACGGAAAACTGCATATCAGCGGCCGGGCCTTTGCATACACTGCACAGCACGAGCGGAGCTGGTACGAGGCCAACGGCATCGAAAGCCTGTTTCAGGAGGCGCTTACCGCTCTGGATCCGGAGATTGACTACACCCAGTTCGATGGCAACGGGGACGGCTGTATCGATGGAGTCTATCTGCATTTTGCCGGAGAAAATACCGGCTGGGCCAGTACCTGGTGGAGTATGACTTACGGCGCCTGGTCCGGGCCTGCTTTTGACGGTATGCAGGTGGGCCGCTATGTGACTCTCCATCAGCCTTCCAATACGAAGGAAGGGGCCAGGACGCTGATCCATGAAACCGGCCATGTGCTGGGGCTTCCGGACTATTATTCCACCCTGGATCAGTCTTTTGAAAACGGAATCCGCACCTATGACATGATGGATCAGAATGCGGGGGATTTTAACGGGTTTTCCAAATGGCTGCTGGGCTGGATCACAGATGACCAGATTCTCCGGGTTACAAGAGAAAACTGGACGGAATCGGGGACGGTACTGCTGGACTCCCTGTCCCGGCAGGAGGATGGATCCGGTTACAGGCTGGCGGTGATCGCGCCGGAGGATCAGGGGATTTTTTCTGAGTATTTTCTGGTGGAATACGACACTTCTGTGGAAAATCAGAGCGGACTTACTTTCCAGGAAGAGCCTTTGCCGGATGGATTCCGGGTGTTCCATGTGAATGCGGCCCTGAACAGCGACGGCCTTAATTTCCTGTACAGCAACTGGACTTCCGATCAGACCAAACTGATCGAACTGGTGGATCCGGATGAAGCAGCGGTCCACATGATTGATCTCAACGGGGTCCCCGGAGTTTACGGGGAAGTATATCATTGTAAATGGCGGGAGGGGGATGTTTTGTCTCCCTATACAGATCCTTCCACAGCGTTCGAGGGAGGAAGATACGCCGGATACACAGGAATCTGGCTGGATGATTTTGTAACTGCCGGAGAGCAGGCCGGAAGTTTTTCTGTGGAATTTGAAGCGGAGGCGGTCAAGCCGGAGCCCGAGGCGTTTTTCCTTACCCCCTATGAGCCCTGGCAGGCTATCCGGCAGAGCAATGTGGTGCTGTTGCCGGCGGAAGCTTCCATGGAAGCGGCAGTCCGGGAAGGCGCGGATCCTATCCGGATCCTGGGACCGGAGGGAATAGAACTTCAGGGAGAACTTAAGAAGCTGACAGCTACCCAGTACCTGCTTTTTGCCCAGGCGGAAAACCTGCCGGAGGGAGAATACCAGGCGGTTATTCCGGGGAATTACTTTGACCTGGGATTGGGAGTGGGTTCTCTGGAAATGAGCCTGGATTTTACTGTAGGAAAGAATGCTGAAAAAACCGGAGAGTCCGCAATCGGGTTTGGAAACGGCGTGCAGATCTGTCAGGATGTAAAAGGCGGCTGGTATCTTCTGGTAAGCGATGTTTACAGCGCGGAAGACCGCCTGTACCATCTGGAAGAGGACGGCAGTCTTTCCTGGAATCCGCTTAACACCGGGGAATGGAGCGGCTGGTTTTCGCCGGATAACGGTTTCATTGACGCCATAGGATGTATGGAGGACGGAACCCTGGTGCTGAAGGCCAGCGACTGGTATAATAATAAACTCCTGCTGGCCCATGTGGATCGTGAGGGGAACCTGCTGGATGCGGTGCAGAGTCTGGACGCTCAGGGCGCTTTCATGAATCTTATAGGAAATACCGTGAAACTTTCCCGGATTTTTTCCTACGGAAATATCGCGGAACTTTGGAGCGTGGATTTTCAGCAGGAGCCAAGGGTGATCCTTCCTTCTGAAAATCAGCAGTACGGAAGATTGTTTTTCATGGAAGATGGATATCTCTGGCAGTACACTGTGCAGGAAGAATCCGGTGAGAGCGGCGCAGGCGGCGGCAGCACGGCGCTCCGTCTGGAATATTACGGAGAAGGAGATGAACTGCTGAGAACCTATTCCTACAGCTTAAATGCCGGGGATACGTTCTTGACCACTGAACAGCTGGGAGCAGCGGAGAACGAGGAATATCTGTATCTGCTGGGCCTGGATGATTTCTATGATATGTGGACGGCAGGAGATAGGTCTTATGCCAATGGAGATCTGATCTGCTACATACTGGATAAAGAAAGCGGAGAACTGGTTTCAAGAACCTGTGTTCTGGAGGATATGCGATTTGCCAGGTCTTCCTCCGGATTCACTCTATGGCCTGAGGCAAAGGTGTACGCCGGGCCTAAAGGTATGGTGGCGGAGATCCCCAGCAATCTTCAGGGGGACTCTTCGGTCAGGGATGCGTATTTTATAAATTATGAAGGAGAACTGATTTCCCAGATCAGTATGGTGGACGGAGCGGGAAGCTGTTTTTCCGGAGATACCCTGGCACAGCTGAAATGGGACCAGGAATTGCAGATAAACAGGTATACAGGTTTTTCCGCTATGGAAGTAACACCTACGGAAACCCCTGCAGAAACCCCGGTTCCCACCCCTACGGATACGCCGGAAGTTACCCCTACGGATACGCCGGAGACCACCCCGGCCGCTACGCCGTCTGCGGAGCCGGAACCCTCTGCCACGGCGCAGCCTTCCCGGAAGCCTTCTGAAAGCAGTGAGGCCGGCGGCAGCAAGGAAACTTCATCCGGAGCCGATACCGGAGATTCCTCTATGGGAGAGGTCTATGCTTTATTGCTGGCCTGCAGCCTTGGAATCGGAGTTTTCCTGGTTTCCGCAAAAAAACGCAGGGAAAAAGAATGAAAAGGATGTTACTGATTTCTAAAAAAAGTTACAAAAATATTAATAAAAAAACACAGGCAGGACCTACATCTTGTGGAAGATAATAGAAAGTACCACAAGTTCCTGTGATTCCTTCGGAAGAGTGAAAAAAGCCCTAAAAATAGGGCTTTTTTCATGGAAAGGTTTGTGCTATAATGTATCCCGAACGTAATGTGCTGCGAAAAAACAGCGCTTTTTTCGCGGTATGGAAGCAACGGAGAGGTTTGATTTATGCAGAAACAAAAGAAAAATATTGTGAAATTGTTAAGCGCCGGCCTGGCGGCTTCCATGGTCACCGCAGGCGTGCTTCCCGTTTTTGCCCAGGAGGAGACTGCGGAAAACAAACCGGTCAGACTCGTGGCCTATCTGGATAAAGAAGAGGGAAGCGATAAAAACAAAGGCACATCTCAGACAGAAGCTTTGAAATCTCTGAAGGCAGTCCGGGAATACTTTCAGGAAAAAGAAGAGTCTTTACCGGATGCAGAGAAGACGGAAGCTTCGGATATTCAGCGGGTGCTGGTGCTTTGCCAGGATACGGAATTGACGGAGCAGGAGAAGGAAGAGCTGAAGGAATACAGTTTTCCTGTTTTGAGCTTTCAGGAGTTTTTGAAACTGCTGGAAGAGGAATGGAAAGAACAAATTTTGCCAAGCCCCACGCCGGAGCCCACCAAGGAGCCGGAGGCGGAAGAGACGCCGACACCGGAGCCCACCAAGGAGCCGGAGGCGGAAAAGACGCCGACACCGGAGCCTACCAAGGAGCCAGAGGCGGAAAAGACGCCGACACCGGAGCCTACCAAGGAGCCGGAGGCGGAAGAGACGCCGACACCGGAGCCCACCAAGGAGCCGGAGGCGGAAAAGACACCGACACCGGAGCCCACCAAGGAGCCGGAGAAGGAAGAGGAGCCGGAGGCGGAAGAGACGCCAACACCGGAGCCCACCAAGGAGCCGGAGAAGGAAGAGGAGCCGGAGGCGGAAGAGACGCCGACACCGGAGCCCACTAAGGAGCCGGAAAAAGAAGAGGAGCCGGAGGCAGAAAAGACGCCTGCGCCGGAAGCTGCCAAGGAGCCGGAGAAGAAGGAAGAAAAGCCGGAGGCAGAAGAGACGCCCACGCCGGAGCCCACTAAGGAGCCGGAGAAGGAAGAAAAGCCGGAGGCAGCAGCCGCTCCCAGGACCCGTCAGGAGCAGCCTGAGCAGGAAACGGTTTTAACACCTGCTGCAGCACCGGTTCCCACGGAGCCGCCTGCTGCATCTGTACCTGCGGAAACGGCTGTAATACAGACGGCCGCCCTGCAGCTTCGGAGTCTGCCGGGGGTGGATCTGGTAGGAGGAGGTTCCCAGATCACAGTGACTCCGGTAAGGCCTGTGGAGGAGGAACAGCAGCCTGCTGTGAATCAGACAACTGTATCTGATAATCAGACAGATGCATCTAATAATCAAACAGCCGCATCTGATAATCAGACAACCACATCCAACGGAAGCCTTACCCATCACAGACCGGCGCAGGCAGTGCCTACGGGTGATGTGAATTATATGCTTCCCTACACTTTAAGCGCGGCAGTTGCTTTACTGGGAGGAGGCGTTTTGATCCGTCTCCGTCTGGAGAAAAGAAGAAACCTTTCCCGTGCTTTAGTGCAGAAGGAGAGAGAGCAGTTCAGAAAGGACTGCAAAATCCAGTGATAAAAAGAACAGCCCTTCCATATAATTTATATGGGAGGGTTTCTTTATGGAGAAAACGAAGTTTGTATTTTCCAGAAGAAAAATGCTGTCAGTGGTGAAAGGATTGCTGGCGTCTTATGCGGTTACCGCCGGTCTGCTGATGCTGATGGCGCTGCTGCTGTTAAAACTGAAACTTCCCTGGACTGCCGTAACCGCAGGAGTTATGTCCACCTATCTGTTCAGCTGCTTTCTGGGCGGTTTCCTTCTGGGAAAAGGAGTGGGCAAAAATAAATTTCTCTGGGGATTGATCCTGGGAGCTGCCTACTTTGTACTGCTGCTGATCCTGTCTGCCATTGCGGCACCGGGCGATTTCGGAGGAGCCGGGGGACTGTTCGCTACGCTGCTGCTGTGCTGTGCCGGGGGAATGACAGGGGGGATGCTGGCATAAGAAAAAATACTTTAAAAATACCGGAGGCTATGCTATAATAATCAGGGCAGATGGGTCTGCCTGTATCCGTCCGGTGTTTCCGCGCCGGAGACAGATACATACCAGAACATGAAGGAGGAACGGATGATGAAACATATTAAGACTCTGAATACGAAGAATCTGCAGAATACGGTGAAGAAAGGCGGCTGCGGCGAGTGCCAGACATCCTGCCAGTCTGCATGCAAGACTTCCTGCACAGTAGGAAATCAGAGCTGCGAAAATACGAAATAAGAAACGCTGAGGGAGGCCCAAAGGGGCGCCTGCAGCAGACGCGCGGGTAGAGAACCCGCTGCGGAGAGGCCCGGAAAACTTAAGTTTTCCGGGCCGTCCCAATGTATATGGAAGTGAAAGAAAGGATTAATTCTGTGATCTATCGATATAAAAACAATGGATACAATCTGGTGCTGGACGTAAACAGCGGGTCTGTCCATGTGGTGGATGATCTCTGTTATGAAGTTCTGGGATTAATGGATGAGAATAAATCCCCGGAGGAGATCCGGCATGCCCTGGGGGACCGCTATCCATCCAATGACGTGGCGGAAGCTTACGGGGAGTGTCAGGAACTCCGCCAGGAGGGAATGCTTTTTACCGAGGATGTCTATCGGAAAGCCATCGATCAGTTTCAGGACAGGCCTACGGTTGTAAAGGCACTCTGCCTGCACATTGCCCATGACTGTAATCTTGCCTGCCGCTACTGCTTTGCGGAGGAAGGAGAATATCACGGCAGAAGGGCGCTCATGTCCCTGGAAGTTGGAAAAAAGGCCCTGGACTTTCTGATCGCCAATTCCGGCAGCCGCAGAAATCTGGAAGTGGATTTCTTCGGCGGGGAGCCTCTTATGAACTGGGAGGTGGTAAAACAGCTGGTAGCCTACGGCAGAGAACAGGAGAAACTGCACGGGAAACGGTTTCGTTTTACGCTTACCACCAATGGCGTGCTTCTGAATGATGAGATAATGGAATTCTGCAACCGGGAAATGGGAAATGTAGTCCTGAGTATTGACGGAAGGAAGGAAGTCCACGACCGGATGCGCCCCTTCCGGAAGGGAGCGGGAAGCTACGACCTGATCGTTCCGAAATTCCAGAAGTTTGCGGAAAGCCGCCGGCAGCAGAATTACTACGTGCGGGGCACCTTTACTCACTACAATCTGGATTTTGCCAAGGATGTTCTGCATCTGGCGGATCTGGGCTTTAAACAGATTTCTGTTGAGCCGGTGGTGGCGCCGCCTACCGAGGACTATGCGATCCGTTCCGAAGATCTGCCGGTTATTCTGGAACAGTACGATATTCTGGCCCGGGAGATGATCCGCAGAGAGAAGGAAGGAAGAGGCTTTCAGTTCTTCCATTTTATGATCGATCTCACCGGCGGTCCCTGTGTATACAAGCGGCTTTCCGGCTGCGGTTCAGGAACAGAGTATCTGGCGGTAACCCCCTGGGGAGATCTGTATCCCTGCCATCAGTTTGTAGGGGAGGAGAAGTTCCTGCTGGGAAATGTAGACCAGGGAATCCTCAGAAAAGATATCTGTCAGGAATTTAAAAAGTGCAACGTATATGCCAAGAAGGAATGCGCGGAGTGTTTTGCCCGCTTTTACTGCAGCGGCGGATGCGCGGCTAATTCTTACAATTTTACAGGGAAGATCAACGATGTTTACGAGATCGGCTGTGTAATGCAGAGAAAGAGAATCGAATGCGCGCTGATGATTAAGGCGGCGCTGTCATAAGAGTACGGAAAACAGAGACGATTGGATCAGAAACAGGGAGACAGCCATTGCGAGCGGCCTCCCTGTTTCTGTGAAACCATGGTCCTGGGAATGGAGAAAATATGGAACGTTGGGTGGTTGCAGCCAAAAGGGCTGATTTTAACGAAATAGGCAGGAAATTTTCCATTGACCCGGTGGTTGCCCGGCTGATCCGGAACAGGGATGTGATCGGAGAGGAAGAAATCCGGAAATACCTGTATGGCGGCCTGGAGGATCTGGGAGATCCGGGACAGATGAAAGGCGTACCGGAGGGAGCGGAGCTGCTTCTGAAAAAGATACAGGAGAAGCGCCCCATACGGATTATCGGGGATTATGATATTGACGGCATTATGTCTTCCTACATATTAAAAAAAGGCCTGGAGAGACTGGGGGCCCGGGCCGATGTCCGTATCCCGGACCGTCTGACGGACGGATACGGTCTCAATGAACATCTGGTGCTGCAGGCTTGGGAAGATGGCATGGACACCCTGGTTACCTGTGATAACGGGATTGCGGCGGCGGAGCAGATTGCCGCCGCCAAAGAAAAAGGAATGTGCGTGATCGTTACAGATCATCATGAGATCCCCTATGAAGAAACCCAGGCAGGCAGACGGTACATTCTTCCGCCTGCCGACGCGGTGATCAATCCCAAGCAGCCGGGATGTCCCTATCCCTTTAAGGGACTCTGCGGCGCCGGGGTGGCTTTCCAGTTTATCCGGTATCTTTACCAAAAGGCAGGGATCTCCGGAGAAGAGGCCTGGGATTTCCTGGAATTCGCGGCCATCGCCACGGTAGGGGATGTAATGGATCTGCAGGGGGAAAACCGGATCCTGGTCCGGGAAGGGCTGAAGCGGCTGCGCCGCACTTCGAACCCGGGTCTGCAGGAACTGATGGATCAGACTAAGCTGGACAGGGAGCAGGTGGATGTGTACCACATTGGATTTGTCCTGGGCCCCTGCCTGAATGCCAGCGGCCGGCTGGATACGGCGGCTAGGGCTTTGCAGATGCTTCTGACGGAAAACCGGGCGGAAGCGGCCCGGCTGGCCGGTGATCTGAAGGCCTTGAACGAGAGCCGCAAGGCCATGACACTGGAGGGAGAAGAACAAGCCATAGAAATCGTAGAAAATTCCCAGCAGATCCGGGACCGGGTGCTGGTGGTCTTTCTTCCGGAATGCCATGAAAGTCTGGCCGGGATCATTGCCGGCCGTCTGAAGGAACATTTTCACCGGCCTGCTTTTGTGGTCACCAGAACGGAAGAAGGTCTGAAGGGCTCCGGCCGTTCCATTGAAGGATATTCCATGTATGAAGAACTTTGCAGATGCCGGGAATATCTGACAAAATTCGGCGGCCATCCCATGGCAGCCGGGATTTCTCTGGAGGAAAAAAATCTGGAGCCTTTCCGGAAAGAACTGAACCGGCTTTGCAGGCTGACGGAGAAGGATCTTATTCCCAAGATCACCATCGATGTGCCCATGCCTATTTCCTACGTCCGCAGAGATCTGCTGGATCAGATGGAACTGCTGAAGCCTTTCGGCAAGGGAAACGGCCGTCCACTTTTTGCGGAAAAAAATGTTCGGGTGTTGAATCCAAAAGTTTTTGGCAAAAATAGGAATGTGGTGAAAATGCAGCTTCTGGATGAAGGGGGCTGCACCATGGAGGGAATCTACTTTGGAGACGGCGACGGGTTCCTGCGGTTTGCGTTGGAGCATCCGGCTATGTCCATTGCCTATTATCCCAATATAGATCGTTATATGGGACGGGAGACCCTGCAGGCCACGGTGGTGACCTATCAAAAATGAGCAAAACGTTGATTCTCAGAAAAAAGGATGATATACTTTAAGTTACGATGTCGAAAAAGGAGATATTGACATGAAAAAGTTAGAAGAGTATGTAACCAACATTCCGGATTTCCCGGAGCCGGGAGTGATCTTCCGGGATGTGACCAGTATCCTGCAGGACGCGGAAGGACTGCAGCTGGCCATCAATTCCCTCCAGGATCTGATTAAAGATGTAGATTTTGACGTGATGGTGGGAACGGAATCCAGAGGATTTATTTTTGGCATGCCCCTGGCATACAATTTACATAAGCCTTTTGTAATGGTGCGGAAAAAGGGAAAGCTTCCCAGAGAAACTGTGGAGATGAGCTATGAACTGGAGTACGGCACCGCTACCATCGAGATGCATAAGGACGCCATCCGTCCCGGTCAGAAGGTGGTGATGGTGGATGACCTGATCGCCACCGGGGGAACCATGGAAGCGGCGGCCCGGCTGGTAGAATCTCTGGGCGGCGAAGTAGCGAAGATTATTTGCGTTATGGAGCTGGCAGGTCTGAACGGCCGGGAGAAGCTGAAAAAGTATAAGGTGGACTCTGTGATCCGCTACGAGGGAAAATAAGGACATCGGTCCGAAGGAAAGGAGCTGAGGGAAATGGACGACAAGATTCTGCAGGAAAAGCAGGAAAAACTGAAACAGGAGATTGCGGCTGTGGACGCCAGCGTAAAGTCTATGGAAGATTTTACCAGCCCGGAACAGCTGTATCAGGAACTGATCGCCAGCGTGCGCAAGTACCATCCCTCAGACGATATTACCCTGATCGAAAAAGCGTATCAGGTAGCCAGCGAGGCCCACAGGGGCCAGGTGAGAAAATCCGGGGAACCCTATATTATCCATCCTCTCTGCGTGGCCATTATCCTGGCGGATCTGGAACTGGATAAAGAGAGCATCGCTTCCGGTCTCCTTCACGATGTGGTGGAGGATACAGTGATGACGGAGGAGGAGCTCAAGCAGGAGTTCGGCAGCGAGGTGGCGCTGATCGTGGACGGTGTTACCAAGCTGGGACAGCTGAATTATTCCGCGGATAAGGTGGAGGAGCAGGCCGAGAATTTAAGGAAAATGTTCCTGGCCATGGCCAAAGACATCCGGGTGATCCTGGTGAAGCTGGCGGACCGGCTTCACAACATGCGGACCCTTCAGTATATGAAACCGGAAAAGCAGAAGGAAAAAGCCCGGGAGACCATGGATATTTACGCGCCCATCGCGCAGAGGCTGGGTATTTCCAAGGTAAAGGTGGAACTGGATGACCTTTCTTTGAAATATCTGAAACCGGAGATCTATTATGATCTGGTGAAACAGATCAATCAGAAAAAAGGCGAGCGTCAGCAATTTGTGGAGCAGATCGTGGAACAGGTCCGGGCCCACATCAGCGCCGCTGGGATTGAAGCCCAGATCAGCGGCCGGGCAAAACATTTTTTCAGTATCTATAAGAAGATGGTGAACCAGGATAAGACCCTGGACCAGATCTACGACCTGTTTGCGGTGCGGATCATTGTGGAAACGGTGAAGGACTGCTACGCGGCCCTGGGCGTGATCCATGAAATGTACACTCCCATTCCCGGCCGGTTCAAGGACTACATTGCCATGCCGAAGCCCAATATGTACCAGTCCCTGCATACCACCCTGATCGGACCCAAAGGCCAGCCCTTTGAGATCCAGATCCGTACTTTTGAGATGCACCGGACGGCGGAGTTCGGAATCGCCGCCCACTGGAAATACAAAGAGGCCTCCGACGGCAAGAAGTCGGGGCCGGAGCAGGAGGAAGCCAAGCTCAGCTGGCTCCGGCAGATCCTGGAATGGCAGCAGGATATGTCCGACAACCGGGAATTTATGAACCTGCTGAAAAGCGATCTGGATCTGTTCGCGGACAATGTGTACTGCTTCTCTCCGGCAGGGGATGTGAAAACTCTGCCCAGCGGCTCCTGTACCATTGATTTCGCCTATTCCGTTCACTCGGCGGTGGGAAACCGCATGGTGGGGGCCCGGGTCAACGGCAAGCTGGTGCCTATCGAGACGGAACTTCACAACGGGGACCGGGTGGAGATCATTACCTCCCAGAATTCCAAAGGCCCCAGCCGGGACTGGCTGAAAGTAGTAAAGAGCACCCAGGCCAAGAACCGGATTAATCAGTGGTTCCGCCAGGAACTGAAAGAAGATAATATTATCAAGGGGAAGGATATGCTCAGCAGCTATGCCAAGCTGAAGGGAAAGAATCTGGGCCTGTATCTGAAGCCCCATTATATGGATTCCGTGAAGAATAAGTATGGTTTCCGGGACTGGGATTCCGTACTGGCAGCTGTGGGACACGGGGGCCTCAAGGAGGGCCAGGTCCTGAACAAGCTCATGGAAGCCTTTGATAAGGAACACAAGCGGGAACTTACCGATAAGGAGGTGCTGGAGGCTGCCAAGGAGACCAAGGCGGAGATCCCTGTAAACAAGTCCAAGGGAGGGATCACGGTCCACGGCATCCACGATGTGGCGGTGCGTTTTTCCAAATGCTGCAGCCCCATCCCCGGGGACGAGATCGTTGGCTTTGTCACCAGAGGCAGAGGAATCACGATCCATCGAACAGACTGCGTGAATATCATGAACCTTCCGGAGTCCGAGCGGGAGAGGCTCATTGAGGCGGAGTGGGAAGCCGGGGAATCCGACGGCCAGCTCTACACGGTGGAGATCAATATTTACGCCAACAACCGGACCGGACTGCTGGTGGATATTTCCCGGATCTTTACGGAGCGGAAGATCGACCTGACGGCCATGAATGTCCGGACCAGCAAGCAGGGGACCGCCACCATCGACATGGCCTTTGATGTAAATAGCAAGGAGGAGCTCAACGCCCTGATCGAAAAGATCCGGCAGGTAGAGAGTGTTCTGGATATAGAGAGATCGAGAGGATAACAGAAATGGCAGAAATGATCGTACAGAACCAGGTTCTGGGCATGGTGGGAACCAATACCTACTTTCTCATGAACCGGGAAACAAAAGAGATGCTGCTGGTGGATCCTGCCGACGAGGCGGAGGCCATTGAAGAAAAAGTCAGCGCCATGGGCGGAAAGCCGGTGGCGGTGCTGCTGACCCACGGCCATTATGACCATATGCTGGCTGCGGACGCGGTGAGAAAAAAATATGGAATCAAGGTTTACGTCCATGAGCTGGACGAGCCGGTGCTGGAGGACGCAGCCCTAAACCTTTCCGGTTTCTGGAGCAGCGCCTATACCATGAAGGCGGATGTTCTGGTAAAGGAGGGAGAGGAGCTGCAGCTGGCAGGCTGCCGGATCCGGGTACTGCATACCCCGGGCCATACCCAGGGAAGCGCCTGCTATTATTTCCCGGAGCAGAAATTTCTGATCAGCGGCGACACACTTTTCTTTGAGTCCTACGGAAGGACGGATTTCCCTACTTCCAGCGCAAAAGATATGCAGAAGAGTGTCCGCCGGCTCCTGGCGGAACTGCCGGAGGACACGGCAGTGTATCCGGGGCATCAGTGCTCCACCAGCATTGATATGGAAAAGAGGTTTAATCTCCTTGCTTAATATCCATCTTTGGTTTAATATAAGAGACTATGAGTATGATGTATACGCACTGATCCGGGCCTTTTATCCCGGCTGCCAGATTGCTGTGGGGGCAGACGGGGAAGAGAAGCCGGAAGGAGATCCGGATCAGATTCACAGGGTGTTTTATGAGCCGTCGGCCATCCGTTATACCGTAGAGGTGGCCGGCGAAATTGTGCTGGAGCAGAGTACGGGATTTCCGGAAACCGGAGACCGGACTGAATACAAGAATCATCTGAAGCGGCTGGTTTACCGGAGCCTTTCCGGGTATACGGGCCAGCAGCTGCCCTGGGGGGACCTGACGGGGATCCGTCCGGTGAAAATTCCGCTGCATCTGCTGGAACAGGGAAAGAGCAATGGGGAGATTGCCGGATACCTGCGGGATACCTACTATGTGAGCCGGGAAAAAACGGCCCTGGCGATTGCTACCGCCAACCGGGAGCGGGCGCTGCTCTCAGGCACCGACTGGCTTTCCGGGTACAGTCTTTACGTGGGTGTGCCTTTCTGTCCTTCGATCTGTCTGTACTGCTCCTTCGGTTCCCATCCACTGAAACAGTGGGGGCATCTGATCGAGCCGTATCTGGCAGCGCTGAAAAAGGAACTTGCCTTTATCGGGGAACAGATGCAGGGCCGTCCCCTGCACACCATTTACATAGGAGGAGGAACCCCCACCACCCTTTCCCCGGAGCAGCTCCGGGAGCTGCTGGGCTTTCTGGCTGCGACCTTCCCTCTGGATACGCTCCGGGAATTTACGGTGGAGGCGGGACGGCCGGACACCATTACCCGGGAGAAGCTGCAGGTTCTGCGGGAGTTTCCGGTAAGCCGGATTTCCATTAATCCCCAGACCATGAATCAGAAGACTCTGGATCTGATCGGCAGGAAA
Organism: Candidatus Scatomonas sp.; assembly: GCA_963930955.1. Classification (GTDB taxonomy): domain Bacteria; phylum Bacillota; class Clostridia; order Lachnospirales; family Lachnospiraceae; genus Scatomonas. The sequence goes on along the minus strand of OZ006967.1, from coordinate 2,344,539 downwards.
CATACGGTGGAAGAAACGGAAGCTGCCTATGTTCTGGCAAGAGAGCTGGGCTTTGACAATATCAACATGGATTTGATCGTGGGACTTCCCGGGGAAGGGAAGCAGGAAGTGGCTCATACTCTGGAGGAGATGAAACGTCTCCGGCCGGACAGTCTGACCGTCCACTCCCTGGCTTTGAAACGGGCTACCCGGCTGAATCTTTTTAAGGATCAGTACGCGGAGATCTCCTTTGAAAATTCCCAGGAGATCATGGAAATGACCCAGAGATGCGCGGCGGAGCTGGGCATGGGGCCCTACTACCTGTACCGGCAGAAAAATATGGCCGGGAATTTTGAGAATGTAGGCTATTCCACAGAAGGGAAGGCCGGGCTGTATAACGTGCTGATCATGGAGGAAAAACAGACCATCCTGGCGGCGGGGCCTGGGGCGTCCACAAAATTTGTGTTTGAAAACGGATCCCGCATAGAACGGGTGGAAAATGTGAAGGATCTGAAGCAGTATATCGAACGGATCGACGAGATGCTGGAGAGAAAACGGGCGGGAATTGAGAAATATCTGTAACCGCCTCAGAAGGTACAGGAGAGGTGTCCTGCATGACGGAAGAGAAAAAATATGAAAATCATAAACATCTTTTGTGGTACAGTCTTTCGGAACATCTGATCCACGGCATGGACGTCAGCAACCTGGCTTACGCCATTGCCAAAGAGCTGGGACTGCCGGAGGAAGACTGCCAGGAACTGGCCAGAGCCGGGATGATCCATGACATCGGAAAGGTAACTCTCCTGGGAGAACCGGAACTGGTGGGAAATCCCATGGTGGTGGAGGAGATGCACTATATGCGGCTCCATCCCCATAAAGGATATCTGGCTGCCCTGGAAAATGGATATTCCGATACGGTCTGCGAGAGCATTCTGTATCATCACGAAAATTATGACGGCAGCGGCTATCCCTATCATCTGGAAGGGCGGAATATTCCCCTGGGAGCCAGGATCCTGCGGATCAGCGATGTGTTCTGCGCCCTGACTACGGACCGGCCCTACCGAAAGGCTTATGACCAGCAGACAGCAGTAAAGCTGATGATCGACGAGATAAAAAATTACGATATGAAAGTGTTCCTGGCCTTTCAGAGGGTGATCCACCGGGAAGGCCGGAAGCGGGCCTGCCTGCCGGAAATTTCATTAGATGTGAGAGGAGAACTGAAGGAATCATGAATCTGAAAAAGAAGCCGGTTACCGGCATGAAAGATATCCTGCCCCGGGAGATGGCCATCCGGGATTACTGTATCGGCCTTATTAAAGAGACCTACAGGAGCTTTGGATTTTCTTCTATGGAGACTCCCTGTGTGGAGCATATTGAGAACCTGAACAGCAAGCAGGGGGGAGAGAATGAAAAGCTGATCTTCAAGATCCTAAAGCGGGGAGAGAAGCTGAAGCTAGATACCGCGAAAAGCGAAGCGGATCTGGTGGACGGGGGTCTGCGGTACGATCTGACCGTTCCCCTGTGCCGGTATTACGCCAACAATGCCAATGATCTTCCCGCCCCCTTTAAAGCTCTGCAGATGGGCAATGTGTGGAGGGCGGACCGGCCCCAGAGAGGCAGATACCGCCAGTTTATGCAGTGCGACATCGACATCCTGGGCGAGGCCTCCAATCTGGCGGAGATTGAGCTGATCCTGGCTACCACCACCCTGCTGGGCAGGCTGGAATTTAAGAATTTTACCATCCGCATCAATGACCGGCGGATCCTGAAAGCCATGGCGGCCTACAGCGGTTTCCCGGAAGAATCCTATGATACGGTGTTCATCATTCTGGATAAGATGGACAAGATCGGCATGGAGGGAGTTTCGGAGGAACTGAAAGGGGAAGGATTCCCGGCGGAGACCGTGGAGAAATATCTGGAACTGTTCAAAGCGGTTACGGCGGATACCGCAGGGGTAGCCTACCTGAAGGAGAAGCTTGCGGGCTTCCTGGATCCGGAGTATGCGGATGGTCTGATCACCATTATGAACAGCGTGGAGGCGGTGAAATCCGCGGATTTCCGCATCGCCTTCGATCCTACTCTGGTCCGGGGCATGTCCTACTACACCGGTCCCATTTTTGAGATCGCCATGGACGAGTACGGCGGAAGCGTAGGCGGCGGCGGCCGCTACGATGAGATGATCGGCAAGTTTACCGGCCAGAACACTCCGGCCTGCGGATTTTCCATCGGCTTTGAGCGGATCATCCTGCTGCTGCTGGAGCGGGATTTCCAGATCCCGGGGGCGGCGGAGAAGAAAGCCTATCTGCTGGAGAAAAAACTGCCGGCAGAAGCCATGGAGAAGGTCATCGCCAGGGCTATGGAGGAAAGACGCCAGGGTGTGCAGGTGAATCTGGCTGTTATGAAGAAAAATAAGAAATTCCAGAAGGAACAGCTGGAAGCTGAGGGATATACGGAAATCGAAGAAATATACGCCGACCGGGTCTGAGGGACGGCAGGAGATGGAGGAACCAAAATGGCAGAATCAATGAAGGGAATGCACCGCTCCCACCGCTGCGGAGAAGTGACAGAAGCTCTCATCGGGTCGAAAGTGACCCTTATGGGATGGGTGCAGAAAAGCAGAAATAAAGGCGGCATTATCTTTGTAGACTTACGGGACCGCTCCGGCATTATGCAGCTGATCTTTGAGAACGGCAGCATTGATGAGGCGGGCTTTGAAAAGGCGGGAAAACTCCGCAGCGAGTTTGTCATCGCCGTTACCGGCATGGTGGAGCGGCGCTCCGGGGCCGTCAATGAGAATCTGAAGACCGGTACCATGGAGGTGCGGGTGGAGTATCTTAGGGTTCTTTCCGAGTCTGAGACTCCCCCCTTCCCGGTGGAGGAGAATAGCAAGACCAAGGAGGAGATCCGGCTGAAATACCGCTATCTGGATCTCCGCCGTCCGGATCTGCAGAGAAACCTTATGCTCCGGTCCCAGGTGGCTACCCTGACCCGGAAATTTATGGCGGAGGAGGGTTTCCTGGAGATCGAGACCCCTATGCTCTGCAAGAGCACTCCGGAGGGGGCCAGAGACTATCTGGTGCCCAGCCGTGTCCATCCCGGCAGCTTTTACGCCCTGCCCCAGTCTCCCCAGCTGTTCAAGCAGCTGCTGATGTGCTCCGGCTATGACCGCTACATTCAGATTGCCCGCTGCTTCCGGGACGAGGATCTTCGGGCGGACCGTCAGCCCGAATTTACCCAGATCGATATGGAACTTTCCTTCGTGGATGTGGACGATGTGATCGACGTCAATGAGAGACTGCTGGCGTACCTGTTCAAAGAGGTTCTGGGAGTGGAAGTGTCCCTTCCCATCCAGAGAATGACCTGGCAGGAGGCCATGGACCGTTTCGGCTCCGACAAGCCGGATCTGCGGTTCGGCATGGAACTGAAGAATGTATCCGAAGCAGTGAAAGATTTTGAATTCGGAGTGTTCCAGAGCGCCCTGACTCTGAAGGACGGCTCGGTCCGGGGCATTAACGCCAAGGGCCAGGGAGCTATGCCCAGAAAGAAGATCGACAAGCTGGTGGAGTTCGCCAAGGGCTACGGGGCCAAGGGTCTGGCCTATATTGCCATCCAGGAGGACGGTACCGCCAAATCTTCCTTCGCCAAGTTCCTGAAGGAAGGAGAGATGGAATCCCTGATCGCCGCCATGGAGGGACAGCCGGGAGACCTGCTGCTCTTCGCCGCGGACAAAAATAAGATCGTCTGGAATGTGCTGGGAGCTCTCCGCCTGCATCTGGCAGAGGAGCTGGGGCTTCTGGACAAAAATGAATTCCGATTCGTTTGGATCACAGAATTCCCCTTGCTGGAGTGGTCCGATGAGGAAAACCGTTTTATGGCCATGCATCATCCTTTCACCATGCCTATGGAAGAGGACTGGGACAAGATCGATTCCGATCCCGGCAGCGTCCGGGCCAAGGCCTACGACATTGTTCTTAACGGCAACGAGATCGGCGGCGGTTCTGTCAGAATCCATCAGGACGACATCCAGGAGAAAATGTTTGAAGTTCTGGGCTTTACCAAAGAGCAGGCCTGGGATCAGTTCGGATTCCTGCTCAGCGCTTTTAAGTACGGAGTTCCGCCTCACGCGGGACTGGCCTACGGCCTGGACCGGCTGGTGATGCTTATGGCAAAGCAGGACTCCATCCGGGACGTCATCGCCTTCCCCAAGGTGAAAGACGCCTCCGATATGATGTGCGAAGCTCCCTCCCAGGTGGATGAGAAGCAGCTGCAGGAGCTGGGGATCCGCATAGCCGAAAAAGAAGAGTAACAGGATCGTGTTCCAATAGAAGCGAAGCCCTTGCTCCATAGATGATCTCTCATCTATGGAGCAAGGGCTTCTTTTGGCCCCGGCGAGATTCGAACGGTTCGATTGTTAGGAGCAACACCTTCCCCAAAGATTTTCTTAAGATTCTCTGTACATTCTTGACATAGGTGTATGATGTGAGATAATACACTTAATACGACAGAAGGGAGGACAGCGATGATTTTTCTGGATTATCAGGACCGGCGGCCGATTTATGAGCAGATCGCGGACCGATTCCGGCAGCTGATCGTGAAAGGCGCCCTGGAGCCGGGCTCCCAGATGCCTTCCGTGCGGCAGATGGCGGCGGAGCTGTCCATCAATCCCAACACCATTCAGAAGGCCTACGGAGTTCTGGAGCAGGAAGGATTCATTTATCCGGTGAAGGGCCGGGGCAGTTTTGTGGCGGAGAATCAGACTCTCCGGGAGAAGAAAAGGCAGATGAGCCTGGAGAAACTGGACGACTGTCTTCGGGAGGTCCGGGAGCTGGGACTGGGAAGACAGGAATGCATGGAGGAAGTGGAAAAGATCTACGGGGAGGGACAGCGATGATAGAGATCAGAGATCTGAAAAAGAGTTTTGGGGAGATACAGGCTCTTGCGGATATTTCCCTTACCATCCGGGATGGGGAACTGTTCGGCGTGGTAGGGACCAACGGAGCGGGAAAAAGCACCCTGCTGCGGATTCTGGCCGGGGTCCTTAAACAGGAGGAAGGCACGGTGGCCATAGACGGGGAGCCGGTATTTGAAAATGAAAGGATCAAACAGAAGATTTGTTTTCTGCCGGATGAACTGTGGTTTTTCCATAACGATTCCCCTGCGGATCTGGAGGAACTGTACCGGAAGATCTATGAAAGATTTGACCGGAGGAGATTCCGGGAACTCTGTTCCCGGTTCGGGCTGGATCCGAAGAGAAAGCTGCGGACCTTTTCCAAAGGCATGCAGAAGCAGACCGCTATTTTCCTGGGAATCTGCGCCAATACGAAATACCTGCTCTGCGACGAGACTTTTGACGGGCTGGACCCTCTGGTCCGCCAGGAGGTGAAAAGCATGCTGGCAGTGGAACTTCTGAATCGGGAGTTCACCCCCATCGCCGCCTCCCACAATCTGCGGGAGCTGGAGGATATCTGCGATCATGTGGGGCTGCTCCACCGGGGCGGCATCCTGCTGTCGGAGAATCTGGAAGAAATGAAGTTTCACACCCAGAAGGTACAGTGCGTTATCGGAAATCCGGAGCGGGAGCAGGAACTGCTGCGGGAACTGTCTCTGGTCCGCTGGGAAAAACGGGGATCCATGCTGCTGCTGGTGGCCAGGGGGACCCGGAGGGAGATCTCCGAGCGGGTGGAGAGCAAGCGCCCGGTATTCTGGGAGGTGCTACCTCTGTCTCTGGAAGAAATCTTTATCAGCGAAACGGAGGTGACCGGATATGACAAAAAGAGTATCAGGCCTTAAGCTGCTGGCGGAAGATATCCGGCGCCGGAGCTGGCTGATTTTTATGACCCTGGCAGGGGCGCTGCTTCTGCAGCCCTTTGCCCTGCAGATGGAACTGTCCTCTCTGGAATACGGAAGGGCGGATCTGCTCCCGGAGGATCTGGCCTGGCTGGCCGAAAGTAAGCAGAGTGCGGCGGAAGCCATTCTGGGAGGAGGAAATACCCTGATCCTTCTGGGCTGTTTTTTCACGGCTGTGGTAGCGGCGGTAACGGGATTTTCCTATCTGCAGTCCAAAAAACAGGTGGATTTTTACCACAGTCTTCCCGTCCGCCGGGAGCGGCTGTTTTTCAGCCGGTATCTGGGGGGATGCCTGATGACTATGATCCCCTACGGGGCAGCGGTAGCCGCTTCTCTTTTTGGTGTGGCCGGGGCCCACGGAGTCTTCTGCGGAGAACTGGCCCGGACTGCGGCCCAGGGACTATCCATGTTCCTGCTGCTGTTCCTGGTGTTTTATACTCTTTCCATTCTGGCCATGCTGCTGACAGGCAGGATCCTTACAGGCCTGCTGCTGACAGGTTTCCTAAACCTGTACGGCGTCCTCTGCGCCGGCATGGCGGGAAGGATGATGAACTACTATTTTGACAATTATTACGATCCTTCCAGCGGGAATTTCGGACCGGAAGATTTTGTATCCCCGGTATCTCTGGCTTCCAAAATCGGTTCAAGGCTGAAAGATGGAGAAGCGGTAAGTCCGGGGATCTGGGCCTTTCTTTGGATCGCCGGGGCCCTGCTTTTGTTCCTCTGCGTGTCTGCTTATCGGAAACGGGCTTCCGAGGCGGCGGGGAACGCCTTTGTATGGCGGTGGATGGAGCCGGTGATCAAAGTGGCGGCGGTGATTCCCGGCGCCCTGTGGGTTGCCAATCTTCTGCAGTGGATAGGATATTTAAGCAGCCCGGCCATGATGATCCTGACGGTGGCTCTGGCCGCTCTGCTCCTGAACGGGATCATAGAATTTATCTACAGCCAGGATCTGAAAAATATCTGGCGCCATAAAATTTCCGGCATTGCCGGACTGGCGGGAGCGGTGCTGCTCCTGCTGGCCTTTCAGGGAGACTGGTTTGGTTACGACCGCTGGCTGCCTGCCAGGGACCAGGTGGAATCCATGGCTCTGTATTACTGGGACGGAGACGGGGTTTTCTGCCAGGGAAGCTGGTCAGTCTCCGACCGTACCCGGCAGGCCCTGGAGGGACTGACGAAAAACTTTGAGCCGCTCTATGAAATGGCGGAAGATGCTGCCCGGGAACCGGAGGAGGATTCCGGTCAGGGGCTTACTCAGGTAATCCTGCATTACCGGATGAAAAACGGGATGGATGCCTGGCGGCAGTACACTGTGCCGGTGGAGGAGGCGGATGGGGCCATGGAACTTCTCTCCCGGGATCCGGCTTTCCGGGAGAAGGCGTATCCTCTGGCAGATCGGGATACGGAGAATGTTACGGACATTTCTTTCTGTGACTGGAAGGATCTTCGAGGCACGTATCAGGCAGTCAATCTGGAACGAAGGGAGCTTAAGGAGTTTCTGGAAATTTTCCGCCGGGAGGAGGCATCCTTCTCCTACGGCGAATTAAAAGAGAAGACTCCCCTGGGAACGGTCATGCTGGATTGCCTGAAGGAGTGCGGCTACCGGAATTCCTCCATAGAGTACTACGTCTATCCGGAATTTTCGGAGACTCTCCGCTTTCTGGAACAGAAAGGGATCCGGCTGCGGCAGGAGACGGACTATGGGGAGATCCTTTCCATACAGGCGGAGTATGTGACAGACGTGGAAGTTTCAGGGCCGGTACCGGCAGCGGAGGGGATGACGGCGGAAAGTTCCGTATCCTCCTATCTAAGCAAGATCTTTCTTTTTGAGGAGCAGGAGGAGATTCAGGAACTTTTCCGGCATCTGGTGCGGATCCGCCAGTCGGATTATCTGGCCAGCCGGGAGTTTGTAAACCTGAATATTCTTTTCCGGGACGGCACCTACAGTTATGAGGAGTTCGGGGTCCGGGATCCGGAAGAATTTCAGAAGTTTCTGGAGGAGCATGGACAGGAGTTTCAGTAAAAGCAAGGGAGGCGGAGTATGAACAGAAAGAAAACAGGAATCATCTGCGGGGCCGCGGCAGCTGCGGCGGTCATAGGGATCCTGGGCTGGAGGGCCGCGGCAGGCTCCGGCGAGAAGGACGGCAGCCTGGTGTATGTGAATACGGTAGAACAGATTACTTCCCTGGGAACCGGGAACGGCATGGTCAACCGTTTTGCCGGGGTGGTGGAATCCCAGGAAACCTGGTCCGTGCAGCAGAACGCGGACAAAACGGTGAAGGATATTCTGGTGAAAGTGGGAGACCAGGTGCAGAAGGGCAGCCCGCTTTATACCTATGATACAGAGAAATTCCAGGAGGAACTGGATCAGGCCCAGCTGGATCTGGAGCGGATGAACAATGAGATCCGCGGGATGGCCGCCTCCATCCAGGAACTGGAGAAAGAACGGAAGAAGGCGGAGGGGGACAGCAAGGCCGCCTATACCTTTCAGATCCAGGAACAGGAGCTGCAGCTGCGGCAGAAGCAGTTCGATCTGCAGAGCAAGCAGCTGGAGATTGACAAGCTGAATGAAAATATCAGCAATTCTACGGTGGTCAGCCAGCTGGACGGAGTGGTGAAGACCATTAACGATGGAAATACCTCCATGAGCATAAACGGGGACGATGCTTTTATTACAGTCATGAAGACCGGGGCCTACCGGGTAAAGGGACAGATTAATGAGCAGAACATGGCTTCTCTTGCCGAGGGTACTCCGGTGGTGATCCGTTCCCGGACCGATGCCGGTCTTTCCTGGAAGGGAACGGTTTCCAAGATCGATCGGGAAAATCCGGTCATGGGAAACAGCTACTATGCCGTCTCCTCCAGCGACAGCAGCAGCACCACCGCCAGCAGCAATTATCCTTTCTATGTGGAACTGGAATCCGGAGAGGGGCTGATGCTTGGGCAGCACGTGTATCTGGAGCCGGATCTGGGTCAGGATCAGGTAAAGGAAGGAATCTGGCTGGACGGGTATATGATTGATCAGACGGAGCCGGAGCAGGCCTTTGTCTGGGCGGATGACGGAAAGGGACGGCTGGAGAAGCGGCAGGTGGAACTGGGAGATTATGACGAAAATCTTCTGGAGTACCAGATCCTTTCCGGTCTGGAACTGACAGATTCCATTACCTATCCGGAAACGGGCCTGGAGGAAGGTATGAAGACCGCTTCCGGAGAAAAGGGTCTTATGGGGCAGGCGCAGCCGGAAAGCCAGGAGCAGATGCCGGAGGCGGAGGGAGGCGCGTTTGAAGAAACGGGGGTGATGGAGTGATCCTGGAACTTCAGAATATCTGCAAAACCTACATACAGGGGAAAATGGAAGTGCCGGTGCTCCACAATATTTGTTTTACCATGGAAAAAGGGGAGTACGTTTCCATTATGGGGCCTTCCGGTTCCGGAAAGACCACTCTTATGAATATCATCGGCTGCCTGGATCAGCCCACCCGGGGCCTTTACCGGCTGGACGGGGAGGATATCGGCCGCTGCACAGAGAATCAGATGTCAGATATCCGCCTGCGGAAGATCGGTTTTGTATTTCAGAATTTTCAGCTGCTGCCAAGGCAGTCCGCTCTGGACAATGTAGCCCTGCCTCTGATCTACGCGGGGATTTCCAGAAAAGAAAGGCAGAAGCAGGCGGCTCTGGCCCTGGACCGGGTGGGACTTTCCGACCGAATGCACTTTCAGCCAAGCCAGCTATCCGGAGGACAGAAACAGCGGGTAGCCATTGCCCGGGCTATGGTGAACCATCCGGAGATCCTTCTGGCAGATGAACCCACCGGATCTCTGGATTCCCGGTCCGGGAAACAGGTCATGGAGCTGTTCCGGGATCTGAACCGGGAGGGTGTCAGCATTCTGATGATCACCCATGATCCGGGGATTGCCGCCTGGGGGGACCGGATTATAGAAATCCGTGACGGACGGATCCGAGGGGAGGGGGAGGAATGAAGAAAAAACGTGTATTGGCCGGCACTCTTTGCGGGGTTCTGGCTCTGGGAGCAGGAGGAGGCATTTATGCCGGAGTCCGGGCTGCGGGAAGAGAACCGGTGATGGTGATCCAGGCTTCGGAACTGAATCAGGGCGGTTATTTCGGAAATGGAACGGCCATGGATGGTCTGGTTACCTCGGATGTCTCCCAGGATATCTATCTTCAGGATACAGAGACCGTTTCCCGGGTTCTGGTTCAGGAAGGAGACTCGGTGCGCCAGGGGGATGTGCTGCTGGAATATGACACGACACAGACCCAGCTGAACCTGGAGAGAGAAAAACTAAACCGGGAACAGATTTATCTGAACATCCAGGCGGCGCAGCAGAATCTGAAAACTCTGAAAAATACAAAACCCGTATCCCCGGCGCCGGAACCGGATCCGGAAACGGAACTTCCCTGGGAGGAGCCTTCGGCAGAATCGGAAATGCCGGAGGAACCGATTCCCACTCAGATACCGGAAATGCCGGAAGAACCGATTCCCACCCAGATGCCGGAGCCAACAGAAGAACCGGAACCGGAGAGGACCTGTCAGGTAAAACTGGAAAAAAACGGAAAAGGGGAGCAGGAGTTTCCTGTGCTGACCCTTTCCGCAGGCAGCAGCCTGCGGGAGTATCTGAATACCCTGGAAGAAAAGGAATGGAAACAATTTGTGCCTTCGGCCAAAGGCTATGTGTTCGGAGGCTGGTACCAGGATCCGGCCTGTACGCAGCCCTGGGATATGGATGCGCCGGTGACAGAAGATACGGTTCTCTATGCCCGCTGGAACCGTCAGTATCAGGCGGAAGCCCTGGGAGAGGTGACGGATGCGGCGGTACCCTATAACCGGCCGGAGGAGGGAGAGGCGGAAGCCGGAACCCTGCTGAATCCCTACCGATATCTGGCGAAGGAAGGGGCAATCGTCAATCCTTCTTTTATGAACCGGGTAAAGGAAGAAGGAGAGAAGGCCCTGCAGACCGATCCGGAGGCGCATATTTATTTTCTTCTGGAGGTGCGCCAGGGGAACAGTCTCTCTGGAGAACTGGAAGGCTTCTGGATCCAGGATGCAGTGAAGCTGGCGGGAAGAGAGTTTCCGGAGAACTGGCGGGGAATTCTGCGGGGAGAGGAGGGAATCCTGGAAGAAACCTGGACTACCCCTACGGAAACTCCCAGCCCGGCAGAGACTCCGGAACCCACAGAAACTTCTGACACCACAGAGACTCCGGAACCAACGGAAATTCCGGAACCTGCAGTTTCCAGGGAAATGCCTGGAATACCGGCAGGGGAAACGGCTTCCCTGCGGTTAACCCTCAGAAAAGAAGGGCGGATCTCTACTGCGGAACTGTCGCCGGGGACGGAAGACAGAAGAGTGATGACTGAAACGGATGCCTTTTCCGGCAGCAGCCTGGGCTTGCTGCCGGAAGGAGGAACCTATACAAAAGAGGAACTGGCAAAAGCCATTCAGGAACAGGAGGAGCGGCTGGCGGATCTGCAGCTGGATCTGAAACAGGCGGAACTGAAGATCCGGAATACGGAGAAGGCTGTCCGGGATGGGGTGATCCGGGCTAAGATCCAGGGGATCGTAAAGAAAGCCGGGGACCCTGCCAATCCTCCCGGAGACGGCTCAGTTTTTCTGCAGGTTGCCAGCACGGAAGGCATGTATATCCGGGGAGGGATCAGTGAACTGATGCTGGATCAGATCCGGGAAGGAGATAGGGTGAATGTTACTGCCTGGGAAAGCGGAACCTACTGCCAGGCGGTGATCCGGGAAATTTCCCCTTATCCGGACGAAAGCGGCATGTTTTCCGGTTACTACGGCACGGCCAGCGCATCTATGTATCCCTTTACCGCCTACGTGGAGGAAGGGGGAGATACCCTTATCAGCCAGGAATGGGTGCAGCTGGACGCTTCCGGTTTCACCGGCGATGCGGCCTCCGATGTTCTTTATCTCTGGAAAGCTTTTATACTGGAAGAGGAAGGCAGGCAGTATGTGTATCTCCGGGATGAAAAGGGAAAGCTGAAAAAACAGGAGATTACCACAGGAGGGCGTTCCGGGGAAGGATATGAAGTGCTGTCCGGGGTTACCTGGGAAGATTGGCTGGCATTTCCCTACGGCAAAGAGATCCGGAACGGGGCAGCTACCAGAGAAGGTACCATGAGCGAACTGTATGGATATTAAGGAGGGAAGATATGCTGGAAAATATTCGATTATCTTTTCAGGGAATCTGGTCCCATAAGCTGCGTTCTTTTCTTACTATGCTGGGAGTGATCATCGGAATTGCGGCTATCATTGCCATTGTGTCTACGATTGCCGGCACTAACGAGGAGATCAAGCAGAATCTTATCGGAGCCGGGAACAATAATGTAAAGGTGACCCTCATGCAGGGAGGAGGAGAGTACTGGATGGATAACGGAGCTCCCTCGGGGGTTTACGAGATCAGTCAGGAACAGCAGCAGGAGATCCTGGAACTGGCCCATGTGGAAAACGCCTCCTTCTACCGTTACCGCAGCTATGTGGACGGGGTGGCCAGCGGGAAAAATGTATTCAGCGGCGGCTCCATGTACGGGGTGGACCGGAATTATCTGGATACGGTGGGGTATCTGGTGTATGCCGGCAGACCCTTTCTGGAACAGGATTACACGGAGTTTCACAAGGTCCTGCTGATGGATGAGGCGGCGGCCGCCTCTTTGTTTCCGGAAGGAGGGGCCCTGGGAGCTACGGTAGAGGTTCGGGGAGAGCCCTTTACGGTGGCGGGGCTGATCCGAAAATCCGACAGCTTCAAACCGGTGATCCGTTCTTTTCAGGATTACCTCACCTACAATCAGACGGAATACGGAACCATCCTTATGCCGGACGCCTGCTGGCCGGTGATCTTCAGCTACGATGAGCCTCAGAATGCCCTGCTGCGCACAGATACGCCCGAGGCCATGAGCCAGGCGGGAAAAGACGCGGCGGAGATCATGAACCGCTCTGTCACCGTTTCCGGACAGGATATTCAGTATCAGGGGGAAGATCTGCTGGAGAGAGCCAGAAATATGCAGGAATTAAGCGCCAGCACCAATCAGCTGCTGCTGTGGGTGGCCAGTATTTCTCTGCTGGTGGGTGGCATCGGCGTCATGAACATTATGCTGGTGTCCGTCACCGAGCGTACCGGGGAGATCGGGCTGAAAAAAGCGGTGGGGGCCAGGAAGAGGAAAATCCTCTTCCAGTTCCTCACCGAATCCGCAGTGCTTACCAGCTGCGGAGGGATCCTGGGCGTGATCGCCGGAATCATTCTGTCTCAGTTTATTGCCAGAACCAGCGGGACTCCGGCGGTGATCAGCATTCCCGCGGCAGGTGCCAGTGTGGGATTTTCCATGCTGATCGGAATTGTTTTCGGCCTGCTTCCCTCTGTGAAGGCAGCAAACCTAAATCCCATCGACGCCCTGCGGAGGGAATAAGCTTAAAAGCCCAGATCTTCTCCGATCATAAGTACGGTGATCCTTCCGGGTTTCCGGGAACGGCGGGTTACCACCAGCTGGCAGCAGATGGAGTCCGGAGACTGGCAGTCGCTGCAGAGTCCTGTGGAGGCGCAGGGGGTTTTCAGATTCAGCCGCACACAGTTGGGCGGGGCAGCGGCGGTACGGATCCGATCTGCTGCCTCTTCGGCGTTCCGGGCCAGTTTATTCATGCCGGTTACTACGATCACGTGTTCCGGACCGGTGATCAGGCAGGCCACCCGGTTGCCGTTGCCGTCCACATTTACCAGTTCCCCCTCTGCGGTAAAGGCGTTGGTGCTGGTGAGAAAATAATCGGCGCAGACGATCTGTCCGTACAGGGCCCGGGCTTCCTCCGGAGTTTTGGCACAGGCCCGGTCGATACAATGATAGGCGCCTTTTTGAAGGGCTTCCAGAATGCCGGTTTCCGAAAGGGTGGCGGAGCCGCCCCAGGTAACCGTGGAAGCCTCCGGGATCAGCTCCCGGACTTTCTCCACTGCCTCCTGGCTGCTTTCGCAGTAGAAGGCATCCATACCCCGGGCGGCAAATTTTTTAATCATGGTTTCGCCCAGATGACGATAATGTTCTGATTTTACGGACATACAGATTCTCCTTTCTTCCGTCCCTGATTTTGCGGGGCGGGCTGTCTTCGTTTATTGTACCACGGGCTGGGGAGTTTTGCACAGGAATTCAGCAGGATTTTCACTGGTCATGGAAAAACGGCGAAAAATTTAAGAAAAATTTCATCCACAATAGATTCTTTTTATGGTAAAATGAAAATGGCGCCAAATAGCGCATGATAAGAAATGGATCGAAAGAAAGGCAGGATCATGAATATACTTTTCTTTATCACCCCCAAAAGCGAGGTCGCCTATATTTATGACGACTTTTCCCTGCGGCAGGCGCTGGAGAAGATGGAACACCACAAATACACGGCCATTCCCATGCTGAACCGGAAAGGGATCTACATAGGAACCCTGACAGAAGGAGATCTGCTTCGGGCTATTAAAGATGAATACGATCTGAACCTCCATGAAGCGGAAAATGTACCTATTTATCAGGTGAAACGCCGCTGGAAAATGGATCCGGTAAACATCAACTGCGATATTGAAGATCTTGTATCCCTGTCCATGCGGCAGAACTTTGTGCCGGTGGTGGACGATGAGGGGATCTTTATCGGAATCATCCGCAGGAAGGACATTATCCAGTACTGCTATGAAAAAAGCGGACTGGGGAAAGGAAAACCAGGAGAGTGAAAACAGAGAGCTACGGCTCCAGAGGGATCGTCTCTCCATCCTCCGGCACATACAGGTTCCCGGAAAACAGGGACCGTCCCTCTCTTTGATACCATTCTTTTCGATGGGCCAGATTTTTATCTTCTGTATGCCACAGCACCAGATTCCTTACGGACAGGTTTTCTGCCAGCAGGCAGGCGTCCCGGGCGGTGCTGTGGTGTTTTTCGTAAGGGCGGAAGCGCTCCCGTTCTTCATAAAGACAGAAGGCCTCGTGAAAGAGCCAGTCCGCATTCCGGAAAGCCGGATACAGGTGTTCCGGGCAGGGTTCATCCCCGGGGAAGGCCAGGCGCAGTCCGGACTCTGTTTCGCAGAGAAAACCGAATTGCTTTGCTTTGGAAGAGCGGATGTCATAAAAGGTAAACCGGCTGTTCAGAATCGTCTTCTGCCCGCCGTCTTCCAAAGCATGGAAGAGGATCCGCTGATCAAAAAGACGGCAGATTTTGTCCTGGAGGACCAGGCCGGAGATAAGGCGTATGGCCTCCGCCAGTTCCCGGTGACAGTAGATGTGAAGAAGTCCCTCATATTTATTCTGATTCATCCGGGTGCCGATCATGCGGAGGATCCAGGGGACACCCAGAAGATGGTCGCTGTGGGCGTGGGTAACAAAAAAATGATGGATTTTTTTCAGAGGAATCTCTGCGGACTCCAGGGCGGAGAGAATGCCGTTTCCGCCTCCGGCGTCCACCAGCAGATATTCCTTTTTATGTTTCAGAGCAAAACAGGTGTTATAGCAATGGGTCACCACGGCATTGCCGGTGCCCAGGACCATGAGTTTTTCCATAGCCGGCTCCTTTCGGAAGGTTTCTGCCTTAACTATAGTCAGAATCCAGGGGGTTGTCAATGACGGGTATCGTACAGCAGGTTCCGGTTCCGGCAGTAGAGAAGCAGTCCGGCTGCCGCTGTGAGGAATTCCGCTGCGGTAAGTGCCAGCCATACCCCGGTCATTCCCCAGAGGAAAGCCATGAGAAAGGCGGCGGGTATGATCAGGAGCAGTCCCCGGAGCAGAGAAATTACCTGGGCGGGAAGCGCTTTTTCCACAGATGTAAACCAGGTAGAAAGAATAATATTGAACCCGGTAAAAGGTGTGGAAGTAAAATATAGCTTCAGCCCCTCCACAGCAATCCGCTGAAGGGAGGGATCCTGTTCGCTGTTAAAAATACCGGCCACCGGAGAGGCAAACACAAACAGAAGAAGATAGACGGCGGCGGAAAACACGGCCATGGAGAGCAGGGAATATTTCAGATGCTTTCCCATAAGCGCTGTTTCTTTCCGGCCGTAGGAGCGGCTGATCAGAGGCTGTACCCCCTGGGCGATACCGGTAAAAATAGAAGTTACCACCAGAGAAATGTTGGCTACCACTCCGTAGGCCGCCACCCCGGTATTTCCCAGAAGCCTCAGGATGATAGTATTGAAGAGAATCATTACAATGCCGGAAGAAAGCTGGGCCAGCAGGGAGGGAAACCCCAGGGAGAGGGTAATGGCGGAAGCTCTGGCCTGGAGGCCTGCGGGGATGATGTGAAAGCCTTTGTCCCGCTTCAGCCAGTGAGGCGCCATAACCCCGATGCCGATCACAGGAGCCAGACCGGTGGCAAATACAGCTCCGAAGATTCCCATGCTGCAGGGGAAAATAAATACGTAGTCCAGAATAATGTTGGAAATGCTTCCGGTGATCGTGGCCGCCATAGCCAGCTGAGGGTTGCCGTCATTGCGGACAAAACACAGCAGCAGGTCGTTTAGGATAAAAGCCGGGGAAAACAGAAGCAGTACTTTCAGGTAGGTGTTGGTCATTTCAAACACTTCCGCATCCGCCCCCAGCAGACGGGTGAGACTGCCGGAGAGAAAAAGGCCTGCCAGCACAAAAAGCAGAGAAAAAAGCAGGGACAGGCGCAGGCTCACGGTATAGATCCGGTCTGCCTCCCTTCCGGCCCCCTGGCTCCTTAAGATAGAGAAGCGGGTAGCTCCGCCCATTCCCAGCATGAGGCCGGTGCCGTGGATGAAATTGTAGACAGGGATGGCCAGATTCAGGGCGGCCAGGCCCCGGGTACCCAGTCCCAGGGATACAAAAAAGGTATCGGCCAGGATATAGCAGGACAAAGCGATCATAGCCAGTACGCTGAGGGATGTGTATTTTGCGAAATCGTTCCATGGTTTTGCTGCAGCCATTGTTTCCTCCATAAAAAAACGCCGGTACTTTGTATCTGCAAGGCCTAGCGTCAGTGTACAAGGGGACAATACGGTCGTTGAAGGGCTGATTTGGGCTCCTTCTGCGTTACTTTCCCTCCGCGTACGTCTCTGTACGCGTCGATCAAGTGCCTTGAAGGGGCTCAAATCAGCACCTTCACGACTCAAAGACTCCAACCGCAGGAATTTCGGCGATTTTCAAGGCAGACGATAGAGGCGTACTGGACGTACGCCGATTAAGGATAACGCAGAAAATCACCGAAATTACGCGGTTTGGAGCGTGTTGCCCCTTGTACACTGACGCTAACGATACAAAATTACCCGGCGGCAATCCGTGTTCAGTTACTGATTAATAACGATAGCAAAAACGGAAGGATTTGTCAAGGAAAACCCGGCGGTCCGGAGAACAGGGGGCTAGGGTCCGGGGATTCCGGAAAAAGAAAACCGGGAGAAAAATAATTCCTGCACTTGTTTCTGCAGGGCAATCGACTTATAATAGCTGATAGATGTGCTTTTTTAGAAAAATGGCTGCAGAGTACCTGCAGAGAGAAAGGACAGGGTATGAAAAGGAAAAGAAAAACAGGGAAACTGCCGGAAAGACTTGGGCGCGTCTTTTTTTCCGGGGTTTTAGCGGCGGCAATGGCGGTCCAGACGGCAGCGGGAACTGTAAAAGCGGAGGAACCCCTCTCAGGAGACGAAAATTATGTCCCGGGAGAAGCCATT
Source organism: Candidatus Scatomonas sp. (assembly GCA_963930955.1). Classification (GTDB taxonomy): domain Bacteria; phylum Bacillota; class Clostridia; order Lachnospirales; family Lachnospiraceae; genus Scatomonas. The sequence continues at coordinate 2,327,040 of OZ006967.1, read as the reverse complement.
GTCTGTGTTAAAGATACACCGGCTGTTATGACGCTGTCCCGTTCCGCCGAGGCTTCGGAAAAGGATCTCCTCTCCGGAGCGGAACCTCTGATGGGTCTGGACGCCGGGATCTCCACTTTTTCCATGGACAGTTCCGGTTCCGGGGATCTGCTGCTGGTGCGTTCGGAAACAATGGAAACGGAAGAACTGATTGCTTCTCTGGAAGATTTGGATCAGGTAGAATACGCGGAGCCTAATTATCTGGTAACGGCGGAATCCGCCAGGGATCTGACGGAACTTCAGTGGGCATACCAGGAGGATGCCTCTTACGGGACCGCAGTGCCCGGATGGAACCGTTACGGGGATAATGGGGAAGCTGCTCCGGATCAGGATGCATCGGGAACTGTAGTGGCAGTGGTAGATACAGGGGTGGACTATACCCATGAGGACCTGAAAAACGTCATGTGGACGGCGGATGAAGCTCTGATCCAACAGATCGGCGGCGGGGTCCATGGCTATACGGCCATCGGCGCATCTTCCGGAGGCTCTGCCTACAATACCGGGGATCCTATGGATGACCACGGTCACGGAACCCACTGCGCCGGCATCCTGGCAGCGGAGTGGAATGGGACCGGCGTCAGCGGGGCGGCCAGCGGAACAGAGATTATGGCGGTAAAGGCCCTGAATAACATTGGAGCCGGAACCCTGGAGGATGTGCTCCGGGGTTATGAATATATCCGGCAGGCGGTCCTGGCAGGAGTGCCCGTAAGGGTAACCAGTAATTCCTGGGGCTTTACATCCATCAGCCGGGCATTGGACGATGCGGTGACTTCTCTTGGACAGCTGGGAGTGGTCAGCGTTTTTTCTGCCGGCAACGAGGCGGCAGATAATGATTTTGTTATGGAATCCGCCGCAGTACTGGCGGAAAACCCATATGCGGTGGTTGTATGCGCTTCGGATGAGACAGGACAGCTGGCGGAGTTCAGCAATTACGGAGCCAGAACCACCGATGTGGCTGCTCCCGGAACGGATATTTTTTCCACCATTCCTTCCAGCCAGGGGGAGGCGGATCCAAGGTATATCCAGCCGGAACTGCTGGAGGATTTTGAAAGCGGAGAGAGCCTTTTTTCTTATACCGGATCGGAAGGAACTCTTCCCGCGGCGGCGGAGGGACAGGCCTATTACGGCCAGGGAAGTCTGGCAGTGTCCCTTGCTTCGTCCAGCGGCGAGATCCAGACGGCTGCCATGGATCTGTCCGGAACATCCTATTCTTACATAACTTTTATGCTGGGCTATGGCCCGGGAGAAGGCCTGAATCGGACCAAGGCAGCCTGGGTGAATGTTTCGGTGCGCTCCGCGGAAACAGAAGAAGAGAGCGGAGAGCCTGTATGGATCCAGCTGGACAGCGCTTCCGCCTATTACGGCCAGTGGCTGCCGGTATCCATGGAATTACCGGAGAATACAGATTATGAACATTTTGAAATAAAACTGTCCTTTTCTTTTATGGGATACGCGGCGGATGAAAGCGGGATCCTGTACATAGATGAACTGGGGATCGGCAGCAGCACTGCCGCCTATGCCTATGACAGCGGCACCTCCATGGCCGCGCCGGCAGTAGCGGGAGAAGCGGCCATCCTCTCCGCAGCATTTCCGGGGGAGGATCCGGGACGGATTGCAGCCAGAATCATCGGCAGCGTGGAGAAAATAGAATCTATGGAGGGAAAAACGGTTTCCGGCGGAATTGCCAGAGTGGATAAGGCCCTGCAGGGTGAAACCGTTCCGGTGCTGAATCAGATCTCTCTGCAGGAAGATCAGCTTACCATAGAAGGCTATTTCTTTGGAGAGGAGCCGGGCTCCGTAGAGATCGGCGGGCTTCCTGCGGAAATTGTTTCTGATGGCCCGGGGAGCTTCTGCTGGAGCGATGAGAGGATCACCGTTCGGCTTCCGGAAGGACTGGAGGCAGGACTTAGCCGGATAGAAGTTACCTCTCTCCAGGGAACCGGACATCAGAGCTTTACCATAAGCCAGCCGGAGGATTGGATGACCAGGCTGCCTCTTCCCGAAGGAACAGAGCTTGGAGAAAATGGCAACAGCTTTCTGGCCGGACTGGATGGATCCATCTATTATATGGGGCAGGGCACCGATAATCTGATGAACTTCTGGAAATATACCCCGGGTCAGGAAGAAAACGGCGGCTGGACCCGGATCAGCGATGAGGGGCCCCTGTTTGCGGACAGCCGCAGCGCCTGCACCTGGCAGGAAAAGCTGGTCATGAGCGGTTATAACGCAAAGGGGATCCGTTCCGTTCTGATCTATGATCCCAAAAGCGGAACCTGGGAAGATTTCACTACCACAGAACTTCGAAAGCTTTCGGATGTCACACTGGTTTATACGGGAAGTCAGCTGCTGCTGGTGGGCGGCACAAAGAACGACGGGGCCAACACACCCAGTACAGCTGTCTATGCGCTGGATCCGGAAAAGAAAACTGCGGAAAAGATCGGAGACCTGGCGGCGGGACGCCGGAGTCCCGCGGTGGTGTGTACCGAAGAAGGACAGGTATACGTGGCGGCCGGACGGGATGAAAAGGATCAGCTGGTGGATGGCCTGGAGAAACTGACGGATGGAAACGGCGTTCTGGTGCGGGAACAGGTGCTGCCGGAGGGCCTGTATGAAAACCAGGAATTTTATACGGCTTTCGGGGCCGTGGAAGGAGGCATGCTTCTTTCCGGCCCGGTAATCCTGGACGAAAAGGGCCAGGTGGAGGCGGATACTTTTCTTCTTCTTTTTGACGGAGAAGAAGGTTTTCAGCCTTTGGACTGCCGCATGAGCGGCGGAAAGGTTTACGATCTGGCAGGCACTGCCTACCAGGGGACCTATTATGTTCTGGGAGCCAGTCAGGAAGGCGGAATTTTATTCTGCGGACTGGAGGGGATCCAGACCTATCCCCAGGCCGGAGACGCAGGCGTTCCGGAAGAGACACCGGAGCCTACAGAGTCTCCGGAACCCACAGAAAGCCCGGAGCCCACAGAGTCTCCGGAACCTACGGAAAGCCCGGAGCCCACAGAGTCTCCGGAACCTACGGAAAGCCCGGAGCCCACAGAGTCTCCGGAACCCACGGAAAGCCCGGAGCCTACAGAGTCTCCGGAATTTACGGAACCCCCGGAAACTTCAAAGACACCGGAACCCACCGTAAAGCCTGCGGAATCCCAAAAACCTGCCGGGACAGATAAACATCCGGAGCAGACGGAAGCCGCGGACACCGGAGACCCCGGAGATTATGTTCTTCCTGCGGCGGCGCTGGCTGCGGCAGGAGCAGGACTGCTGATCCTGAGTAAAAAGAAATTATCCATAGAAGGAAAATAAATCTGGAGGAGTTATGAAAAAATTAATCGAAGAGATTGCAGAAAAGACAGCCAGGGCCTTTGAACAGGCCGGTTATGACCCGGCTTACGGAAAGGTGACAGTATCCAACCGTCCGGACCTTTGTGAATATCAGTGCAACGGAGCCATGGCGGCGGCCAAGGCATACCGGAAGGCCCCTATACAGATTGCGGAAGCGGTTGTAGAGGTGCTGAAAAGCGAAGAAATTTTTGAAGAGGCAGCAGCAGTAAAGCCCGGCTTTATTAACCTTAAGCTGGAGCGGGCCTATCTGGCAGGGTATCTGCAAAAAATGGGAGAGGACAGCCGTCTTTCCGCTTCTCGGGCTGAAAAACCGGAGACCATTATTATTGATTACGGCGGGCCCAACGTGGCGAAACCTCTGCATGTGGGCCATCTCCGCTCAGCGATTATCGGAGAAAGTATCAAACGGATGGGAAGATTTCTGGGGCATAAGATGATCGGGGATGTGCATCTGGGAGACTGGGGCCTGCAGATGGGTCTGATCATTACGGAACTGCAGGAAAGAAAACCGGAACTTCCCTATTTTGACCAGGGCTTTACAGGACCCTATCCGGAAAAAGCGCCGTTTACGATCAGCGAGCTGGAGGAGATTTATCCGGCGGCCAGCGCCCGTTCCAAGGAAGATGAGGAATACCGGAACCGGGCTCTGGAGGCCACCCATGAGCTCCAGGAAGGCAGGCCGGGCTATATGGCTTTGTGGAACCACATCATGAATGTTTCCGTTTCCGATCTGAAGGAAAACTATAAAAAACTGGATGTGGAATTTGATCTCTGGAAAAAAGAGTCGGACGCCCAGCCCTATATACCGGATATGGTAGAAAAAATGAAACGGGAAGGATATGCCTATGAGGATCAGGGAGCCCTGATCGTAGATGTCAGTGAAGAGACGGATGCTAAGGAAGTACCGCCCTGTATCCTTCTGAAGTCCGACGGCGCCTCTCTCTATACCACCACGGATCTGGCAACCATAGTGGAGCGGATGGAGCTGTTCCAGCCGGATGAGATTCTTTACGTGGTGGATAAAAGACAGGAGATGCACTTTACCCAGGTGTTCCGCTGCGCCCGGAAGACCGGACTGGTAAAACCGGAAACCCGGCTTTCCTTCCTGGGATTCGGCACCATGAATGGAAAAGACGGCAAGCCTTTTAAAACCCGGGAGGGCGGGGTCATGCGCCTGGAGCGGCTCATTGCCGAGATCGACGGGGAAATGTACAAGAAGATTGTGGAAAACCGCAGCGTAAAGGATACGGATGCAGAAAAGACAGCGGAAATCGTAGGGCTTTCTGCCATTAAATACGGGGATCTTTCCAATCAGGCATCCAAAGATTATGTGTTTGATGTGGACCGCTTTACTTCCTTTGAGGGAAATACCGGCCCTTATATCCTTTATACCATCGTGCGGATCAAATCTATTTTAAACAAGTATCAGGAAGAGGGAGGAAGGCTGGATCATCCGGAGCTGCTTCCGGCGGCCGGAGAGGGAGAGAAAACGCTGATGCTGGCAGCCTCCCGGTTCGGAAACATGATCGAGAACGCGTTCCAGGAGAAAGCGCCCCATAAGATCTGCTCTTATATCTACGAACTGGCCAATGAGTTTAACCGTTTCTACCATGAAACAAAAATTCTTACAGAAGAGGATGAGAAGCAGAAGGCTTCCTGGCTGGCGCTTCTGGATCTGGTAAGAAAGATCCTGGAGACCAGTATCGATCTTCTGGGATTTTCCGCTCCTGAGAGAATGTAAACGGGGAGAAGAGCATGAACAGACTGATTTTGTTTGACCTGGACGGTACTCTGACCGATTCCGCTCCCGGCATTGTCCGCTGTGTCCAGTACGCGCTGGAAAAGATGGGCCGTCCGGTCCCGCCCTTTGAAGAGCTTACCTGTTTTGTGGGACCGCCCCTCCTGGAGCAGTTTATGGAGTTCTGCGGGTTTACCCGGGAAGAGGCGGCAAAAGCAGTAGAATATTACCGGGAACGGTACAGGGGAACCGGGATTTTTGAAAATCAGGTATACCCGGGGATTCCGGAAATGCTTTTCCGCCTGAAACAGGCGGGTTACCGGCTGGGTGTGGCTTCCTCAAAACCGGAGATTTTTGTCCGGCAGATTCTGGAGCATTTTGACCTGCTTGGGGATCTGGATCCGGTAGCGGGCAGCGAGCTGGACGGCCGAAGGACCGATAAAGGAGAAGTGATTGAGGAGGCCCTGCGGCGGGGAGCCTGGGGGGACCGGAGAAATCAGGTGATCATGTGCGGGGACCGCTGTTACGATGCCCGGGGAGCGGCAGATCACGGGCTGGGTTTTGTGGGGGTTTCCTATGGATACGGCAGCCGCCGGGAACTGGAGGAGGCCGGGGCAGAGCGGATCGCGGATACAGTGGAAGAACTGGAGCGGACGCTTCTGGATCTGCCGGAAAACAGGGAGACCGCCTATGGCAGATAACAAACGGAGAAAAGGACTTTTCCAGAAAGTCTGGGATGTACTCTATCCCGGGGCTGCCATAATCCTCTGTATGCTGATCGCTTCGGTGGCAGGGGTAATGGCGGCGGGGCTGATCACCGGAAACCCAGGAGCGGAAAGCGGAGAATTGCTGAGACAGGTAAAAAGCCTGCCCCTCTGGATCAGCCTGGGATTTTACAGTCTGACGCTGCTTACCCAGCGAAAGCAGTATGTGATGGATACCCTGCGCCTTCCTGTGGAGGATCGCGGATGGTCCACCGGAAAATTGCTGGCAGCGGCGCTGCTGGCGGTTTCCCTGGGTCATCTGATCAGTACTGGTATCGCAGTCTCCGGACTGCCTGAAATATTTCCGGGTTATACAGAACAGGCGGCATCGGCTTTTGACGGGCAGAATCCTCTGCTGCTGACGGCGGCTACAGTAATCCTGGGGCCGCTGGCGGAAGAATTGATCTTCCGGGGGATGATCTGCCGCAGAGCCGGAAGCTATCTGGGTCCTGCCGGCGGCGCCCTGGTTTCAGCGGCTCTTTTTGGGCTTTACCATGGAAATATGGTGCAGTTTCTGTACGGATTTTTTCTGGGACTGCTGCTGGCGGTACTCTTTCAGAAAAGCGGCCGGCTGCGGACCTCTGTCCTGGCCCATGGGGCGGCTAACCTATGGGCAATCTTCGGCGTTCCCTGGCTGGAAAGGCTGGAACAAGAGTCCGCCGGGCTGCTTCCGGCCGCGGCTGCGGCAGAAGCAGCGGCTGCACTGGTGTGCGGCTGGATTTTATTTGGAAAAAAGAAGCAGGATGCAGGAGGAAAGGGCTATGAGTCATCCTAAATATATCATTATCGGAGCGGCGCTGCTGGATATTCTGGCCAGGCCTGTGAGCCGGGAAGTGTTCCGCACCGGCTCTCTGCCGGCGGAAAATATCCGCATGACTACCGGCGGCGACGCCATGAATGAAGCGGCGGTACTTGCTTCCCTGGGAGCGGATGTGCGTCTGGTAAGCAAGCTGGGGCTGGATCCGGCGGCTGAAGTTATCCTGTCCCGCTGCAGAGAGCTGGGGATCGATACGGAATATATTGTACGGACCGGCCAGATGCCTACCAGCATCAATCTGGTGCTTGTGGATGAAAAGGGAGAGCGCCATTTTATTACCAGCCCGGAGGGAACCCTGCGGAGGTATTACCCGGAGGATATTTCCCGGGAGGCTCTGGAAAAAGGAGATATTCTCTGTTTCGCCAGCATTTTTGTGGCGCCGGCCTTTACCAATAGGGTTTTAAAAGAGTTTTTCGCAGAGGCCAGAGGGAGGGGGCTGCTTCTCTGCGCGGACATGACAAAAAGAAAAAACGGGGAAACCATAGAAGATATGAGGGAAAGTCTCTCTTATCTGGACTATGTGTTCCCCAATTATGCGGAAGCCTCCCTGCTGACCGGACTTACAGACTGGGAGGATATAGCCTCTGCCATCCTGGACTGCGGAGTCAGACATGTAATCCTTAAGGCGGGTGCCCGGGGATGTTTTATTAAAACAGCGGAAACCAGCTTCTGGGTGCCGGCCTGCCGGGGAGTCCAATGTGTGGATACCACCGGGGCCGGAGACACCTTTGCCGCCTGCTTCCTGTATGCGCTGGGCCGGGGATATTCTCTGGAAGAGTGCGGAAAATTTGCCAACGCAGGAGCTTCTCTCTGTGTGGAACAGGTAGGCGCCCTGGGGAAGGGGATGAGTCTGGAACAAATCCTGCAGCGAATGGATCGAATCTGATTTACGGCAGGCGGGGAACTGATAAAAACGGCGGGGCTGCAGGTGTAAAAAAACACTTGTATCTCCGCCTTTTCTGTGCTATACTTTTAACGCTGTGTATCAAGCACGCATGCTGATTTTCGGAAGGGTGCCCGGATCCCGGGTTTTCCGGAAGCTGATACATGCGGAAGAATCTAACCAAAAAGGAGAAGAAACAAATGAGCGTAATTTCAATGAAGCAGTTACTGGAAGCAGGCGTACACTTTGGTCATCAGACCAGAAGATGGAACCCCAAGATGGCTCCCTACATCTACACCGAGAGAAACGGCATCTATATCATTGACCTGCAGAAATCTGTAGGCATGGTAGACGACGCATACCGCGCAGTGGCCGACATCGTGGCTGACGGCGGCACCATCCTGTTTGTAGGAACAAAAAAACAGGCACAGGACGCCATCAAGGTAGAGTCCGAGCGCTGCGGAATGTTCTATGTAAATGAGAGATGGCTGGGCGGAATGCTCACCAACTTCAAGACCATCCAGAGCCGTATCGAAAGACTGAAAGAGATCGAGGCTATGGAAGAGGACGGTACTTTTGAAGTACTGCCCAAGAAGGAAGTTATCGCCCTTCGCAAGGAGATGGAGAAACTTCAGAGAAACCTGGGCGGAATCAAAGAAATGAAGAGACTGCCGGACGCCATCTTTGTTGTGGATCCCAAGAAGGAGAGAATCTGCGTGAAAGAGGCCCATGCTCTGGGTATTCCGCTGATCGGCATCTGCGATACCAACTGTGATCCGGAGGAGCTGGATTACATCATCCCCGGAAACGACGACGCCATCCGTGCCGTAAAACTGATTGTGTCCAAGATGGCTGACGCTGTTATTGAGGCAAAGCAGGGCGAAGCAGAAGATGCCGCTTATGAAGGCGAAATGGAAGCAGCAGAAACAGACGCAGAGTAATAATCGCATAACACGGAGGAATCAAGAAATGGCTATTACAGCAGGAATGGTAAAAGAGTTAAGAGAAATGACCGGCGCCGGCATGATGGACTGCAAGAAGGCCCTGACTGCCACCGACGGTGATATGGACAAAGCAGTAGAGTTCCTGAGAGAAAAAGGACTGGCTACCGCACAGAAAAAAGCCGGAAGAATCGCCGCAGAAGGTATTGTTATGCTGAAGGTGACCGAGGATTCCAAGAAGGCTGTAGCAGTAGAAGTAAACGCGGAGACCGATTTTGTTGCCAAAAATGAGAAATTCCAGGGCTATGTGGCGCAGGTATGCGATCAGGCCATGGAAACCAAAGCTGCGGATATCGATGCTTTCCTGGCAGAGCCCTGGAAGTATGACACATCCAAAACCGTTGCCGAGGAACTGGCAGGACAGATCTCTGTAATCGGAGAGAACATGAAGATCCGCCGTTTTGCCCAGGTAGAAGAGGCAAATGGATTTGTAGCTGATTACACCCATATGGGCGGAAAGATCGGCGTGCTGGTTGACATTGAGACCGATGTGGTTAACGATGCCATCCGTGAGATGGGCAAGAACGTAGCCATGCAGGCTGCTGCCCTGAAACCCCTTTACACCAACAGAGCAGAAGTGCCGGCGGATTACATCGAGCACGAAAAAGGCATTCTGATGGCTCAGATCCAGAATGATCCCAAGGAGTCCCAGAAGCCTGCCAAGGTAATCGAGGGCATGATCACCGGACGTATCAATAAAGAACTGAAAGAAATCTGCCTGCTGGATCAGGTATACGTAAAAGCAGAAGACGGAAAACAGTCCGTTGGAAAATACGTAGAGCAGGTAGCCAAAGAAAACGGCGCCAAGATCGCTATTAAGAGCTTCATCCGCTGGGAGACCGGCGAAGGTATTGAAAAACGCCAGGACGACTTTGCCGCTGAAGTAGCCAAACAGGCCGGAATGTAAGCGTTTGCCACAAGCGCCACAGATGCAGAAAAAAAGAGGACGATGCAAGTTTACTTGCAATCGGCCTCTTTTTTCTGCATCTGCCCTGGGACGCACGGATAGCGGGAGCGGAGGCGAGGGAAGCGCTTGTGCGGACGGAGTCAGAAAGGATGGAAGAACCATGTACGATGCCGGTACCCTGAAAATATTGTTTCGATTCAGCAGGATCCCGCTTTCCGTTTACGACGGGGCCTGGAATCTCCAGGAGAGTTTTCACTGCTTTGAGCAGAAGCCGGAAGCTTTTGAAAAGAAGATGCTGGAAAAAGTGCAGAAAGGACTGGAAAAGCAGAAGGTTTCCTTCGTTCCTTTTGCTCCTCAGGTTCCTGTTGCTCTCTGCGGCTGCCGCTGCGAAAACCGCTGCATGATCCTGGGGCCATTTTCTTATGGGAGAACAGAGTCCTTTGAATGCAGGAATTTTATGCGGAATCATAAAATACGAAGCGGCGCCAATTGCCAGCTGGAGGATGTTTTTGCGCTGATTTCGTATTTTCTGGGGGAAGATCTTCGGGAAAAGCAGAAAAAAGATATTCTTGGCGAACTTCTGCCTGCGGCTGCCGCCGGAGAGGAGCCGGAGCTGGTGATCCAGGAGGAACTCCGGCAGATTGATTCCTTTCAGAAAAACCATACCTACATGGAAGAACAGCTTATATACCGCCGGATTAAAGAAGGGGATGCGGAATCTCTGGAAAAAACCGATTTTTACGAAGCCCCCTCTCACCCGGTTCTTATGGGAGATCTGAAAAAGAATGAAGAATATATGACGGTGATCAGTATTTCTCTGGCAGCCAGGGCAGCCATTGTAGGACGCATGGGCTGCGTGTTCTCCGTGATCGAAGATAATCACATCCACCATATTAATAACATGCAGCAGCTGACCGGAGCCGAAGTGGCGGGCATTAAATTTCACGCGGCCATTGATGTGATCTTCCGGCGGAACCACATCCACCACTGCACCATGGGTATCTGGACAGACTGGCAGGCCCAGGGAACGAGAATTACCCAGAATCTTCTGCATGACAATTTCATTCCGGAGTTTCTGCCTTTGAAGGAAAACGGCATGGGATTTGGCATGGATCTGTTTATTGAGGTGGGCCACGGTCCGATTCTGGTGGACAATAACCTTCTGCTTTCCCGGACGGCAGTGCGCTGGGCCACCCAGGGCGTGGCTCTGGTACATAATCTGATCCTTGGATCTTTTTCAGCAGTAGGGACCGGTACGGATATGACTGCCAACGGAAAAAATCAACCCCGGTATACCCCCTACCACATCCCCCACCGGACGGAAGTGGCGGGATTTATGACCATCCTTCACGGAGATAACCGGATTTATAACAACATTATCATTCAGAAATGGGACCCTGCGGACCGGGTGGCTCCGGGTCAGAAAATAGAGAAAGCAGAAAAGCTGGAGGCGGGAACCTTCTGGTTTGATGAATATCCCGCTTATGAGGAATGGATCCGGAAGTTCAAACTGGGTGAACGGGCGGATATGAATACCATGCATGAACTGCTGAATGCCCACTTTGATCCCCTTCCGGTATGGATTGATGGGAACGCATATTTTAACGGAGCCAGACCCTGGAAAAAAGAAGCCCATAAGCTGGAAGATAAAGAACATAAAGTTTATGCGGAACTGACGGAGGAAAAGGGAAAATACCGGCTGAAGACCAATGTGTATGATTTCCTGAAGGATTTTCAGGACGGCATTATCCACAGCGGCATCCTGGGAGAAGCCTTTGAACCTGAGGAACGCTATGAGAACCCGGACGGAAGCGACATCGTTCTGAATGAGGATTACTTTGGAAATCACCGGGGGCTCACCGCGGTTCCGGGACCGGCAGCCCGGGGAACGGAATTTGAAGCGTTTGTCTGGGAATAAATCCATTGCTTCCTTTTGCGGTTTTTGGTATACTGGCTCTGGAAAAACGGAACCGGCGGAGAGAGGATTCTTTTCTTGAAGCCGTGAAAGGAAGAAAATGAAAAAAAAATGGCCGCTGATCCTTTTCTTTGTGATCCTGGGAGCCGGTCTTCTGGGAAGCGCGGCAGTTCTTAGGAAGCCGGAAACCCGGAAGGTAGAAATTGTAAGAGACGGAGAAGTATTGTACCGGTTCGATCTGGCAGAGGCAAAAGACCAGATCCTGGAAATTGAATATCAGGGCAGCAGCAATACGGTGGAAATCCGGGATCACCGGATCCGGATGAAGACGGCGGAGTGTCCGGACCAGACCTGTGTAAAGATGGGATGGCTGGATTCTTCTGCTCCCATTGTCTGTCTCCCCAACCATCTGGTCATTCAGTTTACTGAAAAAAGCGGCGTGGACACGGTGGCCGGGTAAGAAGGGAGCGATGCGGACTTGAATGTGAAACGGCTGACCCAGCTGGCCCTGCTTACGGCCCTGGCCCTGATCCTATTTGTCATTGAACTTCGTCTGCCTGCCCTGGCCCCCATACCGGGCGTGAAGCTGGGGCTGGCCAATATTATCACTGTATTTGCCGTCTACCATTACCGGGCATCGGAGAGCGCCATGCTGGTAGTCTGCCGGGTTTTGCTGGGAGCTTTTTTTGGCGGCAGCATGATGACCCTTCTGTACAGCATGGCCGGCGCCCTGCTGTGTCTGGGGGGAATGCTCCTGCTGAAAAGAGTGATACCGGAAAGCCAGATCTGGCTGTGCAGCGTTTTCGGCGCCCTGCTGCACAATACGGGACAGATCCTGGTGGCCTGCCTGGTGGCAGGAGCGGGTATGCTGGCCTATTATCCGTTTCTGCTGGTATCCGGCTGCATTGCCGGGGCTTTTACGGGCGGATGCGCCCAGCTGGTGATCGGGAGAAGCCGGAAGAGATAATACCATGCTCTTCCGGTTCTTTTTGTATAGAATTATAAAAAAATCCTGCTATTTCAGGGGGAATTTTTAATTTTGCCAAAATCTTAAGATTCACAGAAATTTCATTGACATTAAAAAAAAATCTTAATATAATATGTAGGATGCGACAGAAAATGTGTAGGATGCGACAATTAAACAGGGAGGTGAAACAATGGAGAGGCAGAGCATAGGTTCGCTGATCAAAATACTCAGCGAAACTATGGGGCAGCGAGTGAACCGTGACTGTGAGGGGTTTAACCTGACTATGCAGCAGATGAAGATCCTGCATTTTCTGAAGGGAAGAGAAGGGCGTCAGGAAACAAGCCAGAAAGAAATTCAGGATTATATGCGGATCGCCCATTCCACTGTTGCCGGTATTCTGCGGCTCATGGAAAGTAAAGGTTTCATCACGATCACTGTCAGCGAGAAGGATAAGCGCATGAAGATCGTCACGCTGACAGGCCAGGAGGAAAGTTTTGTTCAGGAAGTCATTAAAGGCGGACAGGCTATGGAGAAACGTCTGGTCCGGGGCTTTACCCAGGAAGAACAGGAAACCCTCCGGGACTATCTGCGGAGACTGTATGAAAATGTCACCGCGGATCAATAATTAAAACTTCATGCAGAGGGTAATGCAGTAAAAAACAGAGAGAAGGAGAATTGTATGAATAGACTGCTATTTAAATCCATACGAGAGTATAAAAAGCAATCATTTTTAGCACCGCTGTTCGTCATTCTTGAGGTCCTGATGGAGGTAATCATTCCCTTTCAGATGTCTTATATTATCGATATCGGCATTCAGGGACAGGATCTCGGCTATGTAATCAAAATGGGCATTCTGATGGCGCTGGTCGCTATGCTGGCCCTGTTTTTCGGCGCCATGGCAGGAAAGTTCGCGGCCCAGGCCGGTGCCGGCTATGCCAAGAATCTGCGGCATGATATTTTTTACAAAGTGCAGAGTTTTTCCTTTAAGAATATCGACCACTTTTCTACCTCCGGTCTGGTTACCAGACTGACCACCGATATTACCAACGTGCAGATGGCTTATATGATGACCATCCGTATGCTGGCCAGAGCGCCTATCATGATCATTCTCTCCTGGATCATGACCATGACCATCAACATCAAGGTAGCCCTGATCTTCCTGGTGGCCATTCCCGTTCTGGGCTTTGCCCTGATCTTTATAGCGAAAACCGCTCATAAATATTTCGATCAGGTGTTTGACGAGTACGATGTGCTGAACAACACCGTGCAGGAAAATGTAAATGCTGCCAGAGTGGTAAAGGCCTATGTAAGAGAAGATCATGAGATTGAGAAGTTCCACGGAATCTCCGGCGTTGTATTCCGTCTGTTTACCAAGGCAGAGAAGATCGTAGCTTTCAACAGCCCGGTTATGATGCTGGTTATGTACTCCGTAATCATTCTGATCGTCCTTATGGGCGGCAAGGACATTGTTTTCGGCACCATGGAAGCGGGCGAGCTGACCAGCGTGCTGGTATACGCCCTGCAGATCCTGTCTTCTCTGATGATCGTGTCCTTCGTGTTCGTGCTGAACATGATCGCGGGAGCCTCCACAGACCGTATTGTGGAAGTGCTGAAGGAAGAGCCGGATCTGGCCAACAGAGAAAACACCGTAACAGAAGTTCCCAATGGAGACATCGACTTTGAAAACGTCGACTTCAGCTACGGCGGCAAGCGCATTAAGCCGGCTCTGAAGAATGTGAATCTTCATATTAAATCCGGGCAGATGATCGGTATTTTCGGAGGAACCGGAAGTTCCAAGAGTTCTCTGGTACAGCTGATCCCCAGACTGTACGATGTAACGGAGGGCTCCGTAAAGGTTGGCGGCATTGATGTGCGGGATTATGATATGGAATCCCTGAGAGATCAGGTGTCCGTGGTTCTGCAGAAGAATGTGCTTTTTACCGGCACCATCTATGATAATATCCGCTGGGGCGATGAGACTGCTACAGACGAGGAAGTAGAAAGAGTCTGCAAGCTGGCTCAGGCCGACGGATTTATCAAGGAGTTCCCGGACGGTTACAATACCATGATCGTTCAGGGCGGAAATAACGTGTCCGGCGGACAGAGACAGAGACTCTGTATTGCCAGAGCATTGCTGAAGAAGCCCAAGATCCTGATCCTGGACGATTCCACCAGCGCTGTGGATACCAAGACAGACGCTCTGATCCGGAAAGCTTTCCGGGAAGAGATTCCGGATACCACCAAGATCATTATTTCCCAGAGAGTTTCTTCTATTGAAGACGCGGATCAGATCATCGTCATCGACAACGGCGAGATCAACGGCGTAGGCACTTCCGAAGAACTTCTCAAGACCAACCAGATTTACCGTGAGGTTTATGAATCCCAGGTGAAAGGGAGGGAAGAGTAATGAATAAGAAGCAGTCAAGAGTTACAAAAAATACACTGAAGACAGCCGGCCGGCTGCTGAAATATGTGACAGGAACTTATAAGGCGGAATTTATCATTGTATTTGTGTGTATTCTGCTCTGCGCCATCGCAAATATTGCCGTATCCTTCTCCATGCAGATCATGCTGGACGACTATATCCTGCCCCTGGCGGATCAGGCGGATCCCCAGTTTTCAGGGTTCTACAAGGCACTGGCAGTACTGGGAGCGATCTTTATCATCGGCGTGATTTCATCCTTTATCTACAGCCGTCTGATGGTCCGCATCGGACAGGGCGTGCTGAAGCGGGTGAGAGATGAGATGTTTGAACATATGCAGACCCTGCCTATCCGTTATTTCGATCAGAACACCAACGGATCCATCATGAGTCTGTATACCAACGATACGGATACCCTGCGGCAGATGATCAACCAGTCCATTCCCCAGGTTCTGATGTCCGCGTTTTCTATTATCGTAACCTTTATCTCCATGCTGGTGCTGAGTCCTCTTCTGACCATCCTGGCAGTGCTGATGATCTTTATTCTCTACCTGGTTGCCAAAAAACTGGGAGCAGGAAGCGGTAAATATTTCGTCCGCCAGCAGATGGATCTGGCCGCGATCACCGGATTCTCGGAAGAGCGGATGAACGGCCAGAAGGTTGTAAAAGTTTTCAACCATGAGGTACAGTCGGAAGTAGAGTTTGATAAGCTGAACGAGAGACTTTACGAGAGTTCCGCCACAGCCCATACCTATGCCAGCGTCATGGGCCCCATCATCGGAAATCTAGGCAACCTGCAGTTTGTACTGACAGCCGTTCTGGGCGGTATTCTGATGCTGAACAACATCGGCGGTCTGACCATCGGTACCATTGTGGCATACCTGCAGTTTACTAAGAGCTTTACCCAGCCCTTTATGCAGGTGGCGCAGCAGTTCAACTCCATCATCATGGCTCTGGCAGGCGCTGAGCGGATCTTTAACATGATGGATGAGGAGCCGGAAGTGGACAACGGTTACGTGAAGCTGGTCAACGCCAAGAAAGACGAGAATGGCAATCTTACAGAGTGTCCGGAGCGTACCGGTCTCTGGGCTTGGAAGCATCCCCATCAGGCGGACGGCACCGTTACCTATACGGAACTGAAGGGCGACGTGCGTTTCTACGATATGTCCTTCGGCTATACACCGGAGAAAATGGTGTTGCATGATCTGACCCTGTACGCAAAGCCGGGCCAGAAGCTGGCCTTCGTAGGCTCCACCGGCGCAGGAAAGACCACCATTACCAACCTGATCAACCGTTTCTACGATGTGCAGGACGGAAAGATCCGTTATGACGATATCAATATCAATAAAATCAAAAAAGCAGATCTGAGACGTTCCCTGGGCATCGTGCTCCAGGATACTCATCTGTTTACCGGCACCATCAAGGAAAATATCCGCTATGGAAAGCTGGATGCCACTGATGAGCAGGTTTACGCGGCAGCGAAGCTGGCTTATGCGGATCAGTTCATTCAGAGACTGCCTCAGGGTTATGATACCATGCTTTCCGGCGACGGAGAGCAGCTCTCCCAGGGACAGCGGCAGCTGCTGGCCATTGCCCGGGCGGCTATCGCCGACCCGCCGGTACTGATCCTGGATGAAGCTACCTCCAGCATCGATACCCGTACCGAGGCCATTGTACAGAAGGGTATGGATAACCTGATGAAGGGAAGAACCGTATTTGTTATCGCTCACCGTCTGTCCACCATCCGCAACAGCGATGCCATCATCGTTCTGGATCACGGACGGATCATTGAGCGGGGTACCCACGAGGAGCTGATCAAAGAGCACGGTACCTATTATCAATTGTATACAGGAAAACTGGAATTGTCCTAAAAGAGAATCTCAAAGGAACAAAAAAGGCGCCCCGAAGGAACTGCAAGAGCAGATCCCGACGGGGCGTCTTGTCTGTTTTCCGGGAAGAACGCTGCGGATCAGGCAGCGCTGATCTTTACCCGGCCGGGTCTGGCCATGGCAATGGGCATCTGGAAGAGCTCTACCGTGGCGCAGAGCTTGTCGGCGCAGGAGATGATCCAGGCTTCCCGGGAAGTGGGGACAGGACCCAGAGGGAACATGTGGGACAGAATGGCCGCATGTTCTTTTTCTGTGATATGGAAGTTGACAGCGCTGTTGAAAGCGGCCACCTTGGGATGATAAAAGGCCTGGTGCTCCCGGGTGGGAACTGGATCTTTAAAATCGTAGGGACAAAAGTCGTGGAGCAGTCCCGCCCGGGCGGCAGCCCTGGCGTCCAGGCGGAATTTCTTTGCCAGGAGCCAGGAAATGTAAGATACATTCAGGCAGTGGAGGAACCGGGTGGTGTTAAAATGCTGCTTATAGTGAATCAGTTTGTGAAATTCCCGGTTCTGCAGAATATCCTCCACACATTCCAGAAACTCTGAGTCGGTATCTCCGGAGATTGAAATATCCATCGGCATCCCTTCTTTCTGTGATTTGTTACTATTATTATGCGTAAAAAAAGTTCTAAAGTCAAGAAATATGAGAAAATATATAAACTGAAACGAAAAATAACTGATAAAATCCCGGCGTTGCCAAAGCCAGAACAAGAGAGGTATAATAAAGGCGCAATCTATTATAAAAGACGGGAGGATTTGAACATGGCAAAAGAAATCATCAGTACAGAAAAAGCCCCGGCGGCTATCGGCCCCTACGTGCAGGCAGTAAAAAGCAGCGGGATCTTATTTATTTCCGGACAGCTGGGATTTGATATGAAAGACGGAAGCATCCCTGAGGCAGTGGAAGAGCAGGCAGCCAATTCCCTGAAAAATCTGGAGACCATTATGAAAGAGGGAGGGACCGATAAATCCAGAGTGGTGAAAACCACGATCTTTTTGACGGATATGGAGGATTTCGCCAAGGTAAATCAGGTGTATGGAGACTTTTTTGAGGGAAATTATCCTGCCCGTTCCTGTGTGGCGGTAAAAGAACTTCCCAAGGGAGCCAAGGTAGAAATCGAGTGTATGGTGGAAGCATAGGCGGTTGGCCGTCTGTATTTTGCAGCCCCTTTCAGAAATGAAACAGAACAAGCTCACAGACAAACACGATGATGCAGGCCCCGCAGGCCACCTGGAACAGGCTTTTGCGGAGATAGGCCAGGATTACCGCAGCGGCCAGCCCTAGGGCTCCGGAAAGTACCGACTGGGTGGCGGTGAGGATGGCCGGGAAGGTCATAACTGCCAGAGTTACGTAGGGCACATAATAGAGAAAGGAGCGCAGGGTGACATTTTTGATCTCTTTGCGGATCAGGGTCAGGGGCAGGACGCGGATGCCGTAGGTAACGGCGGCCATGACCAGTATGTAGATCCAGGCGTTAGTTTCCATGATCTTCCTCCTTTGTTTCTTCTTTTACAGGAAAGAGCAGCGCCGCAGCACCGGCGATAACCACTGTCAGCAGGATAATGCGCATGCCGGAAGAAATCTCTTTTACCACCGGCAGATAGGTAAACAAGGTGCTGGCGCCCATGGAGACACAGATCAGGCCGGCCACGATCCTGCTTTCCCGGCAGGGAGGGATAATAACTGCGATAAACATGGCGTAGAGGGCCACACTGAGAGCGCTTAAGATCCGGCCAGGCAGGACGCTGCCGGAAACTACGCCTGCCAGAGTGCCCAGGGTCCATCCCGGCACTGCCGCTGCCATAATACCGTAGGAATAGAAGGGACTTAAACGGCCCTGTGAGCCCATGGAGACCCCAAAGATCTCATCGGTGACTCCGAAGGCCACCAGCAGCCGGTGGCCTATGCCTGCGGCCGGATCAATTTTTTGAGACAGGGAGCAGGACATGAGACAGTACCGCAGATTGATGATCAGCTGGGTCAGGGCCATCTCTCCGTAAGAAGCCCCGGCGGAGATGATCCCCAGGGCGGCAAACTCTCCGGCAGAGGTAAGGTTGGTCAGGGACATGGCTGTGGCCTGAGCGGCAGTCATTCCGATATTTTTCGCGGCGATTCCCAGAGTAAAGGCTACGGCAAAATAACCCAGGCCAATGGGCACGCCGTCCTGGCAGCCCTGGGAAAACCATTTCTTTTTCTGTTTCATGGGTTCCTCCAAATGATTCAATTGCAGAAATAATTTTTGCACATCCAAAATGCAAAGTCAAGATGATTCTAAGATAGGCAGAGGACTTGACCGGCTGCTGCGGATGAAAGCAGAAGGAGAATCGCGATGATTTATACAGTAACTTTCAATCCGGCCCTGGACTACATAGTATCAGTGCCGGATTTTCAGATGGGCAGGACCAACCGGTCTGCCGGAGAACAGATTTTTCCGGGAGGCAAGGGAGTCAATGTTTCCATTGTTCTGAAAAATCTGGGAGTAGAGAGCAGAGCCCTGGGGTTTACCGCCGGTTTTGTGGGAGAAGAGATCCGGCGCCGTCTGAAGCTTTCAGGAGTTTCGGAAGCGTTTATCCCTTTGGAGTCCGGCTGTTCCCGGATCAACTTCAAATGGAAAGAATCCGAGGGTACGGAAATCAACGGAAAAGGACCGGAGATCCCGGAGAAAGCCCTGGCAGAGCTTCTGTCCCGCCTGGATCAGCTGGAAAAAACGGATGTTCTTGTGCTGGCAGGAAGCATACCGGAATGTTTGCCGGAAACAATCTACCGGGATATCCTGCACATGCTTTCGAGCCGTGAAATATCGGTTGTGGTGGATGCTTCCGGAAGTCTGCTGACAGAAGTACTGCCCTACCACCCGTTCCTGATAAAACCCAATCATCAGGAACTGGGAGAACTTTTTGGCGTGGAAGTAAAAAGCCGGGAAGAGGCTGTTCCCTATGCGGAAAAGCTTCGCGCTATGGGAGCTTGGAATGTTCTGGTTTCTATGGCGGGACAGGGAGCGGTTCTTGCCGATGCCCGGGGAATAATTCACATGGCTTCTGCGCCGGAAGGGGTTCTGGTAAACGGGGTAGGGGCCGGAGATTCTATGGTGGCAGGATTTCTGGCAGGATGGATAGGCCGGAGGGATTATACCCACGCCTTCCGCCTGGGGCTTGCGGCAGGAAGCGCCAGCGCTTTTTCGGAAAATCTGGCCACAGGGGCGGAGGTGAAAAAATTGTACGGACAGATTAAAATTTCCTCCTTCCCTGAGCGATAGACTGCCGCAGCAGGATTGTGCAAAAAAAAATCCAACAATTGTGCAAGCATTTTCCCGGATACTCCAGTATAATACTACCATCGCAGCGAAAGATATTTCAGAAAAGGAGTGTTTGCGGAATGAAAAGAAAATGGTGGCATGATAAGGTAGCGTATCAGATATATCCCAAAAGCTTTCAGGATTCCAACGGGGACGGCATCGGAGATCTTCGGGGAATCATCTCCAGGCTGGATTATCTGCAGGATCTGGGAATTGATATCCTCTGGCTCTCTCCTATCTACAAATCTCCCTTTGTGGATCAGGGATACGATATTTCCGATTACTATAAGATCGCCGAAGAATTCGGCACGATGGAGGATTTCGATGAACTGCTGGCGGAGACCAGGAAACGGGGGATGTATGTGCTTATGGATCTGGTGGTCAACCACTGCTCTGACCAGCATCCCTGGTTTCAGAAAGCTCTTGCGGATCCTTACGGGGAATACGGAGAGTATTTCCACTTTGTAAAAGGAAAGGAGGGCCAGGCCCCCAGCAATTACCGTTCCTATTTCGGGGGCAGCGCCTGGGAACAGGTGCCGGGCACAGACCTCTATTATCTGCATATGTTTGCCAAAGAGCAGCCGGACCTGAAATGGGAGAACCCAAAACTGCGGCAGGAAATCTATAAAATGATCAACTGGTGGCTGGACAAAGGGCTGGCGGGATTCCGCATCGACGCCATCATCAACATCAAGAAGGATCTGCGCTTCCCCTCCTTCCCGGCGGACGGTCCCGACGGCCTGGCCTCCTGCGTAAAGATGGTAGAGGAAGTCCAGGGAGTGGGAGAGTACTTTGAGGATATGAAGCATCATACCTTTGAGAAATACGATGCCTTTACCGTTGGCGAAGTATTCAATATGAAGGAGGATGAACTGCCGGAGTTTATCGGGGATGAGGGACACTTTTCTTCCATTTTTGATTTCAGCGCCCATGAGCTGATGCAGGGAGAGCACGGCTGGTACGACATTCCTCCGGTAAGCTTCCGCCAGTGGAGGGACGCCCTTTTCGCGTCTCAGGCAGAAGCGTACGGCATAGGTTTTAAAGCCAATATCCTGGAGAATCACGACGAGCCCCGGGGCGCCAGCCGTTTCCTGCCTTCCTACGCCCAGAATGAGGCGGGAAAAAAGATGCTGGGAACCACATCCCTGCTGCTCTACGGTATTCCCTTTATTTACCAGGGACAGGAGATCGGAATGACCAACTGCCGGATGGAGGATATTTCTGCGTACGATGATATCAGCACCAAGGATCAGTATCAGCAGGCGCTGGAGGCAGGCTGCACCCGGGAGGAGGCCATGGAGTGCTGCTACCGGAACAGCCGGGACAATGCCAGAACGCCTATGCAGTGGAGCGGGGAAGCCGGCGGAGGATTTACAGAAGGCACTCCCTGGCTGCCGGTAAATCCGAATTATACGGAGATCAATGTGAGAGAGCAGGAGAAGAGGGCGGATTCTGTGCTGTCCTACTATAAGGAGTTGATCGCTCTTAGAAAATCACCGGAATATAAGGAAACTTTTCTGTATGGAAAGACGGTGCCCCTCTGCCAGGAGCAGGGAGAGATCTTCGCTTATCATCGGATTTCAGAAGAAAAGGGCCAGGATATCCTGGTGGCGGCAAATTACGGAAAAGAAAAAACAACCATATCTCTGGAAAAACCTGTGGAAAAAATCCTGCTTTCCAATCAGGGAAAAACTCTCTGTCCAAAGGGCCGGATTACGCTGGAGCCCTGCGAAGCTCTGGTGTTATTGCTGGGCAGATAATGGGGCAGGAAAGAGCCTCAGGCAGGGAAGAAAAAACAGTTTACAATTTTCATACCTTGTGGTATAGTAAGACGGTATGAAATCAGCCCTGATTCAGGAGCCGGAGACTCCGACCACTTCTTAATCAGCGGCGGTTAACAGAATTAAAGGAGGACGACAGAATGATCGCAAAAGAAAAGAAACAGGCAATCATGAAAGAGTATGCCAGAACTGAGGGAGACACCGGATCACCGGAGGTACAGGTAGCAGTTCTGACCGCCAGAATCCAGGAGCTCACCGAGCATCTGAAAAACAATCACAAAGATCATCATTCCAGAAGAGGTCTGCTGAAGATGGTTGGACGCAGAAGAGGACTTCTGGACTATCTGAAGAAGACGGATATTGAAAGATACCGTGCGCTGATTGAGAAACTGGGCATCCGTAAGTAAGTATCTGGGATGGTTTACAGGGCGGATTTTGTTCCGCCCTGTTTCCATATGGAGAGAGGCATTCTGCCGCTCCGGATCGGATCCGGGACTACTGAAAAGCACATCCGGAAAGCGGTGTGTTTTTCAGTTGTTTCGGGCGCCGGAGCTGGAGAAAATAAATCATAAGGAGAAATAGAATGGAAGACAATAAGACATTTTCCACACCGCTGGTAAATGAGTACAAGACTTATTCCATGGATCTGGCTGGCAGAAAGTTATCCGTGGATATCGGAAGAGTGGGCAAACAGGCCAATGGCTGCGCTTTTATGCATTACGGAGATACTACCCTTCTGTGTACCGCCACAGCTTCAGACAAACCCAGGGAAGGCATTGATTTCTTTCCCCTGTCTGTAGAATATGAGGAAAAAATGTACGCCGTAGGAAAGATTCCCGGGGGCTTTAATAAGAGAGAGGGAAAAGCCAGTGAGCATGCTACTCTCACCTCCCGTGTGATCGACCGCCCCATGCGGCCGCTGTTCCCCAAGGATTACAGAAATGACGTAACCCTGAACAACATGGTTATGTCTGTAGATCCGGAGTGCAACCCGGAGGTAGTGGCTATGCTGGGTTCTTCCATTGCCACCTGTATTTCTGACATTCCTTTTGACGGTCCCTGCGCCGCTACCCAGATCGGTATGATCGACGGCCAGCTGATCGTAAACCCCACCCTGGCACAGAATGCGGTTTCTGATCTGAAGCTTACCGTGGCTTCCACCAGAGATAAGGTGATCATGATCGAGGCAGGCGCCAACGAGGTTCCGGAGGATAAGATGATCGAGGCCATTTACATGGCCCACCAGGTAAACGGAGAGATCATTCGTTTCATTGATCAGATTGTGGAAGAGTGCGGAAAGCCCAAACATTCCTATGAGAGCTGCGCGGTTCCGGAAGAGCTGTTTGCCGCCATCCGGGAGATTGTTCCCCCGGCAGAGATGGAGGAGGCAGTTTTCACCGATGAGAAGCAGGTGAGAGAGGAGAATATCCGCCGGATCACCGAGAAGCTGGAGGAGGCCTTTGCGGAGAAGGAAGACTGGCTGGCTGTGCTGGGAGAAGCAGTTTACCAGTATCAGAAGAAAACAGTCCGCAAGATGATCCTGAAGGATCACAAGCGTCCGGATGGACGGGCCATCCGTCAGATCCGTCCTCTGGCCGCGGAAGTGGACATTATTCCCAGGGTCCACGGCTCCGCTATGTTTACCAGAGGCCAGACCCAGATCTGCGATGTGGTGACCCTGGCGCCCCTGTCAGAATCCCAGAGACTGGATGGGCTGGATGAGAACGAAACCAGCAAGCGCTATATGCATCACTATAATTTCCCCTCCTACTCTGTAGGAGAGACCAAGCCCTCCAGAGGACCGGGACGCCGGGAGATCGGTCATGGAGCCCTGGCTGAGAGAGCGTTGATTCCTGTGCTGCCCAGCGAGGAGGAGTTCCCCTACGCCATCCGTGCCGTTTCCGAGACCTTTGAGTCCAACGGCTCTACCTCCCAGGCTTCTGTGTGCGCTTCCTGCATGG
Source organism: Candidatus Scatomonas sp. (assembly GCA_963930955.1). GTDB lineage: Bacteria > Bacillota > Clostridia > Lachnospirales > Lachnospiraceae > Scatomonas. Next base: position 2,303,319 of record OZ006967.1, on the reverse strand, counting down.
CCCTCATGGCGGCAGGCGTGCCCATTAAGAAACCGGTGGCGGGTATTTCCTGCGGTCTGGTGACCGGAGAGTCCGATGACGACTATCTGGTGCTTACAGATATTCAGGGGCTGGAGGATTTCTTCGGCGACATGGACTTCAAGGTAGCCGGAACCCATGAGGGTATCACTGCCATCCAGATGGATATTAAGATCCATGGACTGACCCGTCCCATTGTGGAGGAGGCGATTCACAGATGCAAGGATGCCAGAGAGTACATTCTGACAGAGGTAATGGAAAAGACCATTGCCAGCCCCAGACCCCAGGTCAGCGAGTTTGCCCCCAAGATCATCCAGATCCACATTGATCCGGAAAAGATCGGCGATGTGGTAGGACAGAGAGGAAAGACCATTAATGCCATTATCGATGAAACCGGCGTGAAGATTGATATCGAAGACGACGGCGCTGTATCCATCTGCGGAACGGATCAGAAGATGATGGATAAGGCCATGGAATACATTAAGATCATCACCACAGATTTCGAGGCCGGCCAGATCTTTACCGGTAAGGTTGTGAGTATCAAAGAGTTCGGCGCCTTCCTGGAGTTTGCTCCCGGCAAGGAGGGACTGGTTCACATTTCCAAGATCGCCAAAGAGAGGATCAACCGGGTAGAGGATGTTCTGACCTTGGGAGATAAGGTGAAGGTGGTCTGCATGGGCAAGGATAAGATGGGAAGGATCAGCTTCAGCATGAAGGATGTTCCGGCTGATCAGAAATAAAGAATCCGGCTGCAACAGGGCGGGCAGAGGCGGCAGGCTTCTGTCCGCTTTTCAGACGGAAGAGGAACAGAGACGGAGGGAAAAATATGGAAAAGATCAGGATTCAGTATCTCAATGATCAGGTGGAGAGGCTGCGGTATATTGACGGAAAATCTGACTGGATCGATCTGCGGGCGGCAGAGGAAGTGACGCTGAAAAAAGGGGAATTTGCCATGATCCATCTGGGGGTGGCTATGAAGCTGCCCACCGGCTATGAAGCCCACATTGTGCCAAGAAGCAGCACCTTTAAAAATTTCGGGGTGATCCAGACCAATCATATGGGGGTGATCGATGAAAGTTACTGCGGACCGGGAGACTGGTGGAGAATGCCGGTATATGCGGTGCGCGATACGGTGATCCATGTGAATGACCGGATCTGCCAGTTCCGTCTCATGCGTCATCAGCCGGAAATCGAATTTATGGAAGGTACGCTTACCGGAGAAGACCGGGGCGGGTTCGGCAGTACAGGGAAGAACTGAAAAAACCAGAATGGAGGCCCTCTTTTTAGAAATAAAAAGGGGGCCATTGCTTCAACAGATGATTTTAAATCTGCTCCGCAAGGGCCCCTGGGGCGTGATTTATGACTCTTCCTCGTCCAGCTCGCCGCTTTCCGCCAGTTTGTTGAAAGCGTCGGCTGCCGTCTGATATTCCTCATCGGTCTCAATGTTGTCCAGATTGGGGTTGCCGTGCTCGTCCTCGTAGAAGCGGTACAGATATACCTCGCCGTTCTGGTTTTCCCCGTTTTCGTCCAGGGGGAGCAGGGCAATATACTGCTTGTCCCCGGCCGGGAAAATGTTGATGACCGCGCAGGTAACGTCCGTATCATCTTCCAGGGTCAGGGTGACGGTGGGCTGGCTTAAATCCACATTGCCGCCGCAGTCGCTTCCGCAGGAACCGCAGTCTCCGCTGCAGTTTGCGCTTGCATTAAATTCTTCGCTCATATCTTGTCCTTTCTACACCCCTTGGCCGGGGCGTCTTCGGTTTTGAACCGGAAAATTTACATGTCCATTCTATCAAAACCCCGGAAAAAAAGCAATGCATAAAGAAAAAGCGTTGGAAAATCATAAAAATAGGTGTATAATAATACAAGTTTTGAGATGCCTTTGGAAAGGAGTGCTATTATTATGGAAAAAAAGGACATTGACTGGGGAAATCTGGGATTTGAGTATATCCAGACAGACAAACGATATGTGGCCCATTACCGGGACGGGGCCTGGGACCAGGGCGGTCTGACCTCTGACGCCAACGTGGTGATCACAGAATGCGCCGGGGTGCTGCAGTATTCCCAGTCCTGTTTTGAGGGACTGAAGGCCTATACAACAGAGGATGGAAGGATCGTTACCTTCCGGCCGGATCTGAATGCGGAGAGACTGGAGGATTCCGCCAGAAGGCTGGAGATGCCGGTATTTCCCAAAGAGCGTTTTCTGGAGGCGGTAGACCAGGTGGTGGCTGCCAATGCCGCCTACGTGCCTCCCTATGGTTCCGGAGCTACTCTGTATCTCCGTCCTTATATGTTCGGAAGCGACGCGGTGATCGGAGTGAAGCCCTCCCATGAGTATCAGTTCCGGCTTTTCGCTACGCCGGTAGGCCCTTACTTTAAGGGCGGCGCCAAGCCTATTACCATCCGGGTCAGCGATTTTGACCGGGCAGCCCCCCACGGAACCGGCCATATTAAAGCAGGTCTGAATTACGCCATGAGTCTCCACGCCATTATGGAAGCGCACAGAGAAGGCTATGACGAGAATATGTACCTGGATGCGGCTACCCGGACCAAGGTAGAGGAGACCGGCGGCGCAAACTTTATTTTCGTTACCAAAGACAATAAAGTCGTGACCCCCAAGTCCGGCAGCATCCTTCCTTCTATTACCAGAAGATCCCTGATGTACGTAGCAGAGCATTGTCTGGGCCTGGAGGCGGAAGAGAGAGAAGTATATCTGGACGAGGTAAAAGATTTTGCAGAGTGCGGTCTCTGCGGTACGGCTGCTGTTATTTCTCCGGTTGGAAAGATCGTGGATCATGGAAAAGAGATCTGCTTCCCCAGCGGTATGGAGAAGATGGGACCGGTTATCCAGAAACTGTATGATACGCTGACCGGTATCCAGATGGGACGCCTGGAGGCTCCGGAGGGATGGATCCGGGAGATCAAAGCGGACGGAAGAATTTAAATGGATACATAAAATCAGAAAGGCGGCATAGTCCCGACAGAAAAGGGTTATGCCGCCTTTCCAGACGGGTGAAGGAATATGGAACAGAGCAGAATGCCTCTTCTGGAGGCTATGAAAACATTTGAAACAGGAGAACCGGCCTATTTCCGGATCCCGGCCCACCGGTTCCAGCGGGGAGTGAATCCCCTGTTCCGGCAGGCGGTGGGGGATCAGGTGTTCCGCTACGATCTTACAGAGGCGGAAGGGCTGGATGATCTGCATCACCCGGAAGGAGCCATCCGGGAGGCGGAAGAGCTGGCTGCGGAACTATACGGCTCCCGGCGGTGCTGGTTTCTGGTAAACGGTACTACCTGCGGGAACGAAGCCATGATCCTGTCGGCAGCCGGTCCAGGGGAGAAGATCATGGTTCCCAGGAATGCCCATAAATCTGTGCTGATGGGACTGATCTTAAGCGGAGCCTGTCCCGTTTGGATCCAGCCCGAATATCTGGAAGACTGGGGGATCTTTGGAGGGGTAACCCCGGAGGCGGTGGAGGAAGGTTTCCGAAGGGAGCCGGACTGCCGGGCTGTATTCCTGGTGAGCCCTACCTATTACGGGGTCTGCAGCGATATCCGGTCCATTGCAGAGATCTGCCACCGGCACCGGGCGCTGCTGCTGGTGGACGAGGCTCACGGGTCCCATCTTTATTTTTCTGAACAGTTTCCCCGGGGCGCTCTGCAGCAGGGGGCAGATCTCTGCGCGCAAAGCACCCACAAAACAGGGGGAAGCATGACGCAAAGTTCCCTGCTCCACCTGCAGGGTTCCCTGGCGGATCCGGCCCGGGTAGATGAAAATCTGAAGCTGGTTATGAGCACCAGTCCCTCCTATCTGCTGATGGCATCCCTGGACGCCGCCCGCTGCCAGCTGGCCCTTCACGGGGAAGAAATGATGGAAAAAAGCAGGGAACTGGCGGCTCTGGCAGAAAGGGAACTCCGGGAGATCCCGGGGATCCGGGTACTGGGAGAAACTTCCGGAACTATCTGTTTTCAAAAGGATCCGGCCCGGCTGGTGTTTTCTGCCCGGAATCTGGGAATCGGCGGCTTTGAACTGCAGGAACGGCTTTACCGGGAAGCCGGCGTCAGTCTGGAACTGGCCGACTATGAAAACGCCGTGGCGGTGGTCACCTGGGGAAACAGCCGGGAGGAGATCCGCCGGCTGACGGAGGGAATGAGAAAGATCGCTTCAGAGAGAACGGAAAAGGCGGCGCCTCCTGGCAGAAAGAACTTTCAGCTGCCCGGGCTTCCGCATATGCGGCTTACCCCCAGGGAAGCCTATTTTGGAAAAAAGAAAACGGTACCCTGGAAGGAGGCAGCCGGGCAGACTGCCGGAGAAATGGCAGCCCCCTATCCCCCGGGCATCCCCCTGATCTATCCGGGAGAGATCCTGGAACCGGAAATATGGGAAATGCTGGAGCAGTGCCGCAGGGACGGCATTGTCCTTCACGGCCCGGCTTCCGGAGAACTGGATACCTATCGAATTATTTAGGCGAAAGGATAAAAACAATGAAACTGATTTCGTGGAATGTAAACGGACTGCGGGCCTGCGTGGGAAAAGGCTTTCTGGCATATTTTAAAGAGGCGGACGCCGATGTGTTCTGCCTGCAGGAAACCAAACTGCAGGCCGGACAGATCGATCTTCCCGCTGAGGGCTACTATCAGTACTGGAATTACGCGGAGAAAAAAGGATATTCCGGCACAGCGGTTTTTTCCCGGCGGGAGCCCCTTTCCGTAAGTTATGGTATGGGGATCCAGGAGCACGATCATGAAGGCCGGGTGATTACCCTGGAATTTCCGGAATTCTATCTGGTAACCGTTTATACGCCCAATTCACAGGAGGGGCTGGCCCGGCTGGATTACCGTATGAAATGGGAGGAGGATTTTCTGGCTTATCTGAAAAAACTGGAAACAACCAGACCTGTGGTGGTCTGCGGGGATCTGAACGTGGCCCATCAGGAGATAGACCTGAAAAATCCAAAGACCAATCGGAAAAACGCAGGTTTCACAGATCAGGAAAGAGAGCGGTTTTCGATCCTGCTGGAGAACGGGTTTGTGGATACCTACCGTTTCCTCTATCCGGAGAAGGTGGAATATTCCTGGTGGTCTTACCGTTTCCGTGCCCGGGAGAAAAATGCCGGATGGCGGATCGACTATTTCCTGATTTCAGAAGGGCTGAAGGAGAAGCTTCAGGACGCCAGGATCCATACGGAAGTTTTGGGTTCGGACCACTGCCCGGTGGAACTGGACCTGGATGTGCCATGCCGGTGAATGCCGGGCCGGATCCGGCACCAGGACGCCAAAAGAAGCCTTGAAAGAAAAGAGTCTGAAATTACAAAGAAAATCGGCTCTTTTACTGTGCAACAGCCGGAAAATATGGTATGATAAGCGAGAGAATGTAAAGAAAAAGTTGTCATACAGAAGGAGGAGGCGGAGCATGCAGGAGAGAGGGAAAATAGAGGTTTTAGCCGGAAATCCGGATCGGCTGGGCGTGACCAGAAAACATGGAGGATACAATTTCGCGGTTTCCGTACCGGGGGGCGTGCCGGCGGAGCTGCTGCTGTACCGCGGACGCAGCCAGAAACCGGAAAAAAGAATTCCGCTTCCGGAAAAAGACCGGATCGGTCAGATCAGCGCTGTCCGTATAAGCGATTTGGAACCGGGAGAGTGGGAATACAGCTATCAGATCGGGGAAAAACGGATGGCGGATCCCTATGCCAGGATTCTCAGAAAAATAACAGGGAAAAAAGCAGAGGCGGGAGAATACAGAGGCGTACTGGACGCTCCGGCCGGAGCGTCTGTACCGCCTTTGCATATTCCGTACGAGGACTGCGTCTTTTACAAGCTGCATGTCCGGGGCTTTACCATGCGTGCCCCTGTGGAACAGAAGTACCGGGGCACTTTCCGGGGTGTACAGGAGATGATTCCCTATTTCAAGAAAATGGGTATTACCTCCCTGATGCTGATGCCGGTTTATGAGTTTGAAGAGCTTCCCTCGGAAGAAAAGCAGGAGAAAACCCCGGATCAGCGGATGCAGGAACAGGTTGAAAACCCCTTTGTTCCTATGGAGGAGGAAAAGCCGCGTTCGATCCGGAAAAATTACTGGGGATATACCGGAGGGCTGTATTTTGCCCCCAAGGCTTCCTACTGCTCTTCGGACAGCCCTTCCGCAGAGTTCGCGGAGATGATGGACGCCCTTCACCGGGCAGGGATCGAGTGCATTCTGGAATTTTATTTTCTGCCGGAGATGCCGCCCAGAACCGTTCTGGATATTCTTCATTACTGGAGACTGAATTTTCAGGCCGACGGCTTCCATCTGCTGGGAGAAGGAAACTGGATCGACGCGGTGACAGAGGATCCGCTGCTGAAGAAGACAAAGCTGATCTATTTAAGCTACGGGGAAGAGCGCCTGGAGCGAAACCGCCGCCAGCAGATCTGCCGGAATCTGGGAGAGATGAATATGGGCTATGAAGAGCTCATGCGCCGGTTCCTCAAGGGGGATCCGGGCTGCACAGAGGGGGCGGCCTGGCATCTGCGGAGAAACAGCGCCGACTGCGGTTATATCAATTATTTTGCCGACCAGGACGGCTTTACCATGGCGGATATGGTTTCCTATGAACAGAAGCACAATGAGGAAAACGGAGAAGGGGGCAGGGACGGGAATCATAACAATTATACCTGGAACTGCGGCGCCGAAGGACCTACCAGGAAACAGAACATCCGCCAGCTGCGGGCGCGTCAGCTGCGGAACGCGTTTCTGATCCTGATGACCAGCCAGAGCGCGCCTCTGATCTACGGCGGAGATGAATTTTTTAACAGTCAGGGGGGCAACAATAACGCCTGGTGCCAGGACAACGAAACAGGCTGGCTGAACTGGAGCAAAACAAAAGGAGCTGCCAGAATGCAGGAGTTTGTGGCCAGGGCGGCAGCTTTCCGCAGAGAACATCCGGTGCTGCGGCAGAAGCTTCCTCTTCGGCTTATGGATTATCAGGCCTGCGGTTTCCCGGATCTTTCCTACCATGGAGAGCGTGCCTGGTATCTGCCTATGGAGGAAGGGATCCCCAGCCTGGGAGCCCTGTACTGGGGAACCTACAGCAGCCGGGAGGACGGATCCCCGGATATCCCTGTCTATATTCTCTACAATATGTACTGGCAGGACAGGAAGTTTGCTCTTCCGGATCTGCCGGAAGGCATGAGCTGGGTGGTAAAGGCCGATTCAGGAAAAGAAGAGGGCTTTTACACGGAAGCGGAAGAACAGCCTGTGGAGTGCGGAAAGGAGAAAAAGATTCTGGTACCTGCCAGAACAGTTATGATTCTCACGGGAAAGCAGGAATAGAACATGCAAATATGGCATCATTTTAAAACCATCACCAGCCACAAACTGCTGGTGATGCGTTATTGTTTCCGGATCGGTCTTTACCGGCAGGGGCTGGCCCATGATCTGTCCAAATATTCCTGGACAGAATTTTCCAAAGGGTGCCGCTACTGGCAGGGAAATCGGAGCCCCAACAACGCGGAGCGGGAGGATACCGGGGTTTCCCTGGCCTGGCTTCACCACAAAGGAAGAAACAAACATCATTTTGAATACTGGATCGATTACGGAATAAACTGCGATACAATTCTTAAAGGAGTTCCGGTGCCCAGAAAATACGTGGCGGAGATGATCATGGACCGCATCAGCGCTTCCCGGGTCTATCTGGGAAAGGCTTATACGGACCGGGCTCCCTATGATTATTATATGAGAGGAAAAGATCACCTGTGGTTTGTCCATCAGGACACCAAAGACCAGCTGGAATTTTTGCTGGAAATGCTGGCCCAAAAAGGTGAGCGGAGGACTCTCCGCTATATAAAGGATACATTTCTGAAGGAAGGAAAATAGTCATGGAGTTTTCAAAACGAATGGAACATTTCGGGGAGAATATTTTTACGACTCTCCTGAATAAGAAGCTGGAGCTGGAGGCCCGGGGGCAGAAGGTGACGGATCTGAGCGTGGGAGCTCCCAACATCCCTCCGGCTCCCCATATTCGAAAAGCGCTGCTGGAGGCGGCTGCGGACGAAAAGAACTATGTCTACGCCATTAAAGATCTGGATCAGCTCCACGAAGCGGTGGCGGAATGGTACCGCCGCCGGTATCAGGTGGAGATTGATCCGGAGCATGAGGTGGTAGGACTTCTGGGATCCCAGGAAGGACTGGCCCACATCGCTTTGGCTGTGACAGACCCGGGAGACATTGTTCTGGTGCCGGACCCCTGTTATCCCATTTTCGGAGACGGCCCTACCATTGCCGGAGCGGAACTTTATCCGATGCCGCTGCGAAAAGAAAAGGGGTATCTGATCGATTTTGCGGAAATCCCGGAAGAAATTGCGGAACGGGCCAAGCTTATGGTGGTATCTTACCCAAATAACCCGACGACGGCCCTGGCTCCCGGCTGGTGGTATGAAAAATGCATCGCCTTCGCGAAAAAACATCAGATCATGGTGCTCCATGACAACGCCTACAGCGAACTGGTCTTTGATCAGGCGCCTACCGGAAGCTTTCTTAGCTATCCCGGCGCGAAAGAGGTAGGGGTAGAGTTTAATTCTCTCTCGAAAACCTACGGCCTTGCAGGAGCACGGATCGGATTCTGCATTGGAAACCGGGAAATTGTAGAAAAACTGGCAAAACTGAAATCCAATATGGACTACGGGATTTTTCTGCCTATCCAGAAGGCAGCCATTGCCGCTGTGACCGGGGATCAGTCCTGCGTAGAAACCACCCGGGAGGCCTACCGCCGGAGACGGGACTGCTTCTGCGACGGCTGCACAGAAATCGGCTGGAAGATGGACCGCTGTCCGGCCACCATGTTTGTATGGGCGAAAATTCCGGATTCCTACCATTCTTCTGCAGAATTTGTGGGAGATCTTCTGGAGAAAGCGGGAGTTCTGGTAACTCCGGGCAGCGCATTCGGAGCCTCCGGGGAAGGCTATGTGAGGATCGCCCTGGTAAAGGATCAGGAAGAACTCCGGGCCGCCATAGAGAGAATGGAAAAAAGCGGGATCTTTCGGGGGTGAGACGGAGTTCTGTCTTGACGGAGCTGGGATTTTAGGATACATTAATAGCGTCGGCACGCTTCAGGCGGCCGGCGCATTCTTAAATTGAGGAGAAACGTCAGATGATGAAAAAAGTTGTAAAGTTTGGTGGAAGTTCACTGGCCAGCGCAGAGCAGTTCCAGAAAGTGGGAGCGATTATCCGGGCTGACCAGGGAAGAAGATATGTGGTGCCCTCCGCTCCGGGAAAGCGCTTTGACGGCGATACGAAAGTGACAGATATGCTCTACGGCTGCTACCGCATGGCGGAGCAGGGCCGGGATTTTCAGGGGGCTCTGAAAAAAATCAGGGAAAGATACCAGGAGATCATTGACGGCCTGGGGCTGAGCCTTTCCCTGGAAGGCGAATTTGAGACCATCCGCAAAAATTTTGAGGAGAAGGCCGGAGAAGATTATGCAGCTTCCCGGGGCGAGTATCTGAACGGAATTGTGATGGCGGAGTATCTGGGGGCCGAGTTTGTGGACGCGGCGGAAGTCATCGCTTTTGACGAAGAAGGAAAGCTGGACGGGGACAAGACGGACCATCAGCTGGCGGAGCGCCTGGAATCCTGCAGTCAGGCGGTAGTACCGGGATTTTACGGGGCAAAGCCTGACGGTTCCGTAAAGACCTTTTCCAGGGGCGGCTCGGATATTACCGGATCTTTAGTGGCAAAAGCGGTTCATGCGGATATCTACGAGAACTGGACGGATGTATCCGGATTTTTGATGACGGATCCCCATGTGGTGGAGAATCCTGTAACCATCTCCACCATTACCTACCGGGAGATGCGGGAGCTGTCCTATATGGGCGCAACAGTGCTGCATGAGGATGCGATCTTTCCTCTGCGGGCGGAGGGGATCCCTGTCAATGTCCGCAATACCAACCGGCCGGAAGATCCCGGTACCATGATCGTGGAGAGCACCTGCAACAAACCCAAATACACCATCACCGGAATCGGCGGAAAGAAGGGCTTTGCCTCCATTACCATTGAGAAAGCAATGATGAATTCAGAGATTGGTTTTGGCAGAAAGGTGCTGCAGGTCTTTGAGGAAAACGGACTTTCCTTTGAGCACACGCCTTCCGGTATTGATACCTTTACCGTCTATGTACACCAGGCAGAGTTTGAGGAGAAGGAGCAGCAGGTCATTGCGGGACTGCACCGGGCTGTGCAGCCGGATCTGATCGAGCTAGAGTCGGATCTGGCCCTGATCGCGGTAGTGGGACGGGGAATGCGCCGGACCAGAGGAACAGCCGGCCGGATTTTTGCAGCTCTGGCTCATGCCCATGTAAACGTGAAAATGATTGATCAGGGCTCCTCGGAACTGAATATCATCATCGGCGTGGAAAACCGGGATTTCGAAACAGCCATCCGGGCGATCTATGATATTTTCGTGGTGGCACAGCTGTAAAAATTTCCTGACAATTCTGTTAAAGTATGGTATAATTCTTTAAAAGCCCGGAAGGATCGCAGGTCTGCCGTCCTGCGGTTTTCCAACAGCGCAAATACAAAAGGAACGAGGATAAGCCGGATGAAAAGAATATTGTTGAAGCTCAGCGGAGAGGCCCTGGCAGGAGAGAAGGGGACAGGTTTCGATGAGGAGGTTGTGATCAGAGTCGCCAGGCAGGTGAAAACCCTGGTAGATGAAGGAATGCAGGTGGGAATCGTCATCGGAGGCGGAAACTTCTGGAGAGGCCGCAGCAGCAAAAACATTGACCGCACCAAGGCGGATCAGATCGGCATGCTGGCCACGGTCATGAACTGTATTTATGTGTCAGAGATTTTCCGCTCCCAGGGCATGATGACTTCTGTTCTGACGCCTTTTGTCTGCGGGGAGTTTACCAAGACTTTCTCCAAAGACAGGAGCAACAAATATTTCGCCCACAATATGGTGGTTTTCTACGCCGGCGGCACGGGACATCCGTATTTTTCCACGGATACCGGGGCGGTCCTCCGGGCGGTGGAGATCGAGGCAGATGCCATTCTGCTGGCCAAGGCTGTGGACGGGGTCTATGATCAGGATCCCAAGGATCATCCGGAAGCAAAAAAATACGCGCAGGTTTCCATCCAGGAGGTTATTGATAAAAAGCTTCAGGTGGTGGATCTTACGGCTTCGATCCTGTGCATGGAGCAGAAGATGCCCATGATCGTATTCGGCCTGAATGAAGAAAACAGCATCGTCAACGCGGCCCACGGCGTGATCACGGGCACCCGGGTGACGGTAGATTAAGGATGTGAGAAGGAGGATCTTACTTTTATGGACGAGAGAGTGAAGAAATATGACGGAAAAATGGAGAAGACCCTGGCCAACTTAAGCAGTGAGCTGGGCACCATCCGGGCAGGAAGGGCCAACCCCCATGTACTGGATAGGATCACCGTAGATTATTACGGGGTTGCCACTTCCCTGCAGCAGGTGGCGAATATCACAGTGCCGGAGGCCAGAATGATCCAGATCCAGCCCTGGGAGCCGTCTCTCATTAAGGATATCTGCAAAGCCATTCAGATGTCGGATCTGGGGATCAACCCCAACACCGACGGCAAAGTAATCCGCCTAGTATTTCCGGAACTGACAGAGGAGCGCAGAAAGGAACTGGTGAAAGACGTCAAGAAGAAAGGCGAGGCAGCCAAGGTAGCCATCCGCAATATCCGCCGGGATGCCAATGAGGCTTTTAAAAAGCTGGAAAAAGAGGATGTCTCCGAGGATGAGATCAAAAAACTCAGCGAGGAGGTCCAGAAGCTGACCGACAAACGCATTAAGGAAATTGACCAGAACGTAGAAGAAAAATCAAAAGAGATCTTGACGGTATAAAAGCCTTGAGGGGGGCTGTTGCAGTGAGTTGTAACAGCCTTTCTTTTGGTTGCGGGGATCTTTCGCAAAATACAAAAGGAGGGATTGTCCATGAAAGTGCCGAATCATATCGCCATTATCCTGGACGGCAACGGCAGATGGGCCAGGGCAAAAGGGATGCCAAGAAGCTACGGCCATGTGGTGGGATGCGACAACCTGGAGAAAATGTGCAACATCATCTGCGATATGGGCGTAAAATATCTGACGGTCTACGCATTTTCCACAGAAAACTGGAAACGCTCCCAGCAGGAGATCAAGGTACTGATGAATCTGTTCCGACGGTATCTGAAACGCTGCGAGCGGAGCGCCAGGAAGAATCAGATGCGGGTGCGCATTATCGGCGATCGGACCGGCCTGGATCCGGATATCCAGGAAAGCATAGAAGAACTGGAGGGCATGTCCGCCGGCTATGAGAAAATGTTTTTCCAGATCGCTCTCAATTACGGAGGAAGAGATGAGATCCTGCGGGCAGTGACGGCCCTGGCGGAGGACGCCCGGGCAGGCAGGCTTCCGCAGGGCAAGGTAGAGCCGGAGGTTTTTGAATCCTACCTGGACACAGCGGGAATCCCGGATCCGGATTTGATGATCCGTACCAGCGGGGAAGAGAGAATCTCGAATTTTCTTCTGTGGCAGCTGGCTTACTCTGAGTTTTATTTTACGGATGTGCCCTGGCCGGATTTTGATCAGAAGGAATTGGTCAAGGCTATAGAAAAATATAATGGCAGAGACAGACGTTACGGCGGAATCGAGAGCCGGAAGGCGTAAGGAGGGGCAGGGATGTTTATTACACGATTGATCAGCGGTATTGTGCTGGTGGCTGCCGCTCTTTTGTTTATCGGTCTGGGAGGCTGGGTCCTTTTTGCGGTGCTGCTGGCTATCTCCCTGATAGGAGCGGGTGAACTTTACAAAGCCATGAAGGTCCGGGAAGAGAGGATCTCCCCGCTGGAGCTGGGAGGATACGCAGGCATTCTTCTTTACTATCTGAGTATGGGGTTTCTGAAGCCGGAATTCCAGATGGCGGCGGTGCTGGCCGGTCTGGTGATCCTGATGTTTGTCTATGTTTTCGGGTATCCAAGATTTCATGCCCACCAGGTGATGGCGGCTTTTTTCGGCATTGTCTACGTAGGGGTAATGCTCTCCTGCATTTATCAGGCCAGGATGCTGCCGGGGGGACATTTTCATGTCTGGCTGATCTTCCTGTGTTCCTGGGGCTGCGATACCTGCGCCTACTGCGTGGGAATGCTGCTGGGAAAACACAAGATGGCGCCTGTCTTAAGTCCTAAGAAATCCGTAGAGGGGGCTGTAGGCGGCGTGGCCGGGGCGGTGCTGCTGGGGATTCTTTTTGCCGCCGCCACCAGAGGCCCCATGCTGGAATACGCCCTGATCTGCGGAGTGGGGGCTCTGATCTCCATGGTGGGGGATCTGGCGGCTTCCGCTGTGAAACGCAACATGGGGATCAAAGATTACGGAAAACTGATCCCCGGACACGGAGGGATCCTGGACCGGTTTGACAGCGTGATCTTTACAGCACCTGTCATCTATTATCTGGCCCTGATCCTGACCTGACCGGGACTGCCTAGTATACAGGAACAGGAGAAATATCTATGAGGACCATATCGATTTTGGGTTCCACGGGCTCCATCGGCACCCAGACCCTGGATATAGTAAGAGAGCAGGGAGATCTCCGGGTGGGAGCCTTAAGCGCCGGACAGAATACGGCATTGCTGGAAAAACAGATCCGGGAGTTTAAGCCCAGGCTGGCGGCTGTCTGGGAGGAGGAAAAGGCTGCGGATCTGCGGGTAAGGATCGCCGATACAGATACCCGGGTAGTGTCCGGACTGGAAGGGCTTCTGGATGCGGCAGTCCTTCCGGAGGCGGAACTGCTGGTGACGGCGATTGTGGGGATGATCGGCATCCGGCCTACCATGGCGGCCCTGGAGGCGGGAAAAGATATTGCCCTGGCCAACAAGGAAACTCTGGTTACCGCCGGACATCTGATCATGAAACTGGCGGAGGAAAAAGGAGCCAGGATCCTGCCTGTGGACAGTGAGCACAGCGCCATTTTCCAGTGCCTGCACGGAGAAGAGAAAAGAGAGGTAAGCCATCTTCTGATCACAGCATCCGGAGGTCCTTTCCGGGGATATTCCCGGGAGCAGCTGGAGAAGGTAAGGGTGGAGGATGCCCTGAAGCATCCCAACTGGTCTATGGGCCGGAAGATTACCGTAGACTCTGCTACGCTGGTCAATAAAGGACTGGAGGTCATGGAGGCCCGCTGGCTCTTCGGGGTAGAACTGGACCGGATCCAGGTTCTGGTGCAGCCCCGGAGCGTGATCCATTCTATGGTGGAATTTCAGGACGGGGCGGTGCTGGCCCAGCTGGGAACGCCGGATATGCATCTGCCCATTCAATACGCTCTGTATTATCCCCGGCGCCGTCCCCTGGGAGGAGAGAGACTGGATTTTGCCGCCCTGGCGGATATTACCTTTGAAAAGCCGGACACAGAAACCTTCCGGGGGCTGCCCCTGGCTCTTTTAGCCGCCCGGGCAGGCGGAACTCTGCCGACGGTCTTTAATGCGGCCAACGAGAGGGCTGTGGCAAAGTTCCTGGAGAGAAAGATCCGCTTCCTGGAGATCTACGAGATCATAGAGGGGGCTATGGAACAGCATAAAAAAACGGAGCATCCGGATCTGGAAAAAATTCTGGAAGCGGAGGCCGAAACCTATGAATGGATTGAAAGCAGGTGGTAGAATTTGACGATCGTGATCGCGATCCTGATCCTCAGCGCCGTGATTTTTTTCCACGAGCTGGGACATTTCCTGGCCGCCAAGGCCAGCCATGTAGTGGTGACAGAATTTGCCTTTGGCCTGGGACCCAGGCTGGTTTCCTTTAAAAAAGGGGATACCGTGTATGCCTGGAGACTCCTTCCCTTTGGAGGGTTCTGCTCTATGCTGGGGGAAGATGAGGAGGAGGACGCGGAAGGCAGTTTTACAAAAGCTTCCGTGTGGAGACGGATCGCCATTGTGGCAGCCGGTCCGGTTTTTAACTTTATCCTGGCGTTTCTGGTGTCGATCCTTGTGATCAGTGTGGTGGGAGCGGATCCTGCCCGGGTGACGGAAGTGCCGGAGGATTCCCCGGCAGTTGCCGCGGGCCTGAAGGCGGGAGATCTCATTGTGCGCTATGAAGGCAATGGAATCGCCAACGGACGGGAACTGTCCACGGATATTGATATGGACGGAGTGCCCCTGGATTCTGTAGAACTTACCTACCGCAGGGAAGGGAAAAATTACACAATTTCTTATACGCCGGAAACAGCCACCCGGTATCTGGCCGGCTATTATTACAGCCCGGAAAGCAGCGGACCGGCGGAGATCACCTCGGTAATGAGGGGATATCCTGCGGAAGCCGCAGGCCTGGAGGCCGGGGATGTGATCACGGAACTGAACGGTTCCCCGATAGAAAGTTCTCTGGAGCTGGCGGAATACTGGGAGAACCATGAAATGGACGGAAGCCCCATCTCCATTACCTATATGAGAAACGGAGAAACCAGGAAGACGGAGATTACTCCGGTGCAGGATACCTCCGCGCTGCTTGGTTTTGACTTCAATCTTGCCCGGGAGAAAATGTCTCCTCTGCAGACTCTGAAGTACAGTGCCGGCGAGATGGGATACTGGGTGCATCTGACCATTAAATCCCTGGCCAGTCTGCTGCAGGGAGATTTTTCCGTTGACGATCTGTCCGGGCCCATCGGCGTGGTGGATGCGGTGGATCAGGTAGTGGATGATACCAGAGATCAGGGAACCCTCATTATAGGCATGAGTCTTCTGAACATGCTGATCCTGCTGTCCGCCAATCTGGGGGTTATGAATCTGCTTCCGCTCCCGGCTTTGGACGGAGGCAGGCTGATCTTTCTGCTGATCGAGGCAGTCCGCAGAAAACCCATTAAGCGCAATATCGAGGGGATGATCCACTTTGCTGGAATGATGGTACTGATGCTTCTGATGGTTTATGTGGCCCTGAACGATGTGAGAAGGATTTTCTGACATATCCCCGGAAGCTTCCGCATAAAATGGGAAGTAAAGGTGATTGGCAGGTGCAGCCCATTGAGCAGAGCGGGAATCCATGCGACTGAGGCGGAAGAAAAAGGAAAACTGCAGATACAGGTTTATACCAGCGGGCAGAGGCGCCCGGTGCCGGACGCCCTGGTTTCTATTTCCTATACAGGAAATCCGGAAAGCCCCATTGAGGAACTGAAGACAGACGGAGACGGAAGGACACCGGAAGTGGAACTGCCGGCTCCGCCCCTGGAGTACAGCCTGGAGCCGGAGGCGCAGCAGCCCTATTCCGAATATACGGTGCAGATTTCCGCCCGGGGCTTCGCGCCTCTGGTTATTTCCGGCTCAGAACTTCTGGCAGGGCAGACTTCCCGGCAGACGGCTCTGCTGGACCGGATGAACGGGGAGGATGGGTACCGGGACATTGTGATCCCGGCTCACACCTTGTTTGGAAATTATCCGGAAAAAATCCCGGAGGCGGAGATCAAACCGGTGACAGACAGCGGAGAGATCGTGCTGAGCCGGGTGGTGGTGCCGGAATACGTAGTGGTCCACGACGGGGCGCCGACAGACAATACAGCCATGGATTACTATGTCCGCTATAAGGACTATATTAAAAACGTAGCCAGCAGCGAAATTTACGCCACCTGGCCGGAGGCTGCTATCCGGGCCAATGTTCTGGCGATCATGTCCTTTACCCTGAACCGGGTGTATACAGAATGGTACAGAAATAAGGGATATGAGTTTACCATTACATCTTCCACGGCCTACGACCATAAATGGATCTACGGACGCAATATTTTCGACAGTATTTCCACTGTTGTGGACGAGATTTTTGCCGACTATTTGTCCCGGCCCAATGTCAGGCAGCCGATTCTGACCCAGTATTGTGACGGGAAAAAGGTTTCCTGTCCGGAGTGGATGAGTCAGTGGGGAAGTAAAAACCTGGCGGATCAGGGCTATTCCACGATCCAGATCCTGCGGAATTATTACGGTCAGGATCTGTACATCAACACTGCAGAGGAAATTTCCGGCATTCCCGCCTCCTGGCCGGGAAATAATCTGGAAATCGGTTCTTCCGGCAGCAAGGTAAGGCAGATCCAGGAGCAGCTGAACGCTGTTTCAGAGGTGTACAGTTCCATTCCCCCCACGAATGCGGACGGTTTTTATTCGGAAGCTACCCAGGAGGCGGTGCGGGCTTTTCAAAATCTTTTCGGGCTTTCCCCCAGCGGGATCGTGGATTATCCTACCTGGTACAAGATTCAGGAAATTTATGTGGCGGTGACCAGGATCGCGGAACTCATCTGATCCGGGATCTGAAGAGGATGCGAACTGCTTCCCGGGAGGAGAATCACAAGGCCCATCCGGGTTGACAGATATGTTTCAGGCGGCTATGATGAAAGAATGGCAGGAAGGGGCGGTTAGCCGCCCCTTCCTGAATGATAGGCGGGGAGAGCGTGAGACAGCAGGGAGGAGACAGAAAGTACGATGCTGCAAATAAAAGAAATCTGCAAAGAATACCGAACAGGAAGTCTGGTGCAGAAAGCGCTGGACCAGGTAAACCTGAACCTGCGGGACAGTGAATTCGTGGCGATTTTAGGACCCAGCGGCTCCGGAAAAACCACTTTACTGAATGTGATCGGCGGTCTGGACAGCTATGACAGCGGAGATCTGATCATCAACGGAGTTTCCACAAAAAAATACAGGGATCGGGACTGGGATTCCTACAGGAACCATACCATTGGATTTGTGTTCCAGAGTTATAATCTGATTCCCCACCAGTCGATCCTTGCCAATGTGGAATTGACCCTTACTATTGCCGGGATCAGCAAGGGAGAGCGAAGAAAACGTGCCCAGGACGCTCTGGACCAGGTGGGCCTGGGGGATCAGGTCCATAAGCTGCCCAGCCAGCTGTCAGGAGGCCAGATGCAGAGAGTCGCCATTGCCAGAGCGCTGGTGAATGATCCGGATATTCTCCTGGCGGACGAGCCCACCGGGGCCCTGGACAGCGAGACCAGCGTTCAGGTCATGGAACTGCTGAGACAGGTGGCCAGGAACCGGCTGGTGGTTATGGTAACCCATAATCCGGAACTGGCGGAAGAATACGCCACCAGGATCGTTCGTCTGCGGGATGGAAAGATCCAGGCGGACAGCAATCCCTTCCGGGTGGAAGAGGATGCTTTGCGGGAACCGGTGCACAAAAAGCTGGGACGATCTTCCATGTCTTTTCTGACTGCGCTGGCTCTGAGCTTTAATAATCTGAAGACCAAGAAAGCCAGGACGCTGCTGACCTCCTTTGCGGGTTCCATCGGAATCATCGGCATAGCCCTGATCCTGGCGGTCTCCACCGGAGCCAATGCATACATTGACGGGCTGGAGGAGGAGACACTGGCAGAGTATCCGGTGCAGATCCAGAGCACGGGCCTTGACTTTACCTCTATGCTCAGCATTGGCTCCGGGGGCCATACCAGAAGCCAGGAGGATGCGGAGGTAAATGTCTTTGAAATCCTGAAGGATCTGGTGTCCTCCACGGATTCCAATGATCTTGCGTCCCTGAAAGAGTATCTGGACAGCGGAAACAGCGGGATCGATCCCTACGCCAAAGCAATTGAATACACCTACAGTGTAACGCCGCAGATTTACCGGCAGAATCCGGAGGGGATCCGGCAAGTGCATCCGGATACGTCTTTCAGCGGACTGGGGCTGGGGTCTTCCAGCAGCTCCAACAGTCTTATGGCCAGTATGATGAGCACGGATGTCTTTTACCAGATGCCGGAGGAAACCTCGCTGTATGAGAACCAGTATGAGGTAAAGGCAGGGCGCTGGCCGGAAAATTACCAGGAATGTGTGGTGGTCCTCACTTCTGACGGAAGCATCAGCGACTTTATGCTTTATACCCTGGGACTCCGGGACAGCCTGGAACTGGATGAAATGATCCGGAATTTCATTGAGGAGGCTCCTGTGGAGACTCCGGAAGATTACGGGAGCTATACTTATAAAGAACTTCTGGGAATTCCGTTTAAACTGGTAAACAGCGGGGATTACTATGCTTACGACAGCCAGTACCAGGTATGGACCGACAAAAGAGAGGACGGGGCCTATATGAAGGATCTGGTGGAACAGGGAGAAGATCTTACGATCGTAGGCGTGGTGCAGCCCTCAAAGGACGCCAAAGGTTTTGTGCTCAGTTCCGGAATTGCCTATCCCGCTTCTCTGACAGAGCATGTGGCGGAGAAAGCGGCGGACAGCCAGATCGTGAAGGATCAGCTGAGCCGCCCGGATGTGAATGTGTTTTCCGGCCAGCCCTTCGGAGAAGAGAGCAGCCAGGAAAATTTTGATATGGATTCTCTGATCACGGTAGACAGGGAGGCCTTGTCTGACCTGTTTCAGGTGGATCAGGATTCCCTGGCCCAGGAGGTATCCGGTTCTCTGGATCTTTCCCAGGTGTTCGGCCAGGCAGGAGATTCCCTGGATCTTTCAGGGCTGGCAGATCTTGACAGCATCCAGCTGCAGCTGCCGGATATGCCGGAGATAAGTCTTTCGCAGCTGATGAGCAGTCTGGAGGTGAATCTTTCCCTGGAGTCTCTGACCCAGATCGCGGGACAGCTGCTGGAGGGCTATGAGGGTTATGCGGCAGAACATCCGGAGGCAGACTATTCCGGCCTGGGAGAGGAACTTCTGAATTATCTCCAGACGGAAGAGTCCAGAACCATTCTGGAAGAACACATCCGGCAGATCCTGGAAAGCAATGGAGACTACTCGGTTTCCAATGAAGAACTAAAGGACCTTATCAGCCGGGTTATGGCCGGCTTCCAGGAATATGCGGCGGCTAATGGATATACAGATTCAGAATTTTTTGAAGAGTATCTGCTGGAATACCTGGAAACGGAAGAGGTCCAGGCCCTTCTGGCCCAGTGGGCGGGGGAAGTATTTCCGGAAGGGGAAATAACCGTCAGCCAGGAGCAGCTGGAAGCATTGGCCGCAGATCTTTTCCAAGGCTTCCAGGCTTATGGGGAGAGCCGGGGCCTGCCGGATCTGGGAAAGATGGGAGAACATTTTTCCGCTTATCTGCAGACCCAGCCGGCCCGGGAACTGCTGACGGGTTCTCTGATGGAAATGGTAGATACGGAGGGACTGGAACAGCAGATCGCCGGAACTTTAGAAAGCTACATGACAGAAGCCATGGGTTCCATCGCCTCCGGTATAGGACAGACCCTGGAAAACCAGGTACAGTCGGCGGTGGCCCAGATGATGGAGCAGATGACTGCGGGACTGGAGGACGTAATGGCCCAGGCATTCCGGGATCTGGGAGAAGAACTGGAAGCTTCCCTGCAGGTAGATCCGGAAGAATTTGCCAATGCCTTTCAATTTAATCTGAACGGGGAAGAACTGACAGAACTGATGATGTCCATGGGCGCGGCGGAGGACGCTACCCTGGAGGACAATCTCAAGACCCTGGGCTACGCGGATTTTGACGATCCCAGCGGCATTGATATTTATCCCAGGGATTTCGAGAGCAAGGACGGGATCGTAGGGGTTCTGGAGGAATATAACAGCAGAATGGAAGCCCAGGGAAAAGAAGAGCAGATGATTTCCTATACGGATATGGTTGGCTCTCTGATGTCTTCGGTTACGGAGATCATTAACATTATCAGCTATGTGCTGATTGCCTTTGTGGCTATTTCTCTGGTGGTTTCCTCCATTATGATCGGGGTTATCACCTATATCAGCGTTCTGGAGCGCAGAAAAGAGATCGGTATTCTCCGGGCTATCGGAGCCTCCAAGGGAAATGTATCCCAGGTGTTTAACGCGGAGACTTTTATCATCGGCGCCTGCGCGGGTATCCTGGGTATTGCTGTTACCCTGCTGCTGCTGATCCCCGGCAACGCAGCTATCCATTACTTTGCGGGAACCGATGAGATCAGCGGCCGTCTCCCCCTTTCCGGGGCCCTGATCCTGATCGCCCTCAGCATTCTGCTGACGCTGATCAGCGGTCTGCTTCCGGCACGGAAAGCAGCCAAGAGCGATCCGGTGACCGCTCTTCGGGTGGAATAAGAAAGGCGTCTGCCCGGTTTTCGGGGATTGCGCATTCCCCGGGAGTATTATATACTATCCCGGGGAACATTTACGTCTAATTTAAGAGGAGGAAAGATTTATGAAGTTTATTTATCCTGCTGTATTCCGAAAGACAGAGTCCGGCGGCTATAAGGGCTACTTTCCGGATCTGGAATGCTGCGAGGCATCCGGAGACACGCTGGATGAAGCCATAGAGAACGCCAACGCAGCCGCCTACGACTGGATCCAGGTAGAACTGGAGGAGGAGGAACCCAAATTTCCACCGGTTTCAGATCCTGGTGATCTGGCGGTGGAAAAGGATGCGGTCGTAAGAAATATCTCCGTCAACGTGCGCTTTTACGAGGGGTGGGACGAGTAGATCCTGCCCTCTGGGAGGGTGGATGAGAACCAATCTTTTTCTAAAAAGCGGTTGACGAAATCTTTATCCCATGCTATAATTACTTTTGTTGTTCGGGTTGAAACCCGTATCAGCATGCGGAAGTGTCGGAACTGGCAGACGAGCAAGACTAAGGATCTTGTGGCAGCAATGTCGTGTGGGTTCAAGTCCCATCTTCCGCAGTTGGAATCCCTTGGAGACAAGGGATTTTTTATGTGTAAAAAAATCTTACGAAATGGTAAAATTTGGGGTATAATAAAAAATAAGTTAAGCATCGGAACTCCGATGGACAGGAAATCAGGAGCTGCTCCGGCTGGCGAAAGGAGGAAGCAGTTTCTTTTTTGCGGATCAGGGAAGGGGACTTTCCCTGCCCGGCTAAAAAGAGTGCATGAAACAGAACCGAAAGGAAAGGAGGAGGCAGCATGTTGGAAAAAGGTGAGTTTGTCGTCTATGGGGAGAAAGGAATCTGTGAAGTGAGCGGGACGACCCACCTGGAATTAAGGGGAGCGGATAAAAACAAACTGTATTACATTCTTGTTCCCCTGGGGGAACGGGATACAAAGATCTACTGTCCGGTAGAGAATGGGAAAGTGCCTTTGCGGAAGCCCATGAATAAACAGGAGGCAATGGAGCTGATCCTGGAGATTCCTGAACTTTCGGAACTGACGGTTTCCCAGGAAAAGTTCCGGGAAGACACCTACAAAGCTGCTCTGCGTTCTCTGGACTGCCGGCAGTGGGCCAGCATGCTGAAGACCCTGCGAAGGAGAAGAAGCCGGCGGCTGCGGCAGGGGAAAAAAGTCACCTCCACAGACGAACGGTATTTCCGCCGGACGGAAGAGTATCTTTACAGCGAACTTGCCATGGCCCTGGGAAAAGAAAAATCAGAAATCGAGAGTTTTATCAGTACCTGTCTGCAGAAAAAAGCTCAGGGACAGCTATAATAGAACAAAGGGATGATCCGGAGAACTTTCTTTCAGGAAAGGGCTCCGGATTTTTAGCAGAGGGGAAGGTTTCCGCTGCTGCAGCCGGGGCAAACAAAGGATCTTTTGTGAAAAGAGTTTTTCCTAAAAGGAAAAACGGAAAGTCTGTCGTATAATATAAATAGGAGCAATGAACCGGCAGGGAGGTGAAGAAAAAATGAATATCAGAGAAAATTTTGAAGAAAAAGAGTTCCGGGATCTGAGTCCCTACGCTTCCCACAGCCGGAATTCCAGGGGAAGGCAGGTTCCGGAACCAGAGTGTGATATCCGCACTGTCTATCAGAGAGACCGGGACCGGATCCTTCACTCAAAAGCCTTTCGGAGGCTGAAGGATAAGACCCAGGTTTTTCTGGCACCCCAGGGAGATCATTACCGCACCCGGTTGACCCACACCCTGGAGGTTTCCCAGACGGCCAGAACCGTGGCCAAGGCCCTGGAGCTGAATGAGGATCTGGTGGAGGCCATTGCCCTGGGGCATGATCTGGGCCATACCCCCTTCGGCCATTCCGGGGAGGACGCCCTGAATGAAGTATGTCCTGTGGGTTTTGCCCATTATAAACAGAGTCTGCGGGTCGTGGATACCATTGAAAAGAACGGGGAAGGGCTGAATCTGACCTGGGAAGTCAGGGACGGGATCCTGAACCATCGGACAGCCGGCCATCCCCATACCCTGGAGGGGCAGGTGGTGCGGCTCTGTGATAAAATTTCTTATATCCACCATGATATGGATGACGCGGAGCGGGCCGGTATTATCAGCGAGGATGACATTCCCATTACCCTCCGGGTGATCCTGGGAGGAACCACCCGGGAGAGGCTGAATACGCTGATCCATGATATTGTGGCAAACAGCAGCGGAAAGGACCGGATCATTCAGTCGGAAGAAATCCACGAGGCCATGATGACTCTGCGGAAACTGATGTTTGAAAATGTGTATACCAATCCCGCAGCCAAGCAGGAGGAGGAAAAGGCCAAGAACATGCTCCGGGAATTGTATGAATACTACAGCAGGAATCCGGACAAGCTCTCCCGGGAATACCAGGAGCTTATCGCCCGGGGAGAACCCCGGGAGCGGGTAGTCTGCGATTACATATCCGGCATGACGGATCAGTATTCGATCCATAAATTCAAGGAAATTTTTGTACCGAAGGCCTGGGCGGTGTATTAAGGAGGAAGTATGCGGTATTCGGAAGAAATTATTGAAGAAGTCCGCTCCCGGACAGATATTGTGGATCTCATCGGAGGGTATGTAAAACTCCAGAGAAAAGGCAGTTCCTATTTCGGCCTCTGTCCTTTCCACAATGAAAAGTCCCCCTCCTTTTCCGTAAGCCCCGGAAAACAGATGTACTACTGCTTTGGCTGCGGAGCCGGAGGAAATGTATTTACCTTTCTGATGGAATACGAAAATTATTCCTTCCAGGAGGCGCTGAAGCTTCTGGCGGAGCGGGCCGGGGTGCAGCTGCCGGAGCCGGTTTATTCCAAGGAGGCCAGAGAGCAGGCGGATAAGAAAGCTCTTTTGCTGGAAATAAACAAAGAGGCAGCAAAATATTTCTATGTAAAGCTCCGGTCCGCAGCCGGGGAGAGGGCACGTAAGTATCTGAAAGACCGGGGGCTGAAGGATGAAACCATACGCCGGTTCGGCTTGGGGTATTCGGACAAGTTCAGCAATGATCTTTACAGATATCTGAAGCAGAAAAACTACAGGGATGAGATCCTGATGGAATCCGGCCTGTTTAATATGGATGAAAAGCGGGGAATTTACGACAAATTCTGGAATCGGGTGATCTACCCCATTATGGACGCCAACAGCCGGGTCATCGGTTTCGGCGGAAGGGTTCTGGGAGACGCCAAGCCGAAATACCTGAACTCTCCGGAAACGATGATTTTTGATAAAAGCAGGAACCTGTACGGCCTCCACGCCGCCCGGAGTTCCCGGCGCAGGAATCTGATCCTCTGCGAAGGGTATATGGATGTGATCTCCATGCACCAGGCAGGCTTTACCAATGCGGTGGCTTCTCTGGGCACGGCTCTTACCTCCCAGCAGGCCAGCCTGCTGAAACGCTATACCGATGAGGTCCTGGTCATCTATGACAGCGATGAGGCCGGCGTAAAAGCGGCCCTGCGGGCCATTCCCATGCTGCGGGAGGCGGGGCTTGCCGCCAGAGTCGTGAATCTGAGCCCCCACAAGGATCCGGATGAATTTATCGGCGCAGAGGGCATGGAGGCTTTTGAGGAGAGACTGGAGAAAGGGGAAAACAGCTTTTTATATGAGATCCGTATTCTCCAGCAGAAGTATGATATGGGAGATCCCCAGGGGAAAAGCGACTTTTTCCATGAGACTGCGGCCC
Source organism: Candidatus Scatomonas sp. (assembly GCA_963930955.1). Classification (GTDB taxonomy): domain Bacteria; phylum Bacillota; class Clostridia; order Lachnospirales; family Lachnospiraceae; genus Scatomonas. Next base: position 2,278,584 of record OZ006967.1, on the reverse strand, counting down.
GTCTTCTGAAGTTTGAGGATGAAATCGAGAGGAACAGTTATGTGGAGGCGGTGGCCAGAACCTACCACATTGAGGGGGAGACCCTGCGGAAACAGATCAACCGGCTGGCCCTGAAGGGAGCGGGAATCAAAACCCGGGACCGGCCAGTACCGGGAACGGAAGGAAAGCGGGAAAAAGAGGACGGGGCCCGGAAAGCCCAGAAACTCATGCTTACCTGGATGACCAGCTACCCGGAAATCCTGCCTGGGCTGTCCCGGTACATTACCAGCCGGGATTTTGTAACTCCTTTTTTCCGCCAGGTAGCGGAGATGGTGGAGGAACAGTACCGGGAAGGAGAAATAAATCCGGCGCGGATCATCAGCCATTTTGAGGACGGCGAACAGCAGAGTCAGGCAGCAGCCCTGTTTCATACCAGGCTTACCCTGGACAATCCGGAGGAGCAGAGGAAAGCCCTGAAGGATGTGATCTGGAATATGAAAGAAAGCAGCCTGAATTACCGGCTGTCCCATCTGGACCCGGAGGATATGCGGGGGCTGCAGGAGCTGATGGAGGAGAAAAAACAGCTGGAGCAATTTCAGGCAGGGCCTCTCCCGGGAGATATTCTGCCCGGGTAAGAGTTTACCCGCTAATACAGAGGGATAAAATACACATAGACAATGAAAGGATGGACGGATCTATGGAGATGGATAAAGAAAAATTCATGGAAAAACTGAAAGGCCTGGTGGAACTGGCCAAGAAGAAAAAAAATATGCTGGAGAATCAGGAGGTTAAAGAGTATTTTAAAGAGGCTTCCCTGAGTGACGAGCAGATGGAAAAAGTATACCAGTATCTGGAAGCCCATGGAGTAGACGTTCTTCGGATTACGGAGAATGATTCGGATGTGGATTCTCTTCTGCTTCTCAGCGATGATGATATCAACCTGGATGAAGAAGAGGAAGTGGATATGGAGAATCTGGATCTGTCTGTGCCGGAAGGCATCAGCATTGAGGATCCGGTCCGCATGTATCTGAAAGAGATCGGAAAGGTTCCCCTGCTGTCCGCGGAGGAAGAAATCGATCTGGCCCAGCGCATGGAGCAGGGGGACGAGAGCGCCAAGAAAAGGCTGGCAGAGGCCAATCTGAGACTGGTTGTGTCTATTGCCAAGCGCTACGTGGGCAGGGGCATGCTGTTTCTGGATCTGATCCAGGAGGGAAATCTGGGTCTGATCAAAGCGGTGGAGAAGTTTGACTACCGCAAAGGATATAAATTTTCTACGTATGCCACCTGGTGGATCCGGCAGGCCATTACCAGGGCCATTGCGGATCAGGCAAGAACCATCCGTATTCCTGTGCACATGGTGGAAACGATTAATAAACTGATCCGTGTTTCCAGACAGCTGCTCCAGGAACTGGGCCGGGAACCTTCCCCGGAGGAGATCGCGGAGGAGATGAATATGTCTGTAGAGCGTGTGCGGGAAATTTTAAAGATCTCCCAGGAGCCGGTTTCTCTGGAGACTCCCATCGGCGAGGAGGAAGACAGCCATCTGGGGGATTTTATCCAGGACGACAATGTACCGGTGCCTGCTGACGCAGCAGCCTTTACCATGCTGAAGGAACAGCTGGAGGATGTGCTAAGCACCCTGACAGACCGGGAGCAGAAGGTTCTGCGTCTCCGTTTCGGTCTGGACGACGGCCGGGCCAGAACCCTGGAAGAAGTAGGAAAAGAGTTCAACGTTACCAGAGAGCGGATCCGCCAGATTGAAGCCAAGGCCCTGCGGAAACTGCGCCATCCCAGCCGCAGCAGGAAGCTGAAGGATTATCTGGATTGAAAAAAAATATGGAACTATCAGAGAGAATGGCAGAAGTGGCAGCTATGGTCACCCCCGGCCGCCGAGTGGCGGACGTGGGCTGCGACCACGGCTATCTGTCCATCTGGCTCTGCGAAAATAAAATTACTCCCGGAGCTCTGGCCCTGGATGTCCATCCGGGCCCTCTGGAGGCGGCCCGGAGAAATATTGCGGCCCGGGGACTGGAACACTGCATAGAGACCAGGCTGTCGGACGGATTGGAAGCGGTGGAACCGGGAGAGGCGGATACGGTGGTGCTGGCCGGTATGGGAGGCAGGCTTATGAGCCGGATTCTCCGGCAGGGAGCCGGAGTTCTGGCCCTGGCGGAAGAACTGGTTCTGGAACCTCAGTCCGAGGCAGGGGAACTGCGGATCTGTCTGGAACAGCTGGGCTTTCATATAGCCGGAGAAAATATGGTACGGGAAGCGGGAAAATATTATCCGGTGATGCGGGCGGTTCCGGGAAAAACAGGCAGGCTTGCTCCGGAAGAGGTCCGGTACGGCCCCTGTCTGCTGCGGGACCGGCATCCGCTGCTGCTGGAATATCTGGGAAAAGTCAGAGGGCAGATGGAAACCCTGAGGGCTGCGCTGGAAGGGCAAAAGGCCCTGCGAAGCAGGGAAAGATTATCAGAAATTCAGGAGGAACTGCGGATCATCCGCAGCGCGTTAGCATATTATGAAATGTGAAGAAATCATCCGGATACTGGAAAAGGATTACCCGCTGTCCCTGGCGGAGGACTGGGACAACCCGGGGCTTTTGCTGGGACGCCGGGATCGGGATGTAAAAAAAATCCTGGTTAGTCTGGACGTAAACGATGAGGCGGTGGAGGTGGCGCTTTCCTGGGGGGCCCATATGATCCTGTCCCACCACCCTCTGATCTTCGGAGGAATCAAAAAGATCAGCGATGAAAGCTTTCTTGGACGCAGGCTCCTTGCCTTAGCTGAGAATGGAATTGTCTGCTACGCCATGCACACAAATTTTGATGTGGGGAGTATGGCCAGCCTGAATGAGAAACAGCTAGGGCTTACCCGCTCGGAAGTATTGCTGGTGACAGGGGAACAGGAGGGAATCCCCCAGGGGATCGGCCGTGTAGGGGAACTGCCCGGGCCCATGACTCTGAAAGAACTGGCGGAGCATGTGAAGCAGACGATGGGTCTGCCGGCGCTGCGCTGCTACGGGGATCCCGCCCGGACCGTCCACCGGGCGGCAGTCAGCGGAGGGTCCGGAAAAAGTGTGGTGGGCCATGCCCTGAAAGCAGGCGCGGAAGCCCTGGTTACCGGAGATATTGATTACCACACGGCTATGGACGCGGCGGCGCAGGGGCTTTTCATTCTGGATGCCGGCCATTACGGGACGGAATCCGTTTTTATTCCCTACATGGTCCGTAAACTGGAGGCGCTGCTGGAGGATTGCCAGGTGAAAGGAATGGAGATTCGTCAGCCTTTTTCTGTCATTTAAGCAGATCGGGCAAGAGACAGGCGGAGGGGGGCCTCCGCCTGCGGAAAGGGGGCATGGAATGGCGGAAACAGGGTTTGCAGTAAAGGCCGGAGGGAAAACTTTTTTCTATCCGGCAGGAACCACTTACGGGGAGATCGCGGAAAATCTTCCCAGCCCGGACGGGCATCCGGTAGTGCTGGTAAGAGCCGGGGGCCGGGTCCTTGAACTTCACAAGACTCTGGACCGGGACTGTTCTCTGGAATTGATCACCACCGGGTCGGAACTGGGTTTGAATACATATAGAAGAAGCGTAATCCTGCTGCTGCTGGAGGCGCTTCATCAAACCGCCTGCGGACAGGGGGAAAAGGCGGTGCTTCACTACTCTGTCAGCTGCGGCTATTATTTTACCCTGACGGGGCCGGGAAAGCTGGATCAGAAACGGCTGGATCAGGTGAAAAGCCGTATGGGGGAGCTGGTAAGCCGCCGGCTTCCCATCCGGAAAAGAAGCGTCAACACCGCGGACGCCAGAAAACTTTTTGCCGCCTGGGGGATGCCGGACAAGGAGAAGCTGTTCCGCTACCGCCGTGTGTCCCGGGTGAACCTGTACCGGCTGGAGGATTACGAGGATTATTTTTACGGCTATATGGTCTGGAATACAGAGTGTCTGAAATACTTTGACCTTTGCCTGTATGATGAGGGTTTTGTGCTGCTCCTGCCGGAACCGGAAGCTCCGGAGGAGATCCCTCCGTTTCATCCTTCCCGGAAAGTCTTCCGCATTCAGCAGGAATCAGAAAAATGGGGAGAAAGGCTGGAGATCGACGGAGTGGGAGATCTGAACGAATGCATCAGCCGGGGAGAAAACGGCCGTATGATGCGTGTGGCCGAGGCGCTCCAGGAAAGCCGGATCTCCGAGATCGCTTCCCTGATCGCAAAAAGACCGGAAATAAAATTTGTGCTGATTGCCGGACCTTCCTCCTCGGGAAAGACGACTTTTTCCAGAAGACTGGCGGTTCAGCTTACAGCCAGGGGTCTGCGGCCCCATACGGTCAGCCTGGACAATTACTACCTGAACCGGGCGGATTCTCCCCGGGATGAAAATGGGAATTATGATTTTGAATGTCTGGAGGCTCTGGATATTCCCTTGTTTAATCGGCAGATGACTTCCCTGATGAAGGGAGAACAGGTAGAACTGCCCCGGTTTAATTTTCACACCAAGAGGAGAGAGTACCGGGGAGATTTTCTGGGGCTGGGGCCGGGAGATATCCTGATCCTGGAGGGAATACACGGACTGAACGATCAGCTCAGCTTCATGCTGCCGGCAGAGAGCAAGTTCAAAATATATATCAGCGCCCTGACCCAGCTGAATATTGATGAACACAACCGGATCCCCACCACCGATGGAAGGCTGATCCGAAGGATCGTCCGGGACTATCTTACCAGAAGTACCTCCGCTGCGGAAACCATAGCTATGTGGCCTTCTGTGCGCCGGGGAGAGAAACAATACATTTTCCCCTTCCAGGAACAGGCGGACGCTTTCTTTAACTCCGCCCTTGTCTATGAATTCGCAGTTCTGAAACTTTATGCAGAGCCGGTGCTCTTCCAGGTGCCGGAGGAATCTCCGGAATACCAGGAAGCCAGAAGGCTTCTGAAATTCCTGGATTATTTTCTGGCTATGCCTTCGGATCAGGTGCCCCAGAACTCTATTCTCCGGGAGTTTATCGGCGGAAGCTGTTTCCTGGGTCATGCGGATTGACTTTCCGGGGAAAAACATGGTATAGTGGACTGTGCGAGCAGGGTATGCGGCCGCGGCTGGCAGGACCGAAAGGGGCCAGGCGAGGAAAGTCCGGGCTTCACAGGGCAGGATGCCGGATAACGTCCGGCGGAGGCGACTCCAGGGACAGTGCAACAGAAATAAACCGCCCGCATCCGCGGGTAAGGGTGGAAAGGCAGTGTAAGAGACTACCGCTGTTCTGGTAACAGAACAGGCATATGTAAACCCCATCCGAAGCAAGACCAAAGGCAGGGCCAGGTGGCTGCCCGTCACGCCCTCAGGTGGGTTGCTGGAGGCTGCCGGCAACGGCAGTCCTAGATAGATGGCCGCACACGACATAACCCGGCTTATCGCCCTGCTCGCATGAACAGAAGAAGGAGAAATCTATATGAGATGGATACTGGCATCGGCCTCGCCGCGAAGGCAGGAACTTTTAAAGCAGATTAATCTGCCTTTTGAAGTCTGCCCCAGCGAGGCCGATGAAAACATTGCGGAGACGGTTCCGGAAGAACTGGTTCAGGAGTTATCCCGCCGGAAGGCCCGGGATGTGGCGGCTAAGCTTTCCGGGCACAGCTTGGTTCTTGGGGCTGATACAGTGGTGGTTCTGGATCATGCGGTTCTGGGAAAACCTGCCGGTCCTTTTCAGGCGGCGGAGATGCTGCGCTCGCTTTCCGGCCGGGAACACCGGGTGCTGACAGGGGTAACCCTGACCGAGGCGGAAGCTGGCAGGATTCTGCAGGAGACCACCTTTTTTCAGGAAACGAAAGTGTTTCTGTATCCGCTTACAGAGCCGGAGATCCAGGCCTATGTGGAGTCCGGCGAACCTATGGATAAGGCAGGCGCTTACGGGATCCAGGGAGGGTTTGCCAGATTCGTCCGGAAAATCGAAGGGGATTACAATAATGTAGTGGGACTTCCGGCGGCGGAAGTTTATCAGGTTATGAAAGAAAAGAACTGGATCTGAATCGGCCGGAACAGGCGATTCGGACCGGAACAGGCGGAGGGAGTAGAAAAATGAAGGATTTTTTAGAACGCACAAAGCTGATGACAGAGCTGGTGGCGGTCCTGATGATCATACTGGGGGTGATGCTGCTTTTGAATCCCCAGGAAGCGGTTTTAATGGTCTGCAGATTATCCGGTGTGATCCTGGCGGTGACCGGACTTGTTTTTCTGCTGATGTCTTTAAATAACCGCAGAGGCGTAGAGCGGGGCGGCGGACTGGATATTTTCCTGACGATCCTTGGCATTCTGCTCCTGGCTCTGGGATTATTCATTGTTTTCCGGCCGGAAGTGGTAGTAGGCTTTGCGGGGATTCTGTTCGCCGTGATTCTGTTTGTTCACGGGATCGGCGATCTGAGGGAGATGCAGACAGTAAAGCAGCTGGGATACAGCAGATGGTGGATCAGTCTGCTGTGCGCTGTGGTTACCTTTGTTATGGGATTGATTGTTCTGGTTTCCCCTTTGGGAAGCGCGGCGCTGATGGTGCAGATTGCCGGGATTTTTCTGATCCTGGATGGAATTTCAGATCTGTATCTGGCATTCCGGGTCATTACGCTGAGAAAACGGTTTGAAACCTATGAAGAGATGGATCCGGAACGGATTATAGAAGGAAGCGCCAGAGAAATAGACCAGAAAAGATAAAGGAGGGTAAAGACTGTGGGGGATTACAGCAGTTATTTTTTGATGAAGGCAGAGGAAGCGCCGGCTTACGTGCAGGCGAAGCTTTCTTATTTTCCGGAAAACGCCAGGCTCACCGGCCGGGAAATCGGCGATGGAAATATTAATTATGTGTTCCGGGTAACCGATCAGGATACGGGAAAATCTGTGATTGTAAAGCAGGCGGGGCTGAAAACCCGCATTGAACCGGATCTGGGCGTCTCCCGGGACCGGGGAAGGATCGAGGCGGAGATTCTGAAGCTGCAGAATACCTTTGCCCCTGGGCTGGTGCCGGAAATTTTTCTGTATGATGAAGTGATGTGCGCCATGATCATGGAGGATATGGTGGGCCACACCATGATGCGGACAGGTCTTCTGAATCATGAGATTTATCCCAAATTTGCGGAAGATATCACTACCTTTATGGCCAGCTGCCTGATCCGGACTTCTGATCTGGTCATGGACCACAAGGAGAAAAAGGAACTGGTAAAGTCCTTTACCAATCCGGATCTCTGCCGGATCACCGAGGATCTGGTGCTCATGGAGCCCTTTAACGACTGCTTTCATCGAAATCATGTCTTTCCACCCAACGAAGCGTTTATCCGCACAGAGGTTTATGAAGATCAGGAACTTTGTCTGGAGGCGGCAAAGCTGAAGTTTCGTTTTATGAATGATCCCCAGGCCCTGATCCACGGAGACCTGCACACAGGCTCTGTATTTATCAATCAGGATCATACCTATGTATTCGATCCGGAATTTGCTTTTTTCGGCCCTATGGGGTATGACATAGGCAATGTGATCATGAACCTGTTCTTTGCCTGGTGCAATGGAGAGGCTGTTATGGAAGAGGGACAGGAAAAGGAGGATTTCCTGGACTGGTGCATGGACTCCATTGCGGATACGGTAGACTTGTTTGTGCAGAAATATGACAGGATCTTTGACGAGTATGTAACGGAACCCATGGCGAAGATGCCGGGATTTAAGTCCTGGTACCTGTCGGAGATTCTTGCGGACACAGCCGGATACGCCGGGACGGAGGGACTTCGAAGAACCCACGGCATGGCCAATGTAAAGGATCTCACATCCATTGAAGATCCGGAAAAACGGGCCAGGGCAGAGCGGATCGTTATTTCTCTTTCCAAAGACTGCATCCTGAACCGCGGCAGTTTTATCTGCGGAGCGGATTACACTGCGGCAATTGAGCGTGCTGTCAGAAAGCACAGCCTTTAAATTCCTTTTATAAAGAAAGAATTAAAAAACGGCCGGTCGTCTTGACTGGCCGTTTTTTGGGCGGTATAGTGAAAAAAGATCCGGCAGTTTCAAGCCGGAAACAGTCAGCAGACGGAGGAACATAAAGCAATGAGTAAAGTTATCGGAATCGATCTGGGAACTACCAACAGCTGTGTAGCTGTGCTGGAAGGCGGCGAGCCGACGGTGATCCCCAACGGAGAGGGAATGCGCACCACGCCTTCTGTGGTGGCTTTTGCCAAAAGCGGGGATCTGCTGGTGGGAGATGTGGCCAAACGGCAGGCGGCCACCAATGTAAACCGGACCATATCCTCTATTAAGCGGGAAATGGGAACCGATACCCGGATCAAGATAGACGGAAAAAATTTTTCGCCCCAGGAGATTTCCGCGTTTATTTTAAGAAAACTGAAAAAAGATGCGGAGGATTACCTGGGGGAGACAGTCAGCCAGGCTGTCATCACGGTACCGGCCTATTTTAACGATGCGCAGAGGCAGGCCACCAAGGACGCCGGCCGGATCGCCGGGCTGGATGTGCTGCGGATTATCAACGAGCCTACTTCCGCGGCCCTGGCGTACGGATTGGATCATGGAGCCCCCCAGAAGATCATGGTGTACGATCTGGGAGGCGGCACCTTTGACGTGTCTCTTATTGAGATCGGAGATAATCTGATCGAGGTGCTGGCCACTGCCGGAGATAACCGGCTGGGAGGCGATGATTTTGATGCCAGGCTCACCGATTATATTATTGAGGAGTATATCCGCACCAACCGGATCAACCTGGCCAAAGACCCGGTGGCAATGCAGCGGATCCGGGAAGCGGCGGAGGAGGCCAAGAAAACCTTGTCCGCCCAGACAGTCACCAATATCAATCTTCCCTTTGTGGCCACAGTAAAGGGCGAGCCGGTACACCTGGAGATGGAGATTACCCGCAGCAAGTTTGAGGAACTGACCCGGGATCTGGTAGACCGGACAGAGGCCCCGGTGCGTAAGGTGCTGAACGACGGAGGAGTCAGCGTTTCCGAACTGGGCATGGTGCTGCTGGTGGGCGGTTCAACCCGGATGCCGGCAGTTCAGGAAAAAGTCCGGCAGCTGACAGGCAAGGAACCTTCCCGGAATCTGAACCCGGATGAATGCGTGGCCCTGGGCGCCGCGGTTCAGGGCGGCAAGCTGGGGGGAGAAATTACCACAGGCAATGCGGCGGAGATCATTCTCATGGATGTAACGCCCCTGTCCCTGGCGATTGAAACCGTAGGCGGAATTGCCACGAAGATCATAGACAGAAATACCACCATCCCTACCCGGCACAGCCAGGTGTTCTCCACAGCCGCAAATTTCCAGACCTCTGTGGAGATCAAGGTGCTCCAGGGAGAACGGCAGTTTGCCAGGGATAACACCCTGCTGGGAACCTTCCGGCTGGGAGGCATCAAGAGAGCCCCTGCCGGCGTTCCTCAGATCGAAGTAACCTTTGATATTGACGCCAACGGCATTGTGAATGTTTCCGCAAAGGATCTGGGAACAGGCAAACAGAAGCAGATTACCATTACCGCCCGCTCCAAGCTTTCCGAGGATGAGATTCAGCAGGCCATCCGGGACGCGGAGGCTTTTGCCGGAGAAGATACCAATCGCAAGCACCGCTGGGATGTGCTGAACGAGGCGCAGAACCAGACCGTGCGGGCGGAGCAGTATCTGACCCAGAATAAGAAAACCCTGAGCCGGGAAGAAAAGAAAAACATCAAGGCGGAAATTGGGGCACTGCAGAAGCTGCTCCGGGGTAAAAAACCGGAGAAGATGACAGATATGGAGGCGGATGCCATCGAATCCCAGACCGGCAGGCTGAAAGCCATGACGGGAGGAGAATAAAACTGGATACAGGTCTGAAAGAAGGACGCCGGGATCTCTGATTCCGGTGTCTTTTCTTATCACAGCTCCCAGCCGCTCTTGCATTCCGGCCTTTTTTGGTATATGATGGAACACAGAAAAATGGAAGAAAAGGAGAGGTAATTTATGCGACACATCATGAGCCCTCTGGATTTTTCAGTAGAAGAACTGAATCAGATGATGGATCTGGCCGGCGATATTGAAAAACATCCGGAGAAATACGCCCATGCCTGCGACGGCAAGAAGATTGCTACTTTATTTTATGAACCCAGCACCAGAACCCGCTTAAGTTTTGAGACGGCTATGCTGAACCTGGGAGGCTCGGTGATCGGTTTTGCCTCTGCAGATTCCAGCTCCGCCTCCAAGGGCGAAAGTGTTTCCGATACCATACGGGTCATCAGCTGCTTTGCGGATATCTGTGCCATGAGGCATCCCAAGGAGGGCGCTCCGCTGGTAGCTTCCCAGGTTTCATCGATCCCGGTGATCAACGCCGGAGACGGCGGCCATCAGCATCCCACCCAGACTCTCACAGACCTGCTGACCATCCGCTCCCTGAAGGGCCGTCTGGATCATCTGACCATCGGGCTCTGCGGAGATCTGAAGTTTGGACGTACAGTGCATTCTCTGATCAGCGCCCTGGTCCGCTATCCGGGAGTGCGGTTTATTCTGATCTCTCCGGAAGAACTGCGGGTGCCTTCTTATATCCGGGAAGATGTGCTGGACGCCAATCACGTGGAATATCAGGAGGTGATCCGTCTGGAGGACGCCATTCCGGAACTGGATATTCTGTATATGACCCGGGTTCAGCGGGAACGCTTCTTTAATGAGGAAGACTACGTGCGGATGAAGGATTTTTATATCCTGGACAAACCGAAAATGGATCTGGCCAGGCCGGATATGTATGTGCTGCATCCACTGCCCCGGGTCAACGAGATTTCTGTGGAAGTGGACTCGGATCCCAGGGCGGCGTATTTCAAACAGGTACAGTACGGTGTTTATATACGGATGGCGCTGATTCTCACACTGCTGGAGGTGAAGGTATGTTAAATGTAGGAGCTCTGGAAGAGGGATTTGTCCTGGATCATATTAAGGCCGGCAAGGCTATGACCATCTATCACGATCTGAAGCTGGACAAGCTGGACTGCTGCGTCGCCATAATTAAAAACGCCCGCAGCAATAAAATGGGGAAAAAAGATATTATTAAAGTAGAGTGTCCGGTAGACACCATGAATCTGGATATTCTGGGCTTTATCGATCACAATATTACGGTCAATGTGATCTCCAACGGAAAAATCGTGGAGAAAAAGAAACTGACTCTTCCCAGGCAGGTGGTGAATGTGATCAAATGCAAGAATCCCAGATGCATTACTTCCATTGAGCAGGAACTGGATCAGGTCTTCGTATTGACGGATCCGGAGAAGGAGATCTACCGCTGCAAATATTGTGAAGAAAAATACCACGGCAGCCGTAAAAAATAGCAGAAAGGAACCGGGCTCCTGACCCGGAGCAGAATTATGGATCATATTATCTCAAAACTTCTGATCTATGGAGATCTTCCCAAGGACAGCATTCTGATGCAGATGAGCGATATCTGCAGGCAGACAAGAGAACATACCCAAAGCAGGGATCAGCTTATCTCCAGGGTGTTCCGTCAGGTAAAAAGGATCCTGGTGGTGGCTACGGATTATGGTTTTGACAGGAATCTCTGGCAGAATTATCTTACATTTCTGCTGATGACCGATGAAAATCCCTTTAGCCTGACCTGTGAGAAAACAGGAGCCCAGGAGGGCAGCGTCAACTATTTCGCCAAGCAGGACTTCAAAGCTTTCCGGGAACTGTTTCATTATGATTTTCGCTGGCTGGAGGAGGAACTGGGAGTGGATTGTTTCAGCCGGCTTACCCATTATAAGGCCATTGGAAAGCCGGAACTGATGTATAACAAGAACGTCAGCGAGAAGGTCCGGGCTCTCAGTGAGAAGCTGGACGCTGCCGGGGATGAAGAAAGTTTTTTCCGGCATGTGACGGATTTTTATAAAGACTTCGGAGTAGGCATGTTCGGACTGAATAAAGCTTTCCGGATCGCCTCTTCGGAGGAGGGAAGGGTCAGCTTTCACGCCATCAATAATATGGATCGGGTTATGCTGGAGGATCTGGTGGGCTATGAGATCCAGAAGAAAAAACTGGTGGACAACACCAGAGCTTTTGTGGAGGGGAGAAAAGCCAACAACTGCCTTCTGTTCGGAGACTCCGGAACAGGAAAATCCACAAGCATTAAAGCCATTGTTAATGAATTTTATCCTCAGGGCCTGCGGATGATCGAAATCTATAAGCATCAGTTTAAAGATCTTTCCAATGTCATTGCCCAGATCAAAAACCGGAATTACAAATTTATCATTTATATGGATGATCTTTCCTTTGAGGAATTCGAGATTGAATATAAATTCCTGAAGGCGGTTATTGAGGGCGGTGTGGAGACCAAGCCGGAAAACGTGCTGATTTATGCCACCTCCAACCGGAGGCATCTGATCAAAGAGAACTGGAGCGACCGGGATGATATGGAGACAGGGGCCGGAATCCACCGTTCCGATACTATTGAGGAGAAACTATCCCTGGTAAACCGCTTCGGCGTTACCATCTGCTATTCCAAACCCAGCCAAAAGGAGTATTTCCACATTGTGGAAGAGCTGGCGGCCAGAGCAGGTATTTCCATGGAAACGGACCGGCTGCGGGCGGAGGCCAACCAATGGGAACTGAGCCACGGGGGGATTTCCGGACGTACGGCGCAGCAGTTTATTACCTATCTGCAGGGGCAGGAAGATCTGTAACAGAAGATCCTCCAGCCTGCATCCGGAATTTTACATAAATTTTACTTTACTCTTCAAGGAGCAGCCAGTATCATGAATTATAGAGAGGCGCGGGCTTATATAGAAGACCAGCAGCGTTACGGCGGAGAGATGGGGTTGGGAAAACTCCAGGCTCTTCTTAAAGTGTTGGGAAATCCGGAGCGGAAGCTCCGGTTTATCCATATTGCGGGGACAAATGGAAAAGGAAGTATTCTTTCCTACATTTCCACGGCGCTGACCCGGAGCGGATACCGGACAGGCCGATATATTTCTCCAACTCTGTACAGCTACAGGGAGCGTTTTCAGATAGACGGGGAGAGGATCTCCCGGGAGGATTTTGTCCGTCTGACGGAAAAACTGCGGCGGGCGGAGGAACAGCTTGAGGCGGCAGGAGGGCAGAAACCCTCTCCCTTTGAACTGGAGACTGCCCTCTGCTTCCTTTATTTTCAGGAGCAGGCGTGCGATGCGGTGGTTCTGGAATGCGGTATGGGTGGAAGAGATGATGCCACCAACGTAATCCCCGCTCCCGAAATCTGCGTCTTTGCTTCCATCAGCCTGGATCATATGCAGTTTCTGGGCAATACTCTGGGAGAGATCGCCGCAGTAAAGGCCGGGATCCTGAAACCCGGCACCTGGGCGGTATCTGCGCGGCAGGAGCCGGAGGTTATGGAAGTACTGGAAAAGGCCTGCAGGGCGGCGGAGATTCCGCTGACCATAGCAGATGCCAGCCAGGCCCAGGTGCTCCGGGATACTCTGGAGGGACAGACATTTCTGTACAAAGGGAACCGGCTGGAGATTTCTTTGGCCGGCAGCTGTCAGAAGGAAAATGCAGCCGCAGCCTGGGAAGCTCTGAAGATTCTTCAGAAAAAAGGCTGGAAGCTGACGGACCGTCAGATCCTGGAGGGACTTTGCAGGGCCTCCTGGAATGGCCGGTTTACAGCCCTGCAGAAAGACCCTCTTTTTTATGTGGATGGCGCCCACAATCCGGATGCGGCCAGAAAACTGAGAGCTTCCGTGGAAAAGTATTTCCAGGGCAGACGGCTGATTTTTATAAACGGCGTGCTGAAGGATAAGGATTACCGGGGAGTGGCTGCGGAGACAGCAGCGCTGGCGGATCAGATCTACACCATTGAGACTCCGGATAACGATCGGGCCCTTCCGGCAGAGGAACTGGCCCGGGTGCTTCGGGAGTACAATCCCCATGTGGCTGCCTGCGGCAGCATTGCGGAAGCGGTGGACCGGGCAGAAGCCGATGCGGGAAAAGAAGATGTAATACTGGCCTTTGGCTCCCTTTCTTTCCTGGGAGAACTTACCAGGCTGGTTTCAGAATACAGGGAGAAGCGAACATGAAGGATTTGGCAGGGATCCGGCAGGAAATTGACCGGACAGACCGGGAGATTCTCCGCCTTTTTGAGGAGCGGATGAATCTTTCTGAACAGGTGGCGGAGTACAAGATCGCCACAGGAGGGAAAGTATACGACCGGCAGAGAGAGGAAGAGAAGCTGAAGACTCTTCGGGAGGCTGCTTCCGGTTCCTTTAACGCGAAAGGAGCGGAGGAACTGTTCCGCCATATTATGTCAGTCAGCAGAATGCGCCAGTATCAGATGATGGAAGAGCGGAACGTTTCAGACGGATTGGAAGAGTACACAAGGATACAGAAACTTTCCACGGATGGCGCCAAGGTGGTGTTTCAGGGGGTAGAGGGAGCATACAGCTTTGCGGCTATGAAAAGTTTTTTCGGCGACGGAATCCGCAGCACCCACGTGGAAACCTGGAAAGAGGCCATGGAACAAGTGGCCGGCGGCCAGGCGGATTACGCGGTGCTGCCCATTGAAAATACCACCGCCGGAAGCGTTTCGGATATTTACGATCTGATGACGGAATATCCCAATTATATTGTTGGAGAGGAAATTCTGGAGATCCGGCATACACTGATGGGAGTACCGGGAGCAGAACTGTCAGACATCCGGAAAGTGTATTCCCATCCCCAGGCTCTGGCCCAGTGCCGCCGCTTCCTTGGCGGCCATCCCGGCTGGGAACAGATAAAACTTTTAAATACCGCTATGGCTGCGGAAAAGGTGGCCCGGGAGAAAGACAAAAGCCAGGCGGCCATTGCCAGCCGCTACGCGGCGGAACATTTCGGACTGCAGGTCCTGGAGGATGAGGGCCTGTCTACGGACTGTAATTCTACCCGCTTTGTGATTCTTTCCCGGCAGAAATGCTTTGTGGAATCGGCCCGGAAGATCAGCATCTGCGTAGAATTGCCCCATGCCTGCGGAAGCTTATACTATATTCTGGCTCATTTCGACTATAACCATCTGAATATGACAAAGATCGAATCCCGGCCGATCCCGGACCGGCCCTGGGAATATCGTTTCTTTATAGATTTCTCGGGAAATTTGCAGGAGCCGGCGGTGCGGAACGCACTGCGGGGAATCGCCGCGGAGGCGGTGAACCTGCGCCTGCTGGGAAATTACTGAGCCGGATCGTAAGAGGAGGCAAAAAGAAAATAAAAGAGGGATCAGGAAGGAGGCAGCTATGCAGCCAGCAACATTTGGAACCATTGATATTGGAAGCTACGATGTGACGCTGGAAATTTTTGAGATTTCCAAAAAATCCGGCATCAAGAGCATCGATACGGTCCGCCATCGTCTGGAACTGGGTACGGATACCTATACCCATGGAAAACTGGGACCGGCCATGGAAGAGGAACTGTGCACGGTGCTGAAGGATTTTGTCCGGATCATGGACGGATATAAGGTAGAAAATTACAGGGCAATTGCCACCAGCGCTCTGCGGGAGGCGGAGAACGCCTTATTTGTTCTGGGAAAGATCCGGCAGGCCACGGGCCTGCAGGTGGAGATCCTGAGCAATTCCGAACAGAGATTCCTCAGCTATAAGGCCATCGCTTCTATTGAAAGCCGTTTTAATAAAATGATCGAGAAGGGAACGGCAGTATTGGATGTGGATGGAGGAAGTATCCAGATCTCCCTGTTTGATAAGGATGCTCTGGTAACTACCCAGAATATCCGTATGGGGAACCTGCGGATCCGGGAAAGGCTGCAGCCTTTGAAGAATCATACGGCTAATTACGAGAAGCTGGCGGAAGAGCTGCTGCAGAATGAGATCATCAGTTTTAAACGCATGTACCTGAAAGACCGGAAAATTGAAAATATTATGCTGATCGGAGACTTTATCACAGATACCGTATTCCGCCATACGGAGGATAAGGCCAGCCGCACCATTTCCAGAAAGGATTTCGAAGCCTGGTACCAGAATATTGTAACCCATTCCAACATGGAGCTGGCGGTAAATCTGGACGTGCCGGTAGAGTACGCTTCTCTGCTGAGACCTTCGGCCATTATCTATCATCGTCTGATCGAAGAGATGGACGCGGACATGATCTGGACGCCGGGCACCCATCTGGCCCGGGGACTGGCTTATGAGTACGCGGAACAGAAGAAGCTTCTGAAGGTAAAGCACGACTTTGAAAACGATATTATCATGGCGGCAAAAAATATCGGAAAACGATATGCGGTAAACCGGCCCCATATTCAGAATATGGAAATGACCTCCATGTCCATTTTCGACGCCATGAAGAAGGTTTACGGACTGGGAGAGCGGGAGCGGCTGCTGCTGCGGATCGCCGTAATGCTCCACGACGTGGGGAAATATATCAGTATGAACGCGGTGGCTGAATGTTCCTACAGCATTATCATGAGCAACGAGATTATCGGGCTCTCCCATGAGGAGAGGGAAACCATTGCTCTGATCGCCAGGTACAATACCAAGATGATGCCCTCCTTTGAAGAGCTGGCACAGGAGATCAATATTGATGAGAGGCAGTATCTGCTGGTAGCGGAGCTGACGGCCATTCTCCGCTATGCCAATGCCATGGACCGAAGCCATATGCAGAAGATCCAGTCGGTGCGGGCAGTCCTGAAGGAGCAGGAACTGCGTCTTTCTCTGGAGGTTAACAGGGATTTTACTTTGGAACAGGGACTGCTGGAGGACAAGGCGGACTTTTTCTACGAAGTGTTCAGCGTGAAACCGGTGGTAAAGATCAGAAGACAGATATAGGAGGTGGGGCAGAATGGACTATTCCGCATTTATGAAACCAGAATATTACAGAAACCGGGAACTTTCCTGGATCAGTTTTGATGAGCGGGTTTTAAGCGAAGCCCGGGATAAAAACATCCCTTTGTTTGAGCGCCTGAAGTTCTTAAGCATTACGGCGTCAAATCTGGATGAATTTTACATGATCCGGGTGGCTTCTCTGAAGGACCTGGTGCACACGCAGTATACAAAACCGGATATTGCCGGCATGACCCCCAAAGAGCAGCTGAAAGCGATTTCCGCCAGCACTCATGAACTGGTGGCACAGCAGTACAGAACCTATAACCGGTCCCTGATCCCGGCCCTTAAGCATATAAATCTTCACATTGTCAGTTCCCATGAAGAACTGACAAAGGAGCAGGCAGCCTACGTGGATGAATACTTTGAAGAAAATGTGTATCCGGTGCTGACTCCCATGGCCATGGACTCCTCCCGGCCCTTCCCTTTGATCCGCAATAAAACTCTGAATATCGGAGCGCTGATCTCCAAGAAGGAGGAGAAAAAATCCAAAGACGAAGAAAAATCCAAGGAAGGAAAGAAGTCCAAGGAAACTCTGGAATTCGCCACCGTTCAGGTGCCTGCAGTGCTTCCCAGGTTTGTACAGCTGCCGGCGGGAGAGGGCGGAGAACATTCCCTGATCCTTCTGGAGGAAGTGATTGAGAGAAATATCGGTAAACTGTTTTTAAGCTACGACGTAGTCTGCGCCCATCCCTACCGGATCATGCGCAACGCGGATCTTACCATTGACGAAGATGAGGCTGCGGATCTTCTCATTGAGATCCAGAAACAGCTGAAAAAGCGCCAGTGGGGGGAAGTGATCCGTCTGGAGGTAGAGGATAAGATCGACAAGCGTCTGCTGAAGATTCTGAAGACGGAGTTTAATATTAAGGACGAGGATCTGTTTTTTATTCCCGGACCTCTGGATCTGACCTTCCTTATGAAACTGTATGGTCTGGAAGGCTACGAGGCATACAAGGTTCCCAAGTATATTCCTGCTCCGGTGCCGGCGCTGCAGAATGAGGAGGATATTTTTGCCAATATCAGAAAAAAGGATATCCTGCTTCATCATCCCTACATGAGTTTTGATCCGGTGGTGGATTTTGTGCGGCAGGCGGCCAGGGATCCCCAGGTTCTGGCAATTAAGCAGACCCTGTACCGGGTCAGCGGCAATTCGCCCATTATCGCGGCGCTGGCCCAGGCGGCGGAAAACGGCAAGCAGGTTTCTGTTCTGGTGGAGCTGAAGGCCCGTTTTGATGAGGAAAATAACATAGTCTGGGCAAAGATGCTGGAGAAAGCCGGCTGCCATGTGATCTACGGATTGCTGGGATTAAAGGTTCACAGCAAGATCACCCTGGTAGTCCGTAGAGAAGAAGAGGGAATCCGCCGATATGTCCATCTGGGTACAGGAAACTATAATGATTCTACGGCAAAGCAGTATACCGACTGCGGAATTCTTACCTGCGACGCCAAGATCGGCGAGGATGCCACGGCTGTCTTCAATATGCTTTCCGGCTATTCCGAACCCAGCACCTGGAACAAACTGGTGGTGGCGCCTATCTGGATGCGAAACCGCTTCCTGCATATGATCCGTATGGAGGAGGAGCACGCCAGAAACGGGCAGGAAGCCAGGATCGTGGCTAAAATTAATTCTCTCTGCGATCAGGAGATCATAGCGGCGCTTTACAGCGCTTCTGCAGCGGGAGTTAAAATCGAGCTGATCGTCCGGGGTATCTGCTGCCTGATCACAGGCATTCCCGGGGTCAGCGAAAATATTACCGTGCGCTCCATTGTGGGCAATTTCCTGGAGCATGCCCGGATCTTCTATTTCTACAGCAACGGAAATGAAGAGGTTTATATGGGAAGCGCCGACTGGATGCCCAGAAATCTGGATAAACGGGTGGAGATTGTATTCCCGGTAGAAGATCCGGATATTAAAAAAGAAGTCATGAACATTCTGAAGGTGCAGCTGGAGGATAACATGAAGGCTCATGTTCTTCAGCCGGACGGTACTTATGTGAAACCGGACCGAAGAGGAAAGGCTCAGGTTTGTGCCCAGGATTATTTCTGCGAGGAGGCTGCGGCCAGAGCGGCGGAGAAAAAGACGGTGCTGGACAAGCGGGTGTTTATTCCGGCGGAGCCGGTTTCGGAATAATCTGTTTTTCAGCCGAAAGAAAAGAGGATGCGCTGTTTTCAGCCGCATCCTCTTAAGTTTACCCACAAAGAATATGGAATATTCAGATTGCCCCGCCCTGTACCCAGATCAATGTCCGGTTTGTTGGAACCGTGAAAATCAGACCCGCCGGTGATGCAGAGTCCGTGGCGCTTGGCCAGCTGTTTCATGGAGGACTCGTCGGAAAAACGGTTCAGAGAGTAGATTGCCTCCAATCCCTGAAGTCCCTGGCTGCAAAGTCCCTTTACCAGAGCCTCCAGTTCCGAAGAAGAAAGGCGGTAGAGCAGGGGATGGGCCAGCACCGGGTGGGCGCCGTTTTCCAGCAGAAGCTTTACAGCCTCAAAAGGAGAAATCTGCTCTTTGGGAACAAAGCAGGGGGCGTTATCCCCTACGTAGCGTAAAAAACCATCACGCATATCCCGGACATACCCATGATCCCGGAGATAGCGGGCAAAATGAGCCCGGGTCCAGACACAGTCCGGAAATTCCTTTTCCATCTGCTGCCGGGAGATGGCGACGCCATGTTCCTGAAGCTTTTGCATCATTTTTTGGTTCCGGGCATCCCGGGCTTTCCGGAAGTCTTCCAGGTAACCAAGAAAAACAGGATCCTCCATGCGGACCCCCAGCCCCAGAATGTGAATATCCTGTCCTTTGTAATCCGAGGAAAGCTCCACTCCGGGAATAACAGTGAGAGAAGTTCCCCGGGCCGCCAGGGAGGCCCGGGAGATTCCGTCTACGGAGTCGTGGTCCGTAAGCGCAAAGGCCCGAAGCTTCTTTTCCAGGGCGTAAGAAACCAGCTCTTCCGGAGTAAAAGTACCATCGGAACAGTTGGAGTGAACATGCAAATCGATTCTGTCGTTCATCATTCAGTCCTCGCATTCATATCTGCATCAATCTGGAATTTGGTCGTGAAAATCAAATAAATAGGTGAGAGGGATGTCAAGGGCGTCGGCAATATCCATCAGAAGGGTAATAGAGACAGAAGTTTTGGCATTCGGTGCTTCGATATTGCTGATATGCGTCCGGCTGACATGGATCTCTTTCGCAAGCTGTGCCTGCGTGTATCCCTTGGCACGCCTGTAATAAGAAATGGTAATGCCAAGCATACGAAGTGCTTGCTGGCGCTTTTTATCCATAAAAACCTCCGCCTGTGCAAATAAATAATAATTATTATCATAATACATTTTAGAAAAAAAAGAAACTGTTTTAAATGTTACAAATGCAAAGCTGCAGTTAATTTTCTGCCGGGTTCCGGAGGAAAGCTGTCGGTTGCGCTCCTTCTTAGGCTGTGGTATGATAAAAAAATAAGATCCCTGTACAAGGGGAGCGTGTTGCCTCTTGTACAGGGACGCCAGGATTAACGGAAACAGGGAGGCGGCCAGATATGGAGTGGAGAGAGGAATTTTCCAGAACGGAAATGCTTTTGGGGAAAGAAGCCATGGAACGTCTCTATGAATCCCGGGTGGCTGTTTTCGGCATCGGAGGCGTAGGAGGCCACGCCGCGGAAGCTCTGGCCAGAAGCGGGGTCGGATCCCTGGTGCTGGTGGATTACGACACCGTTTCTCTATCCAATTTGAACCGGCAGATCATTGCTACCTGCCGGACCCTGGGGCAGTATAAGGTGGACGCTATGAAAGAGAGACTTCTGGAGATTAATCCGGAGATACAGGTAGAGGCCAGACGGTGTTTTTTTCTGCCGGATAACCAGCAGGAGTTTGATTTCCGGGAATATCAGTATGTGGTGGACGCAGTGGATAATGTTACCGCCAAGCTGCTGATCATCCGCAAGGCCAGGGAAGCAGAAGTCCCGGTGATCAGCGCAATGGGTGCGGGAAACAAGCTGCATCCGGAACTTTTCCGGATCGCGGAGATTGAAAAAACTTCCGTCTGCCCCCTGGCCCGGGTTATGCGCAGGGAGCTGAGAAAGCTGGGAATCACCGGAGTAAAGGTGGTTTATTCGGAGGAAGAGCCTCTGAAGCCCCGGGGCGGAGAGACGGGGAGCGGAAGCAGAAAACCCATTCCCGGCAGCGCGGCTTTTGTGCCCTCCGCTGCGGGACTTTTAATGGCGGGCCAGGTAATCCGGGACCTGGCGGGATACTAAAAAAGAAAAGAGGAGAAAAACATGAAGGTAAGAAGAGTGGAAAATATGGCTGGAGGAAAGGGCCACGTGCTGATCCGGGATATTCTGGAGCAGGAACAGCTGGGCAGCCACTGCAGAATGTACGCGGAGGTAACTCTGGAGCCGGGGTGTTCCCTGGGCGTTCATGAGCACCGGGGGGAATGTGAAACTTATTACATCCTTCAGGGGCTGGGAGAATATGAGGACGACGGAGTGAAGAGACAGGTAAAACCCGGGGATGTGACAGTGACCCCCAGCGGCCACAGCCACGGACTGGCCAATATCGGGGACGGAAACCTGACCTTTATGGCCCTGATCCTGCTGGATTAAACAGGCCGGCCTTGACATGCCCGGGGATTATGACTTATAATCAAACGGTATCTGCGGCTTTCGCGGAAGGAAAGAAAAAGAAAATACCCTGGAGGAAAAGTGAATGGATTTTTTAATTGACGGGTTTCGCAACGTGACCTGGCAGCAGGGCGTTATGTATCTGATCGGCATAGCCCTGATCTGGCTGGCTATCAAGAAAGAGTACGAGCCTTCTCTGCTGCTGCCCATGGGTTTTGGCGCTATCCTGGTGAATCTGCCTCTGTCCGGCGTTATTGACCAGGTGCTGCAGGGAGTGGGAGAAACACCTGGAATCATCGAATGGCTTTACAATGTGGGCATCGAGGCTTCAGAGGTCATGCCGATCCTGCTGTTCATCGGTATCGGCGCCATGATCGATTTTGGCCCTCTGCTGTCCAATCCCATTATGTTTTTGTTCGGAGCCGGAGCCCAGTTCGGAATTTTCGCGGCTATCGCCCTGGCGGCAGCCATCGGATTCCCCCTGATCGACGCGGCCTCCATTGGAATCATCGGCGCGGCGGACGGCCCCACCTCCATTCTGGTATCTCAGATGCTGGGATCTCAGTATGTGGGAGCGATTGCCGTGGCAGCTTATTCCTACATGGCGCTGGTGCCCATTGTGCAGCCCTTTGCCATTAAACTGGTTACCACGAAAAAAGAGCGCAGGATCCATATGGAGTACAATCCTAAATCGGTTTCCAAACCGATGCGGATCGTCTTCCCCATTGCGGTTACCATCATTGTAGGCTTTGTGGCGCCTCAGTCCGTAGCCTTGGTTGGCTTCCTGATGTTCGGCAACCTGATCCGTGAGTGCGGCGTTCTGCAGACCCTTTCGGATACGGCGCAGAACAACCTGGCAAACCTGATCACGCTGCTGCTGGGAATTACGATTTCCTTCAGCATGGTGGCTGACAAATTTGTCCGCCCGGAAACACTGATGATTATGGCCATCGGTCTTTTCGCCTTTGTCATGGATACCATCGGAGGCGTGCTGCTGGCCAAGTTCCTGAATCTCTTCCTGAAGAAGAAGATCAATCCTATGGTAGGCGGCGCAGGAATTTCTGCATTCCCCATGTCATCCCGGGTGATTCAGAAAATGGCTATGCAGGAAGATCCTAGCAATATCATTCTGATGCATGCGGCAGGGGCCAATGTTTCCGGACAGATCGCTTCGGTAATTGCCGGCGGTATGGTTATCAATCTGGTAAGCCAGTTCTTATAAGGAGGTTCTATGGACAGAGTCGTAAATCTTGAACACGCTTTCGCAATCATGGGCCAGGGGATGGGCGGAATTTTCGTTACCATCCTGATCATTATGGCCTGCGTATGGATCATGGGAAGGCTGGGAAAAAAATAATAGAATGATAAAAGAGCGGAGGAAAGGATTCTTCCGCCCTTTTTCATTATGGAAAAGCCGGGCTTTTCCGCAAATATAGAGTAGAGTAGCAGGAAAGGAATGGGTGAAAGTATGAGAGGAGTTGACACGCCGGTCAAGAAGATCCGAAGAGAGGTCTTCAAAGAAATTTCCAAGGTGGCCTTTGAATCCACAGAGGAGAATTTTCAGGACAGAATCGAGGCAATCCCCTATGAAATCGTCAGGGAGAGAGCCACATACCGGGAAAGTATCTACCGGGAGCGGGCGGTAGCCAGCGAGAGAGTGCGTCTGGCCATGGGTATGTCCCTGCGTCCGGAAAATCAGGCAGTGCATATTACCGCCGGGATGGAGGCCAGCAATATTGATGAAAAGTATTACGAGCCGCCGCTGATGCAGGTGATTCCTTCTGCCTGCGATGCCTGTGAACCAAATATGTATATGGTCAGCGATATGTGCCGGGGCTGCGTGGCCCATCCCTGCCGGCAGGTATGCCCCAAGGGGGCCATTACCATCCGGAAAGGAAAATCCATTATTGATCAGGAAAAATGCATCCATTGCGGAAAATGCAAGGCTGTATGTCCCTATGACGCAATTTCCCACATGGAACGCCCCTGTGCCAGAGCCTGCGGTGTCAACGCCATAGAAAGCGACGGCCAGGGCAGAGCGGTTATAAATCCGGATAAATGCGTATCCTGCGGCATGTGCATGGTCAGCTGTCCTTTTGGCGCTATTTCCGATAAGTCTCAGATCTTTCAGCTGTCCAGAGCCCTGCGGGAAGGACAGGAGATTATTGCCGAGGTGGCTCCGGCCTTTATCGGCCAATTCGGTCCCAAAGTAACGCCGCAGAAATTCAAGGCGGCTCTTCTGGCCCTGGGATTTTCCGAGGTATACGAGGTGGCGCTGGGCGCGGACATCGGCGCGGTCACGGAAGCCCACCATTACGCGGAAAAGGTGGCCACCGGAGAACTTCCTTTTCTGCTGACTTCCTGCTGTCCTTCCTGGTCAGCGCTGGCACGGATCTATTTTCCCGATCTGGTGGACAGCGTATCCCAGGAACTGACACCCATGGTGGCAACTGCCAGAAGCATCAAAAAAGAACATCCAAAAGCCCATGTGGTGTTTATCGGTCCCTGCGCCTCCAAAAAACTGGAAGCTTCCCGGACTGACGTCCGCAGCGATGTGGATTTTGTTATTACCTTTGAAGAACTGCAGGGCATGTTTGACGCCCGGGAGATCGATCCGGAGGCCATTGAGGGAGATTCCGCCTTCCATGACGCCACAGCAGCCGGCAGAGGCTACGCGGTGGCCGGCGGAGTATCGGAAGCCATCGAAAAATGTCTTAAGGAATACTATCCGGAAGTACCGGTCCGCATCGAACATGCGGAAGGACTGGCGGAATGCAGAAAGATCCTGACTTTGGCCAAGGCCGGGAAAATGAATGGATGTCTGATTGAGGGGATGGGATGCCCCGGCGGCTGCGTGGCGGGAGCCGGCACCAATATTTCCATTAAAAACGCCCAGACTGCTCTGAAGAAGTTTAAGGAGGAAACCGCGCAGAAGATACCGCCCAAAGATCTGATGGATATTGAACTGAATTAAAGGCTCTCGGCAAAGAACTGTTCCGACCGGATTGGTCCGGAACAGTTCTTTTGTGTAATATGTAGAGAAATAAAGAAAATAAAATAAAAATCATTGACGGATTGACGAAAAAAGCTGAGTGTGTTAAATTATAATCAATGTATGAGTAAGGGTTGCGTGTGTGATGGGTATCACGCAAGGAAACTGGAGTGTATTTTGAACTATGCGGAGGGTATGATGAGCAGACTTAGTATTGTCACACAAAACGAAGCGCAGATGACAGTGGAGAAGCTTTACAAGGACCTGGAACGCAGGGTGGTTGCGAGTCCGCCTGGCTTATGTCCGGTGGATCTGGCAACTTCTTTTTTAAGGATGTGCCATGCGCAGTCCTGCGGAAAGTGCGTTCCCTGCCGGATCGGTCTGGGTCAGCTGGTATCTCTGATGGAATCTGTGCTGGACGGAAAAGCACAACTGAAAACCATTGATGTTATTGAGAAGACGGCGGAAAGTATTTTTTATTCTGCGGACTGCGCCATTGGCTACGAGGCGGCCAGAATGGTGCTGAAAGGCGTCCGGGGCTTTCGGGGAGATTTTGAGGAGCATATTCAGCACGGAAGATGTTCCGGTATGGTAACCCAGCCGGTGCCCTGCGTGGCGGAGTGTCCTGCCGGTGTGGATATTCCCGGCTACGTGGCCCTGATCCACGAAGGCAGATATTACGACGCTGTGCGCCTGATCCGCAAGGACAATCCTCTGCCGGCCACCTGCGGCCTGATCTGCGAGCATCCCTGCGAGGTACGCTGCCGCCGGACTATGGTGGACGATCCCATTAATATCCGCGGTCTGAAACGGTTTGCGGTAGAGCATGCAGGCGATGTTTCGGTGCCCCAGTGCCTGAAGCCTACAGGCAAAAAGGTTACCATTATCGGCGGAGGTCCGGGAGGATTAAGCGCCGCCTACTATCTGGCTCTGATGGGACACGAGGTAACCATTTACGAACAGAGAAAACAGCTGGGAGGCATGCTCCGCTATGGAATCCCCAGCTATCGTCTGCCCAGGGAAATCCTGGATAAAGAGATTGAAACCCTGCTTTCTGTGGGAATTAAGACTGTTACCAACGTGCGTGTGGGAGATGATATCTCCATCAAAGAGCTGAGAGACCACTGCGACGCCATGTATGTGGCAATCGGCGCCCATGTGGACCGGAAGATCGGTATCGAGGGAGAGGATGCGGAAGGCGTTCTTTCCGCGGTAGAGATGCTGCGGAGCATCGGCGATTATGACATGCCTGATTTTACCGGCAAGCGGGTAGTTGTTGTAGGCGGCGGAAACGTGGCCATGGACGTGGCCCGGTCGGCCGTGCGGCTGGGAGCGGAATCCGTAACCATCGCATACCGCCGGAGAAAAGTGGATATGACGGCTCTTCCGGAGGAAGTAGAAGGGGCCATTGCGGAAGGCTGCGAGGTAATGGATCTCCATGCGCCTCTGCGGATTGAGAAGGACGCAGAAGGAAAAGTAGCCGCCCTGTGGGTACAGCCCCAGATCGTAGGACCCATCCAGGATGGAAGACCAAAACCCATGAATTCTTCCCAGGCGGAAGTAAGAGTACCCTGCGAAGTGGTGCTGGTAGCCATTGGCCAGGGCATCGATTCCCGGAAGTTCGGAGAGTTCGGCATCCCCATCCGCCGGGGCGCCATTGATGCTTTGGACTGGAGCGGCGTAAAGAATACGGAGGGAGTTTTCGCCGGCGGAGACTGCGTAACAGGACCGGCTACCGTAATACGGGCCATTGCCGCCGGCAAGGTGGCTGCCGCCAATATTGATGAATTCCTTGGATTCCAGCACAAAGTCCGCAATGATGTGGAAATCCCGCCGGTACGCCTGGCTGACAGGCACAGCTGCGGCCGCATCAACCTGAAAGAGCGGGAAGCTGCTGTGCGGATCAAGGACTTCAAACTGATGGAATGTGGAATGACGGAGGAAGAGGCCCATCAGGAATCCGGGCGCTGCCTGCGTTGCGACCACTTTGGCTATGGAGTGTTTAAAGGAGGCAGGGTACGGGAATGGTAAATTTGACAATCGATGGAAGAGAAGTAAGAGTTCCGGAAAATACAACGATCCTGGAAGCGGCGGCCAGCGTGGGGATCAAGATCCCTACCCTCTGTTTTCTGAAGGATCTGAATGAGATCGGCGCCTGCCGGGTGTGCGTGGTGGAGATCGAAGGATTTGAGAAATTGTTTACGGCCTGCAACTGTCCGGTAAAAGAAGGTATGGTGGTCCGCACCAACAGCCGGAAGGTATGGAACGTCCGCAGGAACAATGTGCAGCTGCTGCTGTCCCAGCATGAGATCAACTGCGCTCTCTGCGTGCGGAACGGGAACTGCTCCCTGCAGACCCTTGCCAGCGATATGAATATCCACAGCGTTCCCTTTGAGAAACAGATTCCTTTCCAGAAGGGAAGCAAAAAGTTCCCTCTGGTCCGGGATTATACAAAATGTATTAAATGTATGCGCTGCATTCAGGTATGCGATAAGGTTCAGACCTGCAGCATCTGGGATGTAGTAAACACCGGTTCCCGGGTAACGGTGGATGTAAAAGACGCCCTGCGGCTGGAGGATACAAACTGTACCCTTTGCGGCCAGTGCGTGACCCATTGTCCGGTAGGCGCCCTGACGGAAAGAGACGATACCGGAAAAGTCTGGGATGCCCTGGATGATCCGGAGAAGATCACCATTGTGCAGATCGCTCCCTCTGTGCGTGCGGCCTGGGGAGAAGATCTGGGACTGAAGCCGGAATTCGCCACGGTAAAACGGCTGGCAGCGGCCTTGCGGCAGGTAGGCTTTAATTACATTTTCGACACGGATTTCAGCGCGGATCTGACCATCATGGAGGAGGCCAGCGAGTTCCTGGAAAAACTGAAAAACAAAGAAAATGAAAAATTCCCCATGTTTACTTCCTGCTGTCCCGGCTGGGTCCGCTTTGTCAAGGGATTCTATCCGGAATATGTAGATCAGCTGTCTACGGCAAAATCGCCCCAGCAGATGTTCGGCGCCATTGCCAAGAGCTACTATGCCAAGATCCTGAATGTAGATCCGGACAAGATCTTCAGTGTTTCCATTATGCCCTGTATTTCCAAGAAACAGGAAAGCGCGCTGCCGGTAATGAATGATGCCGGTTCCGGACAGGATGTGGATGTGGTTCTGACCACCCGGGAGGTTGACCGGATGATCCGGGCGGCTCACATTGTTCCCATGGGACTGAAGGAAGAAGAACTGGATATGCCTCTGGGATTGGGAAGCGGCGCAGGTGTGATCTTCGGCGCTACCGGCGGTGTTATGGAAGCCGCTCTGCGGACAGCCGCCTACATGGTTACCGGAAAAAATCCGGATCCGGACGCTTTCCGCCAGGTGCGGGGTATGCAGGGCTGGAAGGAGGCGGAATTTGATCTGGCCGGTCAGACTCTGAAGGTAGCTGTGGTCAGCGGATTGGGAAATACCAGGAAGCTTCTGAAGAAGCTGAAGAGAGGCAAGGTTTCCTATGATTTCGTGGAAGTTATGGCCTGTCCCGGCGGCTGTTCCGGCGGCGGCGGCCAGCCCATTCATGACGGTTATGAAATGGCGGCGGACCGTGTCAGCATCCTGTATAATCTGGACCGTCACAGCGAACTCCGTTTCTCCCACGAGAATCCGTCCATCAAGCAGTGTTATGCGGATTTCCTGGGCGAGCCTCTGGGCGAAAAAGCCCACCATCTTCTGCACACGGATCATCACGCCTGGAAAATGCCGGGGGAAATGTGAGGAAAACCTGCGGGTTGTACAAAAAGTAACAAAAAAGTTGGAATTATTCCGAAAAAATTTCTGATTTGACCCTTCCCATACCGGAAAAATTGCGGTATAATGCTGGTTAAATCAGACGGATACATAAGAGACCCGGAAACCGGTCTGCCGTCTGCTGGCAGACCGGTTTTGCGATTGACAAACAAATGTCGAAAAGGTAGAATGAAAAAGAATCAGCCTCTGGAAAAGAGCTGGAAGTAATTGATACGCGGGTATCAGGAAAGTTGGTATGCATATGAAAAAAAGAATATTATCACTTCTGGTAGACAACACCTCCGGTGTTCTGAGCCGGGTATCCGGCCTCTTCAGCCGCCGGGGCTACAATATTGACAGCCTGACTGTAGGTGTTACCGCAGATCCCCGGTATTCCCGGATGACCGTGGTAGCCACAGGGGACGATCAGGTCCTGGAGCAGATCACCAAACAGCTGGCCAAGCTGGTGGATGTCATTGACATTAAGGTGCTTCAGCCCAAGGAAAGCGTGAACCGTGAACTGATCATGGTAAAAGTGAAGGCCAATGCGGAGGAGCGTCAGAGCATCATGTCCGTGGCCAGCATTTTCAGAGCCAAGATCGTGGATGTGGGAAAAGAATCCCTGATCATTGAGCTGACGGGAGCCCAGAGCAAGCTGGATGCTTTCCTGAAGCTTCTGGAGGGCCATGAGATCCTGGAACTGGCAAGAACCGGTATTACAGGACTTTCCAGAGGAATGGAAGACGTACGGTACCTTTAAAAACAAGTTTGCTAAAAGGCCCGGCCTTTTAACAATAGATTTCAAGACGGAATTGGAGGAAATACTACAATGGCAGCAAAGATTTTTTACCAGGAAGACTGCAACCTTTCTTTACTGGAGGGAAAGAAGATCGCGATCATCGGCTACGGAAGCCAGGGACACGCTCATGCGCTGAACCTGAAAGATTCCGGCTGTGATGTTATCATCGGCCTTTACGAGGGAAGCAAATCCTGGGCCAAGGCAGAGGCACAGGGCCTGAAGGTTTATACCGCGGCGGAGGCTGCGAAGCAGGCGGATATCATCATGATCCTTATTAATGATGAGAAACAGGCCGCTATGTACAAGAACGACATTGAGCCGAATCTGGAGGAGGGCAACATGCTGATGTTTGCCCATGGCTTTGCCATTCATTTCGGACAGATCGTTCCGCCCGCATATGTGGATGTGGCAATGATCGCTCCCAAGGCTCCCGGCCATACGGTGAGAAGCGAATATCAGGCCGGAAAGGGAACCCCCTGCCTGGTAGCGGTGGAGCAGGATTATACCGGAAAAGCCAAAGATCTGGCTCTGGCTTACGGTCTTGGCATTGGCGGAGCAAGAGCAGGCCTTCTGGAGACTACCTTCCGGGTTGAGACAGAGACAGACCTGTTCGGTGAGCAGGCAGTTCTGTGCGGCGGTGTCAGCGCTCTGATGCAGGCCGGTTTTGAGACTCTGGTCGAGGCGGGATACGATCCCAGAAACGCTTATTTTGAGTGTATCCATGAAATGAAGCTGATCGTGGATCTGATCTATCAGTCCGGCTTCAAAGGCATGAGATATTCCATCTCCAACACCGCTGAGTACGGCGATTATATCACCGGACCCAAGATCGTTACCGAGGAAACAAAGAAGACTATGAAGAAGATCCTTTCCGACATTCAGGATGGAACCTTTGCCAAGGATTTCCTGCTGGAGATGTCTTCCGCAGGCGGTCAGGCGCATTTCCGCGCTATGCGCAGAAAAGCCCTGGAGCATCCCGCAGAGGTGGTAGGCGAGGAAGTCAGAAAGCTGTACAGCTGGAGCGACGAGGACAAGCTGATCAACAACTGATTTTTTTCTGTAAAAATCAGCAGGGCAGCCGTTTCTGTGATTTACACAGGCGGCTGCCTTTTTATCTTTCTTTGGCCAGATCCAGAAATTCACACAGGGGAGAATACTCCCGAAGGCCTTTGCGGCAGGCAAAGCCGATCTCCCGGGGCTGGAAGTGAAATCCAAGAGGGACTTCCCGCAGGAGCCCCCGGTCCAGTTCTTCCTGGACAAATTCCCGGATCACACAGGCGATTCCCATGCTGATCTTGGAAAATTCGATGAGAAGATC
The DNA here is from genome assembly GCA_963930955.1 of Candidatus Scatomonas sp. GTDB lineage: Bacteria > Bacillota > Clostridia > Lachnospirales > Lachnospiraceae > Scatomonas. The sequence goes on along the minus strand of OZ006967.1, from coordinate 2,248,294 downwards.
CATGGAGGATACTTCCAGTACATGAGAAAGGTGCAGATGGTGTTCTGCCAGGTAATTGTTCACATACTGCCGGGTAATGTTCTCTTCGTCCAGCAGCATAAAGGCTGCTGTGTCCAGGAGATCCGCGCCCTGCTCCCGCAGGGAAAGATTGGAAAGGTAGGATTCAGTAGCGGCAAAGGTATCCTGGATCGTCTGCAGCGGGAAGAACTCGCAATGCTTCAGAGAAGCCGGGCGCCCTACCAGTCCGATGTCGATTTTCTGCTCCCGGAGCAGATCCAGAGTCTGATAGGTGGACTGGCAGGAAATGGTGACCTTCACGTGAGGATGCCTGCGGATAAAGGTCTGAAGAAATGGAAGCAGTACGTATTTACAGAGGGTGGAACTGGCTCCAAGGCGGAGCTGAGAGACGCCCAGGGCATGCCTGCGGGCCAGGGTCTGTTCCGCGTTTTCCAGAGCCTCAAAAGCTTCCTGTACCTGTTTAAAAAGCAGGCGGCCTTCCTCTGTGAGAGAAACACCCCGGGAACTGCGGCGGAAGAGAACCGTCTGCAGACTTTCTTCCAGGCGGCGGATGGATTTGCTTACGGCGGGCTGACTGATGAAAAGCTCCCGGGAGGCCCGGGAAATATTACCCCAGCGGGCTGTTACATAGAAAATATGATAAAGATCCAAAGACTGCTCCATACTATTCCTCCAAATTATATTAAATATTCATAATATGTATTAGTATTATAACAAAACCTGTGGTACAATAGCAAGCAGAAAGCAAAACAGGAGGAATAGAAGCATGGGTATGACAATGACACAGAAAATCCTGGCGGCGGCAGCCGGGCTGGACCATGTAGAGGCAGGCCAGCTGATCGAGGCAAAGCTGGATCTGGTTCTGGGAAATGATATCACCTCTCCGGTGGCTATCCATGAAATGGATAAGTTTCAGAAGAAAGACGTTTTTGACAAGGATAAAATTGCCCTGGTAATGGATCACTTTATTCCTAATAAGGATATAAAGTCTGCAGAGCACTGCAAATGTGTGCGGGAATTTGCCTGCGCCCATGAGATTACCAATTACTTTGATGTGGGCCAGATGGGCATCGAACATGCGCTGCTTCCGGAAAAAGGTCTGGTTGTGGCGGGCGATGTGGTCATCGGGGCGGATTCCCACACCTGCACCTACGGAGCCCTGGGAGCCTTTTCCACCGGCGTGGGAAGCACGGATATGGCGGCAGGCATGGCTACCGGAAAGGCCTGGTTCAAGGTGCCCCCGGCGATTAAATTCAACCTTACCGGAAGCCTGCCTAAATGGGTCAGCGGAAAAGATGTGATCCTGCACATCATCGGCATGATCGGTGTGGACGGCGCTCTGTACAAATCCATGGAGTTTGCGGGAGAAGGTGTCGCCAGCCTTTCCATGGATGACCGGTTCACCATTGCCAATATGGCCATCGAGGCCGGCGGAAAAAATGGCATTTTCCCGGTGGATGAGAAGACAGAAGCATATATGAAGGAACATTCCGCAAGAAGCTACCAGATATATGAGGCGGATCCGGACGCGGTTTATGAGGAAGAATATACCATTGACCTCAGCCAGCTGAAGCCTACCATCGCTTTCCCGCATCTTCCGGAGAATACAAAGACCATTGACGAGATCACAGAGGATGTAAAGATCGATCAGTCGGTGATCGGCTCCTGCACCAACGGACGTATAGAGGATCTGCGGACGGCGGCGGCTGTTCTTAAGGGAAGAAAGGTAAAGAAAGGGGTTCGCTGCATTGTGATCCCCGCCACCCAGGCCATTTATCTCCAGGCTATGGAGGAAGGGCTGCTGAAGATCTTTATTGAAGCGGGTGCTGTGGTAAGCACGCCTACCTGCGGGCCCTGCCTGGGAGGCTACATGGGTATCCTGGCAGCAGGAGAGAGATGTATTTCTACTACCAACCGGAATTTTGTGGGACGCATGGGTCATGTGGATTCAGAGGTTTACCTGGCCAGTCCGGCAGTAGCCGCTGCCAGCGCAGTTACCGGAAAGATCAGCGCCCCGGCGGAACTGGGAGAATAAGGAGAGGAGAGGTTTCATATGCAGGCGAAAGGAAGAGTGTTTAAATACGGGGACAATGTGGATACAGACGTGATCATACCTGCCCGGTATCTGAATTCTTCAGATCCGGCGGAACTGGCCACCCATTGCATGGAAGACATTGATAAAGAGTTTGTGCGCAAGGTGCAGAAGGGTGACATTATTGTGGCCAATAAAAATTTTGGCTGCGGATCTTCCAGAGAGCATGCGCCCATCGCCATTAAGGCAGCGGGGGTAAGCTGTGTGATCGCGGAAACCTTCGCGCGGATTTTTTACCGGAACGCCATCAACATCGGCCTCCCGATTATCGAGTGTCCGGAAGCGGCCCGGGACATTCAGGATGGGGATCAGGTAGAAATTGATTTTGATTCAGGGATGATCTATGACAGAACAAAGGGAACGGAATACAAAGGCCAGGCATTCCCGGAATTTATGCAGAAAATCATCCGGGCAGAGGGACTGATCAATTATATTAATCAGCAGAATTAGTTGCTCTTTTCTGCGGCCAAGTCTTGATATTATTGGTATTTTCCAGTATAATAAATATGTTGAAAAACACCGGTATACAGGGATCCATGAGGGGTAAAGGGGTTCCGCGTATGTGGGTTGGCAAAATATGTACAGGGAGGCAATATTAACATGAGACGAGTTGCGGAAATTATTTACGTAGTGCCGGAGGAGAGAGAGACATATATGAAAGAACACCTGAATCCCTCCGAGAAAGTGTCACAGATTCTGTGGATCCATGGGATCCGCAACCAGTGTTTTTACGCGCTGAACGATCTGCTGCTGTTGTGCTTTGAATATGATGGAAAGAATTTCTATGAGGATATGGCCGCTATCGCCGCTTATCCGGAGATGAAAAACTACCTGGTTCAGACCCGGCGCCGTGATGTGCCGGCAGATCAGCAGCTGACCACCAACTGGTGGGCGCCTCTGAAGAGACTGGGCAGCACACTGACAGAGAGCCCCATGCCGGATGATGAGGATGAGGGCTACACCCTGGAGGAGCAGTACCGTTCCATGATCAGCGGTGAAATGGTGCGGAATGTGGCAGCTACCAATGATATTTCCTTTGACGAGGACGACTGGAGCGAATCCATACATATCTGATACAAACTGCAAAGGTTTACCGGGAGGGCTCCCTTTCCTGACGCGTACAGGAGGGGCCCTCTTTTTTGCGGAAACAGAAAACGGACTCATGGGAGTCCGTTTTCCTTACACAAAATGTGTGATTGCATTGCGGCTGGGGAAGCCGCCATGTCAGAGTGTCCAATAAAATCGGACAAACCTATTATAGGTTTGATTTTTGGAAAAGTCAATAAAACTGAGCAAAAATAAAATGTATGTTTGCAAAAAAGACAGCCGGAACAGCGTCAGTGTACAAGGGGCAACCGTATTGTCCTCTTGTACACTGACGCTATAAATGGAAGCGGAAAATTTAGAAAAGGTTGCAATCCCCCGGAGAGAATGGTAAGCTGTTTTTGAGTTGATGAAAGGAGGAGCAATTTGGTGAAAAAAAATAAAACTGCTCTGCTGCTGGCGGCAGTACTGGTATTTGGAAATACAGGGACCGTCTGGGCCGGGGAGGAGCCTTCCGCAGTCCAGGAAGAGGTAACCGGGGAGAGTGCTGCTCCGGCTGGAGAACCGGAAGAGCAGGCCAGCGGCCAGATCGTGATCTATCACACCAATGACAGCCATGGATATCTGGCGGGAGACGGGGAATCGGTGGTAGGTATTGACCAGGTGGCGGGCCTGAAGGAGGCAACCCCAGGTTCGATCCTCATTGACGCAGGAGACGCTACCCAGGGACTGCCGCTGGCATCCCTTACCCAGGGGGCGGATGTAATAGAACTTATGAATCTGGCGGGTTATGACCTGATGACAGCGGGTAATCATGAATTTGATTTCGGAGCGGATCAGTTTCTTGCCAACGCAGCTTTGGCGGATTTTCCCATTTTAGCGGCCAATGTATATCGAAACGGCAGTCCTTTGTTGGAAGGGGTGCAGGAGGGAAACAGCGGCTGCCACGCTTTGATCGAAAGCAACGGGATCCAGATCGGTTTTTTTGGTCTGACAACGGTGCAGACTGCCTCCGCCACCAACCCGGAGGGTATCCAGGGACTGGAGTTCCGGGATGAAGCAGAGACAGCCCGGAAGGAAATTGACGAGCTGGAAGAAGCCGGAGCCGATGTGATCATCGCCGTCTGTCATCTGGGAGACGGAGACGCCCCCTGTACCAGCGCAGATCTGGCGGAATCCCTGACCGGAGACTACCAGGACAAAGTAGATGTGATCATTGACGGCCACAGTCATACAGTAGAAAATACAGAGGTAAACGGGATCACCATTGTGCAGACCGGATGCAATATGGCGGCAGTAGGCCGTCTGACTCTGGAGTATGAGGGAGAAGTGACAGGGGTCACAGAGGAACTTCTGACCCCGGCGGATCTGACGGAGGTGACGGCTGATCCGGAGGTGGCGGCAAAACTGGCGGAGATTCAGGCATCTCAGGAAGAACAGCTGCAGGAAGTGATCGGGGAGATCGATACCAGTCTCTGGGCCGGCTGGATCGGCAATATCGGACTTGCCAGGCTGGAAGAGACCAATTACGGAAATCTGGCGGCAGATGCCCTGAAAGCTGCGGCTGAGGCCTTTCAGGATAACGCCGGAGGAAATCTGCCGGTAATCGCCGCAGAGAATGGCGGCGGGGTCCGGGAACCGGTGGCCAACGGCACAGTAACCCGCGGGGATCTGCTCTCCACCTTTCCTTTTTCCAACACCTTATATATGAAAATTGTCACACCTGAAATTCTTTACCAGGTTATGGAAGTTTCCGCCAGCTGTCTGGACGGCCAGGACCCGGAAACCGGTATGCTCCTGCAGCAGACCATCTCCGGAGGTTTTCTGCAGATTGCAGGTTTTCGGGTGGTTTATGATCCTGACGCAGAGACGGGAAACCGTGTGGTGTCCATTACTCTGGATGGGCAGGAGACACCGCTGGATCCAGGAGATGGTACCACGCAGATCCTTATGGTCAGCAATAACTATATTATGAGCGGCGGCAGTGATTACACCATGCTGGGTGAACTTCCCAAGTACGGAGAAGCCGGCGGGGAGCTGGAAGCCATTGAAAGTTACCTGAAATCCTGTCTGGAGGACGGAGCCATGGAAACCTACCGGGGGACCCAGGGCCGGATCCTAATGCGGGGAAATGGTTATGAAGGAGGAGATTATACCGGCGCAATCCGGATCCTGGATGAAGGAGGAAACCCTCTGGCCGGACAGGCGCTTTCCTATCGGATCGATGGAGGAGAGCGGGTGAACGGCGTAACGGATGAGGAAGGATTTCTGCGGATCCAGTTGCGGGAAGGGGCCCATGGAATCCGTCTGGCAGACAGTCAGCAGGAGATTTATGTCAGCAATTATTCCGGACTGGGGTTGGCGGAGGACGGGCTGAGAGCCTGGCCGGAACTGACCTTCCTTGCGGACGGAAGCTGCGATCCGGTGGGAGAGCCCACACAGGAACCCACAGAAGCGCCCACGCAGGAACCTACACAGGAACCCACAGGAACCCTGACGCCGGAACCAACGGTTACTGCTGCGCCTACGGAAAAACCGGCGGATACCGATAAACCAACGTCTACCCCCGGGCCGGCTACGGCTGCCCCCACCGCTGCTCCGGACAAGATTCCCGCTGCAGATACCGGAGACGGAGGATACACTCTGGCGGCGGCGCTGCTGTCCGGAGGCCTGGCAGGGGCTCTGCTGCTGGGAGTTCTGAAAAAGAGAAACAGAGCATAAATCACAAGCATATGGAAGGATGAATGAAAGATGGATATTTTATATAAGAGTACCCGAGGGGGAGAGTCCGGTGTGACTGCATCCAGGGCTGTCCTGGAAGGCCTGGCCTGTGACGGAGGCCTGTTCGTGCCGGAAAAGCTGCCGGTGCTGGATGTTCCCATGGAGCAGCTTGCCGGAATGAACTATCAGGAGCTTGCTTATGAGGTGATGAGCCGTTTCCTTACGGATTATACAGAGGAAGAACTGAAGGGCTGTATTGCAAGAGCTTACGATGAAAAATTTGATACCCGCGAGATTGCTCCTCTGCGCCAGGCGGACGGAGCCTATTTCCTGGAACTGTTTCACGGGGCAACCATTGCCTTTAAAGATATGGCCTTATCCATTCTGCCGCACCTGATGACCACGGCGGCAAAGAAGAACCAGGTAAAGAATGAGATCGTGATCCTTACCGCTACCTCCGGAGATACGGGAAAAGCGGCCATGGCCGGTTTCGCGGATGTGCCGGGAACAAAGATCATTGTTTTTTATCCAAAGGATGGGGTAAGTCCTGTCCAGGAGCGTCAAATGGTGACGCAGAAGGGAGAGAACACCTATGTGGTGGCTATCCGGGGGAATTTTGACGATGCCCAGACCGGAGTGAAAAAAATGTTCGGCGACAGCAAGCTGGCAGAAGATCTGGACCGGAAGGGCTTTCAGTTCAGCTCTGCCAATTCCATCAATATCGGACGGCTTGTGCCCCAGGTGGCTTACTACGTGTACGCCTATGCCCAGCTGGTAAAAAGCGGACAGATCACTGCCGGCCAGGTCATCAACGTTACTGTGCCTACCGGAAATTTCGGCAATATACTGGCGGCCTATTACGCGAAGCAGATGGGGCTTCCCATAGGCAAACTGATCTGCGCCTCCAATGAAAATAAAGTGCTCTATGATTTCTTCCGCACCGGTGTATACGATCGGAACAGGGAATTTATCCTCACCTCCTCGCCTTCCATGGATATCCTGGTGTCCAGCAATCTGGAGCGCCTGATCTACCGGATCGCCGGAGAGGATCCGGAGAAGACCCGAAGTCTTATGGAATCCCTTTCCGGAACAGGCATCTATGAGATCAGCGGAGAAATGCGGGAGAAGCTGGAAGATTTTTACGGAAATTACGCCACAGAGGAAGAGGTATCGGAAATTATTGCCAAGCTGTACCGGGAAGACCGCTACGTCATAGACACCCACACGGCGGTGGCAGCCTGTGTCCTGGAAAAATACCGCCGGGAGACGGGAGATGAAACAAAGACCGTGATCGCCTCCACAGCCAGCCCCTACAAGTTTGCCAGAAGCGTGCTTCATGCCATTGACGGAGCAAAGTACGACGGCATGACGGATCTGGAGCAGATCGACGATCTGGAGGCTGTGACCGGAGTCAAGGTGCCCAGGGCCATTGAGGAGATCCGCAGCGCGCCGGTCCGCCACAATACAGTTGCGGATGTGGAGGGCATGGAAGCGGCCGTGCGGAAAATTCTGGGATTAAATGAACAGGAAAAATAAGGATTCGCATCCGGCGGCAGAGTGAAAAACTCTGCCGCTGTTTGTTTGGGGAAGCAAGGGTCTAAAGCCGGCAGAAGACAGTTGTACCCCATGGGGTTTTATGGTACAATAGCAGAGGTGTACTGCGGCGCGGCAAAGCGCCGCAGACAATGTGCGGACGGAAAGGACGAAAGATATGTTGCTGGAGAAAACAGTTGCGGAAATTGTTCCTCTGGACCAGGCAGCCATGGATGCGGCATGGCAGCACTGGGATTCCATCGCGAAGCCCTTAAGAAGTCTTGGAAAGCTGGAACAGGCAGTGGTTCAGATGGCCGGAATACAGGGCAGTCCGCAGGTGGATATTCAAAAAAAGGCTTTGCTGGTGCTCTGTGCCGATAACGGCGTTGTGGAGGAAGGAGTTACCCAGACAGGCCAGGAAGTCACCGCCCAGGTGGCGGAAAATTTTTTGCAGGAGAAGGCTACGGCCGGTATTCTCTGCCGGAAAACTGGAGCGGACATTTTTCCGGTGGATATGGGAATTTACCGTGATACCAATATACGGAACTGCAAGATCGCTTACGGAACCAATAATATGACCAAGGGACCTGCCATGACCCGGGAGCAGGCGGTAGAGGCTCTGGAGACAGGAATCCGGCTGGCCGCGGAAAAAAAAGAAGAAGGCTATGGGATCCTGGCTACCGGTGAGATGGGAATCGGGAACACAACCACCAGCAGCGCCATGGCTTCGGTATTTCTGGGAAAGCCTGTGGAAGAGCTTACCGGAAGAGGCGCGGGCCTTTCCAGCGAAGGGCTTCTGCGGAAGATCAACGCCATAAAAAAGGCCATCCAGGTCAATCAGCCGGATCCGGATGATCCGGTAGATGTGCTGGCAAAGGTGGGCGGCTTTGATATTGCCGGCATGGCCGGGGTCTTTTTAGGAGGAGCGGCCCGGCATATGCCGGTGGTCATCGACGGCTTTATTTCCTGTGTGGCGGCCTTAACTGCCATGCGGATCTGTCCCCAGGCGGCGGACTATATGATGGCTTCCCATGTTTCCAGGGAGCCGGCAGCGGAAATGCTGCTGGATTCCATTGGAAAGAGGGCTTTCCTGACCTGCGATATGTGTCTGGGAGAAGGCAGCGGAGCGATCATGCTGTTCCCGCTGCTGGATATGGGGCTGGAGGTTTACAATAAGATGGCAACCTTCCAGGAAAATGATATCGAGACGTATGTCCCGTTAAGTTAGGAGTGATACGATGCTGCATTTGATTACAGGAGGTTCCGGCAGCGGAAAATCCAGATATGCGGAGGAACAGATCCTGAATCTGGGTCCGGGACAGAGAATCTATATTGCCACCATGTACCCCTATGATGCGGAGAGCCATCAGCGGATTCAGAGGCATCGGGCCATGCGGGCAGAAAAAAAATTCGAAACGGTTGAGTGCTATACAGGCCTGGCAGAGCAGGAGTTTCCTCAAGGAGCCAATATTCTGCTGGAATGTATGTCCAATCTGGTAGCCAATGAGATGTTCCGCTCCGAGGGGGCGCGGCTTCACACAGTGGAAGCGGTTCTCCGGGGCGTATGGCAGCTGAAGGATCTGGCGGAAAACCTGGTGATCGTCACCAATGAAATCTTTTCCGACGGGGCGGAATACGGAAGCTCTACCCGGGTATACCAGGAATACCTGGGAACCATTAACCAGGAGATCGCCCGCTGGGCGGACCGGGTAACCGAAGTGGTGTGCGGGATCCCCATTGACCTAAAAGGGGGATCCGCTGCATGAAAAGCCTGATAAACAGTTTTATAGTGGCCTTTTCCATGTATTCCAAGATTCCCATGCCAAGGGCAGACTGGACCAGGGAAAATATGAAGTATTCCATGTGCTTTTTCCCCTGGGTGGGACTGGTCCTGGGGGCTCTGGAATTTGGCTGGTTTTATCTGGCGGAGTTCCTGGGCTTTCATCTGCTGCTGCGCAGCGCCGGTTTTGTGCTGATCCCGGTGCTGATCACAGGAGGAATCCATCTGGACGGTTTCCTGGATACTTCCGATGCCATGAGTTCCTGGCGTGAAAAAGAAAGACGGCTGGAGATTCTGAAGGATTCCCATGCCGGAGCCTTTGCGGTGATCTGCGGCGCCAGCTATATGATCCTGTATCTGGGAGCGGCAGGGGAAGTAACCGGGGAGTGCCTTCCGGTTCTCTGTCTCGGGTTCTGTGTATCCAGAACTTTTTCGGCCTTATCGGTGGAAAATTTTCCAAATGCCAATCCCAGAGGAACAGCGGCGGCTTTTGGAAAAAATTCTCTGAAGCGGAAGGTGAATACGGTTCTGGCTGTTTATCTGTTTCTGCTGGGAGCGGCAGCGGTGCTGCTGAATCCTCTGTGCGGATTGCTTCTGCTGGGGGCGGCAGCCCTCTGTTTTGCCTTTTACCATCATATGGCTATGAAATATTTCGGCGGCATCACCGGGGATCTGGCCGGGTTTTACCTGTGCGTCAGCGAACTGGCCATGGTGCTGGCAGTTACAATTGGAAATAAGATTGCGGGGTTGATAGGATGAAGCTTGTTGTGGGAGGAGCCTTTCAGGGCAAATATAATTTCGTAAAAAAACAGTTTGATTTTGTGGAGGAGTGGCTGGACGGATATGTCTGCTCTAAAAGCGAGATATTTTCCTGCAGAGGAATGGTGCATTTCCATGATTTTATCAAGCGGGAGCTGTCGGAAGGAAAAGACATAGAGGGCCTGGCAGAAGAAATCATCCAGAAAAATCCGGATATTATTATTGTATCTAATGAACTGGGATACGGAGTTGTGCCTGTGGATCCCTTTGACCGGAAATACCGGGAAGCAGTGGGACGGACCTGCGAGAAGCTGGCGGCTTTTGCCGATGAGGTTTACCGGGTGGTCTGCGGAATAGGCACGGCGATTAAGAAAAAAGAGGCATGAGAAATCTGCGGGAGGGGAGAAGGGACAAATGCTGAAACTGTATATGATACGGCACGGAAAGACATACGGGAACACCCAGGGGCGGTACATCGGCACCACAGACGAGTCTCTGCTTCCCGAGGAAGCTGCGGATCTGAAAAAATACGATCTGGGCTGGGTGGACCGGGTCTGTTCCAGCCCAAGAAAGCGCTGCCTGGAAACAGCCCGGATCCTTTACCCGGGTCAGGAAATTCAGGTTGTAGAGGAATTCGCGGAATGTGATTTCGGGGAATTCGAAAATAAGAATTATCAGGAATTAAGCGGAAATCCGGATTACCAGAAATGGGTGGACAGCGGAGGAACGCTGGCCTTTCCCGGAGGAGAGAGCCGGGGAGAATTTCAGGAGCGCTGTATTGCCGGTCTGGAGCAGACGGTCCGGGAGGCTTATGAAAATCAGTGGGAGAAGGAGGCTCTGATCGTTCACGGAGGAACCATCATGAGTATTCTGGAGGCCTACGGTTTTCCGCATCAGGACTATTACAGCTGGCATGCAGGCAACGGAGAAGGATATCTGGTACGCCTGGATCCGGAGGCATTTCTCAGAGGAGAAAGACAGCTGATCGTGGACGGGAAAATCGTCCGGAGTGCCAGCCATGAATGAAGAGATTTTTTTGGGTGAGGGCCATGCCCATATTTTTATGGACGGGGCGGACTATCAGAAGGCGGTTGAGACACACAAAAACGGTCCCGATGAAAGGGTGATCCGGTCCCATCTGGAAGAATACAGAAAAAGAGGGATCCGCTTTGTCCGGGACGGAGGAGACCATTTCGGAGCGTCTTTTCTGGCCAGGAGGCTGGCGCCGGAATACGGGATCACTTACCGGACTCCCGGGGCGGCGCTGTTTAAAAAAGGACATTACGGCCGGGTAGTAGGAGAACCATTTGAAGATATGAAGGAGTTTGCTGCCCTGGTTAAGGAACGGAAGCGTCAGGGGGCGGATTTTATTAAGATCATGACCACCGGGATCATGGATTTCCGGACGGATCATACCCTGACGGGAAAAGCCCTGAAGGAGGAAGAGATTCTGGAGATGGTTCATATTGCCCATGAGGAAGGGTTTTTGGTCATGAGCCATACCAACGGGGCAAGGTCCTGCGAGATTGCCGCAGCCTGCGGCGTGGACTCTCTGGAACACGGGAATTTTCAGGATGAGCAAAGTCTGAAGGTTCTGGCGGAGTGCGGCACTCTGTGGGTGCCCACGGTGGTGACAGTAAAAAATCTCATTGGCTGCGGCAGGTATTCGGACCGGATCCTGAACCGGATCTGGGAGAGAAACAAAAAGCAGCTGAGAGCAGCCAGAGCTCTGGGAGTTTCCATGGCTCTTGGCAGCGATGCGGGAGCTTTCATGGTAGGGCATGGATCCGGAATTCAGGATGAATTCCAGGCTTTCCGGGAAGTTTTTCCGGAAGATCAGAGGCTGGGAGCGGAACTTATGCAGGGACAGCGGAGACTGGAAGCCTTTGTCCGGCAGTAGGTCCGGTCCGGGAAGAGGAACAGAAATGACAGAACATAAAACCGGCCTGGAGGAGATGTATGTACTGAAGGGCCATAAAAAACTGCGGTGTGGCTATACCACCGGGTCCTGCGCGGCTGCGGCGGCCAAGGCAGCAGCAGAAATGCTGCTTTCCGGCCGGGAGGTGGAGGAGACTGCCCTGGAGACGCCAAAAGGCATCCTGCTGCACCTGCTGATCGAAAACCCGGAGAGAATCCCGGGAAACGGCGGCCAGGGAGAAAAAGTCCGCTGCGCCGTCCGCAAGGATGGAGGAGATGATCCGGACGCTACCCATGGCCTTCTTGTTTTCGCGGAAGTCAGCCGCAGAGAGGAGCCGGGAATCCGGATTGACGGCGGTGAAGGCGTGGGACGGGTTACCAGGCCCGGACTGAACCAGCCGGTGGGAAACGCAGCCATCAACAGCACTCCCCGGGAAATGATCCGCCGGGAGGTCCAGGAAGTCTGCCAGAAGCATGGCTATGCAGGCGGCCTGGAAGTGATCATCTCCATTCCCGGCGGTCTGGAAATCGCCGCAAAGACCTTTAATCCCCGGCTGGGGATCCAGGGAGGGCTTTCTGTGCTGGGCACCAGCGGCATTGTCATGCCTATGAGCGAGGAGGCTCTGATCCGCAGTATTGAGGCGGAAATGCGGATGCTGGCTGCTGCCGGCGGAAAGTATCTGGTGATCACCCCGGGAAATTACGGGGAAACCTTTGCAGAGAAACTGCCGGATCTGGATCTTACATACGAAATGAAATGCAGCAATTACGTGGGAGAAACTCTGGATCTGGCGGAAGAACTGGGAATCCGGGGGATTCTCTTTATTGCCCATATCGGTAAATTTATAAAAGTTTCCGGAGGGATTATGAACACCCATTCCCGGAACGCGGATGCCAGGGCAGAGCTTATGGCTGCCGCGGCTTTTCGGGCCGGAGGGGACCCTTCCCTTGTGTCCGGGATTCTGGAAACCGGGACTACCGAAGAAGCCCTGGATCTGCTGGCTGCCGCCGGCCAAAAACTTCTGGAGGATACCATGAAAGAGGTATGCGGCCGGGTGCAGTTCTATCTGGATCAGAGGACAAAGGGCAGTGTGAAAACGGGAGCCATTCTGTTTTCTTCGGTCCGGGGCAAGCTGGGAGAGACCGGGACAGTACCGGAACTGATCCGGAAGATCAATGAACAAAAAGTGAGGACAGAATTATGAAAGGAAAACTGTACGGAGTGGGGATCGGGCCTGGAGACCCGGAACTGCTGACCCTGAAGGCCCTGCGGGTGATCCGGGAAAGCCAGGTAATCGCCCTGCCGGGGAAAAATCCCCGGGAAACCGTGGCTTATAAAATTGTGGAGGGAGCGTATCCGGAAATTGCGGAGAAAGAACTGCTGGCAGTGGATATGCCCATGACCAAGGATCCGGAAAAGCTGGAGGCTTCCCATGAGGCGGGAGCCGCGGCGATCAGGGAGTATCTGGACAAAGGCCTGCAGGTGGCCTTCCCCACCCTGGGAGATCCAACGGTGTATTCTACTTATATCTATGTACATAAACGAATTCAGGCGGCCGGCTATGACACAGAGATCATCAGCGGCATTACCTCTTTCTGCGCGGTAGCGGCACGGCTGAATGACAGTCTGGTGGAGAAGGCGGAGCCTCTTCATGTGATCCCGGCCTCCTATCAGATTCAGGAGGCTCTGCAGCTTCCCGGCACCAAGGTGCTGATGAAGGCGGGAAAGAAAATGGCGGAGGTGAAAAAGACCCTGCTGGAGCAGAATCTTTCCGCTTCCATGATCGAAAACTGCGGCATGGAAAATGAAAAGATTTATGGTTCCCCGGAGGAAATCCCGGAGGATGCCGGATATTATTCTTTGATCATCGTAAAGGAGAAGTCATGATACATTTTGTAGGCGCAGGGGCAGGAGCCCCGGATCTGATTACCCTGCGGGGAAAGAAATTTCTGGAGGAGGCGGATGTGATCATCTACGCCGGTTCTCTGGTGAACCCCCAGCTGCTGGATTATAAAAAAGAAGGATGTAAAGTATACAATTCCGCGAAGATGACCCTGGAAGAGGTTCTGGAGGTGATGGAAGAGGCGGAGGGCCAGGAACTGACAACTGTGCGCCTCCACACAGGAGATCCCTGTCTCTACGGGGCTATCCGGGAGCAGATGGATGTGCTGGACCAGAAGGGAATTGCTTACGATTACTGTCCCGGAGTCAGCTCTTTCTGCGGAGCGGCTTCCGCCCTGAATCTGGAATATACTCTGCCGGAGGTTTCCCAGAGCGTGATCATTACCCGTATGGCGGGAAGAACACCGGTGCCGGAGAAGGAGAGTATTGAATCCTTTGCCGCCCACCAGGCCACTATGGTCGTATTTCTGAGCACAGGTATGCTGGAGGAACTGAGCCGGCGGCTGATAGCGGGGGGCTATCAGGCGGACACTCCGGCAGCTATTGTGTACAAAGCTACCTGGGAGGATGAGAAGGCCTGTGTCTGCACGGTGGGAACTTTGGCGGAAACGGCAAAAAGAGAAAATATTACAAAGACAGCCCTGATGATCATCGGCGAGGCGGTGACCCACAGCCATTACGACCGGTCTAAGCTGTATCATCCGGAATTCACCACAGAATTCCGCCAGGGCACAAAACAAGACTGACAAGCAAGGGGTGTAGGAATGAAAATTGCGGGGATTTGTTTTACAAATGCGGGCATGGAGCTTTCTGAAAAAATCAGGAAGATCTTTTCCTCTGTTTCCGGAGAAAAGGACAAGGAGGTCCGCTGGTACTGCAAGGGAAAGAAGCTGGATCTGGAGGCACATCCGGAGATCCGCGCTCTGCGGGAGGGACTGCAGAGCTGGACGGCCGGCCGCTTTCAGGACAGCGACTGTCTGATCTTTGTGGGAGCTGCCGGGATCGCGGTGCGGGCGATTGCTCCCTACGTGAAGGATAAGCGGGTGGATCCCGCGGTGCTGGTGCTGGATGAAAAGGGGCAGTACTGTATACCTTTGCTGTCCGGCCACATAGGAGGAGCCAATGAACTGGCCATCTGGATGGAGCAGGAGCTGGGCTGCCGGGCAGTACTGACTACGGCCACAGACGTAAACCAGAAATTTGCCGTGGATGTTTACGCAAAGAAAAACAACATGGTTATTTCCAATATGACCTATGCCAAGGAGGTTTCCGCGGCTCTGCTGGCAGGCGACCAGGTGGGCTTTTATACCCACTTTCCTGTAAAGGGCGAACTTCCGGAGGGCCTGGTCTGGAGCGCGGAGTTTTACCGGGAGCAGGACATCGAAAAGTCCCATCGGGAGACTTCCCTGGGGATTTATATCAGCCCCTCGTATTCCAGAGCATATTTTGATCATACGCTGTGGCTGATCCCCCGGTGCCTGACCATCGGCATTGGCTGCCGCAGAGGGGTCAGCGCCAGGCAGATTGAAAAGCTGGTAGACGACACCCTGCGCAGTTTCAGCCTTTACCCGGAGGCGCTGCTGCAGGCGGCCACCATCGATCTGAAAAAAGAGGAGCCGGGACTGCTGGAATTCTGCCGCAGCCGAGAGCTTCCTCTTCGCACCTTTACCGCAGAGGAACTGAACGCTGTTCCCGGGGAGTTTACTTCCTCTGGTTTTGTGTCGGAGGTGACCGGCGTGGACAACGTCTGTGAGCGCAGCGCGGTTCTGGCGGGCTGCGGTACCTTGATCATCAGAAAAGTCAGCGGCGACGGCGTGACCTGCGCGGTTGCCCTGGAGAACAGGAGCGTAGAATTTTGAATAAAATATATGTAGTTGGAATCGGCCCCGGAGCCTACGAAAAAATGACCATCGAGGCTGCGGAGGCTTTAAAAGACAGCGATACCATCATCGGCTATACGGTGTATGTGGATCTGGTAAAGGATCACTTCCCGGACAAACGGTTTCTGACCACCCCCATGACCAAGGAGGTGGACCGCTGTGTGCTGGCCTTTGAGGAGGCGAAAAAAGGCCATGTGGTTTCCATGATCTGCAGCGGAGATGCCGGGGTTTACGGTATGGCCGGTCTTATGTATGAAGTGGGAGAAAAATATCCGGAGGTGGAGCTTTCCATCATCCCCGGGGTGACGGCAGCTACAGGAGGAGCGGCAGTGCTGGGAGCGCCTCTGATCCATGATTTCTGCCTGATCAGCTTAAGCGATCTTCTGACCCCCTGGGAGAAGATTGAAAAGCGGCTGCTGGCGGCGGCGGAAGCAGATTTTGTGGTATGCCTCTACAATCCCTCCAGCAAAAAACGCCATGATTATCTGGCAAAAGCCTGTGATCTGATGCTGAAATATAAAGAAGAGGATACGGTCTGCGGCATTGTGTCCAATATCGGAAGAGAGGGGGAAGCCTACCGGGTACTTACCCTGAAGGAACTGCGGGATACCGCCGTGGATATGTTTACTACTGTCTTTATTGGAAACTCTCAGACAAAAGCCCTGGCCGGAAAAATGGTGACCCCCAGAGGATACAGGGATGTATAAGGTATTGCTCTTTGCCGGTACGGCAGAGGGAAGAAAGATTGCGGAATATTTAAAAGAGCTGGGAATTCCTGCCCTTGCCTCCGCAGCCACAGATTACGGACGGAGTCTGCTGGAGGAGGGAGGCAGCCTTGCCGTGTCCGGGGGACGGATGGACGAAAAGGAGATGGAGGCCTTGTTTGCCAGGGAAGAGGCCCTGGTTATCGACGCCACTCATCCCTACGCATCGGCGGTAACGGAAAATATCCGTTCCGCCTGCCAGAAAACCGGAAGAACCTATCTGAGAGTGCTGCGGAGCAGCACCCTTACGGGACAGGAGGAGGCAGTTTACGTGGACAGCCCGGAGGCCGCTGCGGAGTACCTGGCCGGCACAGAGGGCAATATCTTTCTTACCACCGGCAGCAAGGAGCTTCCGGCGTTCCGGCGGGTTCCGGATTATGAGAAGCGGATCTTTGCCAGAGTCCTGCCCCTGCCGGAGGTGGTGAAGAGCTGCGCGGATCTGGGCTTTCAGGGAAAGCATCTGATCTGTATGCAGGGACCTTTTTCCCATGAGATCAACCTGGCCATGCTGCGGCAGACAAAGGCCCGGTATCTGGTAACAAAGGATACCGGGGCGGCAGGCGGTTTTCCGGAGAAGGTATCCGCCGGGGAGGCGGCAGGCTGCCGCCTGGTGATCATCGGCCGCCCTCTGCAGGAAGAGGGCATGAGCCTGGAAGAATGCCTGGAGTATCTGAAAGAGAAGTTCGGGGGATCAAAGAAGGACAGCCGGTCTTTCCCGGAGACAGCTCTGGTGGGCATCGGCATGGGCGGCAGAGACGGAGCTACCATGACGGAGGAGGCCCGGGCTTTCTGCCGGTCGGCGGATCTGCTCATCGGCGCGGAGAGGATGCTGGAGAGCGTGCCGCATGAAGGAAAGACCCTTCTGAAAGAATACAGGCCGGGAGAGATCGCGGCGTATCTTCAGGAACATCCGGAATTTCACCGGGCGGCGGTGCTGCTTTCCGGGGATGTAGGATTTTACAGCGGAGCCAGGAAGCTGCTGGAGGTGCTGCCGGGAGAGGCGCGCCTGATCCCGGGAATTTCCTCCCTGGTCTATTTCTGCAGCAAACTGAAGCTGTCCTGGGAAGATGTGAAGATCACCAGCCGCCATGGCCGGGAGAGCAATCTTACAGGACTGATCCGGAAATATCCTAAGGTATTCGCCCTGCTGGGAAAACCAGAGGACGTCCGGGAACTCTGCGGAAAACTAACGGAATACGGAATGAACCAGGTGACCGTCCATGTAGGGGAGCGCTTTACTTACCCGGAGGAGAAGATTCTCAGCGGTCCCCCGGAAACATTTCTGGACTATCAGGGAACTTCCCTGGCCACCCTGCTGGTGGAAAATCCCAGGCCGGAAAAGGTCGTGACCCATGGGATCCCGGACAGGGAATTTCTTCGGGACAAAGTACCTATGACCAAGGAAGAAGTCCGGGAGGTATCTCTCTGTAAGCTGCGCCTTGGGGAGGATTCCCTGATCTACGATGTAGGGGCCGGCAGCGGCTCTGTATCCGTGGAGATGGCCCGGATGGCTCTGGAAGGCCATGTCTGGGCAGTGGAAAAAAATCCGGCGGCAGTGGAGCTGCTGGAAAAGAATAAAAAGAAATTTCAGGCGGAGAATCTGACCATTGTCAAGGGGCTGGCGCCGGAGGCTCTGAAGAATCTGCCCTCCCCCACCCATGCCTTTATCGGCGGTTCTTCCGGAAATCTGAAGGAGATCGCGGAACTGCTGCTGGAGAAAAATCCCAAGATCCGTGTGGTGATTAACGCCATTACCCTGGAGACTGTAGGGGAGGCCCTGGAGGTTTTCCGGGAGCTGCCCTTTACGGATGTGGATATTGTGTCCGTGACAGCGGCAAAATCCAGGGAGCTGGGCCGGTATCACATGATGATGGGGCAGAATCCCGTCTATATCCTTTCCGGAACCGGAGGTGGCAGCCATGAGACTTGACCGTATACTGATCACCGCGCCCAAAAGCGGCAGCGGAAAGACACTGGTAACCTGCGGCCTTCTGGGTATTCTGAAAAAAAGAGGGCTGAAGACCGCTTCTTTTAAATGCGGTCCGGATTTTATCGATCCCATGTTCCACAGCCGGGTGCTGGGGGCAAAAAGCCGGAACCTGGATCCTTTTTTTACGGACCGGGATACCACCCGGATGCTGCTGGCAAAAAACGGAAGGGGCTGCCGGATCGCGGTGATGGAGGGCGTCATGGGTTACTATGACGGACTCAGCGAGACCTCCTCAAAAGGGGGAGCCAGCGATCTGGCGGCAGTTACAGGGACTCCGGTGCTGCTGGTAGCGGATGCTTCCGGCTCCAGCCGCTCCCTGCTGGCCCTGATCAAGGGGTTTCTGGATTTTCAGCAGGTGCCTCTGATCCGGGGGGTAATCCTGAACCGGATTTCCCCCATGCTGTACCCCAGAATGAAGAAGGTGATCGAAGAGGAGCTGCATGTAAAGGTGGCCGGATACGTGCCGGTACTGAAGGACTGCGTGCTGGAAAGCCGTCATCTGGGACTGATGCTGCCGGAAGAGGTGGAATCTCTGAAAGAAAAGATGGAACTTTTAAGCAGCCGTCTGGAGGAAACCCTGGATCTGGAGACGATTTTTGAGATTGCCGGGGAGGCGGAGGAACTGCCGGAGCCGGAAACAGCCCAGGCAGGAACTGCCGGGGCCGGTCTGCGGATCGGGCTGGCCAGGGACGAGGCCTTCTGCTTTTTCTATGAGGATAATCTCAGTTTCCTCCGGGAGCAGGGAGCGGAACTGGTGGAGTTTTCTCCCCTGCGCGACAGAGAGCTTCCGGAAGGAATTTCCGGCCTGCTGCTCCACGGGGGCTATCCGGAACTCCATGTCCGGGAACTCAGCGAAAATGTGTCCATGCGGGAATCCATCCGCCGGGCGGTGGAATCCGGACTTCCCTGTATGGCGGAATGCGGAGGGTTCCTGTATCTTCACGAGACCATGACGGACATGGAGGGCAAAGAATATCCCATGGCCGGCATGATCAAGGGCAGGGCCTGGAACAACGGAAGGCTCACCCGGTTCGGATACATTACCCTTTCGGAGGGGAGCGTATTCGGAAGGAATGTGGGGGAGACCCGTTCCCATGAATTCCATTACTTTGAGTCGGAGGATCCCGGCAGCGATTTTCTGGCGGTGAAGCCCTCCGGGACCCGTTCCTGGCGGTGCATCCACAGCAGAAAGAATCTGCTGGCGGGCTTTCCCCACCTGTACTATTACGCCAATACCAAACTGCCCCTGGCCTTTCTGGACGCCTGCAGAGAAAGGGAGGGACTATGTTAGACTATATTCTTCCGGCAGTGATCCTGGGATTTCTGCTGGATCTGCTCTTGGGCGATCCTGTGTGGCTGTACCATCCCGTGAGGATCATCGGAAAACTGATCGAATTTTTTGAAAAACTCCTGCGGAGCCTGTTTCCTAAAACAAAAACCGGGGAGAGAGCCGCTGGGGTTTTTCTGGTACTGTTTGTTACCGGCATCAGCACGGCGGCGCCCTTGGTTCTGCTGCATTTTCTGTACGGCCTCCAGGTCTGGGCCGGCTTTGCCCTGGAAACCTTCTGGTGCTACCAGCTGCTGGCCACAAAGGCCTTGAAGGTGGAAAGCATGCGGGTTTACCAGGCGGTGAAATCCGGGGATCTGGAAAAATCCCGCTATGCCGTCTCCATGATCGTGGGACGGGACACCCGGGATCTGAGTTTTCAGGGGGTTACCAAGGCAGCGGTGGAGACTGTGGCGGAGAATGCCTCGGACGGAGTCATCGCCCCGCTGCTGTTCCTGATGATCGGAGGAGCTCCGGCAGGTTTTTTCTATAAATCCATCAATACTATGGATTCCATGGTGGGGTATAAAAATGACCGATACCGGTACTTCGGCACCTTTGCAGCCCGGCTGGACGATGTGGTGAACTTTCTTCCCGCCCGGCTGGCGGGCCTTCTGATGATCGCCGGGGCATGGTTCTGCGGCATGGACGGAAAGAACGCTCTGAAAATGTACCGCAGGGACCGGAAAAAACATGCCAGTCCCAATTCCGCCCACACGGAGGCGGCTGCAGCGGGCGCTCTGGATATCCAGCTGGCGGGGGACGCCTGGTATTTCGGGAAACTCCATAAAAAGCCTACCCTGGGAGACCCTATCCGGCCGGTGGAGCCGGAGGACATCCAAAGAGCCAACCGGCTTATGTACGCCGCCGCCATTCTGACACTGATCCTGGCAGCAGCTCTGCGGCTGGCCTGTCTGGCTCTGTACTGGAATTTCCGGCCGCTGATCTGAGAGAACACAAAAAGCCGGAACAAGGAGATAGAACATGAAGGACAAAATACACGGCGGGGATGTCTACCGCCACAAAAACGCCCTGGACTTTTCCGCCAACATGAACCCTCTGGGCACGCCGGAGGCAGTGATCCGGGCGGCGGCGGAAAGTCTGCGGGAGATTCACAATTATCCGGACATCCGTATGGAGGCCCTGCGCCGGGAACTGTCCAGATATGAGCAGGTTCCGGAGGACTATCTGGTCTGCGGAAACGGAGCTGCGGAGGTGATCTTTATGCTGGCCCTGGCCCTGCGGCCCCGGCGGGCCCTGCTTCCGGCCCCTACCTTCGCGGAGTATGAGCAGGCCCTCCGTCTGACAGGGACAGAAATTTCCTGTTTCGAACTGAAGGAGGAGGAGGGATTCCGGGTGACAGAGAGGATCCTGGAGGCGATCACTCCCGGAACAGAGTTTCTCATGCTCTGCAATCCCAACAATCCCACCGGCACCCTCATTGAACCGGAACTTATGAGCAGGATCCTGGAGCGGTGCCGCCGGACCGGCACCTTTCTGGCAGTGGACGAATGTTTCCAGGATTTTATTGATGAGCCGGACCGGTATACCCTGAAGGCTGCTCTGAAGGATTATAAAAAGCTGTTTTTGCTGAAAGCCTTTACAAAACGGTATGCCATGGCGGGAATCCGCTTAGGTTATGGAATCTGTTCAGACCTGGAGCTCCTGGAATCCATGCGGGACTGTGTGCAGCCCTGGAACGTGTCCATTCCCGCCCAGGCAGCGGGAACAGCGGCTCTGAAGGAAGAGGCCTATGTGGAACAGGCCAGAGAGCTGGTAAAAACAGAGAGAGAATTCCTGCGCCGGGAACTGACCCGCCTTGGATACAAGGTGTACGATTCCCAAGCTAACTATCTGTTTTTTAAAGGACCGGAACATCTGCAGGAAAAGGCACTGAACCGGGGGGTTCTGATCCGGGACTGCGGGAATTACCGGGGGCTGGGGCCGGGCTATTACCGGGCAGCGGTAAAAACCCACGAGGAAAATCGGAAGCTTCTGGAAGCTTTAGCATGATACAGGAGGAGAGAGACAGATGGCAAAAGCGATAATGGTGCAGGGGACCATGTCCAATGCGGGGAAAAGCCTGCTGGCGGCGGGACTGTGCCGGATTTTTAAACAGGACGGCTATCGGGTGGCCCCTTTTAAGGCCCAGAACATGGCCCTGAATTCATTTATTACCCGGGAAGGACTGGAGATGGGCAGGGCCCAGGTCATGCAGGCGGAGGCGGCGGGGATCGCGCCCTCGGTGCTGATGAATCCTATCCTTCTGAAGCCTACCAATGACACGGGCTCCCAGGTCATCGTAAACGGCGAGGTCCTGGGCAATATGGACGCCCGGGCCTACTTCGCCTACAAAAAAAATCTGATCCCGGCAGTAAAAAAAGCCTATGAGACTCTGGCGGCGGAGAACGATATTATCGTCATCGAGGGGGCGGGAAGCCCGGCGGAGATCAATCTCAAGGAGGATGACGCCTTTGTGAACATGGGCATGGCCAAGATCGCCCAGGCGCCGGTGCTCCTGGTGGGGGATATTGACCGGGGCGGCGTCTTCGCTCAGCTCATCGGCACGGTGGAACTGCTGGAGCCGGATGAGAGAGCTATGGTGAAAGGCCTGATCATTAACAAGTTCCGGGGAGACAAGACCATTCTGGATCCCGGAGTGGAGATGCTGGAAGAAAAAGCCGGGATCCCCGTAGTGGGAGTGGCTCCTTACCTGAACATCGAAGTAGAGGATGAGGACAGCCTGACAGAACGTTTCAGCGGAAATCAGGAGGTGGGGCTCATTGATATTGCGGTGATCCGTCTGCCTAGAATCTCCAATTTTACAGATTTTAATCCCTTTGAGAGTATGCCCGGCGTTTCTCTGCGGTATGTCCAGAGGGTTTCTGAACTGAAAAATCCGGATATGATCATCCTGCCGGGGACGAAAAATACCATGGAGGATCTGCTGTGGATGCGCCAGAATGGTCTGGAGGCGGAGATCCTGAAAAAGGCCTCCGCAGGAACAGTGATCTTTGGAGTCTGCGGCGGCTACCAGATGCTGGGCAATACCTTAAGCGATCCCATGGGTGTGGAGAGCGGCGGCAGCATCCAGGGCATGGGACTCCTGCCCATGGATACGGTTTTTGCAGGCAATAAGACCCGTACCCGGGTGGAAGGCGTGTTTGGCCAGGTGCAGGGGATCCTTTCCGGCCTGACGGGAACGGCTCTGGAAGGTTATGAGATCCATATGGGAGTCAGCACCGCACTGGAAGGTGCATCGCCCTTTACCCGGATCTCCAACACCAACCTGGACTTCGGGGAGGTGAAGCTGGACGGAAACCAGAAGGGCAATGTTTACGGTTCCTATGTTCACAGTATTTTTGATAAAGAACAGGTGGCGGAGAAAATTGTGGAAGCCCTGGGAAAAGCAAAAGGCATCGATACTTCGGAGATGACGGGAGTGGACTATCAGACTTTCAAGGAGACCCAGTACGATATTCTGGCAGCGGCCCTGCGGGAACATCTGGATATGAAGCAGATTTACACCATTCTGGAACAGGGGGTATAAGAGACATGAATCACATTGAACTGGAAAATGTAAAACCCATGGAAATCGAGAAGCGCAGCTTTGAGATCATTACGGAGGAACTGGGAGATAAAAAACTGATCCCCGGCACAGAGCTGATCGTAAAGCGCTGCATTCATACCAGCGCCGATTTCGACTATGCTGAAAATCTGTATTTTTCAGAAGGAGCTGTGGAAAAAGCTTTAAAAGCCATTCAGAATGGGGCCTGTATTGTTACGGATACCCAGATGGCCAAAGCAGGGATCAACAAGAAGTCGCTGGCCCGGTACGGCGGAGAGGTCTTCTGTTTTATGTCGGATGAGGATGTGGCAGAAAAAGCCAGAGAACTGGGCGTGACCCGGGCTTCTGTAAGCATGGAAAAGGCGGCCAAGACGGATAAAAAGCTGATTTTTGCTATCGGCAACGCCCCTACAGCCTTGGTACGCCTGTACGAACTGATCCAGGAAGGATTCCGCCCGGAACTGATCATCGGAGCTCCTGTGGGATTTGTCAACGTGGTACAGTCCAAGGAACTGATCATGAAAACAGAGATCCCCTGCATTGTAGCCAGGGGCAGAAAGGGCGGCAGCAACATTGCGGCCTGTATCGTCAATGCCCTGCTGTATATGATCAATAATGAGCGATAAGCAGTATCGGATCTTTATTGTGGAGGATGACCCGGGGATCGCAGGAGAGATCCAAAAGCAGCTTTCTGCCTGGGGATTTGAGTCGCGGTGCCCGGAGGATTTCCGGAAGATTACGGAAGAATTCAGCGCCTTCCAGCCCCATCTGGTGGTGCTGGATCTGATGCTTCCCTTTTACAACGGCTATTACTGGTGCGGAGAGATCCGGAAGTTTTCCCGGGTGCCGGTGATCTTTCTCTCTTCCGCCGCGGATAATATGAATATTATTACAGCGGTGAATCAGGGGGCGGATGATTTTGTGGCCAAACCCTTTGAGATGGGGATCCTGGTGGCCAGGATCCAGGCCCTGCTGCGCCGGACCTATGATTACGGGATCCAGACAGAATTCCTGGAGCATAAGGGAGCGGTGCTGAACACCGGGGACGCTACCCTGCGGTATCAGGATCAGGTGATCGAGCTTACAAAAAATGAGTACCGGATCCTGCGGACCCTGCTGGAGAGCCGAGGCAAGGTGGTAAGCCGGGAGCGCCTCATGGAGCGTTTGTGGGAGACAGACAGCTATGTGGACGAAAATACCCTCAGCGTCAATGTAAACCGGCTGCGGAAAAAGCTGGACGGGGCAGGCCTTACAGGTTTTATCACTACGAAGATCGGCATGGGCTATCTCATCGAGTAGCGGAGGAAGGAAATGGGTTTTCTGAAGGCGTATCTGAAACAGCACAGAGGAACTGCCTGCCTGTGGGCAGTATTCTGTGCTGTCTTTTTTATCCTTTTCGCGCTCTATCAGCTGCCCTTGGGGGCTGTGGCCTACGGCACAGCCCTGACGGGAACGGCAGGCGTGCTGCTGTTTCTTCTGAGTTATCTGCGGTTTCGGAGAAAATGCCTGCAGCTTCAGCAGATCCGGGGATTTTCCGGCGCAGACATAGATCTGCCGGAGCCGGAAGGGCTGCCGGAAGAAGAGTACCAGGGGCTGATCCGTATCCTTCTGGAAGAGAGAAGGGATCTGGAGGAACAGTTTCAGGAACGGTATTCGGAGCTGACAGATTCTTATACGATCTGGGCCCATCAGATCAAGACCCCCATTGCGGCCATGCGTCTGAAGCTTTCCGGGGAGGATACGGAAGAAAGCCGGGAGATCCAGGAGGAAGTCCTGCGGATTGAGCAGTATGTGGAGATGGCTCTGGCTGTGCTGCGGCTGGAGGGGGAGAATACAGATTACGTGCTGCAGGAATATGACCTGGATTCTATTCTGCGGCAGGCGGTCCGCCGGTTTTCCACTCAGTTTATCCGCAAAAAGATCCGCCTGGATTACAGGCCGGCGGCCTGCCGGGTGCTCACCGATGAAAAGTGGCTGCTTTTTGTTCTGGAGCAGGTGATTTCCAATGCTTTGAAATATACAAAGAAGGGCGGAACCGTGACGATCTCCATGGAAGGTTCCAGACTTTTAGCCATCCGTGATACGGGCATAGGCATCGCTCCGGAGGATCTTCCCCGGATTTTTGAAAAGGGATATACGGGATATAACGGACGGAAGGATAAAAAAGCCAGCGGTCTTGGCCTGTATCTCTGCCGGAGGATCTGCGAAAATCTGGGACACGGGATCCAGGCGGCGTCAGATCCGGAGAAGGGTACGGTAATCCGGCTGGAGCTTGGCAGGAAAAAACTGGAAACGGAATAGGGATGAAGCTATGAAAAAATTAAGTTTAAAAGAAACACTGTTTGTAGCCAGTATGCTGTTCGGTATGTTTTTCGGGGCGGGAAATCTGATCTTTCCCGCCTCCATGGGACAGCTTTCCGGCAGCCATCTGTGGACGGCTTCCATAGGGTTTCTGATTACCGGGGTGGGCCTGCCCCTTCTGGGAGTGGCCGCCCTTGGCATCAGCCGAAAAGAGGGCCTTCTGGAATTGTCCGCAGGTGTGGGGAGAAAATACGGGCTGTTTTTTACGCTGGCCCTTTATCTGACCATCGGGCCGTTTTTTGCTATTCCAAGATGCGCCACGGTTTCCTATACTGTGGGGATCCAGCGGATCCTGCCGGAAGCGGATCAGACCCTGGTTCTGGCTGTTTTTTCCCTGGCATTTTTCGCGGCGGTCCTGTTCTTTTCCCTGCGGCCCGGACAGATCCTGACCTGGATCGGGAAGATCCTGAACCCTCTGTTCCTGTGCCTGCTGGGCATTCTGGTGATCCGGGCGCTCATAAGCCCTATGGGGAATCCCATGGACCTTGCGCCTGCAGGCGCCTATGAAAGCGCCGCTTTTTCCACCGGCCTTCTGGAGGGCTATAACACCATGGATGCCCTGGCAGGCCTGGCTTTCGGCATCATTGTGGTCAACGCGATCCGGAATCTCGGGGTAAAGGAACCGGGAGAAGTAGCCAAACAGACGGTGCGGGCCGGGCTCTTCAGTTCCCTGCTCATGGCCCTAATCTATGTGCTGGTGACCCTGATCGGAGCTCAGAGCCGGGGGATTTTTGAAGCCTCCAGCAACGGAGGAGAGGTTCTGGCCCAGATCGCGGAGCATTACTTCGGCAGGGCGGGAGCCCTGATCCTGGCGGGAACAGTGACGGTAGCCTGTCTGAAAACGGCGGTGGGACTGATCACCAGCTGCGGGGAGACCTTTGTGAGGATCTTTCCCAAAGGTCCCTCCTATGGATTCTGGGCTGTGGCTTTCTGCGCGCTTTCCTTTTTGATCGCAAACCTGGGTCTGGACGCTATTATCGCCTATTCCATGCCGGTGCTGATGTTCCTGTATCCCCTGGCCATCGTATTGATCCTTCTGACCCTGTGCGGGAAGTTTTTCCGCCATGACCCAACGGTCCTTCGCTGGACCATAGGCTTTACCTCCGCTGCCGCCGTGCTGGATCTGCTCCGCGCCCTGCCGGAGGGGACCAGAAATTTCCTGCATCTGAATGGTTTTCTGGATCAGGCAGCAGAGATCCTGCCGTTGATGCAGCAGGGATTCGGATGGGTCTGCCCGGCTCTGGCGGGGCTGATCATAGGGTTGCTGCTGTATAGGAGAAAAAAACACAGTCTTTCTGAAAGGCCGTAAAACCTCTTGCTAATTTCTTTTCTATTACTTATAATAAAAGTGAGTTAAGACGCTCGTCGGTCATGACGGCTAGAATATCATGAACTTGTATGTTTAGCTTCCGTAGGCGACGGGGTGCTTGTAAAAGCGTAGAATATTGCCTACCTATTGAGAAGGGCTTACGCATGGAGACAGATAGCATGCCATTATTTGACAACGAAAGCAGAATCTTACAGATTGAAAAAGAAAAAGCCGAAATTTTTCAGTACATGAAAAATCCGTTGATCTGTCAGCCTTTTACAGAAGACTTTGCCAAGAGATTTTCATGGAGTACAAATGCAATCGAAGGGAACACCCTGTCGTTGGAAGAAACGATTGCGGTAATCGATTATGATGAAGTAAAGTCGAATCATACTTATTCCGAATATACAGATGCAAAAAATGCTTACCATGCTATCCAGAATATGCTAATTCCTTTTGCGAAGACATCCATTGATGAAGCGTGGATCAAGAAGGCAAACGGCTACATCCGGTATATGCAGAGCGAGTACAGAGAGAACTCCGTGTATATTGGAAATCTGTCGGAAGCGGTATACTACCCGCCGGATCCGAAGGACGTTCCAGCACATATGAAAAACTGGATCAGGGAAGCGAACATCGAGGCGGAGACAGTGAAAGAGACTTTTGAAAAAATTGCGGCCAGTCATATCCGGTTTGAACGGATTCATCCATTTTCCGATGGGAATGGCAGGACCGGGAGGATGATCGTGAATCAGCAGCTGATCAATCATGGGTTCCTGCCCGTCTCAATCCCGCCTACCGGAAAGTACCGGGAAGCATTCAGACGGTATGACAAACGGGAAGATTTATCGGAAATGGTCTATGTTTTGTTAAAAAGCGAACTGGAATCTTTTGAGAGGGTCCGCAGCCTGGCATTGAAACTTTCCAAAGACCGGGAGAAACAGAAAAAAGAAATAAAACATTTGCAAAACAGATGAATAAGAATCACAGAAACAGCAGGACGCGTCCAAAAGCGGATGCGTCCCTTTTCTATGCGGAAAGCGGATCCGTCATTCTTAATCTCTGGAACATTTTTCCGCGTCAATGGCCAGCGCCAGCATAAGGGCGCAAAGAGCGTCCTCCGGCCGGTATACCTCGATCACGTAGGTGTCTGTCCAGTGAAAGATCTCTTTGGAAATAACAGCCACGGGAGTTCCGGAAGCGTCCACAATGGAGTAATCCCATTCCAGAAAGTTTCCCTCCACCTCCCAGCCATTGCAGTCAATGTTGTACCGGGGTTTGAAAAGGGTGAATTCTTTGCTGATACAGCCTATGTACTGATCGCCCAGATACAGTTCGAATTTCGGCAGAAAGGTCAGTATTTTTTCCCGGACAGTGCCGATCTCATTTCCCATGGGATCAAAGATCTTCAGGCAGTGCCCCCAGGAAAGCTGCCCCTTTACGGTATAGATCGTATTTTCCTCTTCATCGTAGATGTCATAGCTGTCAAACCATGAGAAAAAGCGCTGTTTAAATAATAATCGCATAGAGGTTCTTCTCCTTTCGGGTTCTTCTGTGCTTTTATAGATACCAGAGATCCTACTTTCAGGATACAGGCGGAGACACTTCTTTGCAAGAGAAAACTATGAGAATAAACAGTATATAACACTTGACAACAGTTCAATGCTGTTATATACTGTTTATAGCGTCAGGGTACAGCGTATTGACCCTTGTACCCTGACGCTGCCCTAGGGAGGAAATCATACGTATGAAGATCATAATCAACAATTCCTGCATGATTCCGATTTATGAACAGATCGTGGATCAGATCAAGTCGCTCATCCGCAGGGGAGAGCTGAAGGAGAATGATATTCTGCCTTCTGTAAGGTCCCTGTCCCGAGAACTGAAGATCAGCGCGCTGACCGTCAAAAAGGCCTATGACAGTCTGGAGGGCCAGGGATTTACGGTTACGGTACACGGCAAGGGCACCTATGTGGCAGCGGCCAACCGGGAACTTCTGCTGGAAGAGCAGAGAAAGGAACTGGAGGCCGATCTGGAGCAGGCCATTCAGAAGGGCCGCCGGTACGGGATCAGCGATGAGGAGATCCGAAGCCTGTTTGCATTGATTCTGGAGGGTTAAAAAAGAATGTTAAAGATTGAGCATCTGAAGAAGCAGTACGGGAGTTTTTTGCTGGACTGTTCCATGGAGGTGCGTCCCGGCTGTATTACGGGTCTCATCGGCCAGAACGGAGCGGGGAAGAGCACTGCGTTTAAGGCGGTTTTGGGGCTGATCTATCCGGACAGCGGAGAGATCACGCTTCTGGGAAAAAACCGCAGGGACTTTACCGCCGGGGACCAGGAGGATCTGGGGGTCGTTCTCTCGGATTCCGGCTTCAGCGGGTATCTTACGGTCCGGGATGTGAGGAAGATCCTGAAACATATGTACAGGAGTTTTGACCAGGACTTTTTTATGGAGCGGGCGGAGAGATTTCAGCTGCCCCTGGACAAAAGGATCAAAGAGTTCTCCACCGGCATGAAGGCGAAGCTGAAAGTGCTGGCAGCGGTTTCCCACGACGCCAGGCTGCTGATCCTGGACGAGCCGGCCGCGGGGCTGGACGTGGTGGCCCGGGAGGAACTGCTGGATCTGCTGCGGGAATTTATGGAGAAAGATGAGAAAAGATCGATCCTGATCAGTTCCCATATTTCACAGGATCTGGAACATCTCTGCGACGACCTGTATCTGATCCATGAAGGAAACATCCTCCTGCATGAGGAGACAGACGTTTTGCTCAGCGAGTACGCTCTTCTGAAACTGGATCAGGAACAGTACCGGAAGATGGAAAAGCAGTATCTGCTGCGGATCCGCCGGGAAAGCTACGGCTTCAGCTGTCTGACGGACCAGAAACAGTTTTATCTGGAAAATTATCCGAGAATTACGGTGGAGAAGGGAACCATTGATGAGGTGGTCACCATGATGGTAAAGGGGGAAAAGGTATGAAGGGTTTACTGGTAAAGGATTTTCGGCTGATCGCAGGGCAGAAAACCTTCTTTCTTGCCATGGCGGCCATTGCCGCGGGGGTTTCTCTTTTTTCAGGCGAGACCATGTTCGCCGTGGGATTTTTGTCCCTGGTGGCCGCTCTGTTCAGCCTCAGCTCCATCAGCTACGATGAACTGGACAATGGAAATGCCTTCCTCTTCAGCCTGCCCGTAAGCCGCGGCGCTTACGCGGCGGAAAAATATGTGTTCGGCCTGCTCCTGGGCCTTGCAGGCTGGATCCTTTCCGTCTTGTTTGTTCTGGGGGTAAACCTTTACAGGCAGGCAGAAATTCCCCTGGATGTGCTGATGACTTCTCTTGCCCTGCTGCCTCTGGTACTGCTGCTTCCGGCTCTGGTCATTCCCTTTGACCTGAAGTTCGGCAGCGAGCGGGGCAGGATCGCCATTCTCGGGGCTTTCGGCCTGATCTTCGTGGCGGGGATGGCCGGAAACAAGATCGCGGAGAAGATGGGGGTGGACCTGGGAGAATTGCTGGATGGCCTGCCTGCGCCGGATCTGGGAACCTTGATAGCGGCAGCCCTGGGAGGATCCGCTTTGCTGTGGCTGCTGAGCATGGGGATCAGTATGGCAATCGTAAAGAAAAAAGAGTTTTAGAAAAAAACAGGAGAATGCGGTATGATCGATCAGGTGAAAATCCGTGGGGCCAGAGTCCACAATCTGGAAAATATCGATGTGGATATCCCCCTGCATAAAATCGTGGGAATCGCAGGCGTGTCCGGGTCGGAGAAATCCTGTTTTCATATGGAAAGCAGGTGCAGAAAATGAGTAAAAAAGTAATTGCAGCCGGACACATCTGCCTGGATATAACCCCTGTCTTTCCAGGGGAAAAGGCAGAACAGCTCAGTGACGTTCTGAAGCCTGGAAAACTTGTTCAAATGAATGAAGCGGATGTGCATACAGGCGGTTCCGTGGCAAATACCGGACTGGGCATGAAACTTCTGGGAGCGGATGTTTCACTGATGGGAAAGATCGGAGACGATGCGTTTGGAACAATGGTCCGGAATGTGCTTGCCCGGTATGGAGCTCAGGATTCCATGCTGGTGGAGAAGGGGGCATCCACTTCCTACTCGGTGGTGCTGGCAGTTCCTGGAATTGATCGGATTTTTCTGCACCATCCGGGGGCCAATGACAGCTTTTATGCAGAAAATATTCCGCAGAAAGCGCTTGAGGAAGCGGCGCTGTTTCATTTCGGATATCCTCCGCTTATGAAGAGTATGTATAGGAAGGAAGGAGAAGAGCTTCTGCGGCTTATGAAGCGCGCGAAAGCGGCCGGAGCCGCCACGTCCATGGATATGGCGGCTGTGGATCCGGCTTCGGAAGCAGGACGCGCTCCATGGAAGAAAATTCTGGAAAAAGTAATGCCTCAGGTAGATTTTTTCCTTCCCAGCATAGAAGAACTATGCTATATGCTGGATCCAGACCGGTTTCAGGAATGGCAGGAGAGAGCAGGGAGCCGGGAGCTGACAGAAACTCTGCAAATAGACGAAGATATCAGGCCGCTGGCTGATATGTGTATGGAAATGGGTGCCAAAGTGCTGATGATTAAATGCGGTGCCCCGGGGCTGTATTATCGGACGGCCCCAGCGGACATTCTGTCGGATATCAGTTCCCGGCTGCATTTGAATCTGGAAGAATGGGCCGGGCAGGAGGGATTTGAAAAAAGCTATGTGCCGGAATATGTCCGATCAGGAACGGGAGCCGGAGATACCAGCATTGCAGCATTTCTGACAGCTATGCTGGAAGGCTGTTCCCTGCAGGAAAGTATACAGCTGGCGGCGGCTACAGGCGCATGCTGCGTGGCAGCGTATGATGCGCTTAGCGGCTTAAAGAGTTTTGATGAGCTGAGGAAAAAAATTGCAGCCGGCTGGAAAAAGAAAGAATAAGAGGGATGCGATATGTTAGTAAATTTAAATGAGGTGCTGCTGCCTGCAAAAAGAAATAAATACGCAGTAGGGCTGTTTAATGCTGTAAATCTGGAACTGGCGCGGGGAATCATTCAGGCGGCAGAGTATTCCAAATCGCCTGTTATCATGGGAACTGCGGAAGTGCTTCTTCCGTATGGGCCGCTGGAAGAGGTTTCTTATTATCTGATCCCCATGGCGAAGAAAGCAAATGTTCCAGTTGTTATTCATCTGGATCATGGCCTGAATAAGGAGACCTGCCTGAAAGCCCTGGAACTCGGTTTCAGTTCTATTATGTATGACTGCTCTACGGATCCTTATGATACAAATGTGGAAAAAGTACGGGAAATGGCAGAAATCGCCCACTCCTATGGGGCGACGATTGAAGGCGAGCTGGGACATGTGGGCGATAATGAAGGCTCAGCAGAGGGAAGTTCTCACTTAGAGGATCCTTCCAGATTTTATACAGATCCGAAAGTTGCCAAAGACTACTGCGAGAAAACAAAGGTAGATGCGCTGGCAATCGCAGTGGGAAATGCCCATGGAGCATATAAATTTCCGCCCAAGCTGGATTTCGAAAGAATAAGGACAATCGCCCGGACAGTCAATGTGCCGCTGGTACTTCATGGGGGCTCCGGTCTGACGGAAAATGATTTTCGGCGGGCGATTCAGGAAGGTATCAGTAAAGTAAATATCTTTACAGATATCAATGTCGCTGCGGTAGAAGCTGAATTTAGACAATTCAGCTCTATGGATAAAGGAATCATTGATCTGATTCCGGCCGCTGTGGAAGCGGTAAAGCAGGAATGTCTGAAAAAAATGGAACTGTTTTCAAGCAAAGGCCATGCCTCGACAAATGTGGCACCCTTCGGGGAAAAATCCGGCGGCCTGCTCTGAAATCAGAGCAGGCGCCGGATTTTTGGCTATAACAGGCGGAAATGCCGTTCAATCATTTATTTTTTGATTTTGCGGACCCTTGCATTATAAAGCACCGGTACTGATTACCGTGTTGGAAACAGCAAACAGGGTGGCCAGCAGCGCGTTAATAAATGCGCCTGTCCAGATGGTTCCTGTTTTCCGGAAGAAATACCTGCTGGTAACGGCACTTACAGGCAGGATAAATACCAGGTTCCATAACAGCAGGGGAGCCAGAGAGGAGGAAGATCCAAAAGCTCCCAGAGAAGCCAGAAAACCGGTCCGGTACAGGGTGGCATAATCTACGATTCCGAAAAGCACCAGTCCGATGGCGGACTGTACAGCGATATTAAGAGTGTTTTTCCATTCGCATACCCCTTCCATACGGGTAGACATATTGTACATAAGGCCTGCAGCCAGGAAAAAGAACAGGTAAGAAGGCAGATAGCGGAGAAAAATTGTCCATTTTACCGGGGTCATACGGCAGAAACTGAAAATCCAGAAACGGAAATCTACTTTAAAGAACAAATCAATGACCCGGATAAACAATATGCAAATGGCAAAAAGAATGATTGCCAAAAGCAGCGTCCGTCCCAGTTGTCCCCGGGAAAGCTTCACCCCCATATTCTCTGGGGAAGCACCCTGCTT
This sequence comes from Candidatus Scatomonas sp., assembly GCA_963930955.1. Lineage (GTDB taxonomy): Bacteria > Bacillota > Clostridia > Lachnospirales > Lachnospiraceae > Scatomonas. The sequence goes on along the minus strand of OZ006967.1, from coordinate 2,214,831 downwards.
TCTATAAATGAGCCGGAAATAAAGGAAAAAGAGTGCCAGCAGGCAGGCTCCTACCACCAGATTCAGCATGAGAAATCCGTTTACATGCTCCAGGGGAAAGACAGCGTTGATAAAGGCCCCAAGTTTATTCATGCAAAGAAGATAAAGAGCCGGCGCCGGTATCAGACTGATCAGGCAGAGAAGAAGATAGCGCCGTTTTTCTCCTGCTGTACGGACAAGAGAGTAAGAAGCAGGCTGTGGTACGGTCAGCTTCTGGAAATAATCTGTCTGCATCAGCTGTCTTCCGAAAACAACAGGCAGGAAGACAAAGAGGATCAGAGCAATGCCGGTGAGAATCTGTTTCCAGTACCAGATCTGGGAATCCGGGGAAAGCGTCTGGGCGCCCTGACGGAGACTGATATCAAAAAAGTCGATGACGCGGGCCGTTACATCTGAAGAAAAATGCAGACCCGGATGGGTCGTGTCGGCTTCTACCAGTACTTTCAGAGAGCCCTGGAGGGCAGCGTCCACAGCCTGGTTCCGGTCAAGAGGAGAAGCATTTCCCGTTTCATAGTAGGAATCATACTCCGGCGTAAAACCAAATACAGTTTTGGCAATGGGCTGTTTATTGAAATCGATTCCTTTCAAACCCGGCACTGCATTTCCCAGAAACTCATCGTGATCTGCATTCACGACGCACAGATTTACCGGGGCGGTTAAGAAAGGAGTTTCATCGTCCAGGCCAAGCATCAGCACGCCGGCCGGAGCAATGGCTTTGGCGGTAATTACAGAAGGATCCTCTTCGTGGGCTGTCCATGCGGCCTGAGCTGCCAGAGTGATCCCCAGGGCTCCTTTGGAATGGCCCACCATTCCAATGTGCTCCTTGTCTACAAAAGGAAGGGTTCCCATATACTGGAGTGCAGCATATGCCCCGTCTCCGATTACAGAAGATGCATCCTCCGGGGCGCCGGACAGACCCTGCCGGTAGGAATCTACAGCCAGTACCACATATCCCCGGCGGGAAAGTTCTATGGCGTTCAGATCCTGCATTTCTGCGGTATTGTTATACCCGTGGCAGCAGACAACAGCAGGGGCGGGAGACTGGCTGCCGGCTGTGTCAGGAATGTAAAGCAGTCCCCGCTGCAGAACCCCGTCTGTGTTTACGTACTGTACATCTCTAATGGTTACCTTCCCCCAATCGCTCTGTATCTGGCCTGCCAGAAAAGAAAACAGAAGAATGGCAATAGACAGAAGAACCGGAAGTACCCAGAGTTTTTTTGCTTTTTTCATTTGTGTTTCCCCCTTTAATAAAATATAATTTAATATAAAAAATAAAATAATTTATATATTAAATTATAATGATTTTATTATGAAATTAAAAAGATGGCAATTGACAAAGAGACGAAAAAAAGAGAAGAAAATTGTTGAATATCACAAGGCATAGGGGCTTTTCTTGCTATGGGTAAGGATTTGGGATATAATAGCGTCAACGTACAAGGGCAATACGTCCCCCTGTACACTGACGCTATCAGCACTTGGAGATAGAGGAAAAACAGATAGTTATAAGGGAGAATTTAAAAATTGGAATTAAAATGGTTTGGGGAACATCGAAAATTTATAGAGAAACTGATACGATTTGGAAATGCCTATGCCCGGACATATAAGATTGCCTGTCCAAGAACGGAAGGGTTTGTTCTGTCGGCAGCAGAGATGCAGGTGATTGAATATCTGCTGGAAAACGAAGAAAGTCAGGAAAATATGCTGGAGATCTCTAAAAGGCTGGGGATTTCCGCCAGCAGTTTTACAAATCTGGCCGCGAAGCTGACAAAACAGGGTCTGCTGGAAAAGTATCATCTGGAAAATAATAAAAAAGAAGTAATTGTACTGGTAAGCCCTCTGGGGAAAAAGGTTTACGAAGAGTATGCCAGAGAAGCCTATGATCATTGGATCAGTCAGGTTTCAGAGATGCTGAAAGATGTGCCGAAAGAATATATAGAAACGTTTATGGATGTATTGGACTATTCAGCCAAGGCAGCTGCCTATCCGGAAAACAGAAAAAAAGAAGCAGGGAATGAAGAAAAAGAGAAACCCCGGTTAATGCCCCTTTCATGAAAGGTTTCCTGGATGGAGCATGTCGAAAAAACCAGAAAAATATTGCGAAGTTTTTACAAAGTTCACAATTTGTTAAAGAATTGAGGGAGAATCTGTGGTATGATAAAGGACAGTAATCAGGTACCGTATGAAAGCAAGGGGGAGAAAGAAAAATACGGAACAATAAAGGGGTAGAAAAGTGAATGTAAAAATGTACTGCAGACTTTTCAGAGAGCAGAGCGGCTATCTTTACCGGATCGCCTACTTTTATCTGGGGGAAGAGAAGCCGGCATTGAAGGCAGTCCGGAAAACTGCCTGTGAGGGTTACAGAAAAGTAAAAAAAACGGAGGGCGGAGAGAATTTTAAACTGCAGATGATCCGGGTTCTGCTGAAGGGGAGCACCATCAATCAGAATCCGAACCGCTATCTGACCGCTCTGTATCTCCGTCATATGCAGAAAATGAAACTGCCAGAAATCGCGTATGCCATGGATATTCCCGAGGGTTCTGTAAAGGCCTATCTGGATCGGGCCAAGGCAAATATGCGTCAGGATACGGCAGGGATCGGAAACGAAGTCAGAAGGGTAACGGCTATTCAGATTCCGGAAGCTCTCTGGAAGGCCGAGGAGGAAGGGTTTCAGCTCCTGCAGCAGCAGGAACGCAGGGCTTCGCAAAAAAAGCTTCTGAAAAGATGCTTCCTGGGCGTTGCCCTGGGAATTCTGGCAGCTATGATCGGCCTGGGGATTTATTCCGGAATAGAGCGGGGAATGGAACAAAGTCAGAATCAGGAAATCCTGGATGAGCAGGAAACGAATCTTTCGGATCCTTTATAAAGAGCCATTGCAAAATAGATGAGAGATCAATCTATAGAGCAATGGCTTCTTTTTTACGTCATAAGATAACGATTTTTCTTGATGCTTCCGGGGCAGGCCTCGTCTGCTCGGAGTCCCGTCAGGTTATACGGGGGCAAACTGGCTGTTGTAAAGATCGGCGTAAAAGCCTCCTTTTGCCAGTAGGGTTTCATGATCTCCCTGCTCCAGAATATGGCCGTCCCGCATAACCAGGATTACATCCGCTTCTCGGATGGTGGAAAGCCGGTGGGCTACGATAAAGCTGGTCCGGCCCTGCATCATTCGGGCAAAGGCTTTCTGGATCCGGATCTCTGTCATGGTATCAATGGAAGAAGTGGCCTCGTCCAGGATCAGCATGGGGGGCAGACGCAGCATAACACGGGCGATGCAGAGCAGCTGCTTCTGGCCCTGGGAAAGGCTTCCGCCGTCTTCACCGATGACTGTGTCGTAGCCGTTTGGCATCCGCATGATGAAACTGTGAGCATGGGCTTCTTTTGCTGCCCGGATCATATCCGCCTCCGAGGCGTCGGGACAGCCGTAAGTAATGTTTTCCCGGATGGTGGCGGACTTCAGCCAGGTTTCCTGCAGAACCATTCCATAGTTGGAACGGAGGCTTCTGCGGCTTACCTGACGGATATCCCGGCCTTCCACCCGGATGGTTCCGCTGTCGGTATCATAGAACCGCATCAGCAGATTGATGAGCGTAGTTTTTCCACAGCCGGTGGGACCCACAATGGCAATCCGCTGTCCGGGTTTCACGCGAAGGTTAAAATCCTCGATCAGCTTCTTCTCGGGGGTATAGGAGAAAAATACATGCTCCAGATCCACCTGCCCCTGAACATCTGCAAGGAGCTGATCTCCGTGCTTTTCTGTAATGGTTTCCTGATCCAGAAGTTCATACACCCGTCCCGCGGAGGCCAGAGAATTCTGAAATTCGGTGATCACGCCGGTGATTTCATTAAAGGGCTTGGTGTACTGATTGGTGTAGGAGAGAAAACTGGAAAGCTGTCCTACGGATAAGCCGCCGCCGATGACTGTAAAGCAGCCGGCAATGGTAACCCCTGCGTAAATCGCTGAATACATAAATCGCGTAGCCGGATTAGTAAGGGAGGAGAAGAAAGTAGCCCGCAGGCTGTAGCCGGCCAGCCGGCTGTTGATCTCCTGAAACTCTCTCTGGGATTCCTCCTGGTGGTCAAAGGCAATGACCGTCTTCAGATTTCCCAGCATTTCATCCGTCAGGGCAGTGAGTTCTCCCCGAGTCTCCGACTGTCTGTGAAACATAGTAAAGGTCCGTTTAGAAATAAAGCCGGCGATGAAAAAGGACATGGGGCTTAAGATAACTACCACCAGAGTGATCAGGGGATGGATGGAGAGCATAAACAGGATTGTGCCTGCAATGGTCACCACTCCGGTAAAAAGCTGGGTAAAGCCCATAAGCAGTCCGTCGGAAAACTGTTCGATGTCAGTAATGACCCGGCTGATCAGATCCCCTGCCGGGTGGGAATCAATATAAGATAAAGGAAGCCGCTGCAGGTGGCGGAAGGTTCTGGTGCGAAGATCCCGGACCACCTGGTAAGTGATCGTATTGTTAATATGATTCATCAGCCACTGGGAAGCTGCCGTCAGAAGGATGCAGATCAGGATATTGCGGATGATCCGCAGAAGCCCCGTAAAATCCACAAGACCCTGGTCTACAATGAGATCCACCGCTTCTCCGGTGAGAATGGGGATGTAAAGGGTCAGTACAACGGAAAAAACAGCCAGCAGCAGGGAGAGAAGGATCAGAAAGCGGTAGGGCCGTAAATCTCCCAGAATCCTTCCCAGGATTTTTTTTGTGTTCATGGAATCTTTTTTATTCGTGATGGGTTTCTTTGCCATGGTTTTCCAACTCCTCTCTGGTCAGCTGGGATTCACAGATTTCCCGATAGACCTGACTGGTTTTCAGAAGTTCGCTGTGGGTGCCGGCGGCAGCCAGCCGGCCGTCATCCAGCACCAGGATCTGATCCGCGTTTTTTACGGTAGCTACCCGCTGAGAAACCAGGAAAACAGTGGTCCCTTCTGTGGACTCGTGGATCGCCTTCCGGAGCCGGGCATCTGTGGCGAAATCCAGAGCAGAAGCACTGTCGTCCAGGATCAGGATCCGGGGATTCCGCACCAGGGCTCTGGCAATGGTCAGCCGCTGTTTCTGTCCCCCGGACAGGTTCTGACCTCCCTGTTCAATGGGAAGATCCAGCCCCATTCCCTTGGCGTCTACAAATTCTCTGGCCTGGGCGATATCCAGGGCTTTCCAGATCTCCTCATCGGAGGCTCCCTTTCTGCCCCAGAGCATATTATCCCGAAGCGTACCCCGGAACAGAGCCGCTTTCTGAGGAACAAGACCGATTGCCCCCCGCAGGCTGTGTGGGGTCAGGTCCCGGACGTCCAGACCGGCTATTTCCACCGAGCCGGAGGAAACATCGTAAAACCTGGGGATCAGATGAACCAGGGTGGTTTTGCCGGAGCCGGTTCCTCCGATCACGCCGATGGTTTCTCCGGGCTTTGCCTGAAAGCTGATGCCGGAAAGGGCGGGCTCCCGGGAATCCCCGTAGCAGAAATCCACATTCCGGAAAGCAACAGCGGGTATTTCCCGGGAGAAAGCCTTGCCGTCCAGGATCCGGCTGCCGGCCTGAATGCTGGAGGATATATCAAAAATACTGTTTACGCGGCCCAGGCTGGCGCTGGCCCGGGAAAGCAGAATGATCAGGTTAGCCAGCTTGATCAGTTCCACCAGGATCTGAGACATATAATTGATCAGGGCAATTACCTGGCCCTGGGATAGTTTTCCTATATTAACCTGACCGCCTCCCAGCCATAGGATGGCGATAATTCCCAAATTGATAATTACATAAGTAACCGGGTTCAGGAGAGCGGAGATTTTTCCTACGAAAATCTGGCGGCCATACAGTTCCCGGCTGTTTCCTTCAAATTGATCCATTTCGCTCTGCTGCCGGTTAAAAGCCCGGACTACCCGAACGCCCAGAAGATTTTCCCGGGTAGAAAGCAGGATCCGATCCAGCTGCTGCTGCACTTTTTTATAAAGAGGCATGCTCACCAGCAGGATGGCAAAAACCACAAGAAACAGGATGGGGATGGAGACACCGAAGGCGGAAGCAGTATGGGTATCCACGGTATAGGCCATGACCATGGCGCCGATAACTACAAAGGGAGAGCGGAGAAACAGGCGGAGAAACATATTTACTCCGTTCTGCACCTGATTTACATCGCTGGTCATACGGGTGATCAGGGTAGAAGTGCCGATGGCGTCAATTTCCCGATAGGAAAGAGACTGAATATGGGAAAACAGATCATTCCGCATGGCGGTTCCTGCCGATACGGCGGCTTTCGCGGCGAAATACTGGGCAGTTACAGCACTGGCAAATCCCACAATGCCAAGCAGGATCATAAGCCCCCCCATCTTCCATATGTAAACGGAATCCCCGTTCCCGACGCCGATATCGATGATACGGGCTACGATCAGAGGAATAAGCAGTTCAAAGCTGGCTTCCAGCATTTTAAAGAGGGGCGCCAGGATCGCTTCTTTTCGATTCTTTTTTAGATAGCGCAGCAGTCGTTTCATAAAAAGACCTCCTGTAAATCATTGGTTCACCGGCCTATTATAACACAGGGGGTAGAAGAGGAAAAGGGAGAAAAAACAGTTGACAATTTACGGTTCGGAATGGTATCTTATTATACAGAAATTGTAAATGCGATGACGAGGAAGAGTACACTTTTTTCTGATTTCAGAGAGCCGCTGGATGGTGGAAAGCGGCAGAGGAAAACAGTGGAACTGCCCTCCGAGCGGCTGTCCGAAATCCCGGGAGAGTAGGCGCAGACGGATTCCCACCGTTACAGGGGAGAGGATATAAGATCTCAGGATCCGTATCCGGCGAGTGCGCGGCGCAAGCCGTGAAAAAGGAGTGGTACCGCGTAAGGTCCGTACAGGCAGCCTTTCGTCTCCTGCGTAAGATGCAGAGGGATGAAGGGTTTTTTTCATTGCGAAAGAAAAGATGATTGAAAGCGAATTTGAAGGAGGAAACAAAACCATGATGAATTGCAGCAAGTATCACAAGCAGTATTATCTTCCCCCGGCGGAATGCCTGGAGTGGACGAAAAAAGATACGGTGGAAAAAGCGCCGGTATGGTGCAGCGTGGATCTGCGGGACGGCAACCAGGCGCTGGTGATCCCCATGTCCCTGGAACAGAAGATCGACTTTTTTAAACTGCTGGTAAAAATCGGCTTTAAGGAGATCGAAGTGGGATTCCCTGCCGCCTCCGAGACGGAGTATGAATTTCTTCGGGCCCTTATCGAGCAGGATCTGATCCCGGAGGATGTGACCATTCAGGTGCTGACCCAGGCCAGGGAGCATATCATCCGCAAGACTTTTGAGTCCCTGAAGGGATGCAAAAATGCCATTGTCCACGTGTATAACTCTACTTCCTTCGCCCAGCGGCAGCAGGTATTCCGGAAATCCAAGGAGGAGATCCTGAAGATTGCCGTGGAGGGAGCACAGCTCCTGAAAGAGCTTACCGATGAGTGCGGAGAGAAATACCGATTCGAGTACAGCCCGGAGAGCTTTACCGGTACAGAGCCGGAGTATGCTCTGGAGGTCTGCAACGCGGTGCTGGATGTTTGGCAGCCTACGGCAGACCGCAAGGCCATTATCAACCTTCCCAGCACGGTGCAGCTTTCCATGCCTCATGTGTATGCCAGCCAGATTGAATATCTCAGCAAAAACATGAAATACCGGGAGAATGTGGTTCTTTCCCTGCATCCCCACAATGACCGGGGCACCGGTGTGGCGGACGCGGAGCTGGGAGTGCTGGCAGGAGCCGACAGGATCGAAGGCACCCTTTTCGGAAACGGGGAGCGTACCGGAAACGTGGATATCGTAACCCTGGCTATGAATATGTACTCGCAGGGAGTGGATCCGCAGCTTGACTTTTCGAATATGCCGGATATCTGTGAACAGTATGAGAAATACACAGGCATGCAGATCGATGAGCGGAGCCCCTACAGCGGCGCTCTGGTATTTGCCGCATTCTCCGGATCTCATCAGGATGCCATTGCCAAGGGCATGCACTGGAGAGTGGAGAACGATATGGATCACTGGACGGTTCCTTATCTGCCCATTGATCCTACAGATATCGGCCGGAACTACGACGCGGATGTAATCCGTATCAACAGCCAGTCCGGCAAGGGCGGCGTAGGATATATCCTGGAGAAGAACTACGGACTGAACCTTCCGCCCAAGATGCGGGAGGCGATGGGCTACGCAGCCAAGGATCTTTCCGACCATCTCCACAAGGAACTGCATCCGGATGAGATCTACAGCCTTTTCAAGCAGACTTTCGAGAATATCAACCAGCCCTATACCCTTGACGGCGTACACTTTAAACAGCTGGCGGAGGGACGCATTGAGGCGGAGATCAATACTAAATATAACGGCGGCAGCTTCCAGAAGGTATATGCCGAGGGCAATGGCCGTCTGAATGCTGTAAGCAACGCTATCAAGAAAGCCCATAACCTGAAATTCGATCTGGTTACGTATCAGGAGCACGCCCTGACCCAGAGTTCCAGTTCCAAGGCGATTGCTTATGTAGGCATCAAAAAGCCCGACGGGACCCTTTCCTGGGGGGCAGGAGTGGATCCGGATATTATCCGGGCCAGCATCGACGCCCTGCTGACAGCGGTAAACAATATGTAATCCCGGACCCTGCTGCTGAAAGGCTCAGCAGCAGGGTCTGCTTATCATGGAGAAAAAACATGTTTCACAGAAAAAAAGAAAAGAAGACGTTTGACAGGGCCGCGAAAAAACCGGTAATCCGCTCCAGTATCTGCACCGGGGAGAAGGTGGCGGGGTTTAAGGAGATCCAGACCGGAAAATTTGAGGAAGTCATGGTGATCCGGGACCGGAAGGATCTGGAGGATTTCATGAAAACCTACGGGATCGCCGAGGAGGAGATCCCCACGGAATATTAGCGCATCTGCGTTGAAAGCAGCTGCAGGAATCGTTTTGTAACGGGATAATCGTCATCTCTCCGGTAATAAACTCCGAAGGAAAGGGAGGGGAGATCCTCCACCGGAATATAGCAAAGCTCCGGATCACGGAAGGCGGGCAGATCCGGGTGCAGCGTGTAGCCAAGGCCGGCCTTTACCAGCACCAGGATGCTTTCGATGTCATCGCTGAAGTATCGTTTCTGGTCCGTGGAGGAGGACATGGCTTTCAGATGGCATTGAAGGATCTCCTCCGGCATACGCCGGGGCGGGCTGGTGACGAGATTATATTGTTTCAGCATCTCTGCGGTCAAAGTCCCCTGAACCGCCAGCGGATGCTCCGGCAGGCAGATGCAGGCCATGGGGCAGGAAAGCAGTTCTCTGTAAATGAGAGCTGTTTTTTTGTTGGCTGAATACAGGGAAAGGGCTGCGTTAAGCTGGCGGTTTTCCACCATGCCGAATAAAACCTCAAAAGGGATCGTATGTACCTGCGGGCGCAGAGAGGGCCATTCCCTGCAGAGGATCTTCAGGATCGGGGGGAGCAGACGCAGTTCCGCCGGGCTGTGGCATCCGATATCAAAAGGCATAAACCGTTCTTTTTTCCCAAGCCGTTCCCGGGCGGACATGGCGGTTTGCAGGATCATGTTGGCATCAGGAAGAAAAAGCATTCCTTCCGGGGTCAGCTCTACGTTTTTGCTGGTACGCCGGAAAAGCTTAACGCCCAGTTCTTCCTCCAGGGAACGGATCTGATGGCTCACCGCCGGCTGGGTAATCTTCAGTTCTTCCGAAGCCCGGGAAAAATTCAGATGTTCTGCTACAGAGAGAAAACATTCCAGCTGTATGGTATTCATTTTTATCTCCTATAAAAAAGAAACTATCGTTAACTATAAAAATCTTTTATTGATTATAACATCTTTGAATTTCAAATTCAAGATTTCCTGTATTATAATTCCTTTGCAAGCAACAGAAGGAGGAGAAAGCGGTGAAGGAGAATATTTCAAAAGAAGATCTGCTCTTAATGGTCAAGCGGCTGGATCTGTCCCTGGACGCCCACCTGAACCGGGTGATGGGAAAACAGGACTTAAGCGGCAGCCAGGCGGCAGTGCTCTGTTATCTTCTCCGTCATCATCCGGAGGGAAGCTGCATCCGGGATCTGTGCCTGGAGCTGGGAGTTTCCCACGCCACGCTTTCCCTGATGATCAAAAAGCTTCAGGAGAAAGGGTATCTTTCTGTGCAGGCAGACGCGGCAGACCGGAGGAAGAGAAGGCTTACCGCTACGGAAAAACTGCTTCGGGAGGCCGGGGGCTTTCTGAAACGTTCCGATCAGGCGGAAAGCCAGATCTGCAAAGCTCTGGACAGCCGGGAGAGGCAGGAACTGTACTGTCTGCAGAAAAAAATGCTCCAGGGGATCCGGGAGCAGAAAAAGACCTGAAGGTTCCCGTGATCAGGAATTTCTTCAGGCCGTACAAAATAGACGAGGAGGTTTTAACGTGAAAAAAGTATTGCAGCAGCTGGGGCAGTACCGGAAAGATACGATTCAGTGCATCCTTCTCACAGCGCTGGAAGTAATCATGGAGATTCTGCTGCCCTTTGTGACAGCCATTATCATTGACCAGGGGCTGGAAGCCGGCAATCTGCCTGTAGTATACAGGTACGGGATTCTGATGGTTGCCATGGCTTTTCTGAGCCTGGTCTTCGGAGCTCTGGCCGGACGCAAGGCGGCAAGGGCGGCTTCGGGTCTGGCGGCCAACCTGCGGGAGACTATCTACGCCAATATTCAGACTTTTTCCTTTTCCAATATCGATAAATTCAGCGTTCCGGGGCTGGTGACCCGGATGACCACGGATATCACCAATGTGCAGAACGCCTACATGATGGTGATCCGCGTGGCGGTCCGGGCGCCTCTGAACCTGGTCTTCAGCTATATCATGTGTCTGTTCATCAACGTGCGGCTGAGTCTGATGTTCTTGATCGCCGTGGCCTTTCTGATCGTGGTCCTGGGATCTATCATGGTGGTGACGCTGAAGATCTTTAACCAGGTATTCCGCCGGTATGACGATCTGAATGCCAGCGTCCAGGAAAACGTTACCGCCATCCGGGTGGTAAAAGCCTTTGTCCGGGAAGATTACGAGGACAAAAAGTTTTCCAAAGCCTCCCGGATGCTCTACAATCTTTCCGTGAAAGCGGAAGGCCTTCTGGCTTTTAACAATCCGGCCATGATGATCGCCATTTATTTCTGCATCATTTCCGTATCCTGGCTGGGGGCCCAGTTTATTGTGGGAGGCTCCCTGACTACCGGAGATCTGACCAGCCTTTTCAGCTACATCATGTCTCTGCTCATGAGCCTGATGATGCTGTCCATGATCGTGGTCATGATCAGTATGTCCATGGCCAGCATCCGCAGGATCGGAGAGGTGCTGAATGAGACGCCGGATCTGGCGGACCCGGAAGAGCCTGTCATGGAAGTGGCGGACGGAAGCATTGATTTTAACCATGTGAACTTTTCCTATAAACAGGGCAGCGGGAAAAACGCCCTGTCAGACATTGACCTGCATATCAAGAGCGGGGAGACCATCGGGGTCATCGGAGGCACCGGCTGCGGCAAGAGCAGTCTGGTAAACCTGATCTGCCGGCTGTACGATGTGGATCAGGGTTCCGTCTGCGTAGGCGGAGTGGATGTGCGGAAATACGATACGGAAACACTGCGGAACCAGGTTTCCGTAGTGCTGCAGAAAAACACCCTGTTTTCCGGGACCATTCTGGACAACCTCCGCTGGGGTAATCCGGAAGCCACAAAGGAAGAGTGTGTGGAGGCCTGCCGGGCGGCCTGCGCCGATGAGTTCATCGACCGGATGCCCCAGGGCTATGAGACCCGGATTGAACGGGGCGGCGCCAATGTTTCCGGCGGTCAGAAACAGAGGCTCTGCATTGCCAGGGCCCTTCTGAAGAAACCCAAGGTGCTGATCCTGGATGATTCCACCAGCGCTGTGGATACCGCCACCGACGCGAAGATCCGAAAAGCTTTCGCGGAGAAAATTCCCGGCACCACCAAGATCATCATTGCCCAGCGGGTCTCCAGCGTGGAATCTGCGGACCGGATCCTGGTGCTGGAGGAGGGGCGGATCGACGCCTTTGATACCCACGAGAACCTGCTGAAGAACAACGCCATCTATCAGGAGATCTACACCTCCCAGATGGAGGGCGGCGGAGACTTTGACCAGCCGGCGTAAGAGAAGGGAGGAAAAACTATGACAAAAAAGAAATCCGACAAAAAACCGGCCTTCTCCATGAAGGTGCTGGGCCGGGTAGTAAAATATATGCTGCATTACTATAAGATCCCCTTTATCCTGGTGGTGGCCTGTATTCTGATCTCCGCGGTGACTACGGTCATCGGGGCCACCTTCCCCCAGACTCTGGTGGACGATTATATCACCCCCATGCTGGAGAGCGGCTCCCGGGATTTCAGCGGGCTTGCCTCGGATCTTCTGCGGCTGGGCGTCATTATGGGCATCGGAGTGATCGCGGCCTACGCCTACAACCGGATCATGGTCAACGTGAGCCAGGGCACCATGCGGCATCTCCGGGACGACCTGTTTCACAACATGGAGAGCCTGCCTATCAAGTATTTTGACACCCATGCCCACGGAGATATTATGTCCGTGTACACCAACGACATAGACACCCTGCGGCAGATGCTGAGCCAGAGCATTCCCCAGATCATCAACTCAGTGATCACCATGGCCGCCACCCTGGTGACTATGCTGGTGCTGAACCCGGCCCTGACCCTGATCTCCCTGGCCACCGCTTTTGTGATGCTGCGGGTGACCGCCAGCTTTTCCAGATTGTCTGCCAGGTACTATGTCCGTCAGCAGATGGATCTGGGAGCAGTAGACGGCTTCATCGAGGAGATGCTGGACGGCCAGAAGGTGGTGAAGGTATTCTGCCATGAGGAGGCGGCAAAAAAAGATTTCCACGCAGTGAATGAAAAACTGCGGGAAAGCGCGGATAAGGCCAACACCTACGCCAACCTGCTGATGCCGGTTAACGCCAACATCGGCTGGATCAGCTACGCCCTGGTGGCCATCGTCGGCGCCGTTCTGGGGATCAACCAGCTGGCTGGGGTCACCATCGGCACGGTAGTTACCTTTGTGGGACTGAATAAAAGCTTTACCAACCCCATTACCCAGGTAAGCCAGCAGGTCAACTTTGTGGTCAACGCCGCCGCCGGCGCCCAGCGTGTCTTTGACCTGATGGATCAGACTCCGGAAGCGGATGACGGCTACGTGGAGCTGGTCAACGCCAGAGAAAACGAAAAGGGAGAGCTGACGGAATCTCCGGTCCGCACCAATCTCTGGGCCTGGAAGCATCCCCACAGGGCGGAGGGTACCGTGACCTATCAGAAGCTGGAGGGCGGAGTAGTCATGGACGATGTGGATTTCGGCTACAATGAGGACAAGATCGTCCTGCACAATATCACGCTTTTCGCGGAGCCGGGACAGAAGATCGCCTTTGTAGGGGCCACGGGAGCCGGCAAGACCACCATCACCAACCTGATCAACCGGTTCTACGATATCGCAGACGGAAAGATCCGCTATGACGGCATCAATATCAATAAGATCAAGAAAGGAGATCTCCGCCGTTCCCTGGGCATGGTGCTCCAGGATACCCATCTGTTTACCGGCACTGTGATGGAGAACATCCGCTACGGAAAAATGGACGCAACGGATGAGGAGTGCATCAAAGCGGCGCAGCTGGCCAATGCGGATGGATTTATCCGCCGTCTGCCGGAGGGGTATCAGACCATGCTCACCGGGGACGGATCCAATCTGAGCCAGGGACAGCGGCAGCTGCTGGCCATTGCCCGGGCCGCCGTGGCGGATCCCCCGGCCCTGATCCTGGACGAGGCTACTTCCTCCATTGATACCAGGACTGAAAAGCTGGTGCAGGCGGGGATGGACGCCCTGATGAAGGGACGGACCACCTTTGTCATTGCCCATCGGCTTTCCACAGTCAAGAACGCGGACTGCATCATGGTCATGGAGCAGGGCCGCATCATCGAGCGGGGCACCCACGACCAGCTCATCGCTGCCAAAGGCAGATATTATCAGCTGTATACCGGCAATTTTGCGGCTTGAGCAGCCTTTCAGGGATGAAAGAATTCCACCACGGAGCGGAATTCCGGGGAGACCCACTTGTTCCTGTGATAGAGCAGCTGCTTCCAGAGCCGGATTTTCAGCCAGGGCGTGTGCAGGCGGACCAGAGTTCCCCTGGACACGCCCTCTTCTGTTACATAATCGGGAAGATAGGAGATGGCCGTTCCGTTTTCCAGAAGACAGCAGATAAGGTCGGTATCCCCCACCTCCAGACAGGGAGAAAGCTCCAGGGAACGGGCGGCCAGCTCCTGATCCAGATACCGGCGGTAGCTCATGTCTTTTTCCGTAAGGATCACGGGGGTTTCCAGGATCTCCCGGGGGGAGAGCTTCTGCCTGCCGGCCAGAGGATGATCCGGGGAGGAAAAAAAGTGGCAGCCGGCAGGGGCTTCCCCGGCAATCACGTAATTCCGGTCATAAATGTGCTGATCCAGGGTGTAGACCAGATCCACCTCGTTCTGATTCAGAAGGCGGAACATTTCTTCCGTGCTGGCTCCTGTGATCTTCAGGGAAACCTCCGGGAACTGTAGGCGGAAGGCCCGGAACCGGGTCTTCATGACATGGCGGCAGAGAGAATCCGCCATGGCGATACGGACGGTTCCCCGGGGGCTCCGGAGCTGGTGGGCGCTCTGCCGCATGCGCTCAGCGGCCCGGATGATCTGGTGGGCGTTTTCCAGAAGCTCCGCCCCTTTGGAGGTCAGCTTTACCGTATGATTGATTCTTTCAAAAAGCTGTACCCCAAGCTCTGTCTCCAGCTTGCGGATCTGGGCGGACATGGAGGACTGGGTATAGCCCAGCTTCTTCGCGGCCCGGGTAAAACTCTGCAGTTCTGCGATCTGAATAAAACTTTCCAGTGTACGGATTTCCATAGATATCACCATCATTTTTTTTAATGCATTTCATAAAATCTATTGATTTTACAAATCTTTCTTCCCAGTATATACTGAATTTCATAATGCTTCAAGATAGAAGAAAAAAGCAGACGGGGGTATAAAAATGACGGCTCTGATCGAAACCGTATACAAGTTTCTGTGGGGAGATTACATCCATATTCCGCTGCCCGGGGGAGGTACCCTGGATCTTTCCCTGCTGGTCTGTATTCTGATCCCGGCGGGGGTTTATTTTACCATCCGCACCCGGCTCCTGCCGGTGCGGCTGTTTCCCCATATGTTCCGGGCTTTATTTCATAAAAAAGAAGGAGAAGCCGGGGCGCTGACCGCTTTTCAGACACTGATGGTCTCCACCGCCACCCGGGTGGGCATGGGCAACCTGGTGGGAGTAGTGGCGGCCATTTCCGTGGGAGGGGCCGGAGCCGTGTTCTGGATGTGGATCACCGCTCTGATCGGTTCTTCCACCGCCTTTGCGGAAGCTGCCCTGGCTCAGCTCCACAAGGAGAAGGATCCTCTGTACGGGGGCTACCGCGGCGGTCCGGCTTATTATATCCAGGCTTTCTGGGAAAAAGTCCGGGGAGGGAAACACCGGAAGAAAGCAGTGCCGGCAGTACTGTTTGCTGTTTCCGGCCTGATCTGCTGGTGCGGCATCAGCCAGGTGGTCAGCAATTCCGTGACCTCGGCGTTTGAGAACGCGTTCCGGATACCGCCCATTTACACCACCATCGTGCTGGTGGCTGCCGCGGCCTTTATCGTACTCAGAAAGAATGCCACGGTAAAGGTGCTGGATGTGATCGTGCCGGTCATGGCCGGGATCTATCTGGTGATCACCATTGTGCTGACCCTCTTAAATGCGCAGCAGCTGCCGGGAGTCTTCAGCAGGATCTTTTCGGAAGCCTTCGGACTGCGCCAGGCAGTGGCCGGCGGTTTCGGAGCTGTGCTGATGAACGGCGTAAAACGGGGCCTCTTCTCCAACGAGGCGGGATCCGGGTCCGCTCCCTGCGCCGCCGCGGCTGCGGAAACGGACCATCCGGCCAGGGCCGGCCTGGTCCAGGCCCTGGGAGTTCTGATTGATACGGTAGTAATCTGCAGCTGTACCGCCATGATCATGCTGGTAACCCCGGAATCTTTAACTGCCGGCCTGAGCGGCATGGATCTGCTGCAGACGGCTATGAACTACCACCTGGGCGGCTTCGGAGTGGTCTTTATGGCCATCGTCCTGTTTTTGTTCAGTTTCTCCACCTTTATCGGCATCCTGTTTTACGCCCGCTCCAATGTAGCCTATCTCTTTGGCGACCGCTGGCTGCCCCAGACCCTGTACAAGCTTCTGGCCCTTGCCATGCTTTTTGTGGGAGGGCTGGCAGCTTATACCACCGTCTGGGATCTGGGCGATGTGGGCGTAGGCCTGATGACGATTTTCAACATGACAGCCCTGATCCCCCTGTCAGGACAGGCACTGGACGCTCTGAAGGATTACGAAAAGAAGAACCGGAAGCGAAGCGCCGCAAATGGTAGCTGCGCATAATTCTTGAGCGTAGAATAAAGAAAATAGCAATCTGAATTATCAGCACCAAACCGCACACACAACCAACTAATTGCATTATTTCACCAATGTAAATAACGCCGGACACACCAGAAAGGCATCCGCTCCAATACCTATGACATTATCCCCCGTGAGGAATGGGAGGTCATTGAGGGCTGCCATGAGGCGATTGTGACGCCGGAGGAATGGGAACAGGTGCAGGAAATCATTGACCGCAGGCCAACCATTATGAAAGGCAACGCCTGCCCCTTCTATAACCTGTTCCACGGGCTTGTCTACTGCGCCACCTGCGGGAAGTCCATGCAGGTGCGGTATGAAAAGGTCGGCAGAACCGGGAAGAACCGTTTTACCGGCGAGATGCGGGAGCCGATTGACAGGGCATACTATATCTGCCAGACCTACAACCGGCTGGGCAAGAACGCCTGTACCAGCCACAAGATTGAGGCAAGGGATTTGTACAATCTGGTGCTGAAGGATATACAGGAATTGGCGGAGCAGGCCATGAAGGACGCCGATGCGTTCTACCAGCGGCTCAGCAGCCGGATGGAGCGCCGGTATCTGGTGGACGCTTCTCAGACAGAGAAGGAACGGAAACGGCTGGAAACCCGGAATCAGGAAATTGACGGGATGTTTTTGAGCCTGTACACCGATAAGGCCAAAGGCGTCCTGACCGAACAGCGGTTTATGAAGCTGACGGCGGCGCTGGAACAGGAGCAGGAAGCCAACCAGAAACGCCTGCACGATCTGGCGGTGATGCAGAGCCGGGCGGACGCACAGGAAAGCGAAGTCCGAACCTTTATCAAGGAAATCCGGCGCTATGCCGCCATTGAGGAACTGGACGAGTCCGTACTGAACCGGCTTATCAGTAAAATCCTGATCGGCGAGGTCAAGAAGGTGGACGGCCAGAAGGTGCAAGAATTCAGAATTGTTTATAACTTTGTCGAGAAAATCCCGGAGATTGCAGCGTAAATAGTTTGCCCCATCTCTCAACCATTGAGGGATGGGGCTTTTCTCATTCAGTATTCAATCACCAGTGTTTCCTCTCCATGCCGAGGAGGTTTTTTATGCTGAAGCACCGAAAAGCTTGACAACAGATATTCCTATATAGTATAATCCTAAATGAAATTAAAAAGGAGGATTCTACTATAAACAAAATCAATATCGGCAATGCACCTGCTTACACTTCCCCTAATTCCATGACGCTGATCTGCACTGAGAAACCGGATGGCAGCACCAATCTTGCGACTCTGGCTTTCCGGGCATTCGCTTCTACCAATCCCGGAAAGATCATGTTCTCCCTGAGCAAGGGGCTTACAGCTTGGAACTGCTGGCCGAGAAGAAAGAAGTTGTTCTCGCCATTCCTGGAGTAGAACTGACCGGTGCTCTGATTGGCTGTGGAACCTGTTCTGGTCGTGATACGGATAAGGTCGTCAAGGTTGGTCTGACAATGCAGGAAGTGGAGGGTACAAACATCAAGGCTCCTGTTCCCTGCAAGCTGCTCATTCATGCGACGGTTGCCCAGCCAATGGATGCGGACGATCATGTTGTTCATCTTTGTGATGTTAAGGGCGTTTACGGCGATGAAGACGTGAACGCTGTCTTTGGATGGAAGGGTTACGCTGAATTTGCGGCAGCACAGCAGAAATAAGAAAGGACGAGGCGGCTGTCTGGTGGGGATGGCCGCCTCCCAATTTGAGGTGGTAATATGAAAACGCAAGGCGGATTTTTAATAACCCGGATCAAGCAAGTCGGTGGACGGGTGTTTGAACGTATATTGAGTGAAAAAAACATTGATGCTTTTAATGGTTCTCAGGGTAGGATTCTATATATCCTCTGGCAGAAGAATGGCGTTCCCATCAGCGAACTGTCGAAGGAGACAGGTCTTGCCACAACTACGCTGACCAGTATGCTTGATCGCATGGAGGCAGCAAACCTGATCTATCGGGACAGAGGCGATAAAGACCGGAGAAAGATACTTATTTTTCTGACGGAAGAAGCCAAAGGTCTGGAACAGGAATATAACGAAGTAACAGAAGAAATCAGCAATATTTATTACAAGGGATTTTCCGAGGAAGAAATCAGTCAGTTGGAGGACTATCTTCAACGTGTTCTAAAAAATGTGGAGGAAGTACTCTGATGAGCGTCTGTATTAAGGACAATATTCAGAACATGAATCTGGTCATCGGCTGTACCGTAGGATGTCCTTACTGTTATGCCCGAAATAATGTAAAGCGTTACCATATGACCGACGACTTCGACAAACCAGAGTTTTTTCCCAATAAACTACGTTTGATGGAGAAGAAACGTCCACAGAATTTCCTGCTGACCGGCATGAGCGATCTGGCGGGATGGCAGCCGGAGTGGCGTGATCAGGTGTTTGCAAAGATTCAGGAAAACCCGCAGCATCAATTCCTGTTTTTGTCAAAGCGTCCCGATCTGCTGAATTTTGAAACAGATTTGGAAAACGCATGGTTTGGCGTCACGGTCACAAGGAAATCAGAACTGTGGCGTATTGGTGCGCTTCGGGAAAATATTCGGGCGAAACACTATCACGTCACCTTTGAGCCGTTATTTGACAATCCCGGTAAAGTAGATCTCACCGGCATCGACTGGATCGTGGTCGGAACGATGACCGGGGCGCAAAGCAAAAAAATACGGACAGCTCCCGCATGGGCGTATTCCCTTGTGGAGCAGGCTCATGCTCTTAGTATCCCTGCTTTAATGAAGGAAGACCTTATCCCTATCATAGGTGAAGAAAATATGATTCAGGAATTTCCAAAGCAATTTGTCGAAGTTCTGGAAGGGCAAAGAAATTGGAATGAGAAAAATCGCAAAAAGTAATTTATCAAAATGGGAGGCAGCCACACTATAAAGGTTGGAATTATAAGATGTATGCAGACGGAGGATTATTGTCCCGGCACAACCGATTTTAAGATGCTGAAAGAACATAAAGGCGCTTTTGGAGGTATCAATGAAGATATTGAACTGATTGGCTTTTGCAACTGTGGGGGATGTCCGGGAAAAAAAGCTGTTTTGCGGGCACGCAAGCTGGTAGAACGAGGCGCAGACACAATAGCCTTTGCATCGTGTATTCAAAAGGGTACACCTATTGGGTATCCCTGCCCCTTTGCCAAAAAGATGAAAGAGATAATCGAAAAAGATTTAGGAGAGAAAATAAAGCTGTTAGACTATACACATTGATTTTGGGTGAAAAAATGATGAAGGAACAAGATATTCTCATTAGAGAAGTGGAAACGAAAAATATCATGACGAAATCCAGTCTTCCGGTAGGCGGTTATTCGGTCAATCCTTATGTGGGCTGCACCCATGCTTGTAAGTATTGTTACGCATCCTTTATGAAGCGTTTTACCGGGCACACGGAGGATTGGGGTACATTCCTTGATGTGAAGCGCTGGCCGGAAATTAAAAACCCAAAGAAATTTGCCGGACAGCGTATCGTGATCGGCTCTGTAACAGATGGATATAATCCGCAGGAGGAGCAGTTCGGCAACACCAGAAAATTGCTGGAACAACTCAGAGGCAGCGGCGCAGACATTTTGATTTGTACCAAATCCGATCTTGTCGTGCGCGATATTGATCTCCTAAAGGAACTGAGACAAGTTACAGTGTCGTGGTCGATCAATACGCTCGATGAGGATTTCAAAAATGATATGGATAAAGCCGTCAGCATAGAACGGCGGCTGACCGCTATGAAGCAGGTTTACGATGCCGGCATCCGTACCGTTTGCTTTGTGGCTCCTGTTTTTCCGGGCATTACGGATTTTGAAGCAATCTTTGAACGGGTAAAGGATCAGTGCGATCTATTCTGGCTGGAAAATCTAAATCTGCGAGGCGGCTTCAAAAAGACGATTATTGATTATATAGCAGAGAAATATCCTGATCTTGTGCCGCTTTATAATGAAATCTACAATCATCATGACCGCAGCTATTTCAAAGCTTTAGAAGAAAAGGCCGAAAAAATGGCTAAGAGATATGCTTGCCCCTTTGTGGATAATGAACTGCCTTACGGCAGAGTGCCGCAGGGGCACCCGGTCATCGTAGATTATTTTTATCATGAAGAAGTTCGAGGAACAGAGAATACAGGAAGGCGAAACAAGTAAAATATTCAATGATATCGATTTAAGAGCATCGCTCCGGCGGTGCTTTTCCGCCTGCTTAGCGGTCAACACAAAGGCTTGAGGCGAGACCGTTTCAAGTTTTGTGTAAATTCAAAAAACTGATATAAGATATGTCATTCGTTACTCTGGGCAGAGCCGATTTTTTGAGGTTCTGCCCTTGCTTGTATTATAATGCCGTTTCTGGACATGTCAAGCAGGGCTGGCCCAGCCAGCCCTGCCAGGCCAGAAACAGCTTATAATCCAGATAATCGTTCTTCGAAAAATATCTCCAGCTGCGAATGGATCTGCCCCCAATCCTGTCGGTGTCCGGTCCATTTTTTCGTGATATCCATCATGGCCAGATACAGCATTTTCAGGAGACTCTCATCGGAAGGGAATACCGTCTTAGATTTCGTGACCTTCCGCAGCTGCCGGTTAAATCCCTCGATGGCATTCGTGGTATAGATTAAGCGGCGGACCGCTTCAGGATACTTGAAATATGTTGAAAGATTTGCCCAGTTGTCTTTCCAGGATTTCGCTATTTTCGGGTATTTTCCGCTCCATTTCTCATCAAAGCCATCCAGTTCAGCCAGTGCGATTTCTTCTGTTGGGGCTGCATATACACGCTTCAGATCAGCCATCAGCGGTTTGAGCTCCTTGTAGGAAACAAACTTTGTCGTATTCCGGATCTGATGGATAATGCATTGCTGGATCTCCGTATCTGGAAAAACAGCTTCAATTGCCTGAGGAAAGCCTGTCAGACCGTCTACGCATGCGATCAGGATATCTTCTACGCCACGGTTCTTCAGTCCATTCAAAATGGAAAGCCAGAACTTTGCACTCTCATTTTGTCCTACATACATGCCGAGCACGTCTTTATGTCCTTCCATGTCGATTCCTATAGCGATATAAACCGCACGTTTTACAATCCTGCCTTCATTGCGCACATGGTAATGGATGGCATCCATGAAAACGACCGCATAGATTGCCTCCAAAGGTCTTTCCTGCCATTCTTTTACGATGGGAAGAATCTTATCTGTGATCCTGCTGATGGTACTGTCAGAAATCTCGATGTCATAGAGTTCCCGCATATGGCTTTCGATATCATTCGTGGTCATTCCTTTGGCATACATGGAGATGATCTTTTCTTCCATGTCTTGAGTGACCGTATTCTGATACTTTTTGACGATCTGTGGTTCAAACTCACCTTTCCGGTCTCTTGGAACATCAATCTCCATATCGCCGTAACTGGTATGCATAGTCTTCTGAGAATGGCCATTTCTGGAATTATCCGTTTCCTTGTTCCGATAATCATACTTGGAATATCCCAGTTCCTCATCCATTTCCTGATCCAGGGCACCTTCCAGGATGATGGACATCATATCCCGCATGATAGAGTTGACATCCGTTCCATCCTTGAGCTTTACATTGTTTTCTTTCAGGTAGTTGCCCATCATTTCCCGAAGAGCTGCTTTTTGTGGGGTATCTTTTTTCCTTGCCATAAAATAAACCTCCAAACTGGTAAGTCTATCTTACATCAGTTTGAAGGTTTACACAAACTTTGTAACCGCCAAATATTCCTGCGGATTTTCTTGTCCCAGTTTTTTCCTTATAATTGTAGCTGTTAGATATTTAGATTATTTCACTACAATTATGGAGGATAGGTTATGACAGGTACTCGCAAAGCCCGTGTTCCGATGGCGGAACAGCTCAGGCTTATCAATGAATGCCGCCAGAGCGGCATGACAGATGCTGACTGGTGTCGTGAAAACGACATTGCGGTAAGCACCTTTTACAACTGGGTCAGCCGCTGCCGGAAAGCAGCAGCGGATCAGATCCCAGCAGCGAATTATGGTCATCTTGAGATCCCACGCCCAAAGCAGGACGTGGTTCCCATTGACATTGTTCCAGATCACATTTCGGAACAAGATACAGCATCACAGATGCAAAAGTCGTACCTTGACAATTCACATACGATTGAAGTTGCTATGAAAGATATCACAGTCCGCATTCGCAATGATGCAGATCCGGTCCTGCTTACCAGGACATTCCGCCTGCTTCAGGAGCTGTCATGTTAGGTGATATCTCCGGACTTGAGAAGATCTACATTGTCTGTGGCTATACAGATATGAGGAAATCCATTGACGGACTCTGCGCTGTTATCGAAGATCAGCTTAAGATGGATCCGTCGTCCAGTGCTCTCTTCCTTTTCTGTGGAAGAAGACGGGACAGGATCAAAGCATTGTTCCGTGAACCGGACGGCTTCGTTCTGATTTATAAACGGTTGTCTGTCCGCGGCGGCTATCAATGGCCCAGGAAGCAGTCAGAGGTTCGGAATCTTTCCTGGCGGGAGTTTGACTGGCTGATGTCGGGGATCGATATTGACCAACCCAAAGCCCTCAAAGCAGAGTAAAAAGTATCTGGATTTCAGCAAAAATCCTGCACAGAAAAAATCGGAAAATCCTTGTAAATTCGGCATTTTGGGGAGCTAATCTTCTTTAGTAAACCTCTCGTTTCTGGTATAATAGAGGTATCAAATCCAAGGAGAGACACGATGGCTTCCAGCGCAAAAGATATCCAGCTTCGAGAGCTGAAAGATACGATATTCCAACTAAATACAATGGTATCTGAACAGACTGAGCTGATCAAATCTCTCCGTCTTATTATTGACGAAAAATCCAGTCATGAGAAAGTACTCCAGGAACAGGTTGATTATCTGACAAAAAAACTCTTTGGTTCATCCAGTGAAAGAAGATCCGATGACATTCCGGGACAACAGAATCTTTTTGATGAAGCGGAAACAGAACAGGATCCATCCCTGCTGGAAGAAGAGACTGTGATCCGGGAGCATATCCGTAAAAAGAAGGCAACGCACGAGGATCTCTTCAAAGGTCTGAAGGTTGAAAAAGTAGTGATCCCTCTTCCGGAAGAAGAGCAGATCTGTCCGGTATGCGGTACACAGATGGTACTGATCGGCGAGGAGTACATCCGCCGGGAACTGGAATTCATTCCTGCCACTTGTAAAGTGATCGAATACTATAGCCAGAGTTACGGGTGCCCATCCTGCAAAGAAGGACTCGGGGATGCAGAAAAACCTGTAATCATAAAGTCTCAGGTGCCAGATGCTCTGGTAGGGAAAGGTCCTGCCTCGACTTCCACTGTTGCATGGACCATGTATCAGAAGTATGCCAACGGGCTTCCCCTATACCGGCAGGAGAAAGACTGGAAACAGTATGGAGCTCAGATCAGCCGTACCACTCTTGCCAACTGGATCATCTACTGTTCACAGAACTATTTTCAGCCCATGTATGATTACTTCCACCGTGAACTGTTGAAACGCAGCTTTGCAATGGCAGATGAAACACGAGTTCAGGTATTGAACGAGGACGGGCGCAGAGCCCAGACCCAATCATTCATGTGGCTGTTCCGAAGCGGCGAGGACGGGCTTCCGGCAATTATCCTGTATGGCTATTCCCCGACCAGGAGCGGCAGCCATGCAAGGGAGTTCCTGGAAGGCTACAGCGGATACCTGGAAACGGATGGATATCAGGGATACAATCATCTACCGGGGATTAGCCGCTGCTCCTGTTGGGCGCACATCCGTCGCTACTTTATCGATGCCGTTCCCAAAGGGAAACAGTATGATTACAGTCAGCCGGCAGTGCAGGGAGTCCAGTACTGCAATCGGTTATTCGCCATTGAGGACTCTATTAACAAAAAGTATCCCGGTGATTATGAAAAGCGAAAGCAGCTTCGTCTCGAGAAGGAAAAACCTGTTCTGGAGGCTTTCTGGTCGTGGCTTGCTCAGCAGAAACCAGTCCGTAACAGCCGGATGGATAAAGCAGTGAATTATGTTCTGAATCGCCGAGACACAGCGGAAACCTATCTGGAAGACGGACGCTGCAGTTTTACCAATAATCTCAGTGAGAATGCAATCCGTCCATTTGCGGTAGGCCGGAAAAACTGGCTGTTCAGTAGTTCCGTAGACGGAGCGAATGCCAGTGCAGTGGTCTATACAATGGTTGAGATGGCAAGAGCACACAATCTGAATATTTACGGATATCTTAAATTTCTGCTGGAGCATCGGCCAAGTAAAGATATGACCGATGAACAGCTGGCAGAACTGACACCTTGGAGTGAAAAACTCCAATCTATCAAAAATCGCATGTGAATTATAGTGAATTACTCCAACTCGCAAAGGGCTGGAGTAATTTTAAATTTGAACGCTGTTAGCGTCAGGCGATTTTCACCATTCAGAGTCGGATTAAAAACGCCAATCTCAGTCAATTTAAAATCGCCAATGCATCATGTATGTTATTAACAGTTACGCATTTTTAAACTCCGTATGCTTTGCGATACCAGCCTCAAGACCAAGTGTTTCCAGCTTGCGTCCCCGGTAGCTGTCACCTTTGATCATAAATACAGTGGCATCATCAAAGACACGGTCTAAAGAACAAAGCAGCGTATCATCTTCGCTGAAATATTCACCCCACTGGTTTGGTGTCTTATTGCTGGTAAAAATCATAGTACTGGGACCATCTTTATTGTAGCGGCGGTCAATCACATCAAAGAACATACGTGTGTTCTCTTTATCGAACACACACCTGCCAATCTCATCAATGATCAGGCAGGAAGGCTTTACCAGTCCGTTGATGACAGCGCCCTCCCGGCCGTGTTTTCTTGCATCCGTCAGCTTTTGGTTGAGTTCGCTTGCCCTTAAGAAATAGGTTTTATATCCTTTCAGGCAGCATTCCCGGCCAAAAGCCATAGCCAGATGGGTTTTGCCCACGCCCTGCGGTCCAATAAAGGCCAGATTTTTTCTTGCATACAGAGCGGACAGAGAAGAGATGTTCTTCAGTGACTGCACATGCTTCCCATGGAGCCGGCTGAAATCAAATCTTTCAAAGGTTTTCGGCTCGTTCATAGGAAGCTTGCTCAGTTTCAGCATCGTATGGACCATAGAGTCGTATTTTTTCTGCTCCAGGTATTCAAAAACTCCACAGACTGCCTCCAGAGCTTCCGGCGTAAGTTCTTTTTCATCGGCATAGCTGGCCAGTTCTGCTGTATAAAGATCGATCTTCAGTGCCTTTGCACTGGACTGGATTCTTTCAAGTATTGATTCATTCATCCCATAGGCCCTCCTCAAAGTTGAATTTTTCAAATCCTGAGCGCTGTTTGGGAGGCTCTATCTGGAAGATCCGGGTTTTGACCGGCATCGATGGAACTTCTTCCGGCTGTTCTGTCACATACTGATCCCGGCAGAAACTGTCTCTTCTCATCCAGGTGACATCGTGTGTGGTCAGGACTTTGCTGAGATCGGATGCGTAAATATAGAGGGTAAAGGAATCCCTCCGGATCCTGCAGGTCTTCTGAGTGTACCAATACGGGACGCCGAAGCGCCGCCCTTCATAATGGACAAATCCATCGAAAGAAATCTTTCTTTCCGGGCAGAGATAAAAGGCAAGTGCCTGTGTTTTTGTTAATACGGAAGCAACAGCCATGCAGTCTTCCCGATGCTTTTCACAGGGGATGCAGTCAACTGCTTTATGATACATGCTGTTCTGACGGTTGCACCATCCGATGGCTTCCAGATTCAATTCTGTGATCGTACCAAAAACTCTGCCGGCAAGAAAGTTATCTTTTACAAAGCGGATCAGGCGCTCCACTTTGCCTTTAGTGAAAGGATGCTTTGGCTTGCAGAGTTTTGTATGGAAACCGATTGTTTCCATGAACACTTTATAATCTTTCTGCCACAGCGGATGGCCTTCCGGATCCCGCCGGACTACGACGCTTTTCATGTTATCTGTCAGTATATAGCGTGGGATCCCCATATAAGTAAACGCATGGATCATCCCTATAAAGAGATTTTCCTGCCTGGCATTGGGAAAGAATTCAATATATCTTTCCCCGCAATGATGGCAGATCATAGCAAAACATGCAACCTTATAGGATGTACTAGTATCCGTATCTACCTGGACAAATCCCCAATCCATCTGATAGGATTCCCCAGGGTCAGTCTGATATCTGCGTCCCCGGTTCCCCTGAGGGGCAACGAGCTGACGTTTGGGCGGGACAAGATCCCGGTGATCAGCGATATAAGTTTTTACGGTTGTCAATCCGCCGGTATAGCCAGCCTCCTGTAGCCGCTCAAAGCATACTGAAGAATTCGTAACACCTTTTTGGAGCAGTCCATCAATGATACCGCTATATCCGGTCAGAATGGTAGCTGTTGCTTTTTGCCCTGTCCTGCCATGCGGAGTGACAATAAAGTTATTTTCTTTTAATCGCCTTAGCCTGGATCTGCTGAGTCCGGTCCGGCGTTCCAGTTCTGCAAGATTAATTTTGGAAAGGCTGAAATTTTCGCCTTGTTCCTGCTTTATTTCGTTGATTGCTTGTGTTATGATTTCTTGTAAGTCATTACATGTAGCATCTTCGTGCATAAATCCTCCTTTTCTGATGCATTGGCTTATCATCAGTATAAGAGGATGAAGACCTGTATGTAATGGCTTTTTTAATTTGCCTAGGATTGGCTATTTTAGCCTGACACTAGATGGTTATTTTAACCCGACGCTAATAACGCATTATTATTTGGCGGTTACCAAACTTTGGGATACTCCCCTTGAGGCAGCGTTTTTGTCCGATATAGATGGAAGTATCCCAAATCAGGAGCCCTTCAACGACCGTATTGTCCCCTTGTACACTGACGCTAGTAATCCCATTTCATCGTTTTTGTTTTACTGCGCTTTTCGCGGCGTAAATGTGCAGACACTCGCGCTCCCAGTTCGTCAACAGAAAAAGGTTTTACAATATAATCGTCCCCAACAGCACCAAAGCCTTTGATTTTGTCGCTGTCCTCAGTATTAGCGGTCAGAAAGAGGATTGGACAGGAAACAAAGTCCCGTATGCTTTTGCAGAGCGAAAGCCCGTCTATATCCGGCATATTGATGTCAAGCAGGATAAGATCGGGTTGCTTTGCTAATTTCTGCAAAGCCTCTTTACCCCCGGCAGCCGTAATTACATGGTAGCCCTCAAGGGAAAAATAGCGTTTCAACATATCTAGGATTTCTATTTCATCATCTATTACCATGATCGTCTGTGTCATTTCAACACCTCCAAAAGTGATTTTAGCAATCATTTTTCAAATCTCTATCAACTTTACGCCGCCCGTCAAAGGGCTTTTCCGCGTCTTTGGGCATCAGCCAAACCCGACGGAACTTCACCTCGCTGGGTATGCGCCCGCCCTCGCAAAGTTTCTGTACCCGCCTTTCGGAAACGCCCCATTTTGCCGCCGCTTCCGCGCAAGATATATATTCCATACAAGCACACATCCTTTTTGCTTAAAACCTAGCATCAGTGTACAGGGGGAGCGTGTTGCCCCTTGTACACTGATGCTGCCATGACATATTATATACGGTCGAACGAATAATGGAAATAGACTGCATAACTTCCTATTTTAAGAGAAATCTGCAGGAAAACGTTTATATTTTCTTGCTCTCGGAAGTATGATAAAATAATAAATAGATAAAACCTGGGAAGATATAACAGGGAGAGATACGACTATGAAATATGATTTTACAACTCTTATGGACCGCCGGGGAAAGGACGCCATCGCTCTGGAACCAGAAGGGGCTATGGAGGCGGGAATGCTGGGTGTAAAGGGAGTGAAGATAAAAGAAGGATTTTCCGTGATCCCTATGTGGGTGGCAGATATGAACTTTCCTACTGTGCCCACCATACAGGAACATATTATTGAAAGAACCAAGCATCCGGCTTTCGGGTATTTCCGTCCGGCTGATGAATATTATCAGTCCATTATCCGCTGGCAGACCCGGCGCCATGGGGTCACCGGACTGGAACCGGAGCATATCGGATATGAGAACGGGGTTCTTGGCGGAGTAGTCAGCGCTCTGAAGGTCCTCTGCACCCACGGGGATCATGTGCTGGTTCACGCGCCTACCTACATCGGTTTTACCCACAGCCTGGAGGACAATGGGTTTCATCTGGCACTGTCCTATCTGAAGCAGGATGCAAAGGGAGTCTGGCGGATGGATTATGAGGATATGGAGAAAAAGCTGAAAGAAGGCAGGATCCACGCCGCTATTCTCTGTTCGCCCCACAATCCCTGCGGCCGTGTCTGGGAGCGATGGGAGCTGGAACGGGCCATGGAGCTGTTCCGGAAATATGATGTGTATGTGATCTCCGATGAGATCTGGTCGGATCTGATCCTGGAGGGACATACCCACATCCCTACCCAGATGGTCAGCCAGGATGCCAGATGGCGGACGGTGGCTCTGTATGCCCCTTCCAAGACCTTTAATCTGGCGGGTCTGGTGGGCAGCTATCACATCATCTATAATCCCTGGCTGCGGGACCGGATGGAGCGGGAATCCGGCAGTACCCAGTACAATCATATGAACGTGCTGAGCATGCACGCCCTCATAGGCGCGTACCGGCCGGAGGGGTATGAATGGGTGGATGAACTCTGCCAGGTGCTGACGGAAAACGTGCGCTATGCCTGCGGCTATATCCGGGAACATTTTCAGGGAGTGGCTCTGGCGGATCCGGAAGGCACCTATATGCTCTTTCTGGACTGCACCGGCTGGTGCGAAGAACACGGAAAGACTTTGGAGGAACTCCTGGCACTTGGTATACAGGCAGGGGTGATCTGGCAGGACGGAAGACCCTTCCACGGCCCCTGTTCCATCCGCATGAATCTTGCCCTGCCCCGCAGTCAGGTGGAGGAGGCTTTCCGCAGGCTGGATCAGTATGTTTTTCATGGCTGATGCTAGACCGGGAGTTGTATTTTGGCGGAAAAGAGAGTATGATGGCTGAGTGTTCATACACAGAAATACCAAAGAGAATCTCAGGGGGAGAGAATCATGCAGATAATCATCGTGGGCTGCGGAAAAGTGGGAAGAGCTCTGACGGAGCAGCTTTCCGGCGAAGATAATAATGTAACCGTAGTAGATACCAACGGAGAACTGGTGAAAGGACTGGCCAATTACTATGATGTCATGGGGGTTACCGGCAACGGGGCCAGCTACAGCATTTTGAAAGAGGCAGATATCGAACACACCGACGTTCTGATCGCAGTGACCCAAAGCGATGAGGTAAATCTCCTCTGCTGCGTAATTGCCAGAAAAGCAGCAAACTGTCATACCATTGCCCGGGTGCGGAATCCTGTTTATTCGGAAGAGCAGGCCTTTATCCGAAAAGAACTGGGCCTTTCCATGATCATCAATCCGGAGTTCGCGGCGGCCCGGGAGATCGCCAGACTGCTGCGTTTTCCTTCAGCCATTGATATTGACAGTTTCTCCAAGGGACGGATCGAGCTTATGCGGTTCCGCGTTCCGGAGCACTCCCTGCTGGAGGGGCTGCCGCTGCGGGAACTGCCCCAGAGGATACAGGAAGAGGTGCTGATCTGTATTGCGGAGCGGAAAAAGGAAGTACTGATCCCCGACGGAAATTTTGTGATCCAGTCCGGAGATCTTCTCTCCATGATTGCGCTTCCGGGCAGCGCCGGCACCTTTTTCAAAAAGGCAGGGATCCCTACCAATCAGGTGAAGAACACTCTGATCATCGGCGGAGGAGAATTAACGTATTATCTGTCCAGATATCTTCTGCATATGGGAATCCGGGTCAAGATCATTGAAAAGAACCGGGGACGCTGCGAAGAACTCTGCGATCTGCTGCCCAAAGCTACCATTATCTGCGGGGACGGCAGCGACCGGGAACTGCTCCAGGAGGAACATCTGGATCAGATGGACTCCCTGGTGGCCGGAACGGATATAGATGAGGAAAATATCATTCTCTCTCTGTATGCCAGGGGACGGGTAAAAGCCAAAGTAATCACCAAGCTGAACCATCTGGATTTCAATGACGTGATCCACAGTCTGGATCTGGACAGCCTGGTTTATCCGAAAAATATCGCCGCGGAATATATTCTGCAGTATGTAAGAGCTGTGGGAAACAGTATGGGAAGCAACGTGGAGACCCTCTATAAACTGCTGGACGGAAAAGTAGAGGCCTTGGAGTTTCTGATCCGGAAAGACTCCGATCTGTCAGGCATTAAGCTGCAGGACATGCGGCTGAAAAAGAATCTGCTTATTGCAGGCATCGGCAGAAAAGGAAAACTGATCATGCCGGGAGGACAGGATGAGTTTCTGCCGGGAGATTCCGTTATCGTGGTAACAACCAGCAGCGGCTTTCAGGATATCCACGATATTCTGGAGAACAGGGGGACAGAGCGATGAACTATCCAATGATCCGCTATATTCTGGCCTGGGTCCTGAAGGTAGAGGGCATATTGCTGGGATTGCCCTGCCTGGCGGCTGTGATTTACGGGGAGACGGTCTGGCGCTGGTATCTGCTCTGGATGGGCGTCTGTCTGTTCCTGGGATTTGCCGGATCCCACAAAAAACCGGAGGATACGGAAATTTACCAGAAGGACGGCTTTGCCGCCGCGGCTCTCTCCTGGGTCCTTCTTAGCCTTTTTGGAGCGGTTCCCTTTGTGCTGACGGGAGAGATCCCCTCGTTCGTAGATGCGCTTTTTGAAATCGTGTCCGGATTTACTACTACAGGTTCTTCGATCCTGTCGGATGTGGAAGCTCTTTCCCATGCCAGCCTTTTCTGGAGAAGCTTCTCCCACTGGATCGGCGGTATGGGAGTGCTGGTATTTATTCTGATGATGCTTCCGGTGCGGAACGGGTCTCAGATGAATCTTATGCGGGCAGAGAGCCCGGGCCCTTCCGTGTCAAAATTTGTTCCCAGAGTCCGGAATACAGCGATTCTGCTTTACAAAATCTATATTGTGATGACGGTTATTGAAATTCTGCTGCTGATCCTGGCCGGTATGCACGGCTTCGACGCTCTATGTATTTCCTTTGGCAGCGCCGGTACAGGAGGTTTTTCGATTTTGAATTCCGGCTGTGCCACCTATACAGCCGTTCAGCAGTGGATTATCACTGTCTTCGTGATTTTGTTCGGAGTAAATTTTTCTTTTTATTACCTGCTTCTCTGCAAAAGAGCAGGAGCTGCCTTCGGCATGCAGGAAGTCAGAGCCTATTTTCTCATCATCCTTGCCTCGGTAGCGCTGATCACCTGGAACATCAGCGGCATGTATTCCGGCTTTTTCGAGTCTCTGCGGCAGTCGGCTTTTCAGGTGGGAAGCATTATAACCACCACCGGATATGCTACCACGGATTTTAATCTCTGGCCGGAGCTTTCCAAATATATTCTGGTGCTGCTGATGTTTATCGGTTCCTGCGCCGGCAGCACCGGAGGCGGCATTAAGGTGTCCAGGATCCTGATCCTGCTGAAGACCATCCGCAAGGAACTGCAGTCTATCGCTCACCCCAGGAGCATAAAAAAGATCCGTATGGACGGCCGGTCGGTAGAACACGAAACCCTGCGTTCCATCAATGTGTTTTTTATTACCTATATGGTAATCTTTGCTCTTTCTGTGCTGATTATCAGCTTTGATGAGTTTTCTTTCGAGACCAATTTTACCGCGGTGGCGGCTACCCTGAACAACATCGGACCGGGAATGGGAGATGTAGGTCCCATGAGTAATTTCGGGATCTACAGCCCCCTGTCCAAGGTGGTGCTGACCTTTGATATGCTGGCCGGACGGCTGGAGCTGTTCCCGCTGCTGCTTCTGTTCTGTCCCTCTACCTGGAAGCGGAGAGGCTGAGACAGAAAAAAATGTCAACATAAAATCCTTTTTTCGGCGGATACTAGCGTCAGTGTACAAAGGGACAATACGGTTGTTGCTCTTTGTACACGGATACTGATTCTGCCGGAGCCCATTTGCGGCTTCGGGCAGATACCAAAGAAAGGAGGATTTTATTTTATGGAAAACCAATCCCTGGCCATGGCTTCCGTTCCGGTCCAGAAATGGGGACCGGTTTATGAGGAGGGGGAGGCCCTGCAGGCCGGAACTATTTTCCGGGAACTGGATCTGCCTTTTTACGCGGCGGAAGAAATCCGTCTTCCGGGAAGAGAGCAGGAGATCGATGAAAGAGACGGGCTGCTCAGGAGAATCTGTCAGACCGGCTTTATGCTGGATGATCTGACCCTGTATCTGGATACCCATGAGGAGGATCCGGAGGCGGCTGCTCTTTACCGGGAGAAGACAAAAGAAAAGAAAGAGCTGATGAAACAGTTCGCGGAACAGTTTTATCCGCTGAACCGAAATTTCGCAGCCTGCTGCGGAAGAGAGAGCGGTTCCTTCTGCTGGCAGATGGGTCCCGCACCCTGGGAAGGAGGCGTTGATCATGTGGTATTATGAGAAACGGCTGCAATTTCCGGTGAAGATTACCAAAACCTGTCCAAAAACAGCCCAGCTGATCATCAGCCAGTACGGAGGGCCGGACGGAGAATTGTCTGCTTCCATGCGGTATCTGGCCCAGAGATATTCCATGCCGGTGAAGAGCGTGGGAGGTCTTCTGACAGATATCGGTACAGAAGAACTGGCTCATATGGAAATGATCTGCGCTATGGTGTATCAGCTGACCAGGAACCTGACTCCGGAGCAGGTAAAGACGGCAGGCTTTGACGCCTACTATATTGATCATACAGCGGGGATCTGGCCCCAGGCGGCCTCTGCCCTGCCTTTTTCTTCCGTAGAGTTTCAGTCTAAAGGGGATGCCCTGACAGACCTGACGGAAGACCTGGCGGCGGAGCAAAAGGCCAGAACGGTCTATGACAATCTGCTGCGGGTGATTCAGGATCCGGAGGTCCGGGAGCCGCTGAAATTCCTCCGGACCCGGGAGATCGTGCATTTCCAGCGGTTCGGTGAAGCCCTGGAAAAAGTGAAGGACAAGCTGGATAGCCGGAATTATTACTATTTTAATCCGGAATTTGATAAATCCATGCTTACCGGTACCCGGATTAATCTGTGAATCCCTACGCTTATTTAAATTGACGAATACTCTGCCCTTAGGTATAATCAGGGAAACTGTACAGAATGGAGAAATCTCATGGAATTTGTCTTCGAAGAGATGCAGAAAAAATGGAGAACCATCCTGGGAGTCCTGACGGCTGTTCTTTGGCTATTGCTGCTGGCCGGATGCGGCAGCGCCGGGGAAAGAGAAAATACAGCTTATCAGTTCAGCATTACCCAGGAGGCTAAGGCCCTGGTTCCTTACCGTCTGGCAGGGGAAGAGCAGGGATGGAAGATTGAGTGCCGGGTAAGAGAAGCTTCGGAGGCGGAGAAAGAAGAACTGCTGGAACAGATCCGTCAAGGGAAGGAGGGGCTTCAGCAGCTGTACCGGTCCGGAAAAACAGAGATGGAAGAAGAGCAGTATCAGCTGTCTCTGGAACAGTATGACCAGCAGGAGGCGGAAGTTTTGGAAAAGACCGTATATTTTTCCGAGATCGCCGGGGCTTATACCGGAGGGGAAAATCCCCCGGCGGGGATGATGGATTATTGCCTGCAGGACAAAGAGGGAAGAACCCTGGTCCGGGGAAGCGTGGAGGCTTCCTCCCAGCGGGAACTGGACTGGGAAACGCCCTGGTACCGGTCCGCACAGACAGACGGAGCCTATTTTACCAGCTTTTTTATCCCGCCGGAGGAAAACGCCCGGATGGAATTGTCCCTGGAAGGCGCCGGGATCCTGGTCTCCCTGACCCTGGAGAAAGGTCTGGATTAAATGGTCTCCGGGATATTTTTTCTGCAGCGGCGGTAATAGAGGAGTCCTGTAAGGTCAGCAAGAAACCAGCCGATGGGTACGGCCATCCAGATCCCTGTGACCCCGAGAGCGGGAATAGCGGAAAGAGTGTAAGCCAGAAGCACCCGCAGTCCCAGGGAGATTGCCGTGAGTACAAGGGACATGCCGGGCATTTTGACCGCCCGGTAGTAGCCGTACAGCAGAAACAGAATGCCGATGCCGCAGTAGAAGGCCCCCTCCACCCGGAGATACCCGATGCCTACAGCCACGATCTCTGTCTCCGAAGGATCAATGAAAATATGCATCAGAGATCCTGCAAACACAAAGACCACCGCGCTGATTACCAGACAGAAGAATACGGAAGTAAGAAGCGCCAAGCGAAATCCGGCAGAAACCCTGTCGGATTTTTTTGCGCCGTAATTCTGGGCTACATAGGTGGAAAAAGCATTACCAAAATCCTGTACCGGCAGGTAGGCAAAGGAATCAATTTTTACGGCGGCGGCAAAAGCGGCCATGACTACTGGACCGAAGCTGTTGACCCGGCCCTGGACCATGAGGATTCCGAAATTCATTACCGACTGCTGCAGGCAGGTAAGGAGGGAAAGATTAGAAATTTCCCCAAGGACTGACTTCTGAAAATGCAGATGGCGCTTTTGAAGCCGCAGTTCCGGAAAGCGGGCCAGAACAAACAGAAAGATCCCCCCGCCGGAAACATATTGGGAGATTACTGTGGCAGAGGCCGCTCCGGCTACACTCCAATGAAATCCAATTACAAAAAGCAGATCCAGACCAATGTTCAGTAGAGCAGATACCGCCAGAAAGATCAGAGGAGTCACGGAGTTCCCCACTGCCCGCAGCAGGGAAGCAAAATAATTATAGAGAAAGATGGCAGGTATTCCCATGAAAATGATCCACAGATATTCCCGCATGAGGGGATAAACCTCCGGGGGCACCTGGAGGAGTCCCAGGATGGGATCGATAAAAAGAAAGGTGACCAGGGTCATAAGTGCCGCTGCCCCGGCAATCAGCACAAAGGAATGAAAGATTCCGGATTTCAGTCCATCCTTATCCCCCTGGCCCCAGCGTATGGAAAAGACAGCGCCGCTGCCCATGGAAAGCCCCAGCAGAATGGAGGTCAGAAAAGTCATGAGGGTGTAAGCGCTTCCTACTGCGGCCAGAGCATCCGGCCCTACATAACGGCCTACGATCAGGGTGTCCGCTACATTATAAAGCTGCTGCAGCAGATTCCCCAGCATTAAAGGCAGGGCGAACCGGATCAGGCTGCGGAAAATAGGTCCTCGGGTCAGTTCAGCATACATAGTTGCCATCCTTCTTTCTATATGATAAACTAATTACTACGAATCGTAATTATTTTATTTCTGAAAAATACAAATGTCAATATAAAACATACAAAAAGGAGGAATAGAAAGATGTTTCTCGAAGGATTGGATGAAATGGATCAGAAGATCCTGCAGCTGCTGATCGAAAATGCCAGGTTTTCCTATTCAGAGATCGGTGAGCGAGTTGGTCTGTCCCGGGTGGCGGCAAAGGCCAGGATCAAGGCCATGGAGGAGAAGGGGATCATTGAAGAATACACGGCGGTGATCAGTCCCCAGAAGATCAGCGGCGCGGTGTCCTGTTATTTTGATATTGAGACGGAGCCTTCGGCCCTGGAGGCCGTGGCCGCCAGGCTCTGCGCCCATCCTTCTGTGACCCAGATCTACCGCATGACCGGAAACTGCCGTCTCCATGTCCACGCGGTAGCCTCTGGGCAGGAAGAGATGGAGCAGCTGATCCGGGAAGAAATGGATCAGCTGCCTGGCGTCACCAGACTGGAAAGTCATGTGATCTTAAGCCGCATCAAGGATGTGAAGGGGCTGCGGCTGTAGCCAGGAGTCCTTACTCCAATTTTCCTTCAGATAACCGAAGATCCGGGTCCCTGTGCCATACAGCGTCTCGGCGTCTTCCCGGACTTTCAGATTCAGGATCTGTTTTACCGCTGCTTCTGGTAGCATCAGTGTACAAGGGGCAACGACCGTATTATCCCCTTGTACACTGATGCTATCCTATCCGGGAACACCCTTCCACAGAGGTAAAGAAAAGCTTGTGTAAAATTCTGATTAAGTTTTTGCTGGAAAGCAAACGACCAGGAGACAAAACACTTACGTTTCCGCAGCTTCTGTGCTATCATAAAATAAGGAAAGATCTGTCAGAGAAACCATTTGTTTTAAGGATGTGCAGAATATGGAAATCACAGTAAATGGAATGAAGATTTTTTATGAGCAGACGGGAAGCGGACGGCCCCTGCTTCTTCTCCACGGAAACGGAGAGGATCACAGGATCTTTTATGAAGCGGCGGAGATCCTGCAGAAGCACTACACCGTGTATCTTCCGGATACCCGGGGCCACGGCGGCAGCGGGGAAGTGGAAGAGTACCATTACGCAGATATGGCGGAAGATGTCCGGGAACTGATCCGGGAACTGAAACTGGAGCGGCCACTTCTGTACGGTTTCAGCGACGGAGGGATCACAGGTCTTCTGACGGCCATTCGCCACCCGGGTCTCTTGTCCGGCCTGGCCGTCAGCGGAGCCAACACTTCCCCCAAAGGCATCAAGACCTGCTGGAGAAGATTTTTTGCCGGGGAATATCGGCGGTCTAAAGATCCGAAGCTGAAGCTCATGCTGCGGGAGCCGTCTATTTCAGAAAAGGAACTTTCCAGGATCCGGATCCCGGTGCTGGTGACAGCGGGAAGCAGGGATATGATCCGTCGGAAGGACACGGAGAAGATTGCCGCAGCGATTCCGGAGAGCCGTCTCAAGATCCTCCCGGGGGAAGATCACGGCAGCTACATCGTCCATGAGAAAAAGATCGGAGAGATCCTTTTAGAATTTTTTCAGCAATGTGAATAGAAGATGAGGAATCATCTGGAGCAAAGACCCTTTTTATGTCTGGAAGCAGAAAAGCAGGACAATAGGCTGTGAATGCCTAAGGTCCTGCTTTCTTTCTCTGATCCTTTTGGCGCCGTCTCCGAAATGCGGGGTGGCGCCGCCAAAAGACCGCTGTATTTCTGCCGGATTAATAGTCCAGGGCCTGCTCCTCGCCGTTCAGCACCCGCAGACCGCCCTGGGCCAGAGCCAGCAGCTCGTCCTCTCCTGCGTAAACCGTGATGCCGCTGATAAAGCTGACCCGTTCACGGATTTCGCTGACTACCTTTTCCCCGTAGGCAATGCCGCCGGTAAGGATGATCTGATCCACCTTGCCGCAGAGTACAGCAGCCATGGCGCCGATATCCTTAGCTACCTGGTAGGTGAAGGCATGGAATACATTCTCTGCCTCCTGATTTCCTTCCTCAAAAGCCATTCGGGTTACATCCCGCATATCGTTGGTGCCCAGATACGCGTTCAGTCCGCCCTTGCCGTTGATCATCTTGGCGATTTCCGCCTGGGTATATTTACCGGAGAAGCAGAGCTTCACCAGAGCGCCTACAGGAAGTGAACCGGTCCGCTCGGGAGAGAAGGGGCCGTCGCCGTCCAGAGTGTTGTTTACGTCAATGACCTGTCCGCCGGAATGGGCGCCTACAGAAACACCGCCGCCCATATGAGCTACGATCAGATTCAGAGAATCGTAGGGAACCCCCTGCTCTTTGGCGTAGCGTTTTGCCACAGCTTTCTGGTTCAGAGCGTGGAAAATACTGATACGGGGAAGCTCCGGAAGTCCGGAATAGCGGGCTACGGGAGCCAGCTCGTCTACCACCACCGGGTCTACGATAAAGGCGGGAATGCCTAAAGGACCGGCAATCTCATTGGCCAGCAGACCGCCCAGGTTGGAGGCATGCTGCCCCTGTCTGCCGATGCGGAGATCTTCCAAAAGCGCCGGGGATACCTTGTAGGTGCCTCCGGGAATGGGTTTCAGCAGACCGCCCCGGCCAACTACAGCCGACAGCTCTTTTATGTCAAAATTCTTTTCCTTGAGAAAATCCAGGATCAGCTGCTTGCGGAAATCCATCTGATCTACGATCAGATTGTATTTGGCGATTTCCTCCGTAGGATGCCGGAGGGTTTCGTCAAAGAGGAGGGTTTCGTCCTCAAAGATACCGATTTTTGTTGATGTGGAACCAGGATTGATTACCAGAAGTTTGTGCCCCATAATAGAAATACCTTCCTTTCTGTATTCGTTGATTCTTTATTAAAAAGAAAGCCGCCGAAAGGCGGCATCTCTTTTTCGTTGATTATTCCGTTAAAGCCTTGGCAATTACAGCGGCAAATGCGATGGAGTTGATCTTGGTCTCGAAATCATCGGAACGGGAGGTCAGGATTACGGGAGCGCTGGTGCCTACCAGAACGTTTCCGTTGCGGACCTTAGCTGTGCGGACCAGGATCTTGTAGGTGATATTTCCTGCGTCAATATTGGGGAAGAGCAGAATATCCGCATGGCCGGCTACAGGATTCTCAACCTTTTTATGTTTTGCCGCCTCCGCGTCAATGGCCAGATCCATGGAAAGAGGACCGTAAACCTGGCAGTTTTTGATCTGACCCCGTTCGCACATTTTGGTCAGTTCATCCGCGTCCACGGTAGGCTGCATCTTGGGATTCACAACCTCCACAGCACAGATGGGAGCTACCTTGGGACACTCCACACCGCAGGCCTGGGCCACTTCCACTGCATTTTCAATAATCTGCACCTTTTCCTCCAGATTCGGATAGGTGTTAAAGGCCACATCCGTAAAGTAGAGAAGACGGTCGAAGCCTTCGATCTCGAATACACAGACATGAGACATCATCTTGCCGGCACGAAGCCCTACTTCCTTATTTAATACGCTTTTCAGGAACAGCTTCGTATCCAGGAAGCCCTTCAGAAGGATATCCGCTTCCTTATTATGTACCAGTTCTACCGCCTTGAGAGCTGCTGCAGCCACATCCGGCTCATTGATTACCCGGAAGTTGGAAAGATCCATCTGCAGGGAGTCCGCGATACTGCGGATCTGCGCTTCATCGCCTACCAGAATCGCATCGGCGATGCCGCGCTCCTTGGCAATTTTAACAGCCTCCAGAACCGCATCGTCCTGAGCAACAGCAACGGAAATGGTTTTCAGCTTTCCGGAACTGGCTCTGGAAATGATGTCATCAAAGTTTTTAATCATTTGTCTGCACCTCACCCATAAAATTTCTTAGATAATTATTTATTTAACAAGCTTAGTCTATCACTGATTTCTGATAAGGTCAATATAAAATCGCAGGAGAATTTTCGGAACAATTTATACAAAAAGAAAAAGTCCCGGAAGGGGAAATGCCGTGAATTTCACAATAATTTCCCGGGGCAAAATTTTTATAAAAAATGATTGATAAATATTTGACATAGAGGAAAATCAGGAGTATAGTAGGTATCATAAAAAGAGAGGCGCATTGCTCAGCGGTTTCTCTGCAAATCAATGGTTAGAAGGTTCAAGGAGGTAAAAAATGGCAAAAAAAGTTGTTTTGGCCGGCGCGTGCCGTACGGCAATCGGTAAAATGGGAGGTACTTTAAGCACGACCCCGGCTGCGGATCTGGGCGCCGTTGTAATCAAGGAAGCGCTGAATCGTGCAGGCGTACCTGCAGATAAGGTAGATCAGGTCTACATGGGCTGCGTCATCCAGGCCGGACTTGGCCAGAACGTGGCAAGACAGGCTTCCATCAAGGCGGGGATTCCGGTAGAGGCGCCGGCCATGACAATTAATATTGTCTGCGGTTCCGGTCTGAACTGCGTAAATATGGCTGCCGCCATGATCCAGGCAGGGGAAGCTGATATTGTAGTTGCCGGCGGTATGGAAAATATGTCCATGGCTCCCTATGCACTGAAAAACGCCCGTTACGGCTACCGCATGGGAAATGCTCCCATGGTGGACACCATGGTAAACGACGCTCTGTGGGATGTATTCAATGATTACCATATGGGTATTACCGCTGAAAATGTAGCGGAGCAGTGGGGACTGACCAGAGAGCAGCTGGACGAGTTTGCCGCAGCCAGCCAGCAGAAAGCCTGCGCGGCTATTGAAAGCGGCCGCTTCAAAGACGAGATCGTACCGGTAGAAGTAAAACAGAAAAAGACCACGGTTGTATTTGACACGGATGAAGGCCCCCGTCCCGGAACCACCGCGGAAAGCATTGCAAAGCTGCGTCCCGCTTTCAAGAAGGACGGTATCGTTACCGCAGGAAACGCTTCCGGCATTAATGACGGCGCTGCCGCTGTTGTGGTAATGAGCGAAGAAAAAGCAAAAGAGCTGGGCGTAAAGCCCATGGCCACCTGGGTATCCGGCGCTCTTGGCGGCGTAGATCCGTCTATCATGGGTGTGGGACCGGTTCCTGCCACCAGAAAGGCTATGGAGAAAGCTGGCCTTACGGTTGCCGATATGGACCTGATTGAGGCCAACGAGGCATTTGCCGCACAGTCTCTGGCAGTTGCCCACGATCTGGAGTTCGACATGAGCAAGGTAAACGTAAACGGCGGAGCCATTGCCCTGGGACATCCCGTTGGAGCTTCCGGCTGCCGTATCCTGGTAACCCTGCTTCACGAGATGGAGAAGAGAGATGCCAAGAAGGGTCTGGCCACCCTTTGCATCGGCGGCGGTATGGGCTGCGCCACCATCGTAGAGAGAGACTGAGAACTTAAAAAGGCTTCAGCACAGATAACTGCGGAGAAATCCGCAGCTGTCTGTGTGTAAAGAAAGAAGGGAGATTACTTATGGAGTTTGTAACGTACGCAACAGAAGGCGCTGTAGGCATTATCACCATTAACCGTCCAAAAGCGCTGAACGCTCTGAACAGCCAGGTGCTGGAGGATCTGAAGGAGGCCTTTGAGGCTGTGGATCTTAGTGAGATCCGTGCGCTGATCCTTACAGGGGCAGGAGAAAAATCTTTTGTGGCCGGCGCTGACATCGGCGAGATGAGCAGCCTGACCAAAGCAGAGGGCGAGGCTTTCGGCAAAAAAGGTAACGATATTTTCAGAATGATCGAAACCTTCCCCATTCCGGTGATCGCTGCCATCAACGGCTTTGCTCTGGGCGGCGGCTGTGAGATCGCTATGAGCTGCGACATCCGTCTCTGCTCTGAAAACGCGGTATTCGGCCAGCCGGAAGTAGGCCTGGGCATTACCCCCGGTTTCGGCGGAACCCAGAGACTGGCCAGGATCGTAGGCGTTGGACGTGCAAAAGAGATGATCTACGGGGCCAGAAATATCAAGGCTGACGATGCGTACCGGATCGGCCTGGTAAATCACGTATATCCTCTGGAGGAGCTGCTTCCCGCAGCCAAGAAAATGGCGGCAGGCATTGCTAAAAATGCTCCCATTGCTGTCCGCAACTGCAAAAAGGCCATTAACGACGGTCTGCAGGTAGATATGGATCAGGCCATTGTGATCGAAGAGAAACTGTTCGGCGACTGCTTCGAGACCTATGACCAGAAAGAAGGAATGGGCGCGTTCCTGGAGAAAAGAAAGGTAGAGGCTTTCTTAAATAAGTAAGTGTATCCAATGATCAAATATTTATAAATATGGAGGAAACAGACATGAAAGTAGGTATTATCGGTGCAGGAACCATGGGTTCCGGAATTGCGCAGGCGTTTGCTCAGACAGAAGGCTATGAGGTTTGCCTCTGCGATATTAACGAAGAACTGGCTGCCAACGGCAAAAAGAAAATTGCCAAGGGATTCGAGAAGAGAGTTGCCAAGGGCAAAATGGATCAGGCTGCCGCCGATGCCATCCTGGCAAAGATCACTACAGGCGTAAAGACCATCTGTACAGACTGCGATCTGGTGGTAGAGGCTGCCCTGGAGAACATGGAGATCAAAAAACAGACCTTCAAAGAGCTGCAGGAGATCTGCAAGGCTGACTGTATGTTTGCTACCAACACCTCCTCTCTGTCCATCACAGAGATCGGCGCCGGTCTGGACCGTCCGGTGATCGGTATGCATTTCTTCAACCCGGCTCCGGTTATGAAGCTGGTAGAGGTGATCGCAGGCCTGAATACTCCTGTTGAGATGGTAGACAAGATCAAAGCCATTTCCGTAGAGATCGGCAAGACTCCCGTTCAGGTTGAGGAAGCCGCAGGCTTCGTAGTAAACCGTATCCTGGTTCCCATGATCAACGAAGCAGTAGGCATCTACGCGGACGGCGTTGCTTCCGTAGAGGGCATCGACGCTGCAATGAAGCTGGGCGCCAACCATCCCATGGGTCCCCTGGAGCTGGGCGATCTGATCGGACTGGATATCTGCCTGGCTATCATGGAAGTTCTGTATCATGAAACCGGAGATTCCAAATACCGTCCCCATCCGCTGCTGAGAAAGATGGTTCGCGGCGGCAAGCTGGGACGCAAGACCGGCATCGGTTTCTATGATTACAGCAAGTAAGGGATAATGGAGGAAGAGACATGGATTTCGCATTAGATAAGAAACATGAAATGGCCAGAACTCTGTTCAGAGAGTTCGCCGAAAAAGAAGTGAAGCCTCTGGCACAGGAGGTTGACGAGACTGAAGTATTCCCCAGAGCCACTGTGGAAAAACTGGCTAAATACGGATTTCTGGGAATCCCGGTTCCCAAGGAGTACGGCGGACAGGGCTGCGATCCTCTGACCTACGCTATGTGCGTGGAGGAACTGGCCAAAGTCTGCGGCACCACCGCAGTTATCGTATCCGCCCATACTTCTCTGTGCATCGATCCCATCCTCACCTATGGAACCGAAGAGCAGAAACAGAAATACGTTCCCGCTCTGGCAAAGGGCGAGAAGCTGGGTGCTTTCGGTCTGACCGAGCCCGGCGCAGGCACCGATGCCCAGGGCCAGCAGACCAAAGCGGTTCTGGACGGAGACGAGTGGGTGCTGAACGGCTCCAAGTGCTTCATCACCAACGGTAAGGAAGCCGATGTGTACATCATCATCGCCGTTACCGGCGTGATAGAGAAGAGAGGCAGAAAGGTCAAAGAAATTTCCGCCTTCATCGTGGAGAAAGGAACTCCCGGATTTACCTTCGGAACCAAGGAAAAGAAAATGGGTATCCGCGGATCCTCTACCTATGAGCTGATCTTCACCGACTGCCGTATCCCCAAAGAGAATCTGCTGGGACAGCAGGGCAAGGGCTTTAACATCGCCATGCATACCCTGGACGGCGGACGTATCGGAATCGCCGCGCAGGCTCTGGGTCTGGCAGAGGGCGCTCTGGAGACTACCATCAAATACGTAAAAGAGAGAAAGCAGTTCGGACGTTCCATCGCTCAGTTCCAGAATACCCAGTTCCAGCTGGCTGACATGGCTACCAAGGTAGAGGCTGCCCAGCTTCTGGTTTACAAGGCGGCTATGGCAAAGGCGACCCAGAAGGTTTACAGCGTAGAAGCCGCAAAGGCAAAACTGTATGCCGCGGAAGTTGCTATGGAAGTGACCACCAAGGCTGTACAGCTTCACGGCGGATACGGCTACATCAGAGAGTACGATGTAGAGCGTATGATGCGTGACGCCAAGATCACCGAGATCTACGAGGGAACTTCTGAAGTTCAGCGCATGGTAATTTCTGGAAGCTTATTGAAATAACAGGAGGATACGAACCGTGAAGATAGTTGTTTGTGTAAAACAGGTGCCGGATACCAAGGGCGGCGTACAGTTTAACCCCGACGGCACA
This sequence comes from Candidatus Scatomonas sp., assembly GCA_963930955.1. Lineage (GTDB taxonomy): Bacteria > Bacillota > Clostridia > Lachnospirales > Lachnospiraceae > Scatomonas. The sequence goes on along the minus strand of OZ006967.1, from coordinate 2,170,866 downwards.
TTAAACAGAGCCGCAATGCTGGCAATTATGAACCCGGACGACAAGGCCGGACTGGAGGCTGCCCTGAGACTGAAGGATCAGTACGGCGCAGAGGTAACTGTTGTGACCATGGGTCTTCCCAAAGCTGCGGATGTACTCCGGGAAGCTCTGGCCATGGGAGCGGACAAGGGCATTCTGGTAACAGACCGTGTTCTGGGCGGCGCAGATACCTGGGCTACTTCCACCACTCTGGCAGGGGCTCTGAGAAATCTGGACTATGATCTGATCATCACCGGACGCCAGGCCATTGACGGCGATACCGCCCAGGTAGGTCCCCAGATCTCCGAGCACCTGGGACTGCCGGTTATCTCCTACGCCCAGAAGATCGAGATCGATGGAGATTATGTGATCGTGCAGCGTCAGTTTGAGGACAGATATCATGTGCTGAAAGCAAAAATGCCCTGTCTGATCACTGCTCTTTCTGAGCTGAACGAGCCCCGCTACATGACGCCGGGCGGAATTTTCGATGCCTGCGACGCGGAGATCACCACCTGGGGAAGAGCCGACCTGAAGGATGTGGATGATTCCAATCTGGGTCTGAAAGGCTCTCCGACCAAGATCGCCAAGGCTTCCGACAAGGTTAGAAAGGGTGCCGGCGAGCACTTTGTTCTGGATCCGGAAGCAGGCGCTGCTTACATTACTGAAAAACTCACAGAAAAACATATTATTTAATATAAGGTGGTGAACAGGATGAATTTGGAAGAATATAAGGGCGTATATGTCTACGCGCAGCAGGTTGACAATAAGCTGGATAACATTGCCTTCGAGCTGCTGGGCAAGGCAAAAGACCTGGCAAAAGATTTAAATAGTGACGTTACCGCGGTTCTCATCGGCTCCGATGTAAAGGGACTGGCGGACGAGCTGGCCGCATACGGCGCAGATAAAGTAATCGTAGTGGATGATCCGGAACTGAAAGAGTACAGAACCGAGCCTTACACCCATGCACTGGCATCTGTGATCAACGAGTTCAAACCGGAGATCATGCTGGTAGGCGCAACTGCCATCGGCCGTGACTTAGGCCCCAGAGTTTCCGCCAGAGTGGCAACCGGTCTGACTGCAGACTGTACCCAGCTGGAGATCGGAGACTTCCCCCTGGTGGCCAGAGAAGGACAGGAGCAGAAGCACAATCAGCTGCTGATGACCCGTCCGGCTTTCGGCGGCAATACCATCGCTACCATTGCCTGCCCCGACAACCGTCCCCAGATGGCTACGGTGCGTCCCGGCGTTATGCAGAAGATCGAGCCCATTGAGGGAGCCAAGGCCAATGTGGTAGAGTACAATCCCGGATTTACTCCCAACGACAAATACGTGGAGATCCTGGACATTGTGAAATCTGTTTCCGAGACTGTGGACATTATGGACGCCAAGATTCTGGTATCCGGCGGCCGCGGCGTGGGAAGCCCCGAGAACTTCCAGATGCTGCGGGATCTGGCAGACGCCCTGGGCGGCGAAGTAAGCTGCTCCCGTGCCGTAGTAGATGCGGGATGGATGCCCAAGGATATGCAGGTAGGACAGACCGGAAAGACCGTTCGTCCCCAGGTATATTTCGCCATCGGTATCTCCGGAGCCATCCAGCATGTGGCTGGTATGGAAGAGTCTGACATTATCATCGCCATTAACAAGGATGAGACAGCTCCCATCTTCGATGTGGCGGATTACGGCGTGGTAGGCGATCTGAACAAGATCGTACCGAAACTGACCGAAATGATCAAGGCTGCAAAAGCTGCTGAATAAGAGGATAATTTAAAGAGGGCGTTTCCTTTCTATGAATTTTAGATTCACAGGAAGGGACGCCTTTTTTTGTTGCTCAATTCCGGGTAGCATCAGTGTACAAGGGGACAATACGGTCGTTGAAGGGCTGATTTGAGCTCCTTCTGCGTTACTTTCCCTCCGCGTACGTCTCTGTACGCGTCGATCAAGTGCCTTGAAGGGGCTCAAATCAGCACCTTCACGACTCGAAGACTCCAACCGCAGGAATTTCGGTGATTTTCAAGGCAGACGATAGAGGCGTACTGGACGTACGCCGATTGAGGATAACACAGAAAATCACCGAAATTACGCGGTTTGGAGCGTGTTGCCCCTTGTACACTGATGCTAGGGAAAAGATTTAAAACTTGTCAATATCTGGGATGTGCGATAAAATTTATAATATATGGAGGAAGGGCCTATGAAAAACAAAACATCCCGGGTTATGATCTGGCTGCCTTTGGTGGCTCTGGCTTTCATTTTGATTTTTTATCAGTTTCGGAACAAATCCCACAGCGGGAATGCAGGAGAGTATTCCACGTATGAAAGGCATTACGCCCTGATCACTGATAAAGGGGATGAGGATTTCTGGAACGAAGTTTATGAAAGCGCTTTGAAGGAAGGCAAGGAGCGGGGCGTATATGTAGAACGGTTTGGAGATAGCCTGGCAGTGGATTATGACAGAGACCAGCTTCTGGATATGGCCCTCCGGGCTGCAGTGGATGGAATTATCGTTGCCGGAGACGAGACAGAGCAGACGGTGGAGCTGATCAACCAGGCGGTGGAGCAGGAAATCCCGGTAGTTACCGTACTGAATGACTGTATCGAGAGCAACCGCCAGTGCTTTGTGGGAAGCAACAGCTATAATATCGGCCAGAAATACGGGGAGCAGATTCTGCAGATGCTGCCGGAAGGATCCGGACGGGTTATGGTATTGACCGACGACAGCCAGCGGGACAGCAGCCAGAATCTGATCCTGCTTGCGATCCGTGAAACCCTGGAAAAATCTCTGGGGAACCAGAATCAGATTTCTGTGGAAACCAGGCCCATTGAAGGGAGCCGCAGCTTCAGCGCGGAAGAGTCCATCCGGGATATTTTTCTGGATGAGGAGCTGCCCAATGTACTTGTATGCCTGAACGCAGTCCATACCCGCTGTGCCTATACGGCAGCCGTGGATTACAATAAAGTAGGAACTGTGCAGATTCTGGGCTACTATAACTCGGAAGCCATTCTGGAGGCTGTATCCAAGAATATTATTCAGGCAACGGTAGGGCTGGATACGGTTCAGATGGGAGAACTGTGTGTGCAGGCTCTGGATGAATATGTGGAGACAGGATATACCAACAGTTATATGGCTGTGGACATTTATGTGATCACGCCGGAGGAAGCGAAGGAGCTGACAGAACGGAATGAAAGCGAATAGACAGGGGATCAGAGAGCGCCTGGCGGGAAAATGGAAAACCATGTCCCTGCAGCAGAAGCTGACGGGGATTTTTGTGCTGGCTGCTTTTATTATTCTGGCTGTAAACCTTTACACTTACTCAGTTGTAAACAGTATGACCGGCCAGGTGGAGGATGTATATCTGGGCAACGTGCGGATGAACGAACTTTCCGCGGCCCTGGACAAGGTACAGGAGAGCACGGAAGAATATCTGAACACCAGAAGCTCGGAAGCCATGGACGCCTATTACCGCAGCGAACAGGAGTTTCGCCAGCAGATGGAAGGACTTAATACGGTGATTACGGATGATGAAATGCTGCTGGCGGAGAAAAATATCCGCGGCTTGTCGGAGGATTATCTTTCTCTGGCCGAGGAAATTATTCAGGCAAAGCGGGGGCGGAATGTGGAGCGCTACAGCCAGCTGTTTGAGGAGGCCGGGAGTCTCTATGAAGAGATCCATACCTATATCTACAGCCTGAATAATGAGCAGTTTAAAAATAATTCTGAGACCTATCAGATTCTCATGCGTTCCCTGAATTTTACTGAAATGATCACCATAGCGGTACTGCTGGTGGTGTTTCTGGGAAATATCAGTCTGATCATTGTAAGTACCCGGATGATGACCAAGCCGCTGCAGAGGCTGGCAGAATCCGCGGATGAAGTGGCCAGAGGAAACTTCCAGATTGAAGAGATTCCGGTTCAGAATCTGGATGAGGTAGGGGTGGTGACCGGAGCTTTTAATCAGATGGTGGAAAGTATCCGCAATTATATTGAACAGCTGCGGGAAACCATGGAAAGAGAGAACCGGCTGAAGGAGCGGGAGCTCATGATGCAGAGCCACCTGAAGGACGCCCAGCTGAAATACCTGCAGGCGCAGATCAATCCCCATTTTCTGTTTAATACCCTGAACGCTGGAGCCCAGCTGGCCATGATGGAGGATGCGGAGCGGACCGGAGAATTTCTGGAAAATGTGGCGGGCTTCTTCCGCTATAACGTGAGAAAGCATGACCAGGACGCCTCTCTGCAGGAGGAAATCAATCTGGTGGATAATTATGTTTATATATTAAACGTGCGTTTTGGCGGAGAGATTCATTTTACCAAGGAAATCGATGAGTCCCTTCTGGAAGTGCGGGTGCCCAGCATGATTCTGCAGCCTCTGGTGGAGAATGCGGTGAATTACGGGATCCGCGGCGTGGAATGGGAGGGACATATCGAACTCACCCTCTGCCGGAAAAACGGACAGATCAGCATCAGCATCTGGGACAACGGCGCCGGTATGGAGCAGGAAAGAATCCGTCAGGTCCTGGCAGGGGAAGCAAGGGAGGACGATCTGGCTTCCAGTTCCAACGGCGTGGGAATCTGGAATGTGCTGGAGAGGCTGAAGCTGTATTTTCACGAAAGAGCCTGCCTTACCATCTGGAGCGAGGGGAAAAATAAGGGCACAGAAGTGGAGATATTGATTCCGGAAAAACAGGAGGTTGCGGCATGTACAGAGTAATGGTGGCGGACGATGAGGGGATCGTAAGAGAGTCTCTGAAGATGATCATTGAAAAAAATTTCCCGGGGCAATGCCAGATTGAGACTGCCAGAACCGGCAGAGATGTGATCGAACTGGCTGAGCGGTTCCGGCCGGATATTGCCTTTATGGATATTCAGATGCCGGGCATCAACGGTATAGATGCCATCCGGGAAATTCAGAAAAATAATCCGTCGGTGGAATTTATTATCGTGTCCGCTTACGACCGTTTTGACTATGCCCGGGAAGCGATTAATCTGGGAGTTATGGAATATATGAATAAGCCTTTTACGGCTCACGATATTGTAGACGTTCTGGGAAAAGCCATGGAAAGGATCGAATCCAAGCGAAAGAAACGCAGCGACGATCTTCTGATCCGGGAGAAAATGGAAACGGTAATGCCCATTATCGAGAATGGGTTCATTTATTCGATTATGTTTCAGGAGGTTTTTGAGGAGGATATTAATAACTACAAAAAGCTGCTGAATCTGGAGGCGGATTACGGTTTTATGCTGGCGCTGGTGATGGGAGACGACCAGCATGGAAATTATATGACCAACGCAGTAGGGGCCAGCGTTCGGATCCAGACCAATTATGCCAAGGTCCGGGAGGTTCTGAAAGAAACCTGGAATTGCGTGGTGGGTTCGGTAATTTCCAATAAAATCCCGGTTTTCATACCCTGCGGCAGCAGGAAGATGGATTACGAGGAAAGGATCGAGATGATTGATGTGTGCCGGGAACTGGCCAGAAAACTGCGTAAGCTGACGGATATTTCCTTCCGCATCGGCATTGGTTCCGTCCGGCGGCTGGACGAGAGCATGGATTCCTATGAGGAAGCGCTGAAGGCCCTGGTCAATTCAACCGGAAGCGTGGCGCATGTGGATGATCTCCCGATTCAGTGCCGGTATGAGGAAGAATACCCCATCGAACTGGAAAACGAACTCTTTGCCGCTGTCCGGGACGGAGAGCGGGAAAAATGCGAGCGTCTGGCCGGACAGTATTTTGACTGGATGATTGAGACTTACGGGGAAAAGGACATGAGCGTAAAGCTGAAAATCGTAGAGTTTGTGCTTTGGGTGGAACATATGGCCTATCTGAACGGCGGACTGACCTATCATTTCCGGGAAAGGGAGGATTATCTGCCTATTGTAATGAATGCGGAGTACAACAGCAGTTTAAAAGGCTGGTTTGTGGGAAAGTTTGGAGAAGCCTGCAGCAATCTTCATACGAAGAAGGAAGAACATGCCAATCAGATGGTAGTCCGGGCCGAGAAATACATAAAGGAAAATTACCGGCGGGATCTTTCTCTGGACGAGGTTTCCCGGCAGCTGGATCTGAGCCCGTACTATTTCAGCAAACTGTTTAAAGAGGAAACAGGCAGTAATTTTGTGGAATATGTAACGGCTCTGAGGATCCAGCGGGCCAAGGAAATGCTGTCCAGAGAGGACTGCAGTATGAAAGAGATCTGTGCGGAGGTAGGCTACAGCGATCCCAATTATTTCAGCAGGATCTTTAAGAAGAATACAGGGCAGACGCCTACGGAATACCGGGAGGGGGCGAAAAATCAGAAATATGCGGAAAATCTATAGGATTTTGGGGATCCTGCTGCCGGCCTGTCTTCTGGCAGGCTGTTCCCGGCAGCAGGAGGAAGCGGAAGAACAGCCCCGGGAAGAGAAAACTGCCATCCAGATCGGGATGAGCTTTGATTCTTTTCTGCTGGAACGCTGGCAGCGGGATCGGGATGTATTTGTGTCCACAGCCCAGGAGCTGGGGGCGGAAGTAAATGTACAAAACGCCAACGGCGATCTGGAGGAACAGATTTCCCAGATTGAGTACTTTATGGAAAAAGATGTGGATGCCATTGTAGTGGTGGCTCACGACTGCAGCGGCCTTTCGGATGCGGTGGAAGCGGCTCACCGGGAGGGAATTCCGGTAATCGCCTATGACCGTTTGATCCTCAACGCCAATGTGGACCTGTATATTTCTTTTGACAACGAGGAAGTAGGCCGGCTCATGGGCGAGCACATGTGCCGGCATCTGGGACAGGAGGGGCAGATCCTGCAGATCTGCGGTCCTTTGACCGATAACAATGTTCCCATGGTTATGGAGGGATTCGGCCAGGCCCTGGAAGGCAGCGGATTGGAGATGGCCGGTACGGAGCATGCGGATAACTGGCTGGCGGAGGCCGGATTTACTTTCACGGACAGTTATCTGGAAGCAGGCCGTTCCCTGAGCGGAATTATGTGCGGAAACGATGCTATTGCAGGCCAGGCTATCCGGGCTTTATCGGAACGCCGCCTGGCGGGGAGCATCTGCGTGGTGGGACAGGACGCGGATCTGGATGCCTGCCAGCGGGTCGTAGAGGGTACTCAGTGCATGACGGTTTATAAACCGGTGGAAAAACTGGCCCGAAGAGCTGCGGAACTTTCGGTCGCCTTAGCAAAGGGACAGATGATCTTTTCTACAGAAACCATCGATGACGGAACCTACCAGGTTCCTTATGAACGCCTGGAGCCGGTGGCGGTGACCCGGGAGAATATGGATGAAGTGATCACCGGCAAGTATCATGAGGAAAGTGACATTTATCTGAATGTGCCGGACCGGCAGAATTAGGATTTTTTTGCGGGGACAGATTTGTACAGGACAAATCTGTCCTGTTTTGTTGCGTGGGAAAGGGATGTGCTGAAAAAAATGTACAGGAAGACGCAAGTTTGTCCTGAAAATATTGTGATATATTAATAACAACAAGAAATAAGGAGGAACACGAAATGAAAAGAAAATTGATTAGCGTACTGCTGTGCGGAACGATGGCTGCTGCTATGCTGGCAGGCTGCGGTGAATCCGGCGGAAACGCCTCAACTTCCGGAAGCGACACTGCAGAGGAAAGCACCTCCACCACCAGCGGATCCGGCACTGAGTCCGAGAGCGCCGGCGGAGAAACCACCGGCGGCGGCAAGATCGGTATCTCCATGCCGACCCAGTCTCTGGAGCGCTGGAACCGGGACGGTTCTTACCTGGAGGAGCAGTTTAAGGCCGCTGGTTATGAGACCATCGTTACCTATTCTGACAACGATTCTTCCAGACAGGTAAACGATATCCAGAACATGCTGGCTGAGGACGTTGATTTGCTGATCGTGGCAGCTATTGACGGAGCCGCTCTGAATACCGCTATGGATGAGGCAGCCGGCGCAGAAGTTCCGGTAATCGCCTATGACCGTCTGATCCTGAATGATGCCGTTTCCTACTACGTATCTTTCGATAACTACAGCGTAGGAACTCTGCAGGGCAACTACATTGTAGAAGCTCTGGATCTGGAGAACGCAGGGGATAAGACCTACAATATTGAGCTGACCGCCGGCGACCCGGCCGACAACAACGCGCCTTACTTCTTTAACGGAGCTATGGATGTGCTGCAGCCCTATATCGATGCAGGTACTCTGGTAGTTCCCTCCGGACAGACGGATTTCGATGCAGTGGCAACGGCTCAGTGGAATACAGACACAGCCCTTGAAAGAGCACAGAACATCCTGGGATCCTACTACGCAGACGGAACCCAGCTGGACGCATGGCTTTGCTCCAACGATTCCACGGCTCTGGGCGTAGCACAGGCACTGACCTCTGACTATGCGGGAAGCAATGAAGTAATCGTAACCGGACAGGACGGCGACGAGGCTAACCTGAAGAATATCGTTGACGGTATCCAGTCCATGACCGTTTACAAAAATGTAAGTGATGAGGCCGTAGCTACCCTGGCTCTTTCCGAGGCGATTCTGTCTGGTGAGACCATCGATGCTGCTCTGGCCGACAGCCTGGGCGTAGAGTGCTCTTATGACGACACCTCCTATGAGACCTCTGAAGGAAATGCTTGTCCTTCCTTCCTGCTGGTACCCACAGTTATCACCAAGGATAATCTGCAGGATCTGGTAGACACCGGTCTGTACACCATGGGAGATGACGGATATCTGGCTGCTGTACAGTAATACGGGATTCGGTATTCACCAACTCAGTAGAAAGGCGGGGCATCTGTCCCCGCCTTTCACCGGGTCGGAAAAATAAAACCAAAGCGAGGGAAAGGAGGAAGAATCTTTTGGCTGATATTATTCTGGAAATGAAATCTATCACCAAAGAGTTCCCTGGAGTTAAGGCGCTGGACAATGTAAATCTGGTGGTGGAGCGGGGAGAGATCCATGCTCTGATCGGAGAGAACGGCGCCGGAAAATCTACCCTGATGAACGTGCTGTCCGGAACGTACCCGGCCGGCAGCTATACAGGTGAGATTTATTATAACGGAGAGCTTTGTCAGTTCAAAACCCTGAAGGACAGCGAAGAGAAGGGAATTGTTATTATCCATCAGGAGCTGGCGCTGATCCCGCTGCTTACCATCGGCGAGAATATGTTCCTGGGAAATGAAAAGAGAAACAAATTCGGTCATATCGACTGGGATCTGACCTTTAATGAAGCAGAGAAGCACATGAAGCAGGTGGGGCTGAAGGAATCTGCCCAGACGCTGATCAAGGATATCGGTACCGGAAAGCAGCAGCTGGTGGAGATCGCAAAAGCTTTCTCCAAGAACGTGAAACTGCTGATCCTGGATGAGCCTACTTCATCTTTGAATGATGAAGATGCCAAAATGCTGCTGGATCTTCTGATCGAGTTTAAGAAGAACGGCCTGACATCCATCATCATCACCCATAAGCTGAATGAGATCATCTACTGCGCAGACAAGGCCACCATCATCCGTGACGGTTCCACCATTGAGACTCTGGTGAAGGGCGTGGATGAGTTCAGTGAGGACCGCATTATTAAAGGCATGGTAGGACGTCCTATGGATGACCGGTATCCGGCCAGAGAGCATAAGGTGCGCCCGGAAATAGGTCTGGAAGTGAAAAACTGGACGGTGCATCATCCTCTGTATCATGAGAAGATCGTAGACAAGAATGTTTCCTTCAAGGTGCATAAGGGCGAGGTGGTAGGTTTCTCAGGACTGCAGGGCGCCGGCCGTACAGAACTGGCCATGTCCATCTTCGGCAGAAGCTACGGTACCAATATCAGCGGCGAACTGTACCTGGACGGCAAAAAAGTGGAATTAAAAACCCCGGAGCAGGCCATCCGGCATAAGATGGCTTATGTAACCGAGGACCGGAAGACCAACGGGCTGATCCTGGATGAGTCCATCCGCTTTAATACTACCCTGGCCAGACTTGACAAAGTGTGCGACAAGGGGATCATCGATACGGTGGCGGAACTGAAGGTAGCTGAGGATATGACCAAGGAAATGGGAACCAAGACGCCTTCCATCGAGCAGAAGGTTGGAAACCTGTCCGGAGGAAACCAGCAGAAAGCGCTGCTGGGGAAATGGATGTTTACAGAGCCGGATGTGCTGATCCTGGATGAGCCTACCCGAGGCATCGATGTAGGCGCCAAGTATGATATCTACTGCCTGATCAACAAGATGGTAGAGGATGGAAAATCTGTGATCATGATTTCCTCGGAGATGCCGGAACTGATCGGTATGTGCGACCGGATCTACGTTATGAACGAGGGCGAACTGAAGGGCGAGCTGGATGCGAAAGAGGCGACTCAGGAGCGCATCATGAGCTATATCATCAGCGCCGATAATTAAGTCGAAAGGAGTTCAAAAGAATGGCAAGCAAGAATTCAAATCAGAGCGGCGCTCAGTTTAACTTGGGAGCATTCCTGACCAAGAACAGTATGATCATCGCTCTTGTAGTTGTATTTATTTTGTTCTATTTCCTGACAGGCGGACGCCTTCTGTATTCTCAGAACATGTCCAACCTGCTGCTTCAGAACGGCTATGTGCTGGTTATGGCCTGCGGCATGCTGCTCTGTATCCTGACCGGCGGAAACATTGACCTTTCTGTAGGCTCTGTAATCTGTATGGTTGGCGGTATCGCAGCTGTGCTGATTACAAATATGGGTGTGAATCCCATTCTGACTATCCTTATCTGCCTGGTTATCGGTCTGGCTGCCGGCATCTGGCAGGGATACTGGATCGGTTATGTAAGGATTCCTCCCTTCATCACCACCCTGGGCGGTATGTTTATCTTCCGCGGTATCGGCCGTCTGGTTCTGGACAACAAGACCGTTGCTGTGCAGGATTCTACCTTCCTGAATATTTTCACTGCCTACATCAAGATTCCCGGACTGGATACGGACACCCGGATCCTGTCTCCCATTATCGTAGGAATCATTGTGGTTTTGATCATGTTCTACACGACTATTTCTTCCAGAGCCCACAAGGCGAAAAAAGGATACCGTCAGAACAGCGCGGTTCTGGATTTTGGAAAAACCATTATTATTTCCGTAGTCCTGATGATTTACTGCTGGATGCTGAGCCAGTACAGAGGCATTTCCGTAATGCTGATCTGGGTAGTTGCCATCTGCCTGATCTATAACTTTATTACTTCCAAGACCGCTTTTGGCCGTTATTTCTATGCAGTAGGCGGAAATGAGAAAGCCACCCAGCTTTCCGGTATCAATACCAACAAGGTATACTTTATCGCTTATGCCAACATGGGACTTCTGGCCGGTCTCTGCGGTCTGCTCTGCCTGGCCCGTGTAGGTTCCGTAAACGGACAGACCGGTACCTCCTTTGAGATGGATGCCATCGGATCCTGTTTCATCGGCGGCGCTTCCGCATACGGCGGCAGCGGCACCATTCCCGGAGTTGTCATCGGCGCTCTGCTTCTGGGCGTGATCAACATGGGTATGTCCATTATGGGTATCGGCGATTCCTGGCAGTATGTGGTAAAGGGCGCCGTGCTTCTGGTAGCCGTTATCTTTGACGTTGTTTCCAGCCGTAAGAGCGGACATTAAATCTTTTTCCACCATTTCGTTTACCTTACATAAAAAAGAAGGGGCGGATCCTCGTTTCCGGGGTCTGTCCCTTCTTTTTTATGAAGTGTCTGTTACTGCTGCAGATTGCCAAGGTCTTTGTAGAAATCCGGATAGGAAATATTTACGCAGTCCGCGTCCAGAATTTCTGTCGTCCCCTCTGCTGCCAGAGAGGCCACTGCAAAGGACATGGCGATCCGATGATCCAGGTGGCTGTTGATACAGGCCCCGTGAAGGGGACGTCCGCCCCGGATAATCATGCCGTCTTCCGTCCCGGTGACATCCGCTCCCATAGCGGAAAGACTTTCTACCAGAATCGCCAGCCGGTCCGATTCCTTGACCCGGAGTTCTTCTGCGTCCCGGATGATGGTGGTACCCTGAGCGAAAGCTGCCAGAACCGCCAGAACCGGAAGTTCATCGATCAGGGAAGGAATCAGATCTCCTTCGATGGTGGTGCCGTGAAGGGGGCTGAAACGGATCAGCAGATCTGCTGCCGGCTCTCCGCCGGATACGGTTTCATTCAGAAGACGGACATCCCCGCCCATGGCTTTAATGACACGGAGAACTCCGTCTCTGGTGGGATTGATGCCCACATGTTTCAGAAGGATTTCTGAGCCGGGAACCAGAAGAGCCCCGGCCAGAAAGTACGCGGCCGAGGAAATGTCTCCCGGCACCTCCACTTTGCCGCCACGGAGATCCGGCTCCGGAGTCACGGAGGCGGTTTTTCCGGAAGACACAACATTTCCGCCGAAATAGCGGAGCATCAGTTCCGTGTGGTTCCGGGAAAGGGCCGGTTCTGTTACGGAGGTGGGGCCGTCGCCGTAGAGCCCTGCCAGCAGCACGCAGGATTTTACCTGGGCGGAGGCCACCGGAGAATCATAGTGGATCCCCTGGAGGGATTTTCCCTGGATCTGAAGAGGCGCGCAGTCGTTGCCCTGCAGGCTCTCTATGGAGGCTCCCATGGCCCGCAGGGGCCGGATGATACGGCCCATAGGGCGTTTCTGAATGGAAGCGTCCCCGGTTATCTGGCTGGCAAAAGACTGGCCGGCCAGGATACCGGAAAGCAGCCGGGTGGTTGTTCCGCTGTTGCCGCAGTCCAGCACGGAATCCGGGGCAGACAGCCCGTGAAGTCCCTTTCCGTGAATCAGGATTCTGCCTTTTTCTGCTTCGATAGAGACTCCCAGGCGGCGGAAACAGCGGATGGTTGACAGACAGTCCGCCCCCTCCAGAAAATGCGTGATCTCTGTGTCCCCTTTTGCCAGAGAGCCAAGCATAACGGCCCGATGGGAGATGGATTTATCTCCGGGAATGGAAAGTTCCCCCCGGAGCGGCGCTGCTGCTTTTTTCAGTTTCATATGACGTGAATATCCTTTCTAGTTTCTCTGGTGCACCGTGTAATTCCGGTCTCCCAGGATACGGAGGGCTTTGCGGCAGGAGTCGCCCTCATAAAATTCAATGCGGAGGACCCCTTCCTCAAATTCCCGGTTATGCAGGATGCCGATGTTTTTAATGTTAATGGCATTCATAGCCAGCAGAGTCGTGATAGTGGCAATTCCACCGGCTTCGTCGTATATATCGCAATACAGAACAAATTCCCTGGAAGTAGGACCGGAGGTAATGTCGGTGAGGGAATCCCGGTAATTTCTGGCATCCCGGAAAAGCTCCTGAAGTCCCCTGCCGTCTCCTTTGTCTACCATGTATTTGGCCTGAAACAGAAGGCGTATGTAGGCATCCAGTACTTTGGAGATCTGTTCCCGGTTGGAAAGACAGATCTGTTCCCACATTTCCGGGGAGGAGGAGGCGATCCTGGTAATGTCCCGGAATCCCCCTGCGGCCAGCAATTTCATCCTTTCTTCCGGAGTGTCCAGCTGAGCCACGGCGCCTACCAGGCAGGAAGCGGCAATATGAGGCAGATGGCTGACAGCAGCCACAATATAGTCGTGTTCCTCGGGGGTCAATACCAGAGGAATAGCCCCCAGAGAGGAGGCAAGCTCCACATATTCCGAGACTTTGGCCAGGGGTACATTTCCTGCCGGAGTGATGATATAATAGGCATTTTCCAGCAGGTAATCCGTGGAATTGGAAAATCCGGTTTTTTCCGAGCCGGCCATGGGATGGCCGCCGATAAAATTAGCAGTCAGTTCCAGCTCCTCTACCGCCCGGTGGATCTCTCCCTTGACGCTTCCAACGTCCGTCAGGATGCAGTCAGGACGGATCGTCTCTTTTAAAAAGGAAAGATATGTGAGATTTGTCTGCACCGGAGCGCAGAGAAAGATATAATCACATTCTCCGAACCGGGGATCCCGCTCTTCACAGGCTGTCTGGATCACACCGGCGGAGACAGCCTCCTGGAGGGTTTCCCGGGAACGGGCGGAAGCCATAAGTTCATAGTCCGGGTGAAATTTCCGCATGGCTCTGGCAATGGAACCGCCGATGAGGCCAAGGCCGATAAAACCTATCTTCATTGCTGGCCTCACAGTCTGCGACCGGCCAGTTTCCGGTAGCCTTCCAGTTCCTCCATCAGCTGCTGGTAAGCCGGAAAGGTCAGAGACTGGGGACCATCGGAAAGGGCGTGTTCCGGATCGTTATGAACTTCGATCATCAGTCCGTCCGCACCGCAGGCTACAGCGGCTTTGGCCAGAGGCGGCACGTAGGCGCAGACTCCGGTGGCGTGGCTGGGATCTACGATGATGGGCAGATGGGATTTCTGGCGGATCACAGGTACTGCGCTAAGATCCAGGGTGTTTCTGGTGGAAGTCTCATAAGTGCGGATGCCCCGTTCGCAGAGGACCACGTTGGGATTTCCTTCGGAAATAATGTATTCCGCCGCATTCAGCCACTCATCAATGGTGGCCGCCAGCCCTCTTTTCAGCAGCACCGGCATACCTGACCGGCCGGCCTCCCGGAGCAGCTGAAAGTTCTGCATGTTCCGGGCCCCGATCTGCAGCATATCCACATACTTAGCAGCGGCTTCAATGGCCTCCTCGCTGATTACCTCACAGATGGTGCAGAGATCAAATTCCTTTCCGGCTTCTGCCATATATCTGAGGCCTTCCACTTCCAGACCCTGGAAAGAGTAGGGAGAAGTCCTGGGCTTGTAGGCGCCGCCCCGAACGAACTGGGCGCCTCCTTTTTTTACCTCACGGGCAATGGTCATAAGCTGTTCTTCCGTTTCCACGGCGCAGGGGCCGGCCATAATGGTCAGCGTGTCCGGTCCGATTTCGTGATTTTTTACACGGACTCTGGAAGGCTCCGGATGGAATTTCCGGTTAGAAAGCTTGTAGCTTTCCGTAATCGGCACCAGTTTGTCCACCCAGGGAAGGAGGGTCAGATTTTCATTTGATAATTTTGTTTTGTCACCCACCACGCCGATGATGGTGACTTCTTTTCCGTGAGAAAGATGGGTCTCCAGCCCCTTTTCCTGAACCAGGCTGGTGACCCGGGCTACCGCCTCCTGGGGGGCGTTGGGTTTCATTACAATAATCATGGATTTGTTCCTCTCTATATCATCAATTTATGGGAAATCTTCCCGCATTCATTCTATGATAAAGAAAGAAAAAAGTCAACGATTTATCGGTTTAAAGTTTGAAAGTTTAACTTGCGAAAGTTAAAAGCCGGATTTCCGGTATACAAAGAAATTTCGTGATTATTACAGCAAAATGGATATTTTTATTGATAAATTCGAAAAAATTTAGTAGAATATACACATAGCAAAATTATATTGCTGAGAATCAGATTGGGAGGTAATACATATGGACGTTTTCAGAACTGACAGAATCAGAAATGTGGTGCTCCTTGGCCACGGCGGATCAGGAAAGACTACGCTGGTGGAGGCTATGGCATATCTTTCCGGAATCACAAATCGTCTCGGAAAGGTTGCGGACGGCAACACCGTCAGCGATTTTGATAAAGAAGAGATCAAACGTAAATTTTCAATTTCCACTTCAGTTGTTCCTGTGGAGTGGGGCAAGGTAAAGATCAATATACTGGATACCCCTGGTTTCTTTGATTTTGTAGGGGAGGCCGAGGAGGCGGCAGCCGCAGCGGACGCCGCCATTATCGTGGTTTCCGGAAAAGCCGGCGTACAGGTGGGCACCCAGAAAGCCTGGGATCTCTGCGAGCGCTATAAACTGCCCAGAATGATCTTTGTAACCGACATGGATATTGATAATGTCAGCTACCGCAAGGTTGTGGAGCAGCTGCAGGAGCTTTACGGAAAGCGGATCGCCCCCCTGCATATGCCCATTCGTGAGAACGAGAAATTTGTGGGTTACATCAACATCGTAAAGAATAAAGGCCGCCGCTACGTGGACAAGGCAGGCAAGGAAGAGTGCGAGATCCCCGAGTACTCCAGAGAATATCTGGAAAAATACAGAGAAGCTCTCATGGAATCTGTGGCGGAGACCAGCGAAGAGTTCATGGACCGCTATTTTGGCGGGGAAGAGTTCTCGGTGGCAGAGATTTCTTCTGCCCTGGCTGTAAATGTAGGGGACGGCAGCCTGGTTCCGGTATGCATGGGCTCTCCGGTGAATCTTCGGGGCGTGTCCAATCTCCTGGATGATATTGTGGGATATTTCCCGGATCCTTCCCAGAGAAAGAAAGCAGGACTGGATCAGAGCAGCGGCGCGGTTTACGATGCGGACTATGATTTCCAGAAAGCAAAAAGCGCCTTTATTTTCAAGACCATTGCAGATCCCTTCCTGGGCAAGTATTCCCTGATCAAGGTCTGCTCCGGCGTAATTAAAAATGATGATGCCCTCTATAACGTAACCCAGGACAAAGAGGAAAAGCTGAACAAGCTTTATGTGCTTCAGGGCAACAAGCCTCTGGAGGTTCCCGAACTGCACGCAGGAGATATCGGAGCCATCGCCAAGCTCGGGGACGCAAAAACCGGGGATTCACTGGCTACCAAGGCCCATCCGGTTTCCTACGGTCCGGTAATGGTTTCCAAACCTTATACAGCAAAGAGGTATAAACCGAAAAATAAAGGGGATGTGGATAAGATCTCCCAGGCCTTTGCCAGAATGATGTCTGAAGACCTGACCATGAAGGCGGTGAACGATTCCGCCAACCATCAGACTCTGATCTACGGCATCGGCGATCAGCATATCGACATCATCGTCAGCAAGCTGATGGAAAGATACAAAGTAGAGGTGGAACTGTCCCAGCCCAAGGTGGCTTTCCGGGAGACCATCCGCAAGAAATCCGATGTAGAGTCCAAGTATAAAAAACAGTCCGGCGGCCACGGCCAGTACGGTCACGTAAAGATGCGGTTTGAGCCCTCCGGGGATCTGGAGACTCCCTTTGTATTTGAACAGCAGGTAGTAGGCGGGGCTGTGCCTAAGAACTACTTCCCGGCAGTGGAAAAAGGTCTGGCGGAATCCGTACAGTCCGGACCTCTGGCGGCTTACCCGGTGGTGGGCGTAAAAGCTGTGCTGTATGACGGCTCTTACCATCCTGTAGATTCTTCGGAAATGGCCTTTAAGACCGCTACCATGATGGCTTTTAAGAAGGGATTCATGGAGGCCAGTCCGGTTCTCCTTGAGCCCATTGTTACTATGAAGGTTACAGTGCCGGACAAATATACCGGCGATGTTATGGGCGATCTGAACAAGCGCAGAGGCCGGGTGCTGGGCATGAATCCGGAACAGGGCGGCAATACGGTGATCGAAGCGGAAGTTCCGGAACTGGAGATCTACGGATATTCTACCAACCTTCGTTCCATGACCGGCGGAAGCGGAGATTTCTCCTATGAGTTTGCCCGTTATGAGCAGGCTCCCTCCGATGTACAGGAGAAGGAAGTGGCTGCCAGAGCCAGCAAGCTGACTCAGATAGAAGAATAATCCCTGCAGAAAAAGGGCGTGAGCGCTTCGGCGTTCACGTCCTTTTTTCCGGTATTTTCTTGACAATAAAGAAGCGGATACATATAATGGCTTTATGAGTTTTGCCCCCAAGGGGCGAGTCTTGAACTGACAGGAGGAAAAACAGAAATGGCAGAACCTTTTAATCACAGAGCCATTGAGAAAAAATGGAAAGAAAACTGGGAGAAGCATCCCATTAACGTAAATGACGGGAAAAAGCCCAAATATTACTGTCTGGACATGTTTCCCTATCCCTCCGGCAACGGTCTGCATGTAGGCCACTGGAGGGGCTACGTGATCTCTGACGTCTGGAGCCGCTACAAGCTGATGCAGGGCTACTACGTGATCCATCCCATGGGATGGGACGCATTCGGCCTGCCGGCGGAAAACTATGCCATCAAGATGGGCGTGCATCCCGCGAAATCCACGGCGGAGAATGTGGCGAACATCAAGAAGCAGATCAATGATATCGCGGCCATCTATGACTGGGATATGGAGGTCAATACTACAGATCCAGGATTCTACAAATGGACCCAGTGGATCTTTGTGCAGATGTTCAAAAAAGGACTGGCTTACGAGAAAGAATTTCCCATTAACTGGTGTCCTTCCTGCAAAACCGGTCTTGCCAACGAGGAAGTAGTCAACGGCCGCTGCGAGCGCTGCGGCGCGGAGGTGACCAAGAAAAATCTCCGCCAGTGGATGCTGCGGATCACCAAATACGCGGACCGTCTGCTGAATGATCTGGACAAGCTGGACTGGCCGGAAAAGGTAAAGAAGATGCAGACCGACTGGATCGGCAAATCCTACGGCGCGGAAGTGGACTTCCCCATTGAGGGCAGGGAGGAGAAGATCACCGTCTACACCACCAGACCGGATACCCTCCACGGAGCCACCTTTATGGTTCTGTCCCCGGAGCATGCCCTGGCCAAAGAACTGGCGACCCCGGAAAACCGGGAGGCTGTGGAAAAATATATTTACGACGCGTCCATGAAGTCCAATGTAGACCGGATGCAGGCTAAGGAAAAAACCGGTGTCTTTACCGGAAGCTATGCTATTAACCCGCTGAATCAGAAAAAAGTTCCCATCTGGCTTTCCGACTACGTGCTGGCCGATTACGGAACCGGCGCCATTATGTGCGTGCCCGCCCATGACGACCGTGACTTTGAATTTGCCAAAAAGTTCGGACTGCCCATTGTGCAGGTTATTGCCAAGGACGGAAAAGAGATCCAGAACATGACCGAGGCTTATACCGAGGCTTCCGGCACCATGATCAATTCCGGAGACTGGAACGGCATGGAATCCTCTGTGCTGAAGAAGGAAGCCCCCCATATGATCGAAGAGAAGGGCTTCGGCCGCAAGACCGTAAATTACAAGCTCCGGGACTGGGTATTCTCCCGTCAGAGATACTGGGGCGAGCCCATTCCCATTATCCATTGCCCCCACTGCGGCAACGTGCCTGTGCCGGAGGATCAGCTTCCTCTGATGCTGCCGGATGTAAAGAGCTATCAGCCCACGGGAACCGGAGAATCGCCTCTGGCTGCCATTGACGAGTGGGTAAACTGCAAGTGCCCGGTCTGCGGAGCAGACGCCAAGCGGGAGACCAACACCATGCCCCAGTGGGCAGGCTCCTCCTGGTATTTCCTGCGGTACGTGGACAATCATAATGACAAGGAACTGGTCTCCCGGGAGAAGGCGGATAAATACCTTCCCGTGGATATGTACATCGGCGGTGTGGAGCACGCGGTGCTGCACCTGCTGTACTCCAGATTCTATACCAAATTCCTCTGCGATATCGGGGTCATTGATTTTGACGAGCCCTTCCAGAAGCTGTTTAACCAGGGCATGATCACCGGAAAGAACGGCATCAAGATGAGCAAATCCAAGGGAAATGTGGTTTCCCCGGACGATCTGGTGCGGGACTATGGCTGCGATTCCCTGAGAATGTACGAGCTCTTCGTGGGGCCGCCGGAGCTGGACGCCGAGTGGGACGACCGGGGCATTGACGGAGTCAACCGTTTCCTGAAGAGATTCTGGAACCTGGCTCTTGACAGCCTGGAGGCCGGCGCGGCCGAGACTCCCGAGATGGTGAAGCTCCGCCACCGGCTGGTCCACGACGTAACCCAGAGACTGGAAAGCTTCAGCCTTAACACGGTAATCTCCGCCTTCATGGAGTACAACAATAAACTCATTGATCTGGCCAAAAAGACCGGAGGCATCGACCGGGAGACCATCGAAGCCTTTACCCGGCTGCTGGCGCCTTTCGCCCCTCATGTGGCGGAAGAGCTGTGGGAGCGCTATGGCCACACCGAGACTATCTTCCATGAGAAGTGGCCGGAGCACGATGAGGAAGCCATGAAGGACGACACCGTGGAGATCCCGGTACAGATCAACGGCAAGACCCGGGCGGTGGTAAACGTGGCCAGAGACATTGCCAAGAAAGAGGCCATTGCCGCCGGAAAAGAAGCGGTAAAAGAAAAACTCACCGGCAGCATCGTAAAGGAGATCTATGTGCCCGGAAAGATCATTAACATTGTAATGAAATGATTTGAGCGGAAATCTCAAAACAGAAACGCCGTGCATATTTCAAAAGAGCATTCGTAAAATGACGCAGACAGTAGAGATATTGTCTGCGTTATTTTTATAAGGAGGGGTGGAAATACTTGTAAAGTATGATATTATGAGAATGCAGATAAAAATTTTGAGGTGCAGGGGGTATAAAGCATTATGAAAAGCCTGATTATATACGGCAGTCAATATGGAACCGCAAAAGCATACGCCGCAAAACTTTCAGAGATAACGGGAATTCCCTGCGTAAGTTATAAAAACATAAAAGATATAAGGGATTATGGGCAGATCATATATTTGGGCGGTTTATATGCGGGGGGCGTAAAAGGATTAAAAAGTACATTTAGACGATTAAAACACAGCAATGTTAAAACGATTGTGGTTACAGTAGGGCTCGCAGATGTAAAAAAACAAGAAAATACGGATCATATAAAGGCGTCTGTCGCGAAACAAATTGAAAAAGATATTTTAGAAAACTCTTTGATTTTTCATTTAAGAGGCGGCATAGATTACAGTAAATTGAATTTCAAGCATAAGACGATGATGAAAATGCTCATTCATTCTCTTAAAAGCAGGCCGGCGGAAAGTCTTACGCAGGAAGATAAGACATTGATAGAAACCTATAACAAAAAAGTAGATTTTGTTGATTATGATTCACTGGAACAAATCGCAGAGGTGATTCAGTAAATCACGGTTTGTCTGTACTCGCATTGACTTTTTTGAAAGGGACTGCTATACTACATATACCCCTAATGGTATGGAGGTCTTTTTATGAAACAATGCATGGATTCGGCCAACCTGCACCGCAGACTCGCGAAGATCGTGGGGCAGATCCAGGCCATCGACAGAATGATCGATGAAGACATTCCCTGTGAGGATATCCTTTCCCAGATAAACGCCGCCAAATCCGCTCTCAATAAGGCAGGGCAGGTGGTGCTGGAGGGGCATATACGCCATTGCGTCCGGGACGGGATCGAACACGGCGACGCGGAGGCTACCATTGATAAATTTACCAAAGCGGTGGAACGCTTTGCCAATATGCAGTAAATTAAGAGGTTTCAAAAGGCAGTCCCCGGGGCTGCCTTTTGCTTTTACAGGAGGATCGTGATATGAGCGGCGGAGAAGATCGGAAGAGCTTGCGTCCCGGAGACCGGGTGGCCCTGACGGCCTGTTCGGATCTGCTGCCCCGGACAGCCGAGGGGCAGATCCGGGAGCTGTGCGGACGCCTGCGGAAGATGGGAATCGAACCCATCTTCCGGGAAGAGCTGTTCGGGGATACCTCCCTGGACCTGACGGGAAGGGAAAAAGCGGAGATCCTGAACGGCTATTACCGGGACGAAAAGATCCGGGCTGTTTTTGACGTGTCCGGAGGGAACGGGGCTAATGAGATTTTGCCCTGGGTGGACTGGGAGGCAGTCCGGGAAGCTCCAAAACCCTTCTGGGGCTACAGCGACTGTTCCGTGATCCTGAACGCCCTGCTGGCCCGTACCGGCCATCCGGGGGTTCTCTGGCAGATCCGGAACTTGATCCGGGAGCAGGGAGCGGAGCAGAGCGTACGATTTGAAAACTGGCTGAGGGGAAAGGATCCTGGTCTTTTCCGTCCGGACTGGGAGTTCCGCCGGGGAACTTCCATGGAGGGGATTCTGGCAGGGGGGAATCTGCGCTGCTTCCTGAAGCTGGCGGGGACCCCGTATTTTCCGGACCTGAAAGGAAAGATCCTGTTTCTGGAAAGCCTGGGAGGAGGACCGGAACAAATTGCCTCTCTGCTGAATCAGCTGGGACAGATGGGGGCTTATCAGAAGATCTCCGGCCTGCTGCTGGGCACTTTTACAGAACTGGAAAAAAATCCGGATAATCCGGGGATCCTGGAGCTGCTGGGCAGGCAGGCGCTCCCCGGAGCTCTGCCTGTAGCCACCACACGGCAGGTGGGCCATGGAGCGGGGGCCAAAGCGCTATTTATAGGAAAAAGGATTTCCCTGAAAGGGGCAGAGTGAAGGCGGGAAAAGAGAAAACTCCGGTTTCGCAGGCTTTGTTTGCGGAGCCGGTCTTTTTATGCTATACTTACCCCTGAACGGGCCAAGGCCCGGCTGTCCGCGGAATATACGGACAGAGTACAGGGGAAAGTGAAGTATGGAACCATGACACAACAGAGAGAAAATCTGCTGGCAAGAATGAAAGCCCGCTACGGGACTCTGAGTAAGGGGCAGAAGCGGCTGGCGGATTATATTATGGAGCACTATGATAAAGCGGTATTCATGACCGCCGCCAGGCTGGGAGAGGAAGTAGGGGTCAGCGAGTCCACCACCGTGCGCTTTGCCGCGCAGCTGGGATACGGCGGCTATCCGGAATTTCACAGAGCCCTGGAGGAGCTGGTGATCAACCGGCTGAATTCCATCCAGCGTATGAAAGTGACCTACGGGCGCATGCCGGAAGAAAAAATTCTGGATACAGTGCTTCATTCAGACATTGAAAAGATCAAGCTCACCCTGGAACAGATTGACCGGGAGGCTTTCCGCACTGCGGTGGAGGACATTCTCCAGGCGGAGACCATCTATGTGGTGGGGATCCGCAGCTGCGCTCCTCTGGCCAGCTTTTTAGGTTTTTATCTGAATCAGATCTTTGACAATGTAAAACTGGTAACTACCAACAGCGCCAGCGAGATTTTTGAGCAGATGATCCGCATCGGCAGAAAAGATGTGATCATCGGAATCAGTTTTCCCAGATATTCCATGCGGACTCTGAAGGCCATGGAGTTTGCGAATAACCGGAACGCCCGGGTTATTACCCTGACGGACAGTGTGCATTCTCCTATGAACCTGTATTCCTCCTGCAATCTGGTGGCCCGGAGCGATATGGCATCTATTGTAGACTCCCTGACAGCTCCCTTAAGTGTTATAAACGCCCTGATTGTGGCTCTCTGCATGAAACGGCAGAAGGAGGTCATGGATACCCTGACCACCATGGAAAAGATCTGGGACGAATATCAGGTTTACAGCAGCGATGAGATCAACTACCTGGAGGATCAGGTGAAAATAAATTTTTCCAAGCCCAGGCAGGAGGAAGACCATGCGTAAGATTCTGATCGCCGGCGGAGGAGCCGCCGGCATGGCCGCCGCCGTGTTCGCGGCGGAACTGGGATGTCAGGTCCATCTGTTTGAAAAAAATGAAAAACTGGGGAAAAAGCTGTTTATCACCGGCAAGGGACGGTGCAATTTCACCAATGATTGTCCGGAGGAGGAGTTTTTTCCAAATGTAATCTCAAATCCCAAGTTTCTTTACAGTTCCCTGTACGGCTTTAACTGCCGGGCTGCCATTGATTTTTTTGAGAGGCTGGGTGTGGACACCAAGGTGGAGCGGGGGAACCGGGCCTTTCCGGCCTCGGATCATTCTTCAGATATTATCCGCGCCATGGAAAGGAGACTCCGGGAACTGGGAGTAAAGGTTTCTCTGAACACGGAAGTGCAGGATGTGTTCTGCCGGGAGGGCCGGGCCGCCGGTCTGATCCTGAAAGAGGGGGCCAGGGCTCATGGAGACGCAGTGCTGATCGCATCAGGAGGACTTTCTTATCCCTCCACAGGCTCTACC
The DNA here is from genome assembly GCA_963930955.1 of Candidatus Scatomonas sp. Lineage (GTDB taxonomy): Bacteria > Bacillota > Clostridia > Lachnospirales > Lachnospiraceae > Scatomonas. The sequence continues at coordinate 2,147,258 of OZ006967.1, read as the reverse complement.
GGCGACGGATACCGGTGGGCGGAGAAGGTTGGGCATTCCCTGCAGCCCCTGCGGCCTGCGCTGGTACCTTTGGAGACGGAGGAAGCGTATATTCCCAGAATGCAGGGCCTGTCTCTGCGCAATATTGAGCTGACGGTGCAGGAGGGAAAAAAGAAACTGTTTTCGGAGTTCGGGGAGCTTTTGTTTACCCACTTCGGCATCAGCGGCCCTCTGGCTTTAAGCGCCAGTTCCCGGATCGGAAAAAATCTGGAACAGAAAAAACTGTCCGCCCGGATCGATCTGAAGCCTGCACTTTCCCAGGAGCAGCTGGACGCCAGGCTTCTCCGGGAATTTGAAAAGTCCTGGAACCGGCAGTTTAAAAATGTGCTGCCGGAACTGTTTCCCTCAAAAATGATTCCGGTGATCCTGGAACTTTCCGGGATTCCGGGGGATCTGCCGGTCCGTGAGGTTACCAGGGAACATAGGGAAGGATTTGTCCGTCTTGTCCGGGCCTTTCCTCTGACCATTACCGGAACCCGGGGCTACAGGGAGGCGGTGATCACCCAGGGAGGCATTCCTGTCAAAGAAGTAAATCCGGCCACCATGGAGTCCAGGATTCTTCCCGGCCTTTATTTTGCCGGAGAAGTTCTGGACCTGGATGCCCTCACCGGAGGCTATAATCTTCAGATCGCCTGGTCTACCGCCCGGACAGCGGCAGAAGCCATGGCGGAAATTTAGAATTATCCAGGAGGAATCGTATGAGTTTTCAGATTGCCATTGACGGTCCGGCAGGAGCCGGAAAAAGCACCATTGCCAGGAAGGTGGCTGCCAGGCTGCAGTATGTTTATGTGGATACCGGTGCCATGTACCGGGCAATGGGCTTGTATATGGAGGATCACGGCATAGACCCTTCGGAGAGGGAAGCTGTGGAAAAGGCAGCTGCGGGGGTTTCTATCTCCATCCGCTATCAGGCAGGGGCACAGCAGGTTTTTCTGAATGGAGAAAATGTCACCGACCGGGTCCGGTCGGAAAAGGCAGGCATGCTGGCTTCCGCTGTCAGCGTCCACCCGGGAGTCCGGGAAAAGCTGGTGCAGCTTCAGCAGGAACTGGGAAGGTCTCAGAACGTGGTTATGGATGGCCGGGACATCGGTACCGCCGTGCTGCCCAAAGCCCATCTGAAAGTATTTCTTACTGCCAGCGTGCAGACCCGGGCCAGACGCCGTTTTCTGGAATTGCGGCAGAAGGGCCAGGAAGCGGACCTGCAGGAAATTGAAAAAGATATCGAACAGAGAGACTATCAGGATACCCATCGTGCCGCTTCGCCTCTGGTGCAGGCGGAGGACGCGGTGCTGCTGGATTCCTCGGATCTGACCATTGAGGAAGTGATAGATGGGATCCTTGCGCTCTGCCGGGAAAGGAAACTCATATGAAAGTAACGGTGGCCAGAAGCGCCGGCTTCTGTTTCGGAGTAAAGCGTGCGGTGGAGCAGGTGTACCATCAGCTAGAACAGGGCAAAAAGCCCGTTTATACCTACGGTCCTATCATCCATAATGACCAGGTAGTGGGAGAGCTGGAGGAGAGAGGCGTCCGGGTTATACCTTCAGAAGAAGAACTGGAACATCTGTCCCAGGGTACGGTGATCATCCGTTCGCACGGGGTTCCCCGGAGGATCCAGGAAAAAATGGAAGCCTCCGGGCTTACTGTGGTGGACGCCACCTGCCCTTTTGTGAAAAAAATTCACAGGATCGTAGAAGAGGCCGGAAAAAAAGGTCAGTTTGTAATTATTGCCGGGGACAAAAATCATCCGGAAGTGCAGGGAATCTGCGGCTGGGCAAGCGGAGAGGCCGCTGTTGTGGAAACCCCGGAAGAACTGGAACAATTAGAGCTTCCAAAGGACCGGGAAATCTGTTTTGCGGCTCAGACGACATTTAATTACAACAAATTTGAAGAATTAGTTGAAATTCTTTCTAAAAAGCGGTATGATAGTCATGTTATAAATACAGTCTGCAACGCTACGGAGGAAAGGCAGGCCGAGGCGGAGCAGATTGCATCGCAGGTAGATGTTATGCTTGTCATTGGCGGCAGACATAGTTCCAATACACAAAAGCTATTTGAAATTTGCAGAAACAAATGCAAAAATACTTACTTTGTTGAGACACTCGATGATTTGGATATTAAGCCTTTTCAATCATTTCGTCACGTAGGTATTACAGCAGGGGCATCTACCCCCAAAAAAATAATTGAGGAGGTTCAAAAACATGTCGGAATTAAGTTTTGAACAAATGCTGGACGAATCATTTAAGACCATCAGGAACGGGGATGTGGTAGAGGGTACCGTGATCGATGTAAAGGAGGATCAGATCATCCTCAACATCGGCTATAAGGCAGATGGAATCCTTTCCAGAAACGAATACTCCAACGACTCTTCCCTGGATCTTACCACCATTGCCAAACCCGGCGATAAGATGGAAGTAAAGGTCCTGAAGGTGAATGACGGGGACGGCCAGGTTCTTTTAACATATAAGAGACTCGCGGCTGAAAAAGGAAACAAGAGACTGGAGGAGGCTTTTGAGAATCATGAGGTTCTGAAGGCCAAAGTTACCCAGGTGCTGAACGGCGGCTTAAGCGTTATGGTGGAGGAAACCAGAGTTTTCATCCCTGCCAGCCTCGTATCAGATATTTATGAGAAGGATCTGAACAAATACGCAGATCAGGAAATCGAATTTGTAATCACCGAGTTCAATCCCAGAAGGAGAAGAATCATCGGCGACAGAAAACAGCTGGTGCTGGCAGAGAAGGCAAGACTGCAGGAAGAACTGTTTGCCCGCATTCAGCCCGGCGATGTAGTGGACGGCGTGGTGAAGAACATCACAGACTTCGGCGCGTTCATTGATCTGGGCGGTGTGGACGGACTGCTCCATATCTCCGAGATGTCCTGGGGAAGAGTAGACAATCCTAAGAAGCTTTTCAAGGTAGGAGAGCCTATTCAGGTGCTGATCAAAGAGATTAACGGGGATAAAGTAGCCCTGAGCCTGAAGTTTGAGGATCAGAATCCCTGGCTGACCGCGGATGAAAAATATGCGGTGGGCAATATCGTAGAGGGAAGAGTAGCCCGTATGACGGATTTCGGCGCATTTGTAGAGCTGGAGCCCGGCGTGGACGCTCTGCTGCATGTATCCCAGATTTCCAGAGAGCACGTAGAGAAACCCTCGGATGTACTGTCTGTAGGACAGATCATTACCGCGAAAGTTGTTGATTTCAACGGGGAAGACCGCAAGATCTCCCTGAGCATGAAGGCACTGGGCAATACAGCAGCCCAGGAGACAGAGGAGGAGTAATCTCTGTCAATTAAATAAAGTTAGAAAAGCAGGACGGGAGTGATTTCAGCTTTTGTCCTGCTTTTGGCGCTTAATTTAAAATGGAGAGGGAGAGAGGAGGAGAAGATCATGAAGTGCCCAAGATGCGGAAAAGAAGTTTCGGAGGGTTCCAAATTCTGTACCGGCTGCGGCCTGCCCCTGGGGAATGCGGGGGATGCGGGCCGGAGAAAACACAACAGAAATCTGGTGATTCTTGTTGTAGTGATTCTTTCGGCGGCTGTTGTTGCGGCAGCCTTTGGGATCAGATATCTGCAGGAGCGAAAAGGGCCGGGAGAAAGAGGGTCTCTTTCCCTTTCAGATCTGGAAGATTGGGAGGAACTGCCGGAGGATCTTTGGACTCCGGATCTGGAAGAGCAGAAGGAAACGCCTTCCCCGTCCCCGTCCGCTTCCCCTATGCCAACCCGGACTTCCACGCCAACCCCGACGCCAACGCCGGCGCCCACCTATGACCCCCAGGAGGGAGGCGTGCACCGCTATGAATTTGTAGTGGCTGACTGTACCTGGCAGGAGGCTTTTCAGGCGGCAAAGGAGAAAGGCGGGTATCTGGCCAGAATCAACAGCCGGGAAGAATACCAGGCTATTCTTTCGGAAATCAGCAGCAGAGGACTGGCGGATATCCATTTTCGGATCGGAGGGCGCCGGGAGGCGGATAGTCAGGATTATTACTGGGCAGATGAAAAGAATCAGCTCTACGGAGAAAAAATCAACTCCCCCACCTACTGGTGCAGCACAGAGTGGATGGCCGGAGAACCCAGTTTTCAGGATGGGACGACTCAGGAGGACTGTCTGGATATCTGTTATATCAAGTCGGAGGGAAAATGGTATTTTAATGATGTTCCCAACGACATTCTGGCAACGGTACCTTATTACAGCGGAAGGCTGGGCTACATTGTAGAGTATGAGGACTGAGCAATGAAAAAAAGATTCTTAAGAGCAGGCATTTCGCTGACTCTTGCGGCTGGGCTGCTGTGGGGCTGCGGCTTGAATGGACTGCCTTCCGGGGAGGAGGAGCAGTCCGTTTCTTCTTCCGCAGAAGGGGAAAAAAAGCAGCAGACAGCCGGGGAAACGATTCCGGAGAGAGAAAGTTTTCCGGAAGAGCAGGAGAAACCCAAGAGTGTTTCCACACCTGAGCCGGAAGAACTTCCGGAACAGGATGAGACTATGGAAGAGCGAATCAGCAGGTATCTGGAAAAAATGACCCTGGAGGAAAAGGCAGCCCAGCTGTTTATCGTATTGCCGGAGAGTCTTACGGAAACCGGCTGCGTAACTGCTGCCGGGGAGACCACCCGGGCAGCCTTCCAGGATCTGCCTGTAGGCGGATTTACCTATATGGAGCAGAATCTGGAAACAGAAAACCAGGTCAAAGAGATGCTGCAGGGAATTCAGAGGATCAGCATGGAGCGGATCGGACTTCCTGCCTTTACCTGTGTGGATGAAGAAGGAGGAACCGTTGCCAGAATCAGCGGAAGAAGTCTGTTTGATGTGCCGGAGATTGGCGATATGAGCCAGGTGGGAAGCACCGGCGATCCCGGCCTGGCTTATGAAACGGGAACTGCCATAGGAAGTTATCTGGCGGATCTGGGCTTTAATGTAGATTTTGCTCCGGATGCAGATGTACTCAGTAATCCGGAAAATCAGGTGGTCCGCTGGCGCTCTTTCGGGAGCGATCCCGGCCTTGTATCGGAGATGGCTGCTTCTCTGCTCCGGGGCTTAAACCAGCAGGGAGTTCTGGGATGTTATAAGCATTTTCCGGGACACGGGGCCACGGCGGGAGATACCCATGAAGGCTACGCCTATACGGATAAAAGTCTGGAAGAGCTGTATGGATGCGATCTGATTCCCTTTCAGAAAGGTATTGAAGAAAAAGTACCTATGATTATGGCAGGGCATATTTCCCTTCCCTCCGTTACGGGCAGCACTGTTCCCGCCTCTCTGTCCTACACCCTGCTTACAGAGATTCTCCGGGAGCAGATGGGATACCAGGGGATCGTGGTCACAGATGCTATGAATATGGGGGCTATAGCCAATACGTATACTTCCGGGGAGGCGGCGGTGCTGGCCATTCTGGCCGGTGCGGATATGATTCTGATGCCGGCAGATCTGCAGGGGGCCTATGCGGGGATTCTGGCGGCTGTGGCGGAGGGAACCATTTCCCGGGAACGGATCGATGAATCCCTGGAGCGGATTCTGCGGGTGAAGTTTTCCCTGATGGATCAGGCTGCCAGCAGCCAGTGAAGTATGGAACGGGCATACTGCAGCAGGAGTTCTGAGTCCTCCAGAAATGACTCCTGAAAAAGAAACCAGGCGGGAGAGGTTCCATATTCCTGGTAAAATGCGGGCTGCACCAGAATTTCCGGCTGGGGAAGGAAGATGCCAGAACATTTCTGGTAACAGGTCCGGGCAGTAGCCCTCTGACGGAATTCCCGGTCTACAAAGGCGCCTACGCTTTTGTGGACCGCACAGTCCTCCTGGGGCAGATAATAATAATCTTTATAAGAGTCAAAAAAATGTTTCAGTTCTCCCTCTCTGGAAGAAACGGACAAAAGAAGGTTTTCTCCGGAGGCGGACAGGCGGCAGGAAGAGGAAGCCAGACCAACCGGAGAGGGGAGGGGGAGAGACAGATGCAGGGAGAGCAGAAGTTCTCCCTTTTTATATGCGCCGGAGTCCAGGGAAAATTGTCCGTTCCGGAGTCCCTGAAAACCAAGCAGGGGAAGCAGCTGCATAAGTCCCAGCACATCGTCCCGGTTGTGAAGAAAAAGAAGCTCCAAAAGATTCCCTGCCCCTGTGCGAAGATACTTATGATAGCAGGAGATTAATTCTTCTCCCGAACAGACATCCTCTCTGGAAATACCGAGAAAAGCTTCCGCGTCCCTCTGCTTCAGAGATGAAAGTCCCAGTAGCCGCTGCCAGGGCCGGAGGATCCGGTATAGATCCAGGCTTTCCTTTTCGGAAAAAGGATTGTCCAGCTGATAGAAGCTGTATTTATGGATCAGATAAGGAAGATCAAATGTTTGTCCGTTATAGTGGATCACACTGGAAAACTGCCTGCAGAAAGCGGAAAACTGTTCCAGCAGTTCTTTTTCTTCCTGAGGTTTCTCCAGAAACCATTGCCGCAGCGTCCAGCCGCCCTTTTGCCGGAAAGCGGCGCCGATCATATATAGATGAGAAGAGCGCCAGGAGAGTCCTGTGGTTTCAATATCAAAAAAAAGCCCGTTTTTCTGAAGATCCAGATAATTTTGGGTCAGGGGATCCGGAAGCGGAATAGATAATTCTCTGATAACCATGGCGTTTTTCTCCTTTCTGTGATATAATAGCACAAAATTCTCGGCGGGAAAAGAACAATACCGTTCTGTTCCCGCCGGAGGTATCATAAAAGGATGGGTATTTAGAATGAGAAAATTCAGCTTGAAGACATTTCGGGGCGGCGTCCATCCGGATGACGGCAAGAAACTGTCGGCAGAGTGCCCCCTGCGTCCGATCCGGGCCGGGGAGGTGCTTTATTATTCTCTGGCTCAGCATGGAGGCGCTCCGGCGGTTCCAATGGTAAAATCCGGGGACCAGGTGCTCCGGGGCCAGAAGATCGCAGAAGCCGGCGGATTTGTTTCGGCGCCGGTTCACGCCAGTGTATCCGGCACCGTACAAAAGATTCAGCCTATGCGGATGCCTGCCGGGGGCCTGTCGGACTGCATAGTCATAGAAAATGATGGGGAAATGCGGGAGATCCCCTATGAGCCGGCGGACTGGGAGAACCTTTCCGGGGAAGAAATCCTTAAACGGATTGCGGAGGCCGGCGTCATCGGGCAGGGAGGCGCAGGTTTTCCGACTCATGTAAAGCTTTCTCCCAAAGATCCTTCCAGGATTGACCGGGTCCTTATAAACGGCGCGGAGTGCGAGCCCTATCTCACCACCGATTACCGCCGAATGCTGGAAAATCCGGAACTTGTGGTACAGGGACTTCAGATCCTCCTGCGGATTTTCCCGGGGGCAGAGGGAATTATCTGTGTTGAAGATAATAAAAAAGACTGTGCCAGAGCCCTGGAGGAAGCCAGCCGGGAACTCCCGAACATCCGGGTACAGCTTTTGAAAACCAAATATCCTCAGGGCGCGGAACGTATGCTGATTTATGCGGCTACAGGAAGGAAGATTAATTCCTCCATGCTGCCGGCAGACGTAGGCTGTATTGTGGATAATGTGGAGACGGCAGTGTCCGTTTATAAAGCAGTGGCCCTGGGAGAACCGCTTATGGATTGTACCATGACGGTTACAGGAGATGCGGCCGCCGCTCCCGGGAATTTTGTAGTCCCAACGGGAATGCTTTACAGAGAAGTGCTGGAAGCGGCAGGCGGAACAGAAAAGGAGCCGGAAAAGATCATCGCCGGCGGGCCCATGATGGGAAATGCCCTTTTTGATCTGAATACAGTCGTTACAAAAACCTCTTCAGCGCTGCTTCTGTTCCGCCGGGATCCGGTAGCGGAGCAGGTGACCACGGCCTGCGTGAACTGCGGAAGATGCGCGGAGGTCTGTCCCGGAGGGGTTCTGCCGGCCAGATTGGCGGTATTCGCGGATCACGGAAATGAAGAACAGTTTTTAAAATATCACGGCATGGAATGCTGCGAGTGCGGCTGCTGCAGCTACGTCTGCCCGGCCAAGCGCCAGCTTTCCCAGTCGATTAAATCTATGCGGCGGCTTCTGCTGGCCAAACGGAAGAAAGGGTGAGGTGGGAGACCATGGAAAAATTACTGCACGTATCTTCTTCGCCCCATGTCCGGGCAAAGGTAAAGACCAGCAACCTGATGGTGCTGGTGATTTTGGCGCTTCTGCCAGCGGCCTGTGCCGGGATCTGGGTTTTCGGACCTTATGCGGCGGCAGTCATGGCGGTTTCTGTAGCCGCGGCAGTGGCCACAGAGGGGCTGTATGAAAAATTTATGAAAAAACCGGTGACAGTAAAGGACGGAAGCGCTATTGTTACCGGCTTGCTGCTGGGAATGAATCTTCCTGTGTCGGTTCCCCTGTGGATGCCGGTGCTGGGCAGCGTCTTTGCCATACTGGTTGTGAAACAGCTGTTCGGAGGGCTGGGGCAGAATTTTATGAATCCCGCTCTGGCAGGCCGGTGCTTTCTGCTGATATCCTTTGCCGGACGTATGACGGATTTCTCCGTCAGCCAGGCAGCGGCTTCCCGGATTGTGGATACTGTCTCCGGCGCTACGCCCCTGGCGGAACTGAAGGCCGGCGGAACAGCAGATCTTTTAAGTATGTTTCTGGGCAATACGAAGGGAACCATCGGGGAAACTTCCGCTCTGGCAATTTTGATCGGAGGAGTTTTTCTGGCTGCAATGGGAGTGATCCGCCTGTGGATCCCTCTGCTGTATCTGGGAAGTTTTTCAGCCTTCACACTGCTGCTGGGCGGCCGCGGGTTCGACCTGCACTTTCTGGCGGCGGAGCTGCTGGGCGGCGGCTTGATGCTGGGAGCCTGGTTCATGGCAACCGACTACGTAACTAGTCCAATCACAAAATACGGCCGTATCGTATATGGGATCCTGCTGGGTCTGCTGACAGGGCTGTTCCGTTTTTACGGAGGTTCCGCGGAGGGCGTATCCTACGCCATTATCTTCTCAAACCTGCTGGTTCCTCTCATTGAAAAGCTGACACTTCCCGCCGGTTTCGGCTGCAGGAAGAAGAGAGGAGGAAAAACGGCATGAAGGGAATTTTGAAAAACACCCTTTCCCTGACGGTGATTACAGTAATCATGGGCGTGCTGCTGGGCGTGGTCCATCACGTAACAGCGGAACCTATTGCCCGGCAGGAGCAGCTGAAGAAAGAAGAAGCATATGAAAATGTTTATCCTTCCGCAGAGCGTTATGAGGTTCTGGAACTGGCGGCCGGGGAAAGGGAGGCCATGGACGAAGGGCTTTCCGGGGTGCGCCTGGATGAGGCGGTTCTGGCTCTGGATGGGGCCGGAGAAACACTGGGCTATGTGCTGACGGTAACCACGCCGGAAGGCTACGGCGGGGACATTCAGATCGCTATGGGAATCTCCATGGACAGGACCCTGCAGGGAATTGATTTTCTGAGCATTGAGGAGACGGCAGGCCTTGGTATGCGGGCGGATACACAGGAATTTAAAAGCCAGTTCCAGGGAAAACAGGTGGAATCTTTTGTGGTGACTAAAAACGGAGCTTCCCAGGAAGGTGAAATCGATGCCTTAAGCGGTGCTACCATAACCAGCAGCGCAGTAACCGGAGCAGTAAACGCCGGACTTACGGCCTTTGATCTGCTGACCGGAGAAGGAGGGACGGCAGAATGAAAGCAAATACGCCGGCAGAACGGCTGTATAATGGAATTGTAAAAGAAAATCCTACCTTTGTAATGATGATCGGTATGTGTCCTACTCTGGCGGTGACGACTTCAGTAATGAACGGTATCGGTATGGGACTTACTACCATGGTAATCCTGACCTTGTCCAATCTGATGATCTCTGCGATCCGGAAATTCATTCCGGACGGGGTCCGGATGCCGGCCTATATCGGTGTAGTGGCGTCTTTTGTGACGATTGTGGAATTTTTGCTGCAGGCGTATATACCCAGCCTGAATGACGCTCTGGGCATTTACATTCCCCTGATCGTTGTAAACTGTATCATCCTGGGAAGGGCGGAGGCCTATGCCGGAAAGAATCCGGTGCTTCCCTCTATTTTTGACGGAATCGGCATGGGGCTGGGATTTACCATAGGCCTGGTATCGATCGGCGCTTTCCGGGAATTGCTGGGAGCAGGAACTCTGCTGGGGTATCCGGTGATGCCGGCATCCTACGAACCGGTGAATATTTTCATTATGGCGCCGGGCGCCTTCTTTGTGCTTGCCCTGCTGGTAGCCTTTCTGAATAAGATCCGAAGCGGCAAACCAGCTTCCAGGAGGAGCCAGGGGTGCCTGGAGGGATGCGCATCATGCGGAAGCTGCGGGAAACGGACCTGCAGCGGCCGGGATAATAAGGAGGAAAAGGTATGAGTCAGCTGCTTGTGATCGCCGTGGGAGCGGCCATGGTCAATAATGTGGTGCTGAGCCAGTTTCTGGGACTCTGCGCGTTTCTTGGGGTTTCCAAAAAAATGAATACGGCCGCCGGCATGGGGGGAGCTGTAATCTTTGTACTGACCCTTTCTTCTCTTTGCACCAGCATCATTTATAAATTTATCCTGGTAAAATGCGGCGTGGAATATTTGCAGACCATTGTTTTCATCCTTGTGATCGCTGCGCTGGTACAGCTGGTGGAAATGTTTTTGAAAAAATCCATCCCCTCCCTGTACCGGGCCCTGGGGGTTTATCTGCCGCTGATCACCACCAATTGTGCTGTGCTGGGTGTGGCGATCATCAATGTGCAGAGCAATTATACGATTCTGGAAGGGGTGGTCAATGGCTTTGCCACGGCTCTTGGCTTTACCATTGCCATTGTGCTGATGGCAGGCCTCCGGGAAAAGATGGAGTACAACGATGTTCCAAAAGCTTTTCAGGGCATGCCCATTGTGCTTCTGACTGCTATGTTGATGTCCATTGCGTTTTTCGGTTTTTCCGGTATCATCTGAGAGAGGAGAACTTGAATTATGGAAATGATATTAATCTCCGTACTGGTGGTAGGCGGCTGCGGCCTGCTCATCGGTCTGGTTTTAAGCCTGGCGGGGAAGAAATTCGCTGTGGAAACGGATGAAAGAGAAGCCCTGGTCCGGGAAGCCCTTCCCGGAAATAACTGCGGCGGCTGCGGGTATCCCGGCTGCGACGGCGCGGCTGCGGCGGTGGTTTCCGGCGCCGCCCCTGTCACGGTCTGTCCTGTGGGCGGGGCTCCGGTGGCTCAGAAAATCGGAGCGATCATGGGCCAGGAAGCAGGAGAGGCCCTGAGGATGACGGCTTATGTAGCCTGCAGAGGAACCTGTGATACGGCAGGAGAACAGTATGCGTATACAGGGGTGGAGGACTGCAGAATGGCATCCCTGCTGCCGGGAGGAGGTTCTAAAAGCTGCCGTTTCGGCTGCCTGGGGTACGGCAGCTGCGTAAAAGCCTGCCAGTTTGGAGCCCTGGAAATCCGGGGCGGAGCGGCTTATGTGGACCGGGAGGCATGTAAAGCCTGCGGGGCCTGCGTAAAAGCCTGTCCCAGAGGCCTGATCCAGCTGGTACCCTACGACTCTGTGTATCATGTGGCCTGCAGTTCCAGGGACAAGGGCAAAGCAGTGATGGAGGTTTGCGGAAGCGGCTGCATCGGCTGTAAAAAATGCGAGAAAAACTGTCCTGCCGGCGCCATCACCCTGCAGGACGGGGTGGCCCGTATTGATTACAAGCTGTGTACCGGCTGCGGGATCTGCGCGGAGCAGTGCCCGAGAAAGTGCATCATAAAATGGTAAAATGGCTTTCGCTGCTCCTGTCTGCAGCTCTTTTGACAGGGCTGTGGGGCTGTTCCGGGGAAAAGCAGGAATTGGAAGAGGGTACCGCCTATTATTTCGATACCGTTGTTTCCTTTCAGATCCTGGGAGACGGCAGCGGGCGGCTGCTGGAGGGATGCTACGAGCTCTGCGGGAAAATGGAGAAAATTTTCAGCAGAACCCGGGAGGACAGTGAACTGTACCAGGTGAACCATCGGGAAAGCAGCCGTGTAGAATTGTCGGAGGATCTGGCCGCGGTAGTGAGGACAGGAATCCGATTTTACGAACTTACAGAGGGGAAGCTGGATATTACTGTGGCGCCCTTAAGCGACCTGTGGGATTTTTCCGGAGGGAGACAGGAACCGCCGGAAGACCGGGAGATAAAGGAAGCCATGGCCCATGTGGATGGATCCTCCATCCGCCTGGAGGGGCGTACCCTCTGCTTTGAACGGGAGGACACCCAGCTGGATCTGGGGGCCCTGGCCAAGGGTTACATTTCCGATAAGCTGAAGAAATACCTGCAGGAGCAGGGAGTGATCAGCGCTGTGATTAATCTGGGCGGAAATGTCATGACGCTTGGAAGCAGCCCGGAGGGAGATCCCTGGGTGGTGGGAATTCAGGAGCCCTTTGCCCCCCGGGGAACCATTGGAAGAACGGTGGAGGCAGTGGACCAGGGAGTTATTTCTGCCGGAACCTACGAACGGTATTTTGAATGGGAAGGCAGAAGATACCACCACATTCTGGATCCGGATACCGGGTATCCTGCGGAAACATCCCTGGATCAGGTGACCATTGTCTGCGGTCAGGGACTTTTAGGGGATGCTCTTAGCACCTCCTGCCTGCTGCTGGGATTGGAAAAGGCGGAAGGACTCCTGGAGAAATTTCCGGAGGCAAGTCTCATGGTTTGATTTTTCTGTTTCCCTATGATAAGATAATCGGGTATGGAAGGACGGAAATCGGAGTAAAGACAGATGATTGGATATATAAAGGGAACGGTAGAAGAAATCCGGGGCGATACCCTGCTGCTGGACCGGGGCGGTATGGGATACCGGATTTTTATGGCGGCGGAAAGCCTGAGCCGTGGGGCGAGGCCGGGAGATCAGGTGAAAATTTATACCTATCTGCATGTAAAAGAGGACGCGCTGCAGCTGTATGGCTTTTTTACAGAGGATGATCTGGAGGTGTTTAAACTGCTGCTGGGAGTAAACGGCATTGGCCCTAAGGCGGCTCTGGGGATCCTCTCCGGGATGACTGCGGATGAGCTGCGCTTTGCTGTTCTCTCGGAAGACGCGGCAGCCCTCTCCAAGGCTCCCGGCGTAGGAAAAAAGACAGCCCAGAAGCTGATCCTGGAATTGAAGGATAAATGGAATCTGGAGGAGGCTTTCGAAAAGAAACTGGAACATGCCGCGGCACAGGAGAGTGCTCCGGCAGATTCCCAGGCGTCCCAGGAAGCGGTACAGGCGCTGGTGGCATTGGGATATTCCAGCACAGAGGCTTTCCAGGCAGTAAAAAAGGCGGCCGCCTCTTCGGATATGGATGCGGAGGCGATCCTCAAGGCTGCACTGAAGTTTGTATTATAAGGAGCGGGCATGGAAAGGCGGATCATCACTACAGATATTACAGAAGAAGACAGAAGGATCGAGGGCAGCCTGCGGCCTCAGCTTTTAGAGGATTATATCGGGCAGGAGAAGACCAAGGAAAATCTGAAGGTTTACATTGAAGCTGCGAAACAGAGAGGAGATGTACTGGACCACGTCTTGTTTTACGGGCCGCCCGGATTGGGAAAAACCACCCTGGCAGGGATTATCGCCAATGAGATGGGCGTGCATATGAAGGTCACCTCCGGACCGGCGATTGAAAAGCCGGGGGAGATCGCGGCCATATTAAACGGGCTGAAGGAAGGGGATGTCCTTTTTGTAGACGAGATCCACCGGCTGAACCGGCAGGTAGAGGAGGTTCTGTATCCGGCCATGGAGGACTTTGCCATTGACATAATGATCGGCAAGGGAGCTTCCGCCAGATCTATCCGGCTGGAGCTGCCCCCTTTTACCCTGGTGGGGGCTACCACAAGGGCCGGACTTTTGACAGCGCCTCTTCGGGACCGGTTCGGCGTGATCCACCACCTGGAGTTTTATACGGACCAGGAACTGCAGACGATCATCCTTCGTTCCGCGGAAGTTCTGGGGGTAGAAATTGATCCGGAGGGAGCCATGGAACTTGCCAGAAGATCCCGGGGGACTCCCAGACTGGCCAATCGTCTGCTGAAGCGGGTACGGGATTTCGCCCAGGTCCGCTACAACGGCAGGATTACCAGGGAAACCGCTTCTCTGGCTCTGGATCTGCTGGAAGTGGATAAAAACGGATTGGATCAGATCGATCGCCTGCTGCTGCGGACCATCATACAGAAATTTTCCGGAGGTCCGGTTGGCCTGGATACTCTGGCGGCAGCTGTGGGAGAGGACAGCGGCACCATTGAAGATGTGTACGAACCCTACCTGCTGCAGCACGGCTTTCTAAGCCGGACGCCCAGAGGCCGGATCGCTCTTCCGGCGGCCTATGCCCATCTGGGGATCCAACCGGCAAAAGAATCATAGAAAATGGTTGTTTTTCCGGGGCGGAGGAGTTAATATTAGAAAAAGAAGGTTTACGAAGGAGATACATTCCATGGCATCAAAAAATACCGTAAAAGTTTTGATAGATGGTAAGATCATAACGCTCAGCGGATACGAGAGCGAGGATTATCTGCAGAGAGTCGCGTCTTATCTGAATAACAAGATCACGGAGCTGGGCACTCTGCCGGGCTACAGCCATCAGCCCCAGGATGTTAAATCCACGCTGCTGGCCCTGAATATTGCGGATGATTATTTTAAGGCAAAGGCTCAGGCAGACTCTATGGAGGAAGACATGGAGTCCAAAGACAGAGAAACCTATGATATCAAACATGATCTGATTGCCGCGCAGATACAGATAGACAAGCTGAAGCAGGAACTGGAAGAACTGAAGCAGGCCCAGATCAGAGCGGCGGAAAGCCATACATAAGCAGACAAGTGAACAGAAGGAGGGGGTGTTGATGGGAACATCCCCTTTTTGCATGAAAGGGGAGTACACTATGAGACGTGCGGAACTTCTGGCGCCGGCAGGATCCTTCACAGCTATGCGGGGGGCTCTGGCTGCGGGAGCAGATGCGGTATACACGGGAGGAAGCCTTTTCGGGGCCCGGGCCTACGCGGAAAATCTCAGTGAAGAAAAACTTCTGGAGGCCATTGACGAAGTGCACCTGGCCGGTAAAAGACTGTATTTGACGGTAAATACTCTTTTAAAAGAAGAAGAGCTGGAAAAACAGCTGTACAATTACCTCCTGCCTTATTACAGAGCAGGTTTGGACGGCATCCTGGTACAGGATTTCGGTGTTCTTTCCTTTGTGGCCAGGGAATTTCCCGGTCTGCCTATCCACGCCAGTACCCAGATGGCGGTGACCGGGCCTGCAGGAGCCCGTTTTCTTGAAAAACAGGGAGTGAAGCGTCTGGTAGCAGCCAGAGAACTTTCACTCCGGGAACTAAACCGGATTCACGAGAGTACCTCCATGGAATTGGAAGCGTTTGTGCACGGGGCTCTCTGCTACAGTTATTCCGGACAGTGCCTGATGAGCAGTCTGATCGGGGGACGGAGCGGAAACCGGGGCCGCTGCGCCCAGCCATGCCGGCTACCCTATCAGGTTTGGGAAAAGGGACGCAGACTCAACGGGAAACATACGGCATATCCCCTGAATACCAGAGATATGTGTACGGTGGAACTGCTTCCGCAGATTCTCCGGGCCGGGGTTTTCTCTCTGAAGATCGAAGGCCGCATGAAGAAGCCGGAGTATGCCGCCGGCGTAGTAGAGGTCTATCGAAAATATCTGGATCTTTATCTCCGGCATCAGGAATATTATGACCGGAATCCGGAAGCCTTTCAGGTGGACCCGGCGGATGCGAAACGGCTGTTTGATCTGTTTAACCGGGACGGCTTCAATCAGAGTTATTTTCTGGTTCGGAACGGAAGAGAAATGATGGCCCTCCGCAATGAAAAACTGACAGGGCGGAAGGAAGAGCAGCCTATGAAAAAATCCAAAGGAATGCAGGAACCCCTGCAGGCCAGGCGCGGAATCCGGGGAAATCTTTATCTGGCTCCGGAAAAACCGGCCCGTCTGCAGCTCTCTCTGGGGGATGTGCAGATAGAAATCACCAGAGAAGGAGTGCAGCTTCCCAAAAATCAGCCGCTGACCAGGGAAAGAATCCTTCAGCAAATGGAGAAAACCGGAAACAGTCCTTTTTATTTTGATAAGCTGCAGATCTGCATGGAGGGCCCGGTCTTTGTGCCTATGCAGTTTTTGAATGAACTTCGGCGCAGGGGTCTGGAAGAGCTGCAGCAGAAGCTGCTGTCCGGATTCCGCAGAGCGTATCCGGAAAAAACTGCCGAAAGAGAAAACTACCCGGAGAATCAGCCGGAAAGCCAGGAGAAGCTATGGGTCCTGCCGGAAACCTGGGAACAGTTCCGGAGCCTGCTGGAGATCCCGGGGATAGACGGCTTCTATCTTCCGACCTCCCTTTTCCATCCGGAGCGGCTCCGGGAAGAATGGGAGTCGGCTTCTGAACAGGCTGCAGGCCGGGAACTGCGGCTGGCCCTTCCTTACATAACCCGGGCAGATGGAAAATCGGATTATATCCGGGAAATCGCCGCATGGAAGGCCCCCTGTCTTCAGGGAATTCTGGTGAGAAATCTGGAGAGCCTGGGGATACTTATGGAAACCGGTCTGGAGGGCCTTGCTATTTTAGATGCAGGCATGTATACTTTTAGCAATCGGTCTGCAGGATTCTGGCAGGAGCTGGGAGTAAAAGGAACTACTGCCCCTCTTGAACTGAATCAAAAGGAACTGGCACGCAGGGACAATAGAAACAGCGAGCTGATCCTTTATGGAAGGTCGCCTATGATGATCTCCAGCCAGTGCCTGAAAAAGAATCTGGACCGCTGCGCGAAGAAGAAAAGTCTTTTGCTGCTTCGGGACAGAAAAGGTATGGAATTCCCGGTCCGGTGCGACTGCGACAACTGCTGCAATATTATCTATAACAGTCTTCCCACAAATCTGCTGGGCGAGTGGGAGACCATCCGGAAGATGGGGTTCTCCGGTTTCCGTCTGCAGTTTACAGTGGAGAGCGGAAGGGAAGCGGCGGATACAGCCAGGGCTTTTGCAGAGGTGCTGAAGGAAGGCAGGCTTCCCGGCAACCTTGCCGGATCGGAGTATACAAAAGGCCACTTCAAGAGGGGAGTGGAGTAAGAGGTAAATATGATTCGTGTGATTGTGGAAATATCTAAATACCTGCTGCTTTTTCTGATGGTATTTTTTACTCTGGAGACTTTTATGGTTCTCAGGAGAAAGCAGGAAGAGGCACGGCGGCGTATTATGCGCAAGCAGATTCTGCTTATGCTTCTGTTTAATTTTATCGCCTATCTGGTCATGTTTCTCCAGACCTACAGTCTGAATCTGATTTTTATGTATCTGGGCACTATTCTTTATATCTTGGCGGTGCAGGGGCTGTACCGGCTGATTTACCGGAAAGCTTCGCTGATCCTGCTGAATACCATGTGTATGCTGCTGTCTGTGGGCTTTGTGATCCAGAGCAGGCTGTCCCTGGACAACGCCATAAAGCAGCTGATCATTGTTTCGGCGGCCACCCTGCTTTCTTTTGTGGTTCCGGTGATTGTCCGGAAAGTGAAGCTGGTAAAAGACCTGACCTGGCTCTACGGGATTGCCGGCGTTCTTCTGCTGGGAGCGGTGCTTATGTACTCCACGGTCTATCAGGGGGCGAATCTTTCTCTGGAATTTAAGGGGATTTCTTTTCAGTTTTCAGAATTTGTCAAGATTACTTTTGTGTTTTTCGTAGCGGGTATGCTGCAGAAAAATCTTACTTTCCGCAGGATCCTTCTGGCAACCATCCTGGCGGCAATGCACGTAGGGATTCTGGTATTGTCTACGGATCTTGGAGCTGCCCTGATTTACTTTATCACCTATGTGGTTATGGTTTATGTGGCCACCCGGAAAGCCAGATACGCTTTGGCGGGTCTGGGAGGAGGAGCGCTGGCGGCTGTTGCCGCCTACCATCTTTTTGCCCACGTCAGGGTCAGGGTAAGCATTTGGCAGGATCCTTTCGCGGATCCCCAGAGAACCGGATATCAGATCATCCAGGCTCTCTTCGGGATCTGCGCAGGCGGCTGGTTCGGAACAGGGCTGTATCAGGGATCTCCGGATCTGATCCCCCTGGCCGGGGAGGACTCTACGTTTGCGGCAATCTGTGAAGAAATGGGCGTACTGTTCGGTATCTGCCTGCTTTTACTTTGCATGGGTACCTATCTTCTGCTGGTAAATATTTCTATGAAAATGAGCAAACCCTTTTACAAGCTGATTGCCATCGGACTTAGTACAGAGTATGCTTTCCAGGTGTTCCTTACGGTGGGAGGAGCCACAAAATTTATCCCGCTGACCGGCGTTACCCTGCCGCTGGTCAGCTATGGAGGAAGTTCTGTAGTCTGTACAATATTGATGCTGGCGATTATTCAGGGACTGTATATTTTGAGAGAAGACGAGGATGAGCAGTTTGAAGAAAAAGAGAAACAGAAAAATGACGGACCGGACGACTGGAGCCGGCCTGGATCGGGAAGAAGAGTTCCGGAAGATGACGAGCTCTCCAGACGAATCGAAGAACAGACAGAAAAAAGCCTCAACTGGTAGACCCTATGTGATCATTTCCTATCTCTTTGTGTTCCTGTTTCTGGGATTGATCGCTTATGTGGCCTATTTTCAGGCGGTGGAAAGCGACAGATATTTAAGCGGCGATTACAGCCAGTACGACCAGCGCCAGCAGAAAATGGCGGAACAGGTGATCCGGGGTTCTATTCTTGCATCAGACGGCACGGTTCTGGCGGAGACCCAGGTGGATGAAGAGGGAAACGAAACCAGGGTTTATCCTTATGACAGTCTGTTTGCCCATACGGTTGGATACGCGGATTATGGCGCCAGCGGACTGGAGGCCTCCCGGGGGAGAGATCTTCTTCAGTCCCACGGAGATCCGCTGCAGCAGCTGCAGAGTGAACTGAATGATGAAAAAAAACAGGGGGACAATCTGGTAACCTCCCTGAACATGGCAGTCCAGCAGGCTGCCTGGGACGCCCTGGGGGATTATAAGGGAGCCGTCCTGGTGATGGAAGCATCTACCGGCAGAATTTTGGCAGATGTCAGCAAACCCTCTTTTAATCCCAATGACCTGGATGCTATCTGGGATGATCTGATTAATGACGAGGAGGGAAGCCCCCTGCTGAACCGGGCTTTCCAGGGCCAGTACCCTCCGGGATCTACCTTTAAGATTATTACTGCTCTGGCATATTACAGAGCCTATGGAACTTTTGACAATTTCAGCTTCGAATGTCAGGGAGAATATACAGAGGCAGGCTTTACCATTCACTGCGCGGGAAATACAGTACATGGAACGGAAAGCTTTGCTGATGCTTTTGCAAATTCCTGCAACTGTGCTTTTGCCCGGATCGGTGTGGAGCTGGGAGCGGATGCCCTGAGGCAGGCGGCGGAAAGCCTGTACTTTAATCAGGAACTTCCGGAGGATATGGGACTGCCGGCGGTAGAGAGCAGTTTCAGTCTGGGAGCTTATGACGGGGCGCCGCTGACTATGCAGACGGCCATCGGCCAGGGCAATACCCTGTCCACCCCGCTGGAGATGGCTATGGCGGCGCAGGGGGTAGCAAATGGCGGAAGAATCATGAGCCCCTCCCTGGTTGACCGGATCGAGACCAGTCAGGGAGCAGTGGTGGAAAGATCGGAGCCCCAGGTGTTAAGCCAGGCATTAACAGAGCAGGAAGCATCCGCCCTGAAAGAACTGATGAAAGGAGTAGTCAGCTACGGTACAGGGTACGGTTTGGCGGATCTTCCGTATGCCATAGCAGGAAAAACGGGAACGGCTGAATATGACTCGGAGGGAAACGCCCACGCCTGGTTTGTAGGGTTTTCCGATACAGGAAATGCGGATATCGTGGTCGCGGTTATCCTGGAAGGAGGCCAGAGCGGATCCGATACAGCGGTTCCTGTGGCCAGGGCTGTCTTTGAAGCTTATTTTGGATGAGCCGGTTGCGCGGCATATGAAAAAGGGGTATACTGTTACAGGAGGATTGACAATGATCGAGGCAACAAGCTGTGGCGGAGTAGTCATATACCGGGGAAAGATCCTGACCTTGTATAAGAGCTATAAAAACAAATATGAGGGCTGGGTGCTGCCCAAAGGAACCGTGGAGGCAGGAGAAGCTTATGAGGAAACCGCTATTCGGGAAGTGCTGGAGGAATCAGGGGTGCAGGCTTCTATCGTAAAGTATATCGGCAAAAGCCGATACAGCTTTAATATTCCGGAGGATACCGTTGAAAAGGAAGTCCATTGGTATCTTATGCGGGCGGGGAGTTATTACAGCAGGCCCCAGAGGGAGGAGTACTTTGTGGATTCCGGCTATTATAAATATCACGAAGCTTTTCACCTGCTGAAATTTTCCAATGAACGGCAGATCCTGGAACGGGCGTATGGAGAATATCTGGAACTAAAAAAGGCAAATCTCTGGGGAAACCGAACATATGGCAGATTGGTATAAGAATCTATATGTTGGAGAAACTATTAAAAGAAAAAAAAGGAAAGTGATCCGGCTCATCAACCGGGGATGTTTTGTGCCGGATCTCTATGTAGTCACCCGGGCTTCCAATGGGAAAGATCAGCTGGATATCCAGGATGCCCGGCGATTCCTGCTGAGCCCGGAAGCCGAAAACTCTCCGGAAATCCTAGGGATCGCTTCCGGTTATCAGGAGGCTCTGGGACTGGTATGCCGGATGGCGGAAGAATCCCGGAAGGCAGGATTCGGCGGGGATCTGCTGGCTTATCTGGGAAGGGAGTAAAGGCATGCTGCAGGTACTTATGACAATTTTGTCTGCAATAGGTATAGTGCTTTTGATACTGCTGGCTGTGCTTCTTTTTCTGGTGCTGGCCATTCTTTTTATGCCCTTTGTTTACCGGGGACGGGTGGCCAGAGACGAGGGCAGTCTGGAAGCAGCCGGCAGTGTTTCCTGGATGTTCCGGCTGGTTTATATAAAAATGCAGTATTTAAACAAAAAGCCGGAGCTGGAGATCTATATTTTAGGTATCCCGATCCTGAAACTGCGGAGCTATCTGCGAAAGCCCGGAAGAGGAAAAACAGAGATTTCCCCTTCCCCCCAGGAGCCGGCAGGACACCGGAAACCAACAGCGACGCCGGCTGCCCAAGGACCTTTCCGCAAACAAAAAGCTCCGTCAGGTCCGGAAAGGGAACCGGGAAGGGAGAGCCAGGAGGAAAAAGGAAAAACCGGACCAGGAAGGCTGCAGAAAATCTGGTTCACAATCCAAAATATGTGTGCTAAAATAAAGCAATGGCACAGTTTTATCCAGTCAGATACTTTTAAGGAGGCGTTCAGGGTGGTCCGCGAAAAGGGAAAGCGGATCCTGAAGCATGTCCTTCCCGGAAAAGTCAAGGGATATATTAAGTTCGGCATGTCCGATCCGGCTGCCACCGGGCAGCTTCTCGGGGGCGCAGCGCTGCTGCTTCCTCTGATTCCGGAAAAACTGCAGATCATTCCTGATTTTGAAAATCAGGTGCTGGAGGCGGATGTGACAGCCAGAGGACGGATCGTTTTGTTTGTGCTGCTGGTAAACGGCCTGGCTGTTTATCGGAATCCGGCGGTCCGGAAAGTGATTATGAAATTTCAGCGTAAGGAGGCATAAGAATGTCAGAGGAAAAGAAAAACAATGATTTCCAGTCCACCGTAGAAGCGCTTTTTAAGGGAATGGACAGCTTTATTACTACGAAGACCGTAGTAGGCGAGGCAATCCATATCGGGGACAATATTATTCTTCCCCTGGTGGATGTTTCTTTCGGCGTGGCGGCCGGCGCTTTTTCTAATAGCGGCAAGAACAACGGCGGAGGCGGAATGGGCGGAAAGGTTACGCCCAGCGCCATTCTTGTAATTAATAAAAATGGAACGAAACTGGTAAATGTTAAAAATCAGGATGCGGTTACCAAGATTCTGGACATGGTCCCGGATATTGCAGCCAGATTTACGAAAAAAGGCGGCAAGGATACGTATACCGAAGAAGAGTTTGAGCATATATTGAATCAAGAAAAGGAAAAAGCGCAGGACTAACAGGTGAAGCGTCTGATCGGATTCCTTATGTTCTGGACCGGAGTAGGTATTTTTCTGGGACTTCTGATCCCAAATACATTTCTGGCGGTTGCGGCTGCGGGGATCCTGCTTCTGGCGGGCTATAATCTGTTCTGCGCGTGTTAAACCGGTGTTTCTGTTCTTCGTTCCGGAAGGGCTCAGAATAAAACCAACAAAAACCAACACTGAAAAACGTTGTTTTTGTTGACTTTTTGTTGGGAAATCTCTATAATACAAATTAGAGCAAGGGACAGTATTCTGGAAATGGAGCGGTATAAATATGGACGAGAGTATTATTGTAAGGAATGTGCTGGATAAGCTGAAAAACTATGACAGTATCTCTCTGGAGCTGGCAAAAAAACTAATAGACAGGACGGAGGATTACGCAGCTTCCGTGGGCCTGAACTGTGTCATCGCGGTGTACGATGCTCATGGAAATCCGGTAGCGGTTCACGTGATGGATGATGCCTATCTGGCAAGCTATGATGTGGCAACCCAGAAAGCTTATACGGCAGTTGCGCTGAAAATGTCCACAGAGGAACTGAACAGACTTGTACAGCCGGGAGGGGATTTTTACGGGTTGGAAAGTCTGAAGGGCGGAAAACTGGTGGCTTTCGGCGGCGGTGTACCCTTAAAAAGAGGCAGCCGGATCATTGGCGGTCTGGGGGTCAGCGGCGGAACTGCGGAACAGGATCAGGATGTGGCAGTGCATGGACTGAAGTTTTTTGAGGAATTGACTGGAACACAGGAAGCAATGTAAAATAACGGAAACAAAAGAAAGAGAGTGCCGCAAAATCATCACCAGATGGCTTTGCGGCATTTTTGCTCCTGGAGTGCAAAAAAATACCGGGCTTAAGAAAATTTCTTAAACCCGGTCTGTTTTTGATCTGATAAATACAGGGGAGTCCCTTTATTCAGCAGATTTATGCGCGCTCAACTTTTCCGCTTCTCAAGCAGGAAGTACAAACGTACATTCTTTTGTTTCCATTCTCAGTTTTTACACGAACAGACTTTACGTTGGATTTCCACATTTTATTGGAACGTCTATGAGAATGGCTTACGTTGTTTCCAAAATAAACACCTTTTTCGCAGATTGCACACTTTGCCATGATTGCACCTCCTTGATATAAACTTGAGCTGAAAAATTTACAGACTCACAACACCGTATATTCTATCAGAAAAGATCAGGTTTTGCAAGCGTAAAAATAAAAATTAAGGGGTTTTTCATTTTTATATTTAAATTTCCTTAAAAATCGGTTATACTCTTATTAATTCAGTATGTCCTACTGTGGGAATATTGAGAAAATCTGCAGTGAAGGGAGCGTAAGACATGAAGGGTCGTGTGAATACAGGATTGGGAGAAGTCGTCATCAATACAGATGTGATCGCCACCTATGCCGGAAGCGTAGCGGTGGAATGTTTTGGCATTGTAGGCATGGCGGCTGTTAATATGAAGGACGGGCTGGTTAAATTGCTCCGGAAGGACAGCATCAGACACGGCATTAATGTTACCATCAATGACAATAAGATATCTTTGGATTTTCATGTGATAGTAGCCTACGGGGTCAGCATTTCGGCAGTAGCCGACAATCTGATCGGAAATGTGAAATACAAGCTGGAGTCTTTTACCGGGATGGAGGTTGAGCACGTCCGGATCCTGGTGGAAGGCGTGCGCGTGATAGACTGATTGTAAGAGGAGGAACCTGTTGTGTCAGCAAACAAGATAAATGCTGCCCTGCTTGCCAGAATGTTTCTGGCAGGAGCAAAAAATCTGGAATTAAAAAAAGAATGGATCAATGAACTGAACGTCTTTCCGGTGCCGGACGGAGATACGGGTACAAATATGACCATGACTATTATGTCGGCCGTGCGGGAGGTTCAGGAACTGGAAAAGATTTCCATGAAGGAACTGTCCAAGGCCATTTCTTCCGGTTCGCTTCGGGGAGCCAGAGGCAATTCCGGCGTAATCCTTTCCCAGCTTCTTCGGGGATTTACCAAGGGGATCCGGGAGTATGAGGAGGCGGATGCGCAGCTGCTGGCAGGCGCCGCCCAGAAGGCGGTAGAGACCGCCTACAAGGCGGTTATGAAGCCTAAAGAAGGTACAATCCTCACAGTGGCCAAAGGTGTGGCGGATAAGGCGGCGGAACTTGCCGGCCAGGAGATGCCTCTGAAGGATTTCCTGAACGGAGTGGTAGAATATGCCAGAGAAGTACTTGCCAGAACCCCGGAAATGCTTCCGGTGCTGAAGGAAGCCGGAGTGGTGGATTCCGGCGGACAGGGTCTGGTTACAGTTCTGGAGGGAGCTTTGGATGCCTTTTTAGGCAAGGAGATCTCTCTGGAATTCGAAGCCCCGAAGGGTACAGAGCCCAAGGCTGTTTCCGGCAGACCGGCAGAGGAAAAAGAGATTAAATTCGGATACTGCACAGAGTTTATCATTATGCTGGACAAAACTCTGTCGGCGCAGCAGGAGCAGGAGCTGAAGGATTATTTTCTCTCCATCGGTGACTCGGTGGTGGTAGTGGCGGATGAGGAGATCGTAAAGGTACACGTACATACCAACGATCCCGGACTGGCCTTGCAGAAGGCTCTGGGCTATGGTTCTCTGACCCGTATGAAGATCGACAATATGCGGGAGGAGCATCATGAAAAGGTGATCCGCGATGCAGAAAAGCTGGCGGCGGAACAGGCCCAAAAGCAGGATTCCCAGCCGGAAAAGGACGCCGGATTTATCGCTGTATCTGTGGGAGAGGGATTTGGCGGCATTTTCCAGGAGCTGGGTGTGGACTACCTCATTGAGGGCGGACAGACAATGAATCCCAGCACAGAAGATATGCTGAACGCCATCGGCCAGGTAAACGCAAAAAATATTTTTGTTTTCCCGAATAATAAGAATATTATTCTGGCAGCCAACCAGGCCAGAGATCTGACCAAAGATAAAAATATCATTGTCATTCCCACCAAGACAATCCCTCAGGGCATTACAGCAATGATCAATTACGCGCCGGAGAAATCTCCGGAGGAAAATCAGGAAATCATGGAAGAAATTATTGCTTCTGTGCGTACCGGGGAAATTACCTATGCAGTCCGTGATACCCATATTGAGGATCGGGAGATTCATCAGGGCGATATTATGGCTGTAGGAGATCATGGAATCCTGGCGGTAGGGAAGGATATTCTGAAAGTTGCCGCCGAGACTGTGGACGCTATGATGGATGAGGAGGCGGAACTCATCAGCATTTATTACGGCCAGGAATTCAGCCAGGAGGAGGCTGAAAAAATTGCCAGAGAAACGGAAGAAAAATATCCGGACTGTGACGTGGAAGTAAACTGCGGCGGTCAGCCTATTTACTATTGCATTATATCGGTGGAATAAGGGGATAGGGTATCATAGAACATGAAAGAAGAATCACTGAAAACTTTAAAAGGAATCGGTGATAAGACGGAGCAGCTGTTTCAAAAAGCGGGAATCTGCAATCTGAATCAGCTGCTTCATTATTATCCCCGGAGCTACGATCTGTATCAGGAGCCTGTTTCCTGTGGAAACGTAAAACTTTTTGAAAAAAACGCAGTATTGGGAAGGGTCCTGCGGGCGCCGGAATTAAAAAACGGAAAGCACGGGATCACGATCCTCCAGCTGCAGGATGAGACGGGAAATCTGCAGATCCATTGGTTTCATATGCCTTATTTGAGAAGCGTTTTGAAGCGGGGAGCAGTTTACGTTTTCCGGGGAAGGGCAGCGGAAAAAAACGGCAGAAAGGTTTTGGAACAGCCGGAAATATTTACGCCGGCCCAGTATGAAAAGCTGCAGGGAAAACTGCAGCCTATTTACGGACTTACTGCAGGGCTTACCAATAAGATGGTCAGCAAGGCCCTTGCCCAGCTCCTGGAGAAAAAAGGGCTGGAAACAGAATTCCTTTCGGATGCCCTGCGGGAAGAATACGGGCTTTGTGAAATAAATTTTGCCCTGGAAAATATTCATTTTCCTATGAACAGGGAGGATCTGCAGAAAGCCCGGGGAAGACTGGCTTTTGATGAGTTCTTTTTGTTCCTGCTGGGGCTGGCCAGGCTCCGGGGGCAGGCGGAAGGGGCAGAAAACTGCTGCCCCATGGAGACTGTCTGGAAGACAGAAGAAATAATTGAAAATCTCCCCTACCGGCTGACAGACGGCCAGCTTCGGGTTTGGAACGAGGTGGAAAGGGATCTGAAAGGGCATTTCCGCATGAACCGGCTGATCCAGGGAGATGTGGGAAGCGGCAAGACAATCCTTGCTTTTCTGGCTATGGTCATGGCCAGGGAAAATGGATACCAGAGTGCCCTGATGGCCCCAACGGAGGTGCTGGCCGCCCAGCATTTTGAAACAATCCGGAAATTGCTGGAGGAAAATGGAATGGATCCCGGGGAACTTGTGCTGCTGACCGGCAGCTGCAGGGCGGCGGAAAAACGAGAGATCTATGAAAAAATATCCTCCGGGAAAGCACGTTTTATTGTGGGAACTCATGCGCTGATCCAGGAAAAAACAGAGTATGCCCGATTGGGACTGGTGATTACCGATGAACAGCACCGCTTTGGTGTGCGCCAGCGCCTGATGCTGAAAGAAAAGGGAAAGGAACCCCATGTGATGGTTATGAGCGCTACTCCGATCCCGAGAACTCTGGCTATGATCCTTTATGGAGATCTGGATATCTCTGTCCTGGATGAACTCCCGAAGAAAAGACGCCCTATAAAAAACTGCGTAGTAAACGAAAGCTACCGTTCCAGCGCCTATCGGTTTCTGGAGAAAGAAGTCCGGAAGGGGCATCAGATATACGTAATCTGTCCCCTGGTGGAAGAAAGCCAGGAAATGGACTGCGCAGATGTGATTTCCTGCGGGAGAAAGCTGCGGGAGGTCTTCCCGGAGGATATTAAAATTCAGGTTCTGTACGGTCAGATGAAAGCTTCCCGGAAGACGGAAATCATGGAAGCCTTTGCGGAAAACAGGATTCAGATCCTTGTCTCTACGACTGTAGTGGAGGTAGGTGTTAATGTACCGAACGCTACGGTAATGATGGTGGAAAACGCGGAACGTTTTGGCCTGGCTCAGCTGCATCAGCTCAGGGGCCGGGTGGGACGCGGAGAGGCCCAGTCCTACTGTATTTTTATGCAGGGGGACGGAAAAGAGGAAAACGCGAAAAGACTGGAGATCCTGAATCATTCCAATGACGGATTTTACATTGCGGAGGAAGATCTGAAGCTGCGGGGACCGGGAGATCTGTTCGGTGTAAGGCAGAGCGGACTGGCAGAATTTCAGATCGCGGATATTTACCGGGATACAGACCTTCTGAAGGCGGCTTCCAGAGCGGTCCGGGATCTGCTGCAGATAGATCCGGAACTCTCCCTGCCCCAGAATCTGTGTCTGAAAGAGCGCCTGGATAACTATCTGGCACGTCAAATTGATGATGTGGGCCTGTGATTTGAGAAAAAATTGGTGTAATCATACAAAGTTGCGGGAAATTCAGAAGCTTGCCTTGCATTAAATGGGGAAAAAGCGTATGATAATTAAGAAATTCATATCCCATGAGAGAATCATCCCATTGGGAATGTGCTCCCCGGGACAGACCGGGAAAGGAATTGCAAGAAAAAGTATTCACGTTTAGCGTGGGAGGAGTGTGTAACATGGTAGAAAAGAAATCGCCAGTTGCAACAGTCAAGACCGAAGAAAAGAAAGCACCTGTGGAAACTGTAAAAGCAACCGTAGCTACCAAAAGTCAGGAACCGGCAAAAACAGCAGTGAAAGCGGCTGTAAAGGAAGAAAAGAAAGAAGCGGAGAAAAAGCCTGCGGCTAAGAAAACTGCAGTGAAAAAGACGGCAGAAAAGAAAAAAACCGCAGTAAAGAAAGCAGCGGTTGCAGAAACGGTTTCTTCTGTGATCCTTCAGTATGGAGGCAGAGAAATCCAGGCAGATGATCTGATCCAGAGAGTAAAAGATATCTGGGCAGGAGAGGGCAAAGCGGCAGAGGAGCTGAAAGATGTCAAACTCTACGTGAAGCCCGAGGAATATATGGTATACTATGTGGTTAACGGTGACATTACCGGAAGCTTCGATCTGTAAAGAAGGATCTAAGGGGAGAGGCCGCCGCACGGATGTGCAGCAGCCTCTTCTTTCTTTTTTCAGAGGGAGAATCAGTACTGTGTTCCGGCGCCTCCGGACATCTGACGTTCCTGGGCCTCGATCATTTTTTTGACCATATATCCGCCTACGGAACCGTTCTGTTTAGAGGTCAGGTTTCCGTTGTATCCATCGGAAAGGGGTACTCCAAGTTCGCTTGCCACCTCGAATTTAAAACGGTCCATTGCGCCTTTTGCCTCCGGTACTGCAGTTGTATTAGAGGAACGATTTGCCATTGTCCATATGCCTCCTTTGTTTTTTTCTTTTTATTTTCAGATGTTTTGTCTGTAACGGTTTTCGTTACGATGGTAGTATATGCGGCGGAGACAATAATAAACAGGAAAATTCTGCCGGGCTTTTCTGCGAGGATTGAAAAAATTGTATAGAATCCCAAAAATAATTGCGAAGTTTTTAGCAATTTGTTATAATTGCAATTAGCGCGAAGCGTTTTAGGAGAGGAGTCTATTCAATGAATGTGGGGATTATAGCACATAACAGCAAGAAGAGCCTGATCGAAGATTTTTGCATTGCCTACAAAGGAATATTATCCAGACACGATATATACGCCACCGGAACTACAGGAAGAAGAATAGAGGAGGTCACCAATCTGCGGGTTCATAAGTTTCTGGCCGGCAGCGTGGGCGGCGATAAGCAGTTCACGGAAATGATCGAGAGGGGCGATATGGATATGGTGATCTTCTTTTATAATCCGGTTATGATTAATCCGAAAGAGCCGGATGTTTATCAGATTGTTACGAAATGCGACCAATATAATATTCCGGTAGCTACCAATATTGCAACAGCAGAATCGCTGATCCTGGGTCTGGATCGGGGGGATCTGGACTGGAGGAAACAGATTCGGGATGAGGTGTATAGTATATGAGAGTTATAGCCGGCAAATGCCGGAGTCTTCCTTTGAAGACAGTGCCGGGGACAGATACCCGGCCTACTACAGACCGTATTAAGGAGACTTTGTTTAATATCCTGAATCCGCTCCTTCCGGGATGCAGATTTCTGGATCTTTTCAGCGGAAGCGGGGGAATCGGAATTGAGGCCCTGAGCCGGGGGGCAAAATACTGCTGCTTTGTGGAACAGAACCGGAAAGCAGTTTCCTGTATCCGGGAAAATCTGGAATTTACCGGGCTGAAGGACTGCGCCGGAATCCTGGCCGCGGATGTCTTCCGGGCTCTGGAAAAACTCCGGGAGGAAGAGCCTTTTGACGTGATTTTCATGGATCCGCCCTACCGGAAAGGATTGGAGCGCCGGGTACTGGAATACCTGGATGAAACAGGAGCCTGTCTTTGGAAAGACTCGCTGATTCTGGTGGAGGCCTCCCTGGATACAGATTTTCAGTGGATTGAGCATTCCGGTTATGAAATCACCAGGATAAAAAAATATAAAACAAACGCCCATCTGTTTCTGCGGCGGAGAGAAAGGTGAAAACTATGAGAACAGCAGTTTATCCGGGAACCTTTGACCCGGTTACCAACGGGCATCTGGATATTGTGCGGAGAGCTACGGAGTTGTTTGATGAAGTCATTATCGGTGTTTTAAACAATTCTGCAAAAACTCCGTTGTTTTCTGTGGAGGAACGTGTTAATATACTAAAGAAAGAAACGGAAGATATCCCAAATGTGAAAGTACAGCCTTTCAGCGGTCTGTCTGTAGATTTTGCCAGAGCCTGCAAGGCAAAGGTGATCGTCAGAGGACTTCGGGCGATCACGGACTTTGAGTACGAGCTGCAGATGGCACAGACCAACAGGATTTTAGCTCCGGATATTGACACGGCATTGCTGATCACATCTTTGGAGCATGCATATTTAAGTTCTACTACCGTTAAAGAAGTTGCCGCATTTGGCGGAGATCTTCGGGAGTTTGTCCCTGAGTCGGTTGCGGAGGAACTCCGCAGAAAACTGGATTCCCTGCAGAAAAAATGACAGGAGCCAGACAGGGCAGTAAGTATTGTGATAAGGAGAAAAGAACATGAGCAGCAGCAGAATTGAACAGATTATCGAAGAAATTGAAGAATTTGTAGAAAGCTGCAGGTATCAGCCGCTTTCCAGCACCAAAATTGTTGTAAATAAAGAGGAATTAGAGGAACTTCTCCGGGAACTCCGCCTGAAAACTCCGGATGAGATCAAGAGATATCAGAAGATCATCAGCAATAAGGATGCCATTCTGGCGGATGCCCAGTCCAAGGCTGACAACATTGTGGCGGAGGCGGAAGCCCATGCCAAGGAGCTTGTAGAGCAGACTGCGATTATGCAGCAGGCTTACGCCCAGGCTACAGAGACGGTGAATACTGCGAATCAGCAGGCCCAGTCTATTTTGGATTCCGCCCAGCAGGACGCCAACAATATCCGTATGAGCGCCATTTCCTATACAGACGATATGCTTTCCAATCTTTCCCAGATCATGGGCAACACTCTGGCGGATGTAGGCGAACGGTACAATAGCTTTATCGGATCCCTGCAGAGCTGCTATGACATAGTGAATAAAAACCGCAGCGAACTGGTTCCCCAGCAGAACAGCGGGGAAGAGGCGTTTGCACAGCAGGAAGAGCCGGAAGACATGGATTTCGACGTAGATGATTTAGACGACGGCGAAGAAGAATAAAGCCAGCAGAGCCGAAAAGCCTGCCTGGAGCAGTTTTGCCTTTACGTACTGCCCCAGGGAAAGTCCGCTTCCGCGGATTACGCTGGCAGTCTGAATAATGGTTGATATGCCGCCGAAGGAGAGTCCTGCGGCAAGCATAACCAACTGCAGCGGACCGGAAATTCCGGAACGAAGCAGAAGGGCAGAGCCGGAGGAGATTTCCAGAGACAGGGAAAGAAGAGACGCAAGAAGCGGAAATCCCCCTGTTACGGTTCGAAGAAGGGCTGCGTAGACGGAGAAGAGGATGATATAGCCCCCCAGCCGGGTAATGATTTCAAAACCATGCATGATAGAAGTATCCATCTGTTCCCCCAGGGACAGGGATACTTCTTTTTTCTGCGGCTGGCAAAGGTCCCCGGCGTTTTTTTCTTCCCGGTCGTTTCCTATGCGGGAAAAAAGCAGGAGGAGAAGAGCGGCTCCATAGTAGCTTCCCAGAATCGGCAGAAGCAGCCTGGAGGAAGGGAGCAGGGAAGCAATATATCCCTGAAGGAACAGAGGACTTATCTGATTGGAAACCTGCAAAAGGCGCCGGGCTTCCGAAGGGGACAGGCATTTCCTTCGCATCAGAACTGCGCACAGATTGGCGCCCATGGGAAATCCGCAGAAAAAGCCCAGCAGCAGCACATAGCACCCGGATGCGGAAAAACCGGACAGAAAACGGCAGATCCGGTCAGCCTTTTTTAAAGCAGGAAAAAGAGTGCCTGTGTTTACCAGCAGATTTGAAAGAATAATAAAGGGAAGCAATGCCGGAAGAACCGTATGGAACCATAATCGAACACCGGAAGCGGAAGCGGAAAGGGCTGCCCGGGGAGAAAGAATCAAAAAAAGGAGCAGAGGGAGCAGAAAAAGAAACAGCTTTTTGTTCATGAAAGCCCAGAACCTCCCCTGGTTTTGTTTATTTATATGCCTTGCATTTTTTAAATAGATATGCAAAAATAAAAAGCACGGACAAATTGAAGGACGGTTTTGCGAAGAGGAGAAGGAAAGGGTATGAAGACAGAGACAAAGATAGATTCTCAAAGATTTTTTTATTATTTTAAAAAAATCAGCGAGATTCCCAGAGGATCCGGGGATACGGGTAAAATCAGCGGATTTCTCATGGGTTTTGCGGAAAAACAGGGGCTTTGGGCCAGAAGAGATGAGGCAGACAATGTGGTGATCCGCAAGCCGGGGACCAGTGGGTATGAAACGGCGCCCGGGGTGATCCTTCAGGCTCACACGGACATGATCTGCGAGAAAAAGCCTGGAGTTTCCCATGATTTTCATAATCAGGGCCTGCAGCTTAAAAGAGAAGGGGACTACCTCTATGCGGAGGGCACTACTCTGGGAGGAGATGACGGTATTGGCGTTGCTTATATACTGGCGGTGCTGGAAAGCAGCGAGATTCCCCATCCGCCCCTGGAGGCGGTTTTTACAGCAGATGAAGAAATCGGCATGCTGGGAGCCGGGGCCCTGGATATGTCCCTGCTTAGAGGCCGCATTCTGATTAATCTGGATTCTGAAGAAGAAGGCCATTTTCTCTGCGGCTGTGCAGGAGGCTTAACAGCCTCCTGCACTCTGCCGGTACGCTTTGCCGAGGTTTCCGGAAAATGGTTTCAGGTGAAGATCACAGGACTGAAGGGAGGCCATTCCGGCAATGATATTGACAAATACCGGGCAAATTCGGATATGCTGGCGGGAAGGCTTCTCTATGCTCTGGGCAGAGAGATGGATTTTGCCCTCTCTGAATTGACAGGGGGTACAAAAGATAACGCGATTCCCCGGGAGACCCGGCTTCTGTTTGCCATTGACGGGGGAGAAGAAGCACATTTAAAGGAGATCCTTGGGAAACTTCAGGAGGAACTTCGGACAGAGTACAGAGGGATTGAGGAGGAGATCCGTATAGAGATTTCGGAGGCGGGAGCAGGGACCGGTCCGGCACTTCACTCTTCCAGTCTGCAGAAAGTGATTTTTTTCCTGATGCAGATGCCCGGAGGAGTAGAAAAGATGAGCGGCGAGCTGGAAGGCCTGGTTGAAACCTCCTGCAATCTTGGCATTCTGGAACTGGGTCCCCAGGCCCTGTATGCCAGCCTCAGTGTCAGAAGCGCTCTGGAAAGCGGGAAGAGGGCTCTGGCTGACCGGATCTGCTATCTCACAGAATTTCTGGGAGGAGAGTATCAGGCTTCCGGAACGTATCCGGCCTGGGAATACCAGGGAGAATCATCCCTGAGAAAGCTTATGGAAGAAGTCTGGGAGAAAATGTACGGGACACGTCCGAAAATCGACGTAATTCATGCAGGTGTAGAGTGCGGATTGTTTTATAAAGGGCTGGAGGGCCTGGACTGCGTTTCCATAGGACCGGATCTTTTCAATATTCATACAACAGAGGAAAAACTGTCGGTTTCTTCCGCTGAGAGGGTTTATGAGTTCCTGCTGAAGGTACTGGAAAAGATAAAGGAATAACCGGGAAAATCCATTCATATAATAGAGAGATTACAGATTGCTGGCAAAGCAGAGAAAAATATGATATAGTAAAAATGGATTTTTAGAAAAGGACTGTAATACCATGGATATATTGTTGTGGCACAAATTACTGGAGCCTTATGAACTGGCTGTAAAGGAGCTGGAACTGAAGTTCCGGCATATGAAGAGAGAGTTTTATGACCGGGGGATGTACTGCCCTATTGAGCACGTGACGGGAAGGGTTAAGACGGTCAATAGTATTCTGGATAAAATGAAGAAAAAGAGTATTCCCATGGATCAGCTGGAGGAATTGGTGGAGGATATTGCCGGGGTGCGCATCACCTGCCAGTTTGTGGAGGATATTGAAAAAGTCGCCCAGCTGATTGAAGCCCGCTCGGATATAGAGGTGCAGTATGCGAAAGATTATGTAAAGCATATGAAGGAAAGCGGATACAGAAGCTATCATCTGATTATTTTCTATACCGTCCAGACTCTGGAGGGCCCCAGAAAAATTCAGGTGGAGATACAGATCCGCACCCTTGCCATGGATTTTTGGGCAACGGTGGAGCATTCCCTGCAGTACAAATATAAAACCCATATTCCCGAGCATATCCGGCAGCGTCTGAGCAATGCGGCGGATGCCATTATCGCCCTGGATAATGAAATGTCTTCGGTGCGCAGCGAAATCATGGACGCGCAGCTGTCTTCCCAGCTGCAGCATCGGATGGTGGCGGACATACTTACATCCATTGAGAATCTCTATCGGATCACAAGCCGCCGGGAAGTAGAGAAGATCCAGGAAGAATTTTACCGGATTTATGCTCTGAACGATATGGCGGAACTGAAGCGCTTCCACACCGAACTGGATCAGATCGCCGAAGGATATCGGGCCCAGAGTGTTACAGCCGGATTGTAGGAGCAAAGCGGGAATGAATTTACCGGAGAGATACTGCCGGGAGATGGAGAACCTCCTGGGAGAAGAGTATGAAAAATATCTGGAAAGCTTCAGGGAGGATCCGGTCTGCGGTCTGCGGGTCAACAGCCGGAAAATCGATCCGGAAGATTTCCGCCGGCTGTCGCCGTTTTCGCTGCAGCCGGTGCCATGGATTCAGAATGGATTTTATTATGAGGGTGCGGTCTCTGCGGCCAGGCATCCTCATTATTATGCAGGTCTTTATTATATCCAGGAGCCCAGCGCCATGACGCCTGCCTCCCATCTTCCCGTGAAACCGGGAGACAGGGTTCTGGATCTCTGCGCTGCTCCGGGAGGAAAGGCAACAGAGTTAGGGGCCAGGCTGAAGGGACGGGGATTTTTGCTGGCCAACGATATCAGCGCTTCCCGGGCGGCAGCTCTTTTGAAAAATCTTGAGCTGGCAGGGATCAGCAATGTTTTCGTTACCAGTGAAACACCTGCCCGGCTGGCGGAAGCTTATCCGGAAGGATTTGATAAAATCCTTGTAGACGCCCCCTGTTCCGGGGAAGGGATGTTTCGGAGAGAACCCCGGATGGCGGCTTATTGGGAGCAGGCCGGGCCGGAGACTTACCGGGAGATACAGGCGGAAATCCTGGAACAGGCTTTCCGGATGCTGAGCCCGGGAGGGGAAATGCTTTATTCAACCTGTACCTTTTCCCCGGAGGAAAATGAGAAGCAGATCCTGGATTTATTAGAGAGACACCCGGAACTTTCCCCGGAGCCGGCAGTACCGGATTATGCAGGCTTTGAGAGAGGCCTGCTGGGACTGGATGAGGCAGTCCGGATTTATCCCCATAAAATGAGAGGCGAAGGCCATTTTCTGGTGCTCCTGAAGAAAGCGGAAAAAGAGACGGGGGCGGCAGGGGTCTCCCTCAAAGGAGAGGGGGCCGCTGCCTGCGGGAACCTGCCGGAGGAAGTCAGGAATTTCCTGAATTTTGTGCAGGCGGATTTTTCAGGAAAACAGTTCCGGATACAGAAAGATCAGATTTACTGTATGGAAGGGGATATGCCGGTTCAAAGGGGAATCCGATATCTCCGTACCGGGCTGCATCTGGGAAGTCTGCGGAAGGGAAGATTTGAGCCTTCCCAGGCTCTGGCCATGGCCCTTACAAAAGAGCAATTTGATTCTGTGCTGGATCTGTCCTCGGAAGACGTACGGACCATTAAATATCTGAAGGGGGAAACAATTTTCTGGGACCGGCAGGCAGACGGGGCTCCGGAAAGAGCCTCCGGCTGGCAGCTTGTCTGTACGGATGGATTCCCCCTGGGATTCGGAAAGCTGGCGGGACAGAACCTTAAGAACAAATATCATCCCGGCTGGCGCTGGC
Source organism: Candidatus Scatomonas sp. (assembly GCA_963930955.1). Classification (GTDB taxonomy): domain Bacteria; phylum Bacillota; class Clostridia; order Lachnospirales; family Lachnospiraceae; genus Scatomonas. Next base: position 2,111,685 of record OZ006967.1, on the reverse strand, counting down.
AGTAGGAGGCAGGATAGAAATGAAAAAACTTCGTCTGGACAAGTTTCTGGCGGATATGGGCGCCGATTCCCGGGCAGGACTGAAAGAAAGAATCCGCCAAGGGCAGGTAAAGGTAAACGGAGTAATTGTAAAAAAGGCGGATTTTCGGGTAGATGCAGATACAGACCTGGTAACCCTGCAGGATAAGCCGGTGGTTTATGAAGAATTTCAGTATTTTATGCTGAATAAGCCCCAGGGAGTTGTGACTGCCACCCGGGACTCCAGGCAGAAGACCGTTCTGGATCTGCTGTCCGGGGAAAAAAGGAAGGATCTGTCTCCGGTGGGACGTCTGGATAAGGATACAGAAGGGCTGCTGCTGATTACCAACGATGGAGCCCTGGCACATAGACTGCTGTCTCCCAAAAAACATGTAAAGAAAATGTACTACGCGGTTATTGACGGCCAGGCGGGAAGCCGGGAACAGCAGGCTTTTCGGGAGGGGCTGGATATCGGGGATGATCAGCCGGCGCTTCCGGCGGAATTGGAGGTTCTGGAGTCGGGAAGGGTCAGCAGAGTATTTGTCACTATAGAGGAAGGGCGTTTTCATCAGATTAAACGGATGTTCCAGGCAGTGGACCGGCAGGTTACATATCTGAAACGGATTTCCATGGGTCCTTTGAAACTGGACGAAGGGCTGCAGCCGGGACAGTTCAGGAGGCTGACTGAAAATGAGAAGCAGGCGCTTCTGGAATTGAAGAAGGAGTGAGAAAGAAAATGGGGTTTTTGCCGGTTTCCAGAAAAGAAATGGAGAAATTGGGCTGGGACAGACCGGATTTTGTCTATGTAATCGGCGATGCATACGTGGATCATTCCTCCTTTGGCCCTGCAGTCATCAGCCGGGTTCTGGAGTCCCGGGGATACAAGGTGGCAGTGATTCCTCAGCCGGACTGGAAAAGAGAGGACAGTATTGCCGTATTCGGGGAACCCCGGCTGGCCTTTCTGGTTTCTTCCGGGAATATGGATTCTATGGTGAATCATTATACAGCTGCGAAAAAGAAACGCAGTTCAGATGCTTACTCGCCGGGAGGAACAGCAGGCCTGAGACCGGACCGGGCAGTGGTGGTATACGGCAATCTGATCCGGCGCACCTTCAAGCACACGCCGATTATTCTGGGAGGAATTGAAGCCAGTCTCCGCAGACTGGCTCATTACGATTACTGGTCGGATAAAATAAAACGGTCCGTCCTTTTGGATTCCGGAGCGGATCTGATCTCCTACGGTATGGGAGAGCGGTCTATTACGGCCATCGCGGATGCCCTCTCCAGCGGTCTTCCGGTTTCGCAGCTTACATTTATTCCGGGAACGGTATACAAAACCCGGGATATACCGGCCATGACGGATCCCGTTTTTCTTCCCTCCTGGGAAGAAACCTCAAAAGACAAAGCGGCTTATGAAAAGAGCTTCCGCATACAGTATGAAAATACCGACGCGGTTACCGGCAGGGTGCTGGCGGAGGATTACGGAACCAGAGGCTATGTGGTGCAGAACCCGCCGGCCATGCCTCTGACTGTCCAGGAGCTGGACGATGTTTATGAACTGCCCTATATGCGGGCCTGGCATCCTATGTATGATCGGGCTGGCGGAGTTCCCGCTTTTTCAGAAATCCGTTTTTCTCTGACCAGCAGCAGGGGCTGTTTCGGAGGATGCAATTTCTGCGCCCTGACCTTTCATCAGGGCCGGGTGGTCCAGGCCAGAAGCCGGGCCTCCCTGCACCGGGAAGCGGAACTGCTGTGCCGGGATCCGGAGTTTAAGGGATATATCCACGATGTGGGCGGTCCCACAGCTGATTTTACCGGCCCGGCCTGTGAAAAGCAGCTGACGAAAGGTGTCTGCAGCCATCGGCAGTGTCTGTTTCCGGAACCCTGCGGAAATTTAAAAGCGGATCACAGGAAGTACGTGAAAATACTCAGAGACCTGAGAAAAATACCGGGGGTAAAACGGGTTTTTATCCGTTCTGGAATCCGTTTCGATTATGTGCTGGCGGATAGCGATGATACCTTTTTGAAGGATTTGATCTTGCACCATATCAGCGGCCAGCTGCGGGCGGCGCCGGAGCATGTTTCCGACCGGGTGCTGCGCTGTATGGGAAAGCCTGCCCACAAGGTTTATCAGGAGTTTCTGAGAAAGTTCCAGGAATACAACCGCAGGAGCGGCAAACAGCAGTACGTGCTGCCCTATTTTATGTCCTCTCATCCCGGCTGCACCTTGAAAGATGCGGTGGAGCTGGCAGAGTACATCCGGGATATGGGCTTTATGCCGGAGCAGGCCCAGGATTTTTATCCTACGCCTTCCACGGTTTCCACCTGCATGTATTATACGGGGAGAAATCCTCTGAACGGGGAAGCGCTGCACGTACCCAGGGGGACCCGGGAAAAGGCCATGCAGAGAGCCCTGATCCAGTACCGGGCTCCGGAAAACTATGAACTTGTCCGGGAAGCCCTGGTTTCCTGCGGGCGGAGAGATCTGATCGGTTTCGGGCCGAAGGCTCTGATCCGGCCCAAGCCTCCGGCGGAGAAAAGAAAGCGCTTGTCTAAAAGGTGATTCTCTGATAGAATGGGCGGAGAAAGGAAGCGGCAATGAAAAGTTCGAAAATACGCAAGGGAGATTTTGGTTATATCCGAAAACAGAAGCTGGTAAGGCTCCTGCGGACCCTGGCCTTTTTTCTGCTGCCTGCGGGGATTTTCACAGTGGGATATGTGCTGAACCGGGGGGACCGCTATAATATTTATACGGTCATTGCGCTGGTGGGCTGTATCCCCGCCTGTATGTCTCTGGTTGGGACCATTGTAATGTGGATGCAGAAACCCATGACCCAGGAATTGTATCAGGAGATTCAGCCCCATGCAGGCAGCCTGCTCATGGTTTATGAAATGTATATGACGACCCGTGAAATCAGTATTTTTGTAGACGCAGCGGCTGTCTGCGGCGGGTACGTAGCGGCTTATACGGACCGTCCGGCCAAGCGGAAAGATCTGGAGTTTATGGAAAGTCATATTGAGAAGACGCTTCGGGCGAATAAATACAGGATGTCTGTAAAAATCTTTGATCAGAAGAAGGCTTTCCTGGAGCGGCTGGATACGCTGCGGAGCCGGCAGGAGGAGTTTGAGGCCTCCGCCAGCGAAAATTTTACCCCGGATGAAAAGTACCCGGATCTTTCCAGAAGCGAACTGGTGAAGCATTTGCTTCTGGCCATCTCTCTGTGAAAAAGGAATGCAGCAGCTATGAAAGAAATCAGGATTACAGCCCGGGATCAGGGGCAGCGAATGGATAAATACCTGATCCGTTATCTGCCCGGAGCCGGGAAGGGATTTCTGTATAAAATGATGCGGAAAAAAAATATTGTATTAAATGGTCGGAGGGCAGGAGGACAGGAACTTCTTAAGGAAGGAGATGCCATCCGGCTGTTTTTTTCAGATGAAACTCTGGAAAAATTTATGGCCGGAGGCGGAAAGCCCCGGACTGCGCTGCCGGCGCTTTCCAGGCATGCGGTTTTGTATGAAGACGGACAGGTTCTGGCAGTCAATAAACCGGCAGGCATGCTTTCCCAGAAGGCCCGTCCGGAGGATGTCTCCCTGGTGGAATACATCACCGGCTATCTGCTGGAGTCCGGCGCAGTAGAACAGGCGGAACTGCAGAGCTTCCATCCGGGAATCGCAAACCGTCTGGACCGCAACACCAGCGGGATTATCCTGGCAGGAAAAACAATGGCAGCCGCTCAGGAACTAGCCAGAATTTTCCGGGAACGGACTATGGAAAAATATTATCTTGCCCTGGTAAAGGGAGTGGTTGCCCAGCCGGAACGCTGCCGGGGATATCTGCAGAAGGATGAAATCCGGAATCAGGCGCAGATCAGCCGGGATCCGGTTCCCGGTGCGTCCTTTATAGAAACGGCCTGGGAACCTTTGGCATCCAACAGCCATATGACCCTTTTGAAAGTGGAATTGATCACCGGACGGTCCCATCAGATCCGCAGCCATCTGGCCAGCCTGGGGCACCCTCTGGCCGGAGACAGAAAATATGGGGAAGAAGTCTGGAACCGGAAACTGGCAGAGCGGTTTGGTCTGCAGCGGCAATTTCTTCATGCCTGGAAGCTCTGTTTTCCGGAGCTTGCCGGGACGCTGCAGGGACTTTCTGGAAAAACCATTCTCGCCCCACTTCCCCGGGAACTGGAAAAAATTTTAATTACTTTCAATATGCAGGAGGCAATCAATGACGGAAAAGGAAGATAAAAGCAAGAAAGAGGAATCCGGGGAAGAAAAGCGGAAAAGTATCGGAAGAGAGATCTGGGAATATGTGAGACTGATCCTGGTGGCAGTAATAGCTGTGATTCTTCTGACAAATTTTGTGATCGTGAACGCCAGGATTCCTTCGGCCTCCATGGAAGATACCATTATGGTAGGAGATCAGATCTTCGGCAACCGGCTGGCATACAAGTTCGAGGAACCGCAGCGGTTCGACGTGATTATTTTCAGATATCCGGACGATGAAAGCCAGCTTTATATTAAGAGGATCATCGGTCTTCCCGGGGAGACAGTAACTGTCCGGGAAGGAAAAGTTTATATTAACGATTCCGATACCCCTCTGGACGACAGTTTTTGCAAGGGAGTGCCTTCTTCCTCCGGAGACGGAGTTTATCAGGTGCCGGAGGACTGCTATTTCATGATGGGGGACAACCGGAATAATTCCCATGACTCCCGTTTCTGGGAACACAAATATCTCCACAGGGATAAAATCCTGGGGAAGGCGGTGCTGCGCTATTGGCCCCTGAACCGGATTTCCCTGATCCGGTAGGTGAAGCCTATGGGAACCTGGAATTCAAGAGGCCTCCGGGGGTCCACCCTGGAGGAGCTGGTGAACCGGACCAATGAGCAGTATCGGGAAAAGGGGCTGGCTCTGATTCAAAAGGTGCCAACCCCCATTACTCCCATTAAAATCGATCAGGCACGCCGCCATATTACGCTGGCCTATTTTGAGAAAAAAAGTACGGTGGATTATATCGGCGCAGTCCAGGGAATCCCTGTCTGTTTTGACGCCAAAGAGTGTCAGACAGCTGTTTTTCCCCTGGCCAATATCCATCCACATCAGCTGCAGTTTATGCGGGAATTTGAAAAGCAGAAGGGAATCGCCTTTCTGCTGCTGTATTTTGCGGAGGAAAACAGATTTTATTATCTGAGGCTGAAAGAATTAGAAGAATTCTGGAAGCGGAGAGAGAAGGGCGGAAGAAAAAGTTTTCGTATGGATGAACTGGACAGCCGCTTTTTTTTGGAAAATGAGCAGGGGATCCTGGTTCCCTACCTGGAGGGAATCCAAAAAGATTTAATGACAAGGGATTGACAAATTATTTTCATGTGATAATATGGTAGCAGACTAAAGTATCGGGAGACAGAGACATGAAAAAATTAATTCACACACCGGAGGGAGTCCGGGATACTTATGGAAGAGAATGTACCCGGAAACGGGTGCTGGAGCGTCAGATTGAAAGATTGTTCCATACATACGGCTATCAGCATATTGAAACGCCGTCTTTTGAATTTTTCGATGTGTTCGGGAAGGAAGTAGGTACTGTTTCCTCCCGGAATCTGTACAAATTTTTTGACAGAGACGGAAACACCCTGGCTTTGCGTCCGGATTTTACCCCTTCCATTGCCAGAGCGGCCTCCATGTATTTTTCACAGGAGACCATGCCCATCCGTCTTTGCTATCAGGGCAGCGTCTTTATTAATAATTCCAGCTATCAGGGCCGTCTGAAGGAAAGCACGCAGATGGGCGTGGAATTTCTGAACGAGAACAGTCCGGAGGCGGATGCAGAGCTGATCGCAATGGCGGTTTCGGTTATGAAAAAGGCCAGGCTTCAGGAGTTCCAGGTTAGTGTAGGCCATGCGGGTTTTTTTAACGCCCTGGCAGAGGAAGCCGGTTTAACAGGGGAGCAGAGGCAGGAATTAAAGGAACTGCTGATTATAAAGAACCGTTTTGGAGCCCAGGAACTGGTGGAAAAGCTGAATTTGAAGGAGAATCTGGCGGCAGCCATAGACCGGATCCCGGAACTGATCGGGGATCAGGAAATGCTGGATGAAGCCGCCCGGCTGACCTGTAATCCCAGAGCCAGAGAGGCCTTGGACCGTCTGGGAAGGATCCGGGAACTTCTGGAGTCCTACGGATGCGGCAAATACGTGACCTTTGATCTGGGCATGCTGAGCCCCTATGAATATTATACAGGGATCATCTTTCAGGCATTTACCTACGGAACCGGAGACGCGGTGATCACAGGCGGAAGATATGACCAGCTGCTGGCCCGCTACGGAAAATCTTCTCCGGCGGTGGGATTTACCACAAGGGTGGACGCCCTGCTCAACGCCTTGGAGCGGCAGCATATCCAGGTGCCGGTGGAGGATTCCATGACTATGATTCTGTACCCGGTCCGGCTGGAAAAACTGGCTTTAAAATTTGCCGCGGCCCACAGAGAACAGGGGATGGACATGGCCTGCGTGCGCTTTGAGCCTGGCAGAGTCCTGGAAGATTACCGCCGCTACGGGGCGCGGAATCAGTTTGGAGGCATCATTTATTTCCGTTCAGAAACAGAAGTTTATGCCCTGAACCTGGCCAGCGGACAGACGGATAGGGTAAATATGGAGCCATACCTGCAGTAAAGGGCGGGACTCTACAGAAAAGAAGAGGACAGATCAGAGATGAGATATTTAACCTTTGCCCTGACCAAAGGGCGTTTGGCATATAAAACCCTGGAATTGCTGGAGGGTATGGGAATCACATGCCAGGAAATGAAAGATAAAAGTTCCAGGAAGCTGATTTTTGTAAATGAGGAAAAAAAGTTAAAGTTTTTTCTGGCTAAGGGCCCGGACGTTCCCACGTATGTAGAATACGGGGCTGCCGATATTGGTATCGTAGGCAAGGATACCATCATGGAAGAAGGCCGGAAGATCTATGAAGTGCTGGATCTGGGGTTCGGCGCCTGCCGCATGTGCATCTGCGGTCCGGAAAGCGCCCGGGAATACCTGAATCATAACCAGCTGATCCGGGTTGCCACAAAGTATCCGGGAATTGCGAAGGATTATTTTTACAACAAGAAGAACCAGACTGTGGAGATCATCAAGCTGAATGGCTCCATAGAACTGGCGCCCATTGTGGGGCTGTCCGAGGTGATCGTGGATATTGTAGAGACCGGCAGCACCCTCCGGGAAAACGGGCTTCAGGTTCTGGAGGAGATCTGCCCCTTGTCAGCCAGGATGGTAGTTAATCCTGTGAGCATGCGGATGGAAAACGGGCGGATCACAGAGCTGATCCGAAATATGAAGCGGATGGTGTCGGAAGCGGCCCAGGCATAAAAAGGAGACAAGAGATCATGAGAATTGTTACGTTGACGGAAGATACCAAAAAGGATATTCTGGAGAATCTTTTAAAGCGCAGCCCTACCCAGTACGGCGCATTTGAAGCCTCTGTAGCGGAGATTATTTCCGCGGTCAGGGAAAAAGGGGATGAAGCGCTGTTCGCTTACACAGAAAAATTTGACCGGGCGAAGCTGAACAAAGATACGGTCCGGGTGACGCCGGAGGAGATCCGGGAGGCTTATGATCTGGTAGATGAGAAGCTGACGGAAGTCATCCGCAAAGCCCTGGTAAATATCCGGGATTACCATGAGCGGCAAAAGCAAAATAGCTGGTTTCATACTACGGAAAAGGGAACCCTTCTGGGACAGAAGGTAACTCCCATGGCCCGGGTAGGGGTCTATGTACCTGGCGGAAAGGCGGTTTACCCTTCTTCCGTGCTGATGAATATTGTCCCTGCCAAAGTGGCGGGAGTTTCCCAGATCGTCATGACAACGCCCTGCAACGGAGAGGGAAAGGTAAATCCGGCAGTGCTGGTTTCCGCTCATGAGGCAGGCGTGGACCAGATTTATAAAGCAGGAGGGGCCCAGGCCATTGCCGCCCTGGCTTTCGGAACAGAAAGCATTCCAAAGGTGGATAAGATTGTAGGCCCCGGAAATATTTATGTGGCGCTGGCAAAGAAAGCAGTTTACGGCAATGTAAGCATTGATTCTATCGCAGGTCCCAGCGAGATTACCGTTCTGGCGGACGAGACCGCCAATGCCCGCTATGTGGCGGCGGATCTGCTCTCCCAGGCGGAGCATGACGAAATGGCTTCCGCCATTCTGGTAACTACCAGCCGGGCTTTTGGAGAGGCGGTTTCCGGGGAAATCGATGAATACCTGAAAAAACTGTCCCGCCGGGCCATCATGGAAAAATCCCTGGACAATTTCGGATATATCCTGGTGGCAGCAGACCGTCAGGAAGCCATTGATACGGTAAACGCCATAGCGCCGGAGCATCTGGAGATCGTGCTTTCTGATCCCTTTGAGGCTATGACAAAAATCCGCAACGCAGGGGCCATATTCCTGGGAGAATACAGCTGCGAGCCATTGGGAGACTATTTTGCGGGACCGAACCATGTGCTGCCCACCAATGGTACGGCAAAATTCTTTTCACCTCTTTCAGTGGATGATTTTGTGAAGAAATCCAGCGTTATTTATTACTCCCGGGAAGCTTTGGAAGAGATTCACAGAGATATTGAGCAGTTTGCCAGGTGCGAACAGCTGACCGCCCACGCCAACGCCATTGCCGTGCGGTTTGAAGGAAAGGAGTCCTGAGATGTCAAGAACAGCGGAAGAGTTCAGAACTACCAGGGAAACAGATATTGCCATGAAACTGGAGCTGGATGGAAGCGGAGTTTCCAAGATCCGCACAGGCGTGGGATTTTTTGACCACATGCTGGCCGGGTTCGCCAGACACGGCCTTTTTGATCTGGATGTGACCGTAGGCGGGGATCTGGAGGTGGACGACCACCACACCGTAGAAGATACGGGAATCGTCCTGGGAAATGCGATCCGCAGGGCACTGGGTGATAAAAAGGGAATCCGCCGCTACGGAAGCTGTCTGCTTCCCATGGATGAAGCCCTGGTGCTTTGCGCCATTGATCTGGGAGGAAGGCCTTATTTTTCTTTCCAGGGAGAATTCCCTGCGGAACGGCTGGGGGATATGGGAAGTGAAATGGTACGGGAGTTTTTTTACGCAGTTTCTTATACCTGCGGAATGAACCTCCACATGAAAATTTTGTCCGGTTTTAACAGCCATCATATGGCGGAAGCTCTTTTTAAAGCCTTTGCCAAGGCCCTGGATGAGGCTTCTTCTTTCGATCCCAGGATCAAGGATGTGCTTTCTACAAAAGGAAGCCTGGAATAAGGAGAAATAGGTACATGAAAAAACAGATGATTCCCTGTCTGTTTCTGCAGAAGGAACAGGCAGTAAAAAATTTTAAGGACAGGCGTCCTCTGACGGAATCCGATCCGGTGAAACTGGCGGCCCATTATGGGAATCAGGGAGCCGATCAGGTGCTGGTTTTTGATCTTTCAGAGGGGGATCCGGAGCACGAGCGGGCCCTGGAAGTGATTAAGAAGATCTGCGATGCCGCGGAGGTGCCGGTGATCGGCGCAGGAAATGTAAAGCGCATGGAGGATGTAAAGAAGCTGATTTATGCAGGCTGCCGCAGAGCCGTTCTGAATTTCGCAAAACCGGGAAACCGGGAGATTTTAAAAGAAGTATCCCAGAAATTCGGAAAAGATAAAATTGTCGTTTACCTGCCTGATTTAGAGACAGGCCGGGAATCTTCCGAAGCTCTTCGGGAATATGCCGGCATGCTTCTCTGTAACGAGGGACTGCAGGAGAGACTGGCAGAATTGACCGGGCTTCCTGTTCTGGTTCTGGCTGATCAGGGGGAAGCGGAAGATCTGCTCTGCAGCCCCTGGGTAGACGCTGTGACCGGAGCCGTTCTGGAAGAGAGCAATTTTATGGAACTGAAAGCGGCTCTGAAGAAGAAAGGGATTTCTGTAAATACTTTTGAGAGCCGTATTCCCTGGGAGGAATTTAAGCTGAACAGCGACGGACTGATTCCCTGTATTGTCCAGGATTACAGGACGGAGGAAGTGCTGATGCTGGCCTACATGAACCGGGAGGCTTATGAGACCACCCTGGCCACCGGAAAAATGACTTATTGGAGCCGCAGCCGCAGGGAACTTTGGGTGAAGGGACTGACCTCCGGTCATTTTCAGTATGTAAAATCCCTGTCCATTGACTGCGATAACGATACTCTGCTTGCCAAGGTATCCCAGATCGGGGCTGCCTGCCATACGGGGAACAGATCCTGCTTCTATCGGGAACTGGCACGGAAGGAGTACAATGATACCAACCCCCTGAAGGTTTTTGAGAATGTCTTTGCGGTGATTCAGGACCGGAAGATCCATCCGAAGGAGGGCTCCTACACCAATTATCTTTTTGAAAAAGGAATCGACAAGATCCTGAAAAAAGTGGGGGAAGAGTGTACGGAAATTGTCATTGCTGCCAAGAACCCCGATAAAGAGGAGATTAAGTATGAGATTTCTGATTTTCTTTATCATGTGATGGTATTGATGGCGGAAAAAGGCGTCAGCTGGGAGGATATTACCCGGGAACTGGCAAGACGCTGAAGAACTTGAAAAGAAAATTAAATCCTTTCGAAACAGGATTTCAGGAGGTTTATTATGAAAAGAAAAATTCTTGCGGCTGTATCGGTCTTCATTCTGGCAGCTGCCGGGGCAGGCTGCGGGTCCTCTTCCCAGGAGGGAAACACAGAGGGAGCTTCCGTGGAAAGCCCGTCGGAGGGCGCGGAAATTTCCGGGGCCAGCGGCGAAGTATCCGGGAGTTCCGGGGAAGAACAGGGGGAGACGGCAGGGGAAGAAACCCAGTATCCCCTGACGATCACCGACGACCTGGGAAATTCTGTGACCATAGAGAGCCAGCCGGAGCGGGTGGTGTCCCTCTCCCCGGCCAATACAGAAACTCTTTTCGCCCTGGGGGCGGATGAACGGATCGTAGGCCGGACGGATTACTGCAGTTACCCGGAAGAGGCGGCGGAGGTACCCTCCATCGGAACCTATGCCTCCCCCAACACAGAGCTGATCATCTCCATGGAGCCGGATGTGATCTTTGCGTCCGATTACATGGATGATTCCATCCGCAGCCAGGTGGAGAATGCCGGCGCCAAGGTGATCGTTTTCGCTGCCAGCGATCTGGAAGGGGTGGAGGAAAATATCCTGACCGCCGGGCAGGTGCTGAACCTGAACCGGGAAGCAAAGGAGATTACCGACGGCATGGAAGCGGAAATGGAAGAGCTGCAGGGCATCCTTGCGGGAAAAACAGAGGAGAAATCCGCCTTTGTGGATCTGGGCGGGTATTACAGCGCAGGTCCGGGATCTCTTCTTGGCAATATGCTGGAGGACATAGGCGTTCGGAATATCGCCGCGGAAACCGGCGAAATGTGGCCCCAGCTTTCCCTGGAAACCATTATTGAGAGTGATCCGGATGTATATATCTCTCTGTTTACCACTCCGGAAGAGCTGAAGACGGTCTCCGGCCTTTCTTCTCTGGAATGTATTCAGAAGGATCAGATCATCTTTTATGACGGCCTGTCTCCGGAAGCCGACATGATCCAGAGAGCCGGCCCCCGGCTGGCAGAGGGCACCAGACTTCTGGCGGAACAGATCTATCCGGAGCTGTTTGCCTGAAATACAGAAAAAGAAGATCAGGAGGACGCCCTCTTTGCGGCGTCTTTTCTGATGCAGAGGAAGAAGTATGCGAAAAAGAAAAAAACTGGCCCTGCTTTTGGCCATAGCGGGCTGTATTCTGCTGATCTACCTGTGTACAGTACTGGGGGCCGCTTCTATTTCTCCGGGGGAGACTAACCGGATCCTGCTGCGGGAGATCTTTCACATTCCCGTGGATCTGGAAGGAATCTCCCAGGGGAGCATCGCCATCATCCGTGACGTCCGCCTTCCCCGGGTGCTTTTAGGGTTCCTGACCGGGGCGGCCCTGGCGGTCTGCGGCTCCAGCTACCAGGGGATCTTTAAAAATCCCATGGCAGATCCCTATATTCTGGGAATTTCCTCCGGGGCGGCCCTGGGAGCGGCCATTGGCATTGTGCTGAACGCCTCCGGAAATATCGCCGGTTTATCCGGCACTACGATGCTGGCCTTTGCCGGCGCCCTTCTGACGGTGTTTCTGGTCTATACCATTTCCAGGACCGGAAGGAAGGTGCCCATCGCCAGCCTGATCCTTTCCGGAATCGCCGTAAATCAGAGCCTTTCCGCCTTTATGTCACTGATCATGCTGTTTAACCAGCAGAGCATGGATCAGATCATGTTCTGGACCATGGGAAGTCTGAATGGAAAAGGCTGGACCCAGATCCTCATTATCCTGCCCTATGTGGTCCTGGGGATCTTTCTTTTGATGACCTCCGCCAGGGAACTGGACATTATGCTGCTGGGGGAGGATACGGCGGTGCAGCTGGGAGTCAATGTGGAAGCGGTCAAGAAAAAAGTCCTGGTGGTGTCCAGCATTGTGACGGCGGCGGTGGTATCCGCCACAGGGATCATCGGCTTTGTGGGACTGCTGGTGCCTCATGTGGTCCGGCTGTTTACCGGCCCAAAGCACAGGATCCTGATGCCGGTATCCCTGGTTTTCGGGGGGACTTTTCTGATCCTCTGCGATACGGCGGCCAGAAGCCTGATCACCCAGGAGATCCCCGTGGGCATTATCACAGCGGCCTGCGGCGGTCCCTTCTTCCTGTATCTGCTGTGGAAATCCAGGAGAGGAGGGGCTGCGGGATGAAAGAGGAAATGCTGAAGATCCAGGAGGTCACTGCCGGGTACGGGGAGAAAAAAGTGCTGAAGAGTATCAGCCTTTCCATCCGGCAGGGGGAATTTGTTTCCCTTATCGGTTCCAACGGAGCCGGAAAATCCACCCTGCTGAAATGCATCTCCGGTCTGCTGCCCACGGAAGGGGGACAGATCCTGCTCTGCGGCCGGAACAGCCAGAAGCTGAAATCAAAAGAGCGGGCCAGACTGGCGGCAGTGGTCCCGCAGTCTTACGCGGTGGAGTACGCTTTTACCGCCGAGGATGTGGTGGCCATGGGACGGTATCCCTATCAGAGCTTTGGAAAACGGGAGACCCGGGAAGATCAGGAGATCCTTCTGCAGGCCATGGAAGATACCAATACACTGGAATTCCGGAACCGGCTTTACAATGAGCTCAGCGGCGGAGAAAAGCAGCGGGTGGTGCTGGCCAGAGCCCTGGCCCAGCAGCCCAAGATCCTGCTTCTGGATGAGCCTACCTCGGCGCTGGATATCCATCATCAGACGGAGGTAATGGAACTGATCTCCCGGCTGAACCGGGAGCAGGGGCTGACCGTGCTGGCTGTCCTCCATGACGTGAACATGGCCTCCCGGTACTGCAGCCGGATGCTGCTGCTGAAGGACGGCCAGCTGGCCGCTGACGGGGAGCCTGCGCAGATCATTACCCGGAAGAATATGGAGGAGCTGTATCAGATGAAGATTCTGATCCGGGAAAATCCCCTGTTTCACAAGCCGGAGATTGTGCCCATCCGGGTGCTCAGCAGGCGGAGAGCCGGCCAGCCCCTGCGGATCCATGTGATCTGCGGCGGAGGAGGAGCGGCGCAGATCCTGGAGGAACTGGACGACCGGGGGTATGAGCTTTCCGCCGGCGTACTGAATCAGGGAAGCGACGACTGCGAGATCTGCCGGTATCTGCAGATCCCCCATGTGGAGATCCCGCCCTTTACCCCGGTATCGGAAGAAGATCAGGCCAGAAATCTGGACATGATGAAGGACGCGGAGGTGATCCTGGTCTCGGACGTTCCCTTCGGGAAAAACAATCTGGAGAACCTGGCCGGTCTGGAGGAACAGAAAGGGAGGATTTTTTTCCACAAAAACGCCCTCAGTGAAGATTATACCGGCGGAGCACTGGTAGAGCGGCTGCGGCTGCTGGGTGAACGGAAAAAGATCGTTTACTTTGGAGACCATGACGAGTTCCTGTCTATTCTGGAACATCTGGAAGAAAAGGAGGAGCCTTAAGATGCAGATCGCGGAACTGCCCAACGGGGATCCGGTCCACCGGTATCAGAAATGTATCGTCGTGCCGTTTACGGGAAAGCGGCGTGTGCTGAGCACCAGTCCCCTGAACGGGGGATACCGGGAGGATCTGACCGGAGTTTTCAATAACGATATGTCCCAGGGGCCCGGCATGCCCTGCCGGATGCTGGCCCCCACCTACCAGGGCCATCTGCGGGAGACGGCCGCAGCTCTGGGACTGGATCCTCTTACCAGCACCGGGATTTCCACCTCCGCCAGTATGGAGAATGTATCTATCAAAACAGAAGTTTCTGGAAAAACCGCAGTGACGGCCCTGGTTACCGGCGGGGTGGATGAAAACGGCGGGAGAGCCGGAGATCCGGCCTCCTGGGATGAAGGGGCACAGCAGGGAGAAGAACAAAAGGGGGGCACCATCAACATCCTGCTGTTTATCCATACGGACCTGACGCCGGGAACCCTGGCCCGGGCGCTGATCACCTGCACAGAGGCCAAAACAGCCGCTCTGCAGGAACTGATGGCTCCCAGCCGCTACTCCGCCGGCCTGGCCACCGGATCGGGAACGGACGGAGTGATCCTGGTCTGCAACGGGGATTCGGATCTTTGTCTCACGGATGCCGGCCAGCACAGCCGACTGGGAGAATTGATCGGCAGAGCGGTAAAAGAGGCCGTAAAGGAAGCTCTGCGGCTGCAGACGGGACTCTCCGGGGAAAGCCAGCATCAGGTACTGCGGCGGATCGACCGCTTTGGGATCACTGAACAGTCTCTGTGGGAAGCTTATGAGAAAAAGCAGGGGCCTTTGTGCCGCCCGGATTTTTCAGACCGGCTGTACCGCCTGTGTCAGAGGGGAGAACTGGTGACAGGGGTATCCCTGTACGTGCATCTGCTGGATCAGCTGTCCTTTGGACTGCTGCTTCCGGAAGAAGCCCTGGAGGCCGGCCGCAAGCTGCTGGAGGAGCTTGGGAACAGAGGATCCGGGCAGAAGGCTGCCCCGGAAGACTCCGGGGAGACTCTGGAGAAGATGCTCCGGGATCTGCAGGATGCGCTGCTGAAGCTGCTCTGAAAATTTTATCCCCCCGGGTGGGTTGCGGGATCTCCCCCGGCCCTTTATAGTAGATTTTGTAATTCCCGTATTTTCCGGGAAGAAAGGACTGAAATCTATGGCAAAGGGATACAAACAATACGAGACAAAAATTATCCGTCCGGACGCGGTCCGGCCGGGGGAAAAGGTAAGCGGCATACTGGAACTGGGAGAGAGCGGTTTTTCGGTTCCTGCCACGATCCTCTGCGGGAAGACCCCGGGGAAAACCGTGCTGATTACCGCAGGCATCCACGCGGGAGAATATGTGGGGATCCAGGCGGCTCTGGAGCTGGCAAAGGAGCTGCAGCCGGAGGACATCCGGGGCCGGATCCTGCTGATCAAAGCGGTAAACCGCATAGATTTTGAAAACCGGCTGGGAAGCGTCAGCCGGGAGGATGGAAAAAATTTAAACCGGGAATTTCCCGGGGATCCGAAGGGAACGGTCACAGAGCGGCTGGCCCGGGCGGTGGTGGACACCCTGCACCGGGAAGCGGATTATTATATAGATCTTCACAGCGGAGATGATTATGAGGAGCTGGCTCCCTATATCTACTACGCTGGGAAGGCGGAACCGGAGGTGACCCGGATCTCCCGGGAAATGGCCCGGCAGGCAGACGTGCCCTATATGGTCCGTTCGGAAGTGGGATCCGGCGGCTCCTACAACTACGCCGCCTCCTGCGGGATCCCCAGTGTTCTTCTGGAGAGGGGCGGCATGGGAGACTGGAGCACCGAGGAAGTGCAGTCCACCAAAAAGGACGTGCGGAGTATTCTGGATTATCTGGGGATCTGCCCCGGGGGCCATATCGCAAGAAGCCATTACCCCCTGGAGGTAACGGATATCCAGTACCAGGCGGCTTCCTGCTTTGGCCTCTGGTACCCGGAAAAGCGATCCGGAGATCTTTTTTCCCAGGGAGACCTTCTTGGGGTCACCAGGGACTACGAGGGAAATGTGCTGGAGGAGTCTGTGGCCCAGGAAAGCGGGGTGATCCTGTATCAGACGGGAAGCCTGCAGGTCTGCGAAAACGGTCCCATGATCGCCTACGGAAAGATCGACTATCATTCCGATGACCGGAAAGAGCAGATCGCCGGCTACTGGTCCAAGCGCAGCCGGGATTTTCTGGAACAGAGGAGGCAGGAACTCCACAGTCCCCTGGCGGACCGCTTTCTGAAGATCCTGCGGAAGAACCTGCCGGAGAAAAAACATCTGAAGATCCTGGATGTGGGCTGCGGCACGGGCTTTTTCTCTATTCTGCTGGCCAGGGAAGGACATGAGGTTACCGGCATTGATCTGACCCCCGGCATGATCCGGGGAGCCGGAGAACTGGCTGCGGAGGAGTTGACAGAAGAGGAGCAGAGCCGCTGCAGATTCCAGGTCATGGACGCGGAAAATCCGGAATTTGCCGATGGAAGCTTTGATGTGCTGGTCACCCGGAATCTTACCTGGACCCTGCCGGACGCGGAAAAGGCCTACCGGGAATGGAGCCGGGTGCTGAAAAAGGAAGGGGTGCTTCTGAATTTCGACGCGGATTATGGAAAAGAGGACTGCAGGGACTCCAGGGGCCTGCCGAAAAACCATGCCCATCACAAGCTGGGAAGCGACATGCTGGAGGAATGCGAGCGGCTGAAACGCCAGCTTTCTATTACGGCCTGCAGCCGTCCCGGCTGGGACCTGGAAGCGCTGGAGAAAGCCGGTATGCGCTCCGTACAGATCGAACTGGGGATCGGAAGAGAGATCTACCGGGAAAAAGACGCGTTTTATAACCCGGCGCCCCTGTTTCTGATCCGGGCCTCCAAATGCAGAAACCAGGAGAAAAAATAACCCCCACGGGGGCTTGCGGAGGCCGGAGACAGGGCTTATACTGAATCCATGAATTCACTCATTGAAAATATCTGCAACGAAAATCCAGGCCCGGCGGCTGCGGAAGACTGCCGGGCCTGGATTTTTGTTGCGGGGAAAGTCCGAAGAAAGAGTCTCTTGACTTCTTTTCCGAAAATGCTATACTGTTACCTATATGGTTTTCTTGTGAACTGTTTATAAAAAAAACAAAGGAGAAAAAAGATGACTCCCACAACAGAAGTGTTTACCGGCCTGCGAGGCCTGTTCCGCCTGTATGACAGAATGCTGAAGCGCGTCTGCACGGACCATGATCTGACGGTGGCGGAAGCGGAGATCGTAAGTTTTCTGCTGAATAATCCTGAAAAAGACACGGCGGGGGACATTACGGAACTGCGGATGATCTCCAAAGGCGCCGTTTCCAAAGCGGTGGAGTCCCTGATCCAGAAGTCCCTGCTGGAACGGCTGCCGGACCGGGAGGACAGAAGAAAGATCCATCTGCGTCTGCGGGAGCAGGCAAAGCCCCTGATGGAGGCGGTGGACCAGGTCAAAGAGGAGTTTCTGGCCGCGGTGCTGCAAGGTTTTTCCAGCCGGGATCTGGAAACTCTGGTAGACCTCCAGCGCCGGCTGTTTGAAAATTCCAGAAATGCCCTGGAAGGAAGGAGAATTGATCCAAAATGAAACAGAAAGAACAGGACCAGACAAACACGGAACTTCAGAAATCTCCGGAGAACAGCAAGGAATTTCTGCGGAGGGAGCCGCTTGGGAAATTACTGCTTAAGCTGGCTCTGCCCACGGTGGCGGCGCAGCTGATCAATATGCTGTATAATATTGTAGACCGGATCTATATCGGGCATATTCCGGATATCGGAGCTTCCGCCCTGACAGGGGTAGGCGTCTGCATGCCCCTGATCCTGATCGTATCCGCATTTGCGGCACTGGTAGGCTACGGGGGCTCTCCCAGGGCTTCTATTTTTATGGGCAGGAAGGATAAGGATTCCGCGGAGAAAACACTGGGCAACTGCTTTGTCCTGCAGATCCTTCTTTCCGTGATCCTGACAGCGGTGCTGCTGATCTGGAACCGGGATCTGCTCATGGCCTTCGGAGCCAGCGAAAAAACCATCGGCTACGGGGTGGACTATATGAACATCTATGCTGTGGGAACCATTTTTGTGGAGCTGACCCTGGGAATGAATGCGTTTATCACTGCCCAGGGCTTTGCAAAGACAGGCATGCTCTCAGTGCTGATCGGAGCGGTGGCCAATATTATCCTGGATCCTATCTTTATTTTCGGGCTGGGAATGGAGGTCCGGGGCGCGGCTCTGGCCACGATTCTTTCCCAGGCTCTTTCCTGCCTCTGGGTGGTGAGTTTTCTCTGCGGAAAGCGGACCTTTCTCCGGATCCGAAAGAAAAATCTGCGGCTGGTCCCAGGAGTGATCGGCCCCTGTGTGGCCCTGGGGGCGGCAACCTTTATTATGCAGGCCAGCGAGAGCGTGATCTCCGTCTGCTTTAACAGTTCTCTTCAGAACTACGGAGGAGACATTGCCGTGGGGGCAATGACCATCCTCACCAGTGTCATGCAGTTCGCCATGCTCCCCCTGCAGGGACTGGGCCAGGGCGCTCAGCCTATCATCAGCTACTGCTACGGGGCCGGGGACTACGGAAGAGTCAGAGGGGCTTTCCGGCTCCTGCTGAAAGTCAGTATGGCCTATGCGGGAATTTTATGGGCTCTGGTCATGCTGTTTCCGGGAATTTTCGCAGCCATGTTTACTACGGACGCGGCGCTGATGGAATATACCCGGTCTGCTCTGCGGATCTACATGGGGGTTATGTTCCTTTTCGGGATCCAGCTGGCCTGCCAGATGACCTTTAACGCCCTGGGTAGAGCGGTGGAATCCATCGCAGTAGCCATTGTGCGGAAGTTTGTCCTGCTGATCCCTCTGATCTACCTGCTGCCGGGAATCCTGCCTTTGGAGAAGACCACCTCCGTGTACCTGGCAGAACCGGCTGCGGATACCCTGGCGGTAACCTTTACGGCCATCCTGTTTGCCTTCCGTTTTAAGAAAACTCTGGAAAAACCATCCGGAAAGCCCTCCCGGGAGTGATTTTATCCCCAGGGGGGGCTTACAGCCTTAAAACCCG
Source organism: Candidatus Scatomonas sp. (assembly GCA_963930955.1). Taxonomy (GTDB): domain Bacteria; phylum Bacillota; class Clostridia; order Lachnospirales; family Lachnospiraceae; genus Scatomonas. Next base: position 2,092,602 of record OZ006967.1, on the reverse strand, counting down.
TATGATACTATAGGGGAGAACCAAAGAACGATGGGTTTTAAGGAGGACTTATGCAGACATTTCGGCAGTATGAAACAGAGAATCAGGCCTACTGGACCAACCGGGCGGCCGGATATTCTGAAGTGAATAAAAGTGAACTGAACTCCGGTCAGCATCAGGTGTGGGGCGGAGTTCTTTTTGAGCAGATCAGCCGGCAGTATCCGGGACGGAAGATGGAGGAGCTTTCTGTTCTGGACATAGGCTGCGGCCCCGGATTTTTTTCGGTGATCCTGGCGGAGATGGGGTATCAGGTTACCGCTGTGGACTATACGGAATCCATGCTGGAGGAGGCCAGAAATAACGCGGGGATCTGGAGAGACCGCATCTGTTTTCGGCGGATGAACGCGGAACAGCTGGAATTCCAGGAGAACTGTTTTGACGTGATCGTTACCAGGAACCTTACCTGGAACCTGCCCCACCCGGAGAAAGCCTACGGGGAATGGTGCCGGGTCCTGAAGCCCGGCGGACTTCTGCTGAACTTTGACGCCAACTGGTACCGGTATCTGTATGACCGGGAAGCCCGGGAAGGGTACCTGAAAGACCGGGAGAATATCCTGGCGGAGGGGGTGGCCAATGAGACCGACGGGACGGATATCCCCGCCATGGAGGCCATTGCCGTGCAGGCGCCCCTTTCCCTGGCTCTCCGCCCGGAATGGGACCGGAAGGTTTTGGAGAAACTGGAAATGGATGTGGAGGCGGATCCGGAGATCTGGAGACGGGTCTGGACCAGGGAGGAGAGGATCAACAATTCTTCCACCCCCATGTTTCTGGTGAAGGCAGTAAAACAGCCCCGGGAGAAGGAGAGAGCATGAAAAAGTACGTGATCCGCAGATTGCTGCTGCTGATCCCCATTTTGCTGGGCATTACCTTTCTTTCTTTCGCCCTGATGCGGATCGCCGGCAGCGACGCGGTGCTCCAGCAGTCGGAGGTTTCCGGCGTGGCCCTGTCCCCGGAGGTGATCGCCGCCAGGAGAGCGGAGCTGGGGCTGGATCAGCCGTTTCTGGCCCAGTATTTCCGCTGGCTTGGAGGATTTCTTACAGGAGATCTGGGCACCAGCTATATTTCCGGTAGCAGCGTGTTCACCACCTTTGTATCCAAGCTGCCGGCTACCCTGCTGCTGACCCTGCTGTCCATGGGGCTGACGGTGGTGATCTCTCTGCCTTTAGGAATTCTGGCGGCAGTAAGGCAGAATCGGTTTACAGACTATCTCATCCGGGTGTGCAGTTTTATCGGCAACAGCCTGCCGAACTTTTTTGTGGCCCTGGTGCTGATGTATCTGCTGGCTATTTTTTTTCCTGTTTTCCCGGTGATCTCAGAAGAGGTCAGTCTCCGGAGCGCGGCTCTGCCGGCCCTGACCCTGGCCATTGCCATGTCTGCCAAATATATGCGGCAGATCCGGGCGGTGGTGCTGGAGGAGCTGGACAAAGATTACGTGACCGGAGCCCGGGCCAGGGGAGTGGCTTTTTCTGTGATCCTGAGGAAATATGTCTTACGTTCCTGTCTGTCCTCCATCCTCACCCTGATGGCGCTGTCTCTGGGAAGTCTGCTGGGCGGGACAGCCATCGTGGAGTCTATTTTTATGTGGGACGGAGTGGGAAAACTGGCGGTGGACGCCATCAATATGCGGGACTATCCTGTGATCCAGGCCTATGTGGTGTGGATGGCCGTGATCTATGTAGCGGTAAATCTCATTACGGATCTTTGCTACCGGGCCCTGGATCCCCGGGTGCGGCTGGGAGGTGAGCAGGCATGAATTCCCGTACTGAAAAAATCGGGGCGCGCCGGCAGAAGATCCGGGCTGATCACACCAGGATCCGTCTGATCCTGTTTCTGTCTCTGGTTGCCGCCCTGCTGCTGGCGGCGGTTTTCGCGGAATGGATCTGCCCTTATGACCCCAACGGGCAGGATCTGTCTATTGCCCTGCAGCCCCCGAGCCCGGCCCATCCTTTTGGAACGGACCGGTACGGGAGAGATATGCTCTCCCGGGTGATCATAGGGGGACAGACCAGTATTTTTTCCGCCCTGATCCTGGTGGGGATCATCGCCGTGGCAGGAACACTTCTGGGGCTTCTCTGCGGCTATTTCGGCGGAGCGCTGGACGCGGTGATCATGCGGGTTTCTGATATCTGCCTGGCTTTTCCGGGACTGGTGTTCGCCATGGCTGTGGCGGCGGTGCTCCAGGGCGGCATCCAGAACGCAGTAATCGCCCTGGCGGCGGTAAGCTGGCCCAAATATGCCAGACTGGCCAGGAGCCAGACTCTGACGGTGAAAAATCTCACCTATATCCAGGCGGCAAAGCTTTCCGGAACCTCTTCTTTCGGGATTCTTTTCCGCCACATTCTGCCCAATATTGCCGGACCGGTGCTGGTGACGGCCATGCTGGACATCGGCACCATGATGATGGAGATCGCGGCCCTTTCTTTTCTGGGGCTGGGAGCCCAGCCCCCCACAGCGGAGTGGGGCAGTATGATGAGCAGCGGCAGGAGTATGCTGCAGACCTATCCCTGGGTGGTTCTGACCCCGGGACTTGGGATTTTTGTGTCGGTGGCGCTTTTTAACCTGCTGGGAGACACGGTGCGGGATACTCTGGATCCCAGAAACGGACTGAGAAAAAGGAGAAGATCAAAATGAAAAAAAGAATGCTGACCCTCCTGCTGGCTGCAGGTCTTCTGGTTTCCATGCTGGCGGGCTGCGGGGGAGGAAATACAGAAAGCGGATCGGACATGGGCAGCGTGAGCGCCGGGAGCGGATCCGGAGAAAAGGCTCTGGTATGGGGCGACACCACCTTTAACGCGGAAAACGGAGAACCCGATATCAATCCCCACCGGGACAACAGCGGCTGGGCCTGTATCCGCTACGGAGTAGGAGAGACCCTGTTCCGGTTCTCGGATTCCATGGAGGTGGAGCCCTGGCTGGCGGAGAGCTATGAGAACACCGACGAACGGACCTGGGTCATCCATCTCCGGGAGGATGTGGATTTTACCAGCGGCCGGCATATGGACGCGCAGGCGGTCAAGGAGTGTCTGGAGGATCTGACGGAGGTCCATGCCCGGGCGGCGGAGGATCTGCAGATCCAGGAGATCACCGCGGATGGGTATACCCTGACCATCCAGACCGCTGAGCCGGTGCCTGCCCTGATCAATTATCTGGCGGATCCATACGGCTGCGTCATCGACATGGAAGCGGGAGTCACGGAGGAGGGGATTGTCTCAGGCACCGGACCTTACCAGGCGGTTTCCCTGGTAACGGACAGGGGACTGGAGCTGGTAAAAAATGAAAACTACTGGGGCGGGGAGCCGAAGCTGGACAGAGTTACGGTCCGCACCATTACCGACGGAGATACTCTGACCATGGCCCTGCAGTCGGGGGAGATCGATGTGGCCTACGGCATGCCCTACGCCAGCTATCCGTTATTTGAAAATGAACAGTACACCTTTACCAGCTGCGCCACCAGCCGGGCCTTTTTCGGCACCATGAATTTTGAAAGCCCCATTACCGGAGATCCGGCGGTGCGGAAAGCCATTGCCCTTGGCATCGATAAGGAAGGATTTGTAGAGACCCTGCTGGGAGGCAACGGATATGCCGCCCAGGGCGTTTTCCCGGAAAGCTTTGTCTTTGGCGGCGACGCGGTTTCCGCAGAAACCTATGATCCGGAAGCGGCGAAAAAAGTACTGGAAGAAGCCGGCTGGACCGATACGGATGGAGACGGCGTCCGGGAAAAGGACGGGACCCTGCTGACCCTGCGCTGGCTCACCTATCCCAGCCGCCAGGAGCTGCCGCTGCTGGCGGAGTACGCCCAGTCCACTCTGGGAGAGATCGGTTTTCAGGTGGAGATCAACAGCACTGCGGACCACAACAGCATCCGCACAGACCCTTCTGCCTGGGACATTTACGTCAGCGCCATGGTGACAGCGCCCACGGGAGATCCGGAGTATTTCTTTACCTACCGCTGTCTGGACAGCTCCGGCAATAACGACGGCCGGTACCACAGCGATCAGCTGGAGAACCTGGCGGAGGAAATGTCCCGGACCTTTGATCCGGCCCGCAGGCAGGAACTGGCAGTGGAAATGCAGCAGGTGATCCTGGAGGAACATGCCTTTGTGTTTGCTTCCCATCTGCGGATGAGCATGATCTCCAAAGTTTCGGTAACGGGACTGACAGCGCATCCCTGCGATTATTACGAGATCACCGCGGATCTGGATATCAGCGTCTGAGTCTGCGTACGGAGAAAAAGGATGAAAGAATTATTGTCTTACCGGGCTGTGGAGATTTCCTATAACGGGATCCCGGCGGTCCGGGATGTGAGTTTCACCCTGCAGCCGGGAGAGATCCTGGGGATCGTGGGGGAATCCGGCAGCGGAAAAAGCTCCCTGATCCGGGCAGCCCTGGGGATCCTGGGCCAGGGTGGCCAGGTGACCCGGGGAGAGATCCGGTATCGGGACCGGAACCTGCCGGAGCTTACAGAAAAGGAACTCAGGAAGATCCGGGGGGCCGGGATCGGCATGATCTTTCAGGACGCCGGATCCTCTCTGTGTCCGGTCCGCACCATCGGCAGCCAGATCTTTGAGAGCCTTTCCGCCCACAGAAGGATCACCCGGCAGGAGAGTGACACAGAAGCCCTGGAGCTTTTCACCCGGCTGGGTTTCCGGGAAGGGGAACGGATCCTGGCAAGCTATCCCTTTGAATTGTCCGGGGGTATGAACCAGAGAGTGGGGATCGCCATGGCCATGCTCCTGAAGCCGGAGATCCTGCTGGCGGATGAACCCACCAGCGCCCTGGACGTCTCGATCCAGCGGCAGGCAGTGGAGGAACTGCTGCTGCTGCGGGAACTGTACGGCACAGCCCTGGTGCTGGTGACCCATAATCTGGGCGTGGTTCGGGCCATGGCGGATACTGTGCTGATCTTAAAGGCGGGGGAGGCTGTGGAGTACGGACCGGCCCTTCAGGTGCTGGAGGATCCCCGGGCAGAATATACCAAGGAGCTGCTGGCCGCTGTGCCGGTGCTGGAGAGAACATAGATGGAAGCATTGCTGGAAGTGAAAAATCTTACGAAAACATTTCAGAAAAAAGGGCAGGAGGAACTGGCCGCTGTGGACCATGTAAGCTTCTGCCTGGGTTCCGGGGAGACCCTGGGGATCGTGGGGGAATCCGGTTCCGGAAAAAGTACCGTGGCCAGAATGGTCGCCGGGCTGTTGGAACCCTCGGAGGGGGAGATCTATCTGGGCGGAAGAGGGATCACCCGCCTGAAGCCTCGGGAGCAGCGCCAGGTATACCGGCAGCTGCAGATGGTCTTTCAGTCTCCTGCGGAATCCTTTGATCCCCGCAGGACTCTGGGAGACGGGGTGGGAGAAAGCCTGAAAAACGCCGGCCTGTCTTCCAGGGAAAGAAAAATCCGGGTAGAGAAGCTTTTTATGCAGTGCGGGCTTCCGGCGGACTTTGCCGGCCGCTATCCCCATGAGGTCAGCGGAGGCCAGTGCCAGCGGGCGGCCATCGCCAGGGCTCTGGCTGTGGAGCCCCGGCTGCTGATCTGTGATGAAGCCACCAGCGCACTGGATGTTACGGTGCAGAAACAGATTCTGGAATTGTTAGCCTCCCTGAAGCGGGAGAGGGGACTGTCCTATCTGTTTATCTGCCATGACCTGGCTTTGGTGCAGCAGTTCTGCGACCGGGTGCTGGTCATGGCGGAAGGGCGGATCGTGGAAGAAGGAACTCCCGGGGAAGTGATCCTTCATCCCCGGGAGGAATATACCGGAAACCTGATCCGGTCCGCTTTTACAGAGTATGAAGCGCGTCGATAGGCTGAAGCATGCCTAAAGAATCGTGCGGAACCCCGCGTTTCGGGCATAAGAACAGGGGGCGGATCCGAATGACGATCCGGATCTGCCCCCTGGCTCATGGAAGATCATTTATTTGCGAAATAAGCGTAATACATAGTATCCGCGGAAGCATCATCGCTGTGTATGCCGTCAGGATAAGAGGTGGTCTCAAAGGCGTAATTCTCATATCCTTTTACCATGGTAAAGAGATTCTGGAAGGTATAGGTGTTTCCCGGTGTAAACTTCGTATCGTCGGAATAAACAGCAAGTTCAAAATTGTTTGCACCCAGGCCGATATAGGTGCTGGTCCCGTCCGCGGAAGGAATGCCTCCTCCGCCGATGTTCTCCTCAGAGAAAGAAAGGGAAGGCTCCGCCATACCGTAATCAGGGGCCGGAAAATCTTCCGGAACGTACACTTCATATTCCATAAGACACCATTCCACATCGGAGGGGATCTGGAAATTTTCACTGGCGAGATCGATCTGATCCCAGTCGGAGCCATTGGCATTGTTGGCGTCAACGGCTGCCTGTATGTACGCGGAATCCTCCGTGGAGGTGGTTACTTTTGTCACCCGGGCGTACACGGTGTGATAGCATTCGTCCTCCGTAGCGTATCTGGCGATCTTTGCCCACTGGCCCACAGGGACTCCCGCAGCGTCCGTGGTTGTGCTGGCATCTGCTGCGGAAGAGACGTCCACGCTGCCGGAGGCGGCGGGAGAGGTCTCGGCCGGCTGTTCCGGCTCCTCTGTTACCTCCGGCTCCTCGGTGACTTCCGGTGTCTCTGTGGCTTCCGGTGCCTCCGTCACTTCCGGTTCTTCCGTTACTTCCGGCTCTTCCACGGATTCGGACACAGCAGATCCTGCGTCCGCGGAAGAGGAATCCGTCTTGGCGCTGTTTCCGCCTCCACAGGCTGTCAGGCCCAGTACCAGCGCCAGAGAAAGAGACGCTGCCATAAGTTTTTTCTTTTTCATTTTCAGTTTCCCCCATCCATCAAGATTTGTATGTAATTTTAACACAGTATCGCGATAAAGTCCACGTATTCCGGATATTTTGTGAAAAAACGTGAAATTTATACAGCATCTGTGTGCCCCGATCAGCCATAACAAAGGGGAATACCTGACGGACTTAAAAAAATATGCATAAAAACTATAATGAATGCAGTTTCAAGTGATATAAGTTGCGAAAGCATTCATAGCGTCATTGCCCCCCTGTACACTAACGCTAGAGAAACCGGTGAACTACATGAAAAAATGCCATAAATTGTATAACAAATTGGAATATGACAGATCGTGTGAAATATAGACGAAGTATATTGTCGGTGGTATAATGAGTCATCATAAAGCTTGCAATTATGCAGCGGGAAATAAGTTCAGACATGGTCTGATTAAAAGGGAATCCGGTGAGAATCCGGAGCGATCCCGTCACTGTATTAGCTAGTCCGCGGTACGAAGCCACTGGGGAATTTACTCTGGGAAGGCGCCAAGGATGGAAATGCTTAAGTCAGGAGACCTGCTTTTTCTCTGCGAAGATTCTTGCGGAAGACGAGAAATCTTTACCAACATAATAGACAGAAGGGTTATATTGTCCGGAAATAGGAGTAGTATAACTGTATTTTTATGTAAAAAAGATGATCAGATCTGACGCGGGATGTCAGATCTTTTTTTTGTGGCTTTGTGAAAAAAGCAGAAAGAGGAATGAAAAATGAAACACAGAAAAAAATGGCTTGCCCTGGGAATTACGGTGGCTATGTCTCTATCTCTGTTGGCGGGGTGTGCTGGCAGTTCAAACAGGACGGAGACTGCAGGGAACGGAGCAACTGATACTTCTGCTTCTGGAGAAGAAAAAGTTCTGAATTTCGGATGCCAGATGTACGATGACGGTTCTTTGAACTTTGCTTTAACACCTAGTAGTGCTTGGAATGCCATGCGATATGGCATTACGGAGAGTTTATTTAAGTTCAATGATGAAATGGGTACAGAGCCATGGCTTGCCGAAAGTTATACGGTAAATGACGAGCACACCGAATGGGTAATTACTCTGAAAGATGATATTTATTTTTCAGATGGATGCCAGGTAACGCCCTCGAAGGTAAAGGAATGTTTTGAATATTTGAAAGAGGTTTCCGAAGAGTCGTCAGCGAACGCAGAAAAATATCTGGAATTTGAGGCTGAAATTACAGCGGATGATGAAGCAAATACGGTGACGATTGTTACAAGTAAACCTTACAATGATTTGCCGGGACAGCTGGCATACCCGGTTATGGCTGTTGTGGATGTGGAGCACACAGAGGATTTCATGAATAATGTTATTGGAACGGGCCCTTATATGGTAAATCAGTTTAATGGGGTGGGAGTCGGCTATGAAATGGCAGCAAATCCCAATTATTATGAAGAAGTGCCCTATGATACAGTGAATATTCTTTTCATGGGAGATGCATCCGCAAAAGCGATGGCCCTTGAAAGCGGTCAGGTTGATCTGGTGGAAAACATTACAAATGTTTCCGATATTCAGAAATTCCAGGAGAACCCGGACTTTACCGTGGATATCGCCACCGGCGTGCGCTGTGGATTCTCCTGGATGAATCTGGAAGGCGTTCTGGCAAATGATACGCTTCGTCAGGCGATGATAATGGCAATTGATAAAGAGGGAATTTGTGAGTCCAAGACCATCGGAGGTTTGTATACGGCAGGTATTTCGGTACTGCCTTCCAATCTGGATTACGGATATGATGAATTAACAGATCCCTATCCGTATGATCCGGAAGGCGCGAAAAAGCTGCTGGACGATGCGGGAATCGTAGATACGAATGGCGATGGTATCCGGGAACTGGACGGACAGAACATCAATTTGCGTTATGTTTCTTATGAAAATCGCCTGCTAAATGAATTTTCTGATGCGCATACCCAGTACCTGACGGAAATCGGGATTAGAGTCACCGCCGAGTATGGCAGTTCTGATGACCAGTGGAGCAAGCTGGCCGCAGGGGATTACGATTTGAATAACAATAACTGGATTACTGTGGGAACCGGTGATCCGCTGGAGTATCTGGGAAACTGGTATTCAGAAACCACATACTGTGGGTATTCCAATCCGGAATATGACGAACTGTATGAATCGCTGCAGAATGAGCTGGATCCGGAGAGAAGAAAAGAGCTGGTAAAGGAAATGCAGCAGATCATCATAGACGACGCGCTGGTATTAGTTGACGGATACTATAACAGCAGTATGATCTATTCTAATAAAAGAGTAGGATATGCGCATATCCATACGGCAGATTATTACTGGCTGACTACGGAAATCGTTCCGGCAGAATGAATGAGGTGTGATGGTATTGAGCAAAAAGCAATTATTTTCCCGCCTGCTGCAAATTATAATAGTTTTGGTGGGAATCAGTTTTATCACTTTTTTTCTCACTTATTTGTCGCCTGGTGACCCGGTGGAAAATATGTATATCTCCATGGGACAGATGCCGCCAGAAGAGGTAGTGGAACAGACCCGCGAGGAGATGGGGCTGAATGATCCTTTTTTTACCCAGTACTTCCGCTGGCTGGGAAATTGTCTGCAGGGAGATTTTGGGACATCGTATTCCCTTCGCCAGCCGGTGACGCAATTATTGCTGGAACGTGTGGGGCCAACGCTGAAACTGACGGCGATGTCGCTGGTGATGATGCTGCTTTTATCAGTTCCGCTGGGGGTTTTTTCGGCATTATATAAGAATTCCTGGGTGGACTACCTGGCAAGGGGCCTGACCTTTCTGGGGTGTGCCATGCCTAATTTCTGGGTGGCGCTTCTGCTGATGCTGGCGTTTTGCGTGCGGTTTACGATTTTTCCGGTAATCAGCGCAAATGCCGATTTCAGGAGTTTATTTCTGCCAGCCTTGACATTGGCTATCGCTATGGCGTCCAAATACACCCGCCAGGTACGCGCAGCAGTGCTTGAGGAACTGAATCAGGATTATGTAATCGGTGCGCAGGCAAGAGGCATCCGGAAAAGCCGGATTATCTGGGGTAATGTTTTTCCAAATGCTCTTCTGCCTCTTGTCACCATGCTTGGTCTGTCGGTGGGAAGCCTTCTTGGCGGGACCTCGGTGGTAGAGATTATTTTTTCTTATCCGGGTCTGGGCAATCTTGCGGTTTCTGCTATTACCTCCAGCGATTATAATCTGATACAGGGTTATGTACTCTGGATGGCGCTGATTTATATGGTAATCAACCTGATCGTGGATGCCTCCTATGTATACATAGACCCCAGGATGCGCATAAAGAGGAGATAGGTATGGTAAAAGTAAATGATTTTTTGAAAAACAGGCAGTTTATGTTTTTTTTGATCCTGGCTGTACTCATCATTCTGACGGCGGTTTTTGCACCGCTCATAACGGGAGGCGTAGATCCGTTGGAGGGCAGTATGGAAAATGCTCTGCAGGCTCCCTGTAAAGAGCATATATTTGGAACGGATAAAATGGGCAGGGATATTTTTACCCGGGTGATTTATGGGGCCCGGGCTTCTCTGGTTTCCACTTTTGGCGTTGTACTGCTGATTTTTCTGATCGGAACTGCAGTGGGAGTGATCGCAGGCTGTTTTGGCGGTATCGTGGATGCGGCTCTTATGCGTATCGCGGATATGATGGTTGCGTTTCCGGGTCTGGTTCTTGCCCTGGCGGTAGCGGGGATTATAGGCTCTAGTATGAAAAACGCGATAATTGCCATTACCCTTGTCAGCTGGACAAAGTATGCCCGGCTGGCTCGGTCTTTGGTACTAAAGATCAAAGACAGAGATTATGTGTCCGCTGCCATCGTCGCCGGCTCCAGAAGGGGTCATATCATCCGGGCGTATATGCTGCCGAATGCGCTGCCGATCCTGATCATCACGGCCGCGACCGATGTTGGGAGTATGATGCTGGAGCTTGCCGCATTATCATTTCTGGGGTTTGGCGCGAAACCGCCCACCCCGGAATGGGGCTATATGCTGAACGAGGGGCGAGGGCTGATACAGAGCGCTCCCTGGATGATGATCTTTCCGGGACTGGCCATCTTTCTGGTTGTTGTTGTATTTAATATGCTGGGGGATTCTCTGCGGGATATTATGGATCCCAGGGATGAGTAGGAAACAGGAGGCAGGGAGATGTTAAAAATTGATCATATGACGGTTGCATATAAAAATGTCCCGACGGTGACGGATTTTTCCATGGATATAAAGCCGGGGCAGATCATTGCGCTGGTAGGGGAAAGCGGAAGCGGCAAGACAACGGTGATCCGGGCGGTGATGGGGCTTCTGCCTGCTGTCGGCAAAGTGACAGAAGGAGATATTGTATTTGACGGAAAATCTCTTTTAAATTATACTCCGGAGCAGTGGCGTACGCTTCGGGGCAGCCAGATTTCCATGATTTTCCAGGACAGCGGAGCCATGATGAATCCCACCCGCCGTGTGGGAAACGTATTTGTAGAGTACCTTAGAACCCATGAGAAAATCAGCAAAAAGGCAGCATGGGCGAAAGGGATTGCCATGCTGGAGCGGATGCGCCTGCCCGATGGCGCCCATGTGATGCGCTCCTATCCCTTTCAGCTTTCGGGCGGTATGCGTCAGAGAGTGGGAATTGCCATGGGTATGACCTATCAGCCGAGACTTTTGCTTGCGGATGAACCAACTTCTGCTCTGGATGTGACGACGCAGGCCCAGATTGTCCGGCAGATGATGGAACTGAGGGATGAGTATCATACGGGAATAATCATAGTAACGCATAATATCGGTGTCGCCGCCTATATGGCGGATCATATTATCGTGATGAGAAATGGAAGGATTGAGGATCAGGGGGACAGAGAGCAGATTCTCCACGGTTCCCAAAATGAATACACCAGAAAACTGATCGCTTCCGTACCGTCTATGGGAGGTGAGTGGCTTGAGCAATGAAGAACTGATTCTGGAAGCGAAACATATCACAAAGACATTTCCGGCCGCAGATGGAAGATGCCTGACGGCGAATAATGATATTAATCTGAAATTTTACAGGGGAAAAACGCTGGGGCTGGTCGGTGAATCCGGCTGTGGGAAAAGCACATTTATGCGGCTTCTGGTAGCGCTGGAAAAGCCGGACAGTGGCGAGATTATTTTTCAGGGAAAAAAGCTGTCTGAATTAAAAGGTGAAAAGCTGCGGCAGAGCCGGCGTCATATCCAGATGGTTTTCCAGGATCCCAATACCTCTTTCAACCCCAAAATGCGGATTCGTGATATTGTCTGTGAACCGCTGATGAACTATGGGGAGATAAGGGCCGGTGAAAAAGATATGGTTTGCCGAAGCCTCCTAAAAATGGTAGAGCTGCCGGAAGAGTTTATGGAGCGTTATCCCCACAGCCTGAGCGGCGGCCAGAGACAGCGGGTGGCAATCGCCCGGGCACTGGCGTTAAAGCCGGAGGTACTTATTCTGGACGAAGCCACCTCAGCGTTAGATGTATCGGTTCAGAAAACAGTGATTCAGCTGATCCGCAGACTGCAGAAGGAACTGGATCTGGCCATTGGCTTTATCTGCCATGATATTGCTCTTGTGGCTTCAGTCTCAGATGATGTAGCGGTTATGTATCTGGGAAATCTTGTGGAGGTAATCCCGGGGAAAAAACTTGGAAAAGAAGCAAAGCATCCATATACAAAGGCTTTGATGGAATCTTTGTTTGATATCCATATGGATTTAAATAAACCTATTGAAAGGATCGACGGTGACCCGCCAAGCCCTCTGGATGTGCCCAAAGGATGTCCTTTTCAGGACCGATGCCCCTGGTGCATGGAAATCTGCCGGAAAGAAAAACCGGATCTAAAATATGCGGATGAGAACCACCAGATCGCCTGTCATCTTTATGGAGAGTACTTTCCGGAATGCTGTGAAAAAGCGGAAGGAGGTCGGATATGCGTACCGTTTCACAGCCCCGGGATCTGACCTCCGGTCCGGCGGGACGTCAGCTGCTGCTGTTTGCGCTGCCCCTGCTGGGATCCAGTCTGATCCAGCAGCTGTATAATACCGTGGATCTGTTTTTTGTAGGAAATCTTTTGGGAAAAGATTCTATGGCGGCAGTAGGAGCCAGCTCTCTGCTGACCAGCTGTATGGTAGGCTTTTTTACAGGTCTGGCGGTGGGAACCGGCGTAATCATGGCGCAGGCCCAGGGAGAAAAAAACAGTAAAAAGATCCGCCAGATTGTCCATACGGCTATGGGGATCTCTTTCGCAGGCAGTGTTCTGCTGACAATTTTGGGGCTTCTTCTTTCCAGACCGATTCTTCTGCTGATGCATACACCAGCAGGAATCCTGGAGGAAGGTCTGCTGTATATCCGGATCTATCTGCTGAGCATGCTGCCGCTGTTTCTCTATAATATGAACTCCGGTATTATCCGGGCCCGCGGAGACTCACGGACCCCTATGTTCTTGCAGCTGCTGGGCGCTTCCTTGAATATTGTTCTGGACTGGATCAGCATGGGGATCCTGGGGATGGGCGTAGAAGGCGCAGCCTGGGCGACCCTGATTTCTCAAGCCGCAGCGGCCCTGGGGACTTTAGTCTATCTTATGAGACAGAAAGATGCTTATCATCTGTATTGGAGCAGGATCCGCATCACATCCGGCGTGCTGAAAGCAGTGCTGCGGATCGGTATTCCGGCAGGGCTGCAGAACCTGGTGATCACTATCTCTAATATTTTTGTGCAGACGGCTATTAACCACCAAGGGGTGGTTGCAATCACAGCTTTCACGGCATATTTTAAGGTGGAACTGATCCTGTATCTTCCGATTGTGGCTTTTGGACAGGCGGTTACCACATTTACCGGACAGAATTACGGAGCCGAAAAAACAGACCGGATCCGTAAAGGTATCCGGGCAGGGCTGCTTATAGGGATGATTTACACTGCCTTAATGGCTATGCTGATGCTGGCCCTAGGTCAGACGGCCTTTGGTCTTTTTAACCAGGATCCGGCGGTAATCGCTGTGGGGCAGCGTATTATCCGAGTCACTTTTCCCTTTTACTGGCTTTACGCGATCCTGGAAATGCACGGAGATGCGCTCCGGGGAATCGGACAGTCGGTTACCCCTATGGTGCTGATTCTGTTTTGTATGTGTGTACTGCGGACAGGAATGCTGTTTCTGTTTCAACAGATCTGGGGAACTTTGGAAGCTGTAGCGGCTGTGTATCCCTGTGCCTGGCTGGCGGCGGCGGTGTGTCTTGTGCTGGCATGGAAGAAAAGCTATAATAAACTAAGAAGTGCCTCCGGCGAAACAGGAGGCGCGGCGTGAAAGGAACAGGCATCTCATGGAATTAAAATGGTTTCAGTATTTTGTGGTAAGCGTGGACGCAGGATCTTTGAGCAGGGCGGCGGAACTTCTGTATACTTCACAGCCCAATGTCAGCAAAATCGTGAAAGAACTGGAAGAGCACCTGGGAGTTCCCCTGTTGGAGCGAGGCCGAAGAGGAGTAGTTATGACAGAAGCAGGGCAGCAGGTGTACAAATATGCCAGGCAGATGCTGGAGTGCAGAGAAAACATTTCTGAATCTCTGCGGAGAGGAAGCCGCCGGTATCTGAGCGCGGCATTTATGCCGGACAGCCGGGTGGAAAACGCTTTCGCCGGATTTCTCCAGATGGAAAAGGATCTTCAGGCCAGCCTTTCGGAAGGAACTCTGGAATATGTCGTTCATCAGGTGGGACACCGGCACAGCCGTCTGGGTTTTGTTTTTATAGCCGGCGGCCAGCGGCAGATTTTTGATACCATGGTCTCCCGGAGGAAACTGGAATTCCGTGAACTCTGCCAGGCGCTTCCCGTGCTGTTTGCGGGACCGGAAAATCCGTTTTACAGCAGATCCTCCGTAAATTGCCAGGAACTGCGGAAGCTTCGTTTTGTCCAATATAAAGAAGAGGGAATTTCTCTTTTTACATATCTTTCCGGAGACCGGGGCGAACGGATTCTTCAAAATCTGAACAAGACCGTGGAGGTAGAAAGCGCCAGCCAGCTTTACCAGCTGCTGCTCCATACAGATATGGGATATCTGGGCTGCGCACTGGCCGGACAAGAAGAAAAAATTGAAAAAATCCGCAGGATCCCCCTGGAAGAGAGCGGTGCAGATATCCGTTTCGGGTATCTGAAACGAATGGACCACCGTCTGGATCCCTGGGAAGAAGCGTGCATAGATTGTATCCGGAAAACGGTGTCCTGACTTGGATGGGCAGCCGGAATTACAAAAGGGTATCCCTTCAAGTCTTTTCATGACTTTGGGGACACCCTCCAGATGCAAGGATTTTTGCCTTTTCCGATGTCTTTCGCGACTGCAAGCTCTTATCCGAATAATCCCTTCTTTTTATACGGCTCCTTCCGGATCTCACCCACCTCGTATCCGGTATTGCGGATGGTATTCAAAAGTACCGCTGTGTCCAGTTCCCTTTCAGAAATCACCACTGTTTGTTTTTTGCCCCGGGAAGAAGTTACCTTTTTTACCGGTAAAGCTTTCCGCAGGGCGTCGTTTATGTGGGCTTCACACATCCCGCACATCATTCCCTTGACTTCGACAGTATATTTCCACATCGTTCTATCGCACCTCCCTGTTATAAACTTTTATATTTCTAATTAATTAGCGTAAACTAACTATATTTATTATACGATTCTTGATTCAGCCTGTCAAGAAGCTATCTGGTTCCCAGCTCCCACTGAGCCGTTTCTTTTTGGAGTTCCGCCATCCGGCGGTAAAGCCCGCCTTTCCGCATCAGCTCTTCCGGCGTACCCTGTTGGGCAACGCGGCCCCGCTCCAGCACCACGATGTGATCCGCTCCGGCCACCGTGCGCATCCTGTGAGCGATGACCAGCACAGTCTTTCCCTGAAGCAGGCGGGAGAGTGCTTCCTGAACAGCGCTTTCGTTTTCCACATCCAGGCTGGCGGTGGCCTCGTCCAGAAGAATGACCGGCGCGTCCTTCAACAAGGCGCGGGCAATGGAGATCCGCTGGCGTTCCCCGCCGGAGAGAGTGGAACCATTTTCTCCGATTAGGGTCTGATAGCCCTGGGGAAGGTTCCGGACAAATTCCTCGCACCGGGCAGCCCGGGCAGCCGCTAGAACTTCCTCATCGGTGGCATCCCGGCGTCCCAGGCGTATATTTTCCATGACGGTATCCCGGAACAGCACCACATCCTGAAAGACCATGGAATAGTATTTTAAAAGTGTTTCCGGTTCTACAGTGGATACATCTATGCCGCCGAGGGTTACGGTTCCACTGGAAGCGTCCCAAAACCGTGCTGCCAGTTTGCAGGCTGTGGATTTTCCTCCGCCGGAGGGCCCGATCAGAGCGGTTACTTCTCCCTGGCGGGCGGTAAAGCTCACATCTTCCAGCACACCGTCTCCTTCCCTATAGGCAAAGGATACATGGTCAAAGGAAATGTCGTAATTCTGCGGCGTGAAATCCTCCGTTCCTTTCTGCACCGGCTGTTCCAGAATGGAACGCATCCGCTGGATCTGCAGCTTGGTATTGAAGGTAGCGGCGATATTCTGAAGCACCAGTCCCAGGGGATCATAAAGCCTGGCGGCTGCAAAGAGGAATCCCAGAAAATAGAGGAAGGAAAGTTCACCGGCTGCCAGCAGCGCCCCGCCGGTCAGAATGGTAGTTGCCAGCCCCAGACGAAGGAAGGCCTGAGCGGAACATACAAACACGCCGGTTGCCAGCTCGGAATGGATGGAGCCTTTCTCCATGGCGGCTAGCTTTTCTTCCAGTTTTCCCATATAGGCTTTCTGGCGGCTGCAGGCTTTGATATCACGTATGGTTTCCAGTCCCTCCTGGATGCAGTCCGCCACTGCCCGTTTATTCAGGATATTTTTTGTCCCAAAGGAATCCTGAATCTTCTTGCTCCCTGCCGTCAGCAGGACAGCCGCAGGAACTACCCATAAAACAGCCAGAGCCATCCGCCAGTCGCTGAGGAACATGGCAATGCCGATCACCAGAGTGG
Organism: Candidatus Scatomonas sp.; assembly: GCA_963930955.1. Classification (GTDB taxonomy): domain Bacteria; phylum Bacillota; class Clostridia; order Lachnospirales; family Lachnospiraceae; genus Scatomonas. The sequence continues at coordinate 2,075,793 of OZ006967.1, read as the reverse complement.
AGAAGAGGGAGGCGAACAGCTGGGGAACATAGTGGGAGAACATCTGATCCAGGCTGGAGCAGTCCGTGATCATGGTGGAGGTCAGGTCGCTCAGATCCCGGTTCCCGAAAAAGCTCAGGGGAAGCCGGCGCAGGGTTTCCGCCAGGCTCACCCGCCGGCTGGCGCTTTCCTGATAGGTTGCCAGATACAGAGAAGCGTACTGGAACCAGTGAAGAATAAACAGCAGAACCAGGACAGCCGCGCCGGAACCGGCATAGATCCAGAATCCATCCATAGGACTGGTTCCCTTTTCCAGGGAATCCAGAAGATGCCGGACCGTCAGCAGAACAGCCCCCACCGGAAGCATCAGGCTTACATTGCACACGAAACACCAGATGACAGCTTTCACCAGATCCTTTGCCCCCTTTTCACTGAGAGCAAACAAGTGCTGTAACTTCTTTGTCATACCGCTTCCTCCTTCTTTCCTTGTTTTCCAAGCTTCCACCTGGCGCTGCGCTGGTAATCCTCCCACATGGCGGCATAGGCGCCATGCTGTGCCAGCAGGCTCTTATGGTTTCCCTGCTCGGCGATCTTTCCGCCCCGCAGGACAAGAATGGAATCCGCATTCCGCACCGTTGAGAGGCGGTGGGCGATCATCAGCACAGTTTTACCCTTGGTCAGCATTTCAAAAGCCTTCTGGATCCGGTGTTCATTTTCCGGATCGGCAAAGGCAGTGGCCTCATCCAGAACGATGACGGGAGCGTCTTTCAGGATGGCGCGGGCCAGGGCGATCCGCTGCTGTTCTCCCCCGGAGAGGTAAACGCCTTTTGTCCCCACCACGGTGTCCAGACCTTGGGGAAGTTTTTCCAGAATGTCGTCGCACTGGGCGGCGCGGGCGGCAGACAGGACCTCCTCTCTGGAAGCCTCCGGTCTGGCAGCCCGGATGTTCTCCAGAAGGCTTTCTTTGAACAGCCGGGTATCCTGGAATACAAAGGCCACCTGTTTCATTAAAGCGTCCGTGTCCATCTCCCGCACATCGACTCCGCCGATGGAAACCATCCCACTATCCGCGTCCCAGAAGCGGGGGATCAGGCTGGCGGCTGTAGTCTTTCCGCCGCCGGAGGGCCCGACCAGCGCCGTTACCTGGCCGGGAAGGACGGAGAAAGATACATCCCTGAGAGCCGGTCTCTCTGCGCCGGGATAGGTAAAAGTCACATGGTCAAAGGATACGGCGGAATTTGCCGGGGATTTCCGCGCATTTGATTTTTCCATAGGTTTCCGGCTGAGGATTTCCTCCAGACGGCCCACTGCCTCGTCCGCTTCCATGACCGCCTCGCTCATATACATGATCCGGTTGATCATCTGGCCGCAGGCGGGGGCAAACAGGGCATAAAAGATAAAATTGACCAGCACGGTCCGGATATCTCCTCCGGAGGCCAGCAGAAGCGCCGCCGGGATCAGCAGGGCGAACGCCCCGTTGATAAAAGTCAGGAAGCAGGTCTGTCCTACCCTGCAGCTCATGGCATACTGACTGGCCAGATCGCTGTAATCCCGGATGGCGGCGTAAAACGCTTTGAAAGAGTAGACGGTCTGCTGAAACATCTTTACCACGGGAATGCCCCGGACATACTCTACCGCCTCGCCGCTCATGCGCTCGATCTCCTTCTGATACCGATGAAAGAAACCGGCGTTTTTTCCGCCCATCATCAGGCACATAGAGAGAAAGGCAAGGATCATAGTGAGCAGACACAGAAGGCCCATTCTCCAGTCAAAGAGAAACAGCATGACAACAGCCGCCGCAGGAGTGACTGCCGTTCCCGCCAGATCAGGAAGTTTGTGGGCCAGAAGATCTTCTGTAAGGCCGGCGTTATCATCAATGAGCTTCCGCAGCCGCCCGGACTGATTTTCTGTAAAAAATCCCAGGGGCAGCTTCAGAACATGGGTCATGGCGGCACGCCGGATATTCCGGGCTGCGCGGAAGGCGGCGATATGGGTAGACATCAGGGCCGCAAAATACAGGAGAATACTGCCTATGGCGGTCCATACCGCCGTCCAGCCCCAGCGGGCCAGGTTGGATATTCCATCAGTGCCGGGCCAGGACTCCAGTACATTCCTTGCCGCCAGCCAGACGCATACATAGGGGATCAGCCCCAGTACTGCCGAAAGAGCGGAGAGAAGGCAGCCCAGCAGGGTGAGATGTTTGTGCCTGCCTGCGTAACTGAAAATGCGGGACAGGCTGCTTTGTTTTTTTTGCTTCAAAATCATACCTCCTATCGTTTTTATCTATCATGAAGTTAGATTTAACTAACTATCATGCCGAGAAAATGGGGCTTACTGCCCCATTAATTTCAGCCATCCGGCTGTGTAAAAGTCCCGCAGCTGATCCACATAGCGCAGAGCTCTGTCCCTGGGCATGTCGTGGATCACGATCTCAAATACCCCGTTAAACATGCCGCTGGCAATGATATGGCACATCTGTTCATCCAGCTTTGGGATATTTTTCCCCAGATGCCGGAGGACTTCCATATATTTTATGGTGTATTCTACTTCGATCTCCACCATATTATGGACAAAATGCTCATAGCTGGTGCCTTCCGAGCGGCAGAGCAGCAGCTTTACCGGTTCGCGATGCCGGCAGATATAATCCACCATCCAGTGGATACAATGGGAGGATTCCACCCCCATATGTTCCGGCTGCTGTTCTTCCGGCAGTTCAGCGAAAGTGGTCTGAGCTTCCATAAATTTTCCCATAAGAGCGGCGGCATGGGGTTCTACAAGAGCGGCAAATAAAGCCTCCTTGCTGGAAAAATAGCCATAAAACGCCCCGGTGGTAACACCGGCTTTTTTTACGATCTGTCGCAGGGACGCTCCCAGAAAGCCTTTGTCGGAAAATTCTTCCATGGCGGCCAGCAGGATATTATTCAGTGTGGCAGAAGCGGTTTCTTCCATGATCTCCTCCATATAGCAGTGTGATATAACAATGTTATTGTACGGCGCGGAAAAGAGTCTGTCAAGAGGGTAACATAAAAATGGACAGAAGCAGTTATTTAGGTTATACTGCACTCAAGGAAAAATCAGAAGGATTGACTGCTCAAAAGGAGGATTTGTATGAAGGCGACAGCCAACCGCGCTTTTGAAGAAATGAGAAAGGCAGCCCTTAAGCGTCTGCGGATCCGGGATCCCAGGGAGATCGCCGGGCTTGCGGGCGTAACCTTTGACGAGAAAACGGCTTCCTTCCGGATCCCATCCCTGGGAAGAGAACTGTGTCTTTCCTGGCCGGACTGTGTTTTTGAGCCGCCGGTGGAGGGATGGCAGCATCTGACCCTGCTCCATTATCTGGATCTGGCGGACGGAACTCCCCTGACCGGGAAATGGGTCAACTTCGGCAGCCTGCGGGAGGGCGTGATCCGGGGAACCAAATTCGACCGGGACGCGGAGAGGGATCTGGGAAACTTCCTGAAGGGCAAAACACCGGGACAGGTGCGGGAGAGTTTTCAGAAGCTGGGGGCGGAGGAGATACAGGGAAAAGGCGATTACTGTGCCGGGATCCCTTTCCTGCCCCGGTATCCTCTTCTGGTGAACATCTGGTTTGAGGACGAAGAATTTCCCGCATCCGGAAAGCTGCTGCTGGAGGCGGCCGCGGATCACTATCTGACTGTGGAGGATGCGGTTACTGTGGGAACTCTGATCCTGGAATTGCTTCGTCCGGCGGAAACCAGGAGGGAAATCTGAAGCTCCGGGAACAGCAGGTGGAGCGCCGGGGAGTTCTGCTGACAAATTTTGTGATGGAAAAGTTTATTTCCTGTCCTTTGCCATCTGCTCATACCGGATAAAATCATATCCCAGTTTTTTGTACAGCCGCACCGCCGTCTGGTTGCTTTCGGTTACTTCCAGACGGAACCGGCGCACATCCGGATAGGTTTCCTCCATCCAGCGGAAAAATTCTGTGCCGTATCCTTTTCCCTGGGCTTCAGGAATGATAAAAATTTCCTCCAGCATCATGTTGATGCCGCCTACTTCGCAGGCATAGTAAGGAGAGAGGTAGGCAAACCCCACCACTCCGGTTTCATCCTCCAGCACGAATCCATCCAGGAGAGATCCCTCGGTGACTGCTGCCTGAAAGGTCCGGTTCAGGGTTTCTTCCGATACCGCATGATCCACTGCGTCGCTTCTGTAAAAACCGTATACCATGGGGAGCACTGTTTCCGCGTCTGCCCCGGTCATTTTTCTGATCTGCAACATTGCATATTCCTCTTTTCTTTTAAAGTACGAATAGCGTCGGTGTACAAGGGGCAACGACCGTGTTGTCCCCTTGTACACCGACGCTATTATCATGCATGATTTCCGCAAAAAAAGCAAGTCCTGAATTGAGGAGGCACTTGTTTCATGCTAGAATAAATATAGGAGAAATAATACGAGGAGGCACGTATGACGGAAATCAAACTTTTCATGGACCACTTTTATATCCTGGATGACGGCCGGGTGCGGCAGTTCCTGATTCTGGGAGAGCAGGAGGCTCTGCTCATTGACACCGGGTTTGCGGACAGCGAGGTATACCAGGCTGTGCAAGAACTTACAGATCTGCCGGTCCGGGTGCTTCTGACCCACGGGGACGGGGATCACACCGGGGGTCTGAAGGATTTCGGCAGCTGTTATCTGAATCAGAAGGACTGGCACCTGTTGGACAGGAAAATTGAATTAAAGGATCTGAGGGAGGGAGATGTCTTCCGCTGCGGAGATTTTTGTCTGGAAACTCTGGAGATCCCCGGCCATACCTACGGAAGCGTCGCTTTTTTTGACCGGAAAAAGAAACTGCTTCTGCCAGGGGATTCCGTCCAGAAGGAAGGCCCCATCTTCATGTTCGGTGCACACCGGAATCTGGACCTTTATATTGAGAGCCAGAAAAAACTCCTGAATCTTGCGGATCAGGTAGAGACCATTCTTCCCTGCCATCACGACTGTCCCATCGGACCGGAATACATGGAAAAAAACCTGGAGGACGCCATAGCTTTAAGGGATGGGAAATTAAAGGGCGAAAAGCATCCATTTATGCCATGCAGCAGCTACAAAGGCCGGTGGACAGAATTTCTGTACGAAGGCGTATGAAACCTGCGAAATAGTATGAATGCCAACGGCAGAATCAGGAAAAGGAACGGCAATTGTTCGGAAAATCCTTGACTTGAGCCGGGGGTGAAGCGGTATACTGATCTTAACAGATTGCAAAGGAGGCGGAAACGTATGTCAAATCAGAAACCAGTACCGGGTACAGGCGGAGAGCATTACGTTCCCTGGGAGGAGCGGTCCGGGGGCAGATCGGTGGTCTTTTTTACCAGGGATCTTTCGGCGGAAGGACTGGAGAAAATTTTCCGGAAAGTAAATCAGAATCTTACCGGCAGAGTGGCCATTAAGCTGCATACCGGAGAGGCCCACGGCCCGAATATCATTCCCCGCCCCTGGGTAGAAGACTTAATCAGGAAAGAACTTCCTGACGCATCTATCGTAGAGACGAATACCTATTATGAAGGGGACCGTGATACCACGGAAAAGCACCGGGAAACATTAAAGATAAACGGCTGGACTGTCTGTCCGGTGGATATTATGGATGAAGAGGGAACAGCCGCCCTTCCAGTGAAAAACGGGAAATGGTTTACGGAAATGCACATGGGAAAAAATATTCTGAATTACGATTCCCTGTTTGTGCTGACCCATTTTAAAGGCCATACCAAAGGCGGGTTTGGGGGCTCCGCAAAGAATATCGGCATTGGCTGCGCGGACGGACGGATCGGTAAAGCTATGATCCACACCACACCGGGTTCCCAGGATATGTGGGATATTTCCAATGAAGAGTTTATGGAGCGGATGATGGAGTCCGCGAAAGCAGTGACCGATCATTTCGGAGAACATATCGCTTTTGTTAATGTAATGCGGAATATGTCCGTTTCCTGCGACTGCGAGGGCATAGCAGCAGAACCGGTAGTAACCCCCAATGTTGGAATCCTGGCCTCCCTGGATATTCTGGCAGTGGATCAGGCTTCCGTAGACCTGGTTTATGCCATGAAAGAAGAAGAGCACCATGCCCTGGTAGAGCGGATAGAATCCCGCCATGGACTCCGGCAGCTTAGTTACATGAAGGAGCTTGGCATGGGCAACGATCTGTATCAGCTGATTGATATGGATCACGGCGAGCAGGAGATTACGCCGGCAGAGGCGGTTCGGGACCTTGTTCCCTTTAAGGAGAAAGAAGACGAAAGCGATGAAGAAAAAGATTAAGATCGGACTGATCGGCGGAGGACGGATCGGGAAAGTGCACGGGGAAAATATCCAGAAGTATATCCCGGATACGGAAGTGGCGATCCTGGTAAATCGAACCAGAAGAGAGGAACTGATAAAATGGGCGGAGGACCTTGAGATTCCAAGAATCTCTTCCGATCCGGAAGATATTTTTTCGGATCCGGATATAGATGCGGTATGCATCTGTTCCGCTACGGAGACACACATAGATTATATCATCCGCGCCGCTAAGGCCGGAAAACATATTTTCTGCGAAAAACCTGTCCATTGGGATATCAGCAGGATCAAAGAGGCTCTGGAGGCTGTCCGGAAAGCAGGGGTAAAACTGCAGATTGGATTTGTCCGCAGATTTGACCGGAGTCACAGAGCAGTGAGAGAGACCGTATCCTCTGGAAAACTGGGAGCGCCCTATATGATCAAAGCCTGCTCCAGGGACCCTGAGCCCCCGTCCATGGAATACATTCAAGGATCCGGCGGGATTTTTCTTGATATGATGATTCACGATTTTGATATGGCCCGGTATCTGTCCGGCAGCGAGGTGACGGAAGTGTATGCCCAGGGCGCCTGTCTTGTAGACCACCGTTTCGCGGATTACGGGGATGTGGATACGGCCCTGGTGACTTTGAAATTTGCCAACGGAGCCATGGGTGTGATCGATAACTGCCGCCGGTCCTCCTACGGATATGACCAGCGAGTAGAAGTGCATTGCGAAAAGGGGTGCGTGCAGGATGGGAATGTGCTGGAGCATCAGGCCTATATCAGCACGGACGGAGGAATCCAGACAGCAAAGCCCACCTGGTTTTTCTTGGAGAGATACAACGATGCTTTTGTGGAAGAAATAAAAGCCTTTATAGCTGCGGTACAAAAAGATCAGGAGGTTCCTGTGGGCGGAAAAGACGGATTAGAGCCGGTGCGGATCGCCCTGGCGGCAAAAAAATCTCTGGAAGAGAGACGGCCGGTGCAATTATCTGAGATAGAAGCCTAAATTTTCGTTGCTTTTCTGAAAAAAGAGAGGTATAATACTTTTTGTCAAACAGAATAGATCTTCAGGGCAGGGTGTAATTCCCTACCGGCGGTACAGCCCGCGAGCCGAAAGGCATGATCCGGTGTGATTCCGGAGCCGACAGTATAGTCTGGATGGAAGAAGATCCCAGGTGTATTTACTGTGGTTAAAAAGCTCTGAAATGTTTTGCATTTCAGAGCTTTTGCAGTTTCCGGATTATTCCGGACAAGCATTGCGATTTATTTCTAAAAGCCCTGACAGGAGTTTTGCGGAATCCTGCCAGGGCTTTTTGCGGGGCACACCCGGCAGGGGAAGCAGAGGCTTGCAGGAAAAGAAGCGTTTTTGCGGAATTGGAGGCAGACATGACAGACAGAAAATATATGGCCAGAGCCATTGAACTGGCCCGGCGGGGAACCGGGTGGACCAATCCCAATCCCCTGGTGGGAGCCGTCATTGTAAAAGACGGGAGGATCATCGGAGAAGGATGGCATGAACGCTGGGGAGAACCCCATGCGGAGCGGAATGCCATCCGCTCTTTAAAGGAGAGCCCGGAGGGAGCAACGCTGTATGTGACCCTGGAGCCCTGCTGCCATTACGGAAGAACGCCGCCCTGCACAGAGGCGATTCTGGAGCGGAAAATTGCCCGGGTGGTGATCGGATCCCGGGATCCCAACCCGAAAGTTTCCGGAAAGGGGGCCGCCATCCTGCGGAAGGCCGGAGTACAGGTGGAAGAAGATTTTATGCGGGAAGAATGCGATGAGCTGAATGCGGTCTTTTTTCACTACATAACCAGGGGAACGCCCTATGTGGTGATGAAATATGCCATGACTGCCGATGGAAAAATTGCCACCTGCACCGGGGCCTCCAAATGGATTACAAGCCCTGCGGCCCGGCAGAAAGTACAGGAACTCCGGTGGACCTATACGGGGATCCTGGCAGGTATTGAAACGGTGCTGGCAGATGATCCTATGCTGACGGTCCGGGAGGAGGGACGCAGGAATCCGGTGCGGATTATCTGCGACAGCCGTCTTCGTCTGCCCGCGGCCTCCCGGATCGTGCAGACAGCCGGACAGTATCCGGTGATCGCTGCCTGCAGCCAGGAAATTGTGGAGTCCAATCCTCTTTTACAGGACAAAAAGAAAGGGCTGGAGCAGATGGGCGTGCAGGTGTATCTGGTGCCCCGGTCTCCGGAAAGGGTCAATCTGGGAGAACTTATGCGGATCCTTGGAGAGAAAGGGATCGACAGTATCCTGCTGGAAGGAGGCGGCTTCCTGAATCAAAGCGCGCTGCAGGCCGGGGTAGTGCAGGAGATCAAAGGCTTTATCGCTCCGAAAATTTTCGGGGGAGGAGGAAAAAGTCCCGTAGAGGGGAGGGGCGTCAGGGAGCCTGCAGAGGCTGTTCTGCTGGAGACCAGAGAGGTGGTGTCTGTGGGAGAGGACCTGATGATTACCTGGAAGGTAAAGAAAACAGGGAAGGAATAGGAATGTTTACAGGAATTATAGAAGAGACAGGAAAAATCCGTTTTATATCTCTGACGGGAAGTTCCGGAAAAATCGGGATCCAGGCCGGTAAGGTGCTGGAAGGAACCAGAGTCGGAGACAGCATTGCTGTCAATGGCATTTGTCTTACGGTAACTTCTTTGCAGAAGGATGGATTTACAGCAGACGTTATGGCGGAAACCGTCCGCAGAAGCAGTATGAAGAATCTTACGCCGGGAGATCCGGTGAACCTGGAACGGGCCATGGGGGCGGAGGGGCGTTTTGGAGGCCACATGGTATCCGGCCACATCGATGGAGTGGGACGGATCCGGAGGCTGAAACCAGAGGAAAACGCTGTCTGGGTTACGGTGGAGGCGGAGCCGGAATTGCTGGAATATGTTGTAGAGAAAGGGTCTGTTGCCATAGACGGGGTCAGTCTGACGGTAGCCGCTGTCAGCCCAAGAGAGTTTCAGGTATCTGTGATCCCCCATACCGGACAGGAAACCACCCTTCTTAGCAGGCAGAAAGGGGATCTTGTAAACCTGGAGACGGATATCATTGGAAAATATGTGAGAAAATTTCTGGGGTTTCTGCCTGAAAAAAAACAGGAATCCGCAGAAAATACGGCTGAACGCGGAATTACTATGGAGATGCTCCGGGATTTGGAAATATAGAGAAAACAGTAGGAGGATAAGGAAAATGCACCGAACTTACGGCACCATTCCTCAGGCTCTAGAAGACCTGAGAAAGGGAAAGATCATTCTGGTAACGGATGATCCGGACCGGGAAAATGAAGGAGACATGATCTGTGCCGGGCAATTTGCCACCAGAGAAAACATCAATTTTATGGCTACCTACGCAAAAGGGCTGATCTGTACGCCTATGAGCCCGGAGCAGGCAGCCAGACTGGGGCTCCCACAGATGGTAGCTGAAAATACGGACAACCACAGCACTGCCTTTACAGTTTCTGTGGATCATGCGGATACAACCACCGGCATATCGGCGGAGGAGAGAGGATTTACCATAAGAAAATGCGCGGATCCGGCGGCCCGTCCGGAGGATTTCCGAAGGCCCGGCCACGTGTTTCCCCTGGTCTCCAGGCGCGGAGGGGTTTTGGTCCGGAACGGCCATACAGAAGCCACTGTAGATCTTCTCCGGCTGGCCGGACTGACAGAGTGCGGAGTCTGCTGCGAAATTATGGAGGAGGACGGCACCATGATGCGCACCTCCAATTTGTGGAAACTGGCAGAGGATCATGGTCTGACCTTTATTACGATTCGGGAACTGCAGGATTACTGCCGGATCCATGAAAAACATGTACGGCGGGAGGCCTGCGCAGATCTGCCCACCTGCTACGGGCACTTTAAGATCTACGGATATGTGAACGATATTACAGGGGAACACCATGTGGCATTAGTGAAAGGAGAAATCGGCCATGGGGAGAATGTTCTCTGCCGGGTTCACTCCGAATGCCTGACCGGAGATACCTTCGGATCTCTGCGCTGTGACTGCGGAAATCAGCTTCAGTCTGCTATGAGGCAGGTGGAAGCGGAAGGAAGGGGCATTATTCTCTATATGCGCCAGGAAGGCCGGGGAATCGGCCTGATCAATAAACTGAAGGCCTATGAGCTTCAGGAGCAGGGGTTGGATACAGTGGAAGCCAACCTGCGTCTTGGTTTCGCCCCGGATCTTCGTGAATACTGGGTGGGGGCCCAGATTCTGGCGGACCTGGGAGTAAAATCCCTGCGGCTGCTCACCAATAACCCACAGAAGGTATATGGGCTGAAAGACTTCGGGCTGGAGATCCGGGAACGGGTACCCATAGAAATCCTTCCCCAGAAATATGATAACTTTTACATGAAAACAAAACAGGAAAAAATGGGACATATTTTCAAAGAGATTCATTTTTAATTCGTACAGGGAGGAGACGAATATGAGACAGATCAGAATTTTAGAGGGAAACGTGGTTGCCCCGGAGGGCATGAAAGTAGGGATTGTGGCATCCCGCTTTAATGAAATCATTGTAAATAAGCTGTTGGCCGGAGCGGTAGACGGCCTGGTGCGGCACGGGGTGGAGGAAAAGAACATAACCGCAGCCTGGGTTCCGGGAGCCTTTGAGATTCCGTCCATTGCAGTAAAAATGGCACAGTCCGGGGCTTACGACGCGGTAATCTGCGTAGGGGCTGTGATAAGGGGAGATACCACCCATTATGACTACGTCTGCAATGAAGTCTCCAAAGGAATTGCCCAGGCAGGGATGGCAACCGGCGTTCCGGTTCTTTTCGGAGTCGTCACCACGGAAAATATCGAGCAGGCCATTGCCCGGGCGGGAAGCAAAGGCGGAAACAAAGGATACGACTGCGCGCTTTCCGCTATTGAAATGGTGAATCTGTGCAGGCAATTATGAAGCACCCGGAGGCTATAGTTCCAATGGTTCAGTTTTCTGGGAAATCCGAAGATAGACGGTAGGACAGCAGCAGAGTCAGGACTGTATCAGGATCGCTGATATCCAATCCGGTAAGCCGCCGTATATGATCCATCCGCCGGCAGAAGGTTGTCCGGTGGATATAAAGCTTTTCCGCAGCTGCCGTCATATTCAGATTGTTCAGTAGATAGGCTTCCAGAGTCCGGAAAAGTTCTGTCTTATGTTTTCTGTCATAGGAAGCCAGCTTTTCCAGAGCAGGATGGCGCAGCAGGGCGGGAGAGATCTCTTTTTCCGCCCTTTTCACCATATAGAGAAGCCGGTAATCCTCAAAAAGATAGTACCAGAATTCCGGATGTTCCTGCTGACCGATCTCCAGAGCCGCCTCTGCGGCCTTTACCCCGTAAGGAACCAGGGAAAAATCCCGGAAAAAAGGGCTGATCCCTGCGCGGCACACATGATCTCTGACAAAGAAGGCGGCTTTCTGCCGCAGTTCCTCCCAGCCGGAAGCTTCCCCGGATACGCTGGTATTAATAAGCCACAGGAGAGAGGTTTCGTGGATAATCGCGCAGGAACCCGGCCATTCTCCTTCCATTTCGCGGATCAGATAGGGCAGAGCCGTATCCAGCTGGGAATCCCATCCGGGCTCTTCGTAGAAACGGAGCATGATAACTGTGTACGTGTCATTTTCTTTCCAGCCGTTCTTTTGAAGGACAGAGGCACAGTAAAGGGAATCGGTTTTTTCCCCTTTCGTCATAGCCCGGAACAGGTAGTGGAGCTGATCCCCGGTATGCCGGCTTTCCGGCGCCACTGTGTAGCGGATCAGCCGCTCCATATGGGTGGAGAATAGTTCGAAAATCTCCCAGATTCCTTTGGAAACCACATTTCCCTTTAGGCCGATGGGCATAACAATGCGGGCATAGTACTGTCCGTCCAGCAGAAAATTCCGGCAGAGAAGCTGGGTATCGCTGGTCTCGTCATAGTAGTAAAAAGGACCTTTCCGCTTGGCTGCCGCATGAAAGGCCGGCTGCAGCATCAGGGCCTGGATCTGGTCGGAAGGCAGGCGCTGCAGATCCTCTTTTTCCTTAAATCCCTGATATCCGGGAGTACTGTAAAGCTGGATCATATTCAGATCGATAATGCTGTAGTCGTACTCCAGGAATTTTCGCCCTTTTTCCATAACTTTCCGGAAATCCTTCCGCCGGAAGATATCTTCGGAAAAACCTGCATCCCAGCGCCGCAGTTCGCAGCAGAGCTCCAGGAGATAAACCAGTAGTTCTCCGGGATCCGTTTTTCGTGCAAGGATTCCCAGAGGGATGCCCGTGGACTTTCCTGGCAGCGGGGAGACGCGGGGAGAGCAGCACAGAAAAGAGCAGCGGAGGGATGAATCAGTTTCCGGGCATATTCGGCCATTTTCTGTGAGATAAAGGGTTTCCGGTTCCAATAGGGTTTCTTCGGTATAAATTCGGATCTGTTCCACAGGAATTTTATCCTCTGTACAGGAAGCTGTCTGCAGAGGATATTTTTTATCCAGCAGGCAGAAAAGTATTTCAGCTGTAATCTCCATATTTTTTCCTCCGCTACAAAGTGTAGCATATTCCGTGAAAAATAACAACAGAAGGCGGCTGTTGCAGACAGGAGAATTCTTTTATTATAGAAATAGAATTTCGGGTATAGGAGGAATCTTTTATGGATGAAAAAGCGGCAAAACTGTTTGAGGAAAGAAAAAACCGGGTGGCTGCAGCCATTGCGCTGGAAACTCCGGACCGGGTGCCGGTAGCGCCCTTTATTGCTTCTTACATGCAGAGATGCAATGGTTCCAGTTACAAAGATATTTTTTACAATTATGAGGCGGCGGGGGAGGCAGCCCTGAAATTTTACAGGGAACATCCTCTGTGCGACCTGCATACTTTTTCTGGCTTTACCAGCGGCCGGGCCAATGAACTGGCGGATTCCCAGATGATCGACTGGCCGGGACGGCCGGGGACCATTGTTTCAGACTACAGTTCCCACCAGGTGATTGAACGGGAATTTATGACCCAGGAAGAATATCCGGAAATGCTGGGAGATTTTACCGGATTTATGCTCCGCAAGTATATTCCAAGAGCATATCCCGGCCTGAAGGGTCTGGCGGGCATTCAGTTTATTCCTACGGTTGTCCTGAATACCGGACTTCTGTCTTCTCTTTACAGCCAGGAAGCGGGAGAGGCCTATCAGCGGCTGGCAGAAATCGCCGCGGAGGATGCCAGGGCAGGGGCGGCCACCGGCCTTTATATGCAGAAACTGGCGGAAATGGGCTTCCCAGGTATGACTACCGGAATCTCCGAAGCTCCCTATGATATCTTGGGCGACTATTTCCGGGGAACCATGGGTATCTTTGAGGATCTGACGGATGAGGATATGCAGGGGTACATAGAGGCGGCCTGCGACCTGTTTGCGGATCAGCAGATCCAGGCGCTGCAGTATCTGAAGTATGCGGATCTTCCTGTAAAACGGGTCTTCTTCCCGCTGCATAAGGCGATGGACGGATTTATGAATGAAGAGCAGTATGAGAGACTGTACTGGAAACCCCTGAAGAAGATCATGATGGCTCTTATTGAGTGGGGAGTAACGCCCTATATTTACACAGAAGGACCCTACAGCAGCCGTCTGCAGCAGCTGACAGATGTTCCCAAGGGAAAGGTTCTCTACCATTTTGAAAAAGTAGATATGAAAGAAGCAAAAAGAGTATTGGGAGGTACGGCCTGTATCATAGGAAATCTGCCAGTAGCGCTTCTGGAATTCGGCAAAAAAGAGGATGTGATCACAGAGACCCGGAAGCTGCTGGAGGACTGCATGCCCGGAGGCGGCTATATCTTTGATTTCAACGGTTCCCTGGAAAACTCCAAACCGGAGAATCTGGACGCCATGTTTGAAACCCTGGATAAATATGGAAAATATTGAGCAGAAGACGGAAGATGTCTGACAGAAAATAAAGAAATCTATGCAGAGGGTGCGCCTTTTCACAAATAGGCGCACCCTCTGCTTGTAAAGCAATGGATTCTCCTTTATAATAAGAGCAGATTTATGTGCATTATAAAATGAAACGAAAAATGGGTATTTTGATATGAGAAAATTAGCTTTAGACGATGAGATTTTGCTGAAGATTGAAAAACCTGCCCGCTACATCGGCGGGGAAGTGAACGCGGTCATGAAGGATCCGGATCAGGTGGATATCCGTTTTGCCATGTGCTTTCCGGACGTGTATGAGATCGGTATGTCCCATCTGGGGATTCAGATTCTTTACGATATGTTTAACCGGCGCAGGGACGTCTGGTGTGAAAGGGTATATTCGCCCTGGCCGGATCTGGATCGAATCCTGCGGGAGAGGAAAATTCCTCTCTTCTCCCTGGAGTCCCAGAGCCCCATCCGAAACTTCGATTTTCTCGGAATTACCATCCAGTATGAGATGTGTTATACAAACATTCTGCAGATACTGGATCTTTCCGGGATTCCGCTTCGCGCTTCGGACAGAACCGAAGAGGATCCCCTGGTTATCGGAGGAGGCCCCTGCACGTATAATCCGGAACCCATAGCGGAGTTTTTCGATCTGTTCTATATCGGCGAGGGAGAAGTGGTTTACGACGCCCTGTTTGATGCCTATCTGGAAAACAAAAAATCCGGCGGAAGCAGGGAGGGGTTTTTAAAGAAAGCAGCAGGGATCCCGGGGATCTATGTGCCTTCTCTGTACCAGGTTACGTACCATCCGGACGGAACACTGGCTTCTTTTGCGCCTGTCTGCCCGGAGGCTCCGGAGCAGGTGGAAAAACAGCTGGTTATGGACTTCAGCCATGTGTGTTATCCGGAAGCGCCGGTGGTTCCTTATATAAAAGCCGCCCAGGACCGGGTGGTTCTGGAAATCCAGCGGGGCTGCATCCGCGGCTGCCGTTTCTGTCAGGCGGGAATGATCTACCGGCCTTTACGTGAAAAAAATGTGGAGGTGCTGAAGGAAAAGGCAGAGGCCATGCTGCGCAGCACCGGATATGAAGAGATTTCCCTGAGCTCCTTGAGCTCCAGCGACTACACGGAACTGCCGGAACTTCTGGATTATCTGATCCAGGACTGCGATCGGCGGCATGTGAATATCTCCCTGCCGTCTCTTCGGATCGATGCTTTTTCCCTGGATGTAATGTCCAAGGTTCAGGATGTGAAGAAGAGCAGTCTGACTTTTGCTCCGGAGGCGGGTTCCCAGAGAATGCGGGATGTGATTAACAAGGGACTGACAGAAGAGGACATCCTTACCGGGGCAGGAACCGCCTTTCTGGGAGGATGGAATAAAGTGAAGCTTTACTTTATGCTGGGGCTGCCTGCCGAGACGGAGACGGACATAAAAGCGATTGCGGAACTCTGCGAAAAGGTGGCAGAGCGCTATTACGATATTCCCAAGGAGCAGAGAAACGGGAAGTGCCAGATTACAGCCAGCAGCTCCTTCTTTGTTCCGAAACCTTTTACTCCTTTCCAGTGGGCATCTATGAATACCAAGGAGGATTTTCTGGAAAAAGCCCGTCTGCTGAAAGAGACGATCCGTGGGCAGAAAAATCAGAAAAGTATCAAATACAATTATCATGAGGCGGATATCAGTGTCTTAGAGGGAGTCCTTGCCAGGGGCGACCGGAAGCTGGCGCCGGTGATTGTCTCTGCCTATCGGAAAGGCGCTTTGTTTGACGCCTGGTCTGAAACTTTCCGTCCGGAATGCTGGGAAGAGGCATTTCAGGAAACGGGAGTGGATCCTGCTTTTTACACTTCCAGAGAGAGGAGCACAAAGGAACTGCTCCCCTGGGATTTTATTTATACCGGTGTGTCCAAAGCTTTTTTAAAGAAAGAATGGGAGGCGGCCAGAGCGGAAAAGGTTACTCCCAATTGCCGGCAGGCATGTGCCGGCTGCGGAGCAAGATCCTATGGAGGAGGTGTCTGCCATGAGACTGCGAATTAAATTTTCAAAAACCGGCTCTATGAAATTTATCGGCCATCTGGATGTAATGCGCTATTTTCAGAAGGCTCTGCGCCGGGCGGAAATAGATGTAGCTTTTTCCGGCGGCTTCAGTCCCCACATGCTCATGTCTTTTGCACAGCCTCTGGGGGTAGGCGCTACCAGTTCCGGAGAATACTTTGATCTGGATGTGAACAGCTGCGGCAGTTCTGCGGAAATGATGCGGAAACTGAATGCGCAGATGGTCCATGAGATCCAGGTGCTGCAGATCGTGCGGGTTCCGGAGGATAAAGCTTCCAAGGGCATGACATTGGTATCTGCTGCCGACTATCTGGTGGAATTCCGGAATCCGGATCTGCTGCCCGATAGCTTGGAAAAACGGATTGAGGATTTCCTTAGGCAGGATCAGATTCGGATCGTAAAGAAGAGCAAGAGCGGAGAGCGGGATTGGGATATCCGACCGCTCATCTACCGTATGGAGGCCAGAGAAGGAGGAATCTTTTTCCGTCTTTCCGCCGGAAGTCAGGACAATCTGAAGCCGGAAGCAGCCGCGGAAGCTTTTGCCTCCTGGATGGGAGCTGAGCTGCCGGAATTCAGCCTGAAAATTCACCGGATAGAAATTTTTGCCAGTACAGGCCGGGGATTTGTTCCTCTGGGAGAATTGGGAGAAGAAATTGAATAAAAAATATGTGATTGCCAGAATGCCCGGCGTGCATGAAAATTGTCTGGCGGCAGTATGCTTTGAAGAACAGACACCGGTGGATTTTTCTCTTTTTCCCAGGGAGGCCCTTCCTTTTCTGGGAAATATTTATGTAGGAAAAGTAGATAAGATCCTGGAAAATCTTCAGGCAGCCTTTGTGCGGATCGGCCCCGGGCAGAATGTATATCTTCCCCTGGAACATCTGGACCGGGCAGTTTTCAAAACGAGAAAAAAGGATTTCCTTCTGAAAGCGGGAGACGAACTGCTGGTGCAGATTGAGAAGGAAGCTGTCAAAAGCAAGCTTCCCCGGGCCTCAGCGGGACTGAAAATTCCGGGCAGATATATGGTGCTGCTTGCCGGTGAGCGGGAACTCTGTTTTTCCAAACGGCTGAATCCGGAGGAAAAACAAAGATTGCGGGAATTACGGATCTGGAAGGACCGGGACTGTGGGGTGATTCTCCGCACAAATGCGAAAGAAGCCTCTCCCCGGGAACTGGAAGAAGAACTGGAACGTCTTTACGGGATTTTATGCCGGGTACGAAGCCAGGGACCTGCCAGAAACTGCTTTACCTGCCTTTGGCAGGCGCCGTCTGCCTGGTTTCGGGAGTTAGAGAGAATACCCGGGGGAGAACTGTCAGAGATTGTTACAGATGAGCCCTCTGTTTATGAAACTCTCCGGATGCATCTGGAGGGAAGTTCTTTTTCGGAGCCGCCGGGACTGCGTCTGTATGAAGACAGACTTCTTCCCCTGTATAAACTGTACAGCCTGGAGTCTCTGCTGGACAATCTGCGGAGAGAACGGGTCTGGCTGAAATCCGGCGGATTTCTGGTGGTCCAGCAGACAGAAGCTTTTGTCTCTGTGGATGTAAATTCCGGAAGGTACCAGGGAAAAAAGACGCCGGAAGAATCCTTCCAGCTAATTAACCTAGAGGCTGCGGCAGAACTGGCGTCTCAGATCCGTCTTCGGCAGCTGTCAGGTATAATCCTGGTGGATTTTATTAATATGAAGGAAGAACATAATAAAAAGGAATTGATGGAAACCCTGGAAAGACTGGTGGAAAAGGATCCCGTGAAAACCAGGGTGATCGATATGACCCCTCTGAACATTCTGGAAATGACCCGGGAAAAGGGAAGAAAATCTTTAGAAGAGCAGCTTGCGGTTTTTGCTGAAAGCGGCAAGTAAGAAGCATCTTTTTGTTGTGATGCCGGGGAATTGTGATATACTTATTCATAGCAGAAGGTGTTCAAAAACAGTTTGGACCCTGTTATTTTAAGCTGCACAGGAGGAAGAGCAGAGAATGTCAAAAGTCGCAATCGTTACAGACAGCAACAGCGGGATTACGCAGGAGAAAGCCCGGGAACTGGGAATTTCCGTGATCCCTATGCCTTTTTTTGTAGACGGCGTCTGCTACTACGAAGATATTAACCTCACCCAGGAGGAATTCTACCGATTGCTGGCGGACGAAAACATTTCTCTCTCTACGTCTCAGCCATCCCTAGGAGTGATTCTGGACTTATGGAAAAAGCTTCTGGAAGATCATGAGGAAGTGGTTTATATTCCCATGACCAGCGGCCTCAGCGCTTCCTGTGAAACGGCATCCGCCCTTGCGGAAGAATTTAAGGGCCGGGTGCAGGTAGTAGATAACCAGCGGATCTCTGTGCCCCAGTATCAGTCTGTTCTGGACGCTATTGTTCTGGCGGAGGCGGGATACGATGCCGCTTCCATCCGCCGGCGCCTGGAAGAAGAAAAGAGGGAAACCAGTATATATATTATGGTAGACACGCTGAAATATCTGAGAAAAGGCGGACGTCTTACTTCCGCAGCTTCCATGATCGGAACTCTGCTGAAACTGAAACCGGTATTGCAGCTGCAGGGAAAGGATCTGCATGTGTATGCGAAGACCAGGGGCGTCAAGGCGGCGAAAAAAACCATGCTGGCGGCAATTCATAAAGATCTGACCACCCGTTTTTCCGGTTTTCTGGAAAAGGGAGAGATGTGCCTGCAGATAGCCTACTGCTGGGGAATGGAGGAGGCTGTAAAAAAATGGCGCCAGGAGGTGAAAGCTTTCTTTCCGGGTATGAAGGTTCACGGGGAACCGCTTTCTCTTAGTATTGCCTGTCATACAGGTCCAGGCTGTCTGGCCATCGGAGTCACAAAAAAAGTCATAGTTTAGGGAATGCTGCTTGACAAATTCTGTCACCCATGCTAACATAATCTAGTGTGCCGCACAGAGAGGTATAAGTGTTCTCCGGAACCACCGTATCTGGCGAGTAATGATAATAGGAGGTGCCATATGTACGCAATTATTGCAACAGGTGGTAAACAGTACAAAGTAGCCGAGGGCGATATCATTAAAGTTGAAAAGCTTGGTGTGGAAGCCGGTGAGACTGTAACGTTTGACCAGGTACTTGCAGTAAGAGATGACGCAACCCTGAAAGTCGGGGACGCGGCAGCGAAGGCTACCGTAACTGCTTCTGTAGTAGAGAACGGAAAAGCCCGCAAGGTCATCGTCTACAAGTATAAGAGAAAAACCGGATACCACAAGAAAAATGGTCATAGACAGCAGTATACCGCGGTTAAGATCGAAAAGATCAACGGCTGATCAAAGGTAGCTGCATGACAAAAGTAACGTTTTATCAGAACTCCCGTGGACAGATTACAGGGTTTGCGGCGGAAGGCCATGCCGGATATGCCCAGGCAGGGGAAGATATTGTCTGCGCTGCGATTTCCGCATTGGTCATCAATACGGTAAATTCCCTGGAACGTCTGACCAAGGATGCGTTTACGCTGGATACGGATCAGGAGAGCGGTTTTATCCGCCTTGCCATGGAGGGGGATTTTTCCGAGAAAGCAGAGCTGCTGCTTCAATCCCTGGCCTTGGGACTGTCGGATCTGGAGTCTGAAGAAACGAATCAGGACTATGTTGACATCATTTTCGAGGAGGTGTAGATACATGTTGAAAATGAACCTTCAGTTTTTTGCTCATAAAAAGGGAGTAGGCTCCACCAAGAACGGCCGTGATTCCGAATCCAAAAGACTGGGCGCCAAAAGAGCGGACGGACAGTTTGTAAAGGCAGGAAACATCCTTTACAGACAGCGCGGTACCAGGATCCATCCCGGTGAGAATGTTGGAATCGGCAAGGATGATACCCTGTACGCAAAAGCAGATGGTATTGTTAGATTTCAGAGAAAGGGAAGAGATAAAAAGCAGGTTTCTGTTCTTCCTGTAGCTGAATAAGAAGGCTGGCGGGGCTGCTGCATGTAATTGCATCAGCTCCGTTTTTTCTATAGAAGTGCAGCGGATTGTAAAGATCCGCAGGACCCCACAAAAACGATCTGGCAGGAGGAAATAAATGTTCGCTGACAGAGCTAAAATTATTATCAGATCCGGCAAGGGCGGAGACGGCCACGTAAGCTTCCGCCGGGAAAAATATGTGGCTGCAGGAGGACCTGACGGCGGCGACGGCGGAAAGGGCGGCGATGTAATCTTTCAGGTGGATCCGGGTATGAACACCCTGGGCGAGTACCGTCACAGCAGAAAATTTGCCGCCCAGAACGGTGAAGAAGGCGGCAAGCGCAGGTGCCATGGAAGGGATGGGCAGGACGTGATCCTGAAGGTCCCTGAGGGAACCGTAATACGGGAAGCCTCCAGCGGAAAAATTGTCGCGGATATGTCCGGCGAAAATAAGAAAAAGGTAATTCTCCGGGGAGGACGCGGCGGAAAAGGAAATATGCATTATGCCACTGCTACCATGCAGGTCCCCAAATACGCCCAGCCCGGGCAGCCGGCCCAGGAACTGGAAGTTCAGCTGGAGCTGAAGGTGATTGCGGATGTAGGGCTGGTAGGCTTTCCCAATGTAGGAAAATCTACCCTTCTTTCCAGAGTCAGCAATGCGGAACCAAAGATTGCTAATTATCATTTTACAACCCTAAGTCCCAATCTGGGTGTTGTAGATCTGGAGGGCTGCGGTGGTTTTGTAATTGCCGATATTCCCGGCCTTATTGAGGGAGCCTCAGAAGGGGCAGGCCTGGGCTTTGAGTTTCTCCGTCACATTGAGCGCACAAGAATGCTGATCCATCTTGTTGACGCGGCTTCCGTAGAAGGAAGAGATCCGGTAGAAGATGTGTATAAAATCAATCAGGAACTGCAGAAATATAATCCGGAGATAGCCGGACGCCCCCAGGTGATTGCTGCCAACAAAACAGATGCCCTGGGAGAGGAAGAGGAAAGAACTGCGGTGGAGCGTCTCCGGAAGGAGTTTGAGCCTCAGGGCATTCCTGTATTCCCGATATCGGCAGTAAGCGGAAAAGGAATCCGGGAACTGTTTTATTATGTAAAGCAGGAACTGGACAAGCTGCCAAAAGAGAAAGTAGTGTTTGAGCCGGAATTTTCTGTGGAAGAACTTTTAATTAACGAAAATCTTCCTTACACGGTTACCGTCAGTCCGGAGGATCCCCATACCTTTATTGTAGAAGGGCCTAAGATAGAAAAGATGCTTGGATATACGAATCTGGATTCCGAAAAAGGCTTCGCATTTTTTCAGAAATTCCTGGATACATCCGGTATTCTCCGGGATTTGGAAAACGCCGGCATTCAGGAAGGGGATACCGTCCGGATGTATGGATTGGCCTTTGACTATTACAAGTAGGAGGAAAGGGTATGAAATGGATGGAGACCTCTCTTGCGCCTTTGCGCATGGAAGTCAGACCGGGAATTTCCTGCCTGTTTAATCCCCTGCATTTCCGGCTGGGTTTTCGGGGGCATTGTCAGGAGTATCTGCTATCTTCCGGGGAGCCCCGGGAGTTTCAATGGGAATGGGAAAATATTTTATTTCGTCTGAAAACCCAATGGATGATCAGCAGGAAAAATCCGGAAATCCTTATATTCCAGGGCGCTGTAGAGACTTCAGAAGATTGTGAGTTTTCTATAGAGACCTGGATGGATACAGAGGGGCAGGAAGATCTTTCCAGTCCTTTCTGCAAAGTTATTCCGGATCAGGAAGATCATTCCTGCGGCTGCGTTCTGGAAGGGGCGGAAGGATGGAAAGCGGCTGTCTGTGAAACTACGCAGCTCATGTCCTCCTCTTTTCGAATAAAGGAGCAGCTGGAGGGGATAAGGCGTCAGTATCAGGTAACTGCCTGGAAGGACACACCGGTAAAACTTGAAAAATTCATTGTTGTTGAAGGGGAAGCAGACAGTTATGTGCTCCTTGCGCTGGCAAAATGCAGAGCTGCCGCCAAAACAGGAAGCACAGCGATTCAAAAAGGTTCCCGGATATCTGTCTCTTTGATTCAGGAATAAACAGGAGGAATTATGACCAGTAAGCAGCGTTCCTATTTAAAGGGTCTTGCAATGACCATAGAGCCGATCCTTCAGATCGGAAAATCCAGTCTGACGCCGGAATTTACAAAATCCGCCGCGGAGGCTCTGGAGGCCAGAGAACTGATTAAGATCAGTGTTCTGCAGAATTGCCTGGATGATCCCCGGGAGCTGGCTCAGACTTTGGCTGAGCGTACAGATTCTCAGGTGGTTCAGGTGATCGGAAAGAAAATTGTTTTATACAAAGAAGGTAAAAAAGACAAAAAGAAAATTATTTTACCAAAACCGTAAGGAAAACAGATCATGACAAGGGATAAAAAAAACAGGATTGGCATTATGGGAGGAACCTTTGATCCCATCCATGTGGGGCATTTAATCCTGGGAGAGGCTGCCTATCAGCAGTTTCACCTGCAAAAGGTATGGTTTCTTCCTTCCGGGAACCCTCCCCACAAGAGAGACCGGCAGGGAGGGGCCACAGACCAGCAGCGGGTCGAAATGGTGCGGAGAGCGATTGCTACAAACCCCCATTTTTCCCTTTCTCTCCTGGAGATGCATGAGGATGGATACAGCTATACCTACCGAACCTTAGAACAGCTGAATGAGCAATATCCGGATACGGAATTCTATTTTATCATAGGGGCCGATTCCCTGTTTAGTTTTGACAGCTGGCGGGAACCCCAGAGGATTGCGGATGCCTGCCAGCTGGTAGCTGCCGCGAGAAATCAGATCCCGGACGAGAAACTGGAGGATGCGCTTCGTTCCATGAGCAGGAAGTACCATCGGGATTTCCTGAAACTGGATACGCCGAATCTTGACATTTCATCTGCTCATCTTAGAGAAATGATCCGGAAAAATGAATCTGTAAAATATTATCTCCTGGATTCCGTAATTGAATATATTCAGGAACAGCACATTTACAGGAGTTGAGAAGAATGGATTTTTCTTATGAGAAAGCCGAAAAAAAACTGAGAAAAGAACTGGATGCGGGGCGGTACCGCCATACCATGGGAGTTTCTTACACAGCCGCCTGCCTGGCCATTGTCCACAGAGGAGATGTGGAGAAGGCCAGGATCGCAGGGCTGCTTCACGACTGCGCCAAATGTATTCCCAATGAAAAACAGATTATCTGCTGCCGGAAAGCCGGGATTGTCGTTACGGATTTTGAACGGAAAAATCCCTTTCTGCTGCATTCCAAGCTGGGTTCCTATCTGGCTGAAACAGAATACGGAGTAAGAGATTCCGAAATTCTAAATGCGATTACATGGCATACCACCGGTAAACCCCGGATGACCAAACTTGAAAAGATTATTTATATTGCGGATTATATGGAGCCTAACCGGTATAAGGCGCCGAATCTGGAAGAAATCCGAAGACTGGCATTTCAGGATCTGGATCTTTGTATGTATCAGATACTGGAAGATACGGTGGGATATTTAAAAAAGGATCCAAAAACCATGGATCTTACCACAGAGGCTGCTTATAAATTTTATCGGCAGCTGGTAAAAAAGGAGGGATAAAGAATTATGGCAGATGCAAGAGAAATGGTGAAAATCTGTGTTCACGGCCTGGAAGAGAAAAAGGCAGCGGACATCCGTATTCTGGATATTGAAAATATCACCACGATTGCCGACTACTTCATTATAGCCAGCGGATCCAACAGAAATCAGGTGCAGGCAATGGCGGATAGTGTAGAAGAGGAGATGGGCCGGGCAGGCTATCAGCCGAAAAACGTTGAGGGATACAGAAACGCCAACTGGATCCTGCTGGACTACGGAGATGTGGTGCTTCATATCTTTGATGAGGAAAACAGGCTTTTCTATGATCTGGAAAGAATCTGGAGAGATGGAAAAGAAGTAGACAAAACCAGCTTTTAACTGAGACTCCCTTAAGAAAGAACCGAAAGGGCTGTGAAAAAAGCATAGCCCAAAACAAAGAAGGACCAAGGGTCAAAAACAAGCCCAAGGTCCTTCTTTTGTGTTGTCCCCTTGTACACGGACGCTAATTATTAACAAGTCTAATTCTAACGCAAAACAGGCAGTTTTGCCAATACTTATTTCCGATTATCTTTTGCATTTAAGAAAGAAAACGAAGAACGCCAATGACTTTTCCCAGGATCTTTAAATCCTGTTTTACAAGAATCGGCTCCATATAGTCGTTTTCCGGCTGCAGGCGGTAATAGCCGTCTTCTTTGTAAAAAGTTTTTACGGTAGCCGAATCCTCCACAAGAGCCACCACCATTTCGCCGTTCAGAGCCTGTTCCTGCTGTTCCACAAGGACATAATCCCCGTCCAGGATCCCGGCATTCACCATGCTTTCCCCCTTTACCCGAAGCAGAAAAGTGGGATGATTCGGAAGCTTATCTACCGGAAAAGGAAAGTAAGATTCTATCTGCTCCACAGCCAGAAGGGGCTGTCCGGCGGCAACCTGTCCGATCACCGGTATATTTACCAGTTCTGACGGCTGCCGGGGAACTTCTTCCAGGCCGCCAAGGCCGCGTATGCGCTGAGCCTGAAATTCCTCGTCTAAGATTTCAATTGCCCGGGGCTTGGTGGCGTCCTTTTTGATATATCCGTGTTTTTCCAGAGCTTCCAGGTGAGCGTGTACGGAAGAGGTGGATTTTAAGTGAACGGCTTCGCAGATTTCACGAACAGAAGGGGGATAGCCCCGCTCCAGAATCACTTCTTTTAAATAGTTCAGAATTGCTTTCTGTTTATCGGAAATAGGGCCCTTGGACATAGGTGACCTCCTGTAACTCTCAGATTTTAAATAATCATAGCATATTTTTACCTCAAATGCAAACATATTTTCCGAACATTTGTTCTGAAATCATCTTGACAAACATATGTTTGTATTTTATAATCGTATGCATAAAGAACATATGTTCTGAAAGAGCAAAACACAGGGGGTACTTGATTATGACGAGAACAGTTAAAAGGAATACATCCGGCAGAAGGGGACACAAAACAGGTATTTTTG
This sequence comes from Candidatus Scatomonas sp., assembly GCA_963930955.1. Lineage (GTDB taxonomy): Bacteria > Bacillota > Clostridia > Lachnospirales > Lachnospiraceae > Scatomonas. The sequence goes on along the minus strand of OZ006967.1, from coordinate 2,050,654 downwards.
CATTTCTTTTTATTCTGGGGATCCTGGTTTTTCTTATCGTTCCTTTTACAGCCGCTACAGCCAGCGCGGAGGGAAACCGTCCGGAACCTCGCTATAAGTATTATACCAGCATTCAGATTGAATACGGCGACAGTCTGTGGAGTATCGCAGAAACATATCGAACAGGGGAATATGCAGATATACGTGCTTATATTGATGAAGTAATGGAGATCAATCATTTAAGCAGCGAACGTCTGCAGGCTGGCAGCACACTCTGTGTTCCTTATTATTCATCAGATTTTAAGGAATAATTGGATATCGGCTTAAAATTCGGGGAATGGAAAAAGCGGATGTACGCGGGCCTTCAGAGCCTTGCGCATCCGCTTTTTCCAAGTATTTAAAGGTTCTTGACAAGATTGCTGCCTTTTGCTATTCTTACAGTGTAATCTATTCCAAAAACCTGTGTTTTCCGAATAGATTAGATCTTCTCAGAAAGGATGGAAGTCAGGATCCTATGTCTATTAAAAGAATCACCTATCATGCCCAGACGGATCAGGAAAATACCCTGAAGCTCCGGGAAGTGCTGAAGTCCCTCCCCCCTTTCGCGGCGGACTATTTCCGGGCGGCCGCAAACACAAAGGCAGCCAGTACCCGCATTAAATATGCCTATGATATCCGTATTTTTTTTCAGTTTCTGGTTTCAGAAAATCCTCTGTTTCGAAATATGTCTGTGGAGGAACTGGATCTTCCGGTTCTGGACCAGGTAACCGCCCTGGATATCGAGGAATATATGGAGTATCTGAAGGCTTATCAGGACCCCTCCGGACAATATGTAACCAATGGCGAAAAAGGACTCAAGCGAAAAATATCCGCTCTTCGCTCCTTTTATTCTTATTACTACAAACAGGAACGGATCCGGACCAATCCCACTCTCTTAGTGGATATGCCCAAACTGCACCAAAAAGCGATCATCCGGCTGGACCCGGATGAGGTAGCCAGACTTCTGGATTACATGGAAGAATGCGGCAGCCTGCTCTCCGGCCAGCAGCGGGCGTATTATGAGAAAACAAAAGAAAGAGATCTTGCCCTGATCACGCTGCTTCTGGGAACCGGTATCCGTGTTTCTGAATGTGTGGGCCTGGATGTGGAGGATGTGGATTTCCGAAATAATGGAATTAAAGTGACCCGCAAGGGCGGGAATGAAATGATTGTCTATTTTGGCCCGGAGGTTCGCAGCGCCCTGCAGACTTACCTGGAAAAAAGACAAGGGATCACACCGCTCTCCGGCCATGAACACGCCCTCTTCTATTCCACTCAGAGAAAAAGAATCGGCGTAAAGGCTGTTGAAAATCTTGTTAAGAAATACTGCAGTCACATTACTACTACCAAAAAAATCACGCCTCATAAACTGCGCAGCACCTACGGCACTGCCCTATACCAGGAAACCGGGGATATCTATCTGGTGGCGGATGTACTGGGCCACAAGGACGTGAATACCACAAAAAAACATTATGCCGCCCTGGACGATACACGCCGCCGCATGGCAGCCAAAGCCGTCCATCTCCGGGAGGATTAAGGAATAAGAGATGCATCCTAAAAAGGTCTACATAATATTATTATGTAGACCTTAAAGTTTATTCTTCTTTTTGATCCTTCATTTTTTCATCTGTGCCAATCTCCTCTTCCGGAAATGAATCGCTGACTTTTTTAAATGTAAAAGCCTCCTCTTTCCGGATTTCCCGTCCACGGTTCATGCGGACTGCTTCGCGGCTTGCTTCGTCAATATGGTCCAGACCCATATAAAAATCCTGTTCTTTGGGAAGTCTTTTAGCCTCCAGGCGGCTTTCCATAAAATGTCTCACAATGGTGCAGATGACAGCGCAGAGGGGAACTCCGATCAGCATTCCTGGAATTCCGAACAATCCTCCAAAAATCATAATAGCGATCAGAACCATAAGGCTGCTCATGCCCGTAGAGTCACCCAGAATCCTAGGAGCAATAAAATTGCCATCTATCTGCTGGAGAATAAAGATAAAGATAATAAAATACAGGGCCTGAATAGGATTTACCATAAAAATCAGCACCGCGCTGGGAATGGCGCCAAGATAGGGGCCGAAAAAGGGAATAAAGTTGGTTACTCCTACCACTACGCTGATCAGCAGAGCGTAAGGCATATCCAGGATCAGCAGGCCGATATAGCACCAGACGGCAATATTCAGGGAGTCCAGAGTCATTCCTATGATATATTTGCCGAAGGTGGCGTCAATATACTGGCAGTCCCGGATAATCTGATTTGCCCGCTTTGTTCTGCAAACAGCGTACAGCCCTTTTTTTGCATTGGCGATCAGGGATTCTTTTCCGTAAAGTACATAGATGGAAACAATGATTCCCAGAATCAGATTTTTCATAAAATTAATTACACCGATCAGACCGGAGGAAATATTACGAAGAATATTATTCAGCTGAGGAACAAGATCCTGATTCAGCCAGCCTTCCGCCTTGGAGGAATAGGTGGAAATCAGATTGTTGATGGTATCCTCCATATCCGGATTATCCCGGAAAAAGGAAGAAATCCACTGCTGGATATTATCAATATACCTGGGAAAGTTTTCTACAATGCTTATAATGCTGTTAAAGACCTGAGGAATCAGCAAAGCAAGAAGCAGATAAATGGCAAAAATGAATAAAAACAAGGTAATCAGCACACTGGCCAGGCGCATTGCCTTGCGTCCCTTCTTTTCATACTGTATCTTCAGTTTGTTGCAAAGCTTCATAAAAACTTTTGTCTCGATGAGGTGAACCAGGGGCCACATGACATAGGAGATCAGAAGGCCTACGATCAGCGGCATCAGAATGGAGATAATCAGATTGAGTCCCCTACCAAGAACATCCATATGGAAAATTACAAAGTAAAACAGGATTGACGCCGCGATTACTAAAAATACAGTAAGTCCCCATTGAAAATATTTTTTGTCAGGTCTAAATTTCATGTCTCAGTCACTCCGTTTTCTTCATTCATTATATTGTACCAATCCAGGACAGATCATGCAATTAAATATTTACATTGTTTTTTTTATCTTATATAATAAATACCGTTAGCATCAGTGTACAAGGGGACAATACGGTCGTTGAAGGGCTGATTTGAGCTCCTTCACGACTCGAAGACTCCAACCGCAGGAATTTCGGTGATTTTCAAGGCAGACGATAGAGGCGTACTGGACGTACGCCGATTGAGGATAACACAGAAAATCACCGAAATTACGCGGTTTGGAGCGTGTTGCCCCTTGTACACTGATGCTAGCATCCGATCGGGAGGTAAGATAAAAATCTATGAAATTACAGCAGTTACTCAGCCTGACACGCAAAGCGGTAGATGAATATCACATGATTGAAAAAGGCGATCATATTGCCGTTGGCATATCAGGGGGAAAAGACAGTCTGGCTCTTCTGTACGCCCTGCATGGCCTCATGCGGTTTTACCCGCAATCTTTTACCATCCATGCTGTTACTGTAAACCTGGGATTTCCCGGGGCAGATTATACGCCTATCCAGCGGCTGTGCCAGGATCTGCAGATTCCCTATACCCTAATCCAGACTGAAATAGCCCAGATCATCTTTCATGAGAGAAAAGAAGAGAATCCCTGCTCTCTCTGCGCCAAAATGAGAAAAGGCGCCCTTAACGAAGCGGTTAAGCAACTGGGCTGCAATAAAGTAGCTTATGCCCATCATAAGGATGATCTGGTTGAAACAATGCTCCTTTCCCTGATCTATGAAGGCCGTTTCCACTGCTTTTCTCCGAAAACATATCTGGATCGGACCGATTTATGGGTGATCCGGCCTCTGATGTTTGTTTCTGAGTCAGATATTGTGGGCTTTAAGAATAAAAACCTTCTGCCGATTGTGGAAAATCCCTGTCCGGCAGATGGCAACACCAGGCGGCAATACGTAAAGGAACTTCTGGCAGGCTTAAACCATGAGAATCCCGGGGTGAAGGAGCGCATGTTCGCGGCTATCCTGAACGGGGCAATCCCAGGCTGGCCGCCCCGTTTTCCCAGGACACGGTAAAGGCCGCTAACCCAGGACACTGCAAAAGAAAAAGCCGCCAGCCTAGTACAGGAAGCAGCTTTTCTTTTGCAAACAGCCTTCTTTTAAGCCTTTTTTTCGGGTTCTACATTAAAAATCGCCTTATTATATCCGGATTCTTTCCTTTCTACAATGGCCTTGAGAAGTTCCACCGAACCATCGATGCCGAACTGTCCGCTGTCAAGGCATACATGATAGCTTTCCATCTCCCCCCATTTTTTGCACGTATAGTAATTATAGTAGCTGGCACGGTTTTTATCCGTCTTCATAATGATATCTTTTGCTTTATTATCGCTGATGGAATAGTATGCGGCTACTCTGCGGATTCTTTTTTTCAGATCAGCATGGATAAATATGCTGATGCAATTGGGAAAGGATTCCAGAGCATAGTCGGCGCAGCGGCCGATAAATACGCAGGGGCCTTCCTTGGCAAGATTTTTAATTGTATCAAACTGAGCCAGAAATACCTTCTGATTTAAGGGCATATCTGACAGCACATTGGAAGAATAGCCGTAGGAATATGTATCCATAACCAAAGAATACAGAAAACTGCTGGTGTGCCTTTTTTCGTTGGCTTCAAAGATCTCTTTCGCCAATCCGCTGTCCTTGGAGGCTCTTTCCAGAAGTTCTTTGTCATAACAGGGAATATTTAAGGCCTTGGCCAATTCCTGTCCGATTTCACGTCCTGCGCTGCCATGCTGGCGGCTGATTGTAATAATTGTATTCATACACTCTCTCCTTTCTGACACCGCTTTCAATAATTATTTGTATTATAATACAAATTGCATGAAAAGTACATACGATTTACCGGAGAATTTTCAAAAGCCTTGTGAAATATTCCGGGAGAGGAGCTGTAAATTCCACATAATCACGGGAACGGGGATGGATAAATCCCAGCACCATTGCATGGAGCGTTTGCCCTTCCAGATGGGGAACCGGGCACTTTTTGGGACCGTACAGAGGGTCCCCCAGAACCGGATGTCCTATGCTGGAAAGATGCACCCGGATCTGGTGGGTGCGGCCTGTTTCCAGCTGACACTCAATATAAGAGAAACCTTTGAGGCGTTCCAGGACTCTTACATGGGTTACGGCAGGTTTTCCGTTTTTAACCTGGACAGCCATTTTTTTTCGGTCGGAAGGATGCCGGCCGATATTGCCCTGAACGGTAAACGTATCTTCCCGGAAATTTCCGTGGACAATGGCTCTGTATTTTCGGGTGATACTGTGAACGGCCAGCTGCTCTGCCAGAAAACGGTGGGCGCTGTCGTTTTTGCAGATAACAAGGGCGCCTGTGGTATCTTTATCGATCCGGTGGACGATCCCCGGACGGAGTACACCGTTAATTCCGGAGAGACTGCCGCGGCAATGGTACAGAATTCCATTGACCAGGGTATGCTGGTAATGTCCGGCTGCCGGGTGCACCACCATATTTTTCGGCTTATTTACAACCAGAATATCTTCGTCCTCATACAAAATATCCAGAGGAATGTTCTCCGGAAGAATTTCCGGTTCCTGTTCCCGGGGTAATGCAAATTCAATCCGGTCTCCGCTGTGAATGCGGTAATTGGATTTGGCAGGACTTCCATTTACAGCAATCTGTCCGTCTTTCAGTAATTTCTGCAGATAGGAGCGGGAAAATTCAGGCAGGGCTTCTGCCAGGAAACGGTCTATCCGTGTGCCCTCTCCTTCTGCCTGGACGGTTAACTCTTTTTTGTCCATGGATCCCTCTCCCGCTCTTCCTGGTTCCCGGTTCTTTTCCGCCGTGAAAGGAAATCAAAATCTCCGTCTTTATAAAAGAAAAATACAAGCAGCAATATTCCAATAAAAGACAGGGTAATATAAATATCAGCCACATTAAAAATCGGAAAATTAATGATGGAAAAATAAATAAAATCCACCACGTACTGGTTCAGAAGCCGGTCAATAAAATTACCGGCCGCACCGGCTGTCAATACAATGCAGCAGGCAATCAGCGGATAATAACGTCTGGTTTTTGGAATGCGGATTAAAAAAAATACAGCCGCTGCCAGAAAGGCCAGGGTCAGGATCCAGAAAAACAGCTGCATTCCCTGCAGAGAGCCGAAAGCAGCTCCACGGTTTTCCAAGTATTGAAGTTCCAGAACCCCCGGGATCAGAATTACCGGCGGATTCCCCTTCAGCCGGGTGGCAGCCGCATATTTGGTGATCTGGTCCAAAAAGATAAGTACAGCCCCTGCGGACAGACAGACAAAAGTAAAGAGGCCTTTTTTTTCAGTCTTCATAAATGGATTCTCCGTTCAGTTTACGGACAGCTTCCAGGATTTCTGCATCCGTTACGGTTTTATCTATAACAGCGTTTCCCATGGGATGAAGCAGAATAAATTTAATCTGTCCGTTTTCCATTTTTTTGTCGGATTTTGTAGTCTCCAGAATCTTTTCAGGGGAAACTCCCTGGAAGTGCACAGGAAGCCGAAATTCTTTCAGGGTATGAAGAATGGTCTCCTGATCCTCCCGGGAAATATAACCCTTTTTGCAGGAAAGAAAGGCGGCTGCAGCCAGTCCCAAAGCAACGCATTCCCCGTGAAGGAGCTGAAAATCCATCCGCTTTTCAATGGCATGTCCGATGGTATGCCCAAGATTCAGTGTGGCCCGGATGCCCTGTTCCTTAGGATCTTCCGCAACGACCTGGGCTTTGATCTCACAGCAGCGGTGGATCATATGTTCCAGAACTGCCTTCTCTCTGGCTTGGATCTGCTTCTGATGGTCTCCCAGCCAGAGGAAAAATTCCTGATCCCGGAGAAGGGCGGTCTTAACAACCTCTCCCATTCCGCTGGCAAATTGTTTTTCAGATAAGGTTGATAAAACAGATGTGTTCATATAAACAAGCCTTGGCTGGCAGAATGCCCCCACCATGTTTTTGAAATGATCCAGATCAACACCGGTTTTTCCGCCGATGCTGCTGTCCACCTGTGCCAGGAGAGTTGTGGGAACCTGTATAAAATCAATTCCCCGGAGATAGGTGGCAGCGGCAAAGCCGGTCAGATCCCCTGTAACACCGCCTCCCAAAGCGATCAGAATGTCTTTCCGCTCATAATTTCTGGTTATGAGAAATTTATACAGTTCCTGTACAGTATGGAGATTTTTGCTGGCTTCTCCCTCCGGAAATACGTAAGTATCAATCTGGGAGATTACCCCATTCAGACAGGAGGCGATCTCATGGAGATATAAGTCGGCAACTCTGCTGTCCGCAACGATGCAGGCTTTTTTTGCCTTCAGTCCCAATACTTCCAGCTGTCTGCCTAAACCGTCAAAATTATCTTCCCAGATAATTTTATAAGAAAACTCCAGGGGTTCGCCTTTTCGTTGGATCAATAAGCTCTGCATGATTCTGCCTCCTCTTTTATCTGTATCTGTAAAGCCGCACCATGCAGCGGCCCTTTTTTGTTTTTGAAATCAAGTCATCAAACCGGAACTTCCCGTGTCCTCTTACGGAAATTATGTCACCGGCTTCTACCGCAGTTCCGTTGGAAGCAGCCAATCTCCCATTTACAAATACCCTGCCCTCCTGGATCAGCGGCAGCATAGAACTTCTGGAGCTTCGAAAGGCCAGAGCGATTACTGCATCCAGCCTGAGAGAAGCCACAGAGCCTGTAATCTCCTCTTCCGCAGGTGCGGGAATTTCCTGAGGATTTTCACAGATACAGGCATGAACCGCCGTTTTTCCCACACTGGTTAGTTCTTTCTGCAGGTAGGAAACCATGGTGTTTTTGCAAAAAATAAAGGCCTGCTTCTCACCCACCAGAATATCACCCAGAACACGGCGGTCAATGCCCAGGCCTAAAACAGCTCCCAGGTAATCTCTGTGGGTCATTTCTCCGGCAAATTTAGGTGCTGCCGCAAAGACCTTTACGCAGGAAAAAGGAAATTCCCATTCATAAGAAAGAGCATCAGGGAGAAATGCTGCCATCTGACGCTCTGCTGCTTCATAGCCTCCGGAAAGGCACAGGGAAACCCCGTGCTCTCTCCAGTTTACGCTATGCATCCTATGTATTTCATACAAATCCAGAAAATCGGTGAAACTGACGATCCCCTTCTGATAAGCGGCATCTGCAGTTTCCTCCATTTTTCTAAGAAAAAGTTCGTCACGCTCCATGCTGTCAGAATTCCGTGCGGATGGAAGGAATGGCCCCGTTCAGAATATCCTGGATATCGCCGGAGATTTCCACGCTGGCCGGAGTAAGGATAAAAATATAGCTGGAAACTTTCTGCAGGCTTCCGTTAATGGAATAGCAGGCGCCGCAGGCAAAATCAATGATGCGCTGCGCTACCTCTACATCAATTCCCTCCAGGTTCAGGACAACTGTGCAGTTGGCAAGAAGCGTATCCGCAATTTCCCGGGTATCTTCCATAGAGTTGGGTTTGATCACGCAGACTTCCATTCCGCTGCCGGAAGCCTTTCTGCGCATAGGGGTTACCTTGGGAGAAGAAACCCTGGAAGGACGCGCCGCAGGGGCTGCCTGGGGTTTGGCTGCTACCTTTCTGGCAGGGGGAACTTCTTCATCCTCTTCCGTATCCCTTATTTTCTGGAAAAATCTCTTTTTGGGTTTTTCCTCTTCTTCGAAATCATCCTCATCTATTTCATCATCTTCATCAAAAAATTCATCCTCGTCATCGTAATCATCGTTTAAACGGATCGCATTTAAAAACTTGTCCAAAACACTCATTTTGTTCAATCTCCTATTGATTTAATTCGGAATGTCATAAGACCGCTGTCCAAAAATCCCAGTACCGACCCGGACCATTGTGGCGCCCTCTTCAATGGCAACCCAGTAGTCGCCGGTCATTCCCATGCTCAAAACATTCATAGTAACATTATTAATGTTTTTGCTCCCAATGTCAACACTTAATTCTTTCAATTTACGGAAAACCGGACGGTTTTCTTCCCCATTGGAAACATTTGGCCCTATGGTCATCAGGCCACGCACAGATATGCCGGGAAGCTGGGCGATCTGGCGGATTAAAGGTTCTGTCTCTTCCGGAGTGACTCCGAATTTGCTTTCCTCTCCCGCTACGTTTACCTCAATAAGAACAGGGACTTCACACCCCTGCTTCATGGCCTCCCTGCTGATGGTCTGCGCCAGTTTCAGGGAATCTACCGAATGAATCAGGCAGGTTTTTCCCACAATATATTTTACTTTATTTGTCTGCAGATGTCCGATAAGATGCCAGCGGATGTCTTCGGGGAGATCCTGGCATTTGGCCGTTAGTTCCTGGACCTTGTTTTCACCGAAATCTCTATGGCCCAGATCATAAACTTCCCGGATCATTTCTTCCGGCTTTGTTTTGCTGACCGCGATCAGTGTCACTTCCTCCCTGGAACGCCCGCTGCGGGCACAGGCTTCGGCAATCCGTTGTTCTACATCCTCAAAATTTTCCTTCAGCATTTTCAGGCCTCCTGCTCCTGTTAATATAAAATATCTTCTTCATTTACAGTGCTTCCATCGTATACAATATAATCAAACTGGGAAATTCCGTAATCTGTACCCGTTTCAACAATGCAGTACTCATCGTTCTGATCGATGATAGAAACTCTGCGGAATACGGCGTAACCTTTATTAATGCAGTAGACGCCTTCCAGAGCGCCCTTCTCTCCTATAGTATACCGGCTGTTGGAATCCGGCCGTACCAGCACGTCCCCCTCCCGGAGGCTGGCGGTATCTACATAATAATAGCTTTCCCCTTCTTCTGATTCAGACTCTGCGTAAATAACCGTCTCGACAAAGCTGGAGGAAACCTGGCCCTTGTCATCTGTGGTCTCCTTCAGAAATCCAAGACTGCCGTTTTCACCGCCGGTCACCGCCCAGCCGGAAGGCACCAGATAAAAATCTTTGGCAACAAGGGAGGAGAGAGGGATTTTCAGCCCGCTTCGGGTATTGGTTACCAGTTCAACATCCAGATGCCGGTCGTTGCAGTAACGGATCATGCCGCTGTCAAAGGATATTTCCGCATATCTCTGTTCGCCTGCGGAAAACAGACGCAGGCTGCCCATTTCACTCTGGCCATCCTTGAGAAATTTCACCTGAATCTGGCTTTTCGTATAGGCAGCCAGACGCACAGTCTGTTCATCTGTAACCGGAATAATAATAGACCACTCTTCGCTTTTGATCAGGCGGTAAAGCGGATCCGAGGCGGCCACCTGTCCGGAAGAGGCCAGCAGCTGCTGCTGATGGGATCTTGCCTGAAACAGTTCCGGCGAAAGATTGTCCAGATCCAGAGTCTCATATCCGTCACAGGAATATGCCACGATTCCGTCTGCAGCGGCATTGCATAGGGTTCCGGAAAGGGCAGAGACATCTGCCTGACTTAAAGATACTCCGTTTAATTTATATTTAAAGTCATAAACGGATTCAAAGTCATTTACCTGGAAGCCTTCCGCGAATACAGATGCCTGGCTGCGGATTTCAGCAAGATCCGTTTCCGACTCCTCCTGGCCGGAAAGCGGCAGAGGATTGGCGCTGATGCTGCAGACGGTACTGCCGACACTGACCTTGGAACTATCCTGTACAAAATAGTTGACATAGCCGCTGCTGCCGGCGCTGACCACTTCTTCTGAGCGAAGAACAAGGGCGTTGTAGGTTTCATTTTGTGAAAGAGGCCCTCTTGTTACCTGATAGGAAGTTATGTGGTCGGCAGTCAGATAAATCACAACGGTGATAATCAGATACAAAAATAAAGCTCCGAATATCACCGTTCCAATATTAAAATTTATATATTTATGCAGACCGGAGGGGGCGGTGCCGGCGCTCCCTTTTTCCTGTTTGACACTCTTTTTTGACAAAGCAAATCTCCTTACTCATTTATACTCCGCTATCTATTTTAGCATCTTCCCTCCGATTACTCAAGCCTATTTTCTCCGGACACAAAAAAGTCATAAAAGAACTGCCTCACAAAACAGTGCGGCAGTTCTCGCAGAATTTTATGTATTTATAAAGCAAGGATGATCTTTTCCTGAAGATCAGCGCTTAATTCTTCTTTGTCTAGGGAGACGCTTAAGACGAAATCAGCTCCGAAGATGCTGCTGATTTCCTCTAACTGCTTTACACAGCTGTCGATCTCGGTTTCCTTGCCTTCCAGCCTGGCAAGTCTCAGAAAGCTGTCCAGATACATCTGTTCCAGATCATGATCCTGGGAAAGAATTCCACAGATAAAGCCGATAAATTCATCACTATTCTTTAACGGAAAAGCAGAAACGTCAATGAGACGGATTTTATTATTCAGTTCATACATGTGTTTGGAGCTTTTATCCAGATATACGATACTTCCGTGTGCGTCCTGAATTGCAGAGTTTACCTTATCCAGAAGATATTTTGTCTTGCCTTTTCCTTTTTTTCCAACAATTAATTGAACCATAGCAGTTTCCTCCTTAGACCCTAATTAGTAATTTGACTAAAAACTTCTGAGTTCATGCTCTAATTATAGTGTATTTGAACAAAAAACACAAGCAAATTTCACATAATTTCTTATTTTATTCCTTCCTGCATTCAGGAAGATTGGTTAATCTGCAGGAGCAGCTGATCCATATCCTCATAAAGGGTCCAGCTGTTCTGCGCATTCATGACTATGGCCATATAGGGAACCCCGTAGGCATTCTGGACCAGAACAGCCAGGTTGGAGCCGGCTTCCGGCGTTGTGCCGGTTTTTCCTCCCAGTACCGTTACATCTTTCGGAACGGTGCGGGCGCCGGTTAAATACTGATCCGTAGAGGAAAGCTGAAGGGACCGGGCCGCCTTTCCTTCTCTTGCGGGTATATCCAGCTGATAAGAGGAAAGCTGAGCGGTTTTCATAAATTCCGGAAGCTGAAAAGCGTAATTCAGCATCAGATACACATCGTAGGGAGTTGTATAATGATCTTCCTGATGGAGGCCGTGGGGGTTGGCAAAATGCGTTCCGGTCATTCCCAGGCTCAGAGCTTTTTGGTTCATCAGTTCTACAAAGTGGTCTACAGTTCCGCCTATGTGCCTGGCAATGGCCATGGCCGCATCGTTGGCGGAATAGACTACCAGGGCATGAAACAGCTGATCCATAGTGACCGTGTCTCCTTCCTCCATGCCGCTCATCTGCGACCCCTCTTCCAGGGTCAGATCCTCCCGGGTCATTGTCACCGTATCTTCCATGGTTCCATTTTCCACAGCCAGAATGGCTGTCATGATTTTGGTGATGCTGGCAGGATAACTCTTTTGATAAATATTCTGTGTGAACAGGACTTCCCCTGTTTCCAGATTAAATAAAAGACCCTTTTCCTCCTGGGAGTGGAGCTGAATACCCTGCCGGCTGGTATTCTCCTCTGCGGCACACAGATCCGAGGCAAAGGTATCCGCCCGGCTGAAGGAATCTTCTGTTCCTGCCAGAGGACTGTATGTGGAAAAATAACTCTGCTGAAGATCCAGCGTCCGGTCTTTACGGATCATAACAAATACCAGAAGAATACCCAGAAGTAAAATACAAAGGATCAAAATCGTCAAGAGCCGGTTCCATATCGTGTTTTCTGAAAATTTACTCTGATTTTCTGTATGCTTCACGCCAATCCAACTCTCCTCTGTCCAGAGATTTCACAAGCATTTCCGCAGTGGCAAGATTTGTAGCCAGCGGAATCGTATGCATATCGCAGATATACATGAGATGTTTGATATTTGGTTCGTGGCTTTTCGGCGTCAGCGGATCGCACAGAAAAATCAGCATATCCAGATCATTCTGTTCGATCTGAGAGGTGATCTGCTGCACACCGCCAACATGACCGGCCAGATATTTATATACATTCAGCCCGCAGGTTTCCTCGATCATCCTTCCTGTAGTTCCGGTGGCAAAAAGGGAATGTTTTGCCAGGATGCCCCGGTATGCGATACAGAAATTCTGCATCAGAATCTTTTTTGCGTCATGCGCGATGAAGCCGATGTTCATATGATTTTTTACCTCCATAAAATTTTCTGTGCTGGAGTCCAACGTTCAGTACAAATCCCATGCCGATATAATAGCTGACCAGGGATGAAAGACCATTGCTGACAAAGGGCAGGGGGGTTCCTGTATTTGGAAGAAGCCCTGTAGCAACGCCGATGTTGATAAAACTCTGAATCGCCACCAAAGCTCCTACGCCGCAGCAGATAATGGTGCCGCTCTGGTCCTTGGCGCGGCTGCCGGTCCGCATACATTCCAGTATGATCAAAAACAACAGCAGAACAATCAGAAAACAGCCTACAAAACCAAGCTCCTCTCCGGCCACCGCAAAAATAAAATCGGTTTCGATCTCCGCCACATAATTTCCTTTATTTGCAGTAGAAACTTCGTTATTGTTCAGCCCCTTTCCGGCCAACTGGCCGGAACCGATCGCCATAACGGAATTTTCCTGCTGCATTCTGTCTTCGGAATAGGAAGCGTCCTCGGAATTAAGGAATGCCATAATTCGATCCCGCTGATAGTCGTCCACAATGGGAAGATTTGTCTGGGTGATCAAAAACAGCGCCAGCAGTGTCAGCGGAATAGTTACCAGGAGAACCCCTCCGATGATCTTATACTTTAATCCCGCGGCAAACATCAGCAGGCAAAAAACAAGAGCGATGGTAATAGTATTTTTCAGGTCCGGCTGCACTACAATCAGCAGCAGGGGCAGCGCAATGAGAGCTACTGCCTTCAAGATTGTTTTTAGAGTGTTCAGATCTTCTTCGTGTTTCATAAGAAACATGGCAAAAAACAGCACCAGAGAGATCTTGGCGATTTCCGTGGGCTGAAACTGAAGTCCGCCCTCTCCGCCGATGGTGAGCCACCTAGTAGCGCCTCCGGCTGTATGTCCCAGTACCGCCACCAGAAACAGCATGCCGATGGTAAACGCATATATAATCCAGTAAAAATTCAGGATCCAGCTGTAATCCATCAGTGAAACAATCACCATCAGGATAATGCCAAGGATCACACCTACCGCCTGCCGGCTGCTCAGAGAAGGATCCGCAGAATTCACAAGTGTTATTCCGATCCCGCTCAGGGCAAGCAGGAAAACAATCAGTCTAAAATTGTAATCTCTTAATTTATATAGTCTAAGCATGTGTATCCTCTGTATTCTGCAGGGGCACCCGTATGGTAAGAAGGGCAGGCGAATAATCAATTTGAAGAGACACCCGCTCCTCTTCTATCTCCAGGTACCGTTCAAGCGTCATCAGCAGATCGTTTTTCAGCATCTGCATTTCCCGTGGAGAGCATTCTATCCGCTCCGCAGAGAGAAGGCAGTTCAGGCGTTTTCTGGCGACAATTCCCGAAATTCCTTTTCGACATCGAAAAAATCCCATATGCGCCCTCCTGCTATTTCTTAAATAAACGGCGGAAAAGTGATTTCTTTGAAGATAAGTCCATAAGAGGAACTTCCTCGCCGGTAAGTCTGCGGCTGATATTCTGGAAAGCAAGGCCTGCAGGGGAGGAGGAGCCGGAAACCGGTTCTCCCTGATTGGTGGCCACTACGACAGATTCATCGTCAGGGATCACGCCCAGCAGGGGTACTGCCAGAATTTCTTTTACATCCTCTACGGACATCATCTCTCCTCTCCGGACCATTTCCGGCCGGATCCGGTTGATGATCAGATAAATATTCCTTAAATTTCTGGCTTCCAGAAGTCCGATGATCCGGTCCGCATCCCGGATAGAAGAAACTTCCGGGGTTGTAACCACAATCGCCCGATCCGCGCCGGCCACTGCATTCTGAAATCCCTGCTCAATACCGGCAGGACAGTCCAGAATAACATAGTCAAACTGCAGCTTCAGTTCTTCGCACAGCTTGCACATCTGTTCCGGCGTCACGGCGTTCTTATCTCTGGTCTGGGCGGAAGGCAGGAGGTAAAGTTCCTTTTGCCTTTTGTCCCGGATTAAAGCCTGCTTCAGACGGCATCTTCCTTCGATCACGTCTACCAGGTTATAGACAATGCGGTTTTCCAGCCCCAGAACTACATCCAGGTTCCGCAGGCCGATATCCGTATCCACAATAACAGCCGTGTGCCCCAGAGATGTAAGGCCGATGCCGATATTCGCGGCAGTGGTGGTCTTTCCCACGCCGCCTTTGCCGGAAGTTACAACAATAACGTCATTCATACTGGTCCTCCCTGTTTACTTATTTCTTTCTTTTGTGATTTCCAGTATTAATCTGCATGTTCATTGGACAGGTCATCCTGAGCGGAGTTTCCTGTCAGAATCTGAGAAGCATCCACCAATTCATAGTAATAATTCAGAATATCCTTGACTACAACCGCCGCATTGGTGGAGGAATAACCGTAAGCAATACGCACAGCCAGAGCAATGTCTTCTTTGTTCCCGGAATGGGCGTGGGCAATAAATAAACCGTGATCCGGACGGGTTTCAGCCTCCTGAGCGGTTCCGGATTTACCGTATAATTCCAGATCCAGATCCGCCAGAACCCCGCTGCTCTCCACCATCTGGCGCATGCCCTGGTGAATATCCTCCCAGATCCAGTCGTCCAGCTGCATCTGATCCTCTATGGACGGTGAAAACTCCTCCAGGATGTTGCCGGCGGAATCGGTAACCTTATCCAGAAGATTCAGCTCATATATGGTTCCGTTATTATAGATGGTGGACACGTAGCGGGCCAGCTGGGAGGTCGTATAGGCATGGGTACCCTGACCGATAGCAGAGGGAAGAGGCATGGCGTCTGAGATCTGCGGAGAAGATTCCGTGATCTGAAGGCCTGTTTTCTCACCCAGTCCGAAAAGTCCTGCGTATTGCTGGATTTTTTCCAGGGCCTGATCCTGATCGAATTCATCGTTTGCATCCAGTCCCAGATAATAAGCGGTTGTACACAAAAATACGTTGCAGGAATTCTGAATAGCTCCGATTACATCCAGATTTCCATGTCCGGTCAGCTGCCAGCAGTGGAGCTGATCCGCTTCGTCTACCAGCCCCACGCCGAAAAGTCCGGTACAATTAATAATGGTCTGGTTATCAATTACACCTTCGTTCAAACCTGCGGCAATGGTCACCGGCTTAAAAGTAGAACCCGGAGCCGTCAGCTGCTGCGTAGCCTTGTTGTAAAAAGGCGTGGAAAGGTCGTAGTACAGCTGGTAATAGTATTCTGTATCCATCTGGTTCGCAAGACGGTTGTTGTCGTATCCGGGATAGGAAACCAGGGCCAGAACCTCTCCTGTATCCGGATCTACGATTACGGCTGAGCCGGAGCAGGGATCCAGGGCCAGCTGCGCCGGCGTGATTTCCAGGGCGCGGATCTTCTGGATCATCAGATCATAGGGGGAAAGCGTTCCCGCCAGAAAAGAAGCGTAGGCATCGTCTTCCGTGTTCAGCACTCCCTGGTCGTACAGCAGCTGGCAGATATCTGTACCGTTCAGGACATCATCCAGCAGCATATATTTGTAATAGATTCTGTAAAACCAGGAATCCGCTGTCATTTCATGAAGAATATATTCCGTCAGAGCCTGGTAGACTTCTGTAGAATCCAGATAGGCGCCATCCTGGGAAAGGGCTGTTACGTCTACCCAGTTCTGGCTTGCCGCATAGGTCAGGAAATCGTAGAGTGAAATGGACTTCTCCCAGTACCACTGCTGATAAACCGGGTCGGAAGTTTCCAGGGCGCTCTCGTTAAGAATTCCTTCCTGAGTCAGCATATCGCTGATTATATAATCCACGTACTCCTGCATTTCATCGCTGAGCTGATTGTAGGGCACAGAGGAATCTCCGCTGAGCTGGCCCCGGACAGCATTTAAGACTTCTTCCTGCTTTGTCAGAAAAGTCTGATACACCCACTGCTCCTCTGCAGAAGCGCCGGCTTCCGTAAAATGATCCAGGTCGATGACACTGTTCTCTATCAGGGCATAGTATACATCGTAAATCGGAATCGGAATGGCATCTGTCTGGGTAGGATCTATGTTTGCGGCAGCCAGAGATTTGATATTCTGGATATTATCCACCACAATACCTGCGATCCGCTGTTCCAGGATCTGATAAACCGCTTCCTGCAGCTCGCTGTCTATGGTCAGATATACATCGTTTCCCTGCACCGGATCCACCCGGGAATCTTCGTTGATGGACTGCACTCGGCCTACACTGTCAACCGTAACCTGCTCCGAGCCGTCCGTTCCTTTAAGTGTTGTTTCCATGTACTGCTCAATGCCGGCTTTTCCGATAATCGCAGTGCTGTCATAATCATCCCGTTCTTCCGAAAGCGCCTCCAGTTCTTCGGAGGAAGCGCTTCCTGTGTAGCCGATGATGGATGCCATAGATTCAGCATGGTTGTAAACCCGCAGAGAATCCTCGGATACGGCGACTCCCGGGAGATCTTCCTGGTTTTCATAAATAGCTGCTACTGTTTCATCGCTGACATTTGTGGCGATGGTCACCTGCATATATCGCTGGAAGCTGGTCTGCCAGAGAAGATAGCGGATGGTTACGATCTTAAGCTGTTCATTTTTTGTAAATTCAGAAGGAAGTCCGTATTCCGCCAGCTCCTCCTCGGTGTAAGGCCTTTCTTCATTGGTAAGCGCATAATTATCCGCGCCGCTCAGGTATTCCATGATCTCATCCGGTCCTGCGCCCCGCTGCTCCGGGGAAAGATCATCAATACTGGTCAGGCCGAACACATCTGCCCGGAAACGGTTCAGAGAGGTAGTTCCCTCCTCCAGATCAAAGGCAAAATTACCGGATTCGTCCAAAATAATATGAAAATCACTGGTTACGCTGTCACCGCATCCTTCGATCAGACGGACCAGCTTGTAGATTTCGCTGTTCAGGGAAAGATTTCTTTCCCGGGTGCTGTTATAGCGGCCATTATCCTCAAAGGTTACAGAATTAGACAGATCATTGTAGGCGATGAGTTCACCGTTGCGGTCATAAATATTCCCGCGGGTGCTCTTCAGCTGCCGCTCCTTGGTAGTCATAATCGTAAAATTTTCCGCGTATTCTTCCCCCTGTACGATCTGAAGCTGAAACAGCCGCACTACAAGGATGGAAGTAAGGATTAAAAAAACTCCCAGCAAAACTCCGAGACGGTGGGAAAAGACGCGTCTGATAATTTTTTTTATTTTTTTAGCCAAGGTGATTGCTGTCCCTCCAATTCATATTTCACAAGTCTTCGGTTGATCAGATAGAAGACGCGGTATAAAAGGATGCTGACCAGTACGGTAAACACCAATTCCGGAAGAATGGTATGGGTCAGATAAGCAGTAAAATCAAACCGCATCCGGAACGCGAACTGAATCGCGTAAAAAACAAGATTATATCCCAGATCGCTGACAGCCACCAGGATCATGGGGAATTTAATATCCTCATCGAAAAAGATCTGGTACAGCAATCCGTTGATATAGCCGATCAGCATATACATCAAGGAATAAAAGCCAAAAAGATTGCTGTAGAACAGATCAATCAGAAGGCCGCAGAAAAAGCCTGTCCAAAGTCCGGTGCGCTTTCCGTGGACAAAACCGAAAGAAACCGTCAGGATCAGCAGAAGGTTCGGCGTCACCGTAAAAAAGGGAAGGGCCGGAAAAACTGTGGTCTGAAGGATAAAAGTGATCAAAATGCAGAGGGCTGTGACAATCTTTCTGCACATTTATTCTCCTCCTGTCTCTTTCAGCTGCAGAATAACCAGTACTTCTTCCAGATGCCGGAAGTCTACGGTGGGAACAATATATCCGGTTTTTGTCAGATGGTTGGAATCTTCTGTTACCTGGGAAACATTTCCAATGAGAATTCCCGGAAGATATTTGTCGCTGATATTGGAAGTAACAATCTGTTCTCCCTCTGTCACTTCGTTTTCTGTATTCATCTGGCTGAAGGAAAGTTTGCTTTCATCCAGGAGCCGCAGATCACCACTGACGATGCAGGTGTCGGAATGGGACACGGTCATGGCGCTGACGCTGCTGGAATCATCAATAATCGAGCGGACGACTGCCCAGTCGCTTCCCACGTCCGTAATGATTCCTACCAGTCCGCCTCCGCTGATTACATTCATATCTTTCTGGATGCCGCTGTCTGTACCTCTGTTAATGGTAAAAGAATTGTACCAGTTTCCAGGGTCTTTGGAAATAACCTGAGCCGCTACTTTCTGATACTGGGAATAATTCTGATCCAGCTGATACAGTTCCTGCAGCCGCTGAAGTTCCTGCTGCCCCTGGAGAAGAAGGCTGTTCTGTTCCGTCAGGCTGTCCACCTGAGCCTGCAGTTCTTCATTTCTCTCCGCTAAGGCCTGCACATCCTGAAATCCGTTCTGCAGTCCGGTCAGCCAGCCGCCTACCTGGTTAATCCCATTCTGAAGGGGCACGATCAGCATGCCCACAGCATTCCGCAGGGGAGCTACGGGAACCGTCTCGGTAACAGTCAGTGCAATCGCGCTGATGCAAGCGCAAGTCATTATAGCCAGCAAATGTTTGCTTTTTATTTTAAATCCACCTTTTTTCTTCATAAAACCTGCCTTTTAACGCTTGTCTTTCCGTTGTCTGGGAGTAAACGCAAAACGATGCAGCACCGGGTGCTGGATCATTTCACGCAGACCGCAGATCGTAGACAATTCGTAATGCTGAGACACGTGAACAGGATATCCAAGACGTTCCGCAAAAAAATGTCCCAGCCCTGCAAACCGCGTGCTTCCTCCGGTAAAATAGATTCCCTCCTCCCGGATTTTTTCCCGCACCTGGGGAGGGGTCCGCTCAAGGAATTTCCGGATTTCCTGGGCGATCTGATTCAATGGTTCGGATACAGCTCCTGTTACAGTGTAACAGGAAACATTCCCGTCTCTTGGTAGTCCGGTTATGGTATCGATTCCCATTACCCTGCGTCCTTCCAGCTTTTCGCCGGGAAGATCTGTCAAAGAAAGCTTCAGCCGCTTTGCCGCTTTCTGGCTGATGCGGAAATTATTTTTCCGGCGGATAGCAGCCTCGATGGAAGCATTAAAAAATTTTCCGCCCAGAGGAAGGGTTTTGCTGATGATCACCCGCCCCTCCGCCAAGGCTGAAATCTCTGTACACTGGCCTCCTATATTGACAATCATAGACCCCCGGGTCTTCATCAGCGGGATTCCCAGAGCCAATCCGTCGGCAATGGGCTTTTCTACCAGAAAAACCCGGCATTTGCGAAGCCGTCCCCGATGGGCAATGGAGTAATAGGCTCGTTTTTCCAGTTCTGTCATATCCACCGGCACAGAAAAATACAGCAGGGGATGCTTCCCCATGGCCGGATGATTTCTTTCCAGCAGGATATGGAGAACTGCCTCCGCCAGCATCACATCGCCGATCCTGCCGTTAGTCATGGGGGTTGTTACCTGTATATTGGCGGGAGCCTTTTCATACATTTCATAGGCTTCATTGCCTACGGCGAACAGAGTATCCTGATTCCGCACGGCCACCATATTTTTTTCTTTTATAATTGTATCTTTTTTGGCATCGTAGATCTTGATAGTACTCGTTCCCAGATCTATGCCGAACATATTATCCAAAAGCATTTTTACTCTATCCCTTCTGCCCGGGGAGTTTCCGTCAGGAAGCCTTCTTGCAGAAGACTGATATACTGTCTGTCCCCGATGATAATATGATCCAGAAGCGCGATCCCCAGAAGTTCTCCGGCCCGGGAGATTCTTCTGGTAACAGAAAGATCTTCCCGGCTGGGGGAAGGATCCCCGCTGGGATGGTTGTGTACCAGGACCAGATGAACAGCATGGTGTCTCAGCGCTTCTAAAAACAGTTCCCTGGGGGAAATCAGTGAAGTATTTACAGTCCCCCGGGTCACAGCAACATCTCCCAGAAAATGGTTTTTTGTATCCAGCATCATACAGATCAGAATCTCCTGCTCTTCGTGGCGGAGGGTTTCCATATAATATGAGGCAATGGAGGCCGGATCCTGAAAATTCAGTTTCCTGCCGGCTGCAAGCCGTGCCATGCGCTTGGAAAGCTCTCCGATACACTTGATCTGAACCGCTTTAACCGGCCCCACTCCCGATATTTCCTGAAGCTGCGCCACTGAAAGATGATGAATTCCCAGCAGTCCCTCCCGGGATGGACACTGGCGGAGGATTTCCCGGGCCAGATCCACAGAAGGAAGGTCACGGGAACCGCAGCGCAGGATCACTGCCAGCAATTCCGCGTCTGTCAGAGTCTCCGGCCCCTTTTCCAGACATTTTTCATAAGGCCTCTCTTCCCTGGGGAGTTCTTTTGTAGTGATTTTTCCCTTCATTTTTCTCCTGTCTACTCTCTTCTTAAGGGCAGGCAAAAAAGTCCGGTCAAAAGACAAAGTTTATTGTAGCACAGAATAAAATTCTTGTACATGGCTTACCGGAAATTCACAAATTTTTTCGCAATGGCTTCCGCCACCCGGATTCCGTCCATGGCGGCGGAGGTAATGCCCCCCGCATAGCCTGCACCTTCCCCGCAGGGGTAGATACCGGCGATATTCGCCTCCAGATCCTGGCCCCGGGGAATACGTACCGGGGAAGAAGTCCGGCTTTCTACTCCGGAGACCAGGGCGTCCGGCATAGCAAAGCCCTGAATCTGCCGGTCCATGGCCTGGATCCCCTGAACCAGGGACGAGCCGAGAAAATCCGGGAAAATCTCCCGCACATTGGACCAGGCAAATCCGCCCTTCATACAGGGCGAAAAGACGCCGGGTTTTCCCGGACGGTTCCGGCTGAAATCCTCAAATCTCTGTACGGGAATTTTTCCCTGGGCCTGCCGGAAAGCAGCTTTTTCCAGAACCCGCTGAAAAGCCATTCCGCTTAATGCCGGCGGAAAATGGCCGGTGCAGAAGGAACCATAGTCCTCCGGTCCCACGGTTACCACAATAGCGCTGTTGGCATTTGCACTGTTCCGGGCGTGATAACTCATGCCGTTAACGGCCAGGTATCCTTTTTCCGAGGAAGCGTTTACAACAAAGCCTCCGGGGCACATACAGAAAGAATAGACGCCCCTGCCGTTTTCCAGCTGAGCTGCGGTCCGGTAGCTGGCTGCCCGCAGTTCCTGGGGCACCTGGTCCCCGTACTGGGCCCGGGTGATCATTTCCTGGGGATGCTCAATCCGAACTCCCACCGCAAAGGCCTTTGCTTCCATATGAAGACCTTTTTCCCAGAGCATGGTAAAAGTCCGGCGGGCACTGTGGCCGATCGCCAGCACCACCGCCTGGGCAGGAATCTCCTCCTCTCCGTTCAGAATCAGAGAGAAAATCCTGTTCTGTCTGAGGATCAGATCCGTCACCTGGGTACGGAAGCGGAAGGTGCCTCCCAGATCCGTAATCCGGTTCCGCAGATTTTCCAAAATATGGATCAGAAGATCTGTTCCCAGATGCGGTCTGGCATCGTACAGGATTTCCCGGGGAGCACCGGCTTCCACAAAAATACGGAGCACCTCCTGATTTCGGAGAAATTTGTCTTTTACGCCGGTATTCAGCTTCCCGTCCGAGAAAGTTCCCGCTCCCCCTTCGCCGAACTGCACATTCGAATCCGGATCCAGAATTCCGGTTTTCCAGAAAGCTTCTACCTTCTCTTTGCGGAGAGCCGCTGTGTCCCCCTGCTCCAGGATCAGCGGCCGGTATCCGTGCAGGGCAAGCTGGTATGCGCAGAACAGCCCTGCCGGTCCGCATCCGATGATTACCGGCCGGTCCGGCAGCAAAATGTTTCCGGGTTCCGGGAATTGATACGCCTCCTTTTTGGTATACATAACATTTTTATGTCTACATCTGGAAAGGATTTTCTTGTCCATGCCTGTTTTTACGCCCAGGGTGTATACGTACTGCAGCCCTTCCCGTCTGCGGGCATCTACCGACCGCTTTATGATCTCATATTCCTGAATTTCGTTTTCAGGGATTCCCAGGGTCCGGGCGATTTTCTTCAGTAGTTCTTTTTTGCTGTGAGTAACAGGCAGCTTCAGCTGTGTAATCTGTATCATACATGTATTCCTCCTGCCGCCGCGGTTCCGGCTATAGCGCCGCTGGACCAGGCCCACTGCAGGTTGTAGCCTCCGCAGGCCCCGTCCACATCCACAGCCTCCCCGGTAAAATAAAGGCCGGGTACCTTCCGGGATTCCAATGTGTCTTTCAGTTCTTTCAGAGGCACGCCTCCGGAACAGACCTGGGCCTGGGCCAGGGAAGAAGCTCCCTGGACCTCCAAAGGAAAGGCCTTTATATTGGCCAGGATCTCCTCCTGGTTTGCAGAAGCAGGGGCCAGTACAGGGATCAGCTTGTCCGGAAGGAGTCCGATCAGCCCCTCTCTCCGATCCTTATAGGGACACTGCCTTTTTCTGGTTTCTAGATATGCCTGCAGCCCTTCCCTGTCAAAATCCGGCAGAAAATCCAGATAGACCTGTACTCTGCAGCCTTCTTCAAGAGCCCGGACCGCATAGCGGCTCAGCTGAAACACCGGGATACCGGAAATTCCGGATCCGGTCAGCTGAAGCTCCCCGGTCTCCTGAAGCAGGCATTTCCCATTGAGATACAGGGATGCGGTTCCGGTGGTCCGGATTCCGGCCCATTTGCCAAAATAGCTTCCTCTGCATTTCAGCGGCACCAGAGCCGGCCGGAATGGAAGAAAAGAATGTCCCAGGGAACCTGCCAGGGCTTCCGCCAGATCCGAAGCGCCGGAAATCCCGGAAGCCGGACTGCCGCAGGAAACAAGAACCACTTCGGCAGGGTAGGTCCAGGTTTCTGTGGATACCTGAAAGCCGCCTTCCCCTGTTCTCGCAACGCCGGTAACAGCTTCCCGGGTTTTGATCTTTACCCGGCGGTACTCTGCTTCCATGAGCAGAACCTGCAGTACCGAGGAGGCCTGGCCTGTACAGGGATAAATCCATCCTTCCCGGTTCTTTGTATAAATTCCTATAGAGGAAAAGAAGGAAATGGTTTCCTGGACGCCGAAGCGGGAAATTATCTGAAAGGCCCGATCCGGGTCAGAGCCCCGGTAACAGCGTCTGTTCTGATCCAGATTGGTGAAATTGCAGCGCCCGTTTCCGGTGGCCAGCAATTTTTTTCCGGGTTTTTCATTCTTTTCCAGTACAGTTACGGAAGCTCCGTTTCTGGCGGCATAAATGGCGGCCATAAGGCCGGAAGCTCCGCCGCCGATGATCACAATGCGCTTTGCCATATTTTCTCCTTACTTGGGCAGTTTTACAAGACCTGCCTCCAGCAGCTTCTCCAGGCTCATGAGAATTCCCAGCTTTGCGTGCTCCCAGGTAAGTCCCCCCTGAAAATAGACGGCATAAGGGGGCTTGATGGGACCGTCTGCACTCAGTTCAATAGAGGATCCCTGAACAAAAGCGCCGGCGGCCATAATCACATCGCTGTCGTAACCAGGCATGGCCCAGGGTTCCGGCGCCACGTAGCTGTCCACAGGGGCAGCCGCCTGGATACCCTGGCAGAAAGCGATCACCGCCTCCGGACTTCCCAGAGTAACAGCCTGGATAATATCGTGTCTGCTCTCTGTTCCATTGGGAATCACCGGAAAGCCCAGACGTTCATAGATATTTGCCGCGAAGATAGCTCCCTTCAGAGCGGAAGCAGTAACGGTAGGCGCCAGGAAGAATCCCTGATAAAAGGCCTGGTTCACTCCCAGAGTAGCCCCGACTTCTTTTCCCAGGCCCGGAGAAGTCAGACGCACCGCCGCGTTTTCTACATATTCCTGCTTTCCTGCAATATAACCGCCGATAGGCGCAAGACCGCCTCCGGGATTTTTGATCAGGGAACCGACCATAAGATCTGCCCCTATCTCTGTGGGCTCCTGGAGTTCCACAAACTCTCCGTAGCAATTATCCACCATGCAGATCAGGTCCGGCCGGATTCCTTTAATGAACCGGATCAGTTCTCCGATCCGCTCCACAGACAGGGTGGGGCGGGTCTGATAGCCCTTTGAACGCTGGATGGTTACCATCCGGGTCTCCGGCCGGATAGCCTTCCGGATTCCCTCATAGTCAAACCCGCCGTTCTCCTTCAGGTCTACCTGGCGGTAGGTTACTCCATACTCTTTCAGAGATCCCCGGGAGGGCCGGATGCCGATGACTTCCTCCAGAGTATCGTAGGGTTTTCCAACCGGAGAAAGCAGCTGATCTCCCGGCCTTAAATTGCCGGAAAGGGCTACTGCCAGGGCGTGGGTGCCGCAGGCAATCTGGGGGCGCACCAGGGCGTCCTCCGCGCCGAAGGCCTCGGCGTAGACTTTTTCCAGGGTATCCCGGCCCAGATCGTTGTATCCGTATCCGCTGGAAGCATACAGGCAGGCCTCGCTGACCCGGTTCACCTGCATGGCCCGGATTACCTTCAGCTGATTGTATTCCGCGATTTTGCTGATCTGCTCGAATCTGGGGACCAGATCCTCAAGGATCCTCTCTCCAAATTCCCATACTTCTCTCTGAATTCCCAGCTTCTCATACATGCTTTCCAGCAGCTTCTTCATTCTTCTCTTCCTCTCTTAGCTTTTTCTGCCATACGGACAGGATATATTCCAGTATTTTTTCCTCATCATACCCGAAATCCGGCTTATTGACCCAGATCACATCCGGTTCCCTGTGAAACCAGGTAAGCTGCCGCTTGGCAAAATGACGGGTATCCCGTTTGATGATCCGCACTGCCTCCTCCAGAGGGATTTCTCCCCGCAGATAGGGGAACAGTTCTTTGTATCCCAGCCCCTTCATGGAAGTATTTTCTTCGGTGAGGCCTCTGGCAGCCAGAGCCCGGACTTCTCCCTCCAGCCCCTCCGCCATCATCTGATCGACTCTGTCATCAATGCGGCGGTACAGTTTTTCCCGTTCATCATTCAGTACAAAATAAGCGTAGCAGAAAGGAGAGGTTCTCTGCCGCTCCCGCCTGTTATGCTCCGACATCTTAAGACCGGTTTCCAGGCAATATTCCAGAGCCCGGATCACCCGTTTCCGGTTATTGGGATGAATGGCCTGTGCGGCTTCCGGATCTTTTTCCAGAAGGAGCTGGTAAAGATACTGGTTTCCCATCTCCTCTCCCATCCGTTCCAGTTCTCCCCGGATGGGGGACTCCCCGGAACTTTCAGAAAAATCCACCTGTTTCAGAAGGGCCTGAATATAAAACCCGGTGCCGCCGGTTATAATGGGGATCCGCCTTTCCCTGTAGATTTCTTCCATGGCGGCCAGAGCCATTTCCTGAAACTTAGCCACATGAAACTCCTCTTCCGGCTCCAGCACATCTATAAGGTAATGGGGAATCCCCTCCATCTCTTCCGGCCGGATCTTGGCGGAGCCGATGTCCAGACCTCGGTAGACCTGCATGGAATCCGCGGAGATCACAGAGCCTTTCAGGGCTTTGGCCAGCGCCAGGGATAATTTTGTTTTTCCTACTGCCGTGGGTCCGGTCAGCACGATACATGGTCTTCTCAACCTCTCACCTCTCAGACGATCCGTTTAAATTTCCGGTCCAGTTCATACCGGGACATGGTAACAATCGTAGGCCGGCCGTGGGGGCAGTTATAGGGATTTTCCAGAGTCAGAAGTTCATCGATCAGAGCCGCTGCCTCTTTTTCCGATAACTGCTGATTCCCTTTTACAGCCGCTTTGCAGGACATGGAAGCCAGACGTTCCCGGATCACCTCCGGCTCATTGGCGCCCGCTTCCTCCAGCCCGTCCAGAAGTTCCAGAAACAGGTCCTTATTAGCCGCCTTGTACAGATTGGAGGGAACCGCGGAAATCTTAAATTCTTTTCCTCCAAAGGGTTCTATCTCAAAGCCGCTTTCCAGGAAAATATCCCTGTATTTTTCCAGGATTTCCGCCTCTCTTCCGGAGAGACTCAGGATCACCGGAGGGCAAAGCATCTGGGAAAGCACCTGTTTGTTCCTGTAGTCCCTCATCATGCGTTCATAGAGCACCTTTTCGTGGGCTGCATGCTGGTCAATGATATACAGGGAATTTTGATATTCTACCAGCCAGTAGGTATCAAAAAGCTGTCCCAGGATCCGATGGGAAGGCCGGGCTGCCGGAGAAAGCAGCTTCTCCTTAAAAAGCTCCATCTGTTCCGGCGGGTTCTGCGGCTGGTTCTTTTTCTCCGGTTCTGCTATCCGGGATTCCTCCTGTTTGGAAGCAGCCGTATCCCTGTAGGGCGCCGGCGTTTCTGCCAGGCTCCAGCTCCGGCGTCTGGTCTCAAAGGGCTCCGGCGCAGGAGCTGCCGGGGGCTTTTCTTCCTTTTTTTTCTCCGGCTTCGGCTCCGGAAAAGTTACCTCCGGAATCCTTTCCGCCGAAAGAAGGGTGTTCTGAATGGAGAGACAGAGCTGATGATAGATCTCCTCCTGATTTGAAAAACGCAGTTCCATTTTGGAGGGATGGACGTTCACATCTACCTTTTGCCCGTCAATTTCCAGATAAAGCAGCGTAAAGGGATACCGATGCTGCATCATGAAGCCGTGGTATCCGTCTTCTATGGCTTTCGCCAGCAGCTTGCTTTTTACGTATCTGCCGTTTACAAAATAATTTTCAAAATTCCGGTTGCCTCTGGCCAGGGAGGGTTTTCCGATAAACCCGCTGATCCGGAATAATTCTGTCTCTTCCTGAATGGGTACCAGCTGGCGGGTAATGTCTCTTCCGTAGATCTGATAGACCACCTCTTTCGTATTGCCGTTGCCGCTGGTATACAGCCGGTTCTGGCCGTTCTGGATATACTTAAAGGAGAGTTCCGGGTGAGACAGGGCCAGCTGCTCTACCAGGGAAGCCACAGCGTTTCCTTCCGCAGCGGCGGATTTTAAAAATTTAGCTCTGGCCGGGGTATTATAAAACAGATTCCGTACCAGAAAAGTAGTGCCGGAAGGAGCCCCGATTTCTTCAAAAACAGATTCCTGTCCTCCTTCAATACAGTAACGGGTGCCGGTGAGACTTTCCGGAGTTTTTGTAATCAATTCCACCCGGGAGACTGCAGCGATACTGGACAGGGCCTCTCCCCGGAATCCCAGAGAGGAAAGAAAGGTCAGATCTTCCACCCTGCGGATTTTACTGGTGGCGTGCCGCAGAAAAGCCAGCCGTACCTGCTCCGAGGGAATGCCGCTGCCGTTATCCGTAATGCGGATCAAAGAGGTTCCTCCCTCTTTGATTTCCACGGTCACTGCAGTGGCACCGGCATCAATGGCGTTTTCAACCAGTTCCTTTACTACGGAAGCCGGGCGTTCCACTACTTCTCCGGCAGCAATCTTATCTATAGTGTTTTGATCCAGTACCTGTATTGCTCTCATACGTTCCTCCAGGGGATCTACCAGCGGTTTTTAATCTTGTTCTGCAGCCGGTACAGGGTGTTGAGAGCCTCCAACGGCGTCAGATTGGAAATATCCAGCTGATCGATCTCTTCAATGATGGCGTCATTTTTTACCGTGTCAAACAAAGACATCTGAGACAGATCCACCTCGTCATAATGAGGGGCTTTTGTCCTGTGTTTTTTCCCCCCGGCAAATTCTTTTACGGAAAGGGTAATATCCGCGTCGGAGAGCTGATCGGACAACTCCCTGGCCCTGGCCAGCACCGCTTCCGGCACTCCGGCCAGGCGGGCCACCTGGATGCCGTAGCTCTTATCCGCCCCTCCGGCGATGATCTTCCTCAGAAAGACAATATCGTCTCCCTTTTCTTTCACGGCAATACAGTAATTATGTACCCCCGGAAGCTTGCCCTCCAGTTCCGTCAGCTCATGGTAATGGGTGGCAAACAGGGTCTTGGCCCCCAGAATTCTGGTGTCCGCAATGTACTCGATAACTGCCCAGGCAATGGACAGGCCGTCAAAGGTGCTGGTTCCCCGCCCGATCTCGTCCAGAATCAGCAGGCTGTTTGCCGTGGCATTCCGCAAAATATTTGCCACCTCCGTCATTTCCACCATAAAGGTGCTCTGACCGCTGGCCAGGTCATCGGAAGCCCCCACTCTGGTAAAGATCCGGTCCACAATACCGATGTCCGCTTTTTTTGCCGGAACAAAGGAACCAATCTGGGCCATAAGAACGATCAGGGCGGTCTGCCGCATATAGGTGGATTTTCCGGCCATGTTAGGTCCGGTAATGATGGAGATCCGATGATCGCCGTTATCCAGATACGTGTCGTTGGCAATAAACATATCGTTGGGGATCATTTGCTCCACCACCGGGTGGCGGCCCTCCTGGATATGGATCCGGCCTTTCTGATTCAGTTTTGGCCGCACAAAACGGTTTTTTTCCGCCACCAGGGAAAGGGAGGCGAATACATCCAGCGCCGCTACTGCCCGGGCCGTGCGCTGGATCCGTTCTACTTCCCCGGAAATCTGCTCTCTGACCTGGCAGAAAATCTCATATTCCAGAGTGGAAAGCCTGTCCTCCGCCCCAAGGATCGTATCTTCCAGTTCCTTCAGACGATCCGTAGTATAGCGTTCCGCGTTGGCCAGGGTCTGCTTCCGCACGTAATAATCCGGCACCAGGTTTTTAAAGGAATTCGTTACTTCCAGGTAATATCCAAAAACCTTATTATAACGGATCCGCAGATTGCGGATGCCGGTTTTTTCCCGTTCCTGGTTTTCCAGCTGGCTGAGCCATTCCTTTCCTTCGTTTTTGGCCCGCCGGTATTCATCCACCTTTTCATGATATCCGTCTTTAATGATTCCTCCTTCTTTCATAGCCAGAGGAGGATCCTCGGCAATGGCATCCGTAATAAGCCGGCAGAGATCCTCCAGGGAATCCATGTCCTCCTGGATCCGGTTCAGGGCGGCGCTCTTTTCAAAGGAATTCAAAAGCTGTTTCAGGAAAGGCAGCATTTCCAGGGAACTTCGGAAGGCAATGAGATCTCTGGGATTAGCCGACTGATAGCTGATGCGGCTTGCCAGCCGTTCCATATCGTATATAGGCCGCAGATATTCCCGGATCTCCTCCCGGATCATAGGCTGCCTGGTCAATTCCTCTACCGCGTCCAGCCGGTCTTCTATTTCAGCGGAATCGATAAGGGGCTGTTCGATAAAGCGGCGGAGCATACGGGCCCCCATAGCGGTTCCCGTTTTATCCAGAACCCAGAGAAGAGACCCCCGTTTCTGCTTTTCCCGAAGGGTTTCCGTCAGTTCCAGGTTCCGTCTGGTAGAACTGTCCAGAAGCATGTATTTTTCCGCGCTGTAAGGCGTAATGTGGGTCATCTGGGCCAGATTGGACTTCTGGGTTTCCAGAAGATACCGGAACAAGGCTCCCGCGGCAATGGTTCCGCAGCAAAAGTCCCCCAGTCCCAGCCCCTGGAGAGAGGTACAGTGAAAATGATCCCGAAGGGTCTGTTCACAGGAACTGTCATCGAAATACCAGTCATCCAGAGCAGATAGAGCGATGGAAAGTCTTCCTTTCAGATCCTCCACGTCCACCCCGCAGACCAGAAAAGCCTGATTGCAGATAATCTCCGCCGGCATGAACTTATGGATCTCATCCAGCAGTTTCCTCTGGAGATCCATTTCCGTCACCAGGCACTCGCCGGTAGAAACATCGGCAATGGAGACCCCAAACCGATCCTCCGTGCAGACAATGCACATCAGATAATTGTTCCGTGTCTCGTCCAGATTCTGGCCTTCCAGCATGGTTCCGGGGGTTACTACCCGGATTACTTCCCGTTTTACCATGCCCTTGGCTTTTTTCGGATCCTCCACCTGCTCGCAGATGGCCACCTTATATCCTTTTTCGATCAGCTTGCTGATATAAACTTCCGCCGCGTGGTAGGGAACTCCGCACATGGGAGCCCGCTCTTCCAGCCCGCAGTCTTTGCCCGTAAGGGTCAGCTCCAGTTCCCGGGAGACCGTCTGGGCATCTTCAAAAAACATTTCATAAAAATCGCCCAGCCTGTAAAAAAGGATACAGTCTGGGTATTCTTTTTTCGTTGCAACATAATGCTGCATCATGGGTGATAATGCCACGTCTTCTGTCCTTTCTGCCTTCAGGCCCTGGTTCCCAGATAATAAAATCCCCGGCAGGCATCCAGCCGCACAGAAACAATTTCCCCGATAAGAGAAGAAGTTCCCGGAAAATGAACCAGAAGGTTATTGCTCATGCGCCCTGTTACCAGAGCAGGATCCTGCTCGTTAATGTTTTCCACCAGAACCTCCGCGGTCTGTCCCTCAAACCGGGCGCAGCGCTCCCTGGCGATTTCCTGAACCTTTTTCAGAAGACGGTCAAACCGGTCCTTCATGACCGCTTCCGGGATCTGATTTTCCATAGAGGCTGCAGGGGTGCCGGTCCTTTGGGAATACAGAAAGGTAAAGGCGCTGTCAAACCTTACTTTTTCCACAACATCCATTGTCTCCTGGAAATCCTCCTCCGTTTCCCCCGGGAATCCCACGATTATATCCGTGGTCAGAGAAATATCCGGAACTGCCCGGCGGATCCGGGCTACCAGATCCAGATATTGATCTTTGGTGTACCGGCGGTTCATTTTTTTCAGGATCTCCGTGCTGCCCGACTGCAGAGGAAGATGCAGGTGCGGGCATACTTTGGGAAGTTCCGCCATGGCCCGGATCAGCTCCTCGGAAAGATCTTTGGGATGAGAGGTCATAAAACGGATCCTCTGTATTCCCGGAATCTCCGATACCTCTCTTAGCAGTTCCGCAAAGCTCATGGGCTCCGGCAGATTTTTTCCGTAGGAATTTACGTTCTGCCCCAGGAGCATCACTTCCTTTACTCCATCCTCCGCCAGTCTGCGGATCTCTTTCAGAATCTCCTCCGGACGGCGGCTTCTCTCCCGGCCCCGCACGTAGGGAACAATACAGTAGCTGCAGAAATTGTTGCAGCCGAACATAATATTGACCCCTGATTTAAAGGAATACTTCCGGTCCACGGGGAGATCTTCCACAATTTTGTCTGTATCTTTCCAGATATCCACCACCATTGTATCCGACTCCAGGGCCAGGGCCGTTAATTCCGCCAGTTTATAAATGTTGTGGGTGCCGAAGACCAGATCTACAAAACCATAACTTTTTTTCAGCTTTTCTACAACCTGAGGTTCCTGCATCATGCAGCCGCAGAGGCCGATCATCATATGGGGATTCTTTTTCTTCAGAGAATGCAGATATCCCAGACGGCCGTACACCCGGAGATTGGCGTTTTCCCGGACGGTACAGGTGTTATAAATAACAAAATCCGCCTCCTCGCTGTCTGCCTTTACATAGCCGATTTCCTCCAGAATGCCCCGGAGTTTTTCCGAATCCCGGGCGTTCATCTGGCAGCCAAAGGTCACTACGCAAAAGGTCAGAGGCCGGCCGGCCTCCTGCGCTTTTTTCTGCAAAAGCCCCCTGGCCTTTTCTATAAAATAATACTGTCGTTCCGGTTCTGTATCCGGTATGTATGGATCCCTGAAATTTTCTCTATGCATCATATATGGTTCACCTTCTAAAATATTTTGCAGTGCTGGTTTTTTGACCGGAGGTAATTATAGCATGTTTTTTAGAAACGTGGCAATAGGGAATCCGCCGGCGCCCGCCTCTTTCAGACATAAGAATCTATTTTAAAACCGGCAGTCCCCGGGAAGAGAATGCCTCCAGCATTCCCAGGGGCAAAGCGCGAATTTCCCGGTAAGCTTCCTCCTGCTGGGCCGGTGACGGAGGAAACTCGGCGTCCGGAGGCAGGGTTTCCACTGTAATAGCCGGGTGGCCTGTGTATTCTGAGTAAAAGTGTACAGAGTTGCCGCCCTGCAGACCAGAATCCAGTTCCTCCCTTTTATTTCCGAGACTGTAGCCGCAGAGATTCTGCAGCCTGCGGGCATAACGGCGGCACCGCTGATTATATGTATAAGGCATGGCCCGGCGGTAATAGTAAAGGGTCTTCCCTCTGGAATGGAAATCCAGAAACCCTTCCGTTTCGTAACTCTGAAATATTTTCATCAGGGTCTGGGTCTCCCGTTCGCTTCCGGCATATTCCCGGAGCTGCCGCTGAATATAGGACTGGCAGGGAAAGTTCCGGTTAATGTCTATCCCCCGGGCGTTATATTTCCACTCTTTATGAGGAATCCCGCTCTCCCGGGCGGTTTTCCGGTACAAAGGATTGGAAATGGTACTAAAACCGGCTCTGGCAATTTCATATCCGTCGGGATTGACCAGCGGCAGAAAGAGTATGGCGTACTCCTTCAGAAGACTGCGCACATCGCAGCCGGCGATTTTTCTATTAAATCGAAAAGCCTGTCCGTAATCCTCGATCATTCGCAGAAGCAGCACCGGATTTACGCCTTCTCTTCCGTGAATCCCGCCGGTACAGATAAGATTCCGGCGGCCAAGGCCCAGCCGGAACAGGGGAATCCGGCGGCCGTCCTGGCTGTAGCCGGCAGTTCTGCAAAGCCCGATCTCTTCATAGCAGCCGGCCATCAGCTGCAGTGACATGCAGATATCCATATAAGTATAGCGCTGACTCAGAACAATCATAGAATCCTTTCCTCCCGAAAAGGCAAAAAGCCTTTTCTACTATTCTATGGTTCAGGTCAGCGCTGTATGACTGCAGATTTACGGCCGGACCTGTCCGCTGCCGTAAATAATATATTTTGTTGTAGTCAGAGCCTGAAGGCCCATAGGCCCTCTGGCGTGGAGTTTTTGTGTGCTGATGCCGATTTCCGCTCCAAAGCCGAATTCAAAACCGTCGGTAAAACGGGTGGAAGCGTTGACATAAACAGCGGCCGCATCAATTTCTTCCAGGAATTTTTGAGCATTTTCATAGCTGGAAGTAATAATAGCCTCTGAATGCTTTGTATTATAACGGTTAATATGAGCAATGGCCTCATCCACAGAAGAAACCGTTTTAATGGAAAGAATGTAGTCCAGATATTCGGTTCCCCAGTCTTCCGGTGAAGCGGGAACCCCGCCTTCCACCAGAGGCAGAGCCTTTTCATCCGCCCGCATTTCCACATGCTTTTCCCGGAGCCGCCTGGACAGTTCCGGCAGAAGTCTCTCCCGGATCTTCTCATGGACCACCAGGGATTCACAGGCATTGCAGACTCCCACCCGCTGGGTTTTCGCATTAAGGATGATATTTACAGCCATTTCCACATCAGCGCTTTCGTCCACAAAAATATGGCAGTTGCCGGTACCTGTTTCAATAACGGGAATCGTGCTGTTTTCCACCACTGTACGGATCAGTCCGGCGCCGCCTCTGGGGATCAGCACATCTACGTATTGATTCATTTTCATGAAAGCCCGGGTGGTTTCCCGGCTGGTATCCGCGATCAGCTGAATGGCGTCTGCAGGAACTCCACCTTCCTCTAAGGTGCAGCGGAGACAATCCACAATAGCCTGGTTGGAATGAAGGGCGTCGCTGCCCCCTTTGAGGATAACCACATTGCCGGTCTTAAAGCAGAGACCGAAAGCATCTGCGGTTACATTGGGACGGGCCTCGTAGATGATGCCGATAACGCCGAGAGGCACCCGAACCTGTCCGATCAGAAGTCCGTTGGGCCGCTTTTTCATGCCCAGCACCTGGCCTATCGGATCTTCCAGAGCTGCCAGCTGCCGCAGACCTTCCGCCATTCCCTGAATCCGCTCCGGCGTCAGCTTCAGCCGGTCCAGAATACCGGCGGACATGCCGTTGGCACGGCCTTTTTCCATATCCAACGCATTTGCCTTCAGAATCTCATCCTGGCCGGATATCAGGGACTCTGCACATTTCAGGAGCATTTCATTTTTAAGGCTGATCCCTAATTTCCGCATGAAGGGTTCTGCAGCCTTCGCTTTCAGACCGATTTCCAACAGTTCCATTTCCGATCCTCCTTATCTGAAGATGTTTTTTTCTGTTACCAATATATCCGGGCAAATATCCGTATCCTCTACGGGAATCCCCTCCATAAGCTGAAATTCAAAAGCGGCGGCCACGGATACATGCTGGGGATGGACGCTTAAATACCGGTCGTAAAAACCTCCTCCGTATCCGATCCGATGGCGCTGACGGTCAAAAGCCACTCCCGGAACCAGAATCATCCCCGGCTCCTCTCCTGCCTGGCGCCGGGGATCCGGCTTTGGCTCCTGTATCCCGTAATACCCCTCTTCCAGCTGGCCGAAATCATCCAGCCGGTAGAAAACCATTTCCTTTCCGGATACTTTGGGAACCGCCACTTTTTTCCCCTCTTTCCAGGCCTGCAGTATAAATTCCCTGGTCATTACTTCATGGTTGTAGTCCATATAGGCATAAATCCAGGAAGCATTCCTGTATTCGGGAAATTGAGAAATCTTTTGAAAGATCGCCCGGCTGTTTTCCGCCACTTCCTGGTCCGACGCCGCTCTTCTGCGGGCAAAAATCTCTTTTCTAATGTGTTTTTTTGTTTCCATATTTTTCCCCCAGATTGGTAATACTTCCGTCCAGTTCCTGAATATTGATATTATCCAGCTGGGTTTTCAGGTTCATCCTTACAGCCGCAATATATTCTCTGCGGAGACGGGTCTGTTCCTCTTTTTCCGCCGGGGTCAATCCCTCTTTTTTTTCTTTTCGGGCAAGTTCGTTAATTCGATTAATATCCATTTTTTTATTCCTCTTTTAAGTCTGCCAGGTAATCAATTAAGAAAAATTCATCCTTTTTATCCGCCAGAAACAGTGTTCCGTAGGGGGCTCCTCCCAGAATCTTGTGTATAATGTGGAAGTCGCTGCCGTTGGCGATGATCATATCCGCACCGGCGCTGGTAGCCACATGGGCGGCGCTGAGCTTGGTGGCCATCCCGCCGGTTCCCACACTGCTGCCGGTACTACCCTTTCCCATATCCATAAAGGTCCCGTTCAGATGATCCACCTGGCTGATAAATTCCGCCTGGGGGTTCTTATGGGGATCATCGGTGTACAGGCCGTCAATATCAGAGAGCAGGATCAGCAGATCCGCATTAATGAGAGCCGCCACCACAGCGGAAAGAGTGTCGTTGTCGCCGAATTCGATCTCGTAGGTGGCAATGGTGTCGTTTTCATTTACAACAGGGATCACCCCCAGAGAAAGCAGTTCCTTGAAAGTATTCTGGGCATTTTTTCGGTTCAGGTTGTCCACCATTGTATTTTTGGTAATCAGGATCTGACTGCAGACCTGATTATACTCAGAAAAAAGTTTCTGATAGATCATCATCAGCTTGGCCTGCCCCACAGAGGCACAGGCCTGTTTTTCCGCTGTCCGCTCCGGACGGCTGGAAAAACCCAGGGTATTTCTGCCTACCATGATGGCTCCGGAAGAAACCAGCACCACATCCTTTCCCTGATTTTTCAGATTGCTGATTTCTCTCACCAGAATTTCCAGTTTGATCAGATCCAGCCTTCCCGTTTCCGGATGCATCAGCGAAGAAGAGCCGATCTTGATCACAATTCGCTTCTTGTCTTTTAATTTCTCACGGATACCCATGATGTCCTCCTGTATATATGCTGAACTTCTGTCAGCTGATCTGTGTATTTTGGGCGTAAGTGTCCAGCACGATGCAAACCCAGGTTTTTCCCTGATTCAGGGTAATCTCCCTGCCCTGGCTGTCGTAATAATAGGTGGGGCCCCAGGGTTCATATTTTTTCCAGGTTACATCGATGGCTTTCCCGTTAGTAATATAAATACCGCTGCCTCCCGCATCCGGATTTATATTTAAATAACCGTTAGAATCATAGTACTCCCAGGGGGAGTTCTGTATAAGAATATTTTTGACTGCCAGCTGTTCTCCCGTCTCCTCATCGATATGCGGCTGGCCGAACTGCCGCCGGTAGTAAAGTCCGCTGTTTCCATCGTAAGTGAAAACAGGATGATTGTAGCTGTAGCCGCCTGGGATCACTGTGTTGGCTGTACGGCCTTCCTCCAGCAGTTCCGGGTCCTCCTGGGGCGCAAACGTATAGGAGCCCTGGTAATCCTGGGAATAGCCGGCAGAGTAACCGCAGATTTCCATGCCTCTGCGGATGCCTTCTCCGCTGATATACGCGTTGTGGGGAGGGGTCCGGTCCGATGTCCGGAAAAAAATCTCATCCCCGTACGAGGACAGACCGCTTAAATTATTTACTTCCGGCAGTTCCAGATAGGGAACCGCATAGGCTGACTGCCCATAATGAACGTAAACGGCCTGAAATCCGGAGGCGTAGAAAATAAAATAATTCCGGCAGCTGCGGACAGAACCGATCCGTTCCAGCTGGTCATAGTCCTCAAAAACCGCCATGATCCGGCTGATGCCTCCCTCTACCGGCGCTTCGTAATATACTCCTGCATGGCTGATCCCCCAGTGGGGCAGGCAGGCTTCAATATTATTGATCATAACAGCCGCCGGTCTTCTGCGGCCGATTGCCTCCGGAACGATTTCCCCGGTAAGATAACTGCGCACCATGCCCTCCGGCAGATTTTCCTCCTGTTCCGGAACCTTTGTAGGTTCCGGGGCAGGCGTTTCCGTGGGATCCGGACTGGGAGCCCGGGTTGGAGAGGGCGAAGGTTCCGGCTCCCGGGTGACGGATACTACGGTTACTTCCGGCACTACAGGGCTATCATTTTCTTTTTTGCTGCAGCCGGCTGAAAATATCAGACAGCAGCAGACCGCTGTGGAAAGGATCCTTCTGTAACGCACAATCCGCACCTCCTCTGCTGATCTTTCTGCGGGAGGATTCAGCGTGTGATTCCCATAGAACTTAATACCGCTTCCTGCTTCCGCTCCATTATTTCCGCTTCTCCGGGATTCATGTGATCATAGCCCAGCAGATGAAGCATGCTGTGTGCTACAAGAAAAGAAAATTCCCGTTTTATCCCATGGCCGTATTCCCGCCCCTGTTCTGCCGCTTTTTCTACAGAGATCACAATATCTCCCAGCATCAGTTCCCCCGTTTCCGGGTTGAAACAATCCGCCTCCTCCTGCTCCAGGATTTCATATCCGGCCGGCCGGCGAAAATTAATCAGAGGGAAGGAAAGCACATCTGTCTCCCGGTCGATCCCTCTGTATTCCCGGTTCAGCCCCTGAATCTGTTCATTGTCTGTCAGAGTCAGAGATATTTCCGCTTCATAGGGACACTGTTCCATTTCCAGCACCTGAACCGCGATCTCCCTTGCCAATTTTTCCCATTCAAAATCTAATATAAAAGTCTGTTCATTTTCCGTCTGCAGGGTCATGTTCTGGTAAACCTCCGGTTTTTTCTATCTGGCCGCTGAACCGTTTTCTCATTTTTAGCACTTTTTTTCTCAAAATCCTCATAGGCCTGTACAATTCTCTGTACCAGAGGATGGCGGACCACATCCTTGCTGGTCAGCTGGCAGAAAGCAATCCCTTCTACTTTTTTCAGAACCTGCATGGCCACATCCAGCCCGGAACGGGTTCCCGGGGCCAGATCCTTCTGAGACGCATCGCCGGTTACGACTACTTTGGAACCAAATCCGATCCTGGTCAGGAACATCTTCATCTGAGCCGGAGTCGTATTCTGCGCTTCATCCAGGATGATATAAGCGTTATCCAGCGTACGGCCCCGCATATAAGCCAGAGGGGCCACCTCGATGAGGCCCTTCTCCATATTTTTCTGGAAAGTTTCCGCTCCCATGATCTGATACAGGGCGTCATACAAAGGCCGCAGGTAGGGATCCACCTTGCTCTGAAGATCGCCCGGAAGGAACCCAAGTTTCTCTCCTGCCTCAATGGCAGGTCTTGTGAGGATAATGCGGCTCACCTCATCATTTCGGAAGGCGGTAATCGCCATGGCCATAGCCAGATACGTCTTGCCTGTTCCGGCAGGACCTACGCCGAATACAATCATCTGATTGCGGATTGCGTCCACATACTGCTTTTGTCCTAAGGTTTTCGGTTTTACCGGCCGGCCGTTGATGGTATGGCAGATCAGATCTCCATCCAGTTCCAGCATAGCCTCTTCTTTTTCTTCCATAACCAGAGAAATACAGTAATTTACATTCTGCTCTGTAATCTCTGTGCCCCGCACCGACAGGGCCAGCAGCTGTTCCAGGCAGCGGCGGGCTCTGGCTGCCGCATTTGCCGGCCCAAGGATCCGCAGGCTGCCGTCCCTGGATACCAGGGTTACCTGAAGGGCTCTTTCAATTTTTTTAATATGCTGGTCAAACTGTCCAAAAATATTTTTTTCGTGCTCTGTAGGGAGCTGTATAATTTCCTCTATAATACCGGAATTCATTCCGTATCTTCCTTTCCTGCATTTTCCTCCGGATCCTGAATCGCAGAGGGAACTTTCTTAGCGGACAGAGAGCGGACGGTCAGGGTACCGCTGCTTTTGCATTTTGTGTCCGATATTGTTATTTTAACATGATTCTCCAGGATTTCTACCCCTGTTTTCTCTAAATTCTCTGTATAGGCATGCAGCCGTTCTTCTGCCAGATCGGCAGCTTCCTCCCGGGAGTAAAAAGCTTCTGTCTCCGTATAGGGCCTGGCGGTCAATGTGCCAAAGCGAAGGGGGATGGCAAAGTTTTCTGTAAGAAACAGCTGCTGCTCCTTTGAAAGGTAGTCGCAGTTTTCCCGGCGTGCCCCTGTAAAATCCAGCCGCCACCCAAAGATATCCAGATAAAAAGAGGATCTTTCCTCCTGCTGGT
This sequence comes from Candidatus Scatomonas sp., assembly GCA_963930955.1. Lineage (GTDB taxonomy): Bacteria > Bacillota > Clostridia > Lachnospirales > Lachnospiraceae > Scatomonas. Next base: position 2,011,166 of record OZ006967.1, on the reverse strand, counting down.
ACGTATGGATCGTGTAGTTTCTGGAAAACTCATCATAATAGTAAAGGGTCCAGCGGATAACAATATCCGCGTCCGCCTCCACAGACTCCCATCGAAGGATTTCGCCGCTGTCATCTTTCAGCGGAACCAGACCGCTGACCAGGATGTCTCCGGCTTTGCAGGTATCCCCCGCCTCTGCCAGGGGAATTCCCCTGCGGGTAATGATGCTCTCCACCACCCCTTCCCTGGAAGCAGCCAGATCTACAGCTTCCGCCGGAAGGGAGTCAGAAACTGCCGGTTCCCTTTCCATATTCTCCCGGAGTTCCACCAAAAGCCGTGTTCCCTGGATCCTGGCGGAAACCCAGGTAACATCTGGAAAAGCCCGGCGGATGGATGCGGCTATCCCGGCGCAGTCCACCTGGTTTTTTTGCATGCCGTGACGGATTCCGCCGGATTCCAGAAAAGCCAGAATTTCTCCTGTGGTATGGGTATAGTTTCCTTCCACATGAATATTCCAGATAAAACGGGAAAGCAGGAGCAAAAGAAAAAGGCAGAGCAGGAACCCGGTTATAAAGGCCATGCGCTTCCGGCATTTTTTTAAAAAAAAGGGAAGCCCCCGCCTGTCCAGAAGTTTTACACGGGTACCGCTCTTGCGGACAGCAGGCCGCAGGCCGAAAAAATCCTTCAGAAAAAGGCTGCATTCCCAGGTCCCGTTCCGGCGCCGCAGATCCCAGAGGGGAATCCGCCTTCCTCCGCAGATATTCAGGAACCGTTCCGGCTCCCCGCCCAGGAGCCGCAGACGCACCCAGCCTTTTAGAAATCTCAGAATTTTTTCCATCCGCGCCTCCTGTCAGGATAAAATAATCTCCTGTATTCTGCCTGTAATATACATCTCCTCGCCGGTATAGCTGGAAATGGCCAGGGCTCTGCCCTGCACCAGCAGGATTCCATTTTTTGTCAGCAAACGGATCTTTTCCTCCTGGTATTCCAGGATGCAGCGGTAATTTTCAATATAAAGTTCTCCGGATCCGCAGAGAGTCAAAATGCAGTCCCGTCTGGACAGATCCGGCGGAATCTGCAGCTTTTCAAGAAATCCATTTTCCCTCCGTAATCTTTTCCGTGCCAAGAACAGGACTCCGGTTTGCTTTGTTATCTACTCTATGCAAAGCGAAAAACAGTTATGTATTTAAAAAAAGATCATGGAAAACCACAGCAGCAGGTGCTCGCCCAGATAATAATCCATGTTGAACTTTTCCGCAAGATTGGACACCACAATCCCGTGGCTTTCAATGCATGGGTGCATTTCCTCCGGATGACGGCAGAGGGACTTAGGGAATGAGCATTTTTCACAGATGGCGCAGGAATCACTGGACAGAGTGTAAACGGTCATTCCATCTTCCTTCAGACGCTGCTCAATGATCCGGGTCATCTTTTCGTGTTCTGCCTTAGTTTTCAGGGTCTCGTCCATATCTGTAATGTCATTCACCTCTGCTACAGAGGAAAAAAATAACATGTCCTGAAATTCCAGACAGGCCTCCCGGCACTCCTCCACCTTACCCACCGCCGGCGGACAGGACCAGGAGGTGCCGTAGCGGGGACATTCCTTTTTGCAGATGGCCCGGACTCTTTCATTGAACTCCAGCTCCTCCGGTTCTGCAAATGCATATTGATAAATGGGAAACTGCGTAATAAAAGCTTCTATTTCTTCTCTTGTCACGGATTTTCAAACTCCTTTCAAACTGTTGTTCTATTATACTGCATCTCGTTCCGGATTCCAACCCGGTAAAAAGAAAAACCCGTGTCCAATGTTTTCTTTCTATTTTCGGGATGAAATGATATGATAAAGACAGGAGGTACATACCATGGAACAGTTATCTCTTTTTGATAATCCGAATCTTTCCGCTCCTCTGGCCAGCCGGCTCCGTCCCGGTACCCTGGAGGAATTTGCCGGGCAGAAACATCTTCTGGGCCCCGGCTGCATCCTGCGGCAGCTGATCGAAAAGGATCAGTTGTCCTCCATGATCTTCTGGGGCCCTCCCGGGGTGGGAAAAACGACCCTGGCTCAGATCATCGCCGCCCATACCCGGGCGGAGTTTATCAATTTCAGCGCCGTCACCAGCGGCATCCGTGAGATCCGTGACGTTATGGCCCGGGCGGAACAGGGACGGCGGGTGGGAATGCGCACCCTGCTCTTTGTGGACGAGATCCACCGGTTTAACAAGGCCCAGCAGGACGCCTTTCTGCCCTACGTGGAAAAAGGAAGCATCATCCTCATCGGCGCCACCACGGAAAATCCTTCCTTTGAGATCAACTCCGCACTCCTCTCCCGGTGCAAGGTTTTTGTTCTCAGAGCCCTGGAGGAATCCGACCTGACCGGGCTTCTCTGGCGTGCCGTGAAAAGTCCCAAGGGGTTCGGCGGACAGAACGTCCAGATCACAGAGCGCCAGATCCTGGCCATTGCCCGCTTTGCCAACGGAGATGCCAGGACTGCCCTGAACACGCTGGAAATGGCGGTCCTCAACGGGGAGACCGGACCGGGGTCCATTACCGTCACCGACGAGGGCCTGACCCAGTGTACCAGCCGCCGTTCTCTGCTCTACGACAAGAATGGAGAGGAACACTACAATCTCATCTCCGCCCTGCACAAGTCCATGCGCAACAGCGATCCGGACGCGGCAGTTTACTGGCTGATGCGGATGCTTCAGGGAGGCGAGGATCCTCTGTACATCGCCAGAAGACTGATCCGTTTTGCCAGTGAAGATGTGGGCATGGCTGACAGTCAGGCACTGCCCCTGGCGGTGGCGGCCTATCAGGCCTGTCATTTTAACGGGATGCCGGAATGCGACGTAAATCTGACCCAGGCGGTAGTCTATCTCTCCATGGCCCCGAAATCCAACGCCCTGTATACCGCCTGCGAGGATGCCAAAAGCCAGATCCGTCAGTCCCCGGCGGAACCGGTCCCCCTTCAGATCCGCAACGCCCCCACCGGCCTGATGAAAGAACTGCATTACGGAGAGGGCTACCAGTACGCCCATGACACAGCGGAAAAACTGACCCGTATGCAGTGCCTGCCGGACGCCCTGAAGGAGCACCGCTTTTACCGCCCCACAGACCAGGGCGCGGAAAAGCAGGTCCGGGAACGGCTGGAGGAGATCCGGCGCTGGAAAAACGAAGGGGAAAATTGAAAGGGCCGGAGAAACAGCTTGCCTCCGCTGTTTCTCCGGGCCTGTTTTCTGCCTTTTCAAGGGATCCTTTCTGCCATGGGCAGATGCGCCGGACAGTTTCTATTTATGATACGGTTCCCCCTGTAGGATCCGGTAGCCCCGATAGATCTGCTCCAGAAGCATCATGCGCATCAGCTGATGGGGAAAAGTCAGGTCCGAAAAGCTCCAGAGAAGATCCGCCCGTCTCAGCACCGCTTCTGAAAGGCCCAGGGAACCGCCGATGACAAACACCAGGTGGCTGACGCCCCGATTCCCCAGTTCCACGATCCTGGCGGCCAGTCCCGGGGAATCCAGCATTTTCCCCTGCAGGGCCAGGGCGATCACATAAGAAGAATCCGGGATGCCCCGGAGGAGCCGAAGCCCCTCCGTATCCCGGATTTTTTCTTCCTGGGCTGCCGAGGCGCCGTCAGGAGTCTTTTCATCCGCCACTTCATGCCATTCCAGACGGCAGTAGCGGCCAAGACGCTTGGCGTACTCCTGGATTCCCTCCCGGAGATATTTCTCCTTGATTTTTCCGACACACGCAACCGTTATTTTCATCTTATTATTTCTTTCCCATAATAAATTCGTGAATGCCTTTAGCCGCGGATTTTCCGGCGCCCATGGCCAGGATCACCGTAGCGGCACCCGTCACGGCGTCACCGCCTGCGAATACGCCTTCCTTGGAGGTCTGTCCCGTCTCCTCATCGGCTACGATACATTTTCTGCGGTTGGTATCCAGACCGATGGTGGTGGAAGAGATCAGAGGATTGGGAGAAGTTCCCAGGGACATGATCACGGTATCCACTTCCAGTTCAAATTCGGAACCGGGAATCTCCACCGGTCTTCTTCTGCCTGAGGCATCCGGTTCGCCCAGTTCCATACGGATGCAGCGCATGCCCTTTACCCAGCCCTTTTCATCCACCAGGATCTCCGTAGGATTACAGAGAAGATGGAACTGGATCCCCTCTTCTTTCGCGTGATGTACTTCTTCCTTACGGGCGGGAAGTTCTTCCTCGCCCCGGCGGTATACGATGTACACCTCCGCCCCCAGACGAAGAGCTGTTCTGGCGGCGTCCATAGCCACGTTGCCGCCGCCTACCACGGCTACCTTTTTGCCGTGATGGATGGGCGTCATGTAGTCCTCCCGGAAAGCCTTCATCAGGTTGTTTCTGGTCAGGTACTCATTAGCGGAGAACACGCCGTTGGCATTTTCCCCGGGAATTCCCATAAACATGGGCAGTCCTGCTCCGGAACCGATAAAGACAGCCTCAAAGCCCTCTTCCTTCAGCAGCTCGTCGATGGTCACGGACTTGCCGATGATGACGTTGGTCTCGATCTTAACGCCCAGAGATTTTACGTTTTCGATCTCCGCGGCTACTACTTTGTCCTTAGGCAGACGGAATTCGGGGATTCCGTAGCTGAGAACGCCGCCGGCCTTGTGCAGAGCTTCAAAAATGGTCACGTCGTAACCCAGCTTAGCCAGATCGCCTGCACAGGTAAGGCCTGCAGGGCCGGAACCGATGACAGCAACCTTATGGCCGTTCTTTTCTGCCGCGGGGGTAGGCTGGATACCGTTTTCCCTGGCCCAGTCCGCCACAAACCGCTCCAGCTTGCCGATGGAAACCGGCTCCCCTTTGATGCCGCGGATGCACTTGCCCTCGCACTGGCTCTCCTGGGGACACACCCGGCCGCAGATCGCCGGCAGGGCGCTGGATTTGCTGATGATCTGATATGCCTCTTCAAAATTCCCCTCTTTTACCGCGCCGATAAAATCAGGGATGTCGATATTTACAGGACAGCCGGTAACACACTTGGCATTTTTGCAGTGGATGCAGCGGCTGGCCTCCTCCATAGCTTCTTCTTTATTGTAACCGTAGCAAACTTCTTCAAAATTTGTGGCACGGACCTTGGGATCCTGCTCTCTCACCGGAACTTTCTTCAATACATCTGCCATCACTTATCACCTCCGCAATGTCCGCATCCGCCGTGATGCGTGTCGCCTTCCTGCTCTCTCAGGATGGCGCGGCCTTCTTCTGTCTTGTACATTTTCTGACGCTCCATAGCCAGATCGAAATCTACCAGATGGCCGTCAAACTCCGGACCGTCTACACAGGCAAATTTTACTTCCCCTCCTACGTTCAGACGGCAGGCTCCGCACATACCGGTTCCGTCTACCATAATGGGATTCATGCTGACAATGGTGGGAATGCCCAGCTCTTTTGTGAGCTTGCACACAAATTTCATCATGATCATAGGGCCGATAGCCACGCACTGATCATATTTTTTCCCTTCTGCCACCAGATCCTGAATGGCCTGGGTGACCATACCCTTTCTCTGATAGGAACCGTCATCGGTGGTTACATAGAGATTGCAGACTTCATTAAATTCATCCTCCAGGATCACCAGATCCTTGGTTTTAGCGCCAATGATGGCGTCCGCCTGGATCCCCCGTTTGTGAAGCCATTTTACCTGGGGATATACCGGGGCAGTTCCCACGCCGCCGGCCACAAACAGGATTTTTTTCTTCTTTAACTCCTCAATGTCCTCATGGACAAATTCGGAAGGCTGGCCCAGAGGGCCCACGAAATCTTCAAAGGCATCACCGGTCTGAAGCTTTGCCATCTCCATAGTAGAAGCTCCCACCGGCTGGAATACAATGGTAATGGTTCCCGCCGCTCTGTCGTAATCACAGATGGTCAGCGGAATTCTTTCCCCCTCTTCATTCATCTTGGCAATGATGAACTGACCCGGCTGACAATGCTTTGCTACCCAAGGAGCCTCGACAACCATACGATAAATGTTGGCTGCCAATTTGTCTGCTTTTAGAATCTTGTACATGGTATCCTCCTCAATTCTCCTTTGTATGTATTCCAACATTCAGCTCCCTGCTTTCCCCATTACCCTTCTCCGGCAGCAGCTGTTTGTTAAAACCATAACTATTATAACTCTTTTTTGACGTTTCGTCACTCCTTAAATTCATTTTATTGTCAATTAATTATCAATTCTTCTTTCCTTACAAATATTCTGTCACTGGCGGCTCCGGTATCTGCGTCACTTCTTCTACCGGATCAGCCGTAAGTTCCGGGGTGGGTTCCGCAGTGGGTTCGGCGGCAGGCTCTTCTGTGGGCTCCGGCGTATCTTCCGGTGTAGGTTCCGGAGTGGGCTCCCATGTAGGTTCAATTACCGGCTCCGGAGTTGGCTCCTCCGGCTCCGGGGTAGTTGACGTCTGGCCGGAAGAAGGGGTTTCCTCCGGTTCTTCCGTTGGTTCCGGCGTAGGCGTTGCCACGGTAGAGGCATTTGCGGACCGGTCCACAACATAAACAGCAGAGGAGGCGCCGCTGATCTTTCTGGTTTCGCTTACTGCGATTGCATAAAAGGTATGGGTGCCGTCCAGCATGTTGACCGGGCCTGTATACCGGGTGCTGGAGGTGGTAGGCCGCGTATCAAAAGAATAATAGATGGTACACCCTTCCTCGGCAGTCACTGTGATTTTTGTAACATTCGTGCCGTTATAACTGCCGGAAGCCGGACGGATCACCGGCCTGGAAGGCACCGGATGCTTGATGGTATACTCTGCTTCCGCAATATTGCTGCGAATCCCCATATCATTTACCGCTATAGCGCGGATCAGGTTTTTGCCTTCTTCCAGTTTCAGGGCTTTTGTATAGCGGGTGCTGCTTTCTGTGGGATCTGAACCATCTGTAGTGTAATAAATCTCTCCGCTGCCTTCAAAGGTAATCTGCAGGGATTTTTCTTCATCATAGGAACCAGGCTCCAGACTGAACGCGGGATCCGCGCAGACATAACTGCTGTATTTTTCTTTAATCTCCGCATTTCTGCAGGTATCCAGAAGCTCGCGGATTTTATCCGGCGCCCCCAGATCATTATAGACCCGGATCAAAATGCTGTAGGCAGCTTCATAATTGGGGTTGTCGGCGATAACCTTTTCCAGCTCTTCTGCTGCTTTCTCCGGATCCCCCAGTTTATCATAAATCTGGGCGCGAAGGGTCAGAGCTTCCGCGCTGTCCGGATCCTGGGCAAGGGCTGCCTCAACATAATTCATCGCTTCCTGGTAATTACTGTTGCTGTAGGCAGTTTCAGCCTTCTGCATTTGTACTTCAAAACTTCCGCCTCTGCCGCCGGAGGTAAACAGAACAACGCATATAACAACGATGGCTGCAGCTAAGGCAAGCAAGCCAAACAGAATTCCTCTTTTTTTCCGTCTGGCACGGCGCTCTTCCTGTTCCTGCCGCTGCTTTTCTTCCTCCTGCCGCCACTTTTCCGCTTCCTTTTCCCGCTTTTTCTGTTGTTCATAAATGCGGCTTTCCATGGTCTCATAGTTTGGAACCAGCTGGACTTCCTGTCCGCAGACGGGGCAGACAACCTCATCATCTTTCATAGGCGCACCGCACTGTGAGCAGTTTTTCATTTAATTTTCCTCCAGATAGTTTTCAAATTGTTCCATAGTCATCAGTATTTTTCGGGGTTTCGTCCCTTCCTCGTCTCCAACCACACCGGCATCGCTAAGCTGGTCCATGATCCTTGCCGCCCGGTTGAAGCCGATTTTAAAGGCCCTCTGCAGCATGCCTATAGAGGCTTTATCCTTTTCGATGATCAGTTTCCCGGCATCTGTAAAATAGCTGTCTCTCTCTTCTCCGCCGGACAAAGATGAGCCGGCAGAAACCGGATGATTAATTTTTTCCTCAATTTCCGGGTCATAAATGTTGTCCCCGGATCTGGCGGACAGATAGTCCACAACTTTAACAATTTCTTCATCCGACACAAAAGCTCCCTGAACCCGGGCGGGTTTTTGGTAGCCCTGGGGATAAAACAGCATATCGCCTTTTCCCAGAAGCTTTTCCGCGCCGTTCATATCCAGGATGGTTCGGGAATCTACTCCGGAAGCCACTGCCAGCGCGATCCGGGATGGCATATTTGCTTTGATAAGCCCGGTAATAACATTGACGGAAGGCCGCTGGGTTGCAATGATCAGGTGCAGGCCCGCAGCTCTGGCCAGCTGTGCCAGACGGCAGATGGCATCCTCGACTTCCCCGGGCGCCACCATCATCAGATCTGCCAGCTCGTCCACAATAATTACGATCTGGGGAAGTTCCTTGGGAAGATCCTCGCCCTCCAGGCCCTCCAGATTCCGGACTTTTGCATTATAGCCTGCCAGGTCCCTTACATTGTATTCCGCAAATTTATTGTAGCGGTCCGTCATTTCCGACACAGCCCAGTTCAGGGCCCCTGCGGCCTTTTTCGGGTCGGTAACCACCGGTATATAAAGATGGGGGATGCCGTTGTAAACCGAGAGCTCCACCACCTTGGGGTCGATCATAATCAGTTTTACTTCTTCCGGCGAGGCCTTGTAAAGAATGCTCATGATCAGGGTGTTAATGCAGACGGATTTTCCGGAACCTGTGGCGCCGGCTATGAGCAGATGAGGCATTTTGGCAATGTCCGTTACTACCGGCTGTCCGGCAATATCCTTTCCCACCGCAAAGGCCAGCTTCGAAGGAAAACGGCGAAATGCCTGGCTCTCCAGGAGAGAACGAAGCATTACTGCGCTGTTGGTTTTATTGGGCACCTCAATTCCCACAGCTGCCTTGCCGGGGATCGGCGCCTCAATCCGTATATCCGCTGCTGCCAGGTTCAGCTTAATATCATCGGAAAGTCCCACAATACGGCTTACCTTTACTCCCTGTTCCGGCTGTATTTCATACCGGGTTACAGAGGGGCCGCAGCTTACATTTGTAACAGTAACATCTACCCCGAAATTGTGCAGGGTCTGCTGAAGTTTTCTTGCGGTTTCCCGGAGATGCGCATCGGAATCTCCCCCCGGATGTCCGCTCCCCTTCTTTAAAAGAGACAGGGGAGGCATCTGATAAACCGGTTTCTTTTTGCTCTCTTCCGTGGATATTTCTTTGCGGATATCCTGGATGCCTGCAGCAATTTCCGCTTCCGAAGAACGGGGGGCTTTTTTTATATTCCCTTTGCTCTCCTCCTCGGTCTTTTCCGTGGGATTTCCGGCAGAGGAAGGAAGAGCTGCAGGAGGATACATGTCTTTTTCTTTTTTTCCGGGCGCTTCCTCCGGTTCTTCCCCCGGCAGATCATTTCTCTGGATAACAAAATCAGAAAAACTCTGCTGCTGGAATTCTCCGTGCCTGGAAAGATTTTCCAGTTCCATTTCTGTACGCATCTTTTTTCTGCGTTTTGCCTGCTCTTCCCGCTGAATTGTTCTGTTCCTTTTCCGCTCTTCTCTCTTCAGATCCGCCTCTGCCCGATGTTCACGGACAGAACGGTAGGCCTTTGCGCCTTTTTCCCGTGCTTCCTCCAGCAGAGGCTTCTGGGTGATCAGGATGGCAAAAACCGCCAGCAGAGCTATAACGATCACATACGTTCCGGCAGTACCGAAAATCCCGCAGAGAAACTGGGTCAGGGCGCCCCCCAGCAAGCCTCCCCCCAGCCGGTCCGAAGCGCTCTGATAAAAAAGACTGCCCATGCGGATGTTTCTCTGATATCCTATAGTCAGCAGATGGATCAATACGCAGCTTGCCGCAAAAAAGCCCCATCCGCCCAGTACCTTTCTCAAAATTTTGGAATTTTCCCGGTTAGCGATCAGAAAAGCGCCGGAAAAAAACAAAAAAACCGGAAAGATATATTCCAGCAGACCGAATAGGCCAAAGAAAAAAGAACTGAATATACGTCCGGCGATCCCCACCACCCCGAAATTACTGAGCAGCAGCAGCAGGGAAAATGCCAGCAGAATCAGGAGCCAGATATCCCTCCGAAGCCTGCTGTCTGTATTTACCTTTTTATTTCTGCGGCTGCCGGAAATGTTTTTCTTTCCGGCAGCCGTTGCTTTCTTTGTTGAAGCAGAGGTTTTTTTTCTGCTTGTTTGAGCCATAAATGCTTTCACCTCATCCTGTTATGATAAATAGCTGATAATAGAAAGTATTCCAACCACAAGACAATATACGGCGAAGAAACGGTTGTTTTTTCTGGAAAGGAACCGCAGTGCAATGCGTATCACAAAATATCCCACGAAAGCAGCAACCAGCATGCCCACTATACATGGAAAAACAGCCACGTGGACATCCATGGCATGACTTCTGGAAGCTTCCAGGATCATGGCGCCAATCATAGTAGGTACAGAAAGCACGAAAGCATATTTGACAGCAAATTTTTTTGTGAATCCGCTTAAAAATGCGGAGGACAGCGCCATTGCCAGCCTGGAATTGCCGGGAAAAGCCCCAAATCCCTGAAAAGAACCGATCACAAAAGCATCCAGAAATTTGGCTTCTCTTGGCCCCCGGTCCGCAGTTACTATAAAAGAGGACACAAAAAGCAGAAGGGCCGTTACAAAGAGTCCCAGACCGGAAGCAAGAAGATTGCCGGTGAGCATCTCTACAATCGGTGAAACCAGATACGCTACGATTACTGTAGGAATCATGGAAACCAGAAGAAGAACGGAAAATTTCCGGTAATTTCCCCGGAGGATTTTCCGGTAAGACACGGTTTTCCCTTTTACAGCCCCGCTGAAACAGAGTTTCAGGTTATAAAAAAGATCCCGGATCAGACCGGCAAGTTCTGCCAGCACCCGCAAGACATCTTTATAAAATACAGAAAGTACGGCTGCCAGTGTTCCCAGATGCAGCATAACCATAAACATCAGATTGGCAGCCCCTTCCGCTCCCAGAAGGTTTCCTGCCAGTGTTAAATGACCGGAACTGCTGATGGGAAAAAACTCAGTTACCCCTTGCACCAGTCCCAGCAGCGCAGCCTGTAAAATATTCATACTCTTTTCATCCCCGTTTTAAAATGCTATCTGATCCTATAGCTGGACGCCTTATTATATCATAAAAGTACTGAGCATACAATAAAAGAATCTTCTCATTTCACATCTCATTTCAAAATGCTCCCTATAGAGCAAAAAGATACCGGGTTTAAGAAAAACTCTCCTTAACCCGGTTTGTATTGGATCTGACAGCTGCCCTATCCATATACAGCAGCTCCTATCCTTTTTATTATGATTTTTTCCGGCATTCTATCAGGCTGTGAAGCTTGCTTAGAGCCTGAGATATACCTCCCACCTCATCGATCAGCCCTTCTTCTACCGCTTCCCGTCCATCCAGCATGGTTCCTACATCCTTCACCAGCATCCGCGTATCCAGCATCAGCTCTTCCACGCGCCGGACCGTCATGCGGGAATGGCGGGACACAAATTCTGTAATCCGGTCCTGGGTTTTTTCCATATTCCGGTAGGATTGGGCCACACCGATAAAAAGCCCGTTCTGGCGCACCGGATGGAGGATCATCGTTGCGCTGGGTACGATAAAAGAATAATCCGCGGAAACTGCCAGAGGGACTCCTATGGAATGACCGCCTCCCAGCACCAGGGATACCGTGGGCTTGCTCATGGATGCGATCATTTCCGCAATAGCCAGCCCGGCCTCCACATCTCCTCCCACTGTATTTAAAAGAATCAGAATTCCAAGGATGGAATCATCATCCTCCGCTCTTGCCAGATTTGGGAGAATATGCTCGTACCGGGTAGCCTTGGACCTCTCAGAGAGGGATTCGTGCCCCTCTATTTCTCCGATAATCGACAGCAGATAGATGCTGCTGCCGGAGGCAACGATATTTTCGTTTTCTTTCTGTTCTGGTGACTGCATGTGCGCACTCCTTTTTTTCTAAGTATGTGTACACAAAACAGTTCCTATGCAGAAGGATTACTCTTCCAGATTTGTGTAGACGTACTGTACGTCGTCATTATCATCCAGAAGATCCAGCGTCCGCTGCAGGTTTTTCAGGGCAGTTTCATCGGTAACCGAAACATAGTTCTGCGGAATCATGGTGATGTCCGCCTCGGCCATGGGAATGCCTTCTTTTTCCAGGGCTTCCCGAACTCCGGAAAAATCGTCCGGATCTGTGATCACTTCATAGCAGTCCTCCTCTTCCGAGAAATCCTCCGCGCCTGCGTCTAAAGCGATCATCATCAGATCATCTGCATCCAGGGAGCATTCTTCTTTCGAAATAATGATCTGACCTTTTTTATCGAACATGAAGGATACGCAGCCGGGGGTTCCGATGCTTCCCTGGCCCTTGGTAAAGGCGCTTCTTACATCGGCCGCTGTACGGTTTTTATTATCTGTCAGTGTCTCTACGATGATGGCGATACCGCTGGGACCGTAGCCCTCATATGTAATGCGCTCATAATTGTCAGCATTGGAGTCGCCGGCAGCTTTCTTAATGCCTCTTTCAATGGTATCATTGGGCATGTTGTTGGCTTTTGCTTTAGCAATTACGTCTCTCAGTTTGCTGTTATTGGCAGGATCCGGTCCGCCCTCCTTCACTGCGATTACGATCTCACGGCCGATAATCGTAAATATTTTCCCTTTTTTTGCATCGTTTTTTTCTTTCTTATGCTTAATATTAGCAAATTTTGAATGTCCAGACATTTTGTTTTCTCCTCATTTCTCGTAGTGTACCTGTTAAAATATAGCACTGATTCCACAGTTCGTCAAGAATTCCGCCCGGGTCCTTTTCTATGTAGTAAGATCCAGACTCACCTTCAGGGCGGCATCCACCAGGGATAAGAGATCCGGGCGCAGATGACAGATTTTGTCTTTGAGCCTCCGCTTGTCAATGGTCCGGATCTGTTCCAGAAGAATTACAGAATCTCTGACAATACTGTAGGAAGAAGCGTCAATTTCAATATGCGTAGGCAATTTTGCCTTGTTCATCTTGGAGGTGATGGCCGCGCAGATCACCGTAGGACTATGCTTGTTGCCGATGTTATTCTGAATAATAAGAACCGGCCGTATTCCTCCCTGCTCACTTCCTACTACAGGCCTTAAATCCGCGTAAAATACATCTCCTCGTTTTATGATCAAGTTGTGTCACACTCCGATCCTATAAGATTTCTCCTCTGACGGGATTACCTTAAGTATTTCCATATTTATCGGAGGTATACCTTTTCATAAAGTCTTAAAGGAAACGATGGATTTCATTCAGCAGATCGGAGGCGGTAACCGCTGCCCGTGAAAGTCTGCGGGCCGCCTCCTGGCCGCACAGTCCGTGGATCCATGCGCCTGCCGCTGCCGCCGGAAAGGCAATATCCCTCTGACGGCAAAGAAGGCCTGCAGTAAGACCAGCCAGCACATCTCCGGAGCCGGCGGTGGCCAGGGAGCTGTCCCCGGTATCTGTTACATAACAGGTTCCATCCGGAGCGGCGGTAATGCTTCTGGCATCTTTTAGATGACAGATAACCCCTCGGCTGGCGGCAAAATTCCGGGCTGTTTCCAGGGGTGATTCTTTAATCTCTTCTGCGGTTTTTCCAGTCAGCCGGCACATCTCCCCGATATGGGGCGTAATGGTACAGGGAAAAAGGATCTGATCCCAGAGCTCCGGCGCTTTTGCCATGAGATTCAGGGCGTCCGCATCCATCACACAGGGCAGGTGATTCAATTCCAGAAAGTTCCGGAGCAGCTTTTCCGCAAAGGAACTCTGGGAAAGCCCGGGACCAATGGCGACAGCATCTGCCCATGCCAGAAGATGATTCAGTGCTTCTCTGTCTATTTCCGGTTCTGTCCAGGTATCGATCAGCGCTTCCGGCAGCAATACGGACAGAGCCGTTCGGTTTTGAGGCGCAGTAAAGATCCGCACCATACCGATGCCGGTCCGTAAAGCAGCTTTTGCGGCAAGATAGGCGGCTCCGCAGATGGTATCTGATCCGGCGATTACCAGAAGTTTTTGAAAAGTTCCTTTATTTCCGGACTCGTCCCTGGGCGGAAGGTTTCGGATATCCTTCTCCTCCAGGCGGTACAGGCTGTCCCGGTCCGAAATTTCCGGCGCGGAAATCCCGATCTTCCGCAGCACCACTTCTCCGGCGCAGGAAGCCCCCGGATAAAAAAGCAGCCCCGGTTTTTTATAGGCCAGAGTCAGGGTCACATCTGCGTTTACTGCTGCCCCGAGAACTCTTCCGCTGTCTGTGTGTATACCTGAGGGAAGGTCCACTGCCAGTACCTTGGCGTTTCCGGCATTTATTTTATGAACGGCTTCCAGAAAATCCCCTTTCAGCTCCCGGGCAAGTCCCACTCCAAAAAGCGCGTCTATGATAACAGTATATTCAGCTGCTGTAAAACTGTTGACGAAAGTTACAGGATATTTTTCCGCAATTTTTAACTGGGTCCGCAGCTGTTCACTGTATTTCTCTGGTTTTCCCACCAGACAGACAAAAACACGGAAACCTCTTTCGGCCAGGATCCGGGCGGCAGCCACCCCGTCCCCTCCGTTATTTCCTGTTCCGCATACAGCCAGGATCCGGCTTTTGTCCCAGTTTCTTTTTTCAATCTCATCCGCTACCGCCAGAGCAGCCCGCTCCATCAGTACCAGAGAAGGCATCCCGCCGGCTATGGCGGAAGCATCCGCCGCTTTCATCTGTGCCCCGGTCAATATCCGTTCCATATTACTCCTTTCTACGCAGAACGTGTCAGATCCTACGGCGGAATCTTTGAACTGATGATTGCCAACCGCAGGATCTGCTCCTTTTGCGCAGCATTTTCTGCTGCTATTCTTCTTCGGAATTTTCATTATAACTGGTAAGATTATAGGAAAGCCGCATAAGACTTTCAGAAAGATGCACGTTTTCAACGATTACATCCTTCGGCAGAAAAAGATTCAGATCCGTATGCGCGAAATTCCAGATAGCCCGGATACCGTTTTCCACCAGAATGCCTGCCATCTCCCGGGCCTTGGCCTTGGGAAGGGTCAGCGTAGCAATTTCCACTTGATTTTCCTTAATAAACTCCGGAAGTTCATCGATCATACGAATCGGAATCCCCCGGACCGTCACTCCCTTCAGAACCGGATTCACATCGAAAAGGCCCACTGTCCGAAATCCGCTCCGCTCAAAAGAAGTATAGTTGGCAAGGGCCTGGCCCAGATTTCCGGCCCCTACAATGATCATATTGTGTACTCTGTCCAGCCCCAGGATTTTGCCGATCTCTTCATGAAGATACCGTACATTGTATCCGTATCCCTGCTGGCCAAAGCCGCCGAAATTATTCAGATCCTGTCTGATCTGCGATGCCGTCACCTTCATGCGTTCACTGAGCTCTCCGGAAGAAATTCTTTCCACTCCATCCTCCAGCAGCTCTCCCAAGTACCGGTAATATCTGGGAAGACGTTTAATGACTGCTTTTGAAATAGCTTTTTTGCACAATTGTGATTCCTCCCATCTAATCTCTATACAAAAAATATTATATCTATTTGTTAGAGAATTGTCAAAGAGTTCTTCCTTTTTTTGAATGTTTTCCCCGGAAATTTCTCCCCTCCTCCCGGGTTTCTTCTTGTGTAATTTCATTTTTTCTGTTAGTATTCACATTGTGGCCCGGCCCGGCAGGATCGGCGGCGGGCCTTGGGAGGTATACATATGATCGTATCGTGTCAGAATATAGAAAAATCTTTTGTAACCGGCGAAGTGCTCCGACAGGCAAATTTTTATATAGAAGAGCACGAAAAGGCGGCTCTCATCGGTATTAACGGTGCAGGAAAGTCTACGCTTCTGAAAATTATTACGGGAGAGATGCAGGCAGACGCCGGGCAGGTGATCCTGTCAAAGGGGATGTCCCTGGGATACCTGGCTCAGCAGCAGGATGTTTCCGGAGAGTTAACAATCTATGAAACCCTGCTGGCCGCAAAACAGGAAATTCTTGATATGGAGCGGCGGATGCGGCAGCTGGAACAGCAAATGAAACTGGTTTCCGGAACGGAGCTGGATACCCTGATGGAAACCTATACCCGCCTGACCCATGCCTTTGAATTAAATAATGGGTACGCCTGTCAGAGCGAAGTCACCGGCGTACTAAAGGGACTTGGGTTTCCTGAGGAAGATTTTTCCAAGCCCCTCTCCACGCTTTCCGGGGGGCAGAAAACCCGAGTGGCTTTAGGCCGTCTTCTGCTGACCAAACCCGATCTTCTTCTGCTGGATGAGCCTACCAACCACCTGGATATGGATTCTATCGCCTGGCTGGAAACCTATCTTGTGAACTATGAGGGCGCTGTGCTGATCGTCAGCCACGACCGTTATTTTCTGGATCGGGTCGTTTCCAAGGTCATTGAACTGGAAAATGGCATAACTACCGTATTTCAGGGGAATTATACGGCCTATAGCCAGAAAAAAGCGATTCTCCGCCGGGCCGCTTACAATGCCTGGCTGAACCAGCAGCAGGAAATCCGGCATCAGGAGGAAGTAATCGCCAAGCTGAAATCCTTTAACCGGGAAAAATCTATTAAGCGGGCGGAAAGCCGGGAAAAGATGCTGGAGAAAATTGATCGGCTCGATAAGCCTGCAGAGGTGCGGGCGGATATGCACCTGCACCTGGTGCCCCGGATACAGAGCGGAAAAGATGTACTGACAGTCCGGAATCTTTCAAAGTCTTTCGACGGAAACCCGCTTTTTACCCAACAGAATTTTGAAATTCATCGAGGGGAACGGGTGGCGGTAATCGGCAATAACGGTACGGGGAAAACTACCCTTCTGAAAATGATTACCGGTCTGGAAGAGGCGGATTTCGGTTCGATTTCTTTGGGAAGCCGGGTACAGATCGGATATTACGATCAGGAGCATCAGGTGCTGCACCCGGAGAAGACCGCCTTTGAGGAAATCTCCGACGCCTACCCGGCCATGACCAACACGGAGATCCGCAATCTGCTGGCAGCTTTTCTCTTTACCGGAGACGATGTATTCAAACAGGTAAAATCCTTAAGCGGCGGAGAACAGGGACGGCTTTCCCTGGCTAAGCTTATGCTCTCAGAAGCCAACTTTCTTCTGCTGGACGAGCCCACCAACCACCTGGACATTACTTCCAAAGAAATCCTGGAGGAAGCCCTGCAGGAATATACCGGAACCGTCCTCTATGTAAGTCACGACCGTTATTTTATCAACCAGACAGCCACCCGGATCCTGGATCTCTGCAACGGTACCTTTGTGAACTATATAGGCAATTACGACTATTATCTGGAAAAAAAGGACCAGCTGACCAAAGCTTACGCGCCTCAGCAGAGCAAAGAACCTGAAGCCTTAGAAGAACCCTCCGGTTCTCAGCTGGACTGGAAAGCCCAGAAGGAAGCCCAGGCCAGAAAAAGGAAAATAGAGAACGCATTAAAAAAGACAGAAGAACGGATCGCAGAACTGGAACAAAGAGATAAGGAAATCGATGAAGAATTCAATCTTCCGGAAACAGGAACCAATCTTCCTCTCTGCCAGGAGCTTTCCAGAGAAAAAGCGGCAATTTCCCGGGAATTGGAAGAATTATATCTAGAATGGGAAAACCTGGCAGAGACATTGGATCCGGATTAATTCATTTCCAGGAGCGGCTCTGTCACGTGAACCCGGAAAAACTGGATCAGGGGCCCATTAAAAGCCGCGTTGCAAAGGGTACCGATGCCAACAATCTCCCATAGACTGTTGCCGGCTGCCAAACAAAATATTATGCCTATCAGCACTACGCTTACATCGGTAAAAATCCGCGCGTATTGAAAGGGAATCTTTCCGGAGGTTCCCTTTTCCAATATAAAGGCTACGCTGTCATAGGGGGCGATCCCCATGTCCGCTACAATATAAAAGGCCACCCCCAGCCCCGCAAAAAGACTGCCGATGACCAGAAAAAGGATTTTCACCGGAAGGGACGGCTGTAATTCCAGCACTTTCTGAAAAAACCAGCAGAAAAAATCTGCTCCGTATCCCACACACACCATGTTTACAATGGTTCCAAGTCCGATATTTTTTCTTACAGTGAAGAATACCAGAATCAGAATAGCAAGGTTCATGATCAGCTGCCAGGTTCCGAAACTCATGCCAAGAAAACCGCTGATTCCCAGGTTCATGCAGGTAAATGCGTCCACCCCCAGATTGCTCATCCGGTAGCATCCCACACAAATACTGATAAATAAAATTCCTGCCAGCATCATGATAAATCTTCTGGAAAATAAACTGTTTTTTGCTCTCATAGCTATCTCTCCTTGATTGCTTTTTGTGGAATTAATAAAATTATACGGGTTTTCCGGCAGACCCGTTAGTCCGGTCCGTTAAAAAAAGCAGTCAGAATGTTAAAAGCGCCAGTTTTATTATTAATTTGTTTACAGAAAAAAACCCTGCATCCTTTTACAGATCAGGGCTTTTCTCCATCTCTTTTTATGAGCGCCGCATGAGCAGCGTTTTACTTTAACAGCTCCTCCAGTTTCTCACGGATAGCCAGAATGAAGTCCCGGCTGTTGAGTACCGTGGGATTCTGGATGGTAGTGATCAGGGCCAGATCCTTGGTCATCTTTCCGGACTCGATGGTGGTAAGGGTAGCCTCCTCCAGCTTGTCGGCAAAGGCGGACAGCTCCGGGATCTGATCCAGCTCGCCCCTCTTCCGCAGGGCGCCGGTCCATGCAAAAATGGTGGCCACGGAGTTGGTGGAAGTCTCCTCCCCTTTCAGATGTTTGTAGTAGTGGCGCTGTACGGTGCCGTGGGCGGCCTCGTACTCAAAGTATCCGTGAGGAGATACCAGCACGGAGGTCATCATGGCCAGAGATCCAAAGGCGGAAGAGACCATGTCGCTCATGACATCTCCATCGTAGTTTTTGCAGGCCCAGATAAAGCCGCCCTCAGCCTTCATGATACGGGCTACCGCGTCATCGATGAGGGTGTAGAAATAAGTAATGCCCGCAGCCTCAAATTTTTCTTTATATTCCTTCTCGAAGATCTCCGCGAAGATATCTTTAAACCGATGATCGTATTTCTTGGAGATGGTGTCCTTGGTGGCAAACCAGAGATCCTGTTTGGTGTCCAGAGCGTACTCAAAGCAGCTTCTGGCGAAGCTTTCAATGGAATCGTCCAGATTGTGCTGTCCCTGCACCACGCCGCTGCCCTGGAAATCATGGACCAGGATCCGGCTCTCTTCGGATCCGTCCGCAGGGGTATACACCAGTTCTACCTTGCCGGCTGCCGGGATGGTCATCTCCGCATTCTTGTAAACATCCCCGTAAGCGTGTCTTGCAATGGTAATAGGCTTCTTCCAGTTCTTTACGCAGGGCTCGATACCTTTTACCACAATGGGAGCCCGGAATACCGTTCCGTCCAGCATGGCACGGATGGTGCCGTTGGGGCTCTTCCACATCTCATGAAGATTGTACTCGGTCATTCTGGCAGCGTTAGGGGTGATGGTGGCGCATTTCACAGCCACCCCGTACTTCTTGGTGGCGTTGGCAGCGTCCACGGTCACCTGATCCCCGGTCTCATCCCGGTGCTCCAGGCCCAGATCATAATATTCTGTATTCAGATCCACAAAAGGCAGCAGCAGTTCATCCTTGATCATCTGCCACAGGATCCTTGTCATCTCGTCTCCGTCCATCTCCACCAGGGGAGTTTTCATGGTAATTTTCTGCATGGTTTCCTCCATTTACAAGTGATCTATCAGATTTTCCATTGTTTTGTCCGGGGTTTATTATACTATCCTCTCTAAAAAGCTGTCAAGCCGGAATTCCCCCCAGCCCTGCAGGTTATGGGGATACCCCAGATCCGCGGCGCAATCCTTCAGGAGCATCTTGACCTCCACGTTGGTCAGCGCAGGGTCTTTTTCCAGAGCCAGGGCGATCGCCCCGGAAACCACCGGAGTGGACATGGAAGTGCCGCTTTTTCTGGCATAGCGCCTGCCGTCCCCTCCGGGGGCGCAGGAGAGGATCTCATATCCAGGTGCCACCAGATCCGGCTTGCAGACGCAGTCCCGGGTAGGCCCCCGGCCGGAGACTCCCTGACGTTCCACCAGCATATCCGAGGATCCAACGGTGATCACTTTCCGGCTGCTGCCGGGAGCAGTGACGCTGCCGGGCTCCGGTCCCATATTCCCGGCGGCGGTAACCACATGAAGGCCGGCGTCCCAAAGCTTCTCCACCCCCTGTATCAGAGCCTGATGGAGTTCCGGATCCTGCTCTGTTGTACCTACAGAAATATTTACGATACGGATTCCGTACTTGTTCCGGTTATGCAGCAGCCATTCCATGGCCCGGAGCACATCCCGTTTCTGCCCGTTGCCTCTCCGGTCCAGTACCTTCAAGGCAATTAGAGAACTTTCCGGCGCCACGCCTACAGCGCCTCCGGAAGCAATCCCTGCCGTGTGGGTTCCGTGCCCGTTATCATCGTAAGGGCGTTTTCCGCCAAAAAGAAAATCCCGGAAGCAGAGGATCCGGGCATCGAACTCTATATGAGGAAAAATACCGGTGTCCAGGAAAGCAATGCCTATCCCTTTTCCCGTAAGTCCATATGGATTTTTCATAAAAATCTCCCGAAATGCTGAATCTATGATAATGTATTCAGCATTCCGGGAGAAGTTCGTCAGATCAGTTTTTTCAGCAGTTCTCCGGCCATGGCGGGATTGGCTTTGCCTTTCATCTCCTTCATGACCTGCCCCACCAGGAAGCCAAGAACCTTTTCCTTGCCTCCCCGGTACTCTTCCACTACCTTAGGATTGTTCTCCAGAACCTTCTTTACCACAGCCTCCAGGGCGCCGGCATCGTTGACGGTCTTCAGCCCGTGCTCTTCCACGTAGACCTGGGGATCTACATTTTCTTTGAACATCTGCTCGAAGACTTCTTTGGCCACACTGCTGTTAATGGAGCCTTCCTCCGCCAGAGCAATGAGTTTCTTTAGGTTTTCCGGGGTAAAGCGGATCTCTTCCGGTTCCATGGAGTATTCTTTCAGAAGCCGCAGGGTCTCTACCATGAGCCAGTTGGACACCTTTTTGGGGTTAGCTCCCAGGGCTACCGTCTCCTCGAAAAGATCCGCCAGCTTCTTAGATTCCGTGAGGATCGAAGCATCGTAGGCCGGGAGTTTGAACTCTTCCATATACCGGGTCTTTTTGGCGGGCTGCAGTTCCGGAAGGGAATCCCGGATCTCTTCCATCCAGGCGTCGCTGATCTCTACCGGAGGCAGGTCCGGATCCGGGAAATACCGGTAATCCTGGGCGTCCTCCTTGGAGCGCATGGGATAGGATTCTCCTTTATTGTCGTCCCAGCGGCGGGTCTCCTGGATCACCGGACGGCCCTCCTCCAGAAGATCGATCTGTCTGGCCTGCTCTCCCTCAATGGCTCTGGCAATGGCCTTGAAGGAGTTCAGGTTTTTCATCTCCGTCCGGGTACCGAAGGTATCGCTGCCCTTTTCCCGGACGGAAAGGTTCACGTCCGCCCGCATGGAGCCTTCCTGCAGCTTGCAGTCGGAAGCGCCCACGTACTGAGCGATCATCCGCAGCTGCTCCAGATAGGCGATAACCTCCTCTGCGCTGCGCATATCCGGCTCGGAAACAATCTCAATGAGAGGCACGCCGCTGCGGTTGTAATCCACCAGAGAACAGTCCTCCCAGTCGTCGTGGATCAGCTTTCCGGCGTCCTCCTCCATGTGGATCTCGTGGATGCGGACTTTTTTCTTCTGTCCCTCTGTCTCGATCTCGATCCATCCGTCATGGCAGATAGGCAGATACAGCTGAGAGATCTGATAATTCTGGGGGTTATCCGGGTAGAAATAATTCTTCCGGTCAAACCGGCAGTACTGGTGGATCTGGCAGTTAGCGGCCAGTCCTACCGACATGGCGTACTCCACCACTTTTTTATTCAGCACCGGCAGAGAACCGGGCATACCGGTACATACGGGACAGGTATGCGTGTTGGGCTCTCCTCCGAACTCGGTGGAACAGCCGCAGAAAATTTTTGTTTTGGTGGCCAGTTCTACATGAACCTCCAGACCGATGACGGTTTCATATTCTTTAGCCATGCTGCTCCTCCTTTCTCAGAGCCTGCTCCAGGGTGTAGGCCGCCTGCAGGATGGTTTTTTCCTGAAAACAGTCTGCCAGGATCTGTACTCCCACCGGCAGACCCTCTCCGGTAGACCCGCAGGGCACGGAGATGCCCGGCAGCCCCGCCAGGTTTACGGAAACGGTGTAGATGTCTCCCAGATACATGGCCAGGGGATCGCTTAAGGATTCTCCCAGCTTCGGCGCCGCTGTGGGGGCCGCGGGAGCCAGGATCACATCATATTTAGCAAAAGCTTCGTCAAAGGATTTCTTGATCAGGGCCTTGGTGCGCAGAGCTTTCAGATAATAGGCGTCGTAGTAGCCGGAACTTAAGACGAAGGATCCCAGCATGATCCGCCGCTTCACCTCCGGGCCGAAGCCCTGGGACCGGGTTTCTTTATACATATCGTGAAGGCCCCGGTACTCCTCCGCCCGGAAGCCGTATTTTACCCCGTCGAACCGCTCCAGGTTGGAACTGGCCTCGGCGGAGGCGATAACGTAGTAAGCTGGGATAGCGTACTCCAGCATGCCTAGGTCAAAGTGTTCTACCTGCGCGCCCTTCTGCTCCAGAAGGCCGGCGGCGTGCAGCACCCGCTCCTTTACCTGAGGATCCAGACCTTCCCCGAAATACTCGTTGGGGATACCCACTTTCAGGCCGGATACATCGTCCTTGAGCGCCCCCATAAAATCATAATCCTCCAGTTCCACGGAGGTGGAATCCTTCCGGTCATGGGAAGCAATGACAGAAAACAGCGCCGCGCAGTCCCTTACATCCCGGGCTACCGGCCCGATCTGATCCAGGGAGGATCCGTAAGCGATAAGACCGTACCGGGAGACAGCGCCGTAGGTAGGCTTCAGCCCGGTAACACCGCAGAAAGAGCTGGGCTGACGGATGGAGCCGCCGGTGTCGCTGCCCAGGGCGCAGAGAACTTCCCCGGCGCCCACTGCCGCACAGGAGCCGCCGGAAGATCCTCCCGGCACATGCTCCGGGTTCCTGGGATTTCTGGTGACGCCGAAGAAAGAGGTCTCCGTGGTGCTTCCCATGGCGAACTCGTCCATGTTGGTCTTTCCGACGACCACCATACCCGCCCGGTGCAGGTTTTCAATGACCTCCGCGTTATAGGTGGGCACAAAGTTATAAAGGATCTTTGAGGCGCAGGTGGTCTTCAATCCTTTCGTGCAGATATTGTCTTTTACCGCCACCGGAACGCCGGCCAGAGGCCCGGTCAGTTCCCCGGCGTCTATTTTTTTCTGTATCTCCTCCGCAGCTTTCAGCGCCCCATCCCGGTCTACGGTAATAAAAGCGTTGATGGTCTGATCCTTCTCTTCAATGGCATCCAGGGCGGCCTGCACCGCCTCCGCCACCCGGATCTCTCCGGCACGGATCTTTTCTGAAAGCTGCACTGCTGTGAGTTCCATCAAATCCACGTATTTCTCCTCCTCTTACTCCACTGTCTTGGGTACCTGGTACTGTCCGTCCCTCTGTTCCGGGGCGTTGGCGAGCATCTGCTCCCGGTCGTCCCCGTTGACCACCACGTCTTCCCGGAATACGTTCTTTACCGGAAACACATGGGTCATGGGCTCTACCCCGGCAGTGTCCAGTTCATTCAATTTGTCAATGTAGTCCAGCATTTTCTGCATGTCCGCCTTGGCGTCCTCCCGCTCCTGTTCTGAGAGCTTCAGTTTTGCCAGGATCCCTACATAGTCAATGGTCTCGTCTGTGATCTTCTCTGCCATCTATACTCCTTTCCAGGCTCCGGATGCCGGAGCCGTCTGCGCATTTACCTGATAGCCAGTATACAACAGAATGGGGGCTTTTGCAAAGCCCCCAAAATTCCCATTAACTGGTTTTCTTTCCGGTTTTTTCAGTAAGTTTCTCATGCATGACAATCATCAGTACCAGAATCACCAGGAGATATACCGGCAGCAGCCCCACAGAAACATGATTAGCCAGCAAACCGAAAACCGGCGGCATGATGCAGCTTCCCACGTAAGCGCAGGCCATCTGTACTCCGATAATAGCCTGGGACCGTTCTGCTCCGAAGTGTTCCGGGGTAGAATGAATGATGCAGGGATAGACCGGCGCGCAGCCAAGGCCCACAATGATCAGGCCCGCCAGAGATACCTCCGCCCCTAAAGGCAGCAGAAGGATCAGAACCCCCGCCCCGATGATGCCGCATCCAAGACGGATCATCTGCACATCGCTGCGTTTCATGGTAAAAAAGCCGCTGAGGGCCCGGCCTGCTGTAATGCCGATATAAAACATGCTGGCAAAGGTGGCCGCCGTTTCACTGGGTACCCCCTTAAACAGGTTCAGGTAACTGCTGGCCCAGAGTCCTGCCGTCTGTTCTATGGCACAATAGCAGAAAAAGCAGATAAAAACTTCCTTTGCACCCGGAATCCTGATTATTTCTTTTAAGGAAAGGGATTGCGCTGTCTCCCCACAAACCTCTTTACCATCCTGCGGTCTTTTTTTCCACAGAGGAAGGCTCATAACCAGGATCAACGTCAGAATCACCTGAAGAATAAAGACGATCCGGTATCCAGCAGTCCAACTCATACCCCTGGTCAGAGCGAACCCCATGATATACGGTCCTCCGGCAGCGCCCACGCCCCACATACAGTGAAGCCAGCTCATATGTCTGCTTTCATAGTGCAGGGCTACATAATTATTCAAAGAAGCATCTACACTTCCTGCTCCCAGCCCGTAGGGAATGGCCCACAGACAAAGCATCCAAAAAGAAGAACTGACCGAAAATCCAAACAGCGCCGCCGCGGTAAGCCCTACGCTGATGGCTGTTACCTTTCCTGTACCCAGCTTCCGGGTAAGCCGGTCGCTCTGAAGACTGGAAAGTATTGTTCCCACAGAGATAATCATGGAAATAATCCCTGCATAAGAAACAGGCACCTGAAACTGCGGATAGATTGATGGCCAGGCAGAACCCAGCAGACCGTCCGGAAGTCCCAGGCTGATAAACGAAAGATAAATGATTCCAAGCAGTAACTGAAACACCTTTAATTCCTCCTCTACTTACATCCTCCGGCAGTCCGTATATCCTGACGCCGTTTTTATGCATGAATACAATACCGCCATATAACACTTGATTCAACTTGTTTATGGACATATAATAAAACAAAAACGACTTAGCAGAGGAAAAGATCATGAGTTTACAGACATGCGGCCTCAATAGAAATCATGCGGGAAGAGAACTGAAGCCCCACGGAACCCCGGAGTTTCCCTGCGCCGGATATGAAACCCATCTGAAGGGCGGCACAGAACAGGTAATCTCCTGGCACTGGCATGAGGAACTGGAACTGGTATATGTAAAAAAAGGCACCCTGAAGCTGCAGGTGCCCTTTCACGAATTTATTATGGAAGCCGGGGAACTGGCAGTGATCAACTCCAATACTCTGCATTACGCAGAGGGCATCTCTCCCTGCATCCTTCAGTCCCTGGTATGTTCGCCTCTGCTGCTGACCGGAAGCAGCAGTTCCGCCTTCGCTGTCAAATATATACAGCCCCTTCTGTCCTGTCCCGGCTTCACCTGCGTGCTGCTGGCGGACCATCCGGACCATCCGGAAGATTCTTTCCTTCAGGCCTTTGAAGCCCTGCGGGCAGACGCTTTCGCCTATGAATTTACGGTCCGGGAACAGCTTTCCCGGATCCTGCTGCAGGTATTCCGGATATTTGAGGACATTCTCCGGCTGCCCCGCCAGGCTCCGGACGGGGATACCCTGCGGATGGAGCAGATGCTGGAATATATGCACAGCCATTTCTCCCAGGCCATAGGACTGAAAGAGATCGCCGGCGCCGCCCATATCGGGGAACGGGAATGTCTCCGCTGCTTCCGGAGAGCCATCGGCGATTCCCCGATTCAGTATCTGCTGAAATACCGGCTTATGCGCAGCGCGGAGATGCTCCTGTCCGAACCCGGCCGCAGCATTGCTCATATTTCCAGCGCCTGCGGCTTCGATTATCCCGGATATTATTCCAAACAGTTTAAGCGGTTTTACCAGTGTTCCCCCAGAGAATACCGGAAAAGCACCGCCCTTCTGTCAAATAACACAAAGGAGATTCTGCCATGACCACCAAATTGCTTGCCTGTGAAACCATGAAAAGCGAGATTGAAACAATCATCCGGAGAAATCGTCTGGATCTGGAACCGCTCTGGATCGAATCCGGACTGCACAATATGCCCAAAAAGCTTCATGAACGTCTGCAGGAGGAACTGGATTCTATCTCCGGCTGCCAGCGGCTGCTGCTGGGCTTCGGCCGCTGCGGCAATTCGGTTCTCGGGCTGAAAACCGGAGATTTCGAAACCATTTTTCCAAGGATCGAAGACTGCATCTCCCTGTTCTTCGGCTCAGACGCGGCCCGCAACGCTTACGGAAGAGATCATGCTGCAATTTACATGACGGAAGGCTGGCTCCGGGGAGAAAGCAATCTTTTCTCTGAATATCAAAATCTGCGGGAAACATACGGCCCGGAAACCGCTGATGAACTTATAAGTATGATGTACGGCCATTACCGGGAACTGGCCCTTTTAGATACCGGAACCTGCCCAATCCGGCAGCTTTACGAAAAAACTGCCGAAGCGGAAAAGATCCTGCATCTGAAACGGGTCTGCGTTCCCGCCACCCTGGAGTATCTGCAGCAGCTTCTGACCGGTCCCTGGGACGAAAAGCGGTTCTGCCGGATCCCTCCCCATTCGGAAATCACAATATAGGCCGGATTCATTGAGGCAGAACAAAAAAGGGCTGTCGCACTACCTAGAAGGGAGCATAGCACATAGCAAATTAATGCGGCAGAACTTTTTACAGCGAATAAGAGCTCTGTAGGTGTTTTGATTTTCCTACTACCGTAATTTCAAAGGAACCTCTGAATCTTACCGTAGCTCGCCGAAATCCACTACCGTAATTTCAAAGAAACCCCTGAATCTTACTGTAGCTCGCCGAATCCCTCTACCGTAATTTCAAAGAAATCCCTGATTCTTACCGTAGCACCGCCAGAGGTGTGATGTCTGCAGCAGTTTGAGCGGCTTCCCCTGGTCTTTTTTGTATTAAAAATGGAACCGCTGCTCCATAGATTTCTCGATTTTGCAACGGTCCCTCTCTCAACTTTTCTTAGCATCAGTGTACAGGGGGACAATGCCCCCTGTATCCTGACGCTACAGTTTTTTGATCCTTTCGATGGCTTCCACTGTATTTTCATAGGTGCCGAAAGCAGTCAGCCGGAAATAGCCCTCTCCGCTGGGGCCGAAACCGGACCCGGGTGTTCCTACCACGTTGGCGGTCTCCAGGAGATAATCGAAGAACTTCCAGGAATCCATTCCCTCCGGTGTTTTCAGCCAGATGTAGGGAGCGTTGACGCCGCCGGCCACCGTATAGCCCGCCTCTTTCAGTCCGTTGTAGATAACGCCTGCGTTCTTCATGTAATAGGCCACCTGCTCCTTCAGCTCCGCCTTTCCTTCCGGGGAGTACACTGCCTCGCCGGCTCTCTGGATAATGTAGGGAGCGCCGTTGTATTTGGTGCCGTGGCGTCTGGCCCAGAGGCTGTGCAGGGACACCTCCCCGCATTTCAGATCCTTGGGAACCACGGTGAAGCCCAGACGGACGCCGGTGAAGCCTGCATTCTTGCTGAAGCTGCGGAACTCAATGGCGCAGGTCCTGGCCCCCTCGCACTCATAAATGCTGTGGGGCACGTCATCTTCAGAGATATAGGCCTCGTAAGCTGCGTCAAAAAGGATCACCGCCCCCACTTTGTTGGCGTAGTCCACCCATTCCTGCAGCTGGGCTTTGGTCAGAGTAGATCCCGTAGGATTGTTGGGATAGCAGAGATAGATCATGTCCGGCGTCTCTTTAGGTAATTCCGGAACAAAATCATTGTCCATGGTGCAGGGCATGTAGATTACCCTGGAAAACATCTCCTTCTCCGGGATCCATTCTCCCGCCCTTCCGGCCATAACATTCGTGTCTACATACACGGGATACACCGGGTCGCAGACGGCGATCCGGTTGTCCGCTCCAAAAATCTCCTGAATATTTCCGCAGTCGCACTTTGCCCCATCGGATACAAAAATCTCATCCGCGGAAATATCACAGCCCCGCTCCTGATAGTCATTTTTCGCAATGGTGCGCCGCAGGAATTCATACCCAAGATCCGGAGCATAGCCATGAAAGGTCTCCGCCGCTCCCATCTCATCCACTGCTTTGTGCAGGGCTTTGACGATAGCCGGAGCCAGAGGCTGGGTCACATCGCCAATCCCCAGACGGATCAGTTTTTTGTCAGGATTGGCCTGGGAATAGGCCGCAACCTTTTTTCCGATGGTGGAAAAAAGATAGCTTCCCGGAAGCTTCAGATAGTTTTCATTGATCTTAAACATAACAAGTTGCTCCTTTTTTATATATTTGCAGGTTCTTCTCCGAAAAGAATACCCTCTGCCTGTCTGAGTTTTCAATTCCCGCGGATCCGGATTCAGAAAAGAGCCAGAACCATCTGGGCCGTTTCCACCAGACTGGTGCCGTTGTCCATGCTGCGTTTCTGGAGATAACGGTGGGCCTCTTCCTCTGTCATATGATTCCGCTCCATCAGCAGCGCCTTGGCACTGTCAATGATCTTCTGTTCTCCGGGGGTTCTGGTCTTGGGTTTCCCCGAGGCCTTCTTTTTCTTCTGACGGAGGGCAGCCCGCTCCATCATAGCCAGAGTGTTTATCAGTTCATGGACGGACAGGGGCAGGGACACCGCCATGACGTCCGATCCCTCCACTGTGCTGAGTACCCTTCCGGAAGCCGCCAGCAGCATCTGGAAATTTCCCGGCATACATTCCCTCAATTCCGAAAAATGCATGTCCGGCAGCCTGTACCCGCAGAGGAGGATCCCTCCGCTCTGCTGATTCATTTCTGACAGCGCCGCCGCCGCGGAAGTGCAGACCGCCGTCACTTTCATTCCATGCTTTTCCAGCACCCCCTGGATGCGTCTGCCATCCTGGGCCTTTGGAAAAGCAATGATCACGCCGCTCATTCCCGCTCCTCCGGATCAGATCCGATAGAGATACCGGTCAACTTCCCAGTCGGAAACCTGCAGCATATATTCCTTCCATTCTGATTTCTTTGCCTCCGCGTACCGTTCCACAAAATCGTCTCCCAGCACGCTGCGGATAAAGGGATCCTGCTCCATAAGAGACACCGCCTCCCAGAGGGTAGATGGCAGGGAGGCAATTCCCAGTTTCCCTTTCTCTTCCTCCCCAATGGCCTCCGCCGCCCGATCCAGAGGAGCCGGGGGCAGAATCTGCTTTTCCATGCCGTCCAGCCCTGCCATAAGACAGAGAGCAAGAGCCAGATAGGGGTTGGCCGCCGGATCCGGCGAGCGCAGTTCAATCTCCCTGTGTCCTCCCTTGGCGTTTGGGATACGGATCAGAGAATTTTTCTGAAACGCGGACCAGGCCTCATACACAGGCGCCTCAAAACCGGGCACCAGCCGTTTGTAGGAGTTTACCAGGGGATTGGTAACGGCACACATGGCGCCGATGTGTTTCAGGATACCTCCTATAAACCAGTAAGCCTCCCGGGAAAGCCCCAGGGGATCCTCACTGCTGCGGAAGATATTTTTTCCCTCTCTGTTATAGAGAGCAAAATTCAGGTGCATGCCGGATCCGGACACGCCGGTTTTCGGCTTCGGCATAAAGGTGGCGTGAAGGCCGTGGCGTCTGGCAATGGTCCTTACAGCAAATTTAAAGGTCATGACACTGTCGGCGGAATCCAGGCCTCCGGCCCGGTGGAAATCGATCTCGTGCTGGCCGGGAGCCGCCTCATGGTAGGAACTCTCCACCCGGAAACCCATGTCCTCCAGGGTCAGTACAATATCCCGGCGGGCGTTTTCCCCCATATCAATGGGGCCCAGATCAAAATAACCGGCCTGCTCCGGGGTGCGGTTGGTAGGCCTTCCCTCCTCGTCGGTCTGAAACAGGAAAAACTCACATCTGGGACCGGCGTAAAACTCGTATCCCAGCTCTCTGGCCCGGCTGACGCAGCGTTTCAGGATACTGCGGGAACAGCACTGGTAAGGCGTTCCGTCCGCCTTGTACACATCGCAGATCATCCTGGCCACCTTCCCCTGCTGGGGACGCCAGGGCAGGATCACAAAACTGTCCAGGTCCGGATGCAGATACATATCCGTCCCGTCCTCCGGCCGGAACCCTTCCAGAGGCGTGGCATCAAACACGCACTCATTGTTCAGGGCCTTTTCCAGCTGGCTGGAGGTAACCGCGACATTCCTCATAGTACCGAACATATCCGTAAACTGAAGGCGGATAAACTCCACATCTTCCTCCTCCGCCATAGAGAGGATCTCTTCCCTGGTGTAATTAGCCATATGTTACTTCCTCCTTGCCAAATTATACAAAGCTGGGATTTCTTTGTCAACCGCCCACTTTCGCCGATGGTTCCCTGTTCCCCGGGGATCCCTTCCCTTCGGCGCTCCGCCTGCGCTCACCTTCAGCCCGGGTCCGGTCTGAAGGATGTGCTCGGAAAGTCGCTCCTCCGGGACAGCGATCTCCCCGGCGTACAGCTGACGGCTGTTCCAGATATATGCGTGACGGCTGCAGGGGCCGATCCCCCTGCGCAGCCAGGAAATCCTTAAGATCAAATGCATACCTTAAGTAATTTTCCTTACAGTACAGAACAATCAAATTTACGAACCCTTCCGTCTGAAAGCCGGCTTTCCGGCAGTCTTTTGAAATCAGGCAGAGCAAGAACAGTCTGCGGAGCGACTGGCCGAGCACATCCCTGAGACCTCAGGCTCAGGGTGAGCGCAGGCGGAGTGAAACAGACTGTTCTTTCCCTGCCGTATTCAAAACACTCCAGCGCAGGCGGAACGATGCAGACTGTTCTTTCCTTGCCGTATCCAAAACACTCCATTGTGCTTCACAGATTCGTGTACCCCATCAGGGACCGGTCTACCGCCCTGGCGGCTTCCCGCCCCTCCCGGATGGCCCACACCACCAGGGACTGTCCCCGGTGCATGTCTCCGGCAGTAAAGACTCCGGCCACGGAAGTCTCATACTCTCCCGGTTTTGTCTCCACATTGCCGCGTCCGTTTCTGGCTGTCCCAAAGGCATCGGCCACATAGGATTCGCTTCCTAAAAATCCGGCGGCAATGAGTACCAGATCCGCCGGAAGGATTCTCTCGCTGCCTTCCACCGGCACCATATTCAGCCGTCCCGTTTTTTCGTCTTTCTGGGGGGACAGGTCTACCAGCTTCACTTTCTTCAGCCGGCCTTTTTTGTCTCCCAGAAATTCTGTGACAGTGGTCTGATAGATCCTGGGATCCTGGCCGAAGACCGCAATGGCCTCCTCCTGGCCGTAATCGGTTTTCAGGATCCTGGGCCATTCCGGCCAGGGATTGTTTTCCCCTCTCACTTCCGGGGGCTTTGGCATCATCTCCAGCTGGGTAACGGATTTCGCCCCCAGCCGCAGGGAGGTTCCCACGCAGTCGTTTCCTGTATCTCCCCCGCCGATGACCACCACATGCTTATCCTTGGCGTCAATATACGTTTTATCTTTCAGCTGAGAATCCAGAAGGCTTCTGGTGACGGAGGTCAGAAATTCCACCGCGAAATGGATGCCCTGGAGTTCTCTTCCGGGAACCTGGATGTCCCGGGGCTGAGAAGCGCCGCAGCATAGCAGCACCCGGTCAAATTCCTTCAGCAGCTCTTTGGCGTCTTTATCTCTGCCCACATCCGCTCCGGTGACAAAGGTGATCCCCTCCTCCTCCAGAAGGCGGATCCGGCGGTCCAGAACAGATTTTTCCAGTTTCATGTTGGGAATGCCGTACCGCAGAAGGCCGCCGATGCGGTCGCTGCGTTCAAAAACGGTTACCTGGTGGCCCCTGCGGTTCAGCTGCATGGCCGCCGCCAGGCCGGAAGGGCCGCTTCCCACTACCGCCACCTTTTTTCCGGTCCGCACCTTTGGCGGTTCCGGTTTTATAAAACCGTGTTCCCAGGCGTATTCGATCACTGCCCGCTCATTTTCTTTTGTGGCTACTGGATCTCCGTTCAGGCCGCAGGTGCAGGCCGCCTCGCAGAGAGCCGGGCAGACCCGGGAGGTAAATTCCGGAAAGCAGTTGGTTTTAGCCAGCCTCCGGTAAGCCTCCTGCCAGTTTCCCAGATACACCAAATCGTTCCATTCCGGGCAGAGATTCTGCAGGGGACAGCCGCTGGCCATGCCGGCGATCATGCGCCCGGACTGGCAGAAGGGAACGCCGCAGGCCATGCAGCGGGCTCCCTGCTGTCTCTGTTTGTCCAGAGGAAGCGGTGTATGAAATTCATGAAAATCTTTGATCCGCTCCAGGGGAGGAAGGCATAAACTCTCCTGTCTCTCATATTCTAAAAATCCAGTTGGTTTTCCCATGTTCTGTCCCTCCTACCTGTTCAGACTTTCGTAAAATGCTTCGATCTGGGCCTGCTCGCTGGTCAGCCCTTTTTCCTCCAGTCTGGCGGACAGGGTCAGCATCCGTTTGTAATCATTGGGAATGATCTTCTTGAACTTCGGAAGATATTCTTCAAAATGCTCCAGCACCCGGCGGCCTTTTTCCGAATGGGTGGCAGCCGTATGCTTCTCAAGCAGGCTTTTCAGTTCCTGTTTATCATAGGGATTGTCCACTTTTTCAATGCGGATCATCTCTTTATTCAGGTTCCGGTACAGGTGATTGCTCTCATCCAGCACGTAGGCAATGCCGCCGCTCATGCCTGCGGCAAAGTTTTTGCCGGTATTTCCAAGAACTACCACCCGGCCGCCGGTCATATATTCACAGCCATGCTCTCCCACGCCTTCTACCACCGCGCAGGCTCCGGAATTCCGCACGCAGAACCTCTCGCCGGCCACCCCTGCAATATAAGCCTCGCCGCTGGTGGCTCCGTACAGTGCCACGTTGCCGATGATGATGTTTTCCTCAGGCTTATAGGGAACCCCCTCCGGCGCCCGCACAATGATCTTTCCTCCGGAAAGACCTTTGCCAAGATAATCATTGGAGTCCCCGATGAGATCCAGCGTCAGGCCTTTGGGAATGAAGGCCCCGAAGCTCTGACCGCCGGCTCCGGTACAGGTGATGGTATACGTATCATCGTCCAGAGTGTGATCCCCGAATCTTCTGGTAATCTCCGCTCCCAGAATGGTACCCAGGGTCCGGTCTGTATTCCCCACCTTTACAGAAATCTGCCGGGGTTCTCCCTTTTCCATGGCCGGCCGCAGATTGGGCAGAAGCACCTTTTTGTCCAGGGTCTGCTCCAGTTTAAAATCGTAGACTGCCGCCGGATCAAAGGTGACTTTCCTTCCCGGTCCCCCGTAGGGGTTGCCAAGTATAGCGTCCAGGTTGACGCAATCTCCCCGCTCCAGTTCTCCGGAGTCTTTCCGCTTCAGCAGGTCGCTGCGCCCTACCATCTCATCTACCGTCCGGAATCCCAGCTTTGCCATATATTCCCGCATTTCCCTGGCAATAAAACGCATAAAGTTTTCTACATATTCCGGTTTGCCCCGGAAACGCTTCCGAAGCTCCGGATTCTGGGTAGCGACTCCCACAGGGCAGGTGTCCAGATTGCAGACCCGCATCATGACGCAGCCCATAGTCACCAGGGGAGCCGTGGCAAATCCGTACTCCTCCGCGCCCAGCAGGGCGGCGATGATCACGTCCCGGCCGCTCATGAGCTTTCCGTCCGTCTCCAGCATGACCCGGTTCCGCAGGCCGTTCATGAGCAAAGTCTGATGGGTCTCCGCCAGTCCCAGCTCCCAGGGAAGACCGGCGCTGTGGATGGAACTCTTGGGGGCGGCTCCGGTACCTCCGTCATAGCCGGAGATCAGGATCACTTGGGCCCCTGCCTTGGCCACCCCGGCGGCCACTGTGCCCACCCCGGCTTCCGATACCAGCTTCACGGAGATCCTGGCATGGACATTGGAATTTTTCAGGTCGTAGATCAGCTGGGCCAGATCTTCGATGGAATAAATATCATGGTGGGGCGGCGGCGAGATCAGGGAGACTCCTGGTGTGGAATGTCTGGTCTTGGCGATCCAGGGGTAAACCTTTCGGGCAGGCAGATGGCCTCCCTCTCCCGGCTTGGCTCCCTGGGCCATTTTAATCTGGATCTCCTTTGCGCTGACCAGATATTCGCTGGTAACGCCGAACCTTCCGGAAGCTACCTGTTTAATGGCGGAGCAGCGCTCCGGGGACTTCAGTCTCTCTTCGCTCTCCCCGCCTTCTCCGGTGTTGGACTTTCCGTGAAGACGGTTCATGGCAATGGCCAGGGTCTCGTGGGCTTCCTGGGAAATGGAGCCGTAAGACATGGCCCCTGTTTTAAACCGCTGAACAATGGAATCCACGCTCTCCACTTCCTCCAGGGGCACCCCTTCTTCCGGATAGCGGAAATCCATGAGGCTCCGGAGATACCCGGATTCCTCCCGGTCCACCAGATTGGTGTACTCCTTAAACATTTCGTAATCCCCTCTGCGGGTGGACTCCTGAAGCAGATGGATGGTTTCCGGGTTGTACCGGTGTTCTTCCCCCTGGCTGCGGCTCTTGTGGCGGCCCACACTGTCCAGGGTCAGGTCTGTGGTCAGGCCAAGGGGATCAAAGGCCTGGGAATGGCGCTGGTCCGCGTCCCTGGCGATATCCTCCAGAGTAATGCCTCCCACACGGCTTACCGTGCCGGTAAAATACTTGTCGATCACTTCCGGGGAAATGCCCACGGCTTCAAAAATCTGGGCTCCCTGGTAGGACTGGATGGTGGAGATCCCCATCTTGGAAGCGATTTTCACAATGCCGTTTAAAACTCCCCGGGTGTAGTCGTTTACCGCTGCGTAATAGTCTTTATCCAGCATCCCGTCATCGATGAGCTCATGAATGGTATCCAGGGCCAGGTAGGGATTGACGGCGCTGGCCCCGTAGCCCAGCAGAGCCGCGAAGTGATGCACATCTCTGGGTTCTCCCGACTCCAGGATAATGGCCAGGGAGGTTCTCTTCTTTGTTTTTACCAGATGCTGGTGGACGGCGGAGACAGCCAGCAGAGAAGGCATGGGCACATGGTTTTCATCCACTCCCCGGTCAGAGAGCACCAGGATGTTGGCTCCCTGGCGGTAGGCTTTATCCACCTCCACGAACAGCCGCTCAATGGCCCGCTCCAGAGGGGTGCTCTTGTAGTAGGTGATGGGAACCGTCTCCACCTGAAAGCCTTCTACCTTCATGGTTTTGATCTTCAGCATATCCGTGTTGGTCAGAATGGGATCGTTAATCTTCAGCACCTTACAGTTGTCCGGTGTCTCCATCAGCAGATTTCCGTCCCGCCCAAGATATACAGAGGTGGAGGTCACTACTTCCTCCCGGATAGCGTCAATGGGCGGATTTGTCACCTGGGCGAACAGCTGCTTGAAATAATTGAAAAGCGGCTGATGCTCTTTGGAGAGCACCGCCAGAGGAGTATCCACTCCCATGGAGGCAATGCCCTCGGAGCCGTTGAGGGCCATATTGCGGATGGCCTCCCGGTACTCTTCGTAGGTATATCCGAAGGCTTTCTGCAGCCGGGCTCTCTGCTCTCCTGTATATTCTTCAATTTTCTGGTTTGGGATCTTCAGCTGGGACAGGTGTACCAGGTTGCTGTCCAGCCATTCTCCGTAGGGCTGCCGCAGAGCGTATTTTTCCTTCAGCTCTTCGTCCCGGATCAGCCGTCCGGCCCGGGTGTCAACCAGCAGCATTTTCCCCGGATGCAGCCGCTCTTTTTTCACTACATGCTCCGGGGGGATCGCCAGAGCCCCTACTTCAGAAGCCAGGATCAGGCAGTCGTTGTCCGTAATGTAATACCGGGAAGGACGCAGGCCGTTCCGGTCCAGCACCGCTCCCACCAGATCCCCGTCAGAGAAGACAATGGCAGCCGGGCCGTCCCAGGGCTCCATCATAGTGGCGTAATACTGGTAAAAATCTTTTTCCTCCAGGGAGATGGTCTCATTGTTGGCCCAGGGTTCCGGGATCAGGATCATCATGGCCAGAGGCAGGTCCATGCCGCTCATGACCAGAAACTCCAGAGTGTTATCCAGCATGGCGGAATCAGAGCCTCCGGCGTTGATCACCGGCAGCACTTTATCCATGTCCTCAGCCAGAACCGGAGAAAACATGGTCTCCTCCCGGGCCAGCATCTTGTCCGCATTGCCCCGGATAGTATTGATCTCCCCGTTGTGGACGATCATCCGGTTGGGATGGGCCCGCTCCCAGCTGGGATTGGTATTGGTGGAAAACCGTGAGTGGACCACCGCCAGGGCGGACTCGTAATCCGGATCCTGCAGATCCGTGAAAAAGGTCCGCAGCTGTCCCACCAGAAACATACCTTTATAGACAATTGTGCGGCTGGACAGGGAGACCACGTAGGTGTTGTCATTGCTCTGCTCGAAGACCCGCCGGACCATATACAGCTTCCGGTCAAAAGCAAGCCCCCTCTCCAGAGAATCCGGCTTTCTGATAAAGGCCTGCATGATGCAGGGCATGCACTCCCTGGCCTTATGTCCCAGCACTTCCGGGGCTGTGGGTACCGTACGCCAGCCCAGAAACTCCATGCCCTCCTTCTGAACGATGATCTCAAACATCTTCCGGGCCTGGTTTCTTTTCAGCTCCTCCTGGGGAAAGAAGAACATGCCGACTCCGTAGGAGCGCTCTTCTCCCAAAAAAATACCGAGGGCGCTGCAGGTTCGGGAGAAAAATTTATGGGAGATCTGTAAAAGGATCCCTACTCCGTCCCCTGTTTTGCCCTCGGCGTCTTTGCCGGCTCTGTGTTCCAGATTTTCTACAATTTTTAAGGCGTTCTCTACTGTGGCGTGGTCCCGTTGTCCTTTGATATTCACCACCGCTCCGATACCGCAGTTGTCGTGTTCAAACTCCTGCCGGTACAGCGGCGGCCGCTCCGGGAGAGCCCTCTTCGCTGTCTGCTTCATCCTGTATTCCCTCTTTCTGTTTATATTGGAACTACTATAATACAAAAAATTGTGTGTGTAAAGCAAAAAATTGAATTTATTTCTGTTTTTTTATATTTTGCCGAATTTATTTCTGTTTTTCCAGATTTCTCTGTGAAACACCACCAAAACATAAAAAAGGGCAACGCGTAAGCAGGGAATCTCTCCTTGCTCAGCACTGCCCTCTTTGGCTTCTGCTGTTTATTTATTTTGCCCGGCGGGCCAGGGCGGCCTCTACCAGTCCCTTAAACAGGGGATGGGGCCGGTTGGGACGGCTCTTGAACTCCGGATGGGCCTGAGTTGCGATGAAGAAGGGATGGTCCGGAAGCTCGATCATCTCCACAATATGTCCGTCCGGTGACAGGCCGGAAAGCACCATGCCGTTTTCCTGCAGGGCTTTTCTGTAATCATTATTCACCTCATAGCGGTGTCTGTGGCGCTCATGGATCAGATCCTTGCCGTACAGCTTGTGAGCCAGGGAATCCTCCTTCAGATGGCAGGGATAAGATCCCAGCCTTAAGGTGCCGCCGATATCCTCCACGCCGTTCTGGTCCGGCATCAGGGCGATTACCGGATGCATGGTGTTGGGATTCAGCTCAATGCTGTGGGCGTCATGGTAGCCCACCACATTCCGGGAAAACTCCACAATGGCCAGCTGCATGCCAAGGCACAGTCCCAGGAAGGGAATACGGTTTTCTCTGGCATAACGGATGGCAGCGATCTTTCCCTCAATCCCCCGGCTTCCGAAACCGCCGGGAACCAGAAGGCCGTCTACATCCGCAAGAATTTCCGCCGCATTTTCCTCGCTGACAGTTTCCGAATCGATCCACTTGATATGTACGTTGGCATGATTCGGAATACCGCCATGCTTCAGGGCCTCCACTACACTGAGATAAGCATCATGAAGAGAAATATATTTTCCTACCAGTCCGATGGTCACATCCTTATTGGCGCTGCGAAGATCCTCCACCATGGATTTCCACTCGGAAAGATCCGGCTCCGGGCAGGGAAGTTCCAGAGATTCCAGCACAACTTTGGCCAAATGCTCCCGCTCCATAGCCAGGGGCGCTTCATAAAGATATTCCACATCCAGATTCTGCAGCACATGGGAGCAGGGCACATTGCAGAAAAGAGCGATTTTGTCCTTTAACTCCTGGGTCAGGGGATGTTCGGAACGGCAGACGATCACATCCGGCTGGATGCCCATGCCCTGCAGCTCCTTGACGCTGGCCTGGGTAGGTTTGGTCTTTAACTCTCCGGAAGCCTTAATATAGGGAATCAATGTTACATGAACCAGAATCGCGTTTCTGCGTCCTACATCATGCTGGAACTGGCGGATGGACTCCAGGAAAGGCTGGCTCTCAATATCTCCTACGGTACCGCCTACCTCGATAATGGCGATCCGGTCCTCGTCCACGCTTTTCCCCCGGTAAAAACGTCCCTTGATCTCATTGGTAATATGAGGGATTACCTGGACAGTTCCTCCTCCAAAGTCTCCGTGACGCTCTTTCTGAAGCACGGACCAGTAAACTTTTCCGGTGGTGACGTTGGAGTTCTTGTCCAGGCTCTCATCGATAAAACGCTCGTAATGACCCAGATCCAGGTCTGTCTCCGTACCGTCGTCCGTAACAAAGACTTCTCCATGCTGAATGGGATTCATGGTCCCCGGATCTATGTTAATATAGGGATCAAATTTCTGCATGGTCACCTGATAGCCCCTGGCTTTCAGGAGACGGCCCAGTGAGGCGGCTGTAATCCCCTTTCCGAGACCCGATACCACTCCGCCTGTGACAAACACGTATTTAACCGCCATTTAGCTTCCCTCCTGATTTTCTGAAACTGATCGGACTGCTGACGCAGTATTAATTGTTATAAAAACATACAGATATCAGTATACACTAAAACCCGAAAGGATTCAAATGTTTTTTAGAGCAGTTTTTCACAGACCAGTTCCAGATTCTCCCGGATGGAAATATGCTGCGGACATACCTCCTCGCATTTTCCGCATTTCACGCACTGATCCGCCCTCTTCCGTCCGTGCCCCGCCACCAGCCAGTTCTCCTGGCCCAGGGCTCTCTCCTTATCGCCGTAAAGGGTCAGATAATTCATGGCGGTAAAAGAACCGGAGATACCGATGTCCTGCGGACAGACTTTAGCGCAGTAATTACAGGTGGTACAGGGGATCAGTGGAATGCGGTTCAGCTCCTCCTGAGCTGCCTTAAGAGTCTCTTTTTCCCTTTCGGAAAGACCGGAAAAATCCCGCATGCAGGAAAGATTATCCTGCATCTGCTCCAGGCTGCTCATGCCGGAGAGTACGGTAATGACACCTTCCAGTCCCGCCGCGAAGCGGATGGCCCAGGAGGCCGGAGAGGATTCCGGTTCCTCTGCCTGCAGGATCCTGACTACAGACTCCGGCGGTGTGGCCAGCATGCCGCCTTTCACAGGCTCCATAATAATTACCGGTTTCCCGTGCTTTCTGGCCGTCTCATAACAGCGCCGGGACTGGACTGCCGGATTTTCCCAGTCCGCGTAATTGATCTGCAGCTGTACAAACTCCATTTCCGGATGCGCGGTGAGAATGGCGTCCAGCTCCTCCGGCGTGGAATGAAAAGAGAATCCCACATGACGGATCAGCCCTTCCTTTTTCTTTTCCTGCACCCAGCTCCACATCTCATAGTCGTCAAAATATTTTGTCCTGGACTCACCCAGATTGTGAAGGAGATAGAAGTCAAAGTATCCCGCTCCTGTCTGTTTCAGAGAGGTATCAAACTGGGAATAAGCTTCCTCCCTGGTCTTGCAGTTGATCCAGGCCGCGTTTTTCGTGGCCAGCTGAAAGCTTTCTCTGGGATACCGCTCCACCAGGGCCTGGCGGATGGCGTCCTCGGACCCGGCATAGGCCCAGGCCGTGTCGAAGTAAGTAAATCCCGCTTCCATGAACAGATCCACCATCTGCTTTGTCTGTTCTACATCAATGGTTTCGTCCGCTTTCTGGGGCAGCCGCATAAGGCCGAAACCCAGTTTTTTTATGTCTTTTCCCAGATCACTCATATAGACTCCTCCGTTAAATACTTTCCTAGCATAGTTTCCAGATTTTCCCCGCAGAAGTTTTCCGTACGTTCCCTGAGGCTGTAGACTCCGTCCGACATACACCAGCAGAGCAGCTGGCCGTAGAGAATATCCACAAAAGCGGCGGCCAATTGGGCTGCCGGCGTATCCTCCCGCAGCATCCCCCGTCGTATCCCGAAACGGATGAGATCTTCCATGGACTCCAGATCCTGCCGCAATTTCCAGCGCTCCGAAGCTTCCCCTTCCCGGACGGGAGTAACCACCCCTTTGATCCAGTCCTGGGCCAGGCGGACGCTGCCCTGCTGGATATACCCGGAAAAATCCGCCATATAACGGGCCAGCTTTTCCGCAAAAGAACCGGGAAACTTTTTTGCTCCTTCCAGGATCTCGCCGAACATACTGCGGCTCAGTTCGAAGACAATATCCTCTTTTCTTCGAAAATAAGTGTAAAAGGTTCCCTTCGACACCCCGGCCTTCCCGGTGATTTCATCCACAGAAGTTTGATCCAGCCCTTTTTCGCAGATCAGCTTTTTTCCCGCCTGTAAAAGCTTCTGTCTTGTCTCCCTGGCTGCAAGCTGCCTGCTGTTCATACTTCTTTCCTCCTGTTTCCGAAAAATCTCCTGCTGAATCCTGTTTTCCTTTGTAGAATACCATTTCATTGACTATAAGTCAATGACTTAAGGTCAAGAAAATGGAGGAATCCATGAATCCAGTTCTCCCCGGATGTACATTTTCTTTCCATCGTGGTATAATCAATCCATTCTGTGTGTATTTTCGGAGGGACTTATGAGCAAGACATCTTCAAAATCAGTGGCCTTTCAGGCCGCCCGCTGCGCGTTTCCCTATACCATCCCCATCCTGGCCGGCTTTCTGTTTCTTGGCATGACCTACGGAATCTACATGAACGCTTCCGGTTTCTGTTTCCTGTACCCCATGTTCATGGGCATGACGATTTTCGCCGGATCCGCGGAATTTGTGGCGGTTTCTCTGCTGCTGGGTTCTTTCAATCCTCTGCAGGCTTTTGCCATGACGGTCATGCTGAACGCCAGGCATCTGTTTTACGGAATCTCCATGCTGGACAAATACCGGGGGCTGGGATGGAAAAAAATCTATCTCATCTTCGGCATGTGCGATGAAAGC
This sequence comes from Candidatus Scatomonas sp., assembly GCA_963930955.1. Taxonomy (GTDB): domain Bacteria; phylum Bacillota; class Clostridia; order Lachnospirales; family Lachnospiraceae; genus Scatomonas. The sequence continues at coordinate 1,969,960 of OZ006967.1, read as the reverse complement.
TTTTCTATTAATTATACAGCGCAGATTCCGGAGGGGATTGACCGGGGATGGTTTATGTTCTTTGTGACGCTTTTTAACCACATTTACTGGGTAACCGGGGCTGCTCTAGGTGGACTTTTCGGATCCCTGATTCGGTTCAGCACAGAGGGGCTGGATTTTGTTATGACGGCCATGTTTGTTGTGATTTTTCTGGATCAGTGGAAAAAGGAATCCCGGCACATCAGTTCTCTGCTGGGACTTTCCGTATCTCTGCTCTGTCTCCTCTGTTTCGGAGCCGACGATTTCATTATCCCCGCCATGCTGGCTATGCTGGCCCTTCTGACGGCCCTTCGGCCCACCCTGGAGAAAGGAGGTCTGGAATCATGACTTTTACACAGCAGCTGATCACCATTGCCATGGTGGTCCTGGGTACGGCTCTCACCCGCTTCCTGCCTTTTTTGATCTTTCCCGCGGGGAAACCCACGCCCAAATACATTCAATATATCGGAAAAGTCCTGCCCTCTGCCGTCTTCGGTCTTCTGGTGATCTACTGTCTCCGGAACGTCAGCCTTTTTTCCGGAAGCCACGGACTTCCGGAACTGCTGGCGGTGGCTCTCACGGCCGCCCTGCATCTGTGGAAAGGACAGATGCTCCTGTCCATTGCCGGCGGCACCATTTTTTATATGCTGCTGGTGCAGTTTGTTTTCTAACGGTTGTGGAAAGCCTTCCGGACGTTTATAATATGTTTAAGAAACTATAAAGGAGGACGCCATGCGGATACTGATCGCGGAAGACGAAAAAGATCTGAACCGAATATTGACAGAACAGCTGAAATCTCAGCACTACAGTGTGGATTCCTGCTTCAATGGAAGGGATGCCCTGGATTATCTGGACAGCGCCGAGTACGACGCCCTGATCCTGGATATTATGATGCCGGTTCTGGACGGCCTGTCTGTGCTGAAGACCCTTCGCAAAAAAGGGTCTTCTCTTCCGGTGCTTCTGCTCACTGCCAGAGACAGCATCGAAGACCGGGTCCGGGGACTGGACGCAGGGGCCAATGATTATCTGGTAAAGCCTTTTGCTTTTGAAGAGCTGCTGGCCAGGATCCGGGTCCTGCTGCGGAAGCCTGCGGAAACGCCCAAGACAGTGTGCAGGATTGCAGATCTGGAGGTGCATCTGGACACCCATCAGGTAATCCGGGGCGGGGAGGTGATCTCCCTTTCCGGCAAAGAGTTTTCTCTGCTCCGGTATATGATCCAGAACCAGGGGATCGTTCTTTCCCGGGACAAACTGGAACAGCATATCTGGAATTACGATTACACCGGAGGCTCCAATGTGATCGACGTCTATATCCGCTATCTGCGGAAAAAACTGGACGAGGGCCGGGAGCCGAAACTGATCCACACCGTCCGGGGAGCCGGCTATGTATTAAAGGTGATGCCATGAAAAAATGGCCGCTGAAGGTAAAACTCACCGTCCTCTATACTGCTATTATGACCCTGGTTACAGTAACGGCTCTGGGGATTCTCCTGTCTCTCAGCAGCCAGGAAATGCAGGCTGCCGCCCAGGCTTCTCTGCGGGATCAGGTACACCGAAGTCTTCAGGATATTACCCCCTCTGCAGACAGACTGGAAATTGACTCTGATTTTTACGATCTGGATGCAGGCGTTTATCTTTCCGTTTACAGCCAGGAGGGGGACTTCCTTTACGGAAGGGTTCCTTACGGCTTTAATACCGGCGAGACCCTGCGGGACGGACAGCTGCGGACTCTTTCTGCCCTGGGCGCCCACTGGTTTGTGTACGATATGCGTTTTGACCTGGACTTTTACGGTCCTGTCTATATCCGGGGGGTTACCTCCGCCGCCGGAGCAGAGTCCAGCACCGCCGTCACACTGCGCTTTGCCATGGTTATCCTTCCGCTGATGGTGGCTGTCACGGCTTTTATCGTTTACCGTATGTCCCGGAGAACCCTGCTGCCGGTGCGGCGGATCACAGAAACCGTGCAGAAGATCCGCACGGATGAGGATCTTTCCCGCCGGGTAGGTCTTGGGGAAGGCCGGGATGAGATCTACCGCCTGGCGGACACCTTTGACAGCCTTCTGAACGAACTGGATACGGCTTTTCAGAGAGAAAAACAATTTACCTCGGATGTATCCCATGAACTCCGCACTCCTGTAACAGTGATCCTCAACCAGTGCGGCGTTTTGCTGGAACGGCAGGATCTCCCGGAAAAAGAGCTTCAGGAGATTCAGACGATTCAGCGGAAAGCCGCTGATATGGCAAGGCTGATCTCCCAGCTGCTTCTCTTATCCCGGGCAGATCAGGGCCGGCAGCCCCTGAACCGGGAACTGCTTTCCTTAAGCGAGCTGACGGAAATGGCCGCGGAGGAGCAGGGGGAACTGGCCTTGGAAAAAGGCATCTCCGTCACAGCCAGAATCCAGCCGGATATTCTGTGCCAGGCAGACGAAACCCTGTATCTGCGCATGATCACCAATTTGCTGGACAATGCGGTAAGCTACGGGCGGCCCGGGGGCCATGTAACCGTAGAGCTGTACCGGGAAGACGGCATGGCAGTGGGAAAAGTAAAGGATGACGGCCCAGGAATCTCCGAAAAAGATCTGCCCAGGATCTTTGAACGTTTTTACAGAGCGGATTCTTCAAGGACGGATTCCTCCCACTCCGGACTGGGGCTTTCCATGGCCAAATGGATTCTGGAGGCTCACGGCGGCACCATACAGGCAGAGAGCGTTCCCTGGAAAGGAAGTACCTTTACCTTCCGTCTTCCGCTGCCGGAGGAAGGGAAGCTTTAATCTTATTTTAATCTTTAGGCTGTACACTGATAGAGGACAAAATCTATCCAAATAGAGAGATTCAGGAGGAATCAGATTATGAAAAAAAGATTCTTATCAGCCGCGGCTGCAATCCTGATCTGCCTGCTGGCAGGCTGCGGTTCCGGCGGCGCCCCTTCATCTCAGAATGTTTCAGGCCAGGAAACCCAGACCGCCGATATTGGAAGCAGCCAGGCCTCCGGTATCGCATTGGCAGATGCAGGTACCGAGGAATCCCTGGTATCCCATCTGCTGGTATCCCGGGAAGAGGAAAATGGAAAAGCTTATTACAAGGTAGCATTCACCGTGGGAGCATCGGGCAGCCGGGAGTATCGTTACGAGATCCAGGCTTCTGACGGAACCATTCTGACTAAGGAGATTACTGCGGACAGTCCTTCCGATTCCGGGAGTACTCCCCAGCCCTCTCCCACTTCATCGCCTGCGGAAGACCCTGCAGCCACTGCCGCTCCCACGCCTACTGCTACGCCGGTTCCCACCTCTCCTCCCAGCCAGAATCCGGACGGTGCCGCCATCAGCTTTGAAGAGGCAAAGCAGATGGCACTGGAAAGGGTTCCAGGCGCCACGGAAGCCAACCTGGAGATGGAACTGGATCGTGATGACGGATTCTTGCTCTACGAGGGGGAGATTCATTACAACAGCAGGGAATATGAATTTGAGATTGACGCCGCCACAGGAAATTTTGTAAAATGGAGTGAGGATTATCACGACTGATCCATATTATAGGGAACTGCAACGCCGCAGAACAGAGGAAAACTCTGCTCTGGGGCGTTTTTGCCGTGCTGATTCTAAAAAACTATAGCAGAAAGGAGTCGTTGTCCAATGAACAGGATAAAAGAAATTTCTTCAGCCCCTCCGGAAACAGGTCTCCGGGAAGAATGCGGGGTACTTGGTATTTATGATCCGGAGGGAGGAGATGTGAGCCGGTCTCTCTTCTTTGGTCTGGAAGCTCTTCAGCACAGAGGGCAGGAAGCCTGCGGTATTGCGGTATCGGATACAGCCGGACCCAAAGGACTGGTTCATTCCCATAAAGGTTCCGGACTGGTCAGCGAGGTCTTCCACCCCGGAATTCTTCAGGAACTGAAGGGAAACATCGGTATCGGCCATGTGCGGTATGCTACCTCCGGTTCCTCCAGCCTGACCAATGCCCAGCCTTTGGTACTGAACTATTTGAAAGGCTCCCTGGCCCTGGCCCACAATGGAAATCTGATTAACGCCAGAGAGCTGCGGGAGCAGATGGAGTACGAAGGAACGCTTTTTCACACTTCTGTGGATTCAGAGATAATCGCCTGCTGCATTGCCAGGGAGCGGGTAAGATCTGCAGCTGTAGAGGAGGCGGTTCTCCGGGCAATGAAAAAAATCCAGGGGGCCTACGCACTGGTCCTTATGAGTCCCCGGAAGCTGGTAGGCGTCCGGGATCCCTACGGGCTCAAGCCTCTGTGCATAGGCAGAAAAGGAACTTCTCTTTTTTTCGCCTCAGAAAGCTGCGCCCTTACCGCTTTAGGGGCAGAACTGATCCGGGATGTGGAACCGGGAGAGATTGTAACCATTACCAAACAAGGAGAAATCCACTCCTGCTTTTTTTCTGATCAGCCGAAAAGCTGTGCACACTGCGTTTTTGAATACATTTATTTTGCAAGACTGGACAGCTGCATAGACGGAGTTTCTGTTTACGAGTCCAGAATCCGGGCAGGGGAAGCACTGGCCAGAAATTTCCCTGTAGAAGCCGATCTGGTAGCGGGCGTACCGGATTCCGGAATTACGGCCGCCAAAGGCTATTCCCAGGAATCCGGCATTCCCTTTGGCTTTGCTTTTTACAAAAACAGTTATGTAGGCCGCACCTTCCTGAAACCCACCCAGAAAGAACGGGAAATCAGCGTGCGGATCAAACTCAGTGTACTGGAACCCGCAGTACGTGGAAAACGGATTGTTCTGGTGGATGATTCCATTGTGCGCGGCACCACCATGGCAAATTTAATCCGGATGATGAAGGCCGCCGGAGCCCTGGAGGTTCATGTGCGCATCAGTTCCCCTCCCTTCCTGTACCCTTGTTACTTTGGCACAGATGTTCCTTCAAACCGGCAGCTCATTGCCTCCTCGCATTCTGCAGAGGAAATCCGCCGCCTGATCGGCGCGGATTCCCTGGGCTATCTTCCCCTGGAGGAATTAACCGAAATGGCCGGCGGCCTTCCTCTGTGCCGGGGATGTTTTGAAGGCGTATACCCAATGGAAATCCCGGATGGAAATATCCGGAATATACTGGATAGCGAATAAACGGATGACTTTCAGATCGGATTCCTTCCCTTTCGGAATGCAAAAGCCCCGGAAGGGACTGCCGCACCAATTGGTGTCAGCCCCTTCCGGCAAAATCAGGGTCAGCCGATTTTATACAGAGAAAGAGAGGTTCCGCTGTAAAGAAAATTCCCGCCCTGGGCCATCACCTGTACGGTGGCGGGAACCGTGCTGATCTGCAGCGGAAAGCTAAAGGCCATGGTTCCGTTTTCCGATGCCGTCTGAAAAGTATGCTGCACGGCTGCCCCGGGAACCGCCGTCCCGTTTACCTGCAGCTGCAGGGTAATTGTCAGGGGAAGAGACGCTCCGGAAGCAGGCGCTGCCGTAGTGTGAAAAGCCGCTGTATACAGTCCCGGAGTCTGTACAGAAAAATCGCCGGCTCCTGCCGTATGGGAAATTCCGCTTCCGATGCTCTCTCCATTCTGATCAAACACAAGAGGAGAATTATCTGTACCGGGAGAGGCGGGAGTGGAATAAGCAGAAAACATTTCTGCTGTTTCCGCAGTTCCTGTGGGACCGGCTGCTCCCGTGGGACCCGTAGGTCCTGTGGGGCCTGTAACTCCTGTGGGACCCGTAGCTCCCGTTGGGCCCGCTGCTCCCGTGGGGCCCGCAGCTCCTGTGGGACCCGTAGCTCCCGTTGGGCCCGCTGCTCCCGTGGGGCCTGTAACTCCTGTGGGACCCGTAGCCCCTGTTGGCCCCGCTGCTCCCGTAGGGCCTGTAGCTCCTGTGGGACCCGCAGCCCCTGTGGGGCCCACAGGTCCCGGCGGCCCCAGGGGAGGCTCAGGTCTGCATCCGCACCTGCATCCGCAGGACTGGCTTTCCATTTCTTCTTCTTTATTTTTTCTGAAAAATGACATATATACGAATTCTCCTTTCACCCTATACTATATGCCGACGCTGGAAATAGGCCACATTGTACTGATAGGCCGGATCATCCGGTTTAAATCCCCCAGCCAGTTCATTATATTTTTCCGCAGTCTCCGGATCTCCCATTCTGTCATAACAAACGCAGAGATTCATGGCAGGAAGATAGCCGTAGCATTCCTCCCGGACAAAGGCTCCGGCAGTAAGGGGCTTCTCTGCCCGCAGAGCTTCCCGGAACCACCAGACAGCCTGGGGATACTGTTTCTTTCTCATAAAATAGTCTCCTATGGCACAGCAGGTTTCTCCGCTGGGGACACCGTAGAGCAAAGCCTGCATCAGAACCCTTCCTGCTTTTACAGGCTCTCCCAGGATTTCAAGACACCGCCCTCTCAGCCGCGCCGCCTCAGCCCGATCTTCTTCCCGTCCTTCGGATGCTTCTAAAAATCCGGAAAATATTTTTTCCGCATCCAGATACCTTTGATGCTGCATCAGCTCTCTTCCGTAATAGTAAAGATCTCTAGGAGAAAAAACCGCCTCCTGTTCCAGCATTTTCTCATAAATCCGCAGATTTCGGTCAGGATCCTTTTTCCCCTGGGGCCGGTGTTCAATTAATATATTTTCTCTTATGATCTTTCCCGAAGGAGGCACTGCTTCGTGAACTCTTCCCTGAAATCGATACTTCGGATGATTTCTTAAAATCCGTTCCCGCTCATAGAGGAGCCCCGGACGTCCCCGGGGATCAAAAGCATTTCCATAAGGCATCATGACTACATCCGTTTCTATGGGAATCTGCTGTTTGAATCTCTGAAGCTGAAAAAGCGCAGTTTCTGACAAAACATCATCTGCATCCAGCCACATCCAGTAATCTCCCGAGGCTTTTTCCAATCCGAAATTTCTGGCTGCGGAAAAGTCGTCCTGCCACGGAAATTCATACACCTGATCCGTATATGCCCGGGCGATTTCCTTTGTCCGGTCCCTGGATCCGGTATCTACCAGAATGATTTCATCTACGCCCTTTCGAACGCTGTCCAGACAGCGGGCCAGAACCGCCTCTTCATTCCGCAGGATCATGCATAGGCTTAAAAACATCTTTCTCCCTCCTCTGTTGTCTATCCTATGATAAAAAAAGCTTCTTAAGCAGAACTTTTTCTCATACTCTTAAACCAGAAAGCAATAGGAGGTTTCCTTTTGACAGATATAACAGAAATGATTTATTCCGATGATTTTGCTGATTACCTCATCCCGGGCTATGTGCTGGAACAGGAGGAATTCCGCAATCTTCCGGCCAGGGATTACCGGAGCCTGCAGCTGAATTCTCAATATGGAGTTCTTTTTGCCAGACGTACCGCCCCATCTGAATTGTTTCAAACTTCCTATAACGCCTTTCCGAAACTTTACATGCCTCTTGGCACAGAATCTCTGGAATTTGCCGGCATTACGAAAGTAAGAGAACAGCCGGCTCTGGACCTGACCGGAAGAGGCGTACTCCTGGGTTTTCTGGATTCCGGCATTGATTTCACCCATCCGGCTTTCCGTGATTCCCGGGGAGATTCCCGGATTTTAGGACTCTGGGATCAGACCTTGGGCGCCGGGCCTTTTCCTGCCGATTTTCCTTATGGAAGAGAGTTTACCAGGGAACAGCTGAATCAGGCGCTGAACAGCCAGGAACCTTTTCAATTTGTTCCTTCCCGGGATGAGACCGGCCACGGAACGGCCCTGGCAGGAATTGCGGCGGGAAGATGGGATCCCGGAGCTGATTTTACCGGGGCAGCCCCGGAAGCGGGAATCCTGGCGGTAAAACTAAAGCCCGCCAAATCTTATCTGAAAAATTATTTTTTTTCCGCAGAGGAAGCCGTGGTATATCAGGAGAATGATTTCATGGCCGGGCTTTCCTATCTGATTCGCAAAGCACAGGAACTGCAAATGCCTCTTGTTATCTGTCTGGCCGCGGGCACCAATCAGGGCGGTCATTCCGGAGACCTGCCCTTTTGCCAGGTTCTGAACCGTCTGGGCGGAATTCCCGGTATTGTTCCCGTTGCAGCCTGCGGCAGCGAAGCAGGCAGATCACACCATTTTTATCCAAACCGTTCCGGCGATACGGAGTACGACCGCTCCGAAATTCTGGTGCCCGAAAACAGCCGAGGTTTTGTCTGCGAAATATGGGGACAGGCGCCTCAGAAACTGTCTGTGGGCTTTCGATCCCCTGCTGGAGAAACCATTCCCCGGATCCCGGCTACACTTCAGGAAAATCAAAAAATCGAATTTTCTCTGGAAAACACGGAGATTGAAATTGCCTATCAGTTAATTCTTCCTTCTTCCGGAAGTCAGGTGATCCGCCTGCGTTTTCAGGATCCCAGTCCGGGGATCTGGGAAATACGTGTGTACCGTTCTGCCCCGAGCCTTTCCGGCTATCATATCTGGCTTCCTATGAAAGGGATGCTTTCTCCGGACATCGTGTTTCTGACCCCGGATCCCTATACCACTCTGACTGCGCCTTCTGATACAGAGGCGGTTCTTTCTATAGGAACCTGCAATGCCGCAGACGGCAGCCTGGATCCGGATTCCGGAAGAGGCTTTACCCGGCTGGATGCGGTAAAGCCAGATCTGACCGCCCCCGGAATTGCTCTGACCGCTCCCGGGCCCGCCGGAAATTATCTGATGTTCAGCGGTTCCAGCGCCGCAGCGGCACTGACCGCCGGAGCTTCCGCCCTCCTGATGGAGTGGGGAATGAAACGAGGCGGTTCCCGGTACCTTACCTCTTATGAAACCAAAATCCTTCTGATCCGGGGAGCTCTCCGGCAGAGAGACCTTCTTTATCCCAGCAGAGAATGGGGGTATGGAACACTGGATCTGTACCAGGCAATTCTCTCTACCGCCCTTTCCTGATTCTTTTCACAAAAAGTTCTGTGAAAACATATTCTAAAGTGTAAATAAAATATCTCTGGAGGATTCTTATGAGTGATTTAGCTGCTACAAATTGTGGATGTGGTTGTGATTCCGGCTGCGACAGCGGATGCGGCGGAAACAGTCTTTTTTCCACAGGCAATGGCTGCTGCAATATTATCTGGCTGATGCTGCTTCTGTCCTGCTGCTGCGGAGATAATGGGTTCGGCTGCGGAAGAGGCGGAAATGATAGCTGCATGTGGATCATTCTTCTTCTGTGCTGCTGCGGAGGCTGCAACTAACCATTGAAAAAGAGGATGCCCGGAAATTATAAATTCTAAAAGTTTATAAGAAAGAGGGCATCCTCTTTCTTATGCAAAATCCACAGACAGCCGGGGCGCCCCAGGCTGTTTTCTCTCCTTGGGCTCCCCCGGCTGCAATACGCTTCTATGATTCAGAAATGTTTCTGTTTTCCTCTATTATCCCGGGTTCTGCTTCTTTCTGTCCTGGGCTCTTTTCCTGCTCTTTTTTCTCAAGGCAGTCCAGATCCAGCTCATAGAAGGCAGTTCCCTGGGCGATCAGAAGTTCTTTGTTTTTTTTCAAAGTTTCAGGATTCCCTTTTTCTTTACCATATGAAGAGGAAGAAAAAATGTTCTGAAATAAGGGGTCTAGCCATAGGTTATAGTAAACGAAAGGAGTGCAGCGATGGATAATGAATGGATGAATCATCCCGGCCTGGCCGGTATCGACCCTTCGAAGCTGGCCATGCTTCAAGCTCTGGCTTCTCAGGGGAAAGGAAAAGGACAGAATGAACTGCTTCCCTTTCTTATGGCCGCGGCCTCCTCAGCCAAAGAAAAAGGAAAGCAGTTTACAAAAGAAGAAATGAATTTAATCATCGAAGTATTAAAATCCGGAAAAAGTCCGGAAGAAACTGCGCAGATTGATAAAATGCTGAATTTAATGCAGATGCTGCGAAAGTAAGCAGGAAAGACCGAACTTCAGCGCATTTTCCGCCGCCTGCTCCCGTATATCTGCCCGGGTTCCCTGGAGCCGTAGTTCTGTTACCCAGGCTTCTCCCTGGATGGCACATCCCACGTACACCAGACCTACAGGCTTTTCCGGGGTTCCCCCTCCGGGACCGGCAAGCCCTGTAATGGACAGAGCCATCTCCGCAGAAGCTGCCCTGGCGCCTCCCAGGGCCATCTCCCGGGCTGTCTCCTTGCTGACTGCCGTATACCGTTCCAGGGTTTCCCTTCTGACTCCCGCCAGATTCGATTTGGCATCATCACAGTAGGTCACATAGGCCTGCCGGAGAATGTCGGAAGCTCCGGGCACATTCACGATCCTGGCTGCCACCGCGCCTCCTGTGCAGGACTCTACCGTAGTAATCGTCCACTTCCTGGCCTTCAGCTGTCTCCACAGTTCTGTTTCCAGTTCTCCTGCTTCATAAAAACCCATCGTCTTCTCTCCTGTTTTTATTTTTGTGTGCCAAGAACCTGCCTGTTTTTATATAGGTAATCCAGCAAAGAAACAACGGTCAGGATCAGCGCCAGATAAATCAGGATCTGCTCTATGACAAAGGCAGCCTGCCCCTGGAAATCCGCCAGCAGAACAATGATCATAGCCATCTGGCAGATTGTTTTCAGTTTTCCCCATTTGCTGGCAGCAATCACAATCCCATTGTCTGCGGCAATCTGACGGAAACCGCTGATAATAAATTCCCTGGCAATAATAATGATCACGATCCAGAACGGCAGCTCTCCGGTCTCAATGAGACAGATCATGGCAGAACAGACCAGTAATTTGTCTGCCAGAGGATCCATAAATTTTCCGAAATCCGTTACCAGATGATCCCGCCGGGCAATGTATCCATCCAGCGTATCGGTAAGGCTGGCCGCCACAAAAATAGCCAGGGCTATATATCTGTGAGCAGCCTGTCCCCCCAGGGGCAAAATGAAGAAAATCACAAAAAAGGGGATCATGATCATTCTGAGTATGGTCAATTTATTGGGCAAATTCATCTTTTAATTCTCCTATCAAATCGTATTCCAGAGCGCCGCTGATCTGTACAGTCACAAAATCGCCGGTTTCCAGGGCTTCTCCCGTATTTACAAAAACGTAGCCGTCTACATCCGGAGCATCCGCGTAGGATCTTCCTACGTAGGCATGTTCTTCCGGCAGCCAGCCTTCAATAAATACCTCCAGCTCTCTGCCGATTTTTTCTTCTCCTTTTTCCAGCGAGATCTCCTGCTGGAGTTCCATAAGCTCCTCCCGGCGCTTTTCCTTTATCTCTTCAGGAATCTGATCCGGCATGGAAGCTGCAGGAGTATCTTCTTCCCTGGAATATGTAAAAACGCCCAGCCGGTCGAATTCCATGGCATTCACAAATTCCAGCAGTTCCTGATGATCCTCCTTGGTTTCCCCCGGGAAACCAGTGATCAATGTAGTACGGAGGGCAATATCCGGAATTTCCTGCCGCAGACCGGAAACAATCCTTTCCAGATCTTCTCGGCTGGTTCTTCGTCCCATCCGTTTCAGGATCCGGTCGCTGGCGTGCTGGATGGGAAGATCCAGATAGTGACAGATTTTCGGCTCTTCCTTTATGACCTGAACCAATTCCGGATAAATTTCCTCCGGATAGCAATAAAGGATCCGGATCCATTTCAGCCCAGGGATCCGGCACAGTTCCCTTAACAGACGGTGCAGGGATTTTTCCCCGTACAGATCTTTTCCGTAGAGAGTGGTTTCCTGCGCCACCAGGATCAGTTCCTCTATCCCCTGTTCCGCCAGTTCACCCGCCTCGGAAAGCAGCTCTTCCAAAGGTATGCTTCGGTAAGTTCCCCTAAGCCTGGGAATAATGCAGTATGTACAGTGTTTGTCGCAGCCTTCCGCAATCTTCAGGTAACTATACCGGCCCCCGGAACTGAGAACCCGTTTCCCTTCCGGACGGGAAATCCCGCAAAGCGGCTTCAGGATCAGAGATTTTTCTCCCTGGAGAGCCCGCTCTATAGCCTCTCCAATGGAATCTATACTGTTGGTTCCCAGCACCGCGTCTACCTCCGGGATTTCCTCCAGAATTTCCTGACGGTACCGTTCCGCCATGCATCCGGTAATGATCAGCGCTCTGCAGCTCCCGTTTTTTCTGTACTGGGCCATTTCCAGAATGGTGTCAATGCTCTCTTCCTTGGCGTCATGAATAAAACAGCAGGTGTTAATTACAATTCCCTCTGCCTCTTCCGGGCTGTCGGTCATACTCCATCCCCGCTGGATCAATGCGCCCAGCATGTGCTCTGAATCCACCAGATTCTTATCACAGCCCAGAGAAATAAATAATATCCGCATATGTTCTCCCTGTGTATGTATTGTTTTCGAAAGCATCAGTGTACAAGGGGACAATACGGTCGTTGAAGGGCTGATTTGAGCTCCTTCTGCGTTACTTTCCCTCCGCGTACGTCTCTGTACGCGTCGATCAAGTGCCTTGAAGGGGCTCAAATCAGCACCTTCACGACTCGAAGACTCCAACCGCAGGAATTTCGGTGATTTTCAAGGCAGACGATAGAGGCGTACTGGACGTACGCCGATTGAGGATAACACAGAAAATCACCGAAATTACGCGGTTTGGAGCGTGTTGCCCCTTGTACACTGATGCTACCTTCGCCCCAAAAAACCCAGAGACCGCCGCACAAGTTTCTCATGCCGCGGCCTCTGCCGTCTGGCGCTGGATCACGCCTCCTCTTCCGCTTCCTGCTCCGGAAGGATTTTTACTTTTCCTTTATAAAGCTCTTCTACCGCTACCGAAAGCGCCTTTCTACCTTTGGCTTTTACCATGGGCTGCGCTCCCGCGATCAGCTGTCTGGCTCTTTTGCTGGTGGCCAGCACAATGGAATAGCGGCTGGATACCAGGGGAGCCTCATCGATTTCCTGCCCCTCGTTAATCGCTTCGATCAGTTCCTGATAAGACGGATGTATCATAATCTATTCTCCTCTCTTTCCCTTAATTCTTTCTGGATTTTTTCTATAAACTCTGTCTGATGTCCGGATGCCTGATGCTGCATCTGGATCAGACCATGAATATGCTCTACACATTCTTCCAGTTTATCATTCACCACAATATAATCGTAATCCTTCATAAAATGCGCTTCTTCCGCAGCTCTGGCCATGCGGGAGCGTATCACCTCCGGGGTCTCGGTTCCCCGGTTGACCAGACGCCCCTCCAGTTCTTCTGCGGAGGGCGGGGTTACAAACAGCAGCAAAGCATGGGGAAACTTGCGCTTTACTTCCAGAGCTCCCTGCACTTCAATTTCCAGAATCACATCTTTTCCCCTGGCCAGCTGCTCTTCCACATACGCCCTGGGGGTTCCGTAATAATGCTCAACATAGCAGGCGTATTCGATGAAGGCATCTTCCGCGATCATGTCCTGAAATTCATTTTTGGATTTAAAAAAGTACTGAACCCCATCCTTCTCGCCAGGTCTTGGCTGACGGGTGGTGGCGGAAATGGACAGGGCGTAGTTTTTGTATTTATCCAGCAGCCCGTTTACCAGTGTGCCTTTTCCCGCTCCGGAAAAACCGGAAATCACAGTTAAAATCCCCTTACTCATCTTCCGCCTCATCCCTTTCCTCAATAGACTGAACGCCGGACTGGAATCTTCGCAGCAGCGTGTCTGCCTGCAGCGCCGACAGAAGGAGCCTTCCCTCCTCTAAAACCAGAACCGCTTTCGTCCGGCGGCCCTGGGTTGCGTCGATAAGGGTGCCGTCTTCCTTGGCCCGGGAGATCATGCGCTTTACCGGCGCCGCGTCCGGACTTACGACAGCCAGAACCTTATCTGCGTTCACTAGATTTCCAAATCCGATATTTACCAGTTTCGCCATAGAAGTTTCCTTCCTTATTCAATATTCTGGATCTGTTCCCGTATTTTCTCAATTTCCGTCTTCAGTTCGATCCCCAGATCAGAAACCGTAAGATCGTTGGCCTTTGACAGGATGGTATTGGCTTCCCGGTTCATTTCCTGGGCGATAAAATCCAGTTTCCGTCCCACGGCTCCTCCGTCTTTCAAGACCTGCATCATACCGGTAATATGACTTTTCAGACGCACGGTCTCCTCGTCCGTACAGATTTTGTCGGCAAAAAGCACAACCTCCGCTGCCAGCCGGCTTTCATCCAGCTGGGCGTTATCCAGCAGTTCGCTGGTCTTCTGCTTCAGCTTCTCTTTGTATTCTTCCAGAATTTCCGGAGAGCGTTCTTCGATGGAGTCCACACATGCCAGCATGTGGTCCAGCTTTTCCAGAAGATCCTTCTGCAGGGCCTGGCCCTCCAGACACCGGGACTCTGTAAAACGCTCACAGGCAGCCCGCAGAGCCTTCTCCAGGAGCGCCCAAAGTTCTTCTTCGTCTACCGGCTCTTCTTCCATAGAAAATACCTCCGGCATAGAACCAAGCCGGCAGATTGTCAGGTCATCTTTCAGGGAAAAATCCTGCTGTATCTTTTTCAGGTAACTCACATACTGTTCTGCCAGTCTGCTGTTGTATTTCAGACCGGTCTGACTGCCGCTCTCGTCCTCGAAAGAAACGTAAATATCTGTCTTTCCTCTCTGAATATACTCCTTGAGCAGGGAACGGACATCTGCTTCCACAAAACTGAACCGTCTGGGTATTTTAAGGTTAAAATCCAGATACCGGTGATTGACGGATTTCATCTCCACAGTAATCTTTCTGCCGTCTTCCTGAATCTCCGCTCTGCCGAAGCCAGTCATACTTTTAATCATCTGTTTGCAGCATTCCTCTCTATTATTCAAAAAAGGCAAACCTGCCTCTTTGCATTCACGCTTTATTATAATTCATTACAAAACCCTAGTCAAATCCTTTTTTTTTGATATAATGGAAGCATCAGTGTACAAGGGGACAATACGGTCGTTGAAGGGCTGATTTGAGCTCCTTCTGCGTTACTTTCCCTCCGCGTACGTCTCTGTACGCGTCGATCAAGTGCCTTGAAGGGGCTAAAATCAGCACCTTCACGACTCGAAGACTCCAACCGCAGGAATTTCGGTGATTTTCAAGGCAGACGATAGAGGCGTACTGGACGTACGCCGATTGAGAATAACACAGAAAATCACCGAAATTACGCGGTTTGGAGCGTGTTGCCCCTTGTACACTGATGCTAGCAGATTATCAATGTGTAAATTTGGAAAGCGAGGAATTTTCATGGCCTTTGACGGAATTACGATTGCCTGTATCAGAGGGGAACTCTCCCGGGCCCTGGAGGGAGGCAGAATTACAAAAATCGCTCAGCCGGAACCGGATGAACTGCTGATCACCATCAAAAACAACCGGGATCAGCATCGGCTGCTGCTGTCCGCCAGCGCTTCCCTTCCGCTTGTCTATCTGACTGAAAAAAATAAACAGGGGCCGCTGACGGCCCCTAATTTCTGCATGCTTCTCAGGAAGCATATTGGCAGCGGCAGGATTCTCTCTATCACCCAGCCCGGTCTGGAGCGGATCCTGGTTTTTACTGTGGAACACCGGAATGAAATGGGGGATCTTTGCACAAAAAAATTAATCGCTGAATTTATGGGCAAACACAGCAATCTGATCTTCTGCGATGAGCAGGACCTGATTCTGGACAGCATTAAACACGTTTCTCAGCATATGAGTTCTGTTCGGGAAGTACTGCCCGGACGTTCCTATTTTATCCCCCATACCCAGGAGAAACAGGATCCGCTTCATATTTCCCAGGAGGTTTTTTATGAGACTGTGCTGAAAAAGCCTATGCCTGTGGCCAAAGCGGTTTATACCTCTCTCACCGGCTTCTCGCCTCTGATGGCGGAGGAACTCTGCTGGCGTTCCGGAATCGATGGCGGACTTCCCACAGACGCCCTGGAGGAACCGGCGCGTTTTCATTTATTCCATACCTTCAGTCTGCTGATGGAAGATATCCGGGAAGTGGATTTCCATCCGGGCATCCTTTACCGGGATCAGGAGCCTGCGGAATACGCTGTCTTCCCTCTCCGGCAATTTCCGGATATTTTCTGGAAAGGATACGAATCTGTATCCCGGCTTCTGGAAGACTTTTACGCAGAAAAAAACCGGATCACCCGCATCCGGCAGAAGTCCTCGGATCTTCGGAAAATCGTATCCACCGCTCTGGAGCGCAATGGAAAAAAACTGATCCTGCAGGAAAAACAGATGAAGGATACGGAAAAGAAGGATAAATACCGGATTTACGGGGAATTGCTAAACACATACGGATACAGCCTTTCTGCTGAAGATAAATTTCTGGATACTGTAAATTATTATACCGGACAGCCCATCCGGGTACCCCTGGATACGCAGCTGACCCCCGGGGAAAACGCAAAAAAATATTTTGACCGTTACAATAAACTGAAACGGACTGCGGAAGCCCTACAGACACAGGTTGCTGAGACCCGGGCGGAAATTGCCCATCTGGAAAGCGTCAGCGCGGCTCTGGATATTGCCGGGGATGAGAATGATCTGGCACAGATCCGTCAGGAGCTCTCGGACTGGGGCTACGTGCGCCGGCATATGCCCCAGGGGGGAAAAGAAAAAAAGAAAAAAATCCTCTCCCATCCCCTTCATTATATTTCCAGTGATGGATTTGATATGTATGTAGGAAAAAACAATTACCAAAACGAAGAGCTTTCCTTTAAGCTGGCTTCCGGGAATGACTGGTGGTTTCATGCCAAGGGAATTCCCGGCTCCCATGTGATTGTTAAAACCGGCGGGGCGGAACTTCCTGATTCTACTTTCGAGGAAGCCGGACGGCTGGCAGCATACTACTCCAGCGGCAGACAGGCTCCAAAAGTAGAAATCGACTATACGCTGAAAAAGAATCTCCGGAAACCGGCAGGGGCAAAGCCCGGATTTGTGATTTACCACACCAATTATTCTCTCATGGCAGCCCCGGATATCCGAAATATTAAGGAATCTTGTTAAAGATTTTATAAAAAATTCACTTTATTCATCAGGGTCTGTGGTATACTGATAAATGTTGATTCCTGTCAAAACAGGAATGGAATCTGCAGCAAGCGAGGACATTGCATGAAAAGAACTATTCAAACAGAAATTTTACATAGCCGGCGGCCTGTCGCCCGCTGTCAGGCGGATGTCAGCCTTGGCCTTACCTCCGCCCAGGCCGAAGAATACAGGATCAACGGCTGGGACAATCGTTCTGTGGATCCCCCTTCAAAAACCACGGCTGAAATTGTAAAATCCAATGTATTTACCTATTTCAATCTGATTTTTACCCTGATCGCCGTACTGCTGATCGTGGTAGGTTCTTTCCGGGATCTCACTTTTCTTCCCATTATCATTGCCAATACTCTCATCGGTATTGTCCAGGAAATGAACGCAAAAAAAACACTGGAAAAGCTGTCGGTACTGAACGCTCCCCGGGCCCGTGTCATCCGGGACGGCAGCGTTCTTACCCTTCCGGCGGAACAGCTGGTACTGGACGATATTGTGATCTTTGCTGCCGGAAATCAGATCTGCGCGGATGCGGTGGTACTGGATGGAGAGGTTCAGGTGAATGAATCTCTTCTTACCGGGGAAGCAGATGAAATTACAAAAAAACCCGGGGACTTTCTCATGTCAGGCAGCTTCATCGTTTCCGGCCAATGCCACGCCCGGCTGGAGCGGGTAGGCGAAGATTCTTATATTTCCAAGCTTACCCTGGAGGCCAAGGCTTCCAAAACAGGCGAACAGTCTGAAATGATCCGTTCCATCAATAAGCTGGTAAAACTGGTAGGTTTTCTGATCATTCCCATTGGCATCATCCTTTTTTATCAGCAGTATGTGGTTGTGGGCGATACCTTTCGGGAAAGCATTACATCCATGGTGGCCGCCATTATCGGCATGATCCCGGAAGGCCTGTACCTGCTGACCAGCATCGCTCTGGCCGCCAGCGTAATCCGGCTTTCTCTGAAAAAGGTTTTGGTCCACGATATGAAATGTATTGAAACTCTGGCCAGAGTCAATGTTCTGTGCGTGGACAAAACGGGAACGATTACGGAAAACACGATGAAGGTCAGTGCATTCTGTCCTCTGCCTCCCTATAATCCGGATACAATGGAGCCTCTGGAAGAACTGATCAGTGATTTTGCCGCCGCCATGTCGAAAGATAATATTACCATGGCCGCTCTGCAGGAATATTTCGTGCAGCCCGGAGGGATGAAGCCGGTATCCATCACCTCTTTCTCTTCTGCCTACAAGTACAGCAGCGCAACATTCTCTGACGGTTCCTATGTGCTGGGCGCACCGGAATTTGTCCTGCGGGAAGACTACCCTGCTTATCAGGAAGAGATCGAGGAAAAAAGCGCGGAAGGCTTCCGGGTACTTGTTTATGGAAAATATGATGGAGAACCTACCGGCAAGGCTTTAACGGAAAAGGTAACGCCCCTTGCCCTGATCCTGCTGTCCAATCCCATACGGGAAGATGCCCCGGAAACATTCCGCTACTTTGCGGAGCAGGGCGTGGAGATCAAGGTTATTTCCGGGGATAATCCGGTAACGGTTTCCAACGTAGCTGCCAGAGCCGGTATCCTGAACGCGGAAAATTACGTGGATGCCGCTACCCTGAAAACCCCTCAGCAGATTGCTGACGCCATGGAAAAATATACCGTGTTCGGCCGGGTAACCCCGGATCAGAAACGGCAGTTCGTAAAAGCATTAAAAGAAGCCGGCAATACAGTTGCCATGACCGGCGACGGAGTGAACGATGTACTGGCTCTGAAAGATGCGGACTGTTCTGTGGCCATGGCCTCCGGAAGTGACGCGGCTGCCCAGGCTTCTCAGCTGGTTCTGCTGGAATCCGATTTTGCCCGTATGCCGGATGTGGTTTTAGAAGGCCGGCAGGTAGTAAATAACCTGGAGCGTTCCGGAAGCCTCTTTCTGGTAAAAAATATTTTTTCCCTGCTGATGTCTCTGTTTTCTATGATTTTTGCCATCAGCTACCCCCTGGAACCTTCCCAGATCTCCCTGATCAGCATGTTTACCATCGGTCTGCCCGGCTTCCTTCTGTCCCAGGTACCCAATAAGGACCTGATCCGGGGCCATTTCCTGACAAATGTTTTGCTGAAAGCTCTGCCTGCCGGTGTTACGGATGCCATCATCGTAGGGGCACTGGTGGTTTACGGGGATGTATTTAATGTGAGCGTGATCGACATTTCCACAGCTGCAACTATGCTGCTGGCAATTGTAGGCTTTATGATCCTGTACCAGATCAGCAAACCTATGGATCTGATGCGCTGGGGCATCTGGGCCTTTTCCATCGCAGGATTTATCTTCTGCCTGTTTGTGCTGCCGGATCTGTTTGCTATCACCGGCATGTCCAACCGCTGTATACTTTTGTTTGTGGTCTTCTCCATTATGGCAGAGCCTCTGTTCCGTTATCTGACACTGCTGGTAAAGAAGCTGCGGAATTTCTATCTGAAACTGAGACGCCGTCCTGCGGAATAAAAAAGGATATCCCGACTATGAAAGTTTCCGCTCCTTCCAGGTAAACAGATTTGTTTCCTGGAAGGAGGCTTCATAGAATGGGATATCCTTTTTTATTGTGTTCAGATAGCATCCGTGTACAAGGGGCAACACGCTCCCCTTGTACACTTACGCTAGTCCGGCTGCTGCCGTTTCCTATCCCCAAAGTCCCTGGAGCCAATCCCAGAAAGAATTTCCTTCTTCCTGTTCTTCCTGATGGTCCTCTTGGTGCTCATCCGGATCTTCTGTGGGCTCCGGAGTGGGAAACAGTGTGAACCGATGCTGGGTGCACCGCTTCTGGGGCACAGTAGAGCTTTCAAAATATTCCGTGGTCCTGGTACAGCCGGATCCTGCCAGCAGGCCGCTGTCCGCGCAGACCGTCACCCGTTCCACTGTGGCAGGCTGCTCAAATTCCTTATCTTCCAGTCCCTGATGTATCCGATCCATAACTTTTGTCCATAAGGTCTGGTGATAGGTCCTGTATTCCTCCGGAAGTTCCGTATTTACATCGTATCCGGCCCAGATGGCCGCCGTATAGTAAGGCGTAAAACCTGCAAAAACCAGATCATTATAGGAGGTGGTGGTACCTGTTTTTCCTGCTGCAGTCATGTGATCCAGCTGAAAGCCGGTTCCTGTTCCCTCCACCACCACAGTCTCCATGGCGCTGGTAAGAAGAAAGGCGGTACTTTCACTGAACACTCTGCTCTTCTCCGGATTTTCTTTATCCAGAACCACATTTCCCTCCTGATCCGTAACCTTAGTATAAAACGTAGGTTCCGTGTAGACACCCCCGTTGGCAAGGGCCGCATAGGCTGCCGTCAGTTCCAGATTGCTGACTCCGTTGGTAATACCTCCCAGGGCCAGAGGCTGAATTACATCCAGATCCGGATCCAGGGTGGTAAATCCAAGCCGCAGAAGATAATTAAAACCTGTCTGGGGCGTAATATCTGTCAGTACCTTAACAGCCGGAACATTATAGGAGTTTTCAATGGCCTGCCGCACAGTTACATTTCCGTGGAATCGCCCGTCTGCGTTATGAAGGGGGGTTCCGTCGGAATATTCGTACGGCTCATCCTCGATCCGGGTAGCCAGAGTAATGGTTCCCGCCTCCAGAGCCGGTCCGTAGGCGGAAAGGATCTTAAAGGTAGATCCCGGCTGCCTGGCTGTATCGGAAGCCCGGTTCAGAGTCAGGCTGGCCTGCTTCTCTCCCCGGCCGCCTACGATTCCTTTTACCTGGCCGGTACTCTGCTCGATGACAGTCATAGCTGCCTGGGGCTGCGGGGTAAAACTGCTGCGCTCTCCGGCAATCTCATCTCCAGGCTTCAGAATACTCTCTTTATAGCGGTCAATATAACTCTGCGCCTCCTCCTGGCTGTCAAAAAGCAGGTCAAAGCCGGGATCCTCATTCCGGAAATGGAGCTGCAGCATTTCCACGCTGTAATTTTGCTGGGTTCCGTCCGCCTGATTTACAGTCAGTGCCCAGTCCAGGCCAATCTGAACCGTATCCGGGTAGTTTTCCTCATTCTGAAATTCCTCTTCCAGAATTTCCTGTATCTTTGGATCCTGGGTACTGTAAATGCGGAGCCCGCCGCTGTAAACCGCGTTGGCCGCCTGCACCTCTGTATAGCCGGCTTCTTTCACCAGATCTTTCTGGACCTGCACGATCAGTTCATCCATAAAATAAGAGTAAGGTTCCGCTTCCGGTTCCTGCAAAGCCGTTTCCTGGATCCGCTGGTAAACCGGATCCTCCAGGGCTTCCTGATATGCCTCTTCCGTAATCCACTCCTGCTCCAGCATGTAGGTCAGCACCGTATCTCTCCGCTCCGCGTTTTCTTCCGGGTGGCGTCTGGGATTCCAGCGGGTGGGATTTTGAGGGATCGCCGCCAGCACCGCACACTCAGAAAGGGTCAGATCTTTACAGTCTTTGCCGAAATACGTGCGGGCTGCCGTCTGTATTCCGTAGGCTCCGGAACCAAAATTCACTGTGTTCAAATAATTCTCCAGGATCACGCTTTTCGGATCCTGGCCCTGCTCCGCCAGATATTTTTCTAACTCTACAGCCAGATACTGTTCCTGCAGTTTGCGGACCATAGATTCCACTGTACTCTCTGTCATCCAGTCCGTAAAAACATTATTTTTCAGAAGCTGCTGGGTAATGGTGCTGGCGCCTTCCGTACGGGCAAATCCTGTGCTGAATGCAGTAGCCAGGGCCCTGAGCATGCCCAGGGAATCTACTCCGTTATGCTCATAAAAGCGGGAATCCTCAATGGCCACGATTGCGTGCTGCATATCTTCCGGTATCTCTTCAATCGATACGGAGATCCTGTTTCCTTCCGCAGAATTGAGCTGCTGGATCAGAGTTCCCTGGCTGTCATAGACAAAGGAGGCGTTTCCCATGGGCATAATATTTACATCTGAAATTTCAGGAGCATTATCGATGATCCCTGCATAGGCTCCCGCCCCGGCTCCCCCCAGGAGGACTCCGAAACAGATCAGACCGCAGAAAGCAATGCGAAGAGCCATGACCCCTGTTTTTCTTTTTTTGCATGCAGAAGCAGAACGGCATTCTTCCATTTTATGGCGAATGTTTTCTTGTCCGAAACGCAAATGTACTTCTCCCCTTTCATAAGGTTTCCCGTAAAAGGCAGACCGCCGGTTATGAACAGCATGTCCCCATACCACTCACCAGCCGGCGGTCTGATTGCAAGTAATTCCCCTCTCAATTCTCTCACTTACACAATTTCATACATACGGCCTTCTTTTCTGGGCGCGGCTTCGGGATATTCCCCTTCCGGATAACCCAGAATGCAGTGGCCGATCCCCTGATACTCTCCCTGAATGCCCAGGGACTTCAGGATCTCCCGGCCTTCCGGCCGCTCAAATTCCTCCTTGGCCCGGTGGATCCAGCAGCTTCCCACACCCAGGGCGTGGGCGGCCAGCATGAGATTTCCCATGACCAGGCTGCCGTCATAGATGCCGGTGGGACAATTCTTATCCGCCAGCACGATCAGCACCGCAGGGGCGCCGTAAAAGGGATCGCCGCTGTTTCCCATGATCTCCCCGTTCAGTCTGGAGAGCCTGTCACGGACCTCTTTATCCGTCACAGCGATGATAAGGGTGGACTGCCGGCCCATGCCGGAAGCCGCGTAAGTGCCGGCTTCCATGATCTGACGGATCACATCAGCAGGGACCATGTCCGGCTTGAATTTCCGGATACTCCGGCGTGTTTTGATCATTTCCAGTACTTCTTTTCCTGTATCTGCCATTCCGGCACCTCCTTTTTTCTTCAGGAACACTCCCCTTTTATACCGGGTAGGCTCCGTTTTCGGTATCCCCAGCCTTAGCGTCTACCTTTGTTTTCTGGGCGTCTCTGTATTTAAAGAAATCTGTGGCTACCTGGGGGAACAGGGCGTAGGTCAGAACGTCCTCATCCTGCTCTTTGTACTGGGCCATTTCTTTCTCCAGAGTATCCAGCTCGTTTTCCAGCAGATCCGCGTAGCGGCAGGTGATGGGCTCGGTATCGCCGATAACCTTCTTCTGCACTTCCGGATTGAAGGGCTTTACAGTAGCTCCGTATTTTCCGCTGAGCACATCCCGGGTCTCCTTGGTCACCATCTTGTAGCGCTCGCCCATAAGCACGTTGAACACGGCCTGGGTTCCCACGATCTGGGAAGAAGGCGTAACCAGAGGACACTCGCCCAGGTCTTTCCGGACTCTGGGAACCTCCTCCAGCACCTGGTAATATTTGTCCTCCGCGTGCTGCTCCTTCAGCTGGCTGGTCAGGTTGGAGAGCATGCCGCCCGGCACCTGATACAGCAGAGTCTTGATATTTACGCCCAGGTTCTTGGGATTCAGAAGCCCTTCCTCCAGGCACTTGTCTCTGTAGGGACGGAAATAGTCGGCGATCTCCGCCAGCAGTCCCTGATCCAGGCCGGTATCGTAGGGAGTCCCCTTAAAGGTCTCTACCATAACCTCTGTAGCCGGCTGGGAAGTACCCATGGCGAAGGGGGACATAGCGCAGTCGATAATGTCCACGCCTGCCTCCACAGCCTTCAGGTAAGTCATGGAAGCCACCCCGGAGGTATAATGGGTATGCAGCTCAATGGGAAGGTCCGTGGCCTCCTTAAGAGCCGACACCAGCTCCGTTGCCTTGTAGGGAAGCAGCAGGCCGGCCATATCCTTGATACAGATGGAATCCGCTCCCATCTCTTCGATCTTCTTTGCCATGGTGGTCCAGTATTCCAGGGTATAGGCGTCTCCTAAGGTGTAGGACAGGGCCACCTGGGCATGGGCTTTTTCTTTATTGGCGGCTTTGACCGCGGTCTGCAGATTGCGCAGATCGTTCATACAGTCAAAGATCCGGATGATGTCGATGCCGTTGGCCGCGGATTTCTGAACGAAATAGGCTACCACGTCGTCGGCGTAGGGACGGTATCCCAGGATGTTCTGTCCCCGGAACAGCATCTGCAGCTTGGTATGTTTGAATCCGTCCCGGAGTTTCCGCAGTCTTTCCCAGGGATCCTCGTGGAGGAAACGCAGGGAAGCGTCAAAGGTAGCTCCTCCCCAGCACTCCACGGCGTGATACCCCACCTGATCCATTTTGTCCACAATGGGAAGCATCTCCTCGGTGGGCATTCTGGTGGCGATCAGAGACTGATGGGCGTCCCGCAGGATGGTCTCCATAATTTTCACAGGTTTCTTTTCTATTTCAGCCATTTCTATCCTCCTAAATCAGGTAGTATGTGTCCTCCGGCATCAGACGCCGAAGATAGCCATAAACGCTCCCGCAGCCACGGCGGTTCCGATCACGCCGGCCACATTGGGACCCATGGCGTGCATCAGCAGGAAGTTGGTGGGATCGGCTTCCGCCCCCACTTTCTGGGATACCCGGGCCGCCATGGGCACTGCCGAGACGCCGGCGGAGCCGATCAGCGGGTTGATCTTTCCTCCGGTGATCCGGCACATGAGTTTGCCCAATAGGACGCCTCCCGCGGTTCCGAAGATAAAGGCAATCAGTCCCAGAGCCACGATCTTCAGGGTGGTTATATTCAGGAAGGCTTCCGCGCTGGTAGTAGCGCCTACAGAGGTTCCCAGCAGGATAACTACGATGTACATCAGAGCGTTGGAAGCCGTCTCGGTCAGCTGTTTTACCACACCGCTCTCCCGGAACAGATTGCCCAGCATCAGCATACCTACCAGCGGGGCGGTGGAGGGCAGGATCAGACATACCACAACGGTAATGATCACGGGGAACAGGATCTTTTCCAGCTTGGATACGGGACGAAGCTGTTCCATTTTGATCTTTCTCTCTTTTTCAGTAGTCAGAAGCTTCATGACAGGGGGCTGGATAATGGGCACCAGGGACATATAGGAATATGCCGCCACGGCAATGGGGCCCATCAGATCCGTCTGACCCAGTTTTCCGCAGAGGAAGATGGAGGTAGGACCGTCCGCTCCTCCGATAATGGAAATGGCCGCAGCCGCTTTTCCGCCGAATCCCATAAGGATTGCCAGGAAATACGCTACGTAAATGCCCAGCTGGGCGGCGGCTCCCATCAGGAAGCTGATGGGATTGGCGATCAGAGGGCCGAAATCCGTCATGGCTCCCACTCCCATAAAGATCAGGGAGGGGAAGATACTCCACTCGTCCAGCTGGAAGAAGTAGTACAGAAGGCCGCCTGCCTGCTCTACTCCCGCCGCGTCCGTATAAGGCTCCGCCATAATGCTGGGATAAATATTTACCAGCAGCATGCCGAAAGCAATGGGGATCAGCAGCAGAGGCTCAAAGCCCTTCTTGATCGCCAGAAACAGGAATCCAAAAGCCACCAGGATCATAATATAGTTGCCCCAGGTCAGGTTGAAAAATGCAGTTTGGTGCACCAGGTTAGATAAAGTCTCTAACATTTATTATTACCTCCGGTTTTCTTTTTTCCTCAAGTAAAAAGTGATCAGTCCATGGTAGCCAGCACGTCACCGGATTCCACCGCGTCTCCCGCGGCTACATTGATGCTGGCAATGGTACCGTCCTGAGGAGCCACAACCGGAATCTCCATCTTCATGGCTTCCAGAATCACTACGGAGTCACCGGCTTTTACTGCCTGTCCCGGCTTTGCCTCTACCTTGCAGATCTTTCCGGGAACAGAAGCGGTGATCTCTACAGAGCCTGCGCTGCCGCCGGCGGGTGCAGCTGCCGGTGCGGGTGCAGGTGCAGGTGCGGGGGCTGCTGCCGCAGGCGCGGGGGCAGGTGCCGGCGCGGGTGCTGCCGCGGGCGCGGGTGCCGCTGCAGGCGCCCCTGCGGTATTGCCCTCTTCAACAGTTACATGATAAACATTTCCATTCACGGTGATTGTATAATTTTTCATTTTCCTATCCTCCTATACTCGTTTCCAGTTTTTATTTCTGATTTTTCTCACAGACCGTACCACGTAACCGTCTCCCGCAGGATTTTCTTCCTCTGCGGCGGCAATGGCAGTGGCCAGCACAATAGCAAGTTCTATATCCTCCTCCGGAGAGGCCGCTGCCGCTGCGGGTGCTGCTGCAGGCGCTGCCGCCGGAACCGGCATTTCCGTTTTCTTTTCCTGTGCAGGGGGAGCCTGCTCCGTCTTCTGTTTTCTCAGATCCGGGTTAACAAAACGGATCAGATAGATCACCCCGCTTAAGAAGAACAGAATCACAAATACGATGATCAGCCCGATGGCTGTGTTGATACCGGCTTCTTCCAGGGATTTAGACAGAGGGTAATCCACGTTCAGAACAAAATTTCTGGGATTGGCCGCTCCTGTGCTGTCCATTTCAAAGGTCATGACCATTTCGCCGCTGTAATTTTCAAATTCTCCAGGCATACGGCATTCCACCATGTCGCCGTCCTGGGTCACTTCCACATCGCCTACGCTGATCAGAGCCCCGGTGTCGTCTCTGGCCTCTCTCCATGCGTCTACAAATACTTCGTAAAAGCCGCCTTCGGCATAAATCACGTCGTACTCTTCCTCTGTCAGATTCAGAGCCGTCTGCAGGTAGGCCTGGGCAGACTCTCCCAGAGCAGCTTTCTGCTCATCGTTTAAGTTTGCCGCCTGAACCGGCGCTGCCGCAAGGAGGCTCATGAGACAGGCCAGGGCCAGAAAAAGGCCGGTCCATCTTTTCTTTAATCTTTTCATCTATGCCACCTCACTTAAACAGTTCCATGTTTTTTGTCCGGTCTTATTTCCCTTTTGGAGAACAGCATTTCAAAAGCTCCGATCAGATATTTTCTGGTATCTTCCGGCTGGATCACAATATCTACATACCCTCTCCGCACAGAAGCCTCCAGGCTGTTCTGGAGTTTCTCATATTCATCTGCTTTTTCCCGGATCACCTGGCTGCCCTGATCTCCGTAAAGGATTTTGGCGGCAGCTTTGGAATCCATCATGCCCACTTTAGCCTCCGGCCATGCGTATACCAGATCCGCTCCGATGGATTTGCTGTTCATGGCCAGGGCGGCTGTACCGTAGGCATAGCCGGTGATCACATTCACCTTGGGCGTTGTGGCATTGGCAAATGCATAGATCATCTTCGCCACCGCCTTCGCCATATTGGCTTCGGAACATTTGGTGGCCTTATAATTCTTTACATTGGTGAAAGTAACGATGGGAATAGAGAACGCATCGCAGAACTGCACAAATTCCGCAGCCTTCTTAGCTCCTCTGGCACTGATTGCGCCCTCGTATTCTTCCGCGGCCTGTCCGTCTTCTCCATAAAGAACAGAACGGTTGGCTACCGCTCCCACCGTATAGCCGTTCAGACGGATCAAAGCAGTCACCATGTCTTTTCCATAAGCGGGCTTTACTTCAAAAAACTCCTGATTATCGCTGATTCTCTGCAGCATGAAAGCAGGATCCAGACGGCAGCCGGCCAGATCCGGAATTACCCGGTTCAGTTCGTCCGCGCTTTCACAGTAAGCCATATCGTCCTCGTTGTTGGCGGGAAGCATGGCCGTCAGCCGGCGGATCTGGGAAAGCACTTCCTTTTCGCTTCCGGCGAAATCCACCAGACCGGCTTCCTGGCTCTGGAAATCCGCAGATGCGGTATCACATTTGGAATCAATATTGCCTGCCAGAGCATTGGGGGAATTTACAAAGAGTTTTCCCTTGGTCTCCATCAGGGTAAAGTCTGTCAGGGCGGGGATCATGGCCATACCGCCGCCGCACATACCGAAAATACCGGTAATCTGCGGAATCACTCCGGATGCCTCTGTCTGCGCCATATAAATCTGACCGAACCCGTAAAGAGCGTCTGCCGCTTCCTCCAGCCGCAGTCCCGCGCAGTCCAGAAGCCCGATCACAGGAGCCCCTGTTTTCAGAGCCAGCTTATAAAGATTTACAATCTTCCTGGCATGCATTTCTCCCACGCTTCCGCCCAGCACCGAAGCGTCCTGGCTGTAAATATATACCAGATTTCCGTCAATGACACCATATCCGGTAATAACGCCGTCTGAGGGAGTCGGCTTCTGCGTTAAGTTAAAATCGGTGCTTCTGGCTGTGACTCCGGCGCCGATCTCAACAAAACTGCCTTTGTCAAGCAGGGAGCAGATTCTCTGCATTGCCTGGCTTTGTGTTTCGTTGCTCATTCTCCTAACCTCCATGTCCAATAAACTTTGTACAATTTCACTCACTACTATACTGTTTTTTCAGAATGTTTTCAACTACTTTCTCATGTATTATGGCTGGTTTCAGCCCATAATAACCGCCCCTTTACTTTCAGGGATACAGAGAAATATGGGCCGGTATGCCGTTTTTGTAGATCTCTCTCCGCTCTCCCCGGATCAGAGGACGCAGATACCGGATCATATCTTCTGTGACGTCATGGCCGTCCCCGGTGATCCACTCCTCCGGCACCTTCTTTTCCGCGTTGGCAGCCTGGCTGACCGGAACACTGCCGAAGGTTACCTGGTAGGGCTCATGGCTTTTCCGGATCACCGCCGCCATCTGTCCGGTCTTTCCTTCCAGAGCGCACTGACATGCCTCCATTCCCAGCATCCTGGATTCGGATATATCCGTGGCGCTGGCCAGATGGGCGGCGCATCTTTGCATGAGACTCAGCTCAATGGCCCGGACCTTGCAGCCGATCCGTTCCCGCACCAGTTCCTCCAGCACTTTTCCGGCTCCTGCTATATAGGCATGTCCGAAATTATCCAGGGCGCTGGACTGCACCTGTTCGGAAACATAACGGCCGTCCGCGGTTTTGATACCTTCGCTGACTGCCACGATCACGCTGTCCTGCTTCTGCAGTTTCTCCCGGACATCCTTCAGGAACTGTTCTGTATCAAAGGGCTTTTCACACAGATAAATAAAATCCGGTCCGCCACCCCCGTTCAGCCGCGCCAGCGCGCTGGCGGCTGTAAGCCATCCGGCATTTCTTCCCATAACCTCTACAATGGTAACACATTTTACCGTATAGACATAACAGTCTCTCTCAATCTCTGAAAAGGTAGTCGCTATGTATTTAGCGGCGGAACCAAACCCGGGGCAGTGATCCGTGCCCATCAGGTCATTGTCAATGGTTTTCGGGGCTCCTATGACAGAAATCCCCTGGATCCCCTCTTCTTCCATATAGGCAGATAATTTGTGTACCGTATCCATGGAATCATTGCCGCCGATATAAATAAAGCAGGAAATCTCCCATTTTCGGAAAATCTCCGTAATCTGCGCCAGCTGCTCCCTCTCCCGGATTTTCAGCCGGCAGGATCCCAGTGCGGCAGCAGGAGTCTGACAGAGCAGCTCCAGCTTCTCTGTGCTGTCCAGCTTTTCTCTCAGGTCTATAAAGCGTTCATTCAGAACCCCTTCAATGCCGTTCACTGCTCCCAGAATTTTATCTGCCTGTCCGGAGATCAGGGCACACTCCACCACGCCGGCCAGCGTAGCGTTAATGGCGGCTGTAGGACCTCCGGACTGGGCTACCAGTATATTTTTCATTTCAGTACCTCCCTGTTTTTGTCTCTGTCCGCGCAGAATCCGCGCATTTTTGTATTATATCATAAAAGAAACTTTCTGTCATCTGCTCAGCCTGCCCGCCCCCCGCCGCAGTACCACTTCCAAAGTTTTTCCAGGCACCAGAGATAATCGATCTTCTCCGTGCCGGAGACTGCCAGCAGGGGATACTCCGCCAGGATCTCCTCCCCCAGACTGTAGATCACATTTCCCACTTTTTCCCCTGCCTCTACAGGCGCTTCCAGCGCGGAAGGGATTTCATAGCGCACTTCCGGCTCTTCGTCTTTTCTCAGCAGCAGACGCAGGCTCCGGTCTTCCTCCGGAACCGCAAGATCTGCGGTAAGAACGGCTTCCCCCGGAGCCGGAAACTCCGGATAACGGCCATTTTCCACCGGTATTTCATTTCCGCCATAATTTTTATCAAAAACATCCCGGTACTGGTAGTTTTCAAAGCCGTATTCTAATAGATCTCTTGCATCCGACCATTTGTAATTCCGGTGGCCGGGCCAGCCGCAGGCCAGCAGGGAAACGATGAAACAGCGGTCTCCCTGGGACACCGCTCCCACATAGCAGTACCCGGCCTGGCTGGTATAGCCGGTTTTTCCAGAAAGGGCGCCTTCCATCATGGTCAGAAGAGAATTGTGGTTGACACAGTCGTAAATCGATTCCTGCTTCAGATCCCAGAAGCTGTAGGAACTGGTTCCCGTAATTTCCAGAAACTCCTCCGCCTTAGGTGACTGGCAGATACAGTATCGCATGATCCGCGCCAGATCCTCCGCGGTCGTATGGTGGCTCCCTCCGCTGTCGCTGGCGTCCAGGCCATTGGGGGTTACAAAATGAGTATCCAGGCAGCCGATCTCCCGGGCTTTTTGATTCATCCGCTCTCCAAAGGCCTCCACGGATCCGGCCACGCCCTCTGCGATCATTACCGCCGTATCATTGTAGGATTCCAGCATCATAGCATACAGGAGATCCTGCATATAAAACTGCTGCCCCTCCCGGACTCCCAGATGGACCTCCGGCGCAGAAGCAGCTTCCCGGGAGGCGGTAAGCACGGTCTCTTCCGGGGTTTCCGTAGATTCCAGAGCCAGAATACAGGTCATGATCTTGGTAGTGCTGGCCATGGGCAAAGGATCCAGGGAATTTTTTCCGTATAAAACTCTGCCGGAATCCCCGTCCATTAAACAGGCAGAGGCAGCATACAGCTGCCCCTGAAAATCATATTCTTCTCCCCGAATGTCTGCGGGAAAGACCAGGAGCATGGCGAAAGCCCCTAAGATACTGAAAAATTTCTTCATACACCCCAAATCCTCCTATCTGGATATAGTGTATGGAAAAATCCCCGCTTTCATTCATACCCCGGTTATCTCTTAAACGTCCACGGTAACCGCCGCTTCTGCAGCCGCCTCTTCTTTAAAATCCTCCAGTACCACCGGATTGATCTCCGGCAGATTATCCTGGGATGCAATGCCGAAGTCCCGGAGAAATTCCTCGGTGGTGCCGAAAAGCAGCGGCCTTCCCGGAGCGTTCAGCCGCCCCAGTTCCTGGACCAGCCCGTACTCTACCAGCTTGTTTACTGCATGGTCGCACTTGACCCCCCGGATTTTTTCAATTTCAGCTTTTGTTACCGGCTGTTTATAGGCGATGATGGACAGGGTCTCCAGCATGACGTCCGTAAGCGCCGCTTTTTTCGGCTGGCTGGCAATTTTTATCAGATAGCTGTAATATTCTTTTTTCGTACACAGCTGATAGCTGTTTTCCAGTTCTATAAGGCGGATCCCCCGCCCCTCCGCTTCATAGCTTTCCCCCAGCTGTCTCAGTATTTTCCGGGTTTCTTCTGGAGATTGTTCCAGGGCCGCCGCCATTCTGGACAATTCTACCGAATCCCCCATGGCAAACAGGATTGCCTCTGCGGCAGCCTGCATTTTTTCATCCAACATGTTTCGTCACCTCTTCCGTATAAGGAACCACCTGGGTATCCGGATCCTCCAGGGACTGGATCTGGATTTCCCCGAAAATTTTTTCCTGCGTAATCCGGATCTTTCCTGTCTTCATTAACTCAAGGACTGCCAGAAAAGTAACCACCAGCTGGGTACGGCTCTTCTGGCCTTCCAAAAGATTTCTGAAGGAAAAGCGTCTTTTTTTCACAGCGTACTGCTCCACAAAAGTCATTTTATCCGGCAGAGATACTTCTTCCTTTTCGATATGGCCGAAACGGCTCCGGATAGGATCGATCTTATCTTCCTGCCTTCGCAGAACCTCCTGAAAAACCTTATGCAGATCTTCCAGCGTAATGCCTTCCAGAAGTTCTCTGGTGTTCACTTCCGGGCGGTAGGTCAGAACACTTTCCGGCAGATTCTGCTTTCGATAGAAAGCCTGTCCCGCCTCTTCCATCCGATCCCGGAGTTCGCCGGATATATACTTGTATTTTTTATACTCCAGCAGCTGGGCCACCAGATCTTCTCTGGGATCTTCCTCTTCCCCTTCCTCATTCACCTCTCTTGGCAGAAGCATTCTGCATTTGATGTCGATCAGGGTAGCCGCCATAACCATGAACTCGCTGGTCACATTCATATCCTCATGATCCATCTGACGGATGTATTCCAGATACTGATCCGTAATTTCCGCAATGGGAATATCGTAAATATCAATTTTATTCTTATCGATCAGGTGCAGGAGCAGATCCAGGGGTCCCTCAAACACCGGTAATTTTACAGGTATTGCCATCTGTTCTTCCTCTTTTCTTAAAATCCCCTTCCGTTACCTGCCGCAACCGTAACCGCCGTCAGTTCCCTGGGATTATGGATCCGCAGCGGCAGAGTATGCTCCCCGAGTCCGGCGCTGACAATTACCTGACGGCCGTTTTTCTCAAAAAGCCCGGCGGCTTCCCGGGGAAACAGGCGGAAGTCCGGACTGATCAGCCCCCGATGCTTTCCAAAACGGATGATCCCGCCGTGATAATGGCCGCAGAGGGTCAGATCCGCGCCCCAGTCAAAATATGCCTGCATATGCTGGGGATTATGGGCCAGAAGAACGGAAAGCCCTTCTCTCTCCGGCTCCCCTAAAAGTTCTGAAATCACTGCCGACGGAAGCCTGCGCCTGGAAAAACGCTGGTAATACTCTCTGGAAATCGTGAGCCCGTATACTGTAACCGGAAAACCGGAAAAAGTCAGGGAAACCTTTTCATTATCCAGCAGGATCACTCCCAGTTTTTCCAGTCCTTTATGATAATCCTCATAAAGACTGCCGTAAACATCCGGATAAATTTTACCCCGGTACTCATGGTTTCCCAGAGCATGGATAACCGGATATTCCTTTCGGATCTCCGCCATAAGATGCAGGGCAGTCTTGGGATCTTGGTCCGGTTTTCCGACGATCATGTCCCCGCCGCAAAGCACCAGATCCGGATGAAACTTCCGGATCTCCGTCAGCAGAAACCGGTTTTCTCCGCCTATATCTACACTGTGCAGATCCGTAAGAAAAACGAACCGCAGAGGATGGCTCCCCGGTCCGTTTCCATTGTTTTTCTTTAAATAATATGTCTTGACTGCAAATTTTTTCATGGACCTATCTTACTATATTTCTCTTTCTGACGCAACCTGCTCCGCAGCTTCCCTACGGATTCTTTCCATGACCTGCCGGAAGGGCAGTCCTGTTTTTTCCGCCGCCGCAGCCGCGTCCTCATATTCCGGATAAGCAAAAACCTGATCCAGGTGGCGGCAGTATTTCACGCGCACCGGCCCCAGGCTGGTTTCCAGAACTCCTTCCCTCCGGGGAAGGGTCCGTCTCTCCTGCCGGTACCTGCGGAATCCGATGGAAGTAGTTTCTCTGAAAAGAATATTTTCCAGCTTCTCCCTGTGTTCCTCGTCGCAGATTACCTGCAGCAGATAGGCTGGCCGGTGTTTTTTCATCCACATAGGAATACAGCAGGCATCTTTGGCCCCGGCTTTCAGCAGGCTCTCAATGCAGTATCCCAGTTCTTCACCGCTGGCATCATCCACGTTGGTCTCCAGCACCCATACGGTTTCCAGGCTTTCCGTTTCCCTTTCCGGGCCCTCCAGCAAAAGAGCCCGCAGGATATTGGCATGCGCAAACTCTTTCTTCCCGGCCCCCAGGCCAATGGCAGCGATCCTTCTATCCTTCAGGGGATCCTCATCTTTCTGTGCCAGGGCTGCTAAGATAGCCGCTCCTGTAGGGGTCACCATTTCCCCTTCCGTATCCGTAAGGGAAAGAGACAGTTCATGGCTCCGGGCCAGTTCCAGTACAGCCGGAACCGGGACCGGCATCAGTCCGTGCTGACACCAGATATGGCCCCTTCCTTCACAGATGCGGGAATACACGATTCTGTCAATTCCCAGATTTTCCAGACAGAGGGCGGTTCCCACAATATCTGCAATGGAGTCCGCTGCCCCAACCTCATGAAATCCCACTTCTTCCGGCGGTTTTCCGTGCACCTTGCCTTCCGCTTCCGCAAGTACCGTAAAAATTTTCAGGGATATTTCCTTCACTTTTTCAGAAAGTCCGGAACCGCTGATCATTTCCCGGATCTCTCTCATGGTTCGATGGCTGTGTCCATGGGAATGGTCGTGTTCTTCCTCCAGGATTACGTCAAAATCAAAGGCATCGATGCCTTTGGAAGATTTTCTGCCGAAATGCAGCCTGTATCCTTCTGCCGGAAGCTTTTTCAATTCTGTCTTCAGATATTCCGGATCCGCCCCCAGATCCAGCAGAGCTCCCACGGTCATATCTCCGCTGATTCCGGAGCTGCACTCCAGGTATAATATTTTTTCCATACCGTATCTGCCTCCTCTTTTATCCGGTCTCTCCCCTCTCCGGTCTTTCTCCCAGAAACATCTCAAAGACCCGCTGCAGATAATCTTTGTAATCTGCTTTTTCTATAGTTTCCGTATAAATAACGGCGGTACTCCCCAGTTCTTCCTCCTCAAGAAAAAAGACGGCTCTTCCCGCATTCTCCCCCTTTCTTACCGGCGCGGTTACCTGTTCCGGCAGTTCCAGGGTTTTGCGGATCCTGGACAGATCCCTTCCTTTCGTATCCAGGAAGCGAAATTCCTCTTCATAGGCCACAGGAGCCTCCGAAACCATAGCTCCCTCCACCGGGATGGGGGACAGGGGTTCCTGATTTTCATCTACATACAGCCGGCAATTGCCAAACCCGTAATCCAGCAGGGAAGCCGCTTCCTGAAACCGGACCTTGTGATTCTCCGCTCCCAGGATCACCCCGATCAGAGTCAGATTGTCTCTTTTGGCCACGGCGCTGACGCAATACCCGGCCGCGTCTGTGCTTCCCGTCTTGAGACCCACGCAGCCTTCGTAGCTGCGGATCATTTTGTTGGTATTGGCCAGGGTAAAGGGTTCTGTTCCCCGGGCGGTCACATGGGTGATATCTTCCATCCAGATGGAGGAATACTCCAGCACCTGGGGATAGCGCCGGATCAGTTCTCTGGACATAAGAGCCACATCCCTGGCTGTGGTATAGTGTCCGGCAGACCCGGTAAGTCCGCAGCAATCCTCAAAATGGGTGCCTGTCATTCCTAATTCTTCCGCTTTTTCATTCATACGGGATACAAACTCCGGTTCGCTGCCTGCTATATACTCAGCCATAGCTACGGAAGCATCGTTGCCGGAAGCCACCACAATACATTTTATAAGAGTTTCCACAGTCTGCTCTTCCCCTGCCTCCAGAAAGACCTGGGAACCTCCCATACTCTGCGCCCGGGCGCTGGTTACAACGGAATCCTCCAGATGGATTCCTCCTTTTTCCAGTTCTTCAAAAATCAGGAGCATGGTCATGATTTTTGTAATACTTGCCGGGCTCCTCTGTTCCTCCCCATTCTTTTCGTACAGAATCTCTCCTGTGCTCTCTTCCATCAGCACGGCGGCAGGCGCGGAAATTTCCAGTTCTGGGTCAGCCGCCGCCGGAACCGAAAAAAAGGGCAGCAGAGTCAGAGCCAGCAGGGCGCAGATTATTTTTTTCATAGTCCCTCCCTGGCGTCTGTGTACAGGGAGCAGCACGCTCCCTTGTACACAGACGCTATCATCTATTCTGCTACCAGTTTATGAGAGGATAGAATTTTCCAGTACTTTAATCTGTCAGAGTGTCGGTGCGATGAGTCGCAGGATCGCCTGAAATCCCCGGACTGCTATGTGCCTGTTTCTGCAGAAATCCAGATCGATCTCCCTGGAAACCGCAAAGGTATTCAGAGCATCCTCTTTTACCTGCAGGACCGATTGGGTCTGATACATCCAGCAGCCGCACTCAAAATGAAGATAAAGGCTTCGGTAATCCAGGTTGATAGATCCCACTACCGCAATCTCGTCATCCGAAACAAAGCTTTTCGAGTGGATAAAGCCCGGCGTATACTCGTAGATCCGGACTCCGGATTCCAGCAGCTGTTCATAATAGGACTGGGACAGGAGAAAAACCATCTTTTTATCCGGAATCCCCGGCGTAACGATCCGCACATCCACGCCTTTTTTGGAAGCGGTGCACAGTTCCGTCATCATCTCATTATCCAGAACCAGGTACGGGGTAAAGATGTAAACATATTTTTTTGCGTTGCTGATGATATTCCGGTAAACATTTTCTCCCACAGTCTCCTCATCCAGAGGAGAATCCCCGTAGGGCTGAACAAAACCGTCGCTGGGGAAGGTCTCCAGATAGTACTGGTTGGGCCGGTATACAGAAGAAAGATCGCAGGGAAGCCCGGTGATCACCGACCACATTTTCAAAAACATGACCGTAAAACTCCAGACCGCTTCTCCGTGGAGATATACGCCGGAGTCCTTCCAGTGGCCGAACCGCTCTTTCTGATTGATATATTCATCCGACAGATTCACGCCCCCTGTAAAGGCTGTATGTCCGTCGATGACAGCAATCTTCCGGTGATCCCGGTTGTTCTGGATAATATTCAGTACCGGGCGGAAAGGATTAAAAGCAGCGCACTTAATGCCGTAGGACTGAAGCACTTTGTAATACTTGGAGGGCAGGGTGGTGACGCAGATCATTCCATCGTATATAACCCGGACGTCCACGCCTTCCTTGGCCTTCTGCTTCAGAATTTCCAGTACCGTATCCCACATATACCCGGGACTGATAATAAAAAATTCCAGAAAGATATAATGTTTCGCCTTTTTCAGTTCCTCAGTAAAACGGGCAAACCAGTCTTCTCCTACGGGAAAATATTCTGTTACCGTATGCTCGTAGGCCGGAGCCTGGGCCACCCGCAGAAGATACCGGGACTGATTGGAGATTCCCAGGTCTTCCGCGTCCATATTTTCTCTTACCTTGGGATCTTCTTCCAGCGCATCTCCCATTTCTGCTTCTATTTTTTTCATTTCCTGCTGAAAAAGCTTTGCGACCCGGGATTTCCCGGCAGAAAAATACATAACGATGCCTACCAATGGCAGCGCCAGGATCAGACTGGTCCAGATCAGCTTGTAACCAGGATTGATGCGGCTGTTGGTAAGCCAGAGGACCGTGATCACTGCCACCGTCCACATGATTACATACGCCACCATATACCGGCTGGTCAGATACCAGTAGATCAGGAAATAAAACATGAACTGGATGAACAGAGCAATTACTGTTACAGTAATCCGATTAGAAAGAAACTTAAGAATCTTCTTGATTGTACCAAAAATCATATTCCACGCCTTCTCTGATGTAATAAGAATTCTGTCTACGTTCCAGTGTCTATAGTACAAAAAAGCCCTGACATACGTCAAGGCTTTTTCGGCACAATTAATTATATTTACGTTTTCTGGCCGCTTCGGATTTTTTCTTACGACGAACGCTGGGTTTCTCGTAATGCTCTCTCTTGCGGATCTCCTGCTGGATACCGGCCTTTGCGCAGCTGCGTTTGAATCTGCGTAAGGCGCTGTCCAGAGTCTCGTTTTCTTTAACGATTACATTTGACATCTTCTCACACCTAACCTCCCTCCAGTTGTAGATTGTGCTTAAATACAACTGTACGGGTATTTTTTTGCACTGGTATTATTATAGCAGATTTTTGCTGTTCGTCAACCAATTTTAT
This sequence comes from Candidatus Scatomonas sp., assembly GCA_963930955.1. GTDB lineage: Bacteria > Bacillota > Clostridia > Lachnospirales > Lachnospiraceae > Scatomonas. The sequence continues at coordinate 1,932,592 of OZ006967.1, read as the reverse complement.
ACATTTTCTGAAAGAATTACAGCTGTTCTGCCAGAATGTCCGGGATCTTCCCGATGGCCTCCGGAATTTTGGCGGGATTTTTGCCGCCGGCCTGGGCCATACCGGGACGGCCGCCGCCGCCTCCGCCTACCACAGCCGCCGCCGCCTTGATCAGATTGCCGGCATGGGCGCCTTTTTTCTGGGCTTCTTCGGTAACCATGGCAATCAGGTTCACTTTTCCGTCCTTGGCGGAAGCCAGAACTACAACTCCCTGTCCCAGTTTCTCTTTCAGACTGTCTCCCAGTTCCCGCAGGCCGTTCATATCCACCTCCGGCACTGCCGCAGCCAGGAGCTTCACGCCTTTTACTTCTGTTACCTGATCCATCACGTCTCCTAAGGACTCCTGGGCCATCTTGCTCTTCAGGGACTCGTTTTCGCTGTGGAGAGCTTTCACCTCCGACTGGAGATGAGTGATCTTCTCCCGGATGCCGGCGGCGTTGGTTTTCAGCAGGGCGGCAATCTCCTGCAGCTCTTCTTCTTCTTTCTTATAGTAATCGATAACCGCCTGTCCGGTAAGGGCCTCGATCCGGCGGACGCCGGCGGCTACTCCTGCCTCGGACAGGATCTTAAAGAGGGTAATCTCCCCGGTTGCTTTTACGTGAGTTCCGCCGCAGAGTTCCCGGGAGAAATCTCCCATAGAAACCACCCGGACCTGATCCCCGTATTTTTCTCCGAAGAGAGCCATGGCTCCCGTCTTCTTGGCATCTTCCAGAGACATGATATCGGTCTTTACAGTAAGGTTTTCCCGGATCTTCTGGTTGACCAGATCCTCCACCTTCCGGATCTCCTCTTCGGTCATGGCCTGGAAATGGGCAAAGTCAAAACGCAGTCTGCCGGGCGTCACCAGGGATCCTTTCTGTTCTACGTGGGTGCCCAGCACCGTCTTCAGGGCCTTCTGCAGCAGATGGGTGGCGCTGTGGTTTTTCTCTGTATCCAGTCTGGAGGCTTCATTCACTTCCAGAGTCACCTTCTCCCCGGCGGAAATCATGCCGGACTTCATAAAGCCCACATGGCCGTACCGGCCGCCTCTAAGATGAATGGTATCCTGCACTTCAAAGACACCGTTGGCGCCCCGGATCAGACCGGTATCTCCCTCCTGGCCGCCCATGGTGGCGTAGAAAGGCGTTTCCTGTACCAGGATGGTGCCTTTTTCCCCTTCCATAAGGGAATCCTTCAGCTCCGTCTCCCCGGTAAGCACCGTCACGGGAGACTCCCAGGTCAGATGATCATAGCCCACAAAGCTGGTGGTGATAGAGGGATCAATCAGGTCGTAGACCGTGGCGTCCGCTCCCATATAGTTGGAGGTCTCCCTGGCGTTTCTGGCCCGTTCCTGCTGCTCCTTCATGGATGCGGCAAAGCCTTCCTCGTCAATGGAATACCCTTTCTCCTGGAGAATCTCCCTGGTCAGATCCATGGGGAAACCGTAGGTATCATAGAGACGGAAAGCGTCCGCGCCGGAGAGGATCTTCTCCCCGGAAGCAGCCATCTTTTCCTCCAGTTCGGACAGGATCCGGAGTCCCTGGTCGATAGTCTTGTTAAACTGCTTCTCCTCGTTATTCAGAACGTTAAAGATAAACTCCTTTTTCTCCTCCAGCTCCGGATAGCCGTCTTTGCTTCCCTCTATTACAGAGGCGGACAGTTCGGAAAGGAAGGGCCTTTCAATGCCCAGAAGCCTTCCATGGCGGGCCGCACGGCGGATCAGCCGGCGGAGCACGTAGCCCCGTCCCTCGTTGGTGGGCATAATACCATCGGAGATCATAAAGGTAGCGGAACGGATGTGATCGGTAATGAGGCGGATAGACACATCGTCCTGATGGTCTTTGTGGTACTCTTTGCCTGCGATCTGGCAGACCTTGTCCCGCAGCGCCTGGATGGTATCCACGTCAAAGAGGGAGTCCACGTCCTGCACTACCACCGCCAGACGCTCCAGGCCCATGCCTGTGTCGATGTTCTTCTGATCCAGTTCTGTATAGTTCCCCTGTCCATCGTTGTCAAACTGGGTAAACACATTGTTCCAGACTTCCATATAGCGGTCACAGTCGCAGCCTACGGTGCAGTCCGGTTTCCCGCAGCCGTACTTTTCTCCCCGGTCATAATAGATCTCGGAGCAGGGACCGCAGGGGCCGCTGCCGTGCTCCCAGAAATTATCTTCTTTTCCGAATTTAAAAATCCGCTCCGGGGCAATTCCGATCTCCTCATTCCAGATCTTAAACGCCTCGTCATCCTCCAGATAGACGGAGGGATACAGCCGGTCCGCCGGCAGCCCTACCACTTCTGTCAGGAACTCCCAGGACCAGTGAATGGCCTCTCTCTTGAAATAATCTCCGAAGGAAAAGTTGCCCAGCATCTCAAAAAAGGTTCCGTGGCGGGCGGTTTTTCCCACGTTCTCAATATCGCCGGTGCGGATGCACTTCTGGCAGGTGGTGACCCTTCTTCGGGGAGGGATCTCCGCTCCGGTAAAATAGGGCTTTAAGGGAGCCATACCGGAATTAATCAGCAGCAGACTTTTATCGTTCTGCGGGATCAGAGAAAAACTCTTCATTGCCAGATGTCCCTTGCTCTCAAAAAACTCCAGGAACATCCGCCGCAGTTCATTGACGCCATATTTTTTCATGACTTGTTCCTCCTAACCATTGTTGCCGCAGAGAAGCGCGGCCATACGCTTTATCATAGCACAAAACCTTTATTTCAGGCAAATTTTTTTGAAATTCTTCTTTCCCTTCTTCAGGACCAGGCCCTTTTCGCCGATGTCTTCTTTTTTCACCAGATACTTAAAGTCCGTGATCTTTTCCCCCTCCAGGGAAACTCCGCCCTGCTGGATGGCTCTGCGGGCCTCGGAGCGGGTGGCGGAAAGCTCCGCCTTTACCAGCAGGCTGATCAGGTCGATGGCGTCCTCCTGGAAATCTTCCTCCTCCAGTTCGGTGGTGGGCATATTTTCAGAATCCCCGCCTCCGGCAAAAAAGGCTTTGGCTCCGGCTTCCGCCTTTTTGGCCTCCTCTTCTCCGTGGACCAGACCGGTGAGCTCCCGGGCCAGGATCTCCTTGGCCCGGTTCAGCTGGCTTCCCTCCCATTTGTCCATCTCGTCGATCTGCTCCAGGGGCAGGAAAGTCAGCAGCCGCAGACATTTCAGCACATCGGCGTCCGCCACGTTTCTCCAGTACTGGTAGAACTCGTAGGGAGTGGTCTTGTCCGGATCCAGCCACACAGCACCGGACTGGGTCTTGCCCATCTTTTTGCCCTCGGAATTTAAAAGCAGAGTAATGGTCATAGCGTAAGCATCCTTGCCCAGCTTTCTGCGGATCAGATCCGTACCTCCCAGCATGTTGCTCCACTGGTCGTTGCCTCCGAACTGCATATTGCAGCCGTATCTTCTGTACAGCTCATAGAAATCGTAGCTCTGCATGAGCATGTAGTTAAACTCCAGGAAGCTTAAGCCCTTTTCCATCCGCTGCTTATAGCACTCCGCCCGCAGCATCTGGTTTACGGAAAAGTAGGGACCGATATCCCGGATAAACTCAATGTAGTTCAGATCTCTCAGCCAGTCCGCGTTGTTGACCATCATAGCCTTCCCTTCGCCGAACTCGATAAAACGGCTCATCTGCTTTTTAAAGCAGTCGCAGTTGTGCTGGATGGTCTCCTCTGTCATCATCTGCCGCATATCCGTGCGGCCGGAAGGATCCCCGATCATGCCGGTGCCGCCTCCCAGCAGGGCAATGGGCCGGTTTCCCGCCATCTGCAGCCGCTTCATCAGACACAGAGCCATAAAGTGGCCCACATGCAGGCTGTCCGCCGTAGGATCAAAGCCGATGTAAAAAATGGCCTTTCCCTCATTTATCAGCTCCCGGATTTCCTTCTCGTCGGTTACCTGGGCGATAAGCCCCCGGGCTGTCAGTTCCTCGTAAATCTTCATCTTCCTTACCTCCGGATTTTTATAGATTCTGTGATATTCCGGGCCGGAAAACTTTCCCCGGAACATAAGAAAAGCCTCCGCCCTGTTTACATAGGACGAAAGCTTTGCATCTTCCGTGTTACCACCTAAATTCACGGATGCCTCGCGGTCATCCGCCTCATGGAGTACCGTCATACTCCCGACGGTGTAACGTCCGTCACCACGCCTGGGCCTACTGCTTGGGTTCAGCCTGGAGCTCGGGGAGGTATTCGCAGTGGTTCCGCCTCTGCCTTGCACCTTCCGGCAGCTCTCTATGCGCTTTCCCGCTGTTACTCTTTCCCGTCTTTGCTTTTCTCTAAAAAGCAGTATATCCGGCGGCAAAAGAAATGTCAAGAGGTTTCAGACAGGACAGCTGCCGCATAAATGCACGGCAGCCCCTGTTTACCTACGCCTCCGCTCCCGGATCCTCCAGCAGATCCTCTCCGTCCGCCGCGGAGGTGGCCAGCTGATCGCAGCGCTCGTTGAGTTCATGGCCGTGGTGGCCTTTGACCCAGATAAAAGTCACCTCATGGGGTTCTTTCGCTTTAAGAAGACGTTTCCACAGATCCACATTTTTTACCGGTTCATTTTTCCCCCGCTTCCAGCCTTTTTTCAGCCAGCTGTCGATCCAGTGCTGATTAAAGGCGTCCACCAGATATTTGGAATCCGAATACAGCCGCACCTGGCAGGGACGGATCAGCGCCTCCAGCCCCGCAATGGCCGCCATAAGCTCCATACGGTTGTTGGTGGTCTTTTTGTAGCCCTGGGAAAATTCCCGCTCATGGAGGTTCCCTTTGGGATCCCGGTACTGCAGAACGCAGCCGTATCCCCCGGGGCCTTCGGGATTTCCTCTTGCGGAGCCGTCTGTGTAAATTTCTACGAGCATAAAGGTTTCCATACTCCTTCTTTTTCAAAATCTTCCGCCGCGGCCCTGGCATCCGCCACGATCTTCGGATCATAGCCGATGATCTCCAGCAGGGAGATGGCGTTGCGGCTTACCGCCCGGCCTTTCTGCAGCAGATAGTTAAAGAAGATCTGATTGTCCCGGATCTCCTCCTCAAAATGATAGTTGTGATACAGGTTTTCCAGGATATAGGTCAGTTCCACGTCATGAGTAGCCGCAAAGGCCAGCACGTTTTTCTTCCGCAGAGAAGCCAGGATCCGGGAGGAGGCGGCAATCCGCTCAATGGTGTTGGTCCCCCGGAGCACCTCGTCGATGATGCACAGCAGGGGCTGTCCCTTTTCCGCTTCTGACAGGATCCGTTTCAGGGATTTGATTTCTACAATAAAATAGCTTTCCCCTCCCTGCAGGTCGTCCCGCAGGGCCATGGAGGTCATGGTCTTCACCAGAGTCCCCCGGTAGCTGCTGGCCATACAGGTATAGATGCTCTGGGCCAGGATCGCGTTCAGGGCCACCGTTTTCAGAAAAGTGGATTTTCCGGAAGCATTGGATCCCGTCAGCAGGATGCCTCCCTCCGCCTGGATACTGTTGGCAACTGCTTCGGTGATCAGGGGATGATACAGATCCTCCGTCCGGATCTGCACTTTCTCCTCCGGAGCGGCAAACTCCGGCCGGCACCACAGAGGCAGATATTCCCGGAAGGACGCCACGGCAATGGAGGCGTCCAGGATCCCGAACTGTTCCAGCAGAGTCTCCACCCGGCCCATCTGATTCTCCAGCAGTCTCGCCACCCGGTAAAACTGGATGAAATCCAGCAGAAAGTAAGAATTCAGGTAGGTGAAAAGCGCTGCCGCTCCCAGGTCCACCCCTTTGGCGCTGACCAGCATCACACATTTCCGGCGGATCTTCTGCAGGGGCCCTGCCGCCTCCCGGATCTGCTCACAGTAGGATGCGATCTCCGGGATCCTGCAGGCTCCCATAACCTCTGCGGCCTTCAGCAGCCGCAGGATGCAGGACAGGCAGGATAGATAGGGCTCGATCTTCTGACTCTCCTGGTAATGAGTCAGGCCGTTGACGCAGAGCATCAGCACCAGAGCCGCCACCGCCAGCATGGGGGAGAAGAAAAAGAGGACCAGGGCTACGCCTGCCAGCACTGCCTGGATCAGATAGCGGGCCACAGACCGCACCGGAGCGTGGCTCATGGCCTCCAGGTAATCGGATACGGAGTATCCCTTCCGCTTGCCGATAAACCGCAGCATCAGCTGCACTTTTTCCCGCTCCTGCTTATGGCTCCGGAAAAATTCTATGAGCCGGTCCCGCTCTTTCAGGATCTCCGGATCGAACTCCGGCAGCCTAAGCATGGAATACAGGTAATCTTCTCCGCAGGAGGAAACGGTGCTGTTCATCTGCAGAAACACGCTGTCCAGGTCCAGATCGTTCCAGGTAATATCGTCCACCAGAAAACGGCCCCCGGCTCTTCTTCCGGTGTAATGGGAAATACTCTCCAGCTCCTCCATCGTCCACTCCCCGGAGGGGGCGTTGCCCCATTCCCTGCGGATCTTATTTAAGAACACATACTTCTGCTGCAGCCTCTCCTTCAGGGCTACGCCCACAAAAGCCAGCACCAGAATGCCGATGAACACAAGTCCCACAATATTTTCCGGCGTCATAGATCTTCCCCGCTTACTTTCTCTGCTTCAGATAATCTTCAAATACTTTCAGAGTTTCTTCTATGTTTTCATCGCTGTGGGCGTCAGAGAGGAACATGGCCTCAAACTGGGAGGGGGCCAGATGGATCCCGCGCTCCAGCATCCAGCGGAAATACCGGGCAAACTCCTCCGTATCAGAGGCCTTGGCGTCCTCGTAATTTCTCACCAGTCCCTCCGTAAAGAAGACGCAGCCCAGGGAAGACAGATGGTTCACCCTGCAGGGGGCTTTGTATTCCCGCACCAGACGCTCCATGGAACCGTACAGCTTTTCGCCTTTTTCTTCCAGGCCTGTATAGTATTCCGGATGCTCATAGAGCAACTGCAGCTGGGTCAGGCCGGCGGCCATAGCCACCGGGTTGCCGCTTAAGGTGCCCGCCTGGTACACAGGCCCTAAGGGAGCTACCATCTCCATGATCTCTTTTCTGCCGCCGTAGGCTCCCACCGGCATGCCTCCGCCGATAATCTTTCCGTAGGTAACCAGATCCGGGGTCACCCCGAATTTTTCCGCTGCGCCTCCGAAGGCCAGACGGAAGCCGGTGATTACCTCGTCAAAGATCAGCAGGGCCTTTTCCCGGTCACAGAGTTTCCGCAGACCCGGAAGGAAATCCTTCTCCGGCAGGACCACTCCCATGTTGGCGGCCAGGGGCTCCACGATCACCGCGGCGATCTCCCCGGGATTGGCCTCAAAGAGCTGCTCCACGCTGGACAGATTATTATATTCCGCAGTCAGGGTGTCCCGGGTGCATCCCTCAGGAACGCCGGCGCTGCCGGGGATCCCGGCGGTCATCAGGCCGGAGCCGGCGTCCACCAGCAGGCAGTCGCTGTGGCCGTGGTAGCAGCCGGAAAATTTCACGATCTTATTTCTGCCGGTAAATCCTCTGGCAGCCCGGATGGCGCTCATGACCGCCTCTGTGCCGGAGTTTACCATGCGGATCATCTCCACATGGGGGATATGCCGGCAGATAAATTCCGCCATCTCTACTTCGATCTCCGTGGGAGCCCCGAAGCTCAGACCGTCCTCGCAGGCCCGCACCACCTTTTTCAGGATCTCCTGCCGGTTGTGTCCCAGGATCATAGGACCCCAGGAGCAGATATAGTCAATATATTTATTGCCCTCCACGTCAAAAATGTAAGAACCGGTGGCTCCCTGGATAAACCGGGGCGTCATGCCCACGCTCCGGTAGGCCCGCACCGGGGAGTTAACGCCTCCGGGTATATATTTTTCCGCCCGTTTCATCAGTTCTTCTGATCTTCCCATTGCCATCTCTCCTTTCCGCTTTTCAGCCGATACGGCCTTCGTCCATAAATCTAGCCAGTTCCTCCGCATAGTAGGTCAGATAGATCTGGGCTCCCGCCCGGTATACAGAGGCTGCCATCTCGCAGACGATCCGGTCCTCATCGATCCATCCCTTCTGGGCTGCCGCCTTGACCATGGCGTACTCGCCGCTGACGCTGTAGGCCGCCACCGGCACATCCACCATATTCCGGACTCTGGTCACCATATCCAGGAAGGACATGGCAGGCTTTACCATAACAATGTCCGCCCCCTCTTCCACATCCAGCAGGGCTTCCTTGACCCCCTCCCGGCTGTTGTGGAAATCCATCTGGTAGGTCTTCCGGTCTCCGAAGGCCGGAGCGGAATCCGCCGCTTCCCGGAAGGGGCCGTAAAAAGCGGAAGCGTATTTAACCGCGTAGGACATAATGGGAGTTCCGGCGTATCCCGCCTGATCCAGGGTCTCCCGGATGGCCAGCACCCGTCCGTCCATCATGTCGGAGGGAGCCACCATGTCCGCTCCCGCCTGCACGTGGGAAAGAGCGGTTTTTGCCAGCAGCTCCAGGGTTTTATCATTGTCCACATCCTGGCCGCAGAGCACCCCGCAGTGGCCGTGGGAGGTGTATTCGCACATGCACACATCGGTGATGTAGTACAGATCCGGCACCTGGATCTTTGCCCGGCGCAGGGCCCTCTGCACAATGCCCTCCTCCGCGTAGGCTCCGGAGCCCACCTCGTCCTTGTGATCCGGAATGCCGAAAAGCATCACGCTTCCCACGCCGGCGTCCGCCAGCTGGGAAAGCTTCTCCGGCAGGATGTCCAGGGTATACCGGTACTGTCCCGGCATGGAAGGAATCTCCTCCCGTTTATTTTCTCCCTCCATAACAAATAGAGGATAGATTAGAGAGGATTTGTCCATTCTGGTCTCCCGCACCATTCTGCGGATCTTTTCGTTTCCCCGCAGGCGGCGGGGTCTGATTCTCATGTCCATTTTTCTGCTCTCCTTTTTTATTCTTTAAGACGCGGGGCGGCCGGCAAAAGCCGGATCCGCCCCACCCTTTATCTGCTCTCTTTCAGTTTTATCACCAGGTCCACCACACTGTCAATGGTGGCTTTCTCCGCCATGGCGGTTTTCATGCCCGCGGCTTCCGCAGCCGCCCGGGTCTGCCGTCCGATGCAGGCCGCCGTCACCTGGCTGTAATCCAGCCCCGGGGTAGCTTCCACAAATCCCTTTACCGTAGAGGCGCTGGTAAACACGGCGCAGTCTACCCCTCCCGGTCCGAACAGAGAAGCTTCGTCCACATAGTCCTGGGTCTCGCTGTAGGTCTCGTAGGTGGGAATGTCGTCTACCCAGATCCACGAAAGCTTCTCCAGAATCTCCTGACTGCCGGCCTTTGCCCGAGGCAGCAGGATCCGGTCCTTCTCCCCGCAGACTCCCGCCAGGGCTTCCCCCAGGGAAGCTCCGTCGTAAACCTCCGGGATCAGATCTGCCAGCAGCCCCCGCTCCCGCAGGGCCTTCTTTGTGCCTTCCCCGATGGCGGCGATCTTCACATGGGCCAGCTTCCGCAGATCCGTTCCATTTTCCACCAGATCCTCCATAAACACCCGGACCCCGGTGGGGCTGGTAAAAGCAATCCAGGTATACCGCTCCAGGTGCTCCAGGGCTTCCCGCATCCGCTGGTTTTCTAGGATCCGTTCTGTGCGGATAGCCGGCAGCTCCAGCACCTCCGCCCCCTGCTTCCGCAGCTTCTCCGCCATGGTGGAGACCAGTTCCCTGGGCCGGGTCACCAATACCCGGTACCCGAACAGGGGCAGATGCTCATACCAGGCAAATTTATCCGCCAGGGTGCAGACCTTCCCCACTACAATAATGGCCGGAGTCTCCACCCCCTGTTTTTTCACTTCCTCCGGCAGAGTGGCCACCGTAGCCACGATCCGTTTCTGCCTGGCCGTTGTGCCCTTCTGCAGAATGGCGGCGGGCATTTCCGGATCCATACCGGCCCGGAGAAGATTCCCGCAGATATCCGGCAGAGCGGTGACTCCCATAAGAAACACCAGGGTTCCCTTTGTCTCCACCAGAGCCCTGAAATTAATATCATAAGGCTGTCCCGCCTTTTTGTGCCCCGTTATGATGTGCAGGGAAGAGGTGAAATCCCTGTGGGTCACAGGAATGCCGTTGTAGGCGGGAACCGCCAGGGGCGAGGTTACTCCCGGCACGACTTCGTAGGGGATTCCTTCTTCAGTAAGTAGCTCCAGCTCCTCCCCGCCTCTTCCGAAGAGGAAGGGGTCTCCCCCTTTCAGCCGCACCACCCGGTATCCTTTTTTCGCCTCCTCCAGAAGCACCCGGTTAATCTCCTCCTGGGGCATGGTGTGATGGCTGGCCCGTTTGCCTACGTTAATGGTCCGGGCCTTCTTGGGGATCATGGACAGAACCCCGGCCCCTACCAGGCTGTCATAGACCACCACTTCTGCCGCCTGCAGCACCTCGTATCCTTTTCTGGTGAAAAGGCCCGCGTCCCCGGGACCGGCTCCCACCAGCCAAACCTTTCCTGTACTCATGGCTTACGCTCCTCCTTTATGCTTTCCGGCAGTCTGTTCCCGAAGCTCCCTAGCCAGGGCAATACCAAGCTCCTCCGCCTGGTCTCTTCCGCCGGTTTTTGTGCCTTTTGTATAGGTTCCTGTCTCTTCCTCATAATAAAGACCCAGCAGGGTCAGCTGATCTCCCCGGATCCTTGCATGGGCCGCAATGGGAGAAGAACAGCCTCCGTCCAGATACCGCACAAAGGCCCGCTCCGCCGCGGCAGCATCCTCTGCCTCCGGATCCCGGAAGCCTGCCAGCATAGAATAATCCTCTCCCTTTCGTCCCTGAAGAGCCAGGATCCCCTGGCCGGCGGCAGGAATGATCTCTTCCACGGAAAAATACCGGCTGATCCTGTGCTCCAGTCCCATGCGCTTTACCCCGGCAGCCGCCAGTACAATCGCTCCGAACTGACCTTCGTCCAGCTTCCGCAGCCGGGTCTGCAGATTCCCTCGGATACTCTCAAACCGTGCTTCCGGAAACAGCTCCTGCAGCTGCAGGCTCCTCCGCAGGGAGGAGGTGCCTATGGGCTTTGAAAAATCGATTTCTTTCGTCCCTTCCGGCAGCACCAGCACATCTCTGGGATCTTCTCTTCGGGAACATCCCACCAGAGGCAGATCCTCCGCCACCTCCATGGGCAGATCCTTCATGCTGTGAACGGACAGATCGCTCCGCCTGTCCATCAAGGCCTTATCCAGTTCCTTCACAAACAGGCCCTTACCTCCGATCTGATCCAGTCTCCGGTCCAGGATCTTATCTCCTGTGGTCTTCATGGTCAGCAGCTCCGCCTCCAGCTCCGGACAGTGCTCCTGCAGATACCCCAGGACCATCCGGCTCTGCACCACCGCCAAAGCACTCTCCCGGCTTCCTATAATAAATTTTCTTTTATTCATGTTCTTCTTCCTCCAGCAGCCTTTCGATTTTTTCTCGGACCTCTCTGGCCTTTCTGTGATCCGTTCCCCCGGCGGTGACGCCGATCACCACATTGTCTCTGGCAACGATCCCCGGAAAATAAAAATCGCATTTCCGCCGGTCGCTGCAGACATTTACAGGGATCCCCAGGCATTTGCAGACACTGTAGATCTCTCCGTTTAGTTCCGGATCATCGGTGCAGGCCAGCACCAGATCCGCGTACCGGAGGGCCTCCCGGGTGTATGCTTCCTGTTTCCAGACCAGCTCTCCCTCCGCCGCCGCTTCTTTTACAAAATCAGAAACCTCCGGGGCGATCACCGTCAGACGGCCTCCGAAGGGAAGCAGGGCGCGGATCCTCCTGGAGGCAATGGTCCCTCCCCCGACGACCAGGATCTCCTTTTCTTCCAGGCTCACAAACAGCGGAAAATACTTATGCTTCCGGTTCATACAGCTTCTCCAGTCCGGCCACGCATTCCAGGAAAGAATCCCTCTCCAGCGTGTCCCTGAGTCCAAACATCATTTTCCCCACCACTTTTCCTGCGGCGGTGTCGATATTCTTCAGCAGTTTTTCCTGATCTGCCTCTTCCATGGGCAGCTTGCGGATGATCTTGCGGATCCGCAGGTTCAGATCCGTCACCGCGTCCTGCTGGATCTCCTGGATCCTGGGGATCAGATCCCGGCCGTTGAGCCAGGCGTAAAACTCGTCCATCTCCTCATGCAGGATGTACTCCGCCTGCTCATAGGCAGCTTCATTGGTGTGGTCTCCGCTGCTCTTAAAATCATCGATATCGTACAGGCAGATCTGCTCCAGCCGGCCGATGGCAGGCTCAATGTCCCTGGGCACCGCCAGGTCAATGAGACAGATAGAGTGATCCAGGGCGCACTCCCGTACGGATTCCAGCTTTAAGGTATAATTGGGGCTGGCAGTGGCGCTGACCACCAGGTCGCACCGGGGAAACAGCTCCATCCGCTCACCGTAATCAATACGCTTGCAGCCCAGGGGGATCTTCACCACCCCGCTGCGGTACTGGCGCACCGTCACCGTCACGTCCGCTCCCTGGCTGGCCAGGGTCAGAGCCGCCAGCCGGCCCATCTCCCCGTTGCCGATAACCATGCAGCGCTTTCCCTTCAGGTCGAAGCCCTGGTTCTTCAGCATCTCCACCGCCCGGTCCATGGCGGTCTCGCTGGCCCGGCTGAACACCACGTCGGTCTTGACCCGCTTGGCCGCCGTCACTGCCTTCCGGAACAGCACCTCCAGCACGCTGTCCGTCATATAAAATTCTCTGGCCAGGGCCAGGGCGTCCCCCACCTGAGTCAGGATCTGATCCTCTGCCAGGATCATGGATTTCAGGCCACAGGCCAGATGAAACAGATGATCCACTGCCTCCTCCCCTCTGCGTTCCACAAAGTACTCCCGGAATTCCGTGGGATCCACCTCCTTGATCCGGCAGAGCTCCTCCAGCAGGGAACCCTGCCAGTCCTCCGGAGCGCTGACCCAGATCTCCATGCGGTTGCAGGTGGAAAGGATGATGCAGCCCTCCACCCCGCAGTCTTTTTTCAGGGAATCCATGGCCGCGGCGGCATTCTTCTTGGTAAATGAAAAAATGGCCCGCACATCCACCGGCGCCCGGCTGTGATCGATCCCCAGCATTTGTATACTCATCTGTCTGTACCTCCGCCCATTTCTGGTGTCTTACTATGATTTTCATGGACTGCCCCTCTTTCGCCGGAACAAACTGCTTCTTTTTCCGGACAAAAGAAAAGGCCTGCTGGAAAAGCAGGCTTCACATGCGGAGAGATCCCTCCGCAGTAAGATAGCAGCTTTCCATGGAAACTTTCTATCTTGCTCTCCCCGGAAGCAGGTTCCTGACTTGCAGAGACGCGTTCTGCTCACAGTGACCGGATCGCTCAGGACTTGCACCTGATTCCCTTTTCACCCTCTGGAGGGACTCCCGACGATTCTGTTTTTCCGGGGAGTGTTCCCCCGGCAATCCATAGCATCAGTGTACAAGGGGCAACCGTATTGTCCCCTTGTACACTGATGCTATTATAATAGAATGAAAAAGTGAAGTCAAGTGCATGGAAAAGTGAAGTCAAGTGCCTACATTCTTGACAAGCGCCCCGGCAGCGGCTATACTGAGTAAGACAACTGAACAGGCAATGAGGTGTCTGTGTTCCTTCCACAGAAGAATAGGGAAGCCGGGTGAGAATCCCGCACGGTCACGCCGCTGTAATTGCTGAATTTTCTCCGCTTATGTCACTGGGTAACCGGGAAGACAGGAGAAGATGACGACGCATAAGTCAGAAGACCTGCCCATTGCGCAAGAATATGCCATTGTTACGTGGTTTGACAAGGCGTAAAGCAGCCCGCAAGGCTGCTTGGGGCCCATCCGAAAACCTGTAAATGGATGAGGCTTTTTTTATTGCCGGCCGGAAGGAGGCCGGAGAAGGAAAGGAGTGTTTTATGCAAATGAGTAACCTGACAAAACCGCAAAAGAAACTGACAGCCATCGCTGCCGGCCTGGCCCTGAGCCTGGGGATCCTCCCCGCCGCCCATGCCATGCACATCATGGAGGGATATCTTCCCCCTGCTTTCTGCATCGCCTGGGGCGTTATCTGCCTTCCCTTTCTGCTGGCAGGCTTTTTCACCCTGCGGAATACGGTAAAGAAAAACCGCAGAGCCCTGACCCTCATCGCCATTTCCGGGGCCTTTGTCTTTGTAATCTCATCCCTGAAAATTCCTTCCGTAACCGGAAGCTGCTCGCACATGACGGGAACCGGTCTGGGAGCCATCCTCTTCGGGCCTCTGGCGGTCAGCATTCTGGGGATCATCGTCCTGCTGTTCCAGGCCCTGCTTCTGGGGCACGGCGGCCTGACCACCCTGGGTGCCAACTGTTTTTCCATGGCTGTCGCCGGACCTCTGGTCACCTTCCTTCTGTATCAGCTTCTGAAAAAATGCGGTCTGAATAAAAAAGTAAACATTTTTATCGCCGCCGCCGCGGGGGATCTGTTTACCTACTGCGTTACCGCCTTCCAGCTGGCCCTGGCAAACCCCTCGGAAGTGGGCGGGGTCGGCGCTTCTTTCGCGAAATTCCTGGCAGTCTTCGCTCCCACTCAGATTCCTCTGGCTGTGATCGAGGGGATCCTTACGGTAGTGATCATCATTGCCCTGGAATCCTTCGCCGCAAAAGAGCTGAAGTCCATTGGATTTGTAAAGGAGGCCTGAACATGAGTAAGAATAAAAAACTGGTCCTTGTACTGCTGATCCTTGCCGCATTGATTGCCATTATTCCCTTCTTCGCCCGCCGGGGCGCCGCTTTCGGCGGATCCGATGACGCGGGAAGCCAGGTGGTGGAGGAAATCTCACCGGATTATGAGCCCTGGGCCACCCCGGTGCTGGAAAACGCCATCGGCGGCGAACTTCCCGGGGAGGTAGAAAGCCTGCTCTTCTGCGTCCAGACCGGGATCGGCGTAGGCGTCATCGCCTTCTTTGTGGGACGCTTTTACGAGCGTAAAAAACTGGGAAAAGCCAACGAGGAATTATAAAGAACATTCTGCCGAGGTAAAAATGATATGCTGTTGATCGACAAACTCTGTTATCAGTCCAATTTAAGATATGTCAATGCCGGGGAAAAATTCATCTACGCCGTACTGACCCTCTGCATGTGCGTGGTCAGCCGTTCCATCCCCCTGGCCGTACTGGTGCTGGCGGTCAACAGCTATCTCATCGTGGGCAGAGGAGGGATCGCTTTTTTTCGCTACCGGAATCTGATGCTGATCCCTCTGGTTTTCCTGCTTCTGTCCACCCTGGCTATCATCGTCAATATCTCCGGGACTCCTCTGGACGCTTTCGCTCTTCCTCTGGGAAACATTTACATTACCGGAAGCTTCCGGTCTCTGCACCGGGGGCTCCAGCTGATCCTCACCGCCATGGCCAGTGTCTCCTGCCTCTATTTTCTGGCTCTGAGCACACCCATGACGGATATCCTCAACGAACTGCGGAAGCTTCGGATCCCCGCTCTGCTGCTGGAACTGATGATGCTCACCTACCGCTTCATCTTTGTGCTGCTGGAGATCGCCTCCAGCATCCTTACCTCCCAGAAATCCAGGCTGGGAAACCGGGATCTCAAAACATCCCTGAAATCCTTCGGTTCTATGGTATCGGTGCTGTTTATCCGCGCCCTGAAAAAATCCGGAGCCCTCTACGACGCCATGGAAGCCCGCTGCTACGACGGCACCATCCGGGTGCTGACGGAAAACCATCCCCCGAAACGGGCGGAAATTTTCCTCATCGCTTTTTTTGAAATTCTTTTATTACTACTGACGATATGGAGTAAACTGCAATGAACGATGTGATTCTGAAAGCCGACAACCTGTTCTTTTCCTACGATGATGAAAAGAGCCATTCTTTAAACGGCCTCTCCCTGGAGATCGGCCGCGGAAAAAAGATTGCCTTTATGGGAGCCAACGGCTCCGGGAAATCCACTTTTTTCCTGTGCTGCAACGGCATTAACCGCCCCACCTCCGGCACCCTGTATTTTGACGGAGCCCCGGTGGATTATTCCAGAGAGGAGCTGCTGAAGCTGCGCCAGCGGGTGGGGATCGTCTTTCAGGATCCGGACAACCAGCTGTTTTCCGCCAGCGTATACCAGGAGATCTCTTTCGGTGTGCTGAACCTGGGCAAATCCCAGGAGGAAGCCCGGCAGGAGGTGGAACGGGTCATTGAAAAAATGGGCATCGGCCCTTTCCGGGACCGGCCTACCCACGCTCTCTCCGGAGGACAGAAAAAGCAGGTGTCCATTGCGGATATCCTGGTGATGCATCCGGATGTGATCATTCTGGATGAGCCCGCCGCGGCTCTGGATCCCAAACACACAGCCCTGGTCAACGATGCGGTAAACCAGATGACTGCCGACGGCATTACGGTGATGATGTCCACCCACGATGTAAACTTCGCTTTCGAGTGGGCCGATGAGATCGTACTGCTGGATCAGGGGCAGGTGCTGATGCAGGGGGACCCGGTGCAGGTCTTCTCCAACCAGACCGCCCTTTCCCGGGCCAATCTGGAACAGCCGGCGGTGCTGCAGCTGTTTGACAGTCTCTGCAAAAAAGGGATCCTGAAAAACACCCTGCCGGTGCCGAAAACCTTAAGAGAACTGGAAGACTACATCGCCGGAGTCACTATGGACCGGTCCGTCCAGGGATACCGGGAATTTTCCCAGACCAGGAAAGCCATTCTGGTGGTCAGCTTCGGCACCAGCTTTGAAGAGACAAGAAAAGTCACCATTGACGCCATTGAACAGGAGATTGCCCGGGCTTATCCGGATTGTACCGTCTATCGGGCCTGGACCAGCAAAATGATCCTGAAAAAGCTTATGAAGCGGGACGGCATCCATTACGATACCGTTACGGAAGCCTTTGCCAGGATGCGGGAAGATGGGATCACCGATGTCATCGTACAGCCCACTCATGTGATCAACGGCATCGAGAACGACCTGATGACCCAGGAGGCTCTGGCTTATAAAAAGGATTTTCACTCCATCCTCTTCGGAGATCCTCTTCTTACTACGGTAGAGGACAACGATTATGTGATCCGGGCCATCCGGGAAGAATTCGCGGATCTGAAGGAGGATGAAGTGCTGGTGCTTATGGGACACGGCACCACCCACTACTCCAACTCCATCTACGCCGCCCTGGACTACACCTTCAAGGACAAAGGCTGCCCCAATATCTTTCTGGGCACTGTAGAAGCCTATCCCAGCATGCAGTCTCTCCTGCATATGGTAGAAAAATACAATCCCAGCCGTGTGATCCTGGCACCCTTTATGATCGTGGCCGGAGACCACGCCAAAAACGATATGGCCGGAGACGATCCCGAATCCTGGCGCTGCCAGTTTGAGGCCGCCGGCTTCCCGGTCTCCTGCGTGCTGAAGGGACTGGGCGAATACCCCAGCATCCGCAGACTGTTTGTGGACCATGTGCAGGCGGCGGTAGAGAAGGCAGAGCAGGAAAAGTGACCCTTTTCCCTCTTCTGTCCCTCTTAGCATTCCGTAATACGGTACAAAACAAAAGATCCGCATCTATACAGTACGCTTTTAGATCTTACTACTGTAAGATTTAAAAGATTGCAAATTTTCCCGTAGGCATCTACGGGAAAATACGAAGATCGGCTCATCATACGGTAGCATCCGCCTTTAAAATACGGGCAGGAATTTCCAAAATGGATTCCTGCCCGTAATACTGTACCGTATGATAAACGATTCTTTTATTTCTACAGTATGATCTACTTTTCGAATACCGTATTAACCTCTTTTTCCCCAAATCATACGGTTTTCTTCTATAACAGCCTCCGCCTCTCCCCGGGCTTCCAGCCAGGCCAGATAGGATCTTACCGTGCTGCCGATCAGCACGTACTGCTGATACGTCATCTGCATGCCGTAATCCTGAAATACCTTTTGCAGGATCTCCTCGAAGGTTTTCGGCTCCCCGCACAGTCCCAGGATATACGCGCCGGTCTCCAGTACCTTTTTCCGGTTCAGCTCCGCCAGAGAACGGACTTCTTCCGAAGCCTCCGCATGAGAAGGCACAAATAAGTCTGCTTTCATCTCCGCGATTTTTTCCAGCGTATTCAGATGGGCTTCCACATCGTACAGAAAAGAAATCCCGTATTTTTCCAGGGTAGCCTTACTGCTGAGGCTGTCGGCCAGAAAAACGGTTCCGTCCGGAAGGCGGAATCCCACCATATCAAAAGAGTGCCCCGGCAGAGGGATCACCTCCACCTCCCGTGGGAATTCCGGATCCGAGAAACTCACGGTCTTGCTTTCCGCAGCCATCAGAAACTTGTGGCGCAGCTCCTTCAGAGGACATCCTCCATACAGAAAGGCTGGTTCCAGAATGGGATGCCTGGTAAAAGCAGCCTCGATCCCCTCCGCGAAGATCTTGCATCCATACTGCTGCTGCAGATAATGATTGCCTCCGATATGATCCGCATGGGAATGGGTATTCAGAATCCCCTTCAGATGCCAGCCCTGCTGGTCTAGGATCTTTCTGACCCGGCGGCCGGCATCCTTGTCGCTGCCGCTGTCGATCAGATACACTTCGGTTTCTGTTTTCTTATAAATTCCGATTTTCGCGGGACATTGGACGTAATAACTCTGTTCCCCCGCCTGAATCAATTCGTACATAGAAGTCTCCCTGTATGTTTTATTCTGCCGGATTGCCCAGCTCCGACTTTTCCAGAAACTGCTCCACACTATCAGCCCTGGCAGCGGCTTTCAGCCATTTTGTCAAAAGATTTAAATCTTTTTCCTGTAAAATATCTTCCTTTACTGTTTCCGGTATCTTGCCAAGGTCTGACAGCAGTTCCAGGATAGCTTCCGCTTTTCCCTCTGCTCTGCTGATCCGTCTGGTCTCCTGCACATCGTAGGCCTCAAAATTTTCAAACAACACTGTAAAATCCCTCCGTTCTATACGGTCTGTGTACTCCGCCGCCTCCTCTTTTGGTACGTTTATCCACTGATGCTCGATCATAGCGATCAGATACAGAGTATCCGTCCCCGGAATCTGGTTCAACCGGATCCTCTTCACAGAATCCGAATCCCTGTTTTCCTGCCACAGGGGAAGAAAGCGTTCTGAAATATCTTCGATATCCTCCGGACGGACATCTTTCAGTATTTCCAGATCCGTATATCCCCGCAGAAACTGGGCGCATAGGATAGGGTTATCAAAAATAAGCTTGGCTCCCGCGTCTCTGGACCTGCGGTTGATAAGATATGTTTTAGTATACACCCGGGATTTCGACTTTTCAAGAATTGTAAAGCAATGGGGGGTAACGGTTGTGAAAGCCTGTTACCCCCCTCCTCCTTCTATTTCCCAGTTCAGAGCAGTTCCCCGAATTTTTTCATATAAATTGTCTTAGCTCCGGCCGTTGTCAGCATATAGCCTGCCAGGATGGCTGCCAGCCAGAGAAAATAAACTAACGGCAAGGGCTGCAGCCCCAGAGCGGTTCCAAAAACGGTATAGGGAAGTATGGTCGTAAAAACGATCCCGGTTCCTGTGAGCAGCGCCACCGGCAGGGAGGCACGGCTCTGCAGGAAAGCCTTCCTGGCCGTGCGGATCAGATGAAGCACCAGAGTCTGGCTCCACATAGATTCCACAAACCAGCCAGTCTGAAACAGAGCGATAAAGAGTGTCCGGCCGGAGCTGTCCAGGGTATGAAACCTTCCGCCGCAGATGGCAGGACAAAGAATAAAGTACAGTACAAGATAGGTGGCGATGTCAAAAAAGGAACTGACCGGCCCTATCCGCAGCATAAATGTCCCGATGGAGGAAGCATCCCATTTTCTTGGTTTTTCCAGAAATTCCGGATCTACATGATCCCAGGGGATTGCGGCGCAGGAAAGATCATACACCATATTCAGCAGAATCAGCTGCAAAGCTCCCATGGGCAGAAAAGGCAGAAAGGCGCTGGCTGCCAGCACGGAAAACATATTTCCGAAATTGGAGGCGGCTGTCATTTTTATGTACTTCAGCATGTTGGCATAGGTCCTGCGCCCTTCCAGGATGCCCTGTTCCAGCACCCGCAGATCTTTTTCCAGCAGCACCACCTGGGCTGATTCTTTGGCGATATCCACTGCGCTGTCTACGGAAATTCCCACATCTGCCGCATTCATGGCAGGCGCATCGTTGATCCCGTCTCCCATATAAGCTGTGGTATGTCCGTTCTCCCGCAGAGCATTTACCACCCTGGCTTTTTCCGCCGGGGACAGTTTTGCGAAAATATGGGTTTCTTCGCAGGCTTCCCTCAGTTCCGGAGCGTTCATGTTCCGGATTTCCGCTCCCAGCAGGATCTTTTCCGCCGGAATTCCTATTTTTCGGCAGACGCAGGCGGCTACTTTTTCATTGTCTCCGGTCAGCACTTTCACCGCCACGCCCCGGCGGCGCAGGGCCTCCACTGCCTCCGCCGCGCTCTCCTTGGGAGGATCCAAGAAAGCCAGACATCCCAGAAGAGTCATATGGTTTTCCTCTTCCCGGGAAAAACCTCCTGCCGGCGCCGGATTTCTCCGGATCGCCAGTCCCAGAACCCTCATCCCTTCCTCGTTGAGCCTTTCCGCCTGTTTCAGTACCCTTTGCCGGATTTCTTCTGTAAGGGGAACTGTCCTTCCTTCCAGTTCCGCCTGATCCGAGATCTCCAGCATCTCTTCCACCGCTCCTTTGGTGATGAGCAGAGTATTTCCATCTTCCCCCTGTACCGCTACGCTCATTCTGCGTCTCTGAAAATCAAAGGGAATCTCATCTATCTTAGTATAGAATGCTCCCGCCGCATCCAGTTTTTCTTCTTTGGCCCGCTCTATCACTGCCTGATCAATGAAACTTTTGAGTCCTGTCTGATAAAAGCTGTTGAGATAGGCGTACCCCAATACCCGGCGGTCCTCCTTTCCGCAGAGATCCAGATGATATTCCAGAGCTGCCTGATCCCGGGTCAGGGTCCCTGTTTTGTCCGTGCAAAGAATATCCGCGGATCCCAGGTTCTGAATGGCATTGAGATTTCTGATGATCACCTTTTCTTTTGCCATGGCCACTGCGCCCTTTGCCAGACAGGCGGTCACGATCATGGGCAGCATCTCCGGGGTCAGTCCCACTGCCACGGAAACCGCGAACAGAGCTGCGCTCATCCAGTCTCCGTCTGTCATTCCGTTGAGGAACAGCACTACCGGAACCATGACCAGCATAAAACGGATCAGGATCCAGGACACGGCGTTGACTCCTTTTTCAAAGGTTGTTTTTTCCGACGGAGTATTCAAGCTTTCCGCGGTTTTTCCCAGCAGGGTATTGTCTCCTACAGCCAGTACCGCCGCAGCGGCGCTTCCGCTGACCACGCTGCTGCCCATAAAGGCCAGGAAGGGGCAGTCCGTCCCCGCTCCGGAATCTCCCGGGGCAGATCCGATCTTTTCTACCGGCTGGCTTTCCCCGGTCAGAGCCGACTGGCTCACAAAAAAGTCCTTGGCCTTAAGAATCTGCAGATCCGCGGGGATCATATCCCCCGCTGACAGATACAGAATATCCCCTGCCGCGATTTCTTCCAGGGGGATTTCTTCTGCCTCTTTTCCCGGCCGTTTCACCCGTGCAGTGGCGGCGATCATTTTCCCCAGACTTGCCGCCGCGTTTCCGGAGCGGGTCTCCTGCGCAAAGCGGAGAATACCGGAAAACGACACCAGTACGCCGATGATCCCTGCAGTCCAGGGATTTCTTTCCCCCGGAGCTGCCAGGAACACATCTGTGATGAGGGAAACCGCCGCCAGGGCCAGCAATACCCCTGAAAAGGGATTGATAAAAGCTCCGGCCAGCCGTTTCCATAAGGATTTTTCCTTTCCTTTCGTAATCCGGTTGATTCCAAACAATTTCCGGGAACGCTCGGCCTGCTCCGGCGTCAGTCCGCGCTCTGTACTGTGCAGCGCCTGGAAAACAGTTTTTGCGTTCCCTGCCAAAACGCTATGGGGGTTTTTCAGCAATGCTTTTCTCTTCATGATTTCTTACCTCCTGTATCTTGACTCTTTCTTCTCTTTCATCCAAACCAGAAACCCTGTATTGCTCATATCCATCCATATCTCTCACCTTCCTTTCTGAATTGTGTGCCCAGGAGCAGAAAAAAAGCAGCCTGACGGCTGCATGAAAAAAACTCACCTGTTCTGCCACCGCCTGAGCTTTGACTCGACAGGGCGGTGTAGCTGCGTTATTCAGCGCCTTGGCTTCGACGCTGACTGTTCAGACCCTCTTGCAATGTCTCCATCGCTTCGCGGCAGCAGCCCATATCCCTGAAGTAGCCTCACTTATCGGGTTTTTCTCAGTGTACACGCCGGCAGCTGTTCTGTCAACCGCCGGCGTGTAAATGATCTGTGAATGTTTTATGAACTTGTTCGGATCCTCCGGATTTTACTCTTTCCTCCCTCCGCTGACGATCCGGTAATAGGATCTGGAGGTGGCCAGATATACCGCCGCATAGAAGACCGAAAACACCAGGAAACAGCCGATATTTACCAGCAGAAACAGCTTGACATCTGTAAGCCCCAGCAGCCGCAGCAGCTTCTGCACCATGGGGAAGGCGAAAGCTGTATGAACGCCCGCCGCCAGGAGAGGCAGGAAAAACACAGTCAGCACCTGGGAGTTAATGCTTTTTTTGATTTCTCTGCCGGTCATTCCCACTTTCTTCAGGATGGTAAACCGCGCCTGATCCTCATAGCCCTCCGTGATCTGCTTGTAGTAGACGATCAGCACGGTTCCCAGAATAAATACCAGTCCCAGCAGGGCTCCCAGGAAAAAGATCCCGCCGTAAAGGCCGTAAAAATCTGCCCGGTTTTCCGCCACACAATCTACGATCACCGCAGGAAATTCCTGGTTAGATGTAACGATCCCGGCGATCCTCTGTTCCAGATCCTCTGCCGCCGCTCTCTGGGTATCCTCCCCGCCTTCCAGGTCTATCCCGTAATAGCTGTGCTGCACATTCACAGCGGCATAGGTGTTCTCCGAATACTTTTCCGCCATGCGGTCAAAAAACTCCAGCGTCTTCTGAAAGTCCTCTTCCCCCAGGAAGAGATAGATGGTGGGGATCACCTGCTGGCTGTCTATACCGTTCTGCACAAATCCCTCCACCCGTTTTTTGATCTTCCAGGTCTCCTGGCCTTCCAGGGAGATGGCGTCCCCTGTAACTTCTCCGTTTTTAGTCACATAAATCAGGGCCTCCCCTTCCTGCAGCTGCTCCTCTGTTCCCATAAGGCTGTTATAATCCTTCAGAGGAACCACCATTAGCTGTCTCATATCTGTAGCAGCCGCCACGGAATTGATCTCTGCCGGGTCGAAACAGATCTCATTTCCCTTCTGCATGACCGCGGAGGCCAGATAATGATACTGCAGCTGGTTCCTGCCGGTGATCCCCTGACTCTCCAGTGTTTCCTCCACGGCTGCCAGCACAGTCTTTTCCGCATTTTGATCCAGAGAATAGGTCTCCACAATGAGATCCCGGGGATACATGCTGCGGAGGCTCTTCTCCGCTCCGGCATACAGGCACAGAGTGGCGGAGATCATCACCAGCACCATGGTGGAAAGGATGCAGATGGAAGCCAGTCCGGCGCCGTTTCTTTTCATCCGGTAGGTCATAGAAGACACGGACACAAAGTGGTTGGGCCGGTAATAATATCTCTTATTTTTCTGCAGAAGCTTCAGAAAGGCCACGGAACCGGAAATAAACACCAGATAGGTTCCCAGGATCACCAGAGCCACAGCCCCGAAGAATACAACCATAGCCACCAGGGGATCCTGGATGGTCAGGGTCAAATAATAGGCAAAGCCCAGCATCAGCACCCCAAGAACCGCCAACACCCAGTTGGCTTTGGGAGGCTTTTCTCCTACCCGGTCGCTTTCCAGAAGTTCCCGGGGATTGGCAAAATGCACCTGCCGCAGTCCATTGAGGAGGATCAGCAGAAAGATCACTCCGAACAGGGCCGCTGTTAGCGCCAGGGACTTAGGATCCACCAGAAAGCTGAAGCTGACGGCTCCGTCCAGGATATTGGAAAGGATCAGTTCCCCCAGTTTGGACAGCAGGATCCCGGCGGCCATACCGGCGGCCAGAGCGATCCCGGCGATCACCAGGCATTCCCAGAAAAGGATCCGGGCCAGGTTCCGTTTGTTCATCCCCAGCATATTGTACAGACCGAATTCTTTTTTCCTCCTGCGGATCAGGAAGGAATTGGTGTAAAAGAGAAAGATTACCGCGAAAATCCCTGTGATCCAGGTTCCCATCCCCAGCATGACCTGCATGGTCTCTCCTCCCCGGACAGAGGCCAGCCAGGGATCTCTGGACAGAAAGCAGATGATATAAAACATCATCACCATGCCTACGCAGGTGAGAATATAGGGAAAATACATCTTCCGGTTTTTGGAGATCCCGGTCAGCGCCAGCTTCAGATAAAATCCTTTTTTCATGCCGGATCACCGCCTGACGCCAGCACGGTCAACGTGTCGGAAATAGTCTGGAACATCTGATGGGCCGTCCGTCCGCCCCGGTAGATCTGGTGAAACACTTCTCCATCCCGGATAAACAGAACCCGCTCCGCATGGCTGGCTGCTTTTACCGAATGTGTCACCATGAGAATGGTCTGGCCTTCCTGGTTGATGGCCGAAAACAGCTCCAGCAGTTCATCGGTGGATTTAGAATCCAGGGCCCCGGTGGGTTCATCCGCCAGAATCAGTTCCGGCCGGGTGATCAGGGCTCTGGCCACCGCCGCCCTCTGCCGCTGTCCCCCGGAGACCTCATAGGGGTATTTATCCAGCTTGCCGGCAATCCCCAGCTTCCGGGCAATGGGTTCCAGGCGGTTCTGCATTTCCGCATAGGGTCTTCCTGCCAGCACCAGGGGCAGAAAAATATTATCTCTCAGGGAGAAAGTGTCCAGCAGATTAAACTCCTGAAACACGAACCCCAGATGTTCCCGGCGGAACAGGGCCGCCTCCGCGTCCCGGATCTTGCCCATGTTCATGCCTTTCAGCAGCACTGTACCGGCGGTGGGCTTATCCAGTGCCGCCAGAATATTCAAAAGAGTGGTCTTTCCGGACCCGGATTCCCCCATGATGGCCACGTACTCTCCGGCTTCCACGCTGAAATTTACATTCCGCAGGGCCTCCACCTGATTCCCTCCAAACCGGGAGGCGTATATTTTTTTAAGATTTTTCACTTCAAGGATCGGCAATTTGCATGACTCCCTTCATTTTATCATTTGCCGGAAGAACGGTACCTTTCTTCCGGCCACATCTGGAGTATAGCAAACTTCCTTTTTAACAGCCATAGATTTCCCTTACAAATTGTCCGGCGGGTCTTACATTTCTGTAAGGCCCGCCGGACAAAAGCGTGCGTGTTCCTCCAAATATTTTTCCAGGGCAACCCCTTCCGGGATGGTGTAACCGCAGCCGCTGCAGACGCTGTCGCTGATAGTCAGGCTGTCCCGTTCAAAAACCTCAATTCCCTCTTTTTTTCCGCAGCGGGGACAGTCAACCTCGTGGATCCCTACCATATTTCTCACGTCCCAGCATCCAGCAAATGAAATCATACTGCCGCTTCCTTTCTTTCTGTACTTTCTCAGGCAAGGCGGTCAAACCGTTCCTTGATCTGCCGGATCTCCGCCATGGCCTCCCGGCTCAAGTCGTAGGGAGATTTTCCCTCCCGGTCCGCCCGGATCACCTCTTCGCTGTAGTGGACACAGCCCAGAAAATCCTCATCCGGGATTTTAGCGCGGACAAAGTCCTCATCCGCCTTGTTCCGAACCTTGTTGGCGATGACCCGGACCTTCTTTACCCCAAGGCCCTCCGCCAGGCGCTTCACATTCCGGTAGGTCTGCACACTGCGGGATCCCGGCTCGATCACTACAAGAAACTGATCCATTCCCTCCGTAGTACCCCTGCCCAGATGTTCCAGCCCGGCCTCCATATCCAGGATCACGTAATCGTCCCGGTGCAGCACCAGATTGTTGATGATCCGCCTCAGCATGACGTTTTCCGGGCAGACGCAGCCGCCCCCGGCGGTTTCCACCGTACCCAGCACCAGCAGCCGCACGCCGCTGCATTCCTTTCCGTAAGTTTCCGGAATATCGTCAACCTTGGGATTTACCTTGTAAAATACATTGCTCTTGTCCGCTTCCGTCCGCTCTTCGATCAGCCTGCGCATTTTGCTGATAGGGGTAATCTTCTCCAGTTCCTCCTCAGAAAAACCCAGAGCCAGACCCAGATTGGCGTCCGGGTCCACATCCACGGCAAAGACCTTTTTACCCTCCTCCGCATAGAGCCTGGCCAGCACTGCGGAGATGGTGGTCTTGCCCACCCCGCCTTTTCCTGTCACTGCGATCTTCATACTTACTTCCTCCTGTCCCTCCAAGATCAGAGCCCCAGTTTTTCAACAATACCCTTCAAAGCCTCCCGTACCGGAGAATCTGCCGGCAGCTGCACGGTAGGACGCCCTTCACAATCAAACCGATACACGGTTTCATCCTGGGGCACGACTCCCAGCAGTTCCAGTTTCTGATTTTGGATCTCCTCCAGGGTTCCCGGGTCCAGCTTTCCTTCCGGTGCCCGGTTGATGATGAGCCCGGTTTTTTGTGGATGAAAATTCAGTTCTTCCATGAGCCGGGCGATCCGTCCCGCCGCCTGAACGCCCCGGCGGGAGCAGTCACTGACCAGAATAGCGATCTCCATGGTGGGCAGGATGCCCCGGCTGATGTGTTCCATGCCTGCCTCATTGTCCACCACAATGTAGGGATAATGGTTCTGCAGTTTCTGCACCTGTGTCTGGACGATACCGTTGACAAAGCAGTAGCATCCCTGGCCCTGGGACCGCCCCATGACCATAAGGTCGTAGTCCTCTTCTTCCGTAAGGGCGTCCCCCAGGCGGCTCTCCAGATAGGCTGCTTTGGTGATCCCCGATGGAATCTTATATTTTGGATCCACTCCGGCCCGCTCGATCTCCTCCCGGAGTTCTCCCAGGGTCACTCCCACTTCCACCCCCAGCACTTCATTGAGGTTGGCGTTGGCGTCAGCGTCTACCGCCAGCACCGGCTTCTTCCCGGTGTCACAGAGATACTGGATCAACAATCCGCAGAGGGTGGTCTTTCCCACTCCCCCTTTTCCCGATACCGCAATAATATGTCCCATATTGTCCTCCTGTACATATTGTAAGTTTTTGAACATTGTGTTGATTTTCTTTTCTCTGTTTATTATACTGATAGTATTCCAGGATTCAATCATCAGATTCCGCATCCTGTGCTGTTTCTGAACAGATCCGGAAAATTGTCGGGAAATGAGGTGTAACAAATGAAAAACCGAGAGCAGAATCCCGGAACAGACCGGCGCACCCGCTATACCAGATCCGCCATCCGTCAGTCCCTGCTGACGCTGATGCAGCAGAAGCCCTTTGCAAAGATCACGGTCACAGAGATCTGCCGTCTTTCGGAGATCAACCGGGGAACCTTTTATCTGCACTACTACGATCTGGAGGATGTGCTGGACGATGTGATAAAAGAAATGATCCGGGACACCACTCAGGTGTTTGACCATGTGATGTGCCCGGAAAAGAGCCGCTGTACCTACCCTTTTTGTCGGAAGGTACAGGAAAGCCGGGAGTTCCGCATCCTTTTTTCCGATGAAACCGCTTCCTCCAGGCTGCTGGAACGACTCTGCGAACTTTCCAAAGAAGATTTTATCACCCGGCTCATGCAGAACAGCCTTCTCTCCTACGAACAGGCGGAGGCTGTCCTCTACTTTCAGATGAATGGCTGCCTGGCTGTGAACAAACGGATGCTGAAAAACAACTGCCGGGACTGGGATCAGATCCAGCAGGCCATCGACCAGTTTATCCGGGCCGGGCTGGAAAGCTATCTGATCCGGGATGAGAGACAATTTATTAAAAAACAGGAAACGCGCTGGGATCCATAGGCACTCCCGCCAGCTTCACGATCCGCTCCAGACCTACAGCGGCAATAGTAACTATGCTTTCCCCGTGGATAAAGTCTGTAGCGCTGGCGTCAAAAAGAACATTGCCCTGAGCGGGAAATTCCTCGTCTCCGTCCCAGAAAAGAAAACGCACGGGAATGCAGTCAAAAGCTTTCAGTTCATAGCCGGCATCGGACCAGGGAAGTTTCTTTCCGCCCAGGGTCTCGCAGGCTCTGGACAGTTCCTGCGCACGGCCGCTGAACATTCTGGAAAAGGGCTGGATCACCCCTTCCTGAAAGGCCTTGGAGAAAGGGGAGGTATCTTTCAGCCGGTCAAAACGGATCCAGTCATCCTTGTAGTGGGCCAGAGGCGTCACGTAGCCGAAAAGGGTATACACATTCAGCCTTTCGTAGCAGGTTACCGGCTGCTGATCCTCCCTGGCCGCAATCGTTCCCGCAGTTTTATGGACCCCCAGCTTTCTTCCGAAATGGCGGAGCGTCAGAAATTCTCCCTCTTCCCGCAGTTCCGGAAGTCTTCTTTTTAGCTCTTCCTGGTCCATCTGCAGAAATTTTTCTCTCCACTGTTCACACCATTTTTCATAATTGCTCTGTTCGTCTTTTTTTGGTTCTTCAAACATGGTTCTTACCCTCCATTTCCCCTGCCAGCTTTCCCCAGGGATAAATACCATCATGGCACCGGGAGGCGCACTGGATGGTCAGCCAGTTTCCCTCCATCTCATAGATTTTGGCAGGATCAAATCCGCAGGCTTCAAAATGGCACTCCCCGTTGGTGGTGACCACAAAGTAATCTCTGTCTCCCACCAGGGTTTTCAGGTCTTTCATTACCGGAGTCTCCTGATAGCTGCCAAAGTAGTGATGGACCAGGCGGCTCCAGAATCCCCACTTTTCTTCTTCCGTGGGCCAGCGGGCCCCCATTCCCTGCAGGATACAGCAGATTCCGTATTTGTTCTTTAAATCCCCGAAGACTGTATCAAAGGCCTGGTCCTCCGCGAACAGGTGCAGGCCTTCCGTAATGGAAAGTCCGTTGCTGGCGCCAATGAGCACCGCCTCTGCCTGCCGGATCTTCTTCGGGATTTCTTTGTATTCTATTATACCGCCTCCTGTTCCCGCAGCTCGGAGGAGTATTCCGCCGCAGCGTCTTTTAGTACTTTGGCGATATCTCCCAGGATGACCATGCCCTTATCCTCAATATCCCGGGGCAGAAAGTCATACCGGTCGTTGACGGCAATATACCGGGCCTTAGGAAAATGCAAGGTCAGATTCCAGAAAGGCTCCTGGATAAACATAGGCGTCATTCTCCCCACTCCCAGTTCCAGAAAAAGGAGCTTTTTATCCTGATTTTTCTGGATATACCGGGAGACCTTCTGATATTCCCCGTCGTACTTTCTTCCCTGAAGAAAGTTGCCGTAACCCCGGACCCAGGGAAAGGCCTCCGCCCCGCAGTTAGGGCAGCGGGGGATCAGTTCCTCCGGAACCGCTGTTCCCTCTCCCATGGCCTCTATCATGTTTTCCACAGGCTTCACCGCATCCCAGGTATCATCCCTGCAGCACCGGGAACACTGGAAAACGCGGTGGTCCCCCTGGATCTGGCTGACCTGCTCCTCCGGATACAATTTGATAAACTGTGTATCCTGGTTCGTGGTCAGAATATGAAAATCTTTTCCCCGCAGAAGAAAATCCAAATCCAGATAAGGCTGCCGCACCGGAGCCGTCTGGGTAGTGTGCAGGAAGGTGGCCAGGTAGCCCCAGAATTCCTTCCGGTCCTCCCAGGGGCGCATCATGCCGTCAAAGGCTCCTTGAAAATGATATTTCTCCGCGAATCTTCCGAAGTATCTGCGGAAGGAATCATTGTCTTCGTAATAAAAATTTCCTCCTCCCGCGGCGGAAAGACCGGAGGCTCCTCCCACTACCACACAATCCGCCTGCCGGATCTCCCGCACCAGATACCGGATCTGTTCCCCGTAAGGAAGCGGCTCTTTTTCTGAAAGCTTATACGGCGTTTTTCCCTCCGCGTACAGGGGGTAATATCTGGAATAATTCATCTGCGTCTTCATTACCAGATTTTCATAAAAGCTCACGGTTTACTCACTCCTTCTTTGTTGTAAATATTATTTTAACATCAACGACGACATAACATCATCTTGTATTCCTGTCAATATGCTGTTATAATATTTTTAACATTAAAGGTTACTATTCACAGCCTTTTCAGACTTGACAGCCGGTGCGTTGTGCTCGCACAAAAGCTCCGGCTGTCAAGTCTGAAACAGGACCGCAAAGCAGTCACCCCACCCACATAAGCAGTCTTAGCCCCGTAAGGGGCGGAACGGAAGCGCGTAAGCGCGACGAGTGCGCATGTGGATGGAGTGACTGTGAATAGGAACCATTAAAGGAGGCTGTATCCATGAAATATTCAACCAAAGTCAGCGATGCGGTTCATATCCTGGCCTTTATCGCCCTGCACCCTGTAGACACTCTCACCAGCGATAAGATTGCCGAGAGCATCCGCACCAATCCCGGTTTTGTCCGGCAGATGATGTCCGCCCTGCGGAAAAGCGGCCTGCTCTTCAGCGTTCAGGGACATCCCCGTCCGGCCCTGGCCAGAGTTCCGGAGGAGACCATGAGCCGCATTACCCTGCGGGATATTCTGGATCGGTATGAAGAAAAACTGGCCCAGGCTGAAAAAAGAACTTAAAAATTTCTTTTGCCGTCAGGGCGCTGTTCATGGACCCCTGCATCCTCAGCGGCCGGGGTGCGTCATCCTTCTGATACACCGGCCCGCGCTCTCCATGACAGCCCGGGACAGGCAGATCTCTTCCCCGCCCTCCCCCAGAAGAGTCCGGTACACATCCGCCAGCGTGGTGAGCCGCATATCTCCGCAGACCAGTTTGGGGGACAGCGGATAAAACTTTTTGCGTGGCCAGGCGAACTGCAGATGTTCTACAATGCTGCTTTCCGTACCGATCAGGAATTCCCGGGCGGATGATTTCCCGGCGAAGTCCATAATCCCCGTGGTGGATCCTACGTAATCCGCTTCCGCAGCCACCTCCGGAGAGCATTCCGGATGAACCAGCAGCAGAGCCTCCGGATGGGCCTCTCTGGCTTTCTTTACATCCGCGGAGGTAACTTCCTGATGCCGGGGACAGCCTCCCGGCCAGAAGGCAAAGGTTTTCTCCGGCAAATGCTCCGCTACATACTGCCCCAGGTTGGGATCCGGGATAAAGAGGATTCTGTCGTTTTCCAGGGCTTTACAGATCGAAAGGGCGCTGGAACTGGTCACACAGAGGTCGCACTCCGCTTTCAGCTCTGCAGTAGTATTCACGTACGCCGCTACCGTATAGCCGGGATACTGTTTTTTCAGTTCACGCAGGATCTCCGGAGTCATCTGCTCCGCCATGGGACAGCCGGCCAGGGGATTGGCCAGCCACACTCGCTTTTCCGGATTGAGGATCTTGCAGGTTTCCGCCATAAAGCGCACCCCGCAGAGGAGCAGGTTTTTCTGGGGTGCCTTTGCCGCCTGCAGGCTCAGGCCGTAGGAGTCTCCTGTAAAATCCGCTGTTTCCAGGATTTCCTGACTTTGATATGCGTGGGCAAGAATACACACATCCCTTTCTTTTTTCAGCCGCAGGATTTCCTCCTGCATCTCATGTACTTTCATGATCCGTTCCTCTTTTCCTGTCACGATTCGATTTCCCAGGGCTGCAGGGGCGCCAGGAACCCTGCCTGTTTCAGCGCCTGCTCAATCTGCCGCAGCCGCTCCTCAGAATCCGCCTCCACCAGATGATAATGGTAGCCGTCCGTGGCCGCTGAAAGCTCCCGGGATGAGGCTCCCTCCAGGCTTTTCAGAAAATCCCTGACATCCTGACGGCAGCGGATATCCAGATCCGCCGTCATCCGCCCATAAACCCGATGGCTGATGCTGATATTCCTGACCCATCCCCCCAGATCCACAATCAGCATCAGTTCCTCTTCCGTCCGGTCCGAAGCATGGCGCACCTTGAATTCCCGGGTACATCCGCTTTCCGGATGCTGCATTACATAGCCCCGGTACGTGGAAATAATGTGGGGATGGGAGGCTCGGATCACAGCCAGATCCTGAACGATCACCTGACGGCTGACCCCAAAGCGGGCGGCCAGGTCCCGGGCGGCTGCCGGCGCCTCACTCTCGGATAGAATCCGCAGGATCTCCCTGCGGCGATCGGCGGCGGTCATGCTCCCACCTCCTTTTCCAGAGGACGCAGATGCTTCATAGACAGATCCAGGATGGGAGCCGAATGCGTCAGCGCCCCGCTGGATATGTAATCCACTCCGATATCCGCCAGACGGGAGATATTCTCCCTGGTCACATTTCCGGAGCATTCTGTCCGGGCTCTGCCGGCAATAAGCTTTACCGCGGCCCGCATATCTTCCGGGCACATGTTGTCCAGCATGATAATATCCGCCCCGGCCTCCACGGCCTCCCGAACCTGATCCAGAGTTTCTACCTCGACTTCGATCTTCCGCACAAAGGGGGCGTAACTCTTCGCCATTTTTACCGCCCGGGCCACACCTCCTGCTGCTCCGATATGGTTGTCCTTCAGCAGCACACCGTCGGAAAGCCCGGTCCGGTGATTCGCTCCTCCGCCCACTCTGACCGCGTATTTTTCAAAAACCCGGTTGTTGGGGCTGGTCTTTCGGGTATCCAGCAGAGTGATTCCCGTCCCCTCCAGCAGATCCGCCATCCGGCGGGTGTAAGTGGCGATCCCGCTCATTCGCTGCAGATAGTTGAGAGCCACCCTTTCCCCGGAGAGCAGCACCCGGATATCTCCCTGCAGCACTGCCAGCTTCTGGCCCTTCTCTACCTTGTCTCCGTCCCTGCAAAAAAATCGGATCTCGGTGGCTTCATCCAGAAGGGTGAAAACTCTGGCAAACACATCCAGTCCGGCAAGGATCCCCTCTTCCTTGGCAATCAGATCTACCGTTCCCGGACAGGCCTCCGGCATGACCGCGTTGGTGGATACGTCTTCCCCGGGCATATCCTCCCGCAGAGCCTGGAGGATCAGGTCATCCGCATTTAATTTTCGGCTGATTTCATTCATGGCTTTTTCTCATCCTTTCCATGGCGCTTAATATTTCTTTCCGGTAAGCGGCAAATAAGGGCTCCTGCTCCCGGTAAGGCCCCAGATCCGGGGCGCTTCCCCGGAATTCCGGCGCTTCTCCAAACAGTATATCATCTGCCGCCCGCTGGGCAAATACCAAAGATTCCAGCAGAGAATTGCTGGCCAGGCGGTTCCGTCCGTGTACTCCATTGCAGCTGATCTCTCCGCAGGCATAAAGCCGCGGCATGGCCGTGCGGCTGCTGAGATCCACCTTAATGCCGCCCATAAAATAGTGCTGGGCCGGCACCACCGGAATCGGTTCCTTCAACACCTGGTAGCCTTCTTCCTGACAATGACGGCAGATATTGGGGAAATGCTTCCGCAGAGTCGCCTCACCAAGAGGCCGCAGATCTTCCCAAACATGTTCCGTTCCGTCCTTTTCCATCTGCTCCCGGATCGCCTGACTCAGCAGATCTCTGGGCTGAAGCTCATCGGTAAAACGGTTCCCGTTTTTATCGTACAGAAGAGCCCCTTCCCCTCTGGCCGATTCTGAGATCAGAAACCGCCGTCCCGGCTTTTGGGAGTAAAGGGTAGTGGGATGGATCTGCACATAGTCCAGGTGTTCCACCGCAACCCCCTTCCGCAGAGCCATAGCCAGGGCGTCCCCTGTGATATGGGGGAAATTGGTGGAATTCTTGTACAGGCCTCCGATGCCGCCGCAGGCCAGGACCACTGCACCGGCCCCCACAGTATAAGGCTTTC
Organism: Candidatus Scatomonas sp.; assembly: GCA_963930955.1. Lineage (GTDB taxonomy): Bacteria > Bacillota > Clostridia > Lachnospirales > Lachnospiraceae > Scatomonas. The sequence continues at coordinate 1,898,928 of OZ006967.1, read as the reverse complement.
CCTCAGGTCCTGCGGCTACGACTCCGCCGCAGGCAGTATCATCGCTGATAAAATCCAGCATTACCGTATCTTCCCGCAGGATCAGATTCTCCCGAAGAAGCGCTGCGTCCAGCAGCGTCTGTGTGATCTCCCGGCCGGTTACATCTTCATGATAGAGGATCCTGGGCCGGGAATGGGCCCCTTCTCTGGTAAAATCAAAGCTGCCGTCCGGACGGCGGGCAAAACGGACTCCTCGTCCCGCCAGATCCCGGATCACCGAATTGGAGGAGCGGATCATCAGATCCACAGCCTTCCTGTCATTTTCGTAATGCCCTGCCCGCAGGGTATCTTCCATGTAGGCAGAAAAATCTTCCTCTCCCCGCAGCATGCAGATTCCTCCCTGCGCCAGAAAAGAATCGCTCTCATCCGCCTTTTTCTTGGTCAGCAGCAGCACCGTCATCCGCTCCGGAAGGTTCAGCGCGCAGTAAAGCCCCGCCGCTCCGGTACCCACGATGACCACATCAAAAAATTCGTCCATGGCTTCTGTCTCTCCGTTTTCTTATGAATTTAAGACTTTCGCCATTGTACCACCGCTCTTGTCAGGTGTCAAGACACCCTAGGAATTCAGAAGCAGCTATGATAGCGTCAGTGTACAGGGGGCAATACGCTCCGAACCGCGTAATTTCGGTGATTTTCTGTGTTATCCTCAATCGGCGTACGTCCAGTACGCCTCTATCGTCTGCCTTGAAAATCACCGAAATTCTTGCGGTTGGAGTCTTCGAGTCGTGGAGGTGCTGATTTGGGCCCCTTCAAGGCACTTGATCGACGCGTACAGGGACGTACGCGGAGGGAAAGTAACGCAGAAGGAGACCAAATCAGCCCTTCAACGACCGCATTGTCCCCCTGTACACTGACGCTAACCGAAACTAAAAGCCCGCCATGTCAGCTTTTGTCCATAAACGAAAAAAACACCGCAAAACGTCTTTGCGATGTCATATGTTCAGGCTTTCCTCCTTAAAATATTTTAATTAAATACTTTGGGTTTCAAAGGGAATCAAATATTTTTTAATTGGAAAGCACGAAAACCCTTGATATAAAAAGAAAAAATCGGGGTAACAGGATTCGAACCTGCGACCTCACGGCCCCCAGCCGTGCGCTCTAGCCAAACTGAGCCATACCCCGATCAACAAAATGTATTATACATTACCTTTGATGAATTGTAAAGAGTTTTTTTTATTTTTTCAACAATTTTTTATTTACCCGGATTTTTCCCGGTTTTTTAAACATTTCCGGATGCACCCCCCTGTTCTCCAGGAGCATGCATCCGGAAATTTCCTTTTTCCGCTGGAATTTTTAAAAAGACTTTACAGATTTTCCGGAACCTCCGGCAAGCCGGCAAATCCCGCTTTCAGATCTTCATCGGAAGGAATATAATCCGACATTTCTCCATTATTATATTTTTCATAGGCTGTCATGTCAAAATATCCGGTTCCCGTAAGCCCAAAGAGAATGGTCTTCTCTTCTCCTGTCTCTTTGCATTTCAGCGCCTCGTCGATGGCCACCCGAATGGCATGGCTGCTTTCCGGCGCAGGAAGGATTCCTTCCACTCTGGCGAACTGCTCCGCGGCCTGGAACACTGCGGTCTGCTCTACCGCCCTTGCCTCCATAAGTCCGTCGTCATAAAGCTGGGACAGGGTGGAGCTCATGCCGTGATAGCGGAGGCCTCCCGCATGGTTGGCGGAGGGAATAAATCCGCTGCCCAGGGTATACATTTTTGCCAGGGGACAGATCTTTCCGGTATCGCAGAAATCGTAGGCAAATTTCCCTCTGGTAAAGCTGGGGCAGGAAGCCGGCTCTACAGCAATGATCTGATAATCCGCCTCGCCTCTCAGCTTTTCGCCCATAAAGGGAGAAATCAGACCTCCCAGATTGGATCCTCCGCCGGCACAGCCGATGATCATATCCGGTTTTATTCCATATTTATCCAGAGCCGCTTTGGTTTCCAGGCCGATCACGGTCTGATGCAGCAGCACCTGGTTCAGAACGCTGCCCAGAACATAGCGGTATCCTTCCTGATGGGTAGCGGCCTCCACCGCTTCGCTGATGGCGCAGCCCAGGCTGCCGCTGGTTCCCGGGTGTTCTGCCAGGATCTTTCTTCCTACCTCTGTGGTATCTGAGGGAGAGGGAGTCACCGTGGCCCCGTAGGTCCGCATAACCTCCCGGCGGAAGGGCTTCTGCTCATAAGAGACTTTTACCATATAGACTCTGCAGTCCAGATCAAAATAGGCGCAGGCCATGGAAAGGGCAGTTCCCCATTGCCCCGCTCCCGTTTCTGTGGTCACGCCCTTCAGGCCCTGTTTCTTTGCATAGTATGCCTGGGCAATGGCGGAATTCAGCTTGTGGCTGCCGCTGGTGTTATTTCCTTCAAATTTGTAATAAATTTTAGCCGGGGTTCCCAGTTTTTTTTCCAGGCAGTAGGCCCGTACCAGGGGAGAGGGACGGTACATTTTATAAAAGTTTACAATTTCCTCCGGAATATCGATCCAGGGATCTGTGTCATTTAATTCCTGCTGCACCAGTTCCTTACAGAAGACCGGCTCCAGCTCCTCCGCCGTCATGGGCTGAAAAGTGGCGGGATTCAGCAGGGGCGCCGGTTTATTTTTCATATCTGCCCGGACATTATACCACTGTCTGGGGAGTTCATTTTCTTCCAGATAAATTTTATATGGGATCTCTTTATTTGCCATTCTATCTTCTCCTTTCATCCGCGCTTTTCCGAGAAAAGCTCTTACCTTTGCTATTCTACCACGCTAAAGTGTTTCTGTCATCATAAAAAGATAAATTTCATGCAATTCATCCGTCCCTATGCTATAATATCAGAAAGACCAAACGGTACTTCTACCTTATCCCCAGCCATGGAGAACCTCTATGAATGACAGAAAAATATTGCTCTTTTTTTATACCCTTTTCCATTTTCTTGTGGACTTTTCCTGTGCCCTTCTGATTTTTCAGGACATTCGAAGCAGCAGCTTCTTTTACCCAGGACTGTTTGTATACAATTTTTCTGCATTTGCCCTGCAGATGCCCCTGGGTGTTCTGGCAGACCGGATCCGCCGCAGCGGCTGGATTGCGGGAATTGGCTGTCTGCTGACGGCTCTCCCCCTTCTGTTTCCTCTGCCTGCTGTATCTTCCGTTCTGCTGGCAGGAACCGGCAATGCTCTGTTTCATCTGGGCGGCGGCATTTCCGTTCTGCGGCGTTCCAAGGAGCGCTGCCTGGAACCTGGTATTTTTGTCTCTTCCGGCGCTCTCGGTATCTGGCTGGGCACTCTTTTGGGGAAAAATGGCAGATTTCCCCTGCTGTTTCCCGGCCTGCTGCTTCTTTGCTCTGTCTTCTTTCTTGCTTTCCTACCCAAAGACTCATATCCTCCTGCCCAAAACACTCAGCCTTCTTTTGCCTCTGACGCCAAACACCCGCCCTTTCTCCTGGGGCTTTCTTTTCTTCTGCTGATGCTTGTGATCTGCATCCGTTCTTTTCTGGGGATGATCCAGATCTTTCCCTGGAAAACCACTGTGGGCATGAGTTTTTTGGCGGTACTGGCGACTGCAGGCGGAAAGGCCTTTGGGGGGCTTTTTGCAGACCGGCTGGGCATTTTAAAGACCAGCATTGTTTCTTTGGGTCTGGCTTCTGCCTTTTACCTTGGTTCCGCTTTCCCGCTTACAGGAATCCTGGCTATACTGTTTTTTAACATGACCATGCCCCTGGTTCTCATCGCTCTGACGAAACTGCTTCCCGGACACCCTGGATTCTGTTTCGGGGCCCTGACCTTTTCTCTTTTTCTTGGATTTCTGCCCTCTTACCTGAACGGAAGTCTTTTTCCTGGAATCCTTCCTTCCCGCAGCCTTCCAGGACTGTACGCGGCACTGTCGCTGCTCTCTCTGGCAATCATGGTTTTTACGCGGAAGAGCTGGAGGCGGCAGCCATGATGAATATTTTTCAATCGCTTTTCCTGTCCTTTCTGCTGACGCTGGCTCTGGAACTTCCGGTTTTTATCTTATGGGGCGGACGCAGAAAAAAAGATCTGCTGCTGTTTTTCCTGGTAAACCTGCTGACCAATCCCGGAACGGTCGCTCTTTATCTGTATCTCCGGTCCGTCCTGCCCCTCCGGCCTCTTTATCTGCAGCTGCTGCTGGAGATCCCGGTTGTTCTGGCAGAATCCGGTCTGTACCGGAAATACGGCCGGGAGCTCCCGCATCCCTTTCTGCTTTCTCTGACCGCCAACAGTTTTTCCTATGGCATAGGTCTGATGCTTCAAAGTTTTCTTCATACATTTTAACAGGAGGTGCTTATGAAAAAGAAAAAAAATTGCCTGCTAACCCTATTGTTAACCTTATTCCTGCTGTTTACCGCTGCTGCTCCAACTGGCGCCGATGTGATTTTTGAACCCCTCAACGATTTTTACACCTCCCACTCCGAGGAGTGCCTGTATTACCAGCGGAGCTATCTTCTTCCGGAAAAAACAGCGTATTTTACCGCTCCCGGGGGTGCCGCCTCCGGCTCCCTGGACAAGGACACTTCCCTCTGGGTCAGCTGGCTGTATCGGGACCGGGAAGGCCGGGACTGGGGGTACTTTGAGCAGTATGAACCGGAACGATCCGGCTGGCTCCCTATGGCAGATCTGCTGCTGGTATATGATTCCCAGGAATTTCTTTTGGATCACGCCCGGGAATTGACGGATCACACGGAATCTCTTCCTATGGGAAAACCGGTGGTCTTCTGGACCTATCCTATGTCCGGAGTTATATCCGGCCACATCGATCATCTGGATTACAGCCTGGAAACCACGGTAAACTACACAGATCCAGAGGGGCGGATCTGGGGAGCGGTCGGCTACTATCAAGGTTTCACCGATGTATGGGTCTGTCTTTCTGACCCGGCAAACCAGGAGATCCCTTCCGGTCCCCAGCCCCAGCCGAAAACCTACGGGGCTCCCGAGGAACTGGCAGAGCTTTCCGGGGTCAGCTACAATCCGGATCTTCCTCCGGTAGAGTCTTCCGGCAGTGTATCCTGGCCTCTGATTGCCCTTTCCATTGCTGCGGTATGCATTGGGGCTCTCCTTCTTCTGAAAATTTTCTGGAAGAAACAGCGATGATATGCTATAATGTATCCGCTTGAGCTTGCCGGCCCTTTATTCCCGGGCTAGCAGGCCCGGATCTTACTTACATTTTAAGCCTTAGAAAACAACGGAGGATATTATGGGCGGATTTTTTGGTGTTGCATCAAAGGAAGATTGCATGTTCGATTTGTTTTTCGGGACAGACTACCATTCTCATCTGGGAACCAGAAGAGCCGGAATGGCGGTTTACGACAGAAAAAACGGTTTCGACCGGGCGATTCACAATATTGAGAACGCGCCCTTCCGCACAAAGTTTGACAAAGATTTTGCCACCATGCACGGCACCATGGGCATCGGCTGCATTTCCGATTATGAGCCTCAGCCCCTGATCGTGCGTTCTCATCACGGCACCTACGCCATTGTGACCGTAGGAAAGATCAACAATACAGACAAGATCGTGGAGCATCTGTTCGCTTCCGGCCACTCTCATTTCCTGGAAATGAGCGGCGGAGACATCAACGCTACGGAGCTGGTGGCCTCTATTATCAATCAGAAACAGAATCTCATTGAAGGTATTCAGTATGCCCAGGAGATCATTGACGGCTCTATGACCATGCTGCTTCTGACCCCCAGAGGGATCTACGCTGCCAGGGACCGGCTGGGCCGCACCCCTGTAGTCATCGGCCACAAAGAGGGCTCTTATTGTGTTTCTTTCGAAAGCTTTGCCTATCTGAATCTTGGCTATACAGAGGCGAAGGAACTGGGGCCCGGGGAGATCGCAGTCGTAACGCCGGAAGGTCTGGAAACCCTGGCCGCTCCCGGAAAGGAAATGCGGATCTGTACCTTCCTTTGGGTCTACTATGGTTATCCCTCCTCCTCCTACGAGGGAATCAGTGTGGAGGAAATGCGCTACCGCTGCGGCGCCATGCTGGCAAAACGGGACGATGCCCATCCGGATACGGTAGCCGGTGTTCCGGATTCCGGTACAGCCCACGCGGTAGGCTACGCTAATGAATCCGGGATTCCCTTTTCCAGACCCTTTATTAAATACACGCCTACCTGGCCCCGCTCCTTTATGCCTACGATCCAGACCCAAAGAGATCTGATCGCAAGGATGAAGCTGATCCCGGTTCATGAACTGATCCAGAACCGGAGTCTCCTTCTCATAGACGATTCCATCGTCCGGGGTACCCAGCTGCGGGAAACCACGGAATTCCTCTACCAGAGCGGCGCCCGGGAGGTGCATGTGCGTCCGGCCTGCCCGCCTCTGGTGTACGGCTGCAAGTTCCTGAACTTCTCCCGCTCTACTTCCGTCATGGATTTAATTACTCGGCGGGTGATCAAAGAAATGCACGGAACAGAGGAACCGGCCAACCTGGAAAAATATTCAGATCCGGAATCAACAGAATATAAAGAAATGGTGGAATCCATCGGCCGGAAGCTGAACTTTACTTCTCTCCGCTATCACAGGCTGGACGATATGATTCAGTCCGTCGGTCTGGATAAATGCAAACTCTGCACCTACTGCTGGGACGGCAAAGAATAAGCCATCAAAAAACAGGTCTGTTGCCTGCGCTAGACAGGACAGACCTGTTTTTTAAAAGAGAAAATCCAGGAAGGCAGCAACCGCCTGATCTCTTTCCGAGTCAACGATCACAGCGGCGTATACCGGCTCGTAGTCAACCAGGCCGTATTCCTGCCATTTTTCACTGGCAGCCAGATTCAGCCGCCCCTGCTGGTCTATATATTCCGCAAATTTATCATACCGGTCCCCCAGAACCTCCTGCCAGGATTGAAACGCCCCCTGGTATTTTTCCCAGACCGTTTCATCGCAGATCAGCAGATCCGTGCTTTCCCCTCCGATGATCACCGACCATTTCATGATCATGGCTGCGCTCTCCCCGCTCTGCAGAGAGGTGTCCAGGGTTACTTTTTCCCGTCCTTTTCCGGTTCCCAGCAGTTCTGTCAGATCCGCCTGGAGCTGCTCCCGGCCATCCTCCGCTTCCGGTATTGAGTCCGTAATTGCAATAGAAATCAATTCTTTGGTATTTATGTTCCGAATACAGGTAACCAGAAGAGAGATTCCCGCCAGGATGATCGCCAGAATCACCAGCCAGCTTTTATAATACGTCCAGAGATAACTGAGACGTTCCCTGCCTTTCAGAGAACAGATGGTTTCCCACCTGAGTCTGGCCTTTTCCTGTCTGGTCATGTCGGATTCATGTTTCGTTTCGTTCATGTTTCATTTCTCCTTTTTTTCTTATCTCCTCCTCATTGAAAGCATTTTCTTTCCCCTCCGGCGGCAGAAGCGGCTCTTCAGTATCCGCCGGTCTCCAGGCTTTTCCAAATTGAATATCTTTAAACAGAGCTGCCATGCCTGTAATCTGTTTTAACCGCAGAATCTCATCTCTGTCCATACCCAGATGTTTGGCGATCCAGGCGTCTGATCTGCCGAATTCGTGTAATTCCTTTACAATGTTGCTCATCAGATCCACGTCATGGCTTCCTCTGGCCCGGTTGTGGCGGATGGTGCTGGCCATTCTCTGGTCCAGAGGCTTATTAATGACCGTTACCGGCATCATTCCCTTTTCCCGCTCATAAATATCCTCATGCTCCAGCATAACACGATACCGGTGGAACCCATCTACGATTATATATTGATCTTCCTCTTTTGCATAGTAGCAAACAATGGGCATGGTGTAGCCGTCCGCCTTGATGCTTTCATAGAGCAATTTCATTTCCGGCGGCGCTACTGCATTCGGGTTGTAGGTATTCGGCACGATTTTTTCTATAGGAACGGCAATCACATGATAAGCCGGGCTTTTATGTTCCATAATCAAACTCCTCAATGCTTTTGTATTTTTCCCGGATGGCGTTGATCCGCTTCTGCTGCTCCCGGGTCATGCCAAATCCCATAAAGCGGCAGATATGATCATTCTTCAGAATGCAGAAACACATTCTTTTCCAGCTGGGTATATCTTTGGTGGACCGGATATCATCTGTGTTATCCGGAATGTTTCCCAGAAAAACAACCCGGGACTTTTTATTCAGGGTATAGTTTGAAACCCCGTTTCTCCGGATCCGATATCCGTGTTCCACCAGTTCCCGGATGGCTTCCTCATCCAGGCCGCCTCCTGTCTCATGCCAGAACTGAATGGAGGTATTAAACTTTTTGATATAATTATTCCGCAGTCTGACCGGCAGCGTATCCAGAAGGAACATGGTATAGGATTTCCAGGTATGTCCTTCCGGCAGTTTTACGCTGCGGTATCCCATGGCTTTCGTATGCCCGTAAATACTGGCAAAGTTAGCTCCCTGGACACGGCCTACCAGTTTGCCCCAGATCTCCGGATCTATGACCCGGTACAGATTCAGCGCATCTTTCGAATAGTCGTTAAAAGGGGAAGCCACCCGCATCTGGGATACCTTCAGACCCGCTTTATAGTATAGTTCATACAGTTCATTATAGTCGTAATGAAAAAGAGAATTGGCGTGCCAGACATCCTGTACGGACCAGTCATAGATGGGGGAAGCGCACCAGACCTCTTTAAACTGGCGGCTGATCCAGCATTGTCCTTTATATCCATACTTTTTATTCAGAAAACCGCTGTATCGCTGAAGGGACTCATCCGCCCGCATTCCCAGAAGACAGACGGTTTTATTTTCTCCGTGGGAAATCCTGTACCAGCGTCCGAACTGTTTGGCCAGATCCTCCTGGTGCATCCGGTAGCGGTAGGTGCTCATAGGATTATGCTCCAGATTGATCACATATTCTTTCTCCGGCATGGGCCGCACCCAGCTGTCTTTTTTTGTATCATCCCAGGGATACCAGTACATCTCATAACTGCTGAGGGCTGTCCGGGTAGCCATGGGAAGACATACCCAGTAGGGTTCCACCTGGTCTTTGATCCGCTCAAAAGTCCTTTCAATATATTGCGTGGTCACCGTATACTGAGCCTCGAAATCCTGGTGAAAGACGCCGATGGTTCTGTCCGGATAATAGCGTCAGTGTACAAGGGGCAACACGCTCCAAACCGCGTAATTCCGGTGATTTTCTGTGTTATCCTCAATCGGCGTACGTCCAGTACGCCTCTATCGTCTGCCTTGAAAATCACCGGAATTCCTGCGGTTGGAGTCTCCGAGTCGTGAAGGTGCAGATTTGGGCCCCTTCAAGGCACTTGATCGACGCGTACAGAGACGAACGCGGAGGGAAAGTAACGCAGAAGGAGCCCAAATCAGCCCTTCAACGACCGTATTGTCCCTTTGTACACTGACGCTACTGATTTCGAAAATCCAGAAGGATATTCAGCAAAAGTCCGCTGTCTTTCCCTCCGGAAAAAGAAATATACAGGTTGTCAAATTCCTGAAACAAAAAGTGAAGCCGCCGCTGCAGCGCTTCATACACATCCATCTCCAGATATTCCCGTACCATGCCGGCCTCCTTTCCTTTTTCCTATCGATTCCCGCCTTTCGGAATTCTAATTTTTTCCAGGAGATTCTGATAGTAAATTTAGCACAATAGTCCAAAAAATTCAACAAATATCGACAGGATGCCTCCTGCAGGTTATGCTTGTCAAACCGTTGGAGGTTTTGCTATAATAAGTCGGAATAAGGGAGTAGTCGGCACATACGTGTGGGAATATCAACATACTGGAGAGGCTTCTGGTATTCTCTTAAATGGCGAGACTTATCTGCCAGGCAGATAGTCTCGTCATTTTTTGCCTGGACCCTGCCTGAAGGAGGATAAAAGATGGGAATTATTGAACTGCTGGCGATCGCCGTGGGACTATCCATGGATGCTTTTGCCGTATCGATCTGCAAAGGACTTTCCGTAAAAAAAATCAGCATGAAGCACATGCTGATAGTGGGACTTTATTTTGGAGGTTTTCAGGCTCTGATGCCTCTTCTTGGGTATCTGCTGGGTTCCAGCTTCAGCTCCCTGGTCTCCAGCGTAGATCACTGGATTGCCTTTGGGCTGCTGGCCATTATCGGCATCAATATGATCCGGGAATCCCGGGGACCGGCGGAGGAACTGGATGCTTCCTTCTCTCCCAAAGCCATGCTTCCCCTGGCGGTAGCCACCAGCATCGATGCTCTTGCCGTAGGCGTATCTTTCGCCTTTATGAAGGTTCATATCTTCTCCTCCATTGCCGTCATCGGCATTACCACCCTGCTCCTTTCCGCTGCAGGCGTAAAGGCAGGAAACCTTTTCGGAGCCAAAAACAAATCTATCTCTGAGCTGGCCGGCGGCATTGTACTCATCGCCATCGGCCTGAAAATCCTGCTGCAGGATCTGGGGGTCCTTTAAGATAAATCAATCGAGGTGCTTTTTCTATATTCCCGGGGCGTCATGCCAAAGCTTTTTTTAAAGACCCGGTTAAAATAAGAAATATTATTAAATCCCGCGTCCATAGCAATATCCGTAATGCTTTCCGTGCCGGCGGACAGTTTGCCGGCGGCAATGTCCATCCGGTATTGGTTCAGATATTCTATGCAGGTCATATGCATATACTGCTTGAAAAACCGCATAAAATAAAATTCGCTGAAATGGCAGGCTTCTGCCAGTTCCTTGACGGAAATCTGCTGCTGGTAATGCTCTTTAATATACTGCAGAACGATCTTCAGCTTATCCACCACTTCCGTGTTTTCCGGATCCCTGCGCTCATAGGGCACCTCCCGGAAAAGCAGCGCCATACTGTGCAGCAGCAGCGCTTTCACTTCCAGTTCATATCCTTTTTCCTTTTTCTGAAAAGCTGTTTTCAGCTCTTCAAAAGTTTCATTGAGTTTATCCGCAGCCCTTCCCCGGATCACATAGGGAAACCGGATTTCCCCCGCTTCTGCCGGCGCCGTGTATTTGGCATGACAGATATCGCTTCTGGATCCCAGCATTTCCGGATGAAAAACAAAACTTTCTGTCTCCAGAAAACGGGTCTTCCCCTCAGGAATTCCATGGAGTACGCCGGAGGGGAGAAAGAGAAAATCCCCTTTTTTGACCGGGAAAGGCTCCAGATTCATATAATAAACACAGTTTCCGCCCTTTACACTGGTAATCTCAAACTCCTCGTGCCAGTGCACCGGCAGACCCGCCAGTCCTGCCGGATAGACACAGTAATAAAATTCAATGGGGAACATGGCTGTCCCATGTCTGGTTTTTTCCAGATATTGCTTTTTTCCGATCATACTTTTCCTTTCAGAGCAGGATTGTGCTAAAAAATGTCAGGTATCTGCTAGTTTCACCGGTTACACACTTATATAATACTACACAAATAAAAGAATCGAAAGGAGAAAACCATGATCCGTAAATTTACTTTTGGCAATCCCTTCCCCACCGACGCTGTTACCGTTGCATATCCTGCTGAAAGTGGCCCTCTCCCGTATTTTTCCATGAACGGCTCCAGCCTGTCTTATCCTCTGGAGGAAAACGTACCGGTCTATGGTTTGGGAGAACAGGTACGGGGAATTAATAAAAGAGGCTGGATTTACACCAGCAACTGTTCGGATGAACCCCACCACGAGGAAACCAAACATTCCCTTTACGGCGCCCACAATTTTCTGATCATCGGCGGGGAAACTCCTTTTGGCATCTTTATAGATTATCCCGGACGGCTGACCTTTGACATTGGTTATACGGATAAAGATACCCTCACCATCACCCCGGAAGACTGGGATCTGGATATTTATCTTATTGAATCTCCGGACAGCCGCTGCGCTTCCATTGTTCACCTGTTCCGCCAGATGATCGGCCGAAGCTATATTGCTCCCAAGTGGGCCTTCGGCTACGGACAGAGCCGCTGGGGTTATATGGATGAACAGGACATCCGCAGGGTGGCGGAAGGATACCGGAAAGAGAATATGCCTTTAGACGCGATCTATATGGACATTGATTATATGGAACGCTACAAGGATTTCACTGTTTCCCGGGAACGTTTTCCGGATCTTCCGGCACTGGCAGCCGACCTGAAAAAAGAGGGGATCCATCTGGTTCCCATTATCGATGCCGGAGTGAAGATTGAAAAGGACTATCCGGTTTATGAAGAAGGGGTCCAGAACCACTACTTCTGCAAAGAGGAGGACGGAAAAGATTTTGTAGGTGCCGTGTGGCCGGGACGGGCGCATTTTCCGGACATGCTGAACCCGGAGGTCCGCCGCTGGTTTGGCCGGAAATACAAATACCTGCTGGATATGGGGATCGAAGGCTTCTGGAACGATATGAACGAGCCGGCCATCTTCTATTCTGAAAAAAGGCTGAAGAAAGTTTTTGAAGAACTGGAAAACTTCAAGGGACAGAACCTGGATCTGGAGAAAAACAATGAATTTCTGGCCCTGGTAAATACTCTGGCCAACAATCCTGAAGATTACCGGAGTTTCTATCATCAGCCTGGAAACGGACAGCCGAGGGTCCGCCACGACAAGGTGCATAACCTTTACGGCTACAATATGACCCGGGCTGCCGGGGAAGCTTTTGAAGAACTGGAGCCGGATAAGCGGATTCTTATGTTCTCCCGCTCTTCTTACGTAGGCATGCACCGGTACGGCGGCGTCTGGCAGGGAGACAATACTTCCTGGTGGTCGCACCTGGAGTTAAATGTAAAGATGACCGCCAATCTGAACATGTGCGGTTTTCTCTATACAGGAGCGGATCTGGGAGGATTTAACGGAGATACCACCGAAGACCTGCTGCTGCGGTGGCTGGAGTTCGGCATCTTTACTCCTCTGATGAGGAATCACTCCGCTATGGGAACCCGGGAGCAGGAAGCCTACCAGTTTAAAGATAAAGACGCCCTGAAACGGATCATCCGGCTCCGCTACTGTCTGCTGCCCTACCTGTACAGTGAATATATGAAAGCTGCCCTGAAAGATGAAATGATGTTCCGGCCTCTGGCCTTTGACTATCCGGAAGATGCGCAGGCCGCTCAGGTAGAGGATCAGCTGATGCTGGGGGACAGTCTGATGCTGGCGCCTGTATGCCGTCAGAATGCCCTGGGAAGATATGTGTACCTTCCGGAAGATATGCTTCTGATCACCACCTCCGGCCCCGAAGATTTCCGCTGCCAGGTCATGCAGGCAGGTCATCACTATGTTCATGCAGCGGCGGATGAAGTGATTTTCTTCCTGAAGAAGGGGGCTCTGCTTCCGCTTGCCCATGCCGCCGGCTGTACCTTCAAGATGGATACCTCCTGTCTGGAAATCCTGGCATATCCCGGGGAAGACTGCTGCTACAGACTTTACGATGATGACGGGATCAGCAAGGATTACGAAAACCCTGACAACTATGAGATGATCCATGTAAATAAAGTCGGAATCCTCTCCTATCACGGCAGCAAAAACAGAACACTGAAAATCAAAAAAATCCATGCATAAAAACAGGGGACGAAAACCAGAACTTTTGGTTTTCGTCCCTCTTTTTCTGTATAAGCAAGTTTCTCATCAACCGATCCGGATCCACCGGAAGTTATGGCCTCCCAGGGTAATGGCGTTCATTTCCACCTTCTCCCCCGTCAGCAGATCTACCCCTGTTTCTTCCGGGTAAACGGCAGTCTGCTTCTCCTCTTCTGTGAAATTGTAAATGCCGATCAGGCGGGTGCCCTCCATCTCCCGGACTACGCAGATGATCCCCTTCTGCCAGGTTTCATAGGTCCACACATTCGCTTCTGCGTCAAAGACTTTTTCCTGCCGGCGGATCTTTTCCAGCCGGTCCAGTCCATGGAAGATCCTGGCTTCCACGCTCTTCTTTCCGGAACGCTTTCTGGCCAGATCCCAGCGGAAGGCTCCTCGGTGAATATAACGGGAATCCTGGCATTTATCCGGATCCTCCTTATAGGAATAATCGTTGACCTGACCAACCTCATCCCCGCTGTAGATCATGGGGATTCCGGACTGGATCAGCATATAGGCGTGAAGCATCAGATCCAGACGGATAGCCTTTTCCATCTTTTCTTCATTCTGCTCAAAGCCGGCGCTTTCCACGCCGCACATGGAAGCAGTGGTCCCGCAGAATCGGGCGTCCCGGGTCACAGGATCGTCATTGTACAATTCTCCCCGGCTGACGCTTCCCGGGTATTTTCCCGTATAGAAATCGTTCAGGAAGCGCTTGTGGGCCACTTCTTCCATTCCCTGCTCTTTCAGGAAGGGAAAATCCAGCCCCCAGCCAATGTCATCGTGACAGCGGAGATAGTTCAGAAACGTATACTCCTTGGGCAGACTGCAGACCGTATCCAGCTGTTTCTTTAAAAGCGCCGTATCCTGTACCGCCACCGTGTGCCAGATGGTGGCCATGGTAGTCACATTGTACAGCATATGGCATTCCGGTTTCTCCACCGTTCCGAAATAGGGAACCACTTTCTGCGGTTCCATCACAACCTCCCCCAGAAGCACGGTAGAAGGGCAGACAATCTCTCCGATTATGCGCATCATGCGCACAATGGTATGGACCTGCTTCAGATTCCGGCAGGGAGTTCCCAGTTCCTTCCAGATGTAGGGAACCGCGTCAATGCGGATAATATCCATGCCCAGATTCCCGAAAAACAGGAAGTTATACATCATCTCGTTAAAGACTCTGGGATTCCCGTAATTCAGATCCCACTGATAGGGATAGAATGTGGTCATCACATAATAACCCATTTCCGGAAGATAGGTAAAATTTCCGGGGGCTGTGGTGGGAAACACCTGGGGTACAGTCTGTTCAAACTTCTGCGGAATTTCCGGATTATCATAAAAGAAATAGCGGCTCATATACTCCCCGTCCCCCTGGCGGGCTCTTCTTGCCCACTCATGATCTTCCGAGGTATGATTCATAACGAAATCCATACAGACATTCATATTCTTTTCATGGCATTTCCCGGTAAAGCGGGCCAGATCCTCCATGGTCCCCAGATCTTCCCGCACTTTCCGAAAATCGGAAACTGCGTAGCCTCCGTCCGATTTTCCTTTTGTCACATCCAGAAAGGGCATCAGATGAATGCAGTTTACGTTACAGGCTTCCAGATAGTTCAGCTTGCGCTCCACACCTTTGATATTGCCTGCGAAATTGTCAATATACAGCATCATGCCCAGCATGTCTTTTTTCTTAAACCAGCCAGGATCTTTTTCCCGCTGCAGGTCTCTCTGCTTCAGTTCCTCTTTCCGGGATTCGTAAAATTCCCGCATCTGGCTCAGCAGTTCAAAAAACATATCAGAATTATTATAAAGCTCCATATACAGCCAGCGCAGCTCATCATGGCGCTGTTCCAGCCGTTTATCGAAATCTGTCTTTTTAGCCATTCTTGTCTCCTCTTTTATTCCTCCCGCAGAGTCAGATGGATCTGATAGGCCAGATAATCCCCGCTTTCCAGGGGAAGGGGAACGCCGGCCTCCATCAGGGCCCTGCCGCTGCAGCACCGGCCGCTTTCTTCATCCAGATACAGCCCCTCCGGCTTCAGCCCCATCAGGCGCACATAAACCGCTGTCATATTTCCGTGGTTGGCCAGCCGCACCACATGTACCAGAGCCTCTTTTTCATCCTCCGAAACAAACATCCAGGCTGCCGCCTCGTCCCGGCGCGGATCCGTCAGCCGATAGTACAATCCCTGCTGTACCAGATGCGCAAACCGGTGATAATTGCGGATCTGTTCTCGGACAATCTCCTTTGCCCGGTCGGACAGATCTCCAAGATCCAGTTCATAGCCAAAGGTACCCGCCATGGCCACCACCCCCCGGGTAGTCAGAGCGGTGGTCCGTCCTGTCTGATGATTGGGCACAGCGGAAACATGGGCGCCTACTGTGGAAGCCGGATAAATAAAGGAAGTTCCGTACTGGATAGCGATCCGATCCACCGCGTCTGTATTATCGCTGCACCAGATCTGAGGGGTATAATACAGCATGCCGGCGTCAAACCTTCCTCCGCCTCCGCTGCATCCTTCAATCAGCATATCCGGATATCGTTCCATAAGCTTCTCCAGAAACTCATAAACTCCCAGAATATATTTATGCAGAACCAGTCCCTGGTCCTTTGTATCCGGAGAATATACGTCAAACAGACTCCGGTTCATATCCCACTTCAGATACTCTACATTGGCATGATCCAGGACCAGGCAGATCTGCCGGAAGACCTCATTTCGGACCTCCTCCCTGGAAAAATCCAGCACCAGCTGGTTTCTGGCCCGCACCGGCTTCCTGCCGGGAATAGCCATAGCCCAGTCCGGATGGTTCCGGTACAGATCGCTGTCCTCAGAAACCATCTCCGGCTCAATCCATAATCCGAACTTAAGACCCTTTTCATTAATGCGGGAAGCCAGTTCCCCCAGGGTGCATCCCAGCTTTTCTTCGTTAACCTTCCAGTCTCCCAAACCGCTGTTGTCGTCGTTCCTGCGGCCAAACCAGCCGTCGTCCAGCACCACCATCTCGATACCCAGATCAGCTGCCGCGTCCGCCAGTTCCAGAATGGTATCGCAGTTAAAATTAAAGTAGGCTGCCTCCCAGCTGTTTACCAGAATCGGCCGGATCTGATCTTTGTACTTGCCCCGGCACACGTGGCTGCGGATGCAGCGGTGAAAATTCTGGGACAGCTGATTCAATCCCTGCCCGGAGCAGGACAGGATTACCTCCGGAGCAACAAATTCTTCCTTGGGAGCCAGGGGACAGTGGAACATCTCCCGGGACATGCCCAGAATGGCCCGGGTCTGGTTAAACTGATCTTTCTCCACCTCGCCCCGGAAATTTCCGCTGTATACAAAAACCATCCCATAGCAGTTTCCGCTGGTTTCTGTTGTTTCCCGATCCGCCAGGATCATGGAGGGATTGTACTGGTGGCTGGAGGAGCCCCTGCGGCTCTGGATCATCTGAATGCCGTGGGTCACCGGTACTCTCTGCATATTCCGCTCCATAGCGTGGCGTCCGTAAAAGGTGATCAGATCAAATTCTCCCCAGAGAAAATCCAGGGCGGCGGAGGCAATCTTTTCAATACACACTTCCTCCTGTCCTTCATTCCGGACCCGAACACTTCTGGTGATAATATCCAGTTCCGGCAGAACTCCGTACAGAAGAACGGCTTCCAGTCCGGTCACCGTATCCCGCAGATAGATTTCCAGAGTCTTTGCCTCCTTCTCTTCCGCGTAAACAGCCGGCAGGCCTTCCAGGCTGTATTTTCCATCCAGAATCCGGTAGCCCTCATAGCGGAGATCGCAGCTGTAAGCGCCGTTGGCGTCCCGGACAGCCAAAGCGCTGCTTCGATAGTCCCCGGTGCCCATACAGGGAAATTCCTGGGGCAGCGCATCCATGGAATAGGTTCTGTCCGCGCCCACATCGTTGGGATTCCCGGAAAAGCCCCGGTCTGCAAAGGTGAGCACATAATCCATCTCATCCTTTACTTTAGGGCCGTAATACAGATGCAGCAGAAACCCGTAGGCATCCGCCTGAAACTGGTAGGTGGTGTTTTTTGTCTGAATGGTAAATATTCTTTTGTCGCTGCTAAAATAAATTGCCATCTCGCTTCCTCCCTGTAGGTATAATATTCAGCAATCTAAGAAATCTGATTGTATTACACTGCGCAAAAGCCCCGCCTTTTTTATAAGGCGAGGCCTGGCTGTCCGGCGGCAGCACATACAAGACCGATCCGCCCTGCCGCCAGTTTCTCAGAATTATTTTACAGCTCCGTTGACAACTCCATTCATGATCTGTTTCTGACATACAATGTAGAAAATAATAATCGGCAGCAATGCCAGCAGATAAGAGGCAAATGCCAGATTATAGTTGGTTCCGAACTGAGTCTGGAAATTCAGCTGTGCCAGAGGCAGGGTATTCTGTCCGGTTCCTGCCATGATAATCAGCGGAGTCATAACATCGTTCCATACGGCCAGAGCTGTGATAATGGCTACTGTGGCGTGCATGGGCTTCATAATGGGGAAGATGATGCTCCAGTAGGTGCGCCAGGTGCTGGCGCCGTCTACCCGGGCAGCTTCCTCCAGGGCAATGGGAATATTTACAAGATATCCCGAGTACAGCAGCACATTCATCGGCATATAGAATACCACATAAAGGATAATTACGCCAGCCCAGTTTGCAAGTCCCAGCTCCGCCGTCTGTTTTGCCAGAGGCATCATCAGGATTGCGAAGGGAACAAACATACCGCTTACTACAAACAGGTAAACAAATTTGTAAAATTTACTGTGGGCGCGGTTTCTGCCGATTGCGTAGCCCATCAGAGAATGAATGATGAGGCAGAGCACAACCGTCACAACTGTGATCATCAAACTGTTGCCCAGAGAGCGCCAGAAATCGGTAACTTCCATAGCTTCCGCGAAGTTGGCGAAACTCCAGTTCTTCGGCAGAGAAAGAATTCCGGCGATATCATTGGTCATCTCCGAGGGCTGTTTAAAAGCGATTACAATAGCCATGTACAGCGGGAAAATGATGGTGCTGAGACCGAGGATCAGCAGGATCATTACCGGCGTATTCGTTCTGTTAACACCTTTGCTCTTCATTATAACTGCTCCTCCTTCTTGCTGGATGCGGACATCTGTGCTGCGGAAATTGCCACGATAACGATGAAGAAGATCACCGCGTTGGCGCTCTGGAAGCCGAACTGTCCGCCGGAAACACCGTTATTGTAGATCAGGTAAGAGATAGACTCTGTACTCTGGGAAGGACCGCCCTGGGTCATGGACATGATCTGATCAAATACCATCAGGAAGTTCTTTACACAGAGAACCATATTGATGGTGAAGAAGGGCATGATCAGCGGGAAGGTCAGATGGCGGAATTTCTTCCATCCGGTAGCTCCGTCCAGAGAGCCAGCCTCATACACATCTTCCGGCACTGTCTGCAGACCGGAAATGTAAATAATCGTGTTCATGGCAATGGACTGCCATGCGCAGACGATCACAATCGCGATCCAGGCCGTATTGACATTGGAAAGCATGCTTCCGCTTAATGCCTCGCTGCCCAGCATCTCTCCCATGGCGGGCAGGATGTAGGTAAACAGATAGCGGAAAATATAACCCACAACCAGAGCGCCCAGTACGTTGGGTACAAAATACATGCCCCGGAAAAAGCTCTTGCCCTTGATCCGGCTGTTCAATCCCAGGGCCAGGATCAGGGAAATCACATTGGTAACAATGGTGGCCACGATAGCCAGCTTAAAGGTAAACAGATAAGAACCGCCTACGCGGGAATCTGTAAACAGATCCATATAGTTCTGGAAGCCTACCCAGTCATAGCTTCCGAATCCCTTAAAGTTTGTAAAGCTGTAGATCACGCCCCGGATCAGCGGTACGGTGTTAAAGGCAACGAACAGAGCCAGGATCGGCAGTGTGATCAGCAGAAACGTCCGTTTTCTATCGTTTTTCATTTTTCCCCTCTCCTTTCCTATTCAGCGCCTTCTCCGTGCTCCGCCTCATATTCTTCTGTGGTGCGGATGATATCACGGTTGTAGCGGGGCCATTCTCTGTCGAATCTCTCCAGGAAAGCATCCACGTCTTTGTTCTGTACAAAGGTCTGAAGCTGGCCGTCTACAGCCATCTCGGAGGGATAATAATGATCCTGATAATCTGTCATGTTTCCGGATTCGATATACTCTGTCATGCCGTCCAGCTGGGAAGCCAGTTCAAAATCCCCCTCCTTGCAGGGGATGGAGTTCTGATCTGTAATATACTGCTGGATCATTTCGTCCTGAAGCAGGAAATCCAGCACCTCGTAGGCGGCTTCCTTGTTTGGACAGGCAGCCGTTACGCAGAACTGCAGGTCAATACCGGAATTCAGGGTATTGCCGTCGGGATCATCGCTTCCGGGCATTACAAAGGAATCAATGTTCATTTCCGGATTAACGGAAAGGATCTGGGGCACCGCATAGCTTCCGATGGGATACATAGCGGCCTCGCCCCGGGCAAAAGCGGTACAGGCGTCATTGTAGCTGTAGGCTACCGGATCATCCGGGCCATACTCAATAAGCTCAATGTATTTTTCCGCAGCCTCCCTGTACTCTTCCGTAAAGGTAGTCTCTCCCCGGTTTACCTGTTTGCAGACATCCGCCGGAGCCAGGTCTACTGCCAGAGCGTTCCAGGGGGCCAGACAGGTCCATTTATCCAGGAAACCGAACTCTAAAGGAAGAATTCCTTCCGACTGAATCTCCTGGCAGAGAGCGATCAGTTCATCCCAGGTCGTGGGAATCTCCCAGCCGTGTTCCTCAAACATATCCTTGTTGTAAAGGATTCCGGCGGCATTGGCGGCGTAGGGCACGCCGTAGATCCCATCAGTGGGTACGATCTCCAGCGCTTCCCCGATGTCCAGGTAGGACTGCTTTATATCAGCGATTCCCGGGTAATCCGACACATCCGCAAGAATTCCTGCGTCTATGTAGTAGGAATAGTTGATATCGCCTCCGATTCCGATGATATCCGGATAGTCTTCCCGGATAAAACGGGTCCGCAAGATCGTGGAGGCGTCATTGGGCGAATCAATGGTCAGCACAATGTCGTCATGTGTGGCATTGAATTCTTCTTCCAGCGCATCGAAATAGTCTGTGGCTTCCTGCTTATAGTTGATGATCTCAATATGGGTCTTTCCGTCATTTGGATCACCGCAGCCGGCAAGCAGAACCCCGCCGCCCATAGATGCCGCCAGAAGTACACTGAGGTATTTTGTCCCCTTCCTTCTCATTTTTTATAACTCCTTTCCAAAAATTTTATTTTCTTTTCATATTTTGTATTTTAACATATCATTTTGCCGTCTTAAATATCTGTGTTTCGGATGTTTTATGGCATAATGCCGTTTTTTTGCGATTACATTGATTTCAGACAGCATTATGGTATATAATGATTTTCAGCAAGGAGGTGAGGGCTTTGAGCAACGTTTTATTCTCTGTTTTTCCGAGTGAAAACTTCGTAGATTTGGGGCTTTATCAGTACGGCTGGGAACAGTGCGATCCGGCCCACGCCTTTGGTCCGGCTGCCAGAAATCATTATCTGTTTCATTATGTTATATCCGGCACCGGACTTCTGACTGCTGAAAATTCCAAGAAAGAATCCATCCATTATCAGATCAAAAGCGGCCAGGGATTTATGATCTTCCCGCACCAGATCTGCACCTATATAGCGGATACCCATCTGCCCTGGGAGTACACCTGGCTTGAATTTGACGGGTTAAAAGTAAAACAGGCCCTGGATACTGCCGGATTCTCCTGGGATTCTCCCATTTACCGGCCCAGATATCAGGAACTTGCCCAGCAGATGCGGGATGAGATGCTCCACATTGCCCGGGGCGCCCAGGAATCGCCTTTTCATCTGATCGGCCATCTGTATCTGTTTCTGGATTATCTGACCCGCTCCAGTTCTTCGGTTCTGCTGAATCAGGGCAGCCGCATGCGGGATTTTTACATGAAAGAAGCCATGTCTTTTATTGAACAGAATTTTCAGAACGATATTTCCGTGGAGGATATAGCTGCCTTCTGCGGGCTGAACCGCAGCTATTTTGGAAAGATCTTCCGGGATTCCGTCGGCAAATCTCCCCAGGAATTTCTTATTTCTTACCGCATGACCAAGGCCGGGGAGCTTCTGAAGTTTACCTCCCTTTCGGTGGCGGACGTGGGAAATGCAGTGGGTTATACCAATCAGTTGCATTTTTCCCGGGCTTTCAAAAAAATATACGGCATTTCCCCAAGAGCCTGGCGATACGAACAGCAGCAGAGCGGAGAGAAATAATCTCTCCGCTCCGCCGCTGTTTCTTTATGCTTTCAATAGATAGATTCTGGACTGGAAGTCCCCCAGAGGTTCCTTTCCCCCCTCAAGTTCTCCTGCCGTTCCATCCGATGTGATCAATCCCAGATGCATCAGTTCATCTCCGTAAAACACCTGGTCCCCGCAGTGATAAGGCAGATCCGGATCCAGCCCCGCCAGTTTCAGCCGGCTGTATCCCTGGTTGGGATGGCTGAGAGTTCTGTACCAGCCTACTACCGCCTGCTTTTTATCACTGCTGACAGTCATCCAGGCCGTCACATTGTTCTCAAAAGGACTGCTGAGCCGGTAAAAAGTACCGAACTGCAGAAGTTCCCGGTATTTTTTCATAAAGGCCGTCTGCTTTTTCACCTCTTCCTGCTCTTCCGCAGACAGACGGTTCAGATCCAGTTCATAGCCGAATGTCCCGAAATACGCTGTGTTGGCTCTGGTCTCCAGAGGGGTAATCCGGCCCGTCTGATGATTGGGCACTGCCGACACGTGGCTGCCCATGCTGCTGACGGGATAGACGTAAGAGCTTCCATACTGGATCTTCAGGCGCTCACAGGCATCTGTATCATCGCTGGTCCATGCCTGGGGCGCGTAATACAGCATCCCCGGATCAAATCGGGCGCCGCCGCTGGCACAGGATTCAAAAAGCACCTGGGGAAAACGGCTGGTCAGCCGTTCATAAAGATCGTAAACTCCCAAAATATAGCGGTGAAAGATCTCTCCCTGGCGGTCCGGGGGGAAGGCGGCGGAATAACATTCTGTAATGCTGCGGTTCATATCCCACTTTACATAGGACAGTTCTCCCTGAGAAATCACCTCTTCCATCCTGTTATATAAGAAGTCTACCACCTCTTTCCTTGAAAAATCCAGCACATACTGGAACCTTCCGTGGCTGGAAGGTCTGCCGGGCGTCTGGATAATCCAGTCCGGATGGCTGCGGTACAGATCTGAATCCCTGTTTACCATTTCCGGTTCAAACCAGAGTCCGAACTTCAGCCCCAGCTTCTGAATCTTCCGGGAAATGCCGCCGATTCCCTGGGGCAGCTTATCCGGATTTGCTTTCCAGTCTCCCAGACCCGCATGCTCCGTATTTCTTTTTCCAAACCATCCGTCGTCCAGTACAAAAAGCTCCACTCCCAGTTCCCTGGCCTTTTTTGCAATATCCAGAAGTTTTTCCTCCGTAAAATCCATGTAGGTGGCTTCCCAGTTGTTAATCAGAATCGGACGGGGCCTGTCTCTCCAGTAGCCTCTGGCCAGCCTTTTCTGATAAAGCCGGTGAAAGGTCTGACTCAGATGATTCAGTCCCTGATCGGTAAAAACCATCACCGCCTCCGGAGTCTGGAAACTCTCTCCCGGCTCCAGCTTCCAGTCAAAGGTATCCGGATGGATTCCCAGAAGCATCCGGGTTGTCCCATGGGTATCCACTTCTGCCTGAGCCAGAAAATTTCCGCTGTAAACCAGGCTGAAACCGCAGGCCTCTCCCTGAAATTCATTGGCAGAGGGCCTTTTCAGGATTACAAAAGGATTGTGCTCGTGGGAGGAATGGCCCCGCAGGCTTCCCACCGACTGGATTCCCTCTTCCAGGTTCCGTACCTTCAGATGCCTTTCCCTGGCCCAGGCCCCAGAGAACTGCATCCACTGGTAATCGTGATCCGGCAGATCCAGGCAGAGACTCATAGCCCTGGTCAGATGGAGGATTTGGGTTCCCCGGTTTACAAATCTGGCGCTGCGGGCTAATATCCCCTCTTCCCGGAAAAGGGTATAAAGGAGCTCCAGATGCAGCCCGGTCAGGGGGTCTTCCAGATGCAGGACCAGCGTCCCGGCCTCTGTGTCCTCCTGGGTATAGGTAGCCGGCAGCCCTTCCAGCCGGGGTTTTCCCGGAAGGATCCGGTGATCCCGATATTGAAAGCAGGAAATCCTGCTGCCGTTCTCCTGCAGGACCTCCACAGCAGGGCTGCGGTAATCCGTTGAGCCGTAAACTCCGTATTCCTGTTTCAAGTGTTCCAGAGAACAATGCTTATTTCCCTCGGAAATACAGGAAGCCATGGGCCTGGCCCGCATTTCCAGCAGATAAGAAAAATCTTCCCGGTGATGGATCCGTTTGCCGAAATATAGCTGCCCCATTTCTCCATTTGGCAGGACAGTCATAATATAGCTGATTTTCTGGTTAAACAAATGAAACGTCTTATTTTTTTCATTAAATAAAATGCTCATTTTCTACCTCCGCAACTTTTTCTATTCTGTCATTATAGCTGTGCTTTTCAATATGCCGCAAGGACATCCGTTAAATAAATCAGTCAGAATGTTAACTGTTCACAGGCTCTTCAGATCCTGGATCCGGGATTTCAGTCTCTCTTTTCCAGCGGAAAGGTTCCGCTTTCTGTAAACGGAAGGAGCGCACCCCATCTTAGCCCGGAAATTCTTGGAGAAAACCAGAGCATCCTGGTATCCGCAGGAAAAGGCTACGCCTTCAATGGAAAGTTCTGTGATCATTAATAGTTCCGCAGCTCTTGTGATCCTGTAATTTGTCAGATATTCCCTGGGCGCCATCTGCAGTTCCTGCCGAAACAGCGTACAGAGATAGCTGCGGTTAATGCCCACATAAGCTGCTATATCCGTAACCGAAAGAGGATTGGAAAAATTATTTTGAATATACTCCACCGCTTTGCGCACATAAAGATTTCCCCTGTTCACCTCCGCATAATCCGCAATCTCCATGCGTTCTGACAAAACTGAGAAAAAGGTGTACAGAAGCCCCTCCTGCAGATACTCATTCGATGTGGAATAGGTATTATTTTTCAGCATATGCAGGACCAGTTCCTTCAGTTTTTCCCCGCCGCCGCTCCGGAAGACCAGGTGCTCCCGGTCCAGACCCAGATCTTTCAGATATTCCTCTGCCCTCTCTCCGGCAAATCCGATCCACAGATAGGACCAGGGGACTTCCTCATCCGCCTGGTAAAAAGTCTGCATTCCCGGCACAATCAGAAATCCCTGTCCGGCCTGAAGATAGTACTCCTTGCCCCGGAGAGAAAACTTCCCTTTTCCCTCAATAATATAGTGAAGTACATAATTGGGTCTGACAGCCGGTCCAAAACTGTGGAGAGGCCTGCATTTGGCGTATCCGCAGAAACAAAGATACAGATCCTTGAATTTTCGGTTTTTCACCTGCAGTACGTATGATTCTTCCATCCTTCTCTCTCCCGTTTTTCTTTTATCATACTCGTCTTTCCAGATCCTGTCCACCGGCAGATCCCGCCGGCTGCTGGTTACTTTGTACAGAATGGGACTTTTTTTTCGGTTAAGGCTTCTATTGTTTCTTTTCCGGTTCCTGCTAAAATAAACTCATACAAATTTTGGGAGGTCATTGAAATGGCAAGTTTATCACTGGAACATATTGAGAAAAAATATCCCAACGGTTTCCATGCCGTAAAGGATTTCAACCTGGAAATCGAAGATAAAGAGTTCATCATTTTTGTAGGTCCCTCCGGATGCGGAAAATCTACGACTCTGCGTATGGTAGCCGGACTGGAAGACATCTCTTCCGGAACTCTGAAAATCGACGGCAAGGTTATGAACGATGTAGAGCCCAAGGACAGAGATATCGCCATGGTATTCCAGAACTACGCTCTGTATCCTCATATGACTGTATATGATAACATGGCCTTCGCTCTGAAGCTCCGCAAGGTGCCTAAGGAAGAAATCGACAAGAAGGTCCGCGAGGCGGCCCGGATCCTGGATCTGGACAAACTGCTGGATCGTAAACCCAAGGCTCTGTCCGGCGGTCAGAGACAGCGTGTTGCCATGGGACGTGCTATCGTGCGTAATCCTAAGGTATTCCTTATGGACGAGCCCCTGTCCAACCTGGATGCTAAGCTGCGTGTGCAGATGCGTATTGAGATCTCCAAGATCCACAAAAATCTGGGCGCTACCATCATCTATGTAACCCACGATCAGACCGAGGCCATGACTCTGGGAACCAGAATCGTTGTTATGAAAGACGGTATTGTTCAGCAGGTAGATACCCCCCAGAACCTTTACAACAATCCCTGCAATCAGTTCGTAGCAGGATTCATCGGATCTCCTCAGATGAACTTCATTGACGCCAAGGTTGAGGCTGCCGGAAATGATCTGGTGCTGAGAGTCGGGGAATATACCATCAAGGTTCCCCCCACCAAGAAAGCGGCACTGGTAAACGGCGGATACGTAGGAAAAACCGTTGTTCTTGGTATTCGTCCGGAAGACCTGCATGATGAAGAAGTATATGTCAACAACGCCAAGGATGCTGTAATCCACTCTACCATTAAGGTTTATGAGCTGCTGGGCGCCGAGGTGTTCCTGTACTTCGATGTAGACGGAACGCAGATGACCGCCAGAGTAAATCCCAGAACCACTCTCCGGACCGGAGACAAGGCTGTATTTGCCCTGGATATGGAAAAGATCCATCTCTTCGATAAAGAAACAGAGTTGACGATCGCCAACTAAAATTATAAAATAACATAAGACAGTAAAAAGGCTGTATTCTTAAAAGTGTACAGCCTTTTACTTATTTTATCCGGATGGAGGTTGACCATGGCTTACGAAGAAAACATACAAAAGGCTTTGGCGGAACTGAAGCAGGCAACCGGCCTGGATCTGGAACTTAGAACCTCTTCCCCGGAAGAGAATGCTTCCGCTCTGGAAAATCTGAAGCGGCTCACCTCTGCCTACCGGGAAAAATACAACAAGGTTCACTTTCTGCAAAGCCTTCTGCTGGGGGACCGCCCTGCCGACAATCTGGAGGAGCGGGCCAGGCGTCTGCATATAGCCCCGGATGAAACCCGGGTACTGTTTCTGATGGAAACCGGAGACACTCTGAATGCGATCCTGCTGGAGGTTTTAAAAGGGCTCTTTCCGCCCCGCTCCGATACCTATCTGATTCCCGTATCCGGAAGCCTGGAAGCGGTTCTCTGCCCTCTGAATCTTAAGGATGCTTCTTCGGTTTCCCGGCACTGCTTTGAACTGGCTCACAGTATTGTAGACACTTTGAATACAGAGGCCTATGCTTCCGTACGCGTATCCTACAGCAGCCCTCTGGTTTCTCTGCTGGAACTATCTTCCGCCTTTCAGGAAGCCAGCCTGGCTCTGAAAGTGGGCGGCTTGTTCCTGTCTGATCAGACGGTCTTCCCCTACGATCAGCTGGGAGTTGGAAGGCTGATCTACCGTCTTCCCTACGATCTCTGCGAAGATTTTCTCCATGAAATCTTCGGCGAAGACGTCCCTCTGCATCTGGATCCGGAGACAGCCGTAACTGCCGCCCAGTTTTTCCAGAATAATTTAAATATCGCAGAGACTGCCAGACAGCTGCATGTCCACAGAAATACGCTTATTTACCGTCTGGAACAGATCCAGCACCGGACTGGCCTGGATCTGCGGAACTTCGAGGACGCAGCTACTTTTAAAATTGCCACCATGGTTATTAATTATTTAGCAACAGAAAGGAAGACAACGTATGAATGACGCTTTTTACGAGCAGCTGGTTTCCAGAAAGATCAGCCCCCTGATCCCCGTTCTGAAGGTGCTGCTGATTTTCGTTCTGGCAGCCGCTCTGGTACTGGCCCTGTTTTTCTTAGATTTCGGGCCGGCCATCCTGATCCTTGCACTGGCTTTTCTTCTTTACTATTTTGTTTTTCCCATGCTTTCTGTGGAATTTGAGTACACCATTCTCAATTATGATGTAGATATTGACGCTGTATACAGCAAGACGAAACGTAAAAAGAAACTGGCTTTTGATCTGAGAAACGCGGAATTGATCGCTCCGGCTGACTCCGGAACCCTTTCCCCTTACCGTTCTCTGAAAACCTATGATTTTACTTCCCACAGCCACCCGGAACAGGTTTATTCCATTGTAATCGCAGAGGGACAATCCCGGATCCTGGTTCTCATGGAACCGGATGAAACCACACTGCTTCACTTCCGCCAGTGGGGAGGAAGCAAATTCCAAAGTTATTAAAAAATACCGCTGCCTGCTGTAAACAGCTTTCAGGCAGCGGTATTTTATTTTCTTCCTGTTTCGGTAGGCTTACAGCCTGGCAGATCCTTAAATGGAATCGCCTCTGCGGATATAGGCAGGACTTCCGGGATCCGCAGTCACTTCTTTTACGTGGGTAATACGCGCGTGCTTATCTACCACCAGATTTTCCAGATGTACATTTTCGCCCACCGTTACATCGGTCATGATCACGCAGTTTTTAACCACAGCGCCTTTCATAATCTCACAGCCCCGGCCGATCACTGAGTTCTCTACCGTTCCTTCGATCAGACAGCCGTTGGAAACAACGGAATTCTTAACGTTGGCTTCCTCAAAATACTGGGTGGGACAGGAATCATTGGTTCTGGTATAAATGGGCCACTCCGGATCAAAGAGGCTCAGCGCGGTCTTAAAGTCGATGAGAGAAATATTTGCGTCGTAGTAGCTCTTGAAATCTGTAAGAGACGCAAAATACCCTCTATGAGCCACACCCCGCACATCCATTTCCGCGCAGGCGATATTCACAATATCCGAAAGGCTGTACATGGAAGACTCCTTGTGTGCTCTGCGCACCAGATCTATAAAAAGATCTTTTTTCATTACATACGTATCCATGAAAATAGCCCGGCTCTTGGCGGTACCGCGGTTTTCCTCCAGGGACAGAACCCCCTTCTGTTTATTCAGGTTCAGGGTATTGCAGTTCAGGAAATGCTCTTTCGCGTCCTCGGTACTGTGATACAGCAGTGTAATATCCGCCCCGGATTCAATATGGGTCTGCAGGAGGGCTCTGAAATCCTGTACATATACCATATTGCTGGGAACGATTACCACGTAGGGGCAGTTGACATCTTCGATGTTCTCCATGTTTTCCAGAAAAGCCGCAATATCATTATTGTAAATATCATGATCGATGCCGCTCTCGGAAAAAAGCAGATGCACTCTTCCCGTCTTGGAGTTGATGTTATAATGGCGTCCGGTTCCGATATGCTCCACCAGGGACCTGGGCTTTCTGCGGATATAAACCTGAATCCGGTCAATTCCGCTGTTGCTGAGATTCGAAATCGGAAAATCTACCGTGCGGTATCTTCCCAGAAAGGACATGGCGCCCGAGGGACGGTAATCCTGCATACCCTCTACCCAGAAACGCTGTCCGCCGAAGTTCACAATGCCTAAAGCCTTATCCATATTATTCAACCCCCTTTACACGTTTGGAAACCAGTTCGATGTGCTCGCTGTCCGCGCTTCCGACAACGGCTCCCTTGCCGATCTTCACGCCGTCTGCTACCAGCGCTCTCTGCACAACGGCTCCCTCTTCAACCTCTACGCCATTCATAAGGACACTGTCAATGATCTTGGCTCCGGGGCCGATTTTTGTCCCGGTGAACAATACGGAATTTTTCACGGATCCTTCGATTATGCTGCCCTGATTGATAAATGCTTTTTCAATAGATGCGCTGGGGCCTATGTACTGGGGATGGGTTGTAGCGTCCTCAGTATATACTTTCCAGGAGGAATCATGGAGATCCAGTTCGTTGTTTTTGTCCAGAAGATCCATATTGGCTTCCCATAAGGAATCTACAGTTCCTACATCCTTCCAATAGCCTTTGAATTTAAAGGCGAATACGTTCTTTCCCTCCGCGATCAGGGAAGGAATGATATCCTTTCCGAAGTCGTGATTGGAATCCGGATCCTTCATGTCCGCTGTCAGCATCTTGCGCAGCAGCTTCCAGTCAAAAATATAGATACCCATGGATGCAAGATTGCTCTTGGGATGCTCCGGCTTTTCCTCAAACTCTACGATCCTGCCTGTCTCATCCGTATTCATGATGCCGAAACGGCTGGCTTCTTTCATAGGCACTTCGATAACGGCGATGGTTGCGTCGGCGCCGCACTCCTTATGGTACTGGAGCATCTTCGCATAGTTCATTTTGTAGATATGGTCGCCGGAAAGGATCAGGAGATATTCCGGTGAGAAGGTATCAACAAAGTCTATGTTCTGAGAAATGGCATCCGCCGTACCGCGGTACACGTTCAGATCCGCATCCGCCTTCTCTCTGGGGGGCAGCACGTAAACGCCGCTCTCCTTGGCGTCCAGTCCCCAGCGGCGGCCTGCGGCTACATAGCTGTTCAGCTGGATCGACTCATACTGAGTCAGCACGCCTACTACATCAATGCCGCTGTTGGCACAGTTGCTGATGGGAAAGTCAATGATCTTGTACTTGCCTCCATAAGAGACCGCCGGTTTGGCAACTTTGTTGGTCAGCTCATGCAGCCTGGAGCCGCGGCCGCCGGCCAGAATCATGGCTAACATATTATTATGCTTCATAATATAAGCCCTCCTCTTTCATTATGGCTCTATTATATAATTCCTGGCAGGCAATTTCCACAATTATTTTGTAAAAAATGCAGAAATTTTGTGGATTTCCATTTTATTTCAACTTTCCGGCAGATTACCAAAACGAATGGGCCGTTCCTTTAGAAAGAAACCTCCGGCGGATCCGGACAGGCGGATTTTTCCAAAAAAGGAGCGCCTGATCCGTCCTTTCTGACTTTCTCAGGCACTCCTGCTTTTCCATTACCTGCCGAAGCAAAATTGCCGGCAAATACAATTCTTATGAAACAGATCTGGCTCTCAGTTCTCTGGCCATTCCCAGTCTGTTTGTTTTGTAGTGGAAGAAGGGTCTCTTATCAATGGGGATAATATCTACCGGGCGCATATGGGGCTCCAGACACTGATCCACTTTTTCCCGGATGCTGTCCACTGTACAGCCGTCCTTCAGCACCACATACAGATAGGGCAGATAGTATCCCGGATGGGCATCGTCATCCAGCAGTACAAAGAATTCATCGTCTATTCCGGGAATTCTGGCATTCGCCACCAGATTCTCCATAGGCAGCACAGCCAGCTCGCCGCCGCCGTAACGGGGCGCATAGCCCCGGTTCAGAACGTAGAGGACGCCATCTTCATCCATATACCCCAGGTCTCCGGTATGCAGCCATACCCTGCCATCCTCATGGGTCTGCAGCGCTTTAGCCGTAGCCTCCGGATTATCGTAGCCCAGCATGTTTCCGGGGCCGGATTTACAGATCTCACCCAGCTGGTTATACGTAAGTTCTTCCTGGGTGCCGGGCTTGAAAATACTTACAATGCTTAAAGGCAGCGGAACACCCATATTTCCGTCACGGATAGGCTTGGGAGCCATGGGAAGACAGAAGGTAGATCCTGCTTCGCTGCTGCCGTAGCCGGTAGTAAGACGGATCTTGCAGTTGTGGGCATGAAGGAACTGCTCGATATTGTCCAGCTGGATATTGTTGCAGGCTTCGCTGCCGGGACCGGCAGCTACCAGATGAGACATATCATAGTCCTCCGGCACGCGGCCATTGCGCATAACCGCTTCGATAAACATAGGCACGATGGGCCAGTTGTTCGGCTTGAAGCGCATCAGTTCCAGATCTACATCCTCCTCATAGCAGAAGGGATCCATGATCAAAATCATATTGGCCGCCAGAGGCATCAGCATCATGGACACTACCACAGCCACCAGAGCCGGGGGCAGGCAGGTCAGCATCCAGCTGGCTCTCTTTCCTTCTGTGCTTCCGTAGAAGTTCATCTGGCAGATAATGCCCAGCATGGTATTGGCAGAATGGATTACCTGCTTGGAGGGGCCGGTAGAACCGCTGGTATAGGCCCGGAACAGAGGACGGTCGATATCCACAGGAGCCTCTACCGTACCGGTAAAGTTCTGGCCCTGGGCAAGGAATGCATCCCAGCTCATAACAGCCGGTCCGGACGCGCAGGCAGACGGATAATAATTATCCAGGCACTCCTGAATATGTACGGGCATAGCCTCCCGTTTTCCATAGTGAAGCGGGGAAATCGTTACAATTTTCTCTACGCTGCTGTGGGCCAGGAATTCATGCATTTCGCTCTTAGACAGAAAATCATGGGCGATAATTGCCTTCGCTTTGGATTTTCTGGCAGCCTCCACATTCTCTTCCACCGTGTTGTCCCGGCAGAGCAGGGAAGCTCCGATTTTCTCGGCGCCTAAAAGCAGGAAAAGGAACTCGGGAACCGTCCGCAGATAAACCGGAATCTGGTCTCCTTCCCCGAAACCTAAAGCTCTAAGAGCCCGGGCTGTCTTATCGGCTTCTTCAAATACAGTTTTCCAGGTAATATCCTCACCATAATAGTGAATAGCGGTGAGATCCATCCCCCGGCAGCAGTTTCTCAGATACTGCTCAACGGTACATCCGGGAATTTTGATCATTTTCAGCATCATATCCGGATAATACTGCATCCAGGGACGATCAATACTGGGTTTTCCTGTTTTTTTTCTTTCTTCCATCATTTTACCTCGTTGGATTTCTATTCTTAACTTTATTAAACATGAGAACCATATCATCGAAACCGCGGGAAGGCAAAAGGTTAATAGAGAATGATTGTGCGCAGATTTTTTTATAATTGAATCATGTTGAAATTTTTTCCGCACAAGGATTTTTCCCTGTTTTTACAGGGTTTTTCGGAAAAACCTTCTTCTTTTAATTTCGTTCTTTTTTCTCCTCTCCTATGCAAAGAGAATCAAATTGAATCAGGTTGAATAAAATTGAATTTCCTGTAAGTATCTATTTTTCCAATAATAGCCACTTTTCCCGGCTTTCTCCCCATCCTAGGAAAAACGGCAAACCTCCCTCTTTTTCTGTCTGATCTGTAATAGAAATTTCCTTAATTGTAAACCATCTATATATTTTTTGTTTACAATCTTGTCAGGCTATGCTATGATGCTTCTGTAACGTCAGTGTACAGGAGGGGCAATATGCTCCATTTTAATGAAGGCAGGTGAACATACGTATGACTTCTTCGAAAACCAACGCAGCAGGCCGCACCGCGCAGCTGACCTATACAGCTGCAGGAGCGGTGATGATCGCAGTCTGTTCCTGGATCAGCATCCCGGCGGCGGTTCCTTTTACCCTGCAGACTTTTGCCGTATTCTTTGTGCTGTCTCTCCTGGGAGGAAAATCAGGAACGCTTTCCATCCTTGTCTATATCCTGCTGGGCGCCGCAGGAATTCCTGTCTTTTCCAACTTTCAGGCAGGGATCGGCGTTCTTCTGGGGAATACCGGCGGCTATATCATCGGGTTTCTTTTTCTTGGGCTGATTTACCGGGCCTTTACAAAATCCGGCCAGGCCTGCCTTGGAATCCGTATCTTTGCCCTGGTTCTTGGATTAGCCGTGCTGTACGCCTTCGGTACCCTCTGGTTTGCCCTGGTGTATCTCCGTTCCAATGGCTCCGCCAGTATTCCGGCCGTACTGACCTGGTGCGTTGCGCCCTTCGTGATCCCGGATCTGCTCAAAATGGCCCTGGCCCTGGTTCTTTCCCGCCGGATCGCCTCCGCCCTGCACTCCAGGCTATAAATTCTTTTTTCGACCAATCCAAAAACTTTTTCAAAAAGTTTTGATTTTAATTTTTCTTTAATCTTCCTCTTCTATACTCACATCATAAGATACAGGAACGGCAGCAGACAGCCGGCCTTACAGATAAAAAGAGTATAAGGAGGAAATATCATGAAAAAATTATTTTTATTAGCAGCAGCTTCTATTTCTATCGGGTTACTGGCAGGCTGCGGAGCCCAGGCTTCCCAAGGAGCCGCAGGAGGACAGACCACTGTTTCCAAGAGCATCTCCCTGCAGCCCCAGGATAGGGACGACGCCTCCGCAGTTGCGGCCTCTTCCGGGAAGCAGGCAACCGCAGAGAAAGTTGAAAGTACTCCCGCAGAGGCATCCCCCTCCGCCCAGGAACAGCCAAAGAACAGCGGCGACATCGGCGAGGAACAGGCGGCGGCCATCGCCCTGGCAGACGCAGGCGTACAGGAGGCGGATACTTCTTACCTCCGGGTGCACCTGGATCGGGATGACGGATTTGTCTTCTATGAAGTAGATTTTGCCAGCCAGGGCACGGAATACGATTACGAGATCCAGATCTCCGATGGCGCGATCCTGAAAGCGGAAAGAGATCGGGACGATGACTCCTACAGATATCAGAACAGCGGCGGAAACACCGATTCCTCCGGGAATTCCGGGCTGGCTCAGCCTGCTGTAAGCTTTGAAGAAGCAAAAGCCCTGGCCCTTGGCCGCGTATCCGGCGCTGCTGACCGCAATCTGCAGATGGAACTGGAGTACGACGACGGAATCCTTCACTACGAGGGAGAAATTCACTACAATGGCATGGAATATGAATTTGAGATCCGTGCTGATAACGGAGAATTCCTGAAATGGCAGGAGGAATTTCATGACTGAATTCTGCACAGTCAATCAAAAAAGCTGTCCGGCTGCGGACAGCTTCTTTGATGCCTGAAAGAATTACCGGGAGCTGTACTTTTCCTGGCTGATAGCTGCCCGTTCCCCCTCCAGCATTCCCAGGCCATCGGCGGTCAGGGTCAGAACCGTCTGCAGACTGAGCAGATTGATGGCAGTGTTGACAAAATCCAGAATTGCGTCTACCGCCACGGCTGCCGCCGCTGCTTCCGCCGGAATTCCCAGCTGAGCGAACAAAACAGTAATACAGGTCAGGCCGCAGCCCGGAACCGGCGGTGATGCCACGGCCAGCAGAACCGAGGCAAATACTGCGGTGATCAGCCAGGAGGGCGCCATGGCGATTTCATAAGTTTCTGCCATACAGAGGGCCAGAACCAGATATTCTATGACCGATGTAGGCATAAACAGCACCTGTCCCAGCGGAACCGCAAAATTGGTGATCTTTGCCGGTATCCCCAATCCTCTCTCGCAGATTTCCAGGTTGGAAGAAAGAGCGGCGGAGGAAGAAGCGGTGCTGAGGGCAATAAGAAAGCAGGGGCTTAAAAGCCGCAGCAGCCGGATCCAGGATACCTGCAGTCTGACAGAAAGGAAAAGGGTAAAAATCACCGCTGAAACCAAGGAAAGAATCAGACAGAGAAGCAGGGCTTTCAGGATTCCTCCTGCGTTTCCCAGGGTTCCGGAAGAGAGCAGGGAGAAAATACTCAGAAAAATAAACAAAGGGAGCAGCCGTCCGATTCCCTCCATGATAAGTTTGGCTGTCTCATTCAGCTGTTCCACTGTCTTTTTAACCAGGGAAGCCCGCTCTCCCAGGATCAGCAGGGTGATTCCCAGCACAATTCCCATAAAAATAATCTGCATGGCATTAGCATCTAAAAAAGGCGAAATCAGATCTCCCGGCAGAATATCCAGCAGCATCTGATAGATTCCCTGAAATCCACCGGTTCCTTCTCCTCCGCCTGCCCGGACCGGGAAAAACCAGAATACCGCCGCCAGAGAAACCACGCCCACCCCCAGAGAAATCAGCAGCAGATTGGACACCACCTTTTTTCCCACCTTTCCCACAGTGGAAACATCTCCCAGGCTGAGAATGCCGCAGCAGACAGCCAGCAGAATCATTGGAGAGGACACTGCCCGCAGGATACCGAGAAATGCCTGAAATAAAGGCTCTGTCACGGAAGTCAGGAACTCTTTGCCCCTTTCCGGAAGCACCAGACTGACACCTCCCAGCAAAAGCCCCAGGGCAATGGCCAGGAGCAGCTGCGCGCCCTGAGAAATTTTTTTCTTTTTGGCCAGAGAAAGGCTGAGGCAATTTTCTCCATTTTTATATGCGTAAGTAAAAGCGCTGCCCGCCTGCGCCATAAGCTTTTCATGGATGAACCCCGTGTCCTCTTCCTGTTCCAGGGAGGAGGGATCCAGCTCGATGCCCCGGATGCGCACCTCCAGGCGCGTTTTTCCGAACCAGGTTCCCCAGCGGATGGAGCACTCCGCTCCCTCCCCAAGCCGATCCATCCAGAGGGAAAGAATCTCCTCCAGAGAAAGCCGCAGCCGGATCGCGTCCTTTCTGTCCGCCTGGGCCTCCTGCAGGACCTGGCTGCATTTCTGGGATATCCTGTCGATGATTTCCGGGGAAAGCCGGTAGCTTTCCTTTTTCTGCTGTATGGATGTCATGTTTTTACTCCTGTCTGCTGCAAGCTATTTATGGTTCCCCTGTTTCCATAAGACTTTTCTTTTGGGTTTACACCCGGATGGCGCTGTGATACCATAGGATGCACCGGGAGGTGTTTATGAAAACCAGAGAAAAAATTCTTTTACTATTAGAACAGAACCGGGGCAGCTTTTTTTCCGGGGAAGAACTGGCGGATACCTTTTCCCTTACCCGGGCTGCTGTCTGGAAAGCGGTAAAACATCTGCAGGAAGAGGGATACCGCATTGAGGCTGTACGGAACAAAGGCTACTGTCTGGCGGCAGATACCGATATTCTGTCCCCCCAGGGGATTGAAAAATATCTCTCCGCCGGACAGAAACAGCTGAAACTCTCGGTCCTCTCCCAGGTGGAATCCACCAATTCCCATCTGCGGGAAGCTGCTGCCCAGGGAGCGCCGGAAGGCACGGTCCTGGCCGCCGGCTGCCAGAGCGCCGGACGCGGAAGACAGGGACGGAGTTTTTACTCCCCTGCCGGCACCGGTCTGTATCTCAGCCTCCTGCTGCGGCCATCTATGGCCACCCCCAAAGACGGGACCCGGTTTACCACCATGGCGGCCGTAGCGGCCTGCCAGGCCGTAGAAACACTCTCCGGCCAAAAACCGGGAATCAAATGGGTCAATGACCTTTATCTGTATGGCAGAAAGATCGCCGGCATTCTCACGGAAGCTTCTGTAGAACTGGAAACAGGTCTTCTGGAATACGCGGTTCTGGGAGCCGGCTTTAATTTATATCCCCCGGAAGAAGGTTTCCCGGAAGAACTGGCCTCCATAGCCGGATCCATCTTTCCCTCTCCCGGCGGAGATAATAAAAACCATCTGGCCGCGCTTTTTCTCCGGTATTTCTGGGACTGGTACCAAAATCCGGATCCCAAAAGCTATGTGGAAGAGTACCGGCGGCGCAGCCTGGTCCTGGGAAAGCAGATCCAGGTTCTGTCTGCTTCCGGAACCAGAATCGCCCTGGCCCTGGATGTGGATGAGGACTGCCGTCTTCTCGTCCGCTTTGAAAACGGGGAGACCGCCCGCCTGTCCTCCGGGGAGATCCGGATCCGTCTGGAGGATGACGGGGATTAAAGGAGCTCCGCTTCTGTCCGTGCCATGTTTTTTCTGTACTCCCGGGGAGAAGTGTGAAACCGCTCTCGGAACACCCGGTTAAAGGTGCGCATGCTGCCAAATCCCGCGTCCATGGCCAGATCTGTCAGGGACTCCTGTGGGTTTTCCATAAGATTCAGGGCCAGGTTCAGCCGCAGCTCA
Organism: Candidatus Scatomonas sp.; assembly: GCA_963930955.1. GTDB lineage: Bacteria > Bacillota > Clostridia > Lachnospirales > Lachnospiraceae > Scatomonas. The sequence continues at coordinate 1,861,867 of OZ006967.1, read as the reverse complement.
TTCAGGTATTGGTTAAAATTGGTATGGAAAGTTCCGGAAAACACCCGGGATAAGGCATAGGGACTGTAGCCCAGATCCTGGCCCATCTTCGTCAGGGAAAGATCCTCCTCCGTAAAATGAGAGGCCATATACACCACAGCATTGTAAATGATGTCATGTCCCGGCTGCTCCTCCCGTTTTTCCATCTGCAGCAGGGGCAGCGTCCGGGACAGTATGATCTGTGTAAAAGCTCTGGCAAGTACAGGGCTTTTTTTGTCTTCTTCCTGATGGAAGATCTCCTGCAGGCGCTTCAGAGCATAGGGCACATCCGGATGAACCTTCCGGCCCGGAACTACCGGATCCGTTGGCTGGCACTGAAGCAGCTGCTCTGCCCAGGGCCCGGTAAAAGAAGGGGGTGGAAGAAAATAATACGCCCGGGACTCTTCCTTGCAGAACACCTGATAATGATGAATCACATTAGGAAAGACCAGGCCGAAATCCCCGGCCTCCATGTGCAGAAACCTTTCCTCCACGCCCAGTTCCAGGGTACCTTTGGTCACATAGATGCACTCCATAGATTTGTGGATATGGGGCTGGTAGTGCACGGACTCTTTTTCATAAATTTCCATTCTATCATCCTTCATCTCATAGAAAAAATGCATGGCGCCCTCCTGCAAGATTTGGCTGGTTAATCTTTCCTTTTGACAAGAATTATAGCCTGCCCCGGGCTATAATACAATCGAAATCAAAAAGGAGGTGCCAAAAATATGATTAAAAGATTCAGTGCTTTTCTGAGAGATTCTTTTGAGACATATATGCAGCTTTACACAAAAGATCTCTTCTAAGCAGCAGGGCAGAACAAATGAGATGAAAACAGAATACCTTGTAAAAAGCAGAGAGCTGTAACCAGGCCGAAACCGGCCCTGACCATACAGCTCTCTGTCCTTTTATTATTAAATTCCTGCCTGCTTCAGCAGCTCCGGTACTTTGTCCTCCCAGCCAAGAGCCATAATGTGCACGCCCTGGCAGTAGGGACGGCACTCTTGAATGATTCTGGCGGCAATCTCCACGCCGGTGATGCCCGCCTTGGTCTTTTCCTTATCCTTTTTCAGCTCCTCGATCATCTCATCGGGAACATGGATGCCGGCCACATTGTTGTTCATAAATTTCGCCATGCCTGCAGATTTTGGAATGATGATTCCCACCTGCACCGGCTTTCCGAACTGTTTGGCCTTCTCCATGAATTTGATAAATTTCTCCGGTTCAAAGACAGCCTGGGTCTGGAAATAATCCGCCCCTGCCTGTACCTTCCGCTCCATTTTGGCCAGCTGGGCATCCACGGAATCGCTGCAGGGAGAAACCACCGCTCCTTTGGCAAATTTCGGCGGCTCGCCCACCAGCTCATTGCCGCCCAGATCCACCCCGGCTTCCAGCCGGGTTACCGCATGGATCAGGGAAACGGAATCCAGGTCAAACACCGGCTTCGCCTGGGGATGATCTCCCAGCTTGGTGTGATCCCCCGTAAGAAGCAGCAGGTTCTCGATGCCGAACATGGCGGCGCTTAAAAGATCCGACTGCAGGGCGATCCGGTTCCGGTCCCGGCAGGTCAGCTGGTAAATGGGGGTCAGCCCCTGATCCATCAGAGCCTTGCTCATAGCCAGGGAGCCCAGGCGCATGACCGAAGACTGGTTGTCTGTTACGTTTACGGCAGAAATGCCGCTTAAATACTTTTTAGCGTCCTCCAGCAGGTGCTCTACATGAAATCCCTTGGGCGGCCCCACCTCGGCGGAAACAACAAATTCACCCCGTTCAAATAACTCTGTAATTTTCATTCTACATTGCTCCTACTCAAAAATAATTGTCTCTGTTTTTACTTGGAAACTTCCTGATCCGTGGCAAAATTCCGTACCTGCACCGGACACTTCAGGGCGTCCAGCCGGCCCAGCATAGCCAGCCGCCGGTAGATCCGCTCCCAGCCGCACTCCATTTCGCTGTCTACTTCGCATTTCCCGTTTTTGGTGCCGCCGCAGGGTCCGTTTACCAGACTCTTGGAACAGGCGGTAATGGGGCAGATGCCTCCTGTCAGGTTCAGATAGCATTCCCCGCACTGATCGCAGGAATATTCCAGAGGTGTGACTCCCTGAAATCCAGGCAGAGGATAGGTATCGCAGGCTGCGTACACCGGTTTGTCCTCCAGGTAATTGGCAATGGTCTGCACCCCTACGCCGCAGGACAGCACCAGCACCGCGTCCGCAGCCTGGATCTCCTCCCTGTGGGACTGGAGCCGAAGCTTCATATTGTCCGGGTTGCATATGTAGTCCGTAGTAATGCTTCCCGTCACCTGTCCGGCGGCGGCCAGTTCTTTTTCCAATTCCGCCGCTTCCCTTTCCGGGAAATGGGCTTCTTTACATCCTACACAATTTATGAGAAATACTTTTTTCCCTTCTGTCAGAGCAGCAAGGGTTTCTTTGGCTTTTAATTCTGTAATCAGCATCTTACTTCATCCCCCTTACTGCGTTTTTCCCGGCTTTAATCCTGGCGACCAGAGGAATCTTGGAAGAACAGATGTATTCGCAGGACCGGCACTCAATGCAGTCCATCACATGCAGGTCCTTCATGCCCTGCCAGTTTTCCTGCTCTGCGTATTTAGCGAAATACAGGGGAGAAAGCTCCATGGGACACACATCCACGCAGCGTCCGCATTTGATGCAGGGCTGTTCTGCGGTGTGGTCTGTATCCACGGCAATAATGCCGTTGGAGCCTTTCATAATGGGCACGTTGGTATCAGTAAGAACAAAGCCCATCATGGGGCCCCCCGCTTTCACCGTAACCTCGCCCCTGCCGGTAATGCCGCCGCAGTAGTCTATGAGATCCTGTGTATTGGTTCCGATCTTCACTACAAAGTTTCCGGGATGTTTCAGTCTCTCTCCGGTGACAGTCACCACCCGTTCAATCAAAGGCATCCCTTTCCGGATGGCATCGGAGATAGCCTTGGTGGTGCTGATATTGCTGACAATACAGCCCACATCCGCCGGCAGGCCGCCGCTGGGAACCATCCGTCCGGTGACTCGTTTGATCAGCATTTTCTCTGCGCCCTGGGGATATTTTGTCCTGGCGGACACCACCTCCAGATTTTCAGAGTCTGCGGTCTTTTCTCTCATAAGGGCGATGGCGTCCGGTTTGTTGTCTTCAATGACGATTACTCCCTTTTCCGCCCCTGTAGCCTTTAAGATGGCCTTCAGACCAAAGATTACATCCTGGGCGTATTCCAGCAGCACCCGGTGATCCGCCGTCAGCAGAGGCTCGCACTCGCAGCCGTTCAGCAGAACCGTATCCACCGGTTTGGCAGGCTTTAATTTTACAGCGGTAGGGAATCCCGCGCCGCCCATACCCACAATGCCGGCTTCTTTCACGATCTCCACGATCTGGTCGGGGGTCAGGCTTTCCAGATCCCCGTGAGGCTTCACAGACTCATCCATGGTATTTTTCCCGTCGGAACGGATCACCACCGACAGACAGGTGCCCCGGGTCGCGTGGCCTCTCTCTTCAATAGCGGTTACCCTGCCGCTGACACTGGAGTGGACCGGGCTGCTGATAAAGGCTGCCGCCTCTCCGATCTTCTGCCCTACTTTTACAGTATCTCCCACCTGCACCACCGGATTGGCAGGCGCTCCCGCGTGCATGGACAGGGGGATCACCACTTCCTCCGGCTCCGGGAACCGCTGCAGGGCCAGATGTTCCGTGAACTCCTTCCGCTCTGAGGGATGGACGCCTCCGTAATACCCCTCCAGACGGTTTTCACGGACAGATTTTACATAGTCATTAATAAATTTGAAATTTACCTTGGAGTAATCCCGCAGCTGCACCGGCTGATTCAGGAACTCTTCCAGACGGCCCTGTTTTTCCAGACGGCGGTAGATTTTTTCCCAGGCACAGTCTTTACTGCTGTCCACCTCGCACTTTCCGTCTTTGGCGCCGCCGCACTGGCCGTTGACCAGACTTTTGGAACAGTCCACAATCGGACAGATGCCCCCGGTGATGTTCAGGTAGCACTGGGCGCAGGCATCGCATTTCCGCTCCGTCAGCGCCATGCCGTGATATCCCCGGTAATTCAGGGAATTGCTGGCGGCATAGACCTTCTTTCCTGTAAGATCTGCCACGGTCTGAATCCCCAGTCCGCAGGAAGCCACCAGAATGTGCTCCGTGCCTTCCGGGATCATGTCCTGCAGTTTCTTCTCTGTCTGGACCTTGTTGCAGAGAAAATCCACCCTGGCGCTGCCGGTAACCGTCTTTCCCAGTTCCCGGGCCAGTTCTTCCAGCCTGGCGCACTCCGGCTCCTCCACAGTCTCAAACTCCTTGAAACATTTGTTGCAGGCGATGAGGAACAGGTTGTCCTTGTCAGCCAGCAGAGAAGCCAGCTCTTCTCTGTCTTTCAGCTTGTACTTGGTATAGTTTTCCAATTGCTCACCTTCCTTGTTAATTTGATACGTAACCCATTAAAAAATTCTTTTGCGTCCACTATAAAGAATAGCACAAATTCCCGTAAGAAACCAGACCAAACCATATATAAATCCCTTTTGTTCTGCACAAAAAGCAACCCGCAGAGACAGAAAAATGTGTCTCTGCGGGCTGCTTTTTCCTGAGGATCAAGGATCATAAAATGACCATGGCGTCCCCGAAACTGAAAAACCTGTATTTCTCCTTCACAGCCTCTTCATAGGCCGCCAGCACATGCTCTTTTCCGGCAAAAGCAGATACCAGCATGATCAGCGTAGATTCCGGAAGATGAAAATTGGTGATCAGTCCCTCCAAGATCTTAAAACGGTATCCGGGGTAGATGAAGATATCCGTCCAGCCGCTGCCGGCTTTCAGGGTTCCGTCTTCTGCCGCCGCCGACTCCAGGGTCCGGCAGCTGGTGGTGCCTACAGCGATGATCCGCCCTCCCTGCTTCCGGGTCTTATTGATCAGGGCTGCCTGCTCCTCCTCCACCACGTAAAATTCCGAATGCATATGGTGCTCTGTAACCTCCTCCACTTTTACAGGCCGGAAAGTACCCAGCCCCACATGCAGGGTCACATGGGCGATCTTCACTCCCATGTCCCGGATCTCCCGCAGCAGTTCCTCCGTGAAATGCAGCCCTGCCGTGGGGGCCGCCGCCGAACCTTCGTGTTTTGCGTATACGGTCTGATAGCGGTTTTTGTCCTTCAGTTTATGGGTGATATAAGGGGGCAGGGGCATTTCTCCCAGCCGGTCCAGGATCTCCTCAAAGATCCCTTCATACGTAAACCGGATCAGCCGGTTCCCTTCCTCCACCACATCCAGAACGGTTCCCTTCAGGATCCCGTCCCCGAAGGAGATCTCCGCCCCGGGCCGGCATTTTTTTCCCGGTTTTACCAGTGTCTCCCAGACGTCCTTTTCCTTTCTTTTCAGAAGAAGGATCTCAATGAGAGCGTCGGTTCCCGCCTTGTGGCCGTAAAGCCGGGCGGGAATGACTTTTGTATCGTTGATCACCAGACAGTCGCCTGGGTTTAAGTATTCTTTGATATCCCGGAAATGCCGGTGCTCCACCGCACCCGTGATCCTATCCAGATGCATCAGCCTGGAGGAACTCCGATCCTCCAGGGGATCCTGGGCAATCAGTTCTTTTGGCAGTTCATAGTAAAAATCACTTGTCTTCATGTTCTTTCTTTCCCTTCGGAATCTGATAAAAGTCCACACAGTCTTCTTTGCTGTAATATATCCTGTCTTCCTCCAGGAGCCGAGCAGATCCGTTTTTCACCTCCAGAATGTTCACCGCGCAGTTCATAGGCACGCCTCCATGCCAGAAATCTTCTTTATCCTGGTATACATTGCGCAGAAAGGCTCTGGCGGCGCAGCCGTGGGTGGATATCAGCACGGTTTTATCCTGCAGCTCTTCCTTTTGGATCAGTTCCTGATAAAATTCCTCCGTCCTCCTGCAGACATCCAGAATGCTCTCTCCTTCCGGAGGGGCCCCAAAACCCAGGGGATCTTCGTAAAACTTCCGGAATTTTTCTTCCGGCATTTCCATGCGTCCGGGAGCGCAGCAGAGGCCCTCCCACTCTCCGAAACCGATCTCCATGATCCGGGGTTCTTCCACTATAGGGATCCTTCTTCCCTCCAGCAGGATCTCCGCCGTGTGCTTTGCCCGGATCAGAGGACTGGTAAAACATATATCAAAAGGAATTTCTTTCAGCGCCCGGGCGGTGATCTCCGCCAGACGTACACCCTTTTCATCCAGGTCCGCTCCCCGGTGTCCCTGCAGCTTCCGCTGAACATTCCAGGAAGTCTCCCCGTGTCGTATCACATAGATCAGCATAAAAATCCCTTTCTTTCGTATTAAAGACCGTTACTGGCGCAGTTCAATGCCCATGCCGGAAAGACCATTGAGGATCTTTTTCATGGCAGCTCCTACTTCCTGTTCCTCCAGCGTTTTTTCTTTGGAACGGAACACTACGGAATAGGCCATGGATTTGAATCCCTCACGGATCTGGGATCCCTCGTAAAGATCAAACAGGGAGACGCTCTCCAGGATCTTGCCGCCTCTCTGCAGGATCATATGCTCAATATCCGCAGCTTTGATCTCCTTGGGCACAACCATGGAAAGATCTCTGGTCACTGCCGGGAATCTGGCGATCCCTTCATACTTCCGGTCAAAGCTGGCGTACTCCAGAATCTTCAGGATATCCAGAACCGCCACATAGGCTCTCTCCCCGATCTCATAGCTGGCCGCCACCAGGGGATGTACCTCGCCCAGATATCCGATTTCCGTTCCCCGGTAGATCACGTTTGCCTGGCGCCCCGGATGCAGATAGGGTCTGCCTGCGTTCCCGTCATACTCTACCCGCTCCTTCATGCCGATCTGGCCCAGAAATTCTTCCACCACGCCTTTCATGTCGTAGAAATCTCCCGCTCCGTACATGCCCAAGGTAAACAGCATCCGCTCCTCCGGCAGTTCCTTCAGGGGCAGTTCTTTGGGCAGGTATACGTTGCCCAGTTCGTACAGGCGGACATTTTTATTTCTCCGGTTGTAATTGGTAGCCAGAGAGGTCAGCATACCGTTGAGAGAAGTAGTCCGCATAATGGAAAAGTCTTCTCCCAGGGGATTCAGGATCTGGATGGTCTTCCGCAGGGGATCCTCCGCCGGGATCCGCAGCCTGTCGAATACCTTGGGGCTCTCAAAAGAGTAACACATGCCCTGGGAAAATCCGCAGTACTCCGCCACATCCCTGGCCTTCTCCTCCACCATCATCTTAAAGCTCAGCTTGCCCACCGTAGCTTCCCCGCTGGGCAGGGTCACCGGGATATGGTCGTATCCGTAGAACCGGGCCACTTCCTCGGCAATATCTGCTGTCCGCTTAATATCCTGGCGGAAAGTAGGGGCCACAATCTCATTGGTTTCTTTGTCGTAGGCCAGCTCCACCGCCTCCAGATAAGCAAGCATCTGCTCTTTGGAAAGGTCGGTGCCCAGCAGGGCATTGATCTTCTCCGGCTCAAAGGGCACCCGCACCGGCTGTCTCTTTTCCGGATAAACATCTACCATGCCGCCTACCACTTCCCCGGCTCCCAGCTCTTCCATAAGCTGGCAGGCCCGGTCAATGGCCGCCGCCGCGTTGTTGGGATCCAGCCCCTTCTCGAATTTTCCGGAAGCGTCGGTCCGCATGCCGATCCGCTTGGCGGAAAGGCGGATATTGGTTCCGTCAAAGCAGGCCGCCTCGAAGAGAACGGTGTGTACCTGATCGGTGATCATAGAATTCTCTCCGCCCATAATGCCGGCAATGCCCACTGCCTTTTCCCCGTCGCAGATCAGAAGCACATTCTCGTCCAGATGACGCTCCTGGCCGTCCAGGGTTACAAAGCTTTCTCCTTCAGAAGCCCGGCGCACAACGATCTGATGATCCGCAATGGTATCCAGATCATAGGCGTGCATAGGCTGTCCGTACTCTTCCATTACGTAGTTGGTAATATCCACCAGATTGTTAATGGGGCGGATGCCGTTGGCTGCCAGGCATCTCTGCATCCACTTGGGAGAGGGGCCGATCTTTACATTTTTTACCACTCTGGCACAGTACCGGGGACAGAGCTCCGGCTCCTCCACCCGGACCTGAATGTAATCCAAGGCCTGTTCTTTGTTTCCTGTTACCTTTACCTCCGGCGGGCAGAATTTCTTTCCAAAGGTAGCTGCCGCCTCTCTGGCGATGCCGATCACGCTGTAGCAGTCCACCCGGTTGGAAGTAATCTCATATTCAAAGACTACATCATCCAGTCCCAGGGCGTGGATGGCGCTCTCGCCTACCACAGCGTCCTCCGGGAAAATATAAATGCCCAGTTCCGGAGCTTCCGGATAAAATTCCCGGCTGGAACCCAGTTCCTCAATGGAACACATCATGCCGCAGGATTCTACCCCCCGGAGTTTTCCCGCCTTGATGGCAATGCCCCCGGGCGTCATCTTTCCGTCGTGGTTTCCGGCCACCTTGCCTCCGTCCAGCACCACCGGCACTTTATCTCCCTCTTTTACATTGGGAGCGCCGGTAACGATCTGCACCGTTTCTTTTCCCACATTCACCTGGCAGACGATCAGCTTATCCGCGTCCGGGTGTTTCTCGATTTTCTCAATCTGGCCGATGACGATCTGATCCAGATCCGCGTCCAGCTTCTGAAAGCCTTCCACCTTTGTTCCGGACAGGGTCATAGCGTCCGTATATTCCTGGGCCGTCACATCCAGATCCGGCACATACATTTTAATCCATGATAAGGAAGTGTTCATCTTTTTTATCTCCTCTTATTTTCTATATTCAACTAACGCCCTGCGGCTCTGCAGGTATCAGAACTGTTTTAAAAAGCGATAGTCGTTTTCGTAGAGCAGGCGCATGTCATCGATCTCATATTTCAGCAGGGCGATCCGCTCCAGGCCTACGCCGAAGGCGAAGCCTGTGTATTCTTCGGGATCGATGCCGCACATCTCGAATACGTGGGGATGAACCATGCCGCAGCCCAGGATTTCGATCCAGCCGGATCCCTTGCAGAACCGACAGCCCTTGCCGCCGCACTTGAAGCAGCTCACGTCCACCTCTGCGCTGGGCTCTGTAAAGGGGAAATGGTGGGGACGGAATTTGGTTCTGGTGTTTTCTCCGAACATTTCTCTGGCAAATTGCTCCAAAGTTCCCTTCAGATCCGCGAAGGTAATGTGCTTATCCACCACCAGACCTTCAATCTGATGGAAGGATGGAGAATGGGTGGCGTCCACCTCGTCGGAACGGAATACCCGTCCGGGGGCGATCATGCGGATGGGAAGTTTTCCCTGCTCCATGATCCTGGCCTGGACCGGAGAGGTCTGGGTCCGCAGCACAATGTCCTTGTTGATATAGAAAGTATCCTGCTCGTCTTTAGCGGGATGATTGGCGGGAATGTTCAGTTTTTCAAAATTGTAAAGGTCGTATTCCACTTCCGGGCCTTCTACAACCTCATAGCCCATGCCTACGAAGATCCGCTCCACCTCTTCCAGAGCAATGGTATTGGGATGGCGGTGTCCTACTTCTGCTTTTCTGGCGGGAAGGGTCACATCGATAACCTCTTCCTTCAGCTGCCGCTCCAGCTTCGCTGCCTCCAGGGATGCTTTAACCTGCTCGAGACGCTCTTCAATGGCGCTTCTGGCGTCGTTCACCATCTGCCCCACCCGGGGACGGTCTTCCGGGGCCACATCCTTCATGCTTTTCAAAACAGCGGTCAGTTCTCCCTTTTTCCCCAGGACGCTGACCCTCACATCATTCAGGACATTCAGGGCTTTGGCGCCATCAATGCTGGCCATAGCTTTGGCGACAATGGCGTCCAGTTTTTCTTTCACATTGATCTCACTCATGTCTGTTCTCCTTATCCGCGGATCGCTCCGCTGTAATTTACATTTGAAACTTCCGGGGACTCTCCGCAGAACAAAAAAAATCCGTCCCCAAAGGGACGGAGAAAATTTCCGCGGTACCACCCAGATTCCCGGCATGCGGGCACTCTACAGCGCTGTAACGTGCGCACACGGCTTTTCCTACTGTGTTTTCAGAAAAGCGGCTCCGGTGTGAATCTCAAAAACAGCCTGAACTTAAAGGAACTTCCAGCCGATGATCCCTTTTCTCTGAAAGAAAGCCGTTTTCTACTGGCACCTTCTCTGCCTTTACATCTGTTCCTTATTCTATCCGCATTTTTTTAGACTGTCAAGTTAAATTTTATCTGTGCTGCCGGCTTCTTGTTCTGTATTTTTCTGTTCTTTTTCCGCCTCTGCCATACGCTTTTCCGCGTAATCATTCAGTTCTGCTCCCAGCAGGATCAGATACATGCAGAAGTAAACCCAGAGCATCAGCAGAATAATAGTAGTCAGATTCCCGTACATCCGGGATACGCCCGGGAAGTACTGCAGGTAAAAAGAAAAGCCTACCGAAAGAACCTGCCAGGAAATGGTACACACCAGCGCTCCTGGGATCTGGCTTTCCAGAGAGGCTTTCCGGTTGGGAATAAAGCGGTACAGCAGAGTAAACGCAAACATCAGGGCCGCCATGGTAATCACCGTCCGCAGGCTCATAAGGATCCCTGTAAATTCCGCAGCTGCCGGAAAAACATCTGCCAGCCAGTTCTGAATGCTTCTGCCGAACACCATCAGCACCAGGGTCACCAGAAGCGCTACAATGAAAATTAAAGTAAAGATCATGGAACGCAGCCGGTTTATAAAATAATTTCTTGTCTCCCGCACATGAAAAATTGTATTCAGACCATAAGTCAGAGAAGTCACAGCCTTCCCGGCTGACCAGAGGGCTACCAGAGCCGATACAGGAAGGATAACGGAAGAGCGCCGGTAGATTTCGAGAATAATGGCGTTCATTACACCGTGAAAATCTTCTGGTATAACCGCCATAACAGCGCTGCTGACCATCTCTTCTGTCAGAGGCGTATATTGAATCAGATTCAGAAGCAGCATCATAAAAGGGATAAAGGAAAGCAGAATAAAGAAAGCCCCCTGGGCGGCGTAGGCCCCCACGTGATCCTCCATAATACGGCTGGAAAACTCCTTGATCATCTGCACAAACTTCTTTTTCTTTCCCTCTTTTTTCTGTCCGCCCATGTTTTCCTCCGGCCTTCTCTTTTGTGTTTTGTCACTGGATTGTTTCCAAAGTAATATTCTGATAAAAAAAGTTCAGGATCTCCTGCCAGCTGTATCCCTGCTGGGCCAGATGCCTGGCTCCGTTCTGGCTCATGCCCACCCCGTGTCCATAGCCGCCTCCCAGAATGAGAAATCCAGACAGTTCTCCTTCCTCGTACAGGCTGCTGCAGCTAAAATAGGCGCTGGGGAGAAGCTCCATTTCCTCAGTCACTGTCCCGTCATTTTTGGAAACCGGTATTCCCTTTACCGACAAAAAATCCCGGATAGCGTACTCGTTCTCCAACACCTCCGCGCCTTCTGTCCCGGAAATTTCCAGAGCTGTAACGGCGCCCCCGCTGCTTCTGCGCAGAACTTTCAGATTCTGAATCTCCCCGATTCCCCAGGATGCAAGCCGCTCATTCAGAATCTGAACCGGCAGTTCCGCCTGCCAGCGGTACCAGCCCTCCTCCGCCTCATAATCGGAGGGATCACAGGTCTGGATAAATTGCGCAAATACTTCTTCGCTCTGCACATCTTCCCGGCTGTCGCTGCCAAGATAAACACTCTTCAGATAAGCTTCTCCTTCTTCTCCGCTCCACACCTCATCCGTGCTGGTATAGCCGCAGGAAGTAGAAAAGAAATAAGCCGTTATTGCCTCCCCCTGGAAAGTCATGATCTGTCCCGCCGTATCGTCAACGGCCTGGTCTCCCGCCTGCTGCCGGGGCACATTGTTGTACACCTGGTAGGAAACACTGTCGTCTACATGGGCATGATATGTTTCCAGGGCCTGATTTTCTATGGCGCGTACTCCGTAAGTTCTGGCACATACCGCCTGGGCCCGCAGAGCCTCCGCCGGAAACGACACCGGCATTTCACTGGGAACTACATATTTCAGATAGGTTTCCAGATCCACTTCATTTACAATATAAAGCCCCTGTTCTGTCTTATAAACTTCCAGTGTTCCCTGGTAAACCGGATTGCCCTGGGAACGGCGGATGGATTCCAGAGTGATCCCCGCTTCCGGGTCCATAGGCGCCAGCAGAATCCTGCCATTTATAAAACGGCCGTCGTCCGCTGTAATTGTTTCCTGTACGCCGGGGGAAATCTCCTGTCCTGACTCCGGCAGCCGGATCCCCCCGCTGCTGGATAGCAGTACTTCCTGCTGTAAGTATTCGGTCTGACTGCTGTCCGTCAGCAAAACCCGAATCTTGGGAGGCTCGTATGTCTGCCCGGTTTCGGAGTTTTTCCCTTCAGAAACCGTCTCCGGCTCCTGGGAAGACAGAATAACCTGTTCCTTCCCTTCCTGCTCTGCAGCTTTGCCATCCTCATTTCCCGGCGTCTCTCCGGTAATACGCAGGCAGACCAGTATAGAAAAAAGGCACAGCCAGATACAGAACAGCCATTGATTCTCTTTCTGAACATTCATATCCTAGTATATGGAAGAAAAGAGAAATTCATACACTGTACTTTGGTTTACTGCCCGTAAAAAAGCCGATACGATAAAATTACCGTACCGGCTTCTGGGTCTTCCACCCGTTTCTCATTTGTGAGTCCCGGCATGCCGTTCCTGCCGTTTGACTCCTAGCAAAGCTAGGTGGGCAACCGCAGGCAGCGCTTCTGCCTTCCCCTGCGCAATGGGGGCCTGACATCCACACGCCGATATAGGAATCCCTGTTTAAAGAAAATGTAGGTTCAAATTGGCAGGGCCTCGGACACTCCAGGATTACTCATCTCCTGTAATTTACATAAATTATACTCTAGTCTATGAAGTTTTTCAAGAAAAATTCATAAATCTCTCTGGGACATTCTGCCAGATAAATTTCTGGACCGCAGCATTTATGTTTTGTTCAAAAAACAGTGTCCGCATTTTTTACAGTACTTATCCCTTTCTCCCCGGATCGTTCCGCAGATGGGACACCTGAATCGCTTTTCTCTTTGTTTTCTGGCCGCCGCCGCAGCCAGAATATTCAGGACAAGAATTATAAGAAAGATCCAAACCGACCACCGGTAGGTTACCGCCACACGGTATCCTGCTTTGGAATCCATCTCCAGAAGATGATAGCCCCGGGCGCTCCAGTTAGCATAAATCATATAAATACCGGAGACTGCCCCCAGCAGCGCCAGGATCAAACGGATTTTTTTCATAAGCCCTGCCTCCTTTTTCCACGAATCAGGAGCAGGGTTTCCACAGCGATCAGCGCCGCTGCTCCGGCTCCCAGAAGGATCCATTTCAGGATCCCGGCACTCCAGAGCGGGCGGGAAACTTCCGCCGTGTATCTTGCCTCATTGCCTGCCAGATCTACTGCCGACAGAACAATTTCTGTAGTTCCATAGGAGAGCGGCTGCCGGTAGCTGAAATAACTGCCTACCAGTTCCACCGGATTTCCATTGCAGGTTAATACCGCCCCTGCTTCTGTATAGCCCTCCACATAAACGTAGGACTCCGTAACTGTTGCGCCGCTTAGATTTCTTTCAAGAGACAGCTGAGGGGGTGTGGTGTCCAGATAAATATCTTTCCGGAATGTTCCTGTATTTCCCTGCTCATCCGTAACCAGAAACAGTATGGTGTTCTCCCCTTCTTCCAGATGGATCTCGTACCGTCCCTGGGTTCTCTCGTTCTCCATCAGTAGTTCTCCGTTTCTAACAGCGGAAACCGTACAGTTTCCGCTGAAACTCACCTCCGCAAAAACCACTGTCTGATTGGTGGCCTGTTCTTCCGGATAGGAAACAGAAGCCTGTACAGCCATGCTGGAAGAAACCTCAAACACGTCAAATCTTCCCAGTCTTTCATTTCTCCAGGATGCTGCTGCAGCTAATACCTTCTGGCAGCCTTCCGGCATGGCCAGGACGCAGGAATCCTCCTCCGTCTCCACAGCGGAAAGCAGCTGTTTGGTATCCGGATCAAACAGCATGACCCGGGCAGGCAGCCCCTCTTCTCCGGTCCAGCTTATATAAATGTCTTCATTCAGCATAGAAGCCTTTACATTCTTCAGTTTCTCCGGGCCGCCTTTCTGGTCATAGAAAAATGCCGCATCGGCGTAGGCGGAATTAAATATACCGCTGTCCTGGGAAACCGTCATATAAAAGAAATAATACCCGCTGTCCAGTTCAGGCATGTTAAAGGACTGGGTCCCGGAGGGGCCTTCCCCCCGGGAAGATACCAGCGTTCCGTCATAGCCCTGCCCATCTGTATCCGCGTAAATTTCCACCGTCACATTTTCCGGACAATCCGATACGCTCCAGGATGCGTCATAGCCGCCCCTGCCGTTTTCTGTTACCGCAAAGGAGTCAATTATCATGCTTTGAGGCAGCGAACCGGCATTTACCTCTACATTGCCCAGGATCTCTCCTTCTACCTTCACCTGCCATTTTCCGGCGGCGGCGTCTCCAATATAAAAGTAGACAGCTCCCTCCATACGGGTCACCAGGTCCGGGGTTTCTTCCGTTCCGTACAGCTTTCCCTCCGGACTTGTGATCTGTACCTGGACCTCTGCGTCTGTTTCTTCCCAGCGGACTTCAAACACACAATCCTGACGGCTCTCGGGAAGAGTCACCTCCAGATTCTCGGCAGCGGCCAGAACCTCTCCTCTGCCCAAAAACAGACAGAAGAACACTGCCGCCAGAATTCCTATTGTTTTTTTCATCTGCTTCCTCCCATTCCGGGTTATGAAACGTGGATCTTATCCCACAAAAACAGTTGGCCGTTGTCTTCATACCAGAATCGATGCTCATTTTCATTTTCAGTAATTGTTACGGAAAAGAGCGTTCCATCGTACCGGGCCCTCACCTCCAGGCCGATTTTACCCTGACAGTGAAGATTCAGCAAATTGCAGTCCGCATGCCCATCCACGTCCAGATCTGCCTCCAGCTGTTCCATTGAAGTCTCCAGGCCCATCTCCACACCGCCTCCCAGCTGAATCCCCAGCATTTCCAGTTCCAGCTGAGCCTGGGCAGAGGCGTCAAATCCTTTCTGATCAAAACGAAGGGAGGCATTGGCAATCTGGTGTTCCAGCAGATTCAGATCCGCTTGGATACAGAAGGAAGGTTCGCTGAAATTCAGGACAATATCCCCCCTGACAGTTCCCAGCTCTCCCCATTTTGTCATGTCTTCCGGTATCGGCATCTGCAGAGTCTTAAAAAGATTTACATCCCCTTTCACAGAACCGGTCAGCTGAAAATCGGGACGGTTATCCCGAAGCGTCTCCAGATCCTGCCCTTCGAAGAGAATCTCCTTCACATTTTCAGAAATCCACCCGGCCTCCGCCAGCAGGCCGCTGACTCCCTCCACACAGAGATCCATCTGATCTACATACAGGGCGTTATAAATCCCGATCCCGGGATACAGCTCCGCGCTTACTTCCATACTGTCAAACATCCAGTACCAGGAAGAAATAGAAGCCTTCATACCGGAAACACCCGATCCGCCCAATCCTTTGACAATCGAAGAAAAATCAATGGCTCCCGATACTTTCCAGTATTCCTGGTTTTCATCCAGCGTATTAAATTTCACTCCGATTTCCCGCAGCCCGAAGGCTCCAAAACGCAAAGCGTCATTAACATTTAATGTAATTTCTCCTCCAAGTTCCATATCCTTCTGCCGGATAGCCAGATCCAGTCCGGCGGAGGCGCCGGCTGGCTGGAAGGAAAAAGTATTCTGCCGGGACCGGGGCTTTTTTTCCAGAATCCGTTTTGCTTCTTTTTCCTCCGGGTCTGAGCTTGTACCCCCAAGACCCTTCTGCACGCTGTCCAGAATATTTTTCAGGTTCAATTGGTCAATGTGCGCCCGGATCCCGTCTGTTCTGATTGAAACCCCTTCCACGGTCACATTGGCAATCCCCGGCACGGTCAGTTCAAAGGACTGATCCATGCTGGTGTTCAATCCCCGGACCCCCAATTCTATGGCGCCGTCCCGGACTGTAAAATCCTTTCCGTCCAGGACCATACTGGCATAGCTCTTCTCTGTTTCAGAGGCTCTGGGGTAGCTGATATAGATTCTGCCCTTTCCGGAAAGGCTGCCGCTGTTTCCCAGGTAGGTTGTCTGCCCGGAATCCAGTGAAAAATCCTCTGGGAGTTCCTCTGCTTTTATCTCCAGACTGGAAGTGAAATGAATAAAATCATTGATCAGCACATTGCCCTGTGCCACAAAAGTATCCTCCGAAATCTGGCCGATGGTATCCGCCTTAACCACCGTTCCCCCGATCCTTATTCCGGATGAAACGCCGGCCCGAAATACGTACAGCCCCTGATTTCGTGCGCAGATCCGCCCATCCGGATATCTGGCGCTGATCCCATATGCCCCTGCGGAAAGAGTCCCCTTCAGCGTGCCGGTTAATGTATTTGCATCCTCCACCTCTACATTCTGAAGTTCCAGACTGCCGATATTGACATGCATTCCCGGGCTGAAGTTTTCACCTTTTACAGTTACAGTCAGCCCCCTGGAAACTTCCTCCGCAGAAACTGCTCCCGGGGATACTCCGGTAAGCAGGGCGTTTCCCTCCGCAGCCGGTCCGATCCCTTTGCTTTCCGCCGCTTCCTCTTCATCTGTTTCCTGAGAAAAGGCATAGTCTTTCCGGGCAGATACCTGATATTCCGGAATGGAAACCATAAGATACCTGGGATCGGTTTCTGAATTTTCTGCTACCGTGTAGGTAAGCACGTAATGATTCATAATATATTTCTGCAGAGTCAGGTAAATATCCTCCAGCTCTGTAGAATTATCCGCCAGGATAAATTTTCCTCCGGTCCTTTCAGCAATATCCTCTAAATAGTCCTCATTTACATCTCCCAGACCTACTGTGTAGACAGCGGTTTCTTCCTGATTTGCCCGGGCAATGGCTTCCTCCATGGCTTCCGTGTTTCCATCCTGGCCGTCCGTCATTAATATAACCGCCCTGGTACCGGCTTCGCCGCCCTGCAGGGAATCCAGCCCCTCCTGAATTCCCCCGGGAATATTTGTGCCCCCTCCGCTTCCCATCTGGTTGATCCCATAGGTAAGGCTTTCCCGGCTGTCTGTTTTCTCCACAACCGTCCGGGCGTCTGAGCTGTATGATACCACCGCAATCTGCTGCAGATCCGCGTCCATGGCTTCCACGCAGGCCCGGGCGGCTGTCTTTGCCTCCTCCAGAGGTCTTCCGGCCATACTTCCGCTGGTATCTATGACAATAGCCATATCCACACCTGCCCGGCTGCTGTCCGCATTCATTTCAAAATCTCTGATCAGATACTGGGTGTCAATGACTTCAAAATCATCCGCGTAAAATTCACTGGTCATACTCCAGCGGCCTTCTTTTTTTCCGTTTACATTCAGATACGCAGTGATCCTTGGATATTGGGAGGTATCCACCCGGCTGATGAAAATACCCAGTTTTTCATATTTTAAAGCAGAGGTCACATAATCCGCCATTTTCCCGTTGATGGTGTCCTCATTTACCTGAATCACATCCTGGCTCTGCGCTTCTACAAAACCTCTGACAGAACTTTTCAGAAGGGGACTTACCTCCTGGGCAGTGGTCTGATTATAGGCGTCAATTACATTTTTCAGCGGTTCTTTTACCACGGAATCTTCATCCAGAGAATCCGTTTGATCCAGAACTTCGTAAATCTTTTCCCTGGCCTGCTCCCTGGCCCCTGCCGCCAGATACAGCTTGGCAATCTGCGTGTCATAGAGACCGCTGCTGTCAAAAAGCAGGGGTTTTTTTGCTTCCAAAAAATTAATCGCCCGGTAAATATCCACATTCGCAGCTTCCTGGCGCAGTTTCTCCGCTTCATTCAGCAGTTCTTCCCGTTGAGATTCATCCTGGCAGCGGCCGGCCTTTTCTTCCTGCTTCTTTGCTTCCCGGAGCAGCTCCGCTTTTTCCGCATCTCCATCTTCCCGGATGTCTCCGGAATAAACGGATTGTGCAATAACGTCTGTGTAAATAATGTAATTTTCCGGACAGGGTTCACGCTCAATCAATTCCCGGGCATGGCGCAAAGCCTCCCTGTAGTTATTTTCCAGGGCATAATACTTTACCGCCAGTTTTCTGATTTCCTGACTGTTCCGGTATTTTTCCGTTATTTCTTCTACCAGAGAACTGTCTATGGATGCCGGATCGCCGGAGCGCACTTTGCTGTCCAGCAAATAATAATCCTGCAGTTCGGCCGTCTCCTGGATGTCCTCCGCTTCCAATGTGCGGTTTACCAGTGAAAGAACCGGGCCAGGCACTTGGAATCCGGAAAGGGCGGCAGTCTCTTCTTCCTGGTCTTCCCCGGCAAACAAAGCTGTAAACTCTTCGCTGGTACTATCCTGCCGCAGATAAGTCTCCGCCGCATTTTTCAGTTCTTCTACACAGGCCCTCTGTTCTCCTTTGAGTTTTCCCTCCCCCAACAGTTTCACGGAAGAAAAATAAAGAGAAGAATAATTGCCCTCCGCAGCCGACGCAAGCATATCCAGCAGATCTTTTTGTTCCCGGGTCAGGCTTGCATCGCTTTCTGCAGACGCCCTGGCCTTTTCTGCTTCTCCCTCCTGCAGATACCTGTATGCAAGATAGAGCCCGGGTTTACTTCTGGAATTCTGCTCCAGAAGACCTCCGATTCCATGGACTGCGGACAGGGTGAATCCAACGGCCAAAAGGCACAGAAAAATCCAATCTCCAACTCTCCGACGGATTTTTCCATGCCTGTGTCCCCATAGGTCGTATAAAATTGCCACAGCAAATACTGCCATTACAAAAATCAGAAAGAGATTCTCCATGCTCCTTCTCCCATCTTATTGCCCTCAGCTTACTTTCGTCCCGCACTCCGAACAGAAAACCGCATCACTTTCCAGAGAAGTTCCGCAATTCGGACAAACCTTTCCTGCCTTGGGCTGCTGGAAATCCGGATAGGCCGCTGTATCTTCCGGCTGATCCGTATCCGGGATTTTTTCGGCCGCAGGGACATTTTCAGATGCGGATTCCGGCTGCCTGGTTTCCTCCGGCTGCTGTCCGGCCGGCTCTTCATAGGAATAGAATTCCTGATTTTTTTCTTCTGTCAGCAGACTGGTTCCGCATTCATTGCAGAAAGCCGCATCCTCCGCCGCCGGAGCCCCGCAGTTTTTGCAGACCTTTCCGGGAGCTACCGGCTTTGGGCTTCCGGCCGCCTGAAAGGAAGGTGTCTCTTTCACAATCCGGGTTCCGCAGTTTGTGCAAAATAGCGCATCCTCTTCCAGGGGCGCTCCGCAGCTGGAGCATACAGGCCCGTTTACAGGCGCGCTGTTCTGTACCGGCGGCATACTGAAGCCGCAGTTTCCGCAGAACATAACATTGCTGGCCACCTCTGCGCCGCAGTTGGGGCATTGGCGGATTCCCTTTATCATCTTAATCTGCTCCTGGAGCTGCTGGATCGTCTGATTCAGCATATGGATCCGTTCAAAGATCCCCTGATATTCCGGAGGGATATTTCCGGCACTCCTGCTGAAATATGCCTGTCCCAGCTGAAGAAAACAATTATTCAGTTCCTTTTTGCATTCGTCAATTCTGGCGTTCAGAGAAACCGTCTCAGAAAAAGTCTGCGTTCCTCTCATTACTCCCTTGCCGACACCAACGATCTTTTTACTGATATTTTCAAACATGGTTAACCTCCCCGTGCTGTATTCTCATTTCATTCAGTATTTTCTCTTATCTTACTACCATTTTTTTCTGCTGACAATACCTAATCACAGGGAGCTCCGGATGCTGCGGAATATGCTTTCCGATTTCCAGAGCATCCGGATCACCGCAAATCTATTTTTTCAGATAATGATGCAGACCATTCCTCCCCGGCTGTCATTGACGATCTTCTGCATGGATTCCTGCAGCTTTACCTGGCTCTCTTCTGTTATCTTGGCAATCTTAGTCCGGATTCCATCTTCCACCAGCTGCTCCACCGATTTTCCAAATATGTTTGTGTTCCATATTCCGTCTTCCTGCCTTCCGCTTTCCCGGATATAGGTGATCAGATCCTCCGCCTGCTGCTGGGTTCCCACAATCGGAGCGATCTCTGTCTCAATATTGGCTTTTATCATATGGATCGAAGGACTGGTAGAGCGTATTTTCACGCCGAATTTACTTCCTTGACGGATCACCACCGGATCATCCAGGATAATCTCTTCTTTTTCAGGAATAACTACCCCGTATCCGCTGCCCCGGACAGCTTCCATAGCGTTCTGCACCCGGACATACTCATTTTTCATGGAAGACAGTTCCCGCAGGGTCCGCATAAGATCGTACTCCCCCTGAATTGCCGCCCCGGTCATTTCACTGACCATCTGGTAGTAATATTTTTCCTTCATTTCAATCTGAATTTTTACAATACCGCTGGAAAGATCAATCTGCCGCAAGGAAAGATCCTGTACATATTCGCTGTCCAGTTCCAGAGATTCTTTCCGCACCTCCCGGATAAAACGTATGCCGGATGTCAGTTCACGGATCTTTTCAATTAATTCCGCTTTCAGCGGGTGTTCCATCTGCAGCAGTTCCACCCATTTCGGTATGTAGAATTCCATCTGGCGCACCGGGAATTCATACAGCAGACATTCCAGAATTTTTACAATATCATCCCCCCGCAGCTGATCGCAATTGACAGCCAGGGCAGAAGCTCCGTATTTTTCTGAAAGCTGCCGGGCCAGCTTCTGGGTTTCTTCTCTGTAGGGCTTCACGGAATTAACCAGAATCAGAAAGGGCTTCCCCTGTTTTTTCAATTCTTCCACCGTATGGGCTTCCGCATCCAGAAAATTGTCCCTGGGTATTTCTCCGAAACTGCCATCCGAAGTAACCAGGATCCCCAGGGTCGAATGTTCGGCGATCACTTTCCGGGTTCCTATCTCCGCAGCCTGGTGAAAGGGAATCGCTTCTTCAAACCAGGGCGTTTTCACCATTCTTTCTTTTTCGTTTTCCATGTTTCCGGTAGCATCCGGAACCAAAAATCCCACACAGTCTATGAGCCGCAGTTTCATGGGTATATCCTCTCCCAGGCGGATTTCCACTGCTTCCTTGGGGATAAATTTGGGCTCTACCGTAGTGATTAATGTTCCGGATCCGGAAAGTGGCAGCTGATCTCTTACCTCCTCTTTCGCCCTATCCTCCATAACGGGAAGAGCCAGCACTTCCAGAAACCGCCTGATAAAGGTAGATTTCCCGGTTCTTACAGGCCCCACTACCCCCAGCAAAAATTGTCCCCTGGTCCTGGCCTGTATATCCTTGTAAACGGCAAACGCATCCATGCTACATCCTGTCCTTTCCAATATACTGTTACACTATATGCCTTTCCTTCCAAAACTATACCTGTTCTTTTATTAATAATTCAAATTTATTAATGAAATTTGTACAATGTTTTAACCTTCTATCTTCCGTTTATTGAAGATTTTTCTGTTTGATAGTATAATTGAAAAAACGGAAAATTGGCACAACTTTATCTTTCAGCAGCAAATGCCAAAATAATGTATTAGGAGGAATCTGTATGCTTACAAAAAGACAAAATGTAATCGAAACCATGAAAGGCGGAAATCCCGACCGGTTTGTAAACCAGTATGAGGCTTTCCATATCGCTTTTCATCCTTTTCTTTCATCCAGCCCCATGCCTGTGCCCGGCGGCCCTGAGGTGGTAAATGCCTGGGGTATCACCAGCTCCTGGCCGGAAGGCTTTCCCGGAGCCTTCCCTGTACATACTCCGGATAAGATTGTTATTAAAGATATTACCCATTGGCAGGATTATGTAAAGAAACCCCGGGCTACTTTTTCCGATGCGGAATGGGAGCCCTTCCTGAAAGAGCTGGAGAAGGTAGACAGAAACGAGTATTTCGTACTTCCCTTTGTAGCTCCCGGTATTTTCGAAATGACCCACTATCTGGGAGAAATTCAGAACACTCTGATGAACTTCTTTGAAGAGCCGGAAGCAATGAAGGATCTGATCAAATACCTGACCGAGTGGGAGATAGAACTGGCTGAGGATATCTGCAAACATATGAAACCCGACGGCGTTTTCCACCATGACGACTGGGGCAGCCAGCGCTCCACCTTTATCTCTCCGGATATGTTTGAGGAGTTCATTTATCCTGCATATAAGGATATTTATGGAGTATATAAAGAAAACGGCGCTGATCTGATCGTGCATCATTCAGACTCCTACGCCGCTACTCTGGTTCCCTACATGATCGATATGGGAATCAGCATCTGGCAGGGCGTCATGACCACCAATGATATTCCCGCTCTGATTAAGAAATACGGCGGAAAGATCACCTTCATGGGCGGCATTGACAGCGCAAAGATCGATTACGACGGCTGGACACCGGAAGTCATCGCTCAGGAAGTAAAACGTGCCTGCGATGAAAACGGCAAATATTATTTCATTCCCAGCGCCTCCCAGGGTCTGGCTATGAGCACCTTCCCCGGCGTATATGAAGCCACAACGGAAGCCATTGACAAATACAGCAAGATCTACTTCGCAGAACACAAATAAGCTTTACAGCTATCAGAAAAGCCGGCCGCATAAATCTGCGGCCAGCCGCCGGATAAAAGATAAACCGGGTTTAAGAAATCACTTAAACCCGGTCTTTTTTTTTTATTTATTTTTGCGCATGGCCGCTTCTACCACATGTCCCACCAGCACGGAAGTCGTTACGCTTCCTACGCCGCCGGGAACCGGAGTAATCGCCTCTACAACAGGTTCCACTTTATCATAAGCCACATCGCCGCAAAGCTTTCCCTGCTCGTTAACATTGATTCCCACATCAATGACGATCTGCCCCGGTGAAACATACCTGTCATCTACCACGCCGGCTCTTCCGGCTGCTACAATTACAATATCCGCTTCCTTTACCACGGCAGGCATATCCTTGGTCCTGGTATGACAGATCGTCACCGTAGCGTTCTTTTTCAGCAGCATCATGGCCGCCGGTTTACCAACCACTAAACTTCTTCCCACGACTACTGCTTTTTTTCCGGTACAGTCGATCTGATAATGATCCAGGATCTCCATGCATGCCTGGGGCGTGCACGGCGGAAATCCCTGCTCCCTGCCGGCAAAAACACCCACCATGGAACCGTCTGTAATTCCGTCTACATCTTTCTCCGGATCCAGGGCCCGGATTACTGCTTCTTCATCCAAATGCTTCGGCAGAGGACGGAAAATCAGAACTCCATGAATCCCCGCATCCTCATTTACCTGACGGATCGTATCCATAAGGGTTTCCTGACTTACATCTCCGGGAAGAAGAAACTTTTTATAAGACACTCCCAGGGTTTCACAGCGTTTTACCGCTCCCCGCTCGTAGGAAAGGTCGTCCTCCCGTTCCCCCACGCGGATAATACCCAGAGTCGGCTCCACTCCCTTTTCTTTGAGAACCGCCACCTGGCTTTTTATTTTTTCATTTAAGGCAGATGTAACTTCTTTTCCCAATAATTGTCTGGCCATTTTCGAATTCCTCCCTTATTTCAGCTTCTGCAGAACGCCTTCGAAAATCTTTTCCGCTTTTTCCCCGTATACCTGCAGCATTTCGTCACATTTACGGTTCAGTTCCTCTGCTTTGCTTCTGTCCTTCATACTCTTGGCATTAATGTAAACATTCAGGCTGGCGCCTTTCAGGGCAGCGCGGCAGCAGGCGGCAGCCACTCCCGCATCGCTGACTGCAAGCACAGAACCCTTTGCTGCGAAAACTTCAATCAGGTCAATGGCTCTGCAGCAGTTCTCCATAATTTCCAGCGGCACTTTGCAGGCATCATTCAGACAGATTTCCATAACTCTGGCTTTCTCTGCCTTCTCCTCCTCCGTACCCGCAGGAAGCCCATAGGCCTTCGCTAACGGAGCAAAACTCTCAGCATCTTCATCTATCAGCTGCAGAAAACGATTCTGCAGGTTTGTTACCTGCTCCATCAGGCCGCGAAGTTCCTCTTCCACATCTGCATATTTCTTCTTGCCCACAGTGAGGTTTCCCACCATGTTACAGAGAGCTGCTCCTACGGCTCCAACCAGAGCCGAGGCTCCTCCTCCTCCCGGTACCGGAGCTTTTGAGGAGAGCACCTCCACAAATTCATCACATCCCTTTGCTGCGTAACCCATTTACTTTCCACCTTTCTACACACATTTTTCAGGCTGTTTGGGGCTCAGGCCCCGTTTTTAGGCTTTTTATCCTCTTTTATCTGCCCACGCCTGCCCGGACTTCTGTTCTCAGAAACATTCTGCTTACAACAGTCGTCAGGGGACTGGCATAAAGAAGATTAACAAGAATTGAATTCACAACCACCAGGGCCACGGTCTGAACCGCCCGGGTGACGAAGAGTTCCGCCAAAGGCCTTCCGTACATCAGGTGCAGTCCCAGCAGCGTCAGGCCCATGGAACCAACCAGGCCGTGAAGGCCAACGATCACCAGGATCTTCCAGTAACGGATCTTATTATGAAATACATAATTTTTCATAAGTCCGGGAATCAGGCCGCAGAGAACTGCTGCCCCAAGGATCAGCGGATTGGGTGCGTATCCCTGGAAGAGACTGCCCAGGAGATCCCCCACGCCGCCGCAGATGCCGCCCACTGCCGGGCCGAACCAGAGCCCAGCCAGAAAGACCGGCGTGGTACTGATGGTGATACGCAGGGTAGGCCCTACATTTATGGCGAATACCCTGGATAAGATAATGTTCATTGCCACCAGCACTGCGGCTGCGGCAACCATTTTGATGCTCATCTGTTGTTTCATCACACAACCTCCTTTTTTCATAGCGGCGCAGCAGTTACTACACCAAAGAAGATCGTGTGTCCATCATCTCTAATGCAGTAGCGGACGCAATATTGCATCGTGGAAGCCTCTGCTCCCTTCGTTCCCAGGCAACTTCCCATCCTTGGGACACTTTACGCGCAATATTTACTCTACTATTGTGACACTATGAAATTGAAACTTAACTTAAAGCTTTCAACGCGCCGATGGACACATCGCCCACCACCGCCATGTCTTCTCCCATAACAAAAGCCACAGGAAAATTATCGGAGAAGAGGATCTGGGCAGAGGGCGGAAATTCCTCATCCCCCTCCCAGAGAAGGAACTGCAGGTACAGACCGTTCATGAACTCAAACTCATAGCCCGCATCCCCGTGGGAAAGCTCCTTTGCCCCAAGTCTGTCCATGATCTCTCTGAACTTCTGCAATTTATTTCCAAAACCGTATGCCAGCCTGAAAAGACAACGGCCCTGAAACTGTTTAAAATACACCTCGCCCCAGGGAACTTCCCGATAGGTAAGATATTTCCCGGAAGCCGGCGCGGCTGCCCCCTCCGTAAGGTAGCGCAGCACCAGGATCCTGGCGTTGGGCGCTCCTTCCAGGGGATAATACTGAAGATCCTCCCGGTCCAGGTGCCGGACTTCATAATCCGGCCAGGACACCTGATAGGTAACTCCCATCAGACGGAGGGTAAATGTCTGTGTCTCCTTATCATAAGGAATATTGGTTCTGCTGCTGATGTCCTCCGGCTTCAGTCCACGGTAGATTTCCATGTAATGCTCGTAAGGCATCCTCTCTTTGCTGTCTTTTTCGTAAGGAAAATCCATAATTTCAACTCCTGATCGATTATTTCAGATGTACGCTGGGGAACATCTCGCTGTCTGTATGGGGAAGGAAACAGGCTCCCACAAACTCATCCATATAGGTGGGCACCGTGGACAGCTCCAGATAGGTCATATTTCTGGCCACTTCGTACACCTTGCGCTCTGCCTGGGTGGACAGCAGCATAGAATAGGCGCCCGTAAGGGAAGAGTTTCCAATGTAATGGAACTTTTCCACCGGGATATCCGGGAACATACCGATGTTCACCGCATTGCGCATATTGATGCCGCTGCCGATGCCGCCTGCCACATAGACGTCGTCGATCATATCCACAGTAAAATCCAGAGATTTCAGCATGGTGCGGATCGCAGAGAAAATAGCTCCCTTGGCCCGGATAAAATTGTCAATATCCACCTCTGTGATCTCCACATCCTTGACGCTCCCCGCATCCTTTTCAAAGGCCAATACATAACTGCCCATGCCGTATTTATCGTGACGGATCCTTTCTCCTTCCCGGACGAATTTCCCCTTGGCATTGATGATGCCGCAGGTAAACAGCTCCGCGATAATATCAATAATGCCGGATCCGCAGATGCCTACCGGCTTGGTGCCCTCATCTCCGATCACGGAAAAATGCGGCTCCATAGTATCCCGGTCAATGGTACAGGCCTCAATGGCTCCGTCTGTGGCCCGCATACCGCAGCTGATATCTCCGCCTTCAAAGGCCGGTCCCGCGGAGCAGGCACAGCTCATTAAGAAATCGGAATTTCCAAACACCAGCTCCCCGTTAGTACCCAGATCAATGAACAGGGACATCTCCGGACGGTTCCAGATCAGGCTCACAAAGGCTCCCGCCGTAATATCTCCGCCCACATAGCTGCCGATATTTGGCGCCACGATGATATGGGCGTCCGGATGAATATCGATCCCGATATCCGAAGCGAATAAGGAATTCGTCTTAAAGAAGGTGGGAATGTAGGGCTCCATCCGGATGGGATCCGCGTCCACACCCATCAGCAGATGGTTCATGGTGGTATTTCCCGCCACCGCCATCCGGTAAATATGTTCCTTGGGGAACTGAATGCTGCGGCACATTTCGTCGATCAGGGGATTAATGGTCTCTGTGATCACCGCTTTCTGCAGCCGCTTGCCGCCTCCGGGTTTCTGGGATTCAATGATCCGGTTGATTACATCGGCACCGTAACGGATCTGACCGTTGCCGGAAGAAGCCTTGGCCAGAATTTCCCCGGTTTCCATATTCATCAGGATGGCGGAAACCGTAGTGGTCCCGATATCCACAGCCAGTCCGCCGATCACAGGTTTTTCTCCCGCCGGAAGGATATCATAGACAAATACATCCCTGCTGGTCTTCCTCACCACGCACTGCACATGAAAATGATTTTCCCGGAATACATGAGCCATTTTATGCAGAACGGAGTAGGGGATCCGCACGTGCTCGATCCCTGTAGCTGCTTCCACTGCCCACTCAAACCGCTCGTTATCCGGCATAGTGTCGTCCAGAGATGGCTCCTCCATCTGGATCTCCAGCACGCTCATGCTGTTTTTCAGCAGAATGCCTGCATCCTCCACCTGTTTCTTAGTATTTTCAAACAGCTCCACTTCCTGCCGGGAACTCAGATCTGCAACCTTCATACGGCTTCTGTAGGCAGAGGCGATGTCAGGAACTTCCACGGTTACATCCCCGATGATCTTGCTGCAGCAGGCCAGACGCCAGCCCTCCGCATACTCCTCTTCCGTAATATGACGGGTCTTTTTGGAATCCAATTCTCCGCTTACCAGTCTGACTTTGCATTTTCCGCACATTCCGTTTCCGGAGCACGGAGCATCAATGGCCACATTTGACTTCTGGGCAACATTCAGAAGATTTTCATCCTCCTGGGCAAACGCCTCCACCGCCCCTGCCCCTTCTAACTGAAATGTAACCTTAAACATCCGAAACATCCTCCTCTCAACCATAACCCCGGCCTTCCGAAGGCCCGGTGGAATTATCGCATAAAATCCCCCGTTTTATCCAGTATACAATATGGTTATCTTACCATAATTCTGCCTTTTTTTCAATCGCCCAACAGCAGGATACAACCCTGGGAACGTATTCTTTTCTGTACATTCTGTGCCTAGAAACAGAAAAAGCCGCTGTCAGCGACGGCTTTTACAGCTGCTGACAGCGGCTCCATATCTTTCTCTTAAGAGAATTACAGCTCCAGGTAGGAGTCGGCGTACAGGGTGTTGCCCTTGAATACGTCGCAGGACTTGATGGTTTCCATCAGTCTCAGGTCGTTGGGGTTCACGATGGCGGAGGTAAGGCCCTGCATCATGCACATAGCAACCAGAGCGGAATCCATGATGGGACGAAGAGTCTTGGGAGCTCCGTTGGAGTTATTGGACAGACCGCCGGTGGAATTCAGTCCCATGTCGGAGATCATCTTGATGAACTCCAGAACCTGCATCTGCTTGTCCTGCATACCCTTAACAACTACGAACAGCGGATCGAACCAGATATCCTGATCTTCCATGCCGTGCTCCAGACCTCTCTCCAGCAGAGTGGTCAGGTATGCCATACGCTCGTCATTGTCCTTGGCAATTCCATCGCCGTTGCAAAGAGCGATAACGATGGCATCGTTGGCAGCTGCCAGGTCGATGTACTCGATACGTCCGGAAGCATCTGCGGAGTTAACGATGGGTTTTCCTTTGGATCTGTTGTATACGGAAATACCAGCCTCGATAGCTGCTTTGTTGGCAGTATCCAGAGCCAGCGGAACATTGTCAAAGTTCTCCTGCAGAAGAGTTACAGCCCATTTCATAATATCTTCGCCGTTGTTCTCTGCCGGTCCGATGTTTACATCCAGATAGGTAGCGCCGGCGTCCAGCTGCTGTTTTGCTCTTGCCAGGATCGGTTCCGGATCTTTCTCTGCAAAGGCTCTGTTAATGGACGGAGCAGTTACAGAAATTCTTTCTCCAATTACTACAAATTTTGCCATAAGTTTTCTCCTTTTTTCTTATTTAAACGAAGGTGGGCGAAAAGCCCGCCTTCGTTTTCATTCACAGATGTGCGGCAATCAGATCTGGCCGTTTGCCTGCATATCTTTCAGGAATTTCACCAGCTGTACAGCCTCCAGGGGAGCTACGATCACTTCCCATCCGGGCAGCTTGGCTTCCAGGTCACCCTTCAGCACAGCAACTTTTCCGGGGATGATCAGTTTTCTGGATTTCACTTTGCCCTCTACCTCTTCCTTGATGTAGGTGGAGATAGATGTGGAGGAAAGCTTTCCGGCTGCCCATGCAGTCAGAACGGAAAGTCCGCCGGCATCGGAGATCACCAGGTTGCAGGGAACGCCGGAGCGCTCCAGCTCGCCGGATACCAGGAAATATGTAAGCGCAAAGTCTACAGTAGTCAGGCAGATGGAATTCTCATCCGCGCCGTTCAGCGGGTAGATTCCAGGAGCTACCTTCATGGGCTTCTGTGGATCGGTGAACAGGTTCTGTCTCAGACCGTACAGGGGCAGAGCCATAGCGTAGTCCATCTCCTCAACAGCAACGATGGAGCCGTACTTCATGGTGAAGGTGGCTGCCAGTGCCTGCTGCATTGCCTTATCGCCCTGAGCCAGAGCAGCTACATTTACGATGGAGGGATATCCGAAGGTTCTGTCAGTGTCCTTGATAGCGGCACGGCGTACGCAGACAGCAGCCTCAAAGGTCTCTTTGACAGTTCCCATGGTCACATCCAGAATCAGGTTCTTGTTGCCCAGCTTCTCCAGAGCGGCAGTGGTGTCATACAGCTCGTCCAGATTTGCTCCGGATACGCCCAGAACAACTCCTGCCTCTGTGGCGATCTTGTTCATCTCTTCATAGTTGGAAGCATCTGCTCCGTTCAGAACAGGCTTTCCATCCTTGCATACTTCCAGAGCAGCTTTCGCAGTCTCCGGGCATTTGCAGCCCAGTACCAGAGTTCTTCCGGTAGCAGCAGCTTTCTTAACCAGTTCCACATATTTTGCGGAATCTGTATCTTTTGCGTAGTTTACATATACCAGCTCGGTGTACATTCTCTCGCCGATACGCTCGTAATCTACTTTGGCAACGCTGTCCAGTCTGGCGTCGATAGCGGCGTCATCCATGCAGCTGCATACAGTAGTCGCATATCTGGTCTCGCTGACAAAAGTCTTCTCGTGTCTGTACAGAACGGTCTCACCGCCCAGGCTGTACTCGTTGTCGCCGGTACCGATCTTGATGGTCTTCATGGGCGGAGCAGTAGCCTCAGACAGCTGTGCCAGAGCATCCTCTGACATATGGGGACATGCGGAAATATCCATGGCGCCCTGCGCTACCTTCATGGAAAATGCCATACAGGTGGGGCATCCGCACTCCTTGCAGTTTTTCTTTGGTGTCATTTTAAAAATCTGAATACCTGTTAATGCCATGATTTTTTATCCTCCTCTTTTCTCACATTACATTAATTCTTTAATCATCTTAGAGATTGTTGCAACGGACTGAGGATGTTTCAAAATAACGGCATCAGAGCCGGATACCAGACATGCAGCTGCTGTCTGAACTTCCATGGAGACACCTCTCTCCTCTACAGGACCCCATCCCGGAGCATCTTCCTCAGAAGCCGTGGACTCTTTTACAGACCAGGTCTCGGAAGCAATAGGAGTGATGATGGGCATCTGAAGCATCTTGTCGTCCTGGGACAGAGCGGCAGCTCTTACACGATCCATGGTAGAGATCACGTAATCATAGCCGTAGCCTACAGCTGCGGTTCCCACGTTCATTACGATGCTTTCAGCAGCGACACCCAGCTGAGTCAGAACAACGTTCAGCTGTTTTGCCAGGTTGATATCAACAGCGGACTCAGCGCCTACTTTCTGAGCATAAGCCAGACCTGCGGCAGCGCCGATTGCTTTGTAGTCTTCTTCCTTAGCGGACATTAACAGTACGTTCTTGCCCTGCAGAGCCTCTGCTACCTTGGGCAGCAGCTCGCTGTCTTTTTCTACGTTCTTGCAGCCTTCCACTACCAGGGGAACATCGATAGCGTCCGCTACTTCCTTGGCAGCTGCCACCAGCTCCTCTACCGGTTTGTTGACTCCGTTGGGATCTCCGCCTTCCAGACGAAGTACAACAAAATCACCTCCGGGCATCTCGGCAGCCTTTTTAGCGATCTCGCCCAGTGTGGTAGCGCCTGCGTAATAAGCTTTTACGCCTTCGGGCTCATTCTCAAGACCCATATCGGAAATTTCAACGCCTACCTTGGGGGCATTTCCCTCGGATCCGTCAAAAGAATAAAACGGAAATACGCTGGCTCCTCCGATTTTGACTGCTTTTTCGCCGCATCCCAGTTCTACTTCTTTAATGGATGCGCTGAACTTCTGTGGTTTGCGATTAAACGGCATTTTTAACAAGCCTCCTTACTGTTTTTATCTATCTCATACCTTAAAACATTTTGCGGTTCCTGTCAATCCTGAACGCAGAAAAACCAGGGTATTTCCGGCACAATTTTGTGCCGGAAATACACCGGAAAAATCATTACATCATGGGATCCATGCCCAGAGCCGGATGACCTTTTTCGGTCAGGAATGCTACCAGCTCTTCCGGATCGGTGGCGATGGTTTCATCACCGATCATATCGGTAAAGTTGTCGATTCCATACAGCTCTTTTGCAGTCTTGTTCAGGTTATCTTTTACCTGCTCCTTCAGTTCCTTGGGCATCCATACGATACGGGCAACGCCGCCTTCAGCTTTCATGAACTTCTTGGAAGCGATGAAATGCTTGCCGTGTCCCATGAATCCAGGTGTCTGCACACCGCCGCCGGTCATAGATGCCAGTTCGGGGAAGGTCATTCCCAGAGGAGTCTGGCCTGCGTACTCACGGTTGGCGATACATACGCCGTTGGAGAAGGGCTCGATACCGCAGATACACTCGAAGCATCCGCAGGAAGTCATGGGTTTCTCCATGATGGAATACAGGGAAACGTCTTCCAGGGCGCCCTGGGACAGTTTCTTAACGATCTCGTTTACATCCTCGTACTCACCGATGCGCTCATCGATGCAGCGCTCTTTGGTAACTACCTGGCAGGGTCCGTTGGGCTGCAGCTCATGGGTAGCCTTTGCGTCAAACCAGGAAACGGCTCCGCAGAGACCCAGACGTTCGGGAGTAACTACGCATACATGGCTGGGAGAGAATGCCTGGCACATGATGCAGCTGTAGTATACCGGAACGGCCTCATCAGTCATGGATGCCAGTCTCTCATCACGTTTGTCAAAGATAGGCATGGCAACTTCATGACGCATCTTGGTGCAGTCCTCTGCATTGGTGTAAATCTTCACCTGGCACTTGTCAACAACAGCCTCGAACTCGTTCTTTACCTGCGCGTACAGAACCTCGCCCAGATGTTTTGCTCTGAATCCGGCGTCGAAAGCTTCTTTGCTGATACGGATACGGATCATGTCACGCTGTCCGGTATGCATAACGCCCTCGATGCAGTTCAGATAGCTGTGGAATTTACGCTCAAATACAGGTTCGAAGTCCGCCTGCATGCTCTTTCCGGCAACCTCTACCACATAAGCGATGCTGTGCTTGCTTCCTACCTCGAACTCATCGATATCGGGTCCGATCAGTTCGATCTTGTGATCCTCTACCTCGGAAAGCTCTTTCATGGAAACCAGCTCCACGCAGTCTACCCGGGAACCGTCAAACTCAACCTGCATATCGCCCTTGCGGATGATCTCGCCTTCAAAGGCGGAAGCGAAAGCAACGGGGATATCGATATTGGTGATCTTGATCTTAATGTCGCGGGCCTCCAGAGAGGTGGCATTCCATTTGTCCACATCCTTCTGGATGATCAGGCTCTTGGGAATCGGAGGAACATCCTTGTCATCGTTGGTAATAACCGGGAAGCCCAGTGCGATAGCGCCTGCGCCGCAGGCAACGATCACATCGTCCAGAGGCTCAAAAGCGTTTACAAATGCGGGAACACGGTCCTTGGTATAGGTCATCAGCGCGCCTGCGTCGCCGGGAGTAACATTACCGAAGATCAGGGCCGCGCGGATAGCAACGGATACTACATGGATAACAGAAGTAACGTCTTTGCCCAGGGGGATCACACGCACATTGGCGCCTGTCTTATATCCCTGCTCCTGCAGCTGATCGATCACTCCGCCTACCAGAGTAACCAGAATACCCTGTGCCTGATAGCTTTTAACCAGAGCAACTGCCTGCTCTGCGCTGGGAGCGGAGCCGAGAATAACGGCAACGCCGGGGATATCGCCGGTAACCAGCGGAACGCCCAGTTCACGGATCACGGGATCGCCCAGATGTCCATAGCAGGGCTCCTCATAGGGGTTCGCTCCATCGATGTATTTGGTAGCCTCAATAAACTCTGCGCAGAGAGCGGTTGCAACACCGGACATGAACACGTCGTTCAGCTCATTCTCTCTGGTCATCAGAGTCTTTACCACACCCAGAGCCTCTTTCAGCTCTTTCAGGTTGGTAACTTTGGTTCCTGTTACTGCGTAGTAGCAGGGAAGGCTGTAAGCAGTGTTGGGGAAGCTTACTGCTTTCTCTTCGCCGTACTGCTGGATCGCCTTGTCAATGATGCCTTCGGTCAGGCCGTAAACGGCATCATTTCCGCCAAAAACTCTCTGAAATAATGTAGCCATTTTTTTCCTCCTGTTTACATGTTTGTTTTATCAATTTTTTCTTTGATCCCACGGATCTCGCTGACTGCCTTCTGGCTGAAGTCATAGGGAGAACAGCCTTGACGGTCCGCGTCGATAACCTGCTCATTATAATGAACCATTCCCAGCAGGTCCTCCGCAGGAATCTTTTCCCGGATAAAGGCTTCATCCTTTTCATCCCGGACTTTGTTAGCCACAACATGAACCTGATGAATACCCAGGCCCTCCGCCAGACGTTTTACGTTTTTGT
This sequence comes from Candidatus Scatomonas sp., assembly GCA_963930955.1. Lineage (GTDB taxonomy): Bacteria > Bacillota > Clostridia > Lachnospirales > Lachnospiraceae > Scatomonas. The sequence goes on along the minus strand of OZ006967.1, from coordinate 1,828,286 downwards.
AAGTCTGTACGCTTCTGGCTCCGGGTTCGATTACTACTACAAAGTAGTCCATCCCTTCTGTGGTGCCTCTGCCCAGATGTTCCAGACCAGCTTCCATATCCAGGATCACCACATCGTCCCGGTGAAGCACCAGGTTGTTGATGATCCTCTTCAGCATCACGTGTTCCGGACAGACGCAGCCGCTGTTGGCGGTTTCTACGGTGCCCAGAACCAGAAGCTTCACACCGTTGCAGGTTCTGCCGTACTTTTCAGGGATATCATCCACCTTGGGGTTCAGCTTATAAAACCGGTTGTCGGGTGTGGCCTCCGTGCGCTCTTCCACCAGTTTCCGCATCTTGCTGATGGGAACAATGGAGTCGAGCTCTTCTTCGGAAAATCCCAGAGCCAGTCCCAGATTCGCATCCGGATCCACATCGGCTGCCAGAACTTTCCTTCCCTCAGCCGCGTAAAGGCGGGCCAGGGTGGCGGCGATGGTGGTTTTACCCACCCCGCCTTTGCCTGTTACTGCTATTTTCATGCTAATTCATCTGCCTTTAACTTGATCAGACACCAAGAGCGGCACGCTTCTCCTCGATGCGGTCTCTCATCTTGATGCCCAGCTGCTCGATGTCTTTTTCAACAGTGAACGCAGCCTCTACCCACTGTCTTGTACCGTTGGTCAGGAGTTCTGCAACCTCGCTGGAACCGGATACATAGGGATCAACACCCAGGAAGGTGTCAATACCGGTACCGATTACGTAGTTACCGATGGAAACGGCTTTCTCAGACATCCACTCGGGAGCGCAGCCCACAACCGGAAGCTGGGAGATATTTACGCCGCCAACTTTAGCCAGTTCAGATACCAGGTTCATCATACGGCTGATATCTACACAGGAGCCCATGTGCAGTACCGGCGGAATGTCAGCCAGTTCGCAGACTCTCTTCAGACCGGCGCCGCAGAGATCCTTTGCTCTCTTATCCATCAGTCCCGCTTTGGCAGCTGCCTGTGCGGAGCATCCGGACGCAACGATAATAATGTCATGTTTCAGGAGGTATTTCATGAGTTCAATGTGAGCATGGTCAGGACGCACCTTGGGGTTGTTGCAGCCAACCATGGCTACAGCACCGCGGATAACACCTGCTGCCACACAATCCCACAGAGGTTTCAGGGTTCCTGTCTGGTCTACCTGAGTATTGGTAACACCGTCCAGAGTCTTAACAATTGCCTCCAGGGAGTATCCAACGGTTGCCTTCTGCTTCATATCCGGAATATGTACCAGCTCCGGCTTTCTGTTCTTAAAGTTCTCCACTGCCATCTTTACGATCGCCTTGGCATTCTCGCCGGCAGTCTTAGCGTTGAAGCGGATAAATTCAGAATCCGGCATCTGCGCTACGGGAGAAGTAGTGATAAACTTGGTGTGGAAGCATTTGCTTAAGGGGCCAAGTGCCGGGAAGATACACTGCACATCAACGACAATCGCCTCGCAGGCTCCGGTCAGAACCACGTTTTCCTGCTGCAGGAAGTTTCCTGCCATGGGGATTCCCCGGCGCATAGCCACTTCGTTGGAGGTACAGCAGACACCGGATACGGTAATGCCTTTAGCTCCCATTTCCTTGGCGTAGGCGATCATCTCCGGATCGTCCGCGTACTCGCAGATCATCTCGGACAGTGACGGATCATGTCCATGAACTACGATATTTACGTTCTCAGCATTCATAACGCCCAGGTTAGCCTCGGTGTCAATGGGCTTGGGAGTTCCGAACAGAACGTCAGAGAACTCGGTTCCCATCATGGATCCGCCCCAGCCATCGCAGAGACCTGCGCGCAGGGACTGTTTGATCAGAGCTTCGGGAAGAGAAGAACATCCCATATGGGTCATGTGCAGAGAAGTCGCAACCTCGCGGTCGATAGCTCTGGGAGCTACCTCGTTCTTCTTCCACAGTTCCTGGGTATGCTCAGGAAGTCTCTCCATAAATCTCTGATATCCGAAGGGCTTGCCGTACTCCTCCAGACCGGTGTAGGCAACTTCGTGAGCCAGATCATAAATATCCTTGCCCTCAGTCTCAATGCCCCACTCCTTGGCAATACGGATCAGTTTCTCGGGATCTTTTACCTTGTAGTCGCCGTCAGCAGCAGCTTCGTACAGGGTATGGCAGATCTCGCGGCCATGATCGGAATGGGTTGCAGCTCCGCCCGCGGTAAATTTCAGGTAGTTTCTACCTACGATACCGTGTACGTCGCATCCACAGATTCCTCTCGGTGCTTTCGGGGTAATACGGCAGGGACCCATGGAGCAGATCCGGCAGCAGACACCGGTCTCACCAAACTTACAGTGAGGGGTCTGATTCTTCACACGATACTGCCATGCATCTGCGCCCACTTTGGCGCCAGTCTCCAGCAGACGGTTGGTCGCTGCTTCCATCTCTTCTACTGTCGTCAGTTTGAATTCACTCATCAATAATCCTCCTTAGATTTGATTACCTCTTTTCCTGCGGGCATCCGCTCCCGCCAAAGATGTATTTTATTTTTATTCCCTCCGGTGCCGGAGAAAAATAAAAACCGCCTAAGCACCCATTCTACTCTACTCTTACACTTTTTATAAACCCAATTTTTCTACAATCGCCTTCAGCGCCGCCCGCACCGGAGAATCCTCCGGAAGCTGCACCGTCGGTTTTCCATCGCAATCGTACTGATAAACGGTATCATCATGAGGAACGACACCCAGCAGTTCCAGTCCCTGGTTGTCGATTTCCTCCCTGGTGCCCTCGTTCAGCACACCGCCGGGAGCCCGGTTGACGATCAGTCCCACCCGGGAAGGATGCATCTCGCACTCCTGAATCAGCTTTGCGATCCGCCCGGCCGCCTGCACGCCCCTGCGGGAGCAGTCGCTGACCAGGATCGCCATATTCATTCCCGGAAGCACTCCCCGGCTGATATGCTCCATACCGGCTTCATTGTCCACGACAATGTAGGAGTATTCTCCCTGAACTTTCTGGATCTGCGCCTGCAGCAACCCGTTTACGAAACAGTAGCAGCCCTTGCCCTGGGTTCTTCCCATAACCAGAAGATCGAAATCTTTTTCTTCTGTCAGAGCGCTGCCGAAACGGAATTCCGTATAGTCAGCCTTGCTCATTCCCGGGGGAATGGGACTGCTGGAACTTTCCGCGTTTTCCAGTTCTTCCCGGATCTCTCCCAAGGTCGCCTCCACTTCCACACCCAGCACTTCGTTGAGATTGGAATTCGCGTCGGCGTCCACAGCCAGGATCGGGCCTTTGCCCGTCTGACAGAGATACTGGATCAGAAGACCTGTCAGCGTGGTTTTTCCTACCCCGCCTTTGCCTGCCACCGCAATTACCTGAGCCATCGGACACACCTCCTCTCTTTATCTGTTTTCAATCGCAGACCAGACGTACGATACTGTTGGCCAGATCCACCATCTGGATCTTTCCCAGAATCTTCGTCTCGTCTCCCATGATATCCCGGATCAGTACGTACTCTCCGTCCACATCAATGCGGGAAACATTTCTGCAGATTACTGTATTGTCGCTTTCTTTATAAACTGTGGCCAGACACATATGATCAATCCTCCTTAAGCTGCTCTTTTACCAGTGTCAGCGCCAGACTCAAACGCATATTTCCTTTCTGAAAATCCGATACACCATCCCGGATCTGCCGCGCCGCGTCATTCAGCCCCAGCTTCTCCAGATTGGCCGCCATCTGATCCAGTTCCGCCGCATGCTGTTCATTATGGTGAAGCATATAATCCAGCAGCGCAACGGTTTCATTTTTACACTTTCCGCCGGAAGCACATTCGCCGCCGCAGTTTTCGCCGTGAGAATGTTCATGGCAGTGTTCATGGGCGCCGTGGGGAACCGGGTTTCCGTTTTCATCTTTTATCAGATGCATACTTTCACTCCTTTTGCAATTTTCAGTCAACTTTTCCGCAGTTTTTCTGCACAAAAATAAAATCTGACATCTTTTTGTCAATTACAGTTATTATAAACCATTTACTTTTTGAAATCAATAGACCCCCGAAAACTTCTGTGCATTATTCATGTTCTTTTTTAGGTACCCGAATTGTTCCTTGTAAAAATCCACCAATATATTTTCGCCGCTTTTTTCTTTTTGCTTCTTTCGTTAAATTCATATCAATTTGTTTTAAAGGAAAAGGCTGTATTTTCTGAATGTTTTATGATATGATTAATTCAGTCAGAGTCAAAAATATTCTGATATTTGAACGGTACAGGAGGTGCATACCATGGCATCAGACATGCCTTCTCTCTTATTAAATGACGGAAACCGAATGCCTCTGGTAGGCCTGGGCGTTTACCAGACAGAAGGCGACGCGGAAATGCAGCGGGCTATAACCGCGGCTGCGGAGGCCGGATATCGTCTGATCGATACTGCTTCCGCATATAAGAATGAGGACTGTGTGGGCAGGGCGGTTGCCGCCTGCGGAGTTCCCAGAGAAGAACTTTTTATCACTACTAAAGTATGGAATACCGCTCAGCGGATCGGTGACATTGAAGGCGCTTTTGCGCGGAGCCTGGACCGCCTGGGTCTGGACTATGTGGATCTCTATCTCATTCACTGGCCGGTGCCCGGCTGCTATCCCATCACCTGGAGCAAACTGGAAAAGTTAAAGGCCTCCGGACTTGCCCGTTCCATTGGCGTGAGCAACTTTGAGATTCCTCATCTGGAGCAGCTGTTTCAGATGTCAGGAATTATTCCGGCAGTGAATCAGATCGAATGCCATCCCCTCTGGAATCGGGATCCTCTGATCCATTATTGCCAGGAGCGGGGAATTGCCGTCCAGGCCTACGCGCCTCTGGCCAGAGGCGCATACGCGGACCGGGAAATGCTGCAGACCATTGGAGGCCGCTACGGAAAATCTGCTACTCAGGTAGGTTTAAAATGGCTGCTTCAGAAAAATGTAGCCATTATTCCAAAGTCCACACACCCGGATCGGATCCGGGAAAATATCGATCTTTTTGATTTTGAATTAAATCCCACAGAAATGAAAACCATAAACAACATGGATGAGCAGTTCCGAAGCGCCCGGGTTCCGGAGGATCTCTCCGGGGTGGATTGGAGCAAATAAAAAAAGACGCAGAAAAAGGAATTATTTCCCTTGTCTGCGTCTCTCTTTTTCTTCTTACCATTTATTCAACTCGTCCTTGCGAACGCGCTGCATCAATTCGCTTACCGCCTCTCCGGCAGGTTTGTTTTCAAAAAGAATTTCGTTTACCCGCTGAATAATCGGTACTTCCACCTGGTATTTCTGAGCCAGCCGAAGGCCTGCTTTGGCGGAATAAACTCCTTCCACCACCATATGAACTTCTGCCATGGCCTGTTCCATGGTGCGGCCCTGTCCAATCAGGAAGCCGGCTTTCCGGTTGCGGCTGTGAACACTGGCGCAGGTGACGATCAGATCTCCGATTCCTGACAGACCGTAAAATGTTTCCAGATGAGCGCCCATAGCAGTCCCCAGTCTGGCAATTTCCGCAATTCCCCTGGTGATCAGGGCAGCTTTTGTATTATCCCCATAGCCAAGTCCGTCCGCCATTCCAGCCGCCAGAGCGATTACATTTTTCAGAGCGGCTCCCGTTTCAATCCCCAGCATATCTGAACTGGTATAAACTCGAAAAACCGGACTCATGAACATTTCCTGAATGCGTTCAGCGGTTTCCCGGCTGTGAGCCCCTGCTACGATGGTAGTCGGCAGTCCTTTTCCCACTTCCTCCGCATGGCTGGGCCCTGACAGTACCGCTGTTTCTGCCTGAGGGATCTCCTCCTCAATAATGTCTGTCATAGTCATCAGGGACTGTTCTTCAATTCCTTTCGCCACGTCCACAATCAGCTGGCCTTTTTTCACAAGAGCTGACATGCTGCGGGAAGTACTGCGGACTGCAGGGGAAGGAACCGCAAGCACCAGCAGATCTCTTTCCGGCACACTTTCCTCCAGACTGCTGGTAAAGGCAACCCCCTCATCCAGAACCACACCCGGAAGTTTATCCACGTTTTCCCGATACTTCAGAAACATCTGGGTTTCTTCCTTTAAATATGACCAGAGCGTTACCTGATGTCCGTTATTTCTCAGAAGCCAGGCGAGAGCCGTTCCCCAGCTTCCGGATCCGATCACACTGACCTTTGCCATCTCTTCCCCTCCTAAGCCTTTTTATTTTTCTTGCCAAGATATGTTTTCCGTTCATTCCCACGGAGCAGCCGGGAAATATTTCCCCGATGCTGCCAGTATGCCATAGCTGTCAGCAGCGCGATCACAACATACATTTCATGAAGGGCAGACGCCGGCATTTCCTGAAATGTTCCCAGCTGTCCCAGGATAATCACCCCTATCAGAAATTCCGCGGACAAGGCAAGGGAGCCCAGGGATACGTAATGCGTTGCAAAAAAGCAGCCAAAAAAGCAGAGAATCCCTGCCACGATCAGCCGCCAGTCCAGAAAGGCAATAATCATACCAGCGGTAGCCGCAATCCCCTTTCCTCCCCGAAAGCCCAGGTAAAAGGGAAAATCATGACCCAAAATCACTCCCGCGGAAGTGTAGATGCACAGCAGGCGGATAATCTCATGATGAGAATTCCCGAAAAGCAGCCGCACAACAATCACTGCCGCCACGCATTTCATTGAATCCACCAGTACGGTTACCAGTCCCGCTTTTCTCCCCAGGGTGCGGAGCGCGTTGGTGGTTCCCGCGTTTCCGCTGCCTTTGGTACGTATATCTATGCCGCAGGCTCTTCCGTAAATATAAGATGTCTGGATCAGTCCAAACAAATAACCGATCAGCAGACAGATCAATCGCTCCATGGTTCCTCCTTCCGTAAAAGAGCCGTGATCCGGCTTCTTTTACGCTTCCTTCTCTTTTCTTTCCCGGACGATAAAACGCAGGGAAGTCCCCCGGAAGCCAAAGGCCTCCCGGATCTTATTCTCCAGATAGCGGAGATACGAAAAATGCATTAATTTTTTTTCATTTACAAACACAACAAAGGTAGGGGGTTTTACCGAAACCTCCGTCATGTAAAAGATCTTTAGTCTTCTTCCTTTATCAGAGGGCGGCTGCTGCATGGCTACAGCCTCTGTAAGGATCTCGTTCAGAACGCCGGTAGCCACCCGGAGGGTCTGATTTTCCAGAACCATATCAATGGTTTCAAAAAGCCTGGGCAGCCGCTGTCCTGTTACCGCCGAGACGAAAAGGATCTCCGCATAGGGCATAAAAGAAAGCACGCTGCGGATCTTGTCCGAAAACTCTTTTACAGTTTTGTCATTTTTTTCGATGGCATCCCATTTGTTAACCGCGATGATAATACCTTTTCCGCGGTCATGGGCAATTCCGGCAATCTTGGCATCCTGCTCTGTAACTCCTTCCAGGGCGTCAATCACGATCACCACTACGTCTGCCCGTTCCACAGCGGATACTGTGCAGATAATGCTGTAGCGCTCCAATTCCTCTTTGATTTTGCTTTTTCTGCGCAGTCCCGCCGTATCAATAAAAATATAATCCCGGCCGTTCCAGCGGATATTTGTATCGATCGCGTCCCGGGTGGTTCCTGCAATATCCGAAACGATCACACGGTTCTGTCCCAGAAGCTTATTTATAATAGAAGATTTTCCTACGTTGGGCTTTCCCACAATAGCGACTCTTGGAATTTCGTCTTCCGTCTCTTCCCTGGCGCTTTCCGGAAAATATCCGGCCAGCACATCCAGCATATCGCCCAGGCCCAGCTTGCCGGCTGCAGAGATGGCATGGGGCTCGCCCAGTCCCAGATTATAGAACTCATAAACATCCATCATCTGATTGGCAAAATTATCCACTTTGTTTACCACCAGAACCACCGGTTTTCCGGAGCGCCGCAGCATATCTGCTACTTTCGCGTCCGCATCTACCAGTCCCTGGCGGACATCTGTAAGAAACAGGATCACATCCGCTGTGTCGATGGCGATCTCTGCCTGTTCCCGCATCTGGGAAAGAATGATATCTTTACTTTCCGGTTCAATACCGCCGGTATCGATGAGAGTAAACTCCCAGTTCAGCCAGCGGACATCCGCATAGATCCTGTCCCGGGTAACTCCCGGCGTATCTTTGACGATGGATATATTTTCTCCGGCCAGTCCGTTAAACAGTGTAGATTTCCCCACATTGGGCCGGCCCACAATGGCTACAATCGGTTTGCTCATATCTTTGTCTCCTTTTATGGGTCATAACAGTATTCTCTTCCAGAATAGCCGCCACCAGAGCTTCTCCCGGTGTATCCACTACCTGGATAGGCGTTTTCAGGCTCTGTTCCAGTTCCTCCACTGTCATGTCATCTAAAAATACATTTTCTCCGTCCCGGAGCATGTTGCAGGGGATCAGCAGCCTTTCTCCCAATTTCCCGGCCGGCAGCTGTTCCTGCAGATCAACGCCGGTTACCAGGCCGGATACGGTAATCTTTTCTCCGAAAAACCGGTTTTCTATAGAAAAAACATCCGCCTTTACTCCCGGATATTTTTCCTGGATCCTCCGGATTATTTTTTTCATATACGGCCCTGCCAGAAGACCCGTAGCCAGAGAGATTCTTCTCTCATTTTCATCTCCTTTTCGGACCTCCAAAGCCGTTTTCACTTCCTCCCACAGCAGGCGCAGCATTCCCACGCCGTTTTCCAGCTGCGGATATCCGTCGTAAGCTTCCGGCTTCGGAAGATCTTTACCGGCCAAAAGGTACCATTCATCAGAGGCATGCACAAAGGGAGTGCCGTATTCTGTCAGGAACTTCTGCTGCCATCCGCAGATCTGTTCCAGTACTCTTTCCGCATCTTCCGGCCGGAAAGCTTCCAGAGGATACAGCCCCTCCCGGTAACGGGTAAGCCCTACCGGAACCACAGACAGGCTTTTAAAAGAAGGCAGGAATTCTGACAATTCCCGGATGGTACGGTCCAGTTCCTCTCCATCGTTTATACCCCGGCACAGCACAATCTGCCCGTTCATGGCAATCCCGGCCTGATACAGTTTGCGAATCTGGCCGCAGATATTCCCGGCAAAGCGGTTATGAAGCATAGAGCACCGCAGTTCCGGATTTACGGTATGAACAGAAATATTGATAGGCTCCAGGCGATAACGGATAATCCGATCCAGATCCTTCTCTTTCATATTTGTCAGCGTCACATAGTTTCCCTGAAGAAAAGACAGACGCGAGTCGTCGTCTTTAAAATACAGGGTTTCCCGCATCCCCGGAGGCATCTGATCGATAAAACAGAAAATACAGCGGTTGCTGCAGGAGCGGTATTCGTCCATCAGGCTGTTCTCAAAAATCAGCCCCAGCTCCTCCTCTTCGTCTTTTTCAATTTCCAGGATCCATTCTTCCCCGTTCTGTTTTCTGACGGCCAGTTCGATTTCCTGATCCTGGATCAGAAACTGATAATCAAATATATCCTCGACAGGCTGCCCATTTACGGAAAGGAGTTCATCTCCCGGTTCGATTTCAAGTTCCGCGGCAATACTGTCCGGCAGAACTTCCCTGACCACATGTCTGTTTTCTCTCATAGTACCCTCCGCCTAAACATTAATATCATATCAATTCAAATGTCAAAAAGCAAGCATTGACAGTGGATTTTATCCATGATATAACTGAACGGGAAGTATTAAATCTAAGTAAAATACCAATGAAACGAGGGAGGTTCCCATGGCAAACCTGGATTATCTGGAACATTCGATTCCTGTGGCGCCCCTGAAGATCTGTGCTCTTCCAGGCTGTGAAACGTTGGCGCATACGATTGACAAATACCTGGTTCAATTCCGCAACGACCTGATCAAGCGCAGACCCGATAAGGAAAATCTCTTCGGTTATACCGAGGATTCTTTTTTGATCGACTGCGAATGTCCCCGCTTTGGATCCGGAGAGGCAAAAGGACTGATTCACGAATCTGTCCGGGGTATGGATCTCTTTATGCTTGTGGATGTATGCAACTACAGCATGACCTATACAGTATGCGGCCAGGTTAATCACATGTCCCCGGATGACCATTATCAGAATCTGAAACGAATCATTGCCGCTACCATCGGCAAGGCTCACCGCATTAATGTAATCATGCCTTTTCTCTACGAGGGGCGGCAGCACAAACGGTCCGGCCGTGAATCTTTGGACTGCGCCATTGCTCTTCAGGAACTGAGCCGCATGGGTGTATCCAATATTCTTACCTTTGACGCCCATGATCCGCGGATGACTAATGCTATCCCCCTTCGGGGCTTTGATAACTTTTTCCCTACGTATCAATTTTTGAAGGCCCTTTTGAAATGTGTGCCGGATCTTCACATTGACAATGATCACCTGATGATCATCAGTCCGGATGAGGGCGCCATGTCCAGAGCTGTCTACTTTTCAAATATTCTGGGCGTGGATATGGGTATGTTCTATAAGAGAAGGGATTACTCCACCATCGTCAACGGAAAGAATCCCATTGTCGCCCATGAATTCCTGGGGGATTCAGTAAAGGGCAAAAATGTAATTATCATTGATGATATGATCTCCTCCGGCGAAAGCATGCTGGACGTGGCCAAACAGGTAAAGGCCCGGGGCGCTGAAGAAGTTTTTGTATGCACAACCTTCGGACTCTTTACGGACGGTCTGGAAAAGTTTGATGAGTATTACGAAAAAGGATATATCAACAAAGTAATTACCACTGATCTGATTTACCGGACTCCGGAACTGCTCAGCCGTCCCTGGTACGAGCCGGCGGTTATGGGTAAATATCTTGCCAGCATCATTGATACGCTGAATCATGATGTATCCGTGGACAAGGTTAGGGATACCACTTCCAAACTGAACAAGCTTCTGGCTCAGCACCGGTAAGAAACCGGCAGCATAAAAAAACAGAGCGGGAATCCAAAGCAACGGATTCCAGCTCTGTTTTTTTATCAGGGTCTGTATATTTTGATTCCGAAGGAAGCGTGGATCACATCTCTGGCTGCTTCTACAGAAGAAAACTCTCCTGCCTTCAGCATCTGCGCTGTGATGTTTCCAATAGCCGTTGCCTCTCCGGGACCCGCATGAACCTCTTTGCCGGTGGCTTTGGCTGTCAGCTCATTGAGATATCCCGCGTTGGAACCGCCGCCGACCACATGAATGCGGGAGTAGGTACGGCCTGCTCTCGCTTCCATCTCCCGGATGGTTTTTGCGTAGCATTCCGCCAGACTGGTATAGATAACGGTAGCGATCTCTCCCAGAGATTCCGGTACTTTCTGCCCGCTGTTCCGGCAGTAGTCCTGAACCGCTTTCACCATATTTTCCGGAGACAGAAAGCAATCGTCATTGGCATCCACCCGGGAGGGGAAATCTCTTGCCTCTTCCGCCATATCACAGATCTGCGCAAAGCTGTAGGCATCCTGGTATTCATGACGGACAGACTGGATCATCCATAATCCCATAATATTTCGCAGATAACGGTAGCGGTGATCATAGCCGCCCTCATTGGTGAAATTCAGGGTGAAGCTTTCCTGGCTGCAGTCGGGCTCTCTTCTCTCCACACCCATCAGAGACCAGGTACCGGAACTGATATATACAAAATCATCGTCATTTGCCGGAACAGCCAGTACCGCGGAACCGGTGTCATGGGTGCAGGGACATACTACTTCCAGATCATAGCCGATCTCCTTTACCAGTTCGGGACGCAGTCCCCCCAGACTGGTTCCTGGCATTACCAGCTTCTGAAAAATTGATTTCTTATATCCCAGCTTCTCAATTACCTCATAATCCCAGTCATTGGTATGGGCATTTACCAGATTGGAAGTGGTCGCTTCTGTATATTCATTTACTTTCCTGCCCGTCAGCAGAAAATGAAAATAATCCGGCACAAACAGCAGGGTTTCTGCCTGCTCCATATACTGGGGATGTTTTTCCTTTACTGCCATCAGCTGAAAAATAGTATTGTAGATGGCTTTCTGAATTCCGGTTCGTGAATACAGTTCCTTCTGCGGCACCAGGGAATATACCTTTTCGTCCATGCCTTCTGTTCTGTGATCCCGGTAACCTACGGTATTTCCCAGGACCTGATCATCTTTATCCAGAAGTACAAAATCAACGCCCCAGGTATCCACACCGAGACTGGAAGGCATTTTTCCAAGTTCCCGGCATTTTTTCAGTCCTGTAAGAATCTCCCGGAAAATCCTGTCAAATTCCCAGCAGAGTTCCCCGTCCTTCTCTACCATTCCATTCTCGAAACGATGCATTTCCTCCAGCTGCATCTTTCCATTTTCCATCCAGCCCAGTATCAGCCGTCCGCTGGACGCGCCCATATCTACCGCTGCATAGTACTTGCTCATGATGTCCTCCTTCTCATATGTTTCCATATGTCCCATAGTTGTCTTATTATATCAAAATCTGCGTTTTAATTCAACGTCTTCTGATCCATCGGACTGCGCAGTCGATCCATCCCGCATTGTCCGGCACGAACCGGGATGGCCGGTTCTGGGTTGTCTCGTCACAGAGCGCCAGGCCATGTTCTCCTTTTTCGTAAACATGCAGTTCCAGAGGAATCCTGCAGGAACACAGAGCTGCGGCAAGCAGCAGGGAATTCTCCATAGGCACCTGCTCGTCCTCCTGGGTACACCAGATAAAAGCAGGAACCGTATCATGGCTCACCCGGTTCTGCAGAGATTGATCGGAAGCCAGATCAAAACTCCGATCTCCCAGCAGATTCCGCCGGCATTCTGCATGTCCGTACTCTTTCATGGAAATCACCGGATAGCAGAGAATCATTCCGTCAGGTTTCCATTGGTAATTTTCTCTTTCCAGAGCGTAACTGATAAAACTCTCTTTCCACATAGTTCCCAAAGAGGCCGCTAAATGTCCCCCTGCCGAAAACCCGCAGACCATTATTTTTTCCGGATCTACATTCCATTCTTGGCAGTTTTCCCGGATCAGCGCTACAGAAGCCGCCAATTCCAGAAACGCGCAGGGATACTGGGAAGGCGCCGCTGAATACTGCAGCACAAAGGCCTGCATTCCTGCCGAAAGGAAACGCATGGCCACCGGCTCTCCTTCCCGGTCTGACCGGTAGGCATAGGCCCCTCCCGGGCAGATGACCACCCCAGGTCTTTTGTCCGAACAGGGAATGTCCTCGCTCCGGTTCTGCAGATAGCAGCATAGAATCGGCTGATAAGCGTCCTTTTTCGCCCCAGCAGGATAGTTTACCCGTATGTCTTTTTCTAAATAACGCATTTTTCTCCTCACCCTAAAAATGTTTCTAATATTTCACGGCTTTTCATGGGACGGTCCAGCACCCGTCCCATGTGCCGGTTCAGCACTTCTTCCAGTTCCCGGAGCACTTCCGGAGTGACTGAAAACGTAAATAATTTCTGCAAAGGGACTTCCATAATGTATCTGCATACATAGAGGGTCTCCGGACTCATGGCGCGTTCATCCGGGGCGTATTCCCCGTTCACCGTCATAGCGCGAAGCTCATAAATCCTTCTTACCAGTCGATTATCCAGGCTGGAAGCCAGCAATGCTTTCACGGAAAGATACAGCAGATTCAGCATATCTGTTCCATCAATTCCCTCTCTCCCGTAATAATCCGCCAGTTCCAGAAAATAAAATCCGTAATAAACTTCCGGCTGTGCCATGGCCAGTTCCGTAAAATAATTCCGGACTGAGGCCTGCAGCAAACTATAAGAAGTCCTTCCCTGGATCAGGGAAAATCCGCCGGTCACAAAAGGGTTGGAAACAGCCAGCAGGGTGCTGGTGGGCCTTCTGGCTCCTCTGGCGAAAGCTGTGATTTTTCCTCTCTCCCGAGTCAGCAGCACCAGCCGCTTGTCATAATCCCCTGCAGGCATAGCGGAAAGGACCATCCCCGATACTTTTATTGTTTCGCTCATATCTTCCGCCCTTTTCAGGTCAGATCCTTCTTATCGTATCCGTAATTTTTCATAAGAATGTCACTGTCCCGCCAGTCTTTGCGCACTTTTACCCAGAGTTTCAGATTCACCCGGCCCTCCAGAAGCTTTTCGATATCCCCTCTTGCCTCGGTGCCGATTTTTTTCAGCATAGCTCCTTTTTTTCCAATAATGATTCCTTTATGGGAATCCCTCTCGCAGATAATTGTTGCTTCGATATCTGTCAGATCTCCCTCCGGCCGCTCTCTCATTTTCTCGATTGTCACTGCGATTCCATGGGGGATCTCGTCACCCAGAGAACGAAGAGCTTTCTCCCGGATCAGTTCTGCGGCGATCTGGCGCAGAGGCTGATCCGTTACGGTTTCCTCGTCAAAAAACTGCGGACCTTCCGGAAGCAGGCGGTACAGGGCATCCAGGATCTGATTCAGATGAAGGCTCCGAAGGGCGGATACCATAAGAATTTCCTCAAAGGGATAGAGCTTCCGGTAGGCTTCCGCATATTCCGGCAGCTTTGCCCGATCCGCCCGGTCGATCTTATTGATAACCAGCACCACCGGTTTTCCGCATTTTCCCAGCACCTCCGCAATGTGCTGCTCCCCTGCCCCAATGTATCCCGCTGGTTCTACCAGCCAGAGCACTGCGTCTACGTCCCGCAGTGTGCTTTCCGCCGCTGATACCATATATTCTCCCAGCTTGTTTTTTGCTTTGTGGATGCCCGGGGTGTCCAGAAAAACAATCTGCCCTCTGCTGCTGGTGTATACTGTCTGGATCCGGTTTCGGGTAGTCTGCGGTTTTCGGGACGTAATGGCAATCTTCTGTCCGATGAGATGGTTCATCAAAGTGGATTTTCCTACATTCGGACGGCCGATCAGGGCTACAAATCCGGATTTATATTGTTCCTTCATATACATTTCTCCCTTTCAGACTGATACCAGGTTTTCCACCGTGCCGAAAAGATTTTTGTGTTTCTCAATGGAAGCTTTACTGCCGATTACACAGATATTTTTCTGGTCTAAAATTGCCTGGGCAATTTCGTGCAGCTGCCGGATCTCCTCTGGTCCGGCATCCAGTACCTCTTCCCTCTCCTTCTGAAAATCCTTTTCCGTGTATCCCGTGTACCAGGCATTCAGACAGAGCGCCCCTTTTGCCGCCGCATTCATAGGCGTATCCAGTTCGCTGACTGTTCCGATAATATATTTGGTCATTTCCCGCTCATCCGCCTGAAATCCCCGCAGATACTCCGGCAGTTTCCGATACACCTCCAGGGTCCTCTCCAGATGCGGATCCCGGTAAGATACCAGATAGCTGTCTCCCGTACGCTGAAAAGATCCCATACATCCGTAAGCTCCGCCTTTTACCCGCAGGTTCATCCACAGATAATCGTAATTCAGAATCGTCCGCAGGATCCGTAAGGCCCCGGTATACGCAAAGCCGGCCTTGCGGAAATTTCCGGCCGCCGCCACATACTGTACTTGTCCGGAAGTGCGGAAAGCCTCATTTCTCTGTTCTCCCCGAAATATGGTGGTACCGGCCTCCAGGGTTTCCTGGCAGAGATCCTTCCGCAGAGCCAGGGCGGCTTCTTCCAGTCCTTCCATTCCTTCCGTCTCAGCGGTAATGCTCACGGTCAGGTTTTCCGGTCGGAAAACATACTTCATTAGAACTTTCAGATTCCGGATCAGTTCTTCTTTTTTCTCTTCAAAATTTCCTTCCAGTTCTTCAATCAGACGGAAATAGGTAATACCCAGGGTTCGCTCCTGCCATTCATAAACGGGAGACTGATAAGACAGAGCTCTGGCGGAAGCAGACTGGTGCCCCGCAGCCGGAATGGCACTCTGCAGCCTTCCCTTTATGCTGGAGAGAATCTCGCGGAGCCTCTTCTCATCCTCCAGATGGGAGGTGAGCAGGATTTCCCGGATTATCCGGAATACAAATTCCTGCTTCGGGTACAGATATTTCACCCGGATGCCGAAAGTTCTGCGGAATTCCTCCGGCTGTTCCCGGTTGGGAAATACCTGCAGGCCGCAGCTTAAACCGCCTGTATTCCCGTTAATCTCGTGGAAAAGCGCCGTATGGTCAAAGTGCTCCGTGCGGATAGATCCCAATACAGACTTTAAAATCCCCAGGTAGGGAATCAGCGGATCCGGAACTTTCTTTACGTCAAACAGCAGAGTCAGATACGCAATGCCGTTGGTGGCATAATCTTCATGCAGAATCTCCATTCCTTCCCTTTCCATCCTTTGCATTCTCAGCTTTACAGGAGTTTTTCTGCTGATATCTTCTCTCCGAAGCAGAGGAATACTCTCTATGGCTTCCGGGCTGTCTTCTTCTTCCTGATAGGCCTTCAGGGCTGCCGTATCCTGAATGAATTTCTTTATCTCTTCTTTGGAAAGGGAGTTTTTATAGGCTGCCAGCTTTTCTGCGGTTTCTGCTTCCCGCTTTTCCGCCAGCCCCCTTTCCGGCTCCAGCACCACCACTGCGCCGTGGGGATTATCCAGCAGATACTTGCGGATCAATTCTTCAAAATAGCCTTCCTCCATTTTTTCCTTTAGTTTCCGGAAAATATCCAGCTGCTTCAGATAATCAAAGGGCCGCTCCTGATCGTACAGCCAGGAATCCAGCATATCCAGGCCATAGATCAGCCCCTTGGGAAAGGAGGCGTAATCTGCTTCCCGGAAACGGAACTCGAAATAATTAATGCCGGAAGCCAGGGCTTTCCGATCCACTCCTTCTTCCGAAATTTTCTGCAGGCTTTCCCGGATCACCTGGCGGAAACGATCCGCATCTTCCGGATTGGCCTGCTTCGCAGTGATCGTAAAATAGGGCTGGAGGATCCCATCTTCATAGGCTGCCTCTACATCTTTTCCGATCCGGGCGTCCAGCAGAGCCTGCTTCACCGGAGCGCCGGGGGCGTCCAGCAAAGCGTACTCCAGCACGGAAAAGGCCACATTCAGAGTGGTATCCAGGCTCTGCCCCACCACCTTGCTGGCGGACAGATACGTATTGTCTTCCAAAGGTTCCTGCTCCAGAACCGGGTAAGCCATGCGGATCTCCCTGGTCTCCTGAAAAGCTTTCTGCAGAGGAATGGCAGAGTCTACCTGGGCCTTTTCGAAACGGCTCAGATATTCACGATCCAGCCACTCCAGTTTTTCTTCCATATCTACATTTCCATAAAGATAAATATAGCTATTGGAAGGATGGTAATACCTTCGGTGAAAATCCAGAAATTCTTCGTAAGAAAGCTCCGGAATCACCTCCGGATCTCCGCCGGATTCCACCCCATAGGGGGTATCCGGAAACAGCGCGTTCATGACCGCCCGTTCCAGAACGCTTTCCGGCGAGGAAAAAGCGCCCTTCATCTCATTGTAAACCACTCCATTATAAGTCAAAGGATCTTCCGGTTTTTCCAGATGATAATGCCAGCCCTCCTGGCGGAAAATTTTCTCGGTTTTGTAAATGTTTGGATAGAACACCGCATCCAGATATACATCCATCAGATTCTGAAAATCTCTGTCGTTGCAGCTTGCCACCGGATAAACCGTCTTGTCCGGATAAGTCATCGCATTGAGAAAGGTGTTGAGGGATCCCTTGGCCAATTCTACAAAGGGATCCTTCAGGGGAAACTTGCGGGACCCGCAGAGCACCGTGTGTTCGATAATGTGGGCCACTCCTGTGGAATTTTCCGGGGGCGTGCGAAAAGCAATGGAAAAAACCTTATTCTCATCCTCATTGGACAGAACAGCCACTCTGGCCCCTGTTTTTTTATGTCTCAGAAAATATCCTTCCGCCCTTACATCCCGGATACTCTCCTGTTTCAATAATTCATAAGCTTCAAGCATCTTATTTATCTACTCCTTCTCTCTGAATCGCAGTAAGGCTGCCCTTTTTCGGACAGCCTCAGTCTGACTTACGCATAATTTTTTTTCATCTGTTCCATCTGTTCTCTGGTAAGGACCAGATTAAAACCTGCAGGATTAAACACAAAACCCTTGGCATCTCTGATCAGATATTTCTGCAGCTCATCATAAGGCGCTGCTATAATCCTGTATTTGTTATTTTTATTTTTTGCGTTAAACTTCTGGAACTCTCCCATGTCGGAGTAACAGGGCTGGAAAATGCTTCCGTCTTTGTTTTTTACAAAGGGGATCTTCACCTTCTGATTCTTATCTTTCGGATCCCATTCTCCTTCTACATCCGTCACATCTACGGCAATGATAAACCGGGATTTCATCAGGTTTACCGCCATTTCTTCTTCCAGAGTCCGGAGCTGTTTCCGATCTGCGGCTGTGCGCTCCATGGGACGGCGCAGCTCCTGAAGAAAGTACAGGGCAGTCAGCTGCAGTTCCGGATTCAGCTTGGGAATGGGCTGGGATTTCAAGGCTTCCAGATCCGGTTTTGGCGACAGCTGTTCCAGTTCTACCCGCACCGGCGCCCCCTCATCCTGCACTACCAGCGCATTGACGCCTATGGCATACAGGCCGGAAAGAAAAGCTTTGATCTGGGGCTGGGGAATCTTTACAGCAAGCAAAAGAATTTTTTCTTTTGTGTACTTCTTGGCAAATTCCTTGGTCTGCGCTTCATCAGTAAATACGTAAACCTGATCGTCAAAGGTTTCCTCATCGCACTCCACAAAGGGAAGCTTGGTCGCCTGAGAGAACAGCACAAAAATATTCTCAAAGCTTTCAAACTTTTTGATCAGAAATCGATTATCTATGGTCATAACTCTTCCTCTTTCTCCGCAGTCCCTTTCGGACTGCTTTTCTGTCTCCGGACTATTATAGCATAGCCGAAGATTCAGGGCAAGACGCGCTTTTTCAGTTCTCTCCCTCCTTAGGCAGATCATCCCTCCTCATAAATTGATCCACATTTTCTTTTGTCACTTTTGCGTAGGGAAGATAAATAGACCGGCGGCCGTCAAACCGGATTTCTTCCATGCCCTGTCCTGTAACCAAAGCTTCTGTCAGATCCGCCATAGCAGCTGCCTGTCCCTCTTTATCATTGTAGACTGTTCCGGCGATCCGTCCCTCTTTGACAGCTTCCAGTCCCTCTGTTGTTCCGTCGATGCCGAAAAACACCGGAACCGCTGATTCGGTCCAGTTCAGTTTCCGATAAGCATCCAGGCCTCCCAATGCCATGGCATCATTATTGGCCAGCACCAGTTCAATCTGATTCTGGTACTGGCTGATCATCTGCAGCATACGGTTTTCCGCCTGGGCCCGATTCCAGTTGGCAATGCCATAGCTGAGTTTTTCCATCTGTATACCCTGTTCCCGCAGGGTTTCCACAGAATTCTCTGTTCGGATGATGGCATCCTGATGTCCCGGTTCTCCTTCCAGAACTACATACTGGATCTTTCCGTCTTTATTGCGGTCTATCTGTCCGCTGTTTTTTATGGCTTCAGCCGCCAGTTCCCCCTGCATATTTCCGGACTGATCCGCAGGAGCCCCTACATAGTACAGTCTTTCCCACTGCAGCATGTCTTCCGCCACCGGTTCCCGATTGAAGAAAATCAAGGGCACATTATTTTTTCTGGCCAGATCAATAATTTCAGAAGGATCCGCCCGGTCCACCAGATTCACGCACAGTACATTGCAGCCGGCTTCAAGCAATTCTCTCACCTGATCCTCCTGGGTCCGCTGGGAACCGGCCGCGTCCCGGACGGTAATGACCGTCTGAAAATTCTGGTTTTCCCGTACGGCAAGCTCTGCTTCAAAACAGGCCAGAAGTTCACTGACAAATGTATCGCTCTGATTATAGCAGGTAATTCCCACCAGCGCATCGGCAGATCTGTCTTTTTCTCCGTCTCCGCAGGCTGCCAGCTGAATTCCCAGGGAGAGGGCCAGGGCCGCCCCTATGATCTTTTTTGTTTTCATAACTTCCTCCCCTCTCCTTCAGCTACTGATTCATGGTCAGCAAAAGTTCCTGATTCTTTTTGGAAAACAGGGTATCCTTCCGGATCACAGTATAAGAAATCGTCTGAGTTTCCATTTTCCCCAGGAAATGTCTGAGTTCTTTCGTCAGTTCCTGCAGACTTTTATAGCCGAGATTAAAGAAATCCGGCACGATCAGACACTCAGCGGCTCCCGTGTCCAGATAGTAAGCCGCCTCGGTAGAATTGCCAATCCCGTAAACAATTGCCCCGTGCAGATCATTTCCGGCAGAATATTCCCCTGCCAAAGTAAAACTGGCGTCATCCAGGGCAACGATAAAATCTGCTTTTGCCATATGAGACAATGCGTTTTCCTCCCGAAAAAGATCTGTCAGAGACCAGCTGACCCTGGCCCCGGTTCCTTTCATCCGCTCCCGGAACCCCTGTTCCCTGCTGGCTGCTGCTTCAGAACCTGGATCAGCGGAAACGATTCCCAAGGCTTTTCCCTGAATATTCTCCCCGCAGTCAGCAAGGATTTCTTCCGCTAACGCCTGTCCCAGGGCGTAATTATCCGGACGGGTAACCGGGAAATCGGAATCTGCCGGTTCAGCAGTTTCTGTTGATTCCACCAGCATAACAGGAACCTGGTGGTCTGCTCTGCTGATCATTTCCTTTACTGTACTCCCTGGGGGCGGCTGCAGGATGATGCCGTCGGCTCCGGCGGCGATCTCCTGCTCAATAAGCTTTCCCGCCTCTTCCAGGGTTAGTTCCCCCACTGTACTGGCCACAGAAAGTTCTACCCCCAGATCCTCCGCAGCCATCCGCAGCCCGTATCGGAAAGATGACCATTGACTGTCCTCGGAATCCTCTATGATTACCGCAATTTTTGAGGAATCCCCCGCGTTTTCTCCCAGCACCATAAAAACCGCCGCCAGAATTACCAGGATTCCCAGAACTGCTTCCGTTAAAAGAAAGGTCTTATTGCTTTTCATGATCGTTTACCTGCATTTTTATGACATTCAATTCCTCTTTGCTGAACATATAGCCCCTTTCCAGGATCTCTCTGTTTTCTTCTGTATAAGGCACAGCCGGCATACAGATAGAAACCCTGGTGCCCACGTCCGGTTCACTCTGAATCACAAGGCCATACTTTTCTCCGAACAGCAGGCGGATCCGATTGTTTACATTAATAAGGCCTACCCCGGATCCATGCTTTGTCACATGGCTGCTGTCTGTCAGGGCAAACTTCACTTCTTCCTCCGTCATGCCAATTCCGTTGTCCGCCACCTCCAGCAGGATGTCTCCGTGAAGAATTTTTCCGCTTACCCGGATTTCTCCCCCCTCATCCACTTCGCTGATTCCATAATTAATGGCGTTTTCCAGAAGCGGCTGCAGGATCAGTTTTACCGTGCAGCAGGAATACACTTCCGGCTCCACCTGAAAAACCACCTGAAAAGAATTCTTATATCGGATCTTCTGGATTTCCATATAGCTTCTGGCGTGCTGGATCTCATCCCGGATACTGATTACTGTGCGGCCTTTGGAAAGACTGATACGGAACAGCTTTGCCAGCTGAGAAATCATGAACACCGCTTCATCGTTTCTCTCCCCTTCTACCATCCAGGTAATAGATTCCAGGGCGTTGTAGAGGAAATGGGGGTTGATCTGGCTTTGCAGAGCATCCAGTTCGCTTTTCCTTCTCTCATTCTGTTCCAGGATGATCTTCTTCATAAGTTCTTCAATCTGCTCGTAAGATCTCTGGATCGAGTATCCCAGATGTCTGATTTCCTGAGAACCTCCGATATAAATTGCAGGCTTATGCCCTGCCTCGTATTCCTTGACAGAATTATTTAGCTTCAGTATGGGACTGGCAATCCGCACGGAGACCACACGGTTGATCACTGCCAGCATCATTGCCATCAGCAGCAGGAGCAGTACGATAAAATAGCGGATGTTGACCATACTCCTGGTAAAGGTGGTATAGGGGATAACGCCCACCAATTTCCAACCGGTATAGCTGATGGTATTGACAATGATTTTTCTTTTGGCTCCTTCAAAAGTTTCATCGTAAACTCCGTTGCTGTAAGAAGATGCTTCCTGATTGGATTCCCGGATGATCCCGTCGCTGAGCTGAATCTGCCTGGGATGGTAGATGATCTCCCCTTTGCTGTCGCAGAGATAGTAATACTGCCCTTCGTTGTCCGTATTGATCTGGTTCATCATCCTTGATATTCCTGAATAATCCATATCTACCAGAAGCACTCCCATTTGAGAATCCCCTCCGGAAGTCAGCTCCACCGCCCGGCTGAGAGAAATTACCCAGTAGTATTCTTTTGTGCCGTCGTCAAACAGATTCTGGATATGAGGGGTAGAAAAAAACATATTTTCTGTTTCCCCCATAGCTTTTTGGTACCACTCCTGACGGGTTACATTGGGATCCTCTTTCTGGGAGGCAATGGGTTCTGCCGCCAGGAGGCTTCCGTAGTGATTGTACAAAGCAATGCTGCGAAGATTATCCTGGTTGGACTCGTAGAGAAGGTTCATTCCCTTCTGAATGGTATTGGACTGGCCGGAAAAATCAATTTCTTTAATCACATTGTAATAGGCCGTATCCGAAATCTGCCGTATACTTACCAGATAATCCTCCAGATTGTCACCCGTCTGCTCCATGAGTTTTTCTGTAGACTGAACAATTTCATCCCTGGATACGTTGGAAAACCGAAGATACAGCACTACTCCCAGGATCAGCATAATCAGAAGGGAAATCACAGAAAAGGCTCCCATGATTGTGGACTGCATGCCTCTGGGCTCCGGACTCCGGAAATTCTTAAAAATCTTTTTTCTCACTTTCTCCCTGCTCCGTCCTGTATTTGGAAGGGGATACCCCGAACCTTCGCTTAAACACATAACTGAAATAGTTCGGATCCGTATACCCTACACTTTTCGCGATCATGTAGCTTTTTTCTCCGGTGCCGATCAGCAGTTTCGCAGCCCGTTCCATACGGAAATCTGTCAGATAGCCGGTAAAGGATTTTCCAGTCTCCTTCTTGAAAATGGTAGAAAAATAAGAATTGGAAACCCCCAGTACATGGCAGATACTGTCCAGAGACAGATCTGTATCCCCGTAATGGTTCCGGATATATTCCTCGGCCCTGGCAACCAGGGACTGGGTGGAAGTGCTTCTTGCGCGGATCAGCTGCTCCCGGAACTGCAGACAAAGGGGGAGCATCCACTGCCGGAGTTCTTCCGGCTTCTGGCTCAGCAGACGGCTGTATAAATTCCCCATATCTTCCGGAAAATCCTCTACAAAAATACTGTTGCTTCCCGCAAATTTGTATAAAGCGCTTACCAGTTCCATAATATCGATATTATGCTGCAGAGCGTTTTCCGAGGAAAACAGCTGTTTTAAGTATTGATCTGCTGCCGCCTGCACTTCTTCACCGGAACCAAGACGGATCATTTTAAAGAGCCGGGCCAGTTCTCCGTCATTTTCCCCTTCCTGCCGGGCCAGTTCTTTCGGGGCGATCTCCCGGATATTAATCGCTCTGGATGTTCCGTAGATGACCCGGTAGGAAACTGCCTCTCTGGCCCCTGTATAAGACTGGGCCAGTTCCAGCAGGCTCCGGCATACCTTTCCCACCCCGATGGTTACCACTGCCCCGATGATCCTCAGGGCATATTTGCAGAACCGGTCACATTCATCCGTAAGCTCGGAAATATCATTCTCGCTTTTCAGCTGACAGATCATAACCGCGTTTCCCAGATAGGAGAAAGTTTTTGCTCTCCATTTATCTCCCAGTCTTTCCTGTACCTGTTTCTGTACGGATGTAGAAAGCAAAAATGGAAGCATATTCTCCGGCACCTGGGTGGAAGAGGTATGCACAACCAGGCAGCAGTACCCGGGTCCCTCAAAAGAGATCTGATAGTTTCTTAAAAAGCCGGGGATTTCTTCCTCGCGGACCCGGCCTTCAATCAGTCCGGAATAAAAATCCGCCTGCAGAAGAGGCAGGGATTCCAGGTAGTGTTTCTCCAGGGTGGCTACGTTTCTCTTTTCGCTGATCTCCTGATCCAGCTTTATTTTCAGCTCCGTCAGCACGTTTGTTAATTCTATTGAGTTTACCGGCTTAAGAAGATATTCCTCCACCTCCAGGTGGATCGCTTCTTTCGCATATTCGAATTCATCATACCCGGTAAACAGCAGAATCTTTGTAGCGGGAAATTCTGTCTTAATCCGTTTTGACAACTCCATCCCGTCCATGTAGGGCATTTTAATATCTGTCACCACCACATCCGGCTGATACTCCTCCACCATTTCCAGGGCCTTGGCCCCGTTGTCCGCATAGCCGATCACGGAAAAGCCCAGCCCTTCCCAGTTAATCTTTTTCATGATCACCTGTATTACTTCTTCCTCGTCATCCACCAGAAGAACCGTATAGATATCCATATAACTCTCCCTATTTCTGTTTTCTCAAACGCAAGTATTATATCAGAAATTCTTCTACTTGTCAGTATGCTCTTAGAAACGCCAAAGAGCCAGAACAATGTCTGGCTCTTTGATGATAAATATTTGATTATTTTTTCTGAACGTATTTCAGGCAGTCCAGAGTAACGGCTACCAGAATGATGATACCGGAGAATACAAACTGAAGGTTCGTATCAATACCCAGAATCGTAAGAGAGTAGGTAAGGGCGGTAAAGATCAGCACACCGACTACGGCGCCGGAAATCTTTCCGATACCACCTGTGAAGGATACACCACCTACTACGCTGGCTGCGATGGCATCTGTCTCCCAGCCCTGACCGTAAGCGGCAGAACCGGAACCAACCATACGAAGGCACTCAAGCCAGGAACCAAATCCGTACAGGATACCTGCAAGAATGAAAGCGCCTACGGTTACTGCAAATACAGAGATACCGGAAACGGAAGCTGCCTCCGGGTTTCCGCCTACTGCATACAGATTTTTTCCGAAGGTTGTTTTATTCCAGATAAACCAAACGATTACGATGGCTGCAATTGCCCAGAGAATAATGGTGGGGAAGCCGTTCAGCTTCGGGATCACCATATTCGGAATGGTGGGCTCGATTGCACCGAAGGAAACACCCTTTGTAGCGTAGGTTACCAGACCAAAGATGATCAGCATGTTTGCCATGGTAGAAATAAAGGGGTGCATCTTAAATTTAGCTGTAAAGAAGCCTGCAATGGTGGTAAATACGGTACACAGGATAATACACATGATCAGCGCGAAAATAATCCTTACACCGATGGGCAGTCCGGTAAAATCAAAAATGTGTCCGAACACGCCGCCGGTATTAATACCCTGATGCATGATAATGGTAGCTGTGGTCATACCCATACCAACCATACGTCCGATGGAAAGGTCTGTACCTGCCAGCAGGATCAGACCCGCTACTCCTAAAGCCAGGAACATTCTGGGAGATGCCTGCTGCAGAATGTTCAAAATATTCGTATAGGTCAGCAGCTGCTGTCCTTTGATCATAGGCGTTACGATACAGAGGACAATAAAGATGGCCAGAATGGCAATATACAGACCATTTTTCAGCAGGAACTGTCTTCTGTTAAAGGTATATTTGTAGTTTTCCCACTTCTGCGCTCTGTTCTCACCAAAGGTAAACTTGGACATTCTCAGGAGGTCGATCAGATGGTATCTGTGATTAAACGCAGCGTGCCTTCTGTCCTTAATTTCCTGATAATCCTTTTCCAGCTCCATTTTTGCGTCGAACTGACGGTTTTTATAAACATAGTTTTCATCCTTGATTTCCTGATGAGAGGAAAGTTTGGAAAGGATCTCCTGATGTTCTTTGGCCAGTTCGCTCAGTCTTTTTTCATATTTTTCCTTTGCCAGGACTTTTTCATTGGCACAGCTTTCGCATACAGGCTGATAATACTCCTGATCGTAGTGGGCTTTCAGATAATCCACGCCCTCATTGATCAGTTTGGAAACCTGATCTTTATTTTTGGCTTCCACTGCTTTTGCCTTCTCCAGCTCTTTGTGGAGTTCCGCCAGCCTGCTGGCTTTTTCATCTTTCGTATAGTTTTTGTCTCTCTTGACACTGTCCATCATGTTCTGAAGAGAAACAACTCTGTCCGTGCCGTCCGTTCTCAGGCCGTCGATCTTTGCCTGAATCTTACCAATGTAATCATCGATCGGCTGACGAAGCTTTGCTTCCTGCTCAGCTGTCAGAATCTTATCATTTCCATTCGCCATATCTGTTACTCTCCCTTATTATAGGTATTTTGCACTGAGCCTCAACAGCTCTTCCTGATCTGTCTCTTTTGTGTTAACAATTCCGGAAAGCCGGCCATTGGACATTACGCCGATCCGGTTGGTGATGCCCAGGATCTCTGGCATCTCAGAGGATACTACGATAATGGTTTTGCCCTGTTTGGCCATATTGATGATCAGTTCATAAATCTCATATTTGGCGCCGACATCAATTCCACGGGTAGGCTCATCCATCATAAAGATCTGAGGATTTCTCTCCAGCCATCTTCCGAAAATCACTTTCTGCTGATTTCCTCCGGAAAGACTGGTGATCATGTCATCCGGCCCCATACATTTGGTGTGCATGACTTTGATCTCTTTGGCCGTGGCCTTGATCATTTTGGCATCCGAAAGGGATATTCCCGACTTGTAGCGGTCCAGATTCGCAATCGTTGTGTTAAAGGTAAGGTCGCTCTTCAGGAAGAGTCCGTTGGCCTTCCGTTCCTCCGTGATCATTGCGAATCCATGTTCCATGGCTTCTTTGGCATTGCCGAAATTCATCAGACGGTTGTTAAAATATACACGCCCGGCAGCTCTGGTCCGAACGCCGAAGATGGTTTCCAAAAGTTCTGTCCGTCCTGCGCCTACCAGACCGTACAGTCCGAAAATCTCTCCTTCCCGGACATCAAAGGATATATCCTGAAGGTGCGGTTCAAATTTAGTGGACAGATGCTGTACGGAGAGGATCACATCCCCGGGAGTATTGTCTACCGGCGGGAAACGGTTTTCCAGCGAACGGCCTACCATGGCGGCGATCAGTTCGTTCATGTTGGTATCCTTCGCATGCTTGGTCATTACCAGATTACCATCCCGGAGTACGGAGATATCATCACAGATCTCAAAAATCTCATCCATTTTGTGAGAAATATAGATCAGGGCGATTCCCTGCTCCTTCAGCATCCGCATCATCTCGAACAGCTTGTCTACTTCCTGGACCGTCAGGGAGGATGTAGGCTCATCCAGAACAATCACTTTTGAATTATAGGAAATTGCCTTTGCGATCTCACACATCTGCCTCTGGGAAACAGACATATTCCGCATGGGCTGGGTAAGGTTCACGGTCATCCCCAGCTTACGGAAAAGTTCGGAGGCTTCCTTTTTCATTCTGCCCTCATCGATAACGCCTACGGAATTAACCGGATATCTTCCAAGGAACAGATTGTCTATTACGTTTCTTTCCAGACACTGATTCAGCTCCTGATGAACCATGGCGATCCCGTTCTCAAGAGCGTCCTTGGGGCCGGAAAAACTTACTTCCTTACCATCGAGGAAAATAGAGCCCTCATCCTTCTGATAGGTACCGAAAAGACATTTCATCATGGTAGACTTTCCAGCTCCGTTTTCACCCATCAGTCCCATGACGGTTCCGCGTCTCACATCCATACTGATGTGATCCAGAACCCGGTTCCTGCCGAAAGACTTGCTCATTCCACGTATCGATAAGACAATATCATCTTTCTTATCTGTCATCGTTTTTACTCCTGTATGAATCGTTTTAAAAAAGGCTGGGGCCGCCGCAGGAAACGGCTGCGGCGGCCCCGGCCTCTCTAACCCATAATACCTGCGAATTGCCCGGCACTTGGTGCCTGTGCAAGGATACTTCTTACTGACTCAGGATAGCTGTATAGGAAGCTGCATTATCGGTCTTTACCATGTTGATGGCGAATGCATCATACTGACCGGGGTTGCCCAGACGGTTTGTGATATTGGACTCTGTCTGTCCGTCACCGCCGATGTAGTCAACCTTCAGGTTCAGCAGATCATCGTAATTCTGAAGCAGCGGCTGATAGGTAGCGCTCAGGAAGTTGTCCGCTGCGTTATAGATATCCAGCCATACGGTCTTTTCAGGAGATGTGCTTGCATCCAGCTGATTGGAAACCGGCTCGTATACCTTGGTGGAATCGGTGAATTCCTGATAGTTCTCTGCGGTAACCGCAACATTCAGTGCGTAGTAGGAGCGCTCGTCTGCGTTGTATACATATACATCGTCTGTCAGAACGTTTCCAGCCTCATCCGCAGTTCCGATACCAGTATCGATATCTACGCCGTCAAGAGCGTTGCGGAGTACACGGAGTGTCAGATAAGCCTGAACATCTGCATGCTGGCTGATGGTTCCGCCGTATCCGTCTGCGATAGCTGCAACAGCATCGTTGTTAGCGTCATATCCGAAGGTGGGTACATGATTATCTTTAGACCAGGCATTGAACATAGACATTCCCATACCATCGTTGTTGGAAACAACTACGTCGATCTGATCACCGAAGGAAGAAGCCCAGGTATTGATGGCATTTCCGGCTGTTGCCGCATCCCAGGTAGCTCCCGCGGAGTTCTTCATTTCCTGAGAAGCCAGCTCGCGAACGGTGTAGGTTTTTCCGTTGATCTCCAGGGTGCCGTCCTGTACAGCTGCGGAAGAACCGTCTGCATTGGTTCCTACCGGCTCGCTGTTGATGTTTCCGTCTTTGTCAACGCCGGTTCCCAGAGCTTTACGAACGCCTCTGGTACGGGCAATGGAGTCATTGTGTCCGATATCGCCGATTGCCAGTACATAGCCGATCACGCCGTCGCCGTCGCGGTCAATAGAATCAATATTCGCTTCGATGTAATCCTTTACCATGGTACCCTGAAGTTCTGCACCCTGGTTTGCATCGAATCCTACGTAGTATGTATCCTCATTGAAGCTGAGTGCTGCCATATCCAGTTCTCCGGTGGAGCTGTTGGAGGGCTGACGGTTAAACCATACCAGAGGTTTATCTTTGTTAGCCACCTCTCCGCCTGCTTCAGCCTCGTCACCGCCGGCTGCGCTGCTTGTTTCTACGGTTGAGTCACCGGAGGTTGCCTCGGGTGCGGAATCATTGCTGGATCCGCATGCAGCCATGGACATTCCGAATGCCGCAACCATCATCAGAGCCACAATCTTTTTTTTCATATGCTTTCTCCTTCCATTCGCACTTTCTCAGTGCTCTTGTTTATAGAAAAAGTATAGCGATTCCCTTTTCTGTTTTACATAGATTTTCTTTTGTTCTACATTGAAATTTATACTTTGCTCTCCGAAACCCAAAATAATATTGACAAATAAAGTATTTGACAATTTTTTTCCGCTGTGCTATAGTACAGCCCATAAGCAGACGAAGACGTCCAAAAGTCTTCGTCTGCTTTTTTTGTTGCAGCGGCAAACCGGCGTTTCCGGCAGCTGCCTGCATCTCGGAAGCTGCCTTCATGGGGCTTCCGTATTTTACAAAAGCCGGCTGGTCAGTCCGGACACCGGAAATCCGGCTTTTCGATACGTAAACATAATGACAAAACGGAGGTATACATATGCGTCTGCTACCCAAAGAACAGGAAAAACTCCTGCTTCATCTGGCCGGATCTTTGGCCAGAGAACGAAAGGAGCGGGGACTGAAACTGAATTATCCCGAATCTGTAGCTTTCATCAGTTCAGAATTGATGGAAATGGCCCGGGATGGAAAAACGGTAACGGAACTGATGCATCTAGGCGCCGGTCTGCTGGCAAAAGAAGATGTAATGGAGGGTGTAGCCGATCTGGTAACAGAGGTCCAGGTTGAAGCCACCTTCCCTGACGGTACTAAAATGGTTACCGTTCACAATCCCATTCGCTAGGAGGTAACGAGTATGAAAATTGGAGAAATCATGCCCCTGGACAGGGAAATCGTCCTAAATGAAGGAAAACCCTCTCTGACTCTGCTGGTGGCCAACACAGGCGACCGTCCCGTACAGGTAGGATCTCATTTCCATTTTTTTGAGGTCAACCGCTGCCTCTCCTTTGACCGGGAGAAGGCCTACGGCTTTCACCTGGACATCCCTTCCGGCACTTCCGTGCGCTTTGAGCCGGGGGAAGAAAAAGAAGTACAGCTAACTGCCATGGGCGGAACAGGGCGCATATTCGGCCTCAACGATCTGACCCGGGCACAGGCTACGGAAACAACAAAAGCAGCTGCTGTAGAAAAGGCAAAGCAAAAAGGTTTTATCAGATAAAACGGAGGGATTCACATGAGCACGAAAATATCCGGCGAGAAATACGCAATGATGTACGGTCCCACCGTGGGCGATAAGGTTCGCCTGGCGGATACGGATCTGGTAATCGAGGTGGAGAAAGATTACACCACCTACGGGGATGAAAGCAAATTCGGAGGCGGAAAAACCCTCCGGGACGGCATGGGCCAGTCTGTGACCACCGCCAGCGCTGACGGGGATCTGGACCTGGTGATCACCAATTGTCTGGTAGTGGATTACACCGGCATCTATAAAGCTGACATCGGTGTAAAAGACGGAAAAATCGCCGGCATCGGAAAAGCCGGCAACCCTTCTATCATGGACGGCGTCACCCCGGGCATGACGGTAGGAGCTTCTACTGAAGCCCTGGCAGGCGAGGGGCTCATTCTCACAGCCGGCGGACTGGACACCCACATCCACTTTATTTCCCCGCAGCAGGTGGACTGCGCCCTGTACAGCGGAGTTACCACCATGATCGGCGGCGGCACCGGCCCGGCGGACGGCACCAACGCCACCACCTGTACCCCCGGCCCCTGGAATATGGAAATGATGCTGAAAGCTGCGGAGGAATATCCCATGAACATCGGCCTTCTGGGCAAGGGCAACTGCTCCGATGAGAAGGCTCTGGCAGAACAGATTCAGGCGGGAGCCATGGGTCTGAAGCTTCACGAGGACTGGGGCAGCACGCCGGCGGCTATCGATCACTGCCTGAATGTGGCCGATGATTACGATGTACAGGTGGCCATCCACACCGACACCCTGAACGAGGGCGGCTGTGTGGAGGATACTCTGGCAGCCATTGCCGGGCGTACCATCCATACCTACCATACAGAGGGCGCCGGCGGCGGACACGCTCCCGATATTATCCGGGCGGCTGCGGCTCCCAACGTACTTCCTTCCTCCACCAACCCCACCATGCCCTACACCGTCAATACCCTGGACGAGCATCTGGACATGCTGATGGTCTGCCATCATCTGGACAAGCGGATTCCCGAGGATGTGGCTTTCGCCGATTCCCGTATCCGTCCCGAGACCATCGCCGCCGAGGATGTTCTGCAGGATATGGGCGTATTCAGCATGATGAGCTCTGACTCCCAGGCCATGGGCCGTGTGGGCGAGGTCATTACCCGCACCTGGCAGACTGCCAGCAAGATGAAGGGCGAACGCGGACCGCTCCCGGAGGATGAGGGCCACGGAAACGATAACTTCCGCGTGAAGCGCTACATTTCCAAATATACCATTAACCCGGCCATTACCCACGGCGTGGCTTCCTACGTAGGATCTGTAGAAACCGGAAAATTTGCCGATCTGGTTCTGTGGAATCCAGCCTTCTTCGGCATCAAGCCGGATATCATCATCAAGGGCGGCATGATCATCGCCTCCAAGATGGGAGATGCCAACGCATCCATTCCCACCTGTGAGCCGGTGATGTACAAGCCCATGTTCGCCGCCCACGGCAAGGCAAAATACGCCTCCTGCCTGACCTTCGTGTCCAAGGCTGCCATGGAAGAAGATGTAAAGGGCAAATACAGTCTGGAGAAGACAGTGGTTCCCGTATCCGGCTGCCGCAGCATCGGCAAAAAGGATATGAAATTCAATGACCGGACGCCGGAGATCACTGTAAATCCGGAAACCTACGAGGTGCGTGTAGACGGAGAACACATCACCTCCAAACCCGCTGACAAGCTGCCCCTGGCACAGCTTTACAGCCTGTTTTAAACCAGCAAGCCGCCGGGAAAAGATCCCGGCGGCTTTTTATCATTAGGAAATGAGGAGGAAATTATTATGTTAGGTGTCTGCTTGCTTTTTGTGGGTATCGTACTGATCAACAACGGTATGTGCACCCTTTACAAGGTGGACGGAAAGTCCGCGGCCGTTATGAATATTTTAACCGGCGGCCTGTCTATTTTCATCAACGCCGTAAATCTGGTGCAGGGAAATTACTACGCTGCCGGAACCGGCCTGCTGTTCGGCTTTACCTATCTGTTCGTGGCTTTTGTAAAGCTGAAGAACTTGAGCCCCATTCCCTTCGCCTGGTTCTCTACCTTTGTGGCTGTCAACGCCATCGTCTTTGGAACCATTGAGGGCCTCACCGGAAGCAGCGCTCTAGGCGTCACCGCCGACTGGCGCTGGGCTGTTATCTGGTATCTGTGGGCCATCCTCTGGGGAACTTCCTTTGTGGAAGACATCTGCGGCAAAAAGCTGGGCAGATTTGTGCCCGTCCTGCAGGTGATTGAGGGCGTAATCACTGCCTGGATCCCCGGGCTTCTGATGATAATCGGAATGTGGTAAGAAGGAAAGGATTCCTATGATCTGCGAAAAAATTATCGGAAAGCTGGATTCTCAGAAGGTATCCGGCAAAAAAGTTGAATATGTGGACATCGACTGGGACGATGCCTTTAAAAAAATCCATAAAAAGACCACCGATGCGGGGACGGAGCTGGGCATCCGCATGGATGATTCCGTGCTGACCAGAGGCCTGCAGGAGGGAGATATTCTCTTTGAGGACGCGGACCGCGTCATCGCCGTGCGCATCCCGCCCTGCGAGGTCATCCGCGTCCGGGTGGCCCCGGATCACGGCTTTATGACGGCAAAGGTGTGCTATGAAATCGGCAACCGCCACGCTCCCCTGTTCTACGGGAAGGACGCCTATTCTTTTATTACGCCCTACAACGAACCGATGCTGCAGATGCTTTCAAAGCTGCACGGAGTAACCGCGGAGCGGGCCAGAGAAAAGCTGGATTTTGACCGGAGGATTTCCTCCGGGGCCCCCGGCCACCATCATCACTGAGGTATCATCTATGAAGACTGAAAATCTCAAGAGTCATTTTCTGCTTCTGCAGATCAATGACTCTCTGTTTCCTATTGGAGGCTACTCCCATTCCTACGGACTGGAAACCTATATCCAGAAGGGTCTGGTCCAGGACGCTGCCGGGGCGGAGGACTACATCCGGAGACGCCTCCGGTACAATTTTCTGTACACGGATCTGCTGGCCGCGCGCCTGGCCTATGAGGCTTCCAGAGACTGCCGGGCCGAAAAGCTGTCCGAACTGGAGGACATTCTGGAGGCTTCCCGGGTGCCCTTTGAGATCCGGGATGCTTCCCGGCGCCTGGGCAGCCGTTTTATAAAAACCCTGAGCAAAATGGACATCCCCTGGACCAGCGGGTTCTTTCAGGAGTATCTGGCAGCCGGGCCGAAGAAAACCCTCTGCCATCCCTGCGCTTATGGAGCCGTCTGCGCCTGCGCCGGGATCCCACTGACGGATGCCCTTCTGAATTTTCTGTACGCCCAGGCTTCTGCCATGGTTACCAACTGCGTAAAGCTGATCCCCTTAAGTCAGACGGAGGGACAGCGGATGCTGTCCGATCTGTATTCCCTGTTCGGGGAAATCCTGGCGGAGGCGGAAAATGCCGGGGAAGAAATGCTCTGCGCCTCCACCCCGGCCTTTGATCTGCGCAGCATTCAGCACGAGACGCTGTACTCAAGATTATACATGTCATAGAAAGGATAAGCAAAATGTCATACGTAAAAATCGGCGTGGCAGGCCCGGTGGGTTCCGGCAAAACGGCCCTCATCGAAGCTCTGACCCGCAAAATGTCCAAGGATTACAATATCGGCGTTATCACCAACGATATCTATACGAAAGAAGACGCGGAATTTCTGGCGAAAAACAGCGTCATGCCCCGGGAGCGCATCATCGGTGTGGAGACCGGCGGCTGCCCCCATACTGCGATCCGCGAGGATGCTTCCATGAACCTGGAGGCCGTGGACGAGATGCTGGAGCGCTTCCCCGATATCGAGCTGCTCTTCATTGAGAGCGGCGGCGACAACCTGTCCGCCACCTTCTCTCCGGAACTGGTGGACGCTACGCTTTTTGTCATCGATGTGTCCGAAGGCGATAAAATCCCCCGGAAGGGCGGACCGGGCATCACCCGCTCGGATCTGCTGGTCATCAACAAGATTGACCTTGCCCCCTATGTGGGCGCCGACCTTTCGGTTATGGATCGGGATTCTAAAAAAATGAGGGGAGACCGTCCCTTCATTTTCACCAACATCCGCGGCGGCGAGCATGTGGACGAGGTGATCGCCTGGATCAAGGAAAATGTGCTGCTGGAAGGAATGTAAGTTCTATGGAAACAAACCAGTTCGGAAAAGTATCCAGTCTCCGCCTGCAGGCTGCCTGCAGGGACGGAAAAACGTATCTCCGGGACACGGCTTTTACAGCTCCCTACAAGATCATGCTCCCCTTTGAAAAAAAGGGCGGGGGCATTCAGGTCATGCTGCTGTCCGCCTCCGCCGGGATCATGGACGGGGACCGGCAGGATTTCCGCTTTGAGATTCTGCCCGGCGCGGACCTGGAATTCGTCTCCCAGTCCTACGACAAAATCCACCAGATGAAGGAGGGCTGCGCAAAGCGATTTACGTCCGTACAGGTGTCCGCAGGCGCCGCTTTCTGCTTCAATCCCCAGCCCACCATTCCTTTCAGGGATTCTGCCTTTGAAAACCGCATGGAAATTCAGCTGGAAGATCACACATCCGCCTTTCAGATGAGTGAAATTTTCTCCTGCGGCCGCTACGCCAGCGGGGAAGCCTTCGCCTACCGGTTCTACCACAATCTGGTGGAAATCCGCCGGGGCGGAAGGCTCATCTACCGGGATAATACCCGCTATGAACCAGCCCGCTTCGACATGGCCGGCCTTGGCATGTACGAAGGATACACGCATCTTCTGAATCTTTTTCTTACCCGCCCGGAGAGCCCGGAGGATTATTTCCGGGAAGCCCGGGAGTACCTGTCCTCTCTTTCGGATGCCGAGGGCGGGATTACAGAGCTGATGGAGGGCGACTTTGCCGTCCGGGTCCTGGGACGCAGAGCCCAGCGCCTGGAAGAAATCAGCCGAAGACTTCTGGAAATGGCCGGAAGCCGGCAGGGATAATTTTCCCCGCCGGCTTCCGGCTATCTTTGCATATCCCGGTAGTACCAGACGGCCAGCTGCGTCCGGTCCCGCAGATGCAGCTTATCCAGAACACTGCTGAGATAATTCCGCACCGTTCCCTCTCCAAGACACATGACATCCGCGATCTCCCGGTTGGATAATCCTTCGGCAACCAGGGATACCAGCTCATTTTCCCGCTCGCTCAGTCCCTCCGCCTTCCGCTCCCTGCGGCCCTCTCTCTGAAACAGCTCCGGAATCCTGGCCATGATCCCGCTGCCAAATACCGTCTGTCCGCTCATCACCGCCCGCAGGGCAGGCAGGATACTTCCATAATCCTGCTTCAGCAGATAGCCCCGGGCCCCGGCCCGGATAGCCCGGATGATGTATTCGTCATCCAGAAAAGTGGTGAGCAGCAGAATCCTGGCCCCAGGAAACCGTTTCAGGATACGCTCCAGCGCTTCCAGCCCGTCCATGCCCTCCATGCGGATATCCATCAGCAGAACATCCGGCCGCTCCCGCTCATACAGCTTTTCCGCTTCCTCTCCGCTGTGCCCGGAACCGCAGATTACTGCTTCTCCGCCGGCGCCCAGGATGGTTTCCAGCGCCATCACAATCAGCGGATCATCATCAATCACCACGATTCTCATGCTGTTGTTCCTCCTTTGGAATAGATATAAAGATCCGGAATCCCCTCTCCCGGGTAATCTTCAGCAGACCACCCAGATTCCGCACCCGCTCTTCCATGTTCTGCAGGCCCATACCTTCCGTTATCTTCCGCTCTTTCCGGACCGTTCCGTCATCCCGGATATCCAGCTGATAAAAAGCCGGGTGCTCCCGCATGGCGATCCGCACCTCCGCGGCATTGCTGTGCTTCATCACATTGGCCAGAGCTTCCTTCAGCACCGCCAGAAAACAGAACTTTACCCTGCCAGGCACCCCCGCCCCCATATCGTAGTCCAGAACGGCCGGGCAGAACCGGAATTCCCGGACCAGCTGCTCCGTCTGGGCTTTCAGATCCACGGAATCCCCGTGAAGATCGTGGACACTGCGCCGGACACTGTCCATGGCCTCCTTCAGCGTGTCTTCCAGAGAACGGAGGGGTTCCTCCAGAGAGGCTTCCCGGTTTACCGCCCGCGCGGCCCCGGTCATCAGAATGGACCGGGCCAGCAGATGACCCACACTGTCATGAATCTCCCGGGCAATCCGGTTCCGCTCCCGCAGAGTCGCCGCATAGATTTCATAATCCTGCTTGGCCTGCAGCTCCCGGTTTCGCTGTTTTAAAAGAAGAGAGCGCTCCGTGCTGTCATCCTGAACACAGCGAAGCCTGGCCTCCTTCTCTGTGAGTCTCCGGTTCCGCTCCCACAAAAGCAGCGCCCCGGCCGCTCCGGCCAGCAGATAAACAGCCGTCTCCCCGCCTCTGACGCAGCCCCGGAACAGAGCCGCGGCTGCAAAAGGAAGGGCCCACAGGCAGCGGCTCTCCAGGATCGTATACAACACCAGCGGAAGAAACGCGGCCGTCTCCGGCCAGAAGCAGGCGGCTGCGCAGCCCAGAGCCAGCAGAACACCTGCCTGCCATTTGCCCGGCAGAATCAGAGGAAGGCAGGAAAGGGCCACGGACAGAAACAGGGCCGCAATGTACGCTGTGCCTGTCTCCAGGAATACAGCCGCGCCGATTCCGTACAGCATAAAGAATCCCCGGTCTGCCAGAGCTCCCATATTCTCCACCGCCTTTCTCCCACGAATCTGCTTTTATCTTAACGGATTCCTTCGTCCCTGGCAAGGATTTCCGTCACTTGTGACATTTGTCATCCCAATTCCTGACATCCCCCACTACAGCAGAGATTTCTTTTCCGCTATACTGACAGTAAAGAAATCTATACAGGGAGGTTTCCATGATCCAAATAGAAAATCTGGTAAAAAGGTACGGGGACACGCTGGCCCTGGATCATCTGAATCTTGAAATACAGGAGGGGGAAATTTTCGGTCTGCTGGGCCCCAATGGTTCCGGAAAAACGACAGCCCTCAACTGTCTCCTGGCCCTTCTGAAATATGACCGGGGAGAAATCCGGATTTTTGACCATCCCATGACGCCCGTCTCCTATGACATCCGCCGGCAGATCGGCGTTGTCTTTCAGAATGTGGCCGTCTTTGGCCAGATGTCCGTCTGGGAAAATATCGACTTTTTCTGCGGCCTGTACGTGCCGGATAAAGAACGGCGGAGGCGCCTGGTGGAGGATGCCCTGATCTTTGCCGGCCTGGAAAGCTACCGAAAAAAAAGACCCAGACAGCTCTCCGGCGGCCTGCTCCGCCGGCTGAATATTGCCTGCGGCATCGCTCACAGACCCCGGCTGATCATCCTGGATGAGCCCACGGTAGCGGTGGACCCCCAGAGCCGGAACAAGATCCTGGAAGGCATCCGGGAACTGAACCGCCAGGGCTCCACTGTCATCTACACTTCCCACTATATGGAGGAAGTGGAGCAGCTCTGCACCCGGATCGCCATCCTGGATCACGGCCGCTGTATTGCCTCCGGCACCTCCGAGGAGCTGAAATCCATGATCAAGACCGGAGAGACCGTCACGGTAGAAGCCATTGATCTTCCGGAGGAAAACCTGGAGGCCGTCCGCGCCCTCCCCCACGTTTTCTCCGCCGAATACGCAGAGCGCACCCTGAAGGTGCGCTTCACCGGTGCCAGCTACAATCTGGTCCGCCTGCTCCACTATCTGGAATCCGCGGATCTTTCCTTCGGGAGGGTTTTCTCGGAGCTGCCCACGCTGAACGATGTATTTCTGGAACTCACCGGAAAAGAACTGCGGGATTAGTAGGAGGGATAACAAATGCTTCATCTGATTCGCTGCCGCATGGTACAGATTCTTCGGGAAAAGAGCCTGATGTTCTGGGGGCTGGGCTTCCCCATCATTCTGGCGACTCTGTTTTATGCGGCCTTTGGAAATCTCGGCACAGAATCCTTTGCGGATATCCCTGCCGCTGTCGTTACTGTATCCGAAAATACGGCGTTTTCGGAATACCTGCAGGAGCTGGACGGCAGTCTCCTGTCCCTTGCTTCCATGGAATCCTCCGAGGCAGTCCAGGCTCTGGAGGACGGAACCGTCAGCGGCATTTTTTACGAAGAAGAAAACCCTTTCCTGACGGTAGCCGGCAGCGGCATAGAAGAGACCCTGCTGTCTTCCCTGATGGAAAGCTTTGACAGAAACGCTTCCATACTCCAGGATATTGCCCGGACCTGTCCGGAGCAGCTCCCCGCTGCCCTGGAAGCCCTGTCCGGATATCAATCCTATACCGAAACAGCCTCTCTTGGCGGAAAAACCTATGACAGCGTTCTGGAATATTTCTTCGCCCTGATTGCCATGGCCTGTTTCTACGGAACCTTTCTGGGGGCCACGCTGTCCAATGAAAATAATGCATCCTTTTCCGCCCTGGGTGCCCGCAGGGCCATCGCCCCGGTGCCCAAGGCGAAAATCGTCACCGCGGACATGATCGCAGGTACCTGCATTCACTTTTCCAGCGTGCTGCTGCTTCTGGCTTATCTGATCCTGGTGCTTCAGATTGAGCTGCGGGGAAATCCCGGCATGATTCTGCTGATCTGCTTTCTGGGAAGTCTCTCCGGCGTCTCACTGGGAGCCATCATCGGCTGCGCCCGGATCCGGGAGGGCTTCCAGACGCTCCTGACCGTGATCATCCCGCTGGTTCTCTGTTTCCTGGCCGGGCTTATGTTCGCCGGAATGAAACAGATCATCGAGCAGAACATTCCCCTGCTTAACCGCATCAATCCCGCCGCCCTCATAAGCGATGCCCTGTACTGCCTGGTGGTCTATGAGGATGCGGGCAGGCTGGGAACGCGCCTTGCGCTTCTGGCCGCCTTCTGCCTTGCACTCACCGTTTTTGCATGTCTGAGAATGAGGAGGCTGCGTTATGACAGTATTTAAAGGATATCTGAAAATCATCCGGCGGAATCTCGCCTACATGCTGGGCTTTTTCGGAATTTTTACCGCCATCTGTCTGCTGGCGGCCAACGTCTTCGGCGGAAGTCAGGAAGAAATGTTCCATCCGGAAAGCGTAGCCATCGCCGTTGTGGACCAGGATGACACAGCCCTGTCCCGCGCGGTCATCCAGATGCTCTCCAGAGATAATCAGGTTACGGTCTCCGATCTGGACCGAGAAGCGCTCACAGAAGCTCTCTATATCCGCAGCATCCAGTATGTACTGGTGATCCCCGGGCATTTCCAGCAGGAATTTTCCGGCGGCAGCGCCTCCCTGCAGGTAACCGCCGTTCCCGGCTCCACCGAGGGCTATTATCTGAACAGCAGGATCGATGCTTTTCTGAATCAGATCCGCATTTACCAGAGCGCCGGTTTTACTCCGGAACAGGCAGCGGAAAAGGTACTCTCCGTTTCCGGCACAGGCTCTGACATAAAACTTCTGGATACCGGGAAGACCGAGATCCACACCTACGCCGCCATGTTTCAGTATCTTCCCTATCTGTTTCTGGCTGTTCTGATCTACAGCGTCAGTTACATTCTGAAGGCTTTCCGGAACCGGGACATCCGGATGCGTCTGAACGCCTCTCCGGTCTCTCCCACCGGACAGTTTCTGCAGGGTAGCGCCGCCTTTCTGCTCCTGTTCCTGGTATTCTGGGGCTGCAGCATGGCACTGCCCCTGTTTTTCGGCGGTCTCGATTTTTATACGGACGCCCTGCTGCCCTGGTATCTGGCCAATACTCTGCTGCTCCTGGCGGACGCCGCCTCCCTGGCTTTTCTGGTGGGCACGCTTGTTCACGATGACAATGCTATCAATGCCATGGCCAACATCCTGGGGCTGGGATGCAGTTTTCTCTGCGGCGTCTTCGTACCGCTGGAACTGCTCAGCGAAACTGTGCTGCGCTTCTCCCGGTTTCTGCCCTTCTACTGGTATGAGATCATCAACCGGGAGCTGGGCACCCATACAGCCCTGACCGGCCCCCTGCGCTCCACCATCACCCAGGGCTTTCTGATCCAGGGAAGCTTTGCGCTGGCTTTTCTCTGTCTGACACTAGCGGTAAATCGGCGGATGGTCCGGCAGGCATAAGCCGGCGCCTACAGCAGACGGAACACCTGCTCCGCCGTCCTTTTCAGATTCTTTTCCGCCGTCTCGGGACGCATGGCCTCCTCCAGGGACAGAACGCCCGGCAGAATCGAAAAGCAGGCGTCGATCCCCGCCTGGCGGCAGGCCCCGGCATCCTCGGCGATTTGTCCCGCAAAGGCGATCACCCTTTTCCCGTATTTTTTTGCTATCCGGGCTATCCCAGCGGGGGCCTTTCCCATGGAAGTCTGCGCGTCCAGCCTTCCCTCTCCGGTTACCACGAAATCGGCCTCCGCAATTTCCCGTTCCAGCCCCAAAATCTCCAGCACCAGCTCCGCGCCCGGCTGGAGACGGGCTTCCGGGAAATAGCTCAAAAAGGCAAATCCCAGTCCGCCGGCCGCCCCGGCTCCCGGCGCATTTCTGCAGTCTTTTCCCGTATATTCCACTGTTTTTTCCGCAAAGTGCAGCATTTTGGCATCCAGCACCGGCTTTTCTTCTTCCCTCACACCCTTCTGGGGTCCGTATACCCAGACGGCACCCTGCTCTCCCAGCAGGGGATTGGAAACATCGCAGGCAATCCGGAAACTGCACTGCTCCAGTTCCGGCAGACGGTTTGCCGCGCAGATCCGGTCAATTCGGTCCAACTCCCCAATTCCCGGGGCGGCCGGCTGTCCCCTGCTGTCCAGAAATTCATAGCCAAGAGCGGCCAGCATGCCCGTTCCACCATCGGTGGTGGCGCTGCCGCCGATCCCGATGAGAAAATCCCAGCATCCTCTTCCCAGAGCGTCCCGGATCATCTCTCCCGTTCCATACGTAGATGCCCGCCAGGGATCCAGCCGGTCCCCGGGAACCAGCGTGAGGCCGGATGCTTCCGCCATCTCCATTACCGCGGTTCCGTCCGGCAGAATCCCATAGCGGGCCGTCACCGCTTCTCCCAGAGGTCCGTGAACCGGCACCGTGACAAATTCTCCGCCCAGACCGGCGGTCAGCGCCTCCACAGTTCCTTCTCCACCATCGGCCAGGGGTTTTACAACGATCCGGGCCTCCGGCCTGGCCAGCCGGATTCCCTCCGCCGCAGCCCTGCCCGCCTCCAGGGAGCTTAAACTTCCCTTCATGGAATCCATGGCAATCACCACTTTTATTTTACGCGCCTGTTTCATCATCTATCTGCTCCTCCTTACCTCCGGAGACCCCATCCGTCATTCTCTCCGCCATCTGATGTAAACAGTATACCTTCAAAAAGACGGAAGTGCATTGGTATCTCACTACAAAAAGAGCCGGAAAATTTGTCTTCGGGAAACAATACAGACAATTCACCGGCCCGGTGTATCTCTGATTCTTTATGATACCTGTTTTTAGCTGAAAAATGACCGGAAAAAGTCCCGGAAAATACCGCAAAGAAAACAAAAACAGATAAACAAGAAGGAACCATCCCGCAGCCGCGGAATGGTTCCTTCTGTTTATCGCTGACAGAGCTCTCTGTCCGATTATTCTTCTGCTCCGTACAGGGTGATCAGCTTGTTGAGATATGCGTATCTCTCTTTTGCTTCCTGCTCGGATTTTGCGAACAGTCTCTCCGCCTTCTCCGGATTTGCGCGTTTCAGAGAATTGTAACGCACCTCTCCGTTGATGAAGTCCTGATAGGACTCGGTGGGAGCCTTGGAATCCAGAGTGAACGCAGCCTTGCCTTCTGCCTTCAGAGCCGGGTTGTAGCGGAACAGATGCCAGTATCCGGACTTAACAGCCAGCTCTTCCTCGGTCTGAGCTTTGCTCATACCCTTCTTGATGCCGTGGTTGATACAGGGAGCATATGCGATTACCAGAGACGGTCCCGGATATGCCTCAGCCTCAGCCAGTGCTTTTACAGTCTGGTTGTAGTCAGCGCCCATAGCGATCTGCGCAACGTATACATAGCCGTAGCTCATGGCGATGGATGCCATATCTTTCTTCTTCACTTCCTTGCCGCCGGCAGCGAACTGAGCGATGGCTCCGGTAGGCGTAGCCTTGGAAGCCTGTCCGCCGGTGTTGGAGTATACCTCGGTATCGAAGATCATCACATTGATGTCTTTGCCGCTGGCCAGTACATGGTCAACGCCGCCGAATCCGATGTCGTAGCCCCAGCCGTCACCGCCGAATACCCACTGGGATTTCTTAGCCAGGAAGTCTTTGTTCTTAACGATCTCTCTGCAGATATCGCAGTCAACGCCCTCCAGAACAGATACCAGCTTATCGGTAGCGGTTCCGTTGGTTGCGCCGCAGCCAAAGGTATCCAGCCAGTTCTGGCAGGCCTCTTTTACTTCAGCGGAAGCCTTCTCATTGGCCATAACCGCTTCTACCTTCTCTTTCAGTCCGTCACGCAGTGCGTTCTGAGCCAGCAGCATGCCGTATCCGAACTCGGCGTTATCCTCGAACAGAGAGTTGGACCATGCCGGGCCCTGTCCCTTGGCATTCACCGTGTAAGGTGTAGAGGGTGAGGAGTTGCCCCAGATGGAAGAACATCCGGTAGCGTTGGCAATATACATTCTGTCGCCGAACAGCTGGGTGATCAGCTTCGCATACGGAGTCTCGCCGCAGCCTGCGCAGGCGCCGGAGAACTCAAGCAGCGGTTTCTTGAACTGGCTTCCCTTTACGGTAGTCTCTTTGAACTTCTCAACCACATCGGTCTTCTCAGGCAGCTCTACTGCGTAATCGAAATATTTCTGCTGTGCCATGGTGGACTCTGCAGCTTCCATAGCCAGAGCTTTGGCGCCCTTCTTGCCCGGACATACGTTGGCGCAGGAACCGCATCCTGTACAGTCCAGAGAAGAAATTACCATGGAGAACTGATAGCCGTCCATGCCGGTCATCTTCAGAGTCTTCATGCCTTCCGGAGCCTTTGCAGCCTCCTCCTCGGTGAGAGCCACCGGACGGATAACGGCATGGGGACATACATAAGCACATCTGTTACACTGGATACAGTTGTCGGGATTCCAAACCGGAACATCTACCGCGATACCGCGTTTCTCGTATGCAGAGGAACCGGAGGGTGTGGAACCATCTACGTAATCCTTAAAAGCGGATACAGGCAGGGAATTTCCTTCCTGTGCGCTTACCTTGCTCTGGATGTTGTTTACGAAATCAACCACATCTGCTCTGCCGCCTTCGGCGTGAGTCATCTGCAGTCCCTCGTCAGCAGCGTTCTTCCAGCTGTCGGGAACCTGAACCTCAACAACCTGCTTTGCGCCCTGATCGATGGCAGCCCAGTTCTTCTGAACCACATCATCACCCTTACGTCCGTAGGTAGCCTTGGCAGCTGCCTTCATGAGCTCGATGGCCTTCTCCTCGGGAATGATGTTGGCCAGCTTGAAGAAAGCGGACTGCAGGATGGTGTTGATACGGGTGGGACCCATACCGGTCTCAATACCGATCTTCACACCGTCGATGGTGTAGAACTTAATGTTGTGGTTGGCGATATAGGCTTTTACCTGGCCCGGAAGGTGTTTCTCAAGACCGTCCATATCCCATGCGCAGTTCAGCAGGAATGTGCCGCCGTCTACCAGCTCCTGAACCATGTTGTATTTATTCACATAAGAAGGATTGTGGCACGCAACAAAGTTTGCTTTATGGATCAGGTAAGTGGACTTAATAGGCTTCTTGCCGAAACGCAGGTGAGACATAGTCACACCGCCGGATTTCTTGGAATCATAATCAAAGTATGCCTGGGCATACATATCGGTGTTATCGCCGATGATCTTGATGGAGTTCTTGTTGGCTCCAACGGTACCGTCGGCGCCCAGACCCCAGAACTTGCAGTTGATGGTTCCTTCCGGAGTGGTTACCAGCGGAGCGCCCTCTTCCAGTGACAGGTTGGTCACATCGTCTACGATACCGATGGTGAACAGCTTCTTGGAAGTGTTCTCATATACGGTAACGATCTGAGCGGGAGTGGTGTCCTTGGAGCCCAGTCCGTAACGTCCGCTGAATACAGGGATCTGATCGAATTTGCTTCCCTTCAGGGCAGCAACTACATCCAGATACAGGGGCTCGCCCAGTGCGCCGGGCTCTTTGGTTCTGTCGAGCACGGAGATCTGTTTTACAGAATCCGGGATCGCATCGATAAGAGCCTGTGCTACGAAAGGTCTGTACAGACGTACCTTCACAACGCCCACTTTCTTGCCTGCAGCCATCAGATAGTCGATGGTCTCCTCAATGGTATCGCACACGGAACCCATAGCCACAATTACATGCTCAGCGTCAGCAGCTCCGTAGTAGTTGAACAGCTTATAGTCTGTTCCGATCTTCTCATTTACTTTGTCCATGTACTCCTGTACAACAGCCGGAAGAGCGTCGTAGTAGGGGTTGCAGGCCTCTCTTGCCTGGAAGAAGATATCCGGGTTCTGGGCGGAACCTCTCTGGCAGGGATGGTTGGGGTTCAGAGCGTGTTTTCTGAAGGCGTCAACCGCATCCATATCTACCATATCTTTCAGATCTTCGTAATCCCAGGTTTC
The DNA here is from genome assembly GCA_963930955.1 of Candidatus Scatomonas sp. Taxonomy (GTDB): domain Bacteria; phylum Bacillota; class Clostridia; order Lachnospirales; family Lachnospiraceae; genus Scatomonas. The sequence goes on along the minus strand of OZ006967.1, from coordinate 1,783,759 downwards.
GATCTTCTGGATCTCGTGGGAAGTACGGAATCCGTCGAAGAAGTTAATAAAGGGAACTTTGCCCTTGATCGCTGCCAGGTGGGCAACCGGGGTCAGATCCATAACTTCCTGTACGGAAGACTCGCACAGCATGGCAACGCCGGTCTGGCGGCATGCGTATACGTCGGAATGGTCACCGAAAATGGACAGAGCGTGGCTTGCCAGAGCACGGGCGGATACGTTGAACACACCCGGCAGCTGCTCGCCGGCGATCTTGTACAGGTTCGGGATCATCAGCAGAAGACCCTGAGAAGCCGTATAGGTGGTAGTCAGAGCGCCTGCGGAAAGAGAACCGTGTACAGCGCCTGCAGCGCCTGCCTCGGACTGCATCTCAGTGATCTGCACTTCGTGTCCGAAAATGTTCTTTCTCCCCTGGGTCGCCCACTCATCGGTAGCTTCTGCCATGGGAGATGACGGGGTAATCGGGTAGATTGCCGCAACATCGGTAAACGCGTAAGACGCATGAGCGGCGGCATGATTACCATCCATGGTTTTCATCTTTCTTGCCATCTTTGTTATCCTCCTTAAAAAATGTACTGCCTCTAAAACATACGTGTTTATTATAACACTGATTGCGCCCGATGTCCACGGTGCAACCCGTATGTATTCCTAAAAAAACACCGTTTACAACGGATTTTTCCGTCATTTTTCCGACCGGATCCGTTCCGCCAGATCGTTCAGGTACACCCAGCGGTCCATCTTTTCCTCCAGCGCCTGCTCCGCGGCTTCTTTTTCTTTCATCAGCTCCTCCAGTTTCGTGTACTGGGAAGCCGCCTTCTCTATGGCCGCGTCCAGTTCCCCCACCTTTTCCTCCAGAGCGGCGATCTCATCGTCGATGGTCTCAAATTCCCTCTGTTCTTTAAAGGTGAATCTCAGCTTCTGGCTGTGGGCGCGCCCCTCCCGGCTCTGCTTCTTTTCCCCTTCTTCCGGTACCGGTTTTGCCGGAATCTTCCCGGCGGTTTCCTTCTCTTCCTGCTGTCTGGCCGCCTGATAATCGGACCAGCCGCCTTCGTACTGCCGGATCCTGCCGTTTTCCTCAAAGGCAAAAATCCTGCGCACAGTCCGATCCAGAAAATACCGGTCGTGAGAAACCGCGATCACGATCCCCTGAAAGTTGTCCAGGTAATCCTCCAAAATGGTCAGGGTCTGGATATCCAGGTCGTTGGTGGGCTCATCTAATACCAGCACATTGGGAGCTCCCATAAGGATCCGAAGCAGGTACAGCCGCCGTTTTTCCCCGCCGGAAAGCTTCTCGATCCGGCTCCACTGCATAGTCCCGTCAAAGAGAAAACGCTCCATAAGGGCGGATGCCGTCATCTTCCCCTCAGGGGTTTCGATATATTCTCCCACCTCTTTTACGTAATCAATGGCCTTCAGGCTTTCGTCCATGTATTCATTTTCCTGAGAAAAGTAGCCGATTTTTACAGTTTGTCCCGCTTCCACTTCTCCGGAGTCCGGCTGCAGATTTCCTGTAAGAATCTTCAGCAGGGTGGTCTTGCCGCAGCCATTTCTCCCCACGAAGCCCACCCGGTCTCCTTTCAGGAAGATATAGGTGAAACGGTCTATGAGCTGCCTGCCGTCATAGGCCTTGGAGATTCCCTTCAATTCCAGGGTCTTGCGCCCCAACCGGGAAGAAAGGGAGGATAACTCCAGGCTGTTCTGTTCTACGGGCGCCTCCACGGCCTGCAGATCCCGGATCCTCTGAATATGCGCTTTCTGCTTGGTAGAACGGGCCCTGGCCCCTCGGGCCAGCCACTGCAGTTCTGTCCGCAGAATGCTCTGCCGCTTGCGCTCAGAGGCCCGGGCCATATCCAGCCGTTCCTCCTTCCGCTCTACATAAATGTGGTAACTGCCGGGATAGCTGTAAACCTTCCCCTGATCCACCTCCAGGATCCGGTCCGCCACCCGGTCCAGGAAATACCGGTCGTGGGTCACCATCAGCAGTGTTCCCCGAAACCGGTTCAGATAGTCCTCCAGCCAGTCGGACATCTCACTGTCCAAATGGTTGGTAGGCTCATCCAGCACCAGAAAATCCACCGGGTTCAACAGCACCCGGACCAGCGCAGCCCGTTTCCTCTGTCCGCCGGAAAGTTCTGCCACCGGCTTGTCAAATACATCCAGCCCAAGCCGGGTCAGCATGGCCCTGGCCTCGCTTTCTTTCGTAAATCCCTCCGGATTTTCTCCGGACTCCCCGGAGAGCACAGCGGAGAGTACCGTATCATTTTCTTCAAAGCAGGGCGTCTGGGGCAGGTAGCCTATTTTCACATTTCTCCCCCGGATCACCGTACCTTCGTCCGGCTTCTCAGCTCCGGCCAGAATCCGCAGCAGGGTGGACTTTCCCATGCCGTTGACGCCGATGACCCCGATCTTTTCACCCTCCTGGATTCCCAATGTGACGTCTTCCAGCAGCGCCCTCTCGCTGTATGCTTTTGTAATGTGTTCCGCGGTGAGAAGATTCATCTTATCTGCAGAGCTCCGCTACCGTCTGATTGATAACCTTGCCGTCTGCCTTGCCTTTCATTTCCCCCATAACCGCTTTCATGATCTGCCCTTTGTTCTTTGTGGCCAGCACCTCCGCAAAATGCTCCTGGATGTAGGCTTTTACCTCCTCCGGACTCATCTGCTTCGGGGCGTACCCGGCGATAACATCATAGCGGAACTGGTACTCTGCCTTCAGATCCTGCCGGGATTCCGGACAGGTATCCAGCTGCTCCTTAACCGTTTTCAGTTCTTTCAGAATGGCCTGATCCACCATGCTCTCCGGGATATCCTCCCGGCAGCCGGCATCAATGGCGGCTTTCTTCACCGCCGACACCAGGGAGGAAATCGCCTCCTTTTTTTCTTTTTCCCTTGCCTTCATGGCGGCCACCATATCCGCCCGCAGTGTTTCCATATTCATAGCTTTTGATCTCCTTCTAAATTCATTTTACATAAATCGCTCTGTGAGGGCACATTTCCTGGCAGCAGAAACAGCGGATGCACCTTTTATAATCATATACCGGCGGCTTATCCCTGCCCTTGGAAAAATGCAGAGCTTTTCCCTCTACCGGACAGCTTTCCACACAGACGCCGCATTTCCGGCAGAGATCCCCCCGGATCCTGGGCTTTCTGCGGAAGATCCTAAAAATCCCCACAGCGCCCATCCAGCCCCGGGCTTTTTCCCGGCTGCGCTTAACGCGGAAATCCGGGTTTCCATACCGCTTCACCGCCCGGGAAAGCTCCACGGGGCCTTCCTCCGTCAACAGCTCTATGTTTTCCTCCCGCCAGGTACCCAGTCCCATCTGCTCCCCCTGGACATTGGTGGGCACCAGCTGGGGATCCAGATGAACCAGGCGGCAGAAAACGCTGTCCAGGGCCACCGGATCATCTGACAAAAGCAGCAGACGCATGGGAACCGGATCTCCGGAAGTGGGACCGTTGCCCTCCATGGCGGTGATGCCGTCCATGATATACAGCCGGGGCTTCACAAGCCGATTCAGATCTCCCAGCATCCGGGCAAAGCTTACCGGATCTGAATACAGGGTATGACCCTTGGCTTTGTGAAAGCCCTGGACACAGCCATACTGATTTTTCACCGCCCCGGTAATGTGCTCCAGGGCGTGGGTTTTCATCTTGCAGACGCTGATCAGGGCATCTGCTTCCAGCACTTCCCGGGCCAGCATGAATCGTTTTGCGTGGATCCCCTCCGGAAACTCTGTGGGAACAGCCTCCTTAAACTCCTGCATTTTTACGTGATACCGCTGAAATGCCGGAGCCAGCCCCAGTTCTTCCATAATCTTCAGGGGGGAACCGAATCCGCTGGAATCCCCGGCAGCCAGATGCTCATATCCTTCTTCCCGGAAAATCCTGGCTAATGCAGCCGCCACTGCCGGATGAGTGGTCACCGCCCGTTCCGCCCCGGCGTTTCGGACCAGATTCAGCTTCAGAAGCACTTTCTCCTGTTTCTGAACAAAGGCATCCAAGCCTCCCAGCAGATGGATCCCTTTTTTCAGTTTTTCGTAAACCTGCTCCTCCTCATAGCTATCACAGGGAATTAAAACAACTCTGCTTTTCATAGATTTCTCCTTATCCCCCCTATCTTACGCAGATTCCCGCCGGAAGTCAAATGGCTGCCCGCGCAAAAGCCCCGCCGGTTATTCCTGACGGGGCTTTTACAGTATTCAGAATCAGATTCTGGCAACTCCGGATTTTCTGGCCGCCTCGGCAACTGCCTTGGCCACCGCGGGAGCCACTCTCTTGTCGAAGGGGTTGGGAATGATATAGTCCGGATTCAGATCCTTCTCATCGATCAGCCCTGCAATGGCGTAGGCCGCCGCTACCTTCATCTCATCGTTGATATCTTTTGCCCGCACATCCAGCGCGCCCCGGAAGATTCCCGGGAATGCCAGCACGTTGTTGATCTGGTTCGGGAAATCACTGCGGCCTGTTCCAATGACAGCTGCTCCTGCCTCTTTGGCCAGATCCGGCATAATCTCCGGAACCGGGTTCGCCATAGGGAAGAGGATGGGATTGGGAGCCATGGTCTTCACCATCTCAGGTGTAACTGTTCCGGGGGCAGAAACACCGATAAATACATCGGCGCCTACCAGCATGTCCGCCAGGCTTCCCTGTTTCTTCTGCAGGTTGGAGATCTTTGCCATCTCCTCCTTCTCAGCGTTCAGTCCTTCCCGGCCTTCATAGATAGCGCCGTGGCGGTCGCACATGATCACTTCTTTCAGTCCCAGGCTTACCAGCAGCTTAATGATAGCGATTCCGGCAGCACCTGCTCCGGAGGTAACTACCTTGATGTCCTCCAGCTTCTTTCCGGTAAGCTTCAGGGCGTTAATCATAGCTGCGGCGGTAACCACTGCGGTGCCGTGCTGGTCATCATGGAAGATCGGAATATCGCAGCGCTCTTTCAGCTTGCGCTCGATCTCAAAGCATCGGGGAGCGGCAATATCCTCCAGGTTTACGCCGCCGAAGCTTCCGGCCAGCAGAGCCACGGTATTTACGATATCATCTACATCTTTGCTTCTTACGCACAGCGGGAAGGCATCTACGCCGCCAAAGGTCTTGAACAGCACGCATTTTCCTTCCATAACAGGCATACCGGCTTCCGGTCCGATATCTCCCAGGCCCAGAACAGCGGTTCCGTCAGTCACAACGGCAACCATATTGCCCCGTCGTGTATATTTGTAGGAAAGATCCACATCCTCGGAAATCTTCAGACAGGGCTCCGCAACGCCCGGCGTATAGGCAATAGACAGATCATCGGGATTCTCCAGTTTTGCCCGGCTGACCACCTCTATTTTTCCCTGCCACTCCTCGTGCATCTTCAGTGCTTTTTCTTTCACGTCCATGATTATAAACTCCTTTCAGTACTTGTTTTGTATGAATCACTTGCTGTTAGGGCAAACTGTATTTTATCCCCGGCAGCATTACATATCTTTCACGCTGTTATGGAAATCCCGAAGAACGCTTACAGAATTATCCATAGCTGCCTTCTCCTCATCGGTCATAGGCAGACGCAGAGTTTTTTCAATGCCGTCCCAGCCCACTACGCAGGGAAGGGAAATAGCCACGCCGGCCCAGTCGCCGAACTCCTGGCCCAGCACATGGGCAACCGGCAGTACTGCGTTCTCATCCTTCATGATCTTTTCAACAATATTGGAAACAGACATGGCAATGCCATAGAAAGTAGCGCCTTTCAGCTTAATAACCTCAGCGCCGCCCTCTTTTGTACGTTTGGCAATGGCCGGTTTATCCAGTTCTACTCCTACCTGCTTTGCATACTCATCCAGAGGCATGCCGCCTACGGTAATGGCACTCCAGATCGGCACCTGGCTGTCTCCGTGCTCGCCCAGAATATAACCGCTGATGTCCTCAATATTCACATTCAGAGCCTGGCTCAGGAAATAGCGGAATCTGGCAGTGTCCAAAGAGGTTCCGCTTCCGATAACCCGGTGGCTGGGAAGTCCGGTCTCCTCGCAGATTGCTGCCGTGGTAATATCCGCAGGATTGGAAACCACCAGGATCAGAGGATTCTTCGCGTACTGCATAATACTTTTTGCAATGCTCTTAACAATAGAAACGTTGGTCTTTGCCAGGTCCAGACGGGTCTGTCCGGGTTTTCTGGCGATACCGGCGGTAATGATAATCAGCTGCGCGTCCGCGCACTCCTCATATCCGCCCTTACGAACCCACACCTGCTTGAAAAAGCTGGTACCCTGGGCAATATCCAGCGCGGCTCCCTGGGCTCTGTCCTCATTTAAATCCACCAGCACAATATCGTTGGCCAGTTTTCTGACCATCAGAGTATAGGCGATTGCCTCCCCCACATTGCCGGCTCCAACTACTACAATTTTGTCTTTGTGTGATTCTGCCATGTTTCTTCCATTCCTTTCTCTCAAAACTCTATACACCTTTTCAGCTGTCAGGAATTCTTCCGGCAGCGCCAAAGGTCTGTCTGTCATTTCTTATGAAAACAACAAACATTTTTTTAATCATACATGAAATTTGTCTTTTTTTCAATAGTCTGTTCTCTGTTCCGCAATTTTTTTTGGATACTTTTGACAATTTTCAGATGTCTCTTTTGTCGGCAAGCACAGAAAAAGACCCCGGCGGAACAGCAAACGCTTCTATCCCGCTGAGGTCTGTATTCTGCTCCGCCGGGTTTTACACCCCTTCTTTTGTAATCAGGATACAGTTGGGGGTATCCACCTTCATAGGTTTTCCCTTCATGATCAGCACCTTTTTATCGTAATCCACGGTAAACGTTGTAATAGAGTTGGATTCATGATTCACTACCGCAATATGTTTTCCATCCGGGAACATGGCGATATCCTTAGGATATTCACCGCTGATGGGAAGCGCGAACTCTTTTGTAAGCAGGCCGGTTTCCGGATCAACCGAAAACATAGCCACTGTATTGTCCCCTGCGGTGGAAGTAAAAAGATACCTGCCATCCGGAGAGAAGCACATTCCGGAAGCCGCGTCATGCATCTGGTCCACGTTATCGGAGGTGGTGCTTACTGTCTGCAGTTTTTCAAAAGCAGGGCTTTTTTTGCAGGAATAGGCAAATACATCTACGGTATTGGACAATTCGTACAGAAGATAGGCAAATCTCCCGTCCTTGCTGAACAGCAGAAGCCTTGGACCGGACTCACGGGCGCACCGGAGAATATCCACAAGAGAAAGCTTATTATGTTCCGTAATCCGATATACTTTTACCTGATCGATCCCGTTGTCCACCGCACAGAGAAACTTATTCTCGGGAGTGGGCACCACGCAGTTCACATGTGGACGGAAATTCCGTTCCGCAACGCTGCCAAGACCTCTGTGAAAAACCCCGTCCATCACCCGGCCCAGCCGTCCGTCCTGGTGGGTATGGACCACTGTTACTTTCCCGTCATGATAGCCGCCTACGAACAGATACTTGCCCGCCTGGTCTACGGAAAGATAGCACCCCCGCATGCCATCAATTCCCACCTTATTAATCGGCGTCAGATCCCCATCCTGCTCTACCTTGAACACTTCCACACCTTCATCTGCTATGGAATACAGATATTTTCCGTTGAGAGAACGACAGATGTGGGAAGAATTATTTACTTTAATTACTTTGCGTTCAGAAAGAGTTCCCTCCTGCACATCAATGTCATATAAATGAATCCCAATACTGCTTCCGTGGGTATAAGTCCCCACATATGCTACATATTTATCCGCCATAATCTGAAATCTCGTTCCTTTCTGAAAAATCTTTCCACAGACAGTATATCACGAAACCCATTTCAGGACAACTTCTTTATCATATTTCCCCTTTGCGGAAATTGTGTTTCCCTGGTGTTGACATGCTTTTATTCCCTATTTTATAATCTCATAAATCAGGGACAAATGTTTTTAATCCATCCTTAGCATCAGTGTACAAGGGGCAACCGTATTGTCCCCTTGTACACTGATGCTATCACGGAAACAGGGAGGCTTTCATGAAGAGAATACTTAATTACCGGATCCGGGAAGAAGAAAGCGCCGGAACCATCGGTCATTTTCTGCGGCATCAGGGCTTTTCAAGGCATGTGATGACTCTGATCCGCAGGGAAGAAAACAATATTCTTTTAAACGGTTCCCCGGCTTACACCAATCTTTCTTTGCAGCCCGGAGACCTCCTGACCGTATGTATTCCCGAACCCGAATCCGGCAGGCCGATCCTTCCCCGCCCCGTCCCTTTTTCTCTTGTATATGAGGATGCGGATCTGCTGGTAATCAATAAACCGGCCGGTACGCCTGTGCACCCTTCGCCCGGCAACTATGAAAACACTCTGGCAAATGGACTGGCCTGGTTTTTTCAGCAGCGAAACGAACCTTTTGTGTTTCATTGCCTCAATCGTCTGGACCGGGATACCACCGGGCTGCTTCTGCTGGCGCGTCACGCGCTCAGCGCTGCGCAGCTGTCCGCGCAGATGACCGGCCGCTGTATCCGGCGTACCTACCGGGCGCTGGCCGCGGGAGAGACGCCTGCCTCGGGAACGATCCGCGCGCCCATCGGAAGAAAACCCGGTTCCATTATTGAACGCTGTATAGATAAACAGGGAGAAACCGCTGTCACCCATTTTCGCACACTGGCTTCCTATGCCGGTTATTCCTATCTTGAACTAAGGCTGGAAACCGGGCGCACCCATCAGATTCGGGTTCATATGGCCTCGATCGGGCATCCTCTGCTGGGCGATACGCTTTACGGCCCGGATGCCTGTCCCTTTATCGGAAGACAGGCGCTCCACTCCTACGCTCTGGATTTTCAGCATCCCATAACAAAGGAAGCGATGCATTTTACCGCACCGCTTCCCCAGGATATACAGGCTCTGCTGGCCCGCTGAGTTTACACCGCCCGAATTCTGGGCACTTCATCAATATGGAGATATTTACTGATACATTTAACCAGCAGATCATGATCCGCCACATGGTTTACCCCCGCCGCGCTGATAGCTCCTACTACGCCCACTTCTTCTACCCGGATCGGGAACCCGCCTCCGCAGTCTGTGTACATACCGGAATCTAATCCCATATCCCCCAGGGTTTCCTGGTTCTGCCGCAGAAGCATATGCAGATGCAGACTGCTGGTCTCCATCTGGCTCACAACCCGCAGCTTTTTGTCCGCCAGCGCATCTGTATAGGGCGTAATCCCATCCGATTCAAACTGGAAGATTGTCTGCCCGCTGTTCATCTGGATTTTCAGAGCCAGCGGAGTCTTCCGTCTCCTGGCTTCCATAACGATCATGGTACCCAGTTCCCAGGCATCCTCATGGGTAAAATGAGAAAACTGCAGGATCTCCTCCTGCGCCTCCAGCACCTTCAACAGTTCCTCAATTGTCATACTCTCACCTTCCTGCTTTTCTGGTAACAGTTTAGCATCCCCTTCTCCGAAAGTCAATGGAAGCGCCCGTTGACTTTCCCTGAAAAACTGATTACAATGTTAGTTGTCCGCAGCCCTTTCCGGCCGCGAATGAAAGAATAAAACAGAAGGGCGGAAAACATCTATGGAAAAGATTGCCAGCTTTACCATCGACCACATAAAACTGCAGCCCGGCGTATATGTTTCCCGGAAGGACCGTATCGGCGCTGAGACTGTCACGACTTTTGACCTGCGTATGACTTCTCCCAACGAGGAACCTGTCATGAACACCGCGGAGGTTCATGCCATAGAACATCTGGGCGCCACCTATCTGCGGAATGATCCGGAATTCGGAGAGCGCATTGTCTATTTCGGCCCCATGGGGTGCCGGACCGGTTTCTATCTGCTTCTGGCCGGCGATTACACTTCCCGGGAAGTGCTCCCTCTGGTCATACGAACTTATGAATTCATCCGCGATTTTGAAGGAGAGATCCCCGGAGCCGCTGCCAAAGACTGCGGCAACTACCTGGATATGAACCTGAACATGGCAAATTATCTGGCCCGGAAGTATCTGGATCAGGTTCTTTACTCCATCACACCGGATCGTCTGGTATATCCGGAATAAACACCTCCCCTGCATTCAGACAGACTGAACACAGACCACGCACTTTAAAAGAACTTGCAAAAAAAGAAGAGACAGCCTGCAGAATCCGGGTTTTGAATATCCCTTATTCTGCAGGATGTCTCTTCTCTGTTTTTCAGAGCCGCAGACGCTGATCCGCTATCTGTCAGTCTGCATAGCCGTTGGGATTTTTGGACTGCCAGTTCCAGGAATCCGCACACATTTCCTCAATGTCATACTGCGCTTCCCATCCCAGCTCTTTCTTCGCTTTGTCACACTTGGCATAGCAGGTGGCAATATCTCCCGGACGGCGTTCCTGAATCTCATAAGGCAGTTCATGTCCGCAGGCCTTTTCGAAGGCATGGATCACATCCAGTACACTGTAGCCTTTTCCGGTGCCCAAATTAAAGATGGAAACACCTTCCTTATCTGCCAGCTTCTGGATTGCTTTTACATGCCCCTTGGCCAGATCCACCACATGAATATAGTCTCTGACTCCTGTTCCATCCGGAGTATCGTAATCATTTCCGAACACATTGATCTTTGGCAGTTTGCCGATGGCAACCTGGGCTACATAGGGCAGAAGGTTGTTGGGGATGCCTTTGGGATCTTCCCCGATCAGTCCGCTCTTGTGGGCGCCAATGGGATTAAAGTATCTCAGAAGGATCACGTTCCACTCCGGATCTGCTGTGTGGATATCTGTCAGCACCTGCTCCAGCATGGATTTGGTCCATCCATAGGGATTGGTACAGGTTCCCTTGGGGCAGTTTTCCGTAATGGGAATTTCCGCCGGATCTCCATAAACAGTGGCAGAAGAACTGAAAATAATATTTTTTACACCGTGATTTCTCATTTCATCGCAGAGGATCAAGGTTCCGCCCATATTGTTATAATAATATTCGATGGGCTTGCGCACGGATTCTCCAACTGCCTTCAACCCGGCAAAATGGATTACCGCGTCAATCTTTTCCTGGTCAAAAATCTTTTTAACCCCTTCCCGGTCCAGCATATCTGTTTCGTAAAACGTAAGCTTTTTACCGGTGATTTCCTCTACCCGGTCCAGAGCTTTTTTGCTGGAATTATAAAGATTATCCATTACGACTACTTCATAACCCTCGTTCAGAAGCTCCACACAGGTATGACTTCCAATATACCCTGCTCCTCCGGTAACTAAAATCCTCATCCTTTTTTCCTCCCATTCTGCAGTGATACCTTCCACAGCGGTTCCCTTTGATCTCCGCCGTCTTTCTATGCTCCTATTATATCTCGTTCCTCCGATTTTATAAAGGCTTTCAGGCGAAAAAATATTACTAAAAATTCAGGCTCTGTTCCATGTATTTTTACTGAAATTTTTACTCCTCTGTTTCTGCACCTTTTAATGCATCTGTTACCTTCGGAAACATAGATACGCTCCGCGCAAGAATCCCCTGCATACAGGCAATGGCAATTCCATAGTTGGTCATGGGCACGCCCTGGTCCGCTGCTGTTTTCAACCGGTACTGCATTTCTTTTTCATTCAGAGTACAGCCCCCGCAGTGAATCACCAGACGGAATCCGGTAAGATCTTCCGGAAATTCCCCGCCGGAAGTAAAGGCAAACGCCGGTTCCTCTCCGGTATATTTCCGGATCATGGCAGGAAGTTTTTCTGTACCGATATCTCCGCACTGACGGTGGTGGGTACAGCCCTCAGCAATCAGGACTTTCTCCCCGGATCGCAGTTTCCGCAGTTCCGCCGCACCTGCCGCAGCCTGAAGAAGATTCCCCTTATATCTGGCAAAAAGGATGGAAAAAGAAGTCAGCGGGATTTCCGGCGGCGTCACAGAAGCCACTTTCCCAAAAACCTGGCTGTCAGTAATGACCAGGGATGGCTGCTGCTTCAGAGCCGCCAGAGTATCCTCCAGTTCGTCCTCCTGTACCATCACCGCCCTGGCTCCGGCATCCAGGATATCCCGGATGGTCTGCTGCTGAGGCAGGATCAGCCGTCCCTTAGGAGCCGCCTTGTCAATGGGGATCACCAGCACTACAAAATCCGAAGGACTTATGAGATCCGCCACCAGATGCTTCTCCTGCTTCTTTACCGCAAGGCCGCCGATCTCCTCCTTCAGTTCCCGGATCCGCCAATCCTCCCTGGCGCTGACCAGCAGCGCTTTTCCCTCATTTTCAGCTGACCGCAGCAGCGCCTCCTGTTGCTGCTGATTTAACAGATCCGCTTTATTTAGTACGATCAGGAAGGGAATCTTCTTCTCTCGAAACAGGCCCAAAAGGACCTTCTCCGCTGCCCCAAGGCCCTCCGCAGCATCCGCCACCAGCAGTGCTACGTCCACCCGGTTCAGCTCCTGCCGGGCTTTCCGCACCCGCAGTTCTCCAAGATCTCCCTCGTCATCCATGCCCGGTGTATCAATGATCACCACCGGTCCCAGGGGCAGAAGTTCCATAGCTTTCCGCACCGGATCTGTAGTGGTTCCTTTCACCTGAGAGACTACCGCCAGATCCTGACCGGTAACCCGGTTCACCAGGCTGGATTTCCCCACATTTCTTCTCCCGAAAAAGCCGATATGCAGCCGCTCTCCGGAAGGTGTATCATTCATTCCCATATTCCGTCACCTCTCTCCGTAGCCTAAATGCTTCAGAAAACCTTCCAGGCCTTCCATGATGTCGTTATAAGTAGTCTCAAAATCCCCGGTATACCAGGGATCCGCAATGTCCCGGGGATGATCGCTAAAATCCAGCAGCAGGTGCACCTTGTGCCGGGGATCCTGCCGGACAATGGCCATCATATTCCGCAGATTCCATGCGTCCATGCCGATGAGATAATCGTATTTCCGGTAATCCTCGGACCGCATGCGCACCGCCCGTTTTTCCGAACAGGAAATACTCAGCTCTGCCAGCTTTTTCCTGGTGCCACGATGGACCGGATTGCCGATCTCCTCGGAACTGGTGGCTGCGGAGGCTATGTAAAATTTCTCCTCAATGCCCCGGCGGCGTACCAGATCCTTCAAAAGGAACTCCGCCATGGGGGAACGGCAGATATTGCCGTGGCATACAAAGAGTATTTTGATTCGATTTTCGTCCACACCCAGCTTGCGATTTATCCCGTATTTACTGGATTCTTTATTCATAACAACCTCCAAAATCTTTATTTCCACTCCTGTATTGGAAGATAACCTGAACACTTTTTGTGTTATAAACTGTGTTATTTAAGACTGTCATAACACACGCCCTTTCAATCATCATCGTCCGCTTTCTCGTCCATATCCGCTTCCGGCTCTTCATACTCTGTATCATCAGCAGGAGCAACTATCTCCGGGACACGATTCAATGAATAAAAATCATAGTTCTTATTCTGTACCATCGAAAAGAACTCTTTCTTTATATCCCCGGCTTCCAGATGGGTATACACATCAAGTGTAAACTGAATACTGCTGTGTCCCATAATCATCTGTAATGTCTTCGGACTCATTCCGGCGCTGGCGCAGTTGGAACAAAACGTATGCCTACATATATGGGGCGTAATGTTCGGAATCTCCTCTTTGAATGTCCGGTTATACTTGCCAACCGCCCACCTCAAATGATTCTGCCAGTGCTGTGCGACCTCTATCCGGTTATCCTTATCCAGCCATAGAAAGCCCTGTGCTGATTCTGTATGGTCTGCGTTCCAGACCACTTCCTCTTTCTCCAGCTTCGGGCGGTTCTGTATCACCTGCCGGAACGCTTTTTCTACATCACCAAACATAGGAACATCACGGACACCGTTCTCTGTCTTCGGTTCCTCTATGTAGTATAGCATTTTATTTCCGGCATGGATACGGATAAGCTGTCTTCTCACATGTATCACATGTTCCGTAAAGTCAATATCCTCTGGAATCAGACCGCAGAACTCAGAAATTCTAAGCCCCGTATTGAACAAAATGAAAATCCCGTTGAAATACTTCTGGAAGTGCCTGTCGGTTCTTACGAAATCCAAGAACTTCCGCATATCGGCTCTTGAAACAGCGTCTCTTTGCTGTACGCCGCCGTACCGCTTTTTATTCAAAGAGAAATTAAAGGGATTATCCACCACCCAACGGTTTTTCTTCGCCATGATGAAAGCCTGACGCAGCACCCCTTTCAGCGTATGCAGAGAACTATAGCCTTTGTTCTTCTTCGCATGTAGTTCGTCAAACCAGAGAATCGCTTCGTCCTCTGTAATCGTCCGGATTTTCTTCTTACAGAAGCGGTCTTCCTCAGCCAGTTTTAGGCATGTCCGATAGCCATTCCTTGTCGTTTCCCGGACTTCCGGCGATTTGATTTTCACATACCGGCGCATTAAATCCAGAACGCTCATATTCCCGCCCTGCGTGTCTATAGCGTTCAGCTTATCAGCGATAAAACGGTCTTCCTTTTCCCGCAGGCTGTCACCGCCTTTCTGCTTTTTCCCGGCTGGAACAGCGTCATTTCGGGTCAGTGTCCAAGAATATAGTTGAACACGCTTTCCAGAAGCGTCCATACCGGAGAACCGGTATCTTCCCGTCTTCTCGTCATAAGTCTCGCCAGTCTTCAATTTGCGCCCCTTCGGGTCTTTCCTTACCTCATCAGCCATCTTATTATCCTTTCCCAGAGTGCGGTAAGAAAATCATAACACATTAGTGTTGAATATTCAACATTATTGAGCGGCGAAATTCCGACTAGAAATCTTCCCGTCTTTTCAGATACACCCTCTATAACGCTGTATTTTGCGTTTTAATCCATTTTGAGCCTTCAACGATAAAAATTATCGTCATAACACACAAAAAGCCGTCAAGCGGCATTTCTGCACGTCCAACGGCTCCATGTATCACAAATCATCGATGTAATTGTATTCTTCGACTTCTTCCAGTCCACGGTCAACCAACCGCTGATAATCCATCTCATCCATCACAACCGGCGACTCTCTCAATTCCGCTTCTTCCCGCTCTGCATACGCCATCATTAAATCCGGATGTTCCTGCATTGCCTTGTTCAGTTCTTTTTCTGTCCCATGTATGACGAGCCGGTTAAATTCCCATTGCTCCATAAAATCCCCCCTCTTTTCTTAATACAGTTGTCGGTGTACCGACAATATTTTATCACACTTCAACATATAATCTCAATAGAACCGTTGATTTTATTGAGAAAGAGGGTGTCGGAATGACTTACGCAGACGCAATTTCACATAGGCTTCTTCAAATCTGCAAAGAGCGTAATATTACCGTCCATCAGTTATCGACACTTTCCGGAATCTCACATACTACTATCCATGATTTAGTCACCGGGAAATCTAAGAATGTGACGCTGAAAACATTGCATAAAATCGCTGTAGGTTTGAACATAACGGTCTCACAGCTTCTTGACTTTCCGGAAATGAATGAAACAATCTTTGAAGATGAATAGAAGAGCAGAGAAAAACGCCCACAGAAGGCGTTTTTGCTTTCTGAAGGCGTATTGATTTATTTTTTCTCATATAAAATTTCTAACCCCTTATCCGGATGATACGTCCAACTTATTGTGAACCAGCTTCCTTCATACGTTTGTCTTCCTGACAATGCGTTTGTCTGCTCCATTTCTACTAAGACACTATCCGGTACTCCCATCAATGAATGAATGTCTTCAATTCCAGTTTCAGCTATAACCGAAAATCCGACAGAACTCAAATCAAATGGATTTGAGTCAATAAACATATATGACCCATCATCCCCAATTTCTACATATCGAAGTTGGATGCATATAAGCCATTGATTGATCAGTGGCTCCTGGATGACCGGAAGGCTCCCAGGAAGCAGCGCCATACCGCAAAAAGGGTTTTTAAGAGGCTTCTGGCGGAAAGCGAAGGATTCGACTGTTCTTACCGGCTGGTTGCGCAGTATGTAGCTTACAGGAAAGCACAGATGAATCTTGACAGCAAAAAGTCTTATCTGCCGCTCATCCACTACCCCGGCGAGGCTCAGGCTGACTTCGGCACCGCACAGTTCTTTGAAAACAGTTTATCCCATGAGGGAAAGTATCTGGTACTTTCTTTTCCGTTCAGCAATGCCGGGTATCTCCAGCTGATGTACGGTGAAAATGCCGAGTGCTTCATGGAGGGCATGATCGACATGTTTGCGCACCTCGGAGGTGTTCCCACGGAAATCTGGCTTGATAACACATCAACCCTTGTCACGAAGATTCTGAAAGACGGGGGCCGCCAGCTGACGGATAAGTTCCTCCGGTTCAGCGAGCATTATGGATTCCGCTATAAGTTCATGAATCCCGAATCCGGATGGGAAAAGGGAAATGTGGAAAACAAGGTAGGGTACAGCCGAAGGAACTTTCTTGTGCCGCCGCCAAGGTTCATGGAACTATCCGAATACAACCACCGTCTTCTTGCAGAGGCTGACAGTGACATGGACCGGGAGCATTACCATTACGACCAGACGATACTGGAACGCTTTGGCGAGGATAAGAAGGCACTTCTCCCATTGCCGGATGTTGCGTTTGATCCGGCCAGGTATGAGACGGTGCTCACGGATAAATGGGGCAGGTTCACGCTGGAGAAAGGAAAGCATGAGTATTCCGTCTCTCCAGATCACGTCTGTACGAACGTGTGGCTTAAGATCACCTCGCGGCAGGTACAGGTCATGGACATGCAGCACCGCTCCATTGTGACACACAGGCGGCTCTATGGAGACCAGAAACAGTCAAGTATGGAATGGCTGCCATATCTGACGGCTATCTCCAGGAAGCCCCGTTCCCTGTTCAACAGCGGCATCTACGATATGATGCCGGAGAACATGCAGCGGTACGTGAAGAGCTGCGGCAGCACGGACCGGGGAGCTATCCTGAAAGTCCTTGCAGAGCTGACCGGGCGGACTGGATTTGACAGCGCCCTTCAGACAGTCAACCAGGCCCTTCTCTACCAGGTAAGGGATCCGGACAGCCTGAAGAACCTGTACCGGAGGCTGTATGCGGATGTGCCGGAACTCCCACCGATGCCAGTACAGAGCGGTGTCCCCACATTGAAACAGATGCCGGTGGATCTGGCTTCCTATGACCTGCTCCTGCAGAAGGGAGGTGCCGCGAATGGATGATTACAGAGATGCCATTGCTTCCTGCTGCAGGCAGCTGCGCCTGTCGGCCAACCTGGCTGACAATGCGTTTGCCATACAGGGTGAAACCCATCAGGAATACCTGTACAACCTGTTAAGCGAGGAAATCAAATGCCGGAAAGCGGCACGTATCGGAAAACTGATCAATTCCGCGGGTTTCCCGGTCCAGCATAACTTTGCCGCATTCCATCCTGATGAAGTGCAGTTCCCATCGGGTGTCACACCGGAAAGCCTGAAAGCGCTGGAATTTTTCCGTGCAGGGAATAACCTGGTGATGTACGGCAGCACAGGCACCGGAAAGACTATGCTGTCCATCTGCATCGGGATGGAAGCATGCAGGATGGGGATCCCTGTAAAGTTCTTCCGGACAGCCTCGCTCATCAACCAACTTTCAGAGGCTCAGGAGAGAGGCAGCCTCGCGCAGCTTCACAAGAAGCTGGATAAGGCAGATATCCTCATTCTGGATGAATTCGGGTATGTCCCGTACAACCGGACCGGTGCCCAGCTGTTGTTTGACTATCTTTCCGAGAGCCATGAAAAGAAAGTCATTATCCTTAATACCAATCTGGAGTTTTCCAGATGGGTAAATGTCCTGTATGATGAGCAGATGACCGCCGCACTTGTAGGGCGGCTGATGCACCACTGTCATCTGATACTCTTCCCCGGTGAAAACAACCGGCTTCGGGAATCCAGTATCAACTACATGTTCGCTTCCCAACAGAAGGGAGGTGCCCGGAATGCCTGATCATGAAATTTTCAAGGAACATGATCCGGAAGACTGCTTCTATAGCTGCAAGACCATGCATGATTTCATGCGTCTCACTGACGAGATGGTACATACCATCATCGGTCTGGAAGAAGAACTCGTCCGGTGGCGCCAGGTCCTCATCAAATATCTTCCGCCCGAATGGGCAGATGGGCTGCGGTCAGACATTTTAAACAACATTTCCCGCGATTTTGAAGGAGATCCGGCTTATGATCTATATGTCAGCATGGTATGCAACGGTATCGATCCTCAACAGGAGGAAGAGAAACTGGCCCGTATGAGGAGGCTTGTCAACGGCACCGATGAAACCAGCATCACATATCTGTAACTAATAAACTTTGTATGCCTGCAACGGCTCCTCTCCGGCACCTGAAAGAGTGCCGGCGGAGGAAATGCAATACTGGGGAAATTCCCCATGCAACTTTGAGGAATTCAATCTGCATTTTTGAGGAAAAAGTGCTTGCAAAAAACACTTGAAGATTGGGCTGATTGCATCCCAGTTCTGCTTCCAGCTTTTCATGGAATTCGGGTACTTTATTGACCATTTCTCAGTTACTCTCTCCAGAGCTTCCAAGGCCTGCTCTTCGGATGGTGCCTGATAAATCGTCTTTAAATCACTGGCAAATGGCTTACGGTCCTTATCTGCCACATATTTCAAGGTGTTTCTTACCTGATGTACAATGCAGCGCTGGTATTCCGTTTGGGGATATGCTGCGGCAATGGCTTCTTTGATTCCGCTCAGGCCATCGGCACAGATGATCAAGATATCTTTTACTCCACGGTTTTTCAATTCATTCAGTACGGAAAGCCAGTATTTTGAGCTCTCATTCTCTCCAACCTGAATGGTCAGAACTTCTTTTTGACCATCCATATTGATTCCAAGAATGACATAAGCTGCCAGCTTCCGGATCACTCCATTATCCCGGACGGAATAATGAATGGCATCGATATAGAGCACAGGATAAAGTTCCGACAGCGGGCGTTTCTGCCAGTCCTCAATCTGGGGCAGGATTTTGTCTGTTACATCAGAAATGAAGCCTTCGGAGGCCTCAAATCCATAGATATCCTCCAGCGTTTCTGAAATCTGCCGGGTCGTCATTCCCTTGGCATACATGGAAATGATTTTCTGGTCAATGGATGAGATATCTTTTTGACGTTTGCGGACAACCTGCGGTTCGAACGAGGATTTGCGGTCCTGAGGGACCTGGATATCCATTGTGCCATAACTGCTGTTGACCCTTTTACTCTTATATCCGTTGCGATAATCATCGCTGTCAGAACGCTGTGATTTCTGATAACCGAGGTGTTCATCCATCTCGGCTTCCATCATTTCTTTGATCGTACCACCCAGCAGGTCTTTCAGTGCTTCCTGAATGTCTTCCGCGGACTGAATGTCATACTCCTGAAGGAGCTGCTGGATAATGTTGCGTTTTCCTTCGGTCATAACGACCTTATGTACCGGTTTCTTTTCTCTTGCCATAATAATAGGCCTCCTATGATTTAGATTTTATCATAGAAGACCTATATCTGGTTCCTATTTACAGAAAAAATTTCACACAGTCGCATTTTCCCTCGCCGATTATGCCCCAGGCATTTCATGCTCCACGACATACCGGACCATATAGTCGTCGACGAGTCGTTTCTGCTTCTGGAACGCATACATCAGCGATTTTTCACATACCCTGTTAACCATTCTGGGAATCCCTGAAGAGGATTTATAGATTTCATCAAGGGCTTTTGATGTGAAGATCTCCTGATTGCATTCCGCATAATCCATGTGGCTTTTGATATATTTTTCTGTTTCCGCGCGGTCCAGATGTGGAAGCGTGCAGTACAGGTCGATCCGCTGGCGGATCGCAGCGTACCGCTGCAGTTTCAGCTTATGGTCCCACAGTTCTGTCTGTCCTGCCAGCACAACGGCCATGGGACTTACAGAATCAAACCGGTAATTCAGCAGAAACCGGAATTCTTCCAGGGTCTCCTTTTCCAGCAGATGTGCTTCATCCAGGATGCAGACCACCTTTTTATGCTGGACACCATGGATGATCTCGATCTGCTGCTGGAGCTGGCGTTTCGAGTCGCCCCGGTAAAACCGGGATTCCAATCCCAACTGATCCAGCAGGCCTTTGTAAAACCACCGCGGAGTCAGCTTGGAATCGGAAAGGTACAGGATGATGTACGCATCGCGCGGAAGCTCCGAATAAAACCGCCGGATCAGTGTGGATTTCCCACATCCGGGATCTGCTGTTACCACCGCAAACATCTGCCGGTCAGCCACGTAGCAGAGCCGCCCGAGAGTTTTACGGAAAGCATCCGACTCATAGAGTTTTTCCGGCGGGATGTTGCGGACAAACGGTGTGTGCCCCATTCCGAAGAATGCCTCATACATTGCCATCCGCCTCCTTCCTGTAGGAAGCGAACGAGATCGCATCTGCCATCTGGCGGACGGATTCTGAATGTTTCCTTTCCAACGCGTCCAGGAAACGGGAAGTGGTCGGCATCTGGTCCTGCATAGGTGCAGGGAGCGTCGGGTTCTTATCACAGAATTCCCCGATTCTGACCGGATGTGCCTGGAATGATTCATATCCCGGATAACTTACCGTAATGGTTTCCGGGGCGGCCGGGTCATAGGAAATTTCAACTTTATATCCGATCAGGGCCGGCTTTGTTTCATACGTCCTGCCGCGGAAGCTGATGCAGGCGCCTTTGTCCACTTTTCGGATCTCGTGGTGCAGGAAAGCTTCTGATACAACAGAAACATCCAGATAGGTCAGGGGCCGGCTGTCACGGTTCCATTCCTGGAGAGGCGTGATCCCGGCTTCCGGGATTGCTGCGCCAAGGCTTTCATAGTATTCACGGATCCCTTCATGGGGTTTCTGATGATAATACGAATCCAGGAACACAGACCACAGCCGGTTCAGTTCTTCCAGACTTTGGACGTTTTTGAGTTTTGCCTCCCGGTTAAACAGATCCACTACCTGATGGAACTTTTCGATCTTCCCCTTGCTTTTACCGCTGCGCGGCTTCGCATGCAGGACCCGGATCCCAAGTTTTGAAAGGGATAGTTTTACCTGTCTGGCGATATACTGGGAGCCATTGTCAAAGTAGCAGGCATCGAACTTCCCATACCGGAGGATCGCCTGATGGAACGTATCTTCTACGATGGCTTCTTCCTGATTGTCATAAAACCGGGAAGCCAGCAGGAGCCGGGAATGGTCATCCATCGCAGAGGACAGATAGGTTTGTACCCTGGCGCCGTTTTTCCCAATGGGAAGCTTCGGCCCGTACTTGATATCCCCCTGGATCAGCATCATGCGGTGCGGCTTGCAGAAGCGTTTGGAAGAACTCTCCCTCGCGTCACGGTACATCTGCATCTGTTCCCTTCCGTAACCAGCCCGGTACAGGTGCCGTCCAAGAGTGGAGCGTTTCAGGACTCCCGGTGCAGCATAGCCTTCCAGTTCCAGGATGCAGATGATCTGTGCGACAGACCGCTCCGGGACTTCCTTACGGAGCTGGATCGCCTGCTCAAGCAGATGATCAAAGTTTTCCGGGAGCTTCTGGGAACGCCGCTTTTCCCGTGCGGCCGGCTTCAAGCCGGAAAACTGTCCTTCCCGGTACGCTTTTTCGTATCGGTAGAGAGAACGGACAGACAGGCTGTTCTCCTGGGCAATCTGTCTTCTCAGCTGCAGCCGTTTCGCAGGATCAAGATCCTCCCGGAGCAGCGGCGCGATCAGCTGGAACCGGGAAAGGGCTTCCTGTTCCTGCCATTGTTTTTCTTTTTCTGTATTGGTATTCATAAGCAGTGACCTCCTTCTGAGACCACTATACATACCGTTACAGTGACAGACGAATCAAAACAGGTGCAGGATGTCACCAGGGGATAGCGGGTAAAAACCCACCGCTGTTATAAATGACCCTGAGGATCTGTTCCAGCCAGTTCTGGTAAGTGTTCCTTATGGTGTCGAGCAGTGATGCATGGGTGAAAAGGATCTCTTCGCCCAATCCGAGGATCCGGTATCCGGCGCTGCGCAGGAACCCTTCGATATTGGAAAGGTTCATCCGGAACCAGCGAAGCCAGCGCAGCATGGTCTGAAGGGATGGGGATTCTTCGGAATCTTCATCTTCAGATGTTACAATGCCATCAATCACGCCGGAGATCACCTCGGCCTCATAATGCTTGTGAGGGACAAGGCAGTCCGGCAGCTCGTTGTGATAGTGGCCGCACTGTGAACAGCGGAGCCGCCGGATCATCAGATGATCCTTCCGGCCGCCCTCTTTCCTGCGGATACGCAGCCTGGAATCCCGGTATTTCAGAACACCGCCGCAGAGCGGGAACACAGGAAAGTCATCACTGCTCTCAACCAAAAACACCGGAATCCGTCTTGTAGGCCAGTGTGTAATCTGATATAATAACCATGGTTTTTATAACCGGGTCTCAGAGTACACGACTTGTCAGGGAGGGTGCTCTGAGACTTTTTCTTTCTGTAGTCTTATGACAGTATACAGAGCAATCCGCTGACAGGCAAGTAGATCATAAATATGCTATTTTAAGAAATCAACAACACTGTCAGGATCAGAAAAGAAAGAAGATATCGATCCGGATGGATTTATGCATCTTCCAGACGGAGAAGAACTTCCGTTTGAGTAAGAATAACTCGGATGCTGAAAGCAGAAGAGCGCACTTATATACCTTAAAAGGTATGTGCGTCCTACGGAAGTAGCATCTTTCTGAAGGGGAAAGCCTATGGATTTGGCCATATAGGAACGGATGAAAAACTGTTTGTGTTTGAATCCCCCATTGATCTTTTGTCTTATATCACTGCAGTTCCGGAAGAATGGGAAAAGCATAGTTATATTTCCCTAGGAGGATTGAGTGAAAATGCAATGAAACGGATGTATACAGAATATCCTCATATCCATTCCATTTGGTTTTGAGCTTGCCACGGTGGTAGTCAACGACAGCGTGACCAGGGAGGCGATTACCAGAAAACAGATGCGACAGTTTTTGAAATTCGTCCATGACGATAATGTGTACTGCAAGTATTACGAAGTAGTTTATATCCTTTTTCACACAGGAATGCGTATCTCGGAATTTTGCGGACTGACACTGAAGGATCTTGATATGAAGAATCGAATTATTAACATTGACCACCAGTTACAAAGAACTTCTGACATGCGGCTGGTTATCGAATCAACGAAAACCAATGCAGGAACCAGGAAGCTGCCCATGTCCGAAGATGTATTTCGGTGTTTCCAGGCCATCATTGAGGACCGGGAAACACCAAGATATGAGAGAGTGGTAGAGGGATACACTGGATTTCTGTTTACGGATAAAGAGGGCCTTCCATTGGTGGCGATGCATTGGGAGCATCGGTTTAACCACATGGTAAAGCGGTACAACGATATTTACCGGGTTCAGATGCCGAATATCACCCCTCATGTCTGCCGTCACACTTATTGCAGCAATATGGCGAAGTCAGGTATGAATCCAAAGACGCTCCAGTATCTGATGGGGCATAGCGATATTGGTGTAACGCTGAACACTTATACCCATCTGGGTCTGGAGGATGCAGTGGATGAGTTAAAGCGGGTGGAAGAACTGGAGAACGCCAGAAAGGAAATGGAAAAGATAAACGGAGAGGGGACAGTTTCACAGAAAATGTTCCGGGCAATATAATATGGAAAGGATGAAGGCGCTCTGCTATGGCAGGGCGTTTTTTCTTTTCTTCCGCATTTTCCACTCCTAAAATCTAACAGTTTATGATAGAATAATCGCAGTAGTAAAGTAGAATGGGAGGATCAAAAGTAAAGTGTCAAATCAATTACAATCTCCTTTTTCAGATATAATTGGGAGAAAAAGTCCAGTACAACAAGCGATTAAGTTATGCTGGCAGTTGATAAATGACAAGCCCGAAACAGTAAGTGGAACGAAAGAGTCAAAATCGTCATCAGCTCTTATATTGACACATTTATTGGGATTAATGGAAAGTGCAGGAATGCTAAATTGTAGGGGATGGCATTCATCTGCAATAACTTTACTTCGGGCTATAGAAGATGCTTTAGACTGTTTTGCTGCTGTTGGAATCAGTCACGAAGCCGCATTGAAATGGCAGGATGGAAAGTTAAAAGCTAGTGATGCTGCTAGGATATGGACAGTTAATCATTATTTAAATGAAAATGGTAGTATGGGTGACTATAGGAGAATGATAAGAAGTGCATTAAATACATATAGCCATTGTACCCCAGAACAAGTAAACTGGAATATTTATCTAGAATCAACACAAGATAATTGTTGCACTATGGAATTAAATACAAAACCAATGGTTATTAATATTAATGCATATTATATAGACCGATACATATGTATACATTTATATGAAGTAATAAATGTGATATTTGAAGTTTATAACGACTATTTTAAGAGTCAATTGAATCTGAAAAGGCAATTACAAGATTTATCAGGTGAAATAACGATAATTATCGAGGATTTTTTGAGGTTTATTAATAAAGAAAAATTAGATATTTCCGTTGCACCTGAATTGCTAAGAATAAAAGGATGAATTTTATAAAGAAAATATTTATAAGTATTTGCAGTAGTAACACATCCCCATTCTTACTACGTTTTTACTACTTTTGACGGCCTCAATATGCCACATTTTGCCTCGTTTTGCTTATTCTGTGATTGTTTTAACAATCTCAGCGGCAACTACATATCCGGCAAATCGCGGCAAAACAGGGCAAACTAACGCAAATCAGGAGGACTTTTAAATATGATACGAGTGCTTTTCGTGTGCCACGGCAACAAGATGTAAAGATTTTATTCCTACACTGGCAATGGATTTAATCCGGTCGGATGTGTTCATAACACAATTTATAACACAGAAAAGTTGATACAGAGTGCGGTGCTTTGTTTCGTGTATTTTATAGAGATTCCCCGGTCGATTGACCGGGGAATCTGTGTTATTCTGTCTCTGTGCGGTTGTCTAAATAAATTTCCCCGGTTTTCAAATCTTCTACATACAGAACGTCCGATAGTGGGATTTCATGTTCACAGATATACCATGAAGCGTAGTTCCTTCCGGTTGTGAGTCTTTTCTTATAGGATTTATCCATACGGTTTTGGTCAGACCATGTGTGCCACCATTGATAATCCGGTTTCTTCTCAAGAACAAAACGAATACGTTTTTTGTCATATTCTGGCGGTATGGATGGCATTGGCAATTCCAGACCATGTTGCTGCGAAGAAGCAGAATTAGTCAGCCAGACAACAGGTTTGTAAGAATCTGTTTCTGAAATCAATGCATGTTTTCCAAATTGGTTGATGCCTCTATGCAAATCTTTTGGTTTCTTTAGATTGCTGGGCGTCAGCTTTAAGGCTCCGGATTTTAGAATGTCTTTCATGTTGATTAGATTCGTGTAATGATAGAGGTATTCCATTAAATATCACACTCCCTTTGCTTTTCCTCTATTATACGGGTTCTGCAAAGGGATTTCAATGTCTGTAAGAGTTCCACGGTCATTCGACCGTGGAACGGGTATGGTCTGGCGGGCGGAGCCGCCAGACGGGTAAGGAGCAGGGCGCTGCCCTGCTCCTTTGGTGAATACAAGCAAAGCTGTGCTGCATGGATGGCGGTGGACGGGGATGCCGGAGAAAGCAACAATTTTTGTGCAAGTTGAACAAAAGCGTGGTGTGGTATAAAAAAAGTTGACAGCTTATTCTCAGGGATTTCATAATAAAACCAAGAGAATAAGGAGGTATTCAAAGTGGCACGTAAATATGACCATGAATACAAATGTTAGCGTCAGGCGATTTTCACCATTCAGAGTCGGATTAAAAACGCCAATCTCAGTCAATTTAAAATCGCCAATGCATCATGTATGTTATTAACAGTTACGCATTTTTAAACTCCGTATGCTTTGCGATACCAGCCTCAAGACCAAGTGTTTCCAGCTTGCGTCCCCGGTAGCTGTCACCTTTGATCATAAATACAGTGGCATCATCAAAGACACGGTCTAAAGAACAAAGCAGCGTATCATCTTCGCTGAAATATTCACCCCACTGGTTTGGTGTCTTATTGCTGGTAAAAATCATAGTACTGGGACCATCTTTATTGTAGCGGCGGTCAATCACATCAAAGAACATACGTGTGTTCTCTTTATCGAACACACACCTGCCAATCTCATCAATGATCAGGCAGGAAGGCTTTACCAGTCCGTTGATGACAGCGCCCTCCCGGCCGTGTTTTCTTGCATCCGTCAGCTTTTGGTTGAGTTCGCTTGCCCTTAAGAAATAGGTTTTATATCCTTTCAGGCAGCATTCCCGGCCAAAAGCCATAGCCAGATGGGTTTTGCCCACGCCCTGCGGTCCAATAAAGGCCAGATTTTTTCTTGCATACAGAGCGGACAGAGAAGAGATGTTCTTCAGTGACTGCACATGCTTCCCATGGAGCCGGCTGAAATCAAATCTTTCAAAGGTTTTCGGCTCGTTCATAGGAAGCTTGCTCAGTTTCAGCATCGTATGGACCATAGAGTCGTATTTTTTCTGCTCCAGGTATTCAAAAACTCCACAGACTGCCTCCAGAGCTTCCGGCGTAAGTTCTTTTTCATCGGCATAGCTGGCCAGTTCTGCTGTATAAAGATCGATCTTCAGTGCCTTTGCACTGGACTGGATTCTTTCAAGTATTGATTCATTCATCCCATAGGCCCTCCTCAAAGTTGAATTTTTCAAATCCTGAGCGCTGTTTGGGAGGCTCTATCTGGAAGATCCGGGTTTTGACCGGCATCGATGGAACTTCTTCCGGCTGTTCTGTCACATACTGATCCCGGCAGAAACTGTCTCTTCTCATCCAGGTGACATCGTGTGTGGTCAGGACTTTGCTGAGATCGGATGCGTAAATATAGAGGGTAAAGGAATCCCTCCGGATCCTGCAGGTCTTCTGAGTGTACCAATACGGGACGCCGAAGCGCCGCCCTTCATAATGGACAAATCCATCGAAAGAAATCTTTCTTTCCGGGCAGAGATAAAAGGCAAGTGCCTGTGTTTTTGTTAATACGGAAGCAACAGCCATGCAGTCTTCCCGATGCTTTTCACAGGGGATGCAGTCAACTGCTTTATGATACATGCTGTTCTGACGGTTGCACCATCCGATGGCTTCCAGATTCAATTCTGTGATCGTACCAAAAACTCTGCCGGCAAGAAAGTTATCTTTTACAAAGCGGATCAGGCGCTCCACTTTGCCTTTAGTGAAAGGATGCTTTGGCTTGCAGAGTTTTGTATGGAAACCGATTGTTTCCATGAACACTTTATAATCTTTCTGCCACAGCGGATGGCCTTCCGGATCCCGCCGGACTACGACGCTTTTCATGTTATCTGTCAGTATATAGCGTGGGATCCCCATATAAGTAAACGCATGGATCATCCCTATAAAGAGATTTTCCTGCCTGGCATTGGGAAAGAATTCAATATATCTTTCCCCGCAATGATGGCAGATCATAGCAAAACATGCAACCTTATAGGATGTACTAGTATCCGTATCTACCTGGACAAATCCCCAATCCATCTGATAGGATTCCCCAGGGTCAGTCTGATATCTGCGTCCCCGGTTCCCCTGAGGGGCAACGAGCTGACGTTTGGGCGGGACAAGATCCCGGTGATCAGCGATATAAGTTTTTACGGTTGTCAATCCGCCGGTATAGCCAGCCTCCTGTAGCCGCTCAAAGCATACTGAAGAATTCGTAACACCTTTTTGGAGCAGTCCATCAATGATACCGCTATATCCGGTCAGAATGGTAGCTGTTGCTTTTTGCCCTGTCCTGCCATGCGGAGTGACAATAAAGTTATTTTCTTTTAATCGCCTTAGCCTGGATCTGCTGAGTCCGGTCCGGCGTTCCAGTTCTGCAAGATTAATTTTGGAAAGGCTGAAATTTTCGCCTTGTTCCTGCTTTATTTCGTTGATTGCTTGTGTTATGATTTCTTGTAAGTCATTACATGTAGCATCTTCGTGCATAAATCCTCCTTTTCTGATGCATTGGCTTATCATCAGTATAAGAGGATGAAGACCTGTATGTAATGGCTTTTTTAATTTGCCTAGGATTGGCTATTTTAGCCTGACACTAGATGGTTATTTTAACCCGACGCTAATACAAAGTACAGGCAGTAAAGCTTGCCAAAGAAATCGGTGGCGCTAAGGCTGCTAAAGAATTAGGAATCCCAGAAGGAACCATTCATACCTGGCTGAAAGCTGTTAGAGCCGGTAAGTTGGATATCGGAGAAGGCTCCCATACTCCCACCAGCGCAATGAGCCTGTCAGAAGAGATTACCATGCTGCGCAAACGGGTGAAGGAACAGGATAAGGAAATCCGTCGCCTGAAGGAAGAGAACGAATTCCTGGAGGAAGCCAGTGCTTTTTTCGCCGCCAGCCGTCGGAAGTCAGCAAAAACCAGAGAATGATCTTTCTGGCCCTGAAGACAGAGGACGGCAGGACTACCGGGAAAATCTCGTTCTACTGCAGAATGCTTGGGATCAGTCGTCAAGGCTTCTATAAATATCTTGCAAATAAAAACCGACCCTGGAAGTACCAGGATCTGGCAGATGCCATGAAAGAAATCGTCAGTGAGGATGAATGTAACGATACTTATGGTCGAATCCGGATGTATCAGGCATTGCTGCTGAAACAGCCGAAAGGAGTGCGTATCCCCAGTGAAAGAACCGTATACCGGGTTATGGATCAGATTGGCTTGAGCCATCGGCCCAAGAGAAAGCCAAATGGGATCACAAAGGCTGATCGCGAAGCCATGAAATCGGACGATCTGCTGAAGCGGGATTTCCGTTCTGATATCCCATTAGAAAAATGCATCACAGATATCACGGAGATCCCGGCATCCAATGGGAAACTGTATGTATCTGCGATTTTTGACTGCTTTGATCTTAGTGTCCTTGGTCTGGCAATGGAAACAAATATGAAAGCCGATCTATGTATCCATACATTGGAAAATGCCCTGACTGCTTATCCTGCGTTGGAAGGCGCTGTCATCCACAGTGACCGCGGGACACAGTATACCAGCGAGTTCTACCGTCAGACCATCCGGGAGCATCATATCCATCAAAGCATGAACAGTGCCGGAGGGCGCTGCCATGATAATGCACGCTGCGAGAGCATGTGGGCCAGAATGAAGACGGAGCTCCTTTATGACCGTTATGACACAAAACAGATGGAAGTAGAAGAACTAAAGGTACTTATCTGGAGATACTTCCTCAGCTACTGGAACAATCGGAGGATCTGCTCTGCCAATGGAGGCCTTCCTCCCATGGTAAAACGCAGGCAGTATTATGAGGCTTTGGAGGTGGCTGCATAGTCAGTGATATCCTTGAGAAAAATGTGTCAACTAATCTTGACAATATCAGGCACATATTTTCCGGATCCTCTTTTTTTGGCTCCGGTGTGTTAAAATCGGTCATGTCCAGATACTTACTTATCGTTTTCCGGTCATGCCCCGTCTCAGCAGCAATGTCTGAGACACTTTTCCCTTGCTCATAAAAGAGCTGTCTGATAGAATGAACCTTGTCCATTGCAATCATACTCCTTTCCTCCTTGAATGTTGTCTGCAACGACATTCCAAGGATACAAAAAGTGTTGTATGCTTGCAATGGATGTTTGGTGTTTCTCTAAATCTACCATCCGAGTAGACTTAGAGAAGCACCAAACACGGCTGCATTATTGGGGAAATTCCCTCTGCGACTTTGAGGAATCGCCTCTGCAACTTTGGGTATTTTTATTATGCACTAAACACTTCAAGTTTTCTATAGAAGTAAGGAAAGTCATTTACACGACAAATGCCATCGAATCACTGAATTCCACCTATCGAAAACTGAACCGCCAGAGGAGCGTATTTCCAAGCGATACAGCCCTTTTAAAAGCACTTTATCTGGCGACTTTTGAAGCCACCAAAAAATGGACCATGCCAATCCGGAACTGGGGGCAGGTGTATGGGGAACTGAGCATCATGTACGAAGGCAGGCTCCCGGAGTAAAATCACTGGCAAAGACGTGAGGGAATCCCGCCCATACTTGACATGCCCAGCATGTGCTGTTATATATAAACCAAGGGCTGAAAGCTCTCGGATTAGCTTTCAGCCCAACAATTATCATAGAAGATCTGTAATTACAGAGATTTTTTCACAGGCCCAGATATGATGTTGCTGATTTCATGAGCTGTCACCAGACTGCTCTCATGAGTTGTCTTTAAACTCGGATTAGCTTTCAGCCCAACAATTATCATAGAAGATCTGTAATTACAGAGATTTTTTCACAGGCCCGAAAATTCCGCTCGGAAATCCGGGCGGTCAATCCCGCCCATCCCGCTGACAGCAACCTCAGCAGCTTAGAGACAATTCATGCGAGCAGTCTGGTGACAGATCATGAAATCAGCAACACTGACAGTTTCTTCCCTTCTGCGAAATAATGTTCTTCTACGATCACATTGATGGTATAAACTTTATTCCCCTCCTGATTCACATAGCTTCCTGTCTGGATCCGCCCGCTTACTAAAATCTTCAACCCTTTTTGCAGATATTTTTCTACAAACTCAGCATTCTTCCCAAAGGTAACACAAGAAATAAAATCTGTTTCTGCCTTTCCATCCTTTCGATATCGCCTGTCTACTGCCAGCGTGTATCTTGCCATTGCAGTACTGTTTTCATCCTGGAGATATTTCACCTCCGGATCTTTTGTCAGTCTTCCCATTAAGATTGTTTTGTTCATGTAGTTTCTCCTTTCTCTTTTCGTTTTTTCTTTGTTCTTGAATCAGGCCCGATTCTTTTAAGGCAAATGTAATTTGTTCCTCATATATCAGAACGTAGAGAGGGCTTTTTACAAATAAAAAAGGAATTTTATTTTTTTGCTCTCATATAACGGTAACCGCCAAATATTCCTGCGGATTTTCTTGTCCCAGTTTTTTCCTTATAATTGTAGCTGTTAGATATTTAGATTATTTCACTACAATTATGGAGGATAGGTTATGACAGGTACTCGCAAAGCCCGTGTTCCGATGGCGGAACAGCTCAGGCTTATCAATGAATGCCGCCAGAGCGGCATGACAGATGCTGACTGGTGTCGTGAAAACGACATTGCGGTAAGCACCTTTTACAACTGGGTCAGCCGCTGCCGGAAAGCAGCAGCGGATCAGATCCCAGCAGCGAATTATGGTCATCTTGAGATCCCACGCCCAAAGCAGGACGTGGTTCCCATTGACATTGTTCCAGATCACATTTCGGAACAAGATACAGCATCACAGATGCAAAAGTCGTACCTTGACAATTCACATACGATTGAAGTTGCTATGAAAGATATCACAGTCCGCATTCGCAATGATGCAGATCCGGTCCTGCTTACCAGGACATTCCGCCTGCTTCAGGAGCTGTCATGTTAGGTGATATCTCCGGACTTGAGAAGATCTACATTGTCTGTGGCTATACAGATATGAGGAAATCCATTGACGGACTCTGCGCTGTTATCGAAGATCAGCTTAAGATGGATCCGTCGTCCAGTGCTCTCTTCCTTTTCTGTGGAAGAAGACGGGACAGGATCAAAGCATTGTTCCGTGAACCGGACGGCTTCGTTCTGATTTATAAACGGTTGTCTGTCCGCGGCGGCTATCAATGGCCCAGGAAGCAGTCAGAGGTTCGGAATCTTTCCTGGCGGGAGTTTGACTGGCTGATGTCGGGGATCGATATTGACCAACCCAAAGCCCTCAAAGCAGAGTAAAAAGTATCTGGATTTCAGCAAAAATCCTGCACAGAAAAAATCGGAAAATCCTTGTAAATTCGGCATTTTGGGGAGCTAATCTTCTTTAGTAAACCTCTCGTTTCTGGTATAATAGAGGTATCAAATCCAAGGAGAGACACGATGGCTTCCAGCGCAAAAGATATCCAGCTTCGAGAGCTGAAAGATACGATATTCCAACTAAATACAATGGTATCTGAACAGACTGAGCTGATCAAATCTCTCCGTCTTATTATTGACGAAAAATCCAGTCATGAGAAAGTACTCCAGGAACAGGTTGATTATCTGACAAAAAAACTCTTTGGTTCATCCAGTGAAAGAAGATCCGATGACATTCCGGGACAACAGAATCTTTTTGATGAAGCGGAAACAGAACAGGATCCATCCCTGCTGGAAGAAGAGACTGTGATCCGGGAGCATATCCGTAAAAAGAAGGCAACGCACGAGGATCTCTTCAAAGGTCTGAAGGTTGAAAAAGTAGTGATCCCTCTTCCGGAAGAAGAGCAGATCTGTCCGGTATGCGGTACACAGATGGTACTGATCGGCGAGGAGTACATCCGCCGGGAACTGGAATTCATTCCTGCCACTTGTAAAGTGATCGAATACTATAGCCAGAGTTACGGGTGCCCATCCTGCAAAGAAGGACTCGGGGATGCAGAAAAACCTGTAATCATAAAGTCTCAGGTGCCAGATGCTCTGGTAGGGAAAGGTCCTGCCTCGACTTCCACTGTTGCATGGACCATGTATCAGAAGTATGCCAACGGGCTTCCCCTATACCGGCAGGAGAAAGACTGGAAACAGTATGGAGCTCAGATCAGCCGTACCACTCTTGCCAACTGGATCATCTACTGTTCACAGAACTATTTTCAGCCCATGTATGATTACTTCCACCGTGAACTGTTGAAACGCAGCTTTGCAATGGCAGATGAAACACGAGTTCAGGTATTGAACGAGGACGGGCGCAGAGCCCAGACCCAATCATTCATGTGGCTGTTCCGAAGCGGCGAGGACGGGCTTCCGGCAATTATCCTGTATGGCTATTCCCCGACCAGGAGCGGCAGCCATGCAAGGGAGTTCCTGGAAGGCTACAGCGGATACCTGGAAACGGATGGATATCAGGGATACAATCATCTACCGGGGATTAGCCGCTGCTCCTGTTGGGCGCACATCCGTCGCTACTTTATCGATGCCGTTCCCAAAGGGAAACAGTATGATTACAGTCAGCCGGCAGTGCAGGGAGTCCAGTACTGCAATCGGTTATTCGCCATTGAGGACTCCATTAACAAAAAGTATCCCGGTGATTATGAAAAGCGAAAGCAGCTTCGTCTCGAGAAGGAAAAACCTGTTCTGGAGGCTTTCTGGTCGTGGCTTGCTCAGCAGAAACCAGTCCGTAACAGCCGGATGGATAAAGCAGTGAATTATGTTCTGAATCGCCGAGACACAGCGGAAACCTATCTGGAAGACGGACGCTGCAGTTTTACCAATAATCTCAGTGAGAATGCAATCCGTCCATTTGCGGTAGGCCGGAAAAACTGGCTGTTCAGTAGTTCCGTAGACGGAGCGAATGCCAGTGCAGTGGTCTATACAATGGTTGAGATGGCAAGAGCACACAATCTGAATATTTACGGATATCTTAAATTTCTGCTGGAGCATCGGCCAAGTAAAGATATGACCGATGAACAGCTGGCAGAACTGACACCTTGGAGTGAAAAACTCCAATCTATCAAAAATCGCATGTGAATTATAGTGAATTACTCCAACTCGCAAAGGGCTGGAGTAATTTTAAATTTGAACGCATTATTATTTGGCGGTTACATATAACGAAAGGCTCAGAGGGGAAAATACAGGGTGGAAAAGGAAATTTTTTATTTTTCTGCACAAAAAAATACCCCTATGACTTCAAAATCGAAATCATAGGAGTATTTAGTCCTACCTACTCAGTGGGGTGTTTTACATTTTGTTTTACACATGTTATTACAGTGTTCTTCAGTTCGACAAGCTGGAATTTCATAAACGCATTTGCTTCTTAAACGCAAACATTCCCTCATTGCCATCACCGACAAAATCGTCCGGTGTATCCGGCATAGGATGTTTTTCATTAAAAAATTCTGTAATATGAAAGCCGCAGACATTCACATAAAAATGAATGTTGCGCTTATCAAAGTACGGCGTACAGGTTTCCCATACTTTCGTGTTCGGATATATTCGTTCCAATTCAAACCATATCTTCTTACCGATACCATTGCTCTGAACTCCTTTCTTTACAAAAAGCAGGTCAAGATGGTTATGCTGTGTACTCTCATTGATAATAACAACAGCACCGCCCACCATTTCTCCATCGACAACGGCTTTATAGACAGCAGAACCCTCCGCATTCAGCGACTGGTCAATGTCCTTTTCAGGCAGAATAACAGCATCTGTTTTCCAAAAAGCATCTTCAAAACCTTTCTGAAATGCTTCCTGCATATCCGCCTTGTATTGCGTTAATTCTTTTGGTTCTATACAAACTAATTGGAAGGTCATTTTATATCTATCTCCTCAAAAATTCTAGTTTTCCAATTTAACAAACTTGAATTTGACTTTCCTATTTTCTTAAAATCTCATGTGGAGCTTCTATTTCATTTGCCAAGGTATGCTCTGTTAATTCTGACATCAATTTCAATTTTTTATTAATCAATGGTCGCATACAATTAGGAACATGTTCCTGATGCGCTCTGTGGATTGCTACACATTCCTTACAGTTTCCGTGATAACGACAGGCTTTCAGGCAAGGACAGTGATCTTTGTCTTTATACTCCTTACGAAATTCCGCTGCAAATTCTTCTTGCAGTCTCAGCCCCTCGACACGGTTTCCCTTATGAAATTCTACCATTGCATCCAGTTCTTTCTGGTTCCCTTCAATCTTCATGTTATTATAGCGCCTCCATTTCAACTATTCCTCATTTTTCTGATGAATTCCAATTTTGTTGTCATCTTCATTATACTTCATCGCCTATCGAAAAGATAGCATATCATCTAGTACAATTTCCATGCTTAAACCACAATATTAATATCCCTCGACTACTATAATTTCACCTTCTTCATCAGTTGGGGGTTGAAAATGATCATAATAAGTGGAAGCTGTTTGCTCCGTCAATATGATATCATTTTGATGATTTCCGTTTCTTTTTCGAATACGTTCCATACACACTTCCTTAGGTGTCTTTATATAATAGATTTTAGGTTCTATGTCGTATTTCTTTAATAATGAAATATATTCATTTCTCATTTCTCTAGACCAAAATGAATAATCGAGAACAATATCAATGTTTTGCATGATAAGTGAAATTAGTTTTTCATCAAGATAGGTTTTAATATCTTCTAAAACCTCCTGAGGTAAAGGATGTTCATTAAAACCTCGTTTGAATGATTCTTCATCATAAGATAGTGGTGTGGTATAAAAAAAGTTGACAGCTTATTCTCAAGGATTTCATAATAAAACCAAGAGAATAAGGAGGTATTCAAAGTGGCACGTAAATATGACCATGAATACAAAGTACAGGCAGTAAAGCTTGCCAAAGAAATCGGTGGCGCTAAGGCTGCTAAAGAATTAGGAATCCCAGAAGGAACCATTCATACCTGGCTGAAAGCTGTTAGAGCCGGTAAGTTGGATATCGGAGAAGGCTCCCATACTCCCACCAGCGCAATGAGCCTGTCAGAAGAGATTACCATGCTGCGCAAACGGGTGAAGGAACAGGATAAGGAAATCCGTCGCCTGAAGGAAGAGAACGAATTCCTGGAGGAAGCCAGTGCTTTTTTCGCCGCCAGCCGTCGGAAGTCAGCAAAAACCAGAGAATGATCTTTCTGGCCCTGAAGACAGAGGACGGCAGGACTACCGGGAAAATCTCGTTCTACTGCAGAATGCTTGGGATCAGTCGTCAAGGCTTCTATAAATATCTTGCAAATAAAAACCGACCCTGGAAGTACCAGGATCTGGCAGATGCCATGAAAGAAATCGTCAGTGAGGATGAATGTAACGATACTTATGGTCGAATCCGGATGTATCAGGCATTGCTGCTGAAACAGCCGAAAGGAGTGCGTATCCCCAGTGAAAGAACCGTATACCGGGTTATGGATCAGATTGGCTTGAGCCATCGGCCCAAGAGAAAGCCAAATGGGATCACAAAGGCTGATCGCGAAGCCATGAAATCGGACGATCTGCTGAAGCGGGATTTCCGTTCTGATATCCCATTAGAAAAATGCATCACAGATATCACGGAGATCCCGGCATCCAATGGGAAACTGTATGTATCTGCGATTTTTGACTGCTTTGATCTTAGTGTCCTTGGTCTGGCAATGGAAACAAATATGAAAGCCGATCTATGTATCCATACATTGGAAAATGCCCTGACTGCTTATCCTACGTTGGAAGGCGCTGTCATCCACAGTGACCGCGGGACACAGTATACCAGCGAGTTCTACCGTCAGACCATCCGGGAGCATCATATCCATCAAAGCATGAACAGTGCCGGAGGGCGCTGCCATGATAATGCACGCTGCGAGAGCATGTGGGCCAGAATGAAGACGGAGCTCCTTTATGACCGTTATGACACAAAACAGATGGAAGTAGAAGAACTAAAGGTACTTATCTGGAGATACTTCCTCAGCTACTGGAACAATCGGAGGATCTGCTCTGCCAATGGAGGCCTTCCTCCCATGGTAAAACGCAGGCAGTATTATGAGGCTTTGGAGGTGGCTGCATAGTCAGTGATATCCTTGAGAAAAATGTGTCAACTAATCTTGACAATATCATAGTATTGTCATCCCGGTAGGGCCTGTGAAAAAATCTCTGTAATTACAGATCTTCTATGATAATTGTTGGGCTGAAAGCTAATCCGAGAGCTTTCAGCCCTTGGTTTATATATAACAGCACATGCTGGGCATGTCAAGTATGGGCGGGATTCCCTCACGTCTTTACCAGTGATTTTACTCCGGGAGCCTGCCTTCGTACATGATGCTCAGTTCCCCATACACCTGCCCCCAGTTCCGGATTGGCATGGTCCATTTTTTGGTGGCTTCAAAAGTCGCCAGATAAAGTGCTTTTAAAAGGGCTGTATCGCTTGGAAATACGCTCCTCTGGCGGTTCAGTTTTCGATAGGTGGAATTCAGTGATTCGATGGCATTTGTCGTGTAAATGACTTTCCTTACTTCTATAGAAAACTTGAAGATTGGGCTGATTGCATCCCAGTTCTGCTTCCAGCTTTTCATGGAATTCGGGTACTTTATTGACCATTTCTCAGTTACTCTCTCCAGAGCTTCCAAGGCCTGCTCTTCGGATGGTGCCTGATAAATCGTCTTTAAATCACTGGCAAATGGCTTACGGTCCTTATCTGCCACATATTTCAAGGTGTTTCTTACCTGATGTACAATGCAGCGCTGGTATTCCGTTTGGGGATATGCTGCGGCGATGGCTTCTTTGATTCCGCTCAGGCCATCGGCACAGATGATCAAGATATCTTTTACTCCACGGTTTTTCAATTCATTCAGTACGGAAAGCCAGTATTTTGAGCTCTCATTCTCTCCAACCTGAATGGTCAGAACTTCTTTTTGACCATCCATATTGATTCCAAGAATGACATAAGCTGCCAGCTTCCGGATCACTCCATTATCCCGGACGGAATAATGAATGGCATCGATATAGAGCACAGGATAAAGTTCCGACAGCGGGCGTTTCTGCCAGTCCTCAATCTGGGGCAGGATTTTGTCTGTTACATCAGAAATGAAGCCTTCGGAGGCCTCAAATCCATAGATATCCTCCAGCGTTTCTGAAATCTGCCGGGTCGTCATTCCCTTGGCATACATGGAAATGATTTTCTGGTCAATGGATGAGATATCTTTTTGACGTTTGCGGACAACCTGCGGTTCGAACGAGGATTTGCGGTCCTGAGGGACCTGGATATCCATTGTGCCATAACTGCTGTTGACCCTTTTACTCTTATATCCGTTGCGATAATCATCGCTGTCAGAACGCTGTGATTTCTGATAACCGAGGTGTTCATCCATCTCGGCTTCCATCATTTCTTTGATCGTACCACCCAGCAGGTCTTTCAGTGCTTCCTGAATGTCTTCCGCGGACTGAATGTCATACTCCTGAAGGAGCTGCTGGATAATGTTGCGTTTTCCTTCGGTCATAACGACCTTATGTACCGGTTTCTTTTCTCTTGCCATAATAATAGGCCTCCTATGATTTAGATTTTATCATAGAAGACCTATATCTGGTTCCTATTTACAGAAAAAATTTCACACAGTCTCCCGGTACTTTCAAATTTTTTTGCTAGTGTTGATTTACCTGCTCCCGCAGGGCCGCACATTAAAATAACTTTACTTTTCGACAAATTATCTACTGTATTTTTCATTGATATAACCTCCTATAACAAACCGAGAAAACATGACACTCTCCTTAAGCATTATTACTATTCGCTCTTTTCATGATTTCCTGTACTATTGATGTTTTAGCATTCGCATAGTGCTGGACATGCCTCCATTTATTCTTTGCCAAGCTTCGTTTGACTTGTGCATATTTGTCCCGATCAGTATCATTAGTTCGCAACCAATCACGGAAGCGTAACATTCTATCAATCTCTGATGTGCCCAAACTGAACACATGCAGATTAATATCGGTATCCGGTCCTTTAAACAAACGATACTCAAACCAGTCAGGTTCTCGAATCTGTAGCACATATCCGGCCGCTTCCAACACTGGAACGTAGGATGACTCATCAGCAGAATCCTTAACAACCAACCGTATTCTTTTGCAACTCATCATCCGTTGTAGGCATGGAGGTATTATTAGATATCATCTTATCGCACTCCTTTGCTGCTTATTATCTAGGGTTAAACTTAACTACTATTTTTTCTTTGCGATATAAAATACATAACTGTAATAATCTACTACTAATCTAAAATAAAGCGATTATAAGCTATCCTTTTTCCTGTGTTTGTTTTAAAGTTTTCATCTATACACTTTTTTATCTTTTCCTGTTCTTTTTCTTTATCCATAACCGTTAAATTTTCAAGCAAATCAGCTTCCCATTGTATTTGAAAATCAAGTCCATCAATTTTAGATGGAGTATGATGGTTGCCTATTATAAAGCATATTCTATCAATATTTTTGTTATAGCCTACCTTTTTTAATATTTCTTTCGCTACTTCTGGTCCTTCCTTTTCTTGATAGACACCATCAATAGAACCGTATTTTTTTTGTGCTTCAACCGCACCAATATCATGTAGTATAGCAATAATACTGATGAATTCTTTTTCTTCCTCTCCGATATTTTCTCCTTTCATTATATCTTCTGCATTTTTCAAAACTTTGAGAGTATGCTCTATGCCAAAAGGAATTTCTTTGAATACTTCTTTCATCTCTATAATAATTTTTTCTTTAAACATAAATTACCTCCATTTATACCTTATAGGTGTTTTAGTTCTATCTATCCACTTTTTTGTTCGCCGATACAATCAGCATCATGGGACGGCGCATTTCATCCTGCATCCCCGGAATATCCATCATGTATTCCGGCGGCTGCGGCTCCACAATATGATTTATTATAAAACCATTTGAAAGCAGTGTATTTAGATATGTGGTCAGTGTTCTATGATATTTTGTAACCTTTTCTCCCAAAAACACAGCTGCCCGTTTGCCCTCATAATAATAATTATCCACCGGAAAATGCAGTATTTCTCCTTTTTCGTTATAATGCCAGTCTTGTGTTCCATAGGCAGTAAAAACAGGATGTTCAACCGTAAAAACTAGCTTACCACCAGACTTCAGTATTCTATATATCTTTTTTACTAAAATCTCATAATCTGCTACATAGTGAAACGCAAGTGAACTTAATATTACATCAAAACTCTCCTCTGGGAATTCCACATCTTCTATAGCACAGCATTTATATTCAACCTGTGGAAAATGTGTTTTTTCTTTGGCTACCTCGAGCATTTTATGAGAAATATCAACACCTACAACAGAAGACGCTCCGTGTTCCATCGCATAAATACAGTGCCATCCATAGCCGCATCCTAAATCAAGCACACGCTTATCTTTAAAATCCGGCAGCAGCTTTCTCAATGTTTCCCATTCTCCTGCACCGGCTAGTCCCTGCTGTGAGCGACTCATTTGACTGTATTTTTGAAAAAATATATTATCGTCATATTTGTTTTCTTTCATCTGAATTCCCCC
This sequence comes from Candidatus Scatomonas sp., assembly GCA_963930955.1. Taxonomy (GTDB): domain Bacteria; phylum Bacillota; class Clostridia; order Lachnospirales; family Lachnospiraceae; genus Scatomonas. Next base: position 1,743,891 of record OZ006967.1, on the reverse strand, counting down.
TCGTTTAAAAAGTTATTTATCTCCGTTGCAATTTTTTTCACTTCTTTATAAAGCTTCTCGGTCATATCGTAGCATTCAAAAATTGAAAGACCGAGTACTTCAAAAACATGATTTACCCTTTCGGCATATTTTTTAGGTTTATATTCAAAAGTTTCAAGCAGTTTTATAGCTTTCTTTTCATTAATGCAATAAAGCATTATTGCATGCAAATAGTACTTGATTTAAGCATGAAATAATACGAAAAACATGGCCTGCAAAGAATTTACACCTTATTTATAAATGTGAGGCACTTCATATTGTCCTATAAAAATATCATAAACACAGAACTTATATTTACTACCTATGCAAAGTAGAGAAACAGCTCAATTTTTTCTTATTTAAAATCAGAAAACAAGCAACTAAAATCTAATCATTATGAAGCGAGATCCCTTTTTGCGTAAATCATACCAGCTCCCACAGTCATAATCACAATCATTATCGTCCCTAAAATCAAAGCAACACAATCCCTTGATTCTCCAGCAAAAATTGATGTCGCATTTGAATAGGAAAACGGCGAAATAAAGATAGCGTCCTTTAAATCAGGAACAACTCTTGCCATCAAATCATACACATACAGCAGCATGGCAACTGAAATTCCAATTCCTAACCTGTTCTTTTTGCTTACCGCAGAGATCACAAAGCAAATAGCCGCAATTTCGATATTCATCATTAACTGAAAAAACATACACTCTGTGAATATGCTTCCAAAATCCGTTTCTCCAAGAAAAACAAATTCCGATTTATCATTTTCTTTCAGTATATCATAATTATAATCTTTCCACAAAACAAAAAATTTTAATTCCTACGGATTTTTCTACAAAGCATATAACCACATATTATTACACTTCATCAAAAAAACTTTCTCACCCTATATTGAAAAATCGTAACTGAATATCCGACATTCTATCCATCAATAGTTTCTCTTTAACAAATATCATCTTAGTACGGTATCCTGTTCCATCTGGTGTAAGTTTTACTACACTTATTATAACTTCAAAAGCAAACGCCCAAACTGCTTTCTTATTAAAAAAACTTAGAAGAGACATTCTCCTCTAAGCCTTTATACTTTATCATAGAATACTTTTTACTTTTATATTTCCTCATGGTCACGATGCTTTTTTCGCTTAAATCCTACCTTTTGAACACAGGATATTACATGTAAAGATTTTACCCCCACTAAAGACTCTTACCTCACCTCATAAACAACCTTCACAAAAACGCCTCTTTTGTTACATCTATATGTAAAGAACTATCTGCTTTTTTACATTTAAAACACGCTATACCAAATTGTAAAGATTTTACTTTCAAATTTATTTATAAAAAAAGCTGTAAGATTCCACTATTAGAATTCTTACAGCTTTCATTCTCATCATGTCACATCCCTAAATTATAATTATTTATCTTGTAACACTCACACAAAAATCTATGGGTTATTTTCGGGTTATTTCTTCCACACAAATACCTTCCAAGTATTGATTTTACTGACTTTTTAAGGAGTTCTTCAAAGAGTGCCGTGGCAAACGAAAAGTACTCTAAGCATAAAAAAACTCCTCCTAATATATAAATGTAGGGTTTCAGTACCCAACAGCCAGTTGGGACTTAATCCTCTCATTGTTTAAGCTTTTGTATCGCTCATATTCTTCCCTTCAGCAAATCAAAAATCCATTATAATTTATATTCATTTTCTCCAAAGTGTCAATTTGACACTTTGGAACCAACTTTTGATACTTTGAAAATTATTTTACTTCATATGGGATTCTGAAATACTCCAAATATGCCTTATATTGATCCTGTGCGGTCAGGCAGGTATCTGTCAGATAGCCTTTTTCATTGTCCCACTCCTTCAATCCTCTATAGTAGAACATCTTCAGATTATCCTCAATAATGAATGGAACAATATTATATTTCAAACATTCCTTGAACATAATCAGCCTTCCCACACGACCGTTACCATCTTGAAACGGATGAATTCGTTCAAACCTTACATGGAAATCCAGAATATCTTCAAAGGTCTTTTCTTCTTTTGCGTTATACGCTGTCAGCAATGCTTTCATCTTACCGACAACTTCTTCAGGCAGAGCAGTATCCATGCCGCCCACCTCATTAGGCAATTTCTTATAATCCCCAACTGCAAACCAGTCTTTTCTGGAATCGCTGGTTCCGCATTTCAAAGTCAGATGAAGCTCCTTAATAAACTTCTCAGTCAAAGCAGTTTTTGCATGATCGATAATCATATCAATACATCGAAAATGATTTGAGGTTTCAATCACATCATCTACGTTGAGAACTTCATTTTCCACGCCGATGGTATTGGTTTCAAAAATATATCTGGTCTGATCATGGGTCAGACGACTTCCCTCAATATGGTTTGAGTTATACGTTAAATCAATTTGTGTTTTATGGTAAATACCACCGGAATATTTACTTGCTTTTTGTTCCTGCAAGATATCCAGCAGTGTGAGCGGGTATTCTTTCTTTTTGTTGGAACGCTCTGGTTTTTCGGCATTCTCCGGAATATTCCATGTCTTTCCAGTAAGAAAAGCACCCTGCACACGCCCATGAGCGCAATAATTTCTCACACTGCGTTCCGATATATTCCATTTTTTTGCTATTTCAGTGACTGAAAGGTATCGCATCTGCTTTCCTCCACTATTAATCGAATCTAATACTATATGAATCATTATTTTAGTATATCACATTACCGGCAATAAATCCATCAGGCCTTTGCATTATGCAATATATTTTTGCCGTTTTCGGAAGTTTCAATTATCAAAACATAAAAAGAACCGAACTTCACAGGCAAGTGAAATCCAGTTCTCATTTTTATCTATACATTCCCTGTGTCTTCATCGACAGGTGTATATAACATGAAGTACAGGTGTATAAGCACCTTTTCTCGGAATATATGATGGCCAAACAGCAATTTCTCCCGGCGTATAGGCCTCCCCGTAATTCACGCAGGCGTACACTGCTTTCGGGTTCTGCCGCCTCATCCTCCAGAATGGATACTTAATGATGACGGGGGTATTATGTTTATTGCGCGCCACTTTTATTCCTGCAATAGCCAGTCGACAATATCATAGATTTCAATCCCTTCATAGCTATATTTCGGATGCCGTGTCCGGGCAATGATCATTTTGGGATAAGCATCCCGAATTTGCAGTAACGGCTTGCTCTCCCTTTCAAGCGTTTTCGGATCTGAAATATTGTCACTGACCTGAATATAAATTTTTTCGTCTCCTTTTTGTGCTACAAAATCGATTTCCTTTTGATACAACTTTCCCACGTATACATCATATTCTCTGCGGAGCAATTCGATACAAACCATGTTCTCATATACTCTGCCGTAATCCATATTTCTGCTCCCAAGAATCGCATACCGGATACCTGTATCACATAGATAAAATTTTTCAGAACTTTCCAAATATTTCTTTCCGCGAATATCATATCGCTTGATGTCGTAAAAGACAAAAGCGTTACACAAATACCTGATATATTTGCCCACAGTTACGTGATTGGTTATTGTTTTATTCGCTGTAAGGAGTTGGCTGACCTTATTCGGAGAAGTCAGATTGCTGATATTGTCCATAAGAAACTCGCTTAGTCGCCGTAATACCAATGTGTCCGGCAATGAATACTTCTGCACAAGATCTCTTGTAACGATCGTTTCATAGACCTCCTTGATATAGCGGATTCTGTCTGCTTCTGTTTTATAAACGTAAGAGCCTGCCAATCCTCCTCTTATGGAATAAGCCTCAAACAAATTCTCTTTATCATCAGTTTCATCATAATACCGACAGTATTCCCGAAAACTGAAAGGGAACACATGAATCTCAATATAACGTCCGGTAAATAGAGTTGCCAGATCCGCACTCAGCAAAAATGCGTTGGAGCCGGTAACATAAATATCATATTTCCGCTTCGAGTAAAGACTGTTGACCGCCAGCTCAAAACTCTGGTGTGGTATAAAAAAAGTTGACAGCTTATTCTCAAGGATTTCATAATAAAACCAAGAGAATAAGGAGGTATTCAAAGTGGCACGTAAATATGACCATGAATACAAAGTACAGGCAGTAAAGCTTGCCAAAGAAATCGGTGGCGCTAAGGCTGCTAAAGAATTAGGAATCCCAGAAGGAACCATTCATACCTGGCTGAAAGCTGTTAGAGCCGGTAAGTTGGATATCGGAGAAGGCTCCCATACTCCCACCAGCGCAATGAGCCTGTCAGAAGAGATTACCATGCTGCGCAAACGGGTGAAGGAACAGGATAAGGAAATCCGTCGCCTGAAGGAAGAGAACGAATTCCTGGAGGAAGCCAGTGCTTTTTTCGCCGCCAGCCGTCGGAAGTCAGCAAAAACCAGAGAATGATCTTTCTGGCCCTGAAGACAGAGGACGGCAGGACTACCGGGAAAATCTCGTTCTACTGCAGAATGCTTGGGATCAGTCGTCAAGGCTTCTATAAATATCTTGCAAATAAAAACCGACCCTGGAAGTACCAGGATCTGGCAGATGCCATGAAAGAAATCGTCAGTGAGGATGAATGTAACGATACTTATGGTCGAATCCGGATGTATCAGGCATTGCTGCTGAAACAGCCGAAAGGAGTGCGTATCCCCAGTGAAAGAACCGTATACCGGGTTATGGATCAGATTGGCTTGAGCCATCGGCCCAAGAGAAAGCCAAATGGGATCACAAAGGCTGATCGCGAAGCCATGAAATCGGACGATCTGCTGAAGCGGGATTTCCGTTCTGATATCCCATTAGAAAAATGCATCACAGATATCACGGAGATCCCGGCATCCAATGGGAAACTGTATGTATCTGCGATTTTTGACTGCTTTGATCTTAGTGTCCTTGGTCTGGCAATGGAAACAAATATGAAAGCCGATCTATGTATCCATACATTGGAAAATGCCCTGACTGCTTATCCTGCGTTGGAAGGCGCTGTCATCCACAGTGACCGCGGGACACAGTATACCAGCGAGTTCTACCGTCAGACCATCCGGGAGCATCATATCCATCAAAGCATGAACAGTGCCGGAGGGCGCTGCCATGATAATGCACGCTGCGAGAGCATGTGGGCCAGAATGAAGACGGAGCTCCTTTATGACCGTTATGACACAAAACAGATGGAAGTAGAAGAACTAAAGGTACTTATCTGGAGATACTTCCTCAGCTACTGGAACAATCGGAGGATCTGCTCTGCCAATGGAGGCCTTCCTCCCATGGTAAAACGCAGGCAGTATTATGAGGCTTTGGAGGTGGCTGCATAGTCAGTGATATCCTTGAGAAAAATGTGTCAACTAATCTTGACAATATCACTCGGACACATTTGAACTTCATCCACAAAAAGATAGTTTGTTTTTCCTGCTTGATAATGTTCTTCCACATACGCATGAAACGAATGATATTCTTTGAGATTTTCATAGGCCATATCCATAAAGTCAATAAAAATGATATTGATGTTTTCAAAATGACCTTTTAAATACTCGATGTATGCCCTCATCAATTCTGATTTTCCCGACCGGCGGATACCAGAAATAATTTTAATGTCCGGAGTTTGATTTAGCTCGATGATCCTATTTAGATACTCCGTTCTCGCTATTATTTTCATATGCGCCTCCGCTTTCAAAAAATGAATATTTTTATTTTTTTGAAACTACTCTTAGGATTTATTATACGATCATCAGATAGTATATGCAAGCAGCTGATTTCAAAACTGAAATTTTTTTATTTTTTTGAAAGCAGGCAAAAGCTAGATATCTGCTGTTTTATACTTGTTTTAGCACCTCTCCAATATCCCCATCAATACAAATAGCACGACCTGCAATTTCTCCCGGCGCATAGGCTTCCCCCAGGTTGACGCAGGCGTAGATTGCTTTGGGATTTTCCGCCGTCATCCTCCAGAAAGAAAATTTTACTATGCCGGGGGTATTGCCGCCTACGCCCAGTTCAAGAAAAAGAATACGCTCTCCTTCGCGGCGGCGAAGGAAGTCTTCATACCGCCGGGCGGCGGCGTGCCAGCCATCATCTTCCACGAAACTGTCGTCCGCCCGCAGGTTCATGGACATGGGCGCACCGCAGACCGGGCAGTGCGGCACCAGTTCGGTGGGGATTTTCATGTCTTTCTGCTCAGCCAGCATCTTCCTGACAATGTTTTCGTTGTCATAGGTCTTTTGGTGGCAGGGCCTGGAACACTGCCACAAACCATAATCACCCTGGGTATAGAACAGCCGATACTTGTCAAATCCGGCCTTCTGAAACTGGTGATCTACATTGGTTGTAAGGACAAAATAGTCTTTTTCCTGCACGAGCTGGAACAAGTCACTGTACACCGGCTTCGGCGCATCCAAATAACGGTTGATGTAAATATACCGGCTCCAATACGCCCAGTGTTCTTCCAGACTGTCAAAGGGATAGAATCCGCCGGAATACATATCACGGAAACCGTACCTGGCGATAAAATCCCCGAAATATTTCTGAAAGCGTTTGCCGGTATAGGTAAACCCGGCGGAAGTGGAAAGCCCGGCTCCCGCGCCGATCACCACCGCGTCCGCCGTATTCAGTTCTTGTTTCAGACGGGATATTTTATCGTAACAGGCATCGGTAGATTTCATAATCGCTGTCTTTGAAAACATTGAAAATCACCTCGATTTTATCTGGATTTCGCTGCTGCCATTCCCGAACTGTCCCGATAGCGATCTCTGCGGCCAGTTCAGCCGGAAAATGAAACTCACCGGTGGAGATACAGCAGAAAGCCACGCTGCGCAGGCCGTGTTCCGCCGCCAGTTTCAGGCAGGAACGGTAACAGCCTGCCAGCAGTTCCCGGTCTGTTCCGGCGACGCTGCCGTAAATGATCGGCCCTACGGTGTGCAGCACATACTGACAGGGCAGGTTATAAGCTTTTGTGATTTTTGCATGGCCGGTTTCTTCCTCATGCCCCTGCCTCTGCATCATTTCGAAACATTCTAACCGCAGCTGAACGCCCGCATAGGTGTGGATGACGTTGTCAATACAGCCGTGACAAGGCGCGAAGCAGCCCAGCATCTGACGGTTTGCCGCGTTGACGATGGCGTCTGCAGCCAGCGTGGTAATGTCGCCCTGCCAGAGATACAAGCCGGGGCATACCGGCGTCAGGTCTTGCAGCCTCGTGACACCCCGTTCCGCAAGGCGCTCCTGCAGATACGCGTCCTGTACGGCTAAAAATTCCGCGCTGACCGGGACCGGCGGGCGCACATTCATCAGGCTCCGCAGAAGCCTTCGTTTTTCTGAAAGGGCATCCGGCATGCGGATGTCGGCATATTCTTTGTGCTCTGCCAGCAGGCAGCGGAGCAGATAGTCCAATCTCTCGTCCTGTGTCATGACCCTACCTCCTTTCAATCGCTCCTGCGGGACAGATTTCATAACAGTTCCCACAATGCAGGCAGTGTTCCTGCTGTATAACTACGGGCTTTGTCGAAATGTCAATGCACTTCTGCGGGCACTTGGAATAGCACAGCTTGCAACCGATACATTTGTCCGTTACAAAGTAACCTGTTTCCTTTGCCTGCGCCCCGCCAAAAGAAAAGCCGGCGCGTTCGATTGGCTGCTTGGAAAGGTCAAACCATTCTCCCGTCCCCTCGCAAACTTTGAATACGGTGAGGGCACTGCGGGAGCGCACATCGGGATATATTTTTTCCATATAAGGATTTTTGCGAAACAGGTCTGGCAAGCTGTCCGGACCGATTTCTTTCGCCTTGCCCTGTACCGATACCGCCACGCGGGACAGGGTATCTTCGCCCTTCATAGCGGTAAAGGCGATGTTCTCATTGGCTTTCAGCCGGTCATAAAAGTTCTTGCCTTTGGCGGTCAGGAAGTAAAAGCCGCTGTCATCATAATCCATCATGTCAATGGCGCAGGTGACAGGCCGCCCCTCACCGTCCACGGTGGCAAATACAGTAGAGTGAATTTTCGTGGCGATATATTGCAAATAATCTTTCGTCTGCATAAGGAACCTCCTATCGGGATATGATTTGGATTAAGAACAAGCCCAGCAAGACCTGGCACTTGCGGGGCTGCTCTTGTCATATCCTCTCTCATCCGGACTTTTACCGTCGGTAACGGAATTGCACCGTTTCGGCTGCTTTTGCAGTTCGCAGACTGTCACTGCCGGTCAGGGATTTCACCTTGCCCCGAAGATATTTTGGAAGTTCTGCTTACAGGTCATATTCCTTGGGCGGATTACCGGAGAAGTCTGCAATCACGGCATGGGCATCTTTCAGGTAGAACACCTCGAAAATGGGGTTGGCAGCTTCACCGTACTGGCCCTTGACGATAGGATTCTGGATGCACATCTCCTTGGCAGCCATATCGTTCTCAAATACGGCTTCACCGTTCAGTCGAATCCATGCATAGGCCGGGCTGGAAACGGAAATCTCGATATTGGGGTTGGCCTGCATATCCTTGTAGACTTCCTTCTGGTTGTTGGTGCTGAACCACAGCTTACCGTCCATCTCACCGGCAAACATAAAGGGGCGGCACTTGGCCTTGCCGTCACGGCCTACGGTGGCGAGATACTGTACGGGATTTTCCTGCAAAAACTTTACGACTTCCTTCATAATGATACCTCCTGATTTTGAATGTAGATTTTGGGGATTGCAATTTTTATCTTATAAGATTACAATAAGTCCGTAAGCACCAATTGTAAAGTAAGCACTTTATTGTGCCGTAGTTACCAAAAGGATACTATTGAAAGGAAGTGATCTCATGCAGCAAGCCAAAGAATTACCCGCCTGCCCGGTAGAAACAACGCTCATGCTGATCGGAAACAAGTGGAAAGTCCTGATCCTGCGCGACCTGATGCCCGGAACAAAGCGGTTCGGGGAGTTAAAGAAGTCCATCGGCAATGTGTCACAAAAAGTGTTGACCGCACAGCTTCGGGATATGGAAGAAAAGGGACTTGTCCATCGCCATGTGTACGCAGAGGTGCCGCCGCGGGTGGAGTACAGTCTGACAGACCTGGGAAAAAGCCTGAAACCGATCCTGGATTCCATGTGGACATGGGGTGAAGGCTACAAAGCGCAAAATTGTTAAAGAAAAACGGGGCAGATTCAAAATTCTGCTCCGTTCTTTCTTGGAATCATAGGCGCCTTTTTATGTTCTGTGTATAAAACATTTAAACTGTGGGAGACCTCATTTATTCCATCGTCCTGACGCTTACTTAAAATCATAGCGGAGCACTGCGCAGTTGGGCACTCCAAAGGCGGCGTACTCCGCGTTTGTCATTTCAAAAAAATAGGACTGGACCACCCGGGCGATCCCATTGTGGGCTACCAGGATATAGGTCTTCCGATCTGCTTCCTCCCGGATCTCATCCAGCAGATTGTAGATCCTCTGGGCCAGGTGCAGCATGGATTCTCCGCCCTCATACCGGCAGCAGAAGTCCTCCTTGGCTTTCCGGAATTCCAGGCCGTCCCGGGCGGTGGATTCCCATTTCCCAAAATTCTGTTCTTTCAGCCTTGGCTCCAGCCGTACCGGTATCCCGGTAATCTCGGAAATATGCCGGGCGGTTTCCGCCGCCCGGATCAGCGGGGAGGCCAGGATCTCATCTGCCCGGATCCCCTCCGCCAGAATTTTCTTTCCTGTTTCTATAGCCTGCTGATGGCCCAGAGGAGTCAATGCTATATCCGTGGCCCCGCAGATCTTATTTTCCACATTCCACACGGTCTGTCCGTGCCGGACAAAATAGACGCAGCCCATGGTCTTTTACCGGACCTCTACCAGTTCAATGCGGAAGTTCAGTTCTTTGCCTGCCATCTCGTGGTTGGCGTCCAGAGTGATGGTGGTCTCGTCCTTGGCGGTCACTTTCACCGGGAAAGGCTGACCGTACTGATTGGACAGATACGCCTGCTGTCCTACTTCCAGGCTCTCGGATCCCGGCAGCTGCGCCATCTCAATGTGCAGGATGGCGTTTGGATCCGGCATGCCGTAGGCTTCTTCCGGCATCAGGTGTACATCTACCACCTGACCCACTTCCATATCGGCTACCGCGGCGTCAAACCCACGGATCATCTGGCCGGCGCCGCAGACAAACTCCAGGGGTTCTCCCCGGTCATAGGAAGAGTCGAACTGGGTGCCGTCATTGAAGGTGCCCCGGTAATGGGTACGGCAGGTCTTTCCCACATTTTTCCCGGTCAGGGCCGGCTGGGAACCACAGCCGCCTCCGCAGCTGTCCCCGCAGCCGCCTCCGCAGGAATGGCCCTCCTCGTGATCGCCGCAGCTGTGGCCTTCTTCATGGTGGTGATCGCAGTTAGCCCCTGTGGAAACCAGTTCTCCTTTCAGGTATGCTTCCACTGCCTGATCCGCGTCTCCCTGGGCTCCGGAGCAAAGCTCCACCCCGGCATCTGCCAGAGCTGCCTGGGCTCCGCCGCCGATGCCGCCGCAGATCAGAACATCCACAGACTGGCCTGCCAGCAATCCTGCCAGGGCTCCGTGTCCGGTTCCGTTGGAACTGATGACTTCACTAGAGACCACCTGATTGCCTTCTACTTTATATACCTTAAAGAACTCCGTCTTTCCAAAGTGCTGAAAAATATTTCCGTTATCGTAAGTTACTGCTATCTTCATCTTGTATCCTCCTGTTTATGTTCCATCCTGCCGGGGCAGGTTTGAAATCCTCCGCCTAGTGTACCATTAATCGCACCTGGAGCGCAACCGGGAAATGCGATTTTTATTCGCCTTACAGTTCCGTATACTTTTCTTTCTTTCCGTAGGCCTTTTCCACCGGATATTTCTCCGCGTTTTTCCTGATTTTTGCTCTGACGATCTCATCCAGATCCAGGCCGCAGGTATCTGCCATCAGAATACAGTAATTTAATACATCTGCCAGTTCTTCCTTTATCTTATCCATCTTCTCTCTGCACCAGTCATCGGTCCCGCTCCACTGAAAAATCTCCAACAGTTCCGCTGCCTCCAGAGAAATGGAAATTGCCAGATCCTTGGGATTATGAAACTGCTTCCAGTTTCGCTCTTCCCGGAATCTTAATACCTGTTCAATGGTTTCCTGATTCATGCTCTACCTCTCTCTTCTGTCCGGCTAAACATTCTTTTAAATATTCCGCCAGTTTTTGATCTGTACAATAAACATAACAGCCCTTCATACCCCGGGTCATAAGCGTCCTGTATGTATTTTTTATAATTTCATCCGCTTCTTTTCTGGCTCTGTCAGGATCTTCCCGAAACATTTTTTTAATTCCCTTCAGGGAATAATCTGTCATGGCTCTTTTGGTAAAGTCTGTTACCACGGACCCGTTTTCGTAGCGCATATCATCTCCGATGATCACGCCCGCATAATCGAACTCCAGTCCCTGGGAAGTATGGATACAGCCTGCTTCTTCCACAGAGTTTTCATCGATGGCAAAGGTGTTTGTATTGTTCAGGTTCCAGCTGATCTCAAAATCGCCGATTTTAATGTCATGGACATTGGGGTTGCTTTTTCCCTCCTTCTGCCAGTCCCAGCAATACCCTGCGAGGATCCTGGCCCGGTTGTGACAGATCCGGTTCTTTTCAACGATAAGATCCTGCAGTTCAAAGGGAGAATCCAGAATCCGGATATCATAATCGATCTCCTTCATATCCCAGTTCGCCGTCTCGCGGATTCCCAGGGTATGATCCAGCCACGCAAGATATCCGTCCGAGCCGTTGCAGCGAAATTGCGAAAGAAGTTCCATCTCTGTGACCTGTGCTCCTTCTTTTTCGGCCCACTTGCGGATCTCTTCCACACTGCCGATATCCTGCAGCGTGACCCTCTGACTCTCATCAATAAAAAAGGCACTGCATCTCGCCGCATGGATGATCTCCAGGATCTGATTCTCCCCCAGATTATGGCGTATACCGGATTTTTCGTTCAGGCGGTGGGCTTCATCCACCAGGACCGTATCCACGATATTCTTTTCGGCGTTGACAAAAACACCGGAGCCCTTGAAAAGGTTATCGATGCTGCTCTTTCGCATGCTCCCTTTCAGCTTCGCCTGATATAGCATCAGTGTACAAGGGGACAATACGGTCGTTGAAGGGCTGATTTGAGCTCCTTCTGCGTTACTTTCCCTCCGCGTACGTCTCTGTACGCGTCGATCAAGTGCCTTGAAGGGGCTCAAATCAGCACCTTCACGACTCGAAGACTCCAACCGCAGGAATTTCGGTGATTTTCAAGGCAGACGATAGAGGCGTACTGGACGTACGCCGATTGAGGATAACACAGAAAATCACCGAAATTACGCGGTTTGGAGCGTGTTGCCCCTTGTACACTGATGCTACATATCTTGGGGCTGAATTCTTGGAAATGTACTGGCAGTACTGCTCTTCTCCGGTCAGCTGAACCAGAAGATTGACTGCCACTACGCTTTTTCCCGTACCGGGACCTCCTTTAACAAGGATGACCCTCTTTTGTCCATCTCTGCAAGATGCTCTTGCCTGGTCCAGGATTTCTTCATAGACAACCTTCTGTTCATCCAGCATTACAAATTCCCTGCTGCCCTTCAGCATTTTTGCTATGGAATCCTGCAGACTTTTTGAGGGTTTAATGCGTCCTTCGTCAATTCTGTATATCAGATCGATATCATCGCCGGTCCGTATACTTTTTTTGATAAAATCCCTGAGTTTTTCCACCTGACCCCTTGTAAAGGCCGGCGCTTCTTCCAGATAGGGCCCGTACTGTTCCGCATCCAGGGGGTCCTCCTGGCTCCTTCTGTAATTGTGCAGATACGCGCAGGGAAATAAGGAAATCATTCCCTCCTGCACCGAACGGTTATAGTCATGGATCAATACCGCATAGGACCAGGCCTGATAAGAAGGATGCACGACCTGACGGCGCCCGTTGCCTGTGAAAGTTTCTACCAGCCCGTCTCTTCCGGGAACCTCCTGCAGTTCATCCCACTGTTTCAATTCGATCAGGACAACGTTTCCTTCTTTTTTGGTTCCGTAACCGGAAATCAGAAAATCAACTCATTTAGCCGTCTGCGGAATATTATACTCAATGGCCACTCCTGCATTTTCGGGAATCTCGTGATCGTTTAGAACCTTATACATGTATTCCATGGAATTTTCCCAGGCCCTGAATTCGCTTCTGGCTGTATGGCGCTTTATTTTTTCGTATATATTTTTTTCTATTTCCAGGGCGATCGTATCCCGCTCCACACTGGTTAAAAAATCCGCTTTTGTACCATCATAGATCAGCATTTTATCCGCCTTACCTGTTTAAATTCTCTGAATATTTTACCTCCATACATCTGCAAAATCAACTGTAATTCCACCGCAAAAGGAAGGCCTCTGACGCAAATGCATCCGGGGCCTTCCTTGACTTCTTTCTATTCTGTTTTTACCTGCGGCATTCATAGGGGTCTGCTTCCTGCTCCGTAATGGGCATTCCCAGCAGCAGTTCAAACTGGCTTCCGTTGAACTTCAGCAGCCCTTCATCCCGCATGCGGCAGAGTTCGCTGGACATGGAACTGCGGTTTACGAACAGATAGTCTGCCAGCTCCTGCCGGTTCAGAGGGATCACAAAGCTGCGGCTGTGCGCCGTATGATACTGATCCGAAAGATAATCCTGCAATTTTTCTCTGGTAGTCCGGCGGACGGAATCCTCCAGCTTCCGCGTCAGCCTCTGGGCCTTCTGGGTCAGAGCAAAGATCAGGTTCTGCAGAAAACGGACCTGTACCGGAGGAATACTGGCATTTTCCCCTAGAAGTTTGTCCACCGAAAGGAACAGAACTTTTGTCTCTTTGCGGGCTGTTACTGTCACATGCAGACGATATTTTCCCACAGCGCTGAGCACTCCGATATTGCCGCCCGGTCCGATCACTTCCATCAAATTGCTGTTTCCGTTGGAATCGATGTGGGAAGCGTATGCCTGACCGCTCAGCACCACGCCAAGCTGAGACTGAAGCTCCCCGTCCCTGAGGATGACTTCCTTCTTGGAGAAGGTCCGCATCTGATAATCGATGCTTCTGAACAGGCTGCTGATCTCCGAATTGGACATATTTCGGAACAACATGCTTTTCCGCAAAGCATCTGCTAAATCTTTCTCCATATCCGCTTCCTCCTTTCTTTCTAATCCTCCTGACGTTTTCTTCGGACTGTCAGAACCGTAAACAGATCGCTGAGCCCGTCTGCCAGCAGGGTAATTCCAAATACCATTACCACAATGCCGTAAGTCCGGAAAGGATTCAGCACCAGGATCACTCCCAGGACGATAGGGATCAGCGCAGCAAAAAGTAAGGATACTCTTGCGGAACTCCGGTTTTTCATAGCCTGATAAGTCAAAGGCAGTTTTCCGATACCGTCTGCCAGCAGCAGGAGCCCCAGCACCAGCGGCAGAAACGCCAGGATCACAGCCGGACTGGTCAGGGCAAACACCCCAAAGGCCAGAGGCAGGATTCCCAGAAACAGGTCTCCTCCGGAAGCAGTGCCCTTGCGGCGGCAGTGAAAAAACCGCCATAAATGACTGACCGCATAAACCGCTGCGCCGGCTGCCAGCGCCCACACAAAAGCAGTTCCCCCCGCTGCCGGAAATACCAGCAGCAAAATACCCAGCAGCATATAGAGAACCGCCAGCCATACAGAGGCGGTCCTGCTCCAGAAGAATTCAAGCATGGTTATTTCCGGGTCTTTTCCGGGGACAGTGTTCTCTGAAAATAGGATTGTTTCTTTCATCTGATGATTCCTCCTTCTCGGTATAGTATTGATCCTTTCCGAGCCATCATACTCCTTTTCCCGAAAAAACGTAGTTGCCTGAACAACGTTTCCTGAATTTTATGTAAAAATCTTATATTTCCGAAAATAAAAAAACAGCCAGGAGCAGCCGCAAATTCTTTTGCGGTACCTCCTGGCGCTTTCAGGAAGCACCAGAGTATCCTCCTTTTATTTTCCCAGTTCCCAGAAGGCCACGGCGCTGGCCGCCGCCACGTTCAGAGAATCCACCCCGTGTGACATGGGGATCTTAATGGTGTAATCCGAAACCCTTATGGTTTCCTCTGCAAGGCCGTATCCCTCGGAACCCAGAAGCACCGCCAGTTTCTCTTCCTGTTTCAGCCTGGGATCGTCAATGCTCACCGACTGGCTGTGGAGGGCCATGGAAGCAGTAGAAAATCCCAGGGATTTCAGGTATTCCATACCCTGTCCCGGCCAGGAGCCGCACTCTCCTTCCTCCAGATAGGTCCAGGGGATCTGAAAAACCGTTCCCATACTGACCCGGGCGGCCCGCCGGTACAGAGGATCGCTGCAGCCGCAGGTCAGCAGGACCCCGTCCATATGTAAGGCTGCGGCGGAGCGGATGATGGCTCCCACATTGGTGGGATTGACCACATTTTCCAACAGAGCAACGCGGCGGGCAGAACTGCAGATTTCTTTTACCCTGGGCAGAGGCTTCCTCCGCATAGCGCAGAGCACACCCCGGGTGAGATTATAGCCCGTTAGTTCCCTCAGCACTGCAAAAGAAGCCGTATACACCGGCGTATCCGGACAGCGCTCTATCAGTTCCCGGGCCTCCCCCTGCACATGCCGGTCTTCCGCCAGCATGGATACCGGCTCATAGCCTGCGTGCAGCGCCCGCAGAACGACTTTGGGACTCTCCGCAATGAAGAGTCCCTCCTCCGGACAGTCCCGGCGCAGCAGCTGGTTTTCCGTAAGCCTGGCGTAAACATCCAGCTCCGCCGCCTGAAAATCTGTAATCTCTATGATCTGTCCCATGATTTCTCCTTTTATCCCAGCAGCTCCCGTACCATAGCTCCGTCAAAGGTAACCTTTTTCACGTGATCCACTTCAATCTGGTACAGAGCATTGGCTGCCAGATGTTCCGCCGCCTGCTCCAGATCCCGGATGCCGCTGGTATTCCGGTGCAGATCGATCACCGCTTCCAGCCCCTCCTCCGTCAGCACGCATTCGCCTTCCTTCATTCCAATGCGTTTCAGCACCTTCGGCAGAGCGTACCGGGAGAAGATTACTTTTTTCTCCTCCGGCGTGTAGTCCGGGATCTCGATCACCGCAAACCGGGACATAAGAGGAGCGCTGATCTGCTCCCGGTCGTTGGCGGTGGCAATAGGATAAACTCCCACCGTGGGGATCATGCACTCAATGTAATTGTCTGTAAAGCCCAGGTTATCCAGCAGAGTCAGCAGCACATCCGCCGGATTGCCGTTCCCTTTGCCGGAAGCCGCCTTGTCCAGTTCGTTGATGATAAAGACCAGATTCGATTCTCCCGCTACAGAGAAAGCGTCCATAATAATACCCGGCTTGGCGTTGGCATAGATCCGGGAGCTTCCTGTCAGCTGTTCCGGATCGTTAATGGAACTCATATCCAGGGTAGTCCAGGGCAGTTTCAGGATCCGGGCCACCGCATAAGCAATCTGAGATTTTCCGGTTCCCGCCGGGCCAATGAGCAGCAATCCGTAGGCAGGCAGGGTATGGGTACGGTTAATCTGGATGATCGTCTCGATGATCCTCTGCTTCACCCGCTCCATGCCGTACAGTTCTTCATCCAGGATCCTTCTGGCCTCCTCCGGATCGATCGCCTGAAAATAGTTTCCCTTCCACTGAATATTCATCATAATCGAAAGGGCGTGCTGGGCGTGGCGCCGCTCCTCCTGGGAGACCTCGCTGGACTTGGCTACTGCCAGATTTCTTCTGGCCCAGAGTCGGATATTGTCCGGCAGGGTCCTGCCGGCGCAGTTGAGAAAGTCTGTAATGCTCTGAATACTGGTGAGTTTCATGCTGTCTCCAGTCTCCTCCTCATCCTCGTCGGGAATCTCCCGGGAGGGGGCATCGCTGGAAAGCAGCCGCTCAATCATAAACTGCAGGAATCCGTCCTCGGCGGAAAGCTTTACACCTCCCCCGAAAGCAATCTCCCGTATTTTGTACACAGCGTATCCGTCCTCCCGGACTGCCCCGGACAGACGCACGTTAATATGATTTTCCCCCAGCCACTTCAGAAGACTGACAAAACGGGCGTCAATCTCCAGAATGTCCTCGCTGACAACACCTGCCGCCCCCTTAAACTCAAATGCCGTCCGTTTTATGGGATTCAGAAACAGGCCGTCTGTGTGATGCTTCAGCTGGCCCGCCCGGTTGCTAAGGAGCAGAATGGGCTGCTCCTTGGAGGTCTGGCTGCTGCAGGAATAAAAAACATGGTAGGTACATTCCGCTTCCTTTACGGTTTCGGAAGAATGATTGAAATCAAAAACCGGCATAACGAAAACTCCTTATGGTAAGATAAAATCTTTTTTAGTATAGCATGGGCGAAGCCTCCGGTCTACCGGTTTATCGGAACTTTCCGCATGGGCAGCACCCTTTCCGCCGCCCATAAATTGACAGAATTGTTAAAAAAGAGTATAATTAATAAAAATTTTATAAAAACAGAGGGAATTTTCATGTTTGTCTGGATCCGCAGGCTGAGATTCCCCGTTTTTAAAACAAAGGAGAGATGAGAATGGTTATTACGAACGGGTTTACTTACATCGCATTTCTGATGTTCCTGGCCGGCGGCATGCTTGCTCTGGAAAAGTACACCAAATGGAAAGTTTTTAATGTGGTCCCCCCTCTTGTATGGATCTATGTGCTGAATATGATTTTCTGCACCCTGGGCCTGTATTCCTCGGAGGGCGTTTCTGCTGCCTACGGCGCTTTGAAGAACAATCTTCTGTACGCCATGATCTTTGTTATGCTGCTCCGCTGTGATTTCCGCAAGCTGGCTAAGCTGGGCGGACGTATGGTGGCCATCTTCCTGGGATGTTCCCTGACACTGGCCATCGGCTTCTTTGTAGGCTACCCTCTGTTTATGGGTGCCCTGGGCGGCGGCGAAAAAACCTGGGCGGCAGTTTCCGCCCTGTACGCTTCCTGGGTAGGCGGTTCCGCCAATATGGCCGCTATGCAGGCAGCTCTTCCCGTAGACGCAGGCGCTTACAGCTGTGCCCTGGCGCTGGATACGGTCTGCTATTCTGTGTGGATCGCCCTTTTGCTCCTGGCTGTCCGCTACTCCAAGAAATGGAATAACGCAGTCAAAGCAGATACCTCTAAACTGGACGCAGTGGCGGCGGCTGCCAATGCCGAAGTAGCCGGAGAAAAAAAGAAAGCCTCTGCAGGCGACTGGATCTTCCTCATCGGTCTTTCTCTGATCGTTTCCGCTCTGTCCCAGATGGTAGGCGCAGCCATGAATGCCGGCTTTGAGGAAATCGGATTGAAAATGTTTGACGTAGGCACCTGCACCACCGTATTTGTAACTCTGCTGGGCCTTGTGTGCGCTCTTTCTCCTCTTGGCAAACTGCCGGCGGTAGAAGAACTCTCCAATGTGTACCTGTATGCGGTAGTGTCCCTACTGGCCTCCACCGCCAGCCTGACGGATCTGGTGTCCGCTCCCATGTGGGTGGTTTACGGAGCCTTTATTCTGGTTATTCATGTGGTACTCATGTTTGTTTTATCAAAGCTTTTCCACTGGGATCTGTGTATGGTATCTACCGCATCCCTGGCAAATATCGGAGGATCGGCTTCGGCGCCCATTGTGGCAACCGCCTATGACCCGTCCTTTGCCGGCATCGGTGTGCTGATGGGTGTGCTGGGCGCCGCCATTGGTAACTTCTGCGGTCTTGGCATGGGTGCTTTGCTGCATTCGATCATTTAGCCAGATCCGGAAAGCCCCTGCTTCCTATTGCGTCAGACAATACGCAAAGGGGCTTCCGGCAGATAGAAAATCGGAACGGGGCGGCCGTTCCTCCCATAAATCTGTGTTCTTTTTGAATCACAGGAAAATGGGCGGGCCGGCAGCCCCTTCTTTTCAAACAGGAGGTGTGTATGACAGACGCCAATAGAAATTTTCAGGCTCTGTACGCCGGACTTCCGGAAGACATCCTGCAGTGCAGGCTGGCCGGCGACTTTCAGAACGCAGTGCGGCTCATCGACCTGCGGCTTCAGGAAAAGAATCTTCCCCAGGCCCTGCGGAATTGCCTGACTGCAGAGCGGGAAATGATCCTGCGGCTTCCCGAAGAATTCCCCTTCTCCAGGGCGGAGGCATTGGCACTGGTGCGGCAGCGCATCCCGGATTTTACGGAAGAGGAATTTGACCGTTTTGTGGACGCCCGGAAGATCCGCTGGATCTACCGGCAGCGGGAGCCCCATTATTTCGGACGCTTTTTTGACTCTCTGTGCAAGATTGATGCCGGCTTTGCACGGCGGGCAGGAGTTTCCCTGCCAGGTGCGGAAAGCGCCGGCAAATGCTCTGAAAAAGAGGCCAAGATGGAGACCTGTATCCGGAAGCTGAAGCAAAGAGGATCTTCCAGCCGAAGGATCCGCATCCGGGCTGCCCTTCGAATCCTGGAAGAACATTTTACACCGGGCATGCATGTAACGGCCCATCTGCCTATCCCTCTGGAATGCGATTCCCAAAGCAGAATCCGCATTGAAAAAATGTTCCCGGAAAACGGAACCCTGGCCCCGGGAGACGCCCAGCAGCGGACCATTTGCTGGCAGGAAACTCTGGAGACAAACCATGAATTTATGGTAGAATATTCCTATACAAGGACAGCCCGGTACCGGGATCTCTGGGACGATCCTCTCCCACAAAACAGCCCTGGCCGGATTCTTTCAGCGGAGGAGCTACGGCCCTTCCTGATGGAAGAGCCTCCCCATATTCTTTTCACCCCCTATCTGAAGTCTCTGGCGGCGGAACTGACAGAGGACGCAGACCATCCCCTGGAGAAGGCACGCAGGTTCTACGATTTCATCACAAAAAACATGACCTATACCTATATGCCCTCCTATTTTACCCAGGAAAATCTGGCGGAAACCTGCGCCAGAAACTTTACCGGGGACTGCGGAATCTTCGCCCTGCTGTTTGTGACTCTCTGCCGCTGTGCCGGGATCCCTTCCGCCTGGGAAAGCGGACTTGCGGCGGAGCCGGATTTCTGCGGCGCCCATGACTGGACCAGGTTCTATATTCCGGAATACGGATGGCTCTATGCGGATCCTTCCTACGGCACGGCCGCAGTGCGGAATCAGAATCCGGAACGCCGGAAGTTTTATTTTGGAAATCTGGACCCCTTCCGCATGGCGGCCAACCGGGGATTTCAGAAGCCCTTTGATCCCCCCAAGCGGCACTGGCGCTGTGATCCCTATGACAACCAGCTGGGGGAGATTGAAACAGATACCAGAGGACTTTTATACGAAGAATTTACGCGCAGCAAGCAGGTGCTGCTGTGCGAAGAAACAGATTAAGGAGGAACCCCATGGAGTTTCGCAGAATCATCGAATCAAAAAAAGAAGACCTGGCTGCGGATCTGGCCGGCGCCATCCGCATTCCCAGCGTCCTGACCCGGGATGACAGCGGTTATCCTTACGGCAGGCCCGTTCACGACTGCCTGGTTTATATGCTGAAGGCAGCGGAAAAACTGGGATTTTCCGTGTGCAACATGGATGAACAGGCCGGCTGGTGCGAGTTCGGGGAGGGGCCGGAAATGGCTGCCGTGCTTTGCCATCTGGATGTGGTTCCGGAAGGGGAAGGCTGGACGGTGCCGCCCTATGAAGGACGGATCACAGAGGGACGGATTTACGGCCGGGGGGCTATGGACGATAAAGGCCCCGCCGTGGCAGCTCTTTATGCCCTTTGGGCTCTGAAGGAATCCGGCGTCCCCCTGCGCCGGAGAATCCGTCTGATCTTTGGTCTCAACGAGGAAACCGGCAGTGAAGATATGAAGTATTATCTGAAACACGGCGGAGAAGTGCCGGTCATGGGCATTACTCCGGACGGAGAATATCCGGTCATTAACGGGGAAAAAGGCCTGGTAACCGCTGCTTACACCAAAGAGCTGAAAGATGAAGGCGAAATCCGCCTGGCGGAACTCTCCGGCGGGGAAGCCCCCAACATTGTTCCGGCACACGCCCGGGCCCGGCTTCTCTGCGGGGAGCAGACAGCGGAGAAAATCCTGGCTCTTTCCATGGAGAACATCTGCTGCACCCGGGAGGCAGACGGCGTTACTATACAGGCCTCCGGAGTCAGCGCCCACGGAGGCACCCCCTGGGAGGGAACCAACGCCATCGGGCTTCTGATGCAGTTTCTGAATCTGCTTCCCCTGACCGGGGATCTGAAAGCGGCCGTCTCTCTGCTGGCAGAAAAAATCGGTACAGAATGGAACGGCGCTTCTCTTGGCGTCTCCATGGAGGATGCGGAATCCGGCCCTCTTACATTGAATCTGGGACAGATCAGCGGCGGCTCAGGGACGGTCACAGCAAAAGTGAACTACCGCTATCCGGTGACCAAAAGCTTTGAGGACTGCGGCCCCCGTATCCGGGAGATTTTTGAGAAAGCCGACTTTACGGAAACAGATCTCCGCCACAAGCACAGCCTGTATATGAGCCCGGACAGTCCCCTGGTGCGTATGCTCCTGGATGTGTACCAGCGCTGCACCGGAGAGCAGGCAGCGGCCAAATGTATCGGCGGCGGCACTTACGCCAAAATGATGCCCAATACCCTGGCCTTCGGCCCCATCTTTCCCGGGGACGAGGTCCGAGAGCACAAACCGGACGAGTTCATGGAGCTGAGCCGCCTTCTGGACAACGCGGAAATTCTGGCTCATGCTATGTATGAAATGGCAAGATAAAACAAAGAGGAGGAATCATATATGAAGATCACAAAGGTAAGACTGGGAACGGTTTCCATTCCCTTGCGAGTTCCCTTTAAGACAGCGGTCCGTTCCGTATCCAGCGTGGAGGACGTAATTGTGGAGGTTCACACCGATACCGGCGCCATAGGCTACGGAGAAGCTCCGCCTACCGGAGCGGTTACCGGAGATACCACAGGAGCCATCGTAGGCGCCCTGCAGGACCATATCATCAAAACAATGGTGGGCCGGGAGGTGGATGATTTTGAAAATCTTATGCTGGCTCTGGACGGCTGTATCCTGAAAAACACCAGCGCTAAAGCCGCTATGGATATGGCTCTTTACGATCTGTACGGCCAGCTGTACAACATCCCTGTATATAAACTTTTGGGAGGCAGCCGGAAACAGATCGTTACCGACATCACCATCAGTGTAAACGACCCGGAAGAAATGGCCAGGGATGCTGTAAACGCTGTAGAGCGGGGTTATGAGACCCTGAAGATCAAAGTTGGTTCCCATCCGGAGCTGGATGTGGCCCGGCTTCAGGCTATCCGCCAGGCCGTAGGTAAGAAGGTGCAGATCCGCATTGACGCCAACCAGGGCTGGGAACCCAAACAGGCTGTGCGTCTTCTGAACCAGATGCAGGATAAGGGTCTGGATATTGAATTTGTGGAACAGCCCGTAAAGGCCTGGAATCTGGAGGGATTAAAATACGTCACCGAACGCTCCTATGTGCCCGTAATGGCCGATGAAAGCGTCTGGTCACCCAAGGACGCTATCCAGATCATGCAGATGGGGGCCGCTGACATGATTAATATCAAGCTGATGAAATGCGGCGGTCTGTACAATGCTCTGAAGATCGCTTCGGCGGCAGAAGTATTCGGGGTGAAATGTATGATCGGCTGTATGCTGGAAGCCAAAATCAGCGTCAACGCGGCGGTGCATCTGGCCTGCGCCAAACAGGTGATTGAAAAGATCGATCTGGACGGACCTGTGCTCTGCAGCGAGGATCCCATTCAGGGCGGCGCCGTATTCCAGGAAAAACTTATCACCCTTCCGGACGATCCGGGGCTGGGAATCAAAGGCGTAGAGGGACTTAAATATCTGGATTAAAACAGCCTGAAACCGAAATCGAGTCAAAAAAGGAGACAGAGTCCAAACAGACTTATGTCTCCTTTTTTTATCTCCAACACCGCAGGCCATGTGTCCATCCGTATCTGCAGCAGCCTTCTTATGGGTTTTTTTTCAGCATCAGAAAGGCGCCTAAATTTCCTCTGCGGCCTTGGGACGCTCTGTGGGAAAACAAAAATTGCGGATTGCAGCAGGTACAGATACAGGGCATCTGAATCTTTTCCGGCCGTACTCCCGCCTCGGTCAGTACCCGCCGGTTGGCCTCCCACAAATTCAGCTGGTATTTCCCGCCGCCTTTTCCGTAAAGCAGCTTTTCGCCGACGTTTCTGCCGAATTCCCTGTAAAAAGCCTCCGCCACTTCTTCTCCCACCTCATAACAGTCCTGGCAGATAGAAGGACCGATTGCCGTCACCAGATCCTCCGGGCGGCTGCCAAATTCTTTCTGCATTTTTTCCACCGTTACCCGGCCGATCCGCTGCACGGTTCCCCGCCAGCCGGAATGGGAAAGGGCAATGGCACGGTGTACCGGGTCTACAAAATAAAGTGGAACGCAGTCCGCGTAAAAAGTGGCAAGGGTTACTCCCGGTTCATCCGTCATCAGGCCGTCTACCTGACTATATTCTCTGGGACGGAGGATTCCGCCGCCGCAGTCTTTTTCGGTCACACGGCGGACATGATTGGTATGCGTCTGATCCGAGGTCACAATACTTTCCACAGGAAACCCCAGGGCTTCCCCCACCCGGCGGAAATTTTCCCTGACGCACGCTTCTTCATCTCCCCGGGTAAAACTAAGATTCATGGAGGAAAAATGTCCCTGACTGACTCCTCCTAACCGGGTTGTAAATCCTTCCACAACTATGCCTGTCTCCTGCAGCAAGGGGAAAGAAAGCCAGACCACCCCATTCTTTTCCCGGATCCCGGGTCTTGGCATATCACTATTTTTCCATTGAATCTCCATGGTTCCTATCCTTTCCAGCGCTAGCGTACAAAATCAAAAGCATTCCTATAGAGTTTTACTTCATTTCCGGTAACGGCCACAACATCAAAGCGGCAGGAAACCCTTCCGGAAACTCCCCGGGTCTGGAGATAACATGCGGCGCTCCTGGACAATTTTCTCTGTTTCTTTTTATCTACCGCCAGAGACGCCTCTCCCCATTCTCCGCTTTTCCTGTATTTTACTTCCACAAAAACAAGGCAGCCTCCTTCCCTGGCAACCAGGTCAATTTCACCAAACCGGCAGTAAAAATT
This sequence comes from Candidatus Scatomonas sp., assembly GCA_963930955.1. Classification (GTDB taxonomy): domain Bacteria; phylum Bacillota; class Clostridia; order Lachnospirales; family Lachnospiraceae; genus Scatomonas. The sequence goes on along the minus strand of OZ006967.1, from coordinate 1,719,857 downwards.
ATGTTCCAGTATCTCATATCCGCTGGCCGCCAGATATTTCGCAGCCAGTTTCTCATATATCCTTCCTGTTTCTCTGGTATTCAAATTTTCTCCTTGTACACCGATGCTGCAGCTTTCAAATGAAATGCGTAAGAAAGGACGCCCTGTGTATGGGGCTGGGACCGTATTTTTTTATTGCTTCTATGTGCCCGGCAGAACCATATCCTTTATTGGAAGCAAATCCATATTCCGGCATCTCTTTATCGTATTCTTTCATAAGGCGGTCCCTGGTAACCTTGGCAAGGATACTGGCTGCCGCTATGGACTGGCTCTTCGCATCGCCCTTGATGATGGGGACCTGGGGAATAGGAAGCCCCGGAATCGTTACCGCATCCACCAGCAAAAGCGAAGGCTTGATTTTTAATTGTCCTACCGCTTCCCGCATTGCCTCGTAGGTAGCATTGAGAATATTAATTTCGTCAATTCTCCCGGGACCTGCAGAACCGATTCCCACAGCCAGCGCCTGGGAAAGAATTTCCTGATACAGTTCCTCCCTTTTTTTCTCGCTGAGCTGTTTCGAATCGTTAATATAAAGGATTCTGGCATTTTTAGGCAGTATGACTGCACCGGCCACCACAGGACCGGCCAGGGGGCCTCTGCCCACTTCATCAATCCCGCAGATGTACTCCGCTTCCGCGTATTTTTTTTCGAAAACGCAGAGTTCCTCCACCCGTTGGCGCTCTTTCAGAAGCGCCTGCTTTTTTTTATAAAGGCTCTCCAGAATCTTTTTCACTCCAGCTCTCTCATCCTGGCTGTATTCCCGGATCAGGCTTTCCCAGTCCTCTTCCTTCGCTCTCTCAAATTCCTCTCTGATTTCTTTGAGAGTTTTTTTCATTCTTCTTTATCCTCCGCTTTTTCTTCCCCAGGATATTCCAGGGTGATCCGGCCCAGCCGCCCGCTGCGAAAATCTTCCAGCAGGATTCCGGCCGCTTTCTCGTAGGACAGCTCATTTCCCCTGGCAATGCATTTGCGGTTTTCCGCGATTTCTTCCAGGATCTGCAGCTCGCCCTCTTCTCCGGCCAGTTCATAGCGGGAAGAGAGCACTCCCGGATACCTGTTCATCAGTCTGCGGATCAGAATCAGCGCCAGTTCCTCTGTATTTAAAAGTTCATCCCGAACAGAACCGATCAGCGCCAGGTTCTGCCCGACTGCCTGATCCTCAAATTTAGGCCAGAGAATCCCCGGTGTGTCCAGGAGTTCCAGGGTTTTATTAAGACGGATCCACTGTTTTCCTTTGGTTACCCCGGGACGGTTTCCTGTCTTGGCACAGGCCCGCCCTGCATAGGAATTAATGAAGGTGGATTTTCCTACATTGGGAATGCCCGCCACCATCGCCCGGACCGGCCGATTGAGAATTCCTCTTTTTCTGTCTCTCTCGATCTTTTCCCGGCATGCTTCCGCAATCAAGGGCTGCACAGCCTTCAGATGATTCTTTTTTCTGGAATCTGCCAGAAGCACATAAAAACCCTGTTTTTTAAAATAATCCGCCCACCGGCGGTTCCAGATTTCATCCGCCAGATCTGCCTTATTAAGCAAAATCAGCCGGGCCTTCTGGCGGCCCAGCTCATCAATATCAGGATTTCTGCTGGACAGAGGAACTCTAGCGTCCACCAGTTCTATAATCAGGTCAATCAGACGGATGTCTTCCTGCATCTGCCTTCTGGCCCGGGTCATATGCCCCGGATACCATTGTATATCCATACGCAACCTCCGCGCTTAGTGATGAAGCAATCCAAATTTATCAAAAGGCGCTGTGACCATCCACAGCTTTCCTACAATTCTCTTCTTTTCAACCGGACCGATATCCGCATACCGGCTGTCTTCGCTGTTGTTTCGGTTATCTCCCAGGACAAAGTATTCTCCTCTTCCCAGGTATACCGGCTCCTCGGCAATACCTGGATTTGTGATAGCCGGAAAATCTCTTTTTTCCACATAAGTTTCCCCGTCAATGAGGATCTGTCCGTTCTGGATCTGAATGGTTTCACCCGGAAGTCCGACCACGCGCTTGATGCGCAGACTAGATTTGGGATCGTCGCTGGTGCGGAACACAATAATATCTCCTCGTTCCGGAGATCCCAGCTTATAGGCCGCCCGATCCACCAGCAGCGTGTCCCCCGCAGACAGGGTAGGATCCATAGAACTTTCCTGGACCACAATATTCTGACCGAAATAATAGGAATAGGCATAGGCTAAAAGGATCGCCAGCGTAACAGAGATCACCCAGAACAGAATTTTTCTGATCTTGGAACGCAGATAATAATCTCTTGTATATTTTGAAGCAGCCCTCATTCTTCTCTGTACCTCTCACCTGAAATGATTCATCCTGCTGCCCCTGCAGCCAAAGGGCAGTTGTTAAAACAGGGACTGTATACCTCCGTATAAGTCCCTGTCCTGTCTTTCTTATTTTACTAACTCTTTTACCTTGGCGGCTTTTCCTACGCGGCTTCTCAGGTAGTTCAGTTTCGCCCGTCTTACTTTACCGCGTCTTACAACTTCTACTTTTTCTACATTCGGAGAATGCAGCGGCCATGTTTTCTCAACGCCGATTCCGTTGGAAGTCTTACGTACAGTAAAGGTCTCGCGGCTGCTTCCGCCCTGTTTTTTCAGGACAACGCCTTCAAACACCTGAATTCTCTCACGGTTTCCCTCTTTGATCTTTCCGTATACCTTAACCGTATCTCCTACGTTAAACTGGGGAACTTCCGCTTTTAACTGCTCTGCCTCGATTTTTTTGATGATTTCGTTCATGTTTATCTCTCCTTTTATCTTTACTTGGACGTTCATATCACCGATAAACGTGAAAGCGGACCGTCTAAAACATTGAAACCTTGCATATTATACTACGGGTTTCCTGAAAATGCAAGTTTTTTTTACATAAGGTGCTCCAGGGTGTCTATCAGTTCCCCCCAGTCCAGCGTCCCGGCAATATGCTGCCAGGCCGCCAGGGAAAGAATGATCAGCAGTACATAAAGAGCCAGGAAAACAATTCCCAGAATCAGTCCCGCTACCGCCATGCCCATACCCTTCTGGGCCGGATCCTTTTTAATCTGGTTTCTGCCCAGGATTCCAAATACAATAGCCAATATGGAAGGCGCCATATAAAAAGCGTTAAAGAAGATGCCTACGATTCCCAGTACCAGGGAGGCGATGGCCATGCCGTTGTATCGGGCCGGGGCAGGGGCAGGCCCCCCATAATACCCCTGAAAAGAATAATTATAATTATTTTCAAAATTCTGCCGCTCTTCTGCCTGCCCGGCATTCTCCTCTTCTTTTTCAGCCGGTTTTCCGCAATAAGGACAGAATCTGACGCTGTCTTCCAGTTCCGCGCCGCAGTATATACATTTTTTCATCTGCTTTCCTCCTTGTCATTGTGTATAAAATGCTTCCAGTCTTTTTCTTATGGCAAGAGCCTTCTCCCGCATCTGCTCTTCCTGGCTTTTTGAATCCTGGGCATATCGCAGCACCACCTGGAAGCCTCTGCCTTCCAGTTCCGATTCCCAGATCCTTTCTTCCGGATCCCTTCCAGCCAGAATCAGCACGGCCGGCGTATCCTCCCCTTTCAGATTCCGGCAGGGCAAGCCGTCTTCCGGGATTTCCGCTGCCGGATCCACCGCCAGGATCAGCAATTCCTGTCCGCCAAACGCTCTCCCCTGTCTGCGGATTTTTTTTCTATCCAGCTCCAGGTATTCCGCATATCTGGAAACTCCATCCGCCAGACCTCTGGCCAGTTTTTCCGCCTTTTCTCCGCCATACCAGCAGCCGGTGACCTGGAAGCTTTTGTGCAGAAGATCCGGACGCCGCTCTTTTGTGCGCTCCAGAGACTTCCGGCGGCGCCATTCCTCTATTTTCCTGTGATCTCCGGAAAGAAGCACCTCCGGTACGTTTCTGCCTCTCCATTCTTCCGGCCTGGTATAATGAGGATATTCCAGCAGATTATCCTGCAGAGATTCAAACTGAGAGGATTCCTCGTTGCTGAGGACTCCCGGCACAAACCTGGACACCGCATCGATCAGCACCAGAGCCCCCAGTTCTCCGCCGGTAAGCACATAATCACCAATGGAGATATAGTCTGTAACTTTTTCCTCCAGCACTCTTTCGTCAATGCCCTCGTAATGGCCGCAGAGAAGAATAAGGTTTTCTTCAGCAGCCAGTTCTTCCACCATGGTCTGGTTCAATACCTTCCCCTGGGGGGTCAGATATACCACCCGGCCGGATTTTCCTATTTGCTTTTCAGCCCTCTCGATGGCCCGGCACACCGGCTCGGCCTCCATGACCATACCGGCCCCTCCGCCGTAAGGGTAATCGTCTACCCGATTATGTTTATTCACGGAAAAATCCCGAATATTAATTGTCTGGAGGGATATAACACCTTTCCGGATCGCCCGGCCCAGGATACTGGTATCCGCGGCCTGCCGGATCATCTCCGGAAATAAAGTCAATACGTAATAATTCATGGAAATAATTTCCTATTCATTCAGCATCCAGTACCAAGCGCTCCAATCTCCGGAAAGGGGGATCAGCTGTTTTACAAACAAGCCTAAAAACAGGTAAATAAGCAGGAAAACAATACCCAGAACCAATCCTGCAATGGCCAGACCCCTTCCCCGGGCCCCGCCGTTTCCGGTTTTCATGATGCCGGCAATTCCAAAAACAATAGCCAGAATACTAGGCAGATAAAACAAAAAGGCCAGGATCATCAACCCGGAATCCACAATAGCTCCTACGGTAAAAACCATTCCCAGGATTCCCAGAAATATTCCGGCTATCCCCAGCACCAAAGCCGCCACAGCAAAACCGCTGGTCTGTACCTGGGGCTGGCAGCCGTAATGATTGTATTCCGGAGCCTGATAGCTGTTTCCGTAACTCTGTGTGTTCTGAAAATTCTGACCGCCGTATTCCTGCTGCTGATTCTGCCCTGTTTCCTGGACAACCGGAGCGCCGCAGCTGGTACAAAACTTTGCGCTGTCGCTGATCTGAGAACCGCAGTTTTTACATATTCTCATTTTCTCGCCCTCCCATGGATTCATCGATAAGTCCGGGGAGCAGATGAACTTTCATGACTCCCGCAGGCACATCTATACTCATGATACACTGTTTTATAGCAGGAATCAACACTTCCCCATGTTTTTCCGAATCCACCGCATACACATCATTGGCACCTGTGGAAATAACATCCTTCAGTTTTCCCAGCAGGCTTCCCTCCTCCGTATACACTTCCATGCCGATCAGATCCGCAATATAATATTCGTTTTCTTCCAGAGGGACTGCATCTTTTCTCTCCACATACAATTCCCCTCCCTTCCAGGTTTCTACCTGGCTGATCTGGTCAAATCCATGAAATTTCAGGATCACCATGTTTTTAAAAAATTTCACATTCTGTACCTGCAGCTGTACCTGATCCTCCCTGCAGCGGAGCCAGACATTCTTCAGTTTTCTGAAACGTCCCGGGTCGTCTGTAGTCGGAAACACCTTCACTTCGCCCCGGAGTCCGTGGGTGGAAGTGATCACGCCGACCTTAAAAAAATCTTCCATATCTTTTTATCTCCCTTAAACGGAAACTGCCGCAGAAAAGAAGCCGTAACCTATGGGTTCAGATTCTTTCCTGCGGCAGCCGCATGTTTCTGATCACAGAATTTCAACTACAACCTTCTTGTCCAATCTGGAAGAAGCTGCTTTGACTACGGAGCGGATTGCCTTGGCGATACGCCCCTGTCTTCCGATCACCTTCCCCATATCGGAGGAGGCTACTTTCAGCTCGATCAGCAGCTCATCACCCTTCTCTGTCTCGGTGACGACCACCTGGTCCGGATTGTCAACCAGAGATTTCGCAATTACTTCTACTAATTCTTTCATTCCTGGACACCTCCGCGCCGCTTACTTCTGGATGCCCGCCAGCTTGAAGATTTTTCCAACTACATCTGTAGGCTGCGCGCCGTTTGCCAGCCATCTTTTAGCTGCTTCCTCGTCCACGCTGTAAGCGCTGGGCTCCTGGTTCGGGTCATAGGTACCGATTTCCTCGATGAATCTTCCATCTCTCGGAGATCTGGCGTCAGCCACAACGATTCTATAATAGGGTGCCTTCTTCTGTCCCATTCTTCTTAAACGGATTTTTACTGCCATTCTTTTCACCTCCCTGTAAAATAATTTCTATTGAGAACAAATTTCCGGTTAAAACGGGAATTTGAAACCTCCTAATCTTCCTTTTTTCCCTTTCATCATTCCCGGCATCTGCTTCATCATCTTCCGGGTCTGCTCAAACTGCTTCACAAAGCGGTTGACTTCCGCCATATCCACGCCGGCGCCTTTGGCGATCCTGGCTTTCCTGGAGGGATTCAGCAGATCGGGGTTTGACCGTTCTGCGGGGGTCATGGAATAGATGATCGCCTCTTTTCTGGCCATATCTTTCTCATCGATCATTCCTTCCAGATCCTTGGTCTTGGCTCCAAGGCCGGGAATCATACCCAGCACACTGGAAATTCCCCCCATCTTTCTCATCTGGGCCATGCTTTCCAGATAATCATCGAAGCCGAACTGTGCCTTCCGGAACTTTTTCTCCATCTCCTTGGCTTTTTCTTCGTCCAGATTGGCCTGAGCCTTCTCGATCAGACTCATGACATCTCCCATGCCCAGGATTCTGGAGGCCATACGGTCCGGATAAAACTGTTCCAGATCGGACAGTTTTTCGCCCATGCCCACAAAAAGAATCGGTTTTCCGCAGGTGGCCCGGATGGAAAGGGCCGCTCCGCCTCTGGTATCGCCGTCCAGCTTAGTAAGGACTACGCCGTCTATACCGACTTTCCCATTAAAAAGCTCTGCTACGTTTACTGCGTCCTGTCCGGTCATGGCATCCACCACCAGCAAGGTCTGATCCACCCGCACCGCTTCCTTAATGGCGATCAGCTCCTGCATCATGTCCTCGTCAATATGCAGACGGCCTGCCGTATCCAGAAGGACTACATTTAGATTCTTGTTTCTGGCATGCTCCACCGCTGCCTTGGCAATATTTACAGGACTCTGCTTATCGCCCATGGAAAATACTTCCACGCCCTGTTTTTCACCGCCAAGTTCCAGCTGTTTAATAGCTGCGGGCCGGTACACGTCGCAGGCCGCCAGCAGAGGCCTTCTGCCTTTTGCCTTCAGCTTCCCGGCAATCTTTACAGTGGTTGTGGTTTTACCTGCGCCCTGAAGGCCGGCCATCATGATCACTGTAATCTCATTTCCCGGATTCAGCGCCAGTTCTGTTGTCTCGGCGCCCATAAGCTTGACCAGCTCATCGTTTACGATTTTAATAACCATCTGTCCGGGGTTCAGCCCGTTCATAACGTCCTGGCCGATGGCCTGCTCCTGCACGGAATTGATAAACTGCTTCACCACTTTGAAACTTACATCCGCTTCCAGAAGAGCCATTTTGACTTCTTTCAGAGATGCTTTCACATCCGCCTCTGTAAGCCTTCCCTTGCTCCGGAGCTTTTTAAATACGTTCTGCAGTTTTTCTGTTAAGCTCTCAAATGCCATCTGCTACAATTCCTCCAGAATATTTGAAGAGATTTCCCGGATCTTCCGCATACACTGCTCTGTTTCCATGGAATTTTCCGGATCCGTCAGTTTCTGAATCTGCCTTACACTTTCCCGGATCTTCAGAAATTTTTCCACCAGATGCAGCTTTGCCTCATAATCCTCCAGGATTCTGCCGCAGCGCTTGATCAGATCGTGAACCCCCTGCCGGCTGATCCCGTGATTCAGGGCAATCTCGCTGGGAGAAAGATCTTCAAAAACTGCTTCCTCGTAAACCTGCCGCTGATGCTCTGTCAGCAGTTCTCCGTAAAAATCATACAACAAAGTCTGCTGTACAAACTTCTCCATGTGTAATCACCTAAGACAATATACTATAAGCCAAAGCCCCTGTCAAGTATTTTTTCTTGACAGGGGCTTTTCTTTTATCGCGCTTCGAATTCTTTATAATCTCTGTGATGGCCCACATATTTATAAGCAGGACGGATAATCTTACCGTCATTGACCAGTTCCTCGATCCGATGGGCAGACCAGCCGGAAATACGGGCAATGGCAAAGAGCGGGGTATAAAGTTCTTTCGGCAGACCCAGCATAGTGTATACAAATCCGCTGAAGAAGTCAACATTTGCACAGACCGGCTTCAGCAGACGGCGTTTCCTGGCAATGCATTCTCCGCCGATACGCTCTACCGCCTCATAAAGACCAAATTCTTTTTCCAGGTGTTTTTCCACAGACAGTCTTCTGGCGTAATCCTTCAGGATAATTGCTCTTGGATCCGAAAGAGAATATACCGCGTGTCCCATACCGTAAAGCAGACCTGCATGGTCAAAAGCCTGGCCGTCCAGGATCTTTGTCAGATAGTCCCGAAGTTCCGACTCATTTTCCCAGTCGGAAACATGGGTTTTGATGTCTTCGAACATCTCCTGCACCTTCAGATTCGCGCCGCCGTGCTTGGGGCCCTTCAGAGAGCCCAGAGAAGCCGCTACTGCGGAATAGGTGTCCGTGCCGGAAGAGGATACCACGTGAGTCGTAAATGTGGAGTTGTTTCCGCCGCCGTGCTCCGCGTGAAGTACCAGAGCCACATCCAGTACTTTTGCCTCCAGTTCTGTATAATTTCCGTCCGGATGAAGCATCTGCAGCAGATTTTCCGCCAGGGAAAGCTCCGGCCTGGGATTGCGGATGAACAGATTTTCTTTCAGATGGTAATGGCGGTATGTATGATAACTGTATACAGCCAGCAGCGGCATCTTGGCAATCAGACTCAGTTCCTGCCAGAGTATATTGGTAATACTGGTGTCTTCCGGTTTCTCATCATAAGAATAAAGAGTCAGCACGCATTTCTGCAGAGAATTCATCATATTCGCGCTGGGCGCCTTCATAATTACGTCCCGGGTGAACTCTTCCGGCAGTTCCCGGCAGTAGCTGAGAATATCAATAAACTCCCGGAGCTGAATTTTGTTTGGCAGCTCCCCAAACAGCAGCAGATAGGTGATCTCCTCAAATCCAAACCTTCTTCTTTCAAATCCCCGGATCAGATCTGCCACGTTATATCCCTGATAATAAAGTTCTCCATCAATGGGAACTTTCTGTCCGTCGCTTCTGACTCCGAATCCCTTTACGTCGGAAATCTCTGTCAGGCCGGTGAGAACGCCTTTTCCCGTAGAATCACGAAGGCCCCGCTTTACATCATATTCCGTGTACAGGGAAGGGTCAATCCTGCCGGATTTCCGGCTGCGCTCCACCAGTTCCTCAAATCTCTGTTCCATATCGCTGTTCCATTCAGCCGTCATACCATCCATCCTTTCTATCTCTGTATGTATCCTTAGAGGATCCTTTTCATTCCTGAGGATTTTTATCTTTCGTAGCGTCGGTGTACAAGGGGAAACACGCTCCAAACCGCGTAATTTCGGTGATTTTCTGTGTTATCCTCAATCGGCGTACGTCCAGTACGCCTCTATCGTCTGCCTTGAAAATCACCGAAATTCCTGCGGTTGGAGTCTATGAGTCGTGAAGGTGCTGATTTGAGCTCCTTCAAGGCACTTGATCGACGCGTACAGAGACGTACGCGGAGGGAAAGTAACGCGGAAGGAGCTCAAATCAGCCCTTCAACGACCGTATTGTCCCCTTGTACACCAACGCTAATATTACTTTTTTTCAGAAAATCTGTCAAGACAGCTTAATATTTTTCAGGGCCTCGGCAAAGCTGTTGTTTACAGGCTGCTCTGCTTCCTTCTGCTTTGCCAGATAGCGGGCCACATCTTTTTTATTGACGCCGGCTCCTTCTTTTTTTCTCCGTTCCTCAAATTTACTGAGTTTTTCTTTATGACCGCAGACACAGACAAAGACCGCGCCCTCCCCTTTTCCTACCAGTTCCATGCGTTTGTGGCATACCGGGCAGCGGGCGTTTGTTGTCCGGGAAACCGTTTCCCTATATCCGCACTCCCGGTCCTGGCAGACCAGCAATTTTGCGTTTTTACCGTTTACAGCCAGGAGTCTTTTCCCGCAGCGGGGACAGATCTTGTTTGTCAGGTTCTCATGACGGAAAACGCCCTCTTCCTGGCGGATCTGATGGATAAGTTCCTCCGCGTAATTCCGGATATCCTTCATAAAATCCCCCCGGCGCAGCTTTCCTTTTGCCATCTCCGAAAGGCGCAGCTCCCATCGTGCTGTTAATTCCGGCTTTTTCAGATCCTCCGGCACCAGTTTCAGCAGCTGCCGGGCCTTTGAAGTGATGAGGATTTCATTCTCTCTTTTTTCCAGGAGAAATGTGTGAAAAAGTTTTTCAATAATATCCGCCCGGGTAGCCACCGTTCCCAGCCCCCCTGTCTCTCCCAGGGTTTTTGCCAGCTTTCCATCTTTCTCTTCCAGATAACGGGCCGGATTCTCCATGGCCGACAGAAGGGTGGCTTCCGTAAACCTGGCCGGAGGCTTGGTTTTCCCCTCTTTCAGGCGGCAGCTCTGAACTTTCATCCTTTTTCCCGCTTCCAGGGAGGGAAGTCTCTGCTCTTTCAGTTCTGCTCCGCTCTCCTCATCCTCCTCCGGCTGTACTTCATAGGCAGCTCTCCAGCCTTCGGAAAGCAGGGTTTTCCCTCTGGCGAAAAAGCGCTCTCCTCCTGCTTCCGCTGTAATACTCCATTCTTCATATATACAGGCGGGCAGCAGCACCGCCAGAAAACGGCGCACTACCAGATCATAAACTTTTCTTTCTTCCGGGCTCATGGCAGTGAGCTGCACATACTGTTCTGTGGGAATAATGGCGTGATGATCGGATACCTTGGCATTATTCACAAAAGAAAATTTCCCGGAAAAATTCTGTTTTGCCGCCCGGGCCGCCAGTGAGCGGTAAGGGCCCACCTGGATGGCTTCCAGCCTTTCCTTCAAAGTTGGCACCAGATCCGAGCTCAGATAGCGGGAATCTGTCCGGGGATACGTGAGTACTTTATGGTTCTCATACAGCCGCTGCATCAGATTCAGTGTCTCTTTGGCAGAGTATCCGAACTTCCGATTGGCGTCCCGCTGGAGCTCTGTCAGATCATACAGCTGCGGCGCGCTCTGACGCTTTTCTTTTTTTTCTATTTTTGTTATGACCAGGGAGTCTTCCTCCGCCCTTTTTTTGACTTCCAGGGCTCTTTCCCGGGAAAAAGTCCGGCTGCTGCCGCTTTTCTGATCTTTCCAGGTAAACGGCACCCCCTCCGCGCTCAACGCAACTTCATAATAGGCCTGGGGCTGAAAATTCCGGATTTCCTCTTCTCTTCCGGCGATCATGGCCAGGGTAGGGGTCTGCACTCGGCCGCAGGAAAGCTGGGCATTGTATTTGCAGGTAAGCGCCCGGGTAGCATTGATCCCTACCAGCCAGTCTGCCTCCGCCCGGGAAAGAGCCGCCTCGTAAAGGTGTTCATATTCCCTGGCGTCCCGGAGATGGGCGAAGCCCTCCCGGATGGCCTTATCTGTTACGGAGGAAATCCACAGCCGTTTCATGGGTTTCCGGCACCCGGCCTTCTGCAGGATCCATCGGGCCACCAGTTCGCCCTCGCGGCCGGCATCTGTGGCAATCACTACTTCGCCTACATCCTGCCGGTTCAGCAGGCTTTCTACCAGGCGATACTGCCTGCCGGTCTGGGGGATCACTTTTATCTGCAGCTTCTCCGGCATAATAGGAAGAACCTCCAGCTTCCACTCTTTATATTTTTTATCGTAATCTTCCGGATCTTTCAGGGTTACCAGATGCCCCAGGGCCCAGGTTACAATATATTTCTGTCCTTCCATAAAACCATTGCCTTTCGGCGCGCAGGCCAGCACCCGGCCGATATCCCGGCCCACAGAAGGTTTTTCTGCAATTACCAGCGTTTTCATAAATGGTTACCTCTTTCTGTTGGAATACAGCTTGCCTTTTTTTGTCAAACTGGTTACAATAGCGTCAGTGTACAAGGGGCAACACGCTCCAAACCGCGTAATTCCGGTGATTTTCTGTGTTATCCTCAATCGGCGTACGTCCAGTACGCCTCTATCGTCTGCCTTGAAAATCACCGGAATTCCTGCGGTTGGAGTCTCCGAGTCGTGAAGGTGCTGATTTGGGCCCCTTCAAGGCACTTGATCGACACGTACAGAGACGTACGCGGAGGGAAAGTAACGCAGAAGGAGCCCAAATCAGCCCTTCAACGACCGTATTGTCCCTTTGTACACTGACGCTAAGCAGGATGCGGTTGAATTCCTGTACAGGAAAGAGCCGCAGCTACGGCTGCGGCTCTGCAGAGCCGGAAATCAGACTCGAACTGACGACCCCTTCATTACGAGTGAAGTGCTCTACCGACTGAGCTATTCCGGCACAACGTCTATTATACCTGATTTTCAGAAAAATTCAACCACAAAATATATTTTTTTGCCCCGGGAGTTTTCCTTCCCGCGGCAGATGGACAGACAGGAGTTTAGACTTATGAATTCTTCCAAGGAAAAGAATCTGGATCTTTTCGTACAATATTTTCAGGAGGGATGCAAGTGGAATTGCATACAGAAACTGGGACTGGAAATTGAGCATTTTATTGTCCGCCAGGATTCTCTGAAAGCCGTCACCTATTATGAGACACAGGGAACGGCGGATCTGCTGCAGGCACTGGCTCCTTTTTATCCCGGCCAGTACCGGGAAGGGAACAATCTCCTGGGTCTTTATAATAACGATTATTCCATCAGTCTGGAACCTTCCGGGCAGCTGGAGGTAAGTATCGTTCCAAAAGAAAATCTTCAGACCATTCAGCGTATCTATGAAAGTTTTCTGCGGCAGATCCGTCCTTTCCTGGACCGGTATCGCTGCCGCCTGGCCGTACTGGGATATCTGCCCCGGGACAAAGCAGAAGATCTTCCTCTGATTCCCAAAAAAAGGTATAAATACATGGATGCCTATTTCCAGACTTCCGGTACCTGCGGCAGAGATATGATGCGGGGCACTGCCGCTACCCAGGTTTCTATTGACTACTGCTGTGAGGAGGATTTCCGCCGGAAATACCAGGGCGCCTATCTTCTGATGCCGGCTCTGAAACTGCTGACGGATAATACACCCGTATTCCGGGGCAGGCCCTATGAAAGCAACCTGGCACGCACCTACATCTGGAACCATGTGGACCCCTGCAGATGCGGGATCATTCCCGGTCTTTTTGAGGAATCCTTCGGTTTTCGCTCTTATGGAGAATACCTGTGGAATCTTCCCCCGATTTTTCTTCCCGGCTCTTCCGGCCAGGAGTACACCGGAAACCGCAGGGTTTCGGAGCTGTATAAAAACCGTGTTCTCACCCGCAAGGATATCGAACATATCCTTTCCATGACTTTTCTGGATGTACGGCTGAAACATTATATAGAAATCCGAGGCGCAGACAGCATGCCTTTTGAATATATAATGGCCTACCTGGCTCTCATAAAAGGGATTTTTTTCAACAGTTCGGCTTTAGGTCAGCTGCTGGAGCAGTATCCGGCTTCCGAAGAAGCGATCCGCTCCTCTGAGCGTTCCCTTGGGGAGCAGGGGTTGGAAGGCCTGATCTATGGCAGAAAAGCCGGAGATTTTCTGGAGGATCTGCTGGATCTGGCTGCATCTTACCTGGAGGACAGCGAGCGGATTTATCTGCTCCCCTTCCGCAGAATCCTTTTCAAAAAAACCACTTTAAAAAAGGAGTATTATGAAATCTATACACAGAGAATATCAGACAATCATTCAGCAGAATTTTGAAAAAAACAGGGCCGCAGCCTGGGAAACCCGAGACTATCTTCTCCACTCTTCCGTAGCCTACCACGGCCGCTGTGTCCGCACCCTCCAGATTCCTAAGGTATTTACCCCGGAAGTAATCCGGAATTTTGAGGAAATTGTAGAAATTACTTATAACATCTTTTTGAAAGTACTTCGTGAATATCTGAAAAATCCAGAATACCGAAGGCTTTTCCCTTTCTCCAAAGAGCTGGAAGAGCTGATCCTGATCCCCTGCGGTTATGACAGTCTTCTTCCTATCGCCCGGTTTGATATTTTTTATAATGAAGAAACCGGAGATTTTAAATTCTGCGAGATCAACACGGACGGAACCAGCGCCATGAATGAAGATTATGTGCTGAACCAGGCGCTGGCAAGGAATCCTGCGCATCAGATTATGAAACAGCGCCATAAATTTTCTTCCTTTGAGCTCTATGACTCCTGGGTACAGACCTTCCTTTCCATCTACCGCACTTATGAAAAGCGGGTAGAAAGCCCTCATGTAGCGATTGTGGATTTTCTGGAAAACGCCTCCATTACTGAATTTCAGGAGTTTCAGAAACGATTTGAAAAAGCCGGGGTCTCCTGCGAGATCGCGGAGATCACCCAGCTTTCTTATAAAAACCGGCAGCTTCTTTCTCCGGAAGGCCGTCCCATTGATGTGGTTTACCGCCGTGCCGTGACAACGGATGTAATGGCCCGGGCCAAGGAAGTCCAGCCTTTCCTGCAGGCTGTAAAAAAACAGGATGTCTGTCTGATCGGAGCTTTTCAAACCCAGATCATCCACAACAAATGGCTGTTTAAAATGCTCCGGGAAGAACCAACACTTTCCCTTTTGACTCCTCTGGAAAGGGACTTTGTAAGGGCCCATATTCCCTACACGGATCTGCTGGCGGAAGGGAGCGCGGACCCCTCCCTGCTCCTCCGTGAAAAAGACCGCTGGCTTATAAAGCCCCTGGACTCCTATGGCTCCCGGGGCGTCTGGGCGGGCTGCGACTGCACAGCTGCGGAATGGAAACAGCACCTGGACGCCTCCATAAACCGGAATTATATCTATCAGGAATACTGTCCGCCCTTCCGCACGGAAAATATCTGCTTTATCGAAGAGCCTGCAGAATTTAAACCCTATACCAACATGTCCGGCCTTTTCGTTTACAATGGACATTTTGCCGGGGTCTACTCCCGTCTTTCCGATGGAGGCATTATTTCCAGTCAATACAACGAAAAAGCAGTTCCTTCTCTGGTTCTTACAGAATAAGTTCTGTTCCGGAGGACAGATAATGAAGCTGCTCCCCCATTCTTTCTTTCAAAAACTGATACTGGGCTGTTCCGGTACAGTGGCAGGTATAGTAGACTGTCTGGTATGTCTTAAGCTTCTCTGCCATCTGCTCCAGAACAGCTTTTCCTTTTCCATCCGGATCCAGATGCTTCAGGTGAAATCCCCCCACCAGGACATCCGGCTTCAGCCATTCCGCAATATTCAGAATACCTGCGTGGGAACAGCCGCTGATGAGGATCCGTTTGCCCTTTTCCCGGATCAGCAGATACTGCTCATGACGGAAATCTTCAGCCATCCATTGGCCATCCCGGAAAACCGTAAGTCCGCTGGAATCTATGGGTACTGTGGGCTGAAACATTGTGCTGGGATATAGTTCCATTCCTTCTTTCAGGCTTCTGAGTTCGCTGACCCAAACCAGCCTTCCGCAGTTTTTCAGTTCCGGATCTATGCCGATATTCTTTCCGCTGATGCTGTTAAAATGCGGTTCAAAGGCATAAGAACTGATATATACCGGCGCTTTCCGATTTAAGGCCAGAAATTTTTTTAATCCTCCCCCGTGGTCGTAATGGCCGTGGGAAAGAACTGCAAGTTCCGCCTCTCCCAGGTCGATCCCCATTTTTTCCGCATTTGCGGCAAACTGCTCCGACTGACCTGTATCAAACAACAGCCGGCAGCCCGGGGTTTCAATCCAAAGGCTCAACCCATGCTCCGCGGAAAATTCCGGCGCGGAGGGAATATTTTCCATTAAAACCTGTATCTCCAACTTTTATTCCTCCTGCTGATAAAACAGAGACTGCCCACAGGACAGTCTCCGGCATATGATTTCTTAAAATCTTCAAAATGATTTTTTTCAAAATACGGACAGAATCAATTGCGGAACAGGGCCGCTCTTTTAGAGAAATACATATAATTCAGATATGCGGCCACTGCTGCTCCTATCAGCCCTATGACCGGCAGTACCATAAAATTAATCCCTGCGGTGTATCCCATTTCCTCCTTCAGCAGTCCGCCGAAAATCAGCTGTCTCAGCAGGGAATGCAGAAAATAAAGAACCCCGCTTCCAGCGATCAGCACCAGCAGATTTCTGGGCGCGTTTCTCTTATACTGCACCAGCTGCTGTCTGACCAGAATGGCAAAAACGATCATGGCAAGCCAGGCGATAATCATAAAAATATCTACTGCCTGCAAGGCTCCGGATTCTTCCCAGATTTCTTTTACGGAATATTCCTCCCGCAGCCCGGCCAGTTCCGATGCCAGATCCCCCAGAAGACTTCCCAGATCTCCAAAGGCGCCTGCCACTTTTTTTATGTAGCTGATTGTCTGAGCCAGATACGCGGATCCCAGCATTGTACGGACAGCAAACACCAGATAGACGATGGCGGCGCCAAAAAGACCCAATCTTGTCACAAACCCATACCACTGCATGGGTATACCGCTGCTCTGATAGTCTGTTCCCCCCGGGTACGGAACACCGCCTGCCCAGTTAAAATTCTGGCTGCCGGCAGGGTTCTGATAAATATTACGATTTACATTCTGACTGACCGGCGTCCCGCACTTCGGGCAGAAAGACGCGTTGACGGGGATTTCCGATCCACACTTTTTACAGAACATAACCTGTCTCCTCCTGTTTTCTTTCGTTGTCTATCATTATGCATGCCTTGCTTTTAAATTGCAAGAAAAATATGTTTCCTTTATTTTGTTCTTTAGCAGAGTGTACACTGACGCTAACCCCCGGCTTTTTTTCAGGGAATCACAGCCGCTATAATGCCGGCGATGGAACCGGTGACGGTCAGAATACCAAAAACAATGGCTAAAATGATCAGAAAGCAAAAATAAGATCTGGCAAAATTCTTCAGATTTACATTCTGCGTGCCTCCAAAAGAAAAGACCAGTAAAAGGATCAGGCCGACGCAGGGAATAGAAAACAGCAGCTGGTATCCGAAATACCCCCACATGCTGATTGGTTTATACTGGGGCGGAAGCATATCTTCATCCTGGGGCGGATAGGGCTGCTGATAACCGGTTTGGGCTCCCCCCGAGTACGGATTTCCGTTATTTCTTGATTCCTGCTTTTGATAGCTGTTCTGAGTCTGTTCCTCCTGCGAAAGCAAAGTCCCGCAGTATTCGCAGAATTTTCCGTTTGTTTCCCTGTGACACTTTGGACATTTCATAATCTTTTTCTCCCTCCGTTTCAAAATTCTCTCTTCATCTATGCACAGCGGCAGTATACAAGGGGCAACACGCTCCCTTGTACACTGACGCTAAAAACATTTAAAAGATTCTTTGTTTCATAAGCCAGCGGCGGATCCGGAAAAACCAGAAGCATCCGGGCTGTATAATAGAAAATGGTAAATATACAGGTCACAATCAGAACACCTGTTAATTTTCTCTGTAACTGCGGAAAAAAATACCTGGCTGCCAGCAGATACAAGAGAAAAAATATCCACAGATAAATTGAAAAATTCATTCTGGCCGCCTGCGCCCATTGCCCTGTAAGAACCAGAATCCCGGCTCGGGTCAGGCCGCAGCCCGGGCAGGGAAATCCCGTAAGGATCTGAAAAATACAGACGTTTCCCAATCCAAGACCTGTGCATGTCAAATAAATAGCCGCCAGGAAAAGGGGCAGCCTGAGCCGCCACAGATCTTTTCCCAGCTGAAGGGGGAATTTACGCACTTTTTCCTGCATAGCAGATTTTCCTCCCGGAAGTGTTCCCATTTCCCAGTCTGCTGCCTCTGTTTTTACTGCTGAAAAAGAACCAGGGTTTCATAAGCCTTCAGCTTCATCTCCCGCTCCGGCTTTCGATCCTCATAGTTGCTGATCAGCACCTGGCTCTTCTCCGGATCAAACCCATCCGGAAGGATATAATCCTTCTCCTCCTTCCGGAAGTTGCAGATCACCAGCAGCTTCTGCTCTCCCAGGGTCCGGGTGTAGACGTACAGATCCGGGTCCTCCGGCAGCAGCAGTTCATATGACCCGTAAGGGATGATCTCCATCTCTTTTCTCAGCCGGATCAGCTTCTGGTAAAAGTGAAAAACGGAATCCGGCCGGGCCAGCTGTTCCTTTGCGTTAATTTCCTTATAATTGGGATTCACCATGATCCAGGGGGTTCCCCCGGTAAACCCGGCATTTTCGCTGTCGTCCCACTGCATGGGAGTCCTGGCGTTGTCACGGCTCTTGTACCGCAGGAAGCGCATCATATCCTCCGGCTGGATCTGTCCGCTCTCTGTCAGTTCCCGGTAGGCGTTGATGCTTTCAATATCCCGGAAATCCTCCAGCGTTTTAAAAGGCACATTGGTCATCCCCAGTTCCTCTCCCTGATATACATAAGGAGTTCCCTGCATCATATGCAGACAGGCGGCCAGCATTTTTGCGGAAGCCTCCCGGTATTCCCGGGTACTGTCGTCTCCCAGCCGGGAGACGATCCTGGGCTGATCGTGATTGTCCCAGAACAGGCTGTTCCAGGCTTTTCCCGCCAGTTCCGTCTGCCACTTGGACAGCACCTGCTTCAGTTCTACCAGATCGATCTTCCGGTCGTTCCACTTGAAGGTCTCTCCCCCGTCCAGATCCATGTGTTCAAACTGGAAGACCATATTCAGCTCCCTGCCGTCCTGACTGGCGTACTTTTTTGCTTCCTCAATGGTGACCCCGGAGCACTCGCCTACGGTCATCAGGTCGTACTTTGACAGAACTTCCCGGTTCATCTCCTGGAGATATTCATGGACATGGGGGCCGTTAACGGCGTAGGGGCCGTAATCCCCGTAGCCGGAGCCGTTCACCGGGCCGTCCGGCAGAGCGGGATCCTTGGAGATCATGCTGATAACGTCCATGCGGAAACCATCGATGCCTTTCCGGCACCACCAGTCCATCATCCGGAACACTTCCTGCCGCACTTTTGGATTGTCCCAGTTAAGATCCGGCTGCTTCTCCGCGAACAGGTGCAGGTAATACATATCCGTGGCGGCATCGTACTTCCAGGCGGAGCCGCTGAAGCAGGAGCCCCAGTTGTTGGGCTCTTTCCCTTTCTTTCCCTCTCTCCAGATATAATAATCCCGGTAGGGATTGTCCTTGGACTTGCGGCTCTCCACAAACCAGGGGTGCTCGTCGGAAGTATGGTTCACCACCAGATCCATCACCAGACGGATGCCGTGGTCATGGGCAGACTGGAGCATCCGGTCGAAATCCTCCATGGTGCCGAACTCCTCCATAATGGCCTGGTAGTCGCTGATATCGTACCCGTTATCCGTATTGGGAGACTGGTACACCGGGGAGAGCCAGATCACATTGATCCCCAGCTCCTGCAGATAGTCCATCTTTTCCGTAATTCCCTTCAGATCTCCGATACCGTCTCCGTTGCTGTCCTTAAAGCTGCGGGGATAAATCTGATATACTACGCTTTCCTTCCACCACTTTTTTTCCATTTTGACTACCTCCTTATTTTGACTCCTTTTCCATCTCGTTTTCCCAGCTTGATCTTATTTAATACCAATTCCTTCTCTTTATACGAAACAGAAAATTCCATACGGTTAGCCAGCAGGTAGGCGGCTTCCAGGCAATCGGATTCCGAAAGCTTCATACCCCTGACCCCCAAAGCGGCCTTTTTCTTTTCCGGCACTTCCTCCAGCAGGAAACGCAGGAAATAGCCCTCCTGGCTTTGAAGTACCAGATACTCATAGGAATCCGCCGGATGGGCCAGCACCAGACGGTCCTCCTCATCCGCCAGTTTCGTAGCGGCAATGGTCCGCTTGGTTACCTCAAATTCTCCGCCGTCCACGACCTTCACCATGGCTCTTCTGCTGACAAAAACCAGCTTCTGCTTCTTTAATTCCGCCATGGCTCCCGCAAATAGAATCTGTTCTTCCCCGCTGCTGTAATTGCAGAGATTGTCCACCGGCGTACCCTTATCCCGGAATTTTCCGTAGGGAACATCCTGGACTTTCAGGCTGTGCATCTTGCCCGTATCCGTAAACACGCAGATCCGGTCCGTATTCATACAGCGGAACACGTATTTATTCTCGCTGTCCGCCGCCTCCTGATTTCTCTCATAAACAGAAACGTCCACGGTCCTGGCGTAACCGAAGCGGTCCATAAGGAAGACCACCTCTATCTCCGGCACCTTGGCCTCCTCCAGCACGATCTCCTCCGCATTTTCGATGCTGGTCCGGCGCTCTCTTCCGTACTCATCCCGGATCTTCGCCAGATCCTCCATGATCACCCGGGCCATGGAATCGTAATTATTCAGAATATCCTCGTAGCGCTGGATCTTTTCCAGGGTTTCCTGGTACTCCTGCTCCAGAGCCTGGATCTCCAGTCCGATGAGGCGGTACAGACGCATTTCCAGAATGGCCGTGGCCTGGCGCTGGGTGAAGCAGAGTTTTTTCGCGTTCCGCTCACTGGTCTTGGTCTTAAATCGGATGCCCTCGGTGATGCCCATGGTCAGGCAGTCCTTTACCTGTTTCTGACTGCGGCTGCCCCGAAGGATCTCGATGATCAGGTCGATGCAGTCGCAGGCGCGGATCAGTCCCTCCTGGACTTCTTTTTTCTCCATCTCTTTGGCCAGCAGGCTCTGATATTTCCGGGTGTTGAGATCAAACTGAAAATCCACATGGCTTTCGATGATCTTTTTCAGCCCCAGGGTCTCCGGCCTGCCGTTGGCCACCGCTAGCATGTTGACGCCGAAGGTATCCTCCAGCCGGGTCTTCTTGTACAGCAGATTGGTCAGCTGCTCCGGATCCGCTCCCTTCTTCAGCTCCAGGACGATGCGGATCCCCTCTTTGGAGGACTGATTGGAGATGTCCACGATGTCCGGGGTTTTTTTGCTCTCCACCAGCTCCGCCACATCGTTTAGAAACTTGCCGATGTTAGCCCCGATCATGGTGTAGGGGATCTGGGTGATCACCAGATACTGGCGGCCGCCTTTGCCCTTTTCCACTTCCACCTTTCCCCGGATGCGGATCTTGCCGCTGCCGCTCTCGTAAATGGCCGGCAGCTCGTCCTTGTTCACCACAATGCCTCCGGTGGGGAAATCCGGCCCCTGGATATACCGCATCAGCTCTTCCGTGGTAATATCCGGATCCTTCATATAGGCAATGACTCCCTCCGCCACCTCCCCCAGATTGTGGGGCGGGATGCTGGTAGCCATACCCACTGCAATGCCGTCCGCCCCGTTTACCAGCAGATTTGGGATCCGCACCGGCAGCACCTCCGGCTCCTTCTCCGTTTCGTCAAAGTTGGGGACAAAATTCACCACATTCTTGTCCAGATCCTTCAGGTATACCTCCTGGGTGATCTTCTGGAGCCTTGCCTCGGTGTAACGCATGGCCGCCGCCCCGTCTCCCTCAATGGAGCCGAAGTTTCCGTGGCCGTCCACCAGGGGCTGGCCCTTTTTGAACTCCTGGGCCATGACCACCAAAGCCTCGTAGATGGAGCTGTCTCCGTGGGGATGGTATTTACCCATGGTATCTCCCACGATCCTGGCGCATTTCCGGTAAGGCCGGTCATAGGAAATGCCCAGCTCCTGCATGTCGTAAAGGGTCCGCCTCTGCACCGGCTTCAGGCCGTCCCGGACGTCAGGAAGGGCTCTGGCAATGATCACGCTCATGGCATAGTCGATGTAGGACTTCTGCATCAGCTCCGAATATTCTGTTCTGATAATCTCTTCCATGACCTTCCTCCTTTATACATCCAGTTCCGCGTCGGCGGCGTGTTCGTAAATAAAGGCTTTCCTTGGTGGCACCTCCGTGCCCATAAGCACCTCTGTCACCTCCGAGGCCATGCGGGCGTCCTCAATTTCCACCAGCTTCAGCTTCCGGGTCTTGGGATTCAGGGTCGTCTCCCAGAGCTGTTCCGCGTCCATCTCCCCCAGACCTTTGTATCTCTGCAGGGTAAATTTCTCCCCGTGATGCTTTTTCCGGTACTTTTCCAGGGCCTTATCATCGTAAAGGTATTCCTCCTCCCCCCGGGCGGGAATGGCCTTGTACAGAGGCGGCATGGCGATGTACACATGGCCTTCGTAGATCAGGTCCGGCAGGAACCGGTAAAACAGCGTCAGCAGCAGGGTAGATATATGGGCTCCGTCCACATCCGCATCGGCCATGATAATGATCTTATCATAGCGGAGCTTGCTGATATCAAAATCATTGCCATATCCTTCAGAGAAGCCGCAGCCAAAGGCATTGATCATAGCCTTGATCTCCGCGTTAGCCAGAACCTTGTCGATGGTGGCCTTTTCCACGTTGAGGATCTTGCCCCGGATGGGCAGGATAGCCTGGAAACTCCGGTCCCGGGCAGTCTTGGCGGAACCTCCGGCGGAATCTCCCTCCACGATAAAGATCTCACAGGCAGAAGGATCCCGCTTCTCGCAGTTGGCCAGCTTGCCGTTGGAATCAAAGGAGTATTTCTGCTTTGTCAGCATGTTGGTCCTGGCCTTTTCCTCGGTCTTCCGGATCTTGGCAGAGCGCTCCGCGCAGGACAGCACCTCTTTCAGCACCTCCAGGTGCCGGTCAAAGTAAAGGACGATCTCCTCCCCGGTCACTTTGCCTGTAGCCCGGGCCGCGTCCGGATTGTCCAGCTTGGTCTTGGTCTGCCCCTCGAACCGGGGGTCCGGATGCTTGATAGACACCACCGCCGTCATGCCGTTGCGGATATCCGCCCCGGTGAAGTTGTCGTCCTTCTCCTTCAGAACCCCGATCTCCCGGGCGTAATTGTTCATGACCTGGGTAAACTGGCTCTTAAAGCCGGTAAGATGGGTGCCTCCTTCCGCATTATAAATATTGTTGCAGAAGCCCAGAACATTTTCCTGAAACTCCCGGACGTACTGGAAGGCCGCCTCCACGGTAATTCCCTCGGACTCGCCCTTAAAATACACCGGCTCGTGAAGGGCCTCTTTTTTCTTGTTCAGATCTTTTACGAAACCTACAATGCCTTCCGGCTCCTGAAATACTTCTGTCTCGTTCTTTCCGTCTCGCCGGTCCTCGTACTCTATAGTCAGCTCCGGGTTCAGATAAGCGGTCTCATGGAGACGGCTCTTCAGCTCTGCGGAGGCGAAACGGGTCTTCTCGAAGATCTCCGGGTCCGGCAGGAAATTCACCAGGGTTCCCGTCTCTTTGGTCTTTCCTATCTTCGGCAGCAGGCCGTCTTCCAGTTCAATAACCGGAACCCCACGTTCATACCGGTCGTGATGAACATATCCCTCCCGGCTGATCTGGATATCCAGATAGGTAGAGAGGGCATTTACCACCGAGGAGCCTACTCCGTGAAGGCCGCCGCTGGTCTTGTAGGCGTTGTGGTCAAATTTTCCTCCGGCGTGAAGGGTGGTAAAAACCAGCCTCTCCGCCGACACTCCCTTTTCGTGCATGCCCACGGGGATCCCCCGTCCGTTGTCCGCCACCGTGCAGGAGCCGTTGGCCTCCAGCACGACTTTAATATGAGAGCAGAATCCGGCCAGGTGCTCGTCCACGGCGTTATCCACGATCTCGTAGATCAGATGGTTCAGGCCTTTGCGGCCGGTGCTGCCGATATACATGCCGGGGCGCATGCGGACCGCTTCCAGCCCTTCCAGCACCGTGATACTTCCGGCATCGTAGGTATTTTTATTTGCCATTGTTTATCAAACCTTTCCTATTGATCCCATTCTCCGGGTCATCCGGAGAGATAGGCCGATAGTTCAGCATAGCACAAGCATCTGTCAAAATCAAGTTTACAGAATCCCGCTTTTTTGCAGAGTCCTGCGATACACTGCCCAGGCTGCCGCCGCAGACACGGCTTCTGTAACCCAGAAGGCGTTCCATACGCCCTCCGCCCCCAGGAACCGACTGAGGAGAAAGGCCGCCGGAATGATCACCGCCACATACCTGCAGAGGGAGATCACCAGGGAAGCCGTGCCTTTTCCCAGGCCCTCCAGAGCTCCGGAAGCCGTTACGGAAACTGCGGAAACGATAAACCCGGCGCAGATGATCCGCAGGGCCAGGGCTCCCTGCCGGATGGTCTCCGGATTTTGGGAAAACAGCCCCATAAGCCTGTCCGGCACCGCCAGACAGATTCCCGTTCCAAGGGCCATAATCAGCAGGTTCATGACCAGGGCCGCCTGGTAGATCTGCTTCACCCGCTTTTTTTCTCCGGCTCCGTAGTTATAGCCTATGATGGGACGCATGCCCTGGACCACGCCGCTGGCCGGCAGATACAGAAAGGTCTGCAGTTTATAGTAAACCCCCAGGATCAGCACATAGATCTCGGAATACACTGCCAGGATCCCGTTGAGGGCGGAGATCAGCAGGGAAGGCAGGGCCAGATTCAAAGTGGCGGGGATCCCCACGGCGTAAAGCCTGCCGGCCATGCTCCTGTCCGGCTTCAGCAGCTTTCCCCGGATGCGGACCGGCAAAGGCCGCAGCAGGCAGGCAGCCAGATAAATCAGTACCGTCAGCACCTGGCCGATGCCGGTAGCAAGAGCCGCTCCCCGGATCCCCATCTCCGGAAAGGGGCCAAGGCCGAAGATCATCACCGGATCCAAAACAATGTTTGTCACACAGCCGCAGAGCAGGGCGATCATGGTCAAAGTCATACGCCCCACCGCCTGAAAGATCTTTTCAAAAGTCAGGCTGATCATAATCACCACGGAAAAAGAAAAGGCGATATTGGAATACTGTACCCCCAGCTCCACAATAGAGGCACTGCGGGTAAACATCCCCAGAAAGGAGGGCATGACACAGATGCTGGCGATCATGATCACCACCCCGTGGAAGATGGAAAGCAGCATTCCTTGGGAAGCTGCCCGGTCCGCCCGGTCCCGGTCCCCTGCCCCCAGGTAAAAGGCAATGGCCGCGTTGATGCCGATTCCAAAGCCGATGGCCAGGGCATTGATAAGATTCTGCACCGGATACACCAGAGACAGAGCCGACATGGCATCCTCGCTGATCTGCGCCACGTAAAAACTGTCCACGATGTTGTACAGAGAGTTCACCAGCATGGAGATCACCATGGGAACCGCCATGGAGGCCAGCAGAGGCAGTACCGGTTTCTCTTTCATAAATGTTTCGTTCATTTCCGTATTTCCTCCTTCGGATTTTTTCTGTCCTATCGCGCAAAAACGCCGCACAACCATCCAGGGATGATTGTGCGGCGAAAAGAGGCCGGGCCTGAAAAATCCACACGTTGTTTTAGCCATGTTATTGTAGCAATCTCCGATCTATCTGTCAAGCGCTCTTATTTCAGGATTTTTCCCCGGTTCATCTTGGCTATGGACGCCAGGGTGGGAATGCCTGCAGGACAGATACTTTCGCAGGACAGAGATTTTGAACAGCCGGCGGCAAAATGGCGGCGGTATTCTTCCCGGATCTTCTCCGTATCCTGAGACTGACTTCCCACAAGATAGGCTTCATTGGCAAACAGGGCGCCGAAAAAATCCTCTCCCTTGCTGTAGTTGGGACACACCTCCAGGCACAGGCCGCATTTCAGGCATTTTGCTGCCTGATACTGATGGGGATATTCCTTTGGATTTTCCCCCTTGTATCCCCGGAGATACAGTTTTGCCCGCTGCAGATTCCGGTAGATCACAGACCGGTCCACCTGCAGATCGGCAATGACAGGAAACTTTGTCAGGGGCTCCAGCACCAGTTCTTCTCCTGACAGATCCCGCAGAAATACGGCGCAGGCCAGACCGGGCTTTCCGTTGATCACCATGGCGCAGGCTCCGCAGACCTTCTGCAGGCAGCTGCACTCCCAGCGGATCCTCCTGGCTCCGTGGCCTTCTGTATTTACCAGATCGTCCTGATAATTCAGCTGATCCAGCACCGCCGCCACTGTCACCTCCCGGCTTCCCTTATATTCATAACTCTGCCAGTAGGGCTTTGAATCCCGGCGGTCCTGTCTTTTGATTTTCACGATCATTGAACTCCTCCTCCCGGAAACGTCACAGTAAAGTTCCCCCGGTCATACTGGATAAAACTGGGACAGGCATATTCCTCCCGGGATTCCGGATAATCCTCCCGGATATGGGCTCCCCGGCTTTCTCTCCGCAGAAGGGCCGACTTCAGGATTGCTTTGGATAAAAGCAGCATTCCCCGCAAGCTGTAAGATTGGTAAAAGGAAACCGAGGTGTCCAGGTTCAGCTTCTTCACCACATCCAGATCGTACTCCACACTGTCCAGTCCTTCCAGAAGCTTATCCTCCCTGCGGGTGATCCCCAGATCCCGGTTCATCATCCCAGCCAGATTCTGGCGGATATAAACAGCCGGGAACTGGCTTCCCGTCTGAAGCTGCCGCCGCATTTCCGCTTCCTGGTCAGAAAGATAAGCGCCAAATTCCCGGGACTTTTTCTCACAAACCTGTCCGGAAATATTCCGGGCAGCCCTTCTTCCGCTGTAGACCGCGGCCAGCAGGGAATTGCCTCCCAGCCGATTAGCCCCATGGTAAATGGACGCGCACTCTCCCACTGCGTACAGATCCTCTATATTCGTACGGTGCTCCGGATCCACCGCAAATCCACCCATAAAGAAATGTACGGAAGGATATACAGGAATCGGCTCCCGGGTTACATCCAGTCCCAGATAGCTGCGGCACAGATCATACACTTCCAAAAGACGTTCTTTTATGGTTTTTTCTCCCAAAAACGTAATATCCAGATAAACCTGGGAAGGCGCATCGTAAATACATTTTGACACTACGTCTCTGGGCATGAGATTGCCTCTCTCTCCGTATTTATCTTCCATAAAATAAACACGTTTCTCCCCTTCCAGATAGAAGAGTCTGCCGCCCTCTCCTCGGGCTCCTTCGGTGATCAGCATCCGCTTCATGGGAGTCTCCACCGTAGTAGGATGATACTGAATAAATTCCAGATTTTTCAGAACCGCTCCCTGCTCGAAAAGCTTTCCATGGGCATAACCATCGCAGAGCATGGAACCGGTAGTCTTTCCGAACACCTGGTTCTGTCCCCCCACAGCCATCACCACTGCGTCCGCGTAAACCGCTTCCAGTGTTCCCCTGGCTTCGTTATAAAACAAGGCGCCGCTGCAGACTCCGTCCCGGATCAGACCGGAATGAAAATACAGCCCCAGCCGCCGCTGGATCTTTCCCTGACATTCATAGGCTCTGGCACGTCCCACCAGGGCAGTGACGATCTGCTTTCCGGTGCAGGCGCCGGAAAAGGCCGTCCTTCTGCGGCTCTGACCTCCAAAAGCCCGCAGATCGATCCTGCCTTCCTTATCTCTTGTGAAAACCATTCCCATATCCTCCAGCCAGGCAATGACATCCGGGGCGGCCTGGCAGAGCCGGTATACCTCTTCTCTGCCTGCGATCCCGCAGCCTCCTTTCAGAGTATCTTCCGCGTGACAGGCCGGAGAATCGTTTTCTCCTTTCGTATTCAGCGCCGCGTTAATTCCTCCGGCCGCCATAACCGACTGGGCCCGCTCAGAGGGAAAGGGCGATGCCAGGATCACCTGCATCCCCAGAGCAGCACTTTCGATGGCACAGGACAGACCCGCGATACCGCTGCCGATAATCAGTACTGTTTTCATTTTCACACCCCCAGAAAAAAGCGGATCACCGCTGCCGCCCCACAGATTCCGGCTGCGCCGCAGACGATCCCGGCTCCTGCGTCCAGACGGCGGAGGGTCCGGCCGGAAGCCACCCAGCCCCAGGTCACAAAGGCCCGGGAAAAAGAGGTTCCCACGTGAATCGTCACGGAAGCAATATAGCACACCTCTGACAGACAGAACAGAACCGACTGACCGGGAGAAAGAGGAACTCCTGTAGCCATATGGCTGTAGGCTTTGGTGTGCAGATGGATCAGCAGAACAATCAGGATCGCCGAAGCCCTCTGCAGGATCCACCGGCGGTTCTCTCTTTTATAAGTCAGGGATGCCCCTTCATGGCAGAAAAACACGCTGCATACAGACAAAAACCCGTGGATCAGAATGCAGAGCAGAGTCAGATGAGCCAGGCCTTTGCAGAGATCCAGCACATACCAGCCGGTAAAAAGCGAAAATGTCATAGTGCCCATATGACCGGCCAGGGCCAGGATTCCCAGCAGTGCCGCAGCTGCGCTCAGTTTTTTTAGGATCATACCGTATTCCTCCTCTTCTTTACAGCAGCTCCCGGAAGGAATGGATGTATACATCTGCCTCCCTGCGGATCAGCTGGTAATTCTCTTGGTTCTGTTTTTCATAGACACCCACTGCCAGAAATCCCCCGGCTTTGGCTCCACGGATACCTTCAATAATATCCTCGTAGACGGCACACTCGCCGGCAGTTAGTCCCAGGTCTGCAGCAGCTTTTTCATAAATATCCGGAAAGCCCTTGCCCCGCTTTACCTCTGCAGCGGTAACTACTGCGTCTATCATAGGAAGCAGCCCCGTGCGCTCCAGGGCAGGCATCACCAGATACCGGTCTGAAGAAGTGGCAATCGCCAGCTTTTTCCCCTGCCGGTATAGTTTTTCTACGTATTCATAAGCCCAGGGCTTCAGGGGGATGCGGCGGCTGTACTCCTCGTGGGCCATTTCCAGCCACTCCTCCATAAGCATTTCCGGAGTATCCGGCAGATGGAACCTTTCGATGGTGTAATCTGCCGCCTGGCGGGCCCCCATGGGGGTTACTATCCGCTGGTAATCCTCCGGCAGATCGATCCCCCTCTTTGCCAGAAAATCCACGTCGATCTGGCTCCATACTCCCATGGAATCCAAGAGAGTTCCGTCCAGGTCAAAGATCCTTCCTTTTAAATCTTTCATCTCTCCTCCTCGCTGTACCATACCTTTTCCAGAAACAGCCCCTGAGGCGGGGCGGTAAAGCCTGCAGCCTCCCGATTCCGGGCCTCCAGGATTCCCGGGATTTCCTCCGGCTTCCGCTTTCCCATCCCCACCTCCAGCAGGGTCCCCGTCAGGATCCGTACCATATGATAAAGAAATCCGTCCCCCTGGAAGACCAGATCCGCCCGGCCCTGCCTTGGGTCTACCTGCTGTTCTATGCGGAAAATCGTCCGCACCGTGGATTTCTTCATCCGCCGGCTGCCGCAGAAGGAGCGAAAATCCCGTGTCCCCTCCAGGTACCGGGCTGCCCGCTCCATAGCTTCAAAATCCAAGGCTTCTTCTACCCGATAGAGATATTTTCTCTCAAACACGGGTTTCCGGCTGCCGAAGCCTATCTGATAGCGGTACCTCTTTCCCAGAGCGTTCAGCCGGGCATGGAACCGTTCCGGGGCCGGCTGCAGGGACAGCACTGCTATGTCCTCCGGCAGATACCGGTTCATGGCTTCCAGGAGCTCATGGCTGTCCCTGCCGGAAGCAAGATGGAAGCTGGCTGTCTGTCCCCGGGCGTGGACACCGGCATCCGTCCGTCCGGCTCCGTGAACTTCTACCTTTTCTCCCTCCAACCGGGTCAGGACCCCCTCCAGCTTTCCCTGAATGGTCCGCTCTGTATTGCCCTGTTTCTGCCATCCATCGTACCTGGCCCCGTCATAAGCCAGGATCATTTTATAATTCATGGCTGTTTTCCCTTTCTCCGTTTGTCTTCCGTCCTTTCCAGTTTCTGCTCCATCTTTGCCTTGGCCATACCTCCGGGCCGCCCTGCGTTTTTCAGCAGGCTGGCCCGGACTACTGCCCCCTCCCCGAACCGGGATTTCAGGCTGTCCATAGCCCGGTCCAGTTTTTTCTGCTTCTCTGTCTTTGTATTGCTAAAAAGCGAAAGCTGCTCATACTCCTCCACGGCCGCTTTTCCCCCGGAAACACCGATGAGACGCAGCGGTGTGCCGTTCCACATTTCTCTCATGAGAACGCAGGCCGCCTCATAAATCTCCGCCGTCACATCCGTGCTGTGTCCCAGGCTTTTCTGGTGGGAACGCTTCTTGAAGTTGCAGTCCGTCACCTGCACAGATACGGTGCTGATCTTCATGGAATCCAGCCGCAGCCGGGTGCCTACGTTCTCGCAAAGTCCCAGAAGCAGCTGGCAGGCTTCCTCTGTACTCTCCACATCCGCCGGGGTTGTGATACTGTTGCCGTAGCTTTTTTCCTTGATTTCTTTCTGGATCAGCGGGGAGGATTCTATACCGTTGGCATAGTCCCAGATCACGCCCCCCTGAATCCCCATCTCTGAAAGCAGAAGGTTCCGGTCCATGGCCGCCAGATCCCCGATGGTCCGAACCCCGTGGCGTTCCAGTTTTTTCCGGGCGCTGCGGCCCACAGAAAACAGATCCCCCACCGGCAGAGGCCACATTTTCTCCCGGATCTGGGAAGGGTACAGGGTATGGATCTTGTCCGGTTTTTCAAAATCCGAGGCCATTTTTGCCAGAAGATAATTGCTGGAAATTCCCACATTTACCGTAAATCCCAGAGAATCCCGGATTTCATCCTTCAGCCGGCGGGCCGCCTGCTCCGGAGGTCCCAGCAAAGTCTCCATACCAGTCATATCCAAAAAGGCCTCGTCAATGGAATACTGATAAATATCCGGAGAATACTTTTCAAAAATCTGAAACATAGCCCGGCTCATTTTAACATAAGTAGAAAAATCCGGTTTGAGAATCGTCAATACCGGACACTTCCGCCGGGCCTCAAAAAGAGATTCCCCCGTATGGATCCCATACTTCTTGGCCGGAAGGCTCTTGGCCAGGACTACCCCATGGCGCTTGCTTTCATCCCCTCCTACTACACAGGGAATGGTCCGATAATCCGTCTTCTCCCCTTCCGCCAGGGCCTTCAGGGAGGACCAGCTTAAATAGGCGCTGTTTACATCAATATGAAAAATCACTTTTTCCATGAAAATCCTCCGGACATCGTTTCAGTGGTTATCAGGCTTCAGTATACCATAAAATGCGCAGGTGGGGAACTCTGAAAAAAACCTCATACTTGCTCTTGATGGCAGCAGCAAATATGAGGCTTCTTTTATTCCGTTAAAATCTTTTTATCTTTCTGGATGTGGTTTTCTCAAACTCCGTATCCCGGATCTTCAGACGATAGATCCGTTTGTAGAGCGGCGCCCCCTGATTATAGTCATCGATGACTTTCTGCAGGGCAGTTTCCAGATCTTTCACATGTTTTTTCTTTATGAACTCCTGATCCGGATAAATCTCCGCCTCGATGAGGCCTTCTGATTCCCGTACCAGCACTTCGCCTACCAGCCGGTTCAGGCTCAGCTGGTTTTCCAGTTCCTCCGGAGAAACATTTTCTCCATTTTTCGTAATGATCAGATTTTTCTTCCGTCCCGTAAGATAAACAAATCCTTCTTCATCCGCATATCCCAGATCACCGGTTTTCAGCCATCCATTCTCCAGGGTTTCTGCCGTCTCTTCCGGCATCTTGTAATATCCCTGCATAACGCTGCTTCCTTTGACCCACAGCTCCCCGTCTACCGTTTTGGCCTGGCAATTTGGAAGCAGCTGTCCTACAGAATCCTTGCGGATATTCCAGCTGACAGTCGTACTGATAACGGGCGAACATTCCGTCATGCCGTAGCCCTGAAGAATCGTGACTCCGTACTTTTGAAACAGATCAATATAAGAGGGGTCCAGAAATGCTCCGCCGCTGCAGATTGTATGGAATTGTTTTCCGAATACCTGGCTTTTTACCAGGGCCGCCGGAAGCATAGATGCTTCCTGGAGTTTTTTGGCTATGGTCTCGATCATCAGCGGCACCATAAGGATCATTTCCGGCTTAAACAGCTTAATATTCTTCACCACCCGCATAAGGGAATCATTGATGCAGATTACGCTGCCCAGGGATATGCCCTTTAAGATATCCATACTCAGACAGTAGGCGTGGTGGATCGGCAGAACAGAAAGAATGACTGTCCGTTCCGGGATCTTCATGTCCAGACAGGTGGCATTCTCCGCCAGATTTCTTTGGGTCAGCATGACGCCCTTGCTTTTGCCGGTGGTTCCGGAGGTAAACATGATGGTGCAGAGCTGATCCGGATCCGGTGTGTAATCAAATACCCCTCTGTATTTTCCCAGCAGGCCATGAAAGGAAAGGATTCCATTTTCCTCTTCTTCCGCATTCATGGAAATTCTGTATTTCAGGTTAGGGCACCGGCTTTCCGCCATCTCCGCTACATCCGCCCGGATCTGATCGAAAACCAGAACCGTTACATCCGCCCGATCCAGCAGTTCGCAGAGATCTGCCGCAGGCAGAGAGGCATCCAGGGGAACCGCCACACTGCCTCCGTCGACAATTCCGAAATAGGAGACCAACCATTCATAGGAAGTCCGCCCGATCACCGCAATGTGGTTTCCCTGCTCTCCCAGTTCCTTTAAAACCCTGGAAAAACTTTCGCTGTCTTCTTTCAGCTGGGAATATGTTTTTGAAGCGATCTCATTTTTCTTTATTTTATAACGGACGGCATCTTCCGCCCCGTACTTTGCCTCGGTTCCAATTAAAATATCACGAATCGTGCTGCAGAGCATATGATTATCCTCTCTTTTCTCAGTCTGCCAGAGTCTGCAGGTAATCTACAGCCTCCTGAACAGTGCGGATGTTGACAACTTTCTCCTGGTCCACTTCAATGTCCCATTCATCCTCGATTTCTCCCAGCATACTCATAAAATCAAAAGACGTAAATCCCAGATCCTCCACAAATCTGGATTCCGGATGAATGTTTTCCGGTTCCACCTCTACATAATTACAGATGATCTCCACTAATTTTTCAAACATGATCGGTTTCTCCTCTCTGGAAATGCTTATACTAATTTAATAATATCGCCAATGCTCAGATCCGGATTTTCAACACCTTTGAACATAATCCGGCAAAGATAGTAGTAAAAATATTCCAGGTCTTTTCTGGAAACGGCTTTCACCTGGTGTTCGAAGTTAAAATCCATACCATTATCTTCCGGCCGGTGCATAACGGTCAGATACATGGCCTGGGTAGTAGCTCCATTGGGATACCAGCGGGTCCGATACTGAATATCTCCCAGATCATTCAGTCCTTTCTCCTTCAGAGTCAGAGGCTGATACGTCAGAGACATAGGCTCATACGTAAGCCCCGGATGCTTCTGGGGATATACCTGATTCCGGTAAGCAAAATATTCCACCGGATCAAAATTTGCATGGCGGAACAGTTCGTTCTGTTTATCACGGATCTCATAGATACCATCCAGGAAGGTTTTTGTCTCCGGAATGATGGTCCGGAAAGGGAAGGAATGGATCCGGGTGCCGCCGCATTTCTTTTCCAGCAGGGTCGCCCGGCGGGCGATGGCGGTATTGATGCTGACATCATCGAAGCCATTCATTTTCTGGAAATAGGTCCGGATTCCCATCAGCAGCAGGCAGGTCATGGATACATGGTACTTTTCGCAGAATTCCATAAGACGGCTGGTAGGCTCCGCCTCCAGATGAAAAATGTCCAGAGCGGAATCCACGGAATCGGATGCGTTAAAGGCAGCCCGCAGGGTAGGGTCATTCAGTTTCCGGCGGGTAAATTCCAGCATCTGTCTTCCGTAAAGTCCGTTATAAATCGGTTCAGAGGCTTCGATCTCTTTATGGAAATATTCTCTGTCTCTCTGCTGTGCTTTGCTGCCCGCCTCATAAGCCAGATCCTTCTTCAGCTGCTCAAGATAGGACGTCATGTCTTTGGGATAGGGAACCCCCTCAAACTTGGTATTGCAATAAAGCTCGATGATATCCTTCAGAAAGCAGATCAGGGACTGGGCGTCCACAATTCTGTGATCCCCCAGAAAGTAAAGGCCGTTGTAACCTTCCGGCATCTTGATCATAACAATGCGGTTCATGGGAGAATCCTGGAATTTAAAGGGAACTTCCGTCCACTGCTGCATAACTTTTGCAGCTTCTTCCTCCGTTCCGCCGGAAAAATCCACCAGTTCAATTTCTCTTTCATCCTGATCGGCAATATACTGATAACAATTTCCTTCTTTATCTTTACAGAAGCGGATCCTCATGCCCTCACTACGCTCATAAGCTTTGTGAATGGAGTCACGCAGCACCTCCCAGTCAATGTCCGTGGCAATGGTCAGACTGGTGCCGATATTCATAACTTCCTTTTTGGGACAGAATTCCAGATAGAAGAAATGAAACTTCTGCGCTACAGTCAGTGGATAAACGGTGTGTCCCTTCCTTGTTTTCATCATTTTATAATTCCCTCCGTAAATGTATCCAGCGCTTTCTCATAAGCGGCCGGATCCTTATAGTAGCTTTCCGCGTGTCCTGCTCCGGAAACGATCATTTTTGTTTTGGGCGCCCCGTAATTCTCATAGATCACATGGCACATCCAGCAGGGAACAAAAGTGTCTTTATCGCCATGGATCAGCAGAGCAGGAATCTTTGCCTTTCTTACTTCCCGGGCCGAATTGCATTCGTCCAGTCCATATCCGGCTTTTTTCCGGTTCACATAATCCGACAGGGGAATCAGCGGAAATGCGGGAAGATGATACATAGAGTTCAGCACATGGGTAAAAACTTCTTTCGGTGAAGTGAACCCGCAGTCAGAAACCACGCCCTTCACCTGGGGCGGAAGCTCTAGACCGGTCATCATCAGCACCGTAGCTCCCCCCATGGAGGTTCCGTGCAGAAGGATTTCCGCCTCCGGTCCTATCTGGTCCACCATCCAGCGGATCCATTTCATCCCGTCATACCGATCCAGGCATCCAAATCCGATGTACTCTCCCTGGCTTTCTCCGTGGGCTCTCTCATCTACCAGAAGCATCCGGTAACCATGTTTCAGATAATAGGAGGAGAGGCCTACATAATCATCCATGCCCCGGCTGGTGTAGCCGTGAAAACAGATGACCGCCTTTTTCCCCTTGTCCCCCGGAAAGTAAGTGGCGTGCAGCCGGAGCCCGTCATCCGAAGTCAGCCATTGATCCTCATGGGGCTGTTCCATCATCCACTCCCGTCTTTCCTTCATCAGAGGGAGATACTGACTCCAGTCTGTCCCTGACATTTTCATGGTACGCTCCGTCCTTGCCCGGGAACGTTTCATGGTTCTTTTGTAAAAATAGGCGGTGAGTCCTCCGCTTGCTGCGGCTGCCGCCGCAAGCAAAGCCGCCGTGCCTGTCAAAATTTTTCCCATATTTACTTCCTGTCCTTTACAAAATCTTTCAGCTTCAGAGCCTTGTCAAAATCCCCGTCCACTTTCAGCTGTCCAAGAGTAAAGGCCGCTACCGGGTCCTTTTTTCCTTCCATGATTTTAATCAGCGTATCCGCAGAGCAGGTGAAGATCACATCTCTGTCAAAATATTCGTAAGGCTCTACATACAGCTTGCCCTCTTTTACTTCCGCGTAAAAAATACCCTGGCCTTCACCGGTTATGTTGAACTGATAGGCCAGATGCTCTTCCACATGGCTCACATCCGCATCCACCAGCATTCCTTTTACTTTGAAAAACAACTCTGCATAGGTCATGATCAATCCTCCTGATTTTAACATTCAATTCGGTTTTCGACCGCTGGTCAAGCGTCCGTATCGTTACAGTATCACCTTTTCGACCATTGGTCAATAGTGATTCCATGCAAAAAAACTTCTAAAAGGCCGTCTTTTTCCGTGATATTTCATGTTGTCTTTTTTTCGGGGAGTATGCTATACTGAAGTGAAATTTTTGATAATGATAGCGCCAGTGTACACTGACGCTAGACTTGCATGAAGAGGTACAGAATATGCAAAATCAAAATAAGCACGACCGGATTCTGGATGCTTTGCAGATGCTTCTGCAGACCCGGAGCCTGCAGACAATCTCCGTCAGCGAAATCGCGCAGGCTGCTGAAATCGGCAAGGGAAGTATCTACTATTATTTTCCTTCTAAAGACTCTATTTTTGAAGCGCTGATTGAAAGAAGCTATGAAGAGCCGCTGAAAACAGCTAAGGAACTGGCGGATCAGACCGCCATCTCTCCTTTCACCAGGATGGCCATGATCTTTCAGGCCTGCCGCAATTCTTCCAGCGAATTTTTAAGATCCGAAAACAACACAGCGGCGGATGCCCCGGAAAAAGCCTTTCTGCATCAGCGGTATGTAAGCCACATTGTTTCCGAACTGAAACCGGTGCTTGCGGAGATCGTCCGGCAGGGAGTAAAACAGGGTGAAATTCATTTTGACCGCCCGGAAGCCCTGGCAGAAATCGTGCTCATTGTACTTACCATTAAATTAGATAATTCCATTGTAGAGACTTCCAGAGAGGAAGTAAGGGATACCATTGCGGGACTCATTACGCTGCTGGAAAAGGGAACGGAAAATCCGCCGGGCTCTCTGAATTTCCTGACGGCAATCTGAAAACAGATGCAGGGGCAATCTGCCCTGCATCTGTTTTATTTCATAAAGAGAAAACACGGATATTATGCTGAATGCTGAAGTTATGGGATTATTTATATTCCGCTTCAGCCGCCAAAAAAAGCATATCTGATTTTCCAGATATGCTTCTCCTGCACAGTAGATAGGGGAATCGAACCCCTGTTTCCGCCGTGAGAGGGCGGCGTCTTAACCGCTTGACCAATCTACCATAAAATATTCTGTTACCAGGCTTTCCTTCTGCCTGCGCAGTAGATAGGGGAATCGAACCCCTGTTTCCGCCGTGAGAGGGCGGCGTCTTAACCGCTTGACCAATCTACCATAACTCAACCAGAGCACTTGCTTATAATACCGCATGTTGAAGAAAAATGCAAGCACTTTTTTTTAAAATTTGACTTTCTTGCCAATCTCCAGCTTCTCTGTTAAAATACAGCCATTGGAGGTTTTTTTATGAATAAAAAAGAAGTTCTGGAACTACGTAAACTTTTTAATAAAGATCGCGGCTGTATCCAGCGAATCTGCGGCTGCTACGTGGACGGCCACAAAGAAAAAAAACTGGAAATGCGGGAGGCCTTTCTCTCCCTTCCGGAAGAGGAAATGTTTAAATATCTGGATCTCTTTAAACGCACCCTTTCCGGAACCATGGGAAAAAATCTTTTGAACCTGGATTTTCCCCTGGAGGCGGAACTGGGAGAAGGACAGCAGAAACTTCTGCTCTCTCTCCGGGATAGTGAACTGAAGGATGAGGCCCTGCTGGATGCCTTCTATGATCAGATCATTGAAACCTATCTGTTTCCGGAAAATTATCTGATCCTGCTGATTTACGGTGTCTACGATATCCCCTCCCGTACCTCGGACGGGTTGGAGATAGAGGACGCCTCCGATTATATGTACCAGTTTGTCCTCTGCAGCATCTGCCCCGTTTCTCTTTCTAAACCCGGACTTTGCTATGACGCGGACAATAATGCTTTTATTGACAAAATCCAGGACTGGATGGTTCAGAAACCGGATCTTGGCTTTTTATTTCCTGCTTTTAATGACCGGAATACAGACCTGCACAGCATGCTCTATTATTCCCGAAACCCGGAAGAACTCCACTCTGAAATCCCGGAAGATCTTTTCGGCTGCCCCCTGCCCATTCCCGCCAAAGGCCAGAAGGAGGCCTTCAGCAGTCTGGTAGAAGAAACCTTCGGAGCAGACTGCGGCTTTGAGGTAGCAAGATCCATCCATGAAAATCTCAACCGTATTCTGGAAGAACAAAAGGACGATCCGGAACCTGCGGCCCTGGGAAAATCCCAGGTGGAGCGGCTGCTTTCTGACTGCGGTGCCAGCCCGGAACAGCTGGCGCATTTCGAAGAAGAATTTGACCGGGAAGCCGGAGAACAGGCCAGCCTTATGGCCGTCAATGTGGCCAGTTCCCGCAGCTTCCAGGTAAAAACTCCTGACATTACGGTTCAGGTCAGCCCGGACCGCACAGACCTTCTGGAAACCAGGAATCTGGACGGCCAGGAATGCCTGGTAATCCGCCTGGACGGGGAAGTGGAGGTCAACGGGATCCGGATCCGCCCAAAGCGTACATATGATTAAGGGGGCCGCTGCCCGCTCCCAGATCCAGGCCGGCGCCAATGGCGCCGGCCACAAAGTTCTTGGCCCGCTCTACACTGTCTCTCAGACTTCTTCCGGCCGCCAGATTGCAGGCCAGGGCTGAGGACAGAGTGCAGCCGGTGCCATGGGTGTTGGGATTTTGCAGCTTTTCCCCCACAAACCAGCGGCCTCCGCCCTGAACCCACAGAAAGTCGTCCGCTTTTTCTTTTAAATGTCCCCCTTTCAGCAGCACTGCGCTGCCTGTCTTTTTGCCGATCCATTCCGCCGCTCTGGCCATATCCCCGGAATTTCCTATCTGTATACCGCTTATTGCTTCTCCTTCCGGAATATTGGGAGTAATCAATTCCGCCAAAGGCATGAGCGTTTCCAGCAGCACCTCCCCGGCTCCATCCTTCATCAGGGAACTGCCGCTGGTGGCCACCATCACCGGATCCAGAACGATGTGTTCCGCTTTGTAAAACCGCAGCCGCTCCGCTACTGTTTCCATAACTTCCCCTCCGGAAAGCATGCCGATCTTTACTGCATCAGGGCGGATATCCTGAAACACCGCATCCATCTGCTTTGCCACAAATTCTGCAGGTACCTCAAGGATTCCAGTAACTCCTGTGGTATTCTGAGCAGTCAGGGCTGTAATAACACTCATGGCATACATACCGTGGGCAGTTATGGTTTTTATATCCGCCTGGATCCCGGCCCCTCCGCTGGAATCCGATCCTGCAATGGTCAGTACCTTTTTCATTGCCTGTCTCCCCCCTTTCCTGCGGATGCTTCTTCTGCCAGCTTCCGGAGTTCCGCTGCCGCTTCCCGGATATCCGGCGCCGCGAAAATCCCGGAGACTACTGCCACTCCGGCGATTCCGCTGCCCTTTAACTCCAGAAGATTCTCTCTATGGATACCCCCGATGGCTACTACAGGGATAGATACTGCCCTGCAGATATTTTTCAGGGTCTCCAGGCTGACTTCTACTGCGTCCAGTTTTGTAGATGTGGAAAACACCGCTCCCACTCCCAGATAGTCCGCCCCGTTCCGCTCCGCCTCCAGGGCCTCTTCCAGGGTTCTGGCGGAAACACCGATAATCTTTTCCGGGCCCAGCTGTTCCCTGGCATCCCGAAGCGCCATATCTCTCTGTCCGATGTGCACTCCGTCCGCGTCTGTTTCCAGGGCCAGTTCCACATCGTCATCAATAACGAAGGGCACCCGGTATTTCCGGCAAAGCTCCCGGATCTGCAGGGCTTCCTGCCGAAAGGTTTTTCGATCCAGCTGCTTCTCCCGCAGCTGGACAAAAGTAGCTCCTCCCTGCAGGGCCTCCTCTACCTGCTGCTCCAGGGTGGAGCCTTTCAGCCAGCTTCTGTCTGTTACCGCGTACAGACGCAGACTACTCTCAGCGCACTTCATATCTCGCTCCTTTCTCCAGGGCATCTCCCTGCAGGTTATAGATCCCATCAATGAGATAATTGCGGAAACTGCTGTTTCCGTCCTCCGGCCTCATACGTTTTTCCGCTGTCTCTCCGGCCAGCCCCATGGCGCAGAAGGCGGCTGCCGCCGCCTCCAGGGGATGTCCCGGATTTGCCGCAATATAGGCTGCGGTCATGGCTGACAGCATACAGCCGCTGCCGGTGATCCGGGCCATGATGGGACAGCCGTTGCGAATCACGTAGGTTTTTTCTCCATCGGAAATCAGATCAATGGCCCCGGACACTGCCGCCACCGTACCCTGCTCCCTGGCAAATCCTCTGACCAGAGATATTGCCCGATCCAGATTTTCCTCCGTTACTGCATCCACCGTATCCGCATCCACGCCCCGGGCGGCGCTGTTTTCCCCTGCCAGGGCTTTTATCTCGGAAATGTTTCCCCGCACAACAGCAAACTTCACTTCCCGGAGCAGTTCTCTGGCAGTTCTGGTCCGCAGGGAAGAGGCTCCCGCTCCCACCGGATCCAGCAAAACCGGGTGGCCGCAGAGATTGGCTTTTTTTCCGGCCCGCTTCATGGCAGGGATCGTGTGCTGGTTCAGGGTACCGATGTTGATATTCAGTCCTCCGCAGATTGAAGTAATCTCCTCCGCCTCCTCCGGGTCGTCTGCCATAATCGGAGACCCGCCGCAGGCCAGAAGGATATTTGCGCAGTCGTTGACAGTTACGTAATTGGTAATGTTATGGATCAGCGGTGAGGTTTCCCTGACCCTCTCCAGATATTCTCTCATAAAACCCCTTTCCTGTTTCATAATTCAGGAGCATGGACTCCTTTTTCCGGAATACATGCTCCTGCCGCGGTTTACAAAATATCAATATATTCTCCTGCCAGCGCCTTATTCATACTGCGGACTGCACAGAACTTGCCGCACATAGAACAGGTGTCATCGTGCTCCGGACTTCTGTCCGCCCGGATTCCTTTGGCCGTTTCCGGATCCAGCGCGCAGGACCACTGGCCTTCCCAGTCCAAAGCCCTTCTGGCATCTGCCATCCGGTCATCCATATCCCGGGCATGGGGTACACCCTTGGCGATATCTGCTGCGTGGGCTGCGATTTTACTGGCCATGATCCCCTGTTTTACGTCTTCCACATTGGGAAGGGCCAGATGTTCCGCCGGGGTTACGTAGCAAAGAAAAGCCGCGCCGGAGGCAGCCGCGATGGCGCCGCCAATGGCAGAGGTAATATG
The DNA here is from genome assembly GCA_963930955.1 of Candidatus Scatomonas sp. GTDB lineage: Bacteria > Bacillota > Clostridia > Lachnospirales > Lachnospiraceae > Scatomonas. The sequence continues at coordinate 1,679,329 of OZ006967.1, read as the reverse complement.
ATCGTATCCGGGAGCAATATCCGTGACGATGGGACCAAGTACATAGAAGGGCGCTCCCATGCAAATGGTCTGCTGCAGCTTCATATTAGCAGCAATCTGATCCATAGGCATATGGCCGGGTCCCTCCACCATCACCTGTACATCCTTTTCCCAGGCTCTTTTCGTGAGTTCCCCCAGACGCACCAGTTCCTCAATCTGGCACACATCGCTTCCATCCGCCAGACATCCGGGCCTGCAGGCATCTCCCAGAGAAATAGTCACATCATATTCCCGGCAGATTTCCAGGATCTCATCGAAATATTCATAAAAAGGATTCTCGTTTCCGGTCATGCTCATCCAGGCAAAGACCAGGGATCCACCCCGGGATACAATGTTCATCTTTCTTTTATGCCTGCGGATCTGCTCAATGGTTTTGCGGGTGATGCCGCAGTGAAGCGTCACAAAATCCACTCCATCCTCCGCATGAAGCCGGATTACATCAATAAAATCCTTGGCGGAAAGTTCCGCCAGATCCCTCTGATAATGTATCACGGAGTCGTATACCGGTACAGTGCCGATCATCGCCGGACACTCCGCCGTCAGCTTCCGCCGGAAGGGCTGGGTATCTCCATGGGAAGACAGATCCATAATGGCCTCTGCCCCCATATGCACAGCCTCCATCACCTTTTTCATTTCCACATCATAGTCCTTGCAGTCCCGGGACACTCCCAGGTTTACATTGATCTTGGTCCGAAGCATAGAACCCACTCCGTTGGGATCCAGGCAAGTATGCTTTTTATTCGCGCAGATGGCTACCTTTCCTTCTGCCACCCAGGCCCGGATTTCTTCCGGAGTACGGTATTCTTTTTTTGCCACTGCCTCCATCTGAGGGGTGATGATCCCCTGTCTCGCCGCATCCATCTGTGTGGTATAACTCATAAATCTTCTCCTTTTCAAATAAATGATCGCACATAAAAGCCGCTCCTGTCTGAACAGTCAAACAAGAACGGCTTATCCGCAAAAGCCTTTTCCCTACGTTGGCATTATCCAAATCAGGTATAAGGGTCGAAGTTGATGACTTCCTCTCAGCCTGCCTACAAGCTCCCCTGGATTATTTATATATGGTATTTTATCACGGCATTCGAATTTCTACAAGTCTATTTCGGTTCTCTTTCCTCAGATTCCGATTTTTCATTTTTCTCCTGCAGAACTTCGTTTTTAATTTCCCAATGGATCAGCAGGGTCAGAACCGCCCGCAGGGCAATTATTCCGGCCACAAACACAAGTTCCTGCATTTCCCGCACTACTACAGTCCGCAGGATCTCGCTGCCCAGCTTAAATTCCAGCCCCATTGCGAGCCCTTTCGCCAATACCAGCCGGGTACGGGGATTGCGTGTTACATAGTTCATCACGCCCCGGATTCCGGCCACAAGGATCACTCCCACCCCGATGTACTCAAACAGCAGAATGGCAAATTCTACAATAACATTCAGAATCTGCTGAAGCGCATCCATATCCCGTCTCCCTTTCTTCTGAATTGCCCTTCTCTGGCATTTGCGCTTTAGCTGCGCTCTTTAATCAGGAAAAGAGCCGTATAGGTTACTGTATTGGGTCCGTAATAATATTTCAGATCATTGTCCTGGCAAACCTGGCTCACCAGCAGCCCATAGCCCTCCATGGCAGACAGGGCTTTTTCCGGAAAACGGCAGGGGGCATCCGGATAGGTGCATTCTTTACAGAGATCGCAGCCTGCGCTGCACAGCGGCAGGATATCCTGATATACTCCATGAAGTTCCTTTAAAAACTCTTTGCAGTGCTTTGTATGATCTTCCTGTCCCTGCTGCATAGCCTCAAAATCAAGACTATCCTCCAGTTCTGCCGTGGTCTGTACCAGAATTCCCCAGTCATACTTTTTCATTCTTTCCGCGCACTGGGAAATCGTCCCGCATCCGGGAGGGCAGGTCCAGGTTTTATTGTAGGCGTGGCACTTATCCACCGCGCACATATCCCGCACCTCATCCATGGGCTTCAGGGTCTCGATCTTCGCAAGTCCCGCATGGGAAAACCCCAGTTTTACCGCATCCTCCACCAGTGTTTCTTTTTCAAACGCCATCTTTTTTTACCTCCTTGATTTTAATATTTTATCTAAACATTCCACCAGCCGTTGGTCCGTCCGGCTGTTGACAGCTCTTCCTTCTGCTGTTTCTACAAACTCTGAACCGCAGATATCCGCCCCCAGTATTTCTGTCCGGGAACCTATCTTTTCTATAAAACCGCAAAGATCTTCCAGAGTCATCTGTCCCTGATCCCAGTTTGTCCGGGCGTCCTGGCGGCGCAGCACATCCTTATCAATTGAAAAATAAACCGGTCTCGGCCACTTCTCCGGAAGGGAAAGTCTCTCCCCCAAAGCCGCCAGATCTTCCTCTGTAATCCAGCGGATTTTATGCTTCCACTCTTCCCGGATCAGCGCCTCCGCCCCGGCCGGGGGGCCGATGAGCCAGGCCCGGACCGGCGCCTGCTCCTGTTCCATGGTTTCCAGAAGCCAGCTGCCGCAGGACAGCAGCGGCAGAAGCGCCGGAGGCTGCATATCTGTATGATGGTCAAACACTACCAGATCATAGGGTTGACGGATTAATTCCAGAAAAAATTTTGTTAAATAGTGGTAGTTTCCAGAATCCAGAAAGTGGATGCCTTCATAACCTGCGCCGGCAATGATTTTACGAAGAACAGCCGCTGCTTCTTCCGAACAGTACCCGTCTGTTCCTTCCAGCTGATCCAGACAGATTCTGGTTATTCCCCGGTTCTTTGAGAGCCCTGTTCCTGTAAAATCCAGTGTCAGGATCCGATTTTTCATTCTGTTTCTCCCGTTTACAAAAGCCCCAATGTTTCAAAGGCCCGATACAGACCATCGCGGTCTATGGTATCCGTCACCAGATCCGCCCTGCATTTCAGCTCTTTTCCCGCATTTCCCATGGCAACGCCTGTACCTGCAAATTCCAGCATCTCCCAGTCGTTGGGCCCATCTCCGAAAGCATATGTGTTCTCCCGGGAAATTCCTGCATGATCCAGATACTGCTGCATGCCGTAAGCTTTATCGATGCCGCGGATGGTTACTTCTCCGTCAGCGGAATCCACCAGCTGGAAACTGGAGGCTGACACCGTAAAAGAATCTCCCAGTTTTCGCGCCACCTGTTCTACCGGCTCCGGCGACTGATAATAGGCAATTTTTTCAACATCATCTCTGTCTGCAGGTCTTTCCTCCCGCAGAATAATGCCAAATCTTTTTTCTCGTTCCTGCTCCGTCAGTTTTCCCTGAAAGACGGATGTCTGATAATCCATACACCACTGGGGCGCGTAAATCCCCTGCGCAGTCTGCAGATAATAAGGGGCGCGGATTTCTTCAAAATAATCCACCGCCCTGGCCAGGTCCCTCCGGCAGATCACATGCCGGCTCAGCAATCTCCCCTCTGCCTCTACCTGGGCGCCTGCCCCGGTAATCAGTCCGTCAAATCCGTATTCCAGCAGCCAGGGATAAATCTGCGTTTTCGTCCTTCCTGTGCAGAGCACCAGCTTATGTCCTTTCCTTTTCGCAGATTTCAGGGCGCTGCCGGCGGAATACGGTATCTTTCCCTGGAAATCTACCAGGGTACCGTCAATATCCAGAAAAAGTACTTTCGTTTTCATGAGAGCTTCCTGTTCTGGCTTTTATTTTAACCGCTTTTTTTCGGATCTCTTCACTAAAGGTCCGATTCTCATTTTCTTTTTTGATCCATTGAATAATCACATCATAGCTTTCCGGCCGGTGAGGGAAGGTACAGTCCGTGCAGTCCTTGATGATCTTGCCCTCAAGATCAAGAAATTTTGGATTTCCCGGACATTTTTCCTTTAAGTAAAAAGGGCAGTAGCAAAACAAACAGTTAAAGTCCTTCAGCCCTTTATGGCAGGGATAATACCTGCAGGATGTATTCGCAAAGAAACGACTGGAATTTTCCATAACATTCTCCTTTTTCAGCGCCAGTGTTTTGCTGACTGTTAATAGAATACCCCAAACTGAAAAAAAAGTAAAGTTTCAACTGTTTTTGTTTTGAATATCTTGCAAACAGATCTTTTAAGAGATAAAATAAAGATAATTCTATTTCAATTCAGAAAGGAGCTGTAATTTATGGATGAAGTTTTAAAATTTCTGAAAGATAATCCCACCTATTTTCTGGCTACTATGGAGGGGGATCAGCCCCGGGTACGTCCCTTCGGCACTATCGCCAAGTTTGAAGGCCGCTTGTATTTTCAGACCGGACATATAAAAGATGTTTACCGCCAGCTTATTGAAAATCCCAAGGTAGAAATCTGTACCTTCTGCCCCGGGGAAGGAACCTGGCTCCGGCTTTCCGGCATAGCGGTGAGAGACGACCGCAACGAGGCAAGAGCCGCTGTTCTTGCAGAGTATCCCTCCCTCCAGGATAAATACGCTCCGGATGACGGAAATTGCGAAGTTTTTTATCTGAAGGATGCAACAGCCACCTTCTCCTCCTTCACCAGTGAACCGAAAACCGTAACCTTCTGATTTTAAATTGAGCAGAAAGCGCCTGCAGACCCTTAAACCGGCCTGCAGGCGCTTTCTGCTTTCATTCTCTGCGCATTTTCATCGCAGAAATCCTTCTACAATTTTCTTTTCCGCTTCTTCTTCCGTCAATCCCAGCGTGCGCAGTTTTGTAATTTGTTCCCCCGCAATTTTTCCGATAGCTGCTTCATGAATCAATGAAGCGTCAATATCTCCGGCAAAAAGTTCCGGGGCTGCGTTTACTTTTCCATTTCCGATCAGGATCGCATCGCATTCCGAATGACCGGTGCAGCGGCAGTTGCCCCGGATCTTGGAATGATACTCCTGGTAAGAATTGTCCCTGGCTACGGAACGGGAGATCAGATCCACGCCGGAATCCTCTCCCTGCATTTCCACTTCAAAATCTGTTGCCGCCTGCTCCTGACCGTCTGTCATGATTCTCTCATGGATAATCAGTCTGGCTCTTGGCCCGAGAACCGCTTTGGTCCGGCGGTTCGTGCTGTCCACTCCGCCGATCTGGATGGTATCCATTTCCATAACGGCATCTTCCTTTAATTCCATATCCGTAACAGGATTTATCTTCTTCAGACCGGTCCCTGTTCCTGTCCCCACGTGCTTTTCTTTATAAAGAACGTGTGCTCCCTTTTCCAGGAAAAAACGATGTATTCCATCGTGTTTGGCTTCTCCCTCATTATCTGTGTGGACGCCGCAGCCGGCCACAATGGTCACATCCGCTCCTTCTCCTACATAAAAATCATTATAGACCAGATCATCTACATTTCCTCTGGTGACACAAGCCGGAATATAAACCGTCTCCTGCTGCGCCTCCGGACTAATGTGGATTACCAGTCCTGGACCATCCGGCTTATTTTCGATCTTAATATGCTCTGAAGACTGTCTCCCTGCGCATCCTCCATCTTCCCGGATATTGTAGGCGCCTTTAAAACTGCCCTTCCAATCTGAAACTGCTTTCAGCAGCTGTTCCGTAATCTTATTCATCCCGCACAGCTCCTTTCCTCTTCCATGGGACATCGGGCTGCTTTCTCCTGTGCCAGAAGCCGGGGAAGAATAATTTCCCGATCGCCGGCTGTCCGCACATGACCATCCGCCACCACCACGATCCGATCTGCGATATTCAGGATTCTCTCCTGGTGTGAGATCACCAGCAAGGCCTCCTCCGCTTTATTTTTCAGTCTCTGAAATACGTCAATCAGATTGGTAAAGCTCCAGAGATCGATTCCTGCCTCCGGCTCGTCAAAAACCCGGACTTTTACGCTCTTTCTGGCCAGAACCGTAGCAATCTCTATTCTTTTTCCCTCTCCGCCGGACAGGCTGTCATCTACTACACGGTCAATATATTCCCCTGCGCAGAGTCCCACCTCTCCCAGGTATTTGCAGACCTTGTCCTGGGGCAGCTTCTCCTCAGCGGAAATTTCCAGAAGATCCCGAACGGTCAGCCCTTTAAAACGCACTGGCTGCTGAAACGCATAACTGATTCCATGGCGTGCGCGCTCCGTCATATTCCAGTTTGTAATATCTTCTCCGTCCAACAGAATCTTACCTTCTGTGGGTGTCACGAGTCCGGCGATAATTTTTGCAAGAGAGGTTTTACCTCCTCCGTTTGGCCCTGTGATCACCGTCATCTTCCCTTCGGGAATCTCCAGGCTTATGTTTCTCAGAATTTCTTCCCCGTCAGGGGCTGTCCATCCCACATTCTCCAGCGTAAGCATGGCATTTCCTCCTTTATCTTTAGCGTCAGTGTACAAGGGGCAACACGCTCCTCTTGTACACTGACGCTATCCTTTATGAAAATCAACGTTTCTTCCTAAGTATACCCTTTGGCGGCGGGGTTATATCAGCACCCCATCGGATAGTAAGTATACACCAGGAAACCCCAAAATGCAATGGGCACCTGTCTCTCTTCCCTGCACAGAAAATGACCCGCCGCCCTGCAGACGCGAGTCATTTTCCTATGCCATTTTTAAGATAAAAAACAAAAGCTGCCATAACAGGCAGCTGCGGAAATGGAGCATAGGGGATTCGAACCCCTGGCCTCCACAATGCCATTGTGGCGCGCTCCCAGCTGCGCTAATGCCCCGAACAAAAAGAAGTATATCACAGTTTTTCTGTTTTGTGAATCCCCTTTTTTATTTTTTCGTTTTCTATCCTATAAAAGCATCTTCCTTTTTACGGCATCCTATGCTATAATTCCACTCAAGGAAGCATAGCTCAGCTGGGATGAGCGCTCGCCTGACTAGCGGGAGGCCATGGGTTCGAGCCCCATTGCTTCCATTTTTTCTGTTTATTCGAAAAGAAAGGCAGAAAAAGCCCCGGAAAAGTTTTCTGGCTTTTCCGGGGCTTTTTGTTATGTCAATTAATTATTTCCGACCAGCAGGGGAATTGCCCTGATCCGGTTCCATTATTTTTTGCCGACCAGAGCCACTGTCTCCCGGCAGATTGCCAGCTCCTCATTTGTGGGGATTACACAGACAGCCACTTTGGAATCCTCTGTGGAGATCTTGTTGTCAAAGCCACGCTTCTGATTTTTCTCCTCATCCAGTTTAATACCCAGATATCCCAGATATTTTACGACATCCCTTCTGGTATCCGGACCGTTCTCACCGATACCTGCCGTAAAGGCGATGGCATCCACACCGTTCATAGCGGCAGCATAGGCGCCGATATATTTTGCCACATCGTAAGCAAAGATTTCCAGCGCCAGTTTCGCCAGTTCATTGCCTTTTTCCGCTGCGTCTTCCAGGTCACGGAAATCACTGGACAGGCCTTTCGTAATTCCATAAACGCCGGATTTTTTATTCAGCACTTCCATGACTCCGTCCATATCCAGATTCTCTTTCTTGGCGATAAACTCAAGAATAGCCGGGTCCAGGCTGCCGGAACGGGTACCCATTACCAGCCCTTCCAGGGGAGTCAGGCCCATGCTGGTGTCCACACATTTTCCATTCAGCACAGCGCTGACGGAGGATCCGTTGCCAAGATGGCACACGATCAGTTTGGAATTATTAATGTCCAGTCCCAGGAAATTGGCCAGTTCTTTGGATACAAAGCTGTGAGAAGTTCCGTGGAATCCATATCTTCTTACACGATATTTCTCATAATATTCGTAGGGAAGGCCGTAGATATACGCCTTGGAAGGCATGGTCTGATGGAAAGCCGTATCAAACACAGCTACCATGGGCACGCCGGGCATCAGTTCCTGGCACACCTGAATACCGATCAGGTTAGCCGGATTATGAAGGGGCGCAAGTTCTGTACACTCTTTTACCGCTTCAATCATCTCGTCATTAACAATCGCGGAACTCTCAAACTTCTCTCCGCCGTGTACGATACGATGACCGATGGCCTCGATCTCAGAAAGATCCTTGACCGCGCCTGTTTTCTCGTTGACAAGGGCGTGGAGAACCATCTGAATCGCCTCTTTGTGCGTCGGCATGGCAGATTCGGTAATCTCCTTGTCACAGCCTTCCTTCTGATATACAAGACGGCCGTCAATACCGATACGTTCGCAAAGTCCTTTTGCCAGCACCTCTTCTGAAGCAGAATCGATCAGCTGATATTTCAGAGATGAACTTCCGCAGTTAATTACTAATACTTTCATGAAACCACCTCCCAAAATTAAGCGTCCTGTGCCGCGCACTGAACAGCTGTGATGGCTACGACTCCTACGATATCATCTGCGGAGCATCCTCTGGACAGATCGTTAACCGGCGCTGCGATGCCCTGGGTAATGGGACCGTAAGCATCTGCCTTTGCCAGTCTCTGCACCAGCTTGTAGCCGATATTACCTGCATCCAGGTCGGGGAAAATCAGCACATTTGCCTTTCCTGCCACTTTGCTTCCAGGAGCCTTAAATGCAGCGATTTCAGGAATCAGAGCCGCATCCAGCTGCAGTTCGCCGTCCAGGAACAGATCCGGGCACTCCTCCTGGGCAATATGGGTGGCTTCAACGACTTTATCCACATCCGGATGGCTGGCGCTTCCCTTGGTGGAGTGGGAAAGCATAGCGATCTTTGCTCTGTCTTCTACCAGAAGTTCAAAGGATTCAGCGGAAGATTCGGCAATCGCTGCCAGCTCAGCAGGATTGGGATTCTGGTTCAGTCCTGCATCGGCAAATAAGAAGGTTCCGTGAGATCCCAGTTCGCAGTCCGGAACCGATACGATAAAGAAGGCGGAAACCAGTCTGGTGCCCGGTTTTGTCTTCAGGATCTGCAGGCAGGGGCGCAGCGTATCTGCGGAAGAATGACAGGCTCCGGAAACCAGTCCGTCTGCATCTCCCATTTTTACCATCATAACGCCATAATATGTATAGTTATTCAGAAGAATCTCTCTTGCCTTTTCTTTTGTCATGCCCTTCTTGGCACGAAGTTCGGCAAATTTCTCCACATAAGCTTCTGTTTTTTCAAAAGTAGCCGGATCAACAATTTTCGCTCCGGTAATATCACGGCCCCGGCTGCCTTTGTGAATGGTCTCCTCATCACCGATGATGATCAGATCCGCGATTCCCTCTTTCAGGATCTTCTCGGCAGCCACAAAGGTCCGTCTGTCTTCGCTCTCCGGGAGAACGATGGTCTTTCTGTTCTTTTTAGCTCTTTCCTTAATTCTGTCAATAAAACGCATGCTATTGACTCCTTTCCACAATTTTAACGCCTTCTATCCACTGGGGCAGGCGTCAAGTTTCGGGCATGATTTCTCTCTCTATGCCCGCTATCTGAATTATATTACGATTGCAGAAACTTCACAAGAAAAGTTAATTTTTTAACACCTTCTTTCTGTATTTTTTTCTGAACATTGTACCTTTTTTTTCTTTTTGCTATAATAGCCTTTGAAAGGAGGTGCCAGTGAATGGTTTCCGGCACAAACGCCGTCCCCCGAAAAACCGCGGGGATCATTGCGGAATACAATCCCTTTCACAATGGCCATGCGTATCAGATTCAGGAAGTCCGCCGGAGAAGCGACGCTGATTTTATTCTGGTAATTATGAGCGGAGACTTTGTCCAGCGGGGTGCCCCTGCCCTTCTGGATAAATATGTCCGCACCCGGATGGCTCTCCAGGGCGGAGCAGATCTGGTTCTGGAACTTCCCTGCGCGGCCGCCTCCGGCAGCGCAGCCCGGTTCGCCGGAGAGGCGGTAAGGATCCTGGACCGTCTGCAGGTAGTTCATGAGCTCTGGTTCGGCAGCGAAGCCGGAGTGGCGGCTCCCTTAATGGAGCTGGCCGAAATTCTGGCACAGGAGTCTTCTGCTTACTGCCGGACGCTTCATTTTTTTCTCAAGCAGGGGCGTTCTTACCCTCTGGCCCGGCAGGAAGCGCTGAAAACCTGCCTGGCGGGAAGCCCGTTTGACGGGGAGCTGGAACAGCTTCTGAACGCCCCCAACAACATTCTGGGAATCGAGTACTGTCTTGCCCTGAAACAGCTGGGCAGTTCCATTCTACCCCGGACTCTGAAGCGTGCCGGCAGCAGTTATCATGAAACAAACCTGGAGGATCTGTTCAGTTCTGCCTCCGCCATACGCCAGGCTGTAAAGCAGGGAGTTTTGGAAAACCTGCAGCGCCAGATGCCTTTGGATGTATATGAAACCTTTTCCCGGGCAGAAAAAAACGAAGGCTTTCTGGAGGAAGATGATTTTTCCCTGCTCCTGCAATGCCGGCTCCTTACTTGCGGTACAGAGGATCTGTTTCCTTATATGCCGGAAAGCACCGCCAGACGTATTGTAAATCTCCGCAACCAGTTCCGATCCTTTTCTCAGTTTTCGGATCTTCTGAAAACCCGGGAGCGGACCAGGAGCAGCATAAACAGATATCTGCTGCACGCCTTGCTGGATATTCCATCTAATACTCGGAACCATCAAGACTCCTCTTTCTCCGGAGCTCTTTCCTGCCCTACGCTGACAGACGGAGGCATAGCCCGGATACTCGGCTTCCGCCGCCAGGCGGCTTCTCTGCTTACCGCAGTCAAACAGGCCGGAGGACTTTCCCTGGAAGCAAGGCCTGGAGCGCTTCCGCCAGAACTATACGCAAGAGATCTCCGGGCTTCGAATCTTTATGAAGCTGTTCGCGCTCAGAAAACGGGGCAGGTTTTCCGGGAAGAACGAACAAGGCAGCCGGTCGTTCTCTGACCGGCTGCTCTGCCATAATACGCATTCAGTTTTTAAAGCTGTGAATCGGCGCCGGGATCCGGCCGCCTCTGCTGATAAAGGCTTCACAGGAAAAACGGTTCACCGGCATAATAGGCGCACGTCCCAGAAGGCCTCCAAACTCGATAACATCTCCTACTTCTTTCCCGATGGCAGGGATCAGACGCACCGCTGTGGTTTTCTGATTCACCATGCCGATAGCCATTTCATCCGCAATAATTCCGGAAAGGGTTGCGCTGCTGGTGCTTCCCGGAACGGCGATCATATCCAGCCCTACGGAGCATACGCAGGTCATAGCCTCCAGTTTTTCCAGCGTCAGAGCCCCCGCATTCACTGCGTCGATCATTCCCTGATCCTCGCTGACAGGGATAAAGGCTCCGGACAGCCCGCCCACATAGGAAGAGGCCATAACCCCTCCCTTCTTTACCTGATCGTTAAGAAGAGCCAGAGCCGCTGTAGTGCCGGGAGCACCCGCCGCTTCCAGTCCGATCTCCTCCAGAATCTCCGCCACCGAATCTCCTACTGCCGGAGTGGGCGCCAAAGAAAGATCCAGGATGCCAAAGGGGATTCCAAGTCTCCGGGAAGCCTCCTGCGCCACCAGCTGTCCTACCCGGGTTACTTTGAAGGCTGTTTTTTTGATGGTTTCGCAAAGCACCTCAAAATTTTCTCCCCGCACTTTTTCCAGGGCATGTTTTACCACTCCGGGTCCGGAGACACCCACATTGATAATAGCGTCCTCCTCCGTAACACCGTGGAAAGCGCCTGCCATAAAAGGATTGTCATCCGGCGCGTTGCAGAATACAACCAGCTTGGCACAACCCATACAGCTCTGATCCCTGGTACTTTCGGCAGTCTGTTTAAGAATCTCGCCCATAAGCTTTACAGCGTCCATATTAATTCCGGTCTTGGTAGAGCCCACATTTACAGAACTGCACACCCGCTCTGTTCTGGCCATAGCCTGAGGGATGGACCGTATCAGAAGTTCGTCTGCTTTGGTCATTCCCTTGGAAACCAGAGCGGAATAGCCCCCGATAAAATTTACCCCCACTTCATGGGCCGCCTGATCCAGCGTCTCAGCCAGAGAGGCGAAATCTTCCGGCGTCCGGCAGGCGGCTCCTCCTACCAGAGCCATGGGCGTTACGGATATTCTCTTATTTACAATGGGGATTCCATACTCTCTCTCGATCTCTCTGCCTGTTTCCACCAGATTTCGGGCTGTGGAGGTGATTTTATCGTAAACCTTCCGTTTTACCTTATCCAGGCTTCCGTCAATACAATCCAAAAGGCTGATACCCAGCGTGATCGTACGGACATCCAGGTTTTCTTCCTCGATCATCTGGTTGGTCTCTTTTACTTCAAAAATATTGATCATAATCTGTCAGCCCCTTCCTTAGATCCGGTGCATCATGTGGAAAATGTCTTCGTGCTGGCAGCGGATCACTACTCCGATCTCCTCGCCCAGAGCCTTCAGCTCCTCCGCCAGAGTTCCCCCATCTTTCTCGGAACGGGAAGTATCCGTTACCATCATCATATTAAAATATCCCTGCACGATTGTCTGGGAAATATCTTCAATATTCACTTGATTCTCTGCCAGGTACGCGCAGACCCGGGCAATGATCCCCACCTGGTCGTGACCGACCACTGTAATAATTGTTTTTTTCACTTTTATTCTCCTCCTGCCTTGTTTCAGATCTCGATCAGATCTCCCACTACATCCCTCTTTGCCACACTGATACGAAAATCTCCGGATTTATACGGGTTATCCCCCATAGTTACCTCTGCGCACACAGTCTCGTATGCCAGGGCCGGATAATTGTTTTCCCTGCTCAGATGGCCCAGAAGAATCTGTTTCAGATTATCGTGGAGCACCTCGCAGAGCAGCTGTCCCGCCATTTCATTAGACAGATGTCCCTTTTCTCCCAAAATCCGCTGTTTCAGATAGTAGGGGTATGTACCGACTTCCAGCATATGAATGTCATGATTCGCCTCCAGCAAAAGCACATCCAGATTTTTCAGATGATTTACTGTATACGTGCCGTATACGCCCAGATCGGTGGCTACCGCCATGCTCTGTTTTCCGTGATTTACCCGGTACCCTACCGGATTCGCTGCGTCATGGGAGATCGAAAAGGGTTCAATGGTCAAATCTCCTACTTCCACATCCTGATCCGGCTTTACCTCCCGGAAAAGTCCCGGGGGAATCTCTCCCAAAGAGGAGCAGCTGGCAACAGCTTCATACGTCTCCCGGGTAGCGTAAATCGGTATCTCTCTTTTCCTGGCCAGAACTCCAAGCCCCCGGATGTGATCCGAATGCTCATGGGTGATAAACACTCCGTCTATCTCCCTTCCGGTAAGTCCCAGGGTATTCAGCCCCTCTTCAATCCGCTTGCAGCTGATTCCCGCGTCGATCAGCAGGCTGGTGGAATCGCTCCCTACATAAATGCAGTTGCCGCTGCTGCCGCTGGCAATGCTACACAATTTCATACGTTCTCATCCTCTGTTCCAGTTGTCTTATTGTCTCCTGAAAACTGCCGCTGTTGTCCAGCACAAAACAGCAGTGCCGCCGGAATTCCTGCTCCGGAAGCTGGCTGCCCATCATATCCGTGATTTTCTCGTCGGAATATTGTCTGCTGGCTTTCAGCCGTTCCCGTCTGACATTTTCTTCTGCATAAACATACCACAATTCATCACAAATTTCATCATATTTTTCTTCGATCAGCAGTGCTGCCTCCAGAAAAAGAAATTTTTCTCCAGCTTTTCCGGCCCGCTGCTTCTCTTCCAGAATATAGGAGCGAACTGCCGGATGGACAATGGCATTCAGCTGTTCCAAAAGCTTCCGATCCCGAAAGACCCTGGCTCCGATTTTTTTCCGGTCCAGTTCTCCCGCCGGATCAAGGATTTCTGTCCCCAGCAGTTCCACAACCGGCTGCCAGCAGCGGCCGCCTTTCTTCATCAGCAGATGGGCTGCCTTGTCCGCCTCGATGGCGCAGCCGCCGTAATGCTCTCTCAGGTAGGCAAGCACCTGACTTTTTCCGGAACCGACTCCTCCGGTAATCCCTATCATTCTCATGCTCTGTACCTCTTACTTGGCTTCATACCAGCTTTTTCCCGTGTGCATATCTACTTCCAGTTCCACAGACAGACTGGCCGCCCCCTTCATCTCCTCCTGAAGCAGGCGTGATACAGCCTCTACTTCCTCTTCCGGCGCTTCCACCAGCAATTCATCGTGAACCTGCAGCAGCAGCCTGGCGGCAAACCCTTCTCTTGCCAGCCTTTCGTTTACCCGCACCATAGCAATCTTGATAATGTCTGCTGCAGTCCCCTGAATGGGAGAATTCATCGCAACCCGCTCTCCAAAGGATCTCTGCACAAAATTACCGGAAGACAGTTCAGGCACCGGCCGGCGGCGGCCGAAAAGAGTCGTTACATATCCGTCTTTCTTTGCCTGTTCCACCGTTTGATCCAAAAATCCTTTGATCTTCGGATACGTTTGAAAGTATTTTTCAATATATTCCGCCGCTTCCTTCCGGCTGATGCTCAGATCCTGGCTGAGCCCGAAAGAACTGATGCCGTACACGATCCCGAAATTGACTGCTTTGGCGTTTCTCCGCTGCAGGGGGGTCACCTGGTCAAAAGGCACATGAAATACTTCTGAGGCTGTAATCCGATGAATGTCTTTTGCTTCCCGATATGCCTGGATCAGTTTTTCATCTCCGGAAAGATGGGCCAGTACCCGCAGTTCAATCTGTGAATAATCCGCATCAATAAAAAGGCAGCCTTCTTTTGGCACAAAAACCTTTCGGATCTGCCGTCCAAGTTCCATTCGCACAGGAATATTCTGCAGATTTGGTTCCGTGCTGCTGATTCTTCCGGTTGCGGTAATGGTCTGATTAAAGCTGGAATGAATCCGCCCGTCGGCGGCAATACATGCTGCCAGACCATCCGCATACGTAGACTTCAGTTTTGCCAGCTGCCGGTACTCCAGGATATCCGCCACGATAGGAGCCTCCGGCGCCAGCTTTTCCAGCACCTCGGCGGCGGTGGAGTAGCCGGTTTTCGTTTTTTTCCCTCCCGGAAGCTTCAATTTTTCAAATAGAATCACTCCCAGTTGTTTGGGTGAATTCAGATTAAAGGATTCTCCTGCCTGCTGGTAGATTTTTGTTTCCAGCGCTTCTATCCCTTCCTGAAGCTTTTTTCCGTATTCCGCCAGGGCTTCTCCTTCTATGGCAATTCCTGCCGTTTCCATATCGTGCAGCGTAAATACCAAAGGCATCTCTACCCTGCGGAACAGCTCCTCCATGCCCAGTTCCCGGAGTTTTTCTTCCATAGGCTTTCTGGTCCCCCGGGATACCCAGGCGGTCAGCGCGCACCAGCGCCCGGCAGTTTCTGGTTCCATAGCGGAAACTGCCGGTAATTTTGCCGTGCCGAAAAGTTCCTCTCCGGATGGCAGCGTCCTTTCCAGAAATTCTTTGGCGATATCATCCCAGGAATAGGACGCTTTCAGCGGGTTCAGCAGATAGGCGCCGATTCGGATGTCAAAAAACTGGTCCTTTCGTTCCGGCTCCAAATACTTCAGAATCTGTTTCAGATCGAATACGCAGACCCGGGCTGCCCCGTTCAGCATTCTCTGGGATGCGTCTTTCAGATAAGCGCCGCCTAAAAAACCGCCTGCCGGTATATAATAAGTTTCCTCTTCAGAAAAGGATACCGCCAAACCCTGTATATCCCCCTCCGCCAGAAGCGCAAATCCCAGTTCTGAAGTTTTGGCTGCCCTGGCAAAAATCTCTTCTGCTTTCTGAAAGTCCTCTATGGTTTCAAAAGAAGGCTCTGCCAGGCTGTTTCCCTGCCCCTGAAACCGGGGCAGAAAATTTTTAAAGTCCAGCTGACGGAACAATTCATAAGCTTCTCCCGTATAAAGTTCTGAAAGTTCCGCCCGCTGCCAGTCGATCTCTATGGGGCTGTCTGTACAGATGGCAGCCAGTTTTTTGGAAAGCCTGGCCATGTCATAGTGATCCCGCAGGGATTCCATGGCTTTCTTCGGTTTAATCTCCTCCAAATGGCTGTAGGTTTCTTCCAGGCTTCCGTAAGCAGCAATCCATTTTGTAGCAGTCTTTTCCCCCACTCCGGGGATTCCTGGAATATTATCGGAAGAATCCCCCATAAGGGATTTCAGATCGATGATCTGCAGCGGGGTCAGCTGGTATTTTTCCAGTACTTCTTTGGCATGGTAATCTTCGATCACTGTTTTCCCGCCCCGGGTTTTTGGGATCCGGATCAGCACAGAATCCGTGGCCAGCTGCAGCAGATCTCTGTCCCCGGAAACAATCGTTACGGTCAGTCCCTCGGCTTCTCCCCGGCGGGCAAAGGTTCCCAGGATGTCATCCGCTTCATAGCCCTCCCGCTCTAAAATATACACCTGCATCGCCCGGAGAACCTCTTTCATCAGCGGCACCTGGGACCGCAGTTCTTCCGGCATGGGCTTTCTGGTTCCCTTGTAGGCCTCATACATCCTGTGCCGGAAAGTGGGGGCATGAAGGTCAAAAGCCACAGCGAGATACTGTGGCTTCTCTTCCTCCAGAATTTTAAACAGAATATTTAAAAAACCGTACACAGCTCCTGTAGGCCTGCCCTGGGAATTTGTCAGAGGCGGCATTCCGTAAAATGCCCGGTTCAGAATACTGTGGCCGTCGATTAAAACAAGTTTTCCTTTCATTCAAGCTCCTCCTTTTGGCCCCTACAGGGGAAAATAAGGAACGTTCAGCAGACCTGCGGCATCGATTCCGGCCAGCAGCACCACCAGAAGACCCAGTGCGCAGAAAATCAGCCACAAGGTCTGCCGTCTCCGCTTTCCGGCCAGCTGATGCTTTCTGGTCCTGATATCTTTTTCCAGCAGGCTCTTCAGATTATAGGATGACCCGTTTTCATCATCCAGGAATTTCAGAGCCCTGTTCAGCATAAAATACGTCTCCAGCTCATCATAGCACTCGGGACAGGTTTCTACATGGCGGATAAACGCTTCCAGTTCCCTGGATTCCAGCTCATCCGCAAGATACTGGGGAATAAGACTCTGAACGTGCTTACATTCCATATTTAACAGCTCCTTTACGCTGTTTTATTCTAACACGCAGGAAGAGCAGAATCAACCTCCAACTGTATTCAGGCTCTTTTCTCCTCTTTCCCAGGCAGCCGCATTTTCCAGGGTCGTACGGGCAATGGCCTCCAGAGCCTCCCTGGTAAAAAAGCCCTGATGAGAGGTTATGATCACATTTGGAAATGAAAGAAGCCGGGCAGTTACCGAATGTTCCAGAATCTGATCTGACCGGTCTTCAAATACGTTGGGTGCCTCCTCCTCATATACATCTAACGCCACTCCGAAAAATTTTCTCCTCCGGATTCCCTCGATCAGATCCTCCGTCTTTACCAGAGCTCCCCGGGAAGTATTTACGAAAATGGCCCCGTCTTTCATCTGCGCGATGGTATCTCTGCTGATCAGATGATAGGTGGAGTCTGTCAGAGGACAGTGCAGAGAAATCAGATCGCTTTTCCGCAGCAGCTGAGACAATTCCGTGTATTCCGCCAGGCCCTGCAGTTCCGGGTTTGGATACAGATCGTAAGCCAGCACCCGCATGCCGAATCCTCTGCAGATCCGCGCCATGGCGGCGCCTATTTTTCCCGTACCTACGATTCCGGCGGTTTTCCCGTAAAAATGAAAGCCAAGCAGACCATTAAGAGAAAAATCATTTTCCCGCACTTTTACATAGGCTTTGTGAAGTCTCCGGTTAACAGCCAGTGCTAAAGCCATGGCGTGCTCCGCCACTGCCTCCGGGGAATATCCCGGGACTCTCATAACTGTGATTCCTAACCGGCCGGCACATTCCAGATCCACATTATTAAAACCGGCACAGCGCATAAGAACCAGCTTTACCCCTTTGTCCCTTAAAGTCTGCAGGGTTTCCTTCCCCACCTCCGAATTTACAAAACCGCAGACTGCTTCGTAGCCTGTCCCCAGGGAGGCCGTCCTTGGCGCCAGTTCCGTTTTCAGATAATCCACTTCTATTCCCGGATACTCTTTTCGGGCCGATTCGAAGAATGCGCGGTCATAGGGTTTGGTGTCATAAAATAAGATTTTCACAACATTCCCTCCTGAATATTTTAATGTCTTTCCAAAGAAGTATTTCCCTGTTTCCCCGAATCATACCGTTCTTATTCCGGCAGTCCCTCCGCCCCGAAAATCTCTTTTAAAAAACGGGAAGGCGATGCGGATTTTCCCATCCGCAAATCCGGCCAGGACAGCCGCAGCATTTTTCTGGCCCGGGTCATTCCCACATACAGCATCCTCCGCTCTTCCTCCAGATCTGCGGGAAGCACGGCCTTGTGCCAGGGGATAACCCCTTCGCTGACATCCAGAATATATACCCGGTCGTATTCCATACCTTTTGCTGCGTGAAGCGTAGACACAGCCACGCCTTTTCGTTCCGCGGCATTTTTTCCGGAACTCTGTTTCAGCTCCTCCCGATACGCATTCATATGGCCAAACCAGTCCTCGACCCGATCAAAGCCCCGGGCGCTGTCAGTAATTTCTTCCAGGATCTGAAACAGTTCCTCCTGGGACAGCCGCCTGTCCGAGGCGTATTCTTTTAAAAAACCTTCATACCCTATTATTTTCCGGATATACTGAACAGCCCCATAGGGGGCCAGATGTCTCAGGGCCAGGAGATCCTCCTCCAGTTTCTCAATCCGTTCCGTCATCCACTTTTTATCTTCATAAAACCGGTACAGATCCTCAAAGGAAACCTCCGGTTCCGAAAATGCCTCCCGGGACAGATAGCGGTTTGGTTTATTTGCCGCCAGCAGAAAATCACTTCTTCTGCGGCTTCCGGCCCCCAGACGCAGGTAGGCGCAAAGCTGTTTTGCAATCCAGTGATCATAGATGCAGGGCACTGTATCCTTCATTACAAAAGGAATCTGGTAAGCCATCAGCTGTTCTACCGCCTGCCGGCAGCCCAGATTTGTTCGGAAAAGGACCGCCGTTTCCTCCGGCGCTTCTCCGGTGTTGATGGCATCCCGGATTTCTTCCGCAGCTGTCTGCATCTCCCTTCTTGCGTCTTCAAAGCGAAGCAGTCTGACAGGACCGCCCCTTTTGCCCACGGCTTTCAGTTCCTTGGAAAACCGCTTTTGGTTCCGGCGGATCAGAGTGTCCGCAGCCTTCAGGATTTCCGGCGCGCATCGGTAATTCAGATTCAAATTTACCATCTCCGCTCCCGGATAATCTCTGGGAAAGCTCAGCATGATTTCCGGGCTGGCTCCCCGGAAGCGATAGATGGACTGATCATCATCTCCTACAATAAACAGATTATTTTCCGGCGCTGCAAGCATTTTTATAACATCGTATTGAATGGGGCTGATATCCTGAAATTCATCCACAAGAATATACTGAAATTTTCTCTGCCACAGTTTCAGGATTTCCGGATGGTTTCGGAACAAGCGGTAGCATTCAGTCATAATATCATCAAAATCCAGTTTTCTATTTTCCCGCATCCAGTTTCTGTACTCTTTAAAGATCCGTCGGAACATTTCTTCCGGCAGAAGAGAGGAATAAAAATGTTCCACATCAATACGCCCGCACTTTACTGTGCTGATTTCCCGGGCTATCCCGGAGGGAAGATCCGGTTCCCGTTCCTCTTCCGGACAGAATGGATCAAGAAGTTCCAGCAAAAGCCTTCGCTTCTCCTCTTCGCTTAATATATTACTGCTTTTCAGATGATAGGTATTGCGGAGAATTCCATAGAACACACCGTGAAAGGTGCCAAAAGTGACCTGCCGGGCAGACTCCCCGGCAGCTTTCAGAAATCGATTCTTCATTTCTGCGGCCGCAGCTCTTGTAAAAGTTACAACCAGGATTCCGGAAGGCGGAATCCCCTTCTGAACCAGGCGAAGGGTCCGCCCGGTAATGACCGCTGTTTTTCCGGATCCGGGGCCTGCCAGTACCAGCATAGGCCCGGATCCGTGGGCAATCGCCCTTTTCTGTGCTTCGTTATACTGCATCAGCTGAGTTTTTCAATGGCTGCCCGGATTCTTGCCACTGATTCATCCCTTCCCAGAATTTCCATGATCTCAGTAGCTCCTGCCGGCGTGGTCTGTTTACCGGACAGGGCCGTCCGCAGCGGCCACATGATATATCCCGTCTTATAACCCTTTTCTTTTCCATAGGCGGACAGCACCGCAAACAGGGCGTCATTGCTGTAATCTTGCTGTTTCTCTAAAATCGGGAGAGTTTCCTGAAGAACCGCCAACGAGGTTTCTTCTGTGGTTTTCATCTTCTTATGTCTGTACATGGACGTATCGTACTCCGGCACTTCCCGGAAGAAATCCAGCAGTTCCGGAATATCCGGAAAGATCTCGATCCGGGTCTTGACCATAGCCGCCAATTTATGAAAATCGTATTCTCCCGGCAAAACATTTTTCATATATGGAAGCGCTTTTTCGTAAAACTCCTGCTCTCCCATAGCTTTCATGTATTCGCCGTTCATCCATTTCAGCTTAGTCATATCGAAAACAGCCGGCGACTTGCTGATTCTGGTATAATCAAAAGCCTCCACCAGTTCCGGAAGACTGTAAATTTCTCGGTCCTCCGCCGGACTCCATCCCAGCAGGGCTACAAAATTTACCACTGCCTCCGTCAGGAAGCCTTGATCGATCAGATCTTCGTAGGAGGAATGGCCGCTCCGCTTGCTGAGTTTCTGATGTTCTTCGTTTGTAATCAGCGGGCAGTGAATATAGGTAGGAATCTCCCAGCCGAAGGCTTCATAAATCCGGTTGTATTTCGGAGTGGAGGAAAGATACTCGTTTCCTCTGACCACATGGGTGATTCCCATCAGGTGATCGTCCACTACATTGGCAAAATTGTACGTGGGGTAACCATCGGACTTAATCAGGATCATATCGTCCAGTTCCGCATTGTCCACGGTAATATTCCCGTAAATCTCGTCATGGAAGGATGTGGTTCCCTCCGTAGGCATATTCATGCGGATCACATAGGGTTTCCCTGCAGCCAGATTCGCCTCCACTTCTTCCTTGGATAAATGCAGGCAATGTTTGTCATAGACAACGATATCTTTGCCCGCCACATTGGTCCGCAGGGATTCCAGCCTTTCCTTATCACAGAAACAATAGTAAGCATCCCCCTGCTGGATCAGCTGCCTGGCATATTTCATATAGATCCCCTGCCGGCAGCGTTCACTCTGCACATAAGGACCTGCGCCCCCGTCTTTATCCGGGCCTTCATCGTAGGATAGTCCCGTTTCCTCCAGCGTATGGTTGATTATTCCCAGCGCTTCTTCCATAAAACGTTCCTGATCCGTATCCTCGATCCGCAGAATAAACTGTCCTCCTGCATGTTTTGCGATCAGATACGCATACAGCGCCGTACGAAGGTTTCCCACGTGCATTCTCCCCGTAGGACTTGGGGCAAATCTGGTTCTAACAATCCTGGTCATGTCTCATTCTCCCTGTCATTTTTATTTACTTATCCCGCAAGAGGATGGTTGCCCGGGTAAGCCGCCCCCATAATCTCAGCCACATTGCCCAGACAGACGCAGTCCGCTTTCTGATCGGACATATCTTCGCTGCTATGTACAACAGCCAGCAGCGATCCGTTAAAATACTTCACTAATTCTCCCAGATTTGAATGGAGATTCGTGCCCAGCACCAGCAGCACATTGGCCCTGGCAATCAGATCGGCGGCTTTGGTGATCTGCAGATTGTCCAGCATCTCTCCCCGCAAGGCTATGCCCGGGTAGATTAAGGAACCGCAGTTTTCACAATAAGGCAGCGGCGTATGTTCCAGAATATAATTGGCGTCATAGACTCTGCCGCAGTGGGGACAGGTATTGGCGTCAATATTTCCGTACAGCTGGATCACATTGCGGCAGCCTACCATCCGGGAATGATTAAAAAATCCTCTGGTAACAATCCCCAGCAGACGGCCGTCGTCTTCCATCCGCTTCAGCGCATAGTTCACTTCATCCGGCCCGCCCCGTTTCTTCAGGACCTCTTCCCGATAACATTCGTAAAAGGCTTTCGGCCGGTTGTTATAGAAGGAACTGGAGAAAATCTCTCCCGGGGAGCGGCCGTACCGGGTTTCGATCTCATAGGCATATTCCTCCCGGTAAAAGTCGCAGCCTCCGGCTATTGCCGAGGCTCTGCCCAGCAGGCAGACGATATCTCTGTTCTCTGTAAGAATCTGCTTTAAATATTCAACACTCATCCGCTTACCTCCTTCCATTTCTGTAAAACCCCTGTTTAATGAGAGAAAGGTGTGGATTTATGCCTCCACACCTTTGTCACTCAGATACTTGATTACGTCGCCCACAGTTGTCAGATTTGTCAGGTCATCCGCCGGAATCTCAATGGAATACTCCTCTTCCAGCGCCATCACCAACTCAAACAGGTCCAGTGAATCGGCTCCCAGATCATCTTTAAAATTGGTTTCTTCCGTAATAGAATCCTCCTCGCAGTTAAACTGCTCAGAAAGGATCTGACGCATTTTCTCTAACATAAATCCCTTTCCTCCAATTTGTTTCAATATAATTTGACAATCAAAGTGTAATGGTTAATATCCTATTTGTCAAGTATGCTTTTAAAAAATTCTGGCCTCCTGTTTTTCACTCCAATTTTATCCTTCTGGCAACGCTCAGGGCCACCCCTATTTCCAGCATCAGAAACAGAATGGATGTGCCTCCATAGCTGACAAAGGGAAGGGTTACTCCCGTAGTAGGTATTACGTTCAGCACCACGCAGATATTCAGGATCACCTGCAGAGCAATATGCGCAAAAACACCGCTGACGATCAGAGTTCCGTAAAGATCCGGAGCGTTCTGGGCGATAAAAAACAACCGATATAAAAGGTAGCCGAACAGAAGGAGCAGGATAATGGCTCCAAACAGCCCCAGCTCTTCACAGACGATGGAAAAGATCATATCATTCTGCGCTTCCGGAATAAAAGAAAGCTTCTGGGTGCTGTTGCCCAGCCCCCTGCCGAAAAATCCGCCGGACCCGATGGCATACAGTCCCTGCAGTACCTGCCATCCTCCCGATTCCTGGTGCTCTTCCGGCCGCAGCCAGGTTAAAATACGGCGAAGCCGGAAATCTGTGGTATTTTCCACTGTCTGATACAGAATAAACAGTCCCACCGCCACCACTGCCGCCGCGATCAGCAGAAGAATCATAAACGGCCGGGTTTTTGGATGAGCCAGAAAAATAATCACGCAGCTGATCGCCATAATAATAATGGCCGTGCTAAGATTATCCGTAAAAAAATAGGCGCCGCCAGCCTGGAGGATTCCCAGAAACAGCAGCAGAGCCACCGCTCTTACGTGCCCCACCTGCCTTCCCATTTTCAGGATCACATACGGCAGGAACAGAATCACCGCAATTTTAGCTATTTCAGAGGGCTGAAACTGCATCCCCAGCTGCAGCCATCTTCTGGCGCCTCCGGCTTCCACTCCCAGCGGTGTATATTTTACCATTGCCATAAGGACCAGCGCCAAAGCGAAAAGGTACGGCGAAAACTTCATAAAGACATGGTAATTCAGTCTGGACACCATCAGCGCCATGAACACCGCGCCGCCGCTGATCAGTGCCTGCCTGGCAAAGTAATACATGTCGTCGCCAAACTGATTGGACGCCTCATATGCGCTGGCACTGTACAGCATCATCAAGCCGAAACATATTAATATAATCACCACAGCCAGCAGATTATAGTCGTAGTAGCCTTGTTTTCTGCTGCTGCGGGCTGCTTTCCCCGCAGTAACTCCCTGCATAAACTCACTCCTTATTTTCCTGATTATAGCACAGCCCCCTTCCAAGGGCAACCCTCTTCCCCTTGTACACTGACGCTATCGAAGGGCATACTCCATCAGATCCCAGTAGGAGGGCTGCAGGTCCAGTTCTCCCAGGATTACTCTGCGGACCAGTTCCGGATCATCGGTAATAATATTATCCACACCGCAGTCCAGCATTTTCTGAATATCCCCCTGATAGTTTAAGGTCCAGGCACAGACCTCTTTACCAAGGGCATGGGCTCTGCGCACAAAGGCAGCATTCAAATACGTATATTTCACGCTGAAAAAATCCGCCGCTTTCATTTCAGATAAATTTCCATACACCATAGAGAGTGTGTATCCGGTTGCGATCTGCGGATTCAGGGCTTTAACCTGTTCCAGATACCCGTAATTCATGGAAGTTATCACGCAGGTGTCCTGGCCGCCGTATTCCTCTATGATCTTCACCACCTTCGGAACAATCTGGCCGTTGTGTCCATTATATTTCAATTCTATATTCAGCCTTATTTTTCCCCGGCAATATTCCAGAACCTGGCTCAGCGTTGGGATTTTTTCCCCTCTGAATTTTTTATGAAATTTAATGCCCGCATCCAGCTGGCTTACCTCCTGATAAGACAGCTCCCAGATATTTGCATTCAGTCCTGTAACTCGTTTCAAATTCGTATCATGAAGCAGCACGATCTCTCCGTCCTTTGTTTCCTGCACATCGATCTCCGCGTAATCTGCCAGAGCTTCCACGGCAGTTTCCATTGCGCTGAGAGTATTTTCCGGAGCAAATCTTGCCCCTCCCCGATGAGCAGTCACCGCAACGCCGCTTCCTCCCAGAGTTTTATCCGGAACGCTGTCCCCAATGGCGGTCAGGACCAGCAGACTTTCCAAGGCCAGAATCAAAGCGGTCAGCAGCCCTGCCATTCCCTGTTTTCTCTCCGGCCGGCTCTGGCCTTCCCGGGGGAGCTTTCGGAAAATCCGGGGAACCGGCCGCTCTGTCTTTTCCGAACCGGCAAACAGAACATACACGTACAAAAGGGAAGCGGTTACTCCCAGGCCCCCAGCTGCTATGCCGGAAGCCTGGCGGATCCATCCGCCGTAAATCAGCACTGCGCTGACCTGGCTTCCCTGGCCCCGCCCGAATCTGACCCCGGCTGTCATAACGGCGATGGCCGCCAGAAACAGAACCAGCACCAACGCAAACACCAGGATCTGAACCAGCAGAGCGCCTGCAATTTCTGACCTGTTTCTTTTCCCCCGGAAATTTTTTCTGCTCTCCAGCCGCAGAAGACACTGGGGCAGATGGAAAGACCAGAGCATAGACAGCAGGAAAGCTGCGGAAAAGATTCCTGCCAACACCGGAACCGGTATCACCTGGGACAATTTCTGAAGACTTACCGCAGCTAATTTGCCCCGGGAGATTTCCCACAGACACAGATGCAGCATTAAAAAGGGAGCGGCACCGGCCATATACAGGATCCATTTCAGCGGAAACTGCCTGATTACAGCTATCGAACCGGCACACCCCTCCCGTATCATTGCAGGCAGGGTCGTCCTTTCCTTTTTCCAGCCTTTTTCAAATCCTCTCAGAACTGCACAGCTCTCAAACAGAAGCGCCAACAGTGTCAGCAGGACCAGAAGCAGGATAGTCAGCGCCGTCAAAGGATGTTTCATAAAACGTTCATAATTATCCGCCGTCAGATAACTGTAGCCCTGATATTCCAGGAGCCTGTCCAGGATCCACTGTCCGGTCCGAAGCAAAAAAACAGCTGTCAGCGCTCGAAAAGAAAGCTCGAAGAACAGAAGAGCAGCAAAATTTTTTTTGAGAATCTGTACCGCAAATTTAAAAACTCTTTTCACATTCCACCATCTTTCGTCTGTTCATATTTTAGAAACAAACATTTCACAAATCTTTCAAAAGCCACTCATACTTTTCTCATACTTATCCGATAAGATAAATTCAAACAAAAGCTTACTGACTTTTTCATATATAATTTTCTTTTTCATATGCCAGTACTCCCCCAGGGGGTGCTGGCCCTCCTTTTTTCTGAGGTATTTTTTTCCAAATCCCCTTTTTTTATCCATTATATAATATAAAAGACAAAAACACGGCGACATTTTTTACTTAATTTTTCGTTTTTCTTTCCCATTTCTTAACAAACCATGTTATAATACTTCTGCAATATTACCATTTATGATAGGGGATAACAAACATGGACACATCTTTTCTAGTCTTTTGGGAGCAGGTAACCTCAACCCCCATGCTGATGGTCTCTGTCATTTTGACACTAGCCGTTATATTTGTCAACGGCTGGACCGATGCTCCCAACGCCATCGCAACCTGTGTCACCACCCGCTGCATGGAGGCAAAGCCTGCCATTCTTATGGCCGCCGCGTTTAATTTTCTTGGCGTCCTGGTGATGACCATGATCAACTCTTCGGTAGCCATGACCATCAAAGACATGGTAAATTTCAACAGTGACAACGAAAGCGCTTTGGTTGCACTGTGCGCGGCTCTGGTAGCTATTGTGGTCTGGGCGGTGGCCGCCTGGTACTTCGGAATACCCACCAGTGAAAGCCATGCTTTGATCGCCGGTCTTTCCGGTGCGGCCATTGCCCTGCAGAGCAGTCTGTCCGGCATCAACGGCAGCGAGTGGGTGAAGGTAATTTACGGTCTGCTGCTTTCAGCCCTTCTCGGTTTCGGACTGGGATTTGCAGTCTGTAAGCTTACGACCATTATCTGCCGGGGATTTGACCGGCGCAAGTCCAATACCTTTTTCAAGTATGGCCAGATCGCCAGCGCCTCCATGACCGCTTTTATGCACGGTGCCCAGGACGGTCAGAAATTTATGGGCGTGCTGCTGCTGGGAGTTTTCCTTATGAACGGGCAGGATACCACAGAGGGAGCTGTGCTTCCCGTCTGGATGATGATCCTCTGCTCAGTTGTCATGGGTCTGGGTACCAGCGTGGGAGGCAAGAAGATTATTAAGTCTGTAGGAATGGATATGGTAAAACTTGAAAAATACCAGGGCTTTTCCGCAGATATAGCAGCCTCTCTCTGCCTGCTGGTTTCCTCACTCTTTGGTATTCCGGTAAGCACCACCCACACAAAAACCACTGCGATTATGGGCGTAGGCGCCGTCAAACGCCTGTCCTCCATTAATCTGAAAGTCGTAAAGGAAATGGTTTTGACCTGGGTCCTGACCTTTCCAGGGTGCGGCGCAATCGGTTTTCTGATGGCCAAGCTATTTATGACTCTGTTTGTATAATCATAATTTATTAAGAAGAGGTATCAAAATGTCCAAAAAAAGCGATATGATCTATTTTGACAATTTTGTGGAGTGCGCCGACTGCGCAGTGCGGGCCGCAAAGATCCTGGAAAAAGTATTAGAAGAATTTGATCCGGAGCATTTAAGCCAGCGGATCGATGCCATTCACGAGGTAGAGCACACGGCAGACGTTAAAAAACACGATCTCATGGAAGAACTGATGCGGGCCTTCATTACTCCCATTGAGCGGGAAGACATTATGTCCATCAGCCAGTACCTGGATGACATTACCGATAAAATCGAGGATGTGGTCCTGCGCATCTATATGGGCAACGTAACCTCCATCCGTCCGGAATCCGTCCGTTTTGCAAAACTGGTGATCCGCTGCTGCGAAAAAGTAAAAGAGTCCATGCAGGAATTTTCTAATTTCAAGAAATCCAAAGAGCTGAAACAGTCCCTGATCGAGATCAACCGTCTGGAGGAAGACGGCGACCGGCTGTACATGGATTCCGTCCGCAACCTGCATGTCACCTCCAAAGATCCGGTAGAGATCATTGTATGGAGAGATATCTTCAAATATCTGGAAGAGTGTATGGATGCCTGCGAGCACATCTCGGATGTGGTGGAAACAGTCATTCTGAAAAATTCATAAACAGACAATACTTTCAGGGTGCCGCGAAATCATCGAAAAAAAGATGGTTCAGCGGCACCTTTTTTTGCGGTCTGAAACTGCCCGGGGCTGCTGGAATATGCGGCCCTCTTTTTTCCCTCTGGCATTTTTCCATTTTGTTCATACACTAATAAAGAAACAGAAACTTATAGAAAGGATTTTATTATTATGGAAAACTGCCGTGCAAACCGGAATTCCTGCCGCATGGCTCTCTCCGGTTCTTCCCATATATGCCGGATGGGCTGCCGGAACCCCGGCCCCTCCAACGCGTCGGAACAGCCTTCCGGTTACAGCCTTCTGGACAGCAGCCTGCCTGCGGCCATGGGGTATGTTCCCTTTCAAAAATGGTCCGCCCCTTTTGATCTCTGCAAAGGCCTGCAGCTGGGAACCATCTTTCCGGATCTGTGCAAACCCTTCTGCGGAAAAGGAGGCGCTGTATGCAGATAAACGGTCATCCCACCCGCGAGCAGCTGCTGGAGCACATTAACCAGGTCAGCTTTGCCGTCAACGAATTAACTCTTTTCCTGGATACCCATCCGGAATGCCAGGAGGCCCGGGCTTATTTTGAAGAAAAATCCGCCCTGCGGAAAGAAGCTCTGGAAGAATATGCCCGCCTTTACGGTCCTCTGACCATTGACGCCGCCAACGATTCCTGTTCTCAGTCCTGGCAATGGATCCATCAGCCCTGGCCCTGGGAACCAATCCGGAAAGGAGGCCTCCGCGCATGTGGAATTACGAAAAAAGACTTCAGTATCCAGTGAACATTACCCGGCCCAATCCCAAACTGGCTCAGATCATCATCAGTCAGTATGGCGGCCCTGACGGAGAAATGGGAGCTTCCATGCGCTATCTTTCCCAGCGCTTCGCCGCCCCCAACCGGATCACCATGGGAATTCTCAACGACATCGGTACAGAAGAGCTTGCCCATCTGGAAATGGTTGCGGCCATTGTCCATCAGCTCACCTGCAATATGAGCATGGAAGAAATTGAAAAATCCGGTTTTGCCAGTTACTATGTAGATCATACTGCCGGAATCTGGCCCCAGGCAGCCGGCGGCATTCCTTTTAACGCCTGCGAATTTCAGTCCAAAGGGGATCCCCTGACCGACCTTTTCGAAGATCTGGCAGCAGAACAAAAAGCCCGCAGTACCTATGACAATATTCTCAGACTGGTAAAAGATCCGGAAGTGGCCGATCCCATCCGTTTTCTCCGGGCCAGGGAAATCGTCCATTTCCAGAGATTCGGAGAAGCCATACGAAGTGTTCAGGAACAGTTGGACGCCAGAAATTTCTACGCCTTTAATCCTTCCTTTGACGCTCCAGCCTCCTGTCCCTCCTGCCAGAAAAACTAAAAGCTTTTCAGCTGGGAAGATGTATGTTCAGCCCGGAAACGCCAAACCGGGCTGACAGTTCTTCCACTCCCTGATAAATTTCTTCCCGGGAGTAATCGTGTTCATCCAGATAATCATTGGAAAATTCATTGATATGCATGTAAAAACCCAGCGCGGTGCGAAGTTCCTGCCGATCCCCGCTGCCAGCCTCCAGATAATCCGAAAGCAGATTTTCTGCCTGGTTGATTTCTCCTTCGTCCGCCAGGGCTGCCAGCTGCCGATACATGCGGTCTCCCTCTTCATAGTCCCGCTCCTGTTCCGGAAGCGTATATTCCGGGCTGTCCAGTCCCAGAATCATTTTTGCAATCATTCTGGCCATATCTCTGACCATTCGCATAATGTAATCCTGTTCATAGTCCATTGCACTGTTCTCCTTCCGTTTTATTTTCCGCTGCGGCTTATCCCAGGGCCACATCCAGAATCATCATGATCACAAAGCCGGCGGCAAACCCCAGAGTTCCCAGATTGGAATGCTCCCCTGCCGCGCTTTCCGGGATCAGCTCCTCTACCACCACAAAAAGCATGGCGCCGGCGGCAAAGGCCAGCAGATAAGGAAGCAGAGGTGTGATTATTCCCGTCAGTAAAATAGTCAGCAGGGCGGCCAGGGGTTCTACGATCCCCGAAAAAACTCCGTAAAGAAAGGATTTTCTCTTGGAAACCCCTGCGCTTTTTAAGGGCATGGAAATAATTGCTCCCTCCGGAAAGTTCTGGATCGCTATTCCGAGAGCGAGTACAAAAGCCCCTCCCATGGTCACATTACTCTCACCGGCCGCGACACCGGCAAAAACTACGCCTACCGCCATCCCCTCCGGAATATTGTGAAGCACCACAGCCATAACCAGCATCATGGTTTTACTGAGGCTGCTCTTAGGTCCTTCCGGCTGCTCTGCATTTAAATGCAGATGAGGTACAGCTTTATCCATGATCATCAAAAAAACAAAGCCCAGCATCAGGCCTGCCGCCGCCGGAACCCAGGCAGATTTTCCCATAGGCTCCGCCATATCCATGGAAGGGATCAGCAATGACCAGACCGAAGCGGCCACCATAACGCCGGATGCAAATCCCAGCAGGATTTTTTCCAGACCGGCGCTTAATTTTTCCCGCATAAAAAACACGCAGGCCGCTCCCGCTGCGGTCCCCGCAAAGGGGATCAATATTCCTAAAAAAAGCTCCCAATTCATACCTTTCATCCTCCTATCCCCCAGTATATGCGAAATTCTCGGATCTGTCATTCCTTTTTGATAGCGTCAGTCTACAAGGGGACACTGACGCTATTTTCACACAGGGGCTGTTCCGGAAATGAAAAAGGGACTCCCTCTGGGGAATCCCTTTCTTTTCTTTCCGAATCGATTACTCCTGCACGTAGGGCATGATCGCCAAATGTCTTGCGCGTTTTACGGCAAGGGTGATTGCTCTCTGATGCTTTGCGCAGTTTCCGGTCACTCTTCTGGGAAGGATTTTTCCTCTCTCAGATACGTATCTTTTCAGCTTATTTACATCTTTGTAATCAATTACATTGTCTTTGCCGCAGAACACGCATACTTTTCTTCTTCTGCGGGGAGTTCTCTTTCTTACCGGAGCTTCTTCTCTCTCATTATTATTTTCGAATGCCATCTCATTTTCCTCCTTCTACAATTCTTTTATTCAATCTTTGGGGTTACTCGGCATCCTTGCGGACAACCAGGTATCTCAGCACATTGTCCATGATGCGGACATGTCTTTCCACTTCCGCCGGGCATGCTGCGTCAGCCTCAAACTGAATAAAGTAGTAGAATCCCTCTTTCTGGTGCTGGATCTCGTAGGCAAGTCTTTTCTTTCCCCACTCTTCCACCTCGGAGATCACTCCGTTGTAGCGGGTTACATAGCCTTTGGCCTTCTCCACTACCGCTGCTCTCTCCTCGTCTTCCAGTTTGGCACTCACAACTAATGCTAATTCATACTTGTTCATGCTGCTTTCCTCCTTCTGGTCTTTTGGCTTCCTGATACTTCCCAGGAAACAAGGATTGTGGATTTATCCCACAGGCAAATATTCTACCATAGAGATTACGGAAAGTAAAGTATAAATTAAAGATTTTGCATATTCCGCATATCCAGCTGTATTTCCGGGTCCTTTTCTCCCTTCATGGTAGACTTATACTCCGGATAAAGACGTTTCAGTTCTTTTTTTCTCTTTAAAGCCTTGCTGACTGCGCCCAGTTTATTGTATACGAAAAAGCCGTCAATCCGTACGGCATTCCATCTTCCCAGTTTGTCCCGGACTGTGCTTTCATAAAAACTTCCGCCGCAGGAAATCCGGGGCTTGCTCTTTACATACTGGATCAGATCATTCTCATTGCGGATAGTCTCCGGGAGATCCGCCCAGCCTTTCCCGATACATTCTAATTTATGGGCATCGCTGCCCCCGAATCCGGGACGTCCGTATTTCTGCGCAAGCTTTGCCGCTCTTCTGTTTATCTCTTCTTTCTCACAGGCATTATAAATCTCGATAAAATCGAATTGTTCAATCAATTTTTTATTCCCGTGTTTTGAATATTTTTTCTTCCGCTCCCGGGTTGTTACTACACTCAGATATTTTTCTCCGTAGGGATGAGCCGGGCCGATAATCCCACCGTACCTGTGCACAATCCGTACCAGCAGGGCTATGGGAAGTCCCCGCATTTCCAGGATCCTGAGTTTCACCCCTACGGGCATCACAACCAGCATGTGGCCGCAGTCCAGAGTATCGTATTCGATTCCCTTCAGCACTACAAAATCCGTATACTCTCTTCCTTTCAGAGAATTCTTCCATTCCCTGTATCCATCATAGGAATTATGATCTGTAACCATCATACCCCCAAATCCCATACTGCGGAGTCTGCGGATATACTCCTCGATCATTACTCTTCCGTCTGTCGAACCTTCTTTGGTATGGCAATGCATATCAAACTTCATTGGATCCGCTCCTTTTCTTCTGAAAATCTGCTATTGCAGCCGTTTTCTCCCTTTTCCCGCAGATTTCTGTCTCTGCTTTTTTATTATATCACAGCAGCGTCCGTGTACAAGGGGCAACTCTCTCTCCCTTGTACACGGATGCTGGAATCCACGGAAATTCTTCATACTTTTTTACTTCCAAAGTTTCCGGTTTTTGTTATAATAGTATCATCAGTTTACAGGGAGGGATTACCTTGAAACCAAATGAAATCAAAAGAGCAATTATAGACGCCACGCTGGACAGGGGACTGCGGGAAATTGAGGAAGATCCAAAACGGAGCATCCGTAAACTGGCCGACATGGGCAAACAGTTTTCCAAAGGACGTTTTGTTCAGGATCTGTATACGCTTTTTCAGGAACTTCTGAGAAATGATGACAGCCCTTACTACACGGCTATTGAACATCTTCTGCGCAATACAGACCGGAAAGCCATTAAGGATTTCGGCATTAATTTCGGTTATTCCAGTCTTACCTACGGAGCCGGTCTCATCCGCAGCAATGAAAAGAAACGGGATTATCAGATTCCCTGGCTGCCGATCCTGCGGCTGAACCCCAGAAAACCCGAAAGCCTGGATCCGGCTGAACTGGATACGCTTATCCGGGAGGGTACGGATCTGGGTATTTACGCCTATGCCATCCGCTGTCTCGGCGCTTTTCCGGATTTGGAAGCCCTTAGCAGCATTTTCCGCAAATATCCCCGCACCGGCTTTATCTTTACGCTCCAGGATGCCCGCCTTACTCCGGAGCAGATGGCTTTGCTGAAACCCTGTACCAACATTATCACCATGTTTCCGGCTGCAGGCACCTATACGGACATGAATATCCACAGTATGCGCCGTCAGAAATCTCTTTACGGCATTTACGCTTATTATGAAGACGCGGACGGAGACAGCTGGACAGTAAAAAACCGTTTTCAGGATTTTTCCTCCTACGAATCCTCTTTTGTGCTGATGATTCCCACAGACAACTGCAGCTGCAGCTATCAGAAACAAATTGATCAGTACATCCGTTCCGCCCGCATTCAGCAGCTGCACCCCTTTATCCTGCTGAATCTATATGCGGATGTTTATCAGATAGACCGGAGCATTTCCGATTCTCCCTGCTTTTTCGAATTCATGGATGACGGTTCTCTCCACACCCAGGACGGATTTATCAGAGATTACCGGGGCGCAAGAACGCTGGAACATTTTTTCACTTATGCCCTGCCTCAGCGGCGCTGAGTTTCTAAAAAAGGATATCCCCCGAGATCATTGTCTCTCCGGTGATATCCTTTTTGTTCTTTCTTTCAGAGGGAGCCTTCCTCCTCTTCCTGTATCTGGCGGGCTATTCCCAGAATCATCTTCTTCATATTTCCGATAAATGTTCCGGGCTTCAGTCTGCAGCCGTCTTCCAGCCAGCGGACCACCGCGGACAAATAGGCATCGCAGAAAAATGTAATAAAGATCTCCTCGTCTTCAATCAGGTCCGCCGCACAGATATCTTTAAGAAAAAAAGATACAATGGGCGCCATGGATTCATGAAAATATTCCCGAAAGGAATTTTGGCCTTCGATCTTCAGCGCAGCCCGGTAAAACTCCTGATCCTCATAAAATAATTCACCCACAGAGACCAGAAGATCCCAGCCGTTCTCATACTGTCTTGTGTTCACGAGCCCAATAAAATCCGTATAAAAAATCCAGTTTACCAGATCATATTTATCTTTGAAATGGTAATAAAAACTTTTGCGGTTCATTCCGCAGCCTTCACAGATATCGATCACGCTGATCTTGGAAAATGCCTTTTCCTTCATCAGTCTTTTCATGGAAGACGCCAGGGCATTTTTCGTTATATTCGCATCGGGCATAGCATCACTTCCACCATCAATGTAACCTTCGGCCGCAGCCGGAACGTCCATGTTTATCTTAGCATATTTTTGAAAATTTGTGAAGTTTTTCCCTATCTGCTTTCCAGCGTAAACGAAAAGGCCACGCCGTTTTTATAATTCCTGGCCCAGCATTTCTGCTGATGACTATCCATAATTGCTTTTACAATAGACAGACCGATTCCGCTTCCGCCGTATTCCCTGGTTCTTGCCTTATCTACCTTATAGAATTTATCCCATATTTTGTCCAGATCCGCCTCTGGAATGGGCCTGCCTGTGTTAAAGACCGTTGTGGTAACTACTCCCTCCTGTTCCCGGCAGGTAATCTCAATTACCTTTTCCCCTTCCAGATGATTCAGGGCATTGGTCAGATAATTCGTAACTACCTCTTCGATCTTAAATTCATCCCCCCAGACAGGTACCGGCTCTTTCTGTTCAAAAAGAATCCGGGCTTCCTTTTGCTCAATCAGAATATGAGAAGACTGCAGCACGCCCCGGATCAATTCCGCCAGATCAAACCGCTCCATAGCCAGCTGCTCATTTCCAGATTCCAGCTGGTTCAGGGTCAGCAGCTGGCGCACCATCTTGTTCATCTTGGCCGACTCGTCTATGATTACATCACAGTAAAACTCCCGGCTTTCCGGATCATCGCTGATATTATCCTTCAGCCCCTCCGCATAGCCCTGGATCAGGGCGATGGGCGTCTTCAGCTCGTGGGACACATTGGAGATGAACTCCGTCCGTATCTCGTCGATCTGCTTCCTCTCTTCAATATCCTTCTGCAGCTGCAGATTGGCGCTTTTCAGCTCGGAAATGGATTTTTCCAGTTTCCGGGACATGATATTAAAGTTTTTTCCCAGCTCACCGATCTCGTCCTCCCCGCCGCTGGTATACTTGACGTTAAAATCCAGCCGGGCCATTTTTTCCGACAGGGCCGTAAGTTCCTGCAGAGGCCGCACCATTTTTCTGGTAAGGAGCCAGATGATCACGCCGCTGGCCAGGATCACTGTCAGACCGATATAAATGTAAAACTGATTGGAGATCGCAGCGGAATCCTGAATGCTCTCCAGAGGACAGCGGACGATGTAGAATTCCCCGTTATCCAGCTGTCCCCACAATTCCAGATAATTGGTGCCGAGAAACCGGTCATGGCTCTTGACGATCCGGTATTTTCCCTGCTCTCCCATCCGAAGCACTTCCGTATTGCCATCCTCCTGCCCCATGATATTTCCGATGAGGCGGTTGGCCAGGGAGTAATCCTCCGCGGAATTGGTGCTGATCCGCAGAGGATTGGAGGCAAGATTCACCACCGCGTAGGTCAGGTTATTAGACTCGCAGAATTGATTAAACTCCTGGCTCAGTCCGTCAATAGGGTCTGCCAGAACATTTACACTTTCCCAGCTATCCGAGAGGACATCTATCTTTTTGGACAGATAGAACCGTTCCATGAATACCCAGTGAAAAACACCGATGGCTGCCAGGGTCAGGACCATCACGCAGATAAAAGTAGCGGCAACCTTTTTTTTAATGGACCGCTTCATGCGTCCACCTCGAACTTATAGCCCATTCCCCAGATAGTCTTTATATAGCTGCCTTTTTCGCCCATTTTGCTCCGCAGTTTTTTTACATGGGTATCAATGGTCCGGGCATCACCGAAATAATCATAATTCCACACATTGTTGAGGATTTTTTCCCGGGAAAGGGCAATCCCCTGATTTTCCAGGAAATAAGCCAGCAGTTCGAATTCTTTGTAACTGAGTTCCATAGGCTTCCCGTCAATAGATGCCAGATGGGCTGCTTTGTCGATTACAATTCCGCCGGCCTCCAGGGTCTCGCCAGGATTGATCTGACTGGTCCGGCGGAGAATGGCTTCCACCCGGGCCACCAGGATCTTGGGGCTGAAGGGTTTGGAGATATACTCGTCTACTCCCAATTCAAATCCCAGGAGTTCGTCCCGCTCTTCCCCTTTTGCTGTCAGCATGATAATGGGCACTTTGGAGTGCTGCCGGATCTCCCGGCAGACCTCCCAGCCGTCCATTTTTGGCATCATCACATCCAGAATGATCAGAGCGATCTCCTTGTCTTCGTAAAACAGATCCAGGGCCGCTTCCCCGTCCCCGGCCTCCACCACCTCAAAACCGCTTTTTATCAGGAAATCCCGCACCAGCTTCCGCATACGGCTCTCATCATCCACTACCAGTATTTTTAATTTATCCATAAAGGCACCTCCTTGCGCTCCTGTGCCGGCAGCCTGCTTTTTCTTTATCATAGCAGGGGATTATGTCGTCTCTGTGAAATCAGGGAAAATAACAGTTCCTTCCATAACATAGTACCGTCAACAGGAGTGTATTGCAAGGAGGAAATCGTATCACATGATTATCTATCTTTCAATCTTTCTTTAACCTGAGGCAGGTGAGGCATGGCCGGAATGGCGCCTTTTTCCCCTAAAGTTACCGCAATGACTTTTACGCCCTGCCGGTACAGGGCTTCCGCCGCGGCGGAAACCTCCCTGTATCCGGTTAAAAGCTCCGTTTCCTCCTCAGAGATCTTTATAAGATCCACATAGGGCAAAAGACTTCTCATACGTTTTTCTGCCGTTTCCCGGTCTTTCCACAAAGAGGCCCGGTAATTGGGATCGTAGGAGATCACACTGCCTTTTGCCTTGGCTCTTTTTACCGCGTAAAAGGTCGTATCTTCCGCAGGCTGGTCTGTCAGGGACAAGGAACCCACATGAAAAATATTTGTATGATCCAGGATATCCGTATCAAGCTCTTCTTTCTGGATCTTCGTATCCGCCCCCGGTTTTCTGGCGAAAGAAAACGTCCGCTCTCCTTCCCCGTTCACCTCTACAAAGGCCAGGGTGGTAAAATAACGGTCATCCAGGATCAGTCCCCTGGTATCTACCTGCTCCCTCTGGAGTACGGATCTTAAAAATTCCCCGTGCATATCCCTGCCTGCCTTTCCCAGAAAGGCGGTGCGGGCCCCCAGCCTTCCCGCCGCTACCGCCACATTGGCCGGGGCCCCTCCGGGGTTTCTGGCATAAAGTGTCTGTCCATCCCCATGAACGCCCTGAGAGGTAAAATCGATCAAGATCTCGCCGAAGGCCACGATATCATACAGAGAAGGGCGGACTGCATCCCGGATATCCATTAGAAGATGTTCTTTTCGGAGCTGCTCCAATATTTTTCCGCATTCGGTTTCATTCTCCGTGTGGATATGCAGTTCTCCCACTTCAAAATCCGGCAGGCTTAAGACCCCCAGCATAGATTTGGCGTCTACCACATAGCGCCCGCTGGATAGTTCCGCGTCACAGAAAAGGCCTTCTGCAATGTTCACCAGTTTTTTTGCGTTCTGCATGGTCCCCAAAACCACTTTGACGATCATTCTTTTTCTCGCCCCCTTACACAAACAGCGTAATGACAACCGCGGCTACCAGGCCGGTGATCCCTATGATGGTCTCCATCATGGTCCAGGATTTCAGAGTTGTCTTTTCATCGATTTCCAGCAGGGAATTCACCAGCCAGAAACCGGAATCATTTACATGGCTGAAGGCTGTGGCTCCCCCGTTGATGGCGCAGACCATAGCTGCCAGATAAACCGGGGGAAGTTCCGCCACCCCGGGCAAGGCCGCCATGATCCCGGCCGCCATGGTCATGGCCACCACAGCGGCCCCACTGACGCCCGGATCAGAGCTGCGATCAAAAAGGCGATCAGCACCAGAGGAAGTCCGCTTTTTTCCAGGGCAGGGCCGATGATATTCCCCATGCCGCAGTCCTGCAGCACCCAGCGGATAATCCCTCCGCCGGTGATCACAAGAAGGATCTGCCCAGTAGGACGCAGGGAGCGGTCCAGGATCTTTTTTAACTGTTCCCCGTTATACCCTTGCTTTTTTCCCAGAAAATACATTGCTGTCAGCACGGCGATGATCAACGCCACAAAGGGCGTTCCCAGGAAATCCAGCACCGGCCGGATTTCTTCCAGCCCCTGGATGTATGCGGATACGGTACTGAGAAGGATCAGGACCAGGGGAAGCAGAATGATGCACAGCACAGTGGAAAAAGCGGGCAGTTTCCCTTCCTCCGCTTCCCGGACCTCCTGAATGTTGGAGGGAAGCCCCGTGTGGATCCGTCTGCCGATTCATTTGGACCAGAGGATCCCCGCAAAGATCAGGGAAAGAACTCCCATCGGCAGGCCTACTGCGATCATTACCCCGAGATCCACCTGCAGCATATTCGCCACCAGCACGGAGCCTGCTGAGGGCGGGACAAAGGCCAGGGGAATCAGGATCACCACGCCCGCCTCAAAAAAGACAGTTGTTCCCACTGCCAGGCCGGTAATCCCCAGAGCGATTCCCGCCGCCGCCGCGATCAGCAGTCTGGCCGGATCCGCCGCGAATACCGGATCTGTCATCTTATCTTCCTCCTTCCATATATTTATATACCGTGACTTTTACCGCACCGGGACCGGCGATCATTTCCCGGAACATGATCTCGATCTTTTCTCCCAGCCCCGCTCTGTAAAGATCCGTGAAGAAAATCCGCTCATTGGAAAGAATGGGTTTTAACTGGGTGGTCAAGGTCTCCGGCCGCCCTACAAGGATCTCTTTTAACTGTTCCTGCAGCTCTTCATTCATGGGATCCGGGGCCAGTTCGTATTTTTTTCCCTGGTCATCCACGGCCAGCATGTACCGGAGCCAGCCGGCGATTCCCAGAGGAATGGCTGTAAGACGGGAGGCGTCTCCATATTTCGCTGTATACGCCTTGATGGTCTCACCGAAACGGATGCCCACCATCTGGGAAACATCTACCGCCAGCCGCAGATTGGTGTCCCCCAGATATTCGTTAGGGAACCGGACGTTGAAAAGCTCGTCCACAAATTCCCGGGGAGAAAGGATCCCCGGATCCGGCACCACCGGAAGTCCCTCATGGTAAGCCACCATGCGGGCCATTTTCATCATATCCGGATCCGTGTTCAGCATATGGGCAAAAAGGTCATAGCCCAGCACCACTCCCAGAGGCCCCGTAGCGGAATGCACCGGATTCAGGCACACGGTTACCTTCATTCGCTCTGACAGGTTCACTGTTTCACGGTCTGCCAGATAGACGCCGAAACCTTTTTCCAAAGCGGGCCGCCCGTTTGGAAAGCTGTCCTCGATCACCAGATACTGGGGCTTTTCCGCATTAATAAAGGGAGCGATATAGGTTCGTTTCCCGGTGATCACCGGCTGCATGTTTTCCACACCCAGGGCTTCCAGATCCGCGGCGATCTGCTCACTGGGCCGGGGCGTGATCTTGTCGATCATAGCCCAGGGGAAAGAAACTGTTTTTTCATCGCTGACATAGGAGGCGAAGCCGGC
This sequence comes from Candidatus Scatomonas sp., assembly GCA_963930955.1. Lineage (GTDB taxonomy): Bacteria > Bacillota > Clostridia > Lachnospirales > Lachnospiraceae > Scatomonas. Next base: position 1,640,293 of record OZ006967.1, on the reverse strand, counting down.
ATCCACATATCCCGCTTTCTGCCACTCCTCCGTCATGGTCCGCACGGATTCCCGGAGTTTCGCACCATTCTGAGAACAGTTGTCCATAGAAACCAGCGCCAGGGGATATTTTCCCGCTTTATATCTCTCGTACAGCATAGCTGTTACAACGGCCATGGCTCCTGTGGCCTGATCCGGTCCTTTCTGAATGTCTTCTTCCACAAAGGGGAACCAGGTTCCGTCCGCTTTACGCAGAGCGTACCCTTTCTCCGTAATGGTAAAAGACACCATCTGTAGAGAGGGGCTGGAAAAGATTTCTTTCAGACGGCTCCACTGCTCCGGATCCGAAGACTGGGCTTTAACCGCTTCCGCCAGGGAACCAAGCACTTTATACTCTCTGGTCCCGTCGCCGTGAAGGATCACGCTCAGGGCCAAATTGTCATAGGGTTTGTAAATTTTGTCCACCACATCGTAATCAAAGGTCTCCACACAGGTGATCCCCCGGTCCATTGCCCCTTCTTCCAGAAGGCCGTCCGCGATCCCTCCGATAAAGATGCGGAAAATGTTGCCGATGCCGAAATGTACCCAGCCGGGTTCCTGTCTGGCTTTTTCCGAAACTGCCTCCACGTCATAACCCGGCAGCCGGATTCCCGCCTTCTCCCAGACCTCCTGATTTTTGATTCCCGCCACTGTCAATTTCATTTTTGCTTCCTCCATTCTTTTTTACTTTATACTTACGCTTATCTCTAAGTTGTAAGTATGCTATATAACCAAATTTTCCCTAAATCAATTGACAGAAAACACAATCTTTTCCTAATTTTTTGGAGGATTTTACCAATGCTTCTTCATTATTCTTCCAGCGATTGCTTTTTTTCCCGGGCCAGTAATAAAATAGACTTAAATCTTAAGTATATAGAAAAGAAAGCATCCGTGTACACTATCAGTTCAGGAGAATCAAGATGAATGAAAAGGGATTGACTACCATAAATTTAAAAAAAATAAACCGTTCAAAAGTCTATCACTATATTTACAAAAAAAAAGTGACTTCCAAACAGCAGATCGTCCAGGATCTCCAGATGGGTTTGTCTACCGTCAGCCAAAATCTTAACCTGCTGGAGGAGGCCGGTCTCATCGAAAGGAAAGGATTTTTTGAGTCCACCGGCGGCAGAAAGGCACAGGCCATCCGCATCGTCCCGGATTTTAAAATTTCCATAGGCATCGGTCTGTTGAAAAATATGTTCCATATCACGGCAGTCAATCTATACGGGGATGCCGTCTACACCGGCACAGTTTCCCTTCCTTACTCCAACACTTCCGCCTATTACCAGGAAGCCGCCGGGGAAATTAAAAAGTTTCTGACCGAAAACCATTACGGCAAAGATAAATTGCTGGGGATTTCCTTTGCTACCCAGGGGATCACTTCTCCGGACCATACCGTTGTAACCTATGGAAGGATCATGGACAATACCGGCATGAAACTGGAAAATTTTTCTCAGTATCTTCCCTGTCCCTGCCATCTGGAGCACGATTCAAAATCCGCAGCATGCCTGGAACTGTGGAACCATCCGGATCTGGACAGCGCCGTTATCTTTTTGCTGAATCGGAATTTAGGCGGAGCGATCATCACCAACCATCAGATTCATCAGGGAAGTTCTATGCACAGCGGCGTTCTGGAACACATGTGTGTCAATCCGGAAGGTCCTCTGTGCTACTGCGGCAATCGGGGCTGTATGGAAACCTACTGCTCCGCCAATGCCCTGGAACATGCTTCCGGCCTTCCCATCAAGGATTTTTTCCCGCTTCTGAGAGAAAATAAATCTTCCCGTCTTGCACAGATCTGGGAAGATTACCTGATTCATTTATCTTTTGCTATAAGAAACCTGAATATGGTCATTGACGCCCCTGTAATCCTCAGCGGGTATCTGGCTCCTTATTTTACGGAGGAAGATATCGACGATCTGTTAAAGCGGGTGAATTCCTCCTCCCCCTTTACTCTTGGAAAAAACCAGATCCTGGTGGGTGTCCACGGACAGTATACCCCTGCTATCGGGGCGGCATTGTTCTACGTTGAAGAGTTTCTGCAGAAGCTTTAACTGCCTGACCATTTTCTAAAAAAGGGGAGGGTGCCCCCTTCCTATGAATGAATCAGATCATAGGCCTGGGACACCCTTTCTCATTTCATTTTCGAAGCATCTGAACGCACCGCTCTTTACTGGTCCGCCTTTTCCATAAATCTCTTAATAATCGTGGCCCCCTCTGCCCGGGAGGCAGGCTTCTGGGGATTCAGTTTTCCGCCATCCCCTTTAATGATTTCTTTTCCCACGGCCCAGGGAATACTCTGCAGGGCAAAATCCGGGACCTGATGGCTATCCGGGAAATCTCCCAGATCCCCTGCTGCCGAGACATCGCAGCCTTTGTAATCCGCATAGCGGTACATCATGGTTGCCATCTGGGCCCTGGTAATCTGATCGGAGGCTCCAAAATAATCTTTTTGAGCCCCTTCTGTGTATCCGGTAATAATCCCGCAGCTATTCGCCCAGGCAACGGCATCACTGTACCAGATGCCGTCCGGTACATCTGGAAATTCTTTGGCCGTCACCCCCTCCACAGAAGGCTCTCCTTCCATACGGTAAAGGATCACAGCAAACTGAGCCCGGGAAAGGGTCACTGCAGGGCCAAAAACGGTTTCTTCCAGGCCGGTCATGATCCAGTTTTTATAAACATAAACCACCGGATCGTAAAACCAGGCTCCCTGGGGTACGTCTGTAAAAGGCGTTTCGCCCAAATCTCCCTCTACCCAGTTCATCCATGTCCAGCCAGTTACCTTTTCTGCTTCTATCTCAATAGTGAAGCCGTACCAGCGGTCATTGGTTCTTTTCAGATAAAAAGTCCCCTGGCTTCTGGGCGGCTCCCAGCCCTGTTCCTTCAGAACCTTCTCTACTTCCTGGATGCGGGATCCGCAGCCGATCCCGTGATATGTAATCTGTTCATTTCCCGTGACTGTGACTGTAATCGGAACATCTCCCGGAACATACTCGATCCAAATTCCTTCTTCCCCGTAGCGTTCCCCGTTCTCCGGGAAAATTTCCGCATCCCTCTCCTGCAGTTCCAGAAGCCGAACGATCTCTTCCGTCTGCTCCTGATCCAGAAGATCTCCGATATCCGCCGGCTTCATGCGCACAATAATTTCAAAAGAGGCAGTTTTTCCCTGGTAAGACACCTGAACGGTCTGACTGCCTATTTTGTTCATATCCGGAAGAGACGTCAGCATCTCCTCGGTCAGCGGAAGAACGTCTCTGGTCTGATTATCATAGTTGACTGTCAGCGTCCCTCCCTCCAGTGAAAAGGCTTCGCCCTTGACATACTCCGTTTTTTCCAGCCCGCTTACAGAAATGTCTGTTACCTGTTTGTTCAGCTCTGCCAGCATCTCATCAGCAGAAAAAAGCTTTACGGTATAAGACAGAGAGCTCTCCTCCCCCTCACGAATAAGTCCTTCAATCGACACAGTCAGCCGGTCATCTTCCATAAAGCGGTGGTTCTCCGGCAGAAAGATAAGAGCGGAACCTCTCATACCTACGTAACTGCCGTCTGAATCATCATCTACATAGAACGAACCCGCCGGACTGCCGCCTGCATTTTTCCCGAAAACATAATCCTGGCTTTCCGCCTGGCTGTGAATGGTCACGGTAATCTGATCCGCATCCACCTCGTAGGACTCATTCAGAAAAACACTGAAAGCCGGCGTATACTGATAAATTTCTGTGGGCGTTGCCGCCCCAGGCCAGGCAATATAATCCACAGAATAATCTCTGGCCCGATCCAGTACATACATAGCTGTAAAGCTGCTGTAGGTATTTCCCGGCGCGTAGCCAAAACCCGTCTGTGTCATAGCAGGATTCAGCACCCAGCGCCGGTGTCCCAGAACCTGCAGATTGGAATCATCGGAATCATCCATGTAGCCGCAGATTACTGAATCCGCCAGATTCCGGTAGCCGGCGCCGATATTGGAGGATGATGTCCCCTGGTATCCCAATTCAAAAAAAGCCTCCTCCATGCCGGCTGGACAGGAGGGATAATGATTCAGTTCCCCGTTGGCGCCCATAACCACCGATCCGTGCTGGGCATAACTTGTGTATTCTTCATTCAGTGTTATATCATCCGGCAGTCCTGCAATGTACCGCACCAGGTTCACCGCATTGAGACCAGCCTGCAGGCTTTCCTCCGACAGCTGACCGGCTGCATAGGGGGCGGAGATCGCCGGCTCGCTTTCATACACAACACTGCCGTTCAGATCCGGCATCAGTTCCTCGTATTTCCTGGCCACCTCTTCTTCTGTCCGAATCTCCAGACCGGTAATGGCATCCCCGGCTGCTACTTCGCCCTCTTCCTCCGCCTGAACAGCCGTCCCCATTCCTTCTGCAGCTTCCGCGGAAACCGGCAGGAACACAGTTCCAGCCGCCATAAGCCCCAGCGCCCATAAAGCACCCAATACCTTCCGTTTCATAAAACTATCCCCCTTCCGTTTTTTATAATTGTAACATACAAATTTGCACTGGTAAATTCATATTTAAACAACATCAAAGGTCAACCTATATTTACTTAGATTTAACCGAAAGCGGATAGCCGGTTCCTGCTGCCTGCTATATAATTAAAAATGAACGATTGTATTTTAGCAGTAGAAATAGCGCACACACTTTCTGTGCCTTTCGCCAAAAACGCTCTGATACACCAGGAGACAACGGTCCATTTGAGAGTTCCGTTGAAGAATACTACTATTTTTAAATGAGGGTAGCATCAGTGTACAAGGGGGCAATACGGTCGTTGAAGGGCTGATTTGAGCTCCTTCTGCGTTACTTTCCCTCCAGGGCGAACAAAAACTAATCCTTGTTACCGTAGGGCTGGCCGACCCTAACGAGCCGGAAAACCAGCACAATATCCTCACTTCTCTGCAAAAGTAGTTTCCCGCAGGTCTGTTTGACCGGACAAAGATTTTTCATCTTCGCGGCGGGATTGATTATCGAAAACTCTCTTTCGTCCATCGGGCAATGCTGAAACTGCTATACCAATCCCTGCGAAAGACGCCGCTTGAAGAACAGACAGCGGAGAACAGAGCTTTCATGGAAACTTATGGCAAACAAACGGATTTCACAGACTTACGCGCTTTGGAACCGATTGTGCAGGAAATAAAGAAAAAAACAATATGAAAAATGAAAAAAGTGCCGTAAATACGACACTTTACATATGGACCTGGCGGGAATCGAACCCGCGTCCGAAAGCCTATCCATTCAGGCATCTCCCATCACAGTCATTCTTTTTCCATTCCCTCCGTCAGACGCCGGATGACAGGCTTCTGACTTCAGTAGCTTCATAAGATCTTTTTTCTCCGCAAAGCTTAGGAGAAAAAGTGCCCCGCCTTATTTGATGCCGGAGCCCGCAGCGCGGGAACTGCAGATCCGACACAGCTGCTTAAGCAGCAGCTAACGCGTAATCTTCGTTGTTTGCGTTTAATTTTAGGTTCCAGGTTGGTGCGCGGTCCCGGAGTCCGCGGATGGCTTCCTAAACTTCAAAACCCCCGTCGAAACCAGTACAAGCCCGAAGTTTTGTTCTGTAGGAACTATAACATATCTTCTCCGGGCCGTCAAGCCCGGAGTGTTTTAATAAAGGTTTTTCACTTTAAAATCTCTTTCCGCTTCCCGGCGCTGGTCTTTTTTTGCAATATCCTGCCGCTTGTCATACAGCTTCTTTCCCTTTGCCAGGCCGATCTCCACCTTCACCAGAGAATTTTTAAAATACACCTGCAGCGGAACCAGGGTATAACCCTTTTCAGCGATCCTCCCCTGAAGTTTCCGGATCTCTGCCCGATGCAGCAGCAGCTTCCGGGTTCTCAGGGGATCCCGGTTAAAAATATTGCCTTTTTCATATGGACTGATGTGCATTCCGTAAATGTATACTTCTCCGTTTTCAATGCGGATAAAGGACTCTTTGATGGAACATTTTCCCATGCGCAGGGATTTTACCTCTGTGCCATGGAGAGATATTCCCGCTTCATATTTCTCTTCGATAAAATAGTCGTGATATGCCTTCTTGTTATTGGCTATCAAACGGCTGTCTTTTTCCTTACTCATCTTCCTTCTCTCCTGCCAATACAAAATCAACGGTCTTTGTCTCTACATCCGCATCCGCCACCCGGATCCGGACCGTCTGACCCAGAGTAAACTCCCGCTTTGTGATTTCTCCAATCAGCCGGTAGTTCTCCTCATCAAAATGATAATAATCTCCCTGAATGGTGCGGATATGAACCAGTCCTTCTACAGTATTTTCCAGTTCTACATATATGCCCCATCCGGTAACGCCGGAAATAATTCCTGTATACTCTTCGCCGATGTGCCCGGACATATACTCGGCGATCTTCAGCTTATCAGTCTCCCGCTCCGCCTCCTGTGCCCTGCGTTCTGTCAGAGAAGACTGCAGCGCTACACTTTCCAGAATTCCCGCGTAATGAGCGATCTTTTCCTGGCTCATCCGTCCCCGCAGATCGTCTTTGATAATCCGGTGTATCTGCAGATCCGGATACCTGCGGATCGGAGAGGTAAAGTGGCAGTAATATTTTGCGGCCAATCCAAAATGACCGCTGCAGCCGGTGGTATATTTGGCCTGCTTCATAGACCGGAGCAGAAGACGGCTGATCAGCGCCTCCTGGGGACTTCCCTGGATCTGCTGCAGAATCTTCTGAATTTCTCCAGGGGTAATCTCCTCTGAAGATTTTTCCACCCGGATCCCCTGCTTTCTGATAAAAGTCAGAACTGCTTCCATCCGATCCATATCCGGATTCTCATGTGTCCGGTACAAAAAGGGAAGTTCTTTCTGACAATAGGTTCTGGCCACCGTCTCATTGGCCAGCAGCATAAAATCTTCGATCAGATGGGTAGCCGCGTTCTGCTCGTAGGCCCAGATCTCTACGGGATGGCCTTTCCGGTCCAAAAGAATCTTGCTCTCGGGAAATTCAAAATCAACCGCTCCCCGGGCGCTTCGGTTTTTCCGCAGGATTCCAGCCAATTCGTCCATCAGGAAAAACATGGGCGTCAATTCCCGATATTCCTCCATCAATTCCTCTGGCTGCTCCGTCAGTATGCGGTTTACTGCAGTGTAAGTCATCCTTCGGTCTACCCGGATCACGGTCTCCGCAATCCGGCTTTCTGTCACCCGTCCCTGCCGGTCAATTTTCATCAAGCAGGACAGGGCCAGCCGATCTTCCCCTGCATTTAAGGAGCATATGCCATTGGAAAGACGCTCCGGCAGCATAGGAATCACCCGGTCCACCAGATAAACAGAAGTTCCTCTTTTCAGAGCCTCCCGGTCCAGGGCGCTTCCCCCCTGGACATAATTGCTGACATCCGCAATGTGGACTCCCAGTTTATAATATTCTCCTTCTCTGCTCAGTGAAACCGCATCATCCAGGTCCTTGGCATCCTCCCCATCGATCGTTACCATCTGCCAGCTGCGCAGATCCATTCTGCCGTTAAAATCATTGGGGATCAATGCATCCGGACATCGTTCCGCCTGGCGCAGGACCTTTTCCGGAAACTCCATGGGCAGGTCCATAGCTCTGGCTGCAGAAAGAACGTCCACACCCACATCTCCCGCATTTCCCAGAATCTCCGTTACCTTCCCCTCAGGGCTTTTTCTTTCGTTTCCATAAGAGGTAAGACGCGCAACCACCTTCTGTCCGGTTCTGGCGCCGGCATCCTGCCCCTGGGGCACAAAAATGTCCACGGCAATTTTAGGATTATCTGCGGTTACAAACCCAAAATGGTTGCTTCTCTCATAAGTACCTACTACTTCGGCGATTCCGTGAGACAGAATTTTCGTGATTTTTCCCTCCCGGCGCCGTTCTCCTTTCCGGGTCAGAACTACTTCCACCTGATCCAGGTGAAAAGCGCCCCCGGTATGTTCTTCCGGAATAAAAATATCCTCCTGGCCGCTGTCAGGAATTTCTACAAATCCAAAGCCTTTTTTATTTCCCACAAAAGTTCCCCTGCAGATCTCTGCCGGCTCTTCTTTTTTCTTCTTTCCATAGCGTCCCCGGGCATCAACCGCCGCCTGGCCCTCAGCCACCAGAGCATCCAGCACTTCCTGCAGTTCTCTCCGCCTTCCCTTGGGGATCTGCAGAAGGACAGCGATTTCTTTCGCCTTCATAGGGGTATAATTCTTCGTGCAGAACAGATCATAAAGCATCTTCTTTCTGTTCTTTAATGTTTCTTTCTTCAAGTTTTATATTCTCCATATAAGCAAATCGGCTGCCGCAAAATCTGCAGCAGCCGTACGTTTCTAAAATTTCATATTCAGGATTACGGCAATCACAATAAAAATTACTGCCATAATCTTCGTTGCTCTTTTCAGATTACCCTCTGCGGAACGTCCTTTATTCCGATCCCAGTAGGACTCCGTGGTGGATGTCACCTCGCCGGCAATGGCTCCCAGCCCCTGCTCCTTGCCCTTCTGCATCAGAACCACCACGCTCAGCGCGATGCAATCTATTACGAAAAAAACGGTCAAAATCGTGCGGATAACAGCTGCCATTTTTTCACCTCCTAAAACTAACCAAGGTGTATTTTATCATAGACTATACAAAATAGCAAGCTAAAAATCCCCCGGCTTCGAAAATGGATTTTCATAAATCCCTTGGGTCCCCAGCAGTTCTTCCAGCCGCAGAAGCTGATTGTATTTCGCGTTCCGCTCGCTGCGGCAGGGGGCCCCTGCCTTGATCTGTCCCGCTCCTGTCCCTACCGCTAAATCCGCGATAAAGGAATCCTCTGTTTCTCCCGAGCGATGGGAAATGACTGCCCGGTATCCGGAGCGGCAGGCGGTCTCCACCGCTTCCATAGCCTCTGAAAGAGTACCGATCTGGTTTACCTTGATCAGAACCGCATTGGCTGCCGACAGCCCGATCCCGCAGCGGAGTCTCCGGGGATTCGTTACAAAAAGATCATCTCCTACCAGCTGCAGGCGGCTTCCCAGTTCTTCCGTCATCTGCTTCCAGCCTTCCCAGTCGTCCTCCTGCAATCCGTCTTCCAGAGAAAGAATAGGAAAATTTTCGGAGAGTTCTTTATAATATTCGATCATTTCTCTGGTATCACGCTGTATTTGTTTTCCCGCCATCTTACTTTCCCCCGGAAAGTAATAAACATTTTTTTCCGGATGATACAGTTCACTGGCGGCGGCATCTATGGCGATTCCCACATGGCGCCCGGGCTCATAGCCGCTTCGCTCCGAGGCTTCAAGAATCAATTCCAGAACCGCCCTTGCGTCTCTCACATCCGGGGCAAATCCGCCTTCATCCCCTACCCCGGTGGACATTCTCTGCTCTTTTAAAATCGTCTTCAGGGTATGATAAATTTCCGCGCACATACGGAGACCTTCGTGAAAACAGCTGGCTCCCACCGGCATGATCATAAATTCCTGAAAATCCACTGTGTTATCCGCATGTCTGCCGCCATTCAGAATATTCATCATAGGAACCGGAAGCCGGCAGGCCTGACATCCGCCCAGATAGCGGAACAGAGGAATCCGTAAGGCCTGAGCGGCTGCCCGGGCGGCTGCCAGCGACACGCCCAATACAGCGTTGGCTCCCAGATTCTTTTTGTTCTCGCTGCCATCGGTTTCTTTCAGTATTCTGTCAATATTTCGCTGATCCAGAGCGCTTTCTCCCAGCAGCGCCTCCGCCAGAGTCTGATTTACATGTTCCACAGCTCCCCGGACTCCCTGTCCCAGATATCTTTGCTCGCCGTCTCGAAGTTCCGCCGCCTCAAATTTTCCCGTGGAAGCCCCGGATGGGACCATGGCTCTTCCAGTACAGCTGTCTATTCCCATGACCCCTTCACCGACAGTAACTTCCACCTCTACTGTGGGATTTCCTCTGGAGTCCAGCACTTCTCTTGCATTTATCCGCCGTATGGGTAAATAACGAAACATGATTGTTCCTCCTTCATATTTCCAGGACGGCAGCATAAAGCTGAACCACTCCCTGAAAACAGTATGGACAACTTTCGCGGTTCTATGTAACCAGCTCTTCCGGCTTTTCATATTCTTATTTTTTTAGTTACAAATAATTTCTTTTTGAACACCAATGCAATCAGACCGCCGGCTGCGGCTGCCGCCGGCAGAACAGGTAAACTCCCTTTCTCCTCCTTTTCTTCTCCTACGGTTATCCTTTGCTCTTCTATATTGCCGGCGGCGTCCTCGGCCCGTATCTCCAGAATTCCCCTGTCCTTTCCGGGGATCCGCAGCTGATACCGTTCCATCTCCGCCTCAAAGGGAAGGGCTGTCCCGTTCCAGAGAAAAGATACGTCTTTCAGCATCAGATTATCCCGGATCTGAAAAATCATCAGACAATCCTCCCCTGTTTCCTGCCCGATGCCTTGGATCAGCGGTTTTACCCGGTCTATACCGAAGGCCAGCTCCCGGTCGTCAAAAAAAAGGCTGCTGTCGTTGCGGTTTCCCGCTTCATCTTCCGAACGGAAACATAAGGTATAAAACCCGTCTTCCCGGAAGAGTTTTCCGGGAAGGGTATACGTATAGCGATATCCCTCTTCTGTTTCTTCTATATCAAGACCGTAATCCCGTCCCATCTCCGGAAAAAATTCTACACCGTTTTGGACCAGGCGCACCTGGATGGTATCTTCCCGCAGAAGATCCAGGTTTTCTTCAATCAGAACAAACTCCCGGGGTTCCGCCTGATAGCTTCCGAGAATCTCCTTGGTTTCCCGGGATACCGCATACCGGGACCCCCGGCAGTTCACTGTAAAAACCACTTCCTTGCGGCTGACGTTTCCCGCCAGATCCCGGCATTCTGCCTGGAGAGAATACACATCGTCCAGATCACCCCCGGAAAGGCTGCGGACCTGATACCTGAGGCTTCCGTCTTCCGTTTCCAGCTGCCGGATCCAGCCCTCCATATTCCCTGACCGCCTGCCATTCAATCGGATGGCTACCCCCGCGCTTTCTACTGCCCGGTCTTCAATGGTGATCAGCGGCTGAAGACTGTGGCTTCTCAAACTGCTGCCGTCTTCTTCCCCAATCGTAATGATGGGAGGCGTCCGATCCAGTACGAAACAATCCCCCAGGGGGCCCTGGAATTCATTTCCTGCCAGGTCTTTGCCGGAAACAGAAAAACAATAGTCTCCTTCTTCCTCCAAAGAAAACTCCGCCTGGTAGACTCCTCCCTGACCCCTCCAGACCGGAGGCAGCGGAACATTCCCCTGAATCAGAATGCTTTCCGGGTCAAAATTTTTATCCTTTACCCTCAGCCGGTAATGCTGGGATTCCCGGCGGAAGGCTCCGGAGCCTTCTGTGTCCAGGGTTATTTCCGGAGCGGTTCCGTCTACAGCCAGATAAATACTTTCCCAGTATTCCTGTCCCTGCAGGTTTTTTAATCCAACCCGCAGCAGCAGTTCCTGGGCTTCCTTCTGAATAGAAAGATGTTTCCTGGCAGAAAAAATGGTTTTTCCTGCTTGTTCTAAGAGTTCAAATCCTCCCGGGGCAGCCGTTTCCCGGTCCTGAAAATCTATGTTTTCCTGTTCCAGAATTCTGCTGCCCTCCGCCTCCAGACTCCAGGATACCTGCGCAATCCCCCAGTCCGGATCTGAAACTGTAAAAGATATCTCTGCCGGCTGCTGATAAAGATCCAGTCCCTCCTGGGTTTTCCCGGCCGGAGGACCCTGTTCAAAAATAATCCGGTTTTCCCGGCTGCCTGCCCCGCATAAGAACAGGCTGGCTGCCCCGGCGCATAAAAGGCCTGCCAGAGGCGGCGCTGTTTTTTTCTGTTCTCTTTTCCTCAAAATTTACCTCTCTGTCCGCTCCCGGTACCGGCGGATTTCCTCCATAAGTTTCTGCTCCCGTATACTTTCAGGCATGTAATCTCCGATGGAATTCCAGAGCCCTTCCAGAAGTTCTTCCTGCTCCTGCCCGCTTACCCCTTCTTTTTGAAGGGCTCCTTCCCAGGTAACTGCAGCGCGGAAACAGAGCCGTACCAATTCCAGCCGTTCCAGCCCCTGCTCCTGCCTGGACTGGATTTCCAGATCCTGTATCTGCCCCCATAATTGCCGAAGACTTCCCTGTTCTCTGCCTTCCCGGATCAGCAGGATCAGTTCCTGATAAAAAGATCCCACCCGGGCATAGATCCGGGCGCTGTCTTTCCAGGTGCCCTGTCCTTCGGAAGCAATCCGGAACCAGGGAACTGCCGCCCCCATCCGGGTTAGTTCGTTATCTTCTCCTTCTTCCTGTCCGTAGCTGTAATAATACCAGTACAATCTGCCAATCTGGTAAGCCAGCTGCCTGAATTTTTCCTGATTGTCCGCTGTTTCCGGGAGAAGCCCCAGGGTTCCAAGGAGCATTTCCTCTTCCTCCGGGGTAAAAGAACCGTCCTCCCGGAAAATATTCAGCAAAAGCTCATAATCCGCCCAGCTGTATTTTCTCAATCGAAGGGCCTGCATGCAGGCCTCTGCCCGGTCCCTGGCTGGCCCCGGCCCTTTTGCCTCCTCCAGCAGCCTGCTGTATTCCCGTTCCGCAGTCCCTGCTTCTTTTATCCCTGCAGATACTGCCAGCAGCACAGCCGCAGCTGTCAGCAGAAGCCTTCGCCCCATAGCCGGAGATTGCCCGCCTTTTTTCTTTCCTTCTCTGCACTGTTTCAGTGCTTTTTTTAACTCTTCACAGGAAGAAAATCGCTCTTCCGGTTTTACCTCCATACATTTCCATAAAATGCTGGAAAATTTACCTGATAAATTTCCCGGCCGACGCCTTTTGTTTTTTCCTTCCGGAAAGCCTCCGGAGGCAAGCCGGTACAGAAGGACCCCCAAAGCATAAATATCCGTTCTGGCATCCTGTATTCTTCCCGGCTGAAACTGTTCCGGCGCCCCGTAAGGCCTGCTTCCTGCCAGGCTGGGATTTTCCGCCTCCGGCTCCGCAATCCCGAAGTCTACCAGGCGCAGGTGGTTTTCCCGGGTCAGAATCAAATTCGAAGGTTTCAGATCCCGATATAAAACCGGCGGTTCTTTTTGATGCAGATAGGAAAGCGCGCCGCAAAGTTCCATGGCCCATTTCCAGATCTGCCTGCTTTCAAAAGATCCGCCTTTTTTCAGGCATTCTTCCAGGCTTATGCCCTGAATGTAATCCATAACCAGATAAATGCCATCTGCCTCTTCCAGGCAATCCACGATTCGCGGAAACGCCGGATGATCCAGGCTTTTCAGTATATTTCCCTCTTGAAATCCGCGGACTTCCCGGCACGGGATCCGCTTCACGGCCCATTTAGCTTCCAGCCGCAGATCCTCCGCCAGATACACCTTTGCGCTGCCTCCCTGTCCCAGCAGCTTTATAATTTTGTATTTTCCGCCTATAATCCTGCCTTTTTTCATTCCATCACCCCATAAGCGGAAAGCCGCCCTCCCCGCTGTTTTTCAAAAGACTGGAATTTTATTATAAAACTGGGAATAAATTCTCTGAAAAGAGAAAGATTCAAGATCTGATGGCCCCTGAAAGGGAACTGCATTCATTATAACCGCAGTTCCCGGAAATTGCCATTAAATATTTCTAAAAAAACAGCGTTCGTGTAAAAGGGGACAATACGGTCGTCCCCTTTTACACGGACCCTACAGATTTTCCAGCAAAATTGTAAAAGGTCCGTCATTGCAGAGGGAAACTTCCATATGAGCGCCGAAGATTCCCGTTTCTACCACCGGTACCTGTTTTCTGGCCTCCGCGATCAAATATTCATAAAGCCTCTGTGCCTTCTCCGGCTCCCCGGCCTCCACAAAACTGGGGCGGTTTCCTTTTCTGCAGCTGGCATAGAGAGTAAACTGGGAAACCAGCAGCAATTCTCCCCCTACTTCCCCAAGAGAACGATTGGTTTTTCCCTGGTTATCTTCAAAAATCCGCAGACCTATGAGTTTTTTCAGATATCTGTCTGCCTCCGCTTCCGTATCTTCCTTCCCTACTCCTACCAGAACCAGAAGACCGGTTCCGATCTTTCCCACGCAGCGTCCTTCTACCTCCACCCGGGCAGATTTTACTCTTTGGATCACAAACTTCATGCGTATCTCTCCTATGCATTTATATTCTGCAGCGTCGGTGTACAAGGGGCAACACGCTCCAAACCGCGTAATTTCGGTGATTTTCTATGCTGTCCCCTTGTACACCGATGCTACTGTCTTTTATTTATTTGTTTTATATTTTTCAGATTTTTTAAACATTATATTTTATATAGACTGTTTTATAGTTTTTTATTTAAAAAATTTCTAAATAATCATTGACAAATCTTATATTGCCTGCTATAATCAAATCATCAAAAGAAGAGGAGGACAGACCACCGAAAGCATAAGGTAACACCCTCATACTTCAAAAGAAAAGGAGGTTCCGGATCAAGTACATGATGAAAAAACTTCAGATCGACAGGTAAAGAGCCATTCGATGACGAGAAAATCGAATGGCTCTATAACTGTGTTCTTTTATTTTCTGATCAGCAGGGATCTTCCGGTCATCTCCGCAGGTTTCTCCATGCCCATGAGATCAATGAGGGTGGGCACGATGTCCGCCAGACGGCCGCCTTCCTCCAGTCCGTATTCCGGTCCGGCATTTACCAGCAGGAAAGGCACCGGGTTGGTGGTATGGGCGGTGTAGGGCTCTCCGCTCTCCTCGTCCACCATGCGCTCAGCGTTTCCGTGATCCGCGCAGATGAACATCTGGCCGTCCACCTCTTTAATTGCCTCCACGGCTTTTCCCACACAGGCGTCCACAGCCTCAATAGCAGCAACAGCCGCCTTCTCCACACCGGTGTGTCCCACCATGTCAGGGTTGGCAAAGTTGATGATGATCACATCGTATTTCTGAGACCGAATGGCTTCCACCAGCTTATCGCATACCTCATAAGCGCTCATCTCCGGCTGCAGATCGTAGGTAGCCACCTTGGGAGATTTTACCAGGATCCGGTCCTCTCCCTCATTGGGTTCCTCCACGCCGCCGTTGAAGAAGAAGGTAACATGGGCGTACTTTTCTGTCTCCGCAATGCGGGCCTGGGTCATATGATTGGCTGCCAGCCATTCCCCAAAGGTATTGGTGATCTCTTCCTTCTTAAAGGCCACCGTCTTGTTGGGGATGGTCTCATCGTATTCCGTAAAGCACACATAGGTGAGATCCTGAATCCGCTCTCTCTCAAAGCCGGAAAACTCCGGATCACAGAAAGCTCTGGTGATCTCCCTGGCGCGGTCGGGACGGAAGTTGAAAAAGATGATGGAATCTCCCTCCTGGATAGTGGCTGCCGGCCTGCCGTCCTTCTGCATCACGGTGGGAAGCATGAACTCATCGGTCTTGCCGTCATCGTAGGAAGCCTGTACCGCCCCGGCGGGATCCTCTCCGCCGTTAACGCCTTCTCCCAGAGTCAGGGCCCGGTAGGCTTTCTCTACTCTGTCCCAGCGGTTATCCCGGTCCATAGCGTAATAGCGCCCGGAGATCACGCCTACTTCTCCCACGCCCAGTTCTTTCATTTTATCTGTCAGCTGCTCCACATAGCCTTTTCCGGATTCCGGCGGGGTGTCTCTTCCATCCAGGAAGCAGTGCACATAGACTTTCTTAAGTCCCTGTCTTTTAGCCAGTTCCAGCAGGCCGAATACATGGGTAATATGGCTGTGTACGCCGCCGTCAGAGAGCAGGCCGTACATATGCAGGGCGGTGCCCTTCTCCTTGGCGTTCTGTACTGCCCGCAGCAGTTCTTCATTTTCAAAGAAATCCCCGTCCTCAATGGACTTGGTAATGCGGGTCAGTTCCTGATACACGATGCGGCCGGCGCCCATGTTCAGATGTCCCACCTCTGAGTTGCCCATCTGGCCTTCAGGCAGTCCCACTGCCAGGCCGCTGGCCTGTCCGCTTACATAGGGGCACTGACTCATGAGCTGATCCATCACCGGGGTTTTTGCCTGGCATACCGCATTGTGCTCACAGCTCTTGTTCAGGCCGTAGCCATCCAGAATCATCAGTACTGTTGGTTTTTTCTTCATGCTCTGCTCCTCTCGGCGCGTGGGAGATTCCTCCGCCGCGCAAATTTATCCTGTTTTTTATAGGCCGCAAAAGGGCCCGGGTCCGTAATAGTTCTGTCCGAGACATATTCTATCACGAAACACCGGGCCGGTAAAGGCGAATTTATAATACTTTTGACAAAAACTCCTGAAGCCTGGGATTCTTTGGATGGGCGAAAAATTCTTCCGGACCATTTTCCTCCTGGATCTTTCCGCCGTCAACAAACAGCACCCGGCTGCCTACTTCCCTGGCAAATCCCATTTCATGGGTTACCACCACCATGGTCATACCCGTCTCTGCCAGTTCCTTCATAATTTCCAGAACCTCTCCCACCATTTCAGGATCCAGAGCGGAGGTGGGCTCGTCGAAAAGCATCACATCCGGATTCATAGCCAGGGCTCTGGCAATGGCAATTCTTTGCTTCTGACCGCCGGAAAGACTGCCCGGATAGGCATCCGCCTTGTCCGGCAGGCCTACTCTCTGCAGAAGCTCGTCCGCTCTGGCGGAGGCCTCTTCCGGCGTCATCAGTTTCAGAGTAACAGGCGCCAGAGTGATATTTTCCTTCACCGTCTTGTGGGGAAACAGATTAAACTGCTGAAATACCATGCCGATCTTCTGACGATGGCGGTCGATATCCACCTTGGGATCTGTGATATCCACACCTTCAAAAAGGATTTTTCCTCCTGTGGGTACTTCCAGCAGGTTCAGGGACCGGAGAAAAGTGGACTTTCCGGAACCGGAGGGGCCGATGATGACCACCACCTCCCCCTGGCGGATATCCGTAGAGATGCCGTCCAGGACCAGGTTGTCTCCGAACTGTTTTTTCAGTTCTTTTACTTCGATCAAAACTCTTCCGTCAGTGGTCACTCTTTCTCAGCCTCCTTTCCAGTTTGCCCATGAAGTATGTCAGGATCATAACCAGCACCAGATAGAATACAGCTGCCGTCAGCAGCGGTACATAGGGCTCATAGGTGCGGCTCTGCACCAGCGTAGCAGCCTTGGTGATATCAATGGTGCCGATGTAACCGATGATGGAGGTCTCCTTCAGAAGAACGATCATCTCGTTGATCAGCGCCGGCAGCACATTTTTGAAGGCCTGCGGCATAATGATCAGCTTCATGGTCTGGCTGGAATTCAATCCCAGACTGCGGCCTGCCTCCATCTGGCCTTTGTCAATAGACATAATACCGGAACGGACGATCTCCGCCACGTAGGCTCCGGAGTTAATACCGAAGGCAATTCCTCCTATGATGATCTTGTCCAGATCCACGCTGGCAAAAATAATGGAATAGCAGATCAGGACCTGTACCATGGTAGGAGTTCCCCGGATAATGGTCAGGTAGATCTTAGCGATCACATTCAAAAACTTCAATTTTCCTGTCTGCTCATGGGTGGAACGGACAATGGCCACCAAAAATCCCAGCACTATGCCGATAGCCAGCGCAAGGAGAGTCACCAGAAGGGTGGTTTTAAGACCGGTAAGCCACCATTCATAGGCTCCATTATTTACAAAATACCGCATGAACCAGTGCTGGATAGCTTCCAACTTGATACCCTCCCTTATTTCTTAACGATTACAACCTGGCTGGCGTCCGCATAAGTATCGGTAAAGTCCACACTCTCCTCACGTTCTGCGGTTACTGTCATGCCTGCCATGCCAAAATCCACCTTGCCGGTATCTACTGCCGCCAGGATGGTCTCAAAGAGCATATCCTCGATCTCCAGCTCGTAGCCCAGCTTGTCGCAGATAGCCTGGGCAATATCCGCGTCAATTCCCACAATCTCGGTGCCCTCATAGTACTCCCAGGGCTCAAAGGCCGCGTTAGTAGCCATCTTCAGGGTTCCCTTGGAGCGATCCACATCTGCCGGAGACTCATAGGGATGCTGTCCCACTTCATCGCCGATGTAGTTGCTCATGATGGAGTCGATGGTGCCGTCCTCCTTCAGCTCGCTCAGGGCGCCGTTAATCTCATCCCGCAGTTCTGTATTGCCTTTCTTCAGGCAGATGGCATACTCTTCCACATCAAAAATGTTCTCGATGATCTTCAGATCGTCATTCAGTTCCACGAACTTGGCTGCCGGCTGAGAATCAATAACCACGCAGTCCACCTTTCCATTCTTCAGAGCCTGTACGGCATCTGCTCCTGTATTGAAACGGCTCATCTGGGAATCCTCGTTCACCGCTTCGGTTGCCTGGCTGTCGCCGGTGGTTCCCGTCTGCACGCCGATCTTCAGGTCCGCAAGATCTTCAATAGAGGTGATCCCTTCTTCGGAATCGCTGCTGACAGCGGAGGAATCTCCGGAAGCGGATGTTTCAGAAGTTCCGGATGCCGCCGGTTCGCTGGAACCGTTGGATGCCGCATCTTTACTGCCGCAGGCAGCCATAGACAGAGTGATTGCCGCCGTCAGAGCCAGGGCGGTAAATTTCTTTAAATTTTTCATAGTATCTCCTTCCTCCTGATCTGTCCTGTTTGCACAGGTCAGAATGCATTTGTAAAATTTTTATAAATATGCATAAAGCTATTATAACAGTATTCTTTTGAAAAACAAGTGGAAATTTCACGAAAAGCCGCAGATTGTCGGAAATGTTCTTTTGTGGTATGATAAAGGAGCCGGGAAATTTCCGGCAGTAAAGAATGATTAAAAATCCACGGAAAGGAGCCCGTATGCAGACCTGGAGGGGAAAGCCATACTATTCTCTTGACGCCTTTCTCCATGAACAGTTTCAGGAAAAGGTCTATAAAGTTTCCCTGGACGGAGGCTTCACCTGTCCCAACCGGGACGGCACTCTGGATATCCGGGGCTGTATTTTCTGCAGCGCCGGAGGAAGCGGGGAATTTGCCGGGGACCGGCGCCTGTCTATCGGTGAGCAGCTGGATGACCAGATAGAATCCATCCGGGCCAAACGTCCTGTACGCAGATTTATCGCCTATTTTCAGGCCTTTACCAACACGTACGCTCCGGCGGAGCATCTGGAAACTCTTTACCGGGAGGCCCTGATCCGGCCGGAAGTTGCAGCGCTTTCCATCGCCACCCGCCCCGACTGCCTGCCGGCTCCGGTACTGGACCTGCTGGAACGGCTGAACCGCGAAAAGCCGGTATGGGTAGAACTGGGACTCCAGACTATGCACGAAAAAACTGCGGCGTATATCCGCAGAGGCTACTCCCTCTCCTGTTTTGAGAAAGCTGTAAGCGATCTCCAGGCCCGGGGGCTGGATGTAATTGTGCATGTCATTCTGGGACTTCCCGGGGAAACCCGGGCAGAGATGCTGGAAACTCTCCATTATCTGAACCGGCTCCCCATCCGGGGCATCAAGCTGCAGCTGCTCCATGTGCTCTCCGGCACGGATCTGGCGGCGGATTACCGGAAGGGTCTCTTTCAGGTTTTAACAAAGGATGCATATATCGATCTTCTCATCCGCTGTCTGGAGGAATTGCGGCCGGATATAGTGATCCACCGCCTGACCGGCGATGGACCGAAAAAGCTGCTGCTGGCTCCTCTCTGGAGCAGGGCCAAACGCAGCGTTCTCAACGAGCTTCATCATCAGCTGGCAGAGCGGCGCACCTGGCAGGGCCGGCTGTACGATCCCATGAAAAAATAAAAGGAGATGCAGAATATGATTGAATCTACCTATTCCCTTTATAAGCTTATTATCTTGTATATGCTGAAAAAAGTTCGTTTTCCCCTGACCAACGCCCAGATCTCTGACTTTATCCTGGGCCAGGAATACACTTCCTACTTTCATCTCCAGGAAGTGCTGTCGGAAATGACGGAATCCCATCTTATCGAAACGGAAAGCAGCCGCAACGCCACCTATTACCGGATGACGGACAGCGGACGGCAGACTCTGGATTTCTTCGAAAAAGAGATCTCCCCGGACATCCGCCGGGACATTGACAGTTATCTGACAGAACACGCATATGAGATGCGGAACGAATCTTCCATTGCCGCCGACTATTACCGGACTCCCGGCCAGGAATACGCAGCCCATTGTTCCGTAAAGGAAGGAAAGACCACCCTCATCGATCTGACGGTGACCGTTCCCACCGAAGGAGCCGCCCAGACTCTCTGCGACAACTGGAAGAAAAAAAGCCAGGAAGTCTACGCGGCGGTCATGAAGCTTCTGATGTGACAGAACATGAAAAATCCCCCCAGAGCAAGGAATGCTTTCAAAAACAGAACGGAAGCCGCTGCTCTATAGATGCTTTTCTCCTCTATAGAGCAGCGGCTTCCTTATGTTCTCTCCTCTGTTTTACAGTTCCAGTTTCAGATCATTTTCTTTGATCCATCCGTGTTTTCTTAAGGGGGCGGCGATCAGCACCGTCAGCACTGCCGGCAGCAGAAAGCAGATCAGCACCAGTCCCAGCCAGTCAAAGGCGGTAATGGCTGCCTTCACCCCGCTCTCCACATCGCTGACCCAGCCGGTGTAGACACCGATCTGCCCTACAAAGCCGCAGGTGCCCATACCGGAAGAGATGGCCGCTCCGTTCATCTGCATTTTGAAGATGCAGGTGGCGATGGGACCGGTAATGGCCGAGGCCAGGGTGGGCGGGATCCAGATCTTGGGATTCCGGACGATATTCCCCATCTGAAGCATGGAGGTGCCGATGCCCTGGGCAAACAATCCGCCCCAGCGGTTTTCCCGGAAGCTCATAACCGCAAAGCCCACCATCTGGGCACAGCATCCGGCGACGGCCGCTCCTCCGGCAAGGCCTGTAAGCCCCAGGGCCGCGCAGATGGCGGCGCTGCTGATGGGAAGAGTCAGGGCGATGCCCACCACCACGGAAACGATAATGCCCATAAAGAAAGGCTGCAGGTCTGTGGCCCACATAATGGCGCTTCCCACAGCGTTGGCCGCCGCCCCGATGGCAGGGGCGCACCACATGGATACAAGAACGCCTACGATTATGGTAACGCTGGGGGTCACAATGATATCGATCTTTGTCTCCTTGGAGACGATCTTGCCGCACTCAGAAGCCACGATAGCCACCACCAGCACTGCCAGAGGACCGCCGGCTCCCCCCAGGGTATTGGCCGCGCCTCCTACGGCAATCAGGGAAAACAGCACCAGCGGCGGACATTTCAGAGCGTAGCCGATGGCCGCCGCCATGGCCGGTCCGGAAGCTGCCTTGGCGTAATCCCCGATTTCCACCAGCACCTGAAGTCCCAGCTGTTCTCCCAGGGTTCCGATAATGGTGCCGATAAGCAGGGAGGCAAACAGCCCCTGGGCCATGGCACCCAGGGCGTCGATCCCGTACCGTGTGGCGGAAAATTCCACATTTTTGCGTTTCAGGAAAGCCCGGAAGGCCCCCCATGCTCCTGTACTTTTCATTTTCTTTTTCTCCCCTTATTCCTGATGTATTTTCTTAAAGTAGTCCCGGATCACCGCTTCATAACCTATGTCCGTGGGGCGGTAAAAGGAAGCGCCCTTGATCTCCTCCGGCAGGTATTGCTGTTCTACATAGTGGTTGGGATAATCATGGGCGTATTTGTACCCGGTGCCGTGTCCCAGCTTGGCGGCCCCTCTGTAATGCGCATCCTGCAGATGGACCGGAACTGTGGTCTTTACAGACCGCACAGACTCCATGGCCTCAAAGACCGCCCTGCAGGAGGCGTTGCTCTTTGGGGCGCTGGCCACATAGGTCACCGCCTGAGCCAGAATGATCTGGGCCTCCGGCATCCCCACCCGCTCCACGGCCTGAGCGGCGGAAACCGCCACCGTCAGGGCCTGGGGATCCGCGTTGCCCACGTCTTCCGAGGCACAGATCATGATCCGCCGGGCAATAAACTTAATGTCCTCCCCGGCATACAGCATTTTTGCCAGGTAATACACCGCCGCGTCCGGATCGGAGCCCCGCATGCTCTTGATAAAGGCGGAAATCGTGTCGTAATGTTCGTCCCCGCCCTTGTCGTACCGCACCACCCGCTTCTGGATACAGTCGGAGGCAGTCTCCAGATCAATGTGGATCTTCCCGTCCTCCCGGGGTTTGGTGGTCAGCACCGCCAGTTCCAGGGCATTCAGGGCGGACCGGGCGTCTCCCCCGGAAATATCCGCCAGAAACTCCGCCGCTTCCGGCTCCAGCACCGGATGATAGCTGCCCAGCCCTTTCACCGGGTCCGTTACTGCCCGCTTCAGCAGAGTTTTGATATCCTCCGGAGACAGGGGCTTCAGTTCAAAGATCACCGACCGGGACAGGAGCGCCCCGTTCACTTCAAAATAAGGATTTTCCGTGGTAGCTCCAATAAGGATCACCGTGCCGTCCTCCACAAAGGGAAGCAGGTAGTCCTGCTGGCCCTTATTGAACCGGTGGATCTCATCCACAAAGAGAATGGTGCGCTTTCCGTACATGCCCATCCTCTCCTGGGCGGCCTTCACCACCTCCTCCATATCCTTTTTCCCTGCCAGGGTGGCGTTCAGCCTGGTAAACTCCGCGCTGGTACTATGGGCGATGACCTGGGCCAGGGTGGTTTTGCCGGTGCCCGGCGGCCCGTAGAAGATCAGGGAGCTGAGCTTGTCCGCCTTCACTGCCCGGTACAGAAGTTTTCCCGGCCCGATGATGTGCTGCTGGCCCACCACCTCCTCCAGGGTGTCCGGGCGCATCCGGGAAGCCAGAGGGGACTCCTTCTCCAGGTTCTTTTCCTTCACATACTCAAACAGATCCATGCTGTCTTCCTCTCCTGTTGTTTTTTCCGGATCATTACAGATAGTTTGCAGAAAACGCCGTCCCCGGCCGCTCCCCGGGAATCTCCTGGGGATAGCCTACCGCCAGCCCCATAACCGGCTGAAAATCTTCGGGAAGTTCCAGAAGATCCGTATGATCCAGGCTGGGAATTTCTCTCATGGCTTCCAGCGCCCCCCAGATCATTACACTGCCCAGACGCAGGCTGCAGGCTGCCAGGTGCAGGGTTTCGGCCACACAGGCGGCATTAGCGTATTCAATCCCGGGCTGAAGGCTCTGGCGGCGATGGGAGATAAAAATCACCAGCGGCGCCCCGTAAAAAGGATCAAAATGCTTCTGTTCCCAGGAGATTTGTACAGTCCCGGCAATTTCTTTCATAAGCCTCTTGTTTTCCGCCCGCTTCCAGGTAGCTTCCGACAGTTTGCAAAGGATCGCCGGATCCCTCACAATTGTCAGGTGAATATCCTGACGGCGGTTGCTCCCTACCGGCGCGTATTCTGCCGCCTCCAGAAGTTTTTTCAGATCTTCCTCCGTCAGCTGCTCTTCTTTAAACCGGCGGATGGATTTTCTCCGTTTTAATACATCGTAGAACTCCATGCAGCTCCTCCTTTGCGGAAAATGCTTCCTTGAACTTTTTTCCTCTTATTATACTCACAAAGAAACCATTCCGCAAGAAATTTCATCTTTCTCCGGCGGTTCCTTATTCCCGGAGCAGTTCCCTGTCCGCCGGCACCACCGCTGCCGCCTGTTTTCCCAGCTTTTCGTAGGCCGCCTCCACGCTGGCCCGGTCATAGGCTGTGATCTCCGATTCCGAGGCGGGATCGCTGAAATAATAATTTTCTTCGTCAAAACCCATGAGCACCAGGCAGTGTTCCGCCGTGTAGAAGGTAACGGTATCGCCTTTTACCTCATCCGTCCAGGTAATGGTGTTGGTCCAGGCCTGCATCTGAATGGTCGCCCAGAGGATCACGGGAATATCACGGCTGATATATTCCCGGCAAAGGGTGGAAAGGCCTGTCCCGGTCAGGTTCCGGATCTTCCTGTCCGTACCTTCCAGCACCCGTCCGGCGGCCTCCACGATTACCGGGGCATTGCAGCCGCAGCCGTGAACTGTCCGGGGATCCCCGATAAAGGCATCGTCCAGACTAGGGCCTGTCAGACTTCCTTCTGCATTTTCTTCTAAAACTCCCCGGCTCAGATACTGGTCAATAAAGGTGTCCACAGAAATATCCTCCCCGCTGTAGCGAAGAGCACAGACGGCGCTGACACTTTCGCAGCCGGTGGGATAACTATCATATTGATAAATATGCGGTACATCCCAGATGATCCAGGATAAAATCTCCGGCACCGGCAGTTCTTCTCCCGGGTACCCTTCCTGGCCGGAAGCAGGAGCGCCCGCCTCCGCCGCAGGAACATCCCCCTCCGGAAGAATCATTTCTGTATATTCCGGATTCTCCTGCTGCAGCAGGGACAGGGGCCCGGGAACAGCCCCGTAGCACACCAGATAATTCCAGCAGACTGCCGTGAGCATCAGCCCACAGATACAGTTTCTCAGCCGTCTCAGAGATTTTCTCTTTGCTTTCTTTCCTGACAATTTCATACCCGTCCTTCCTTCTGCCTGATGCGGATCCACGGGTAGCTTTTGCGCAAACGCCCTTTTCTATGCCCCTTCAGGGAAAAATCAGCTCATCTGCTGTCACAAATTGGTATCCCTGATCCTGCAGGCCGTCAACAACCAGAAAAGCCGCCTCCACGGAGGTTTCATAGCAGTCATGCATAAGGATCACGGAACCTGGTTCCGCCTGATTTAGCACCTGCTCCGCTGTCCTGTCTGCGTCCCGCAGTTTCCAGTCCAGAGAATCCAGGGTCCAGAACACCGGAATCATAGTAACCTGGAGTTCCAGCCCCTCCGGCCACCGGCCATAGGGCGGCCGTACAAAGGCGGTATGAACGCCTGCGGCTTCATAAATCGCACTGCCCGCCCGAAGGATTTCCTGTTCCGCCTCTTTTTCGCTTAGAGCTGTAAGATCCTTGTGGGAAAAGGTATGATTCCCGATCAGGTGTCCATCCTTTTTCATCTGCTCTACCACCTTCTCGTTTCCCCGGATACACTGCCCAAGAAGGAAAAAAGAGGCGGAAACGCCTCTTTCCCTGAGCCCCTCCAGAAGCAGAGGCGTATAGACAGAATGCGGACCGTCGTCAAAGGTAAGTGCCACCTTTTTCGTATCCCGGTCCGCATCCGCGCTCTCTGCCGCAGGATCCGCATCAGTCTGCTCCTGGGCTCTCCGGAAGAAATACGTATTTCCTTCCAGGATAGCCAGCAGCCCTGCGCAGATGATCAGCAGTCCTTTTTTCCATTTTTTCATATCCGCTCCGCTGCAGTCCGCATTACTACAGTTTATGCTTAAGAGCTGACTTTTATGATAAGGGCCCCGCAGCTTCCGTCTGAAAATTCTGTAGGATCCTGGAAAACCACTTCCCCCAGACTGACAAGAAGATCCTCCTTTAAAGCTTCTCCATATTTTTCTCTCTCGCAGCTGCCCACGAAAATGTATTCCACTTCGTATTTTTCCAGAAGCGCTTTTACTTCCTCCTGATTCCCGGAGGTATAGATGGTCTGGATCTCCGCGGCTTTTTCATTGAGATCCGCCGGATCCCCTCGCCATAGCCACTCATGCACGTACCAGCCCAGCACCGTAGGCAGTCCTGTCATGGCCGACACCCGGCAGTAGTCGCTGTAGCTGTCCCCGTTGGCCTCCAGAACTACCGGACTGCCCTCCAGGTTTTCATTGAGCCATCGGATGGCCGCAGCATCTTCCGGGTATACATTTTCCAGATAGGCGGTGGCATCCAGTCCCCGGTAGCCGGAGAGATCCCCTACGTTTCCAAACCAGCATTTCGCCGCATAGCCGAAATACCCGCAGGTCAGCAGCACAAGAACCAGTCCGGCCGCCCCCAGTCCCCTGGCAAGCTTCCGTCCCTTCCAGATCAGCATCCGTACAATGGCATAGGCCATAGCTATACCGAAAAAGATGAAGGCCTGGTAGGTCAGTTTGAACATGGTGTTGGAACGGGCATATCCGTTCTCATAAATATCTTTCACATAAACCAGTTCCGGGATCAGTACCAGACCTATGCCGCAGATCCCCAGGATCAGAGCAAAAATGTCTGACAGCGAAACCCTGCGGAAAAACTCCCGGAATCTGCCCGGCCCTTTGCAGGACCGCAAATAGCCGACCAGCACCGCCAGCAAAAGGATCAGAACCAGCGCAAAGGGCAGACCCCACAGGATCAGAAGCTGGTACAGGGCTGTGTGATGAACAGACAGGGCCACCCCGGAAACCATAGTCTCAAAACTGGCGGTAAAAGGCAGCGCTGTCCCGGTTCCCAGGAGAAAAACTTCCGCCCCCTGAAGCAGGACAGCTGCCCCGACGGTTCTCCCGGAGCCCCGGTACCGGTACATAGCGTTAAAAAAGATACAGATGAAAATGACTGTGGTATAAATCACAAAGTCCCAGTAATTCGTCCAGTGGAAAATACCTGTCAAAACCCCTGCAGCAATAACCGAAGGCTCCAGAAGGGTTTTTTTCACCGAAAAAATCGGCTGCTGCTCCTGCTCCCGGCTCTTTTTCATCCAGGCATAGAGAATGCCTGTAACCAGAAGCACAAACATGACATTTACCACATGGGCATGCAGATCCCCCAGCACGAAAGAATAGGATGGGAACTCATGGATACACTGGTCGCTGGTTTCCGGATTATGGCCGATATAACGGGTAGACGCCGGGAACCAGTAGTCTTCATAGCCGGAAAGTTTGAAGACCTTTCCAAACAGTCCATAAAGAACATAATGCATATTTCCTGCCAGAGAAACCGCCGCTCCGGCCAGCAGTCCTCCAAGAGAAGCGATCCAGCCCGGTACGGATCCGGATTTCCGCCGGATGCCTTTTAGCATATGGAACGCCAGATTAAAAGGCAGCACGAAAGCAAATGCCGCTACCAGGGTCCGCATCAGATTGTAGGTTTCCTGAATCCGGGTAAAAGACAGTTTGGTCAGGAAGACTGCATAATACTGTCCTCCATAATAGTAATTTATATTTCCGGCGCTGTACCAGAGATCCCTGGCGGGAAGGGTATCGCTGCGCATCATGGCGGCCATAAAGCCGTAATCCATGAACTTCTCCGTTCCCTTGGCCTCCGGGCGGAATCCGGCGAAATAAGTCCATAACAAAAAAAAGGCCAGAAAAATCAGTTCTTCCCCCAGGACCAGATCCAGATCCGGCCCCTTCTTTTCCGCCTTTTTTAAGTAAAAGATCCAGCATAGCGCCATGGAAACTCCGGTCACTCCTATGGCTGCTCCGCTGGTAAATTTTGCCGCGCCGCATACCACCAGCACCCAGGTGAGAAATCCTGCCAGGCCGATCCCCAGCACCTTGGAAAAAATATAGCCCTGGTCCCTAAGGGAAGAAAAAAGAACAGTTCCCAGGGGATAAAAGCCCAGTCCCAGAATCAGCGCCATCAGCCACCACTTCAGAAAGGGCACATTATCCCCTCCCAGCAGCGGAATGGTGGCCAGGATCAATCCAATGATTCCTATGCTGTAAATGGTTGCTTTTTTGCTCATAGAATGTTAGTCCTCTCCAAAACGGATCCTCCGGTAAGAAAGGATCTCCTCCACACATTTCTCAAAGCCCAGTTTGCTGCTGTCCAGGCACAGATCGTAGTTCAGAGCGCTGCTCCACTCCCGTCCTGTGTAATAATGATAGTATTCGCCCCGGTACTTATCCGTCTTGGCGATAAACTTTTCCATCTCCTTCTCTGTCATGCTGTTCCGCAGCATGGCCTGCTCCATACAGAAATCATGGGGCGCATGGATGAAAACACTCATAACATTGGGGTAGTTCCGCAGAATATAGTCCGCGCACCGTCCTACGATCACGCAGGATTCTGTTTCTGCCAGCTTTTTAATAATCTTTGCCTGATAATTAAACAGGTTCCGGGTAGACACAAAGTCATCCGAGTCCGGAGGCAGCAGTTCCCCCTGATAAATGCTTCTGGAAATGCGAAACAGAGCGCTCTTTTTGATCTTCTCATCCGCCTGGGCAAAAAGCTGCTCATTGATCCCGCTCTCATCAGAAGCCATCCGCAGGATTTCCCGGTTGTAGCAGGAAATTCCCAGCCGGTCCGCCACCATGCCGCCGATGGTCTTGCCGCCGCTGCCGTATTGTCTCGCAATGGTAATAATAATATTTCCCATGCCGCACCTCCTTCTATTCGCCCAGATACGCCTTCTTCACAGAATCATCGTTCAAAAGATCCTGGGCGTTTCCTGAAAGCACTATTTTTCCTGTTTCCAGCACGTAAGCCCGGTCCGCAATAGAAAGGGCTTTTTTTGCGTTCTGCTCCACCAGAAGCACCGTGGTGCCGCCGGCGCTTACCTTCTGAATAATGTCAAAGATCTCATTCACAAAAATCGGAGAAAGGCCCATGGAAGGCTCGTCCATAACGATGAGCTTAGGCTTGGACATAAGGGCCCGGCCCATGGCCAGCATCTGCTGCTCTCCGCCGGAAAGGGTTCCGGCCATCTGATTCCGTCTCTCCTGAAGTCTGGGGAATCTTTCATACACCTGTTTCAGACTTTCTTCAATCTCATTTTTATCCGTGCGGGTATAGGCTCCCATCCGCAGGTTCTGGTAAACCGTCAGATTGGAAAATACCCGGCGCCCTTCCGGTACATGGGCAATGCCCAGCTTCACAATGTTGTGGGCCGGGGTTTTGGTGATATCCTTTCCCTCAAAGGTAATGGAACCTTTCTTGGCCTGCAGCAGACCGGTAATCGTCTGCAAAGTGGTGGTCTTGCCTGCGCCGTTGGCTCCGATCAGGGCAATGACTTCTCCCTGATTTACCTCAAAGGAGATTCCTTTCAGGGCCTGGATCACGCCGTAGTATACTTCAATATCTTTAATTTCCAACATAGCCATGATTCCGTTCCTCCTATTCGTCGCCCAGATAGGCCTTGATCACTTCCGGATTGTTCAGAACCTCGCTGGTCTTTCCTTCTGTCAGAATCTGCCCGAAATTCAGTACGGTCAGACGCTGGCAGATCCCGCTGACCAGTTTCATATCATGCTCAATAAGAAGAATCGTCATGTTGAAATGCTCTCTCACGAACTGAATTGTATCCATAAGTTCCTGGGTCTCGTTGGGATTCATGCCTGCAGCCGGCTCATCCAGCAGCAGCAGCTTGGGATCCGTGGCCATGGCCCTGGCAATCTCCAGCTTTCGCTGTGGGCCGTAGGGCAGGTTGCTGGCCAGCTTGTCCGCATGGGCATCCAGGCCGAAGACCTTCAGGATCTCCATGGCCCGCTCGTTCATTTCTTTTTCCGTCTTCCAGTATTTTGGCAGTCGGAAAATTCCTGTCAGAGTGGAATAGGAATGGTGATTGTGCAGGCCGGCCTTTACATTGTCCAGCACGGACAGCTGCTTGAACAGACGGATATTCTGAAAAGTACGGGCAATACCGTCTTTATTGATCTCCACCGTCTTATGACCGGTAATGTCTTTACCATCCAGCACAATGAAGCCCTCATCCGGCTTGTACACGCCTGTCAGGAGATTGAAAACCGTGGTCTTTCCGGCGCCGTTGGGGCCGATAAGCCCGTACAGCTCTCCCTTCTCGATCTGAAGATTAAAATTATCCACAGCCCGCAGGCCTCCAAAGGAGATAGACAGATTCTTTACTTCCAGCAGTGCCATGTCAGGATACCCCCTTTGTCTTGTTTCTCTTGAATTTTTCCACGATCCGCTCTCTCCAGGCAATGGCTCCCGGCGCCCAGTTAAAGAGCATCATGATGATCAGCACCACAGCATAGATCAGCATCCGGTAATCCTGCAGGAAACGCAGCATCTCCGGCAGCACGTAGAGGATGATGGTAGCGATAATGGAACCCTTGATGCTTCCGATTCCGCCCAGCACCACGTACACCAGGATCAGGATGGATGTATTGTAGTCAAACTTGCTTACAGTCAGGCTGGAAAGGTTATGGGCGTACAGAGCTCCTGCCACGCCGGCCAGAGCTGCGGATACCGTAAAGGCCAGCAGCTTGTATTTGGTCACATTAATGCCGATAGACTCGGCGGCGATCCGATTGTCCCGGATGGCCATAATGGCCCGGCCGGTCCGGGAGTTAATAATATTCTGAACAATGAACAGGGTTACCAGGATCAGGATGATACCCACCAGGAAACTGGAATCTCTGGGAGTGCCGGAAATACCTTGGGCGCCTTTTACCAGAGTTTCTCCCTCCGCCGACATCTGAAGGCCGCCTACCTCTCTTGCCAGATGGAATCCGTTCTCATCCCGGCCCAGATAGACGATGTTCAAAAGGTTCTTAATAATCTCGCCAAAGGCCAGCGTCACAATAGCCAGATAGTCTCCCCGAAGCCGCAGCACCGGAATGCCGATGAGGAATCCGAAAAGCGCCGCCACCAGAGCACCGAGGACAATGGCCATAAAAAACCGGGGGCCTGTGGTCATGGAGTCTTCCATGATTTTGGAAAACAGCGCGCTGGCAAAAGCTCCCACGCACATAAAACCTGCGTGTCCCAGGCTCAGTTCCCCGGAAATACCCACCACCAGATTCAGAGAGATAGCTGCGATCACATAGATACAGACCGGAATCAGAAGGCCTTCCATCTGATTTGTCAGGACTCCCGCCGCAGAACAGATCTGCACGATAATAAAAATCGCGATCACCAGCCCATAATTGGATAGGCTGCTTATTGTTGATTTACTCATTCGTCTCTTCATACCGTCCACCTTACACTTTCTCCTGAACATTCTTTCCAAACAGACCGGCCGGCTTCACCAGAAGCACAATGATCAGAACCGCGAATACAATGGCGTCCGCGATCTCGGAAGAAATATAGGCGCGGCTCAGGTTTTCGATAACGCCCAGCAGAAGACCTCCGATCATGGCTCCGGGAATAGATCCGATGCCGCCGAATACAGCAGCCACAAAGGCTTTAATGCCGGGCATGGCGCCGGTATACGGCGTCAGGGTACTGTAGGCGGAACAGAGCAGAGCCCCTGCGATGGCCGCCAGGGCGGATCCGATGGCAAAGGTCAGGGCAATGGTGCCGTTGACGTTAATACCCATAAGTTCCGCCGCTCCCCGGTCTTCGGAAACCGCCTGCATGGCCTGTCCCGGTTTGCTCCGGTTTACAAACAGCATCAGAGCGATCATGATCACAATATTTGCCGCGATGGTCACAATGGTTGTGGCCTGAATGGTCAGCGCCCCGCCGGCCAGAACCAGAGGCGGAAGCTGTACCACGCTGCTGAAGGATTTTGTATCCGCACCAAACACCAGCAGGGCCACATTCTGCAGCAGGTAGCTGACGCCGATGGCGGTGATCAGCACCGCCAGGTTAGAGCTGGCGTTCCGCAGGGGCTTGTAGGCCACCCGCTCGATGACAATTCCCAGCACGGTACAAACAACCATGGCGATGATAACAGAAACGATGGGATTCACATGAAATCCCGTCATGGCAGTGAAGACTATATAAGCCCCGATCATTATGACATCCCCGTGGGCAAAGTTCAGCATCTTAGCGATGCCGTAAACCATAGTATATCCCAGGGCGATGATGGCGTACACACTTCCAAGACTGACTCCATTGATCAGATAAGACAAGAAACTCATAACGCACCCCTTCAGTTTTTTCTTTTGATTGTTCTATCATAGCATAAATGTTCTGGAGTTAAAAGGCCAATTTGGGGCGTATGCCGGCGAACCAGTCCCTTCACCGGCATACGTCCCAAATTGTGCGCTTATTTATCAATGAAATGAACGGGGAAACCGCCCCGGAAACTCCGGGGCGCTCTCACCGAATACAGCGCGCAGCTGTTAACTATTCATTTCTATAAAACCGAGTCTTTGATCACTCCACCATGGCGTATGCGCCGTTCTCGATAATCAGGACCATGGGCTCTTTGTTGGGCTCGCCGTCTTCTGTCCAGCGAATGGTTCCGGTAACGCCGGCCAGCTCGATCTCCGTCATAGCTGTCTTCATGGCGTCGCAGATATCGGAAACGCTCATATCAGCAGTAATGCCCGCCTTCTCGGCAGCCAGCTTGATCGCGTAAATGCCATCGTAAGCATCTGCAGCAAACTGGATCGGAGTCTCGCCGTAAGCATCCTGGTATCCGGAAACGAAGGACTTTACATTCTCCTCCTCAGAATTTACGAAGAAGGGAGTCAGAAGCATAACGCCCTCGGCCAGGGAAGTATCGAAATTCTCTACACCCAGCACGCCGTCCATGCCGTCCACGCCGAAGAAGGTGGGAGCATAGCCCATATTGCTGGCCTGCTGCAGGATCAGAGATGCCTCCTGATAATAGATGGGCAGGAACATCAGATCCGCGCCGGCATCTTTGCACTTCTGAAGCTGTACGCTGAAATCGGATTTGCTGTCATCGGTAAAGGCTTCCGCCGCTACAATGTTCAGCCCCAGAGCCTGGGCCTCGGCGTTGAAGCTCTCGTAAATACCGGTGGAATAGGTATCGGAGCTGTTATAGATCACTCCGATGTTTTCCCCCAGAGAGTGCTCGGAGATATAGTCCGCGGAAACAGAACCCTGGCTGGGATCGGAGAAGCATACGCGGAAGGCGTTGCCCGCATCGCCCAGACACTCAACGGCCGTGCCGGAGGGAGTCAGCTGGAACATATTGTCGTCCGCTGTCTCGGCAACTACCGCGATACAGGGAGCGCTGGTAACAGTTCCCAGAAGCATATGCATGCCCCAGTCCTTCAGAGTGTTATATGCGTTGACAGCTGTTTCGCCATCGCTGACATCGTCTTCCATGCTGAACTCGATGGTCATTCCGTTAATACCGCCGGCAGCGTTGATCTCTTCTACCGCGATCTCCGCGCCCCGCTGTACTGCCAGGCCGTATGCCGCATTGTCGCCGGTCACAGGTCCGATGCCGCCGATTTTCAGAGTACCGCCCTCCGCGCTTCCGGATCCGGAAGTAGTATCGCTTCCAGACTCGGAAGTGGTATTGCTTCCGCTGTCGGCGCTGCTGTCAGCCTTATCGCCGCAGGCTCCCAGAGACAGCGC
Organism: Candidatus Scatomonas sp.; assembly: GCA_963930955.1. Taxonomy (GTDB): domain Bacteria; phylum Bacillota; class Clostridia; order Lachnospirales; family Lachnospiraceae; genus Scatomonas. The sequence continues at coordinate 1,607,446 of OZ006967.1, read as the reverse complement.
CATGGCTGCCGCCAGAGAGAGTGCGAGAATCTTTTTCAATTTCATGATAATCTCCTCCTTAAAACATATAAATCTTTTTTATACCCGGTTATATTACCCTTAAAACTTCCGTTTGTCAATGCAATTCGGTAAAAATATATCATTTCCGGCCGTTTCGCAAAGAATTTTTTCCCAGATGCGGCAATTCACATCAAATTTTGCGAAGCTCCAGGATCCTTTTCCGAAGTTCCCTCCGTCCCTCCGCCAGAAGCAAGGAACGGCTGTAGCGGCTGTATCTTTCGCAGTCGTATTCCTGCAGAAAACGGACGCTCCAAAGGCTGACGCTGAGTTCGGTCACAAATACTGCCGTTTCCTCTCCCGGACCGAAAGCCGCCTCCACAAAGTCAAAGGCATGCTCCAGCTTTTCTCCGCAGGCAGCAGATTCTTCCTGGCAGCGTTGGTTTTCCCGCAAAAATTTTTCTTTTTCCCGGGCATATTCCAGGGAATCCCCCTGGCCCGCCGCCTTTTTTCTTTTCAGGGTCTCGTAATTCTCCTCCAGGCTGTCTTCCAGAAGGCACAGTCTGCGGAAGCCTGCGTTGAGACCGGAGATTAAAAGACTTACGATACTGAGCTTTTCGTCGAAGCGTCCTGCAGCCGCTTTTTTCAATAACCGCTCCGGGATCTGACCCTCCAGGATTTTCTCCGCCTGGTAATCTCCCTCATACTTTCGGTACAGTTCCAGGTACGCCGCGAAATCCCTGGCAATCCTGGGAAACTGAATATACTGCGCCGCTGTCTCCGCATCCATAGGCTTTCCCAGTTTTTCATAAATTTTCAGCATAGAGGACAGATCCTCCCATCCTCTTGGGGTGGCAAAATAGCGGCCGTCCACCGTGGATTCCATCTGATAGAAATATCCCGGTCTGGCTGTCAGGTAGGCGATCACCGCCTGATGGATCCCCTCCTGGTAAGCGTACTCCTTCCAGACGGCAAAATCCGGCTCCACTTCTATCTTCTTTACCCGGTCCAGGGTCACCACGTCAAATTCCCGCACGGACCGGTTGTACTCCGGAGGATTCCCTGCCGCGGCAATCAGCCAGCCTTCCGGAATCCTGTGAGTGCCGAAGCTTTTGCACTGAAGAAACTGCAGCATAGCAGGAGCCAGAGTCTCGGAAACACAGTTAATCTCATCCAGAAACAGGATACCCTCCCGAATTCCGGTTTCCTCTATCTTTTCGTACACAGAGGCTACAATCTCGCTCATGGTATACTCTGTCACGGAAGTTCTCCTCCCGTCAAAAGTTTTCTCCGTAATAAAGGGCAGGCCCATGGCGCTCTGCCGGGTGTGGTGGGTGATCGTGTAAGCCACCAGATTTACCCGGCACTCTTCCGCCACCTGTTCCATGATCTGGGTTTTCCCGATGCCCGGAGCCCCCAGAAGAAGCACCGGCCTCTGGCGTACCGGCGGCAGCGCGTAGCCCCCCTCCTCATTTTTCAGAAGATACGCCTCCAGAGTATCCTTGATCTCCTGTTTGGCTCTCTTGATGTTCATGGACTCTCTCCTCTCTCATAATGTCCTCCGGTCCCAGAATCAATTTCAATGCCCAGGGAGGCACATCTATATCCTGATAATCCTCTTCCAGAAATACAAAAGCCGTCTCGTAAAGAGGGCGCCTGGCAGGATAAATCCCCCTGCCGTCTGTAAAATAGATCAGTCCCTTCAGCCTGGTAAAGTTTTTTTTCCGCAGCAGTTCATTGACATAGCCAAAAACCGGACGGAAATCCGTACCTCCCTGGCCCCGGACGGTAAAATGCTCCATATATTCCCGCATTTCCTGGGGACTGCGGATCACGGTATCCTGCTGGATCTCCTCATCGCACTGGAGAATGTGCAGGTGGATTTTCCGAAAAAAATTTTCCTGGTCATTTAATATGGAATAGGTTTCCTCCAGGAATCTGCGGATCAATTCCCCGCTGCAGGACAGGGATGTGTCCAGGGCAATGACAAAGTCCTCCACCCGGGCCCTCTCCCGTGTCTCCTGCGGTTCTATAAGAGGCATATTTCCGTAGTGTTCCAGCCCGTAACAGTAAAAAATATAGTCGAAAGAATCCGGATCCACTCCCATCTCCTCCCGGAGCACTGCAAACTTTTTCAGGAACTGCCGGTAGGAATATTTCTGCCGCTGCTCTACTCGCAGCTGCTCCGCCAGCCCCTTCGAACCCTCCCCGGCTTCCCTGGAAAAAAGTTCTATCTCTGTCTCCATGGTCTGGGCCATATCCTGCCATTGCCGATGATTCTGCTGCCGCTGCCTCATGACTTTCGGCTCCCGCCAGAGCCGGTGATCATCCACCCGGAACTCTGCCGCCAGCCTTTCTTCTGCTTCCGGGGAAAGGGCTGCTTCCGACAGCTGCCGGAACACCATGGCCGGAGTCAGAACCTCGCCCCCGGAATTCAGTTTTCTGTAGGTTTCCCTCCGCAGAACCCCGGGACGGATCCGGACGCTTCGGGCCGGAAGCTGATCCATCGCGTACTCCACCGCAAGGTCGCAGGCCAGATCCCACCGCTTCTCCGGTTCTCCTGCCGGCAGAAACAGGTGGCAGAACAGGCAGTGAAAGACCACATGAAGCAGGGATCGGTTCACCAGCACCGGATCCCGCAGAAACTGATCCAGAATCCAGCCGCTGTGATAATACAGGGTGCTCCCGTCTGCGGCCAGGCCCCGGATTTTCGGATCCGGCATGAGACCCAGACTGTGCAGGGGCACCTCCAGATAGCGCATGTCCAGACACAGCTCCTTCCTGGCTGATCGAAAAATATCCGCAGCGGCCTCTGCTTCTTTCAGTTCCATTTTCTGCTGTTCCCCTGCTGGATTCAAAATTCTTCCTCCTTCAGATCTCATCCAGATCAAATTTTCTTCCGCCGGCAGTTTTGAAACCCTGCCGGCTTTGGCGCATCAGCCGGCTGACTGCTCCGGCCTTTCCCTGCTCTGCCGCCCAGGCGGCTGCCCGGCTGCAGATCTCCGGAGAAAGCCCCAGCTGTTCTGTCAGAAACAGGAAGGCTTCCTCCCTTTGTTCCCTTATGGCGAGCTTTAGGGCTTCCTCTCCTTTTTCCCTGAGAAAATCTTCATAGGCGGTCCGGGCTTTCCCGCTGAGTTCCTCCGGCCAGAGAAGCCTGGCAAGAGCCAGACGGATAAGGAAATCCAGGTCTTCCTCCTCTCTTGCCCAGGGAAACTGCCGGTCATACTGAGAAAGGCTGAGCCTCCGGTTTACAAAGCAGTTCCGGTATTTGAGACCGCTGCCATAGGTACGGGTGACGATGATCCTGGCAGGGGTGTTCTCCACCCCCTGCTCAAAATAAGGGGGAAAATACAGGGTCATCCTCCTGCCCTCCCGGAACAGCCTGACCTCCAGAGCCTCCGCAAACTCCGAAAGCAGCGCCTGAAGAGCAGACCTCTCACCTGCCTCCATCCTCACCTCCAGAAGCCGGACCCGGTGACAGCCGGTAAATGCACCGGAGCCTATATCAGAAAGAGTATCCGAAAGGGTGATCCTTTCCAGGCTTTGGCAGTTGTAAAAGGCATAGCGGCCAATCTTCCGCAGCGTCTCCGGCAGTATAATCTCTTCCAGCGCACAATCCCGGAAGGCATATTCTCCGATCTCTTCCACAGAAAATCCTCCCTGTTCCCCAGGGATTTCCACCGCCTCAGCCTCCCGGTCACAGCCGGTCACAGAGATCCAGGTTCTGCCTTCCCTTGTCTTTTTTTCCGTCCGCAGATCCCCCATGTATGCTTCCATGGCTTCGCCTCCTTATTTCCCCTCTGCGAAAAGGAGGGAGCCTCAAATCTCTTGAAACTCCCTCCCGCATGTTTTAGAACTCCCGGGGATATTCTCCCCTCTCCTCCATGGCCCGGATAGCCGCTTTCACCATGGGCTTGTCCTCCTGGTAAGTGACCCCGTACCACTGGTCCGGAGTGTGGAGAACCTCCACAGAGGCCTTTCTCTCCTTCAAAAGCTGATCTACCACTGTAGGCAGCTGATACTCGCATTTCAGGGGATTCTGCTCCAGATTTTCCCGGAGAAACTCCGGGAACCGGCGGTTCAGCTCCTCCAGGATGCTTCCGGAAAATCCCCACAGATTCATGGATACTACGGTATCCGGATCCAGAGGCTTCCAGGTCTCTCCCCCGTCTTCGGTGCTGGCAATTCCTCCCTGCCGTTTTTCAATATGGGTGTGTTCCACAATATCCAGCAGTTTTCCCCGGGGATCCACCCGGCATACTCCCCGGGATACATAGCCGTTGTCCGTCACAGTATTTTTCAGCGAATAACCCACCATGGCATAACGGTATGTTTCATCATCCTCATGGGAAACAAGATACTGGTAAATCAGCTGAAAGGCACGCTTTCCATAATAATCATCCGCATTGATAACGGCAATAGGGGATCCCTGGACCGCCTGCAGACAGCTTAAGACTGCATGGCCGGTGCCCCAGGGCTTTTCCCTGCCCTCCGGAACCTCAAAGCCTTCCGGAAGGTTCTCCAGCTGCTGGTACACGTAGTGAATCTTTATTTTCCGGCTGACCCGGTCGCCGATAGCCTGGCGGAAATCCGCCTGATTTTCCTTTTTTATGATCAGCACGGCTTCCTCAAAACCAGCCTCCAGGGCGTCCTGGATGGAAAAATCCATAATAATGTGCCCCTGATCGTCCACCGGATCGATCTGCTTCAATCCCCCGTAGCGGCTTCCCATTCCCGCCGCCATAATTACCAGAACCGGCTTTTTCATTTTAGTTATCCTCCTCGGTCATGGTGTAGACCTGGCGTTTTCTGGCCATCTCATCGCTGGCCAGGTATTCGTCGTAGGTGGTAATCTTGTCAATCAGTGTGCCCGCCGGTGTAATCTCCATAATCCGGTTGGCGGTGGTCTCCACAAACTGATGGTCATGGCAGGTAAAAAGGGCCACTCCCGGGAATTTAATGAGACCGTTGTTAAGCGCCGTAATAGACTCCATGTCCAGATGATTGGTGGGCTCGTCCAGCAGCAGGATATTTGCCCCGGAGATCATCATCTTAGACAGCAGGCAGCGGACCTTCTCTCCTCCGGAGAGCACCCGCACCTTTTTCACCCCGTCCTCCCCGGCAAAAAGCATTCTGCCCAGAAATCCCCGGACGTAGGTAACATCTTTAATCTCTGAGTACTGGGTCAGCCACTCGGCAATGGTGAGATCGCTGTCAAATTCCGCCGTATTGTCTTTGGGGAAATAGGCCTGGCTGGTGGTGACACCCCACTTGTAAGTACCGGCGTCCGCCTTCTCCTCTCCCATAAGGATCTTAAAGAGCATGGTGATGGCCTGCTCGTTTCCCCCCACAAAGGCTACCTTGTCTTCCCGGCCCAGGGTAAAGGTAATGTTGTCCAGGAGCTTCACCCCCTCCACCGTCTTTGACAGTCCTTCCACCTGCAGGACCTCGTTGCCGATCTCCCGGTTGGGACGGAAGTCAATGTAGGGATACTTCCGGCTGGAGGGCTTGATCTCGTCCAGCTGGATCTTCTCCAGAGCCCTTTTTCTGGAGGTAGCCTGTTTGGATTTAGACGCATTGGCAGAAAAGCGGGAAATAAACTCCTGCAGTTCCTTAATTTTTTCCTCTTTCTTCTTGTTGGCCTCTTTCATCTGCTTGATCAGCAGCTGGCTGGACTCAAACCAGAAATCATAGTTTCCGGCGTAGAGCTGGATCTTTCCGTAATCAATGTCCGCAATCTGGGTGCAGACCTTATTTAAAAAGTAACGGTCGTGGGATACCACGATTACTGTATTGTCAAAGTTGATCAGAAACTCCTCCAGCCAGGCGATAGCGTCCAGATCCAGATGGTTGGTGGGCTCGTCCAGCAGCAGGATGTCCGGATTGCCGAACAGGGCTCTTGCCAGCAGCACCTTCACTTTCTGAGAACCGGTCAGATCCGCCATCTGGGAATAATGAAGCTCTGTCTCGATGCCCAGACCATTCAGCAGCTGTTCTGCATCGGACTCCGCTTCCCAGCCGTTCATTTCCGCAAACTCTGCCTCCAGTTCGCTGGCCCGGATCCCGTCCTCATCGGTAAAGTCTTCCTTGGCGTAGAGTGCTTCCTTTTCATTTTTCACTTCATACAGTCTGGGATTTCCCATGATAACTGTATCAATTACCGTAAAAGCGTCATATTTAAAGTGATCCTGTTCCAGGAAGGACAGCCTCTCGCCGGGCGTAATGGACACATCTCCCTTAGTGGGCTCCAGCTGTCCGGAGAGGATCTTCAGAAAAGTGGACTTTCCCGCGCCGTTGGCGCCGATGAGACCGTAGCAGTTTCCCTCGGTAAATTTAATATTTACATCCTCAAAAAGAGCCTTTTTGCCCACTCGCAGAGTCACATTGTTCGCTGAAATCATAGTAAACCTCTTTCTTTCCTTTCTTGCTGAATTATAGATTGAAAGCCTACAGTTTACCATTGTACCGTATTCCGTCAAATTTGCAAGAGGTTTTCGCATATTTTCAGAGGATTGCAGGAACAGAAAAAAGGGACCGGCCCGCAGCCGTTCCCTCTTTTCTGCTCGCTGTTAAGAAGTCTGTTCTACTGTAAAAAACCAGTCCATGCGGCGGCGTTCCTCTGCCAGATTGTTGTACTGCAGACACTCATACTCCCACTCCTTCTGCAAAGTCTCCGAATCCCCGTCGCTCCAGGAATGGAATTTTCCTTCCGGATCCATATAACCCAAGTGGTTCAGCGCCGGCATAGTCTCCTGAAGATCCTGAAGATAATAATTGTAGGGAGCCATTTCCAGGTCTGTCTGCTCCAGCATCATGGTGCCCAGGTAGTTTGTGCTGGTAAGAATCCCCTCTTCTTCCGGGATATCGTAGTTTGCCCAGATAAAGAACGGGGTGGCGTAATACATTTCCTGCTCATCCAGAGTCAGATCCTCGTATTCTGAACCGGAGATATACTCTGTAAAACTGTCCGGCAGGGTGGGATAATGATCCCCGAACATGCAGATAATCGTAGGCTCCTGGCACTCCTCAAAATAGCTGATGAGATACTCCAGGGCTTTATCACTTTCATGAGCCAGAGACAGATACTGGTCAGAGGCCTGGTTGGTATATCCCTGTACTTTGATGTCCCCTTCATAGCTGTCATCCGTATAACCGCCGTGGTTCTGCATGGTTACATCAAAAAGGAACAGGGGATCGCTGCTGTTTTCTTTTGCCTCCACCACTTCAATGATTTTTTCATAATTGGCCCGGTCGCTGATATTGTCCCGGACCCGTTCCGCGTCCTCGTCAAAATCATCTATATCATAGAAAATATCGAAATTCAGGAACCGGTAGGCGCTGGTTCTTTTCCAGTTGGATCCCTTATTGGGATGCATGGCCACGGAATCATATCCCTGAGCCTCCAGAGTAGTCACCAGGGAATACTGATCATGGGTATAGTAGCTTACATAGGGTACCATGGAGGGGAATCTTTTCACGGAATTTCCTGTCAGGAACTCATATTCTGTCTTGGCTGTACCCCCGCCCCGGATGCAGACCAGGGTATGGCCTTTGATGGTATTTTCCTCCATGGAATCATAGAAGGGCATAACCTCCTGATTCGTTTCCAGATCTCCCACCATTCGGTAATCCGCCCAGGATTCGTTCATAATCGCGATAATGTTCACCGGCCGCACGCTTCCCTGGCTTCCGCCCTCCTTAGTATCCACTGCTTCCGCGATCTGCTCTGTTTCTTCCTGGCTGTACCCCTCCGGAGGAGTCAGCCGCATATATTTTGCCACGCAGAAAAACCCTACGGTATTCCCATATTCCCGGTAGGTGCTGATGGGGGACCAGAGGTTGGTAGTAATCCCAAGATTCCCGTTCCAGTTTACATTCAGATAAAAGAAATATCCGAAGACCATAAAGCCGGCAACCCCGATCCGGATACCGATCTTCCCGGGCTTCTTTTTTGCCAGATACCAGTCCGGCAGGTGCAGAATCAGGGCGATCAGACACAGAGCCGCGGGAACGATCACCGCCATCTGCCGGGGGAAAGAAAAGTCGTAATCTCCCGCCACATCCATGGCCGTTCCAAAGCTGAAGAAATCAATAAGCTGCAGGGGTTCTCCCCGAAACTTATATACATAATAAAAGGAAACTGCCAGAGAAGTAAAGAGGATCGTTACTGCCAGCAGGCCCCTGCGAAAGGAATTCAGCCAGAACAAAAAGATCAGACCGATAATAAAAATTCCCAGTACATTCAGGGCCATATAACCAAATTCCATTTCGGCAAACTTGGTATTGTTCACAAATTCCATAGCCCAGAACAGATAAATTGAATCCGCGAATAATACCAGAAAATGCCAGACCTTGATCCGCTTTTTCTCCCTCCGGCTGATCTCCTTTACCCACATCCGTTCACAAAGCCACACCAGCACCCCAAAAAGCAGAAAAAGGCCTGCCGCAGCCAGACGGTAGGGCAGCCTTTCGCCGTCTCCGGCACTGGTAAGCAGGGGCAGATGCCCCAGAAGCACCGCCAGGGTGATTCCCCAGTAAATACTCCAGAAGATCAGATGCTTTCTGCCTCCATCTTCCTTCAGTTTTTCTCTCCACATCTGTATCATTGCAAAATCAGAGCCATCCTTTCCCTTGCATAACACTTTACCTATTGTAAACATTTTACCTGGATTTTGCAAATGAATTTTCTGTGTCTCCTCACGCATAGAAGGGGCAGAGCCGTTAAGCTCTGCCCCTTCCATGTGTATAGAGTAGTAATGGGTTACCAAAAATTGATTTAACCATATTATAGTGTATACGTACCAATCCGTAAATCCATTAAAATAGTTGACATTTTGCACCCTCCACTCTACAATGTGTAGTGTGTAAGAAACATTCATTTCAAACAGGCCTGATGCCAAAGAGGGCCGAAAGGAAAAGGTTATGAACTTAAACAGCGAGATTATACGCTTTTATCTGGCAAAAAAACACTCCCTCCGCTTTTTTCCGGGAGAGAAAACAAATTCCAGCCTGGGCAGGCCTCTCTATTATGCGGAAGGCGGGGGGCAGAGCGGCCATCTGCTGCTTCTGAGAGAACCCAGAATCCCCTCTCTTCCGGAAACATTTCTCTGTTTTTCCGACAAGCCCCCCCGATCAGAGGGACCTGCCTCTTTCTTTGTTCTGTCTTCCAGAGAAAACCCGGACATTCTGTACAATGAACTGCAGGAACTCTATGATTTTTATGACCAATGGGAAAATACCTGTCTGCAGATCGTAGAAAAATTCCAGGATTTCCGCAACCTGATCCGCTATACCTATCAGTGTTTCCAGACTCCCCTGTGTCTGCTGGATAATCAGTTTAATATTATTGCTTCAGAACATGCTCCGGATGCTCCCTACGCTCTTTTCTCCGACGAAGGACAGATTAATCTGGACACTGTAAACGACATAATTTCCAATCCCCATTTCCGGGGTCTGGAAACAGCCAGGGGAATCTTTGAATTCGATTACGACAAGAATTATCTTCTTTACAATTTCCGCTCCGGCGGAAAATACTGCGGCCGGCTTGTCATGGCTGCCGATGTGCCCGGGGCCAGAGAAAGGCTGAGCCCCGTTATGGAAAAACTTGCGGACTGTATTGAAATCCTGCTGCAGAGGTTTGGATCTTTCCAGTTCACCTCCTCTGTCCAGACCTATCTTCATTCCTTTCTCTCTGACAGCCTGGCCGGGAAAGTTCCCCATCTCCGGGATATCAGCCGCCTGGGCCAGAATACCGGCTGGTCAGAGGAACATACGTACCTGATGCTGCTGTTTCTGCCGGAACACCGGCTGAAGCGGGATCTGTACCCGCCCTACCTGATTTCTCAGGTGGAGGAGAGATGGCGGGGGGCCTGCGCAGTGGAACATCAGGGAAATGTAGCCATGCTGCTGAATCTGACTCTTTACGGAACCGACAAACTGCAGGATTTCTATCAGTCTCTGGCCTATCTGGTCCGGGACGGCCTGATGGTGGCCGGCTGCAGCCGGACCTTTACCGGCCTGCGGGAAATCAGCCTTTATTTCCGCCAGGCGGTGTACGCATTGGAATTCGGCCGCAAAAAAGACAGCACCCGCTGGTACTTCCGATTTAATGATTACGGGCTGGAGTATCTGCTGGCCTACGGCGCAGGGATCTTTAAACCGGAACAGGTCTGCCACCCGGCCCTGCTCATTCTTCGGGAGCATGACCAGCAGCGGCAGACCAGTTACTACGCAACGCTTCTTATGTACTTTGAACAGCAATTTAACATGTCAAAAGCGGCTGAAAAACTCTATATTCACCGGAGCACTTTTATCAACCGCATGGAGCGGATCCAGGAACTGACCCGGCTGAACCTGAACGATTACGATACCCGGCTGTACCTGGAACTTTCCTTCCGGCTGCTCAGAGAGCCGGAGACTACCTTTCAATTTTATGTATGAACAATCCGCTGCGGAGCTTGGGCTCAAACCAGGTAGATTTGGGGGGCATCAGAAGCCCCTGGTCTGCCACAGCAAAGAGTTCTTTCATGGAAGTAGGATACAGGGATACTGCCGCCAGACAGTCTTCCCCGCAGCGGCGCTCCAGTTCCCGAAGCCCCCTTATGCCTCCTACAAAATCAATACGCTTGTCTGTTTTTGGATCCTGAATGCCGAACACCGGCTCCAGGATCTCTCTTTGCAGATAAGCCACATCCAGGGAGCCTACCGGATCCTGTTTCACCCGTTCCGGACGGACTTTCAGTCTTCTCCAGACGCCTCCCAGATAAAGGCCCATTTCTCCCTTCTCTCCTGGCTGTACCGGCTCTTTTTCCGGCTCTCCCACCGTAAAGGCCTCCCGGAATTTTTCCAGGATCTCTTTCTCCGTATGACCGTTCAGATCTTTTAACACCCGGTTATAATCCAGGATATGCAGCTCATCGTCCGGGAAGAGCACAGAAAGGAAGTAGTTAAATTCCTCCTCCCCGGTATAGGCCGGGTGCTCTCTCCGTCGCATAAGAGAAACCTCCACCGCTGAAGCAGCCCGGTGATGTCCGTCGGCAATATATGTGTGGGGAATTTCCCGGAATATTTCCGTAATCTTCCGGATCACCGGTTCTTCCTCTATCTTCCATACCCGGTGAGTCACTCCGTCCCCGGAAGTAAAGTCCGCCAGGGCCGGTTTCTTCTTTTCCTCCTCCAGCAGTTCCCGGATCCGGCTGTCTGCCCGGTAGGCCAGAAAAATCGGTCCTGTCTGGGCGCTTAAAGCGTCCACATGGCGGATCCGGTCCTCCTCCTTTTCCCGCCGGGTATTCTCATGCTTCTTAATGACTCCCGACAGATAATCCTCCACTGCGGAACAGGCTGCCAGCCCCGTCTGCACCCGTCCCTCCATGGTCAGTTCATAGATATAATAGCAGGGATCCGCATCCTGAATAAATTCCCCTTTTTCTTCCATTTCCTGGAGCATTTCCGCTCCTTTCCGGTACACACAGTCCGCGTACATATCCTGCTCCGGTGGAAACTGGGTCTCCGGCCGGTCGATCCGCAGAAAGGTCAGTCCGTCTCCCCGGACCGCTTCTCTGGCTTCTGCCCGGCTGTACACATCATAAGGAAGAGCAGCCACCGCCGCCTCTTTTCCTTCCGCCGGGCGCAGAGCCCGGAAAGGTCTTATTACCGCCATATCTGATTCCTCCTCGTTTCTGCCATACAGGCGCACAAAGGCTGCCGCAGGACAAAAATCCTGCTGCAGCCTCTGGATTTCTGATATTTATTTTACCACACGTACCTTCAGCACGCCGTCAATCGCCTCCAGGGCTTTTACCATCTCTTCCGTAGCGGGTTCTTCCAGATCAATAAGAGAGTAAGCATAGTTTTCCTTGCTCTTGTTGGTAAGGTCAGAGATATTGATGCCGGCCTCGCCGATCACCCGGGTAAACTGACTGATCATATTTACAATATTCCTGTGATTAATGGCGATTCTGCCCGCAGCGGAACATTTTCCCATATCACAGGCAGGATAGTTCACAGAGTTCTTTATATTTCCGTTTTCCAGATAATTCCGCAGCTCTTTCACAGCCATCACCGCACAGTTATCTTCCGCCTCTTCTGTGGAAGCTCCCAGATGGGGGGTGATCAGCGTTCCCGGCACTCCGGCCACGGTGGGGTTGGCAAAGTCTGTAACATATTTCTTTACCTTTCCGGACTTCAGAGCCTCTACCAGGGCGTCCTCATCCACCAGGATATCCCTGGCAAAGTTCAGAAGAACAACCCCCTCCTTCATCATCTCAATAGCTCCCCGGCTGATCATTCCTTTGGTGCTGTCGGTCAGGGGCACATGAATGGTAATGTAGTCGCATTCTCTGTAAATATCATTTACATCCTGGATGTGGTGAATGGACCGGGACAGGTTCCAGGCCGCGTCCACAGACAGATAGGGATCATAGCCATACACGTCCATGCCCAGATGGGTGGCGGCATTGGCCACCAGCTGGCCGATGGCGCCCAGACCGATGATACCCAGTTTCTTGCCGCTGATCTCGCAGCCGGCAAACTGCTTTTTCTGCTTCTCTGCCAGTTTTCCTACTTCCGGATTATCTTCCTGGCTTTTTACCCATTCCACGCCGCCGACGATATCCCGGGAGGCCAGCAGCATGCCTGCCAGCACCAGCTCCTTCACACCGTTGGCATTGGCACCCGGCGTGTTGAACACTACAATTCCGTGTTCCGCGCAGAGTTCCAGGGGGATATTGTTAACGCCGGCTCCGGCTCTGGCCACAGCGGTAAGCTTCTCCGGCAGTTCCATATCATGCATCTTGGCGCTTCTCACCAGGATGGCGTCAGCCTCCTCGGTATTCTCGGTGCGGGCGTAGCCCTCCCCGAACTCCCGGAGACCTACTTCCGAAATCGGATTTAAACAGCTGTACTGAAACATTACGCATTCTCCTCTTCAAACTTTTTCATAAAGGCTACCAGCGCCTCTACGCCCTCCATGGGCATTGCGTTGTAGATGCTGGCCCGCATGCCGCCTACGGTGCGGTGTCCTTTCAGGTTTTCCAGTCCTGCTTCTGTTGCTTCCTTTACAAACTTGGCATCCATGTCTTTATCACCGGTAACAAAGGGTACGTTCATCAGAGAACGATCCTCTTTCACCACAGTTCCCTTGAACAGCTTGCTGGAATCCAGGAAATCGTAAAGGATCTTTGCTTTCTTTTCGTTTCTCTCCTTCATCACAGAAAGTCCGCCCATCTTCTTCAGCCATTTGAACACCTTGCCGCAGACATAAATACACCAGCAGTTGGGGGTATTGTACAGAGATCCTGCATCTGCCTGGGTCTTAAACTTCATCATGGTGGGGGTTCCCGGAAGCACATCATCCGTGATCAGATCTTCCCTCACAATGGAGATCACCATACCCGCAGGTCCGATATTCTTCTGCACACCGCCGTAGACAATACCGTATTTGGTCACGTCCATGGGCTCTGACAGAAAGCAGGAGGACACATCAGATACCAGCAGCTTGCCCTTTGTATTGGGAAGGGTTTTAAACTTGGTTCCATAGATGGTGTTATTTTCGCAGATGTACACATAGTCCGCATCGGGGCTGATGGGCAGATCGGAACAATCCGGAATGTAGCTGTAGGTTTTATCCTCTGAGGACGCGATCTTATTGGCCGTGCCGAACTTCTGGGCCTCCTGCCATGCCTTTTTCGCCCACTGTCCCGTAACGATGTAGTCCGCCACCCGGTTCTTCATAAGGTTCATGGGGATCTGGGCAAACTGCAGGGAAGCGCCGCCCTGAAGGAACAGCACCTTATAATCCGAAGGGATGTTCAGCAGATCCCGGAGATCCGCCTCCGCCTCCTGAATAATATTGTCAAACATTTTAGAGCGATGGCTCATTTCCATGACCGACATGCCGCAGCCGCGGTAATCCATCATCTCTTCCTGAGCTTCTCTTAAGACCTCCTCCGGAAGAACGGCGGGGCCTGCGGAGAAATTATATACTCTGCTCATTTTTCTCTCCTCCTGTTTCCATTGCAAGCATTCTATTTTAACAATTCGACTGCGGACCTGCATTCACAGATCCGCACTCTATCATCATACATCTATTCAGCATTTTTCGTCAAGCGTTGTTTTGCTCCATATCTTTTTCGTCAAAAACATTGCTGTTGGCTGTTCCCGCGGGCACCATGGGAAATACCTTGTCGTCGCTGTCGATCTGGCAGTCGATGACCACCGGCACGCCCAGGGAAATGGCCTTCTCCAGAGCCGGTCCGAACTCTTCCTTTCTGGTCACCCGCATGCCTACAGCTCCCATAGCTTCCGCCACCTTTACGAAATCTGTTTTATCGTTGAGGATAGTCTGGGAATATCTCTTCCCGTAGAAAAGGGTCTGCCACTGGCGCACCATGCCCAGCACATGGTTGTTGATCACCACTTCGATCACCGGAATATTGTACCTGGCCAGGGTGGCGATCTCATTCATGTTCATGCGGAAGCAGCCGTCTCCCGCTACGTTGATTACCGTCTTCTCCGGACGTCCGCACTTGGCACCCATGGCGGCGCCCAGGCCGTAGCCCATAGTTCCCAGACCGCCGGAGGTAAGCAGGGTGCGGGGCTTTGTATATTTGTAATACTGAGCGCTCCACATCTGATGCTGGCCTACGTCTGTGCAGATCAGAGCGTCTCCCTTGGTAATCCGGTAGATCTCCTCGATCACAAAGGGGCCCGTAAGGCCTTCCTCATGGTAGGTCATGGGATATTCTGCTTTCAGTTCTTCCATCTCCGCGATCCACTCCGGATGCTTCTCCTCCGGGATCATGGGCAGAAGCCGTTTCAGCACTTCCTTTACATCCCCGATAATCTCCGCGTCCACCTGGACATTCTTGTTAATCTCCGCAGGATCTACATCAATCTGCAGAATCTTGGCCTGATTGGCAAAATGGCTGGTATCTCCTACATCTCTGTCGGAAAATCTGGCACCCAGCACGATCACCAGATCACACTTATACATGCCCAGATTGGAGGCTTTGGTGCCGTGCATACCCAGCATGCCCGTATAGGTTTCATCGGTGCCCGGGAAGGTTCCCTTTCCCATAAGGCTGTCGCATACCGGGGCCTGAATCTTCCGGGCCAGCTCCCGCACCTCTGCGTCCGCGCCGGAAATGGCTGCGCCGCCGCCTACAAAAAGGAAGGGCTTCCGGGCCTTGGAAATCATTTCCGCCGCCTGCTCCAGATCCTCCTGGCGGATCATGTCTGTCTTGGGCAGAACTTTTTCCGGCTCCATATAAGTATATTCACACACATCCGCAGTGACATCCTTGGTCACGTCCACCAGCACCGGTCCCGGACGGCCGGAACGGGCGATGCGGAAAGCCTTGCGGATAGTTTTCGCCAGAACCTTTACATCCTTAACGATCACACTGTACTTGGTAATGGGCATGGTCACTCCGGCGATATCGATCTCCTGGAAGCTGTCCTTTCCCAGAAGAGACGTACCCACGTTGGCGGTGATGGCCACCACGGGAACCGAATCCATATAAGCAGTGGCGATACCGGTTACCAGGTTGGTGGCTCCGGGGCCGCTGGTAGCAAAGCAGACCCCTACCTTACCGGTAGCTCTGGCATAACCGTCCGCCGCATGGGAGGCTCCCTGCTCATGGGAAGTAAGGATATGACGGATCTCCGGGTGCTTATATAATTCATCGTAAACATTCAGGATGGTGCCTCCCGGATAACCGAAGATAGTGTCAACCCCCTGTTCTTTTAAACATTCAATGATGATCTGTGAACCATTTAACTGCATGGCAATCTCTCCTTTCCTTTATCTTCGGACCTTTCGGTCCCGGGATGATCAATCCGGGATCTCCAGGATGGCTCCCCGGTTGGCGCTGGTCACCAGTCTGGCGTATCTGGCCAGATAACCGGTGGTCACATTGGGCTTTCTGGGTTTCCAGTTTCTCCGTCTCTCTTCCAGCACTTCTTCGGAAACCGCCAGCTCCAGTTTGTTTTCCGGAATATTAATGTGGATCAGATCCCCTTCTTCCACCAGTGCGATAGGACCTCCCACTGCCGCCTCGGGACTCACATGGCCGATAGAAGCTCCCCGGGAAGCCCCGGAAAAACGTCCATCGGTGATCAGGGCTACGGTAGATCCCAGACCCATGCCGGCAATGGCCGAGGTGGGATTCAGCATCTCCCGCATGCCGGGACCTCCTTTGGGGCCCTCATAGCGGATAACAACCACGTCTCCCGCTACAATCTTTCCGCCCTTAATGGCGGCGATGGCGTCCTCCTCGCAGTCAAAGACCCGGGCCGGTCCCTCATGGACCATCATCTCCTCACAGACAGCGGAACGTTTTACCACTGCCGTGTCCGGCGCCAGGTTGCCCTTCAGCACGGCGATGCCGCCGGTCTGGCTGTAGGGATTCTCAATAGGCCGGATCACTTCCGGATTTTTATTTTTTACATTTTTAATATTCTCACCCACTGTTTTTCCGGTAACGGTCAGGCAGTCCAGATTCAGCAGGTTCTTCTTGGAGAGTTCATTCATTACAGCATAGACGCCGCCGGCCTGATTCAGATCCTCCATATAAGTGTGTCCCGCCGGCGCCAGATGGCACAGGTTGGGGGTCCGGGCGCTGATCTCGTTGGCCAGTTCCGGCAGAAAATCAAATCCCACTTCATGGGCGATGGCCGGCAGATGCAGCATACTGTTGGTGGAGCAGCCAAGAGCCATATCCACGGTCAGCGCATTTAAAAATGCCTCTTTTGTCATGATATCCCGGGGACGGATATTCTTCTTCAGCAGCTCCATAACCTGCATGCCCGCATGCTTGGCCAGCTTCAGTCTCTCAGAATAAACCGCCGGAATGGTGCCGTTGCCCCGAAGCCCCATACCCAGCACTTCTGTGAGACAGTTCATGCTGTTGGCAGTGTACATGCCTGAGCAGGAGCCGCAGGTGGGACAGGCCTTGTTTTCAAACTCTTCCACGTCTTCCTCGGTGATGGTACCTGCTGTGTAGGCTCCCACCGCCTCAAACATGGAAGACAGACTTCTCTTCTCTCCGTGGACATGGCCGGCCAGCATGGGGCCGCCGCTGACAAAAACAGTGGGGATATTGATCCGGGCCGCAGCCATTAAAAGACCCGGCACGTTCTTGTCGCAGTTGGGGATCATAACCAGGGCGTCAAACTGGTGGGCCATTGCCATAGCTTCTGTGGAATCCGCGATCAGATCTCTGGTTACCAGGGAATACTTCATGCCGATGTGCCCCATGGCAATTCCATCGCAGACGGCGATGGCCGGAAATACCACCGGCGTTCCTCCCGCCATAGCCACACCCATCTTTACAGCTTCCGTAATTTTATCCAGGTTCATATGGCCCGGAACGATCTCATTGTAAGAGCTGACGATGCCTACCAGCGGTCTGTCCAGCTCCTCTCTGGTCATTCCCAGAGCATTGAAAAGACTTCTGTGGGGCGCTGACTGCATCCCCTTCTTTACCGCGTCACTTCTCATTTTTTCATCTCCTCATATTCTCTCCGCCACCAGAGACCCCATCTCCGTGGTGGATACTTTCCTGCATTCTTCCGACATAATATCTCCGGTACGGTATCCTTCTTTTAATACCGCTTTTACAGCCGCTTCCACCGCGTCCGCCTCCTGATCCAGGTTCAGGGAATAGCGGAGCAGCATTGCCGCCGAAAGGATGGTAGCCAGGGGATTGGCGATATTCTTGCCGGCGATATCCGGAGCGGAGCCGTGGCTGGGCTCGTAGAGACCGAAGCTGGTCTCATTGAGGCTGGCGGAGGACAGCATACCGATGGAGCCGGTGACCATGCTTGCCTCGTCCGAAAGGATATCCCCGAACATATTTTCTGTAAGGATCACGTCGAACTGGCCGGGATCCTTCACCAGCTGCATGGCGCAGTTATCTACCAGCATATGCTCCAGAACAACATCCGGATAGTCCTTTGCCACTTCCTCTACCACAGCGCGCCACAGCCGGGAAGAATCCAGCACATTGGCTTTATCCACACTGGTGACTTTCTTCCTTCTCTTTCGGGCGATATCAAAGGCCCGTCTGGCAATGCGGCGGATCTCGTTTTCATTGTAGACCAGGGTATCTACCGCAGTCCGCAGACCGTTTTTCTCATAGGTTTTCCGCTCTCCGAAATACAGGCCGCCGGTGAGCTCCCGCATGATCACCATGTCGAATCCTCCGCCGATAACCTGATCCCTTAAGGGGCAGGCGGCCTTCAGCTCCTGGTACAGGTACGCCGGGCGCACATTGGCAAACAGGTTCAGGGCCTTGCGGATCCCCAGCAGACCGGCCTCCGGACGTTTGGAAGGTTCCAGCTTATACCAGGGGGATGTGGCCGCGTCCCCGCCGATGGAGCCCATGAGCACCGCGTCACAGGCTTTTGCCTGGGCGATGGTCTCCTCTGTGAGAGGCTCCCCGTGAACATCAATGGACGCCCCGCCCAGCAGCATATCACAGTAATGGAACACATGTCCGTACGTTTCACAGACTGCATCCAGTACTTTTTTCGCTTCATTTACGATCTCCGGGCCGATTCCATCGCCCCGGATCAATCCGATCTTATATTCCATATTGTGTTTCTCTCTCCTCTCCGCTGACGGCCAGGCACAGGTTTTTCCCGATGCCGGACCGATATAGTTAATATCATACTTCAATATTACGGAATTTTCAACAAAAAACGCAAGAAAATCCGGTCATTCTGCCCATACAGAGAACAAAGTAGGAAGATCCGCCAGAAGGAAGCAAAAAATATCCACAGAGTTTCAGACAGATTCCTGTCTGCATACCCTGTGGACTTGGCTGCATTACTTTTTCTTCGTCTCTACTTTTTCTGTCTTTGTCTCTTTTTTGGCATCCTTATCGGATACAGCCGCCTGTTCCGGCTTCTCCACCGCCGCGATAGCGGATTTTCTCATAGGAATCCGGCAATTCTTGTTATTTCCGAACTCTACAATCACATCGTCCTCGCTGATATCGATAATAATGCCATAAAATCCGCCGTTGGTCACCACTGCGTCTCCAATGGCCAGATCCGCCAGCATGGCCTGCATTCTCTTCTGCTCTTTCTTCTGAGGGCGGATCATCATAAAATACATCAGAGCAACCAGCACTACGATCCAGATCAGCATCATGCCTGTGCCCATTCCGCCTCCGGCAGAAGCTGCTGACGCTGTCTCACTTGCAAAAATCATTTTTTCTCATCCTCCTGCTGTTCAAGCTGATGCGCTTCCGCGCACTAGTAATATAATACACAATCGCGCTCTAAATAGCAAGGAATTTTTATGAAACCCTTCCGGTTTATAGAATTGTTATTTTTCATCAACTATGGTATTCTTTTGTACAGATTTTTAATGCAAAGGAGGTTACAGCTATGCGCACAATTACTGCCGACACCAAGGGCATCGGTCAGGGAATGGATTACATCCAGGAAACGCTGAAATCTTTTAACCTGAAGCCCAAAGCCATCAACCGGGTGCTTCTGGCCGCTGAAGAATCCCTGGTCAAGCTTTCTTCCCACACAGACCCGGGAACAGAACTGCAGATTGCCCTTATCCGGCGTCTCGGCACGATTACCATCCGCCTCTCCGCCCCCGGAGAAGCTTTTGACCTGGCGGAAGATTCAGATTTCGGCGTTCCTCTGGAGATGGAGGATGTAGATTACGATACAGAAATGGCAATCCGCAATCTGGTTCTCCGTTCCTACCAGGACAGCCTGAAATACAAACACAAAAATCACCGGAATACCATAGTCATTACCGCTCAGAAATCTGAGAAAAAATCTCTGTGGCTGACACTGGGAGCCCTGGTCCTGGCTATTCTTCTTGGTTTCCTGCTGAAACTGACCATTCCTGAAAGTCTGGCCCAGGGCATGGATACCTATTGTTTCACTCCGGTAAAAACCATGTTCCTGAACGCTCTGAAAATGGTCGTGGGACCGGTGGTATTTTTCTCTATTGTTTCCTGCATTTCCAATTTCAGCAATCTGGCGGAATTTGGCAAGATCGGAATCAAGGTCATGGGCCTCTACCTTTTTACTACCTTTATCGCCATTGGAGTAGGCATTGGAATTTTCTTCCTTTTCCAGCCCGGCAGTCCCAGTATGCTGGGATCCGCCCAGGCAGCGGCTGCCTCTGTGGAAACCACCAGCGTGTCTATGCTGGATACGGTTATCAATATTATACCGGATAATTTTGTACTGCCTTTCCTGAACGCGGATATGCTGCAGATTATCTTTATCGCCCTGCTGTGCGGCATTGCCGTAGGTATGATCGGAGATTATTCCAAGCCTCTAAGGGACTTTTTCGAGGCCTGCAACACCCTCTTCCTGAAGATCACCACCCTGATCATCAAGTTTGTGCCCCTGGCTGTACTCTGCTCTGTGATTTCCCTGATCCTGCAGACAGGGACCGGCACGCTTCTGTCTCTGCTGGGGCTCATGGGAACCATCATTGCGGGCATGGCCTGCATGATCGCAGTCTACTGCCTGCTGATCCTGCTGCTTGCCCGGGTCAATCCTCTGATCTTTCTCAGGAAATACGCACCGGCAATGCTTACCACTTTCAGCCTGAGTTCCAGCAGCGCCGCCATGCCGGTAAATATGCAGACTTGCCGGGATCAGCTGGGTATCTCCTCCAAGGTGTGCTCTTTTTCCATTCCCCTGGGAGCTACCGTGAATATGGACGGCAGTTGTGTTTACCTGGCGGTGGCCGCTCTTTTCCTGGCTAAAATCTACGGTGTCTCCCTGTCAGGATCGGAAATGTTCTCCCTGGTCTTCTCCATACTGATCCTGTCCATCGGCGCCCCCGGAGTTCCAGGCTCCGCTTTCATCTGCCTGTCTGTACTTTTGGTTCAGATCGGCGTCCCTGTGGAAGCGGTAGGGCTTCTCATGGGCATTGATCCCATTCTCTCCATGTTCCGCGCCACTTCCAATACAACCGGCGATGCGGCCGTATCTTTGGCAGTCGCCAAAACGGAGGGACTTCTGGATCTGCAAACCTATCACCGATAATAAAAATCCTGCAGCTGGAAAGGAATGGTTCCGTTCCAGCTGCAGGATTTTTTATCTATACAATTTTCTCAAAGGCCCACAGATTGTTGATCTGGGGCTCCAGTTCCTCATAATCCCAGAGTTTTTCGCTGCGGATCTTGCTGTTGGGATCATGGATCCGTATTTTTCCCTCTTCCATGCCGGTAAACACCACAAAATGGCCCCGGACCGTAAAGTCTCCCGGTTTCATGCTGCAGATAACCGGATGTCCTGCTTCTAATTCCGAGATAATGCTGTGCTTTTCCAGGATCAGTTCCCTTCCCCGGACGCCGAAAGCCTGACATCCTTCTTCCATAAGGCTCCAGCTGGTGCCGGTTCCCTCTACATAATAACCATTTTCTTCTGCAAATTCAGCCACCGCCGCCGGTGTTATTTTCTCATTGCCCGTAAGCCCGGCGGCTACCATAGCCAGAGAGGTAGGGCCGCAGCCGGTTACCCCCAGAAGCCCGTCTCCGTACCAAGTATATCCCCATCTTTCATCCCACTGAATCAGCTGGGGGATTTCTCCTTCCGTCAGACTGCCAATGGTTTCCGCCTGAGGCAGATCCCTCTTTTCCGGATATTCCAGCACATAATCTACGGTTTCCGCATTTTCTATGACCGCCTCCAGGAGTTCCTGGGGATACTGCTGCGGATATTCCAGAAGCTGCTCTATTTTTGGATCTGTCTCAGCCATTTTCTCAAGGCTGGCAAGAACCTCGCTTTCTATCTCAAAAACACGATCCGTCTGAGGAATCCGGTTATCTGTCTGACTGGCGTCTGGCTGATCCTTTTCTTCCTTCTGGGAACTGCTTTCTCCGGAGACAGGCTTCTCTGTTGACGTTGCTTCCTGTTCCCATCTCTCCGTCTGCACAGAAACCTGCTGTACCTCCTGCCCGGCGGACTCCCCTTTCCCCAGGGTCAGAATGCAGAACACCGTTCCGCTTACTACAGCTGTTCCGAACAGAAAGCATCTTCGAAAGATTTGCTGTCTTCTCTGCGCTCGTTTCAAAATTTACCCTTCCCCCTCTTTACTGAGGCTCTCCCGCCTGAAAGCCCTCCAGTTTTTCTTTTTTATACGCCGGAAAACGGCCTTCATCCAGTGCTTCCCGGATCTCTTCCATCAGATGGTTGTAAAAATACAGGTTATGAAGCACACAGAGCCGCATGCCCAGCATCTCTTTCGCCTTCAGCAAATGGCGGATATAGGCTCTGCTGTACCGGCGGCAGGCAGGACAGCCGCAGCCCTCCTGAATAGGCCGGTGATCCAGTTCATATCTGGCATTCAGCAGATTCAACTTGCCATGATTGGTATATACGTGGCCATGGCGCCCGTTGCGGCTGGGATACACGCAGTCAAAAAAGTCAACGCCCCGCTCCACGCCTTCCAGGATGTTGGCCGGAGTTCCCACTCCCATAAGATACGTGGGCTTCTCCTTTGGCAGATAGGGAACCACCTCTTCCAGAATATAATACATTTCCTGATGGCTCTCCCCTACAGCCAGTCCCCCTACGGCGTAGCCGTCCAGTTCCATCTGGCTGATCCGTTTGGCGTGATCGACGCGGATATCCGGATAAATCGCTCCCTGATTGATGCCGAAGAGCAGCTGCTGTTTGTTGATGGTATCCTCCCGCTGGTTCAGCTCCCGCATCTTCACCTGGCACCGGGCCAGCCACCGGGTGGTCCGATCTACAGAAGCCTGGACATAGGAGCGCTCCGCCACACTGGAGGGACACTCGTCAAAGGCCATGGCAATGGTGGAAGCCAGGTTAGACTGGATCTGCATGCTCTCCTCCGGCCCCATAAAGATTTTTCTGCCGTCCACATGGGAATGGAAGTAAACACCCTCCTCTTTGATTTTCCGAAGGGTGGCCAGGGAAAACACCTGGAAGCCGCCGGAATCCGTAAGGATGGGCTTGTTCCAGGCCATAAACTTGTGCAGCCCTCCCATCTTCTTCACCACTTCATCTCCTGGCCGCACATGAAGGTGATAAGTATTGGACAGTTCTACCTGGGTGCCGATCTCCTCCAGATCCTCTGTAGAAACCGCCCCCTTAATGGCCGCCACAGTACCTACATTCATAAACACCGGCGTCTGGATCACGCCGTGAACCGTGTGAAACTCTGCCCGTTTGGCCCGGCCCTGAGTAGTTAAAATCCTGTATTCACTCATGCTGCTTCTCCTCTGTTTTGTTCACTGGCAACAGTATAGCGGTTTCCGCCGCAAAAATCAATCTCAAGAAGCCCCGCAGCTTCAGATATTTGGCACAGCCCCAGGTTATATTCTTTTAAGATTTGCGGAGATTTTTACTAATTGTATTTGCCCGAATCTTGTCGTATAATCATAAGAAGCGAAAGTGAGGAGAATATTACATGAGTGATAAACGCTATACCCTGGGAATCGACACCGGTTCCACCACGGTAAAAGTCGCGATCTTAGACGCAGAAAACCATCTGCTTTTTTCTGATTACAGGCGTCACTACGCCAATATCCAGGAGACCCTGGCGGACCTTCTTAGCGAGGCCTGCGAAAAGCTGGGAGAGCTCTCTGTCAGCCCGGTGATCACCGGCTCCGGCGGCCTGACTCTGGCCAACCATCTGGAGGTCCCCTTTGTTCAGGAGGTTATCGCCGTTTCCACTGCCCTGCAGCACTACGCCCCTCAGACAGACGTAGCCATTGAACTGGGCGGCGAGGACGCCAAGATCATTTACTTTGAAGGGGGCAACATCGAACAGCGCATGAACGGCATCTGTGCCGGAGGCACCGGTTCCTTTATCGACCAGATGGCCTCTCTGCTGCAGACAGACGCCACCGGCCTCAACGAGTACGCAAAAAACTACAAGGCCATTTATCCTATCGCCGCCCGCTGCGGCGTGTTTGCCAAAACAGATATCCAGCCCCTGATCAACGACGGAGCCACCAAGGAGGATCTGGCCGTGTCCATCTTCCAGGCGGTGGTAAACCAGACCATCTCCGGTCTGGCCTGCGGCAAGCCCATCCGGGGCCATATTGCCTTTCTGGGAGGCCCTCTGCATTTCCTTTCGGAGCTGCGTCAGGCTTTTATCCGCACTCTGAAGCTGGACGAGGAGCACAGCATCATGCCCGACAACTCCCATCTGTTCGCGGCTATCGGCTCCGCCATGAACGCCGCTCCGGAAGGCAGCGTGTCCCTGAAAGCCCTGGCGGAAAAGCTTCGCTCCGGTGTGGCCATTGATTTCGAGGTAGCCCGCATGGAGCCTCTCTTTGCCTCCCGGGAAGAATACGATGCTTTCCTGGAACGCCAGAGCGTCAACAACGTAGCTACCGCGGATTTTTCCACTTACGAGGGCAACTGTTATCTGGGCATTGATGCCGGCTCTACCACCACCAAAGCGGCGGTTGTAGGAGAGGACGGTTCCCTGCTGTATTCTTTCTACAGCAACAACCAGGGCAACCCCCTGGCCACTTCCATCCGGGCTATTCAGGAAATTTACGCGCAGATGCCGGATTCCGCCCATATTGCCTATTCCTGCTCCACCGGCTACGGGGAGGCTCTGATCAAAGCCGCACTGATGCTGGACGAAGGAGAGGTGGAAACCATCGCCCATTACACTGCCGCCGCTTTCTTCGACCCGGAGGTGGACTGCATTCTGGATATCGGCGGCCAGGATATGAAATGCATCAAGATCAAGGATCACGCCGTGGACAGCGTTCTCCTGAACGAGGCCTGCTCCTCCGGCTGCGGTTCCTTTATTGAAAACTTTGCCCAGTCTCTGAACTACAGTGTCCAGGACTTCGCAAGAGAGGCTCTGTTCGCGGAGCATCCCATTGACCTGGGCACCCGCTGCACGGTGTTCATGAACTCCAAGGTAAAGCAGGCCCAGAAGGAGGGGGCTACTGTAGCGGACATCTCCGCCGGACTGGCCTACTCCGTCATCAAAAATGCCCTTTACAAGGTGATCAAGGTTTCCGACGCCAAAGAGCTGGGGAACCATATCGTAGTCCAGGGCGGTACCTTCTACAATGACGCGGTGCTCCGCAGCTTCGAGCGCATCGCCGACTGCCAGGCCATCCGTCCGGACATTGCCGGCATTATGGGTGCTTTCGGCGCAGCTCTCATTGCCAGAGATCGCTACGAGGGCAAAGAAACCTCCATGCTGCCCATTGAGAAAATCAACACCCTGCAGTATTCTACAAAAATGGCCAACTGCAAGGGCTGTACCAATAACTGCCGTCTGACCATCAACCGGTTTTCCGGCGGCCGCCAGTACATCAGCGGCAACCGCTGCGAGCGGGGCATCGGCAAGGAGAAGAATGCCAACCACATTCCTAACCTGTTTGAGTATAAAATGAAAAAGCTCTTCGGCTACACGCCTCTCACCGAGGACGAAGCTCCCCGGGGCAAAGTGGGTATCCCCAGAGTCCTGAACATGTACGAAAACTATCCTCTGTGGTTCACTTTCTTCACCAAACTGGGGTATCAGGTAGTGCTCTCCCCGGTTTCCACCAGAAAGATCTACGAGCTGGGCATTGAGTCTATCCCCAGCGAGTCCGAATGCTATCCGGCCAAACTGGCCCACGGCCATGTCAGCTGGCTGCTGAAGCAGGGTGTGAAGTTTCTCTTCTATCCCTGCATCCCCTACGAGAGGAACGAAGATCCCGGGGCTGTCAACCATTACAACTGCCCCATCGTCACCTCCTACGCGGAAAATATCAAGAACAACGTGGATGAATTAAGCGATCCGGACATCCGTTTTATGAACCCCTTCCTGGCTCTCACCAGCGAGAAAATTCTGGCAGACGAGCTGGTAAAAGTCTTTCCCCAGATCCCCGAGGAGGAGATCCGGGAAGCCTGCCATGCCGGCTGGGAGGAAATGGCCGCTATGCGGAAGGATATAGAAGCGAAAGGCGAGGAAACCCTGAAGTGGATGGAGGAAACCGGACACCGGGGCATTGTTCTGGCCGGCCGTCCCTACCATATCGACCCGGAGATCCACCACGGCATTCCGGACATGATCAATTCCTATGATATCGCCGTGCTTACTGAGGATTCCGTGTCCCATCTGGCTCCTCTGGAGCGCCCCCTGCGGGTCAACGACCAGTGGATGTACCACACCCGGCTGTACGCCGCCGCCAACTATGTAAAAACCAGGGAGGACCTGGATCTGATCCAGCTGAACTCCTTCGGCTGCGGCCTGGACGCCGTTACCACAGATCAGGTATATGAAATTCTCACCGGCAGCGGAAAGATCTATACCTGCCTGAAGATCGATGAAGTCAACAATCTGGGCGCCGCCAGGATCCGGGTCCGCTCTCTGCTGGCGGCTCTGCGGGCCAGAGAGAAAAATCCCGAGAAACGGGATCTGCATCCTTCTTCCATAGAAAAAGTGGTATTTACCGAGGAAATGCGGAAGGATTACACCATCCTCTGTCCCCAGATGTCCCCTATCCACTTCAACATCCTGGAACCGGCCTTTAATTCCGAGGGTTATCATCTGGAGATCCTGGGCAACGACAATAAGGATGCCGTGGACGTAGGCCTGAAGTATGTTAATAACGATGCCTGCTATCCCTCTCTCATGGTGGTAGGCCAGATCATGCAGGCTCTGCTGTCCGGGAAATATGACACGCACAAAACCGCAGTGATCATGACTCAGACCGGTGGGGGCTGCCGGGCTTCCAACTATATCGGTTTTATCCGACGGGCTCTGAAAAAAGTAGGGATGGAATACGTCCCCGTAATCTCCCTGAACCTGAGCGGACTGGAGAGCAATCCCGGCTTTAAGCTCACTCCCCGGCTGGCTCTGCGGGCGGTCTTCGGAGCCGTATTTGGAGACATCCTCATGAAATGCCTGTATCGGATGCGGCCCTACGAAAAAGTAAAGGGATCCGCCAACCGCTTACATAGAAAATGGGAAAAGATCTGCATTTCCTTTGTCAGCGGACCGAAGCTCTCCTTTAAAAAATATAAACAGATCTGCCGTACCATGATCCGGGATTTTGACCGGCTTCCCATCACCGACCAGAAGAAACCCCGGGTAGGCATTGTAGGCGAGATTCTGGTGAAATTCATGCCGGCAGCCAATAACCATCTGGCGGAACTGCTGGAGCGGGAAGGGGCCGAGGCCGTGTGTCCGGACCTGATCGATTTCTTCATGTACAGCTTCTACAACGCCAATTTCAAGGCAGAACATCTGGGCATGAAAAAGTCTACGGCCGCTCTCTGCAATCTGGGTATCAAAGCCATTAACTGGCTGCGCAGCGCCGCTGCTAAAGAATTCGCCAAAAGTGTTCACTTTACCCCGCCGGCAGATATCCGGGAACTGGCGAAATACGCTTCTCCCATTGTATCTGTGGGCAACCAGACCGGCGAGGGCTGGTTCCTTACCGGAGAAATGATGGAACTGATCCATGGGGGTGTTATGAACATTGTGTGCATCCAGCCTTTCGCCTGCCTGCCCAACCACATTGTAGGAAAGGGCGTAATCAAAGCCATCCGCAAGGAATATCCCAAGGCTAACATCGTGGCCGTAGACTACGACCCGGGTGCCTCTGAGGTGAACCAGCTGAACCGGATCAAGCTCATGCTCTCCACAGCTGTGAAGAATCTTCACGGAAACGGACGATAAAAAGGCGGATTTCAGCCGCCAGAAAAATAACTGCATTTACGCAGTGCGGGTGTCCCTTAAATCTTTCTGATTTTTGGGGCACCCGCATTTTTTGTCCGTTTTCCTTCCTCCCTCTTCTTGCATCTGTATCCCGTGAAAAAACGGAAAAACAAAAAATCCCGAAACCCATTCAACTGGTTTTCGAGATCCCTCAGGTAGTAGGTATTGGAATGCAGGAAGCGGGACTTGAACCCGCACGATATTGCTACCACAGGCACCTGAAGCCTGCGCGTCTGCCAATTCCGCCATTCCTGCTTTCTTCAGTTCTCAGCGGCTCTCCCGCTGACATGGATTATAATACCACCTTTCCCTTTAGAAGTCAACTCTTTTTTCAAATTTTTTTATTTTTCTAAACTATTTTAATTTTTCAAATATTTAGGTCATGTTCTGCTTTCCCGGTTTCTCCCATTCATATCCCCTTATGCCTCCGCATACAGTAAAGAAAGATCTGCGGAGAACACACCTATGGCTTTTATTCATAAAACAAAAAAAGTATTTCTTCTGCTGCTTCTGCTGGCCGCCGCTTTTCTATCCGGCCGGGGATTGGCCCTGGGAACTTTGGAACTCCGGAAGGCCTCCGCCATCCTGCAGCCCTCCGGAGAAAACTGGGGCTTAAGCTTTCAGGAGGAAGGCCAGCCTCCCGTGGCCAATGCATCTTTCCAGGAACTCCAGCAGTACCATGCCTGGTACGCCCAGGATACCCAGGAAAAGATTCTTTATCTAACCTTCGATGCCGGTTATGAAAACGGCTGCACCGCTCCCATTCTGGACGCTCTGAAAAAACATCAGGCTCCCGCAGCCTTTTTTGTGGTAGGAAATTTCCTCTCTTCCGCCCCGGACCTGGTAAAACGCATGGTTGCGGAAGGCCACATTGTAGCCAACCACACCTACAGTCATCCGGATATGTCTCAGATTTCCACTGCAGAGGCCTTTCAGAAAGAATTGTCTCAGGTAGAGACACTGTACCAGGATCTCACCGGTGAATCCATGAAAAAATACTACCGGCCGCCCCAGGGAAAATACAGCACCTCCAATCTGGAAATGGCCCGGGATCTGGGATACAAAACATTTTTCTGGAGCCTGGCCTACGTCGACTGGCTCCAGGACGATCAGCCCACGAAAGAGGAGGCCTTTGAAAAACTTCTGGGCCGCATTCATCCAGGCGCCATCGTCCTTCTGCACAGCACCTCCTCCACCAATGCGGAGATCCTGGATGAGCTGCTGACACGCTGGGAAGAAATGGGCTACCGCTTCGGTTCCCTGGATCAGCTGGTTCAGGCATAAATTTTTTCACAGAAAACCTTTTCAGCGAAATTCTTTGTAGAAATTCCAGGCAAATTCCAGCAAATGCCTCACATGGGCCGGAACATTTTTTCTGTAGATCATCAGAAGACCGCTTTCTGTGTTCTGCAGTTCCCGGTATTCCACCGCATTACTTCGAAAAGCGTGAAAGTATTTATCCGTAATCAGCGCTGCGTTTTTATCCATGTGAAGATAATTTGTACTGAAAACCTGTTTTTCAACGGTTTTTAACCGGGCGGAAAAGCCGTGTTCCAGACAAAGTTCCCGGACCATTTCCGTATACCAGGGTACCATCCCTTCATAGCTTAGTAAATTTACCCCCTGCAGGTCTTCCATCAGAAGAACTTTTTTCTCTGACAGAGGATTATTCTCTGACAAAGCGGCATACAAAGGGGAGGGCAGCGCCAGGAAACTATCCAGGCTTTCCATTTCCCGTACACCTCTTTCCATAAATTTGGGCATAAAGGCAATATCCAGTTTTCCGGATGCTATATCGTCCAGACTGCAGGGATCTTCGCTGGAAATAATGCGGAAAAGAACATCTTCCTCCGCCAAAATCGCGTTCATCAGGGGAACAAAATACCGCTCAGGATTTGTACTTCTCCAAAGGAAAAAATTAATCGTCCGGTTTTGCTTGCTGTACTCTTTAATATCCTCCGCCCGGCTCGTCATGGCCTCGACGGGCTGGCGCCATGCGGCATACAGGGATTTCCCTTCTTCTGTCAGCGCTACGCGGTTTTTCTGACGGAAAAACAGCGAAAAATTCAAAACAGCCTCCAGATCCGCAATCTTTTTGCTGATCATGCCCGGAGTTACATGAAGTTCCGCAGCCGCCTTTGTAAAATTCTGCAATTCCGCGCATTTAAAGAAAATTTCAATCTGTCGCAGAGTGATGCCCTGCAGATCATATGGGATCATTCCTGTCCCTCCATTTTCTTTTCATTATATCTTACTGGTCCCATTTTGCAACGGTTTACGAAAGGAAGAATTGCAACCCGGCAAAAATGAGAATGGACGTTTCCAGTTTGGAAACGTCCATTCTCATTTTTGCCGGCTGTAAGCCAGAGAATTCCTGTGCTAAATTAAAATCATAATCGAAACAATAAAGTAAAAGGAGGTAATGCATATGACAGGACGCGAAAATGCCCTTCACGCCATCGCCCATGACGGAAAAGCGGAATACATTCCCAGTATGGCGGATTTTGAAATGATCATGGCCACAGACGTGGTCCGGGAACGTCCCCCCTATGCCCTGGGACAGTGCGGCAGCGGTTATGATTATTGGGGCTGCTGGTGGGAATATGAAGCGGATATCGGCGGCGCCAGCCCTCTGCCGGGCAGAGAACCCTGTACGGATATCACCAGATGGAGGGAACAGGTAAAATTTCCGGATCTGGAATCCATTGACTGGACGCCGGCAAAAGCCGTCTGCGAAAAACTGGACCGGGAAAACAAGCTTTCCATGTTCTTCTGGGAAAGCGGTCCCTGGGAGCGTCTCCACGCTCTGGTAGGTTTTCAGACCGCTCTGGAATCTATGTATACAGAACCGAAAGCTTTCAAAGAACTGATGCAGGCCATCACGGATTTCCGGGTGAAAATGATCCCCCTGATTAAAGAACACTATCATCCGGATATTATAATTAACCTGGATGATTTTGGCCATCAGCGGAGCGAATTTATGTCCCGGGAGATGTTCTGCGAATTTATCAAACCCTACGAGAAACAGGTTTACGATGCTATGCGGGAAAACGGCATCATCCGCTGCCACCACAGCTGCGGCAGAATCGAAGCTCTGCTGGAGGATATTTATGATATGGGGGCGCAGATGCTTCTGGGCCTGTTTTATCCCTACAATGATCCCCTGGCCGCAGCCGAAAAAATGGGCGGAAAAATGCTTTTCCTGATGTCCATCAACGCTCAGGTTCTTGACAGCCCCCAGGCCACCGTAGAAGATGCCATCGAAGACGGCATGCGCCAGCTTCAGATTCTGGGGCCCAGAGATGCTCTGATCTATACGCCTGCCACTTCCAGACCGGAATTGACCGGCGCCATGATGGATCTGTATTTCAAGCATCGGGATGCATATAATCCTTATAAAAAAAGCTGATGCTTTCTTCCGGGCTTGTAGTACAGAAAAAACCCGGAAGCGCCTCTCCTTGGCACCTCCGGGCATAAGAAAAAGCAGATAGCGGGAATCGAACCCGTCTCTCCAGCTTGGGAAGCTAGCGTTCTACCGATGAACTATATCTGCATGTCAATTATTATAAGCTGAAACCTCAAAAAAATCAAGCCAAAAATCATGCTGCCGGGTACGTATTTGCATACAGATACCCGGCAGTTCTCATGAAAATCCATTTTTTTCTTTTTTTACATTCCTTGTAGCAATCACATGGCTGCCAAGTCCCAGAACATTGGGAATCAGCACTTGCCCCGCTTTGACAGGCGCGGTGACTCTGTATTTGCGGATTTCTTCCATTACATCAAAGATCCGCCCCTTGGGGATGGGCGCTGTAAGGCGGACGCTGCACAGGGGCATCTCCCCTCCTTCCACCAGCACCGAGGAGGTAAGACTGCGCAGAGGATTCCGGATTTCCTGTTCCGCATATTCCTTCCCTTTTGGGCATTTGTTCCCGGACACAGAAAGAATTTCCGACTTCTCAAACTGTACTTCTATCTCACAGCCATTGGGACAGAGAATACAGATATATCTTTTATTCATCACGGGTCACCACCTTTATTGCAGAGTCCGAAAGCAGCTTCTCCCTTGGCAGAATTATAGTTTCCATTTCCGCCGGCAGAAGCCTTTGATATTTTTTCTTTACCAGGCAGGTCTCATTCTGCCGGATTTCTACCCAGCCATTCTTCCGGGGCCGCCGGGGCCTAAAAGACAGGGTTACATCCTGCTGCCCTGTTATTTTCTGGGGTACTGTATAGCCGATCAGTCCGCCGGTTTCCACAGAGATTTTCGCCTCCGGCAGCCCCTTCTCCAGAAATCTTGCCGCAGAATCCGCCAGGCGCTCCGCCTCCAGGGAAACAAAGTCCACCAGATCATGGACGTGAAGTACATTTCCCGCGGCAAAAATCCCGGGAACGCTGGTCTGATAAAACTCATCCACCACGGCCCCCTTGGTCCTGGGATCCAGTTCTACGCCGGCCATCCGGGACAGCTCATTTTCAGGGATCAGGCCCACGGACAGAATCAGGGTATCGCAGGGAAACACTTTTTCCGTTCCGGAAATCGGTTTCAGATTCTCGTCTACCCGGCTGACCTCCACCCCTTCCAGACGCCGGGATCCCAGAATCTTTGTTACCGTATGGCTGAGATAGAGAGGAATCCCGTAATCATTCAGACATTGCTCCACGTTCCGGGGCAGTCCGCTGGCATAGGGCTGGATCTCAAAGACCGCGTCTACCCTGACGCCTTCCAGGGTCAGACGCCTGGCCATGATCATGCCGATATCCCCGGAGCCCAGGATCACTGCCCTGTTTCCGATTTTTTTATTTTTCAGATTCATATACGACTGCGCTACTCCGGCAGTAAACACGCCGGAAGGACGCTCCCCGGGAATCGAGAGGGCTCCCCGGGTCCTCTCTCTGCATCCCATAGTCAGTATAACCGCATCTGCCTGATACTGCTTCAGCCCTTCCCGGGAAACAGCGGTAATGGTTCTGCTGCTGTCAAGGCCGATGACCGTGGTATCCGTGGCTGCCGGAATCCTTCTTTTAAAAACTTCATCCGCAAAGCGCCGGGCGTATTCCGGTCCTGACAGACTCTCCCCGAACCGGGCGAGTCCAAAACCATCGTGAATACACTGTCTGAGGATCCCGCCCAGATGATGCTCCCTCTCCAGGATCAGCAGATCCCGGATTCCTTTTTTCTGCAGTTCCACAGCCGCTGCCAGGCCCCCGGGCCCGCCGCCCAGGATCACTGCCTGCTTATGAATTGCTTTCATTTTCCCGCACCTCCCCTGTAAAGACGTAGGATCCCTGCCGCTCATAGAGCAGGTTTTCCGGCCGGATCCCCTTCTCCTGCATCAGCAGTTCTGTAATCCGCATCTGGCAGTATCCTCCCTGACACCGGCCCATCATTGCGCGGCAGCGGTACTTCACTCCGGTTACCGTTTCCGCCCCCAGGACGCCGTTGATCGCATGGAGAACTTCCGCCTTGGTTATAGTTTCGCAGCGGCAGATCACCTCCCCGTAATCCGGATTCTCCCGGATCATGGCTGCCTGCTCCTCCGGAGATTTATCCCGGAAACTGGGAAAACGCTTTCTGAAAGGCTGAAAATCCGGTTTTTCCTGCAGATCCTCTCCTTCCATCATCAGCCTTACCACCTGCCGGGCAATGGGGACCGCGCTGGTAAGTCCCGGGGATTCAATCCCCACAAGATTTATTGCCCGGGGTGCCGTATCCGCCCGCCGCTCTATTACGAAATCGTGATAGCCTCCCACTTCTTTAGGCGACAGCTTGGGACGGATTCCGGCAAAATTACGGATAAAAAATTCCTGTTTCAGATAGGGATAAATACGGCTGCCTTCCCGGATCAGCAGATCCATGATCTCTCTTGTGGCAGAATAGTCGCTGCGGCTGCTGATGTACTCCGTACTGGGCCCTACAAGAATATTCCCCTCCAGAGTCGGCGTCAGATGAATTCCCAGGCCTCCCGTTTTATAATTAGGAACCGGATAGACCGGCAGGGGAAGGGTATCCTTCAGTCTTTTATCCAGAACAAAATACTCCCCCCGGCAGGGATAAACCGTATATTCGTCTATTCCCAGCATAGCGGAAATTTTGTCCGCATGCAAGCCGGCGCAGTTAATGATCCACCGGCTTCTCAATATACCTTTTTCTGTTATAACTGTATACACGCCATCCTCTTCCAGAGAAATCCCTGTGACTTCTCTGCCGCAGAAAAAATCCACCCCGTTTTCCGCCGCATTTTCTGCCAGGCCAAAGGTATATTGAAAAGGATTAAGAATCGCTGTAGTGGGAGACCAGAGGGCAAAGTTTCCCTGGACCAGCGGAGCCTTCTGAGCAATAAAATCCCGGCCCACAATTTTCATTCCCCGGATGCCGTTTTCCTCCCCCCGGGCTTTCAGTTCCCGCAGCGCCCTCATATCCTCTTCGGTAAAACCTACCACTAATTTTCCCGTCCGCTTATAAGGAATATCCAGTTCTTCCGCCAGTTTGTCAAAACAGCGGTTCCCTTCTACACAGAATCTGGCCATGGAAGAGCCCGGCTTATTATTATATCCTGCATGGAGCACAGCCGAATTCCGGTTGCTGGTTTCCATACAGATGTCCGGCCCCTTTTCCGCCACACAAACAGACAGTCTGTAACGGGAAAGTTCCCGGGCCACCGCGCATCCGATTACCCCGGCCCCAACGATCAGCACATCATACCTCTGCGCCATGTTTTATCTCTCCTTGCCTTCAGAGTTTTGTTTATTAAAACAGCGCCCTGTTCCAAAGAACAGAGCGCTGTGATTGTATCCGCAATTATGCGTTTTTCTGAGCGATCGCTGCCTGAGCCGCTGCCAGTCTTGCGATAGGCACACGGTAGGGGGAGCAGGATACATAATCCAGACCCAGCTTGTTGCAGAACTCTACAGAGCTGGGATCTCCGCCGTGCTCGCCGCAGATACCGCAGTGCAGGGACGGTCTGGCCTGTTTTCCAAGCTTCACAGCCATCTCCATCAGACGGCCAACGCCAACCTGATCCAGTTTTGCGAAGGGATCGTTCTCAAAGATCTTGGCATCGTAGTAAGCATCCAGGAACTTGCCTGCATCGTCACGGGAGAAGCCGAAGGTCATCTGAGTCAGGTCGTTGGTTCCGAAGCAGAAGAACTCAGCCTCTTTGGCGATCTCGTCAGCGGTCAGAGCTGCTCTGGGGATCTCGATCATGGTTCCTACTTCGTACTTCATATCGATACCGGCTGCCGCGATCTCAGCGTCAGCGGTCTCAACTACAAATTTCTTCACGTATTTCAGCTCTTTGATATCGCCTACCAGCGGGATCATGATCTCCGGCTCGATTGCCCAGTCCGGATGAGCCTTCTTCACGTTGATGGCCGCACGGATTACAGCCTTGGTCTGCATCTTGGCAATCTCCGGATAGGTGACAGCCAGACGGCATCCACGATGTCCCATCATGGGGTTGAACTCGTGCAGGCTTGCGATGATGGCTTTAATGTGGTCAACGCTCTTGCCCTGAGCCTCAGCCAGCTTCGCAATGTCTTCTTCCTCGGTGGGAACGAACTCATGCAGGGGCGGATCCAGGAAACGGATGGTAACCGGGTTGCCTTCCAGAGCCTCGTACAGCTTCTCGAAGTCTCCCTGCTGCTCGGGCAGGATCTTCTCCAGAGCTGCTTCTCTCTCCTCAACGGTCTCGGAGCAGATCATCTCGCGGAACGCGTCGATACGGTTGCCCTCGAAGAACATATGCTCGGTACGGCAGAGGCCGATGCCCTCAGCGCCCAGCTCACGTGCTTTCTTAGCGTCAGCCGGAGTATCCGCATTGGTTCTTACCTTCATGGTTCTGTATTTGTCAGCCCATGCCATGATTCTTCCGAACTCGCCGGCGATGGTAGCGTCTACGGTGGGGATGATTCCATCGTAGATGTTTCCGGTAGAGCCGTCGATGGAGATAGCATCTCCCTCGTGGAACTCTTTGCCGTTCAGAGTGAATCTCTTATTCTCTTCATCCATGGTGATGTCGCCGCATCCGGATACACAGCAGGTACCCATACCACGGGCAACAACGGCTGCGTGGGAGGTCATACCGCCGCGAACGGTCAGGATACCCTGAGCGGCCTTCATGCCTTCGATATCTTCCGGAGAGGTCTCCAGACGAACCAGAACGACCTTCTCGCCTCTGGCAGCCCACTCTTTGGCATCCTCAGCGGAGAATACGATCTTACCGCAGGCAGCTCCCGGAGAAGCTCCCAGTGCCTTGCTCATGGGAACAGCGGCCTTCAGAGCGGCAGCATCAAACTGGGGATGCAGCAGGGAATCCAGGTTTCTGGGATCAATCATGGCAACCGCTTCTTCCTCTGTTCTCATGCCCTCGTCTACCAGATCGCAGGCGATCTTCAGAGCGGCCTGAGCGGTTCTCTTGCCGTTACGGGTCTGCAGCATGTACAGCTTGCCGTGCTCAACGGTAAACTCCATATCCTGCATATCTCTGTAATGCGCTTCCAGTCTCTTGCAGACATCCTGGAACTGCTCGAAAGCTTCCGGGAACTTCTGCTCCATCTCGGAAATGTGCATGGGGGTACGAACGCCGGCTACAACGTCCTCGCCCTGGGCATTGGTCAGGAACTCGCCGAACAGGCCCTTGTTTCCGGTAGCGGGATCTCTGGTGAACGCAACACCGGTACCGCAGTCATCGCCCATGTTTCCGAATGCCATCATCTGTACGTTAACAGCGGTTCCCCAGGAATAGGGGATATCGTTGTCACGACGGTATACGTTGGCACGGGGGTTGTCCCAGGAACGGAACACGGCTTTGATGGCGCCCATCAGCTGCTCCTTGGGATCAGAGGGGAAGTCGGAACCGATCTTCTCTTTGTACTCTGCTTTGAACTGCTCAGCCAGAGTCTTCAGATCATCAGCGGTCAGCTCCACATCCTGCTTAACACCCTTCTCGGCTTTCATCTTGTCGATAAGTTCCTCGAAGTATTTCTTTCCAACCTCCATAACAACGTCGGAGTACATCTGGATAAATCTTCTGTAGCAATCCCAGGCCCAGCGGGGATTTCCGGATTTCTCAGACAGTACCGCCACAACGTCCTCGTTCAGACCCAGGTTCAGGATGGTATCCATCATACCGGGCATGGAAGCTCTTGCTCCGGAACGAACAGATACCAGCAGCGGGTTCTCTTTGTCTCCGAATTTCTTGCCGGTGATCTCCTCCATCTTGCCGATGTATTCCATGATCTGGCCCATGATCTCATCGTTGATCTTTCTGCCATCCTCATAGTACTGAGTACAAGCCTCTGTAGTGATGGTAAAGCCCTGGGGAACGGGAAGACCCAGATTGGTCATCTCAGCCAGGTTTGCGCCTTTTCCACCGAGAAGCTCACGCATGTTCGCGTTGCCTTCAGTGAACAAATAGACCCATTTGTTTGCCATGTTGCGTTTCCTCCTAAAATATAGAATTGGTTGATATGTATTAGTAAAGTATTCCCGGAATATTCCGTGAAATACCTACATACAATAGTCATATGCGGCCTTCCGGGCACACACATTTATTGTATCATAAAACAGTTCATAGTCAAGAACCAAACTTGTAATTTCTTGACAAATTCCTCCCCGTCCTTCAGAATAAGAAAAGGCGATACACCAAACGAGGAGGAACACTATGACAGGACTCAGCACGCTCTGCTACATAGAAAAAGATGGAAAATATCTGATGCTGCACCGGACCGTCAAGAAAAATGACGTGAACAAAGAAAAATGGATCGGCGTGGGCGGCCATTTCGAGAAAGATGAAAGCCCGGAAGAATGTCTTCTTCGGGAGGTTCGGGAAGAAACCGGTTATACCCTGACTTCCTGGCGGTACCGGGGGATCGTAACTTTTGTCTCCGGGGACGGGGTTACCGAATATATGTCCCTTTTCACCGCCGATGGTTTTCAGGGAGATCTCATTCCCTGCGATGAGGGGGAACTGGCCTGGGTTTCCATAGATCAGGTGGAAAGCCTCAACATCTGGGAGGGGGATAAGATCTTCTTCCGCCTGCTGGCACAGAACCGGCCTTTCTTTTCTCTAAAGCTGGTATACGATGGAAACGGCCGTCTGCTTTCCGCCGCCCTGGACGGAAAGCCTCTGGAACTTAAAAAACACGCGGATCCCGGAGTGAAAATCAAGTTGTGATTTTCTCCCCGGGATCCGTGAAATCATGGACAAAACACTATTTACTTATTGTAGCAAACAATCTTTCCAAAATCCGGTTTCAGGGAAGCGCCGCCTACCAGACCGCCGTCGATGTCGGGCATTGCGAACAGCTCCGCAGCATTTCCTGCGTTTACAGAGCCGCCGTACTGAATGCGGATAGCTTCTGCAGTATCGGTGTCATAGATCTCCGCGATGCATTCGCGGATGCCCTTGCAGACTTCCTCAGCCTGCTGGCTGGTAGCAGTCTTGCCGGTGCCGATGGCCCAGATCGGCTCATATGCAATAACAGCGGTCTTCGCCTGCTCTGCAGTCACGTTCTGGAATCCAACCTTCACCTGCTGACGGATCCAGTCCATGGTGATACCCTGCTCTCTCTGCTCCAGAGACTCGCCGCAGCACATAATCGGAGTCAGGCCGTGCTCGAAAGCTTTCAGCACTTTCTTGTTCACATCCTCGCTGGTCTCCTTGAAGTAATCTCTTCTCTCAGAATGGCCCAGGATCACGTATTTAACTCCTGCGTCCACCAGCATGGCCGGAGCGATTTCGCCGGTGTAAGCGCCTTTTTCCTCATAGTACATATTCTCGGCGGCAACCTGGATATTGGTACCCTTGCATGCCTCAACAACCGGAACGATATCGATAGCGGGAACGCCGAATACAACGTCCACCTCGTCGTTCTGTACCAGGGGCTTCAGGGTCTCAACCAGGGCTACTGCCTCGCTGGGAGTCATGTTCATTTTCCAGTTGCCTGCGATAATTTTCTTTCTTGCCATTGTCTTATCCTCTCTTTCATGAAGTTACTTATGCGGTTTGTTCCCTCAACTAAGCTCATGCTGCGCCTGACGGCTTGCCTTCGCTAAGTGTGACGGGTGGGTTCTCCTGGCCCTAACCTCGGCCTACGCCTGACGGCTTGCCCTCGCTAAGGGCGGAGAACTAAGTTCGCACTAAGCTCTGCCTTCGCCTGACGGCTCGCTTTCGTTAAGTTGCTTTCGGCAGTTTGTTCCCTCAACTAAGCTCATGCTGCGCCTGGCGGCTTGCCTTCGCTAAGGTTCGGGAACGACCTCGCACTAAACTCAAGCTTCGCCTTTGGCTCGCTTTCGTTAAGTTGCTTTCGGTCACTTATCGTTTGCGGCAGCTACGCCGGGAAGTTCTTTGCCTTCCAGGAATTCCAGGGATGCTCCGCCGCCGGTGGAGATGTGGCTCATCTTGTCGCCGAAGCCCAGCTGGTTTACGGCTGCAGCGGAATCTCCGCCGCCGATGATGGTGGTAGCGTCAGTCTCAGCCAGTGCTTTTGCCACGGCAATGGTTCCTGCTGCCAGGGTGGGGTTCTCGAATACGCCCATGGGTCCGTTCCATACAACGGTCTTGGCAGTTTTGGCGGCCTCGGCGTACAGCTCGGCGCTCTTGGGTCCGATATCCAGGCCCATCATGTCTGCCGGGATCTGGTCTGCGGATACGTTCTGTACATCAATGGCTGCGTCAATGGGGTTCGGGAAGGAAGCTGCTACAGCCGCGTCTACCGGAAGCAGAAGCTTCTTGCCCAGCTTGTCAGCTTTCTCGATCATCTCTTTGCAGTAATCCAGCTTGGTGTCGTCCACCAGAGATTTTCCGACTTCTTTGCCCTGGGCTTTCAGGAAGGTGAAGGCCATGCCTCCGCCAATGATCAGGGTGTCGCATTTCTCCAGCAGATTGGAGATTACGTTCAGCTTGTCGGCAACCTTTGCTCCGCCCAGAATGGCTACGAAGGGACGGACCGGATTCTCAACGGCGTTGCCCAGGAAAGCGATCTCCTTCTCCATCAGGTAGCCTACCACGCAGGTATCCACGAACTGAGTTACACCTACGTTGGAGCAGTGAGCACGGTGAGCGGTACCGAAAGCGTCATTTACAAATACATCACAGAGGGAAGCCAGCTCTTTGGAGAAAGCCTCTCCGTTCTTGGTTTCCTCTACGCGGTAACGGGTGTTCTCCAGCAGGATACAGTCCCCGTCTTTCATAGCCTCTACGGCTGCTTTGGCATTGGGGCCTACCACCTCTGGATCTGCGGCGAATTTTACTTCCTGACCCAGCAGTTCGCTAAGACGCACAGCTACGGGAGCCAGAGACAGCTCCGGTTTGGGTTCTCCCTTGGGTTTGCCCAGATGGGAGCAGAGGATGACTTTTCCGCCGTCAGCCAGCAGTTTTTTAATGGTGGGCAGAGCGGCAACCAGACGGTTCTCATCGGTGATCTTTCCTTCTTTCAGAGGAACGTTGAAATCGCATCTTACCAGGACTTTTTTGCCCTTTACATTAATATCATCTACGGTTTTCTTGTTTAAAGACATAGTATATACCTCCAACGTATAAATGTAAGGGGTCCGGTCCAAACTGACCGGACCCCTTGGGTTCTCGCCTTAAGCCTGTCTATTACTGTAATTCGGAGAAATATTTGATGGTACGAACCATCTGGCTGGTGTAAGAATTCTCGTTGTCATACCAGGAAACAACCTGTACCTCGGTGGTGCCGTTGTCCAGCGGCAGAACCATGGTCTGGGTAGCATCAAACAGAGAGCCGTATCTCATACCGATGATATCGGAGGAAACGATCTCGTCCTCATTGTATCCGTAGGACTCGGTTGCGGAAGCTTTCATCTTAGCGTTGATCTCGTCAACAGTTACATTGCCTTCTACAACTGCGGTCAGGATGGTGGTGGATCCGGTGGGGGTGGGTACACGCTGTGCGGAGCCGATGAGCTTGCCGTTCAGTTCCGGAATAACCAGACCGATTGCTTTTGCTGCGCCGGTGCTGTTGGGAACGATGTTAACAGCTGCTGCACGGGATCTTCTCAGATCGCCTTTTCTCTGGGGTCCGTCCAGAGTCATCTGATCGCCGGTGTAAGCGTGGATGGTAACCATGATACCGGATTTGATGGGTGCCAGCTCGTTCAGAGCTTTTGCCATGGGAGCCAGGCAGTTGGTGGTGCAGGATGCTGCGGAAATTACAGTATCGCTGGGTTTCAGAGTCTCATGGTTTACATTGTAAACGATGGTGGGCAGATCATTTCCTGCGGGAGCAGAGATAACAACCTTTCTTGCGCCTGCTTTGATGTGAGCCTCAGCTTTTGCCTTAGAGGTGTAGAAGCCGGTGCACTCCAGAACAACGTCTACTTTCAGCTCTCCCCAGGGAAGATTGGAAGCGTCAGCCTCTTTGTAGATCTTGATGGTCTTGCCGTCTACAGTGATGGTTCCAGCTTCCTCATCAGAGGTAACAGTGTCAGCCAGAGCGTATTTGCCCTGAGAAGAATCATATTTTAACAGATGAGCTAACATCTTCGGAGATGTTAAGTCGTTAATTGCTACTACTTCGTAACCCTCTGCTCCGAACATCTGTCTGAAAGCCAGACGTCCGATACGGCCAAAACCATTAATCGCTACTCTTACTGCCATGATTTCATTCCTCCTAAAAGTGTTTAAAATTGTTGCGTCTCCTGCTTGGAAAAAAGAGACATCAACTCAAACTCTATATTACCTAATTCTGGGCAAAAATTCAAGATTTATTTTTCAGAATGCCCCGGAAATCCGGTCATATTTTTATAAATATAGGTTCTCCCCGGGAAAATTCTGTGTAATACTTATAGCCGCAGGCCTGCAGCGTTTCCAGGATCTGGGAAAAGCCATACCCCACATGCTCCGGACGGTGCGCGTCGGATCCCAGAGTGACCATCTCGCCTCCCAGTTCCCGGTACCGTTTCAGGATCTCCGGATGGGGATTGGGAAATCCCAGCCCGTACTTCAGGCCGCCGCTGTTGACCTCCAGGGCGATCCCCCGCTCTGCCAGTTCCCGAAGGATGGGGTCGATCTGCTCTGCGTATTTTCTATAAGAGTACTCTTTCTCTTTTGTGTATCCGTAACGGACCACATAATCCAGATGGCCCAGGGCGTGGAACCCCCGGATCTTACGGATATTTTCCAGCGTACAGCAAAAATATTCCCGGTACAGCTCCTGGTCTGTTCCCGGGTATTGCTGCCGTTCATAAGGATCCAGACCATTCACCAGATGAACCGAACCAATCACATAATCAAAGGAATAGGTTTCTGTGTAGTTCCGGATCCTTTCTCCCAGATGGGGCTGCAATCCCAGTTCTACTCCCCGGCGGATCTCCAGCCGCCCCCGGTATTTTTCCCGCAGTTCCTCCAGACGGTTCAGATAGGAGACCGTATCCAGCTGAAATTCTCCTCCCGGATAGTCCATGTCATAATGATCTGTAATACAGACCGCTTCCATGCCAAGTCTCAGAGCCTGCTCCGCCATAGCCTCCATTCCTGCATCGCTGTCCGAGGAGAAAGCCGTATGCATATGACAGTCTGACATCATAAGATCGTACCTCCTCCCGCCACAAAGTCCTCCTGGTAAAAGACCACCGCCTGGCCCGGGGTAACTGCCCGCACAGGTTCCCAAAACTCGCAGCGGATCCTGTCCTGCCCGGTCCGGGTCACCACGCAGGGCGCCCCCTTATGGCCGTAACGGATCTTGGCGGTACAGACAATACTCTCTCCCATTTCCAGCTCCGGCACGCCCATATAATTGACGCGGTCCGCCTCCAGGATTCCGGAAAAGACCTGATCCCCTTCTCCGATGACCACTTCGTTGGTGTCAGGACGGATTTCCCTGACAAACACCCGGCGTCCCATAGGCAGTCCCAGACCCCGGCGCTGCCCGATGGTATAGTGAATGATCCCCCGGTGGCGCCCCAGGATCTCTCCGTTTTCTGTGACAAAATTTCCTTCCGGTACGGAAACGCCGGCATATCTTCCGATAAAGCCGGCGTAATCCTGATCCGGGACGAAACAGATCTCCTGGCTGTCCCGCTTATCCGCCACAGGCAGTCCGATCTTTTCTGCCAGCTGCCGGATCTCCGGCTTTGTGTAGCTGCCCACAGGCATCAATGTGCGGCGGAGCTGCTCCTGGGTCAGCCCGTAAAGAGCATAGGTCTGATCTTTTCCACCGGAGGCCGAATTACTTACCGCATACCGGCCGTTGGCCAGACGCCGGATCCTGGCGTAATGGCCAGTAGCAATATAGTCTGCCCCCAGGTCCCGGGCCCTATGCAGCAGGGCCTCCCATTTTACAAAACGATTGCAGGCCACGCAGGGATTGGGGGTTCTGCCCTGCAGGTATTCCCGGACAAAATAGTCCACCACGGACTCTTTAAATTCCTTTTTTAAATCCAGCACATAAAAAGGGATGTCCAGCAGAGCGGCTACCCGGCGGGCATCCTCCGCCGGGGACTGGCCGCAGTCTCCGCTCTCCCGCCAGGTCTCCATGGTAACCCCCAGAACCTCATAGCCCTGCTCCTTCAGAAGATAGGCAGCCACCGAGGAGTCCACTCCCCCGGACATTCCTACGATCACTTTTCCCCGGGTCATTAATAGTCTTCCTCTTCCTCGCCTTCGCTGATATCGGATTTGGGTTTCTCTAATCCTTCTATCTTAATATGGTGCTTCTCCGCATAGTCCCAGAGGGCCGCGTGGATAGCCTCCTCCGCCAGCAATGAACAGTGCACCTTCACCGGAGGCAGTCCGTCCAGGGCGTCCATCACCGCTTTGTTGGTCACTTCCAGAGCCTCCTGGATGGTTTTTCCCTTTACCAGTTCCGTAGCCATACTGCTGGTGGCCACCGCTGCTCCGCAGCCGAAGGTCTTGAACTTGCAGTCCCGGATTACTCCGTTTTCGTCAATATCCAGGTACATGCGCATGATATCTCCGCACTTGGCATTGCCCACCGTGCCCACACCGCTGGCATTCTCGATCTCCCCCACGTTCCTTGGATTCTGAAAATGATCCATTACTTTTTCACTGTACATACCTGTTTTCCTCCGTTTTGAATTTCTTTATCCTTTGATCATGGATTTTGTCTTTCCCGCCGTGTAATCTTCATAGAGGGGGGACATATTTCTGAGTTTTGCCACGATCTCTTTGATTTTATCCACTGTATAATCAATTTCTTCCTTTGTGTTCTCCGCCGACAGAGTCAGCCGCAGGGATCCGTGGGCCAGTTCATGAGGCAGGCCGATGGCCAGCAGCACATGAGAGGGATCCAGGGATCCGGAAGTGCAGGCAGAACCGCTGGAAGCGCAGATCCCCTCCATATCCAGCATGATCAGCAGGGACTCTCCTTCCACAAACTCAAAGCTGAAATTTACATTGTTGGGAAGCCGCTTCACCGGATCACCGTTGAGCCGGCAGCACTCTACCTCTGTCTGAATGCGGCCGATCATATAGTCCCGCAGTTCCCGTTCTTTTCCGGTGCGCTCCGCCATAGTATCCGCCGCCAGTTTCGCGGCGGCGCCATATCCCACGATCCCGGGAACATTTTCCGTACCTGCCCGGCGCTTTCTTTCCTGGGCGCCTCCATGGACGAAAGAACGAATCTTCACGCCCTTGCGGATATAGAGGAAACCAATGCCCTTGGGACCGTTGATCTTATGTGCGCTGGAACTGAGCATATCAATATGACAGGCATCTACATCAATGGGCAGCTGACCAAAGGCCTGCACTGCGTCGGTATGAAAAAGGATGCCGTGCTCCCGGGCGATCATGCCGATCTCCTGAACAGGCTGGATGGTGCCGATCTCATTGTTGGCAAACATAACAGAGATCAGGATCGTCTCCGGGGTTATGGCCTTCTCCAGATCCTCCAGCTTTACAATCCCATTCTCATCCACATCCAGATAGGT
Organism: Candidatus Scatomonas sp.; assembly: GCA_963930955.1. Taxonomy (GTDB): domain Bacteria; phylum Bacillota; class Clostridia; order Lachnospirales; family Lachnospiraceae; genus Scatomonas. Next base: position 1,562,834 of record OZ006967.1, on the reverse strand, counting down.
GACTCTGGCTCCCCTTTCCTTCTCCAGATACTGGCAGGTATGAAGAACCGCATGATGCTCGATCCGGGTGGTAATAATATGGTTCCCCTTATTTTTGTAAGCCTCAAAAGCCGCCTTAATGGCCCAGTTATCCGCCTCCGTGCCGCCGGCGGTAAAATAGATCTCCTCCGTTCTGGCATTCAGGATTCCGGCAATGGTTTCCCGGGCTTTGGTAACAGCCTCCTTGCTCTCCCCGGCAATCGAATAAATGCTGGAAGGATTGCCGTACAGTTCGGAAAAATACGGGAGCATGGCCTCCACCACCTCCGGGGCTGTTTTTGTTGTGGCTGCGTTATCTAAATATATCATTGCTTTTTCTCCTCTTTTCTATTTACTGCAGACATTGGCAACGGTTCCCTGATGGCTGTCCTGGATCCGGCGGCTTTCTTCCACCAGCTCCGCCAGCATAATGGAATCTACCGCCTGACGGATAGCATCGTTGATCCTTTTCCAGACGTATTTCGTGACACAGATATCCGCTCCTTCGCAGGGATGCTCTTTCTGAAAAGCCCCGCAGTCCACAGCTTCCAGGTTCCCTTCCAGCGCCCGCAGAACATCCCCAACGGAAATGTTTTCCGCCGGTTTTGCCAGCTGGTACCCTCCTCCGGCGCCCCGGACGCTCCGGACCAGTCCGGCTTTCCGCAAGAGCCGCATCAGCTGTTCCAGATAGCTTTCAGAAATATTCTGTCTGTGGGCAATACTCTGAATGCAGACCGCTTCTTCCCTGCAGTTCAGGGCCAGATCTACCAGCGCCCGCAGACCGTATCGTCCCTTTGTGGATAATTTCATGGTCTTGCACCTTTCTCATTAATCCCGAGTATTTATGTCGGATTTATCAACAGGTACAGAATACCACAGACTCTCTCCCCTGTCAAGCATACATATCCCCGGCTTTTTCCGCATAGGCTGTTCCAAAAGAAGTCGGGAGCATTTTAATTTTATGTCCGGACGCAGAAACAGTTTATTAAAAGGAACTCTCATCTTAACCGCAGCCGGTTTGATCAGCCGGACCGCCGGATTCTTTTATAAAATATTCCTCTCCCGCTCCATTGGTGCGGAACAGATCGGAATTTACCAGCTGACAATTCCTTTATACGCCCTGGCCCTGGCCCTCTGCACTGCCGGAATCCAATCTGCCCTTTCCCGTCTGGTGGCCGCAGCCTTTGCCCGGAACAAGCCCCGTCAGGCTCTGCACACCTTTGTTTCCGGCCTGCTCCTGGCTCTGCTCCTGTCTCTTTTGGCCTCCTTTCTGCTGTACCGATCCGCGGATTTTCTGGGAGCCTACATTTTAAAGGAAATGCGCTGCGGACCCCTGCTGCGTCTTCTGTCTCTTTCCCTGCCTTTTGCCTGTGTCCACGGATGCGTTACAGCCTACTACCTGGGCAAAAAGCAGACCGGGCTGCCGGCGGCAGGTCAGCTTCTGGAACAAGCCGTACGGATCGGAGTCTCTTTGCTTTGTTACTCCCTAGTACAGGAAAAAGGAAACACGCCCACCGCTGCTCTGGCCGCCGCAGGAGCGCTGGCCGGGGAACTTGCCTCCTGCCTCTTTTCACTTCTCCTTCTCTATCTGGAATTCGGAAAATATCAATATTTTCTTCACAGGCTGACCCGGCCCTTCCGCAGAATGCGGGAAATCCTTTCACTGGCTTTCCCTCTGACTCTGAATCACGCTATGGTCACCATTCTACACAATACAGAAGCTATTCTGATCCCGGGCATGCTCCTGGCCTCCGGTCTGACCCGGGAGCAATCTCTAAGTCTGTACGGAACCCTTACCGGCATGGCCCTTCCCATGCTTTTCTTCCCTTCCGTCGTTACCAATTCCGCCGCGGCCATGCTGCTGCCCAGCGTTGCCGAAGACCAGGCCCGGGGCCGCGCCTCCCGGATCCGGGATACCATTCATTCCTCTATTCATTACTGCCTGATCCTGGGAATTTTCGCGGGAGGAAGCTTTTTCTTTTTAGGTCCTCGGATCGGAGCGGTCCTCTTCAACAGCTGGCCGGCGGGTCATTTTTTAAAATTTCTGGCCCCCCTCTGTCCTTTTCTCTACCTGAACAGCGCTTTATCCGGCATCCTCAACGGCCTGGGAAAGACCCGCTTCCATTTAGCGGAAAACGCTGTTTCCCTGGGCCTTCGTATTCTTTTTGTACTGCTGGCTGTCCCAAGAGCCGGTATGCCCGGTTATCTGGCCGGCCTGGTCCTGGGAGAACTGGCCTCCGCTTTTCTGAATCTGGCCTATCTCCGGCGGCTTACACATTTTCAGTTCCATCTGCCCCGTTGCCTGCTGAAACCTCTGGCAGCTTTTTTTCTCAGCTGGGGACTCTGCCTCTTTTTCTCCCGCTGGCTTTCCGCTCTCATTCCATTTTCCAGTCTGGCGCTTCTGCTTCTGCAGCTGCTGCTTCTTTGCGCTTTTTATCTGCTGTTTTTCCCGGAAGAATGGAAAAAATATTTCTGCCGGAACTCGACAAGCTGAAAAGATTGTAGTATCATAAAAAACTGGATTATATTTAAGATACGTCCGAAGATAGGAGACATAAATATGAGTTTTTCCATGATGAAACCCCTTCCTTCTCCCGCTGAAATCCGGGAGCAGTATCCCCTTTCCGAAAATGCCCGGAAGGCAAAAGAATATCGGGATGAAGCCATTAAGCAGGTGATTACCGGTCAGTCCCACAAATTTCTGGTGATCATCGGCCCCTGTTCCGCAGATAATGAAGACGCAGTCTGCGATTACGTCAGCCGCCTGGTAAAAGTCCAGGAAAAAGTCCAGGAAAAGCTGATCCTGATCCCCAGGGTCTACACCAACAAACCCCGGACCACCGGCGAAGGCTATAAGGGCATTGTCCATCAGCCGGACCCCGAGAAAAAGCCGGATCTGGCCCAGGGTCTCATTGCCATGCGGCATATGCACATCCGGGTTCTGGAGGAGACAGGGCTCTCTGCCGCCGATGAAATGCTGTATCCGGATAACTGGAGTTACGTTTCGGACTTCCTGTCCTACGTAGCCATCGGCGCCCGCTCTGTAGAAAATCAGCAGCACCGGCTCACCGTATCCGGACTGGACATTCCGGTAGGCATGAAAAATCCCACCAGCGGCGACCTTTCCGTTATGCTGAATTCTGTGATCGCCGCCCAGAACGGCCATACCTTTATTTACCGGGGAAAAGAAACCCATTCTACAGGGAATCCCCTGGCCCACACGGTTCTCCGGGGAGCCACCAACAAGCACGGCAACGCCATCCCCAACTATCATTACGAAGATCTGGAGCTGCTGCTGGACAAATATGAACAGACCGGCCTGAAAAATCCGGCTGCCATTATCGATACCAACCACTCCAACTCCAACAAAAAATACGAACAGCAGATCCGCATTACCCGGGAGGTGCTGCGGAGCCGCCATTACGATCCCCGGATCAAAACTCTGGTAAAAGGGCTTATGATCGAAAGCTATCTGGAGTCCGGCGCTCAGAAGATCGTCTGCGGCCAGCATATTTACGGCAAATCCATCACTGATCCCTGCCTGGGCTGGGAAGAATCCGAGCGGCTGATCTACGAGATCGCGGAACTTTGCTGAGACTTGCACAGAAAAACGGAATAAGGAGCCGGCACACTGGTGTCAGCTCCTTATTTTTTTCAGTAAAACCTTATCCCCGGGGATGGGTTTTCTGGTACACCTCCCGGATCTTATAAATTCCCATATTCAGATACATCTGTGTTGTGGAAATATCTGAATGTCCCAGCATTTCCTGCAGGCTTTTCAGGTCTGCTCCGTTCTGCAGCATGTGCGCGGCAAAGGAATGCCGCAAGGTATGCGGGGTAATATCCGCCGTTATGCCGGCGCCCGCTGCATAGCCCTTCAAAATCTTCCAGAAGCCCTGACGGCTCATAGGCTTCCCGCTGCAGTTTACAAAGAGGGTCCCGCTTTCCCGGCCTTTTAAAAGCTTGTCTCGTGCCTCCCCTGTGTATTGCTCTAAAGCTTTTCTGGCCTCGTTCCCAAAAGGAACAATCCTCTCTTTTCCCTCTTCCTCGCAGATAATATACCCCATCTGCCAGTTTAGATCCCGCAGCTGCAGATGGATCAGCTCGCTGACCCGGATGCCGGTTGCGTACAGCAGTTCCAGCATAGCCCGATCCCGGACTCCTTTAGCCGTAGTCTCATCGGGCTGACGCAGCAGAAGATCGATTTCTTCCACAGTCAGGATCGCCGGCGCTTTTTTCTCCACCCGGGGGGCTTTCAGACCCTGGGAAGGATCTTCCCGCAGCCCCTGCTCTTTTACCAGATACCGGAAAAAAGACCGGAGAGCCGCAACATTCCGGGATACCGTTGCCGGAGATAGTTTTTCCTTCTCCAGGTAGAGCATGTACGAATTCAGATTGGTGGCTGTAACCTGGGACAGCTCCGGGATCGCATGCTCCTTAAAATAAATTTCTGCTTTTTTCAGATCTCTCTCATAAGAAACCTCCGTATTGCGGGAGGTTCTCTTCACATTATGTAAATACTGAATATACCCTTGAATTGCATTTATCATATTACAAATACCTCTGTTCAATATTCTAAAAGCAATTCACCCTTCAAAAACATATAAGCCATTATATACGCATATTTCAAAAAATGCAAACGCAGTTTTTACCGTAAAAACAGGGGTTTTTAGGGTTTTCGACAGTTTCCAACAAAATATCGAAACTTGCTCTGTCCTCCCACACTATATCTTGTGTGAAATGAATTTGTAAACTTTTTGTAACTTTTTTCAAGCACGGAAAAACATACTCACAAAATATGGATTTACATAATATTCCAGCATAACCCCGCAGAGAATTATAGAAATCCCAGCCCCGCAGGCCAGAAGATATTCTTTGTATTTTTTCCGGGTAATCCGGATGCCCTCCCTGCAGCGCGCAGACATTCCGGAAATCCGGGAAAGATAAAAAAGTCCTGCCGGCGCATACAGTACCGCCTGGGGAAAAGAGGCCGCCGCCAGCAATCCAATCCCCGTAAGACCCAGCTGCAGAATAGCCGCCGCAGAAAGGATTCCTCCCAGGAATCCGGCCCAGACCGCTCCCGCAGCCGCCGCATAGCTTCCTACCGCTGTAAGACCCAGAACATGCCAGACCAGCAGACTTCCGCAGCGTTTGCGGATCAGATACCAAAGGTAGCCGGTTCCCGCCGTGTCCAGGTTCGTCTGAAAGCGAAAAGCCGTAAGCGCTTCCAGATCCTGCAGCCGGTACTTCCAGACCAGATTCGTAAAAACAATTCCCGCCCCGAAGCCGGCAAGATATAAGAGAAGAAAGAATTTCCAATATCCGGAACAGCCCTTTTGATATCTTTTTTCCATACAAAAATCCCCCTCACGCTATTGTATGAGGGGGATTCCTTCTTTATCCCGTCAGACAAGCTTCCGCCTGGTCCTTTTACTCGTTTTTCCGGGGATCCTCCGCCGGCTCTTCCGCTGCGTTTTCTTCTTCTGCCGGAGGCTCCGGTTCCGCAGGCACTTCCGCCGAGGTTTCCCGGCTTTCCTCTTCGGCTCCTCCCCCGGCACGGCTTAGCCCTCGGATTCCGGTGATGGCAATAAAGATGCCGGCTGCAATAAACAGCGCTCCAAAGATTCCCATTACAGCATGGCTGCCCTCCTGCCCCTGGATCAGACCGCTGATCAGCTTATATCCCATATAAGCTACGTAGCCTCCTGCCAGTATCCGGATCCCATAATAGACTTTCTCGTTTCGCATACTTTTCTCCTCTTTTATCTTTTTTTTATTTATCCAGGGCGAACAGCGCGGCTCCCAGGGCTCCGCAAAGCTGGGCGTAAGGGGAAACGACAAGCTTCTCTCCCAGCTGCTTTTCAATTTCCCGGACTACTCCCGCATTTCTTGCTACTCCTCCCGTCATCATATAAGGGCCCCTGCCTTTCAGACGCCGGACCAGAGCAGCTGTTTTAGCGGCCACAGACTTATTCAGGCCGTGTATGATATCTGGCACTGCCCGGTTGCCCGCGATCAGGGAAACTACTTCCGATTCCGCAAAAACCGTACACATACTGGAAATCGTTATTTCCTCTTTCCAGCTGTTTCCCAGCCGGCTCATTTCCTCCATGGAAAGCTCCATGGTTCTGGCCATCATCTCCAGAAATCGTCCGGTACCTGCTGCGCATTTATCATTCATCACAAAGTTCGCTACATTCCCAAGCTCATCCAGACAGATCACCTTCGAGTCCTGGCCTCCGATATCGATCACCGTGCGGATTCCCGGATCCAGGTATCTGGCGCCTCTGGCGTGGCAGGTAATCTCCGTTACCGCCCCGGCGCCCATACCCGTATGGGCGCGGCCGTAGCCGGTAGCAACTACTTTTTCTATATCCTGCTCCCGAATCCCGGCTTTGTCAAGGGCTTCCTGATAGGCTCTGGCCGCTCCCGCCGCTGCTCCGGCTCCTGTAGGGGCCACGGCCCAGGCGGCAATTTTTCCTTCCCCGTTCAGGATCACTACATCCGTACTGCTGGATCCGCTGTCAATGCCTGCCGCATAGCCTTTTTCCGGCAGCAGCACGCCCGGGGCGGCCTTCCGGAAGCCCAACCCACTTTCTCCAAAGGCAGCGATCCTGGTAGCCAGCTGTCCGCGGCTCTGTCTGGTTCCGTCTGTTTCAATCTTCAGCAGAGGAACCTGGGTTTTATCTTTAAGAGCCGCATATTCAAAGCTGTAATAATCGCAGAATTTCATTGTATGATATATAATTCCCCGGACGGCTGGATCCTGCCGGCGGCGCTCCCCGTTGTCTTCCATACGCATACAGGGAAACTGCCCCAGCAGAACCCGGCCGTATAATTCAAAAAACTCTTCCCTGTCTGCTGGCGGCTCTTCCGGCAGCTGCAGCCTTCTTCTTCCGCTGCAGGTATCGTCCCGCAGAAGCCCGCCTCCCAGGGACTCCCGGACTGTTTCCAGCAGTTCCCTGCCTCCATGGGCACCCATAAGGCTGACACAGGGTTCCTGTTCTCCGGAAAGTTCCGGCTCCGGCAGGGCCTCCCAGGCTTTTTTCCAGTTAAAAGTCTTGCCGGAATATACCTCATAGGCTTCTGTCAGCTTTTTCAGCTGCCGGACGAACCAGTTCTGTTCCTCTTTCCCTCTCCGGTGAGGAAGGTCCAGCAGATACAGAAAGGAGAGCCGCCGGTTCTGTTTCATCACTTCATAGATCCGGCGCACTACATCGCAGCAGTTCACCAGCAGGATTTCTTCTGCCTCCGGTTCCATGGCAGCTTCCAGCACAGCCTTTCCATATCCGCAGATATTGGGATGAGCCAGACTGTCCGCCGCGGCCTGCTCCTCTGCTTCCTTTTCCAGCAGACAGGTTTCCTCCCCAAAACCGGCAAACAGTTCCAGGGGTGTATATTTGCACATATACCAGATCATCGTTTTCTCTCCTCCAGCATTTCCAGGAAAGCCTGGATCCGGGTGGCCGTCTGGCCGTCTCCGGCATTTCGCCGGTCGCATCCGTCCCCGTCCAGGATCAGAACCGGAATTCCCGCATCTTCCAGCATCTGCCTGGCATTTCCCGCAGCAGCCAGGGTCTGTTTGCAGCCCCAGTGGCAGAAATAAACCACTCCGTCAATCTCCTGCTCCCGGCACATGCGGATACTGCGGCGTATCCGGTTATCCGCGGAACCATTAAAACTGTTAAACACCAGCCTCCGGGCCATACTCTCAAAGGGCTGCTCCGGATCCATTTCGCAGAAAGCATCGAAATTCATGTCACAGGAAACCACCTGGCACCTGCCGCTGAAATTCAGCAGCTCCCGCAGAGGCTCCTGATAATAGGGGATCGTATGCATCCAAAGCAGGCGGATCCCCTGGTCCTGTCCGGAATCCTCTATATCTTTCAGCAGCATTTCTCCATACTGTTCCATCTGAGGGGTTCCCAGAAGCACGTGCGTACCAAAAACCTCGTACAATTCGCTGGTAAGATCGTTATGCAGATATTTCCCTTTTTTTGCCCTCTGGCAGCGCCGGAAAAGATCCAGCGTCCGCGCGCTTCTTCCCACTGCCTCCTTCAGAGCCTCTTCATCCAGTTTTCTGCCGGTATAGTCTTCCAGAAATCCCGCGAAACGCCGGAGCTGTTCCGCCACATACCTTTCACTTTCCGTAGTCCGCTCATAAGGGACGTCTATGTAATGCCAGGGAATCCTGTAGTGCTCCGCGGCACAGCGAAACGTCAGGTTATTGGCATCACAGACCAGAGAAGTATTTACAATAAATCCAGGACTGGGAATTACCCCGGAAAGGATTCCTCCCAGAAGGACCTTGTGATAAGAGCAGTATGTTTCCCCGATACCGCAGCTCTCCGCATACTCCGCAAAGCCCTTTTCTGCCATAGCCCCGTTGATATAGCAGGCCATGGCCTCCGCAAACATAGGACGGATCCCGAAGACCTGAAGCAGTTCGCAGGGCATGAAAATACTGACCAGCGCCCCCTGCCGGGGATTCCGCAGGGGCTCCAGGATCGCTTTCATAGATTCCCCGGCCATAAACTGTCTGGCCGGACTCAGGGCTTTCTCCGGAAAATGATCCAGCTGCAGCTTCTTTCCCTGGTAGGCTGTTACCAGGAGCCTTCTGGCCCGCTCCGGATGTTCCCGGACCAGGCTGCTGACGTACGTCCCGAATTTTTCAACAAGACCGCTCACAGCAGCTCCAGCCCCACATCCCGCAAATTTCCTTCCACAGCCTGTCCCAGCCATTGGGCCATGGAAATCCCGTTCAGCTTCACATAAAAACGCCGCTGCCGCACAGCCGTGTGTACCGTACCTCCCCGCATAAGAAAAAGATTTTTCCAATCATTCAAAAAGAAAGAGAAGCGCGGGGTGATCGCTTTTAATTCCCGGACCATCTTTTTCAGCTGCAGCCGGAAGATCTCCTGCACCTCTCCGTCTGTTTTGTAGGTGCGGTTGGCCACATCGTTATAGTAGGCGCTCAGCAGGTAATCCCTGACAGAACTGGCATACAGATAGCGGATAGAATCTTTTCTCTCCTTATACAGCTGCCGGTACCACTCCAGGGTAATGTTGTTCCCGTGAATAGCCTTCCAGACCCTGTCTTCCGCCCGCCAGACCTTCCTGGCGGTTTCCCGCCAACGGTCATACAAAAGCTGGCCGCTGTCTGAAAGGAGGGTAACATCCCGGCAGTCCGGGTAAAAATCCTCCAGGATCTCCTTTGTCAGCGCCGGAACCGCGAAAGCCCCTGCGCTGTCCCCGGCGATCAGCAGTTTTTCCGCCTCCGGGAAATAGTTCCGGCCTGCTTCCATACCGGCCCGAAAATTTCCATGGCCGTGAAAATGAAGGATCTGGCTGGTGCCATCCTCTGCTTCATAGGGGAAGTCGTGATTTCCCACGTGAAAATCCCCGGTAGCATAGGTAATGATAATAAAATTCCAATCATCAAAAGGATTTTTTGGATTTCCGATCTCCGTGATCCCCGTATGAATATTCATGATCTGGGTAAAAGGCCGGAGATTATTCCAGTAATAATTGGGAAGGCCGGCGGCTACCTTGCCGCCGGTCACCGGCCTGGCCGCCGTATACGCATTCCAGGCCACTCCTCCCCCGGAAAGAAACACGCAGAGGTTCTTTCCGGTTCCTTTTTTTATATAGATGTGGTACTCTGAGCCGTCTCCGGTTATCCCCTCCGGGATAGCGATCCGGTACCAGGTATGAGATTCCGGCTCCCCGGAAAGATAGGGCGCCTCTTTTCTGGAATGAATGATCTGTTTTTCAATGGAATTTTCTACGAAATCACCCACCCGGATACTGAGGGCTTCCCCCGGCGTCACGTCCTTTTTTTTCATTCTGTCAACCTCTCTTCGCTGTAAATCACATATGAAAGCTTTTCTGCACCGCCTTTTTCAGGATACGGAACCGGAAGATCAGAGCTGCCGCCGCCAGAACCCACACAAAAATCAGGCTGATCCCTGCCGGCCACACAAAGGTGTTATACCCGGTCAGCACAAAAATCAGCTGGGCGGTAGACAGCACCATATCCACAGCCAGATACAGTATATATTCATCCAGCCGGTAGCCCAGACCCTTGCCCAGGGAAATCGTGGCGATCACCAGACCCACGAAACAGCAGGGCAGCACCCACTGAACCGACCAGCCCTGAAACCTGGGGCTGGTATAAAAACGATCCGCCAGCAGACAGACCAGCATGGCCAGATACACCTGGACGGTAATATTTTTGATCACATTGTGCCTGTAATAAACACCCAGCACAAAATCCAGCCAGACAGCCGCCAGTCCCGCCATGGTAAAAGGAATCCAAAGCAGAGGAACCAGCAGAAAATAAATAGCCGCAAAGACAATCTCCACTGCCGCGAAGCAGAAGGTAGTGATCTTCAGCATGGAAGCCTGGCTGATCTTTCGCTGTTCCAGCTGAGGGAATACATCCTCCTCCGGTTCTCCGGTCAGTTCCCCCTGACACAGAGGACAGCAGCTCTTATTTCCTCTTACGCTGATTCTGCATTTTGGACAATACTGCACGCTTTTTCACCTCCTGCACATTATCTCCCGTGGTGGCAATCTCCACCGGGATTCCCAAATCTACCAGTCTTCTGAAAAAATGCATGATCATGGTGTTATCCGTAAAAGCAGAGGTAACACCAAAAGTCAGTGTATCCTGAAAAGAACTGATGCACATCTGTACACTGTTGGTCGCCATAAAGCTGCTGAATTTTTCAATATAGGGAATCATGGATTCCGGCATATCTACTTTGCCCACGTTGGACACCGTGCTGGTTACGCCTCTTTGGATCAGGCTGCTGATTCCCCGGATTCCCAGATCCTTCAGGGTCAGCGGAACAATCTTCACCGCCGCGTTGTGCTCCAGAGCTGCATACCCGTTCATGGTTTTAAACACCTGTTCTTCGGAAAGCAGTTCCCGGAAAGACTTCCGGACTTCTTCTACGATCTTTTCCAGGTTCCCGTCATAGTCCCGGAAATAAAAGGGCACATTGATGACTCCGAAAAAATTTCTGGTGGTATGGGAAGGAAAATAATTCCGAAGATTCACCGGCACGCTGATTACCACCGGCGACCGCCGGTCCCGCACGGTCATTTCCTGCATGATCGCTTCAATATACACTGCCGTTACCAGCACCGCAAGGGTGACATTGTATTCGTGGGCCTTATCCAGCAGTTTTTGAACAGAAACCGTTCCTTCCACCAGATGAATGGAAAGGTTTTCATCCTTCTCTCCTTTCAAACGGTAGGCTTTCTTCGGCAGCCGCTCCTTCAGCCAGTTTTTCTTTTTTTTCTTGGAGTAAAAATGACTGAAGGCATCCCCCTCTTTTTCCCGCACGGAAGATGGATCTTCCAGCTTCTCGCCCGGATCCAGTCCGTACCTTTCCACCAGATAGTTGGAAACAATACTTTTCAAAAAGACAAAGGCTCCCGTTCCGTCCGAAAGAACGTGGAACATCTCCAGATTAATTCTTTTTTTATAGTAAAAAAGCCGGTACAGAAGATCCTTCCGTCCTTTTTTGTATATTTCATGACAGGGCGGCAGGCATTCCTCGAAAACCTTTGCCTGTCTGCCGCTGGCCTCCAGATAATGCCAGAACAATCCCTGCTTTAAAACACAGTTAAAATGCGGAAATTCCCGGATGGATTTATCCAGGGCATGCTGCAGAATCTCCTCCCGGACCTCCTCTTTCAGCTGACAGGTAAGACGGAACACTCTGGTGTCCGAGCCGAAAGTTGTGGACGGAACAATCTTGGCCGCATTATCCAGTTCGTACCATTTTTCATGTTTTGCCATAAAAGCTCCTTTTTAATAAAAATGGGGGAACCATTCTCCCATCTGTGCTGAAAACATCATACCATTTTCTCGCATAGGAAGCAATCCGCAAAAACAGAAAGGGCGTCCGCCAGCCCTTTACAGGCTTCGGACACCCGTGTTTTTTGAGGAGGCAGCAGGGTGCTAAGATTTGAAAACACCCCGCTGTAAATGATGGGTAATTATACAGATAAAAGTTTTTTTCCTAGGGCTTCACATTGGGCTTTCGCCGCATCATCCGGCTCGTTATTGCAGATAAGGCCTTCTTCACCTACAATGGAGGCTCCGGATTCCTTCATACGGTCCGCCCAGATCCGCATCCATTCTCCATCGCCCCAATCATACGAGCCAAAAAGAGCGATCCGCTTCCCTGCCGCGAACTTTTCCACTTCTGAAACAAAGGGTTCTACAATGGTATCTTCCAGTTCTTCCGCACCCATGGCCGGACAGCCCAGCGCAAAGGCATCACATTTTTTCAGTTCCTGGGGCTGTATTTCCTCCATAGAAACTACACGAACTTCTCCCCCGCTTTCGGCAATCCCTTTACCAATGGCCTGGGCCATGATCTCCGTATTGCCCGTGCCGCTCCAATAAGCTACAATGATCTGACTCATTCTGAAAATCCTCCTGTGAAAAATTGTACGCCTTTCTGCGTTTTTATATTGCTGAAGGGAGTTCTCTTGGCCCGGCAAAACTGCCGATCATCTCCCAGAGTCCCTTTCCTTCCAATGCCAGCTTCTCTGCTTCCTTCCGCACCGCATGGTATCGTTCAAAAAGTCTTTTCGCATTTTCCGCATTTTTATACACTTTCCAATATCCGGAATATAGATAATTCTTTCCCTTGTTTTTCATGAATCCTACTACATCTTCTAAGGGATAACCCAGTAAAATGCCCAGTTCATGTGGATAGGAACTTTTCCCGCAAAGATATGTCTCGTACCTGTATTTCAGCTGTCCGAAAACTTTGCGGTCCTCGAAGCTGTTATAGCCCAGTTTCCGCAGAAACAGCCGGTTCTCCCATTTCTCCAGGATTTCTTTCAGTTCCTCCAGCCAGTATACCAGCCACACCTGTTTGTTCTTTCCGCCGTAAAGATATTCAAAAGACAAGCCTGTTCCGTCCATCAGTTCCAGCACTTCAAAGGGGCCTACTCCTTCCAGGATCAGCAAATTGGAAGGCTTGATCCGCGCCAGTACAGGAGCGCACTGCCTGGCGCTCTGTATTCTGGTATGTATTAAATGACTGTTCATGGTTACTCTCCCTTCTTTTTAGTTAGTTTTATCTAACCTCTCTGTTTTGAAAAACGAGGTGCCAGTGACCCCGTTTTTCTCAGAGTTTTTTGAGGAGGTGGCGGGATAGTTTCAGATGAGCATATCCCGCCATAAATGATGGGTAATGTATACAAATAGTAGTGATTGTCTCCAGATATTCCTGCATACCATTAGTTCTTTCTAACCGCCATCCGATGAAAAACGGGGCCCTGCCTGCCCCGTTTTTCTACGGGAGCGGTGATGTCTGCCTTAACGTGCGGTCATCACATCATTTGAAAGGATTTTTGTATGCAGTTTGGTTAGCCGTTTCTAACCACATCCTTATACTACCATACCCGAGCAGATTTGTAAAGTATTTTTTTATTTTTTATGTGACGGATTCTGTTTTTCCTGTCAGAATCTTTTCTACCGCCTGCTTTTCCAGATTTCCCAGCAGCAGGTAAGCGATCTCCTGCGCCGCGTCCTCCGGTAAATCCAGACGCTCTGCCAGGAATTCTGCCAGAGCGCGGACGCTGCGCTGGCACTTTTCCATGATGTCTCTCCCCTCTTCTGTGATCTGAATATCCGAATAAGGATCTTGACGGATCAGGCCCATGTTTTCCAATCTGCAGAGCATTCCGCATACGCTGGGTTTCTTAACGCCCAGGACACGGGCTACATCCGTACAGCGTATCTTATTTCCTTTTTCCCTCCTGTCCAGTTTCCAAAGCGCCATAATATACTTCATCTGGGACGAGGTAAGCTTCATAAATCTTTCTCCTCCTTCAGATATGGTCTCAGACTCAGTCCGCTGATTGCCATTGTCGAAGCATTGTGCAGCAATGCAGTTGCAGAAGGCTGCAGGATCCCTGCAAGGCCCAACCCAAGAAGACCTGTGTTAACGCCTAAAATAATCCCATAATTTCTGTGTATCCGCCTTATAAGCCCCTGGCTTAGTTTTCGAAGCTGCAAAAGATCCCTCAGATCCTCTGACAGCAGTGTAATATCCGCCACTTCCCGGGCGATATCCGCAGACTCTTTCATAGCAATGGAAACATCCGCAGCGGCCAGCGCCGGGGAATCATTTACCCCGTCCCCTACCATAACCACTTTGTGTCCCTGATTTTTCATGCGCTGCACCATCTCTGCCTTATCTTCCGGCAGCACCTGGGCCTGATACCCGTGAATGCCCAGTTCAAAACAGACTCTTTTCGCCGAAGCCTCATTATCCCCTGTCATCATAAGGATGTGCTTAAATCCATTTTCTCTTAGCTTTTCCACTACAAAGGCCGCCTCCGGACGTACCGGATCTTCAATGCCGATCATCCCGGCCAGTTTTCCGCCTATGGCAAGATAGATGACTGAAAGTCCCTGCATCTCTTCATCTTCTGCCCTCTTTGCTTCCGCAGGACAGTCAATTTTCTCATCCTCAAAAATAAAATGGGCGCTGCCGATCTGTGCTCTCTGTCCGCGCAGGATCGTACTGATGCCGTGGGCCACCACATATTCAACCTTTGCGTGTTCTTCCTCGTGCTTCAGATTTTCTTCCGCTGCCCGCGCCACAACTGCTTTGGCTACGCTGTGGGGAAAATGTTCTTCCAGGCAGGCGGCATCTCTTAAAATTTCCTCCCGGGTCCAGGATCCGAAAGGAATCACTTTGGCCACCCGGGGCGCCGCCGCCGTCAGGGTACCTGTTTTATCAAAAACGATGGTGTCCGCCTGGCCGTAAGTTTCCAGAAATTTGCCGCCTTTTACCAGGATCCGGTGATTTGCCGCTTCCTTCATGGCGGAGATTACCGCAATGGGGATGGACAGCTTCAGGGCACAGGAATAGTCCACCATAAGTACGGACATGGCCTTGGTGAGATTTCTGGTCAGCAGAAGCGCGGCCAGAGAAGCAACAAAACTGAAGGGGACAATGGAGTCTGCCAGCCGTTCCGCTTTTCCCTGGACGCCTGCCTTCAGCGCCTCCGACTGATCGATCATTCCTACAATAGCATGGATGCGGCTGTTTCCCGCAAGCTGCCGGACTTCCACCACAAGATCCCCTTCTTCCACAACGGTTCCCGCGTAGACGGTGTGACCGGCGGTTCTTCTTGCCGCCAGAGGTTCTCCGGTCATGGATGCCTCATTCACCATAGCTTCTCCGCGGCTGACTGTGCCGTCCACCGGGATCATGGAGCCGGCCCGGATGCGGATCTGATCCCCCGGCTGTATAGATGCCATGGGAACCCTCTCATCTCTCTCCTCGGTCACCTTCCACACCTGGTCCACCTGGATCGCCAGACTGCCGGCCAGCGCGGATCTTGTTTTCTTTCTAGTATATTCCTCCAGATATTCGCTTATCTTAAGGAGCAGCATAATGGAGGAGGCCGTCTTCTGAGATCCCTGGGCAAAGGCACAGGTAATGGAAGCCGCATCCAGGACCTCTACACTGAGTTTTCCTTTTTTCAAAGCCCGAAGGCCTTTCTTCATAAATCCGGAAGCCCGGAACAAAGCGTGAAACAGCCGCAGCGGAGCCGGCAGAAACCATTTTCTAAATAGATATCCGGCTGCCGCGGCGGCCACACGATTTTGAAAGCTTTCATCCAGTTCCCGCATTTTGTCCCTGTCAGAAGCTTTTCCCAGGGGCAGAGCATTCCGATCCAGGCTCCTTACTGCCCGCAGCAGCCCTTCTCTCTGATCTCCCTCATAACAGATCAGGAGACCTCCGTTCACCGAGGACGCTTCCACCTGCCGCACCCCCGAAAACTTTTCCAGCAGCCGGGCGATCCCATAGCCCTGTTCACGGGTAAAGCTGTACTTTCCCATGCGCAGCCGCAGCCTTCCCGGTTGATCATAAATGATCTGATACTTCAAATTATATCAGTCCTTCCCGTTTACTTCTTCTTCCTTAGCTTTTTGCTCCGCCGCTTTTGCTTTCGCGTCCTCGTAGATATCCTGTGCCTCCTCCTTCATGTTCTGCAAAGTTTCCGAAGCGCTGTCTTTCAGCAGCATTCCCCGGGCGATTCCATTCACACAGGCCTTTCTGGCAGTCTGGCTCCGGGCAAAGATCCCTGCGGCAACCCCTCCTGCAAAACACCAGAATTTCCAGTTTTTAAACATCTTATTCATTTCCAAGTCCCTCCTTAAGATTTATTTTTTCTATCAACAGGGGGCATCCGAAGACACCCCCCTGACTGCATTTAATGCTTTTTCTCCGCTGTACCATGACAGCCTCCCCCGCAGCTTCCGCATCCGCCGGCGCAGCCGCTGCAGGATTTTCCGGATTTTTTATCTTTCCATATACTTCTGACTGCAAGCCCCGCCAGGGCCGCTATGATCAGCAGAACAATCACAGTTCCCATATCTTACTCTCCTTTCCGGTCCAGCCCCAGCGCTCTGTCAAAAGTATCAGGCATTTGCCTTTCCGGCTTTTACTTTCATCTGGAAGCTGCTGCTCTCACGATAAGGACGGAACAGCAGATACAGGAACAGAGCAATCAGAACAAAGGCCACGATGGTAAAGACTCCAAAGCTTCCCGTAACGATCAGGTTCCATATCTGGTATACACAGAGGGATACGCAGTAGGCAAAGATACACTGATAGCCAATGGCAAACCAGAACCAGCCGGCATTGTTCATCTCCCTCTTGATGGCGCCCATGGCGGCAAAGCAGGGAGCGCACAGCAGGTTGAACACCAGCAGGGCAAAAGCTGCCTGAGGCGTCATAGCCTGGGCCAGCAGACCCCAGATTTCTTCTCCATTCTCTGCTACCTCCGCAAAGCCGTAAAGGATACCAAAGATAGCAACCAGATTTTCCTTGGCAACCAGACCGCCCACTGTGGCAACAGCCGCCTGCCAGAAGCCAAATCCCAGCGGAATAAAGATCCAGGAAATTCCCCCGCCGATGGCCGCCAGCAGACTGTGATTTACATCCGCCACCATGCCGAAGGCGCCGTTCTCGAAGCCAAAGCCCTGGAGGAACCAGATCACAATGGTAGACAGCAGGATCACGGTACCGGCTTTTTTGATGAAAGACCAGCCACGCTCCCACATGCTGCGGAGCACGCTGCCCACCGTAGGCAGATGGTACGCCGGCAGTTCCATAACGAAGGGAGCCGGTTCTCCGGAAAACCTTTTAAATTTCTTCAGAATAATTCCGGAGCAGACCACAGCCCCGATACCGATAAAATAGGAAACCGGCGCTACCCAGGCAGCTTCTCCGAAAAGAGCGCCGGCGATCAGGGCGATAATGGGCAGTTTGGCGCCGCAGGGAATAAAGGTGGTGGTCATGACCGTCATCTTACGGTCCCGGTCGTTTTCGATAGTCCGGGAAGCCATGATTCCGGGAACGCCGCAGCCGGTTCCAATAAGCATGGGGATAAAGGATTTTCCGGACAAGCCGAATTTACGGAAAATCCGGTCCAGAATAAAAGCCACCCGGGCCATATATCCGCAGCCTTCCAGGAATCCCAGGAAGATAAACAGAATCAGCATCTGCGGCACAAAGCCCAGCACAGCGCCCACACCGCCTACTATGCCATCGGCGATCAAGCTGGTGAGCCAGGGGGCGCAGTTGGCCGCTTCCAGGGCTCCAGTGACTCCGGGTACAAGCCATTCGCCAAAAAGGACGTCATTGGTCCAGTCAGTGACAATGGTTCCCACAGTCGTAACGGATACATAGTACACCACAAACATGATCGCCGCGAAGATCGGCAGACCCAGCCAGCGGTTGGTCAGCACCCGGTCGATCTTGTCCGAAAGGGACAGTTTCTCTCTGTTTTTCTTAACATAACATTTTTTGATAACTCCCGCAATGTAATTGTACCGCTCGTTGGTGATAATGCTCTCGGCATCGTCATCCAGATCCGTTTCAACTTTTTTTATGATTCCTTCCACATTGGGAATCGTCTTCATCTGTTCCCCGATGCGGCTGTCTCTCTCAAACAGCTTAATAGCATAGAACCGTTTCTGCTCCTCCGGGATCCCGGAACCCAGCTGACCCTGGATCTCCTTGAGAGCGCTCTCTACTTTTTCATCAAAGGTATGTACCGCCGGATCCGCCTTTTGGCTCCGAGCCAGGCCTACCGCCTTCTCCGCGGCTTCTTTGATTCCGGTACCTTTCAGAGCGGAAATCTCCACCACCTGGCAGCCCAGCTGCCGGGAGAGCTGCCCCATGTCAATCTTATCTCCGTTCTTATTCACCAGATCCATCATATTCACGGCCATGATCACCGGGATCCCCAGCTCCAGGATCTGGGTGGAAAGGTACAGATTCCGCTCCAGGTTGGTTCCGTCTACAATATTAATAATGGCATCCGGCCGTTCCGTAATGAGATAATTTCTGGCCACCACTTCCTCCAGGGTATACGGTGACAGAGAATAAATTCCCGGAAGGTCCATGATCACCACATCCCTATGGCCTTTCAGCTTACCCTCTTTCTTCTCCACGGTAACACCCGGCCAATTTCCTACAAACTGGTTTGCCCCGGTCAGAGCATTGAACAGCGTTGTCTTGCCGCAGTTGGGATTCCCTGCCAATGCGATTTTGACTGACATTTTTCTTTTCCTCCTTCATCCATTCTATTGTCTGTTCCGCCGCAAAATGTTAATGCAGACTAACTTATCGGCATAAAAAATCATGACACTTCGATCATATCCGCATCCGCCTTGCGCAGGGACAGCTCATAGCCCCGCACGGTCACCTCCACGGGATCCCCTAAAGGCGCCACTTTCCGAACATAAATACTGGTGCCTTTCGTAATGCCCATATCCATGATCCGGCGCTTAATGGCTCCTTCTCCGTGCAGCTTCACTACGGAAACCGTCTCGCCGCACTTCACATTTCTCAGTGTACGCATCCTTCTCTGCTCCTCCTTTAGCTGTTCTAAGCAATCCACCCTATTCTATGCAGATCATACCAGAATTTTGTTGGCCATTTCTCTGCTGATGGCAATCCGCGATTCCTTTACATTCACAATGACATTGCCGCCTATGGCTGAAACAATGGTCACCTGGCTGCCTTCCACAAAACCAAGATTCTCCAGATGGCGTCTTACCTCTGCATTTCCGCCTACCCGCCGGATAGTGGCGGTCTCTCCTGCTGTGGTCATTGTCAAGGGCATCATATTACCTCCTTCGCGCTCTTATGGGTTAGAATTTGCTAACTTTCTCACGGTTTTAATGTTAATACAGACTAACCAATTTGTCAAGCACTTCCTGAACAAAAAAGATCCTGCCGTAAAACAGGATCTTTTTTCTACACAGCGACCCGGATCGGGTTCGAACCGACGACCTCCGCCGTGACAGGGCGGCGCTCTAACCAGCTGAGCCACCGGGCCATGTATCAGATATAAAATTGTAAAAGTGGACCTTCGGGGACTCGAACCCAGGACCGACCGGTTATGAGCCGGTTGCTCTAACCAACTGAGCTAAAGGTCCAGAGAGCCGATGATCGGACTCGAACCGATAACCTGCTGATTACAAATCAGCTGCTCTGCCAATTGAGCCACATCGGCCTATTAAATTAACTTTCGAGCAGCTGATTTGTAATCAGCCTGCTCTGCCTCAGATTGACAGATGTCAATCTGCCGGAATTGTGCCACATCGGCCTATTAAATTAACTTTCGAGCAGCTGATTTGTAATCAGCCTGCTCTGCCTCAGATTGACAGATGTCAATCTGCCGGAATTGAGCCACATCGGCCTATTAAATTAACTTTCGAGCAGCTGATTTGTAATCAGCCTGCTCTGCCTCAGATTGACAGATGTCAATCTGCCGGAATTGTGCCACATCGGCCTATTAAATTAACTTTCGAGCAGCTGATTTGTAATCAGCCTGCTCTGCCTCAGATTGACAGATGTCAATCTGCCGGAATTGTGCCACATCGGCCTGCCGAATGACCAATGACTCCGACGGGAATCGAACCCGTGTTACCGCCGTGAAAGGGCGATGTCTTGACCGCTTGACCACGGAGCCAACAACAGTAGTATGATAGCATAAAACCAATAAAAACACAAGTATTTTTTTGTCCTGGTTCCAATATCTCCTGGTTCCAATAGAATTATACAGTTCCCGCCCTTTCCTCCCTGGTGAATCCGTAATGGCTCGGAAATCAGCAACAGCGCCTTTTGTCCCACACAGGCCTGCAAGGGCGGCAAGCTTTCCCGGCTGAAGAAAAAAGCTGAAAAAAATTCAAGAATACTATTGTTTATTCTCCCAAAGTTGTATATTCTATTGTAGTAATGATTTTTATAGCAAAGAGAGGAAACTGAGATGAAACCTATCAAAGAAGGGAAAGTCCGCGAGATTTATGACAACGGCGACAGCCTGATCATGGTGGCAACAGACCGGATCAGCTGCTTCGATGTGATTCTGAAAAACATTGTAACCAAAAAAGGTACTGTATTAACCCAGATGTCAAAATTCTGGTTCAATATGACAGAAGATATCGTACCCAACCATATGATCTCCACGGATGTAAAAGATATGCCGGAATTCTTCCGTCAGCCTCAGTTTGACGGCAACAGTATGATGTGCCGGAAACTGAACATGCTTCCCATTGAGTGTATCGTACGCGGCTACATAACCGGAAGCGGCTGGGCCAGCTACCAGAAGGATGGCACCGTCTGCGGCATCAAACTTCCAGAGGGCCTGAAAGAATCCGACAAACTGCCGGAGCCCATCTATACGCCTTCCACCAAGGCAGAACTGGGAGACCATGACGAAAACATTTCCTATGAGCAGAGTATTGCCCATCTGGAAAAATATTTTCCCGGCAAAGGCCAGGAATATGCTGCCAAACTGCGGGACTACACCATTGCCCTGTACAAAAAATGCGCAGATTATGCCCGAAGCCGCGGCATCATCATCGCCGACACCAAATTTGAGTTCGGTCTGGACGAAAATGGAAATGTCGTTCTGGGGGATGAAATGCTGACCCCCGACAGCTCCCGCTTCTGGCCTGCAGAAGGCTATGAGCCGGGTCACGGCCAGCCCTCCTTTGACAAACAGTTCGCAAGAGACTGGCTGAAATCCAATCCGGATAACAATTGGACGCTTCCCGATGAAATTGTTCAGAAAACCATCGGCAAATACCTGCAGGCTTACGAAATGCTGACTGGAGAAAAACTTCAGTAATTATCAGGAGCCGCTCTCTCACTTCAAAGTGACAGGGCGGCTTTTTCAGACAAAAAAGAAGGGAAAACACTATGAGCCAAATGAAAGAAAAAATGCATACCGGAGATCTGTATCTGCCTGGTGATCCGGAAATTGTAGAACGTCAGACGAAATGCCTTGACCTTCTGTACGAATTCAACAGTACCCGCCCCACAGAAGGAAACAAACGGCAAGCCCTGCCGAAAGAGATGTTTGCGGAAATAGGGGAAGGATGCTATATTGAACCGCCTCTGCATGCCAATTTTGGAGGCGCCCATGTGCATTTCGGCAAAAATGTATATGCGAACTTTAATCTGACCCTGGTGGACGATACCCACATCTATGCGGGCGACTATACCCTGTTCGGCCCCAATGTTATCATTGCAACAGCCGGGCATCCCATTTTTCCGGAACTGAGAGAAAAGACATATCAGTATAATTTCCCGGTCCGTATCGGAAGAAACTGCTGGATTGGCGCCGGTGCCATTCTTTTGCCCGGTATTACCATAGGAGACAACGTAGTAATCGGAGCCGGAAGCGTGGTCACCAAAGATCTGCCTTCCAATGTAGTAGCTGTGGGAAATCCCTGCAGAATTTTGCGTCCGGTTGGCGACCAGGATCGGGAGTATTATTTTAAGGGAAGAAAAATCGATTATGATGCATGCAAAGACGAATAATCCTATCTAAAAAATCCTTTCAATCCTGTAATCCTCATTCCTCCGACCTGAGGAATTTCTTTACAAAAAAAGATGGAAACAGTTTCCTACCTGTTTCCATCTCTCTTTTACTCCCCGAGTTGGGCTCGAACCAACAACCCTTCGGTTAACAGCCGAATGCTCTACCATTGAGCTATCGAGGATCATCTCTTCTGAAGATATTGACATACCTTCAAAACCGCACACAAAACTTTCCTTCCAAACGATTCCTGTGAATCTGGCCATCACCTGATGAGCTCTTCATGGCTCCAGTCCCGGCTCGACTTGCGTCTCGCCTGTCTGTCTTCCATTTCCTGCTTCATACTGCTTAGGAAGTCCAGCCTCGCTTTCGCTCTGCTGAACGACCTTCGCACTATGATTCCCGCTTCGCCTTTCGGCTCGCGCTCATCAAGTGCTCAGGTCAAGCCCTCGACCGATTAGTAGCAGTCAGCTCCGCGCATTGCTGCGCTTCCACCTCTGCCCTATCTACCTCGTCGTCTTCAAGGGGTCTTACTTCTTTCGAATGGGATATCTCATCTTGAGGGGGGCTTCACGCTTAGATGCCTTCAGCGTTTATCCCTTCCGGGCTTGGCTACTCGGCCGTGAGCCTGGCGGCTCAACCGATGCACCAGCGGCCCGTCCATCCCGGTCCTCTCGTACTAAGGACAGCTCCTCTCAGATATCCTGCGCCCACGCCGGATAGGGACCGAACTGTCTCACGACGTTCTGAACCCAGCTCGCGTACCGCTTTAATGGGCGAACAGCCCAACCCTTGGGACCTACTACAGCCCCAGGATGCGATGAGCCGACATCGAGGTGCCAAACCACTCCGTCGATGTGAACTCTTGGGAGTGATAAGCCTGTTATCCCCAGGGTAGCTTTTATCCGTTGAGCGATGGCATTCC
>OZ006967.1:1410000-1535000 GCA_963930955.1 Candidatus Scatomonas sp. | reverse complement strand
GCCCGATTGATCAGCAGCAGATTATTGTAGTCCGCCGCCAGCCGTATATGGGATACCGTGTCACCCAGAAAAATACACTGCCGGTTCCCGTAGGTATCGTCCTCGGTCAGCTGTGTGGCAACCAGCTTCACATCCAGATTCGGATGGTTCTGGCACAATTCCAGAAAATGGCGCAGATACCGGATCTGCTGCTTGGGGGTAAGACGGACTTTACAATTGTAAAAGTCTATCTCCTGGTCCACTACCAGATCATAAAAAGCAGTTTTGTAGAGCAAAATCCTTATATTTGATTTTTCCAGAACCCTCTCCGTCATCTGCTGAACGCTGCGAAGTTCCCCGGGACTGAGAGCCTGTTCCTCTTTTCCTTCCAATTCCTTCATCAGTTCTTCAAAAAGATCCATAGGCAGAAAATGCTCCGTCAGATGACCGATAACCCACTGCAGCCTCAAAGAAAGAAGCCCGTGAATATATTCCCGGCTCACCAGCATATCCCGCATGGTTGTTTTCTGAAAGAGCAGCCGTTCACGGCTGCACATGGACAGAAGATTCCGGTACAGAGTATTGCAGGTATCCGGCTCCTCGCTGACAACTACGGACATACATCGGTCGCTTCCCAGCAGCATGCCGGAAATCGCGAATTCGTCTTTTACCACGAAAACCGCTTTTCCCACCGCCTGCGTGCTGGCATACAGCCGAAAATCCACCGCCCGGCTTTCCGTCAGAAGCTGGACCAGGAGCGGCGTATCATGCAGGTAGTTCCACTTATCCTTGCGGATATTGATCAGCAGGGTATAATGCACATCCTGGTATCCTTTTCCTTTGGGAATATAATCCTTGTCGCTTCCCAGTATCCGGTTTCTGTACTCCTTTTCCATGGAAAACAGATCTATGGCCCCCACTACATCCAGAGCGCTTACCCGTCTCAGCACCGGATGCCTCATTTTCTGCAGATACTGCGGCATAGAGAGTTCCGGGAAAAAGAAAGTTCTGGGGGCTACGTCCACTCCCATATTTTTCTGAAGATCCCGCACATAAAAGTACTCCGCCTCCAGATTATCAAAAATCGCCATTTCCAGAGTCTTCCGGGAATCTACCTGGTAAGCCTCCATCAATTGTTTCAGAGCTTCCTCTCCGGAGCTGGCAACCACACATTCGCTGATCCCTCTTAAAATCTTTTTCTCCAGTTTTTCTGTTGGCAGCAGCTGGCCGCTGGTCCACTTGCTGATATAGGACACGTCATACTGAAGTTCCTGCGCCAGCGTATAGTTCTTTACTTCCGCCACAGAAAGCAGCTGTTTTAACAATTTACTAAATCGGTTTTTTTCCACTCTTTTCTCACCCCTCGGCAAGTTTTTGATTCGTTCTTTAAAATTTATTTTTCCGCCTGTGATTGAATATACCGGATCGCGTCCCGGATGGAGGCCACAGGGATCAATTCAATACCGGAAATTTCAGAAACCGGCTTCATACATCCAGCAGGAAGGATCACCCGCTGAAACCCCAGTTTTTTTGCCTCCAGGACCCTGGGCTCCGCCATGCTCACCGACCGGACTTCCCCGCTCAGTCCCACTTCTCCGAAAACCACCGTTTTCTCATCAATTACAAGATCTTTGAAACTGGAAACAATTGCCAGCAAAATACCCAGATCCACAGCCGGCTCCGTCATCTTGATCCCGCCTGCAATGTTTACATAAGCGTCGCTGGAGGACAGATCCATTCTGGCACGCTTTTCCAATACCGCCATCAGCAGGTTTACCCGATTGAAATCCGTACCGTTGGCAGTTCTCCTTGGGATCCCAAAGTTGCTTCGGCATACCAGAGCCTGAATTTCGATGAGGATCGGGCGGCTTCCCTCCATGGAGCAGGCAGCAATGGAACCGGAAGCCCCCTCCGGACGGCCTTCCAGAAGAAATTCTGAAGGATTGCGGACTTCTCTGAGCCCTTCCTGCCGCATTTCAAATACACCGATCTCGTTGGTAGAGCCGAACCGGTTTTTCACCGCCCGCAGGATCCGGTAGGAAGCATGGCGGTCTCCTTCAAAATAAAGAACTGTATCTACCATATGCTCCAGTACTCTTGGACCGGCTACGCTGCCGTCCTTGGTCACATGGCCCACAATAAACACAGAGATTCCCAGTCCTTTTGCCAGCCGCAGCAGCACGCCGGTAGCTTCCCGCACCTGGGACACACTGCCGGGAGAAGAGGATACTTCCTCGCTGTACATGGTCTGTATAGAATCGATAACCACCGCCTGGGGTTTCCGCTTTTCGATCACGTCCCGGACCCTGTCCAGATTTGTCTCGCACATCAGCCGCAGATGTTCTGTAAAATCCCCGATCCGAACTGCCCGCATTTTAATCTGGCGCAGGGATTCTTCCCCGGAAATATACAGAACTTCCAGGCCTTCATCCGACAGACCTTTCATTACCTGCAGCAGCAGCGTGGACTTTCCGATTCCAGGATCTCCGCCTACCAGCGTGAGAGAGCCCGGCACAATTCCGCCTCCCAGAACCCGGTCCAGTTCTCCTATCCCCGTAAGAATCCGTTTTTCCGTATCCAGACGGATCTCAGCCAGTGTTACCGGCAGAGGAGACGGCGGAGCCGCAGTTCCTTTTCCCCGGCTTGCTCTGGCATCCACCACCTCTTCTACGAAGGTGTTCCATTGTCTGCACCCGGGGCACTGTCCCATCCATTTTCCAGATTCATAGCCGCAGTTCTGGCAAAAATAAACGGTCTTTTTATCCCTGGCCATTTTTACATTTCCTTTTCATGAACAAAGTTATCACAAAGCGGGCCGCCGCATGCTCTGCGGCAGACCCGCTTTCCTGTTTTCTTTTTTTTCAGATACAGCAAAAACTTATCCCTCTACCCGAAGGATCCGAACCCTGACCTGCTCCGCCTGTTCCAGTTCCACACTGAAGGAGAGCTTTCCTCCAAGATTGGTGGTCATATGTCCCACGTTTACATCGTCCAGGATTACCTTATATTCCGTGTCCTCCTCCATGCCCAGAGTGATCTGGGCATCCTCGGCTCCTTCTACGGAAAATTCCACGCCATCCTGGAAAAAGCGCATGTCGTGTACGGCTGTTCCCGGCACAGATTCATAGACGAAGGTATCATTTCTCTCCAGTTTGGTAATTTCTTTATATGTTTTGACCTTATAGAGATCTCCCTGATACTCAAAATCCGACAATTTTGTCTTGCTGTCCAGCTCGTAATTTCCAAAGCTGATGCCGCCGCTTTCTTCTGTGCGGAGCAGTTCTTTTACCGTTGCCATAAATGTATCCTCCCAAAAAAGTCTTTTGTTTTTCTGATTACTGAATATAGAGACCAAGGGTGTTTGGCCTTGGTCTCATTATATAATATTTTTTTCCAATTTACCATACGGGACAGATAATTTTAACAAAATCCCCGGTCACAGAGTTTTAAAAGTAAGTTTCTGCCTGGCAAGTCCTACGGTCACTGTATCACCCCGGCGGATCTCCCCCAAAAGGATCTTTTCCGCCAGCGGATCTTCAATTTTACCCTGGATCGCCCGCTTCAGCGGACGGGCTCCGTATTTACTGTCATAGCTGGTATCGATCAGATACTCTCTGGCTTTGTCGCTGACCCGCAGATGAATATTCATCTGCTCCTGGCAGCGTTTTTCCAGGTCCCGCAGCAGGATCCGGATGATCTTTTTCATATTGTCTTTGGTCAGCGCATGGAAAACAATGGTTTCATCGATACGGTTCAGGAATTCCGGCTTGAACATCCGCCGGACTTCTTCCATGACCTGGCCTTTCATATGCTCATAATCCCTTTTTTCGTCCTCCTGAGACAGAAAGCCCAGTTTTTTAGGTTCTACAATGGACTGGGCGCCGGCATTGGAGGTCATGATAATACAGGTCTCCTTAAAGTCCACTTTCCGTCCCTGGGAATCTGTAATATGCCCGTCATCCAGAACCTGCAGCAGAATGTTAAAAACATCCGGATGGGCCTTTTCGATCTCATCCAGAAGAATTACGCTGTAAGGGTTTCTTCTGACCTTCTCCGACAGCTGCCCGCCTTCTTCGTATCCCACATACCCGGGCGGAGAACCGATCAGCTTTGACACGCTGTGCTTCTCCATATATTCTGACATATCTACCCGGATCATGGCCTGCTCGTCTCCGAAAACCGCTTCCGCCAGGGCTTTGGAAAGTTCCGTCTTTCCCACGCCGGTGGGGCCCAGAAACAGAAAAGAACCGATGGGACGATTGGGATCTTTCAGTCCCACTCTTCCTCTGCGGATGGCTTTTGCCACGGCGGCAACTGCCTCCTCCTGGCCTACCACCCGTTTATGGAGGGTCTGTTCCAGACGGGCCAGACGCCGGGACTCTCCTTCAGCGATCTTTTCCACCGGTATCTTTGTCCATCCGGCTACAATCTGTGAAATTGTTTCTTCTGTTACCTGCAGTCTTTTTCCCCGGCACCGTTTTTCAAATTTATCCCTGGCCCCCTTCAGTTCCTTCTGCAGCTTTTCCTGCTGTTCCTTACAGCTTCGCGCCCTGTCAAAGTCTCCGGCCTTGATAGCCTCCTCTTTCTCCTGCAGGATCTCTTTCAGTTCCTTTTCCGTCTGAAGGATCTGATCCGGCACTTTGTAGCCTCCCAGCTGTACGCGGGAAGCCCCTTCGTCAATCAGGTCAATGGCCTTATCCGGCAAAAATCGGTCATGAATATAGCGGACTCCCATCTTTACCGCCGCCTCCAGCGCCTGGTCTGTAATCTCTACCCGATGATGCTTTTCGTAGTAGGGGCGCAGGCCTTTCAGGATATCCAGGGCCTGGCTCTCGGTAGGCTCCTCCACCATTACCGGCTGGAATCGGCGCTCCAGGGCCGCGTCCTTCTCAATATATTTCCGGTATTCCTCTATAGTGGTAGCGCCGATCAGCTGAATCTCGCCCCGGGACAAAGATGGCTTCAGAATGTTGGAAGCATCCAGGGCGCCCTCCGCTCCTCCTGCTCCGATAATGGTATGGATCTCGTCGATGAACAGAAGAACATTCTGATTTTCCATAACTTCCCGGACCACCTTTTTGATCCGCTCTTCAAACTCGCCCCGGTATTTGGATCCGGCCACCATTCCGGACAGATCCAGAACCACCACCCTCTTATTGCGGATGGTATCCGGCACCAGATCCCAGGCAATTCTCTGGGCCAGCCCCTCGGCAATCGCCGTTTTTCCCACGCCCGGTTCTCCGATAAGGCAGGGGTTGTTTTTAGTCCGGCGGCTCAGTATCTGGATAATCCGTTCAATCTCCTGCTCCCGTCCTACTACCGGATCCAGCCTGCCCTGCCGGGCCAGCTCCGTCAGATCCCGGCTGTAAGCGTCCAGAGTAGGAGTTCCGGCTTCCGGATTCCTTCCCCTCTGCCCCGGCAGTTCTTCCCGGCCCTGCTCTTCTCCCATGGCGGCCAGTACTCCGGCGTACAGTCTCTGAATATTCACTCCCAGAGTATAAAGAAGCCGGGTACCTACACAGTCGGATTCCCGGAGCATACCGATCAGTATATGCTCTGTGCCGATGGCGGCGCTTCCGAAATGCTCTGCCTCTTCTCTGCTGTTTTTCAGCACTTTCTCCGCGCGGGGAGTGTAGCCGGGCTTTTCCTCCAGGGCCTCGGTTCCGGTGGGGG
Organism: Candidatus Scatomonas sp.; assembly: GCA_963930955.1. Classification (GTDB taxonomy): domain Bacteria; phylum Bacillota; class Clostridia; order Lachnospirales; family Lachnospiraceae; genus Scatomonas. The sequence goes on along the minus strand of OZ006967.1, from coordinate 1,529,348 downwards.
TGATCAAACGGTCGATCAAGGCCCTCAGCCGCTCTTCCTCCACTCCGAACTCAGCCAGTACCATCCCGGCTGTTCCCTCCCCTTCTTTCAAAAGGCCCACAAGGATGTGCTCGGTGCCGATATAATTCTGATTGCTCTGCCTGGCAGTCTTACCTGCCAGCAGCAAAGCATTTTTTGCCTGTTTTGTATACAATTCTGCCATGCTCTCTCCTTACAAGTCGCTTACCTGGTAGGAATCGTAGATTTCTTCCACCAGCTGAAAAATTTCTTTCTTCTCAATATTTTTGCAGAATGCTTTGGCCAGAAGAACCTGCAGGTCTTCCTTCAGTTCCTCCAGGGCGTAAAGCTTATCCGCGTCGATACGGATTACAGCCCCCCGGCGCCTGTCAATGCTCAGGATTCCTTCCTGTCGCAGGACGCTGTAAGCCTTATTTACCGTATGCATGTTGATGCCGATCATCCCCGCCAGCTGGCGGACCGAAGGCAGCGCGTCCCCTTCCTGAATCCGGGAGGTGGCTATGCCCAGAATGATCTGATTCCGAAGCTGCATATAAATCGCTTCATCGCTGTTAAAATCAATACGGATACTTTCATAAATCATGTGTACACCCTCTTCTTCTGTTATATTCAGAGTGTAACAAACTTAGCCGGCAAATGCAAGAAAAAAGCTGTATTACAATAATACAGCCTCTTTTCTGTTATTTATTCTTATCGTAAATAATCTTGAGCCCTTTCAAAAGCAGGTCGTCGTCAATGATGATCTCTCTTTTACAGAAAGGAATTACATACTTGGCCAGTCCGCCGGTAGCCAGAATGGTACATCTCTGCCCCAGTTCCTCCTCGATCCGCTCGATCAGTCCGTCCAGGGCTCCCGCGTTTCCATACAGAATCCCGCTTTTCATGCCGTCAATGGTATTGCTGCCGATGACCTTTGCAGGAGGTTCCAGCGCGATCTGCTGCAGCAGGGAGGTGTTGGATACCAGAGAATCCAGAGAAGTACGGATCCCCGGCAGGATCATACCTCCCAGATACTGTTTTTTCTCATTGATCACGCAGACCGTGGTGGCAGTGCCCATATCTATGATGATCAGCGGGGGCTTGTGCTCTCCCAGCGCCGCCACGGAATCCACCAGCAGATCTCCCCCCAGCTGGGCCGGGTTGTCGATCAGGATATTCAGCCCTGTTTTCAGTCCCGGGCCAACCACCTTCACCGGTGCTTTGATCAGTTTCTCCGCCGCCCGTTTCAAAACCTCCGTCACCTGGGGAACCACGGAGGAGATAATGCCTCCCTCCAGATCCCCGGCCTGAATGTGATAAATCTCCATAATAGCTTTCAGGCTTACAGCGTATTCCAGTTCCGTTTTCTTCCGGTCTGTAGCCATCCGCTCAATAAAACGTATGTCGTCTTTTTCAATACAGCCCACGACAATATTGCTGTTTCCCACATCAATGGCCAGTATCATCTGATTCTCCTTTACTGTCAGACAGGAGGCCGTTGTAAAAGGCCTCCTGTGATTATCTGCCGCAGCAGTATTTATATTTCTTGCCGCTTCCGCAGGGACAGGGATCGTTTCTGCCGATCTTCTTTCCCTTGACAATGGTTCCGGATTTTTTCTGTTCCAGATACAGCGCTTTCTTCTGCTCCGGCGTAAAGATCTCATCCCACATGGGAAGGTTGTACAGCCAATCCGCTTTGGCATCCACCATATTCTTGTAAAGAAGTTCCTTGTCAAACGCCAGAGTTACTTCTGTATTCTCATCCATTTCTTCAATGGGGTTGGGGATCTTCAGGCTGTCATTGATGCCGTCCAGAAATCCCACCATGTTCATGACGCTGATATTATATTTCTCAGCCAGCTCCTTTACGGTACCCTTCACCACTTCATCCGGGTTGGTCAGCAGCTGCTCGTAAATTCCTTTTTCCAGCAGAAAGTAATCCGTCCAGAACTTCTGAAGTTTTCTTTTATCCGCCTGCTGATCGTAGGCTACGTCTCTCCAATCCTGTAACAAGCTCATGATTCTCTTACCGTCCTTTAATATAGAATTTCCTGTAGCGTCCTGCCCTTTCCGGCAGGACTGACTGCTATAGTATATACGAAATATTTACGAAATGCAAGACTCCGCTCTCAGGCTTTCTCTTTGCCGGCCTTTTCCCGGTCCTCCTCTTCTTCCTCTTCCCTGGGAAGTACCCGGACCAGCGTTCCTTCAATCCGGTGTTCCTTCACCTGAAGGACCTTAATATGGAGCCCGTCTACTTCCAGTTCAAACTGGCTTCCGTCCTCAGGGATTACCGCCAGCTTTCCGAAAATGTAACCGCTGAAAGTATCGTAATCTTCTTCCGGAAGATCCACACCCAGGGCTTTGGAAACATCATCCAGAGGCGTGGAGCCCTGTACGCGCCAGAGTTCTTCGGATATTTGCTGAATCTCTTCCGCCCGGTCTTCCTCATCCTCTTCGGTAAGGGTTCCCACCAGCTGTTCGATCAGATCCCGCAGGGTGATGATGCCGTCCATGCCGCCATACTCATCCAGCACCACCGCGAAATAATTTCCGTTCTTTTTCATATTGGCAAAGAGCACGTCCGCCTTAATATATTCCGGCACAAAATAGGGGCGTTTTACCGCCTGGGCCAGGATTTCATCCTTGCTGCTGCCCCGGAGACGGAAATAATCTTTAGCATCCAGGATACCCAATATATCATCCGCGTCCTCGCCGCACACCGGAAACAGAGAGTGACGGCTCTCATGAATCGTCTTTTCCCATTCTTCCAGGCTGTCATCGGCCCAGATCAGGGCCACATCCGGCCGGTGGGTACAGATCTCATCCGCGGAAATGTCATCGAACTCGAAAACATTCTGGATCATTTCCTTTTCATCCGAATCAATCGTCCCTTTTTCACTGCCTGCATCCACCATCAGGCGGATCTCCTCCTCCGTGACCTGATCATCCTCCTCATTGGGGTCCACGCCCAGCAGACGCAGAACTCCGTTGGTGGAGACTGTCAGCAGCCAAACCAGCGGGGAAAAGATCACAGACACCACGTACAGCATTTTTGCCATACCCAAAGCCAGCTTTTCCGGATTCTTCATGGCCAGACGTTTCGGCACCAGCTCGCCGAAAATTAATGTGATGTAAGACAAAATGACCGTGATCAACACCACCGCCACAGACTGATGCATGGTAATCCCCACATTTTTCAGTCCGTTTACCAGGTAAGGCGCAAAGTTATCCGCCGCAAAAGCACTGCCCAGAAAACCGGACAAGGTAATGGCTACCTGGATGGTGGAAAGAAATTTTGTAGGCACCCGGGTAAGTTTCTGCAAGGTCCGCCCCCGCTTATCTGTCTCCGCGATCTTTTCCAGCTTTGCGTCATTGACGGAGATCACCGCGATTTCCGCGCAGGCGAATATGGCGTTCAAGGCAATCAGAACCACCTGCAGCAAAATGGGCAACAATAAAGGGTCACTGTCCAAAATAAATTCCTCCTCTTTCTCAATTCCTTTTTTCAGGAAATTTAGTAGAATAACAGGCTGCTCGGTGGCAGCCTGCTATCTGGATTATAGTATATTACCCTGTATCATGTCAACTTATTTGAAATAACGGACGCCGGATTCAAAGATCTTCAGATCCTGTTCTCCGTAAATATTAATCGCAACTCCCTCATCCCGGCGTTCCGCATGAGCCATCTTTCCAAAGACCCGGCCATCGGGACTGGTAATTCCCTCGATATTGCAGTAGGAGCCGTTAACATTCCAGTACTCGTCTCCGTCTACCTCTCCGTCGGCATTGCAGTACTGGGTAGCGATCTGCCCGCCGGCCATCAGCCGGGCGATCCATTCATCGCTGGCCACAAACCGTCCTTCTCCGTGGGAGGCAGGACTGGTATACACACCTCCCGGCTCTGCCCCGGCCAGCCAGGGAGATTTATTGGATACCACCTTGGTGTAGACCATCTTGGATACATGGCGGCCCACCGTGTTAAAGGTCAGGGTGGGAGAATCCGGCTTCTGTCCCGTAATCTCTCCGTAGGGCACCAGCCCCAGCTTGATCAGTGCCTGAAATCCGTTGCAGATGCCAAGGGCCAGTCCGTCTCTTTCATTCAGGAGCTTCATTACCGCCTCTTTGATCCGCTCGTTCTGGAAGGCGGTGGCAAAAAATTTTGCGGAGCCATCGGGCTCGTCTCCTGCAGAAAAGCCGCCGGGGAACATGATGATTTGTGCCTGGCCGATAGCCTTTTCAAAGGCCCGTACGGATTCACGGATGCCCTCTGCATTCAGATTGCGGAATACCCGGGTCTCCACCTTTGCCCCGGCTCTCTCAAAGGCTCTTGCGCTGTCATACTCACAGTTGGTTCCCGGGAATACCGGAATGAATACTGTAGGCACGCCGATCTTGTGGGCGCAGATATGGATGCTGGAAGTCTTATATACGCCATTCTCCAGCACCGCCTCTTTGTCAGCGGGAGTTCCGATAAGTCCTATGGCGGTGGGGCCGTCTCCCTTTGCCCGGGAGCGGGTCTTGAACACGCCTTCCAGAGTTCCCATCCAGGCATCCAGAGCTTCGTTCTCCGGGATTACCACGCTGCCCCAGGAAAATTCCGGCCGGTCCGTCACTTCGCCGATCACCCGGTAGCTGCACTGAAGCCTTCCCACATCTTCCCCGGACACTTCGCAGATCAGATCTCCCAGGAAGGGGCTGAACAGATCTCTGGCATCCACATCATGCTCCAGGCGGACACCCAGACCGTTTCCGAAGGCCATCTTGCTGACAGCAGCAGCAATGCCCATGCGGTCCAGGGCGTAGGCGGCCCGGATCCGTCCCGCCTGCATATCCTGGTGGAGACGGTCATAAAGATCCATGACCTCCGCATAAACCGGCAGTTCATAGCTGTCTGTGGGAATATGGATCCACACCAGCTTGTTTCCTGCTTTTTTCAGTTCCGGCGTCACTACATCCTGCACCTTGGCCACATCCACGGCAAAGGATACCAGGGTAGGCGGAACATCAATATCATTAAAGGTGCCGGACATACTGTCCTTGCCTCCGATGGAGGGCAGACCATAACCCAGCTGGGCCGCGTATGCTCCCAGCAGGGCGGCAAAGGGCTGGCTCCAGCGGCTGGGATCCTGGCTCATCCTGCGGAAATATTCCTGGAAGGTAAAACGGATCTTCCGGAAGTCTCCGCCGGAGGCCACGATCCTGGCAATGGACTCGGTCACTGCGTAAACAGCTCCGTGATAGGGGCTCCAGCTGGACACATAGGGATCAAAGCCGTAGCTCATCATTGTAACCGTGTTGGTCTTTCCCTTGCGCACCGGCACCTTTGCCACCATGGACTGGGTTTCCGTCAGCTGGTATTTTCCTCCATAGGGCATCAGCACGCTGCCGGCTCCGATGGAGGAGTCAAACATTTCCACCAGACCCTTCTGAGAGCAGGCATTCAAATCTGCCAGGGTATCTAGCCATTTCTGCTTTACATCGGCGATATCTCCGCTGCGCTCCAGAGCATTGCCCTCTCTGCCCGGAATATCCACAAAAACATCCGTTTCCTGATGGGCGCCGTTGGTGTTCAGGAAGGCCCGGGACAGGTTGACGATTTCTTTTCCTCTCCAGGTAAGAATCAGACGGGGCTCTTCCGTGACCACAGCCACTTTTACCGCCTCCAGATTCTCTTCCTGGGCATATTTCAAAAATTCCTCGGCGTCCCTGGGATCCACCACCACGGCCATTCTCTCCTGGGATTCGGAGATGGCCAGCTCGGTGCCGTCCAGACCGGCATATTTCTTTGGCACTTTATCCAGATCGATGCGCAGGCCGTCCGCCAGCTCGCCGATGGCTACAGAAACGCCGCCGGCGCCGAAATCATTGCACTTCTTGATCAGACGGCTTACCTCCGGGCGCCGGAACATGCGCTGGATCTTTCTCTCCGTAGGCGCGTTTCCCTTCTGCACCTCTGCTCCGCAGGACTCCAGGGAGGCGGTGGTGTGCACTTTGGAAGAGCCGGTGGCTCCGCCGATACCGTCCCGGCCGGTGCGTCCGCCCAGCAGGATGATCAGATCCCCCGGATCGGAATTTTCCCGGATCACAGCCTCTCTGGGGGCGGCTCCCATAACCGCTCCGATCTCCATCCGCTTGGCTACGTAATTGGGATGGTACACTTCCTTTACGTATCCCGTGGCCAGCCCCACCTGGTTGCCGTAGGAGCTGTAGCCCTTTGCCGCTCCCCGGGTCAAGGTCTTCTGGGGCAGCTTGCCCTCCAGGGTATCCTTCACCGGCGCTGTGGGATCTGCAGCTCCCGTAACACGCATGGCCTGGTAGACATAGGTACGGCCTGATAGAGGATCCCGGATAGCGCCCCCCAGACAGGTGGCGGCCCCGCCGAAGGGCTCGATTTCTGTGGGATGGTTGTGGGTCTCATTCTTAAAGTTGATGAGCCACTCCTCTTCCTTTCCATCCACATCCACCGGCACTACGATGCTGCAGGCGTTGATCTCATCGGACTCCTCCTGATCCTGGAGTTTTCCTTCCGCCTTCAGCTTCTTCATGGCCAGCAGGGCCAGATCCATGAGACATACAAATTTGTCGTCCCTGTCTTTATACAGAACCTGGCGGTCCCGGAGGTATTCTTTATAGGTATTTTCAATAGGCTCCCGGTAATCCCCCTGGCCGAACTCCACATGCTTCAGCTCCGTGGAAAAGGTTGTATGGCGGCAGTGATCGGACCAGTAGGTGTCCAGCACCCGGATCTCCGTTACAGAAGGATCTCTCTTTTCCTCGCCCCGGAAATAATTCTGGATGTGCTGGAAATCCCGGAATGTCATAGCAAGATTCAGCGAATCATAGAGTTTTTTCAGCTCTGCCTCCTCCATCTCTGTGAAGCCCGCAAAGGATTTCACATCTTCCGGCTCCGGAAAATCCATCACCAGCGTCTCCGGCTTTTCCAGCCCGGTCTCCCGGGAGTCCACCGGGTTAATACAGTGCTTTTTAATAGCTGCCAGTTCGCCCTCTGTCACCTCTCCTTCAATAACATAGGTGGTGGCGGAGCGGATAATAGGCTGCTCATCCTCCTTCAGGAACTGAATGCACTGCACCGCAGAGTCCGCCCGCTGGTCAAACTGGCCGGGAAGGTACTCCACAGAAAATATCTTTGAGCCCTCCGCAGCAGGGAAATTTTCTCTGTATAAAAGATCTACAGGCGGTTCAGCAAATACTACATGGCAGGCTTTCTCAAAAACCGCCTCGCTTACATTTTCCACATCGTACCGGATCAGCACCCGGACGCCGGTAACCCCGGATACTCCCAGATAATGCCGGATCTCATGGCGGAGATCCTTTGCCGCAACGGCAAACTCCGGCTTCTTCTCTACGTATACCCGTCTGACTGTGCTCATTCTTTTCTTCCTTTCCGCATATCAGCATCTAGCATCCGTGTACAAGAGGCAACACGCTGCCTTTGTACACTGATGCTAACTTTAGTTATGGAAAGCATATCATACTTTTTATTATTAGTAAAATTAATATAACTAATTCTTCTTATTAGTTTTAATTATAAAATTCCCCTGCAGTCCCTTCCTTTCTCTGAAACCGCAGGGGAATTTTCTTTTCCCGGCGCACCAGCCGGTCAATTCTTCATATAATAAATAGAAAGATTCTGCTGAGGAGTATCCCATGTCTTACAAAATTGTAATCGATGCAGGCCATGGGGGGCATTTTCTCCGCAAACCTTTATCAAATCTGACCCAAATGTCCCGGCTTGTACAAATGTCTCGGAATACCGTCCACCATAACCGGAGAGACATCTCCCTGGATCAGAGGTTTCACATAGGTTACAAATTCATCGGTTACATAGGTGCCGTCCTCATTTACCCACTCTCTGGGAACCAGACGCTCATCGTTGGCGATCTTGTGAACATCCTTCACCTCTGTGCCGCACTGATACGGATCATCGGAAAGACGCTTCAGGACCACCATTTTTCCGGAATCCCCTTCATCCGCAGCCTTCACCGCCGCGCCGCCTACCTGGTAGGCTTCCAGGATATCTACCCGGGAGCTGCAGTGTGAAGCGGAACGCTGCAGGGTACTGAGTTCAATGGCTCTGGTCTTGCATCCGATCTCATTGGCCACATAGTTAGCCAGGTAAGCGGCCGTTCCCGTCAGCTGCTTATGACCGAAAGCATCTACAAAGTCGGCGCTCTGTCCCAGTTCACACACGTAGCGGCCGTCGGCCAGACGGATTCCCTCGGAAACCGTTACTACAACAGAGGGCTTTTTCTCCAGCAGTTCCCGGATCCTGGCCATAAACTTGTCCAGATCAAAAGTCAGCTCCGGAAGATAGATCAGATCCGGGCCTTTGCAGTCCTCACCTTTTGCCAGGGCAGATGCTCCGGTGAGCCAGCCGGCGTTCCGGCCCATGATCTCCACAATAGTAACCAGGCCGTTTTTATATTCCAGACAGAAGCTGTCCCGGATGATCTCTTTCACGGAAGTACCGATATATTTCGCCGCGCTTCCAAAACCGGGGGTATGATCTGTCAGCGCCAGATCATTATCAATGGTCTTGGGGCAGCCGATAAATCTCTGGGAATGGCCTTTTACAATGGCATAATCCGAAAGCTTCTTAATGGTATCCATAGAATCATTGCCGCCGATATAGATAAAGGCCTCGATCTCCAGTTTGTCCAGGATAGCGAAGATCTTGTCATAAAGTTCCATATTTTCGTAAATTTCCGGCAGTTTATACCGGCAGGACCCCAGATACGCAGCCGGAGTTCTCTTCAGCAGTTCTGCGTCCAGTTCGTTGGTGATATGTTCGGAGAGATCTATATAGCGTTCCTCCAGCAGCCCCTGGATTCCATGGAGCATTCCGTAAACCTTTTTTGCTCCCCGGTCCTTGGCAGTCCGATATACTCCGGCCAGGCTGGAATTAATGGCCGCTGTAGGGCCTCCTGACTGTCCGACGATTACATTTCCTTTCATGTGTGTACCTCCATTTTGGGTTGATATTCTTTCTCACTTTTCTTTTCCTTCACTCCGCAGGGATGAAGAAACCTCCACCTGATATATATTAGTGCATTTTAGCAGTTTTGTCCAGTAATTTTCTATTTTTTTTAGTAATTTTTACATGTCCTATTCAGAAAAGCTCTTTTCTTCCTTATTTTTGCGCTTCCTCCATCCTCCTCATGGCGGCGCGGATCCGGGTGCTGTGTACAATGGCCGCCAGGAAAAGGAGGATAATCTGCAGCTTGCCCTGGCCGTAGGCAGGCTGCTGGAGGACCAGGGGATCCAGGTGGTTTATACCCGGACCGATGATGTATATCAGACACCTTTCGAAAAAGCTCAGATTGCCAATCAGGCCGGAGCGGATTATTTTATATCCTTCCACAGGAATTCCAGCCCGGAACCCGATCAATATAACGGTGTAGAAACTCTGGTCTATGATAAATCCGGCCCAAAGCTTACCATGGCCAACAATATCAACGGAGCGCTGGAAGCTCTGGGATTTAAAAACCTGGGAGTAAAGGCCCGGCCGGGCCTGGTAGTCCTCCGCCGCACCCGCATGCCTGCCCTGCTTATTGAAACCGGTTTTTTAAATACGGAACAGGATAATTCTCTTTATGACGAAAAAATTGACGAGATCGCCCGTGCCATTGCCAATGCAATCCTGGGAACTCTGGATATGGAAACCATCGAAGAAGAAAAGCCTGCCCCTCCCCCTCCCGAACCGGAGGAAGAAACGGGAGACGGGGTTTATTACCGGGTACAGGCAGGGGCATTCCGGGAGCGAAAAAATGCGGATCGCCTCCTGTACGAACTGCTGGATCAGGGCTTCCCCGCTTTCCTGCTCTATGAAAACGGCGTTTACAAAGTACAGGCAGGGGCATTTAAAGTTCTGGCCAATGCCATCCTCATGGAACGCCGTCTCCGCCGGGCAGGCTATTCTACTTTTATTACCAGCTGACCGCAGCGGCCGGACCCGGGTTTTCCCCGCCGGATCCGGCCGTAAAAACAGACTTTACCTCCGCCGGTTTTTGCGTTACACTTACCATAGATACATTTACGGAGGTTTATTCATGTGGATCTTTATTTTCATTTTGTCTGCCGCAGCAGTTCTGCTGGCTCTGTATCTGTGGGCGATCCGCCCCAATACTGCGCGCAGGGAAAATTGCCTGTCCTTTGCCCGCTGGGACTTCGCCCACCGGGGTCTCTGGAATATGGATCGGGGGATCCCCGAAAACTCTCTGCCTGCCTTTAAAAAAGCAGTGGATCAGGGCTTTGCCATCGAACTGGATGTACATCTTACCAAGGATCAGGAAATTGTTGTTTTTCACGATGACACGCTGAAGCGTATGTGCCAGCTGGATCGGCCGGTAGAATCTATGACTTACGAAGAACTTTCCCGCTTCCGCCTTCTGAATACGGACTGCCGGATTCCCCTTCTGTCAGAGGTTCTGCATCTGGTGAGAGGCCGGGTTCCTCTGCTTATCGAACTGAAACTGCCTACCAGCAGTACGGCTCTCTGCCCGCTGCTGGATCAGATGATGGCTTCCTATTCCGGAAAATATCTCATTGAATCCTTCAATTCACTGGGCTTGCTCTGGTATCGGAAAAACCGGCCGGAAATCCTCCGGGGACAGCTGGCCAGCCGTTACGCCCCCTCCCGGGGCTTTGACGCCCTGCTGAAAAAACTTTCTACAGCTCTGATCGTGAACGCGGCAAGCCGTCCGGATTTTATCGCCTACAACTACCGGCATACCCGTGGACTTGGTTTCCGGCTGAACCATGGCTTTTTCAAGGTTCCCGTATTTGTCTGGACCGTCCGCTCCCGGCTTGCTTATCAGCGCTGCCGGCAGAAATTTTCCTCTGTGATTTTTGAAAGCTTTCTTCCGGAAGAAACTACATAACTGAATTCTTCCCCAAGCCAAAAGAGACAATCCTGTCCCAAAACCATTTTATCTATCCGGTTTTGCAGGATTGTCTCTTTTCTGTTTTTTATTTCGCTCGTTTTCTTATATAAACAGTAACGCCAAGAACTGCCAGGACAGCTGCCGCCCCTACGAAAATGCCTGTATAAACAGCGCTCTGGGAGGAATCTCCCGTGTCCGCCGCATCCACTGGTCTGCCGGGAGCAGGCTTCTCAGCCACCGGCGTACTGGTTACCGGCTTTTTGCCTTCATCTCCCTGCTGGCCGCTGTTTCCGCCCGGTGCATCTGTAGGTTCCGGAGTCGGCGTCTGCACAGGGTCTTCCTGATCCAGCAATCCGTTCTTCAGGAAATGGTCACTGTGCATCTTCATAGATGCCGGCATGCCGGCCATGTAAAATGCACTATTATGTCCGCCGTCCCGCAGATCGTATCCGTGCTCCTTGCCCATGCTGTCCAGATAATTATGAATATTCACCGTCCACTGATAATCCACCATGCCGTCCTGCAGCCCGCAGTCCAGATAGAAGTCGTAAGCCTCCAGCTGCTCCGGCGTCAGGGTTTTCAGCGCTTCCAGGGCCTCATCATTAACAGCGCCCATATGGGAAGCTACCGAAGAATAAAGTTCCGGATACAAAGTTCCGATGGTAAACGCTCCAAAGCCTCCCATAGAAATACCGGTCAGACCCCGGAATTTTGCATCGCTGATAATACGGTAATGGCTTTCCGCCTCTTCCCGGATTTCCGTAGTAATATGGGTCTGCCAGGGTCCTGTAGAATCCGCGTTGGCCGGATCATACTCTGTATCCCGGTAAAAACTGTTCTTTCCGGAATCCGGCATGATCACGATCATCTCCGTGATGTTTCCCTGGGCGATCTGTTCATCCATAAATCCGGCAATCCCGTCTACTTTCACAAAAGATTCACTGCTGGAATTGATTCCGTGAAGCAGGTAAACCGAGGGATATTCTCTGCTTTCGTCCTCATAATAGGAGGGCGGCAGGTATACACTGTAACCCAGTTCTTTCTCGAACAGACCGGAATCATACGTCACAGAATAGCACCGGCTCCAATTTCCCCTCTCATACATCCGGCCGTTTTCGGACAGATAGCACACCTCGATATCTTCTTCAGAAATTACCGCTTCCGCGCCGTCAGACCCGGTACCGGTAATCACCCGGTGCGCAGAGTACCAGTACAGATTTTCCCCTCCGTTGTACACCATAACGTTGCTGTCTTGGATCTTCAGATTGTCATAGGCGTCCATCAGATTCTGAACTTCCTCTACACGCCCCTCTTTGTCCATGCTGTCATTGTGATAGTTATCATAAATTGTCTCCGCGAAAGCTTCCGGATCCTCTTCTTCCACCGCCTGGATCTGCTTATCCACAAGGCTCAGAAGATCCTCGGAGGAAACCGTTTCAGTGGGAAGGCCTTTTACCGCACGCACGGCCAGGTCATTCCCGCAGATGGCGTAATTATTGCCGGAATAAAATCCTCCATAGCTGTTGTTATTGTAGATACGGATACAGATCTCGTTGGTTCCTCCCTGATTCAGATATTCTGCAGGCACCTTGTACTCTCTGGATATCTCCCAGCATGACTTTTCAAACTGTACCTGGGCGGCCGGATCCGCGTTTTCATAGTCGAATCCTCCCGTTTCCGGAATATTCTGAGTGGAAACGCCGTTGCCGTCCATAAAGCCGCTGGCCGCTACCAGATGTCCGTTTATGTAAACCACATCCATATCATCAATAATTCCCAGCAGCAGGGTTACTTCCTCATCTTCTGTAAAATCCGCAGGCAAACTGAATTCCCGGCATACCCAGGCCTCTGACCAGCTGGGAAACAGCTTATCTACCGGCGCTGCCGGTTCCTCAGTCTCCTCCTCGGAAGGCTCCGTTTCCTCCTCTGCAGCCTCTGCTTCTTCTGCTGTCTCAGCTTCCTCTACCGGCTCGGCAGCTTCCGCTTCCTCCCGGGATTCTGCCGCTTCTTCTGCTGGCTCGGCTTCTTCTACTGACTCAGCAGTTTCTGCCTCCTCTACTGGCTCGGCGGCTTCTGCTTCCTCCCGGGATTCTTCCGCTTCTTCCGCTGGCTCTGCTTCCTCTATCGGCTCAGCAGCCTCTGCTTCCTCCTGGGATTCTTCCGCTTCTTCTGCTGCCTCTGCTTCTTCTACTGGCTCAGCAGTTTCTGCCTCCTCTACTGGCTCAGCAGTTTCTGCCTCCTCTACTGGCTCGGCGGCTTCTGCTTCCTCTGATGGTTCAGCTTCTTCTACCGGCTCGGCGGCCTCGGCTTCCTCGACTGGTTCAGCGGTCTCAGACTCCTCTGCAGCCTCCGCATCCTCTTCCGCAGACACCGCCGCTTCCGGTCTGTCTATCTGAAGCAATCCGCCGGTAGCTGCATCATCCGTAGGCATCTGAACTACCTCCCAGGAAGACCAGACATCTTCCGAGGGAAGTTTTGCCAATTCGTTATCCTCCCAGGTAACGGATACTCCGCCATAGGGGAAATACTGGAACATCTGGCTGTAAGTTCTGTAAAGTTTAAAATGCCAGTCTCCGTCCAGAGTCACATACTTTTCGGCTGCTCCGTCCTCCTGCCCAAATGCTGTCACAGTTCCCAGTCCCGAAGACGTCAGGATCATACTGACAGCCAGGCTGACCGCAGCCAGTTTCTTTTTTTGCATACCTATACCTCCTCCATAACAATGGTCTTATATTCATCCGAAAGGGAATGCAGCGTTTCTTTTCGCCTCCTTTCTCCCCCTCTTGTCGGATTATATCAATATTTTTAACATACCCCCTTAATATTCAGCATTTTAATATTAATTAACTTAATTAGTTATGTAGACATTACTATTTTTTCATTCTTTTGTCAACTTTTTTGTTCAAATTATCCAATCGTCAGAACTGCAGAAAATATTTCAATTCTTCTATGCATTTTGCACACGGGCCTGGAATCTTTCTTCTCTGTAAAGTATTTCTTAAGTTTCTCGAAATCCGCTTGACTTACCTTTTTCCTTATGGGATACTAGCGTCAGTGCATAGGACAAATCATTTGGAGGGATTCTGGTGAAATCACTGACGACAAAAAAAGCACGCTGGCTGATTCCGGTATATGCAGTTTTCTATGTAACAGTTTTTATGCTGTTGGAAAAGCATGTGACAAACGTTCACATTATTTCCTCACCCCTGGATCAGTACATTCCTTTCTGTGAATACTTTATTGTCCCCTATTATCTGTGGTTTTTCTACATCATCGCCATCCTGATCTATTTTTCCTTTTTCGGCGCTGATGTAAAAGAATATAATCAGCTGGTATTCTCTCTGGGAATCGGCATGACAATCTTTCTGCTTATTTCCTGGGCATGGCCCAACGGACTGGATCTGCGTCCGGAATCCCTGCCAAGAGATAATTTTTTTACCCGCTGGGTAGCTTCCCTTTACCAGGCGGACACCTCCACCAACGTGTTTCCCAGCATCCACGTATATAATTCCGTAGTGGCTTTCATCGCCATCAACCGCTGCAAGGCTCTGCGGAACAAGAAAGCGATCCGGGCAGGCGCTTTCATCCTCTCCGCACTGATCATACTAGCCACTGTATTTCTGAAACAGCATTCCGTGGTAGATGTAATGGGTGCTTTTCTGATGAACGCTGTTCTCTATGTGATCATCTACCGGCCGGAACTGGTTCTTGGACGGGTAAAAAAAACGGCAGTTGAATAAATCGCTCCCTTCTAAGTAGACATTTGAAACAACAAAAACCTGTCACTTAGAAGGGAGCATATTTATTATCTAAAAGAAAGACCAGGGAGTGCCGCTCAGTCATCCGCTATGGATGCTTTTGCGGCACTCCCCTTCTTTTTTCAGCAGATCAATACCGGCAGTCCCGGATTCAATGTTTCCACCATCCCAGATATTTCAGGCATGCCAGGATCACTAGAATCAGGGCAGCTACCTTCGCGATCTCCAAAAGAACCTGCAGGATAAGTATCAGCGGCATAATAAATACTCCCTTCTTTCTTCATGAACACGGTCGGCAGGTATCATAAAATGAGTTGAGGCACGAGTTGCTCCGCATTTCGCGCGCCCGCAATCCTAAAAATATTCTAGCGTCGGTGTACAAGGGGACAACACGGTCGTTTAAGGGCTGATTTGAGCTCCTTCACGACTCGAAGACTCCAACTGCAGGAATTTCGGTGATTTTCAAGGCAGACGATAGAGGCGTACTGGACGTACGCCGATTGAGGATAACACAGAAAATCACCGAAATTACACGGTTTGGAGCGTGTTGCCCCTTGTACACTGATGCTATCATAAATTCCCGGAAAAAGCACTGCAGGATCACCCGATCTTCTTCAATTTCGCGAAGGAAGCGAACATCCTCTTGACTCCGAACCGGTCAAAGTCCACCGTAACCTCATAGTCTCTTCCTCCTTCTACAATGCTCTGCACCACGCCTACTCCGAATTTTACATGGCGGACCGTGTCTCCCACTGTGTAATCCAGAGAATCCGCTTTGGTGACTGTAAACTGCCGGGGCTTGAAGGTCTCGGCGGCATATTTCTTTCTGGGAAGCTCCACCCCTCCGAACAGAGAGGGCTTCTTAAACGTATGCTCTGTGTTCCCGTCACGGCCCAGATCAATGAGTTCCCGGGGAATCTCCCGGACAAAGCGGGAGGTCTTGCTGTACTGGGTCTCGCCCCGGATCATCCGCTGCCGGGCCGCTGTGAGAGTCAGTTTCTTTCTGGCCCGGGTAATGCCCACATAGCATAGCCGCCGCTCCTCCTCCAGCTCCGAAGGATCGTCCCCGGTGATGGTCATATAGCTGGGAAACAGACCGTCCTCCATGCCTGCCATATAGACTTCGTTAAATTCCAGTCCCTTGGCGCTGTGGAGAGTCATCAGCAGCACATAGTCGCTGCTGTCGTCCACGGAATCGATATCCGCCACCAGGGCCACTTCCTGCAGGAAGCCGCTTAAAGAGGGTTCCGCCGCGGAGGCTTCATAATCCGCCGCTTTGGAAATAAATTCATCAATATTCTCGATCCGTGCCCGGGCTTCCTCGGTATCCTCGGCTTCCAGTTCTTTCACGTAGCCGGTATCCTCAATGATCTTCTCCAGCAGTTCCTTCACAGAAAGGTATTCCATCTGGGAGCGGAGGCTTTGGATAAACAGGGTAAAGGGGCGGATCTTCGCCGCTCCCCTTCCAAGGCCCGGTATGTACTCCGCCTCCAGCAGAGCGTCGTAAAAGTGGATGTCCTGTTCTGCGGCGTAGGCCTCCACCTTGCCGATGGTGGCGGCTCCGATCCCCCGCTTGGGCACGTTGATGATCCGCTGCACCGCCAGATCATCCAGGGAATTGTCCACGGTCTTCATGTAGGCCAGCAGATCCTTGATCTCTTTTCTTCCGTAGAAATTTACTCCCCCCACGATCTTGTAGGGAATATTGGCCAGCAGGAATTTTTCCTCAAACAGGCGGGACTGGGCGTTGGTCCGGTAGAGCACCGCGAAATCCCGGTAATGATTCTCCCCGGTCCGCACCTTTCTGCCGATCTCCCCGGCCACAAACTCCGCCTCCTCAAAACCACTCTGAAACTGACGGAAATTCACTTTATCCCCGGTTCCGTTCTCCGTCCACAGCCGTTTTTCTTTTCGGCCCTTGTTATGACGGATCACCTCATTGGCCGCGTCCAGGATGTTCTGGGTGGAGCGGTAATTCTGCTCCAGCTTGATGACTTTTGCATCGGGAAATACCTTCTCAAAATCCAGGATATTGCCGATGTTGGCCCCCCGGAATTTATATATGGACTGATCGTCATCTCCCACGACGCAGAGATTCCGGTACCTGGCCGCCAGCCGGCTCACAAACTGAAACTGCACGGTGTTGGTATCCTGGTATTCATCTACCATAATGTAGCGGAATCTTTCCTGGTAGTAGTCCAGCGCCTCCGGGCAGTCCCGGAACAGTTCCACCGTCTTCAGCAGCAGATCGTCAAAATCCAGGGCGTTATTCTTTTTCAGCTGCTCCTGATAGGCCCGGTAGATCTCCGCCACCCGCTTATCTTCCCAGCGGGAAACGCTTTTCTCATATTCCTCCGGCGAGATCATCTCGTTTTTGGCCGCGGAGATCTTCGCCAGCAGGCTTCTCTCTTTGTAGATCTTGGTATCCAGATTCATCCGCCGGAGGATTTCCTTCATAACCGTTTTAGAATCCTCCGTGTCATAAATCGTAAAACGATTGTCATATCCCAGCCGGTCAATGTAGCGCCGCAGGATCCGCACGCAGCTGGAATGAAAGGTGGACACCCAGACGCTCTCCGCGCCGAAACCGGCGATCTGATCCACCCGCTCCCGCATTTCCTGGGCCGCTTTGTTAGTAAAGGTAATGGCCATGATATTCCAGGGCTTTACCCCTTTTTCTTCCATAAGATATGCGATGCGGTGGGTCAGGACCCGGGTCTTGCCGGAGCCCGCTCCGGCCAGGATCAGCAGAGGGCCTTCCGTGTACTCCACTGCTTCCTGCTGCTGAGGATTCATGCCTTCCATGGTGTTCATTGTTTCCTCCCTCATCCGGCAAACTCACGCTCCGCGGCTTCCAGGGCCGCGGCGATGACCTTGTCCATATCGTAATATTTGTACTGGCCCAGCCGGCCTCCGAAAATTACCCTCTCTTCCTTTTCAGCCAGAGCCTTGTACTGGCTGTAAAGGCCGTTGTTCTTCCCGTCATTCACCGGATAGTAGGGCTCCATGCCTACCTTCCACTCGGAAGAGTACTCCCGGGAGATAACGGTTTTGGGCTGCTTTCCGAATTCAAAATGCTTATGCTCGATGATCCGGGTATAGGGCACCTCCCGGTCCGTGTAATTTACCACCGCGTTGCCCTGGTAATTTTCACAGTCCAGAACCTCTGTCTCGAAGCGGACGCTGCGGTACTCCAAAGCCCCCAGACAGTAACCGAAGTATTCATCGATCATGCCGGTAAACACAGTCTTTTCCGCGATCTCCGGGTACTCTTTCCGGAAGGAGAAATAGTCTGTTCCCGTCCGGACTTGACAGCCCTCCAGCATTTTTTCCACGATCCGGGTGTATCCTCCCATGGGGATTCCCTGGAACCGGTCGTTAAAATAATTGTTGTCGTAGGTAAAACGGAAAGGCAGGCGCTTGATGATAAAGGCCGGCAGTTCCCGGCAGTCTCTGCCCCACTGCTTCTCGGTATAGCCCTTGATGAGCTTCTCATAGACATCCCGGCCCGCCAGAGACAGAGCCTGTTCCTCCAGATTTTTCGGCTCCGTGATGTTCAGTTCCCGGATCTGCTCCTGAATTTTCTCCTTTGCTTCCTTGGGCGTGCGGATCTTCCACATTTTGCTGAAGGTATTCATATTAAAGGGCAGATTGTACAGTTCATCTTTATAAATGGCAATGGGAGAATTGATATAATTGTTAAACTCCGCGAACTGATTCACATACTCCCAGATCCTCTTATCGGATGTATGGAAAATGTGGGCGCCGTACTGGTGCACCTGGATCCCTTCTATCTCTTTGGTGTAGATGTTGCCTCCGATATGATCCCGGCGGTCCAGCACCAGCACCCGTTTCCCTCTCTGCACTGCCTCCCGGGCGAAAACCGCGCCGAACAGGCCGCCCCCTACGATCAGGTAATCATATTTCAATGGTTTCTCCTCCTGCTGATTCTGTGCATTCTTAAGAGGACTGCCGGCAGGGCATTCTGCCTCCCTGCAATCCCCCTGGTACGTAATCAGTATACAGGATTCCCCTGATTTTATCAAATTTTTTGAGCCGCCGGCAGAACTTTTTTCACCTGGTTACGATTCACAGCCGTTTCAGACTTGACAGCCGGAACTTTTGTGTTCACACAAAAGCTCCGGCTGCGCATAGTAGCCTTACCTGGCCTTACATCCTGCGCCGCAGTTCATACAGGGCTGTATAATTAGCAAGAAGAACCGCCGGGGTTCCCTGGGCGCCCACCGCCTCCAGCAAAACTCTGAGGTCCTGGATCTCCTCCACTTTCCCCTGCTCAAAGCCCGCCTCCCGCAAATAGGCTTTCAGGCGGATCCGCATCCGCTGCAGCATGCTCTTTACTTTCGATTCACTGATCCCGTAGTAAAAAGCCGTTTCCCGGACAGAATCCATATAGTAATAACGGCTGATAAACACCCCTCTCGCCTCCGGCTTCATTCCTTTCAGAAACCGGTTCAATGTCTCTGCCAGAGCCCGGACATCCGCGTACTGTTCCGTGGTATTGCCTCCGGAAATACATTCTTCCAGTTCTTCCAGAGATTGCACGTACTCTCCCGCCCCCCGTTTTTTTCGGTTCCGGCTGCGGAAACGGTCGATAGACAGGTGCCGGATGATCTTCCCCAGATAAAGCCCCAAAGCAGCGGGCCGGGCGGGCGGAATGGAGGTCCAGGCTCTTAAATACGTATCATTGACGCTTTCCCGGCTGTCCTCCCGCTCCCGCAGGATCTGATAGGCGATCTGAAACAAATAGCGGCCGTACTGCCTGTCCGTCTCCCGGATGGCTCTTTCATCTCTCTCCCAATACAGGGCTACGATCTGCTGATCTTCCATGTGTATTCCCCCTCATCTGTGCTGTTTTCGTTCCCTTTACTAAATAGAACGACAAAACAGTCCAAAGCGTCGCAAAAAAACAGGACAGCTGATTTCCAGCCGTCCCTGCTTCTTATAAATATAAATCCCTGTAGTAATCCAGTTCCTCCTGGATGATCTCGTCCAGAACCTTCATGCCCAGCAGTTCCACCGGCGCCTTATCATCGGTAAGGATCCGGTCCTCTCCCCGGTATTCCGTCATATTCTCCGCTACCACTTCCATCATATCCTTCAGTTCCCCCGGTTCCAGGGCCTGAAGATGGGTTTCAAAATCCTCCGGCAGGGTATGGGAATTGGTGGCGTAAACCTCCATGTTGGTGCTGCCCTCCACCGGCACCCGGTATACGTGTTCAAAGACCGCGTCAATGGTATCGCAGAGATAGTCGTTGATGGAATCCTCCGCCTGGGATTTCATGTTCATGTTGACCACCATGACTCCGTCTTCTTTCAGATGATCGCTGACCTCCGTAAAAAATTCAATGGAGGACATCTGAAAGGGAATGGTAATATCCTGGTAGGCATCCACCATGATCACATCAAACTGTTCTTCCGAAGCGTGAAGATATGCGCGGCCGTCCTCCACGGCCACCTCTACCTTCTCCGGCAGCTGAAAATAGTCCCTGGCGATGTTCACGATCTTCTCATCGATCTCCGCCCCCTGGATCCCCGCTTCCGGAAAATACCGGCTGCAGTAATCGGCAAAGGTACCGGACCCAAGGCCCAGGATCATCACCTGACTGTCCGCTTTTTCGTTCATGCCGGCCATGACAGGCGCCGCCAGGGCATAATCATAGTACAGGCCGGTAAGCCCGTCTTCCTTCATCTTAATGGACTGGACTCCAAACAGAACGTTGGTGGAAAGAATAGTGCTCTCCGGTGTATCCCTGACCTGCAGATAATTGTAGATAGACTCATCCTCCAGCGTCAGCTGCTCCCGCTCCCAAAAGGCAAAGCTGAACCGGGGCGTCAGGCATCCCAGAACCACCAGCAGCGCCGCCAGGACTCCGCAGAGGATCCGTTTCTGCTTCACAGAAACAAAATACAGAATGGCGATCACTCCCAGCACTCCGGAAAAGATCAGAAAGGTGGCCGCCGTGCCCACTGCCGGGATGGTGACAAAGGTAGGCAGGAAGGTACCGATAATGCTGCCGATGGTGTTCAGCGCCCCCAGTTCTCCCATGGTCTTGCCGTTATTGTCCAGACTGTGCATGGTATATTTTACCAGAGAGGGCGTCACCGTTCCCAGCAGCACACAGGGAAAGGCGAAGATCACCAGGCAGGTGACCAGAGCCGCCCACACCAGAAAATTATGGTTCACAAATGCGGCCAGCAGCAGGGAAATGCCGGCGATCAGATACCGTCCCGCAAAGGGGATCAGGGCGATCCAGATAGCTGCTATGAGGATCCTGCCGTACAGCTTTCCCGGGTTCCGGAACTTGTCCGCGGAACGGCCGCCCCAGACATTGCCGATGGCCATGGCGATCATGATCACGCCGATGATCACGGTCCACACGATCTGGGAAGAGCTGAAATAGGGAGCCATCAGCCTGCTGGCCCCCAGCTCCACCGCCATGACAGACATACCCGCGAAAAATTCCGTAGCATACAAAAAATATTTTTTCGTCAGCAGTTTTGATTCCATAAATCCAGTTTTTTATCCTTCCTTTCTTCCGGTTAAGTATAGGCTGAAAAAGCCTACTCTTCCCTCCCCGCACCAGTAGGGAAGTCCGGCCTCTTCCGCCATTTTCTCCGCGCTCATGCAGTAGGCGGAAATGCAGGAAACCTGCTGGTCCGGGAAACGGCAGGGCTTACCCTCCGCGCCGCAGCAGACCTCACAGGCCCTGCAGGGGCCTGCCAGCATGGCCAGTCCCGCCATGCCTCTTTTCTGAAATTCTTCCAGCAGCTTTCTGCTGCCGGCGTTATGTCTGTTCCGGACCGCTTTCAGGGCTTCGGCGTCATGCCAGTCCACCTCCGCCACAGTCTGAAAGATCCAGGCTGTCTCATAGACTTCTGTTCTCTTTTTCATCTCCTCCGGGGTGCCGCAGGCCGGGGGACAGGAAAGATTCTTTCCGTAATTCCCGCAGAGATTATCCTGGCAGTATTTCCTAAGGGAGGGATCAAACACCAGATGCTCTGCCGGGATCCTGGCTGTATTGGTAAACCCTGCTTCCCGGGCAAGCCTCTCTATTTCCTCTTTCCGCATACGCTCTATTTCTCCTTCCAGCTTGATTTTCCGAATATCACTATTATAATACAGCCTTCCTGCCGCCGCTATCCTTTTTTACAAATATCTAGAAGGAGGAGACGGCCCTGTGGGATCGTCTCCTCCTTCTCTGTTAGGGGTAAAACCGCTGGGAACGGATGACCTCTGCTATATGAAGCGGCGGGCTGACCGCGATTGTTTTACCCTTCAATGGAAATATATTTCTTTTCTTCCACCTTTTTCTGATCTACTTTGGGAACCGTGAGTTTCAGGATCCCATCCTCGAATTTCGCGCGGATGTCTTTCTGTTCCACATCTTCGCCTACATAAAAGCTTCTGCTGCAGGTTCCCGCATAGCGCTCCCTGCGGATATAATTGCCTTTTTCGTCTTTCTGATCCTCCGAGGACTTTCTGGCCGCCTGGATGGTCAGATAACCATTTTCCAGTTTGGCGCTGACATCCTCTTTCTTGTAGCCCGGCAGTTCAATGTCAAGTTCGTAGGAATCCTCGTTCTCCCGGACATCGGTGCTCATCACCCTTTTTGCGTTCTTGGGCGCGGAGAAGAATTCGCTCCTCCAGGGACTGAACATAAAATCATCAAACAGGTTTTCTCCAAAAATACTAGGCATTAACATAAGTCATTCCTCCATTCTATTTCACATTTTCTATACTTTTTTGGCACTCCGGAAGATCTCTCTTCCTTTGTTCTATGTGTACTATATCACATATTGTTAGCACTGTAAAGAGGTGAGTGCTAATTTTTTGTGAAAAATCTGTGAACTGTGAACTGTGAACTCTGTGACCCTGTTAACTCCTAAATTTTTTTTACGAACAGCGCCCGCACTGCATTCAATACAGCCAGGATCATCACACCTACATCGGCAAAAATTGCCAGCCACATATTCGCGATACCCAGCGCGCCCAGGCCCAGACAGATCAGCTTTACGCCGATGGCAAACCAGATGTTCTGGTATACAATTCCCAGACATTTCCGGGAAATCCTAATGGCTTTGGCGATTTTCAGCGGATCGTCATCCATCAGAACTACGTCCGCCGCTTCGATGGCTGCATCCGATCCCATGGCGCCCATAGCGATTCCGATATCTGCCCGGGACAGCACCGGGGCGTCATTGATGCCGTCTCCTACAAAGGCCAGATTTGCCTTCTCCCGCTTTTCCCTCAGCAGTTCCTCTACCTTTTCCACCTTTCCGGCGGGAAGCAGTTCGCTGTAGACTTCATCCAGCCCCAGTTTCCGGGCCACCTGCTCTGCCGCTTCCTTTCTGTCTCCGGTCAGCATGACCGTCCTCTCCACCCCGGATTCTTTCAGTTTCTGGACCGCCTGCACCGCGTGGGGTTTCACCGCGTCGGAAATCACAATATGTCCCGCGTAGGTTCCATCTATTGCCATATGGATGATGGTTCCCGCATGATGGCAGTTAATATATTCGATTCCCAGCTTCTGCATCAGCTTTCCATTCCCTGCTGCCACAGGAATACCATCCACCAGAGCCGTCACACCGTTGCCGCTGATCTCCTGTATATTGGAAACTCTGGATCGGTCTATTTCTTCCCCATAGGCTCTCTGGAGGCTCTTACTGATGGGATGCGAGGAGGCGCTTTCCGCCAACGCCGCATATTCCAGCAATTTTTTTTCTTCTATTTTATTGTGATGCACTGCATTTACTTCAAAGATTCCCTGCGTCAGGGTTCCTGTTTTATCAAACACCACATATTTTGTACGGGATAAGGCTTCCAGGTAATTGGAACCTTTTACCAGGATTCCTTCTTTGCTGGCTCCGCCGATCCCCGCGAAAAAACTTAAGGGAATGCTGATGACCAGCGCGCAAGGACAGCTGATGACCAGAAACGTCAGCGCCCGGTAAATCCATTCTCCCCAATCCGCCGGCAATCCCATACCCAGCATCCGCACCAGCGGCGGCAGCACAGCCAGCGCCAGGGCGCTGAATACTACCGCCGGCGTATAGATCCGTGCGAATTTTGTAATGAAAGCTTCCGACCTGGATTTCCGGGAACTGGCATTTTCCACCAGATCCAGAATCGCGGACACCGTAGACTCACTGAATTCTTTGGTGGTGCGGATCTTCAGAACTCCTGTCATATTCACGCAGCCGCTGATGATCTCGTCCCCCGCCTCGGCTTCCCTGGGCAGACTCTCCCCTGTCAGGGCGCTGGTATTCAGTGTAGTTTTCCCTTCTAGAATGATGCCGTCGATAGGAACTTTTTCACCGGGCTGCACCACGATCACAGTCCCCACCGCCACCTCATCCGGATCGATCCGAACCAGACGGCCCTCCTGTTCTACATTGGCATAATCCGGCCGGATATCCATAAGATCGCTGATATTTCTGCGGCTCTTTCCCACCGCATAGCTCTGAAACCATTCGCCCACCTGATAAAAAAGCATAACCGCAATGGCTTCTGTGTAATCCCCTTCATCCAGTACAGCGATCACAAAAGCCCCCAGGGTGGCAACCGCCATCAGCAGATTTTCATCAAAGGGCTGCCTGTTTTTTATACCCTTAAAGGCTTTCAGTAAAATATCATAGCCCACAATCAGATACGGGATCCCATAGAGCAGCAGCCGGATCCATCCTCTTACCGGAAGAAAATGAAGGCCTATCAGCAGCGCCGCCCCTGCCAGGATCCGGATCAGCATTTTTTTCTGTTTTTTATTCATCGTTTCCGCCTCACTTTTAAACATTTAAGCAATCTTTTATTTGTTGTTCAAAGAATCAGCACCCTTTTCACGATTCCAAAAGGGCGCCTGTTCTCAGAAATAGATTTCGCAGTCATCTTCTACTTTCCTGCAGTTTTTCAGCACCTGACCCATAACCGTTTTGGGATCCTGTCCTTCTTCAAATTCCACGTTCATTTTCAGAGTCATAAAGTTCACCACCGCGTTCTTCACTCCCGGTGTCTTGTTCGCCGCTTCCTCCATCTTGTTTGCGCAGTTCGCGCAATCCACTTCAATTTTATAGCTTTTTTTCATATGTTTTTTCTCCTTTCATTTCTGCTTTTATTTTCCTTAGACCAGGAACGCTTTCTTGATTAAACAATCGTTTAAGTGTTGACTTTACTATAGCACCCATTGTATAATAAGTCAAGACAGCAATGGATTTTTTTTATTTTTTAGGAGGAAGATTATGACAAATCTACCCCATGAACACGGCCAGAACGAAGAGGTGATTCTGGCTCAGCTTCCCGATGAAGAAGAAATCTCCGGTGTCGCGGAAGCCATGAAACAGCTGGGGGATCCCAGCCGCCTGCGGATCTTCTGGCTTTTGTGCCACTGTGAGGAATGCGTGCTGAACATTGCCGCTCTGGTAAATATGAGCAGTCCCGCAGTCTCTCATCACCTGCGTCTGCTGAAAAACAGCGGTCTCATCGTCAGCCGCCGTTCCGGCAAAGAAATGTATTATAAAACCGCTGATACAGAACTGGCCCAGGTGCTTCACCATACAATCGAAACACTGGGACGGATCACCTGTCCCCGGGAAACGCCGCCGCAAAATAAAAAGTAATTTTTTTAAAATACTGTATTGACAAAAAAGGCCACGGATTGTATAATAGCCAAGTGAGTTGCGGAAAGCTACCGCTTAAGGGGTCTTAGCTCAGCTGGGAGAGCATCTGCCTTACAAGCAGAGGGTCACAGGTTCGAGCCCTGTAGGCCCCATTCACAACTTTATATCTGATATGGCGAGATAGCTCAGCTGGCTAGAGCATGCGGTTCATACCCGCAGTGTCGAGGGTTCAAGTCCCCCTCTCGCTACTGTATCACATCCGGAAATTTCTGTCTGTTCAGGGATTTTCGGATTTTTCATTTTCCTGGAATCACGGCCATTTTTGAAGGAGACCCCCATGTATCAAAAGTTTCTTCAGCAATTTACCGATTTTATTTTTGTAGAAAACACACCTCTCCCCTCCGATATCATTTTCATTCCCGGCAACGGCTATCCCCAGATGGCCGAAAAGGCAGCCGCTCTCTGGCGGGATGGCCTGGCCCCTCTCGTGCTTCCCTCCGGGAAATACAGTACGCTGACCGGACATTTTTCCGGCGTCCAGGATAAAGCCGATCGCTATCCCGGTCCTTATGAAACCGAGTGGGATTTTCTCCGGAATGTGCTGCTGAAAAATGGTGTTTCAGAAGAGGCCATCCTTCGAGAGGATACGGCCACCTATACGTATGAGAACGCCATCCGCTCCCGGGCCCTTACCGACAGCCTGGGGCTGACCATCCGCCGGGCGATCCTCTGCTGCCACGCCTGGCATGCCCGCCGCTGCCTGCTGTACTACCAGCTTCTGTTTCCCCGGACAGAACTGCTGGTCTGCCCTTCCGATACAGGCATTAACCGGGAAA
This sequence comes from Candidatus Scatomonas sp., assembly GCA_963930955.1. GTDB lineage: Bacteria > Bacillota > Clostridia > Lachnospirales > Lachnospiraceae > Scatomonas. The sequence goes on along the minus strand of OZ006967.1, from coordinate 1,503,218 downwards.
ACTGGCAGGAAACCGGCGAAGGCATCGATCTGGTTCTGGGGGAGATAGAGCGGTGCGGAGGACAATTTCACAAGATTCTGCGGGATATATAAAATTTTTAGAAAAGGTAGTAAATTCCAGGGCTTTATGGTATACTATGTTAAACGATTTTGAAATCAGAAAAGGTTGGTGGCTGAAATGAGTAGAATTGATGAATTAGTAGATCTTATGAAAAAGAAAGAAACGAAAGAGGCGGAGAAACCGAAAAATATTCTCCTGTGGGTTCTGGCTATCATCGGCGCCGTGACAGCCATTGCCGGCATTGCTTACGCAGTGTACCGCTACTTCACCCCGGACTATCTGGAGGATTTCGAGGATGATTTTGACGATGACTTCGACGACTATTTCGAAGACGACGATGAAGCGGAAAAGAAAGAGTAAATCTTTCGGGTCAGACAATTTTGTTTCCGGAGCTTCGGCACTGGCAGGTGCCGGAGCTTTTCTTGTTGTTGCGCAGAAGGAGGAATGCATGAAAAAAGGTGAGATTTATGAGGGAACCATAGAGAAAGTTTCCTTTCCCAATAAAGGTCTGGTCATGGTTGACGGCCACAGAGTCACAGTCAAAAACGGAATTCCCGGGCAGAAGGTTCGTTTTGTTATCAATAAAAAACGGGGCGATCGGCTGGAAGGCCGGCTGCTGAATGTGCTGGAAGCTTCTGCTGCCGAAAAGCGCCCGCCTGTATGCAGTCTTTTTCCGGACTGCGGAGGCTGCATGTATCAAACCATGGATTATGAGGATCAGCTGTCTATGAAGGAAGCCCAGATCCGGGAACTGCTGGACCGGGCTCTCTCTGAAGCCGGACAGACCGACCCCCAGGGGTGCCCGGATTACCTTTTCCAGGGAATTCTTGGCAGTCCCCAGGAATTTGGCTACCGGAATAAAATGGAATTTTCTTTTGGGGATGCCGCAAAAGGCGGCGCGCTGACCCTGGGCCTGCATAAAAAAGGCAGCACCTACGACGTGCTCACCGCCGGGGACTGCCGGCTGGTCCACAGGGACTTCAACCAGATCCTTCTCTGCGTTCTTGCCTGGTTCCGGGAAAGAAACGTTTCGTATTACCACAAGCTTTCCCACCAGGGCTACCTGCGGCATCTGCTGATCCGCCGGGCTGACACCACCGGAGAAATCCTGATAAATCTGGTAACAACCACCCAGGAAAAATGGGATCTTTCTCCGCTGACCGAAAAACTCCTGTCCCTGCCCCTGGAGGGAAAAATCGTAGGAATCCTTCATATTCTTAATGATTCTCTGGCAGATGTGGTCCAGAGCGATGAAACCCGGATCCTGTACGGACAGGATTATTTCTACGAAGAACTGCTGGGATTAAAGTTCAAGATCACGCCCTTTTCCTTTTTCCAGACCAACTCCCGGGGCGCGGAGGTGCTTTACCGGACAGCCCGGGAAATGATCGGAGATATCCGGAACGCTACGGTTTTTGACCTGTACAGCGGTACCGGCACCATTGCTCAGATGCTCTCTCCCGCTGCCAAAAAAGTCGTAGGCGTGGAGATTGTTGAGGAGGCCGTGCAGGCCGCCATAGAAAACGCGGAACGCAACGGCATCACCAACTGCCGCTTTCTGGCTGGGGATGTGCTGAAAATGCTGGATGAGATCCCGGAAAAGCCGGACTATCTGGTGCTGGATCCTCCCAGGGAAGGCATCCATCCCAAAGCTTTGCCGAAGATCATCGAATACGGAGCAGAACGTATCGTCTATATTTCCTGCAAACCCACCAGCCTGGCCCGGGATCTGAACCTTTTGATCCGCAGCGGATACCGGGTAGAGCGGGTACAGTGCGTAGACATGTTTCCGCAGACTGTGCACGTCGAGACAATAGTGTTGCTACAAAGAGAAACCTTGTAGAAATCCTTAGATTTAGGCACTTTTCCCGCCATGTGGTGTTTGACGCAGAGGGTGATAAATTCCGCAATAAGCGTATTGAGGACTATATCACGGTTTCGGTAGTTATTGATATGGAGTGTGGGAACACAAAAAACTAAATAGTTGACTGAAAAGGACATCGTGCAAGCGGTGTCCTTTTCTTTTAGGCGAAACCGCAGATTTTGAAACAGTCTGCGACTTTTTTATGCCCTTATGTTACGCAGTAGGGGCAGAAAAAGCCTTGATACAAGCGGCTTTGCGGGCGCGTTTCTCACGCGGTAAGGGCTTTATCCCTAAACCCTCAAAATCGCTGTTCTACTGCGTAACAAATCCACAGCAAAGGAGTGATGAAGCTATGGCAGTTTTCCGCGTGGAGAAAAGCAGGGGCTACACCGTAATGAGCAACCACCACCTACGCAACAAGGAGCTTTCCTTAAAGGCAATTCATGGACATTTCTTCTTTAACCCCTGATAAGCAGGTAAAACTTCAATACTGGCTGGACGTAATCCGGCAATGCAGAGCCTCCGGACTGACGAACCAGGCATGGTGTGAAGAGCATAACATTTCTTTAAAGAGTTATTATTACTGGATTGCAAAAATCCGAAAGCTCGCCCTGGAGGATCTGCCTCGCAAGAGTTACGGAGTTCATCCCACGGCAGGACAGACTACGCTTTGGATACACAGATCTGCTTTCATGTTTGTCCCCATTGACAGACCGAGGACGCTAAGATCAAAGCAGTCGAAAATCGCAGATACATACAGTTTCCCATTGCGCGCCGGGATCTCCGTGATATCTGTAATACATTTTTCTAATGGGGCATCTGAATGGAAATCCCGCTTCAACAGATCATCCGATTTCATGGCTTCCCGGTCTGCCTTTGTAAGTCCATTCGGCTTTCTCTTTGGCCGATGGCTCAGGCCGATCTGATCCATAACCCGGTATACGGTCCGTTCACTGGGTATATGTACGCCCTCCGGCTGCTTCAGCAACAGCGCCTGATACATCCGGATCCGTCCATAAGTATCGTTACATTCATCCTCACTGATGATTTCTTTCATGGCATCCGCCAGATCCTGGTACTTCCATGGACGGTCTTTGTTTGCGAGATATTTATAGAAGCCCTGCCGGCTGATACCAAGCATCCGGCAATAAAATGAAATTTTTCCGGTAATCCTGCCGTCCTCTGTTTTCAAAGCGAGAAAGATCATTCTCTGGTTTTTGCTGACTTCCGACGGCTGGTGGCGAAAAAAGCGCTGGCTTCCTCCAGAAATTCATTTTCTTCCTTCAGGCGACGGATTTCTTTATCCTGCTCCTTCACCCGCTTACGCAGCATGGTAATTTCTTCTGACAGGCTCATTGCACTGGCAGGGGTATGGGAACCTTCCCCAACATCCAGCTTACCAGCTCTTACAGCTTTCAGCCATGTATGGATGGTTCCTTCAGGGATTCCTAATTCTTTAGCAGCCTTAGCGCCGCCGATTTCTTTGGCAAGTTTCACTGCCTGTACTTTGTATTCATGGTCATATTTACGTGCCACTTTGAATACCTCCTTATTCTCTTGGTTTTATTATGAAATCCTTGAGAATAAGCTGTCAACTTTTTTTATACCACACCACAAGTGATTTTGTTGGAAAGAGTTGCGTTTATGCTATTGATACGGTAAAATTATCTTGCGGGTGGTTTAATCCGTCCGACATTTATAAGATTGGAGGTAGTGTCATGTTCCGTTTCTGTCGCAAGCAGTTTGGTTTATGGCGTACACGATTTTGGTGTAGCCCCCAGTTGTGGAGAGAGCAACTCAAAATCATTCACATGGGCGCATAAGTCAGACTGTTGATTGTCGGCTTATGCGCTTTTTCATGTGAATTTGTAAAGGAGGCTGTCTATGAATAAAAAAAAGAAAATTATTGTAGTAATAATCATTATTACATTGTTACTATGTTGTATTCCCATTAAATATACATATAAGGATGGGGGAACGGTATCATATAAGGCTATTCTATATTCATACACAAAATACCATAAATTACAAGAGAACGACGCCTATTATGATGCGACTGAATTTCTGTTGTTCCCCTTTAATTTTTTAAGCTGAAAGGAGTAAATTATGAAAAGAAATTTACGGAAGTATTTATCGGGTATGCTGTCCGCTCTTCTGTTCGTAGCTTGCATTCTCACACCAGTAAATGCACACGCAAGTAGTGGTTTGGCTGTATCAGCAGGTAAAAATTTTGGCGATGGTGTAGATACTCGACAAGATGCTATTGATGCATCTACCGCCTATGGAAATGCCGGATACTCGACGGTTACTCTCCAATCCCCAACAAAAAGCGACTTTACAAGTGAGAATTTGAGTGCAGACATCCTTTTTTTATCTGGTCATGGCAATGCAGATGTTCTTAGTTTTGGAACATACAAGATAGTATGTCAGTCTGGGACTGCAAGGGAAATCCCCATTGTCACATCATGCTTACCATGCGCCCCTTTGACGAGCGCGGCGCGTGGGCGGCGAAGTCCAGAAAGGAATATGACCTTGACGGGAACGGCGAGCGTATTCGCTTGCCAAGTGGCAGATACAAGACCCACAAAGTTGACCTGACCGGCTGGAACGACATGGGCAACGCCCTCTTGTGGCGAAAGGCATGGGCTGACCTTACCAACGACTTTTTGGAGAGGAACGGAAGCCCGGAGCGTATCGACCACCGCAGCAACGCCGAGCGCGGCATTGACGAGATACCCACCGTCCACATGGGCGTGGCGGCTTGCCAGATGGAGAAGAAAGGTATTGCCACCGAGAAAGGCGAACTGAACCGAAATATCCAAAAGGCAAACCGCCTTATCCGGGAAATCCGGGCGCAGGTTGGGAAGCTCAAAGAATGGATTGCCGACCTGTTCAAAGCGCGGGAAACCGCCCCGGAACAGCCGCCACAATCCCCCGGCCTTGCAAATCTGCTGATGAAGTATTTGAGCGTTCAGAGAGAAAAGAGCCGGAAGTATTCGCAGAGTTGGCAAAGGCAGCACGCAGCCGACGAACTGAAAACCGTAGCGGCGGCGGTCAACTACCTTTCCGAGCATGGTATCTCTACCCTTGACGAGCTGGACGCAGTCCTTTCCTCTGTCAGCGAACAGGCCGACGCTATCCGGGCGGGAATGAAAACCGCCGAGCAGCGCATGAAAGAACTGCAAAAGCTCATTGAGTACGGCAGGAATTATCAGACCTACAAGCCCATACAGGACGAGTACCGGCAAATCCGCTGGAAAGGAAAACAGGAGAAGTTTGCGGAAGCCCGCCGCGCCGAGCTAACCCTATGGAACGCGGCAAACCGCTATCTCCATGCCCATTTGCCGGAGGGGGTGAAAACCCTGCCTATCTCTGAATGGGCGCAGGAGTACGCCACCCTCAGCGGGCAGAGAACAGCGGAATATACCAAACTGAAAGAAACTCGCGCCGAGGTTACCGAGCTGCACAATATCCGTAAGTGCGTGGATATTGCGCTCCGCGCCGACCAGCCGGAACAGACGCGGACCCACACCAAGCGGCACGAACAGGAGCGATAAGAAAAAGGACGGGCAAGCTGTCCGTCCTTTACGCTGTTCAATTAGAGGAGAGGTAATAGCCCTAATTTTTCTTATCAAATACTCCCCATACTGCAATCGCCAATCCGATAATCGCAACAATCATAGAAATGGTAAATGGCATAACCAAATCCATTCCTAAAAGGCAACCATACCATCCGCCAATACCATTGTAAGAGTACGGATTTGACGGAGATAATACTGTCGCAACAATAATAGAAATTGTGCTGATAGCACCAATTGCCATAACTGCTATACCTAAAATAAGTTTTTTCACTCTTCTTCCCCTCTCCGATACTGATTCTGTCAATTTCATTATACTCAAGAATTATGAATAATTCAACCACAGAAAGCGAGGTATCAACCATGTACTACACCCAAGAACAGATAGACCGGGCGAACCAAGCCGACCTTATCCAAATCACAAATACTTCTTATCCATGACCAGCTCATCTCCGAAACAGGAGGTTCCTCCGGGCTGCGTGACGAGGGGATGCCTTTGGTCTGGTTAAAAACCATCCCTTCGTAGATGGGAACAAGCGGATCGGAGCACACGCAATGCTTGTATTTCTCGCTCTCAACGGCATTGAACTGCAGCATTCACAGTCAGAGCTTTCCGATGTAATCCTTCAGCTTGCCGCCGGAGAAATTGAAGCAACAGATTTACTGCGCTGGATTCTGGCACACCAGATTTAAAAGCTGTCCTCCACAGGATGGCTTTTTCCATGCCATCTGTCGCCATGTTCCGCATGGATCTTTTGATATTCATTTTCAGTTCTCAACCCATGCTTTCAGTATGGAGTACAGGGAAACGGGAGCGTCAAGTGTCTGGCTGTTAAGGGATTCCTGCCACTTTGGCACCCCAATCTCGTCCATCAGCAGGCAGAGAAGCCCGCCTGTCTCGTAAGGTATGCGGTCCGCAAGGTAACTCTTATCAATGTTTCCAGCCCGGTACTGGGTGATGATCTCGGAAAAAGGAACATCCTTCCTATTGGAGAAGTACATAACGCCGAAATCATAGCCGACCCTGCGGGAGGCCTGAATTCCCACATATGTGGCGGTTCCTTCCATAGTTTCCGCATTCATTTCTTTCTGGACGTAATCCTCATTGGCCTCCATTCTGCGGTTCATTACATCCACATATTCTTCTGCGGATTTTTCTAATGCTGTTTTATCCGGCAAATCTGAAAGAAGCTGCGTCTGGATGTCACCGAGGATTCCGTACTCTTCTTCCAGCAGGGCTATGTCGTCTTCAGTAAGACTGTCAGCGGAGAAACGGCTTCCCTCCGGCCAGGTGTCCTGCATGTAATAGTGGAAGGCTTCGTGGCTGAGGAACGTCACAAAATGCTCGCTTGACCACTTTGCGTCAACAGAAGCAGCCTGATCGTATTTTATGAAATAGACGTGGTTTCCGAGAACGGAATATGTTTCTCCGGCAGTGTTGAAATCTCCGCTAAGCCGGAACTGCATCAGGTCAGGCGTTGCCGCAGACAGTCTGTAGACTTTAATGCTCCAGTCGCCAGGAACAGTTATTTCTTTTGCAAAGATTCCTGAAACAGGCTTTTCCGGGTTTATGAGATAGCCCCCGCCGAATTCCCCCGGCATGGCGAGAATCGTCTTTTCATTGAGCTTGTAACCCTCCCATATGTCGCTTTCCTCAAGGGATGCGCAGAAGGCATTGTATTCCGAAAGGATTGCCCTGTCGGTTTCGTTTAGGCTCTCAAAGTTGCTTCCGAAGAAGTTTTTAACGATTGCCGCAATAAATACCATGGCAGCCAGCGCAACGATACAAAGTATTACGATGATGAATTTGCGGGATTTTTTCTTTCGCTCCATAAGCTTCACTTCTTTTGCCTATTTTACGGATCTGTATTCCCGTACTGTAAAGACAGATTCCCCATCCAATTATGATAACCGCTGCTTAAAGTCCATGTATCCAAAAGTTTTTACTGTCTCCACTCTTCCGTCCCGGTGACGGATGGCCAGGGCAGGCAGGGGCATGCCGTTAAAGGTGTTGGTTTTCACCATAGTATAGAGGGCCATATCCTCAAAGACCAGAGTGCTGCCCTCCCGGAGGGGGCTGTCAAAGGAATAGTCTCCGATCACGTCCCCGGCCAGACAGGTTGGGCCCCCCAGCCGGTAGGTATACGGCTTCTCTCCCGGCTTTCCGGCATCCTTCAGAGGCGGCCGGTAGGGCATCTCCAGCACGTCCGGCATATGGCAGGCGGCGGAGGTGTCCAGAATCGCGATCTCCATTCCATTGTTTTTTACAATCTCCAGCACTTCTGTTACCAGATACCCGGCATTCAGCACCACCGCTTCCCCCGGCTCCAGATACACTTCCGTGCCGTAGGTGTCTTTTAAATGGCGGATCAGGCGGATCAGCCGTTCCCGGTCGTAGTCCTCCCGGGTAATGTGGTGTCCTCCGCCCAAGTTCAGCCAGCGTTTCCCGGCAAAATATTTCCCGAATTTTTCTTCCGCCGCCCGAAGGGTCACTTCCAAGGCATCGGAATTCTGCTCACAGAGGGTGTGCATGTGAAAGCCGTCCAGCATAGGCAGCAGGCTCTCTTCCAGTTCTTCCAGGGTGGTTCCCAGCCGGGAGCCGGGAGCGCAGGGATCGTAGATGGCGTGTCCCTCCTGGGTGGAGCATTCCGGGTTCAGCCGCAGGCCGATGGATTTTCCCGCCGCCTTTGCCTGCTCCCCGAATTTTTTCACCTGCCCCGGGCTGTTGAAGACCAGATGGTCGGCGTATTTCAGAATTTCTTCGAATTCATCTCTCCGGTAAGCCGGGGAAAACACATGGGTCTCCCCGCCGAACTCCTCCGCCCCCAGCCTGGCCTCATAGAGACCGCTGGCGGCAGTTCCCGCCAGATACTTCCGGATCAGGGGGTATACGGAAAACATGGAGAAGGCTTTCTGGGCCAGCAGGATCTTACAGCCGGCCCTGTCGCTGACCTCCTTTAAAATCTCCAGGTTGCGGAGGAGCTTTTCCTCATCCAGCAGAAAGTAAGGGGTGCGCGCGCCGGCGCTTCTGCCTCCCATCAGTCCACCAGGACCGGATGGAAGTTTTCCTGCCAGGGCAGGCCCCACTTGTTCAGCGCCTCCATAAAGGGATCCGGATCGAACTCCTCGATATTGTGGACTCCGGGCTTGTTCCAGGTGCCGGTCATCAGCATCATGGCGCCGATCATGGCGGGCACCCCGGTGGTGTAGGCCACCGCCTGGGAGCCTACTTCTTTATAGCATTCCTCATGGTCGCAGACATTGTACAGGTAGTAATCCTTGGGCTGGCCGTCCTTAATGCCCCGGAAGATGCAGCCGATGTTGGTCTTGCCCTTGGTTCTGGGCCCCAGGGAAGCCGGATCCGGCAGCACGGCTTTCAGGAACTGCAGGGGAACGATCTCTTTCCCCTCGAAAAGGATGGGCTGAATGGAGGTCATCCCCACATTTTCCAGGCACTTCAGATGGGTCAGGTAGCTCTGGCCGAAGGTCATGAAAAAGCGGATGCGCTTGATCCCGGGGATATTCAGGGCCAGGCTCTCAATCTCCTCATGGTGGAGCAGGTACATGTCCTTCTCTCCCACCTGGTCAAAATTGTAGACCCTCTTGATCTCCATGGGTTTGGTCTCCACCCAGTGGCCGTCCTCCCAGTAGGAGCCGTTGGCGGACACCTCCCGGATGTTGATCTCCGGATTGAAGTTGGTGGCGAAGGGATAGCCGTGATCGCCGCCGTTGCAGTCCAGAATATCAATGTAATGGATCTCGTCAAACTGATGCTTCAGGGCATAGGCGGAAAATACGCCGGTAACCCCGGGATCGAAGCCGCTGCCCAGCAGAGCGGTAATGCCGGCCTGCTCAAAGCGCTCCCGGTAGGCCCACTGCCAGCTGTACTCAAATTTTGCCGTGTCTTCCGGCTCATAGTTGGCGGTATCCACATAATTCGTTTTCGTAGCCAGGCAGGCGTCCATAATGGTCAGATCCTGGTAGGGCAGGGCCAGATTCAGCACCACGTCCGGCTTCTGCTCTTCGATCAGAGCGATGAGCTCCTCTACCTTGTCCGCGTCCACCTGGCGGGTAGTAATCTTCGTTTTGGTGGTTCCCTCCAGTTTCTCCTTCAGGGCGTCGCATTTGGATTTTGTGCGGCTGGCAATGCAGACCTCCTGAAATACCTCACTGTTCTGACAGCATTTGTGGATGGCTACAGAGGCCACTCCGCCGCAGCCGATAACTAACACTTTTCCCATGGTTTATTCTCCTTTCTTCTGCAGGGCGATCAGCATTTCTCTTACAATTTTACAGGCAGCCGCCGTGGCGATCCCCGAGGGATCGTAGGGCGGGCTTAATTCGTTTACATCGCATGCCGCCACATCCGCCTTCCGGCAGACCAGCTCCGCGGCTTTCCGCAGTTCCTCAAAAGAAACTCCGCCCGGCTCCGGGGTTCCCGTTCCTGGAAATACCGAGGGATCCAGCACATCCAGATCCAGAGTGAAATACACCGGTTGCCCTTTCAGGCGGTCCAGGGTTTCCTCCAGGCCTTCAAAATCAAATTTCCGGGTCTCCACATGGTCCTTTCCCCAGAGGAATTCCTCCCGGTCTCCGGAGCGGATGCCGAACTGATGGATTCTGCCGTCCCCGGCCAGTTCCCAGCACCGGCGGAGAACACAGGCGTGGGACAGTTCCACATCCAGATACTCCTGCCGCAGATCCGCGTGGGCGTCAAAATGAATGATATGGATGCCGGGATATTTTTTCACCGCCGCCCGGAAAGCTCCCAGGGTCACCAGGTGCTCGCCTCCCAGCATAAAAGGAAGCTTTCCGGCGGAGAGGATCTCCTCCTCCATAGCCTGGATAGCCGCCAGAGCCTTTTCCGCATTTCCAATGGGCAGTTCCAGATCTCCGCAGTCCAGAACCCTGCCATCCAGCAGATCCCCGTCCTGATAGGGACTGTAACTTTCAATTCCGTAGGATTCCCGGCGGATGGCTCCGCTGCCGAAGCGGGTTCCCGGCCGGTAGGAGGTGGTGCCGTCAAAGGGCGCCCCGAAAAGGACGATCTTTGCCTCCTGGGCATCAGAGGTACATTCCAGAAATGTTTCCGTATATTTATTCAACATCTTTTAACAGCCTTTCCACGTACGCCGGAATATAGAAAGCCCCCTTGTGCAGCGTCGTCGTATAGTATTTGCAGGACAGTCCCCGGAGATTCCATCGGGTCTCGTCCAGATCCCGCAGGGGATGGTATTTCTTGGAGGCAAAACCAAAAAGCCAGTGTCCCGAAGGGTAGGTGGGGATGTGGGCCTGGTAGATCTTGCTGATGGGGAAAGATTCCACGATCAGCTTATGCATGCTCTGGCAGGCCGCCGCGTCCTCGGCATAGAAGGGACTCTCGTGCTGATTGATCATAATGCCGTCCTCCTTCAGGGCCTTAAAGCAGTTCCCGTAAAATTCCCGGGTGAACAGCCCTTCCCCGGGGCCGAAGGGATCCGTGGAATCCACCAGGATCAGGTCGTACTCATCCTCGCAGGAGCGGATATATTTCAGCCCGTCCTCGTAATGGATGTGTACCCTGGGATCGTCCAGCCGGCAGGCGGTCTGGGGCAGATATTTCCGGCACACCTCCACCACCAGTTCATCGATCTCTACCAGATCGATGTCCTCGATCTCCGGGTACCGCACCAGCTCCCGGATCACGCCTCCGTCCCCGGCGCCGATAACCAGCACCCGCTTTACCTTGGGGTGCACCGCCAGGGGCACGTGGGTGATCATCTCATGATAGATAAACTCGTCCCGCTCCGTCAGCATCATATAGCCGTCCAGAGTAAGAAATCTTCCGAATTCCGGGGATTCAAACACATCGATCCGCTGGAATTCGCTCTGGCCGCTGTAGAGCTGCCGCTCCACCCGGATGGAAAATTTCACGTTGGGGGTCTGCATTTCCGAAAACCAAAGCTGCATCTCTCACACCTCCTTGAGTACATTTAAGTTCAAAACCTCCGGATCCTCCGTGCCCGTCAGGGAGCAGCCCTTTTCCCGGGCATAGCGGATATAATCCAGGATGGTATCCGTGATCTCCTCACCGGGAGCCAGAATAGGGATCCCCGGGGGATAGCACATAACAAACTCGCTGCACACCCTGCCGCAGGTCTTCTCAATAGGCAGGGATTCTTTTTCCGCGTAAAAGGCTTTCTGGGGGGAAGCCACCACCTTGGGATCAATGTATTCCTGGGTAAAAAGATCCGTCTTTTCCCGGCGGAACCGGCGGCGGATCTCCGAAAGAGCTCCCACCAGCCGTTCAATGTCCCGGGGGCGGTCCCCGATGGACAGGTAGGCCAGGATGTTTCCAAGATCCCCGAATTCAATCTGAATATTGTAGTCGTCCCGGAGCAGGTCGTAGACCTCAATCCCCGCCAGACCAATGTCCAAGGTATTCACCGACAGCTTGGTCACATCGAAATCGTAGATGCTGTCCCCGTCGCAGAGCTCCCGGGAATAGGCGTAGTAGCCGCCGATGCGGTTGATCTCCTCCCGGGCGTACTCCGCCAGCCGCACCACCTGGGCAAAGGTTTCCTTTCCCCGCAGGGCCAGATTCCTTCTGGAAATATCCAGACTGGAAAGCAAAAGGTAAGAGGCGCTGGTGGTCTGGGTCAGATTGATGATCTGGCGCACATGGCCCTCGGCCATGGCCGGCCCTGCCAGCAAAAGGGAACTTTGTGTCAGGCTTCCTCCGGATTTATGCATGGACACCGAAGCCATATCCGCCCCGGCGGCCATGGCCGACACCGGCAGATTTTCCCCGAAATAAAAATGGGTGCCGTGAGCCTCGTCGGCAATGCAGAGCATGCCGTGGCTGTGGGCGATCCTCACGATCTCCCGGAGATTGGAACAGATCCCGTAGTAGGTGGGGTTGTTCACCAGAATGGCTTTGGCGTCCGGGTTCTCCCGGACCGCCCGCTCCACCGCCTCCACTTTCATGCCAAGAGGGATTCCCAGGCGGCGGTTCATCTCCGGATTCACATACACCGGCACTGCTCCGCAGAGGATCAGAGCACCCACCACGCTCCGGTGCACGTTCCGGGGCAGGATGATCTTCTCTCCCCGCTTTACTACAGAAAGGATCATGCTCTGCACCGCGGAGGTGGTGCCTCCTACCATAAGAAAAGCGTGGGCTGCTCCGAACGCCTCCGCCGCCAGTTCCTCCGCCTCCCGGATCACCGACACCGGATGGCAGAGGTTGTCCAGAGGTTTCATGGAGTTCACATCCATACCCACGCATTTTTCTCCCAGAAGCTCCCGAAGCTCCGGGTTGCCCTTGCCCCGTTTATGTCCCGGCACGTCAAAGGGCACCACCCTCTTTTTTGAAAAATCCCGCAGGGCCTCGTAAATAGGGGCCCGCTCCTGATTTAATTCTCTCATTCTGTCTCATTCTCCTGAATAAACGTTGCGCCCGCTGAAGATCTCGATCATCTCCCGCCGCAGATTATCCGTAATCTCCAGTCTTACCCGGGGCGGAAGCTCGTAGACATCCGTTTTGAACAGGTAATTCTGCAGATTGATATCCTTCACCAGCATTTTGGTATGATAGATATTGGCGTCATATATATTGATATCCACGGCGTCATACCGCCGCAGAGTCTCCTGGCAGATGTAATCCTGAATGGACCGGATGGGATGATCCATAAAGACCTTTTTCCCGTCCAGATTCCTGGTAAAGCCCCGGACCCGGTAGTCCATGGTGATAATATCCGAGTCAAAGGAACCGATGAGGTAATCCAGGGTAGACAGGGGGGTGATCTCCCCGCAGGTGGCCACATCGATATCCACCCGGAAGGTTGCCAGACAGGTCTCCGGATGGTATTCCGGATAGGTATGCACCGTCACATGGCTTTTATCCAGATGGGCCAGCTGGGTCTCCCCGCAGGGCACCATAGTCTCCTCGGCAATGAGGATGGTCACGGAAGCCCCCTGGGGATCGTAGTCCTGGCTGGCAATATTCAGCACCGTAGCCCCGATCATATCCGTCAGATTGGTCAGGATCTTGGTAAGACGTTTGGAATTGTACTGCTCGTCAATATAGGCAATATAATCCTTCTGCTCCCTGGGCGTCTTGGCGTAGCAGACATCATAAATATTAAAGCTCAGAGATTTTGTCAGATTATTAAACCCGTACAGCTTTAATTTTTCTCCCATCTCGTATCCTCCTCACGCCGGCCCTTAAGATTCTTCCCTTTCCGGCAAAGCAAAGGCCAGGCAATCCGCTGACTCCGCGCATTTACCCGGCCTGTATATTCTCTGCCCGGACATTTTCCCGGACCGGATCCTTCCAGAATCCGGCTCCTCATATCCTGTCCGTCTCTTCGATTCATTCGGAATAGCAGAAATCAGAGTCTCTAGTAAAGGCCGCAGCAGAAACGCTGTACCCGCAAATATTACTTTCCCTACTCTTATTGACCGTTTCACAAGTTGATGTGCGCATGATATGCGGCGGTTATAAAGTAACCAACTTATAAAATTTGAGCTTCTAACTCAATCAATAAGGCGGCTGCGCCGCCAATCGGCAGTTGACCCGGCTGTCCGTATGGCCTTTAACCCGCAAGGGTGGTCAAAAATATTTGCATGGAAACTCTGTTTTGCCAAACTTCCATAACGGTTTTATCATATACAATTTTAGTGGTTTTGTCAATAAAATACAAAAATTTTACATTGGCCGCCAGCCTTACAGATTGTAATACTTGGCGAACTCCGCGGGATGGGGCACCGCCGCCAGTTCCAGGCACTCCTGCCGCTTTACGTTGATAAAGTTTTTGATCAGCTGCTCCGGAAACACGCCGCCGGCAGTCAGGTATTCATGATCCGCCTCCAGGGCGTCCAGAGCTGCGTCCAGGGAAGTAGGCAGCGCCTGCAGCTTCGCCTTCTCCTCCTCGGAAAGGGAATACAGGTTCATGTCGTAGGGCCCCCAGCCGTTCTCATGGGGATCAATCTGATTCTTCACTCCGTCCAGCCCGGCCATAAGGATGGCCGCGTAGCACAGATAAGGATTGCAGGTGGCGTCCGGATTCCGCAGTTCAAACCGGCGCATGGAAGGCTCCTTGGCATAAGCCGGGATCCGGATCACTGCGCTGCGGTTGGAAGTGGCGTAGCCCACAGTCACCGGAGCCTCAAATCCGGGAACCAGCCGCTTAAAAGAGTTGGTGCTGGGATTGGTAATGGCACACAGAGAGGAAATATGCTTCAGCAGGCCTCCCATAAAATAGTGAGCGGTACGGCTCAGGTGGGAGTATCCATTATCATCCGAGAACACCGGCTGGCCTTCCTTCAGAAGCAGCATATGCACATGCATGCCGTTTCCGGCCTCCCCGAAAACTGGCTTGGGCATCAATGTGGCCGTCTTGCCGTACTTCATGGCCACGTTGTGGATAATGTACTTGATCATCATGGTATCGTCCGCCATTTTTGTCATCTCGCCCAGCCGGGGCTCGATCTCAAACTGGCCGGAAGCTCCTACCTCCGGATGATGGTACTTAATGGGAATTCCTGCCTTTTCCATCTCCATGCACATCTCGGAGCGGCACTCGTAAGCCTTGTCAAAAGGTTTCGCTACATGATAAGCCTTCTGATGGGGCACAATACATCCCCGGCCTTCCACAGCGCTGTTCCAGGGCGCCTGATTCACATCCAGACTCATGCTGATGGAGTAGGGCTGTACCTCCCAGCCCACGCTGTCAAACAGATAAAACTCAAATTCCGGCAGAATGATCATGGTGTCGGCAATCCCGGACTCCTTCATATACCGGTTGGCCGCCTGTACAATGTTTCTGGGGTACTGATCCAGGGGCCGGTTCTCCGGATGATCAATGATCATGGCGTTTCCCGTTACGGAAAGCGTAGGCGGCTCGCAGAAGGGATCTACAATCGCCGTATCCAGATCCGGAATAAAGACCATGTCGCTCTTCTCCACCACCGCGTACCCATAGTTGGACGCATCAAAACCGATACCGTTTTTCAGCGTATCCTCTGAAAACTGCTGCACCGGTATGGTCACATGGCGGTACTGGCCGTTGATATCCACGATCTTAAAATCGATCATCTGGATATGATGGTCCTCGATCATTTTCATGAAACCCTCGACTGTCATTGACATAAAAAGTTCCTCCCAATACAATAATTATTTTTGCTTCTGTCACCCCCGTGAAGCTTGTATAGAACCATCATATCTGAAAATTTGGTAATTTTCAATCTTTTTTCTAATATTTCTTTTGTGCCGCCTATTACACCTTCTCCCATCCTTCCGCAATTTTCTTCCGCAGATCATCAAAAGATTTCAGTCCGCTCAAAGCGTCGTACGCCTCTACACAGGAAGCTCCTGTTCCGGCCGCCAGCTGCAGGCATTCCTGCCAGGAGCACCCCTCCAGTACGGCGCAGAGAAAAGCCGCAATGCTGGTATCCCCGGCTCCTGTTCCAGACAGAATCCGTTCCGGCCGGTAACTTTTCTCAAAATACCCCTGTTTTTCCCAGCCGACCATATTTTCAGCCAGGCCGCCGCCCACCTGCCGAATATATTCAGCGGAATTGGTACGGAAATACATGCCTGGCGCGCCGCATTTAATCAGGACAATTTTTGCTCCCCATTCCATCAGCTTATCCGCCAGCGGACATATATCTTCTATAGAAAGGATTTCTGTCACGTCTTCGCCCTGGCTCTTCTCCATCCAATGATAATATCTGGGACGGTCGATCATAAATGCCAGTTCCTCCACACTGGGTGCAAAAATATCCACATAAGGCAGTACCTGCCGCAGGATCAGCTCCCAGTCGGCACGGCCCGCCTCGCTGTCCTCATCTACAATAGCCATATCCATGGATGTGGCCGCACCCAGCTCTTTTACCCGTCTGAACAGTTCCAGCAGATTCTTCCCCCTATCCGCATACATTTCCCTCATAACTGTCGGGTAGCCGAAATGGAACAATGCCGCATCTTCCACAAGTCCGAAGTCTATATCCTGTATTCCGAAGGTATTATTGGCTCCCGTATTGTGAAGGATAATCCGGTCTACTCCCGGTACAGACACAATGACCGAATAGGAAGTCACCTCTCCCGGAGTCACGGCCATTCCCATCCCGGCGCCGTATTCCCGGAGCTGGGACAGCACCAGTTTTCCAAAGTCGTCATCGCCCACTTTCCCCATCAGGCTCACATCAGCGCCAAGCAGCTTCATAGCCAGCCCTGTATTGCCCACGGAGCCGCCCGTATGTATGTCCGGCTTCCCGACAGTGACAAGCCGCCCGGGCATCAGCGCTTCTCCCACACGCCTGTAACTCTTCGTCCGTGGAAAGGCCGGCGTAATATCCAGACAGATATGGCCTGCTGAAACCGCCTTTCTTTTTCTGTTTTTATTCATCAAACCCCTCCATATTCTGGATCACCGCCGCCTTCACCGCATGCACCGCCGCATACTTCCCTTTTCTTCCAGGAATCAAAACATCATTTAGCGTTGTCAGCATATTTCATATTCTCCTGTACCTGACGAAATGCGATTTCAGAGCTGAGTCTGTCCACCGCTTCTTTTTCCGGAAGCTGTTCGGAAAAAGCTCTGGCGCTTCCCGCCGCTACTCCGTAGCATGCGGCCCGGAGCAGACTTTCACCCTTCAGATATTTACTTAAGAATCCTGCTATCATAGAATCTCCGGACCCGACCGTATTAATCACCGTGCCTTTCGGCGCATCCAGAAAATATCTGCCGCCATTTTCTCCCAGAAAATAAGCTCCTTCTTTTCCGAGGGATACCAGCACATTTCTGGCGCCCTGCTCCTGCAGATACTGCGCCGCCCCCACGAGCTCAGACAAGCTGCTGATCGAATGGCCTGCCATCTCTTCCAGTTCCTTCTGATTGGGTTTTACCAGCAGAGGCCGGAACGGAAGCGCCGGCATCAAAAGGCTTTTTTCCGCGTCCACGATAAACGCCACGCCATGGCTGAACGCTATTTCCGCCAGTTTCGCATAAAAATCAAAAGGAATTTCCTTCTGCACATTTCCGGACAGAATCAGCAGATCATCCTTTTTGAGATGTCTTACCTGCTCCTTCATCTGCTCCAGATGTCCCGCCTCCACATACGGTCCGTTTCCGTTAACCTCCGTTTCCCGACCGCCGCCTTCTTTCAGTTTGACATTGATTCTGGTACAGCCCTGCTCAAGATGGATAAAATCTGTCCTGCATCCCCGGCTGTTCAGACCGCGTTCGATCTCTTCTCCCACGTAGCCTGCGACAAAACCGAGACAGACGCTGGAAATCTTCAGGTTGTTCAGCACCACCGATATGTTGATGCCTTTTCCGCCGTAGTAATGCAGTTCTCTGGACGAACGGTTCAACTGCCCGATATCCATTTTCTTCAGGATCATTACATAATCTAATGCCGGATTTACTGTTACAGTATAAATCATTGTGTTCACCCCTCTCTGGAGCTTCTCTGGATTGGAACAGCCGCAGGCATATGGGTTCCCCGACCGCCTGCGGCCATTTTATTTACATTTTACATCCAGTCCAGCGTTCCGTCTGCGCGATATTTTCCATATTTGTGAATTGCGTTCTGCATCGCCGCAAAGTTTTCCGGTTTTGCAGAAGAATGTACGCTGTTGCTGGTGGCGCAAATGTATCTTCCGCCTGGCGCATGGGTTTCCAGAACGCCCTTTACATATTTTTCCATCTGCTCCGGCGTATAATCCGTCAGAGGCGCATCACAGTCGATCCCCCCTACCACCGTTAGAGACGGGTATTTCTTCTTCACTTCAATCTGATTGATACCGGAATTTTCATCCAGCGGATGCAGGAACCGGATTCCATCATTCACCATATCTCCGATCAGCGGATTGATATTTCCGCAGCAGTGCTTTATCATATAGGCACCCCGACCAGTCACATAGTCGCAGATCTTCTTCAGGCCAGGCAGAAAAAATTCGTCAAAATGCGCTTTTGAAACCAGCAGACTGGTTTTGGAACCGTAATCGTCCCCGGATAGAATTGCATCCGCACCAATGTCCAGCGCCTTCTCCGCCAGCTTCAGATTGTGTTCCACGGAAAGCTCCACCAGGCGGTGAATCAGTTCCGGCTCTTCAATGAGATTCATCATCATATCTTCCATGCTGGTCAAATAATAGCTGTAATTAAAGCCATCATGGAGATGAAAGCCGATAAATCTTTTGCCCTTAAATCTTTTTACCAGTTCCCGCAGATAGTCAAATCGAAAATCTTCCGTGGGATCCGGCGCCACATAATTTATGGCGTCCTCCAGCGTATGGATCGGCCCGTGCAGCGGATGGGAAACCACCTCATTGTTGTACTGACGCATGATGCCCCACTCATTGCGAATGATTTTTTTCTGCTGGTCCAGCACTTGTTCCCGGTACATTTTGGAAGGGGTTTCAGTCATTACGACATCTATATCCAGTTCATCGCAGAGATCCATATAATTCTCCGTACCGATAATTCCACGGATGACTTTCGGGTCGATCATCAGTTCAAAAGACGGCACTCTGTCTGGAATTTCTCCGTTTAATACTGTTACCACTCTCTCATATGAATTCATGCCTGTTTTCTCCTTTATTCCGCCTTTGGATACTCGTTGCAAAGCAGCCGGTAGGGCTCCTCATCTTCTTCGATTTCCGGGAATCTGCCTGCCGGCTCGTAGAAACGGTTGTCGTTCTCATCATCGTTGCACATGGATACTTCGCCGATCAGAACTTCACCGGTACCTTCTTCCACATGGAAATCATGATACAGCCCTTGATATACGGTAAGGCTTTCTCCGGGCCGCAGGCGGATCACCGTACCTGCCGGCACAGTATAACGCCGTCCGTCCTGCTGAATCTCCACATCCGTATCTGCAAACGCACCGTCCTCCGTGGAATTGTACACCTGAATCAGCAGATTCCCGCCGCCGCGATTGATAATATCCTCCATTTTGTACCAGTGATAATGCATAACTGCCATCTGGCCCTCTTCCAGATACAGCAGTTTTTCTGCATAAGGCTTTGTATATTTTTCTATTTTCTGGTTTCCGTTGCGAAGCGTAATCAGCGAAAACCCAACCTTCTCGAAGTTTCCGGTTCCGTAATCCGTGATGTCCCACCCCAGCATATTATCCCGGATTTCATCGTATTCATGACCCTTTGCTTTCCATTCCTCCGGCGTAAAATGGCAGAATGGCGGAAGATTGAATCCATGCTTACGAATGCAGTCTTCCATCTTCTTCAATGCTCTGTTGATTTCTGAACGTTTCATTTGTTCCGTCCTCCCTTTTGTGCAGCCGCCTGTCCGGCCGCTTCACTTATAATTAATAATTTCATTTTCTGTCTCAGCGGCCCGCTTTTTTCTGTTCTTCTCTGTAATCCAGAGCAGCCTGGAAGATTGCCAGGACTTTTTCCGGAGCCACATTGTCCAAAATATTGTGTACCGGAGCGAAGATAAAATTGCCGCCCGGAGCAAATATCTCGATCAGTCTGCGCACATGATCGTAGATCGCTTTTGGATCTGACACGGCGTTTACAAAGCCCTGCATATCCGCTCCGCCTCCCCAGAACACCAGATCTTTGCCGAATTCTTCTTTCAGCTCTTTGGGATCCATATTCTTCGCGGAAATCTGTATAGGATTGAGCACCTGCACACCCGCATCGATCAGCTCCGGCATCAGCGTGCGGATGGCGCCGCAGCAGTGCAGCCCCACTTTAACGGAAGGATTCTTCTTATGCACAAATTGATAAATCTTCTTATGATAAGGTTTAATCATCTCCCGGTACATATCCACAGATAACTGCGTGCTCTGCTGCGTGCCCAGATCATCGCCGCCGAACAGGGCGATATCGATATATTTTCCAATGCGGTCCAGAATGCGGTCCAGCATCACACAGTATGCGTCTGTCAGGGTCTCCGCCCAGTAGTGAATCATCTCTTTTTCCGCAGCCAGGTTATAGTAGAAATCCTCAAATCCGAATTCCTGCTGTCCCTCTTCAAATACCGCGCAGCCCACATGTACTACCAGAGCTTTATCCGTATTGTAATAGAGTTCCTTGGCCTGGACCTCCATAAAATCCAGTTCCTCGTCCGTCACCACAGGGAGAATCATCTTTTTCTTCAGCTCTTCGATGGAATCCACGCTGTTCAGGAAATAATTGGTGTTGTCGTAATAAATCCCCTCTTTTGGCCGTTTTGCAATGCATTTGCCTTCTTCGTTGTGAATCTCATAATCTCCGTTGGCATTAATCACCGGATTGAAATCATAAGGAACCAGCGACAGATCCCCGCAGGGCAGATAGCCGCATTTCCAGCGGTCGATCTTTACCCCGAAAGCCGGCTTCAGCTGAAGCACCTGCATCAGGTCTCCGCCGAATTTGTCTATCAGAAACCGCTCCGGCACTGCAAGCTGCTGCATCAGATCATAAAGCTTTGTTGTCTCCGTTGAATATCCCAGATACTTTTTCAGATTGTTGTACGCCTGCGCGCCCATTCCTGCAGAGCGGTGGGATCCGAAATCGATCGGCAATATATCCGGCTCTCTATGATTTAATACAGCCTGTATTCTCTCTCTTGAAGTCATATTACTCTGTTCTCCTTCACTCGTTTATTTTCTAAATTACTATGCCTTCTGCTGCCGGTTCAGCTGAATCGTATTAATCATTACCGCAATCAGGATCAGGCCGCCCCGCACTACATACTGGATATACTCGTTCAGGTTCAGCAGCGTCATTCCGTTCAGCAGCACGCCCAGGAAGATGATTCCAAGAAATGTTCCCTTTACCTTTCCCACTCCTCCGTTCATGCTGGTCCCGCCGATGATGACGGAGGCGATCACGTCCATCTCCCAGCCTCTTCCAAAGTTATGGGCTGCCGACATTACCTGGGATGAGTTCATGATCCCTCCCAGGGCCGCCAGCAGCTGTACCCCGATCATTACCAGGATCTTCACCTTCGTCACGTCTACCCCTGACAGACGCGCCGCCTCCGGGTTTCCGCCTGCCGCATAGACGGATCGGCCAAACGCCGTGTAGCTCATAATGATGTTAATCACGATGAATACGATCACCAGGATGATCGCAGGGATCGGGATCCCCAGCACGCTCCCCGCTCCGATCCTGTTATACCACTGGGGCAGGGTCAGCACCGGAAAACCGCCGGACAGCAGCGCCGCCGCTCCGTACAGCACGTTCAACATCGCCAGCGTGATGATGAAGGTAGGGATTTTAAACTTCGTCCGGATCACACCGATAAACAGGCCGATCAGTGCCGAGACCGCCAGCGCCGCCAGCATTCCGAAGATCACGGTCACCTCCAGCGGCATCCCCGCCGCGCTCAGTCCTCCCGCCACACGGGCTGTGACGATTCCCGACAGCGCCACCGTCGATCCGATGGACAGGTCAATCTCTCCGCAGATGATCACCATGGTCATCCCGAAGGCGATGACTCCCTTGAACGCGTTGTTCCGGAAAATCCCCAGTATGTTCGACACCGTAAAGAATCCAGGGGCCGTGAAAGCGATCACGATACAGATGACCACCAGGATCGTCAGCATCATGTTGTTCCTGATAAATTTTGTTACTTTGTTTTCTCCGCTCATGTCCTGTTCTCCTCCTTATCCCATGCACAGGCTGTACAGCTGTTCCACCGTTACCTGTTCCGGGTATACTTCTCCTATGATATGGCCGTCATGCATGATCAGGATCCTGTGGCATACCTCCAGCAGTTCCTCCAATTCCGAAGAGACCATGATGCTCGAGATCCCCTTCCTGGACTGCTCCCAGATGATCTGGAAGATCTGCTGCTTCGCGTTCACGTCTATGCCCCTCGAAGGCTCATCAAAAAACATGATCTTCGGATGAGTGTTCAGCCAGTTCCCCACCACCACCTTCTGCTGATTTCCTCCTGAAAGGGAGGATACCGGCAGTTCCGGGTCCGGCACCTTGATCTGCAGACGGCGGATCTGACTCTCCACGAAGCCCTTCTCCTTCTTCCGGTCGATGAACGCTTTCTTTACCAGGTACGGGATGCTGGCCACGCACAGGTTTCTCGCCACCGACAGGATCTGCACCAGCCCTTCGTTCTTCCGGTCCTCCGGTGTCAGCGCAAACCCTTTATTCCGCATCTTCACCGGGGTCGGCTTCTTTATCTCCTCCCCGTTGAAATACACCTGCCCGCTGTCCCAAGGCTCCGCGCCGAAGATGGCACGCAGCAGTTCTGTCCGTCCCGCTCCCAGCATCCCGGCGATCCCCAGGATCTCATTTTCCTTCAGCTGGAAACTCACGTCCTCAAAGTGTCCCTTCCGGGTCAGCTTCCTCACATCCAGCACCGTCTTTTCCCCGACCTGCAGGTCCTCCGGACGGGTTTTGATCTCCACGTCCCCGAACATCATGCTGATCAGCTCGCTCCGGGAGATGTCCGCCATGTTCACCTTCCCGATCAGCTGCCCGTCCCGCAGCACCGTGCAGGTGTCCGCGATCTGCCAAAGTTCCTGCAGCTTATGGGAGATATAGAGGATGATGACGCCCTTTTTCTTCAGGTTCCTCACCATGTCAAAGAGCAGTTCCACCTCGTGGCTGGCCAGGGCCGACGTGGGCTCGTCCAGCATCAGCACCTTCGGATTACTGCTCATGGCCTTGGCGATCTCCACCATCTGGCTCTGCCAGAGGCTTAATTCCGCCACCGTGGCCCGGGCCGGCACATCCACCTGCAGTTCCTTCAAAAGTTCCTCCGCCTGGCGGTAAGCCTCCTTCCAGTCGATAAACTTTCCCTTCATAGGCATACGGCCCATAAGGATGTTCTCAGCCACGGTCAGCCCTGGCACCAGGCTCAGCTCCTGGTAGACTGTAACGATCCCGTTGTCCAGGGCGTCCTGGGGAGAATGGAACTCCAGGGTCTTCCCGTCCAGGGAGAAGCTTCCTTCCGTGGCATCCACCGCCCCGGAGAAGATCTTCACCAGAGTGGACTTGCCGGAGCCGTTCTTCCCGATCAGCGCGTGAACCTGGCCGCTTCCGAATTCCACCGATACCCCATCCAGGGCCTTGGTTCCTGGATACTGTTTTGTAATCTTTTCTGCTTTTAGAACACTCACGATTTCACCGTCCTTCTTCTGCCAAATACCGGAAGATGGATTCGAACCCTCTCCCAGATATTTTGCTATGCGCCTTTATGGTATAATTGTATAAAATACAATTTTATATTACAATCAACTTCGTATGCCGTACAATTTTAAAAGAAGAGATCGGAATAAAAGCCATGCATCTTCCAAAGAAGGTGCCGCTCAACCATCTATTTTCGATGATTTTTCGGCACCTTCTATACACTAAAAAATATGGCAGTAGATATATCTGATACAAAATTAAATTATTAGACCGTTTACTTTCTTAATCTGCTCACATAATCATACGCGCCGTATTTTCTTCCGGCGGCGATCAGGGCATTCATATTCTCCGGCGGCGTATTGGCTCCGATCGCACAGCCCGAACTGATGATCAGCCCTCTTCCCTCTGTGTCGTCAACCACTTTTTTCACTGCCGCGTCCACATCGGCCGGTTTGCCCAGATATAGCGGATCACTGGGATTTACATTGCCCATCAGCATCGTAAAATCCGGCACCAGCTCCCGGGCTTTTTTCATATCCAGCTTCCAGTCCACTTCCAGAATTCTGGCACCCGTCCGGCCCATAGACTCGATGATCCTGTTGGTATCTCCACAGACGTGAATCGCGTAGAACTTATCCGGAGTCTGCACCGCCTCCACGACCTTCTGCTCATAAGGCAGTGCGTATTTTTTATAAATCTCCGGAGATACCAGATTCGGGCTGGCATAGGAATCTCCCATGGTTGTTACATTGGCGCCGGCCTCCAGCTCCGCCTTGGCAAATGCGATGTGAACCTTTGTTGCCCATTCCAGAGCGTGTATAATTACCTCTTCCTCTTCCTCCAGCATATCCAGCATAAATTCTTCCGTTCCCCGCAGCAGGGTCAGCAGGCTGAATGGGCCCGTATCCCCCCGGCCCATGACGATATGGGTCTTACCAATCTGCTCGGCGATCCTCTGGGTGGTCTCCAGCCATTCCGGCAAACGGCCGTCCTTTTTCGGATCCGGGATCTTCAGATCGTCCACCTGGCGGAGATCCTTTAGCACCGGCTTATTTTCATCCACAATCGCTACATTTTCTTCCCGAAAAATGACGGTGGCACCGCAGGCCTCTGCCAGGGTCGCGTCATCCACATCCATGACACAACCGTCATAGCCGTATTTTTCCCGGCATGCCAGATGGCATTTTGCCATCAGCGCCGGTTTCCTGTTAACCTGTCCGATATCATAGCCGCTGTTTTTCATGGAAAACAGGAAACTCTGCGGCAGGATTGGCAGATAATCCGGAATTTCTCCTCGGCTGACCGCTACCATCCGTTCCAGTGAAGTCATTTCTTTCATCCGTTTACTCTCCTTTACCGACTGCACATCTGATTATTTTCGCAACGCTTCCACGTATTCACGAGAACCGTAGGCGCGTGCCGCGGCTATGAATGCTTTCATATTTTCCGGCGGCGTATTGGCTCCGATCGCGCAGCCCGAACTGATGATCAATCCTCTTCCCTTTGTGGCATCCACCACCTTTTTTACCGCCGCGTCCACATCGGCCGGTTTGCCCAGATATAACGGATCGCTGGGGTTCACGTTACCCATCAGCAGGGTGCTTTCCGGCAGCAGTTCCCGGGCTCGCCCCATATCCAGCTTCCAGTCGATTTCCAGAATCTTCGCCCCGGTCTGTCCCATCCTTTCAATAATTTTATTCGTGTCCCCGCAAATATGGATGGAATAAGCACTTTCCGGCGTCTGCACTGCCTCCACTACCTTCTTTTCAAAAGGATAGGCATACTTTTTATATACAGACGGGGATACCAGATTGGGGCTGGCGTAGGCATCCCCCATACTGGTAACAGTAGCGCCCGCTTTCAGCTGGGCTTTGGCAAATGCAATATGAACCTTTGTCGCCCATTCCAGAGCTCTGTATATCACATCTTCGTCCTCGTCCAGCAGATCCAGCATAAATTCCTGCGTTCCTCGCAGAAGACAGACCAGGTTGAAGGGCCCCTGATCGGCGCGTCCGAGCACTACAGCTTCCTTTCCGATCTTCTCTGCAATTCGGTTTGTGGTCTCCAGCCACTCGGAAAGCCGGCCATCCTTCTCCGGATCGGGAATTTTAAGCGCTGGAATCTCCCGCAGGTCTTTTACCGCCGGATCGCTTTCCTTTACCACGGCTACATCGCCCTCCCGGTAAACTACATTCGCACCGCAGGCTTCCGCCAGTGTAGAATCATCCACATCAATGACGCAGCCATCATATCCATACTTTTCTCTGGATTCCAAATGGCACTTGGCCATCAGCGCCGGATTTCTGTTCACAGTTCCTATGCTGTAACCGCCATCATTCATAGCAAACATAAAACTCTGCGGGATAACAGGCAGATAGTCCGGCAGTTCTCCCCTGCCGACTGCCTGATACCGTTCCAATGAAGTCATTTCTTTCATAACACTGACACCTCTCCTCTTTTTTGGATTCTTCAAAACTTATTTCCTTTTTACAGGCTGTCCGGCAGATTCAGAGGGTAAGCTCCGTATTTCCTGCAGGTTTCAATCATTGTAAAAATATTCTCCACCGGAATACCGTCATGCAAAGAGTGATCGCTGCCCAGAATGTAGCCGCCGCCCTCTCCGGCGTCGCGCATGCACTGCAGCGTCTGATTTGCCACGTCCTCTTTCGTGCCAAAAGGCAGCGTAACGGAAGAATCCACATTTCCCACAGGGGTCAGAATATCTCCGTAGGTCTTTTTCACATGAGCCAAGTCATTTTTGCCTTTTCTCTCCAGGGGCTGCCAAGCATCCACGCCCAGATGGGCCAGATCATCCAGAATCCCGTTCATATTTCCATCACAGTGCAGCATGACGCGCGCGCCCATCTTCTTATAAGCCGCAGCCATCTCCCGGACATAGGGCAGCACCATGGTCCGCATACTGTCCGGAGCCAAAAATGTACCTGAATTGTAGCCCAGATCTTCACTGATAATCACAGCGTCCACACCGGCCTCGATCAGATTCAGTCCCACTGTAATATTATAATCCGTAGCCACCCGCATGATCGCCTGAAACAACTCTGGTTCCGTGATCGAACACAGGCAGGCGTTTTCCATCCCCATAAGCATAAACAGGATTGTGAAGGGGCCCGACACACCTCCCAGCACGGCGATTCTTCCTTCCGCCATCTTCAGCGCTTCCTGCACGGATTTTACGCGGTTCGGATCCTCTGCCACAGGGCAGGTCCAGTTTTTAAAATCCTCCCAGGTTTCGATAGGAAATTCCACAGGCGGGTCGATAGGCCAAGAATATTCCGTTTTCTGGTTCACCGTTCCCCATTCATCCTTGTATTTCAATGCTCCTACCGCTTCCGGGGTATAGCCGCCAAAGCCATCCGTGGGAATCCATACACCATCCAGTCCCAGCTTCAGTGTACAATTCACTGCATCTTCCACATTGTAAACCTCCGGCCTGTGACCCAGCACTTCTTTAAATAAATCCTGCTGAAATAAGAAATCAAACATTGGGATCCGGTCTGCCTGTTTATGATCCATGGCTGTCAAAAAACGTTCTCTTGCATTCATAATATTTTCTCCCTTTCCAATATATAAGTTTTGCATATGCCGCTGCACATCTTCATTCATATTCTATAAAAGCCAAATTTTCTCTGCAATAATTTTCATATTCCGTACAATTTTGATAGTTTCCATATGCAAAAACAAGGTTTTTCACAGTCAGCCTCCCGAAATTCCGGTGCAAGGAGCACTTCTTTCTTGCATTTCGAAGTTTTACGCACTAAAATATTAAAAGAGAAAATCTGCAATACAACAAAAGGGGGCAGCTATGGCAGTTAAATGGGTTGACGAATACAATTACTCTGACAATCGTATTCTTCTGACAGAGAAGGAACTTTCCATTCCCGGCGTTCGTATGTTCGGCATGCAGAATAACCAGAAGGCTTCTCTGCCGCTCTGTGATCATTACCATGAGGACGCATTTGAAATCGTTTTTTCTGCCCACGGAAATGTAATCTTCTATACGAAAGGAAAAGAGTACCGCCTGAACGGAGGAACTGCTTTTTTTCTTCATCCCAATGAAGTGCACAGCACGCATGAAACGCCCTTAAGCCCTGGAAAATTCTACTGGTTTCAGCTGGAAACCCAGGTTCTCAATCTGCTGTTTCTGGAAGCAGACGCTTCGGCAGCACTGATCCGGCAGCTCATGAATATTTCACACCACAACATCCGTACAGACAATAGGGAAATCAACAGCATTATCACCCAGGCTTTTGCCCTGGCCATGCAGCCCGGCCACGAGATGATGGTGGCCGCTTATCTCCAGATTTTTCTGCATCTGCTGATTCAGTTCGCAACTGCGTCTCAGCAGCCTATGACACCGGATATCAGCCGGGCGCTGATCTACATCTACGACCACATCACCTCAGAAATCACCCTGGAAGAGTTGGCCGATCTATGCGCGCTGTCTCTGTCCCGTTTCAAGCAGAAATTCCGGGATCAGATGGGCGTATCACCTAGAAACTACATCAACCAACAGAAAATTGAATACGCCAAAACCCTGCTGAAGGAGGGCGGTTCTATCACTGATGTATCCATGGCCTTGGGCTTTTCCACCAGCAGCTATTTTTCCTATATTTTTAAAAAACACACTCTGTTAACTCCCACGGAGTTCATCCAAAACCGGCAGCTTGATTACAGCAAAACCTGAGAAAAGGAGGGATCCGCAGTCATAAAACAACTGCAGATCCCTCCTTTTCTCTATACCTGTTCTTCAATTCGGATTCTCCATGTATTCTCATAACTTTTTCCCGCACCCAGCGCCACCAGATCCGGCTGGGTCTCCAGATCTTCTATGATCCCCTGCCGGGACGGAAGGGAGGCCCAGGGTTCCAGGCAGACATAGGGCGCATCTGTCTTCGGCGCGCTCCAGATACCCAGATACCGCATTTCCGGAAAGATCACCCGGATTCGCCTGCCGCCGCCCGTTGCCTGGAGCGAAACACACTCTCCCGCCTGCAGCAGTACCACAGCATCCTTGTCAAAGAGTTCATGGCAGAGCTGGAGACGCGCCCCCGGCTCCAGAGGAAAATCCTCATCATTTCCGCTTCGAAAACATTCTTCCGTAAAGCCGACGCGAACCGGTTTTATCCCTTCTTCAAACTGCAGATAATAATCCTCGTAGACTCTGCCTGCTTCCATGGGCACCTGAAATCCTGGATGGCCTCCCAGCCCGAAATACATCGTATCCTCTCCTTCATTATCCACCCGGTAGGTGATCCGGAGTTCGGTACCATCCAGCTCATAACAGACGCGGTAATGAAATTCAAAGGGGTACTGTTTTCTGGTTATTTCATCTGAACACAGTCCGAATACTGCCCTTTTCTCCCCTGCCTCTTCTGCCTGCAGATCCATCCAAGGTACAAACCCGTGTATATTCATGGAATAAGTTTTTCCGCGATACGTATACTTTCCTTCCGTCAGCCTGGCCACATAGGGAAATAGATTCAGCGCCCGGTCCGCCCAGTAGGCGGGATTCCCCTGCCACAGATATTCTTTTCCTTCCGCATCCATAATAGACTGCAGTTCCGCTCCCCTGGCAGCCACCCGCACAGTAAGCATCCCGTTATTCAATTCTGTCAGATTCTGTTTCATTCTGTTTCCGCCTTTCTGATAGAAAGGATGTCTCATTCCATCACGCCTTCTGCTGCCGGTTCAGCTGAATCGTATTAATCATTACCGCAATCAGGATCAGGCCGCCCCGCACCACATACTGGATATATTCGTTCAGGTTCAGCAGCGTCATTCCGTTCAGCAGCACGCCCAGGAAGATGATTCCAAGAAATGTTCCTTTTACCTTTCCCACTCCTCCGTTCATGCTGGTCCCGCCGATGATGACGGAGGCGATCACGTCCATCTCCCAGCCTCTTCCAAAGTTATGGGCTGCCGACATTACCTGGGATGAGTTCATGATCCCTCCCAGGGCCGCCAGCAGCTGTACCCCGATCATTACCAGGATCTTTACCTTCGTCACGTCTACCCCTGACAGACGCGCCGCCTCCGGGTTTCCGCCTGCCGCATAGACGGATCGGCCAAACGCCGTGTAGCTCATAATGATGTTAATCACGATGAATACGATCACCAGGATGATCGCAGGGATCGGGATCCCCAGCACGCTCCCCGCTCCGATCCTGTTATACCACTGGGGCAGGGTCAGCACCGGAAAACCGCCGGACAGCAGCGCCGCCGCTCCGTACAGCACGTTCAACATCGCCAGCGTGATGATGAAGGTAGGGATTTTAAACTTCGTCCGGATCACACCGATAAACAGGCCGATCAGTGCCGAGACCGCCAGTGCCGCCAGCATTCCGAAGATCACGGTCACCTCCAGCGGCATCCCCGCCGCGCTCAGTCCTCCCGCCACACGGGCTGTGACGATTCCCGACAGCGCCACCGTCGATCCGATGGACAGGTCAATCTCTCCGCAGATGATCACCATGGTCATCCCGAAGGCGATGACTCCCTTGAACGCGTTGTTCCGGAAAATCCCCAGTATGTTCGACACCGTAAAGAATCCAGGGGCCGTGAAAGCGATCACGATACAGATGACCACCAGGATCGTCAGCATCATGTTGTTCCTGATAAATTTTGTTACTTTGTTTTCTCCGCTCATGTCCTGTTCTCCTCCTTATCCCATGCACAGGCTGTACAGCTGTTCCACCGTTACCTGTTCCGGGTATACTTCTCCTATGATATGGCCGTCATGCATGATCAGGATCCTGTGGCATACCTCCAGCAGTTCCTCCAATTCCGAAGAGACCATGATGCTCGAGATCCCCTTCCTGGACTGCTCCCAGATGATCTGGAAGATCTGCTGCTTCGCGTTCACGTCTATGCCCCTCGAAGGCTCATCAAAAAACATGATCTTCGGATGAGTGTTCAGCCAGTTCCCCACCACCACCTTCTGCTGATTTCCTCCTGAAAGGGAGGATACCGGCAGTTCCGGGTCCGGCACCTTGATCTGCAGACGGCGGATCTGACTCTCCACGAAGCCCTTCTCCTTCTTCCGGTCGATGAACGCTTTCTTTACCAGGTACGGGATGCTGGCCACGCACAGGTTTCTCGCCACCGACAGGATCTGCACCAGCCCTTCGTTCTTCCGGTCCTCCGGTGTCAGCGCAAACCCTTTATTCCGCATCTTCACCGGGGTCGGCTTCTTTATCTCCTCCCCGTTGAAATACACCTGCC
Organism: Candidatus Scatomonas sp.; assembly: GCA_963930955.1. GTDB lineage: Bacteria > Bacillota > Clostridia > Lachnospirales > Lachnospiraceae > Scatomonas. The sequence goes on along the minus strand of OZ006967.1, from coordinate 1,472,377 downwards.
CGCTGTCCCAAGGCTCCGCGCCGAAGATGGCACGCAGCAGTTCTGTCCGTCCCGCTCCCAGCATCCCGGCGATCCCCAGGATCTCATTTTCCTTCAGCTGGAAACTCACGTCCTCAAAGTGTCCCTTCCGGGTCAGCTTCCTCACATCCAGCACCGTCTTTTCCCCGACCTGCAGGTCCTCCGGACGGGTTTTGATCTCCACGTCCCCGAACATCATGCTGATCAGCTCGCTCCGGGAGATGTCCGCCATGTTCACCTTCCCGATCAGCTGCCCGTCCCGCAGCACCGTGCAGGTGTCCGCGATCTGCCAAAGTTCCTGCAGCTTATGGGAGATATAGAGGATGATGACGCCCTTTTTCTTCAGGTTCCTCACCATGTCAAAGAGCAGTTCCACCTCGTGGCTGGCCAGGGCCGACGTGGGCTCGTCCAGCATCAGCACCTTCGGATTACTGCTCATGGCCTTGGCGATCTCCACCATCTGGCTCTGCCAGAGGCTTAATTCCGCCACCGTGGCCCGGGCCGGCACATCCACCTGCAGTTCCTTCAAAAGTTCCTCCGCCTGGCGGTAAGCCTCCTTCCAGTCGATAAACTTTCCCTTCATAGGCATACGGCCCATAAGGATGTTCTCAGCCACGGTCAGCCCTGGCACCAGGCTCAGCTCCTGGTAGACTGTAACGATCCCGTTGTCCAGGGCGTCCTGGGGAGAATGGAACTCCAGGGTCTTCCCGTCCAGGGAGAAGCTTCCTTCCGTGGCATCCACCGCCCCGGAGAAGATCTTCACCAGAGTGGACTTGCCGGAGCCGTTCTTCCCGATCAGCGCGTGAACCTGGCCGCTTCCGAATTCCACCGATACCCCATCCAGGGCCTTGGTTCCTGGATACTGTTTTGTAATCTTTTCTGCTTTTAGAACACTCACGATTTCACCGTCCTTCTTCTGCCAAATACCGGACCGCCGCCTGGAAAAGGAGAGGCGTGAGCATATGCCTCGGCATATCTCACGCCCTTTCCACTATTCCGTGGCTGCAACAGCCCCTTGAGGTCTTTCTCTAGTTTCCTGTACGCTCAGCCAGCTGAGTTGCAAATTCGTCAATTCCGGCCGTGTCGCCTCTGGACAGGCAGATACCATCAACGATTATTTCTTTACCATACTCAGCTTCGCTTTCACCCATGATGGTCTTGATCAGAACTTCCAGCGTATTATATCCGATAGTGTAAGGATCCTGTCCGGTTACGCATTGAAGTACATTGTCATCGGCCCGAAGCATTTCTACCTGCTGCTCTGCCGCGTCAGTTCCAAATACAAATGTCTGCCCTGCCTTGCCGGCATTTCTTACAGCCATAACAGAACCTATAGTACCTCCATCATTGGCCGCCCATACAATGTCTACGCCTCCGCTGGCCTCGTTAGCCGTCAGGATATCTCCAACAACCTGTACTGCGTCATCCTGCAGCCATGCGTCCTGCTCTGCTACGATCTCGATATCCAGCCCTTCCAGCTGATCCAGGAACCCCTGCTGACGGGCACTGGACTGATCCGGCAGCTGAGAATCAAAACGAATCAGTGCAATTCTGGCGGAGCCGCCCAGCTCGTTTTCGATAAATTCCCGTGCTTTCTTTCCAGTCAGTTCTCCCAGATTATAATTGTCTGATGTATAGCCGCCGCATACAAAGGGGGCATCTGCCAGCTTTGTATTTCCTACAGCAATCTCCAGACCAGCATCATATGCCGTCTCCAGCATCTGCATGGAAGAGGACTCATTCAGCGGTGCAATGGCAATACCATCAATTCCCTGAGATATATAGGTATTGATTACCTCTGCCTCTTTGGACTGGTCATTGTTGGTATTGGATGTCATCAGCGTTACGCCATAATCTTCTGCACAGCCTTCGTAACCGGCCTGCATCATCTTCATAAACTGATCCTCCTGGAACACCACACCTGCTACCGTAATGTCCTCCGCCGCTTTTCCTGTGGTCTCTGAACCGGAAGAGGCGCCTGTTGAAGAACTGCCATCCGCCGTTTCAGACGAACCCACAGAATTGGAACCGCTGTTTTCTGTGCCGCCGGAAGAAGAAGCGCTCTCCTGACCGCATCCTGCGAAACATGCCGCAGCCATAACCGCTGACAATACCAGTGCAACTGTTTTTTTCTTCATACTTTTTCCTCCCAACCATCTTCAAGCCTGTGCAAAATTATTTTTTTTTGCTTTCTGCTTGTTTTTTTGTATGTTAAGATTGTATAAAAATCAGTTTTATATTACAATCAATTTTACACATTGTACAAAATCGAAAGTGTAGGAGGTTACTATGATTACTGCAATTAAATGGGTCGATGATTATTTCGTATCCCAAGATCGTATCTGTCTGACCAACCGGGAATTGAAAATCCCAGGAGTCCGCCTGCTTGCCACACACAATATAAAAAATGCGATCTTCCCTCTCCTGCCTCACTATCACGAAAATGCTTTTGAATTTTCCTACATAGCCAAGGGGAGCATGTCCTACTATACAGCTCCCCACGAATACACCGTATCCGGCGGCGATGTATTCATATCCTTTCCCAATGAAATTCACAGCACCAACGATACGCCGATCTCTCTGAACCAACAATTCTGGATTCAGCTGGATGTCAGCGATCCGGAGAATTTTCTGTTTCTGCAACCTGAAACAGCGGAATCCTTTATCCAGGATCTCTACCGGCTGGACAGACACGTAATCTCCACTCATTCCAAACGGATCGGCACCGCTATTGAAGAGGCTTTTCGCCTGAGTCTGCAGGGAAGCCGTCCTCTGCTTGTAGTAAGCTGCCTGCTGCTCTTTTTCCAGCTTTTGCTGGAAGAAGCCATGTCAGACCGCCACTCCGCCACTCCGGACATTCAGGCCGCCCTGATCTACATCCGTGATCACATTACTGAAGAATTGAACCTGGACAATCTGGCTTCTCTCTGCGGCCTGTCTACTTCTCAGTTCAAGCAAAAATTTCGCCGGCTGGTAGGCATCGCCCCGCGGAATTATATTAACAAAGAAAAAATCAAATATTCCAAACAACTGCTTCGGGAAGGCCGTTCTATCACAGATGTGGCCATGGATCTAAGTTTTAACAGCAGCAGTTATTTCTCAACAGTATTCAAAAAATATACCATGAAATCGCCGAAGGATTATATCCGGCAAATTTCAGAAGAAACCCCTCTCTGAACAGACAGCGGCTTCCGTCACTCCGGCCTATTTTCTTCTGCCTGCACGTGTTCTGTAGTCCTCATCGATCTGCTCTTTCCAGGCGGCTCCCAGCGGCTGATTTCTCCGGAGTGCGCTGATCGCGCCATCGAGAGCCTGATAATTCAGGGCGGTACCCGCCTGGTCCGCATGATAATTTGCCGCCCGGTCCCGGCCGATGCCGAAGCGGCCTGCGGTTTCTACCGCGTCAATATTGGCTCCAAGGAATAAAAATTCCCAGCCGTATTTCCTTTTTTCTTTCTCGATCATCCGTTTTACATCTTCCAGCCGGTACCTGCAGCTTACATTCTCCATGCCGTCAGTGGTAATAATAAACAGCGTATGCTCCGGCACATCTTCCTGGCGGATATATTGTGAATCTTTCCAATATGGTGAATGGCCCCTCCCAGGGCGTCCAGAAGCGCGGTACCCCCGCAGGCGCAGTAATCTTTTTCTGTCATCAGGGGAACTTTCCGGATATCCACCCGGTCATGAAGCAAAAAGCTTTCATCGCTGAACAAAATGGTGGACACCAGGGCCTGGCCTTCCTCTTTTTTCTGTTTCTGAATCATGGCGTTGAAACCTCCGATGGTATCTGCCTCCAGGCCGCTCATGGATCCGCTGCGGTCAAGAATAAAAACAATCTCTGTTAAATTTTTTCTCATGGTTCTGCCTCCTTATTGTTCGAATAAAAAATGTGGCTGTTTTTCCTTTACAGCCACATTTTATAACAGAGATTCTTTTTTCCGGTCGCCCCGCAGGCGACAATTTCATCCGGGTTCCCGCTTTTCAGCCTCCCAGCAGGTTCTGATCGAAAGCAAAAAGCGCTTCATTGATCTCGAAGATATTATAATTTCCGTGCTCAATAAAATACTCAATGATTATATCAAATTTGCTGGAACGGGAAAGGGCAAATCCGGCTTTTCCCAGCAATTCCCTGGTCTCCTCCAGGGAAAGCTCCAGCGCTATGGCAAAGGCGGCTGCCGTAGGTTTGCTGGGCCTGTACAGTCTGTCTCCCCGGATCTTTGAAAAGAGTTTCCGGTCAATATTGGCTTTTTTATAACACTCCGGATCTTTCATGCCCTTCTCATCAATCTTCCGCAGCAGCATTTCCGAAAAGCTCTCATCGATTTGGGCCAGAGCCTCCTCAAGGCTTGCCGCTTTGTAAGAAGCCGGAAACTGTTCCCCTTCCAAAAACAGCGGCTGTTCCAGACGGCGGCTGCGGTCTGTATGAGCCGCAGCGTAACGGTCGTCAATATATTCTGTAATATCCTCAAAAAGCCGGCTGCTGATCTGGTAAGCCTTCCTGTCAAAGATCACCAGAAAAACCTGCATCTCATGCTCCATAAGAAAGGCGCTGATGGCCTCCACCGCCACCTGCAGCGCCTGATCCTTTGGATACCCGTAAATACCGGAGGAGATCAGGGGAAAGGCCACGCTCTCACATTGGTGTTCTCTTGCCAGTTCCAGGGAAGTGCGGTAGCAGGAAGTTAATTTCTCCCTTTCCCCCTGGGTTCCGCCTCTCCAGCGGGGGCCTACTGCATGGATCACATACCGGCAGGGCAGCTTTCCTGCCCCCGTGATCTTGGCCTTCCCGGTCTCGCAGCCTCCAAGAGTTCTGCACTCCGCCAGCAGCGCCGGCCCTGCGGCCCGGTGAATGCAGCCGTCCACGCCTCCGCCTCCCAGAAGGGTAGAATTGGCGGCGTTTACAATGGCGTCCACTTTCATCTCTGTAATATCATTTCTTACGATCTGCAGCGGCATCCTGCATCCTCCTTTCTCTGCATGCAGAGAACAGCCTTTTCAGCTTATGCTTCGTCAATGGCCTTTCCAATGTCGTGCCGGTAGTATTTGTTGTCGAAATCTACCCAGTCCACGGCCTCGTAGGCGTTCTTCCTGGCTTCTTTCAGATCTTTCCCCAGAGCGGTAACTCCCAGGACTCTGCCTCCGTTGGTAAGCACCTGGCCCTCCGGGCCGAACTTGGTTCCTGCGTGGAACACGTAGTAGCCGTCTTTACCCTTAAAGTTCTCCAGTCCCCGGATAGGCAGACCTTTTTCGTAGGAGACAGGATAGCCGTCACTGGCCAGTACCACGCACACAGCCGCATCCTCCTTGAATTTCAGATCGATCTGATCCAAGCAGCCGTCGATGCAGGCTTCCACTACCTCCACCATATCGTTCTCCATTCTGGGCAGGACTACCTGGGCTTCCGGATCCCCGAAACGGGCATTGTATTCCAGTACCTTGGGGCCTTCCGGGGTAAGCATGAGCCCGAAAAAGATCACGCCCTTAAACTCCCGTCCCTCTGCCGCCATAGCGTCCACGGTGGGCTGGAAAATGTATTTCTGGCAGAAGTCGTCCACTTCTTTGGTATAGAAAGGCGTAGGAGAAAAATTGCCCATACCGCCGGTGTTCAGTCCCTGATCTCCGTCCTTGGCCCGCTTATGGTCCTGGGCGGAAGCCATAGTCTTAATGGTCTTTCCGTCCACAAAGGACAGCACGGAGACTTCCCGTCCGGTCATAAACTCTTCGATGACCATATGGTTTCCTGCAGAGCCGAACTTTTTGTCCAGCATAATGGTCTTTACCCCCTCCAGGGCTTCCTCCAGAGTATTGCAGATCAGCACGCCTTTTCCCAGAGCCAGCCCGTCGGCCTTAAGGACAATGGGAAATTTTGCCGTCTTCAGATATTCCTCTGCCTTCCGGGGATCGTCAAAGGTCTCATAGGCAGCTGTGGGGATATGGTACTTTTTCATAAGATCCTTGGAAAAGGCCTTGGAGCCCTCCAGGATGGCGGCGTTTTTCCGGGGGCCGAACACCCGCAGGCCCTGGGCCTCAAAAACGTCCACAATGCCTCCCACCAGGGGATCGTCCATGCCGATGATGGTCAGGTCGATGGCCTTCTCTTTCGCAAAAGAAGCCAGTCTGTCAAATTCCATGGCGCCTATGTCTACACACTCGGCCACCTCCGCGATGCCGGCGTTGCCGGGGGCGCAGTAAATCTTCTCCGCCAGAGGGCTCTGGCTTATCTTCCATGCAATGGCGTGTTCTCTGCCGCCGCTTCCCACGATCAAAATCTTCATCTGTATATCCTCTTTTCTGATTATTACTGGCTGATATGTGCCAGGCCGTCTGTTACCGTTACCTTTCCGTTGGCGATCAGGTCAATGGCTTTGGGCAGGATCACCCATTCCGCCTGTTCCATGACCCGGCGCTGAAGGATCTCCGGAGTGTCTCCCTCCTGGATCTCTACCGCTTTCTGCAGGATAATGGGTCCTGTATCCGTACCTGCGTCCACGAAGTGGACGGTGGCTCCCGTGACCTTTACGCCCCTGGCCAATGCCCCTTCATGAACCTTCAGCCCGTAGTAGCCGGTTCCGCAGAAGGAGGGGATCAGGGAAGGATGCACGTTAATGATCCGGTTGGGATAGGCCTTCACCAGCATCTCCGGAATTACCACCAGAAAACCTGCCAGTACGATCAGATCCACCTGCTCCGATTGAAGTTTCTCCAGCAGGGCCTTATGGAATTCTTCCCGTGTCTCATACTCTCTGGGTGAAATACAGACTGCCTCCACCCCTTTTGCCCGGGCCCGTTCCAGAGCGTAGGCCCCTGGATTGTTGCTGATCACCAGCGAGATCTCCGCATTGGTGATCTTTCCCGCGTCCACCGCGTCCAGGATCGCCTGAAGATTGGTGCCTCCGCCGGATACCAGTACCGCTGTCTTTAACATGTTTCTTTCCTCCTGATGATAGAAAGCAGGCCCCGCCCCTTTTTCTTAAGGGGAGGCCTGCCTGCCGTTTTCTCAGATCAACTGTACCTCTTTTTTGCCGGACTCAATGTGTCCGATCACATAGGGCTTCTCCCCTGCTGCCTGGATGGCCTGCATGGCGGTATCCACATCCTCAGGATTCACAGCCACGATCATGCCGATGCCCATGTTGTAGGTATTGTACATCACCTGTTCTTCCACCTGGCCTTTTTCCGCCAGCAGTTTGAAGATAGGCGGTACCGGATAACTGTTCTTCTGGATCAGGGCGTCCACATCCTCCCGCAGCATCCGGGGCACATTTTCGTAGAAGCCGCCGCCGGTAATATGGCTGCAGGCCTTTACAGTAACCCCGGCGTCTTTCATGCTCTTCAGAGCCTTCACATAAATCTTGGTGGGAGCCAGCAGCGCCTCACCCAGGGTAGTGCCCAGTTCTTCATAATAGGTCTCCAGGGACTCCCTGGACATCTCAAACACCTTCCGGACCAGGGAGAATCCGTTGCTGTGAACGCCGGAGGAGGCCATGCCGATGAGCACATCCCCGGAACTTAAGGAAGCTCCCGTGATCAGATCTTTTTCATCCACTACGCCTACGGCGAAGCCTGCAAGATCGTACTCGTCCTCCGGATAAAAGCCCGGCATCTCTGCGGTCTCTCCGCCGATCAGGGCGGCTCCCGCCTGGACGCAGCCCTCCGCCACGCCGCTGACAATGTCCGCGATCCGTTCAGGGATATTTTTGCCGCAGGCTATGTAGTCCAGGAAAAACAGAGGCTCTCCCCCTGCGCAGGCAATGTCGTTGACACACATGGCTACACAGTCAATGCCTACCGTATCATGCTTATCCATAAGAAACGCCAGTTTCAGCTTGGTTCCCACTCCGTCGGTGCCGGACACCAGTGTGGGATGCTCCATGTTTTTGAATTTGTCCATGGAAAAGGCTCCGGAAAAACCGCCCAGACCTCCCAGGATCTCCGGCCGCGCCGTTCTGGCCACATGCTTTTTCATCAGTTCCACCGCTTTGTAACCGGCTTCGATATCTACGCCTGAATGCTTGTAATCCATAGGTCCCTCCGTTTATTTTGTATAATTTTTATAACCAACCTGCTGAAGCTTCGCGTCCTTGGCAACCACCTGGTCTTTCAGTTCCGCCGCGTAATCCTTAACCTTCTGCAGAAGTTCCGGATCGCTGGTAGCCAGGATCTTGGCTGCCAGAATGCCGGCATTGGCTCCGCCGTTAATTGCCACGGTTGCTACCGGAATGCCGCTGGGCATCTGTACAATAGAATAGAGAGAATCCCTTCCTCCCAGAGAAGAGGTGTGCATGGGAATGCCTATCACCGGCATGGGAAAGATGGCGGCGCACATGCCCGGCAGATGAGCTGCCATGCCCGCTCCGGCAATGATCACTTTAAAACCCTTCTCCTCTGCGGTCTTCGCGTACTCAAAAAATACTTCCGGCTCCCGGTGGGCAGAGATAATGGTCATCTCATACTCGATCCCAAACTTCTCCAGAATGTCGGCGGCTTTCGCCATTACCGGCATGTCTGAGTCGCTGCCCATAACAATTCCAACCTTAGCCATAATTCTCTCTCCTTTTTACTATTAATAAGTTATATTAATAAGTTGTGCAAATCACTTTATATTTGCTTATAAGCATTGTACTGATACCCTTTGCCCTTGTCAACCGCTTTCTGCTCCGGCGGATCATTTTATTCCAGGGCCTGATTCAGTTCTTCTGTGCCCTCCGGCACAAAACGGCCGTTTTCTATAATCGAAATCTCCTCTCCTTCCCCGGTGCGCACCCGGATGTGCCCCAGTTCATCATAGGGAATGGTCACATCTGTATGACAGTTGAAGTACGCCTGGGATACATCCGTCTTCCGCAGCAGAGAACGCTCGTTATCCCGGGCAATAATTTCCTTCCCGTCGGGATTATAGACCTTGGTATCCTCCTGCCAGCTGTAGCAGGTATCGCCGAAGGCAAAATGCGGCCCTGTTTTCTCAGCGATAAGAATGGGCAGCTTGTCCTCAATGCCGTATTGCCTGGCCATGGTATAAGCCCGGGTATTGGTGCCGATGGCAAATTCGCCCATAGGCAGGGTCTGGTGGTGGAAAAGAATGTTCTCTTCTATATACTGCCGGTTATCCTCCGCCTTTTCAAAGTTGGCGCAGGAATACTCCGTGATCATACCGTCCTGCACCCGGATCTTCAGATCCCGGTACTCCAGCCCCTCCAGATATACTTTTTTCACATGGAGCAGGCCGCTGGTGCCGGACAGTACCGGGGAGGTAAATACTTCTCCCACAGGAATGTTCACATCCGCCACACAGTTTTCAAAGTTCGTCTCTTTCTCTGGATCCTTCAGGGTGTGCAGCCGTACAGTCAGATCTGTCTCGTTGCCGGCCCGGCCTCCGATGTGAACGGAAACTCCCTGATCCAGCCGGTCAATAAGAAGCTGCTGGATCCTCTGATATTTTTTATAATCCAGAGTATTGATCTTCACCGTTTCCCGAAAGATCTCCTGGTACTGCTCCCCGATCTCCGGTACCGGGTAGGCGATAATCGTAAAACTCCGCTCCTCCCCGATTATATACCGGTTGGTGATCTGGCCGGATTCACTGTCCATGCGGACCCGGAGTTTCTGCTGCTCCTCTGTCAGGGAACAGGCGGTCTTTTTGTTTTCCGGCACAAATGGAATCTCCCCGAAAACCTCGATGCAGGCCGGACCGGCATGGCCCGCCGCCAGTTCCTTATACTTTTCAAAGGCTTCCTTCTGGCTCCGGAGTTTCCGGGCCGCCAGATTTTCATCCAGATAAATCGCCGCGTCGTTCCGGTGGTCGTACTCAAACTGCTTGTTTGGAACAGCTCCGTAATAGCCGATCCGCAGATTCTGCCTTTTGTTAATAGAATGGACCGCCGACCGGTAGATCACCGGTTCCAGCCCCATATCCCGGAACTGCCGGATGGCTTCCCGTACCATGCGCTCAAAGCCCAGACAGTAGCGAATGTTAACGGTTTTCTTTTTGGACAGGTCCTTTCCCGTTACTTCAAAACCTATCCGGTATCCCTCGGTGTAGGTCCTGGCCATAGCCCGGATCTCTTCCTCCGGCAGAGACGCCAGAAATTCCGCCGTCTTGCGCTCATTCTCTGTAATATATTCTCCAAACCGGTATAGATAACGGATATCACTCAGATCTGCTTCCAGAATGATCCGGGCGGCAAAATCCAGGGAAGGGTCTACCAGTTCCCGGATCCTGTATTCCACCATTTCGCCGCAGTAATCGCTGACGTACCAATAAAGGGCATCCCGCAGGTTTTCCGGGGAGGGAAGTTCTTCCTCTTCAAACATATGGTAGCATTCCAGAAACAGTTCCATGCACCGGAGCATGTCCAGTTTTCGCCCTTCGTAGGCAAATACAATCATTCCCCGAAGTTCTGCATAGAGGAAACTGAAATAGATTCCGTAATCTTCTCCCAGCATAGCAGCTGCGTAGGAAGGATTTCCGTAGCATTCCCCATAGGATTCCGGCAGAATTTCCCGGTACAGACCGTGATTGATCAGTTCCAGCTCTTTCAGGGATGCGTTTTCATACTCGCCGGCCGCCAGTTTGCCGGCCAGGGCATCCATGCGGATCAGAAAGGACGCTTCTTTTTGAAAAAAGTCCCGGAAGATCACCGGGACAGAATATTCTCCGTGAATCTGACCGATCCTTTCCAGCGCCAGTCCGTACCGCTCTTCCTCTTCTCTGTCCATGGCCTCAGTCCTCCTTATCACTCAGCAGATTCCCCTTCCTTACATTTTTTTCAATAATCTTCTGCATGTATTCCCAGATCTCCCGGGAACCGGTTCCTGTTTTCGCATTGCGCTTTTCGATCTGGCCCCGGCGGACTCCGTGTTCCCGCCAGTCTCCTCCTCCGTTGGAATCATTCAGCAGCACCGGCTGAAAATTATCCAGCGTATGGGCGAATCTGGCCTCCGGCGTTTCATAGGCTTCAAACTCTTCAAACAATTCCCTGAGTTCCCGGCTCTGATCCTCCGGCAGCAGGCCGAAGATCCGTTCCGCAGCCGCCTCTTCCCGCTGACGCTGGGTGGCCTTTCCCGTTTCATCGTAGGCATAGGTATCTCCCGCGTCAATCTCCACCACATCATGGATCAGGATCATCATCATGGTCTTTGCCAGATCTATAGGCGCGTTGGCATACTCCCGCAGGAGATATGCCATTACCGCCATATGCCAGGCGTGTTCCGCGTCGTTTTCCCGGCGGCCGCCTCCGGAGAGATGGGTCTGCCGGAAAATATTTTTTTCCTTATCAATTTCCAGAATAAAATCTTTCTGCTTTTCAAATCTTTCTGCTTTCATCTCAGCTTACTCCTACCAGAAACAGAGCCAGCCATAAAATAAAGACTACTCCTGCGGCAATGGCTCCCATGAGGGTGGATCTGGCAGGGCTCTTCTGGCGGCTGATACTCTTAAACCCTACATAACAGCCGTACAGAGAGAGAAGCATGGCAAAAAGGCCAATGCCGCCTACCGCCGCGCTGCCCTTTCCGCCGAACCCGAAAGATACCAGGGAGAGGATCAAAAACAGGCCCAGGGAAACCGCCGCCAGCACTGCTGCGTCCCGTCCTCCCCGATCTCCGGTTTTTTTTGTAAAAGAATACTTATACTTTTTTGCCATGGTCCAAATTTCTCCTTATTCCGTTCAGCAGCAAAAACAGAAGATACCCCAGCAGAGCGCCCAGAGTATTCAGCATCAGGTCATCCACATCAAAGCTTCCAACCCGGGTGAAAAGCTGAATGGTCTCCACCCCCAGGCTCAAAAAAAATCCCAGGGGAACTGTAATCCAAAAGCGGCTCATCCGGCGGCTCATGACCGGCAGCAAAAAGCCAAAGGGCATAAAGCCGATGACATTCCCCGCCAGATTCAGGAAGGCTGCGGTAAATCCCAGCTGCTGCCGGTAATTCCAAAATCTGAGGATCTCCTGAAAGGGTACCAGATTATACCGGTACCCTCCTGTTTCTCCCTGCTGTCTCCCGTATGCTTCCGCAAAAAACAGGAAATAAATCAGCAGCAGCAAATAGACCAGAAACAAAATCCAGCCTATTCTGCGTATCCATTTCTTTTTTTCAGGAGTCACAGCAGTTCCTTCCGGATCGCTTCCGCTCCGTAAACCTCATAATAAGCCTTGATGGCTTCCCGCATGGAATCATCGATCACGATCTTTCCCCGGCAGGGTCTGTTGTACAGGTATTCCACTACTTCGCCCATGGTAACGATGGCATGCGCTTCGAACCCGTACTTTTCCTGGATCTCTTCCAGGGCGCTCTTTTCCCCGGTTCCTTTTTCCATTCGGTTCAGGGATACCATCAGTCCTTTGATCTCCACATCCGCCTGGGCTTTCAGGATCGGGAAAGTCTCTTCAATGGATTTTCCGGAAGTCGTTACATCTTCAATAATCACCACCCGGTCTCCATCTTTCAGTTTGCTGCCCAGAAGGATTCCTGTATCTCCGTGATCTTTTACCTCTTTCCGGTTGGAGCAGTAACGGACGTCCACCCCGTACAGCTCGCTGATAGCCGCTGCCGTTACCACAGACAGGGGAATGCCTTTGTAGGCCGGTCCGAAAAGCACGTCAAAATCCAGACCGTAGTGATCATGGATGGCTTTTGCATAATACTGCCCCAGTTTCCGCAGCTGCGTCCCGGTTACATAGGCCCCCGCGTTCATAAAAAAGGGAGATTTCCGCCCGCTTTTCAGGGTAAACTCCCCGAATTTCAGCACATCGCTCTCCACCATAAACTCGATAAATTCCTGCTTGTATGCTTCCATTTTTTCAGAACCTCCTGCTATTCTGTTACCGGACTGCTCCGATCAGTTCCCGGATATCTTCTATATGATTTTCCTGCATATACTGCCGGATTCCCTGGATGATGTCCAGAGTTGCTGTGGGGTTGTAAAAATTTGCTGTTCCCACGGATACGGCTGTGGCTCCCGCCAGGATAAACTCCAGGGCGTCCTCCGCTGTGGAAATGCCGCCCATGCCGATCACAGGGATCTTTACCGCCTGGGCGGTCTGATAGACCATGCGCAGAGCCACAGGCTTTACCGCCGGACCGGACATGCCTCCGGTTTTGTTCGCCAGGGCAAAGCATCTCTTTTTCACATCAATCTTCATACCGGTAAGGGTATTGATGAGGGAAACCGCGTCTGCGCCGCCGGCCTCTGCCGCCCTGGCGATCTCCGCAATATCCGTCACATTGGGAGTCAGCTTCATGATCACCGGCTGCCTGGCCTTCTTTTTGATCTGGGCTGTCAGTTCCTCTACATGTTTTGGATCCTGGCCAAAGGCCAGAAATCCTGCGTTCACATTGGGGCAGGAAATATTGATTTCCAGAAGATCCACCTCTTCTTCCCCCAGACGCTCCACCACTGCCAGATATTCTTCCGGGGCGTGGCCGCAGACATTGACGATAATCTTTGTATCGTACTGCTTCAGAAAAGGAATATCTCTCCGGCAGAACACATCTATACCCGGGTTCTGTAGACCGATGGCATTGAGCATGCCCCCGTAAACCTCCGCGATCCTGGGTGTGGGATTTCCCGGCCAGGGAACGTTGGCCACCCCTTTCGTCACCACTGCTCCCAGCTGATTTAAATCCACCAGTTCGCTGTACTCCGCTCCGGAGCCGAAGGTGCCGGAAGCGGTCATCACCGGATTTTTCAATTCCACGCCGGCTATGTTTACCTTCATGTTCATTACAGTTCCACCTCCGATGCCAGAAATACAGGACCGTCCTTGCAGACTCTTTTATTGTGTACCTGGGAGTGCTCATCTATTTCTCTTGACTGGCATACACAGGCCAGACAGGCGCCGATGCCGCAGGCCATCCGTTCTTCCATAGAGATCCAGCACTCTATGCCATTCTCCTCTGCCCAGGCTTTGACCGCCCGGAGCATTGGGGTCGGACCGCAGGCAAAGATCACCTCTCCCGAAACACTCTGTTCCCGGACCGCATCCAGCACATTGCCCCTTGTGCCGAAACTTCCGTCTTCCGTGGCAATATACAGATCTCCCTGGGCCGCGAACTCCTTTTCCAGAAAGCGCTGATCCCGGTACCCCAGAACAATGCTTTTTTCGGCGGAAAGCTGCCTGGCAGTCTCCAGCATGGGCGGGATGCCGATGCCTCCGCCAAAGAGGATCACCCTCCGGCCTTTTCCCCGCTCCAGAGGAAATCCGTTGCCCAAAGGACCCAGCACAGAAATCTCTTCTCCGGCCTTCATACGGGAAAATTCTTCGGTTCCCTTTCCGGCCACCCGGTATACCAGGCGGATCCGGCCCTGCTCTTTGTCAATTTCGCAGAGACTGATGGGTCTGGGCAGCAGACGGCTGCTGTCCCGGCAGTAAAGAGACACAAACTGTCCCGGGCATGCATTTCCGGCTATAGACGGCGTCTCCAGCCACAGACTGTAAATATCCTCCGCGATTTCTTCCTGTGAAAGGATCCTGCACCATTCTTTCTTCTTCATGCTTTTGCCGCCTCCAGCGCTCCGGAAATATCCTTCACCATATCCACAACCGCCTGACGGGATGCTTCTCCGAAATGCTCCGCTCCAAAGGAAGCGTATTTTTCCTGCTTGTAGGCGGCAATAATGCCCCGGGAGGAGTTTACGATGGCACCCAGTCCATCTTCATTGAAAAAGTCCACCAGGTCTTTTCCCTGGCCTCCCTGGGCGCCGTAGCCCGGCACCAGAATGTAGCTTTTCGGCATGATCTTTCTAAGGGTCCGGCCCATTTCCGGATAGGTAGCGCCCACTACGGCTCCTACATAACTGTAGCCGTCTTCCATAAGGTCGCTGCCCCACTGGGCCACCTTCTCTCCCACCAGTTCATAAAGAGGCCGTCCCTCTACTACCCGATCCTGGAATTCTCCGCTGGAAGGGTTGGAGGTTTTTACCAGAATAAAGATACCCTTTTTTTCCTCCCTGCATACATCCAGAAACGGCTTTACTCCATCACTTCCCAGATAGGGATTTACCGTGGCAAAATCCTCATGGAAGCCGGAATATTTTTTACTTCCCACCTGTACGGATCCCAGATGTCCTACTGCGTAAGCCGCGGAAGTAGAGCCGATATCCCCTCTCTTAATATCTCCGATCACCACCAGGCCCTTGCTCTGGCAGTAGGAAACTGTTTTTTCATAGGCAGCCAGTCCAGGAACGCCGAACTGCTCATACATGGCGATCTGAGGCTTTACCGCCGGGATCAGATCTGCGGTGTGATCCACGATTTCTTTATTAAACTGCCAGATTGCCTCTGCTGCGCCTTCCAGAGTCTCCCCCAGCTGGCTGAAGGCTTTTTTCTGCACATGTTCCGGAACATAGGAAAGCATAGGATCCAGTCCCACCACAATAGGAGCCTTTGTCTTTTTAATATTCTCAATCAGTTTACGAATCATCTGTTCTGCCCTCGTTTCTATTTTTAATCTTCAGCCCGGTAAACGATCTCGCCTCCGCAGATCGTAGCCCGGATCTTTCCTTTTACTCTGCGTCCGTTAAAAGGAGTATTTTTCCCTTTAGAGGCAAACTTCCTGGCATCGATCACGTATTCCGCTTCCGGATCCAGGATCACCACATCTGCCTCTTTGCCCTCAGCCAGAGATCCTCTGCCGGACAGCTTCAGGATTTTCGCCGGGTTGCCGCTCATCTTTTCCGCCATCTGCATAGGAGTCAGGACCCCTGTATCTACCAGCTCCGTCACCGTCAGAGCTGCCGCTGTCTCCAGACCCACAATTCCAAAGGGCGCCTTTCGCATGGTCGTGGATTTTTCCTGGGTGGAATGAGGCGCATGATCCGTGCTGATCACATCAAACACATCCTCATGAAGAGCCTGGCGCAGAGCTTCCACATCCTCCCGGGTCCGAAGCGGAGGATTCATTTTATAATTCGTATCTCCAGGAATCATATCATCACTGGAAAGCGTAAAATGGTGGGGACATACTTCCCCGGAAATGGACACTCCCTGGGCTTTGGCCATTTTCAGGATCACCGCGCTGTTCCTGGTGGAGCAATGGCAAAGATGAAGATGCACGCCCGTTTCCGCTGCCAGCAGCGTATCTCTGGCAGTAATGGCATCCTCTGCCGCATTGCTGATGCCGGGAAGTCCCGCCTTCCGGGCATTCTCATCATCATTCACGCAGCCCCCCGCTGCCAGATCCGCATCCTCGCAGTGATCCAGAAAAGGGATCCCGCATCTGGCTGCTTCCTTCATGGCCTCCCGGCAGAGCCGGGAATTCATCACGGATTTCCCGTCCTCGCTGATGGCCGGAGACCCGTGGGCCGCCATCCCTTCAATGTCCGCCAGTTCCTCTCCCATCTGTCCTCTGGTGGCTGCTCCCGCCTGCAGTACATGAATGGGAGCGCAGCTTCTGGCCTTTACCATTACATAATCGATCCGGTCCGGAGAATCCATCACCGGTTTTGTATTCGGCATGGCTACAATGGTGGTAAAACCGCCTCTGGCCGCAGCCCGGGAGCCGGTCTCGATATCCTCCTTCCAGGTAAGTCCTGGATCCCGGAGATGCACATGCATATCAATAAATCCTGGCATTACAAAACAGCCCTTGGCATCCAGAACTGTGTCCGCCTTTTTCTCTATCTTTTTCCCAACTTCCGCGATCTTTCCGTCCTCGATCAGGAGATCCCCGATCCCGTCCAGCTTTGTGTCCGGGTCGATGATCCGTCCGCCCTTGATCAAAATACTCATAAGCTTCCTCCCGTAATCACGCTTTTTCCCAAGTATACAGTAAAACCCCGGGAATTGCAACTTCCCCTTGACTTTTGAAATCTTACTGACTATAATGAAATCACAATTTAGAGAGATATGGAATTATTGAGATGCACATGGAGTCACTGGTTATTAGAGATTATATTTCATTCACCTTCAATATAATCTGTAATAGCCAGTGAATTTTTATTAAAAGCCCTGTCCAGCGGCGGCGGACGGAGGCATGTTTACATGCCGAAGAACGCAGACATTGGACAGGCTCCGGAAACGAGCAAGCAGGACGCAGTCCGGATTGCGAGTTCTCCGGCGGCGGCGCAGCCGTCGGCTTTTAATTTGCAAAAGCCCTGTCCAGCGGCAGAGGCGGGAAATTCACAGGCTTGCATTATTTCATTTTTCTTATTAGTAATGGAGGTACTACAACATGAACAAGGGAACTGTAAAATGGTTCAACGCTGAAAAGGGCTACGGCTTCATCACTGGCGAGGATGGCAAGGACGTATTCGTGCATTTCTCCGCAATCCAGGGCGAAGGCTTCAAGTCTCTGGATGAAGGCCAGGCTGTTACTTATGACCTGACCGAAGGCGCAAAGGGAATGCAGGCTGCCAACGTTGTGAAATGTTGATCAGTGAATAGAGATTTTTCCTAAGTAAAAAAAGGCCGGAAGACCCCAGGGGCAGCTTCCGGCAGCAAAAGATAATCCCGGAGAATTCGTGGTTTCTGATCCGAATTCTCCGGGATTGTTTCTTTTTTATTCGCAGGTTCTTTTTTAACGGTTATTCCGCCGAACTGGAGGCAGCGGTCAGCCCGTTCAGATATTCATCCACTGCGGTTACATCCATAGAGGTAGTAACGGTATCCGCGTTTTCAAGGGCTTTTACCTTGGAATTCTGATATACGGCGAAACAGAACCATACCAGCACTCCGACCAGAACGATGCCGATCACCGCGAACTCCAGGCGGCGGAGGATCTTTTCTCTTTTCATGTTCTTCTGTCTGCTGGCCTTTTCCTGTTTATATTTTTCAACCTTTTTCTGACTCATGTCAACTGTTCTCCTTTTTCTGATTGCACCCGGCGGGCACTCACTAGAAAGCAGTATACAACATTTTTTTTCAAAAGAAAAGCCCTGGGCCTGAAAATCACAAAACATTCATAAACGGTTGTTCAAACCTCCCCTTTCGGGTATAATAGCAGCAGTAACAGGAGGTGGGGGACATGGAACTTTTATCTGAACAGGAAGCTGCAAAGCGCTGCCCGGAGCTGCCCGGCGGTTCCGCCCTGAAGCGGATCCTGTCCGAAACCAGTCAGTATTGCCGGGCGGAACTGCTTCCGGAATGCACCCTGGGCACCCTGGTGTTTCCGGATCGGCAGAATGCCCGGGAAGCTTCCTTTTCCGCAGTTTTTTATATCAGTCAGGACCGTCTGCTCCTGATTGTCCCGGAGGAATCCCGCCGGAAACTGGCAGAACATCTTGACCGGGAAGAACTTCGGAACTGCCCGGATCATTTTCAGCTATTTTTCCGTTTTTTCGGCACACTGATCCAGGGGGATATGCTTCTCCTTCAGAATTATGAAAAACGGCTGTCCACCATGGAAGAAGCCGTCACGGAATCTTTTCCCAGAGAGTGGGAGAAAAATCTGAATCTCTGCCGCCGGGAACTGCTGAAACTCCATTCTTTTTATCAGCAGCTCATGGATATGTGCGAACTGCTGGCCGATAATGACAACGGCCTCTTTCCGAAAGAGTATTCCCGGCATTTCACCCGGCTGTGCTCCCGGATTGACCGGCTTTATGACCAGACGCAGATGCTCCGGGAATATGCCCTGCAGATCCGGGAGATCTACCAGTCTCAGATGGATCTGAAGCAGAACGATACCATGCGCATGCTGACAGTGGTCACCACCATATTTCTTCCCTTGTCTCTGCTCACCGGCTGGTACGGTATGAATTTTAATTATATGCCGGAGCTTCGGGAACCCGCCGCCTATTTTATTCTTATAGGTGTCTGCGGGGCGCTGGTGCTTCTGGAAATCTGGTATTTTAAAAAGAAAGGCTGGCTTTGACCAATGATCGCGCTGCAAATCAAACACCTGAAAAATTTCATGAACAAACTGCTTCTCCAGGATACCTTCGATCGTTTTCTGGTTCCCGAGGCATCCATCACCACCTTTGCCACCTTTTCCATCGATGGAGAATTCCGCCCGGATTTTTATGATAGCGAAAAGGCGGAAAAACTCCGGGAGGAAGGCAGACGGCAGGTTCTCTGGAAAGAGGTCAAACCCTTCTGCCTGTCAGTGATCCGGGGGAAAAGGACTCCTCTTTCTTTTAAATTTGTTTTCCAGCTGCCTCCGTCGGAGGTGGCCCTCCTGACAGCAAAAAGCAGTCCGGATCTGAGCGCCGACGATGTCTTCGGCCTCTATCTGAACTGCCAGTACAACGGAGAGGTACTTACCCTGACCACCGGGTCTTCCCTCCGGCTGTTTACTATGGATAAATCCCTGGACTACGCCTGGGATCAGATGCTCCTGGAATTTTTAAGACTCCAGGATCTGGATTAAGCCTTTCCGGCAAATCCGGTCCGGCAAAGGATCTCCTTACATATTTCCGCTACGCTTTTTTCGTCAGTGTCGACGGTCAGATCCGCCGCTGCCTCATATCTGGCCTTTCGCTGTTCCATCAGTTCCCGGATCCCTTCCGCTGTTTTTCTGCCCTGAAGCAGGGGGCGGTCCTCATTTCCTGCCACCCGTTCCAGGATCGTCTCCGGCCGGGCGGAAAGCAGAACAATCTTTCCCGCTGCCCGCATAAGCTTTACATTTTCCTCCCGCAGGGCGGCTCCGCCGCCGCAGGACACCACGATCCCTCTTTTTCCCTGCAGTTCCTTAAGCAGAGCGGTCTCCGCCTGACGGAAATACGCTTCTCCCCTTTCCCGGAAGATCTCCGGGATCTTTTTCTGTTCTCTTTTTTCAATCTCCTGGTCCATCTCCAGCAGTTCCATTCCATAGCATTTATGAAGGCGGGCAGAGACTGCGCTCTTGCCCGCCCCCATAAAGCCGATCAGAAACAGGCATCCCTGTGATTCATTCCGGCACATGTATTTTCTCGCTTTCTGTATTTATTTTGCCAGCTCCAGCAGGATCTCGTTGCTTCTGGCGATAAAGGCTGTCATCTCCTCCGGAGACAGGGGCTTGTTGCTGAGCAGCGCCAGATCATACAGCTGCTGACAGAACAAAGGCGTCTTGTCACCCTCCTGATGCTCGTAAATATATTTTACCAGGGGATGCTTGGCGTTAAGGATCAGGGTCTGATGTCCGCCGAACATGGAGGCGTCCATGCCGCCCATGCCGTACATCTTCATCATCTCCTCCATCCGGCGGCTCTCCTCGGACAGGGTGATCATGGAAGATACCTTCTCATTCTTCAGGTTTTCTACCTTGACCTCCATCTTTTCATCCTTCAGGACTTTCCGGAACAGGGCCTCCAGAGCTTTTTTCTCTTCCTCCAGATCTGCTCCTTCCTCCTTCAGATCTTCTGTCAGATCCGCGTCAATGCGCTGGAATTTCACAGTATCCTTTTCTCTCTCCACATGGGTGATGAAAGCGGAGTCGATATTGTGGCGGAGGATCACTGCGTCCATGTTCTGCTCCCGGAACATGTTGATGTACTGGCTCTGCTGCACCGGATCCGTCACGTAGTAGATAGTGGTCCGCTCCTTTTCCTTTTCACCGTCTTCGTTCTTCTCTTCCGGCTTCTCCTCTGTCTTTTCCTCCTCCGGCTTCTGGTTTTCCTTCAGGCAGTCTTCCAGAGTCAGGTATTTGTCGTCAATGTTCTTGTACAGAACATAATCCATCATCTTCTCGGAGAATTTGGCGTCCTTAATGCAGCCGAACTTGATAAAGGGGCTGATGTCGTCCCAGTATTTCTCGTAATTTTCCCGGTCGGTCTTGCACATGCCGGAAAGCTTGTCCGCCACCTTCTTGGAAATATAGTCGGAGATCTTCTTTACAAAGCCGTCGTTCTGCAGAGCGCTCCGGGAAACGTTCAGGGGCAGATCCGGACAGTCAATGACGCCCTTCAGCAGCATCAGGTACTCGGGGATCACCTCTTTGATATTATCGGCGATAAACACCTGGTTATTGTACAGCTTAATGGTTCCCTCAATGGAATCGTACTCGGTGTTGATCCGGGGGAAGTAGAGGATGCCCTTCAGGTTAAAGGGATAATCCATGTTCAGATGGATCCAGAACAGGGGCTCCTTGTAATCCAGGAACACCTTTCTGTAAAACTCTTTATACTCTTCCTGGGTGCACTCGTTGGGATGTTTTGCCCACAGGGGATGAATATCGTTGACCAATTCCGGACGTTTCCGGATTTTGACTTCATCCCGGGCCGGGGAAACCTCCACGGTCTCTTTCTCCCCTTTGTCGTTCTCCTTCTCTTCCGTTTTGGCGTCGGTGTGAATCCGCTCGATGACTTCATCATCCTCCCGCAGATCCTTTTCATCGATAATCTCTGTCTCCGGCTCCTCCGCGTGTCTGGACAGATAGATTTCCACCGGCATGAAGGAGCAGTACTTCTCCAGCACTTCTCTTACCCGGTATACATTGGAAAACTCATGGCAGTCCTCATTGAGATACAGGGTGATCTCCGTACCCACCTGGGTCCTGTTCCCTTCGCCCATATCGTACTCTGTGCTGCCGTCGCACTCCCAGTGCACCGGCTTTGCCCCCTCCTGGAAGGACAGGGTGTCAATGTGTACCTCATCCGCCACCATGAAAGCGGAATAAAAGCCCAGGCCGAAATGGCCGATGATCTGATCCTGATCCGTCTTATCCTTATATTTTTCCAGGAACTCCGTAGCTCCGGAAAAGGCGATCTGGGTAATATACTCTTCCACCTCGTCCCCGGTCATGCCGATGCCGTTATCGATGAATTTCAGGGTCTTCTCCTTGTCGTCCACGATCACATCGATCCTGGCTTTATATCCCTCCGGCAGGGCGTATTCTCCGGCCCCGTCCAGCTTTTTCAGCTTGGTGACGGCATCGCAGGCGTTGGAGATCAGCTCCCGGACAAAAATGTCGTGATCCGAGTACATCCACTTTTTTATGATCGGGAAAATATTGTCGCTGTTAATTGAAAGATTACCATGTTTCATCTCCATGATAATGTCACACTCCTTTATAAAAATATTCTATTCCTATATTAGTCCCGGCTTCCCTAAAAGTCAAGAAAAAATTAGCACTCATTCAAAATGAGTGCTAATAACTTTCAGGATAACTTTTTCAGGATGCTCCGGGCCACCGACAGTCCGTTGGCGGAAGCCTGCTGCAGCCCCCGGGTAACAGAGGCCCCGTCTCCCACCGCCCGGAGTCCTTTTACGCTGGTCTCAAAGTCTTTATTTACCACCACTTTATTCGAATAGAACTTTACCTCCACCCCGTAAAGCAGTGTCTCGTCGCTGGCGATACCCGGTGTCACTTTATCCAGGGCCTCGATCATCTCCGCAATATCCACCATGATCCGGTGTGGAAATACCAGGGACAGATCCCCGGGCACTGCATCCTTCAGGGTGGGGATCAGGTTGTTCCGGCACAGCCGTTCCTCGGTGGTACGGCGGCCCCGCTTGAAATCTCCAAAGGTCTGGACCATGATCTTCCCGTCGCAGAGCATGTTGGATAACTCCGCGATCTTCTTGCCGTATTCGATGGGGGTCTTAAATGGTTTCGTAAAGTTTTTGGATACCAGCAGGGCGAAATTGGTGTTGCTGGTCTTGTATTCTTTGGATTTATAAGCGTGGCCGTTGACCACCGCCAGTCCATCCTCGTAATACTCCGTGGCTACTTCCCCGGAGGGATTGGTGCAGAAGGTCCTTACCTTATCGTCAAAGGTGGGGGTGTGGTACACCAGCTTGGCCTCGTACAGATTCTGGTTGAGGAACTCCATAACCTCATCCCGGACCTCCACCCGGACGCCGATATCCACAGTGCCCACCTGGGTCTCAATGTCGTGCCCCGTACAGATGTGGGAAAACCAGTCGGCGCCTTCCCGTCCCACGGCGGCCACCACCTCGTCCGCGTACCAGGTTTCCCCTTTGTCGGTGGTCACAGACTGTACGGCCCCCTCCCGGATATTGATCTCCGTCACCATGGTCATAAACTGCATTTCCACCCCCTGGTCCTCCAGATGGTGCTGCAGTCTCTCATAGATCTTGTATCCCTCTTCCGTGCCCAGGTGCCGGATAGGGCACTCGATGAGCTTCAGATTGGCGTTGATGGCTTTTCTTCGGATCTCCCGGAGCTCCTTCTCTTTATCCACCCCGTATACCTTGGTGTCCGCGCCGAATTTCAGATAAATCTGATCCGACTCCCGGATCAGCTCCAGGGCCTTGTCATATCCCAGGATTTCCGGCAGATTTCCGCCCACATCCGGGGACAAGGACAGCTTGCCGTCGGAAAAAGCGCCCGCCCCGGCAAAGCCGGTAGTGATGGAGCAGGGCCTGCAGCCCACGCACACCTTGGTCTTCCGTTTGGGGCACTGGCGGTTTTCAATGGCCCGTCCCTTCTCAATCATCAGCACTTTCAGGTCCGGTCTCTGCCTTTTCAGTTCATAGGCGCAGAAAATCCCCGAGGGCCCCGCGCCGATAATAATCACGTCATATTTCTTTTCAGTCATAGCTTTATGCCTCCACGATCAGATACCGCCCGTCAGGCAGGGCAAATACCTCTCCTTCCTCCGCCAGCTCCTCATCGGACAGGCCGGAGACATCCATACCGCTCTCCTCCAGGTATTCTCTGACTTCCTTCAGGCTCTCCGCCACCACCGCCAGGGAATCTTCCAGGAAGGCCTCCGCCTCCTCATAGCTTTCCGCCACCGGTTCATCAAAAAGCCTGCCCTGATTTTTCAAAAATGTATTCACACATACTTCACTGTATTCGCTCACCTGTAAAAACCCTCCTTCTACAACTCTGCAAGCAGCCTTTCCAGAGCGTGCTCCACTGTATCGGTCCTGGCCCTGCTGACTGCCTTTACTTCCGGCTTGGCCGTTTCCATAGCCACCGGATGCCCCACCAGTTCCAGCATCTCCAGATCATTATAATTATCCCCGAAGGCCATGCACTCCTCCGGGTTCACCTCCAGATATTCCATGATCTTCCTCATAGCCAGACCCTTATGAACGCCTTTTGGCATCATATCCAGCCACTGATTTCCCGAAGTCACCACTGTCACCCGGTTTCCGAACCTTTCCTTCCAGTAGGAGGCGCTTTCCTCGATGCCTTCCTCCTGGTAGACGGAAATCTTCATATATTCTTCCTGCACCTGGAAAATATCCGGCACCAGAGTCACATGGTTGCGGACCACATCCCGCATATGGTAATAGTAACTCATCTTTTTCGGCTGCAGATAGCTGGTGCTGACCCCTGAAAGGAGAATCTCGCTGCCCTCCCTTTCCTGGATCGCCTGCAGGATCTCCTGGCCCAGTTTTCGATCCATAACCTCCTTATGGATCCGTTCTTCCTGAAAAAAACTAAGACAGCCGTTTTCGCAGATATAGCCGATCTCGCTCTTTACCTGGGCAAACAGGCGCTGAAGATTTGGATACTGCCGGCCGCTGGCGGCGAAAAAATACACGCCTTTTCTGGTCAGCTCGTGGATCAGCCGGCAGGTTCCCGGCTGCAGGCTCTGGGCCCCGTTCAGCAGCAGGGTGCCGTCCAGATCGCTGGCAATAAGCCGGATCCTCCTTTTCATCGGTTTCTCTCCCTGTAAACATCCAGAATTTCCGGCTGGGTCTCAATGATCCGGTCCGCATGGCAGGCCTCCAGTTCGCTTCTGGGGCGGAAGCCCCAGGCTACTCCTACTGTATAAATACCTGCCCGGCGGCCGGTTTCCATATCCGTGTTCGTGTCCCCGAAATAGAGGCACTCTTCCGGCTTCACGCTGAATTCTTCCATAATCCGGAACACGCCGGCGGGATCCGGTTTTTTGGGAATCTCCGCCGTCTGTCCCTGGATCCGGTCAAAAAATCCCTTGCCGAAAATATCTTCTACCACCTGAACGGCCGCCGGATGGGGTTTATTCGAGAAAACCGCGTTTTTCACTCCCAGCTCTTTCAGTTCGCCGATCACCTGGGGAATATGGGGATAGGGTTTTACCTGGTAGAGAGGATCTTCCCCGAAAAACTTCCGGGCCAGGGGGATTCCCTCCTGCAGCCTTTTTCCTTCCCTGTCCCCTGCAGCCGCCAGGGCCCTTTTCAGAGCCATGTCAATACCGTCTCCTGCGTAAAAATTATATTCCTTTACCGGACGGGGGGCGTATCCCAGGGCGGCCAGAGCGCGGTTCACACCTCTGGCAATGGATTCTACCGTATCCGTCAACGTACCGTCCAGGTCAAAAATGCACACTTTTATCATGGTTATCCTTTGCTCCCTTCACACTGCCCTTCCAGTATAGCTTCTGTCTGCGGGTTGCGCAAGTCTTATATCTGTGCTAACCTAAAATCATACCAAACGAACCCCCAGGAGGAACCTTTTATGCAGGATACGAAAATATTTTTTACAGATCTGGACGATACACTGCTGGACAGCCAGAAAAAAGTATCCCCGGAAAACCAGGCGGCTATCCACGAAGCCCTGGATGCCGGACACAGGATCGTCATTAATACCGGACGGCCTCTGCCTGCGGCCCTTCCCCTGATCCGCCGCACAGGACTGAACCGGCCCGGCTGCTACGCCATCACTTATAACGGAGGCCTGATTTATGACTGCGGCAGCGGCGAAACCCTCTTCAAAAAAACGCTGACCATGGAGGATGTCCGCTATATTTTCCAGGAGGCGGCCAAAGCCGGTCTGTACGCTCATACTTACGACAGCCGGAATCTGATCTGTCCCAGATGCACCGGGGAAACCCTCCGCTACTGCGCCAATTCCGAGATCGACTGGAAAGAAGACCCGGATTTTCTGGAACATCTGGAGGAAGCCCCGGTAAAGATCATTGTCATTGATTTTGAGGATCACCAGCGGCTGGAGGATTTCCGCCGGTCTCTGGCCCCCTGGGCCAAAGGAAGGGTCTCTGTATCCTTTTCCAATGCCTTCTACCTGGAACACGTAGCGGACGGCATCTCCAAGGGCGGGGCCATGCATTTTCTCTGCGACCGCCTGGGCATCCCCATCTCCCGGTCCGTAGCTGCCGGAGACGCGGAAAATGACATCCCCATGCTGCAGACCGCCGGCCTGGGCGCGGCGGTAGCCAATGCCTCTCCGGAAACAAAAAAGGCTGCGGATTATGTGGCGGAACGGGACTGCAACCACAGCGCCGTAGCTGAAATCATACGGAAATTTGTCACAGGCGCCGGGATGTAATAGAAACTTAACATAATCCTTCGGTTTTTCTCTTCCTTTTTTTACAGAAAGGAGTATAATCATTGTATATGTGGGATTTTCTTCTCACAATCCATACAGGAAGAAGGAACGGAAACATATGGGAAAGAACTTTGAGAAGGTAGTTGTGGGGCTGGCATGCACCGGTGCGGTGGTCGGCGCGCTCTGCCTGTACTCCAGGAACCATCTTTCCAGAAAAAAGCTGGAAGAAGATTTCCGTGATTTCACGGATGAATTTGAAGGCAGCCCCTACGAGCGGAATTATACAGAAATTCCTTACACCGCTCCCACAGAGGCCTGAGGCCGTATTTGGCAGAAAAGAGACAATTCCAAAGAATTCCGGCTTTGTCAGGCCGGGAATTCCCCTGGAATTGTCTCTTTTCTTTTATATCCTCAGCATCCGTGTACACGGATGCTTTTTCAGGGCTTCCAGGCTGTTTTCAGCAGGGCGCAGGCATCCTGGATTTCCCGGTTCTTCATGGGCCCGTATCCCATCAGTACAGTATTTCCATTCCCGGGAGGCTTTTCTCCCACCAGATATTCCCCCAGCCCGTATACCCGGATCCCAAAATCCGCCGCCCGGCGGAGCGCTTCCTCCTCTGTCATTCCATTTCGGAAACGCACCAGCACATGAAGACCGGCGTTTTCTCCCGACACCTCCAGAATATCTCCGAATTCCCGGAGATTCTTCAGCAGCAGATCATGTTTTCCCCGGTAAACCGCCCGCATCCGGTTCAGATGCCGTTCGAAATGACCTTCCCGCAGAAACCTTTCCAGCATATTCTGATCGATCCTGGAAATCGTCGCCGAAAATCCTCTGCCTCTCTCCCGGTAAACCGGAAGAAGCTTCTCCGGCAGCACCATATAGCTGACACGGATTCCCGGGGCCACCGCCTTGGAGAAGGTGCCCAGATAAATCACGCAGTCCCGGGTATCATACCCCTGCAGGGCCGGAATGGGCTTTCCCCGGTACCGGAATTCGCTGTCGTAATCGTCCTCGATCAGAAAACGTCCCTCTTCTTCCCAGGCCCACTGAAGAAGCTGCACCCGCCGCTGAACAGGCATGACTGTCCCCATGGGAAATTGATGGGCAGGCATCACATAGGCCGCCCGGGCGCCGCTTTTTTCCAGCGCCTCCACATCCATTCCCCAGGCGTCCATGGGTACCGGCTGTACCGGATGTCCCAGACTCTGAAAACACTGCCAGGCACTGCGGTACGTGGGGTTTTCCATAGCAATGGGAGTTTCTCTGCCCAGCAGAAGCGAGAGCATCATAAGCAGATAATCGTTGCCTGCCCCCATAAGGATCTGTTCCGGGCTGCAGTTTACGCCTCTGGCATGGTGCAGGTATTCCCCGATCACGCTCCGAAGGCTCCACTCTCCCTGGGGATCCCCCAGCTGGAAAAGACCGCTGTTTTCCTCCAGAAGAACCTCCCTGGAAATCTTTCTCCAGGTATTCAGGGGAAAGCTCTCCTCGTCCATGCCATTCAGGGCAAAATCATAGCGAAAGGCAGGCGAAGACGCCTGCCTTTTGTAGGATACTTGTTTATTCAGGTGCCCCAGGCTGTACAGTTCACTGACGTCCCCTGCATAATACCCCTTACAGGGAAGACTCTCCAGATAGCCTTCGGAAGTCAGCTGTCCGTATGCCAGATCCACCGTACTGCGGCTTACGGAAAGCTGCTCTGCCAGAGCCCGGGAGGAGGGCAGTTTTTCTCCTGCTGAAATCTTTCCGCTTCGTATCTCTTCCCTTAGAAACCGGCAGATCTGCTCGTAAAGAGGCGTTTTCCGGCTTCCATCCAGCTGGATCAGCAGTTCCTTCATGCCTTGTCTGCTCCGCTCTGAGAAGGAAGCTTAAAGGAGCTTTTCAGAGACACGATCCGGTTAAACACCAGCGCCCCCGGCTTGGAATCGTGGGAATCCACGCAGAAGAAGCCGTTCCGCACAAACTGGAAGCTGTCGTAAGCCTTCGCCTCCCCAAGGCTTGGCTCCACATAACATTCCGTCAGTCTGGTAAGGGAATCGGGATTCAGGTTCATGGATCCGTCTTCGTTGTAGACCCCTTTGCTTTCATCTATAAGATTCTCATACAGCCGGCATTCCGCCTTCAGGGCCTGGGCCGCAGATACCCAGTGGATGGTTCCTTTTACCTTCCGGCCGTCCGGGCTGTTGCCGCCTTTTGAATCCGGATCGTAAGTTCCGTGAACCACCGTCACATTCCCGTTCTCGTCCTTCTCGCAGCCGGTGCATTTTACAAAATAGGCGTTCATAAGCCGGACTTCATTTCCCGGGAACATGCGGAAATACTTTCTGGGAGGTTCTTCCATAAAGTCGTCCTGCTCAATATACAGTTCTCTGGAAAAAGGAACCGTCCGGCTTCCCAGAGACTCGTTCTCCAGGTTGTTGGGAACCGTCAGTTCCTCTACCTGGCCTTCCGGATAATTATCGATGATCAGCTTCACCGGTTTCAGCACCGCCATAACCCGGGAGCGCTTCAGCTTCAGATCCTCCCGGATACAGTATTCCAGCATGGCGTAATCCACAGAGCTCTGGGCTTTGGACACTCCGCAGAGTTCCACGAATTTCTGGATAGATTCCGGCGTAAAGCCCCGGCGGCGGAGAGCCGCAATGGAAACAAGACGGGGGTCATCCCAGCCGTCCACAGTTCCTTCCTCCACCAGTTTCTTGATATATCTCTTGCCGGTTACCACATTGGTCAGATACAGCTTTGCGAACTCTATCTGCTTGGGCGGGTGGGGATATTCCAGTTCCCGGACTACCCAGTCGTACAGAGGCCGGTGATCCTCAAATTCCAGGGTACAGATCGAATGGGTCACACCCTCGATGGCATCCTCAATGGGATGGGCAAAATCATACATAGGATAAATGCACCAGGCATCTCCTGTGTTCTGATGGCTCATATGGGCCACCCGATAAATCACCGGATCCCTCATATTGATATTGGGGGACGCCATATCGATCTTGGCCCGCAGGACCTTGCTTCCGTCCGGAAACTCTCCGTTTTTCATACGCTGAAAGAGATCCAGATTTTCTTCCACACTGCGGTTCCGATAGGGACTTTCCTTGCCGGGCTCCGTAAGCGTACCCCGGTATTCCCGGATCTCATCGGCGGTCAGATCGCAGACAAAAGCTTTTCCTTTTTTGATCAGCTTCACCGCCGCCTCATACATCTGGGGAAAATAGTTGGAGGCAAAATACAGATGATCTCCCCAGTCCGCTCCCAGCCAGCGGATATCTTCCTTGATGGACTCCACAAACTCGCTGCGTTCCTTGGTAGGATTGGTATCATCGAACCGCATGTTGAACTGTCCGTGATACTTTTTAGCCAGGCCATAGTTTAAAAGAACCGCCTTGGCATGGCCGATATGCAGGTATCCGTTCGGTTCCGGAGGAAATCGGGTGCAGATCTTGTCATAAGCCCCCTCCGCCAAATCTTTTTCAATTATCTGCTCAATAAAATTTTTGGATCCCGTTTCCTTTTCCATGGGTCGCATCCTCCTAATATTATCTTTATAAGAAAGAAACAGCCTTCTCTACAGAAAGCTGTTTCCTTTACTTGATCTCTCATGGAAGCAAGGGGGCTCGAACCCCTGACCTCTCGCGTGTGAGGCGAACGCTCATCCCAGCTGAGCTATACTTCCCGGTAAGCTGCTGACGAGACTTGAACTCGTGACCTCCGCCTTACCAAGGCGACGCTCTACCACCTGAGCCACAGCAGCACTCTGTAGTTGTTTCGCTCACTACAAGAACAGATTCTACCAAACTCATTCGGGAATGTCAAGTATTTTTTTCATTTTTTAAAAAACGATTTACTTTGGCCCGCATCCGCTGCAGGGCATTGTCCACAGACTTGGGGGGGCGGCCCAGATTTTCAGCGATCTGCAGATAGTCCATTCCCTGCAGATACAGATCCATGACCCGCTTTTCAAAGGGGCTTAAACTATTCTGGATCTTTTCCTGCAGGATTTTTGCCGCCTCCTGGTCCAGAAGAATCGTCTCCGGGCTGTCCACGGTCCGGAGATTATATTCCCCCTGGTTCTCTTCCAGTTCGCTGAAGGAAATGGAGCTGTTCAGGGGAATGTGTTTCTTGCGGCTGGCCTGGAGCACCGCCGAATACATCTGCCTGGACACGCAGAGTCCGGCAAAGGTCTGAAACGAAGCTTCCTTATCCGGCTGGTATTCCTGAACCGCTTTAAAAAGTCCCAGCATCCCTTCCTGAAGCAGATCCTCCTGGTCGCCTCCGGCCAGATACAGAGCTCTGGCTTTTCGGCGGACCAGGGATTTGTATTTTTCCAGAAGGTAGTCCTCTACCTCTTTTTCCCCTTTCCGGAGCATGCGGATCAGTTCCTCGTCCGAATATCCGTTGTATTTTTTCATTCTATCCTCTCTGCCTTACGATCTCGTAGGCCAGGACGCCGGCGGCCACCGACGCATTTAAAGAATCAATATCTCCCCTCATGGGAATAGAAGCGATATAATCACATTTTTCCCGGACAAGGCGGCTGACCCCCTCTCCTTCATTTCCGATTACTAGACCAATGGGACCCTTCAGATTCAGATCATACATCCGGGTACCTCCCATATCCGCGCATACAAACCAGATTCCTTCTTTCTTCAGCTGGTCAATGGTCTGGGCCAGATTCGTAACCTTTGCCACCGGCGTATAGTTAATGGCTCCCGCAGAGGCTCTGGCGGCGGCGGCCGTCAAACCGGCGGCCCGGTGGCGGGTAATGATCACCCCGTGGGCTCCCGCCAGGTTCGCGGTACGGATAATGGCCCCCAGATTGTGGGGATCCTCGATGCCGTCCAGCAGAACCAGAAAAGGCGGCTCTCCCTTCTCTCTGGCTCTTTCCAGAATTTCCTCCACTTCCGCATACCGGTAGGCGGCAGCCAGGGCAATGACCCCCTGATGATTGCCGGTCTCAGACATCTGATTCAGTCGTTCCTTCGTAACATAGCTCACCACGGTTCCCTGTTTCTTGGCTTCCCGGAGAATCGTCTGGATCGGGCCGTCATGACTGCCCATCTGTACATACAGCTTGTCCACGCTTCTGCCGGAGCGAAATGCCTCCAGCACGGCGTTTCTCCCCTCAACCCTGCCGGTATTCTCCTGTGTTTCTTTATTCATACTGACTCCTGCTCCTCCTCCGGTTCTATACCCATTTTGATCAGTTCCAGCATCCGCCTGTAATCCTTTTTCAGATACAGATATCCCATAACCGCTTCAAAGCCTGTAGCCCGCCGGTAATCCAGAATCCCCGCATTTTTGGCGGAAGTATAGGATTTGGCGTTCCGGCCCCGCTTATAAATATGGGCTTCCTCCGCAGTAAAGCAGGGTTCCAGTATCTCCACCATCCGGGACTGTTTTTCCGCCTTCACCAGGCTGCTGGCCCGTTTGTGCAGATGGTTTACCTGGGTATGATACCGGCTTACCAGAATGCTCCGGATCACCAGCTCATACACTGCGTCGCCGATATAGGCCAGGGTCAGGGGCGGACACTGCTTCGGATGGATCTCCGGCAGCTGAAAAAGCTGCTCCAGATACGTTACGCTCTCTTCCATTTTACACCTTCCCTGGTATCCTCCAGGATAATTCCCTTTTCCAGAAGCTCCTGGCGGATCGCATCGGCTCTGGCAAAGTCTCTGGCCTTTCTGGCCTCCTGGCGCTGACGGATCATCTCCTCAATCTCCTCATCCAGGACCTCCGCCTTTCTCTCCGTCTTAAGTCCCAGGATCCCGCAGAGTTCCTCCAGCTCTTTTCTCAGCGCTCCGGCAAATTCCCGGCTGCCCTCCGGGGACGCTTCCGTGTTGGCGAATTTTACCAGTTCAAAAACAGCAGAAATAGCATCGGCGGTATTCAGGTCATCGTCCATGGCCTCCTCAAATTTCACCCGGAAAGCTTTCATCTCCTGCAGCTTTTCCCGCTCTGCCTCCAGCAGTTTTTCCCGGGCCGCGGACTGCTCCAATTCCTTCAGCCGGTCTGCCGCCGTCAGGATCCTCTCCAGGGCGTTTCTGGAAGATTCCATGATCTCCCCGCTGAAGTTCAGGGGGCTTCTGTAATGGGCGGACAGCATAAAGAACCGCAGCACCTGCAGATCATATTTCTCTCCGATTTCCCGGACGGTAAAGAAGTTGCCCAGGGATTTGCTCATCTTCCGGTTGTCAATGTTCAGAAAAGCATTGTGGAGCCAGTACCGGGCAAAGGGTTTGCCGTTGCAGCACTCGCTCTGGGCTATTTCATTTTCGTGATGGGGAAAGATCAGATCCTCGCCGCCGGCATGAATATCAATCTCTTCTCCCAGATATTTCTTGGCCATCTCTGAACACTCAATGTGCCAGCCGGGGCGGCCGTCGCTCCAGGGCGCCTGCCAGGAAGGCTCTCCTTCTTTCTTAGGCTTCCAGAGGACAAAATCCAGGGGATCTTCCTTCTGGTCCTCCCCGGTTACCTGCAGAGCCCGGTTTCCGGAGCGGAGGTCATCCAGATTCTTGTGGGACAGCTTTCCGTACTCCTGAAACTTTCTGGTGCGGAAATACACGGTACCATTTACGTTATAGGCGTAGCCCTTCTCCTCCAGGGTGCGGATCATATCGATCATTCCCTGAATCTCCTGGGTAGCCTGGGGATGCACGGTGGCCGGACGCACGTTCATGGCTTCCATATCCTTTTTACACTCTTCAATGTAACGGGCTGAAACCTGCTCCGCCGGGATTCCCTCTTCCAGGGATTTTGCAATGATCTTGTCGTCTACATCCGTAAAATTGGAAACGTATTTTACCTCATAGCCCCTGTATTCCATATATCTCCGGGCTGTGTCAAAGACGATCATGGGACGGGCGTTGCCGATATGGATCAGATTGTACACAGTGGGCCCGCAGACGTACATGGTTACCTTGCCCTCCTGCAGAGGAATAAAGTCTTCTTTCTTTCTTGTCAGAGTGTTATACAGCTTCATCTTGTTTTATTTTCCTTTCCAATTCTCTTAATTTCTTTCTTCCCGGGCAGTTTCGGAGTTCTGCCTCCAGTTCCAGAACCCGGTTCACCAGCTCTGTGTTCTCTCTCTGAAGCACATTGATATCCTCCTGGACCGGATCCGGAAGATGGCCCTGATCCATGGTCTCCCGGGGGATCTTTTCATTTGCCCGCTTCACGATCCGGCCTGGGATTCCCACCACCGTACAGTTGGGAGGAACCTCCTCCAGCACCACGCTGCCGGCTCCGATCTTGGAATTCTCGCCTACTGTAAACGAACCCAGCAGCTTGGCTCCGGCGCTGACCATCACATTGTCGCAGAGCGTAGGATGGCGTTTCCCTGTTTCTTTTCCGGTTCCCCCCAGAGTCACTCCCTGATACAAGGTTACATTATCTCCGATCACCGCTGTCTCTCCGATCACCACTCCCGCGCCGTGATCAATAAACAGCCCTTTCCCGATCCGTGCCCCGGGATGGATCTCGATCCCCCATTTTCTGGCAGCTTTCTGGGATATCTTTCTGGCCCTGTAAAAATGGCCCTTTAAATATAGTTTATGAGCTTTCCTGTATTTCCGCAAGACCCAAAAATAGGGATACAAAAGTACCTCCCGGGGTGATTTAATGGCCGGATCCCTTTCTTTGATCACCTGAAATTCTTCCCGGACATCCTGGAAAAATCCCATGACGTTCCTCCTTTCTCTCCGTATGGCATAAAAAAGAGAACTCCATCTTACATAAAGACGGAGTTCTCCGCGGTTCCACTTTATTTGAAAACAGACTGTTTTCCTCTCAGGCGCTTAACGGGCGCAAGGCGTGCCGGACTACTGTTTTTTCATCCGGCCGGCTCCGGGATGCACTTTCACAGTCCGTTTCGGCAGACCGCTCTCAGCCGGCGGCGGTCCTCTCTGTCAGCCTTCGGTTCCTGCTACTCTATCCCTTCCTGGCCTTTTTCTTTCTTCACACCCCTAGTCTATGCATTCTCCGCAGATTTGTCAAGCCTGTTTCTTTTTCCTTTCTATTCCCCGCTGGATTGCCTTGGTAATCTCCATAATAGGAATGATCACAATGGCCAGGCCCATAGCGATTCCGTACTCTTCCAGAGAAATATGCTCGAACTGGAAGGCCCGGGCCAGGAAGGGCACCTCGATCACCAGGGTGGTGCAGAGCAGGGAAACCAGCATAGCGCCCCACAGCCAGATATTCTGTCTGCGGATGCGGAAAATGGACTGGCGCCTGGACCGCATGTTGAAGGAATGGAAGATTTCGATCATGGACAGGGTCAGGAAAGCCATGGTCATACCGTCGGCGCTTTCGCTGATCTCCCAGACTCCCGACTCCACATAATGGCCGATAAAGTAGGACAGCAGCACCATAACCGTAACCACTACTCCCTGGAAGACCACGTCAAATCCCATGCCGCCGGCGAAAATACCGTCCCGGGGATCCCTGGGCTTTCTCTTCATGATATCGCTTTCGCTCTTCTCCATTCCCAGAGCCAGAGCCGGAAAGCAGTCGGTGATCAGATTGATCCACAGAAGATGCACCGGCCGCAGAATGGTGAAGCTCAGCATGGTAGCCATAAAGACCGCCAGTACCTCCGCCAGATTGGAAGCCAGCAGGAACTGGATGGATTTGCGGATATTGTCGTAGATCCTCCGGCCCTCTTCCACCGCCGATACGATGGTTGCAAAGTTATCGTCCGCCAGCACCATATCCGCCACATTCTTGGTAACATCCGTGCCGGTAATGCCCATACCCACGCCGATGTCCGCGCTTTTAATGGAGGGCGCGTCGTTGACTCCGTCTCCGGTCATGGCCGTGATCTTGCCTTTGCTCTTCCAGGCCTTTACGATCCGTACCTTGTGTTCCGGCTGCACCCGGGCATAAACAGAAAAATCCTCGATCCGTCTGTCCAGCTCTTCATCGCTGAACTCATCCAGTTCCGCCCCGGTAATGGCCTGATCCGGCCGGTCGATGATCCCCAGCTGCCGTGCAATGGCAGCCGCCGTATCCCGGTGGTCTCCGGTGATCATTACCGGACGGATCCCCGCCTCCCGGCATTCCTGGATAGCCGGGATCACCTCCGGGCGCACAGGATCGATCATGCCGGAAAGTCCCAGGCAGCAAAGATCCTGCTCCAGATATTCCGGCTCCCAGGATTCCGGCTTTTTCTCCCAGGACCGCAATGCCGCGCAGAGAACCCGCAGGGCCTGATCTGCCATTTTCTTATTATCAGCCAGGATCTTCTGCCGGATTTCTTCCGTCAGAGGAACCATCTTTCCATCTTTCCAGACAGAGGTGCAGCGCTTCAGCACCTCGTCCGGCGCCCCTTTGGTAAACTGGATCAGGGTTCCGTCCTGCTTTCTGTGAACGGTGGACATCATCTTTCTTCCGGAATCGAAAGGAGCTTCTCCGATCCGTGGATATTCCTCTTTCAGCTCTCTTTTATCCATGCCCGCTTTAAAAGCATCGTTGACCAGAGCGCATTCCGTGGGTTCGCCTACGGCTTCCCCGTCTCCGCCCATCTCCGCGTCAGAGCAGAGAGCCATGGCCAGAATCAGTTCTTTTTCGTCATAGGCCCCATGCTCCACCACGGTCATCTTATTCTGGGTCAGCGTTCCGGTTTTATCGGAACAGATCACCTGCGTACAGCCCAGGGTCTCCACCGCTGTCAGCTTGCGGATCACCGCGTTTCTCCTGGACATATTGGTGACGCCGATAGACAGCACAATGGTCACCACCGCCGCCAGGCCTTCCGGAATGGCCGCTACCGCCAGGGAAACCGCCACCATAAAGGTATCCAGCATTCCCTCGCCGGTAATGTTTGGATAGGAACGGATCAGGTCTACAGCAAAGATCACTCCGCAGATCACCAGCACCAGAACGCTGAGGATTTTGCTGAGCTGATTCAGCTTCCTCTGCAGAGGCGTTGCCTCATCCCGGGCGCTCTCCAGAGCGTCCGCAATTTTGCCCATTTCCGTATTCATACCTGTACCGGTCAACACCGCCCGGCCCCGGCCGTATACCACAGTGCTTCCCATGTAGCACATATTTTTCCGGTCTCCCAGGGGAACATCTTTCCGATCTCCCAGTTCCAGCCTATCACTGATCTTGTTGGCAGGCACCGACTCTCCGGTGAGGGCCGCTTCCTCAATCTTCATGCTGGCGCTCTCCAGGATTCTGCCGTCGGCAGGCACGGAGTCTCCCGCCTCCAGGATTACCACATCCCCGGGTACCAGTTCCTCGCTGCGGACTGTAATCTGCTTTCCGTCCCGCAGGACCTTGGAGGTAGCGGCGGCTATTTCCTGGAGTGCGGCTATGGCTTTTTCCGCCTTGCTTTCCTGCACAACCCCCAGTACCGCGTTGATCACCACCACGATCATAATAATGATTACATCCGCAAAGGATTCTCCGGAATAGGCCGCGGTAATCCCGGAAATAATTGCCGCCGCGATCAGGATAATGATCATGGGGTCTTTCAGTTCCATCAGAAACTTATGGAACAGACTTTCCTTTTTCCCTTCCCGGAGTTTATTCTTCCCATGCTCCTCCAGCCGCCTTGCGGCTTCTGCCGCTGTCAGGCCGCCTCTGTCTGATTTTAGTTCCTGCAGCACTTCTTCGCTGTCTGACAGGTACTCTCTCATACAATTGTCTCCTTTCGTTTTTCTGCAGAGAATCGGATAAAAAAGACTTATCTGCTGAGCAGATAAGTCTCGTCATTTCATCCACAGCCAGGACTTCTGTCCGTGTGTTGACCGTGTCGCACCTTTATGCCGACTACTCCCTTGTCATTTTTTCATCTTAACACAGTGTTCTTCTCAAGTCAAGGCACAGACCGCCTGGGCGGCAATCCCCTCCAGGGCTCCTGTAAATCCCAGGCCCTCTTCGGTGGTCGCCTTAATATTAACCTGGTCCCTGTCCAGGCCCAGAACCGCCGCCACATTGGCCTCCATCTGCTCCAGATACGGGCGCAGCTTCGGCTTCTGGGCAATGATGGTGGCGTCAATGTTTTCAATGCGGTAGGACTTTTCCTCCAGCATCTCCCGGACACGGGCCAGGAGCTTCATACTGGACACGCCGCTGTACTCCGGATCGGAATCCGGAAAATGGTAGCCGATATCCTTCAGGGCCGCGGCTCCCAGCAAAGCGTCCATAATGGCATGCACCGCCACATCCGCATCGGAGTGGCCCAGGAGCCCTTTCTCAAAAGGAATCTCCACGCCCCCCAGAATCAGTTTCCTTCCCTCCGTCAGTCTGTGAACATCATATCCTGTACCTACGCGCATAATTTATTCTCCCGTGATCCGCAGCATTTTTGAAATCCGAAGGAAGCTCAGGCTTCTCTGCATATAGGGCGCAAGCTCCAGCGTCTCCGCAAGCAGCTTCTCTGAATAAGAAATCTGTCCCAGGGACTGCCGGCAGCCCCCTTCATCCATCATATCCCGCAGTTTTTCACCGGAAGGAATGTCTTCCAGGATCTCCGCGATTTCCGGAAGAAGGTTCTCCAGCTGCTCCGGATCGATCTCCAGCAGAGGTTCCGGCGTATTTTCCTGAAGCAGGATTTCAGACAGCTCTCTGCCTCCGAATTTCTGTCTGTAAAAATCCGCTTCCCGGGCTTCCGGCGCCACAACACGGCATCGGCCATCCCGGATCGCTTCCCGGTAACGGGAATAATATTCCTCCAGAAGGAGCGTGGCTACCCCCACCCGTTCTCCGGACAGAGACTCCGAAGGAACGTTCAGGATTTCCATTTCCCAGAACCTGGAAACCTGGTGTTCTCCGCAGGCGGAAGGTCTCCGTGATTTCGTCATCTGCCCGCACAGACCGGAAAACAGCAGGGCGTACATAAGCTTTTCACAGCCGTCCGCTTCTTGTTCCCGAATATCATCCAGATGTCTGGCTACATCTTTCAAAGCTCTGTATTCCTGTTCGCAGATTTCCTGGCAGATATATTCCCCTGTAACCAGGTGGGCGATCCTCCAATCCGCCAGACAGATATATCTGCCCAGTATTTCAGAAATACCGGATGCTGTCAGCCGATAGGGTGCCCTGGAAAAAATCTCTGTATCCGCAAACACATACAGGGGGCCCTGTCCGGGAAAAAGCCGTTTTTCCCCGTTCCAGGTAAGCAGAGCTTCCTCCGCCAGATAGCTGTCGGTGCTGGCGGCAGTAGGAACCGAAATAAAGGGGATCCCTCTTTCGCTGGCTATGTACCGGCTCAGATCATGAATGGTCCCTCCGCCTACAGCCAGGATCAGATCTGTCTCCTCCGGAAGGGTTTCTTCCAGAATCTCTACGCTTCGATTGTCTGCTTCCAGAGAATTCCCGGAAAGGCAGATCTCTTCCTGACAGATTTCCACCACATCCTCCAGAATCTCCTCTACCGCTTCGCTGGTAGGGTCGTCCCAGACGATCACCGGAGCCGTAAATTCTCTAAGCTCGCCTTCCGTCAGCATCTCATACAGCCGCCGGCAGGCCCCTTCTTCAATCCAGATCCCCTGTACAGAGGTTTCGTGAGCCCTGCCGCATAAGCAGGGCATACGCAACTGCCCTAAATCAACTTCCATAGAATTCTTTTTTCCTCCTAATCCAAGACTTATGTCTTCGCCTTCCGCGAAGAGCGTCTCCTGCGGGCCCGGGGCCCGTCAGTTAAATCCATATATTTTCTGGCATAATTTATATCCGTACACAGAAAGTCTGCGGCCGCCCCGGCCGGGAAGGTTCATGACCGAACCCACCAGGCACCAGCGTATTCTTAAAAAGACGCTTAAATCCTTTTTTTTCAGATATTCCCAAAGCTCCCTTTTTTTGATCAGGCTCTCCTCCGTTCCGGAACGGATCA
Organism: Candidatus Scatomonas sp.; assembly: GCA_963930955.1. Classification (GTDB taxonomy): domain Bacteria; phylum Bacillota; class Clostridia; order Lachnospirales; family Lachnospiraceae; genus Scatomonas. The sequence continues at coordinate 1,433,404 of OZ006967.1, read as the reverse complement.
GCATAATCGAGGAAACGGTCATAATGATCGTCAGGGAATGGATCATAAATTCCCTTTGCTTTGGCTTTAGTCCCCTTTGTTCAGCCATAAAGTCGATCATCTGGTAATTCACCCGGAGCTGCTGATCCAGCCGGCCGATCATAACGGACTCGTTTACGGACTGATCCGCCCGCCCGATATAATAACGGTAAAAATTAACATCCAGATAATACATGGTCTTCACCGAGGGGAAGGGAATAAAAGCAAATAAATTGTCCACATAAAAGGTATGTTCCGGCAGCTGCAGGCCGCACTCTTTTAAAAGCTCGGTCCGGAAGATCAGCGAATGCATCAGCACATAATGGGTGGCTCCCAGGCGCTGGATTTCCTCCCAGCCAAATATCCTTCCTACAGGAAAAGATTTTGTGTAGCGCATAACCCGCTTTTTCTCCGCTCCCTCTTTTTCGTAGACATAATTGGAGAACAGCACATCCACATTCCTGGGGCCCCTGACAATTTCCCCCAGAGTCCTGAGGATCTCCTTGTAGGCTTCCTCATTTACCCAGTCATCGCTGTCCACCACTTTAAAATAAAGCCCCCGGGCATTGGCCAGGCCGGTATTCACCGCTCCGCCGTGACCCTTGTTTTCCTGGTGGATCGCCCTTACGATAGAGGGATATCTGGCGGCGTATTCATCGGCGATCTCCGGTGTGGCGTCTTTTGTGGATCCATCATCCACAAGCAGGATCTCCACATCCTCCCCGCCTGTCAGCAGCGTCTCAATACATTTCCGCATGTAAGCTTCCGAGTTATAACAGGGTACTGCGACTGATAATATTTTCATTTTCTTATCCTCTGTTGGTCTTTCTCCGCTCCCAGGAACAGATTTACATAATTTGCATAAGCAGAAAACGCGGAGGGAACCGGATAGTTTTTCCTGGCTTCTTCCACCTCCACCAGGATCAGTTCTCCTGCCCGGGCTGTTTCCAGAGAGGCCACTCGCAGGGCGTATCCGGACATATGCCACTCCACATGAGAAAATACATGCCGGGCATCCTCCAGCTTCTGGATCCGAAGGGGGGTCAGCCCCGCTTCCTCCGCCCAGGCCAGAACTTCCCGGGGCGTACGTTTTCCTTTCAGGTTGGGAAACTCATACAGCCCGGCCAGAAGCCCCTTCCCGGGTCTTCTCCGCAGAGCGATCCGCCGGCCGTCCTGAATGACCAGTACGGTTTTGTCCTCCACTTTCCTGGGCTTTTTTTCCCCTTTTACAGGGAAGTCCGTCTCTCTCCCGCTTTTATGCGCCTGGCAGAATCCTGCCAGAGGGCATTCTCCGCAGCGGGCTGTTCCGCCTGGAACACAGATGACTGCTCCCAGTTCCATCAGGGCCTGGTTAAAGGCGCCCGGATCCTCCGCCGGCATGATCTGCGCCAGATCTGTCTCAACGCTTTTCCTTACGGACTGCCGGTCCATATCCCGGCCATCCCCCCGCAGACGGGCCAGCACCCGCAGGACATTTCCGTCCACTGCCGGAGCGGGAATCCCGTAGGCAATGGAAGCAATGGCTCCGGCCGTATAGCTGCCGATCCCCGGCAGGCTTTTCAAAGCCTGCAGATCCGCCGGAAGCCGGCCCTGAAACTGTTCTTCCAGGATTCTGGCAGCTTTCTGCATATTTCTGACCCGGTTATAATATCCCAGGCCTTCCCACAATTTCAGCAGCCGCTCCTCCGGACACCCGGCCAGAGCCGATACATCCGGCAGCTCCCTGATAAAGCGGCCAAAATACGGCTTCACCGCCTCTACCCGGGTCTGCTGCAGCATGATCTCAGATACCCAGATATAGTAGGGATTTCTCTGTTCCCGCCAGGGAAGCGTTCTGCGCTCTTTTTTGTACCAGCAGATCAGCGGCTCCACAATCTCCCTCAGCATACCTTTACCTGCATTTCCCTTTGTGCCTCCTTTGGCCTGCTTTCCGGAAAGAACCCTCTTCCCGGGTTGATTGCTTCTACTATCATGCCATAAAATCCCCAAAAAATCAATCTGGTTTTCCCCTTCGTTCCATGTTATTCTAAATGACAGAAAGGCGGGCCCCCGGAAGGAGCTCCGCCTCTAAAATACAGCCTGGATTCAGAAGGAGAATGTTATGTACACAGATGGTATCATATTTGATGTAGACGGTACTCTTTGGGATTGTACCGAGGTAGTGGCCGCCGGGTGGAGCCGGCTCTTTGCCGGCGAACCCGACCTGAAGGGCCTGACCGTTACGGGTTCGGATCTGAAAAAGCTATTCGGCAAACCCCTGGAAGAGATCGGGGCAATCCTGTTCCGGGGACTGGATCCCCGGCGCCAGGCTGAGCTTCTGCAAAAATGCTACCTGGCCGAAAACGCAGCTCTGGAGGCGGATCCCCCTGCCCTTTACGAAGGTATGGAAAGGGTCATCCGCACCCTGTGCCCGCATCTCCCGCTTTTTATCGTCAGCAACTGCCAGGCCGGTTATATCGAGCAGTTCTTAAAGGCTTCCGGGCTGGAGCCCTGCATTACCGATCACCTCTGTCCCGGCGATACCGGAGAGCTGAAAGCCGCCAATATCCGTACCATGGTGGAGCGCCACCATTTAAAACAGGCCTGCTATATCGGCGATACGGCTCTGGACTGCGCTTCTTCCAGAGAAGCCGGCGTATCCTTTATCTTCGCCGCCTACGGCTTCGGGCAGGCAGATCATCCGGACGCAGTGATTACCCGGCCTCTGGATCTTCTGCAGCTTCTGAAGGTTCCTGCTGAATAAACCGCACTACGGTTCTGTAGGGGGTTCCCTCCCCGCCGCTGCAGGTAACCAGAAACAGAATCCCTTCCTGCCCCTCTGCCTCCATCCCCGGCAGCTCCTCCGCCCTGCAGGTTTCCGCGCTGAGAAATCCATAGTTCCGGCAGCCTCCCGGCGTGCAGAGGTAAGCCCTGCTGTGGGTTTGGGAATAGCTTTGATCCAGAAACTTTTTCAGGTCTCCAAACATCTGTCCGGAAATCAGATTGTGGGCAAAAAGAAAAATACAGGCGTCTCCGGCCAGATCTGTCCCGGTATAACTGAAAACAGAACCCAGGGGATCTTCCTGGCCTTTAAAATTTTTCTTCAGATATTCTCCTTCCTCCTCTCCGATCAAAACCGGATAGTCCACAGCAGTTCCCGGTATCCGGATCCAACCCCGGATATGGGGATTCACGGTCTTCAGCAAGGCAAAGTCGTAGGAGGGTTCCCGCCCGGAACTTCCCTGGAAGTCCTCTGCTCCGGCGGTCGCTTTTGGAAGAATCTCCGCCTGTTTTCTGAGATTTTCATTCTCCATTTCCGCTCTGACATAAGTTTCCACCTCCCCGGCTCCCAGAAACAAAAATCCGGCCAGCATAATTCCCAGAATACTATTTCCGGCTGTTTTCCAGATATTCATTTTCCCCGAAACCGTTTTCTGTTCAGCAGTCCCAGCAGCAGAACCGCAGCTGCCGCGCCCCCGGCACAGACCGGCAGACTGCTGTTCTCTCCGGTATCAAAAAAGGTCATTTTTTCAGGCTCATAGGGCCTGAATTTCGGCACTACTGTAATATCATACATCATGGAGCCCTTCTCCTCTTCCCAGGAGGGAATGGCAGCCAGAGAGGCATCCGCGCCCCGGTAGCTGCCGGAGTTTTCCGCCTGAAGAAGATACAGGCCCGGACTCAGGCCTGTAAACCGGATCCTTCCCTCCTCATCCGCTGCGGAAAGAATGCCTCCCTCCGCTTTTTCCGCCAGCTTTTCCGCCGCCTCCCGCATTTCCCTGCTGGTATTCAGTTCATTGGGATCTATGCCGGTATTCTGAAAAGCTTCCTCCAGCTGGTATTCTCCCTGCCAAATCCCGCCCACCCTGGTACAGGAAAAGGAAATTCCCTCCGGGGAAATATTTTCCTCCAGGATCAGCGTAATGCTTCCCAGGGTTTCCGCCCGGGCCGCCAGGGGCAGGCAGGCGATCCACAGCAGGATTGCCGCCGCTGCCTGCCATTTTGCCAGCTGTTTTTTTCTTTTTCGGTTACCTAACATCTATCTGTTCCTCCTTCCGCTTTCTGTTCTTCCGGTATCTCCGGATCCAGATTCCCGCTGCTGTTCCTGAAAACAGGAAGGGCAAAGCGGAAAAAATCAGTTCGCGGCAGGACGGTATCCCCGGACGGATTTCTTCATATTGCCGGGGATCATAGGGCACGCGGATCCCGGTTACCACCAGCCGTTCTGTATTGATCCCATAGGGGGTGCAGGTAACCAGGGATACCAGATCCTGGCCTTCCCGGATTTCCAGACGTTCTACCTGTTCCGGATCGATCACTTCTATTTCCCGCACTTCATAAGCCAGCACCTGCCGCAGTACCCGCAGGAAGATCAGATCTCCCCTTTCCAGTTCATCCAGCCTGGTAAAAAGCCGGGAGCCCGGCAGGCCTCTGTGGCCGGTCAGCACACAGCGGGTGCCGGCGCCGCCTACCGGCAGGCTGCTTCCCTCCAGATGGCCGGCTCCTGCCGCCAGCACTTCCGGTTCCGTGCCATGGTAAACGGGCAGATCCACATCAATTCCAGGGATTTCCAGGCTTCCCATCATGCCGGTTCCGGCTGTATTCAAAAGTTCCGAATATTCCGGAATCCCGCCGGTCCCTTGCGTTTCCGCGATCCCCGTCCCTTCCCGCGTCCGGTATATCCACTGGTTGTAGGCCTCCGCCAGCCGCCTTTCCTCCTGCAGCGCGCTGTCATCCAGCTTTTCCTCCCTGTTTTCATATGTAGCCAAAATCACCTCCTGCTTTCGCTGGCTGCGGACATTGCCGGCCAGCGGCGTCAGACACAGAGCCAGACCGGCCGCAAACAAAATCCCTGTCAGAAATTTTTTTTGATAGTTCAAAGTCCCGCTCTATTTCCGCGTTTTTTCAGCATAACCAGAAGGGCCGAGCCCATCATGGCGGCGCCTCCCGCCGTCAGCAGCAGCACAGTGGAGGTACCCGTGTCGGGAAGCTTGCTGCCGGTACGGTTTACCACAGTCAGGTTTACCATGCCCTGCTCCGGATCCGTTTCCAGCTGGATCCCGTTTTCTTCAATATACTGTCCATCATAAAAGCTTCGGATATCCGCTGTAGCCGTCAGTTCTACAAGAGTCTTATCGGTAGCGCCGTCTCCCTCCAGATATTCGGTCCTGTCCTGGGTAAATACCGGCGTGATGGTCACTGCAATGGGATCCTGCAGGGGCCTGTATCCTTCCGGGGCTCTGGTTTCTTTTAAATAGTACACCCCGCTGTCCAGGCCGTATACCCGGAAGGCGCCCTGCTCATCAGAAATCATTTCTACCGCCTCTTCCGGCGCATTTCCTCCTGTATGATCGGTGCCTCCCAGGGAATCCCGGTTCATTACCAGATACCCGTCTCCTTGGGGATCTGCCTTGACATACACTTCCTCCTGACAGTCCGGGTCGCTGTACAGCCGGAAAGCAGCTCCTTCCAGCTTCAATTCTTTTTCATTTATTTTCAGCCCGTTCAGCTCATAGGTAAAACAGACCACCGTATCCCAGGGTGTGGTGCCGGTCTCTCCCTCCCCTCCGGAATCCGGATTATTGGAGTATTCCAGCCGCACTTTATTTTCAAATCCCGGACGTCCTGTATCCTCTTTGGCGCTGTCGGTCAGCAGCGCCTGATAGGTGACCGCCACCGTCTGCCCGTATACATTTCTTCCCTGGCTGTCCTGCTGGTCAAATTGCCGATCTACGATGGCTTTCAGGTCTGTGATCTCAATAACAAAGGTTTCCTCCCCGCTGCCCTCCAGAAGGGAATACTCCTGGGAACTTAAGGAATATATCTTTTCGCCCTGGCGGATCTCCACCTGTACGCTGCCCCTGTCAAATTCCAGAGCCGGATCCATCCGGTCATGGAAGGCAAAATAATACGTATGGTACCCGTACATATCTGGAATCAAAGTTTCATATTTAAATGGAATCATCTGGCCAATCTCAAAATCTCCGATGGTATTCCATCCCGTTTCGCCGTCGTCCTCCAGAATGGTCTTGGTCACCTTGGGGGGATAATCTGACTTGATCCGGATCACTACATCCGGGTTGGCAGTGCTGGCCATACAGAGAGAGGCGGCCTGAGAACTTCCGGATACCTCCGTCACCTCGTCTATCAGATAATACCCGTACGCCAGGCCCTCCAGAAGGATCTGATTCTCCTCCCCGGCGCTTTCCACAGAAACCTCCAGGCCCTCTGCCTGCTCCCGGAGGATTTCATCCCGCAGTTCCTCCACAAAATAGCGGAACTGGCTGTATCGTCCTGCCTCCTCCTGTTCCGTCTGGGCGCCCTGGACCTTCTCGGTATTCAGGCTCTGCATATAGTCCAGCACCTGGTAATCCGTAACCGCTGAAGGTTCCATTTCAAGCCGGGCACCCACTACGGTTTTCAGGGCGGTTTCATAAACAGGGTTTATGGAATACGCAATAGATTCTCCGGCCTGGGAATTTTCCGCATACAGCAGCTGATAAATCCGGAACTGCTTGCCGGCCAGGCTCTGTCCCTCCTGTCCCTGAATGGTAATACTGGCGTCTCCCTGCTGAAAATCCACACTTCCATTTACCAGGGCAGCAGCCTGCACCGGAACCGCCGGGGCAGCCATGCACCAGCTACTTCCGGCCAGAAGGGCCAGACATACGGCAGCCGGAGCCGCCAGGGTATTCATGAATTTTTTTCGCATATTACTTTTTCTCCTTTCCTTTCCATTTGGCTCCGGCAAGTACCGAAACCAGAATGAATAGTCCTCCGGCGGCAGACAGGGCGATGGTTCCCGCGGATCCTGTTTCCGGAAGATCAAAACTTGTAGGGTTTTCCATTACTTTAAACACTGCGCACCGCTGAAATTTTCCGGAATCCAGCACCTTGCAGTAACCGGTATACCGATCCATGCCGGCCTCTGCCCATTCCATGGCACGGGCCACTATCTCCATGGAAAATTCCGCCGACTCCTCTTCAGAGGGCTGGCTCTTCAGCCGCAGCAGCGCGTAAGAAACGGTTTCATCATAGGCGTCATATCCGAACGCGTCCCGGATCTGCCAGACGGCAATCTGCTGAAGGTAGTAAAGATCTGTTTTGTTCCCGTCTACTTCCTCTATATGGTCTTCCAGATATTTCAGCGCAAGGGCGATTTTTGTAATTTCTTCCTGGCTCATATATTCCAGCCCGTTATAGACCGTAGCCGTCCGTCCGGAAACGTACGCCTCGTTCTGTTCAATACAGAAATAAGGAATACCGCTGTCGGTTCCCAGGACTCTTTCATTCCAGGTCTGCAGAGTGGTTCCATCCTCCCGGACGACCCTTACGATCTGGAAGTCATCTCCATATCCCTGTTTTCCATTCAGATCGTCAAACACAACGGTTTCCCCCACAGCCAGCGCGTCATATGCCTCCGCCGATTCATGGGAACCGGAATATTCCGCCCTGACAGTCAAAGGAAACAGGGCAAAAAACAGAATCAAAAGCATGACCGGTACCGCTGCCGGTAAACCTTTTATCGATTGCTTCAAGCTGCTTCTCCTTTCTCAATGCAGTTTGTCATGTTTCCCCCTGTAAAGGAGGGCCTCTCCCCTCCCTCCGATTCCGGCCGGGGCCGCCGGAAAATGGGCAGAATAAGCCCTTTGCAGGTTCCATTGATTTTCCTCCTTCTGTTCAGCCGCCAGACTCGCCGATGAATCTGGCGGCGGGATTCGGGCCGGCATCAGCCGACCGGGTACTTCTGATAAAAAGGGTAAACATAAAAGAAATGAAAAATGACACGCTCTCAGGAAGCGCAAAAGCAAAAAAGATAGCGCAAAGAAAGCCGGAAAATTCACTTCGGCCGCTGTTTTCAATCTTTACAAAATACTTGGAATACCGGAACGAACTGTTCCATTCTGAATTAAGATTTGAATTTTCAGACAGAACACAGAGATCTGTCTGCTGGTAAATCACATTATACTTTGTTTCCCCTGGAAAATCAAGTCAAAAAAACATAGTATTTTCACAGGCCCCATGCTATAATTTTAAAAAACAGCAGGAGGTAAATCATGGCACGTCCCAAAAATTACGCAAAACTGATCGAGTCACTTACAAAAAAATACGAAGCACTGGAGAACAAAAAACTCTCCCTGGCAGATGAGATCAATAGAATTTCTGACGAAGAAGACGAAATCGCCGAGCAGATCTCTCAGCTGAAGCTGGAGCAGCTGCAGCAGCTGATGGATGATAAAAAAATGAGCGTGGAGGAACTGCTGGAGCTGGTGGAGCAAAAATAAATCCAGCGGCTGGAATCCCCAGTAGTTCCTTCTGAGAGGGGCCGCCGCACGAAATAATTCGTGCGGCAGCCCCTCAAAATCTTCCCGTATCCCACCAGAGGTGTAATGCCTGCCGCAGTTTGAGCAGCATCCTCTGGTCTTTTTATGTGTAAAAAGGAGCCGCTGCTCCACAGATGATTTCTCCATCATTCATCTGATCTGCAACGGCTCCAGGTTCTTTCTATTCTCTCTTCCTTACATGCCGGAAAGGAAGCGGGTGATAATGGTGGCTCCTACCGCTCTGCTGGCGGATCCCTGAGGCATAAGCTGCAGCTCCGGACCGGAGTCATCGCCGGAAATGATCCCTGCCCCCACTGCCCAGCTCATGCTTTCAGCGGCAAAATCCGGAACTTCCCAGGCATCCGGATAACTGCCAAGATCTGCAGATGCAGAAACATCCATGCCCAGATACTTGGCATAGCGGTACATCATGGTAGCCATCTGGGCCCTGGTAATGGGATCCGAAGTTCCAAATCTCCCGGCCTCCGGGCCATCTGTATAGCCCTCTATGATCCCGGCATAGCTGGCCCAGGTCACTGCGTCCTCATACCAGCTTTCCTTTTCCACATCAGGAAAATCCACCGGATCCAGCCCGCTGACATCCGGCTCTCCCTGAATCCGGTAAAGGATCAACGCAAACTGCTCTCTGGTCAGGTTCTCAGAGGCTCCGAAAAAGGTGTCGTTCTTTCCGGTCATAAGCTGCAGGGCATATACGTATTCCACGTATCCATAATACCAGTTTTCCGGGGAAACATCCGTAAACTGCATGGGCGGATAGGGATAAATATAAAAGCTGGTAGTACAGCCCCGGTATTCTACTTGGATCTCCTGATTTGTATAAAGAGAATCCGGGTTGTAACCGCTGCACATTTCATCCGTAATAGGAAGATAGCTGGTACCGTGCTGGCAGTCGGCCTCCAGCGTCAGATTCAGATTGTCCAGGGACTCTCCTGCAGGGATCAGAAAAATGTACCCTTCATCCCCCATGACACGGATCTCTGTCGGCGAGCAGCCTCCGGTGAAGAGCTGCACCCAGTAATGTCCATACTCGGTTCCGGACAGATAATCGTAGCCGACACCCATGTGGCTGAAATCAGCGTTCATCATATTGGCCTGATGACCGGGACTGTTCCACCAGCTGTCAAAGGTCGCCACTGGATCCGACAGACCGGCAGCAATGTTCTCTGCCGCGGAAGTATAGCTGATCCCCTCCTGATCCAGGGCCGTATAGCACATGGTTCCATCCGGCCTCTGGTGGTCAAACAGGGTCCCCAGTTCGCTGCCCCTTACATCCGCCGCCTTCTGAAGGGCTTCAAACGTAGACAGAGGTTCCAGACCGTTGGTCATGCGGACCTTATTGGTAAAATACAGCATATTCATTTCCTGCTGATTCAGACTGAGGCTCATGGCTCTGGACCTGGAATGCTGTTCCTGCAGCCAATCCGCGGACACGATCTGTTTCGAGATCGCTTCCGCTCCGCAGACTTCCGCCGTTCCCCCCTGGATACAGAGCCCAAAGGCCATAAGCAGAGACAGAACCCCGGCAATTACTTCTTTTCTCATAGCTTCCGCACCTCCTTTAAAAAATCTGATTTTATTTTATAGGAAGATGCATTTTTTTTCAAGTCCTGACTATTTCCGGATCTGTTACGGCAGCGGTTTGTACTCGCTGTGGCAGACATATTCGGTGTTCACAAGATTCCCGTTGCTGTCATAATAATCTCTGTAAGTTTCATAAGTCATTTCCCCGGTCTGCTCTACCCTGCATTCCACAGAAAGATCACTTTCCTGGGTTCCGATGATCTGTACCGTAATCACACTGCCGTCAAACTCTACCGACAGACGGATGGGGTAACTGTGGTTGTTTTTAAACTGGAAATCCGGCTGGGTCCAGGAAACCGTAGCATCCATGCCGTAAGGCACATAGGTTACAATCATAGAATGATTCTGCCGCTGCACTACCTCCAGGTCCGTCTGCAGCAGGGCGGAAAAAATGGTGGAGGATACCTGGCAGACGCCGCCTCCCGGTTCCTGGATCACTTCACCGTCCGAATAGGCATTTGCCAGCTGAAATCCCCTTTCCTCAGTGGTATCACCGATGATTCCGTTATAAGAAAAGGTTTCTCCTGGAAGGAGCACGATCCCGTCGCACATGCCGGCAGCCAGGCTGATGTTGTGGATCTTTCCTCCGGTGCCGGTAACCGTAGATTGATAGGTACCCAGCACGTCCTTAAAAAGATTTGCGTTCATGGACTCTGTGGTGATCGCCGGTTCCGTCACCGTAAGGGGGATCACCACATCGGTACCCTCTCCGGCGGCGTCATAGGCCTGCTGGGCCTGTTCCACATCCAGGGAGATTCCTGTAACGCTTTCCGTCACCGCATAATTATTGGCGGCGTCCAAAGAAGCATTTACCGGTTCCCGGTACAGGCTGTCCGCAATGGCCTGGAAATCCGGCGCCTGTGGGGACGTCTCTTTAACCGGACAGGAAATCGGTTCATCCAGTTTACCGCCGGCCGCCGCATCCAGCACTGCCTGTTTCAGCTGTTCTTCATCCGGCGCAGCCCCGGTAATCCCTTTATGAACGATCAGTTCCGTCCCTGTCTGCTCCCAGGAGGAGGCTGTAGAGCCGACATAATCCAGAATTCCGGAATTCTGAATGGCCTGATCCAGCAGATCTTCATCGCTGATCTCCGGTGAAACCGTCACTTCCTTTGTTCCCTCCATTCTGGTCATGAGCCATTCCAGGCCTCTGGCCCCCCAGGCGCCGTGCCCCGCGGCATACGCTTCCTGGATCTCCCTGGAAGCGTCCATAGTCAGCAGCGAATTCAGAGAGACTTCAAATTGCTGATCTTCCAGAACTACCGTAACCGCCGCATCCTCATAATCCGCTTCAAATTTCTCCTGAACCGCCTGCTGCGCCTCCTCCACAGTCATTCCCTTCAGGTTCACGCCGTTTATAGATACATTTTTCCAGATTACGTTATCCTGTACTGCCTGGCAAAGAATCAGATATCCTGCCGCCAGAAGGGACAGGATACCGACAACAATCCCCAGGATTAAACGGGTCTTTGCTTTTAGTTTTTTTTCTTTCATGATCCGTCCTCCTTATATTTTGATTTATCGATTCTCAATGAGAGGATACAATGAAAATGTGAAAGTTCTGTGATAACCCGCAGAAAAAATGCTGTCTTCGGCTTCTGCTTTCTGCCATAGGGAGAGATAGTACCGATAGGATCCGTTCCCTGAGATGTACCCTTTTACAGCCTGCAGCTTTACTTCCGGTAATATTCCTCTAGGCATAATAAAACTCCCCGCCAAATAAACAGTTTTATTATTTCAACTGTCTAGCGACAGTGTACAGGGAGACAATGCCCCCTGTACACTGTCGCTAGATATATACTTCCTCATCATATATCAATTTATATATCAATATTTTTATTGATGTTTCTATCGACCTTTCCCTCCTTTTTCGAGATCAATGATTTGAAACAGATGTCAAAATAAGAATGAAAGAAAAAGATGGTTTTGTTACACAAAAAAAGACTGCCGGATTTTTGCCGACAGTCTGTAAAGGTTTTTGTATCATTTTTCGTGTATTTTATTTAGAATATTTGTTCTAGTTGTCTAAGCGCTTACCGCATGATATTTGAAAAAAATAAAAACCCGAAAAGCGTTGGTTTAACAGTGATAAGGAACTAATTCAACTTACTACTGTTAGCTGATGGATTCGGTGTGCAAAAGCAACCTTGAAGTTGCAAAAAGGGGCTGTGAAAAAATGAGAAATCATTTTTTCACACAGTCCCCTTTCTTATGCCTCTGTAAATGTGTACCGTACCATACTACCCTTGCCGTCGCCTGTAATAATCAGCGTGTCACCGTCCCGAGTCTGTACACGGTCGATTACGGGATACGGCGCATTGGCCGTTACATAGGCTTCCGGGCTTTCGGCTTCCGCTTCAATAATTTCCCGTTTGGCGTGAGCCTCACCACCACAAGGGTTTATAGTTTCAATTAAAATCTCATACTCGTTCATAGAAAATGCCCCCATATTTCATTTTATACAGTATATCATAAGGAAGGACAGAAGCGCAAATAGGCATTTTCACGAAAATCAATGGTAAACTTCACAAATCAACGCCACACATTTTTCAATCCCAAGCACGCCGCTGTCCAGCGTCAGGTGATAATTTTGAGCGTGACCCCACTTCATGTTGGTGTAGAAGCGATGATACGCGGCGCGGCGCTTGTACTTATCCCGCAAACGTTCCTCCGGGGACTGCTCTGTATCGGTCAATAGCTGATACGAGCTTCTTTTCATATTTTTTAGATTGTGTTTCTTCAGACCTTCCACCCGGCGGCCTGCTGCCGCTCCACCACGAAGCGGCGGTAGAGCCCGTCAACAGCAACCAGCTCGTCATGGGTGCCCTGCTGAACGATCTCGCCGTGATCGACCACAAAAATTTGGTCGGCATGGCGCACGGTTTTCAGCCGGTGGGCGATCATGATGACCGTCTTATCATGGGTCAATTCCGCAACGGCCTCCATCAGCTCCTTTTCATTTTCGGGGTCGACATTGGCGGTGGCTTCGTCCAGAATGATGATGGGTGCGTCCTTCATGATGGCGCGCGCAATGGAAATTCGCTGACGTTCGCCGCCCGAAAGCGTAGCACCGCCTTCGCCGATGACGGTGTCAAAGCCGTTCGGCAATGCCATGATAAAGTCGTAGCAGCGGGCTTTTTTCGCGGCGGCCTGCACCTCCTCCATGGAGGCGTCGGGCTTGCCAAAGCGGATATTGTTGGCGATGGTGTCGGAGAACAGATAGACCCGCTGAAACACAAAGGAGAAATTGCGGATGAGGCTGTCGTAGCTGTACTCCCGCACATCCCGTCCGCCGAGGCGCACGCTGCCGCCCTGCACGTCCCAGAACCGCGCCATGAGATTGCACAGCGTGGTCTTGCCACTTCCGGACGGACCGACGATGGCCACGGTGGTTTTCTCCGGGATGGTCAGGGACACATCGTGCAGGATGGGCTTGCTGTCATAGGAGAAATCCACATGGGACAGGGTGATGTCCTCCCGTTCCGGCGAAAGCTCCTCCCCGTCAATGTCCATGGGTTCTACGCGCAGAATTGCGCTTGCCTTATCTACGCCGATGTCGATGGAGCGGAACAAAGCCGAAAAGCTTCCGGCGCTGTCCAGCTGCTCAAAGAGGATGAACGAGCAGATCAGCATCAAAAGGCAGTTTGTCAGCTCCATGGTGCCGCTGAAGTAAAAGACGATAGCGGCCGCGCAGACGGCAACGCCGGTGAGCTTGTTGACAACAAACTGCGCCAGCATATAAAGCACCGACGGGATCTCCATAGCAAAGGACGCCCTGCGGGCTTCCTCCACAGCGCCGTGTACCTGCGTGGCAGAGTCGTGGGTCAGGTCGAAATTCTTGACCTCGGCGATGCCCTGCACATATTCCAGCACCTTGGACACAAGGCGCTCATCGGCATTGAACTTCCGCTGGGAAAGGGTCTGCTCCGCCCGCTGCATGGCGGCGTTGACGGCAAAGAACAGCACCAGTCCCGTCAGTGTAATCAGCCCCATGCGCCAGTCAAAGAGGAACATCATCGCTGCGATGATGCCGGAGGTCAGAAAGCCGCGGGTCGTGACCATGACGACGCGGGTAGCCACATTCGCCATGTTTTCCATGGTGTTAGTGGTGACGGACGTGACCTCGCCGAGGCTGTTGTCATTGAACCAGCCCATAGGCAGGTAGCGCAGGTGCTCGGCGATCTCGATGCGTTTGTTGGCGCAGGCGCGGTAGCCCGCACGGGTCTGGAGCATGGTAGCCTTCATGTTGATGGCAATCGTAATGATCAATGAGATCACGATAATGCCGAGGCTCGTCCATAAAGTTGCCATAGTGACGTTCCTTTCCAGCAGCGCCTGAATGACGATGGCGGCTGCCGGAATACGCATGGCAGAGCAAATGGCGCTGACCACGCCCAGCCAGATAGATGTTATAAACAGCCTGCGGTTGTCCACCCCGCAGAAGGCAAAAAATTTTTTCAGTGTCTTGAGCATTACGCCACCTCCCCGTCGTCTTTGACGCTGATGTGGGCCTCCCACATGGTTTGATAAAGGGGGCAGGACGCAAGAAGCTCCGCCTGCGTGCCGGTCGCTTCGATCTTGCCTTGATTGACAACAATGATCTGATCGGCGTCCGCAATGGTGGACAGCCGGTGGGCAATGACCAGCAGCGTCTTGCCCCGCACCAGCCTTCCCAGTGCCGACTGGATGACCGCCTCGTTTTCCGGGTCTGTATAGGACGTTGCCTCGTCGAGAATGACGATCGGCGCGTCCTTCAGCATGGCACGGGCAATGGAGATGCGCTGCCGCTCACCGCCGGACAGGTGACCGCCGGATGCACCGCATACGGTCTGATAGCCGTTCTCCAGCCCCATTATGAACTCGTGGCAGCCGCATTTCTTCGCGGCGTCAATGACCTCCGCATCGGTCGCACCCTTTCTGCCCATGCGGATATTGTCCATGACAGAAAGGTCAAAGAGGTAGTTGTCCTGCGACACATAGGCGATGTGCTTCGTGCACTCCGCCAGCGGCAGCGTGCGAATGTCCACGCCGCCCAGGTCGATTTCTCCGTCCTTCACATCCCACAGGGAGGCGATGAGCCGGGCGATGGTGGATTTTCCACTGCCGGAAGGCCCGACCAATGCGTTGACCGTCCCCGGGGCAATGTGCAGATCGATTCCGTGCAGTACCTCCTTGTCGTGATAGGCAAAGCGGACATCTTTCAGCTCGACGGCGTTGTCCGCAGGCAGCTTTTCCGCACGTTCCGGACGCTGCATATCCTCGCCGGACAGCACCTCCGCCACCTCACCCACGATGGTCGTCACCTGCGCGATGTCATCGGTGTAGGAAAAAGCGGTGATCAGCGGCTGCATAACGCCGAAGGACAGAACAATGACCGCGAGAAACGTCTCCGCCGACAGTGTGCCGTGCATATAGAGAAGGCAGCCCACCGGCAAGATGCCGAGAAGTGTCGAAGGGAGTATCGCCATTCCGGCCACCTGTCCGAACAAACTCCCGCGCATCCAGTCGATGAAGCAGTCCGCGCCCTCTTTTGCGGCGGAGACGAACTTTGCATAGCTGGTCCTGGACTGACCAAACGCCTTGATGACCTCAATGCCGCTGATGTATTCCACAGCCGTGTCGTTCAGTGTCTTTGTCGCGGTGACCGTGCGCTGAAACTTCTCGTTATAGCCGCTGAACATGGACATAAAGCAGAGAATGCCCAGCGGCAGGACGATGAACATGGAAAGGCCCATGCGCCAGTCCTCGATGAACAGCAGCACCAGTACCGCCAGCGCCCCCACGATGTTGGTGGTCATCTCCGGCAGCAGGTGGGCAAGGGTGGTTTCGATGGAATCGACCCGCTCGACGATGATGTTCTTATACGAGCCGGAGAAACGATCCAGCACCGTACCCAGCGGCAGCGTCGCTAGCTTGTCCAGCAGCCGGACGCGGGTATTGGCCAGCACATGGAACGTCGCATGGTGGGAGAGAGAGGTGGACACGCTGTGCAGCACATAGCGCAGCACCCAGCAGCCCGCCATCCATGCGCAGAGCGTCAGGCAGCGGGGAAGCTCCGCCGTGCCGTTTACCAGTGCGGTGATAAGCCGGATGATGATGAAATACGGAATAAGCGAGCAGGCAACGCCCAGCAGCGCCGTAAGGACGCTCAAAGCGTACTCGCCGTACCGCCCTTTTGCCAGCTCTGCCAGCCACGAGGCGGCGGAGCGCTTTTGCTTCGTGTTCTGATTCATGGGTAATTCCTCCAAGGCAGATCAGGCAGCCAGATGCTTCTTCACGATGCCCTTGCCGATAGCTGCTCCGATGAATGCGGCCACGATCACACCGGCCACCAGTGCCACGGATACCCAGGACTGCAGCATCTGGGATGCGGCAAGGATGGCGTCCTGACGGCCATCGGTGACCATCTGATCCGCCATAGCCTTGGCTGCGATGGCGTAGGGAATGATGGTGCTGCCGAATGCAGCCAGCACCTGATTGATGACATAACTGACGGTCAGTGCCTTCGCGTTGCCGTAGCCCATCTTCCACAGCAGCAGCTCGGCAATGGCACCGGAGAGAATAAAGAGGATGATGTACGGCAGGTATCCGCCCATAATGGCGCGGACAATGCTGTAAATGAGGATCGCACCGGGCTTTTTCACCTTCGTGCCGATGATGAAGTAGACGATGCCCTCCAGCAGGGCGAAAAACACCGGCATCAGAATGATGGTAATGGGCGTTGCGTACAGGACGGAGCTGGCGAAGAAAATGACCACATTGATCAGAGCCAGCAGGACAACGGTGATGATGTCCTTGATTTTCAGTTTATTGGGGTTTGCAGTACTCATGGTTAATGACTCCTTTTTGAATGGAATATGGTTGAACGTCGCAGAGACGGCGATCACAGGATAAGGCCGGCGGCGATCGATGCCGCCAGCAGGACGCAGAACACAGCATCCCACGCAGAAAACCGAAGCGACAGATAGTTGCTTTTGCGGCGGGTTAAGTCGATGCCCCGTGTTTCGGCGGAGGCGGACAGCGTTTCGGCGATGCGGATAACGCGCAAAGCCATCGGCACGGTCAGTATTTCGATATAGGATGGCAGCGCACGCAACTTTTGCCATGGCGTCACAAACGCGCCCCGGGTGCGGATGGATTGCCGCAGCAACTTCATGTCTCCCGACAGAACGGGGAAGAAGCGGAAAATCACCGCCACGATCATGATCAGCCGCTCCGGTAGGCGCAGATTGCGCAGCGCTGCCAGGGTACGGCTGGCTTCATTCCGCCCAATCAGCGTCCGCATGGAAATGCCAACGGCAATGATCCGCGGGAACAGCACCAGCATAAAGGAAAACACCGTGCCCGGCAGCAGAGCGTTTGCCGCCCACAGCAGCCCAAAGCTCATCCCGCCTGCCAGCGCCGTTCCGAGCCAGCCGTCCGCTGCGGTCAGCAGGATCAGTGCCGTATATACGGCATAAACTAAGTGGTTGTTGGATGTGGAGATCACGACCAGCAGGGCCAGCCAGTAAAGCAGCTTCGTTGCCGGGTGGAATCGTTCTTTATGCTGTTTTTTCGCAGGAGCATTGGAAAGATGGAAGCGCTCCATATATTGCCGTACCGCTTGCAAATCTCGTTCCGAATGAACGGGAAATTCTATTTCTGCATGCCCATCCGACAGCCCAATGCAGCGGTCACACGCACCTGCAATTAGCTCAGGGTCGTGGGTGATGATGAGAACAGTCTTTTCTTTCCGCATCTCCCGGATCAGCGCTGCGCACCGCTCCAGACTTTCCGCGTCCTGTCCTGCTGTCGGCTCGTCCAGTATGACGATCGGCTTGTCGGATAGATACGCCATCATCAGCGTCAGACGCTGCATCTGCCCGCCGGAGAGGGAAAAGGGATGCCGGTTGCGGCAGTCCCACATATCCATACTTTTCAGCAGCGCTTCCGTTTTTGCTTCAAACTCCGGTGTCACCGCATGGCCGTATTGCAGTTCGTGCAGGACGGAGCCTGTGAAGAACTGGAACTCCGCCTCCTGAAGGATGAACAGCACTTGCTTTTGCAGCTGCTTTGGATTTTGCGACTTTCCGAAAAGCATTGTCCTGCCGCCGGAGGGGCGGTAAAGCCCTGCAATCAGCTTGCCGATGGTCGTTTTGCCGCAGCCGTTTGCGCCCACAAGGCCGACGATCTCATGCTCACGGACGGAAAAGCTGACACCAGAGAGGGTATCTCCGGCCTTCCTGCCGTATGTATAGCAGACATCTGAGACGGCAAGCGCCGTCGGCGCGGTTTTCGGCAGCGGCTCTTTCTCCGGCACGGTGATCTCCGCAAGGTCGAGCGTGCGCAGAGAAAGTGTTTGTCTCCGCTCCACTGAGAACGCCTTTGCCTCTGCGGCAGTATATTTTCCTTTGATCTCGCCGTCTGCCATGACCCAAAATTCGTTGGCAATGTCGGCAAGATAGTAGAGTCGGTGCTCGCTGAGCAGCAGCGTTTTGCCCTGCTTTTTCAGGGCAAGCAGAATCTCTTTTAACTGCTGCGTGGCTGCAAAGTCCAGATTGGCCGTGGGCTCATCCAGCAGAAAAATATCTGTGTCCATTGCCCACGCGGACAAGATGGAGATGAGCTGTCGCTCGCCGCTGGACAACTCGTAGACATTGCGATCCTTCAGCCGCTCCAGATGAAAGATCCGGAAGGCCTCATCTACCCGCCGTCGGATTTTATCTTGCGGCAGACCGTGATTTTCAAGACCGAAGGCCACTTCATTGGAGCTGTTCACGGTGAAAAACTGGCTGCGAGGATCCTGAAAGACCGAGGCGGCCAACTCGCCGATCTCGCCGATACGTATTCCGGCGGTGTCCTGCCCATTCAGGCGGCAAAAGCCTTTTAGCTCTCCCTCGTAAAACTGGGGGATTAATCCGTTGATGCACCGTAGCAGTGTGGACTTTCCGCAGCCGCTGCCGCCGCAGAGCACCACACAGCGTCCGGCTGGGATGCTGCCGCCGACTTTTTGCAAGGTGGGCTGCTTTTCTTCTGCATATTGAAATTCAAATTCAAAATCTATCATCGCAAACTCTTTTCTTATTAGTTAGTCATCTCTAACCAACGGCCGTAAGAAACGGACGGATGGACCGTCCGAATTAACTTTTCGGATTTATTGCAAGGTATCGCATAGCTGCCGCCAGCCAGCGTTGGTGAAATCAAGGACTGCCTGTAAGCAGGTAAGCATTCTGCCTTCCTCCATATGCTGATCCAGCAGCTGGCGGAAGTACCAGAACTGTGAGCCCATCAAAAGACGGATCGCATCGGCATTTGGCGCTTTCCCATAGATATGCGAAAAGAATTCCACCGTTTGTTCCGCTTTTTGATCCATTAGTTTATGCAGCACGGTTTCCATGGAGCTGCCATCGCTGCGGCAGAAAAATAAAGTGCAGTCATTGCAGTGCTCGGTCAGCAGTTGAAAATATACCTGTTCTTCGGCGTTTATGGCGCGGAGGATATCATCCGGCTGCGCGCTGCACTTTGCTTTTTCGTATTCTTCCGCGATGGGAGCAAAGAGAACCTGCATCGTCTCAAAAAAATCCTGAAGCAGACTGGCAAACAACGCGTCTTTATTCTTGTATCTTGTGTAGATTGCCCCCGTAGTAACACCGGCTTTTTCGGCGATCTTGTGCAGAGAGGCTTTCTGAAAGCCGTAAGCAAGAAATTCCGAATAAGCAGCCTGAATGATCCCATCATCCAGGGAATGATCCCTATTGGCCATGTCTTCACTCCTCTGCGCCTAAATAATAACATCATTATCGATAACGACATTATTATAGCGTTCTTTTTGCTGCTTGTCAATGCGAATTGCACACTGCTTTGCAAAAACACTCCTTGACAAATCTCGTCTCAACGCGAGCTTTTAACCAAATACGCACAGGATCATGGCTACACAAACTTGAAAGTGCTGGTTGACGACGGTTACACCGGCACGAACTTTCAGCGCCCTGGCGTACAGGAGGGCTTTGAACTGGTAAAGCAGGGATTGGTAGGCTGCTGGCTTTGCAAAGACCTATCCCGCTTTGGTCGTGATTACCTGACTGTAGGCCAGTACACCGACATCATCTTCCCCAGACGATTGTCAACGAGTACATTAAGAAGATCATCATCCACGCACCGGACAAGTCTGGCGGCAAGCGCAGACAGAAGGTGGAGATCATCTTCAACTTCGTAGACGAGGTGGAAATCCCCGTACTGGCAGAACCCATGATTGCAGAATCTACCCTTGGACGCAGAAAAACGGCGTGACCTTCACGGTCACACCGTTCTCTGCCCGAACCACAAGACTTATAGTTCCTTACGACTGTTAAGCCTTGAATTTACACGTTTTTTCAGGCTTTTAACTTACAGGGGATGAGAGAATCGAACTCCCGCTAAGAGTTTTGGAGACTCCTGTCATACCATTTGACCAATCCCCTAAATGATAGCACAAAAGTGACTATTACTAGTCACTGCTTATGTGTGACATACCTTCAAAACCGCACACAAAACTTTCCTTCCAAACGATTCCTGTGAATCTGGCCATCACCTGATGAGCTCTCCATGGCTCCAGTCCCGGCTCGACTTGCGTCTCGCCTGTCTGTCTTCCATTTCCTGCTTCATACTGCTTAGGAAGTCCAGCCTCGCTTTCGCTCTGCTGAACGACCTTCGCACTATGATTCCCGCTTCGCCTTTCGGCTCGCGCTCATCAAGTGCTCAGGTCAAGCCCTCGACCGATTAGTAGCAGTCAGCTCCGCGCATTGCTGCGCTTCCACCTCTGCCCTATCTACCTCGTCGTCTTCAAGGGGTCTTACTTCTTTACGAATGGGATATCTCATCTTGAGGGGGGCTTCACGCTTAGATGCCTTCAGCGTTTATCCCTTCCGGGCTTGGCTACTCGGCCGTGAGCCTGGCGGCTCAACCGATGCACCAGCGGCCCGTCCATCCCGGTCCTCTCGTACTAAGGACAGCTCCTCTCAGATATCCTGCGCCCACGCCGGATAGGGACCGAACTGTCTCACGACGTTCTGAACCCAGCTCGCGTACCGCTTTAATGGGCGAACAGCCCAACCCTTGGGACCTACTACAGCCCCAGGATGCGATGAGCCGACATCGAGGTGCCAAACCACTCCGTCGATGTGAACTCTTGGGAGTGATAAGCCTGTTATCCCCAGGGTAGCTTTTATCCGTTGAGCGATGGCATTCCCACTTAATACCACCGGATCACTAAGCCCTACTTTCGTACCTGCTCCACCCGTCGGTGTCGCAGTCAAGCTCCCTTCTGCCTTTGCGCTCTTCTAATGGTTTCCGACCATTATGAGGGAACCTTTGGGCGCCTCCGATACCCTTTCGGAGGCGACCGCCCCAGTCAAACTCCCCGCCTGGCATTGTCCCCCGGCCGGTTCACGGCCGCAGGTTAGAAACCCAGCATCACAAGGGTGGTATCCCAACAGCGGCTCCTCAGAAACTGGCGTCCCTGATTCTCAGCCTCCCACCTATCCTGTACATGCAATACCGGATCCCAGTACCAAACTGGAGTAAAGCTCCATGGGGTCTTTCCGTCCTGGCGCGGGTAGCCAGCATCTTCACTGGCACTTCAATTTCACCGGATGCATTGTCGAGACAGCGCCCAAATCATTACGCCTTTCGTGCGGGTCGGAACTTACCCGACAAGGAATTTCGCTACCTTAGGACCGTTATAGTTACGGCCGCCGTTTACTGGGGCTTAAATTCAAAGCTTCGCGTTTCCGCTAACCTCTCCTCTTAACCTTCCAGCACCGGGCAGGCGTCAGCCCATATACCTCACCTTCCGGTTTCGCATAGACCTGTGTTTTTGCTAAACAGTTGCTTGGGCCTTTTCTCTGCGGCCACCTTTCGATGGCGTCCCTTCTCCCGAAGTTACGGGACCATTTTGCCGAGTTCCTTAACAATGCTTCTTCCGCCGGCCTTAGGATTCTCTCCTCATCCACCTGTGTCGGTTTACGGTACGGGTACAGTATAAACAATAGCGGCTTTTCTCGGCACATGGCTCACATACTTCCCTACTTGGCTTCGGTCCGCATCACGTCTTCGGATTGCACGGCGGATTTGCCAACCGTACTCCTACCCCGCTTGCGCGCGGCTTTCCATTCCGCGCCTATGCTCTCCACATGCGTCCCCACAGTTCTGTTATACTGCAGTGCAGGAATATCAACCTGCTGTCCATCGGCTACGGCTCTCGCCCTCGCCTTAGGCCCCGACTGACCCAGGGCAGATCAGCTTTACCCTGGAAACCTTGGATATTCGGCCGAGAGGATTCCCACCTCTCTCTCGCTACTCATTCCGGCATTCTCTCTTCAAGACGCTCCACGGCTCCTTCCGGTACCGCTTCTCCGTGTCTTCAATGCTCCTCTACCAATCCTTTCGGATTCCTGAGCTTCGGTGTCGTGTTTCAGCCCCGGACATTTTCGGCGCAGGACCTCTCGACCAGTGAGCTATTACGCACTCTTTGAATGTGTGGCTGCTTCTGAGCCAACATCCTGGTTGTCTTTGAAATCCCACATCCTTTTCCACTTAACACGCACTTTGGGACCTTAGCTGCAGGTCTGGGCTCTTTCCCTTTTGACCGCCCAACTTATCTCGTGCGGTCTGACTCCCGGTCATCAATTACGCGGCATTCGGAGTTTGATATCCCTTGGTAAGCTTTGACGCCCCCGCAGGAATTCAGTGCTCTACCTCCGCAAATCTTGACCGAGGCTAGCCCTAAAGCTATTTCGAGGAGAACCAGCTATCTCCGGGTTCGATTGGAATTTCTCCCCTACCCACACCTCATCGCCACCCTTTTCAACGGATGTGCGTTCGGCCCTCCACTGCCTCTTACGGCAGCTTCAGCCTGGACATGGGTAGATCACCCGGTTTCGGGTCTGCCGCCGCTGACTACTGGCCCTATTAAGACTTGGTTTCCCTTCGGCTCCGGAGCTTTACTCCTTAACCTCGCCAGCGCCGGCAACTCGCCGGACCGTTCTACAAAAAGTACGCGGTTGCGCTTTCGCGCTCCCACAGCTTGTAGACACAGGGTTTCAGGTTCTCTTTCACTCCCCTCCCGGGGTCCTTTTCACCTTTCCTTCACAGTACTATGCGCTATCGGTCACTGAGTCGTATTTAGCCTTGGGGGGTGGTCCCCCCTGCTTCCCACAGGGTTTCCCGTGTCCCGTGGTACTCTGGATCCTGCCAGGCTCCTCGCGATTTCGCCTACGGGGCTCTCACCCTCTCTGGCCGGCTTTCCCAAAACCGTTCGGCTATCGCTCAAAGTCCCTTCCGCAGTCCGCAACCCCAGGGTGCATGCACCCTGGTTTGGGCTCCTCCCATTTCGCTCGCCGCTACTCTGGGAATCGATGTTTCTTTCTCTTCCTCCGGGTACTTAGATGTTTCAGTTCCCCGGGTTCCCTTCCATACGTTATGGATTGGCGTATGGATATCAGAGGTCCGCTCTGATGGGTTTC
>OZ006967.1:1135000-1405000 GCA_963930955.1 Candidatus Scatomonas sp. | reverse complement strand
CTTGTACACGGATGCTATCCTGCCCGGAAATACCGATATAGGCATAAAAGGTGCCGTCTGTAAGGAAAATCTTGTTCCCCCTTTCCCGGGACTGTGCTATGATGGAAGCAGAAAACGGAAACACGACCAGGAGGTAAATTCTATGCTGAAACGCCTTACAACAAAACTGCTGCATCTTTCCATGACCTGGAAATCCGTCCTGCTGCTGGCTCTTATCACCGGGGCTGTAACCGGGCTCCTGGCCCAGGCGGATTTTCTTTCCCACACAAGCTTTGCGATATTACGGTTTCGCATGAGTGGTGGGTATTTTTCGCCCTGCTGATCCTTGTGAACCAGACACGCTGGTGGGAGGCGGGTCTGAAGACTCTGGTATTCTTCCTGGTCTCTCAGACTGTTGTATTTTTAGTGGAATGGCCTCTAGCCGGAGAATTTTATTTCGCCTACTGGTACCGCTGGATGGAGGTTGCCCTGCTGACCTTCCCCGGCGGCGCTCTGGTCTGGTTTTCCCGAAAAGAAAATGTACTGGGGGATCTGATCCTGGCCGTGCCTCTGGGGCTGCTGGGCATTCTGGGCGTTTCCTATATCCTGGTGATGCTTCAGAATCCCCCCTTCCATCTGCTCACGGTGCTCTTCTGCTTTCTCCAGGCAGGCTTCTGGCTGTATGCCCTGAAAACGAAGCCCCGGGATCGGTGGATCACTCTGGCCTTTACGGTAATTCTGGCAGCCGCCGGCTGTATTCTGATCCTGTAATGATAAGGAGAGATTTTCCATGAGTATCAATTATCACGCCTACCAAAGCAGAAATGTCTTATTTCCGGAGGCAGGCGCTGTCTGCGGACAGTGGCGGGCCGCCTTTTCCGGTTACGATCCCCGGCGGATCGCCGGGATCCTGGATCTCGTTTTTGATGAGGATTTCCTTTATCTGAACTATTTCGGCGTCCCTTACCGGCTTTGCCTGAAAACCGGGGTCCTGGAGAAAAAAACAAAGGCGCCTCTTCCCGGGAACCCCTTTTCCCACGCTGCCGTAGGGGAGGTGTTTTCTCAGAAAGAGACGCCGGCGGATTGCTGGACAGATGCCCTGTATTTCAATGAAACTATGGCTCTGTACCATCTTCTGAAATATACAAAGGACGTCCCCAGCCCTTCCAGAGTCTGGGTGCCGAATATGGAACTGGAGGGCGCTTCCATCCGCAGCCCCCAGAAGGATCCTCTTCTTGCGCCCTTTTCCCGGCGCTTCACGGGAAAAACGGACCTTCTCCGCAGCCGCTGCCTGGCCCTGGGAGGAACTCCTCTGAAAAATGTAAAAGGGGACGCAGCTTTTCTGTTCTACGCAGTTCCTCAGATCCCTCTGCGGCTGATCTTCTGGGACGCGGACGAGGAATTTCCCGCCCAGACCCAGGTGCTGGTGGATTCTCATATTACGGATTATCTGCACTACGAAAGCGTGGGGTGCGTGATCTCAGATCTGCTGGAAAAACTGGAAAGCCCGGACAAATGCGCTCCTTAAAGCGCAGCTGTCCGGGCAATTTTTCCGGTTCTTATTTTTACTTTCTGTCTGCCAGCAGCTGTTCCGCCACCGTCAGATCCTCCGGAGTGGTGATCTTCAGGTTCCGGTAATCCCCCAGGTACATGTGGACCACATGATCCCCCATTTCTTCCACCACCATGGCGTCGTCGGTGATCCCCATCTTGTCAAACATCTGCAGCCGCTCATAGGCCTCCCGGATCAGGGCCCCCCGGAACACCTGGGGGGTCTGCACGCTCCACACCAGTTCACGCAGAGGCGTTTCCGCTACATTCTGATTCCGGTCCAGGATCTTCACAGTGTCCTTGGAGGGAACCCCTGCGGCGCAGGCGCCGTATTCCTTTACCGCCTCATAGCCCCGCTGCAGGATCTCTTCCGTCAGAAAAGGCCTGGCTCCGTCGTGGATGAAAATATAATCCGCCTCCCGGCAGTGCTTCAGCCCTTCGTAGACAGAATCGTACCGCTCTTTTCCTCCGGGGACGATTTCTCTCACCTTGGATAATTGATATTTTTCCACGATCTCTTTCCGGCAGTAGTCAATGCTCTCCGCTCCGGTCACCAGGATGATCTCATCAATATACGCCGAGTCCTGCAGGCTTTTCAGCCCGTAGAAGACCAGAGGCTTGCCCCCCAGATCCAGAAACTGCTTCTGCAGGCCGCCTCCCATACGTTTTCCCTGGCCGGCCGCCACAACCACCGCCGCGCATCTCTCCGTCCTCATTTTATCTTTCCCCCAATTTCAGATTCGGGACCGCGTTCAGATCCCATCCGTGTCTGGTTCCTTTGATAAATTCATAGTAAGCCGCCGCCCCGATCATGGCCGCGTTGTCTGTGCAGAGGATCGGCGACGGATGGTAGAAATGGATGCCCCTCTCCCTGCAGGCATTTTCCATAGCCCTGCGGAGGGTCTGGTTGGATGCCACACCTCCGGCAATGGCCAGCTTGTCCATATGATAATCTTCCGCAGCCCGAAGGGCGTTGGCCACCAGCACATCTACCACCGCCTGCTGGAAGGAGGCCGCCACATCCGCCTCCGCAATGGGTTCTCCGGTCATGCGGCATTTATTCAGATAGTTCAGCACCGCGGACTTCAGGCCGCTGAAGCTGAAGTCGTAGGGAGCTTCCTCTATGTGGGCCCGGGGGAATGCAATGGCTGCCGGGTTTCCCTCTTTTGACAGCTTGTCGATCTTGGGGCCTCCGGGATAGCCCAGGCCAATGGCCCTGGCCACTTTGTCAAAGGCCTCTCCTGCCGCGTCGTCCCGGGTGCGGCCCAGGATCTCAAATTCTCCGTAGTCCTTCACGATCACCAGATGGGTATGGCCCCCGGAGATGATCTCGCAGAGGAAAGGAGGCTCCAGTTCCGGATTTTCAATATAGTTGGCGGACACATGTCCTTCGATATGATGGACCCCCACCAGAGGCAGGCCTCTGGCGAAAGCGATGGCCTTGGCCTCCGCCACTCCCACCAGCAGCGCCCCCACCAGTCCTGGGCCGTAGGTGACGCCGATGGCGTCTATATCCTCCAGAGTGACCCCCGCCTGTCCCAGGGCCTCCGCAATGACCTGATTGATCTTCTCGATGTGCTTTCTGGAAGCGATCTCCGGCACCACCCCGCCGTACAGAGTATGAAGGGCGATCTGAGAGGAGATTACATTGGAGAGAACCGTCCTGCCGTTCTTCACCACTGCCGCCGCCGTCTCATCGCAGGAGCTCTCAATGGCCAGAATCAAAATGTCTTTCATGCCTCGTCCTCCTCAAATTTCATTTCCAGAGATTTTCCGTCTTTTCCCAGATAGGCAGCGGGAAATATTTTCCTGGTGTCCTTCAGATACCATTCCGGATGAACCATGGAAGGGGAATAGTGGGTCAGCCACAGCTCCTTTACCTCCGCCGTCCTGGCGATTTCCGCCGCTTCCGCCATAGTCATGTGTTTATGCTCCCGGGCCTTCTGCTGCTTTTCCGGCTCCCCGTACATGCCTTCGCAGATAAAAAGATCGGAACCTGCGGCGTGGGCGGCGATAGAAGCTGCCGGGCGGCTGTCCGTACAGTAAGTAACCTTCAGACCCTTCCGGTCCGCCCCCAGAACCATATCCGGGGTGTACACCACTCCGTTATCCTCCACAGTCTGCCCCTTCTGCAGGGGATTCCAGAATTTTAACGGGATATTCCGGGCTTTGGCCCGCTCCACGTCAAATTTTCCCTGACGGAGGATCTCCAGGGTATAGCCGTAGCAGGTCATGTTGTGGTTCACCCGGAAAGCGGTGATCCGGTAGCCTGCCAGTTCCAGCACCCGCTCCGCTTCTGTGACCTCAATAAATTTTATTTCAAAGGGCAATTCCGCCGCAATGACCCGCAGGCCGTTTACCACCCGCTCCAGTCCCCGGGGACCCACCATGGTCACCGGCTCCTCTCTCTCGGCGTTGGCCATGGCAAGAAGCAGTCCCGGCAGGCCGCTGATATGGTCCGCATGGTAATGGGTAAAGCAGATTACGTCCAGAGGTTTCACGGTCCAGCCTTTTTCCTTAATGGCGATCTGGGTGCCTTCTCCGCAGTCAATCAGCAGGTTGCTGCCGTTATATCTTGTCATCAGAGAGGTGAGCCACCTGCCGGGCAGGGGCATCATGCCTCCCGTTCCTAATAAACATATATCTAACATAAACTCTCCTTTGCGATTTTTAGTGTAGCACAAATCCAGAATGGGGTAAACACAAAAAAAGCCGGAATCTCTCTGCATTTTCTCAGCCAAATGCACAGATTTCCGGCTCTTTTCCTACTGCTGCCCTAAAGGCGCAATGCTTTCTTTCATCCTGCGGACGTACATGCCTATATGGGGCGCCGCATGCTTTCCGTACCGGGCGGCCAGCTCCACAATGGCGCTTCCCACGATCACCCCGTCCGCCCGGGAAGCGATCCCCGCCGCCTGCTCCGGGGTGCTGATGCCGAATCCTACCGCGGCGGGAAGGTTCGTAACCTTGCGGATCTCCGCCAGCATCTCATTCAGGTTCGTGGTGATCTCCTCCCGCACGCCCGTAACGCCCATAGAGGAAACTACATACAGAAATCCTCTGGCCTCCCGGGCAATCTCCCGGATCCGCTGCCGGGAGGTGGGAGCGATCATGGAGATCCGGTCTACCCCGTGGGCGGCGGCAATCTCCTCCAGCTCTCCCCTTTCCTCAAAGGGCAGATCCGGGATGATGATGCCGTCGATCCCCGCCTCCTGGCAGCGGCTGAAAAATTTCTCGTAACCGTAATGGAACACCGGGTTTGCATAGGTCATAAACACCAGAGGGATCTCTGTTTTTTTCCGAAGTTCCCTTACCATATCAAAAACCTGATCCACCGTGGTCCCTGCCGCCAGGGAACGGATGTCCGCCTCCTGGATCACCGGCCCCTCTGCAATGGGATCCGAGAAGGGAATGCCGATCTCAATGAGGTCCGCCCCGGCCTTCTCCATTTCCAGAATAAATTCCTCTGTCTTTTCCAGACTGGGATCCCCGGCTGTTATAAATGGTATAAATGCTTTTCCTTCCGCAAATGCTTTCTGTATCCTACTCAACGATATTCACCCCCCTGTAGCGCGCAATGGCCGCCACATCTTTGTCCCCTCTTCCGGAGAGGCAGATGATGACGGATTCTTCTTTTGGCAGCGTGGGCACCAGCTTTCTGGCGTAAGCCACGGCATGAGCGCTTTCTATGGCGCAGATAATGCCCTCGGTCCTGGCCAGATATTCAAAGGCTTCCACCGCTTCATCATCGGTCACCGGCACGTAGGAGGCCCGGCCCGAATCCCGAAGATAGGCGTGCTCCGGCCCGATGCCGGGATAATCCAGACCGGCGGAAATAGAGTACACCGGGGCGATCTGCCCGTATGCGTCCTGGCAGAAATACGATTTCATGCCGTGGAAGATCCCCGGGGTCCCCGCCGCCATGGTGGCCGCGTGTTTTCCCGTTTCCACTCCCCGGCCGGCGGCCTCGCAGCCGATGAGCTTTACGGATGCATCCCCGATAAAATTGTAAAACATGCCCATGGCGTTGCTGCCGCCGCCTACGCAGGCCAGCACTGCCGCCGGCAGTTTCCCCTCCCTATCCAGGATCTGCTCCCTGGCTTCCTTTGAGATCACCGACTGGAAATCCCGGACGATGGTGGGAAAGGGATGGGGTCCCATAACGGAGCCCAGCACATAGTGGGTGTCCTCCACCCGGCCGGCCCACTCCCGCATGGTCTCGTTGACAGCGTCTTTCAGGGTCTGGGTGCCGCTGGTCACCGCGTGGACTTTGGCTCCCAGCAGTTCCATCCGGTACACATTCAGAGCCTGGCGGTCTGTGTCCTCCTTGCCCATAAAGATCTCGCACTCCATGCCCATAAGGGCCGCCGCCGTGGCGGTGGCCACCCCGTGCTGGCCCGCGCCCGTCTCGGCAATAACCCGGGTCTTGCCCATCTTTTTGGCCAGCAGCACCTGGCCCAGCACGTTGTTGATCTTATGGGAGCCTGTATGGTTCAGATCCTCCCGCTTCAGATAAACCTTTGCCCCGCCAAGATCCCTGGTCATTTTTTCCGCGTAGTAGAGCAGGGAGGGCCTGCCCGCGTAATTTTTCAGCAGATCCTCCAGTTCCCGGCAGAATTCCGGATCCTTCCGGTAATACTCGTAGGCCTCCTCCAGACGGATGACCTCGTTCATGAGAGTTTCCGGAATGTACTGGCCTCCGAACTCTCCAAATCTTCCTTTAGACATTTCTGATCCTCCTGATACAGGTTTCTATTTTTAAAGGGTCCTTGACCCCATTGGTTTCCACGCCGCTGCTGATGTCCAGCCCCCAGGGCCTGCAGGTCTCCATAGCCTCCCGGATATTCCCGGGATGCAATCCCCCGGCCAGCAGAAAGGGCCGCCGAAAATTTTTCAGCAGATCCCAGTTAAATGCTTCTCCCGTGCCTCCGGCTCCGTGATCCAGCAGCACCAGATCGGCGCTGCTTTTTTCAGCTTTCCGAAGATCCGCCTCTGTGTCCACGGAAAAAGCCTGGATCACCGGGCCCTCTGTCAGCTGCCGAAGACGGGCAAGATACCCTTCGTCCTCCCGGCCGTGGAGCTGGATCACATCGATGATCCTCTGCCGTAGGTACCCGGCGGCCTCCTCCGGCTCCGCGTTTACAAACACCCCCACCGCCCGGATGCCGGGGGACAGGATCCTCTTCAAGGCTGCGGCCTGCTCTCGCCCCAGAAATCTCCGGCTGCCCCGGGCAAAAACGAAGCCGCAGAAATCCGGCTGCAGCCGGTTGAGGCAGCGGATATCCTCCTCCCGGGTCACTCCGCAGATCTTGATCTTCATGGACGGCCTCCTCCCCGGAGTTCCTTCAGAGCCTTACGCCGGTCCGGGCTTCTCATGAGGACCTCTCCGATGAGCACCGCGTCCGTGCCGTTCCCCTCCAGCAGCTCCACATCCCGGCGGCTTGTGACGCCGCTTTCGGACACATACAGAACCCCGGGAGGGATCTGCCGCCGCAGTTTCAGGGAATTAGACATATCCACCTGAAAATCCTTCAGGTTCCGGTTGTTGACCCCCAGGATCCCGGCCCCGGCTTCCAGGGCCATGGCGATCTCCCGGGCGTCATGGGCCTCCACCAGAGCGGAAAGCCCCAGGCACTCCGCCAGCTCCAGGTATTCCCGCAGCTGCGCCGGAGAAAGAATGGCGCAGATCAGCAGCACCGCCGAGGCTCCTAGAACCTTTGCCTCGTAAATCTGGTAAGGATCCACAGTGAAATCCTTTCGCAGGACCGGGATCCTGACCTTTTCCGCAATCTCCGCCAGATACCGGTCCCGGCCCAGAAAATACGACGGCTCCGTCAGCACGGAAATAGCCGCCGCTCCCCCGGCCTGGTAATCTTCCGCGATCTCCAGATACGGAAACTGTTCCGCGATCACCCCTTTGGAGGGGGAGGCTTTCTTCACCTCGCAGATAAAGGAAAGTCCCTCCCTCTCCAGTGCCTTCCGGAAGGGAAAGCCTGTATGATTTCCCAGGACTTCTGCTTCTCTTCGGATCTCCGGCAGAGGCTTCTGCCGTTTCTTTTCTTCCACCCGCTTCCGGGCGGATGCCGCCAGCTGATCCAGGATCATGTTCCTTTTCCTCCTTTTTAAGCCGCCGCCGTGTTGCTGAGGGCGATCAGCGCCTCCAGCTGGGCCAGGGCTTTTCCGCTATCAATGGTCTCCGCCGCTTCCCGGACGGCCGCCTCCATGGGAATGCCTTTGGCAATGTGGAGGGCGGCCCCGGCGTTCAGCAGCACTGCATTCCGCTTCGGCCCCGGTTCTCCCCGGAGGATGGCTCTGGCAATCCCGGCGTTTTCCTCCGGGTCGCCTCCTGTCAGTTCCTCCTTCCGGCAGCGTTCCAGGCCGAACTGCTCCGGGGTCAGTTCATAAGATGTATACCATTTCCCTTCCCGGATTTCGCAGACCGTGGTGGGGGCGCTGGCGGAAATCTCATCCAGCCCGTCCTGGCCGTAGACCACCATGGCCTTTTCCACCCCCAGGTTGGAAAGGACTTTGGCCATAGGCTCCACCAGGGCCTCCTGATACACCCCCATAAGCTGCATGGTAGCTCCCGCCGGGTTCGTCAGGGGCCCCAGGATATTGAATACCGTAGGCACCGGCAGCTCCCGCCGCACCGGCGCCACATATTTCATGGACAGGTGGTAGTTCTGGGCGAACATAAAGCACATGCCGATCTTCCGCAGGATCTCCTCGCTTCTTTTTACCGGAAGGTCGATCCGCACCCCCAGGGCTTCCAGCACATCGGCTGCCCCGCATTTACTGGTGGAGGCCCGGTTGCCGTGCTTGGCCACCGGCACCCCGGCGGCGGAAGCCACCAGGGCGGAAACCGTGGAAATATTAAAGGAATTGGCTTTGTCTCCGCCGGTGCCCACGATCTCCAGCACTTCCTGGTCGTTCAAAAGCTTCACGCAGTGGTTCCGCATGCCCTTGGCGCAGGCGGTGATCTCCTGAATGGTTTCTCCTTTTATAGAGAGTCCCAGCAGAAAGGCGCTCATCTGCACCGGGGTGGCCTGGCCGCTCATGATCTCATCCATGGAGCGTTCTGCCATTTCATAGGAAAGTTCTTCTTTGTTTGCCAGTTTTACAATCGCTTCTTGAATCATATCACACTGCCTCCAGGAAATTTTTCAGGATCTGTCTGCCGTCGGGTGTCAAAATGGATTCCGGGTGGAACTGCAGTCCGCACACCGGATAATTTCTGTGCTGTACCGCCATGACTTCTCCGTCTTCGGAACGGGCCGTCACCTGCAGCTCCGGAGGAAGGCTCTCCTCCCGGACCGCCAGGGAATGGTAGCGGGCCACGGGGATCTTTCTCTGCAGCCCCCGGAAAACCCAGCTGCCTGTATCCAGGGATGCCTGTGACTGTTTGCCGTGCATGAGTTTTGCCGCATAGGTGACTTCTCCTCCGTAGGCGGCGCAGATGGCCTGGTGCCCCAGGCAGACCCCCAGAATGGGAATCCGGTCTCCCAGCTGCTTTACAATCTCCATACAGTATCCCGCCTGCTCCGGACGTCCCGGTCCCGGGGAAAGGATAACGGCCTCCGGATCCTCCCGGCGGATCTCCTCCGGAGTCTCCCGGTCATTGCGGATCACCCGGATCTGGGGATGAAGCTCCCCCAAAAGCTGATACAGGTTGTAGGAAAAACTGTCATAATTATCTACCAGCAAGATCATCCTTCCATCTCCTCTCCCTCTTTCAGAGCCAGCACCACGGCTTTGGCCTTGTTGATACACTCCTGATACTCCTTTTCCGGCACGCTGTCCGCCACGATCCCGGCTCCGGAACGGATAAACACTTTGCCGTTCTTCTTGTAAGCCAGCCGGATGCCGATGCAGGTGTCCAGATTTCCCGTGAAATCCAGATATCCCACAGCCCCGCCGTAGATCCCCCGCTTGTTCTTTTCCAGCTGCTGGATCAGCTGGCAGGCCCGGATCTTGGGGGCTCCGGAAAGAGTCCCTGCCGGCAGCACGGCGTCCACAGCGTCCAGGGGACTTTTGTCCCGGCGGAGTTTTCCTTTTACCGTAGAGCCTATGTGCATCACATGGGAGAACCGCTGGATCTCCTGATATTTTTCCACCTCCACCGTGCCGAACCTGCAGATCTTTCCCAGATCGTTCCTGCCCAGATCCACCAGCATGTTGTGCTCCGCCAGTTCCTTTTCATCGGAGAGGAGTTCCTGTTCCAGTCTCTGATCTTCCTCGTAGGTGGATCCTCGGGGTCTAGTCCCGGCCAGAGGGAAGGTCCGCACCTCCCCGTCCTCCACCTTCACCAGGGTCTCCGGGGAGGCCCCGGCCAATTCCAGGTGATCGCTGGAAAAATAAAACAAATAGGGAGAAGGATTGGTGGTCCGCAGCACCCGGTAGGCATCCAGCAGACTTCCCTCAAAGGGCGCCTCCAGCCGGTTGGAAAGCACCAGCTGGAAAATATCCCCCTCCCGGATATAGCCCTTCACCTCTTCCACCTTCCGGCAGTACTGCTCTTTGTCAAACAGTTCCCGGAGTTCTCCCTTCAGCCGTCCCGGCTCCCGGGGGGCGGGCTTTCCTTCCCGCACCAGTTTTTCCATCTCATCCAGTGAAAGAAGAGCCCGGTTATATCCCGTCTCCAGATCCTCTGCGGAAATATTGACGATGAGGATGATTTTCTGGCGGAAATGGTCAAAGGCGATGACCTTGTCAAAAAGCATCAGGTCCACATCCTGGAACCCTTCCGTATCCTCCCCTTCCAGCTGCAGGGACGGCTCGCTGTACTTGATGTAATCGTAGGAAAAATATCCCACCAGGCCGCCTGTAAAGCTAGGCAGCTCCGGCACCCGGGGCGCACGGTACTGCTCCGAGAGCTGCTTGATATAAGTTCCCGGATGGTCTGTAACCATTTCCACAGTCCCTCCGGCCCGGATGGTCAGCCTGTGATCCGCGCAGGTCAGCTCCATGGCCGGATCAAATCCCAGAAAAGTGTACCGTCCCCACTGACGGCTGTCCTCCGCGCTCTCCAGCATAAAGCAGTGGCGGCTTACATTTTTCAAAGCACGCAGCACCTCCATGGGGGTGCGGATGTCCGAAAAAATCTCCCGGCTTACCGGCAGGGTCCTGTAAGGCCCCGACGCGGCCAGATCTTTCAGCTGCTGCAAAGTTGTCTGTCTCATGATCTTGTTCCTCCTTTACAGGGTAAATTCCGGGGGAGAGGGCGGGGCCTTCGCATTCTTGTCAGAAAAAGGATGGTGTCCGGGTTCTTCCAAACAAAAAAGCCCCTGCAGGGGAACGATACGTTCTCCTGCAAGGGCGAGTATACAAAATAAGAATATACCCGTGGTGCCACCTTGCTTTGCGGTCACTACACACTCTCGACGGAATACCAACATATTCCCGGCAACTAACGTATGCCCTCACGTCATGGAATACTGCGCCTGACGGCGGTTCCTCATGCCCTCAGTGGTCCATTTGCGAATCAGCGTTCTGCCCGGCTCTCACCTGCCCGGACTCTCTGGAAGTGCCCCTTCCGCGTTATCTCCACTTCAACGGTTTGCTTCTATGAAGTTGGTAACAGTATACGCGCAGATGCAGCGGAATGTCAAGAAAATTTTTTCATTCCGGCAGCAGAATTTTGAAGAAATCTTATTTCTTCATATGTTTTCGTACCAGGATTACGATCACCAGAACCGCCAGGGCTGCCCCGGCGATAATCAGAGCCATGGCCCAGGCTTCAATGGGCTGATGGTCTCCGGTATCGGAAGCATCCACGTTCTGGGAGTCCTCTACCTTATCCCCGGAAACGGGAGTTTTCGTTTTTTCCGGCGTCTGGGTTCCGGTGGGTTCTCCGGAGGTTTCCTGTTCCGCAGTTCCTGTGGGGTTCTCTGTTCCGGTGGGGACAGGGGTCTCTGTAGGAACTGCAGTTTCCGTAGGCGCGGCGGTAGCGGTAGGTTCCGGCTCCTCTGTAGGATCCGGCGTGTCTACCGTATAGGCCCGAAGGCTGAGATTGATAGGCTGGGTGTAGGTATCCCCGAAATCGGTAACCGCCTCATAGCCGGCCTCCTGAAATCCCCCTTCCTCCAGGAAATAGCTGACGTTCCGCTGGATTTTGGCATTGAACATAGGACGGCTGCCCTCCAGCAGGGGTTCATCCGTACCGATGTTCAGGTTCTCCCCTTCCAGGCTCAGGATCAGCGCCCCGGCTCCGGCGGGAACCTCCAGAGGATTTTCCAGTTCCACGGTGGTGTAGCCGGCATGCTCTACTGTGCCCTGGGAAAGCAGGGTCCACTGGGAGCTGTCCCCGGCAGGAACTCCGTTTTCTGCCGGCGCGTAGTACAGTTCGTAAGCGGCTCCCTGGGACCAGGTCATGAACATTGCCTCGGAAAGCGTCTCTCCCTGGCCGAATTCAAAAACATTGGCGCAGGTAAGGCTGCCCTGAACTTCCGGACTGTAGGAGGATACCGCTCCGTACTCATCCGCAAGATATGTATGCCGCTCCTCCGGAACTCTGGCTCCGGCTACGGCGTACATCTGATTGTATTCCACCGTCTCAAACAGCATGGCGTCCTCATAAGAGATCCAGGTGTAGCCCCCCTGGGAACCGTAATCTGTTCCGTAGCTGTTCTTAATAAGCCATGCCCCGTCTGCTTCCGGGGTCCGGCCGTCGGCCGTGGTAAAGTTCTCTTTGGGATATCCGTCGTCCCAGCCCACCAGGGAAACCGTATGGTTTCCGTTCAGGGCCTCGCCTCCCGGATACCAGTAGGAGGCCGTATCCTGGTGGA
This sequence comes from Candidatus Scatomonas sp., assembly GCA_963930955.1. GTDB lineage: Bacteria > Bacillota > Clostridia > Lachnospirales > Lachnospiraceae > Scatomonas. The sequence continues at coordinate 1,392,686 of OZ006967.1, read as the reverse complement.
AATATTCGGTACTGTCGTAATAGGATACGGTCACTGCTCCGTAATCCAGCACTGCCTGCTTGATGGTTTCCGGGGAAGCAGAGCTGTCAAAGAACGCCAGATCCGTCACCTGGTACAGCACCGGGGCTGTATCATAATTTGCCGGTTTCTGGTTGGTTCCCTGATAATAGTAATCGTTGGTCAGATCATCCTCCGGATTCTCCGCCGCTCCCAGATAAGGAATATCGCTTTCAGCCCGGGCTCCCACAGTAGCCAGATAGCCGGTGGTCATAGCCGCGTAGCCCCCGTCGTTTCTACGCAGGTTGGTCCAGCCGAAGCCGCTGTCCGGGTTCTCCGGATCCGTATCGGAATAATTCCCGTTGGCCCACCAGAGCACATCCTCATCGGAAAGATCCACAGATGTGTCCGCCAGACCGTTTTTGATCAGATAGCTTTCCAGGGTGGAGATGCCTCCCAGGCCCCAGCAGGTTCCCCAGTACTGCTCTCGGATGGCTGAAACCTGATCCGGCCTGGGGTCCAGGACTGCCGGCAGCTCCTCCGCGCTGACAGGCGCCGACGAAAGCAGCAGGACGGCCGCGGCCCCGGCGGCAAGTACGGCTTTTCTGCTCCTCTTCATATGTTTGTCCTCCTGACTCCGTCTCCGGCTTTTCTTCCGGAGACTTTTTTTCCTACTTCTATGATAACGGAGCCGGAGGAAAATTACAATCTTTTTCCGCTCAATCCCATCCCAATGCTCTTCTCTTCTCCTTGAAATCAGCCACGATCTGCTCACCCAAGGCGGTGGGATCTGTATTCACTACCATCACGCCTCCCAGAAGTTCTTTGGTGTCCTCTTTCAGGAACTTGGTGACTTTTGCAGAGCCGAATGTCTGCGGTTCCACACAGTGGTAGCTGTTAAGCCCCAGCAGACGGAAGGCTAAGGCGGCACCTACGCCTTTCTCGTTGCCCCACTCAGGACTACTCTGGGCAAAAGGCATATCCTTTAATGGATGACCGCAGAGTCCGGCCACGCCGGAAAGAATACCAGTAGAGCGGGTATTGTCCACGCACTCGCCCACATGCCATACCGGCGGCATCTTGTATTTCTTCAGGAAGTCTTTCAGTCCTTCTCCGCATTTTGTCTCTATGGCCTCCTGATTACAGTACCCCAGCTTCAAAAGCGGGAAGGACGCACAGCCGTTGGTGATCAGCAGGATATTATTTTTCAGCAGGACATCCGCCACGTCTACGATGCAGCGCTCATAGACGGTTTTGGGATTGGTACAGCCTACAATGTTAACGATTCCCTGAATCTGGCCGCTCTTCACTGCCTCAGCCAGAGGCGCAAAGGAACCCAGATCCTTGGTGATGCTTTCTACGCTGAATCCCAGTTCCGCTTCTACCTCGTAGGGAGGAATGAACACCGGGATTCCCTGGCGAGCCTCAAAGCTCTCAATGCCCCGAAGGATAATCTTCCTGGCAATCTCCGTAGTCTCCCCGATATTGGAGTGGGTGTGATCGTAGGCAATGTGCTCCGCTCCCGGAAGTTTGGTAGAATCTTCCGTGGTGACCACTGTGGTCTTGAAGCAGTTTGCCACATCCATAATGGCAGGGTAAATATCCTGCACGTCCGCGATCCAAAGATCCAGGGCCCCTGTTGCCAGAACTAATTCTGCTCCCGGCGGGTTGCAGAGAGGAATCACATTGTCGTAGCGGTACATGGCTGACAGACCGGTACAGCAAATGCCGTAGAACTGAATGCCTTTCGCTCCCTTTTCTTTTGCCAGATCGAGCATCTCCTGGCTGTGTCCCAGACGGACGATCTCGCTGACCAGTGTGGGCATATGGCCGTGAACGGCGATATTTACGTAACCTTTCTTCAGTGCCCCGATATTCACCATACATTTCCGCCTCTGCCCCACACCGAAAAGACTATCTGTGGCCAGATTGGTATTGACCACCGAGCCGAAAACAAATGCCAGGCCGGTGCGCAGAAACTGCTGCATGATATTCCGCCAGTCACCATCGCATGCCTCGCCGGAATTATGGAGTGCTTCAAAAACTTCGTGATACGTGCTAATAGGAAGAATATCCAGCTCTTTCCACACTTTCTGCCTCTCTTCGGGAGCCGCGTAGCGGATTACCTTATACTCGTCTGCCTCGGGACGGCAGAGATCCTCCAGCAGCACGTTGGCAAAATCAATGGCGATGTCGTTGACGGATCTTCCTTCTGTTTCAATGTCGAAGGATTTAGCGGTGGCAATCAGCTTTTCCTTTCCCAGGATGGGCAGAGGCAGCTTTCCTTGCGCCGCCCATTTCAGGGAGAGAATCACTTCCCGGGCATGCATGCCGTGCTGGGCGGTACCTGCAGCCACAGCCCGCAACATATTCCGGGCAACGATCAGATCCGCGTCCGCGCCGCAGACGCCCCGGGGACTCTTCTTGGTGATCCGGCAGGGGCCCATGTGGCAGATCCGGCAGCAGATTCCCGCCAGTCCGAAATTACACTGGGGCTGCTGCTGATCAAACCGGTCAAAAGAGTTATCAATACCCAGCTGTTCCATCCGAAGCAGCATTTCCTTTACAGCAGGATCCGGCGTCTTATCAATGACATCCTGCTTTGTGGGGAAGGTGGCCCGGTAAGCTTTTACCGCTTCCATGTAATCCGTAACGTCATTGGGGTCGTGATGATGAGAGTGCTCGATCACATTCCCCTGGGCATCCACGTGCCTGTGAAATTCATTACCCATATAGTACCTCCTTTTTGTGTATTTTTACCCATTACTTATTTTCAGTATAATATTTTTGTGCAATATGCGGTATCAACTATTGGTTGAAATCTAGCAAACAATATTTTATATCTCTTTTATAGACAAACTCCGCCCGCGGTTTTTATAGTAGTACAAAAGGAGGATTCTCATGAAATTTATAATTCCTTTTCCCGGCTGCGCTCTGGCCCTGGCCATTGCCTCTCTGGGGAATCTTCTTGGAAAAGAAAGAGTGGCTGGATACTGGATCTGCGGAATCTTGGCTGCTCTGCTGGATGTACTCTGGATCCTGGGCAGAATATCCCGTCCCGGCCACTTCCGGGAGGAGCTGGAGCGACCGGATCTGGCCGGTGTTTCCGGTACTTTTTCCATGGGACTCATGGTGCTGTCTGGTTACCTGGTTCCATTTCTGGGAAAATACGCTGGAGTTCTCTGGTATGCGGGAATCACCCTGCACCTGCTCCTGATGATCTGGTTCACCCGCCGGTTTCTCCGGCCTCTGACATTGGAAAACGTATACGGCAGCTGCTTTATCGTCTATGTGGGCATTGCCGCCGGCGGCATCTCCGCGCCCGTCCTGGGGCAACGGATCATGGGGCTTTTCTGCTGTTTTTTAGGCATACTCCTGTTTCTGCCGGCGCTGGCTCTGATCCTGTACCGCTACCTCCAGCTGGGGGATCCGGCAGAGCAGGCAAAAAAACCTCTGTTCTGTATTTTTGCCGCTCCGGCCAGTCTCTGTCTGGCGGGATATCTTCAGACGGCAGCGTCTCCGGATCCTCTGCTGCTGCGGTTCCTGCTGGGATTGTCTCTGATCTTGTGGCTGGCGGTTTTCTTCCGTCTGCCCGCCCTCATGAGAAGACCCTGGTATCCTTCCTGCGCGGCCTTTACCTTTCCCCTGGTCATCAGCGCTATTGCAGTGAAAAAAGCCATTCCCCTGCTGAAACTTCCGGGAATGGCCTGGATAATTATTTCTGTATTTTCCTGCCTTCAGGTGCTTATGGCCTGGATCGTTACAGGACTCGTTTTCTGCTGGTTTCTGTCCGGTCTGGCAAAACAAAGGTCGTGACAGGGTGCTGTCCCCTCAGTAGCGCCTCCTTTTCAGGATCTCTCCCCGCAGAATCACCTGCTTAAGTTCCAGGGTTTCCGGATCCGCCAGCAGAAGGTCCGCGTACTTGCCCGGGGCAATGCTTCCCACCTCTTTCTCCGCTCCCACGGATCTGGCAGGATTCAGGGAAGCGCAGCGGAGAGCGCTTTCCAGAGGGATCCCCATTTCCTGCACGCAGGTTCGGAAACATTGGTAAAGATTGGTGACGCTGGCGGCAATGGTGCCATCCTCCAGCAGGGCCTTTTTTCCCTGAACCCGTACCTTCTGTCCTCCCAGTTCAAATACCCCGTCCCCCATTCCTGCCGCCCGCATGCTGTCGCTGACCAGGATGATCCGCTGATCTCCGAAGATCCGGAACACATTCCGCACCATACTGGGGTGATTGTGCATTCCGTCCGCGATCAGTTCCACCATGACCCCGGGCATGTCCGAGGCAGCCCCCAGAACCCCGGGCGTCCGGTGCAGGAAGGGACTCATAGCATTGCATAGATGGGTCACACGCCGGACCCCCTGCTTCATAGCAAAAAGGGCCTGGTCATAATCTGCGTCCGTATGTCCCAGGGAAAGAAGGATTTTATCCTTCCATTTCCGGATCAGCTCCTCTGCTCCCGGAAGCTCCGGAGCAAAAGTCAGGATCCGCACCCGGCCCCCGGAAGCTGCCTGTATGTTTTCCACCAGTTCCGGATCCGGCAGCCGGATATCCTCCTCTTTCTGAGAGCCTTTCCGGGAAGCCGCGATAAAAGGCCCTTCCATATGAAGGCCCAGGATCCGGGCTCCCCGGCGGTACCGATCCGGCTCTTGCCGGGCAAAGGCCTCCTGGTATGCCTTTAGGGCTTCCGCCGCTTTTTGCAGCTGCTCCTCCGGAAGGGTCATAGTGGTGCCGCACAGAGAGGTAATCCCCCAGGCCGCCTGCCGCTCCGCGATCTCCGCCAGGGCTTCCGCCTTCCCGTCCCCAAAATCCCGGTTTCCGCAGCCGTGGATATGCAGATCCACCAGGCCGGGAAGCACCAGGCAGCCGGAGGCGTCCAGGATCTCTTCTCCGGGTTCTGGTCCGGAATCCCCGCTGCCATAAAATCTTTCTATATACTCTCCCCGGATTCCCAGATCCGCCTGCCGGAAGATTCCCTCCTCCAGAAAAACCTTGCCGTTAATAATCCGCACGGTCTTATTCCTCCCCTCAATCATAATGAGCCCCGGCCTTTACTGCAGATTCAGACGTTTGCTGAGCACCAGATAGCTGATCAGATAGTAGACAGCCCCCAGAACAGCGGCGGCAGCAGCAGCGGCGCCCAGAAAGGTACCGAAAATTTCCGTTACCTGAGGCGGCGGCAGATTGACCCGCGTTCCTGCAATTTCCGTAACCGTCCCTTCCAGGCCGGCGTAATGGCCGAAAATAGAAAGCATCACCGCCACATTCACAATCTGATTAACGGCCCACAGGCCCAGCCAGCAGAGAACCGATCCCAGGATCTTGTGGGCCGGAAAAAGACTTCCCAGGCTGATGGCGGCGTAGAACATCAGGATAGCGTTAAACAGCGTCAGCAGAATCATTCCCAGAGCTGCAAGCAGCATCACCGGCACGGAAGAGAAACCCATGGCTTCCGCAGCCAGGGGCAGGACTTCCAGCAAACCGGCCCACTGTTCTTCCGATGGTACTGCCGCGCTGACCAGCATCACTGCGCTGACTACGCAGGCCAGATCCATCAGGCTCCATACCAGATGATTCAGGCATTTGGCCAGCAGCTTGTTTCCCGGCCCTGCAGGCAAAGTGTGGACCAGATAGCCCTCTGCGGTAAAAAAGTTCCGGTAGTACCGGGCGATCAGCAGAAAATGGGTCAGCAGAAAAGCCGCCAGAGCCAGAAAGAAAAACAGCAGCATATAGATACCGCCCAGCACGGACAGCACCGGGCTTGCCGTGAAACCGCCCTGGATCAGGCAGCCCGCCAGCCCCATGACCAGCAGGGCCAGATGCACCGCCAGCAGCAGGCGGCAGGTAGCTTTCCATTCATGTTTCCATAATTTTCTCAGCATCGGAATACCTCCCTGAAAAGACTGTCCACAGATTTTCCCTGTTCCATGCGGATATCCTCCACCATGGACTGCAGGACCACTTTTCCCTCTTTCAGGAAGATCACCTCATCCAGGATATTTTCCACATCCCCGATCAGGTGGGTGGAAATCAGCAGGGTGGAGTCCTCCTGAAAATTATCCAGAATCACCGACAGGATATAATCCCTAGCCGCCGGATCCACCCCGGCAATCGGCTCATCCAGACAGTAAAGGCTGGCTCTGCGGCTCATGACCAGGATCAGCTGCACTTTCTCCCGGGTTCCCTTGGACATGGCGCGGATTTTCTGGCTGGGCCGGATCTTCAGAGCGTCCAGCATGGCTCTGGCCCGGTCCCTGTCAAAGTCTTCGTAAAAGTCCTGAAAATACTCCATGATATCCCTGACCCGCATCCAATCTCCCAGGTACATCTGATCCGGAAGATAGGAAACTTTTTTCTTGGTCTCGATTCCCGGGACCATGCCCTGGATCAGCACGCTTCCCTCGGTGGGAAGCAGCAAACCGCTGATGAGCTTCAGCAGCGTAGTCTTTCCGCTGCCATTAGGGCCCAGCAGTCCCACGATCCGCCCTTTTTCCAGTTTCAAGTTTACGTGGCCAAGAGCCTCCCTGGTACCGAACCGTTTGGTCAGTTCCAGGCAGCTTAAACATTCGCTCATAATTTTTCCTCCCTGATGATTTTCTGAAACAGTTCCGCTATCTCCTCCCGGTTCATGCCCAGGGCCTGCATGTTCCGTATAAACTCCCGCACCTGCATGGAGGCCAGCTTCTGCTTTGCCTCCCGGATCCGGCCCTGGTCCTCCGTGACAAACCTTCCGCTGGTTCGCTGGGCATAGATCAGCCCGCTTCTCTCCAGCTCGGAGAGGGCCTTCTGCATGGTGTTGGGGTTCACCGCGGCCTGGGCGGCCAGCTCCCGTACCGAAGGCAGGCGGCTGCCCGGTGCATACCGCCCTGTTACAATATCCAGCTGCACCCGTTCGATGATCTGGGCGTAAATCGGCCTCTGAGAATCCAGATTCCATGCCATGACAGCTTCCCCTTTCCTTATTGTATTATTCCATTAATACAATAGTACATTCTTCTGCTGCTGTCAATCGTTTTTTTGAATGGCGGAAAAAATATTGCAGATAATACTTCCTGTATTTCCATTGTTTTTTTACAGAAATCTGCTTGCCTTTTTATTATCAGACATGTATGATGGAAGCAAAAAAAGGAGGACACCATTATGAGCAGATTCACTTTACCCAGAGACGTATATCACGGAAAAGGCGCTTTGGCTGAGCTGAAAAACCTGAAAGGAAAGAAAGCCGTTCTGGTTGTAGGCGGAGGTTCTATGAAGCGCCAGGGCTTCCTTGACAAGGCTGTTTCCTATCTCCAGGAAGCAGGCATGGAAGTGAAGGTTTTCGAGGGCGTAGAACCGGATCCTTCGGTGGAAACCGTTATGAAGGGCGCGGAAATGATGCGGGAATTTGAACCGGACTGGATCGTATCCATGGGCGGCGGCTCTCCCATCGATGCCGCAAAGGCCATGTGGGCTTTCTACGAGTACCCGGACGTAACCTTTGAATCCCTGTGTATCCCCTTTAATTTCCCGGAACTGCGCCAGAAAGCCAAATTCGCGGCGATTCCCTCTACCTCCGGCACCGCCACGGAAGTTACCGCCTTCTCTGTTATCACCAATTATCAGACCGGGGTAAAATATCCCCTGGCCGACTTCAATATTACGCCGGACGTAGCCATTGTTGACCCGGATCTGGTTCAGGGCCTTCCTGCAAAACAGGTGGCCTATACCGGCATGGACGCCCTGACCCACGCCATTGAGGCCTATGTATCCACCTTAAACGGGCCCTTTACGGATCCCCTGGCTCTCCAGGCCATTGAAATGGTGCTGGACTATCTGCCGGCTTCCTACAAGGGTAATCAGACCGCCAGAGAGCAGATGCATTACGCCCAGTGTCTGGCAGGCATGGCCTTCTCCAATGCCCTGCTGGGAATCGTTCACTCTATGGCTCATAAGACCGGAGCCGCTTTCTCCACCGGCCATATTCCTCACGGATGCGCCAACGCCATCTATCTGCCCTACGTGATCCGCTACAACGCCAAGGATCCCGTGGCCGCCGGCCGCTATGCGGAGATCGCACGGAGGATGGGACTGGACGGCGCCAGCCAGCAGGCCCTTATTAACAGCCTCTGCCGGAAGATTTCAGATTTTAATAAAGAGCTGAATATTCCCTCTACTCTGCAGGAATTCGGCATTCAGGAGGAGGAATTTAAAGAAAAGCTGGCCTCCATCGCGGAACTGGCTGTAGGCGACGCCTGCACAGGCTCTAACCCCAGAGCTATCACCCCCGCTGAAATGGAGCATCTGCTGACCTGCACCTACTACGGTACAGAAGTAGATTTCTAACCGGATAACAGGCTTTATACAATTCAGAAGGCGCCGCATAATCACCGAGAATAGATGATTATGCGGCGCCTTTATTCCTGGCAGGCCGAAGCTTCAGGCTCTTCTACATGAATGTTTCTATAAACCGCTGGGTAACCGCGGCAGTTTCCGCCCGGTTGATATTGGCCAGGGGCTCCAGCAGTCCGCTGTCTTCTTTTCCGGTGAAGATCCCCTGATGGACCGCCCAGGCCATGGCGTTCCGGGCCCAGGAGGAGATCTGGCCGGAATCGTCAAATTCTGTCCATGCCTCAGATTCCGTCAGATCGTATCCTTTATAAGCCGCGTAGCGGTACAGCATAGTGGCGATCTGTTCCCGGGTAATGGGATCCGAGGGGCCGAAAAGGCCGGCGTCCGGACCCTCCGTATAGCCGGTGACCACGCCTGTCTGCTGAGCCCAGATAGCTGCGTCCACAAAGAACAGCCCCTCATCCTCCGGCACGTCCGGAAAAATATCGTCATATTCCACAGCCGGCTCTCCCTCCAGCCGGTAGAGCATGGTGGCGAACTGGGCCCGGGAAAGGATGCCGTAGGGAGCAAAGGTTTCCGCGTCCATGCCGCTCATAACTCCCTGCCGGTATACAAACTGTACGTAGGGATAGTACCAGGCTTCCGGAGCAACGTCCGTAAAGGGCAGTTCCCCGCCTACTTCCAGTTCCTGTCCGGAAAGATCTACCTGCTCCACGGAAGTGGTTCCATCGGCCTCTGTGGTTTTGATCTCCGTTACCTGAATGATTCCCTGGGAGGAAAGCTGCAGGGCGCTGCCTTCCGTCCGCTTCAGCACCACATCCTCCTCCGCAGACAGCGTAAGGGTAAGGGCCGGATCGGAAACCGTTTCATCGGACATGGTTACCTGGCACTGCAGATCCTGGCCGGAAATCCGGAGGCTTCCATCGGTGCCGGTCTGGATGCTTTCCAGATTGGAACCTTTCACTCCGGCATACTGTCCGCCGGTCTTTACCATTGCCTGGGCATTCTCTCCCAGACCCCGGAGGGTGTAGCTCTCCTCCGGTTCTGCCGGCAGCCTGCACAGCAGGCCCCCCTGGCCGTCTTCTGTATCCTGAACAATAAAATCCAGTTCCTCCGGATCCAGGGTGCCGCTGATACCGTCCAGAAGAGAAAGACTTTCTCCGCTGCTGTTTTCCAGTTCCGCCGATTCTCCGGCGGTAAAGCAGATAAAATGATCGGCAGGCTCCGCAGACGCTCTGGATTCTGTAACAGTTCCCGGACTGTAGGCGCTGTACAGGGATTCCGGATAAAAATAATCCATGGCCAGCAGGCGGGTGGTTTCCGATCCATCGTTGCCTACGATATTGCCGTTGGCATCCTGGAAATGGAATTGCCGGTAATCCGGAGAAATATACATAGTCAGATAATCTCCCGGCTCATTTTTGTACTCCACAGAGTTCATGTCATAGAGGGTAACCTGATACTCCTCATTCACCAGGGACACGTCTACGGCAAAGATCATATGGCCCCGGTATTCATTCTTTCCTTCCCGGGCATATCCGTACTCAAACAGAATCACCTCCCGGTCCTGCTTCTCCTGCACTGCCTCCACAAAGCCGGACAGAACCTCTGCGATCCCTTCCTGATCCTGGGCATCTTTCGGCGCCCGGTAGGATTTTACAGACAGACTCCCCGCCATCTGAGTCATATGATAATAGTTGATAATATTCCGGACACTCTGATCCGACAGAGGATCCAGATCATAATAGTCGCCCTGGTACAGTTCCCCTTTGTAGTCCAGCAGTCCCAGCATGTTCAGAGCCATGCTGGAGGAGATTCCGTAGCAGGAGCCGCCCCAGGAACTGTCCGAAAAATCCTCATACGCGCCCTTTCCCAGAAGGCCGATCAGCAGTTCCTGGTAATGGGCGTCCGTGATGGTGTATCCATCCGGGAAACTGTCTCCATGATTGAAGGAATTGTTATCCCTGCCAAGGGTAAACACCTTGTCCATGGTAAAGAAAAGTTCCTCTTTTCCTGAAATTCCCGGGAACCATTCCCCTTCTTTTTCCGGATCCGGGGATACCCTCTGCAGACACTGGCCGTCCATCAGCAGGTAATAGGTTTTTTCCGGTTCCAGCTCTTCCAGGGCGTTCTGCAGCCGGATGGAGGTATGGCTGTCGTCTCCGTAAACCACAGAGCCGCTGCCGGTGGAATAGTTCAGAACCGCCTGATCTGTCTCGTATTCACAGAGGGAGATGGTCCCCTGGGTTCCCAGAGCCACTTCCTGATTGAAATTCAGCACAATGTCCTGGCGGCTTGAGCTGACCTGGGTCTCCCCGGCCGCAGGACTGGAAGAGGTCAGCCGTATACTCTCCGGTGCGATTCCCTCCAGAGCGGCGTTCAGGAAATCATAAAAGTATACTGTGTCCCCATCGGCAAGAAGAGCAATAGAGCCGTCCCCCAAATTGGCGGTTTCTCCGGAAGGATCCGGAAGAACCGCTTCTCCTTCCGCCAGCACATTCCCCTGCATGTCCACCAGTCGGCTCTGGCCTCCGCTGTCGCCGGAGCCCAGGGCCAGGCCGTACCAGGCGTCGGAAACAGCGGCGTAGACCGGCTCCAGAACGGCCGCTCCTTTCTTGCTGATCATACCGGTTTCCTGGTATCCGTACCCCATGCGGAAGCCGTCAAAATAATAGCGGTAGGGGCTGACCGGGTCCGTAATCTCCGCCAGGGTATTTCCTTCATAATCCACCACCCGGATCATCTTCTCTCCGGATTCATCCAGATCTCCAAAGGTAATATTCAGTTCCTGGTCTATGAAACCGGCCTCGCTGGTATAGCTGTCTCCCCCGGTCCATCCGCAGACGCAGATCGGCTGAAATTTTTCATTGAAGAAGCAGTCGCCCTCCGGCGTATCCGGTATGTACCAGACGGCCCGTCCTTCCTCGTATCTGCCCAGGATCTCCGAAGAGACCCGGCTGTTGTCCGACACACAGAGGAAGCCTGAAAAATCTCCGGAAAAGGTATCAAAAATTCCATACGCCTCTTCCTCATTTTTCAGCAGCAGACCAGTCCCGGCTGAATCCACAAATTTTTGTCCCCGGACAGTTCCCTCCAGTTCCAGAACCACTTCTTTTGTCTCCCCGGAAATGATCCGGGTATTCCCGGAGGCCGCGTCCTCTGCCAGCACGTAATTCCCCCACTGCTCCGGGGAAGCCACCTGATCAAACAGAATATTCCCCCGGGTGTCCCGGAGGGAATGGACGCCGGTATCCCGGTCCACTGCCTCCACCATGCCGCAGTACCAGCCTTCGTAGGCCGTATCCGCCCAGCCTGCCGGATCCAGCTGCATGATCTTCTGGCCCTCCATATTCAGAAACCAGACTTCTATGGAGCCTTCCGGGGGATCGTAGGTGGCCAGAAAATTTCCGTCCATGAAGACCTGGCCGTAACTATCGTTTCCCAGGCGCCAGTACTCTCCCAGATTGCGGGTTCCCTCTTCGGTGATAATATCCACCGTGGGGGTTTCATCGCTGATCCACCGCTCTCCCACTATTCCCTGAGAGCTGCTGCGGACCTCCTGATACGCTGCCTCCGACAGCAGCCTTCCGTCCTTGCCGGAAAGGACCCGGTACACCTGGTATCCCTCCTGATCCTCCTCAGAGGCAATGCAGTACTTTCCTTCGGATTCTGACCAGGAAAGGCTCTGGTAAAAAGTGTCTCCGGGAGCCAGTCCGTTATGAGTCAGCAGGGTACTTTTGCCTCCCAGGCTTCCCAGCAGCTGCCCGCTGCCGTAGCCGTTCACATAGCAGAGGATCTCCACATCCTCGTAAACCGGCTGATACAGAAGCTCCCCGGTCTGTCCGCTGAGCAGGCCTGTTTTTCCATCCTTTTCCATCCCCAGCACCGGCTCTTCTCCATTGTCCAGAAGCCAGATTCTGTCCGCCTCATAGGAAAAGTACTCTCCGGTGATGCCGTTGTAGATGTTGTATTTTCCGGTGGCGGGATTTTCCACCTGGTAAAGATGCCGGGGCTCTATCTGCCGGCCGTCCTCCAGGTATCCGTTTTCCCGGGCCCCGGCGATACCGGTAATCGACGGATAGGAGCCATCCGGGCTCTCCAGAACCGCCGCAAGTCCTTTGGCGCTGGCCAGATAAAAGGTCATGGCGCCGCCCTCTCCGCTTTTCTCCAGCAGGATATAGCCGTAGCCGGAAAACTCCTCCTCTCTGACCACATAGACATCCTCATCGGTAATGGTCAGTTTACAGGCTTTTACCGCGCTGTTTTTCACCCCGTAATCCGTTTCCTGAATGGTAAAGGGCAGGGCCTCTTCCGCCTGCACCTGCTGTAAGGCAGCGCCGGCTGATCCAGCCGGGAAAGCCCCTGCCAGAACCGCCGCCAGAACCGCTGCCGCTATCTGTTTTCCTTTTTTGTAATCCATTGTATTCCCCCTTCTTCTGCTTATTTCAGAAATTCATCCGTGTACCGGAATTGCCCTTCCGCTGCCCGTCTCAGTTCCGCTATATCCATAGGCTCCCCGGAAAGCCATTCCTCCGCCGTTTTCTCCGTATCCGTCCCCGCCAGTTCCGCCAGGGTGAGCTTTTGCATGGGAGGAAGATCCTCCAGGGTTTTTTCTGTTTTCTGGTCGTAGATCACCGGCAGCACCCGGCAGCCATGGACCAGGCCCAGGATCACGCTGTGAAAACGGGTTCCCAGCACAGCTTCGCTGGAGGCAAATTCCTGCAGGATAAATCTCATATCTGTCTGATAGGCGGTGCAGACGATCTTCCGCCGCTCTTCCTCTTGAAGGCCGTCCAGAATCTTCTGCATCATAGTATCGTCCTGCTGGGCCTGACAGAAGGAGACCATGGTAATCTTGTATCCCCGGTTCAGCAGGGTTCGGATCATGCGGATATGGAATTCCCGGTAGGCCGGCTCATAGCCGGAAAGATCGTATTTTCCCTTCCGGTCCCCCAGTTCAATGGGGGAGATAAGAACCTTTTTCTCCTTGGGAAGGGAGGCTGGATGCAGGTTAAAAACCACATCCGGAGCCCAGGAAACCCGGGGAAGATCCCGAAACAGTTCATAGGAATAACGGTCCCGGAAACAGATGCCCTCATATGCGCAGAAAAGCTCCCGGTACTTCTCATAATAGGCCGGATCTGTGTAGGGACCGAAGTTTGCCCCGATGACGTACAGACGGCGGCTTCTCTTTGCCAGGCCGGCGTCTGCGGCATAGGCCCCGGACCAGTCCTCCTGATGCTGCACAAAAACCGATCCGCCGATATGAACCGACGCCTGGCAGCGCCGTGCCAGATATGCCGGAAAGCCAAGCCCCGGAAACAGCCGCTCTACCCGCTTTACCTCCCGGTCTTCCGGGGAATAGACCCGGCAGTTGGGCAGATCCCCGAAGCGTTCTTTGTAGACCGGCTCCGCAAAGATACAGAACCGGGTCCGGGGATACCGCCGGCAGAGAAGCCGCACAAACAGGTCGTCTCCCAGATTGCCTGCCAGATAGGCATATACATAAACCTTTTTCATCCTTTTTTCCTCTTATTTCTTTTTCCGGGGGATAGACTCCCCGGCGCAGCGCCGGACCATCCACCCTGGAAGCTTCCGGTACCGCTTGCCCAGCCAGTAGCCGGCATATTTGCAGAGACTCTGCCAGAAAAGCGTCAGCAGCAGCCAGGGCTTTTTCTGCCGGCAGACTTCCACAGCCGTCCGGGCTACCAGCCGCAGCCCTTCTCCCTCCGAGGGATATTTGGCAAAGACCTCCGGATGATCTGCCTGGGACACGGCCAGGTTGAAATTCCTGTGGAACTGCTGGCGGCCCGTATAGTCATGGGAATGGTATACCTTTGCCTCCGCCGCGTAAGCCACCTTGTACCCGGCTTCGATCACCCGGGAGGCATAGATCATATCCTCGTTGAAGCTGACCCTTTCCGGAAAACCTCCCAGCTCCTGATAGGTCTGCCGGTCATAGGCAGCGCACACATCGGAACAGAAGAAGGTTTTTATACCCAGAGCGGGCAGATCTTCCCGGGTCTTGATCCTGCTTTCCGCCGGGTAATTGAATTCTCTGGTGATCTGCTCCAGCAGGGAGCAGCCCTGCCGGGGGAGCTGTCTGGCATATGCCGCCTTCACCCCGGGATTTTCAAAAGCCTGCACCAGGCTTCCGATCAGCTCCGTATCCGCCGGCAGGGCGTCCTGGGTCATAAAGATCAGCAGATCCGCCGCCGACATGCCGGCCATCCACTTTCGGGTTCCCCCGTGGTTAAACTCTTCCCGGCTGATATGCATGACCCGGCAGCCCGGGTATTCCCGCTCCAGATCCGGCTTCCAGTACTCTTTTTCTGTATTGATGATCAGCACCTGTTTTGCCTTATAATGCTGACGAGCCAGGCGCCGGAGCAGCTCTGCAAACTCCGGGCCTGGCTTATAGGTTGGTATCAAAATATCCACACTGTACATTTTCGTCATTTCCTGCTTATTTTAATAATCGCTTTCGTAATAGCGGTAGTCCTCCGGCTCATAGTAATCGGAGTCCCTGCCGTAATATGAATAATCCCCGGAATCGTAATCCTCGTCATCATACGAGTAGTCCTCCGAATCGTAATCATCCTCCGAGGTCCCGTCAAAGCCCTGGGCCTGGGCTTCCTCCAGGGTCACGCTTTCCTGGAGCTTGCCGTAATCCGTAGGATCGGGCATATTATACTCGGTAAATCCTGTCTCCCATTCCAGGTATTCGCTGTAATCCGTTACAGTCTGGGAGGGGGTATAGGTCTCTCCCGGGAACAGCAGCTCATGGAGCTCGATGACGTTTTGCTCCAGGGTATGGGGAACCACGCAGTCCAGCCCGGTTACCGGCTCTACGATCTCCACCCCGGCCTCGTACCGGGTGGGGAAGCCCTGCTCTGTGGTAATGGTATAGCTCATCAGCGGCTGGATCATGGACAGAATCTCTGTGTTGGTAAGATTGGTCTCAATCTGGGGGAACACGGCGTTCATAATAGAATCCAGGGTTCCCAGACTGGCTTTTTTGGCTTTCTCAAAGATCTTGTTAATCACGTTCCTCTGCCGGGCGGTCCGGCGGAAATCGTCTCCCGTAGTCTGGCGGATCCGGGAATAGGCCACCGCCTTGGCTCCGTCCAGATGGAAAGTCTGGGTAATGACCCCGTCAAAGACGGACTGATCCGGAATATCGATGGGATCGTACTCCACCCCGCAGACTTCCGAGGTTTCTACCAGATGATTATTCAGGTGAACGCATTCCTCCCGGGTCAGATCCACATCGATGCCGCCCAGGGCGTCCACTACGTCCGCCACCACGGTAAAATCCACCGTTACGTACTTGGTAATATCCAGATCCAGGTTCAGGTTCAGCATGGTCAGCATCTGTTCCGGTCCCCCCGCATTATAGGCGGCGTTGCACTTGGTAAAGTAATAGCCGTCGTCATAGGGCCCGTTGATGTTCAGATAGGTATCCCGGTACACCGAAACCAGCTTAATGGTCTTGTCGTTATGATTCACGCAGGCAATGATCAGGGTATCGCTGTTCTGGGCCTCGTTGCCCTCCCGGTAATCAATTCCCACCAGGGCAAAGAGATCCACCCCGGTAAGCCTTGAACCGCCCTCCTCCCCCGATGGATTATTGACCTCATCAGAGGTAAACAGCCGGTCCTCATCCAGATCCTTCCGGTTCAGCAGATTAAATTTCTGGGTCGCCCAGATACAGACCAGCAGCACTACCGTCAGCAGCGCCAGGATCACCATCTCAACCGCAAATAACGCTTTTCTTTTTTTCTTTTTTCTTCTTCTGCCCGAAGCCATATTTAACCCCTTTTTCTCTAGTACGCGTTCTTGTTTACAAAGCCCTTAAACACCGTCAGGAACAGGATCTTTACATCCAGCCCCAGGGTCCAGTTTTCAATATAATACAGATCGCAGTCAATTCGTTTCCGGATAGAAGTATCCCCCCGGAATCCGTTCACCTGCGCCCAGCCGGTCATGCCCGGACGCACCTGGTGTTTCACCATATATCTGGGAATTTCTTCCCGGAATTTTTCTACGAAGAACGGCCGTTCCGGTCTGGGCCCCACCAGACTCATGTCCCCCTTCAAGACATTAAACAATTGAGGCAGTTCGTCTATGCTGGTACGGCGCATAAACTTTCCGAAGGGCGTGACCCTGGGATCGTTTTTCACCGTCCAGGCTTTTTTCTCCTTCTCCGGAGCCTGCACTTCCATGGAACGGAACTTGTACATCTCAAAGCTCCGGTTGTGAAGTCCCACCCGGGTCTGCCGGTAGATCAGCGGACCGGGAGAAGTAAGCTTGATGCCGATCACCGCTGCCAGCATTACCGGAGAAAACAAAACTATGCAGATCAGGGATCCGAACACATCCATGATCCGTTTGGTCATTGCGTTAAACGTATTGGTTAAAGGCACGTAGCGGATATTGATCACCGGCAGTCCCATCAGATCCTCCGTGTAGGGTTTGGTGGGAATGATGTTGTGATAATCCGGAATAAATTTTGTGTGGACGCCGGATTTCTCGCAGAGGGCTACAATTTCCTCCAGCCGGTAATATTCATTCAATCCCAGAGTGATGGAGATCTCGTCCAGCTTGTTTTCCGGCAGGATCACCATGAGATTCCCGATCCTTCCCAGAACCTTTACCCCCCGGTAGGTGGTTCCCGCCGTTACATGGTCGTCCAGGATGCCCCTTACGGTGTAGCCCCATTCCGGATGGGCCAGGATCCGGTCAATATATTCTTCCGCCGCCCGGCTGTAGCCTACCAGCAGAATATGCTTCTGATTAAATCCCTTTTTGCGGATATCCCGGAGTACATAGCGGATCAGATTCCGCAGGATGATCTCCAGGCTCACGTTGATGACGAAGAAGATCACCAGCATGCTTCTGGAAACATGCTGCTGGCGCACCATATACAAGCCCAGGATCACAACCAGCAGGCCAATGGTATTGGCCCGGAAAATATTGGCTGCCTCCAGCCTCCGCCCCTGCACCCGCTTGGGCGTGTACAGATTGCAGGCATAGTAGAGGACCAGATAGATCGGTATGATCAGTACCAGCACCAGAGCGTAATACGCAAAAGGAAGCGTAAGCACCGAATGCCCGAACAAGGTCGTGCGGAATTTAAGTACCCATGCGGTCAGATAGGAAATGATAATCACAAGGGCATCCGCAACCACGTGCATCCGGTTAAAGTACTTCTGATTGTCTTTAATCACGGCAAATCACCTGTTTATACCTTTCCCAATTTAACATAATACTATAACTTTCCGGAAATCGCAATAAAATTCCGGAAGATTTAAGATACGATCCCGGATCCGGAAGGCAAAAATTCCGCCGGAGCGCTACAGCCGGCGGAACAGATTGATCCAGAGTTCCAGCTGGATCTTCAGATAGTTTTTCAGATTCTTCCATCGGAATTTTACTTTTTTCTCCCGGTTCTCTTTTTTCCTGCAAAGGGAAAAACCGTTCCGGATCCCCGCCGCGTATTCCCGGCCGTAGCCTTTGGCGGCAAAAAACAGCAGCTTTACCCCGAAGCCCAGGATCAGAAAGGGAAGGTTCAGAAGGATCTGCAGTACCGGCATATTTTTGTAGATCAGATATACATTATTCCGGGAAGAATAGCGGATCTTGAAAAGATTATACCGGGAACCGCTGGTGCCGCTGCCCACATGGTAGACCCTGGCCTCCGGAAGATACCAGTTTTCCCGTCCGGCGATCCTGGCCCGGTAGCCCACATCCATATCTTCCAGATAAGCAAAGTGCTCCTCATCGAAAAGCCCTCTCTCCAGGAATTCTTCCCGCCGGTAAATAGCCGCTCCCGCGCAGACCGCGAAAACCCGGCAGGGAGAGGTAAAGTTCTCCGGATTTTTGCCTTTTCCCCGGGCAAATCCCCAGCCCAGAGCGCTGTAATAGTCCCCGGCGGCGTCCAGTTTTCCGTGATCGTGGGCCTGGATCATCATGGCTCCTCCGGAAAAGGCTCCGGGCCGGCTGGCAATCCCCTGATACAGCTTCTCTACAAAATCCGGAAAAACCCGGGTGTCATTGTTCAGCAGGATCACATAGGGAGTCTCCGCCCTGCGGATCCCCTCGTTCACGGCCCGGCAGAAGCCGAAATTCTCCGGCAGGGCCGCGATCTCCACCTGGGGATATTTCTCCCGGACCAGGTCCAGGCTTCCGTCGGAGGAACCGTTATCCACCAGAATAATCCGGAAATCCTGCATAGTCTGCGCCTTCAGGGCCTCCAGACAGGTTTCCAGATACTGTATTCCATTGTAATTAGGTATAACTACCGAAACTTCCCCCATGGCTTTCTCCTTACCTGGCCCGCAGAGAATAGTTCCATTTGCTGAGGGTCAGATTTTTGTTGTAGCAGGGATCTCCTGCCTTCAAAAGGTCGATCCAGCGGCTGCGCATAAATTCAATTTCTTCCTGAAAACGGCGGACCTTTTCCGGACTGTCCTCCGCCCCCCGGGATTTCGACTCATCGTGAAACAGCTCCACCCGGGGATTGTATACCACCAGGTACCCGGCTTTTCCTGCCCGGAGGCAAAAATCCACATCGTTAAAAGCCACCGTCAGCTTTTCCTCAAAGCCTCCGATCTCTTGGTAAAGGCTCTTTTTTACCATCATGCAGGCGGCGGTCACAGCGCTGTAATCCATCTGCAGGGAAGCTTTGTGAAGATAGCCGCTGCGGTTTCCCGGCAGATTCAGAAACGCGTGGCCGGCAATGCCGCCAATGCCGATGATGATCCCCGCGTGCTGTACCGTGTGATCCGGGTAATACAGCTTCGCTCCGGTAATCCCCACCTCCGGCCGCTGGCAGTTTCCAAGAAGGCCCTGGATCCAGTCCGGAGAGATGACTCGGGTATCATTATTCAGCAGCAGCAGGTATTGGCCTCTGGCCTTAGAAGCCGCGTAATTGTTGATGGCCGAATAATTAAAGGGATGGTCCCACCGCAGAAGCCGGATCCTTGGATCCGCCTTCAGGCTCCGGTAATATTCAAAGGTTTCCTTCTGGGAACTGTTGTTTTCCACGATCAGGATTTCATAATTCCGGTAGGTGGTCTGTTCCCGGATGGAACGGAGGCAGTTCTCCAGGGTCTCTTTCTGATCCCGGTTAGGGATCAGAATACTGACCAGAGGTTCCCCCTGCACCGGATACTCCACATGGTAAAAACCGTAATCCTGGGTCTGGGTTACCAGTCCTTTGGTTCCGGTCCGCTGCAGATTCCCTTCGATCGCCCGCTTTCCCGCTTCGTAGGCATACAGCTTGCTGGCGGGATTATCCGCCGTGGAGGCGCTGTGGGTCCTCCAGTGATAGAGGATCCTGGGCACATGGGCGATTTTTTCCGCCTGCTCCGCGCAGCGGAAAATAAAATCATAGTCCTGGGCCCCGTCAAATTCCCGGCGGAAACCTCCTGCCTTCTGGATAAGGCTCCTCTTCACTACCAGGAAATGACAAATATAATTGTTGGACCGCAGCAGGTCCAGATTAAAGTCCGGTTTCAGATGGGGCTGATAGTGCTCACTTAAATCTTCCCGCACCTTGTCCTCATCGGTGTAGATCATATCCGCCCCCTCCTGGATCCTGAGGGCCGCCTCATACAGGGCGTCAGGGGCCAGCAGATCATCGTGGTCCAGAAGGCCTACATATTTCCCCCGGGCCATGGCAAAGGCAGCATTGGTGTTCTCCGCAATACCCGCATTTTCTTCCAGATCCAGACAGCGGATCCTGGGATCCCGCTCTCTGTATTCCCTAAGCACCGCCTGCATGGAATCGTCCTCCGGGCTGGCATTGGCCAGGCACAGCTCCCAGTAAGGATAGGTCTGAGCCAGGAGGGAATCCAGCATTTCCCGGAGATACTTTTCCGGCGTACGGTAGGCGGGCACGGCGATACTGATGGTAGCCGGATCCTTCCATTTTCTTTTTCTCTGTTTTTCCAGGGTGTCCTGGGAGGCCTTGTGATTTTCGTACCAGGGCCCGTAGGGCACCTCTTCCGGTTCCAGCCGCTCTCCCAGTCTGGTCAGGAAGCCTTTTACTCCGTAGTGCTTCAGATATCTCAGGCCTTTTTTTATGGTATAGGGCTTCAGTTTTTTGATAAAGCTCAGCAGGGTATTTTCCGCCATCTGTTACTCCTTTGGTCCGTCAAAACGAAAAAAATCACGAATACAGTTCACCACGTATTCCGCCTCTTCCAGGCTCAGGGAATAGTACATAGGCAGCCGCATCAGCCGCTGGCTCTCCCGGGTCGTCCACACATCTTCTCCGTGGAAGCGGCCGAACTTCCGGCCCGCCTGGGCGCTGTGCAGAGGAATGTAGTGGAAGACGCTGCAGATGTCCCGTTCCCTCAGGAACCGGATCAGCCGGGTGCGGACTTCCATGTCCTGAACCTTTATGTAATACATATGGGCATTGTGCCGGGCGTAATCCGGCACCCGCGGCCGCTCCAGCAGACCCGCTTCCTCCAGAGGCTCCAGTTCCCGGTGGTACAGCTCCCAGACAGCCATGCGGCGGGCATCGATCTGGTCACAGGCCTCCAGCTGGGCGTAAAGATAGGCGGCATTCAGATCGCTGGGAAGGTAAGAAGAGCCGTAATCCACCCAGGTATACTTGTCAATCTGCCCCCGGAAAAATTTGCTCCGGTCCGTGCCCTTTTCCCGGAGGATCTCCGCCCGGTCCAGATACGCGTCCTTCTGAAACAGCAGGGCTCCTCCCTCTCCCATGGTATAATTCTTCGTTTCATGAAAGCTGAAGCAGCCAAAATCCCCCAGAGTCCCCAGAGCTCTTCCTTTATAATAGGCGTGTACGCCCTGGGCGGCGTCCTCCACCACTTTCAGCCGATATTTTTCCGCCAGTCCCAGAATGGTGTCCATCTCGCAGGCGACTCCCGCGTAGTGCACCGGTACGATGGCCCGGGTCTTTTCCGTAATGGCGTCCTCAATCCGGTTCTCATCTATGTTCATGGTATCCGGCCGGATATCCACAAAAACGATCTCCGCTCCCCGCAGTACAAATGCGTCCGCCGTAGACACAAAGGTGTAGGAGGGCATGATCACCTCATCCCCGGGACGGATGTCCGAAAGGTAGGCAGCCATTTCCAGAGCGTGGGTGCAGGAAGTTGTCAGCAGGGCGTAGCGAGTCCCCAGGTTCTCCCGCATCCAGGCGGAACAGCGTTTGGTAAAGGTTCCGTCTCCGCAAAGTTTGTTGGCTTCCACAGCTTCTCTGATATAATCCAGCTCCCGCCCCACATAGGGGGGTCTGTTAAAATCAATCATTCTCTCTCCTCTTTCCGTACTCTATGGCAGGGTATAGATAATAACCCCCGCGATAATGATCAGATTTCCGATGATCCTGCCCCGGCTGGCCTTTTCCTTCAGCACGGTCATGGAAAGGATCATAACAAATACATAGGTAAAGGTATCGATCACGGGACCGTAGCGCATATCCACCCGGGTATAGGCGTAAGTGTTGGCCAGGAGCACCCCGAAAAAGATCAGGTACGCCGTGATCACACGCCAGTTCAGATATTCCTTCAGAAAGCTTCCGTGCTCCTGCCTGGCGCTCTGCTTCAGCAGCAGCTGGGAGACAGCGGAAAAAAAGGTACATGCCACCATGATCAGCATAAACATATTATTCATATCTCTGCACCACCATCACTCCCAGGAAAACCACGCAGATGCCGATGATATTCTGGATACTTAAATTCTCATGAAAAATCACCACCGCCCAGATCTGGGACCAGATCAGGTAAACGCTCCGGTTGGCGTAGGCTACCATCAGATCAAATTTCTTGATTACCCGCTGCCAGGCCAGAGCGTAAACCAGACAGTTGGCCAGCATCAGGAACAGATACAGGTACAGCTTCCACCCCTGGAGACCATGGTCATTGAACTGGATGGAGGCCAGTTTGGAAAAAATACTGGTAAAGGAAAACAGCAGAATATTCAGATGCAGCAATACATAATTTTTCGCTTTCGCCCGGTCTCCCATTCTGTCTCCTTTCCTGCTCATAGCTAAACTTTGTTGATTATAGCACTTTTTCCCCCAATCCACAAGCCATCCTTGAAAAAGCCCGGAAGAAATGCTAGAATAAGTCTGCAGTTCTGCCCGGAGATCCGGACAGGACCCGGCATCCGAACAACCTGTCTGATTGGACAAAGGAGGAAACCATGAGTCTATATTCTGTGGTAGTACCCGTATACAATTCCGAACCCACTCTGGAGGAACTGTACACCCGGGTCAGAAATGTTTTCGAGACTGCCATTCATGAAGATTTTGAGCTGATCCTGGTAGACGATGGATCCCGGGACGGTTCCTATGAAAAAATGAAGGCCCTGCGGGCCGGCGACCGGCGTGTGAAGATCGTGCAGATGGCCAGAAATTTCGGCCAGCATCCGGCGCTGCTCTGCGGCTTTTCTTTTGTGGAGGGAGATTTTGTCATCACCATGGACGATGATCTGCAGCATCCCCCGGAGGAAATCCCAAAACTCATCGACACCATGAACCGGCGCCAGGATGTGGACGTGATCATTGCCAAATATGAGAACCGCCACCATAATTTCATCCGCCGTCTGGGCACCCGGCTTTCTGTGTACGCCACCTCCAAAATGCTGCCTAAGGATCCGGATCTGGAGATTACCAGTTTCCGGCTGATCCGCCGTTTTATCGTGGACGCCATACTGAAAATGAACGTCCGTCTTCCCCAGATCGGCAATCTGCTGGTCTGCACTTCCAACCGGATCATCAACGTTCCCGTGCGCCACGACGCCCGGAAATACGGCAGAAGCGGCTACACCTTCCGGCATCTGGCCCACGACCTGTTTCACGATATTTTATCCAATTCCGCTTTTCCCCTGATCGTGGTGCGGAATCTGGGGATCATCAGTTTTCTGGTAAGCGTGGCGCTTTCCCTGGTATACCTGGTCCGGTACTTTGCTTTCGGAACCTCCGTAGAAGGATGGACCACCCTGGTACTGCTGGTAACCGGCTTCTCCGGCCTGATCCTGCTGAGCATGGGGATCATCGGCCAGTATCTCATGAATATACTGGATGAAGCCCGGAAAATGCCAAATTATACCATAAGAGATAAGGATGTATAAATGAGAAAAGAAGAAATCGGCGGCTATCTGGAACTGGAAAATTTCTCCGGAGGGGAATACTATCCCAATCTTTGCCGCCTGAACCTGGGCCGGACCGCCCTGATCTATCTTATGGACGCCCTGGGCTGCCGGAAATTGTATCTTCCCTGGTTTCTCTGTGATTCCGTCACTTCCGTCTGCAGAGAGCAGGGCTGGGAGCTGCGGTTCTATCACATAAGGGAAGATTTTACCCCGATCCTGGAAGGGCAACTGCAGGAAGGGGAATATCTCTACCTGGTAAATTATTACGGACAGCTGACAGATCAGCGTCTTCTGGAATATAAAAAGAAATATGGCCGGATCATTGCCGACCACACCCACAGTTTTTTCCAGAGGCCTCTGCCGGGCATCCCCACTCTGTATTCCTGCAGAAAATTTTTCGGTCTGCCGGACGGCGCCTATCTTTCTCTGGAAGCGGCTCCCCCCTATCCCCTGGAGCGGGACCAGTCCCGGGAACGCATGGGACACCTGCTGGGCCGGTACGAGGAAACGGCATCCTCTCATTTTCAGGAGATGCATGCCACTGCTTCCTCTTTTTACGGAGCTCCGGTAAAATCTATGTCCCGGCTCACGGAAAACCTGCTGCGGGCCATTGACTATGAAGCCTGCAGAAAGCGCAGAAATGAAAACTACAGCTATCTGTCCAGCCGCCTGGCCTCCCGGAGTCCCCGGACTTTCCTGACTCCCCAGGGGCCCCTCTGCTACCCTTTTTACACTCCCGGCGGCCCGGAACTCCGGAAAGCCCTGGCCGGTCAGAAGATCTACGTTCCCACTTACTGGGGAAATGTCCTTTCGGAAATGCCGGAGGACAGCACGGAATACGATCTGGCAGCCAACATTCTGCCTCTGCCCTGCGACCACCGCTACAATCTGGAGGATATGGAGGCCGTAGCCTCCGCAGTCATTGAATATCTGGAGAAGCATCATGAATCATAAATTATTAATTTTAGGTTCCCTGGAGGAATTCGTTCCCCTGACCCGAATGGCCGGACAGCGGGGGATCACCACCCTGGTCTGCGACGGCTATCCGGAAGGGCCCGCCAAGGCTCTGGCAGATCAGGCCTATGACATTCCGGTGACGGACATTGACGCTATTGCCGCCCTCTGCAGAGAGGAGCAGGTGGACGGTATTGTTACCGCTTTCTCCGATCTGCTGCTGGAATGTATGGTCAAGATCGCCAGCAAGGCAGGGCTGCCCTGCTATCTGCAGCCGGAGCAGCTGGCCTTTTACCGGGATAAATCCGCCATGAAATCCATGTTCCGGCGTCTGAACATCGGAACTCCCCGGTTTATAACTCTCAAAAAGGATTTCACGGACCGGGAACTGGAAGGTCTCCGCTTTCCAGCAGTGGTAAAACCGGTAGACAAGTACGGCTCCCGGGGCCTGCTGGTACTGGACAGTCCGGAAGAAATCCGCCGGCATTTTGATTATGTCTGCGAAACCTCCCGCCGAAAAGAAATCCTGGCGGAGGAGTACAATGCCGGTTTTGAATTTAATATGATGGCCTGGGTACATAAAGGAAAGGTTTTCGTCCTCAGCATCGCGGACCGGGAAAAGACCCCCATCGGCAAAGGTCTGATCCCCATCAGCACCCGCAACGTCTATCCTTCCCGGCTTATGTCCCAGGTTTACCCGGAGGCAAAGGAAATTCTGGAAAAGATCATCGCTTTCACCGGACAGAAGGAGGGAGAACTTTCCATGCAGTTCTTCTGGGATCCGGAGCGGGGGATTCAGGTGGGAGAAACCGCCGCCCGTTTCCTGGGCTATGAGCATGAACTGATCGAATACTCCAGCGGGTTTTCTGTAGAAAAGCTGCTGCTGGATTCCGTGTACGATCCGGAAGCTATGGAAAAAGATCTGCTCCGCCATGATCCCTGGTTCAAAACCTGCAGCGCCGTCCTTTATTTTCAGGGCCGGGAAAAAGTCATCGGCAGCCAGGCTCCTGCCCGGGCTCTGGAAGACCTGCCCTTTGTGCGCAAGGCCTGTTTCTTTTACCGGGAGGGCGAGCAGGTGCAGGAATTTGTCCGGCCCTATACCGCCCGCTTCTGCATTTCCGCCGCCAGCCGGGAGGAAGTGGACGCCCAGACCCGCTATATTTTCGATCACATCCGGATCCTGGATACAGAGGGACAGGAAATCCTCTACTGCAACCAGATTCCGGACTACCCGGAATTTTAACCCGGCAAAAAGCGCCGCAAGATTTCTGTCCTTCCGGACAGGAAACTTACAGCGCTTTCTTTTTTTCTTTTAATATCTTTTATTCCTGCGCTTTCTGCGCCTTCTCCGCCGCCTGCGTATCTGGCGGATCCGTATGAGGATCAACAGAATCCCCAGCAGGATCAGGACTCCCAGGACGCCGGCGATCACCTTCAGAGCACCGCCGATCCCCGAGGTGTTTCCCGTCTGTTCCGGCCCGGAAAGGGTGTCTCCGGGATCCGCTTCCGGCTCTTCCTCTTCCGGTTCTTCCTCCGGCTCCTTTGTAGGTTCCGGAGTTTCCTCCGGTTCCAGCAGTTCCGCATTGTCATATACATAATCAAAGAGCGCCCGGGTGTCGGTCCATTCCGCCAGTCCGTCGCTTTTCATCACTACCGCGATCAGCTGGAGTCCGTCCTTCTCCGCATACGTCAGAAGGGTATTGTGGGCTTCATCTGTATTGCCGGTCTTTCCTCCCAGACAGTACTGGTAAAAGAACTGGTTTCCGTCCAGGATCATTACATGATGGTTCTGGTAATGTCTGGGGCTGGGATTCATATTGGTAGCCGGAAGGTCATACTGCTGGGTTGCGATGATCTTCCGGAACGCATCGTAGCGGAAAGCCGCCTGGCCTATAAGGGCCAGGTCATGGGCGGATGTGTGATGCTCCGGATCGTGAAGGCCGCTGGCGTTGCGGAACTGGGTGTTGGTACAGCCCAGGTCTGCCGCCCGCTGATTCATCAGATCCGCGAACCCTTCCTCGGATCCCCCCACATATTCCCCGATCTGGGTGGCCACCTCATTGGCGGACTTCAGCATCAGCAGATACAGGCACTGCTCCAGGGTAATAGTTTCCCCTACCTGCATACCGGCGTTGCTGCTTCCCGGGTACACATCCCGGACACCCAGCTCGGTAAAAGTTACCTGCTCATCCAGAGAAGCATGTTCCAGAGCCAGCAGCGCGGTCATAACTTTGGTAAGGCTGGCCGGGTACATCTGCTTATCCATATCCTTATTGTAGAGGATCTCTCCGGTGGAAAGGTCCATAACCACTCCGGTCTCGCTGGCGATCTCCGGCGGGGCCGGCCATCCCTCCAGGACTTCCGCCGCCTGCACGTTCCGGGGCAGAAGGGGACCAAGCAGCAGAAAGACTGCCAGGATCCAGGGCAGAAGGCGGATGCCTCTCTGTTTTCTCATTTGACTCACTTTAACAGCCTCCTTTTACAGAGCTTCTGTTCCCTGAATTTCCTGCAGATATCTGCCCAGGGCGTCCTGCCAGGCCGGAAGACGGTTAAAGCCCATCTCCGTAAGCTTTTCTTTGCTCATGCGGCTGTTGAAGGGTCTTTTTGCCTTGGCCGCAAACTCCTGGGAACTTACCGGGGTTACCTGTACATCCATACCCGCCTGGCGGAAAATCTCTTTGGCAAACTCATACCAGCTGCAGAGTCCTTCGTTGGTGGCATGGTAAAAACCGTACTTTTCTGTTTCGATCATGTCCACCAGCAGCACCGCCAGGTCCAGGGTGTAGGTGGGGGATCCGATCTGATCGTCCACAACGCTGACGGCTCCCCGCTCCCGGCCCAGCCGCAGCATAGTTTTGATAAAGTTCTTTCCGTTGACGCCGAACACCCAGGCGATCCGCACAATAAAAAATTTCTTTACGTGGCTGGTAACCGCCACTTCCCCCTCATATTTGCTGAGGCCGTACATATTCAGCGGATGCTGCTCGTCATCCGGCTCCCAGGGCCTGGTGCCCTGGCCGTCAAAGACATAATCCGTACTGATATACATCATCTTCAGATCCAGCTTTTCACAGACTCTTGCAATGTTTTCCGTACCGGCACCGTTTACTTTCCGGCACAGTTCGGCGTTATCCTCCGCCGCGTCTACCGCCGTATAGGCGGCGCAGTGGATCACGGCCTCTACGTCCGCTTCGCCGATGACCTTCTCGCAGGCCTTCGGATCCGTAATATCCATCTCCTCAATATCTACACCGACTCCTGTATGGCCTCTTTTCGCCAGCTCGTTCATTACATCGTGGCCCAGCTGCCCCTTTACTCCGGTAACTAAAACTCTCATACTTGTTCCTCCTGATTTTTTTCTTCCAGAAACAGTTTTCTGGTAACAAAGTTATAAATCATTACAATAGCGGTGGCGATGACCTTGGCCGCCACGTAATAAATAGACATTCCATCTACGGTGATCCACATGATCAGCTGATTCAAAAGGAGACCCAGGGCGCTCAGAACCGTAAAGATTATGAATTCCCGGACCCTGCTGGTATCTTTCTTCCCATGAAAGACGTACTTCATGCTCAGAATATAGTTGGCAATCACCGATACGGTAAAGGAGGCGGCATTTGCCACCAGATAATGGACTCCCAGAAACTCTTTCAGGGAGGTAAGCACCCCGAAATCAATCAGCGTACAGATCACGCCTACAATGCCGAAACGCCAGATCTGGGTGATCAGCTTTTTCATAGCTCCATCGCCTCCCCTGTTTCCCCCAGTCCTTCCTCGATAGCCGCGGCAACGCCCCGGAGCGCTTCCTCCTCATCCTCTCCTTCACAGAGGATTTCGATCTCATCTCCGCATTTCACACAGGCGCCCAGTACGCTGAGCACGCTTTTGGCATTGGCCGTACCTTCCCGGTAACGGAATTCTACCTTGCATTGATACTGCAAAGCGGTCTTGCACAGATTTCCCGCCGGACGCAGGTGAAGCCCCGAGGGATTCTTCACTGTCACTTTCTTGCTGACCATACTGTTTTCCCCTTTCTTCTGTACCTTCTCCCCCTGTTTTTCTTCCGGCTATTTTTCTTCCAGATGAAGGGCAATGGATACATCCTCCACCAATTCATAGCCCTCCGGCAGAGAAATGTTTACCGGCAGCGTATAGTCTCCGGCGGCTCTGCCCTCCAGATCTATGGAAGCGTGGATATCCGCCACCCGCAGTTCCTTCAGGTCCTGTTCCGTTCCCTGGATGCGCACCGCCAGTTCCGCGCTGTCATAGCGGACCGACAGATCCGGATCCAGATTGTCTGTCTCGATCTGATCCACATCCAGATCGTACTCCTTGCTGCCAAGAGGAAGAACGGTAACCTTTACCGTCACCGTAGAGCTGACGTTGGAGGCCAGCATCATGTCTTCCGGAAGCAGATCGCTGACGTCGATCTCCGGAAAATCTTCATCGCTGCGGATTCCCTCCACGGAGATCAGCTCCCCGGGGATCGTGATGGTGTTTCCCCTCTGCTTCAGTTCCTCCAGGGCCTGATCCGTTCCTGCTACGGTGATTTCTTCCGGGGTGGTGGTAATGGCGGAAATTTCATAACCCTCCGCCGGCTGTCCCTGGGTCTCTACCTGGAAACGGATCCCGGACCGTTTTTTCCATAGTTCTACTTCTACATCGATCTCCGGCACGCCGCTTCCGTCAAAACTCAGATCGTCTTCCAGAGTCGTTTCGGAAAGCTGGTTATCCGCCGTATCGTAAATCTTCAGTTCCGAGGAAACGCTGCCGCTGGCAGTCATGCCGCTGACGTTGATCTCCGCCACCACACTGCCGATGGTCTGGATAATAGATTTGGGTCCGCTGATCACCACGGTATCCATGCTGGCCCGCAGACTGCCGATCTCGTAATCCTTGTCCGGCTTCGTGTCGCCGGTATCCACGGAAACGGCAAATTCCTGGCTGGCGATATCCTCTATGGTAATGGGAATGGTTTCCCTGGGAAGGGTAATATTCTCCCGGGAGATCCCCGGACAGCTTACTTCCAGGGGAACATATACGTAGGGAGTGGAATTCATATCCACAATCTGAGTCATGTCCGCAGTAACGATCACATCCGAAGCGGTCAGGTCGCTGACCACGGAACGGTTTCCTTCCACGATCACTCCGATGGTCTTATACTGATCATCAATGTGGAAAACTCTCTTTCCATTGGCCACGTAAGAGGCATTCCGCACCTGAACTTCCACACCGATAATGGACCGCTGGATCATGGGATCGTTATAGTCCACCACTACATACCAGATCACAATGGCGATGATCACAGATATGATCTTCAGGGCCAGATTTTCCGTGAGCTTAGAGAGCAGATTTTTTCTCATTTTTTCTCCGCTCCTTTCTCTTTATCCGGGAACCGTCCGAATCTACGATCTTCTGCACCTGATAGAGCTGCTCCCGGAGTTCGCTGACAGAAACTCCTGTGTGGAGTTCTCCGTTCATGGCATAGGAAACATTTCCGGTCTCCTCCGATACGATAATGGTAAGGGAATCACTGATCTCGCTGATGCCCACCCCGGCCCGGTGCCGGGTCCCCAGATTCTTGTTCAGACTCAGATTATCCGTCAGAGGAAGGTAGCAGGTGGCCGCCACCACCCGGTCTCCACGCACAATAACCGCTCCATCATGAAGCGGTGTATTATGCTCAAAAATATTGATCAGAAGCTGGGAGGTCAGGATAGCGTCCACCGGAATCCCTGTTTTTTCATACTCTTCCAGCTTTACGTCCCGTTCGATCACAATCAGGGCGCCGGTCTTCACCTCGCCCATATCAAAACATGCCCGCACCAGTTCGGTAACGGTTTTGTCGCTGAACCGCTCATTGTTTTCCGCGCTGCTGCCCCAGACAAAAAGGTTGGTCAGGGGATTTTTATGTCCCATCTGTTCCAGCACCCGGCGCAGTTCCGGCTGAAAGATAATGATCACCGCGGTAATGGCTACCATGCCCATATTTCCGAAAACCCAGATGATCACATCCATATTCAGAAGGTTGGCGATCACTACAAAGATAACGATCAGCAGAATTCCCTTCAGCAGCATATAGGCCCGGGTATTTTTTAACCAGAGAATAAAATGATACACAAAATACGCAATCAGAAGCACCTGTATGATATCGATGACTTCTATCTGTTTCGGCGGTTCCAGCCACGTCAGCACGTGCATTCTGAACCAGTTGCTGACCGCGTCCATGCTATCACTTCCTTTCTCTCAGACAGTTCCGGGCTGCAGAAAAAATTACAGATCCTTCAGAGTTTCCTCCAGTTTCTCTCCGATATCCACGCCCTGAAGCTCCTCCTGGTTTTCTGGTTCCGGCTCGTAGAATTCCGGCTCCGGCAGGCGGATCTCCGGCTGCTCCGTTCCGCTGCCAGCCTGGTAAACCCGGCGGGCGGCTCCCCGTTTCGGCACAGCCTTGACAAAATAATAGTATTCATCATCTTCAAATTTCAGGCGCTGGCTTCCGGCGTAATCCGGCTGATATACAAAAACGGAAAGCAGCCACACCAGAGCCCCGGCTCCCAGGGTTCCAAAGATCACCGCCGGCACAGACATTCCGGAACCCGACAGGATCCCTCCTGCCAGCATGATCACCAGATACGCAGCGCAGCCTGTACCCAGGGCCACATTCTCCGCCTGGTCAATATCCAGTCTTCTCACAAAGCTCACCAGCAGGGCCGCCGCTGCTGCCGCCAGCACCAGCACCCACAGCTGTCCTTCCCGGAAAAGCCCGTTTCCCAGGATCTCAATAAGCGCCAGAGAATTGACTTCCTCTCCTGCCGCTGCCGCCGCCACGTCTGTCCTCACCACATGGAGGAACTGCCAGGCCACAACTCCCAGGGCCGCCGAAAGAGCGGATAAGGGTCCTCGCAGCATTCCAAGAGCCAGGGGCACAGCGCCGGGTATCCGCAGGAAAAATGCCGCGGGCGTCAGAATCAGTGCCAGACTGTCCCCGGGAACAAAGCGGAAATACAAAAGGGCCATCAGCAGAAACAGAATCACCGCGCAGAGGCCGATCTCCAGGCCCAGGCCGAAGCAGTGGGCCGTGCAGAGCAGAAAGCTGAACACCACGATTCCGTTCAGGGGAAGCACCGCCGAGATCAGGGCCAGCACCAGCACCACAAAAATATTGTTCAGCTGGGTCATATAGCCCAGAAGCCCGTTGATCCCCAGATACAGGATCAGGGCCAGCAGAAATTTCAGCGCCGGAAGGATGTAGATATCATACTGCGCGTACAGATTCTCCAGCTTTTTGCGGATTTCATCAATCTTCGTTATCATTTGCCAATCCTCCTGCCAGAAGCTGCTCATCTCTGTAAAGCTGTTCAAGCGCCTGCAGCTTTCGGTAATATTCCTTCACCCGTTTCAGAGCCCTGCCGTAGCGGATCCTGGATATGGTATACACCAGCACCGAATAGAAGGCCAGCACAAAAAGATAGCCCACCAGGGCGGCCCCCAGGACCGGCAGAAAATCCATCTGGCTCAGGATCTCCAGGCACTGCCGGAGATTGCACAGCACAAAGCCGGCCAGCAGAAGCACATAGGCGATCGTAGCCAGAAAAAAGTTTTTAATCAGGGTAAAGGCCGCGTAATCTTTTTCCTCATACCGGGTGATCTTCAGATCCCGGCTGCCAACCCCCTGTTCATACTCTGCCAGCTGAAACATCAGCCGGATTCTCTCTTCATCCAACATATCAGCACCTCGTCAAGTGTTCCCATTATACCATACTTCTGTATGTATGCAAACCCATTTGTAAAAATCAGCGGTCCGGTTCCTCTCCCGGAGCGATGCAGACGCAGAGGGCATATACCCGCTCTGTTCCGGCTTTTTTCAGCACCTCCGCCACTGCGTCCAGGGTGCTGCCGGTGGTATAGATATCGTCCAGGATCAGCGCGCTTTTCCAGGGACGGATCTCCCTTCCCGGCACGAAGGCCTGCCGGAGATTTTTTCTCCGCTGGCATCTGTCCAGCAGCTTCTGGGCCGCTGTATTTTTCCGGCGCAGCACCGCCTGGGACGCCACCGGAATCCCCAGGGCTTCCCCCAGTTTGTCCGCCAGCACCTCCGCCTGGTTGTACCCCCGTTTCAGCAGCCGTTCCCGGTGGATGGGTACGGGAACCAGCACCTGGGGATCCCAGCGCCGGATCTGTCCTCCAAAAGTTTTTACCATGGCTGCGCTGTAAAACCGGGCGTATTCCTGTCTGCCCCGGTATTTGAACCGCAGGATGGACTGCCTGTATTTTCCCTGGTAGGGAAAAAGCGCCAGATTCCGCTGAAAGCTGCGGTCTCCCCGAAGACAGCTGCCGCAGTATTCTGCTTCTCCCAGGGACAAAGGCTTCCCGCAGCGGAAGCATCTGGGTTCTTTTATAAATTCCAGACTTTCCCCGCAGGCTCTGCAGAGCAGCGGCTCTTTTTCCCCCAGGATCCCGTCGCAGAGGGGACAGCGCCTGGGATACAGCAATTCTGAAAGTTTCAGGAATATTTTTTTCAAGAGGCTCCTTTCTCCCCGATCTCTCTTCTTTCCTCCGCCTGACTCCGGAGTTCTCCCGCCTCCCGGATCCTCTCCGCCAGAGTGGTATAGCGGTTTTCTTCCATCTGGTTATCGATCATAGCCTGGAAAGTCTCCGGGCTGCCGGTAAGCACCACGCATTTCCTGGCCCTGGTCACCGCCGTGTACAGAAGATTTCTGGTCATCAGCATCCGGGGCCCTCCCAGCAGCGGAATAATGACCGCCGGATATTCGCTTCCCTGGGCTTTATGTATGGTTGTGGCGTAGGCCAGCTCCAATTCATCCAGCTGCTTAAAACTGTAGTCTACATACCGGTTGTCATCGTACACCACCGTCAGAAGTTCCGCGTAGGTATTAATAGAATCGATCACTCCCAGGTCTCCGTTGAAAACCCCCATTCCCTTCTGAACCGCAATGCCGTACTGCCCCCGGATCTCCCATTCCAGCTGGTAATTATTTCTGATCTGCATGACTTTATCTCCCTGCCGGAAGATTCCGCTGCCGGTTTCCCGCTCCGCTTTTTCCGGCGAGGGCGGATTCAGGTACTTCTGCAGCAGTTCATTGAGGCGCTCTACCCCCAGGGGGCCCTTCCGCATAGGCGTCAGCACCTGGATCTCCTGGGGCCTGGCCTCCACATAACCGGGCAGCTTTCTGGCAATCAGAGTCAGGATTACCTTCTGGATCACCGGAATATCCTTTCGCTCCAGAAAGAAAAAATCCCGGCTTTTATTGTCCAGGGGAACCTGCTGTCCTTTCTGGATCCTGTGGGCGTTCACAACAATATCGCTTTCCCGGGCCTGCCGGAAAATCGTGGATAATTCCACCACCGGAAAAGCTCCGGACTGGATCATATCCTTCAGCACGCTGCCCGGGCCCACGCTGGGCAGCTGGTGCATGTCTCCCACCAGGATCAGTCGGGTCCCCGGCACCATGGCCGACAGCAGGGCGTGCATAAGATAAATGTCCACCATGGACATTTCGTCCACAATGATCACGTCCGCTTCCAGGGGATTCTGGGCATTTCTCTCGAAGCGGACATTGGCCGAGGATTCATCCACAACACCGGACAGTTCCAGCAGACGGTGAATGGTGGAAGCTTCCTGTCCCGTAGCTTCTGTCATCCGTTTTGCAGCCCTTCCCGTAGGAGCGGCCAGAGCAATTTCCAGACCCTCCCCTTCAAAATAGCGGATCATGGTATTGATGGTGGTGGTCTTTCCGGTTCCGGGGCCGCCGGTAAGGATCATCACTCCGTTTTCCGCCGCCCGGACCACCGCCTGCCGCTGTCTGTCGTCCAGAAGGATCCCGCTCTGCTGCTCAAGCCGGGCGATCCTCTGCTGCACCGCATCTTCTCCGCCGGCACAGCGGATATTCAGTTCCTGCAGCATGCGGGCTGTATTCAGTTCCAGATAATAGGATTGGCTGGTATAAACCATGACGTCAGACTCCCGGCCTTCCCGCTGTTCCTCTTTGAGGATGATCCTGCGTTCAATGGCCAGGTCCATAAGAGATTTTACCAAGGTGTCCCGGGGAACTCCCAGCAGTTCTCCGGTTCTGCGCAGAAGTTCCTCTCTGGGAAGATAGAGATGCCCCTGAAGGGCGGCCTGACTGAGAATATAGAAAAGACCGCTTCGCACCCGATATTCCGAATCCACCCGGATCCCGATCTTTCCGGCGATTTCATCGGCAATGCGGAATCCTACGCCCTGGATATCTTCCGCCAGTTTGTAAGGATTTTCTTTCAGGATCCGGTAGAGACTGTCCTGATACTGATTGTAAATTTTAATACCCAGGGAAAGGGAGATCCCGTACTGGGACAGAAAGATCATGGCATTCTGCATCTGGGATTTTTCCACCATCTGCTCGCCGATCTCCCTGGCTTTTCTTTCGCTGATCCCTTTGATCTCCGCCAGGCGTTCCGGCTCTTCCTCCATGATCCGCAGGGTATCCTCCCCGAACCTTCGGACAATACGGGCAGCCAGGGCCGCTCCGATCCCTTTGATGGCTCCGCTGCCCAGATAGCGCTCCAGCGCCATTCCCCCCTGGGGGATTTTGATCCGGCTGGTGAGAATCCGGAACTGTTTTCCATATGCCGGATGATTGGTGTATTCCCCCTCCGCCTCCAGATATTCTCCCTCATGGACAGACTGAAAAATCCCCACACAGGTCAGCTCTCCCCCCTGGAGGGAGAGATTCAGGACAGTATAGCCGTTTTCCTCGTTCCTATATACAATATGTTCTACATATCCTTCGATTTTATCCTGCATGTTCCCACTTATCTGTTCTCAAATTTGTTCATGATCTCTACGTACTGGCCGGTTCCCAGGGCTACCACCGCCACGGAATTTTCCGCCGTTACGGTGTGGATCCCGGTTCTCTCTTCAACCACCTGCTCCAGGCCTTTCAGCAGGGCTCCTCCTCCTGTAAGGACAATGCCCCGCTGGGAAACATCCGCCGCCAGCTCCGGCGGGGTTTTCTCCAGAACGCTGTGAACCGCTTCCACGATCTGCCCCACAGACTCCTCCAGGGCCTCCCGGATCTCCTCCGAAGAGAGAACAATGGTCTTTGGCAGGCCGGTGACTACATTCCGGCCTTTAATCTCCATGGTCGGATTCTCCGGTCCCCGGTAGGCGGTACCGATGCGGATCTTTACTCCCTCCGCTGTCTGTTCTCCGATAAACAGGCCGTGATTTTTCCTTACGTAGCGGATAATGGCCTCATTGAAATTGTCGCCGGCCACCCGGATCGAGGAGGACACCACGATCCCTCCCAGGGAGATCACCGCGATATCCGTGGTTCCGCCGCCAATGTCCACGATCATGTTCCCGCAGGGCCTGGTAATATCAATGCCGGCTCCGATGGCCGCCGCAATGGGTTCTTCGATCAGGGTCACCTCCCGGGCTCCCGCCTGGTAGGCAGCGTCCTCCACCGCCCTGCGCTCCACATCTGTTACGCCGCTTGGCACGCAGATCACGATCCTGGGCTTGCGGAACCCCCGTCTGCCCATGGCCTTCTGAATAAAATAATGGAGCATCCGCTCCGTGATCATATAATCCGAGATGACCCCCTGCCGCAGAGGGCGGATAGCCATAATATTCCCCGGCGTTCTTCCAATCATCTGCCGGGCTTCCTCTCCGATGGCTTTCACCTTATCCGCGTCTTTATCGTAAGCCACCACGGATGGTTCCTTCAGAACAATGCCTTTTCCTTTTACGTAAACCAGGATACTGGATGTTCCCAGATCAATTCCTATATCTGTAGCTGCTGCCATAATACTCCCCTTTCTTCCCGGTTCTCCCGTCTGTTACTGCTCCATGATACCACGAATCACGCCCCAAGGGAACGCTCTTTTTACAGATATTTTCTGACATATTTCCCCGTATAGGATGCGGGATTTTCCGCCACTTCCTCCGGGGTTCCCCGGGCGATGACCCGGCCTCCCTGATCGCCGCCCTCCGGACCGATATCAATGAGATAATCCGCTGTTTTGATCACATCCAGATTGTGTTCAATAACAACCACCGTGTTTCCGGTGTCCGTCAGCCGTTTCAGAATGTCGATGAGCTTGTGGACGTCTGCAAAATGCAGACCGGTGGTAGGCTCGTCCAGAATATAAATGGTACGGCCGGTGCTGCGTCTGGAAAGTTCCGCGGCCAGCTTAATCCGCTGAGCCTCTCCGCCGGAAAGGGTGGTGGAAGGCTGTCCCAGACGGATATAGGACAGTCCCACATCGTAAAGAGTCTCGATCTTCCTGCGGATGGAGGGCACATGATCAAAAAATTCCAGGGCTTCTTCCACCGTCATATTCAGCACATCATAAATGCTTTTCCCTTTATATTTTACCTCCAGAGTCTCCCGGTTATACCGTTTTCCGTGACACACTTCACAGGGCACGTACACATCCGGCAGAAAATGCATCTCGATCTTGATAATGCCGTCCCCGCTGCAGGCTTCACAGCGGCCGCCTTTTACATTAAAGCTGAAGCGTCCCTTTTTATAGCCCCGGGCCTTGGCATCGGAAGTAGCCGCAAACAAATCCCGTATCATGTCAAAGACCCCTGTATAAGTGGCCGGATTGGAGCGGGGGGTGCGGCCGATGGGGGACTGGTCAATATTGATCACTTTGTCCAGCTGTTCCAGCCCCCGGATCCCCTTATGCTTTCCGGGAATGGTCCTGGCCCGGTTCAGATCCCTGGCCAGACGCTTGTAGAGGATTTCGTTGACTAGAGAGCTTTTCCCGGAACCGGAAACCCCGGTAACACAGGTCATGACGCCCAGAGGAAAATCCACGTCTATATTTTTCAGGTTGTTTTCCCCTGCGCCCAGCACCGTGATCCAGCCCGCGGGCTGTTTTCTGGATTCCGGCACCGGGATTTTCAGCCGCCCGCTTAAATAGGCGCCAGTAATGGACCGCTGGTTTTTCATCAGGTCCTCCGCCGTGCCCATAGCTACCAGTTCTCCGCCGTGCTGGCCGGCCCCGGGACCGATATCCACCACGCAGTCCGCAGCCCGCATAGTATCCTCGTCATGCTCCACCACGATCAGACTGTTTCCCAGATCCCGAAGTTTTTTCAGGGTCGCCAGAAGTTTGTCGTTATCCCTCTGATGCAGGCCGATGCTGGGCTCGTCCAAAATATACGCGACCCCTACCAGGCCGGAACCGATCTGGGTGGCCAGCCGGATCCGCTGGGCTTCCCCGCCTGACAGGGTGCCGGTGGCCCGGGACAGGCTCAGATAGTTCAGCCCCACATCCATAAGGAAACGCAGCCGGGCCCGGATCTCCTTCAGGATCTGCCTGCCGATCCGCTCCTGCTGCTCCGAGAGCTTCAGCTGATCCATGAATTCCGTCAGCTGGTCTACAGGAACGCTGGTGATCTCATAGATGTTCCTGCCTCCTACAGTTACCGCCAGAGAGGTAGGCTTCAGCCTCTGTCCGCGGCAGGCGGGGCAGGGCGTAAAACGCATAAACGTCTCATACTCCTGTTTCGTGGTTTCAGAGCCGGTTTCCCGGTAGCGTCTCTCCACATTTTTGATGAGGCCTTCAAAAGCCACGTCATAGACGCCCTCGCCTCTCTGCCCCCGGTAATGCACCTTCACGCTGCGGCCTCCGGTGCCGTAGATCAGAATATCGTGAATCTTTTTTGGATACTCCTGGAAAGGTGTATCCAGGGAAAAGCCGTAGGCTTCCGCCAGGGCCTCCAGCACCGCCCGGGTATAGCTGCCCTTGTCCGTGCAGGACTGCCAGCCCAGCACCGCAATGGCTCCCTGGTCAATAGACAGGCTGGGATCCGGTATCATCAGCTCCTCGGAAAACTCCATCTTGTAGCCAAGGCCGAAGCACTCCGGGCAGGCTCCGAACGGATTATTGAAAGAAAAGCTCCGGGGTTCGATTTCCTCCATGCTGATGCCGCAGTCCGGACAGGAAAAGCTCTGGCTGAAGTTCAGAGTATTTCCGTCCATGGTATCTACCACCAGCAGTCCCCCGGACTGGTTCAGCACCGTCTCTATGGAATCCGTCAGCCTCTTTTCGATCCCCGGCTTCACCACCAGCCGGTCCACCACAATCTCGATGGTATGCTTGCTGTTTTTATCCAGCAGGATTTCTTCCGTAAGATCATACAGGCTGCCGTCCACCCGCACCCGGACAAAACCGCTTTTTTTTGCCTGGGCCAGCACCTTTTCATGACGGCCCTTCCTGCCCCGGACCACCGGGGCCAGCAGCTGGATCCGGGTCCGCTCCGGCAGTTCCATTACCTTATCCACCATCTGATCCACCGTCTGGCGGCTGATCTCCCGGCCGCATTTGGGGCAGTGGGGAATTCCGACCCTTGCATACAGAAGCCGGAAATAGTCATAGATTTCTGTTACCGTTCCCACAGTGGACCGGGGGTTCCGGTTGGTGGATTTCTGATCGATGGAGATGGCCGGAGGCAGTCCCTCGATACTTTCCACATTGGGTTTTTCCATCTGCCCCAGAAACTGCCGGGCGTAGGAGGAAAGACTTTCCATATATCGCCTCTGTCCCTCGGCGTAAATGGTATCAAAGGCCAGGGAGCTTTTGCCGGAGCCGGAAAGCCCCGTCAGCACCACCAGCTGATTTCTGGG
The DNA here is from genome assembly GCA_963930955.1 of Candidatus Scatomonas sp. Classification (GTDB taxonomy): domain Bacteria; phylum Bacillota; class Clostridia; order Lachnospirales; family Lachnospiraceae; genus Scatomonas. The sequence goes on along the minus strand of OZ006967.1, from coordinate 1,353,626 downwards.
TATATCTACATTCAGATTTTTCAGGTTGTTTTCCGCGGCGCCCCGGATCCTGATAAACTGTTTCTTCTGACTCTGTTCCATAATCTCCTCCTGAAGTTTCACCCATTGTAACATACCCTTTTTAGATTGGCAAACATTTGTTCTGTCTTTGATTTTACAAAAAATCCGTCAGCACCACATTGCTGAGGGAGATCCCCTTTCTGGTAAACCGGAGTCTGCCCTCCGGCTCTTCCAGCAGACCGTATCCTTCATATTTTTCCACCACCCCGGGCCAGATTTCCCGGACATCTTTTCCAAAGGCTTCCCGGAATTTCTCCAGAGAGATCCCTTCTGTAAGACGCAGACCCAGGATCAGATACTCTGACTGCCGGTCCTCCAGAGTCAGCTTCTCTCTGTCCCGCCGGATGGTCTCCGGATTTCCGCCGCTTTTAAGGTATTCTTCCATGGAGTCCGTGTTCCGGAACCGGTTATCCTCCCACAGAGAAGAGGCTCCCAGCCCCAGCCCCAGGTACTCCCGGCCGGTCCAGTAGCCAAGATTATGGCGGCAGCAATACCCTTCTCTGGCATAATTGGAGATTTCATACTGCCGGTAGCCGTACTCCCCCAGTAATTCCCCGGTTCTCTCGTACATCTTCCGCTCCGTATCCTCATCCGGAAGTTTCAGAAGATTCCTTTTTTCATAAAAAGGGGTTCCTTCTTCCAGGATCAGGCTGTAGGCGGAAATATGCTCCGGACTCAGTTCCGCCGTACTCCGCAGGGTCCTTTCCCAGGAGTTCAAAGTCTGGCCGGGGATCCCCGACATAAGGTCTACATTGATATTCTGAAAGCCTGCGTCTCTGGCAAAACAAAATCCCTCCAGAAATTCTTCCCAGGTATGGATCCGGCCCAGGCTCCCAAGTTCCGCATTGTCCGCAGACTGGCAGCCCAGGCTGATCCGGTTAAATCCGGCTTTTCTGCAGAGATACAGTTTTTCCGGATCCAGGGTGCCGGGATTGGCCTCCAGCGTGCTCTCACAGTCCGCTGTCAGAGAAAAGGATTTCCGGATTTCATCCAGAAGCGCCCCCAGCTGTTCTCCGGTCAGGACCGAAGGGGTTCCCCCTCCGAAAAAAACGCTGACTACCCTGCGATTCCCGGCCGACTCTCCCATCCGGCGGATCTCCTTCCTTAACGTCCCCAGATAAGCGGTCCGGATCCCTTCTTCCCAGGGACCTGACAGGAAATCACAGTATCCGCATTTTTGTATACAAAAAGGAATGTGTATATAGAGTTCCAGTTCCTTCTGGGGCTTATCCACGCATCTCACCTCCGAAGCCAATTTTCCATTTGATTTTTTCCATTCACAGTATACAGGCAAATGCCAAAATCTGCAAATCTGTATCTATGTTTTTTCAGAAAATATCCCAGATTCACACAAATTCATTTTTCCCGGGAAGCTTCCGTTTCTTTCACTTGTATTCCTGCATTCCGGATTTTAATATTAAATAAATTTTATTTTTATGCAGAGGAGAGATTATGAGCGAAGAGAGAAATTTAACCGGAAAGCCAAGTATCGACCGGCCCTGGATGAAATTTTATCCAGATATTATGATGAAAATGATCAAAATCCCCGGCTGTACCCTGGAGCAGTACCTTAGAAACTGCTGCCCGGGCATGGACGTAGACGCCATGAATTATTACGGGGAAAATATTACCTGGAAAACCGTTTTTGAAGAATCGGACAAGGCTGCCCGGGCTCTGCGGGCGCTGGGCTTTGGTGAGGGAGATCAGATTCCCGTGTATCTCCGCCTGGTTCCCGAATTCATCTACCTGCTTCTGGCAGCGGAGAAGATCGGCGCCTCCCTGCTCTGCCGGGACAATACCGTGGAAGAAAATGTGGAAGCCGCCAGAAAATCCAAGGCAAAAGCCATTATCGCCCACGACTTCATGTCCAAAAGCGAGATGAATGAATTTCTGAACCACAGCAGCGTAAAGAAGATCGTGCTTCTGTCCCCCCTGCACTACGGCAGCCGGGAAGCTATGCCTGCCCATGTACAGGAATGTCTGGATAATTATTACCCCTCCGCCTGTGCTTCCGGCCCGGCGGTCATGAGCTGGGAAGATTTTATCGCCCAGGGCGAAAGCTTTGCCGGAACTACCGAAGCGCCTGTTGATATCAACCGGCCCCTGTTCCGGGCTTATACCAGCGGCTCCACCGGCCCCTCCAAGCAGGTGATCCATTCTTCCAACACCATGCTCAGCATTATCTGCCAGATGAACTTCTACGGCGGCGCGGAAGGTTTCCGCCCCACCTGGATGGTTACCTGCCTGCCTCCGGCTCTGGTGGCTGTGATAGTATCTATGGTTCTGATGCCTCTGGCATCCAATAAACTGCTGATCCTGGATCCCTTCTGCTATGAGGAGGACGTAGATCTGGAACTGATGCGCTACAAGCCCAACAACTGGCCTATGATCCCCATGTTCATTGAGACGGTTATGCGCAACGGACGGATCCCGGAAGATTACGATCTGTCCCATCTGCTGGCAGCCGGAGCAGGCAGCGAGGCCTACAACAATATTCAGCTGGAGAACGCGGAGAATTTCCTCCACGCCCACAACTGCATGATCCGCTTCACCACCGGATACGGCAGCAGCGAAGCCGGTTCCACCTTCTCCCTGCCCATGGCTCCCAAGCCCATCCGGGACGGCAATGTAGGCGTGCCTATGCCTTTGAGCGTAGTAAGTATTTTCAAGCCCGGCACCCAGGAGGAGCTTTCCTATAATCAGATGGGGGAAATCTGCAAGACAGGACCCGGCAACATGCTGGGATACGACGATCCGGAAGCTACCGCCAAGGCTCTCCAGACCCATTCCGACGGCAAGGTCTGGCTGCATACCGGCGATCTGGGATATATGGATGAAGACGGCATCATCTACGTTCTGAACCGAGGCTACGCTCCCCGGTACGGCGGCGGCGAGCTGGCTGTGCTTCCTATGGAAAACCTGGTAGCCAACGCCCGGATTCCCGGAATCGATGATGAGTTTTTCGTCCTGCTGGACGATCCCTCTCATCCCGGATATTATCTGCCCTACCTGTATGTGGTATTAGAGGAAGGCTGTTCCCTGGAGGGCATCCGTGAAAAAGTGGAGGCCTGTCTGGAGCCCCACATGTATCCTGCGGACATTATCCAGATCGACAAGCGCCCCTTCTTCCACTACAAGACAAACCGGCTGGGACTGGCGAGACAGCTGCGGGCAGAATCTGTTTCTTAAGCTCTATATCCTTTTGCCCTATAGGCTGTTTTCAGACTACATAATGCCAAGGTGCCGCCAAGCCATCTGTTTTCCATGGCTTGGCGGCACCTTTCTTTTTTTCTTTATTTATCATCCAGCTTCAGCACGCTCATAAAGGCTTTCTGCGGGATCTCCACGCTGCCCACCTGACGCATCCGCTTCTTTCCTTCCTTCTGTTTTTCCAGCAGCTTTTTCTTTCGGGTAATATCGCCGCCGTAGCACTTGGCCAGCACATCTTTCCGCAGTGCCTTTACCGTCTCTCTGGCAATGATCTTGGAGCCGATGGCCGCCTGAATGGGAATCTCAAACAGCTGCCTGGGGATCTCCTCTTTCAGCTTCTCGCACATCTTCCTGCCCCGTTCGTAGGCGGAGCCTTCGAAAACAATAAAGGACAGGGCGTCCACTTCCTCTTTATTGACCAGGATATCCAGTTTCACCAGACTGCTCCTCTCATAGCCCAGAAGCTCATAATCGAAAGAAGCATAGCCCCGGGAACGGGATTTCAGGGCATCAAAGAAATCATAAATGATCTCGTTCAGGGGCAGATGATAGTGCAGCACCGCCCGGGTCTGCTCCATGTATTCCATGCCCTGGTACTGCCCCCGCCTCTCCTCGCAGAGCTGCATAATGGAGCCGATAAACTCGGTAGTCACCATGATCTCCGCCTTTACCATAGGCTCTTCCATATAATCGATCTCCGAGGGATCCGGCATATTGGAAGGATTGGTAAGATCCATACAGGTGCCGTCGGTCTTGTGGATCTTATAGATAACGCTTGGGGCTGTAGTAATAAGATCCAGATTGTACTCCCGCTCCAGCCGCTCCTGGATAATCTCCAGATGCAGCAGTCCCAGAAAACCGCAGCGGAATCCGAAGCCCAGGGCCGCAGAAGTCTCCGGTTCATAGAACAGAGAGGCATCGTTGAGCTGCAGCTTCTCCAGGGCATCCCGCAGATCGCCGTATTTGGCCCCGTCCGCCGGATACATGCCGCAGTAAACCATGGGATTGACTTTTTTATAGCCGGGCAGAGGCTCCCCGCAGGGACGGTCCTCATCGGTAACCGTATCGCCCACCCGGGTGTCCGCCACATTTTTAATGCTGGCAGTGATATAACCCACCATGCCGGCGGAAAGTTCCTCGCAGGGAATCAGCTGGCCGGCCCCGAAATAGCCCACCTCCACCACTTCTTCCACTGCGCCTGTGGCCATCATGCGGATACGGGTGCCTTTTTTTACCCTTCCCTCCATGACCCGGCAGGAAATGATCACCCCTCGGTAGGAATCATAAATGGAATCAAAGATCAGGGCCTGCAGAGGCGCTTTGGGATCCCCGCCCGGAGCCGGGATTTTCTGTACAATGGTTTCCAGCACTGCCTCCACGTTCTGTCCTGTCTTGGCGGAAATCTGGGGCGCGTCCTGAGCCTCAATGCCGATCACATCCTCGATCTCGCTGATCACCCGCTCCGGCTCGGCGCTGGGCAGGTCAATCTTATTGATCACCGGAAACACTTCCAGATCATGATCCAGTGCCAGATACACATTGGCCAGAGTCTGTGCCTCGATTCCCTGGGCGGCGTCCACCACCAGCAGCGCTCCGTCGCAGGCAGCCAGACTTCTGGAAACCTCATAGTTAAAGTCCACATGGCCCGGGGTATCGATCATGTTAAAAATATACTCTTCCCCGTCCTTGGCCCTGTAGACCGTACGCACCGCCTGGGCCTTAATGGTAATGCCCCGCTCCCGCTCCAGATCCATGTTGTCCAGAACCTGATCCTGCATCTCCCTCTGGGTCAGCAGGCCGGTCATCTCGATGATCCGGTCTGCCAGGGTGGATTTTCCGTGGTCAATATGGGCAATAATACAAAAATTCCGAATCCTATCCTGATTAATTTCTGCCAAGGCAGTTTCCTCCAAATCTCAATCATAGCTTTAGCCATACTATTATACATAAGATTTAACTGCCCTGCAAGACCTTGTTCAGGATATAGGCAAAGGGTTCCATGGCGTTCATGGCTTCCTCCAGCGTATTTGTCTGAGCCCCCACTTCCAGCAGCAGGGAGCGGGGCCGCAGATGAAGGTTATATCGGTATCCTTTCAGATAAATACAGCGGGTAAACTCCGGAAAATACTGCTTTGCCTGGTATTCCAGCTGAAAGGAGAAGGCCAGGTTTTCTCCGGTATAGGGATTGGGAAGATAACTCAATTCACCGGATTCCACTGTCCTGGACAGACCGTTGAAAAACATGATCTTCGCCGTAGGCTTTCCGTCTATCTCCGTGACCAGGCGCGTATCGTCATCAACTCCGTCCCGGTGCAGGTCAATAACGATCTCAATGGAAGGATTCTCTTCCAGGATCTGCTGGATCACCGGCAAAGCGTAATCGTAGGCCTTGCTGCGGTCCAGAACCCCGTCCACCAGATCGAAGGAATCGGTATTGTGGATCACCTGAAACCCATACTGTTCCCGGAGAATCCGGGCCAGATACTCTCCCACTCCGATTACCGTGGCCTCCACATCTCCCTCCGGAGAGTCCGCAAACGCTTCCTGGGAATGAGTGTGGTAGATCAGGATCTGGGGCTGCCCGGGATCCTTCGCCAGAGAAAAATCCTTTTCCAGGAAAAGACCGGCGTCCAGTTCCGCCGCATTGGTAGCCGTATTGGGATCCACCACAAAGAATTCATTCAGCAGATACTCATAATTCTGCAGGTTCTCCGCAGGAATCTGGGCCACCGGCTGCAGGTCCGGCTGCGCCAGCGTCTCCTGGTCTTCTGAAGACGCCTGGGGTTCCTCTTCCTTCTGCTCCTGGGTTTCTTCCACCTCCTTCCGCTGATTCTCTTCCTGGATCCGCTCTGCGATCCGCCTTTCATTTTCCTGGATAATGGCCTGAAGAGTGGTATCGTCCTCAGTTATTTCTTTCTCCGGCTGGGAAAAGAACGCAAGAAACGGAAGCTGTTCCTGTGCCTCCGCCGCCAGCTTCTCCAGGAGTCCTCCCGGCTCTTCCCTATAAACGCTCTGAGGCAGATAGAGGGAAAGAGCCGTCTCCGCCGTCTGCAGACAGATGGCGGCGGCCAGCCTCCTGCCTTCTTTCCACTGGTCTTCCTCCAGGAAACGAATTCCCTTTCCCACCAGATGAAAGGCCATGGCACATATACAGATCAGCAGAATGGTCCGCGCTGCCTTCTGTCCGTCCTTCATGCTTGTCACCTCATAATTATATATGAGACAAACCGCTGAAATACTACTTCCTTTTCAACGCCAGATTGATTCCTCTGGAAAGAGTCAGGCTGAGACGGGCAATGCTTTCGTCAATATCTTTGGGGGTTACAAACATGCTCCGCAGAGAGGGGCTGACCAGTTCGGAAAGGAATTCCTCCATCTCCGCGTCTTCCAGTGTCTCCAGCAGATTGGCCACCGCGTCATGGACAATGGTGCCCGCATCCACTACCGTAGGGATCCCGATTCCGATTACCGGAACCCCCAGGGTTTCCCGGTTCAGGCCGCAGCGGTGGTTTCCCACCCCGGAGCCGGGAGAAATGCCGGTATCCGTAATCTGGATGGTACAATTCAGCCTTCGGATACTCCGGGCCGCCAGAGCGTCAATGACCAGCACCGCATCCGGTTCCGTCTCCCGGACGACTCCTTTCAGGATCTCCAGGGTTTCCATGCCGGTCTGCGCCATGACTCCAGGTACCAGGGCGCTGACCATGGGGCCATTTTCCTCCCCCAGAGCCCGTTCCCCGTACTCCCGGACGATATGCCGGGTAATCCGCAGATGGTCCGTGGCCAGAGGCCCCAGAGCATCCGGGGTAATCTCCCGATTTCCCAGCCCCACTGCCAGCACAGAATCCAGTTTTCTTGGAAGCAGCTGGCCCAGATGCCCCGCCAGGGCCTCGGAAATCTCCCGGTGCATTTTTTCATCCGGCACAGCCAGATTCGGCGCTTCCAGAGTAATATAAACGCCCTGGGGCTTTCCCATGGCCCTGGCCCCGGATTCCGACTCTATCTTCACCAGGGTGGTGGTAATCTCTCTTTCCGGATCCTCCTGCCGCCGGATCACCACGCCGGAAATTTCTACCTGATCCTTCTGAAATTTTTCCCCGTTCTCCAGGGCCAGATCTGTGCGTATTCTGTACTTTTCAACCATGTTCGTCTCCTTCCGGCTTTCCGCCAGTTCTCGGGCCGCATGCCAGCCCTTTTAAGACATAGGTTTTACATTTTTTCCCGAAATATGTATTGACAAAGAAGGATAAATGGAATAGAATAATTAAGCATGTTTCATCGGAGGTTTCCGTGTCTGCTCCGATGTACTGATAGAAAAGAATTCAGAATATTGGAGGTGTACAGTTTGGCTAACATTAAGTCTGCTAAGAAAAGAATCCTGGTAAACAGAACAAAGGCTGAGAGAAACAAATCCATCCGTTCAGCCGTTAAGACATCCATCAAAAAGGTAGAAGCTGCCGTTGCCGCAAAGGACAAGGAAGCTGCAGCTGCCGCTCTGACAGCCGCTATCTCTACCATTGACAAAGCGGAGACCAAGGGTGTTTACCACAAGAATAATGCGTCCAGAAAAGTTTCCCGCTTAAGCAAAGCTGTAAACTCTATCGCATAAAATCAAGCATACAGAAAAACCCCGGCTGATACCGTCCAGCCGGGGCTTTTTACTGCGCATCTTTTTCAGGAACTGCAGCGGATCAGCATCAGCTCCACGCTCAGTTCATCGTTTAGTTTTCCCGTTTTAACATCTGTTTCCGCCCCGGTAAAGGTTTCTAGGATCTCTTCCAGTTCCCGGACTGAAAACCGCCGGGCCAGAGGCAGCAGATTTCTTACCACAAAGGGGGCCAGTCCTGCTCTGGCGGCAATGGTCTTCTGATCCATGCCCTCTTCCAGCATCGTCTTCACCAGCAGCAGCTGGTTAAACTGCCGGGCCATCAGATAAAGGATGCGCATAGGCGGTTCCTTCAGCGCCAGCAGATCGTAATACAGCTGAAGAGCCTCTTTCTGCCGTCTTTCCGTCACAGCCCGGATCATATCAAAAATCCGGTTGGAAATCTGCGTGCTGCAGATCTCCTGGATATCTTCTCCCCGGATCACCTCCCGGCCCTGGGTATAATCCAGGAGTTTCCGGAGTTCCATGTGGATATTTCCCATATCTGTTCCTGTTTTAGACAGAAACAGTTCCATATCTCCCCGGGTAATCTTCCGGTTTTCTTTCTTCAGGATTCCCAGGATCCAGCGGACCAGGGCTTCCTCCTTCTGAGGCGCGAATTCCACGGCCAATCCTGCTTTCTGCAAGGCCTTATAGGCTCTGCCGCGCTTATCCACTTCCTCCTCCACAAAGATCATTACCAGGTAATCGGGAAGGACAGCCAGATAATCCGCCAGCCGCTCCGACTTATTTTTAAAAAACCCCGTATTTTCCAGGAGGATCACCCGATGATCCGCGAAAAAAGGCATGGTTTCAGCCAGATCGATGATCTCCCCTTCATTCTGTCCTTTCCCTTCAAAGCGGGCGAAATTCATGGTATCCCCCTCCGGGACCAGGGCGGACAAAAGCTTCTGTTTATATTGACTTTTCAGATAAGCTTCCGTTCCGTACAGCAGATAGGCTCTGCGATAGGTTCCCTGGCGGATATCTTCAAGAATCTCTTTCATGCTCCAATGGTTCCTCTCTCAATTGCTGGTCCAGCCGGCGGTTCAGCTGCCGGAAATCCTTCAGCGCCTGCCTGCCGATGCGGAAGATCCTTTTTAAATTAATGGAATTCACTCCTCCCTGCCGGGGCCGGAAGGTAATGGGCAGATACCGGACCGGCAGCCCTCTCTTCACGTAGATTACAGAAAGCAGCACATTAGACAATCCAAAATCCTTGGGAACCATCCGCAGATTTTCTTTCAGGTACCGGGCCTGCATCAGACGATAGGGGGTATTGGCATCCTGCACCTTTACATGGAAGCAAAGCCGGAGCACTCCCCGCAGCACCCGTGTGACAATCACCCGGGACACCCCGTCCTGGCGCCCCTTTCGGTCTCCGATAACCATAGGGTACTTTTTTCTCCATTTCCAGAACTTCTCGAATTCTTCCGGTCTTGTCTGTCCATCGCTGTCCGTCTGGAACACATAGTCGGCTCCGTTCTCTACCGCGTAATGGTATCCCCGCAGCACGGCGCCTCCATGTCCCCGGTTGGGCTCAGATAAGGGGATCAGCAACGGATGGGCGGCGGAAAATTCCTCCAGGATCTCTCCTGTCCGGTCTTTGCTGCCGTCATTCACTACCACCAGCCGGGATTTTCCTTCCGGATTATGCTGTTCCACCACCGGATACCACTCTTCCAGCACCTGCCGGATGTTTGCCTCTTCATTATAGGCGGGTATAATCATATATAAACTATCCATTTTCTTTAACCTGTCTTCCGCTTGTTTCTTTTCACGTCCAGGCCAGGGGCCTGAATGATTATAGAATATCACATTCCGGAAGAAAGGTAAATACTTCGATCCCATTCCCCCGGGAAACCGCCCGCACCGCCCCGGTCTTGGCGGTACAGAAGATGTGGGCCCCCGCATCCCGGAGCCTTTCCAGAACTTCTTCGTGGGGATGCCCGTAAAGACTGTGTTCCGGGGCGGAGATCACGCAGATCTCCGGCTGCACCTTGGCCAGAAACCGGGGACTGGTGGAATTCCGGGAGCCGTGGTGGGCCACCTTCAGATATTCATAGGTGCCCAGGTTTTCCTGCAGCGTCTCTTCCCCCTCTCCTTCCAGATCCCCGGTCAGCAGAAAATCCATCTCTCCAAATCGGATCCCCAGAACAAGAGAAGCTCCATTTTCTTCTCCCTCCCCTACCAGCTGCCCCTCCCCCGGATACAGCACCTCTATCCGGCAGCCGCCGAACCGGATCCCATCCCCGGCCCGCAGACTGCGGACCCGCACGTTTCCGGCTTCCGCTAGATGGCGCAGCTTCTCTTCCTCCGGTGTTTTTCTCATCCACTCCGGCAGAAACAGCTGCCGGATCTCCAGCTGTGTTTCCCGGGCTGCAATGCTTTCCAGAAGTTCCTGGATCCCGTTCATATGATCCAGATCCGGATGAGTCAAAAATACCCCTTCCAGGCAGCGGATCCCCTGTTGTTTTAAATAAGGAAGAATCCTGTATTTCCCCACCCGGGATACATCGCTGCTGCCGCCATCCACCAGAAAATGCACATCCCCTGCCTGAAGGGCCAGACAATCTCCCTGGCCTACGTCCAGGGCAGTCAGGGAAAAAGCCGGCCGGGGATTCCAGAGGAGCAGCCCCCATAACCCCAGGGCAGCCGCCGGCATCCATCCTGCATTCCGAAAGCGCCGGCTCCCGGACGTTCTCCCCAGACGTCTGCACCAAAAAACTGCCAGGGCGATTCCTCCGTAACAAGCTGCCACCTGCCAGACCCGGGGCTGGCCGCAGATCAGCAGCCCTCCGGGGAAATGGCGCAGCAGTTCCATTACCCTCTCAAAACCCTCCAGCAGCAGACCCACAGGCAGAAGCAGGATCTTTCCTGCAGGCATCCACAAGAAGGCCGCCGCGGCGCCGGCCAGCCCCAGGATCATCAGAACTCCCATAAAGGGCAGCATCAGCAGATTCAAAAGACTGCTCCACAAAGGAATTTCATAGAAGTAATAAGCCGTCAGCGGCAGGGTCACGCCCCAGATCAGACTGCAGGAACAGACGTTTTCCAGAATCTTGCCCATGCACTGCCGGAATTTTCCCCCGGCCTTTTTCTGCCGGGGCAGCAGGGCAAGGACTGCCGGACATACCAGAGCAATCCCCAGCACGGCTGTAAAAGACAGCTGAAAACCGCTGTAAAAAAGCATGCCGGGATTTTCCAGGAGGATCAGAATCCCCGCCAGAGCCAGAGCGCAGAGCATGTCATAGCTTCTGCCGGTAAGCCTGGCTCCAAGACCTGCCGCAAACATGAGAAAGGCCCTTATCGTAGCCACCTGCATTCCGGTAAACAGACAGTATCCCAGCATACAGAGGGCTGCCGCAGCGGCCGCTGGAATTTCAAAGGGCAGCAGTCTCCGGATCAGCCGGTAAACCGCCATACCCATGAGACTCACATGCAGCCCGGAAATAGAAAGTACATGACTGACCCCGCCGTACTGGTAATTGATCCTGGTGTCCTCTTCCAGCAGGCTTTTATCCCCCCAGAGCATGGCTGCCAGGATTCCTGCCTGACTGCCTGGCAGAACCTCTGCCGTCCGCTCCGTCAGCGCCTCCTGCAGACGGGCCATTGTCTCTCCAAGAGGCATAGCCGGATCCTTTTCCAGGTTCATTTTCTCCGCCCAGAGACAATAATAAATCTTCTGGCAGGCATAGTAGGACCTGGCGTCAAACTGTCCGGGATTCCGGGCTTTTTCCGGCATTTCCAGCGTTCCCGCCGCCAGCACTTCCCCGCCTACCGGATACACCTGGCCGGTCCGGGCGGTCACATAAATTGTTCCTAAGGGAATTTCCTGATTCTTGATCAATAGAATGGTGTTCTTCAGATAATAGCGGAAAGAATTCGTTTTTCTTTCCCGCCGGTAGATTTGTCCTCTGACGTGTATTTCTGTTCTTTCTTGCAGTACGCCGCGAACCGCAGATGACACGGCCGGTTCCCCGCAAACAGGAAAACCGGCCAGTTTCATCACCCACAGGGCGATCATCAGGCCAATACACGCCAGGCATAATGGCCTTCTTTTCATAAATCGTTTTTATTCCTCCGCGATCAGGCTTTCGTCCGCCTCATACAGCTGGCTCAGATCCATAGAATCCCCCAGCATAACATCGCTTTTTCCGTTAATGGAAAACTGCACCCGGTTCACATGGCAGGAAGCGGACAGGGATTCCACAATGGAATAAATCCGCAGTTCCGGATCCGCCGGCAGAGCAGACGCGGTAAAGCCCTCATCAAAATTCACATAACAGATTCCTTCAGAAGTGGTAACGCTTAAAATATTCAGTTCCGAAGGCAGGACCGCGTAATGGCTTTCCTCTGACGGTCCCCGGACCAGCTGTTCCACCACCACCCGCTCCAGAGGCAGATTGGTGCTGTAATAGATGCTTCGCTGCTCCTCCAGCAGATGCTTGCCGGACTCGTCCGCAAAATACAGAGTCAGCTGGGCATTGTCGTAGGTATTGATCTCTTTTCCGGAGTTCACCACAAAGCTGTCCTCATTCAGCCGTCCGACCTCTTCCCCGGCAGAATCCTTTAAGGGTTCCCCCCCGGTCTCCAGCTTCAGCCAGGAAATGCCCTCGATCTGCAGAAAGGTCTGTACCAGCGCCGCCCGGACCAGGATCTCCCGGGAGCGGTCCATCTGCCCGTAGCTTTCCGACATATTCAAAGTCAGAGTCTCCTCATCCAGAGAATAATCCTCAATGGCCACGCCCTCAGGAAGAACCGGAATCAGCTCCTCCTCCGGGGAATTTTTCATGGCCGCAGTAAATTCCAGGATCATTGCCTCCCTGGACTGGCCTGCCGGTTCATACGGCTGTTCCTGAATCTGGTTCAGTTCCTGGTTCAGATAATACAGACAGTACTTAGCCCCCTTTTCATGATGAACCCCTGCGGAGCAGCCTATCAGACCTGCCGCCATGAGAACTGACAGCAGACACGCTAAAAACCTTCTCATCTGTCTGCCCTCCTAAGCAATATAAACCAGGGGGATCCTTACTGAAAAAGTAGTCCCCTCATTTTCCTTGCTGTATACCCGGATCGCTCCTCTGTGCATAACAATGGCGCTTCGGGTAATGGCCAGCCCCAGGCCTGTGCCGCCGATTTCCCGGGAATGGCTTTTATCCACCCGGTAAAATCTCTCGAAAATATGATTCACTGCTTCTTCCGGAATGCCGATCCCGGAATCCGCCACGGTCACATAAAAATACTTGTGATCCGCATTCAGAGAAACCCGCACCCAGCCTCCTTCCGGCTTATTGTATTTAATCGCGTTCTCAACCAGATTGGAAAAGGCCAGGGTCAGTTTGGTGGCATCCACCTCTGCGTTTACAGGGCGGAAGCTGTCCAGCACCAGTTCGATCTTCTGCCTGGTAGCAATGGGGCGAAGGCGCTTCAGCACCAGTTCCAGCAGTTCATTCATGTTCACGGATTCAATGTTCAGGTCTGAAGCCTTCTTGTCCATCTTCACCAGAGACAGCAGATCTGTAATGATAGAATTTTCCCGGTCAATCTCTTCAGAAATGTCCTTCATAAATTCCTGATACTGTTCCAGGGGAACATTTTCCTGCATATTCAAAGAGTCCGCCAGCACCTTCATGGAGGCCAGAGGCGTCTTCAGCTCATGGGACACATTGGAAACAAATTCCTGCCGGGAATCGTCCAGGGTTTTTACTCTGGCGAGCATTTTATTGAAGGCATCTGTAATCAGTTCCGTTTCCAGATAATCCGGCACGGAAATGCTTTCATCCAGATAACCGTCTGTCAGTTCCTCAATGGATCTGGTAATTTTCTGGAACGGCTTCACCAGAATGCCGGAAAGAATATAGCTGAGAACCAGGATCAGCACCACCATGATCCCCAGGATCATAGTGCCCCGCTGCTCCAGCATATCTTTGCTGGCATTGATCTCCACCGTGGATACGCTGATCAGCATCACGCCGATGATCTCCTTGTCCGCGTCCTCCGGATCTGAAATGGGGATCGTCATCTCAATGTACTGATTCCGCTTGTCGTACTGGCTGGTATCCTTCCCGTTAAAGCAGTCAATTACTTCCCGGGAGATCAGATATTTCCCCCGATCCAGCTCATAGGTATCCTTGATCACCTGATAATCTCTGTTAATGATCAGGATACGCCCCTCGTAAATATTGGTAAGCATGCTGATCTCGCCGTTGATCACCGCGTTGCTGGGATCTTCCATATAATTCAGACGGACCAGCTGATTGCTGATAATATTACTCTGATTTTTTACTATGATCGTTCTCTGGGAAAGGGCCCGGTTCTCATAACTCTGAACCACTACATTTTCCACCAGGATGCTGGGGATAATGCCCATCAGCATAACGATCACCATAATGCGGAAGCGGACGCTCCGCAGAAACTTCCACCCTTTTTTCTCCCTATGCCTGGAAATAGTAACCAACTCCCCACTTCGTATGAACGTATTTCGGCTCGCTGGGATTCTCCTCGATCTTTTCCCGCAATCTCCGGATATGCACATCCACTGTACGCACATCCCCGGGATACTCATAACCCCAGACAATATTCAGCAGATTTTCCCGGCTGTAGACTTTATTGGGATTAAAGACCAGCAGTTCCAGCACGTCAAACTCTTTGGCCGTCAGATTGATCTCCCGGGAGCCGATAAACACCCGGCGGCTCTCGCAGTCCATTTTCAGATCTCCTACCTGGACCACCTTGGCCTTCTCTTCCTGCTTGGCCGGCTTGGCGGTACGGCGCATGATGGCTTTCAGCCGGGCCTTTACCTCCAGAATGTTGAAAGGCTTTGTAATATAGTCATCCGCCCCGTATTCCAGCCCCATAATTTTATCCATATCCTCGCCTTTGGCTGTCAGCATTACAATGGGCACATTGGAAAACTCCCGGATCTGCTGGCAGACCTCCAGACCGTTCAGCTTAGGCAGCATCAGATCCAGAAGGATAATATCGTACTCTTTTTCTCTGGCCATATTCAGGGCCTCTTCGCCGTCATAGGCACACTCAACTTCCATGCCGTCCTGCTCCAGCGAAAAGCGGATTCCCTTCACAATTAGTTTCTCGTCGTCTACAACCAGTACTCTTTTTGCCATCTTCCACTCCTATACTTCGATTTGCTCGCTTATTTTCTGGTAGACTTTCTCTTTGATGCCTTCCACCTGCTGTATTTCCTCGGGAGTCTGAAAGTCTCCGTGTTCCTCCCTGTAGTCTATGATCGCCTGAGCCTTGGCCTCGCCGATTCCCGGCAGGGTCATCAGGGCTTCCATAGATGCCGTATTCAGGTTCACCTTTCCTCCGGACGCCGGGCCTGGCCCTTCTGCCGGCAGAGCCGCCGTTTCTTCCACAGTGTAAACCGTGATCTGCTGGCCATCCTTCAGGATCTCCGCCTGATTCAGGCTGCGGGCATCTGCCTGTCCCGTCATGCCTCCTGCGGCCTCTACTGCGGCAAAAACCCGGCTGCCGGAAGGAAGTTCATAGACTCCCGGTGTCCGGACCGCTCCGCAGACATAGACAAAAACTGTTCCCGGCTCTTCCGGTTCTTCGGAAAGTTTCCGGGACGCCTCCCCTTCCCCGGAACCGGAGGAAACAGCTGTGATCTCATAAACCGGCTGTTCCCCTTCGCAGGCGGAAAACAAACCCAGACACAAAGCCGCAAACAGCACGCAGACGTATTTTCTTTTCATGATGCATCTCTCCTACAGCATATAAGCTATAAGGTCCCTGTCATGCATAGCATAGACTTATTATAGCGGAGTTTGGATTCCTTTACAAGTGGCATTTCATTGCGGCAGACAGGGTGACCGCGCCGCCATGGCGGAGGGCTTATTCCTCATAGGGGCCATGTATCAACTTTCTGCGTACTTGCTTTCCATTTTAAATACAGTATAATTTAAGATGCCGGGGGCATCCCGGGAGTGCGCAGCGCAAAACAATCCGCAGGCATCACAGTTAGGGGCTTTTGGCCTCAACATCTAATTTATACAGGGAAGCAGTCAGAGAGGGGGAGCAAGATGACATCCTTTATCATAGAAGGAAAAAGAGTAGACCTGTTTGCAAGTGCAGCGCCGGACAGGCCGGTGATTTATCTGAACACCTACGGCCGCCAGGGAAAAGAGGTTTTTCAGCATTTGCAGAAAACCGGCTGTCCGGATTTTTCTCTGGCTGCAGTCAGCGATCTGGAATGGAATCACGATATGGCACCCTGGAACATTCCGGCCATATCTGAAAAAGATACACCCTGTACCGGCGGAGCCGATGATTACCTAAAACTTCTGCTAAATCAAATTCTGCCGGAGGCAGAGAAGGCATTGCCTGGTATTCCTTCCTGGCGGGGGATCGCAGGTTATTCTCTGGCCGGATTGTTTGCAGTGTATTCAATTTATCAAACAGATGTTTTTTCGCGTGTTGCCAGTATATCCGGTTCCCTGTGGTTTCCGGGAATCAAGGATTATATTATTTCCCACAGGCCCCGGAAAAATCCTGCCTGTATGTACTTTTCACTGGGCGACCGGGAATGCTATACCCGGAACAGATTCCTGAAATGTGTTCAGCAGAATACCGAGGCCATCGAGGCGTTCTATAGCAAGCAGGGAATCCCCACAACCTTCCGGTTAAATCCCGGCAATCACTTCAAAAGCAGCGTACTTCGGACAGCGGCAGGGCTACAATGGATCTTAAACAGAGAAAACCATGGGGAAAATTAGGCGTGCCGCATTATTTAAATATTACACCATTTTTTAAAAGAATCCCTGATCTCCGACAAGAACTTTTCTGCGATCGGAGAAAAAACCTGGTATTTCTTCCACACAAGATACATCTTGTTCTCAAGCGGCGGATCAAACGGAATAAAAGCAAGATCACTCTCAGAACTGGTATTCACCAGATGGTCAAGGGTAAGCAGAACGCCCAGTCCTTCTTTTGTAAAAATGGCTCCATTATAGGATAATTGAAAAAAGCCCTCTGGTTTCAGGTCTTTCATCTTGGAACCAGCCCATCTGGGTATATCCGCATTCCAAGATTGTTCAGAAATAAAGAGGGGTAAGCCCATCAAGTCGTCTACACAGACGTTTTTTTTGGATGCAAGCGGATGCCCTTTTGGTACGACTGATATTGTCAAGATTAGTTGACACATTTTTCTCAAGGATATCACTGACTATGCAGCCACCTCCAAAGCCTCATAATACTGCCTGCGTTTTACCATGGGAGGAAGGCCTCCATTGGCAGAGCAGATCCTCCGATTGTTCCAGTAGCTGAGGAAGTATCTCCAGATAAGTACCTTTAGTTCTTCTACTTCCATCTGTTTTGTGTCATAACGGTCATAAAGGAGCTCCGTCTTCATTCTGGCCCACATGCTCTCGCAGCGTGCATTATCATGGCAGCGCCCTCCGGCACTGTTCATGCTTTGATGGATATGATGCTCCCGGATGGTCTGACGGTAGAACTCGCTGGTATACTGTGTCCCGCGGTCACTGTGGATGACAGCGCCTTCCAACGTAGGATAAGCAGTCAGGGCATTTTCCAATGTATGGATACATAGATCGGCTTTCATATTTGTTTCCATTGCCAGACCAAGGACACTAAGATCAAAGCAGTCAAAAATCGCAGATACATACAGTTTCCCATTGGATGCCGGGATCTCCGTGATATCTGTGATGCATTTTTCTAATGGGATATCAGAACGGAAATCCCGCTTCAGCAGATCGTCCGATTTCATGGCTTCGCGATCAGCCTTTGTGATCCCATTTGGCTTTCTCTTGGGCCGATGGCTCAAGCCAATCTGATCCATAACCCGGTATACGGTTCTTTCACTGGGGATACGCACTCCTTTCGGCTGTTTCAGCAGCAATGCCTGATACATCCGGATTCGACCATAAGTATCGTTACATTCATCCTCACTGACGATTTCTTTCATGGCATCTGCCAGATCCTGGTACTTCCAGGGTCGGTTTTTATTTGCAAGATATTTATAGAAGCCTTGACGACTGATCCCAAGCATTCTGCAGTAGAACGAGATTTTCCCGGTAGTCCTGCCGTCCTCTGTCTTCAGGGCCAGAAAGATCATTCTCTGGTTTTTGCTGACTTCCGACGGCTGGCGGCGAAAAAAGCACTGGCTTCCTCCAGGAATTCGTTCTCTTCCTTCAGGCGACGGATTTCCTTATCCTGTTCCTTCACCCGTTTGCGCAGCATGGTAATCTCTTCTGACAGGCTCATTGCGCTGGTGGGAGTATGGGAGCCTTCTCCGATATCCAACTTACCGGCTCTAACAGCTTTCAGCCAGGTATGAATGGTTCCTTCTGGGATTCCTAATTCTTTAGCAGCCTTAGCGCCACCGATTTCTTTGGCAAGCTTTACTGCCTGTACTTTGTATTCATGGTCATATTTACGTGCCACTTTGAATACCTCCTTATTCTCTTGGTTTTATTATGAAATCCTTGAGAATAAGCTGTCAACTTTTTTTATACCACACCAGACCGCACCCCATTTATCCCTTTCCGGAAATTCCAGCACATTATATTTTTTGTAGTCGGGAGTCTCTACAATGACTGCAAAATCAAGAAGACCTTTATCCAGCCGTTCTATGACCTGCTCCGTTCCGCCGCTTGTGATATGGTAATGCAGATTGGGATATTTTCTTTTGAACCGCTTTATTTCCTGGGCGAGAAAACGGATCTGATAACTTTCAGCAAGACCAAAATACAGATCGCCGCCTGTCACATCGTCCATGGCGGAAAATTCATTTGTGATTTTATCTGCCATATCCACCAAATCTTCTGCCCTCCTGCGCAGGAGCTGGCCTTCTTCTGTAAGTTCGATACGAAAGGCGTGCCGAAGAAACAGCCTTTTTCCCAACTCTTCTTCAAGGGATTTTAATTGCTTTGACAAGGTTGGCTGGGTCACGTGAAGAACCTGCGCAGCTTTTGTCATGTTCTCTTCTCTCGCCACAGCCAAAAAATAGCGCAACACCCGTAAATCCATCTCAACACCCTCCCTTGGCAAGTTATTCCCATAAGGAATGACACGATATAAATTATAGTCATTAGCGATATAGTTTGTCAAATGCTATAATTGCATTATCGGTTTAGAGCGTATTGCCAATTAGATTATTTACTTTTCAGGCTGAAAAAGAACAACGAAAGCGAGGAATCGTAACATGATGAAAACAGAAGAACTCAAACTGGTGACAGAATGGGATAAAACCTTTGCTAAAAGTGAAAAGGTAAAGCACCGGAAGGTAACCTTTGTGAACCGCTATGGCATTACCCTTGCGGCAGACTTGTACGCGCCTGAAAACGTGGCAGGCAAACTTCCTGCTATCGCTGTTTGCGGTCCTTTCGGCGCAGTTAAAGAACAGTGTTCCGGATTGTATGCGCAGACCATGGCAGAGCGCGGCTTTCTGACGATCGCTTTCGACCCGTCCTTTACCGGCGAAAGCGGCGGCACACCGAGATATATGGCGTCTCCCGATATCAATACCGAGGATTTTCAGGCTGCCGTTGATTTCCTTTCCGTGCAGGAGGATGTGGATGCAGATAAAATCGGTATCATCGGCATATGCGGCTGGGGCGGACTTGCACTCAACGCCGCCGCCCTCGATACCCGGATCAGGGCTACAGTTGTTTCTACTATGTATGATATGGCACGGGTGGCAGCAAACGGCTATTTCGATGCTGCTAACTCGGAGGAAGAAAGATACAAAACCAAGAAAACGCTTAATGCCGCCAGAACAGAGGCGTACAAAACGGGCGAATACTCCAGAGCCGGAGGCTGCCTGCCCCTTCCTGTCCCAGAGGATGCCCCCTTCTTTGTCAAAGATTACAGTGAATATTATAAAGGCAGAGCTTATCACCTGCGGTCGCTGAACTCCAATGACGGCTGGAATACGATCGGGCAAATGTCTTTCATGAACCAGCCCATCTTAAAATACAGCAGCGAGATCCGCAGCGCCGTTCTTGTGATGCACGGCGAAAAAGCACACAGCTTCTACTTCGGAAAAGACGCTTTTGACGCAATGGTTCGGGACAGCAAGTACACCGACAACAAGGAATTTCTTGTCATCCCTGAAGCGGTACACACAGACCTTTATGACAACCTCTCTGTAATCCCCTTTAATAAGATGCAGAAATTCTTTGAGGAAAACATGATGTTATAAACTCAGAGATTTTATCATTAAGGGATTGAAAAAACGGACGATTTGGTTTGAGCAAAATCGTCCGTTTTTCAAATTCAATGAGTGTAAAAACAGATTGCAGCGAAAAATAAATTTATTTGGGCCTGTGAAAAAATCTCTGTAATTACAGATCTTCTATGATAATTGTTGGGCTGAAAGCTAATCCGAGAGCTTTCAGCCCTTGGTTTATATATAACAGCACATGCTGGGCATGTCAAGTATGGGCGGGATTCCCTCACGTCTTTGCCTGATTATTCCGGGGCTCTTTGAGCCACCTGTCCGGACTTTGAGAGCCACCATTCCGGAGAATGAGAGCCACATATTCCGGTAATTCAGAGCCACATTAGGATTTATTATATTGATCTCCTTTATACTGTAAGAACACATCGTCAGATGTGAATACAGTTAAAGGAGGTCACCATTATGACCAAGTATCGAGAAATCCTTCGCCTGAAAAGCCTAGGATTCAGCGAGCGGAACATCGCACACAGCTGCGGCGTATCCCGTAACACTGTTGCCAAGGTCATCAAACAGGCGGCGGAAATAAATCTTTCCTGGCCACTGGACCATGACATGACCGACAGCGCGCTTGAGGGAATGCTTTTTCCCAAGGTAAGATCAGCAACCAATCGAAGGATGCCTGATTATGACTACATCCACAGGGAGCTTCTGCGTAATGGGGTCAACAAGAAACTCCTATGGGTAGAATACTGTGAGGAATGTCGCATGAACAACGAAGAACCTCTCATGTATTCTCAGTTCTGCTACTACATCCAAAAAGACGAAGAAAAACGCAGAGCCACCATGCACATCCCACGGAAACCGGGTGAGCAGATCGAAGTAGATTGGGCCGGTGATCCGGCACAGCTCATCGATCCGGACACCGGTGAGATCACAAAGGCAGAGATCTTTGTAGGTGTCCTTACTTACAGCCAGTATGCCTTTGTAAAGGCATACCTGAACCAGAAGACAGATAACTGGATCAAAGCGCATATCCAGATGTTTGAATTTTTCGGCGGCGTTACACCGATGCTTGTTCCTGATAACTGTTCTACGGCAGTGAATCCTTCGAAAAGCGACTGGTATACGACCGCGCTGAATACTACTTATCATGAGATGGCAGAACATTATAATGTCGCCATCATTCCGGCAAGAGTCCGGAAGCCCAAAGATAAACCGAATGCAGAAGGTTCCGTTGGCAAGATCTCCACATGGATCACAGCGGCTCTTCGAAATGAACAGTTTTTCTCCCTTGCAGAATTAAACGCTTCAATCCGTGAAAAGCTGGATGCCTACAATGCAAGGAAGTTTCAAAAGAAGGATTGCAGCAGGCTCCGTTTATTTCTTGGGGAAGAAAAGCCACTCCTGGCACAGTTGCCTGCCACACCCTTCGAACTGGCTGAGTGGAAACAGGCCACTGTCCAGTTCAACTACCACATCGCAGTAGACAAGATGTACTACTCCGTGCCTTATCAGTATATCAAAGATAAAGTCGATGTGCGCATAACAGAAACAACGATTGAAATATTTTATCATCACAATCGGATCGCCTCACATCGCTGCCTCCATGGAAGGAGCGGCCAGTACTCCACGGTAACGGCACATATGCCGCCAGACCATCAGAAGTATCTGGAATGGAATGGTGACCGTTTCCGCAGATGGGCAGATTCGATCGGAATCAATACAAGAAAGGTGGTTGATGCGATCCTGACCTCCGGCAGGGTAGAACAGCAGACTTACAGAAGCTGTATGGGGCTGCTGAAGCTGGCTGAGAAGTATTCTCCTGTAAAACTGGAAGAGGCTTGCAATAAAGCGCTTCTGTATTCCAGGACCCCCAGTTATAAAAGTATCAAAAATCTATTGGCTGCCATGAAAGAGGATCCCCAATCCGTATCCCGGAATCCGAAATCCCCTTCATCAGAGACTGGGGCACAGACACATGGCATTACCGGGGTGCCAGATACTACGGAGGTAAAAGATCATGACCAATCAGAGTACCATTGATAAACTTATCGAGATGCGCCTGTCATCCATGGCAGATGCCTTTCGTATCCAGATGAATGATTCTGCAATGAAGGAAGTTCCGTTTGAAGACCGCTTCGGCATGCTGGTTGATGTTGAGTATACAAACCGGAAAAACAATCGCCTGAAAAGGCTGATCCGTCAGGCAGAACTGGAGCAGCCAGATGCCAGCATCGCAGCCATCGACTATCAATCCGGCAGGAAGCTGAACAAAGCCTTGATCAGCCGTCTGGCAACCTGTGAATACATCTCAGAGTACCGCAACATTTTTATTACCGGCGCCACCGGAAGTGGTAAGACTTATCTGGCATGCGCTTTTGGTATGGAGGCATGTAAACAGTATTACACCGTGAAATATGTCCGTCTTCCGGATCTGTTGCTGGATATGCAGGCAGCCAGGGATTCCGGTGATTTTACCAGTATACTAAAGAAATACACCAAGCCAGTCCTGCTGATCATTGATGAATGGCTCCTGCTCAAACTGACCGAGTCAGAAGCCAGAAACCTTTTCGAGCTGATCCACAAACGCAGGAAAAAATCATCGACCATCTTCTGCTCCCAGTTCCGGGAAAGCGAGTGGTACCAGCAGATCTGCAGCGGTGAGAGCACTCTTGCAGACGCCATCATGGATCGTATTTCTTACGATTCATATAAAATCAACATTGAGAGCATCGATCCATCAAAAGACCTTTCCATGAGAGAGGTATATGGCCTGGATCCTGCCCAGGCTGAGTAACTATCAACAGGTGGCTCCGTTAGTCCGGACAGGTGGCTCACGCCACACCGGACTGGCGGCTCCGCCGCGCCGTAATATTCATTTGCCAGTGATTTTACTCCGGGAGCCTGCCTTCGTACATGATGCTCAGTTCCCCATACACCTGCCCCCAGTTCCGGATTGGCATGGTCCATTTTTTGGTGGCTTCAAAAGTCGCCAGATAAAGTGCTTTTAAAAGGGCTGTATCGCTTGGAAATACGCTCCTCTGGCGGTTCAGTTTTCGATAGGTGGAATTCAGTGATTCTGATGGCATTTGTCGTGTAAATGACTTTCCTTACTTCTATAGAAAACTTGAAGATTGGGCTGATTGCATCCCAGTTCTGCTTCCAGCTTTTCATGGAATTCGGGTACTTTATTGACCATTTCTCAGTTACTCTCTCCAGAGCTTCCAAGGCCTGCTCTTCGGATGGTGCCTGATAAATCGTCTTTAAATCACTGGCAAATGGCTTACGGTCCTTATCTGCCACATATTTCAAGGTGTTTCTTACCTGATGTACAATGCAGCGCTGGTATTCCGTTTGGGGATATGCTGCGGCAATGGCTTCTTTGATTCCGCTCAGGCCATCGGCACAGATGATCAAGATATCTTTTACTCCACGGTTTTTCAATTCATTCAGTACGGAAAGCCAGTATTTTGAGCTCTCATTCTCTCCAACCTGAATGGTCAGAACTTCTTTTTGACCATCCATATTGATTCCAAGAATGACATAAGCTGCCAGCTTCCGGATCACTCCATTATCCCGGACGGAATAATGAATGGCATCGATATAGAGCACAGGATAAAGTTCCGACAGCGGGCGTTTCTGCCAGTCCTCAATCTGGGGCAGGATTTTGTCTGTTACATCAGAAATGAAGCCTTCGGAGGCCTCAAATCCATAGATATCCTCCAGCGTTTCTGAAATCTGCCGGGTCGTCATTCCCTTGGCATACATGGAAATGATTTTCTGGTCAATGGATGAGATATCTTTTTGACGTTTGCGGACAACCTGCGGTTCGAACGAGGATTTGCGGTCCTGAGGGACCTGGATATCCATTGTGCCATAACTGCTGTTGACCCTTTTACTCTTATATCCGTTGCGATAATCATCGCTGTCAGAACGCTGTGATTTCTGATAACCGAGGTGTTCATCCATCTCGGCTTCCATCATTTCTTTGATCGTACCACCCAGCAGGTCTTTCAGTGCTTCCTGAATGTCTTCCGCGGACTGAATGTCATACTCCTGAAGGAGCTGCTGGATAATGTTGCGTTTTCCTTCGGTCATAACGACCTTATGTACCGGTTTCTTTTCTCTTGCCATAATAATAGGCCTCCTATGATTTAGATTTTATCATAGAAGATCTATATCTGGTTCCTATTTACAGAAAAAATTTCACACAGTCATTTATTTCAATTCAGCCCACTGCGCTTCTTTGAATCCGACAAGGACACGCTCTCCGGCTAAAAGTATAGGACGCTTAACAAGCATTCCGTCTGTGGCCAGGAGATCAAACTGCTCTTCATCGCTCATATCCTTCAATTTGTCTTTGATCCCCATAGAACGATAAAGCTGCCCGCTTGTATTGAAAAAACTTTTGAGGGGAAGCCCGCTCTTTTCCTTCCATTCCTTAAGCTCCTCCGCCGTCGGATTTTCTTCCTTTATGGGACGTTTTTCATACTCTATCCCATTATCCTGAAGCCATTTTTCAGCTTTTCTGCATGTGCCGCACTTGTCATAGCATATAAATGTATACATATTGATCCTCCTGAATTATTAGCATCAGTGTACAAGGGGCAACACGCTCCAAACCGCGTAATTTCGGTGATTTTCTGTGTTATCCTCAATCGGCGTACGTCCAGTACGCCTCTATCGTCTGCCTTGAAAATCACCGAAATTCCTGCGGTTGGAGTCTTCGAGTCGTGAAGGTGCTGATTTGAGCCCCTTCAAGGCACTTGATCGACGCGTACAGAGACGTACGCGGAGGGAAAGTAACGCAGAAGGGGCTCAAATCAGCCCTTCAACGACCGTATTGTCCCCTTGTACACTGATGCTAGTGTCTTATTGAAATGATATAATTCTGCCTTATATTTTAACCGTCTCTTTTCATATACAGCACCGGATAGGGCTTCCCCTGTTCATCCAGTTCCGATCTCTTATATACTTTGAATTCCATACGCTCATAGAATCCTTTTGCCAACGGGTTTTGTTCATTAACGGCAAGCCTGTTTACCGAATATTGATCTATTCCGTATTGAAGTAATTGTGTCCCGACTCCATTTCCTCGGTTCTCATTGGAAATAAATAACATTTCCAGTTTTTGATCCGCAATTCCCATAAATCCTACCGGATTGCCTGCGTCATTTTCTGCTATAACCAAAATCGGAACATTCTCCAACGCTTCCGGTACATATTCTTTTATACGATTTCTTTCCTCTTCAGATAAAAATAAATGCGTTGCTTTTACAGAACTCTCCCATACATTTAATAATTGGCCTGTTAACTTCTGATCTCTGTTTTTGATTTCGACTATTCGCATAGGAATTCAACCTCTGAAAAAGCATATTATTTTTTGCAATAATGATACTGACTCTACGTAAATATCAAATTAGGATTTAATGTTACAAACTCTTGAGCATAATATATTCTTCACTATTTTCATCAATAACAGTAAATCCAGCTTTCTTATAGATTTTTACAGCGTAATTACTTTTCTGAACAGATAATGAAATTTTTGAATGACCAGCTAATCTTTCTACTGACAATAATTGTTTTAATAATGAAGTTCCAATTCCTAATCCTCTGTAATTCTTTATGATAGACATAGCAAGAGATGGGGTATCATCATCAATATGTCCATAGTCATTCATTATTCTAACCCAAATAGCTCCTACCACATTCCCTTGAATTTCTGCAACTAAGGCTTTATCCTGTTTTCGTTTTCCAAAGTCAATGATATATTCTTGTAATTCAGGGCAATCTATTATGGATTTAGGCGGAGCTTCAATACCGTCTGGAATATAAATTGCTTCGTATAAAAAATTGTCTAACAAACAATATTCTTCATTTCTCATTTCTCGTATTAAATGCTCCATCCGCTCACCTCAAATTCAAGTTTTTCGTTTCTGATTCGTAGCTCTCATCAATTTACTACGTATCAAATTCATGTTTTTCGTTTTTGATTCGTAACCTTCCTCAACTTACTACGTACCAAATTCCAATTTATCGCACTCCTGTTAAGATAAAATTCATTAATTGCCCTACATCGTCAAAATCATCATAATCCCCGGTTATGCCTTCTCGATGATACACGGCTCCATTTTTCTCATTTCTCTCTAAACAATCCAGAAGCGTTTCTTCCCCATATGTTTTCGCAAATAAGCTAAATGCATAAGGTTTAATTTTGCTCAATAATCCTTTCCTGCAATTTTCTTCACACTCGTAACAATGTGCCAGTCCTTTTGCAATCGAACATTTTTTATTTTCACAAAAATCATTGTCTGGACAGCCATTTGAGCCGCATCCATTACAATCAGCTTTTTCTGTGCATAGACAACACGCAAGACCACATCTGGCAATTCCTAACTCACGTTTCATAAAAACCACCTTCAACTTAAAATTTGTCTTTTTCAATCATATACGACTGTAAACTCTTTTTACACCCATTTTTCTCATAAAATGCTTCAACTCCTGGCTGTGCGCCAAAGTACAGCATAGTTGGAGAAGTTTCTTTTGCCAAATAGAGAAGTTTACTTCCAATACCGTGTTTTTGGTATTCCGGCAAAACAAGTAATTCTGTAATAGTTCCGAAAAAATAACCATCTGTAAGTATACGAAGACATCCTACAAGCATGTCCCCATCATAGGCTGTTATATTAAAGGTCTTAGATAACGCCGCTTCCGTTTTTTCAATATCATATCGACCTTTCCATACTTTATTAACAAATGAAATAAAAATATTTGCTTTAAGTTTTTTATCATCGATTTTATATTCCATTAACTCTATATCCCCTTAAAACAGAACTTATTTTCCTCAAATATACCACTATTTTCTCCGAAAAAGAATACATTTTCAGAACTCCCTCAGCATAAAGCTCACCGTCCACAGCCCTTTCCGTGATGTATCTTGTACCAGAGAAGCCTTATACCCCTCCACATATATCTCCGCTGTCTTCACCGCCAGCATCTCCGTGTCAAAATATCCCACCGTGATCTTTTCCTGCTGTTTAAACTCCGTCAGAATCTTCAGCCATTTTGCCGACACGGAAAACGTCACCGGGATGCTCACCACGCCAGCGCGCACCACATCCCGCTGCACCGTCCCGGCCTCCGTCTCCCCGCCGGAATCCGCTTCCACGTCATCCATCTGCGCCTATCGCCGCCGATCTCCACTGTAATGCCTTTGATCCGGCTCGCCATGTGTCACCACCTCCTGAAAATGGACATAGAAAAGCACCTACCATTTCTGATAGATGCCTTGTTTCATTTATTAATTCTCATATCATTCACTCAAGTACTTTCCAATAACCAGTCTTTTTAGATCCAACTCTTTCCACATATCCATTCTCTTTCAGGAATGTAAGATTTTTTTCCACTGCTGTTTCACTGATTCCCAAAATTTGATGCAGTTCACTGGTAGTAATATTCGGATTATCTCTCATTTCCGTAATAATTCTTTGCCTTCTTGCATTTAATCCTTTTTTATTCCCCACCTTATTCCCAACTTTATTCCCAACCTTTTTTATACGATGCAGTGGGATCGTGACAACAATCGAATTTTCTCTGAAAGTAAATGCTTCCCTTCCATAAGTCTCAATGATCTTAGGCACGCCACGGCCTGATTTTTCACTGATATGCAGCTGCAAAAAGATTTCTGATAGCTTTTCATTTACCGGAACCGATTCTCCCAGAAAAAATCCCTCCATTGTCTGTGCCGGCGGCAGTGTCCCTCTGGATAAAATTTCTATCCTGTCTGAAAACACAGAAATCATTGGCTCATTTCCGCTTACCCACAGATTATGCAAAACTGCATTTATAATTGCTTCTCTAAAGGCTTTGTTATCAAACAACGGTGTTTCCGGACGTTCCACTACCCGCTCACTTTCATCTGTCTGGATCAGATTCAATACATCTGCATACCTTAAAACTTCATCCAACGTATAGAGCAGACAGTTATTACCAAATTCTCTTACTGAGAATAAATTAGAGCCTTTCGTTTCTCCTTCAAAAATCGAAACTCTTAGTGGAAAATGCGAATTATCCGAAAGCAGCTGTGCCAACAGATTATATTCTCCG
Organism: Candidatus Scatomonas sp.; assembly: GCA_963930955.1. Taxonomy (GTDB): domain Bacteria; phylum Bacillota; class Clostridia; order Lachnospirales; family Lachnospiraceae; genus Scatomonas. The sequence goes on along the minus strand of OZ006967.1, from coordinate 1,325,442 downwards.
TTTTTATTTCTCAAGCCGAGATTTTTCTCGAAAGTTTTTTCATTTAAAACAATCCCTTTTGAGCCATAATACCCAAACAGTTTAGAAAACGTCAGTTCCTGATATTTTGCCGCCAGAGTTTCAATGGTCTCCACTCTTCCATCCAGAATTTTAAACAGCTGGATCTCTCTTTTCGGATAATCCTTCAAATTGGCTTTGGACGAACCAATGCGGATGTATCGCTTTTCCCTAAAGGCAGTCGGGATCTCTTCTGCTGCAGGAATGACCAGAACAACAACTCTTTTATTATCTATAACTGCTTCCTCGAACGAAAAATTGATACTCGGAGATAAATTTCTCGCCAAAAAGTTCTGATAGGGTTCTTTATTGTAGTCCCCATATTGATTGAATGTTGTACCTACAACCTCATGGGTTTCATCATTTACGCCCCACACAAAATAAGCTTGAGCTTTATAATGAAATGCGGCCGCATTTGAAAGTGCTGAAACATATTCGCCCAGCACCTCCGGCTGAAACCAGTTTTCTTTAAATTCAAACCATTCCTGTTCGTCATCATATGCACATAAATCCAAGACTAATTTTTCGATATTCATCATTCTTCATCCTTTTCCCAACTTTTATTCCCAACATTAATATTATAATACATTGGGAATAAAGTTGGGAATATTTTATGCATTTATCAAAAAATTATTCCTAAAACTTATCAAAATCCTCCTGCGTGGCCAGCAAAAAGCAGCTGCCAATGCATTTACGCATCAGCAGCTGCCGATTTAAGTTCCGTGTATTATTTATTTGACTTTTTCTCCTGATCCTTGATCCTGTAATAGTCTTTCATATCCATGGTCAGATCCACATGAGTTTCAGACTTCCGCAGAAAGCCTTTCACGCTTTCTGCGGTGTCGCGGCATTCGCCAAGGTCTGGAGCAAGCTCCGACTTTGGCTCATTGCCCGCGCATTTTCGGTTGCTCAAGAGGCACACAGTTTCATCCGTTGCCTCATTGGGCAGGGAATTTTCTTCATAGTCGACCTTTTTCCTACCCAAAAGAGCAACCGTCTCCACATGCACGGTCTGCGGGAACTGATCAAAGGCTCTCACTTTCTTCAGTTCATATCCCCTGGCGCACAGATATTTCAGGTCCCGGGCCAGGGTGGCCGGGTCGCAGCTGACATAAACGATCTTCTCCGGGGCCATGGCTGTCATGGTCTCCAGCAGCTCCTCCCCGCAGCCCTTCCGGGGCGGATCCACTACCACCACATCCGCCCGGATCCCCTGCTCCCGGTACTGCCGGGGCACGATCTCCTCCGCCCGGCCGGCGAAAAATTCCGCATTCTTAATGCCGTTCAGCCGGGCGTTGGCTCTGGCGTCCTCCACTGCCTGGGGCACGATCTCCACCCCGTAGACTTTTCCGGCTCTCTGGGCCAGAAACAGGGAAATGGTACCGATGCCGCAGTACAGGTCGTAGACTGTCTCCTTTCCGGTAAGGCCTGCGTACTCCAGTGCCTGCCGGTACAGCCGCCGGGTCTGGACCGGATTTACCTGGTAAAAAGACAGGGGAGAGATCTGATAGCGGATCTCTCCGATGCAGTCGGTAATGGTTCCCTTCCCCCATAAAACTTCGTAGGAATCTCCCAGGATCACGTTGTCCCGGCGGGTATTGGGGCTGAAGGTGATGGACGCCATGCCCGGGATCTGGCGCAGGCTTTCCGCAAGTTCTTTCCCCCTGGGAAGTTTTTTCCCGTTGATCACCAGACAGACCATGAGTTCCCCGGTGGCGGAGCCGCTGCGGATCAGCACGTGGCGCACCAGCCCCTGGCCGGCAGCCTCCCGGTAGGCGGTAATGCCGTACCCCTTCATCCATGCCAGAACCTTCTCCAGAATCCTGGCATTCCTCTCGCTTCCCAGCAGGCAGTCTTCCACCGGAATGATGGTGTGGGTCCTGCCTGCGTAGAAACCTGCCACCAGATTTCCTTCCCGGTCGTATCCAATGGGAAACTGGGCCTTATTCCGATAGCGGAAGGGTTCTTCCATGCCCTGAATAGGTTCCATGGGAATCTCCTGAAATCCGCCCAGTCTCTGCAGATCATTCCGCACTTTCTGCTCTTTCCAGCGAAGCTGTTCCGCGTACTCCATCATCTGCAGCTGGCAGCCTCCGCAGGGCCGGGCCAGGGGGCACTTGGGTTCTGTCCGCTTGTCCGAGGGCTCCAGCAGCTCCTCCAGCCTGGCGAAGCCGTAGTTCTTTTTTGTTTTCAGGATCTTCACCCTGGCCAGATCCCCGATGACTGTATCTTTCACAAACAGAGTATAGCCCTCTGCCCTGCCGATGCCCAGTCCTTCCTGGCTCATATCCTCGATCCGGATCTCTGCCGTGTCATTCTTTTTAAACTCCATCTGTGTTCTCCTCAAAAGTAGCCGGCGGCCCGCTGCCGCCGCTGAAAAGGACAGGGGTCAGATCTCCCCTGTCCTTCTGATATTGGATTCAAAAATTCTGCTGTAGCCCAGCCAGTCCGAAATCCCATCGGAATTCTCGAAAAGCTCTCTTAGGGTTTCCATCCTAGCATCGGTATTGTCCGCCAGGTTCAGGGCCAGGGCCTCTGCCAGAGCCGGCTTTTTAGGGGAGCCGTATTCCAGTTCTCCGTGGTGGGCAAGGATACAGTGCTTCAGTTCATTTTCCAGCTGTTCCGGGAATCCGGGGATTGCCTTTGCCCGGTCATGGACCATTTCAGCGCCCATCATGATATGGCCCAGCAGCTGGCCGTCATCGGTGTAGTCGTTGGCGGGAAAGGCCGACAGTTCTTTGGTTTTCCCCACATCGTGAAGGATTGCGGCGGTGATCAAAAGATCCCGGTTCAGGATAGGATAGGCTTTCGCATAATATCCGCAGAGCCGGGTCACGCTTAAGGTGTGCTCCAGCAGCCCGCCAATAAAACCGTGGTGGACGCTTTTGGCTGCGGAACTCATCTGAAACCGGCGGATAAACTCCTGGTCGCTGACAAAGTAAGATCTCAGCAATTCAGACAGATAAGGATTTTCCACACTCTCCACATAGCGCAGCAGTTCCTGATACATTTCTTCTCTGGAAAAACGGCTGGAGGGCAGATAATCCGCCGGATTATATTCCCCCTCTCCGGCCTTCCGCAGACGTTTGACAGAAACCTGGAGAGCTCCCGCAAAGCTGGTAACGTCTCCTATAATATCAATATAGTCCAGGCTGTCAAACTCTTCAATACCAACGGAATTTGGCTCCCAGATCTTGGCGTCTATGGTGCCGGTCCGATCCTGAAGGATGACATTTTCGTAGGGCTTCCCGTTTTTGGTCACGGCTGACTGCCGGAACTTGCACAGGTAGATCCCCGCAATGCGCATACCTTCCCTGAGTTCTTTAATGTATTTCATAATAATGGTTCTCCTCTTCTATCTTTCTGCTCCGGAAAATTGACTGTCCGGCGGATTTTCGCAATCCGCTTCCCGGATTTGCTTATATTTCCCCCACGGAAACCTCAAATTTTACTTCCGCGTATCCGGCCGCCCCTTTCCGCATGGCTGTCACCACAGTCTTCTGCCCCGGAGACAGCTGATCCAGTATATCCCGGTACTGCCGGCAGGTAAGAACTTCTTTTTCCCCGATCCGCAGGATTACATCGTATTCCTTGATCCCCGCCAGCATAGCCGGCGAATCCGGCTGTACCGCCGTCACCAGCACGCCCTTGGGGATGCCGGTGCTTTCAGAAATCTGCTGGGTTACATCCTGGCCTTTGATGCCCAGATAAGGACGCGCTTCATTATTAGACAGGCTTTCAATCAGATCCTTTACCTGGGAAATAGCCAGGGCGGTGACGATATTATCTGTGCTGTAGTTCTGGGAAATGATCCCCACGATCTCTCCGTCTAAATTGATCAGCACGCCACTGCCCTCTTCGCTGCCGTTAATATCCGTGGTAAGAAGATTGTATTCGGTATCCAGCGTGGATATTTTATTGTTCACAGAAGTGACGATCCCGTATGCTACAGAGTCGCTGTACCCGATGGGGCTTCCAAGGGCCAGCACCGGTTCCCCCTGGGACACGCTGTAGGAACTGCCAAAGGGCGCCAGCTCCAGCTTCTCCCGGGTGCCTGTCTCCAGATCCGCCAGCCCCACCTTCAGAATGGTCAGCCCGGTATTGGCGTCATGCCGCTGATAAAAGGCATCAGCGGCTGTACCATCCCAAAAAGTCACCTGGATCCGCTCTGCGTTTTCCGCCACCCGGTATTCCGTAAGGATAAACAGGTCTTGGCCGTTGTCCGCCACCAGCAGGCCGGAGATCTGCTTCTGATTTTCATAATTCTGGTTAAAATAATCCATTTCACTGGAAATTCCCACTACGGTTACCATGGCTCGCTGGGGAATTTCCGCCACGTCCAGCATATCCCGGTACAGCTGCCGGTACTCCTGGATCCGGAGATCCGCCTCCGGCGTGGGGGAGGGGGGTACTGTGGGAACCGGCGTTTCTGCTGCCTGCTCAGAACCGGAGGAGGAATTTGTTTCGGCCGCGGAACTGGAAGCAGTGATTTCACTCTCTGAAATGCTGACCCGGGAGGAATCTCCCTTCTGCAGCCGCTCCGCCACCGGAACCATCCATACAAATACAAAAGCAGCGATTGTTCCGGCTGCAGCCGCAGCCCCTGCCAGACACAGGATCCTCCTCAGCAGAAGCTTTCTGCCGTCCGCAGGTTTTTTCTTAATAATTTCCCGCATGAAACTGTAGTCCCGTTTTTCCTGCTCTGTCTGCTCATGCTCCTGATTCTCAGGTTTCTGTTCCATAGGCCCGATTCCTCCTATTGAATATGCATGTTCCGGATTATTCTAACAGAGAGTTATGAACATTTTATGAATAATTTTCCACAAAATCCCCTTTTCTAACCCTGGGTTTTAGAGTACAATAGAACTCATAATGGGAAAGGTTTGGTTATGAACGAGAAAGCATTAAAAACACTTGAATTTGACAAAATTATAGATCAGCTGGCAGCAAGAGCTACCTCCCCCCTGGGGGAGGCTCTCTGTCGTTCCCTGTATCCGCAGGACAGCCTGGAAACCATCCGCAGGATGCAGCGGGAGACCGGAGCGGCTCTGAACCGGCTTTTTAAAAAGGGCAGCATCTCTTTTGGAAACGCCCGGGATCTTCGGCCCTCTCTGAGCCGTCTGGCCCTGGGCAGTGCTCTGAATCAGACAGAACTTCTGTCCATTGCCGGACTGCTGGAAAATACCGCCCGGGTTAAGGCCTACGGCAGAAAGGAACGGCCGGATGTTCCCGGAGACTGTCTGGATGAACTGTTTGAGCTTCTGGAGCCTTTAACGCCTCTTTCCGGTGAGATCCGGCGCTGTATCCTTTCAGAAGACGAGATCAGCGATGACGCCAGTCCCGGACTGCGCCAGGTGCGCCGCTCCATCCGCGTCAACGGCGAAAGAATCCACAGCCAGCTGAGCAGCCTGATGAATGGTTCTCTCAGAAACTATCTGCAGGATGCAGTAATTACCATGCGGAACGGCCGGTATTGTCTCCCGGTAAAGTCCGAATACCGCTCTCAGGTACCCGGCATGATCCACGATCAGTCTTCCACCGGCTCTACCGTTTTTGTGGAACCCATGGCTGTCGTAAAATTAAACAATGAAATACGGGAACTGGAAATCGCTGAAGAGAAGGAAATCGCCAAGATCCTGGCCGCCTTAAGCGGGCAGGCCGCGGAGAGTCTGGACGCCATCCGGTATGACCTGGAAAACCTGGCGGAACTGGACTTTATTTTTGCCCGGGCTTCTCTGGCCATGGATATGAACGCTTCAGAGCCTGTGTTCAACGAAGAGGGCATTGTTTCCCTTCGCCAGGCCCGACACCCTCTAATCGATAAAAAGAAGGTGGTTCCCATTGACCTGACCCTGGGCGAAACCTTCGATCTCCTGGTTATTACAGGGCCAAACACCGGAGGCAAAACCGTATCTCTCAAGACCTTGGGGCTTCTGACTCTGATGGGCCAGGCCGGCCTGCATATACCGGCCCTGGATCGTTCCAGACTTGCTCTGTTTCGGGAGGTCTATGCGGATATCGGCGATGAGCAGAGTATCGAACAGTCTCTGAGCACCTTCTCCTCCCATATGACCAATGTGGTCTCTTTTCTGGAAAAGGCGGACCGGGATTCTCTGGTGCTCTTTGACGAATTAGGGGCGGGCACAGATCCCACAGAGGGGGCGGCTCTGGCTATTGCGATCCTCTCTTATCTGCACCGGATGGGCGTCCGCACCATGGCCACCACCCACTACAGCGAACTAAAGCTTTTCGCTCTCTCCACAGAAGGTGTGGAAAATGCCTGCTGCGAATTTGATGTGGAGACGCTCCGGCCTACCTATCGGCTCCTGGTCGGCATTCCCGGCAAAAGCAACGCTTTTGCCATCTCTTCTAAGCTGGGGCTTCCTGCGTTCATTATCCAGGAGGCCAAAAAGCAGCTCAGCGAACAGGATGAATCCTTCGAGGATGTTCTTACCACTCTGGAACAGAACCGGGTAGCTCTGGAAAAAGAGAAAGAGGAAGCGGCCCGGTACCGCAAGGAGGCAGAGGATCTGAAAGCCCGGCTGTCCCGCCGTCAGGAACAGCTGGATAACCAGCGGGACGAGATCCTCCGGAGCGCCAACGAAAAGGCCCATGCCATCCTCCGGGAGGCCAAGGAGTATGCGGATCAGACAATGCGGGATTTCCAGAAGTTCGGCAAGGCGGGGATTTCCGTCAAGGACATGGAAAAACGGCGGTCTGAGCTTCGGGAAAAAATGTCCAGAACCGCCGACAAACTGGCGCTGAAAAAGAGTGAAAAAAAATCCGGAGATCTGAAGGCTTCAGATCTTTCCCTGGGAGACAGCGTGAAAGTCCTGAGCATGAATCTCAAAGGCACAGTCAGCTCCCGTCCGGATTCCAAAGGATATCTTTTTGTGCAGATGGGGATCATCCGTTCCAAGGTTCACATTTCCGACCTGCAGCTGATTGATGAGCCGGTGATCACCGGGGGCGGATTAAGCCGTACCAGTTCCGGAAAGATCCGCATGTCCAAGTCTGCTTCTGTCAGCACAGAGATCAATCTCCTGGGCAAAACCGTGGACGAGGCTGTGGCGGAACTGGACAAATATCTGGACGATGCCTACCTGGCCCATATGCCCAGCGTTCGGGTTGTTCACGGCAAGGGCACCGGCGCCCTGCGGAAGGGAATCCACAACTACTTAAGGCGCCAGAAAATCGTCAAGGATTTTCATTTGGCGGAATTCGGCGAGGGGGACGCCGGCGTCACCATCGTAACCTTTAAAAAATAGCAGAAAGGATTGGTTTCATGGTTTCCAAACAGAAAATTCTCATCGTAGATGATGATAACAATATTGCGGAGCTGATCTCCCTTTATCTGACCAAGGAATGTTTCCAGTGCCAGATTGTCAACGACGGAGAGGCGGCTCTGAAAGAGCTGGACGCCTTTCAGCCCGATCTGATCCTTCTGGATCTGATGCTCCCCGGCATGGACGGCTACCAGGTCTGCCGGGAGGTCCGCCACAAATCCAACCTCCCTATTATCATGCTCTCCGCGAAAGGAGAGATTTTCGACAAAGTTCTGGGGCTGGAACTGGGAGCGGACGATTACATCATCAAGCCCTTTGATTCCAAGGAACTGGTAGCCCGGGTCAAGGCGGTGCTCCGGCGTTTTCAGCCGCAGGCCGCTCAGACAGCCGCCGCTTCCCAGACTAACGGAAAATATGTGGAATACCCGGATCTGGTCATCAATCAGACAAACTATTCCGTTACCTACAAAGGGGAAAATGTGGACATGCCCCCTAAGGAACTGGAATTGCTGTATTTTCTGGCCTCCTCCCCCAACCAGGTTTTCACCAGGGAGCAGCTGCTGGATCACATCTGGGGCTACGAGTATATCGGCGATACCCGCACGGTGGATGTGCATATCAAACGTCTCCGGGAGAAGATCAAAGATCATGCCAACTGGTCCATCAGCACGGTGTGGGGCATCGGCTACAAATTTGAGGTCAGATCCTGATGCAGCGGCGGCTGTTCTGGAAATTTTTTCTGGCTTACATACTGATCGGGATCGCCTCCTTCATCCTGATCGCCACCCTGGGCTCCCGCATGGTGGAAAAGGCACTGATTGAGTCTTCCAGCCGCAGGCTGTACCTGGAGGCAGACCGGATCTCTTCTTCCCGGGACGCCATCTTTATTTCGGACGCAGACTCTCTGGCGGATATGGATAAGACGCTGACCGCTCTGGCTCAGTATCAGAATTCCCGGATCTGGCTTCTGAGTCCCCAGGGGGAGATTCTTCTGGATACCGCCGGGGAAGTTTCCGCCGGATCTCCGGAAATTCTGGAAAACTTCGACCCGGTGGCTCTTGGCTCCGGGTACTATACCATCGGACGTTTTTTCGGCTATTTTGACCAGGATGTTATGAGCATCATGGTTCCTATTACCTCCAACTTAAATATCCGGGGTTACGTGGCTATCCATATGGACATGGATGAAATCTACTCCAGCCGGGAACTTCTGCTGTCCAGGTTTTACCTGCTGTTTCTGATCCTCTTCCTGGTATTTTTTCTCTTTCTGGTGCTGGTGCTCTTCTTTATCTACCGTCCCTTAAAGAGAATCATCCGGGGCGCCCAGGAATATGCTTCCGGCAATCTGGATTATCAGATTCCCTGCCGCTCCAACGATGAAATGGGGTATCTGGCGCAGACTTTAAATTTTATGTCCGATGAGCTGAAACGCACGGATGAGTATCAGCGAAAATTTGTGGCCAATGTTTCCCATGACTTCCGTTCTCCTCTGACTTCTATCAAAGGCTACGTAGAAGCCATCCTGGACGGAACCATTCCTCCGGAAATGCAGGAAAAATATCTGAATATTGTACTCTTTGAAACAGACCGGCTGAATAAGCTCACCCGCAGCATGCTGGCCCTGAACCGCATGGATAATAAAGGGTTTTACCTGGATATAAAAGACTTTGACATCAATACGGTTATCAAAACCACTGCCGCCTCCTTTGAAGGGACCTGCACCGCCAAAAGAATTTCTATCGAATTGCTTCTGTCTGCGGAAAAACTATATGTATCTGCGGATATGATAAAAATCCAGCAGGTACTCTACAATCTTATAGACAATGCCATTAAATTCAGTCCCAATAACTCTACCATCCGGATAGAGACCACCGAGCGCCACGGCAAGGTATTTGTTTCCGTAAAAGACAACGGCATCGGCATTCCCCGGAATTCCCTTTCTAAGATCTGGGAACGCTTCTACAAGATCGATGCTTCCCGGGGGAAGGACCGAAAAGGCACCGGCCTGGGTCTGTCCATTGTCAGAGAGATCATCAGCGCCCACAAACAAAACATCAATGTTATCAGCACAGAAGGAATCGGCACGGAATTTGTCTTCTCCCTGGATCTGGCCAAACAGGAAAACACTTCCCCAAAAAGCCATTAAATAATCAGCTCCACCGAAGATGGTGGAGCTGTCCTTTTTCCTGCAGGTTTAAAAACTGATTCTGCCTTAAAGCTTCGTATAAAACAATGGCCACAGAATTCGCCAGATTTAAAGACCGGATTTCCTCCTGCATAGGAATCCGGACACAGGTGTCCGGATGGTTTACCAGAATCTCTTCCGGAATCCCGGCACTTTCTTTTCCGAACATCAGATAGCAATCCTCCTCATAGCGGACTTCCGTATAGAGCTGCCTGGCTTTGGTAGTGGCATAATAGATCCTGGCTCCCGGATTCTGCTGAAGGAAATCTTCGTAATCTATGTAGGTCCGCACATCCAGCTTGTCCCAGTAATCCATGCCTGCCCGGCGGATCATTTTTTCATTCAGCCGGAAGCCCAGGGGCTCGATCAGATGAAGCCTGGCTCCTGCAGCCACGCAGGTTCTCCCGATATTTCCCGTGTTAGCCGGAATCTCCGGCTGGTGCAGTACGATATTCAGCGCCATTTTCTATTCCTCCAGTGCCCGGTAGAGTTCATCGGGCTGCGGTTTGTCCAGATAGCGGATTTCATCTCCGTTGCGCAGGATCCTGGCGTTCCCCTCCGTAGTCCGTCCTACCACCGCGCCGGGAATCCCTGCGTCCTTCAGGGCCCGCACCACCCTCTGTCCGTCCTCTGCGGCGATCATCATGGATCCGCTGGACATAATCTGATAGGGGTTCACCCCGAAAAACTCACAGATTTCTATGGTTTCCTGGCGGATGGGTACAGCCCGCAGATCAATTTCCAGTCCCACGCCTCCGGCGGAAGCCATCTCCCAGAATGCTCCGAAAACGCCGCCCTCTGTTATATCATGCATTGCCGCAGCCCCGGCTTTTCTGGCGGCTGCAGCATCCGGAACCACAGACAGATACCGGTCAAACTCTCTGGCGGTACGGATAAATTCCGGAGAAAATCTGGTTCTCAGCTGTTCTTCTCTCTCCTTTGCCAAAATAGAAGTTGCTTCCAGTCCGATCCACTTGCTGATCACCAGATCCATTCCCGGACAGATCCGGGCCGGATTAAGAAGTTCTTCCCGGGGAATCTTTCCCACTCCGGTTACTGAGATTAAAGGCTGATTTACCGTTCGAGTGATTTCTGTATGTCCGCCCAGGATTTCCATGTTCAGTTCCCTGCAGGTTTCCTCTGCTTCCCGGACCATTCTGCGTATGTCCGCCTCCTCTACGGATTCCGGCAGCAGTACAGTCAGCATCACTCCCAGCGGCTCTGCCCCGGAAGCCGCCAGGTCGTTAGCTGTAATATGGATGCAGTGGCTTCCGATATCTTTCACAGTTCCGGTAATGGGATCCGAGGACATGACCAGCACCTCTCCCGGCGCCAGTTCCAGAGCCGCGCAGTCCACTCCTACCGATGGACCGGCCAGCACTTCCTTTCTCCTGTGTCCTACCTGTTTTAAAATGGAACGGATCAAAACCGGTTCCGGCAATTTTCCTACTTTCATGTTGTCCTCCCGTTCTTTTCTGTCCCAGGATCTGCGGCCGCCTCTGTATGAAAATACCGCCGGCGGATTCCTTATCCTGCCGGATACCTGGCGATCACTGCCTGAACCTCTTCCATACTGCCTCCGGCAATGGCCGACTGCAGTTCCGATACAGCCTCCGAACTGCCTCCGGCTGTCCCGATACTGTAAATATTAGGAATCATGCGGTAGGAACTGGAATTCACCTCTTCTCTGGATTCTTCTACTCCATTTACCGTCACGATCTTCCACAGCCGAGCTGTCAGGCCTTCATAGGCGCTGTACTCCACAGACATTTCCCCGAAAGGCAGGCTGCTGTCTTCCTGCAGGACATCTGTGATCGGTTCCACGGAAACCACTTCGCTTTCATAGGTAACAGATCTGGCTGGATCTCTTGTTTCCCGGCCGTAGATCACAAAGGAAATAGTTCCGCCGCCGGCTGCCCCCTCAATATAAATCGGGGCATCTGTATTATTCACAAATTTAAAATCCTTGGCGTACTCGGCAATGGCCGCATCCATAGAGGGATCCACGTAGTGTACCTGCATGGAATGAGAATAGCGCTCCGTTACCTCCAGCTCTGCTTCCAGCACCGCCAGATACAGAGTAGTGGAAACCTGACAGATTCCTCCTCCGAAGGTATCCACCACTGCGCCGGATTCATAGGAGGGCGCAGGCTCGTAGCCGTTTTCCGCAGAGAAGGGCATCATGGCATCCAGGACGGAAAATTCTTCTCCCGGATAGAGGGTCACTCCGGAGACTTTGGCGGTCCCCACCGCCACATTGGTATTGCGTCCCTCATTATTCATCTGATATTCTGTACTTCCGCTTCCTAGCACATCCCGGACCTGCTCCAGCTGAGAGGCGTCTCCACTGGCTTTCTGAAGCTCCGTGGGAACCCGGAAGACTCCCTGGCCTCCGTGCCACTGATGGTCCATATACTCTGCCAGCTGATCCACCGCTTCCTCTGTCTTAACGGAAAAGCCGTCCTCTCCTCCCGCCACGGAAAAAGAGCCGTCCTCTTCATGAACCAGATACTGGTTGACCGCTCCCTTGGCCAGGGAAACGCATTTTCCCTCTATCACACTGCGCACCGCCGCCGGATCCGCCGCCAGATCCATTTCCAGCACAAAAGTTCCCCGCTCCTCCAGCTCTCTTTCTGTCCGGAAACGTTCCAGTACGTTGCCCTTTTGTCCCAGCTCCAGGGCTTCCTCCACCACTTCCGGATTAGACCAGTTCAGTCCCAGTTCCCCTGCGGAAACGGAGACCGTTGTATCCTGAACCAGCAGCTGTACTGTGTCCTGCTGCAATTCTCCCAATTTTGTCTGAAGGGCCTGGGTGATTTCCTCCCGGTTCATTCCGGAAACATCAATATCTTCAATATATACACCTTCTCTGGCACTTTCCGGGTCCGCCGCCTGAACCTGATCCAGGTTCAGAAAAAAGGCGCCTAACGCGAAAACCGACCCGGCAAGCAGCCCTCCCCAAGCTTTCATATGCATTCGTCCTTTCTCTTTCAGAACAGGGCGCCCGCTACCAGGGGCACCACCATGGCCAGCACCAGTATGATCGCAATGACAGCCGCCGCCGTCCTTCTCTTTTTCGGGTTCATGCAGTCCCATCCTTTCCTTTTTGATTCTCTTTCAAATCCGCCTGCCGCGGCTGTCTGCCGGCCAGACGATCCGTCACATCCAGGATCCGGGCGTTTCCTTCCAGTCCGCCTGGGATCCCATAGTTAAATAGCAGCCATTTCTGTCCGGAAGGAAAACCCGGAAGGTTTTCCCGGAATTCCTCCAGATGGGTTAAGGACTTCAGCTGCCGCCAGTCCCTTTCCGGATAATTCTTCAAGATATCCGGATGCTTTGCCTCTTCTTCGTAAAAATTCCGGATGGCTTCTCTGGGCAGATGCTGTTCGCCCGCCCAGGCCGGTCTGGCTTTCAGGTTTTCCCGGGCATACAGGTCAAAAATCATACATTCCCGAAGCAGGGGAACCGCCTCCGGTACCTCTTCCGCGAAAAATTCTCCCAGGATCTCATATCTGCGGACTCTGGTATGGGAAATGCTGAGCAAGCCTTTAGCCTCATAAAACTCTCCCAGTTTCCGGTAGAAGGAATAGGGATCCTGAAAATAGGGTTCCGCAGCCTCCAGGGTCTTGCGGAACTGGCCGCTGTTATAATAAATTTCCACCATTTCTTCCACCAGCTTCAGCTGAAGGATCTCTCCATACGCCAGCCAGCGGGTACCCAGCACTTCGTAGGGGGCGGCGCTTTTATGCCGTATTCCCCATTCCTCCCTTTCCCCCGCCAGAGGCGTCCCCTTCAGGACCTTCAGAAATCCCAGCTGCAGCTGCTGGGGATGCAGGGCATAGACCTGACAGAAAGACCGGACAAAGCTCTCCAGATTCTCCAGGGGCAGCCCGGCGATCAGATCCAGGTGCTGATGAATATTCCCGGATTTGCGGATGCTTTCCACGTTACGGCAAAGTTTCCCGAAATCCATATTCCGGCGGATCGCTTTCAGCGTACGGGGATTTGTAGTCTGCACGCCGATCTCCAGCTGCACCAGCCCCGGCCGCAGGGAGGACAGCAGTTTTATTTCTTCCTCTCCCAGAAGATCCGCCTCAATCTCAAAATGAAAATTGGTCACGCCATTATCCCGCTCCCGCAGAAACCGCCAGATTGCCAGAGCCCGCCGCCTGTCCGCATTAAAGGTCCGATCCACGAATTTTACCTGTCTGACCTTTTGTTCCAGAAAAAAATCCAGTTCCCTGAATACCAGATCCAGACTCCGGTACCGCATCTTTCGCTCCAGGGAAGACAGGCAGTAACTGCAGGAAAAAGGGCAGCCCCGGCTGGATTCATAATATAGGATCCGGTTTTCAAATCCCTGCAGGTCTCTATAGGGAAAAGGAAGGAGATCCATTTCCAGAAGATCTGCTTCTTTGGAAGCTTCCAGTTTCCCTGCCGGATTCCGGTATACCAGCCCGGGAACCTGGGAAAGTTCTTCTGGCGCGCCTCTCCGGTAACAGCTGCAGAGTCTGCGGAAGCTTTCTTCTCCCTCTCCCCTCAGTATTCCCGAAAGGAAAGGAAATTCTTCCAGAACCCGGCAGCTATCCCAGGAAACCTCCGGTCCCCCAAGCCAGACAGCTGTTTCCGGAAGAATCTGGTGAAGATCCCGGACCAGCTGCCGTATCAGCTCCACATTCCAGATATATACGGAAAAAGCCGCCACATCCGGCTTTGCCAGATAAAGTTCCCGCAGGATCTGATCCTCCGGCTGATTGATGGTAAATTCCAGCAGAGAAACCTGCTCTCCCTGCTGTTCCGCGTAAGCCTTCAGAGAATAGACCGCCAGATTGGAATGAATATATTTCGCATTGACGGCGATCAGGAGTATCTTCATAATTCCTTCAGCACTTCCTCCAGTGAAGGCATGGCGGGAATACCGCCCCGGCGTTCCACACACAGCCCGGCTACCGCATTCGCAAAGCGCAAAAATTCTTTTCCCTGTTCTTCCGTTAATTCTCCGGGCTTTGCTCCGGAAGCTGCAAACCGGGAAAGAATGCCGCCCCAGAAAGAGTCGCCTGCCCCTGTGGTATCCACCACAGTCCGCTTCTTACCTTTTTCTCTGACGCAGAAATTCCGGGTTTTCATAAGGGCCCCGTCTCCCCCCAGGGTTACCACCACGCAGGAAACCCCCTGTTCCAGCAGAGCCTCTGCCGCATCCTCCGGTTTTTCCCGGTCGGTAAGCAGAAGCGTTTCTTCATCGGAGATTTTCATGATATCTACGTAAGGGATCACAGAACGCATATGGACCACTGCTTCCTGGGAGCTTTTCCAAAGAGGAGCCCTGTAATTCGGGTCATAGGAAATAAGTGCCCCCGCCTCCTTAGCCGCCTGCACCGCATAAAGGGTGGCGCTCCTGGCCGGCTCATCCGTCAGGGAAAGGGAACCGCAGTGAAAGATCCTGGTATTTTTCAGAATATCCAGATTAACTTCTTCCCGGGTCAGCTGGGTATCGGCTCCTGGTTTTCTGGCAAAGGAAAAACTTCTTTCCCCGTTTTTCAAGGCCACAAAAGCCAGGGTAGTAAAGTAGGCGGGATCCACAATCAGGCCCCGGACATCCACCCCGCAGGCCTCCAGAGTCTCTTTCAGAAGCTGGCCGTGCATATCCTCTCCCACTTTGCCGATAAAGGCTGTTTTCTGCCCCAGTCTGGACAGGGCGGTCAGCACATTGGCCGGAGCTCCCCCGGGATTCTGTTCAAACAGGGCTCTGCCCCCGTCGCTGGTCCCGCAGGGGGTGAAATCAATCAAAACCTCTCCCAAAGCTGTTACATCGTACATAAGATTTTCTCCCTTCCCATATTCTTCACTGTCAAAAAAGGGACGGAAATATTTCCGCCCCTCCGATGACCATGCCTAGTTCCGGAATCGAACCAGAGACACGAGGATTTTCAGTCCTCTGCTCTACCAACTGAGCTAACTAGGCATCCCTGAACGCTACTAATCTTACCATAGGCCAGGGAAAAATTCAAGCCGATTTTTCTTTATTTCTCCCGCAGTTTTCGAATCGCCGCGGAAAGCTTTATAGGATTCCCGTAATGCAGGGTTCCAAACCGGAACACTGCCGAGGAAAGGATTCCCGCCAGCAGACAGGAAACCGCCAGAATAGCCAGGGATACTCCGATCTCCCAAGGCGCCACGGTGCCCATGGAAGCCCGAAGCAGCATTGCATTGCTGGAGGTAAAGGGCACAAAGGACGCAGCCCGGATTAGCAGAGAATCCGGCGTTGTAAGTCCGTACATACTGATCAGGAAAGAAGCCAGGTACAAAAATGTCACAAGACCCGAACTCTTGCTGATGTCCTCTGTCTTAGATACCAGCGCTCCCATCATGCCGAATAAAAAGGCGTACAGCAGGTAGCCCAGTATTCCGAAGACAATAAAGACCATCCAGACTTCCGCAGGTATCTGGAACAGGAAATCCAGGGCATGGCCCCAGGCATCCGCCGTGGCCTGATAAGCCAGAACTGCGGAGCCAAGAAGGATTCCCGCCTGGATAATTCCGGCGATGGCCCCTGCCAGTACTTTTCCGAAAATCAGACTGTTGCTGTTTACGCTGGTTACCAGGATCTCAATGGCCCGGTTGCTCTTCTCTGTAGTTACAGACGTTGCGATCATCTGCCCGTAGAAAATGATCAGGAAGTACAGGAAAAAGACCAGGATATAGGTATACCAATAATTCTGCGCGCTGTCTTTTCCCAGAATAAGAGTTTCCGACTGCATGGGCGTGGCGTAGACTTGCTCCACCTCTGCCGCGTCAATCCCCAGAGACTCCAGAGCAGAGTTCCGGTAATTCTGGGAAAAAGCCGCCTCAAAAGGCTCCTGGTAATCGGCCAGCATGGAACGGTTCTTCAAAACATACTGGTAAGAGTCCGGGGCAGTAATCAGAAAGCCTGCTTCGGCCGCCTCCGTCTCCACCATCTCTTTTACCTCTGCCTCACTGCTGCAGTAAACCACTTCATATCCGGGAAAAGACTTGGCGAAGGTCTCCGGATCCTGCAGACTTTTTCCCGCATCCGCCACAGCCAGCACCGATGACTCCGTCTGGTCTTCTGCTCCGCCGGATCCAGGCTGGTTTTCTTTTCCGGAGTCCATAAACAGAGTAGGCACAACGACTACCGCTGCCAGCACCAGCGCAAGCACCACAGTCGTCAGCACAAAACTCTTATTTTTAAAATAATTGCTCAGTTCAAATTTTAATACGGTCCAAAACTGTCTCATGCCTCGTCACCTGCGCTTTCTACGAAAATATCTGTCAGAGAAGGTTCGTAGCTTCCAAAGCTGTCCACATCTAGTTCCGATTCCGCCAGCTTTTTCAGCAACATCTGCTTGGTGCAGCCCTCCTTCAGCTTCAGGATCACCTTCTCTCTCTGGCGCCCTTCTACCGCTGCCAGTTCCCGGAGCGCAGAGCGGACCGCTTCTTCTGTTTTCCCGGCATCCAGACCGGAAAGACCCAGCACCAGCCGGTTCTTTCCAAACTCCCGTTTGATTTCTCTTAAATTTCCATCCAGCACGATGTTTCCGTGATTAATGATTACAATGTCTTCACAGAATTCCTCCACATATCCCATCTGGTGGCTGGAAAAGATCACCAGTTTCCCTTTGGCAATCTGCTCGGCAATGACCTCTTTCAGCACCTGGGAATTCACCGGATCCAGTCCGGAAAAAGGTTCGTCCAGAATGATGATCTGCGGATCGCAGACCATGGTCTGGGCCAGCTGCACCTTCTGCTGGTTTCCTTTGGACAGGGTTTCCAGCTTGCGGTTTTCATACTCGCCAACTCCCAGACGTTCCAGCCAGAAACGCATATTCTTCCGGGCCTGATTTCCTTTTAGTCCCCGGAGATTCGCCAGATAGAGAATCTGTTCTCCCACTTTTTTCTTGGGATAAAGCCCTCTCTCTTCCGGAAGATATCCGATGTTTATGCCTTGCGCCTGGAAGGGCTTTCCATCCAGCAGGATTTCTCCCCCGTTGGCCCGAAACACATTCATGATGATCCGGATGGTCGTAGTCTTTCCGGCGCCGTTTCGTCCCAGAAGCCCCAGCGCTTTGCCGCTCTCCACAGAGAAGGAAATGCCGTGAAGCACCTCTGTCTCCCCAAATGTCTTGCGCAGTCCCTTAATCTCTAACTTCATGTCTCCTCCCACTCTCCGGCTTAATCCTCCATCTCCTCCTGGATCTCCAGCATCATCGCGCTGATGCCGATATGCTGCGAACAGAGCTTTTCACACCGGCCGCACCGCAGGCATTCCGATGCAGGATGATCCAGCGTCAGGTAGGCGGCGGCGGATCTTTCTCCCTCGCCTGCCAGATACAGATTATAGATGCGGAAAACCTCCGGAATCCTGATCTCCACTGGACAGGGCATGCAGTCTCCACATCCGGTACATTTTATCACAGCTTCCATACTTTTCTCAATACCCCCCCCCCATATTTTTAAACAAATCTTAACTTTTAAAGAAATCTTTCAGAAATTTTAACCTTTTATTCCGTAAATCCCTTCACATCAAAAAAATAAGAGAGCTTGAAACAAGCTCTCTCTAAAGCGCGAGACGGGATTCGAACCCGCGACCCCAACCTTGGCAAGGTTGTACTCCACCCCTGAGCCACTCGCGCGCATATAAGGTTTCCTGAACCACATCAAATACTATACTACAGGACGTATAAAAAGTCAATCCTTTTTTTAATATTCGTATTCCTTCCTCCAGTACCCGGAAAGGCCGGGCAGGGGTACACTCCCCCTGGCTCCTTATGCTTTCAGGATCGCGCTCAGCACATATTGGCTGTTGGAAAAATTCTTCTGGGAAATATCCTCCAGACGGATCAGATCCACATCCAGCCAGGCTTCTTCCGCTGCCACCATGAGATTTGCAAACATGATCCCGAAATTCATTTCATCCCATTTTTTCAGGGGCTCGGCACTGTGTTTTTTAGAAAAAATATGAATCCGGTTATCATAGACCAAAAATCTCCAGGGCTGGCTGTTCATGCTGGAGGGCGACAATCTGGCAGCTTCCAGCAGCTGTTTCACCCATTGTCTGGGTACTTCCTTAAATACGCAGAGTTCATCCAGGGACAGCCGGTTCGCCTCTGCCTGCTTCCGGGTATAAGCCCCTTTGCTCTTTCCGAACGCAAGGATTCCCACTAATTTTTTCCCATCTTTGCTCTGCAGTTCTCTGCGCACCCTTTTGCTTCCCAGAAAACAGCTTCCCAGTCCCTGGCTGCAGAGATACAGGGACATCTGTTCCATAAGGTAACCGGCATTCATCAGATATCTGGGTGCCTCCTCCGAATAAAAGGCCAGATAATACGGCGCTTTCACGCTGAAAAAGCTTAAAAACTTCTGCTGACCTTTCCGATTGTCCAAAATAGACATTCCCGTTTCAATGCCTCCGAAAAGCCCTGTCAACTCGCGGAAATGCTCACGGATTTTATCTAAAAGCTGCGGACTGAGAACATCATTGGTATAACTGCGCACAGACTTCCTTACAAAAATCGCTTCATATAAATTCATATTCTCACCTTTAATTTTTCTGTAACAATATTGTAACATGCTTTTAGGGTTTTTCAATCCCTTTCCTGTATTTATTTTTTAATTTTCTTTGAAGATTCTTCTCAAAAAAAGAAAAAGGCTGCAGGAATGTCCTCTGGCATTCCATAACAGCCCCATTTCCCTCTGTATCCTCCCTGAGGGTCAGGCCGGTTCCAGCCCTTCCCTTTCCAGCAGCCGCCTCCATTTCTGAAAAGCCCTGCTGCAGCGGATCGCCAGAGCATTTCTGCTTCTTTCGTCCTCCGGATGTCTGCGCTCATAGGAAAGTCCTTTAATTTTACACCGGACCAGTTCCCTTTCTGTTTCATTGAGTTCACAGAAGGTTTCTTTAAACAATATTTTTGCCAAAACTACTTCCTCGGGAGAAATCTGTTCCTGTCTCCCTTCCTCCGGCAGCAATGCCGGAAATTCACGGGTTGCAGAATCCTTCTGAATATGCCTCCTGTATTTGATTCTGCCGGTCAGACGAAGCCAGGCCAGAACCTGCCGTTCTTCCCAATCTTTCATCTTTTGCACTTTTCCCGCCAGACTGATCCATACCTCCTGACAAAGGTCCTGGGCCAGTTCCGAATCCTTTTCGCAGAGCGCCAGCTCAAAATAATACAGCTGATCTGCAAACTTCTCATAAAATTTCCGCAGTATCCTGACTTCCCCCTGATTCATCATTACAATCACACCTTTATTGCTCTCCTGGTATTTTTTTACTTCTGCGCATGCTTTACCATTACCGCCACCACATCCAGGATCCTCTCTTTTTCCCGGGGCTGCAGCATGGAAATGCGCTGGCCTAAATCTGTAGAACGGATATCAAATTGTACATCCAGAGAATCTTTCAGCAATTCATCAGAAGACACCTGAAGCGCATTTGCAATCCGTATAAAAGAATCTATGCTGGGCTTCTTCATATCTCTTTCCAGCGCACTGATGTAATTGGTGCTCAATTCTGCTCTCTCAGCCAGCTCTTCCTGCTTCATGCCGCGCCGTTCCCGATTGATCTGTATTCTGTGACCGAGTGTACACATGAGATTTTCCTCCTGCCAGTGTTGCTTTTATACTTTCAGTATAGGTGAAAAACATCCTCTTATACAGGTTCCATCAGCGTTTCTTCTAATACCCGCAGAATGATTTTTTACTGTCAATCGAGAAAAAGACTGCGGCCCTGCAGGTTTTCACCTGCTGGACCGCAGTCTTTTTCTCTACTTCGCGTAATCAGTTACACGGCTTTCACGAATTACATTTACTTTGATCTGGCCGGGATATTCCAGCTCGCTTTCAATCTGCTTGGAAATATTTCTGGCCAGCAGAACCATGTCTGAGTCATTTACCTGTTCCGGTACTACCATAACACGGATCTCTCTGCCTGCCTGAATGGCAAAAGATTTTTCTACTCCCTTGAAAGAATTTGTAATATCTTCCAGCTGTTTCAATCGGTTCGTATATGTTTCCAGAGTCTCTCTGCGGGCACCGGGTCTGGCTGCGGATATAGCGTCCGCAGACTGCACGATGCAGGCAATAAGCGACTGGGGTTCTACATCTCCATGATGTGCTTCCACCGCATTGATGATCACTGCGCTTTCTTTATATTTTCTGCACAGTTCTGCACCGATCTGAATATGGGAACCTTCCACCTCATGGTCGATGGATTTTCCGATATCGTGAAGCAGTCCGGCCCGCTTAGCAGTGCGGATGTCCAGACCAACCTCGCCTGCCAGCAGTCCGGCAAGCTGGGCCACCTCAATCGAATGCTTCAGAGCATTCTGCCCGTAACTGGAACGGAACTTCATACGTCCCAGAAGACGGATCAGTTCCGGATGGATTCCATGAACGCCCACTTCCATGGCCGCCGCTTCGCCTTCTTCGCGGATCATGGTATCCACTTCCTTCTGCGCTTTTTCCACCATCTCCTCAATACGCGCCGGATGGATACGGCCGTCTACGATCAGTTTTTCCAGGGCGATCCTGGCCACCTCACGCCGAATGGGATCAAAGGAAGACAAAACAACCGCTTCCGGCGTATCGTCTATGATCAGATCCACACCGGTCAGGGTCTCCAGGGTCCGGATATTGCGTCCTTCCCTTCCGATAATGCGGCCCTTCATTTCATCGCTGGGCAGCTGTACAACGGAGATTGTGGACTCTGCCACATGGTCTACCGCGCATTTCTGAATGGCTGTAACCACAAACTCCTTGGCCTTGCGGCCTGCCTCTTCCTTGGCCCGGCTTTCCAGTTCTTTGTAAAGCCTGGCTGTGTCGATTTTCACTTCGTCTTCCACAGATTTCAAAAGATATTCTTTTGCCTGTTCGGAGGTTAAACCGGAGATTCTCTCCAGTTCCTGCACTCCCTGATCGTGTAATTCGTCAACCTTTTTTTCTTTCTTTCTTAATTCTGCTTCTTTGGCTGTCAGGTCATTGTCCCGACGCTCCAGGGCGTCGGCTTTTCTGTCCACGGATTCCTCTTTGGACAACACTCTTTTTTCATACTTCTGCAGTTCCGTTCTGCGTTCCCGGTATTCCCTGTCCTGTTCATTCTTAACCTTCAGGTTCTCTTCCTTTGCTTCCAGGAGCGCTTCCCTTTTCTTGGTCTCAGCAGTCTTCAATGCTTCATCTATGATATTTCTTGCCTTTTCTTCGGCGGTGCCGATCTTCTCGGCATCCTGCTGAACCTTTTTGGAGACCGCCGCTCTGCCTGCCACAGGAACCGCAATAAGTACGGTGACAACCACAGCAATGACAGCAATAACTATATTTATTATTACATCCGTCATCACAGGAGCACCTCCTTATTTAGTTTTCATTGTACAATCACAACACTACAATTTTATACTGTTTTCACAAATTTGTCAATTAGTACCGTCCCTGTTTCCTAAAAAAGCTACAGTTCCTCAGCTTCCGCTTCCCGGATATAATTACGCAGTTCCGTCCATATGTCTCCGGGCGCAAACCCTCTCCGGGCCAGGTATGCGAAGAGCTTTCGTTTTTCCCGGTCCTCCATTTCATGAGGTTTTCCCGCCCTCTTCTCCAGCAGACTGCGGATCAGGGGGCCTTCCTCTGCCGGCAGCTCCGCCAGCGCTGCCTCGGCGTCCTCCCGGGACACACCCTTTTCCTGCAGAAAAGAGCGCAGGGCAGTTCTGCTCTTTTTTCTGCCTGCGCTCATTACATAATTCTCCGCGTATCTTCTGTCGTTTACGTAGCCAAAGGATTTCACATAGGAAACCGCCTCTTCTGTTTCCTCTCCGTCAAATCCCTCCTGCTCCAGCAGCTTCCGGAGTTCCGCTTCGCTGCGGTCTCTGACCAGAAGCTTTTTCATGGCCAGCTGTTTTGCCGCCTTCTGTCTCTGTTCTCTGTCCATATTACTCCTCTGCGGATTCTCCGGAAACCGCCGTATCCTCCGGCTTTTCTTCCGCCCCCGGAAGACCGCAGGCCGCCCGCACCTGCCGTTCTACCTGATCCAGAACCTCCGGATGTTCCTTTAAAAACTGCTTGGCGTTTTCCCTGCCCTGGCCGATCTTATTTTCCCCGTAGGCAAACCAGGCGCCGCTTTTCTGAATGACGTTCTGGGCTACAGCCAGATCCAGAATATCTCCCTCCCGGGAAATACCCCTGCCGAACATAATATCAAACTCCGCTTCCCGGAAGGGGGGCGCCACCTTGTTCTTCACTACCTTAACCCGGGTGCGGTTTCCCACTACTTCTCCTCCCTGCTTTAAGGCTTCGATCCTGCGGATATCCAGCCGCACGGAAGAATAAAACTTCAGGGCCCGCCCTCCCGTGGTGGTTTCAGGGCTGCCGAACATGACGCCTACTTTTTCCCGCAGCTGGTTGATAAAGATCACGATGCAGTTGGTCTTGCTGATGGCTGCCGTCAGCTTTCTGCAGGCCTGGGACATCATCCGGGCCTGGAGGCCCACATGGGAATCCCCCATATCTCCATCGATCTCCGCCTTGGGAACCAGGGCCGCTACGGAGTCTACGATTACAATATCCACTGCCCCGGAACGCACCATGGTTTCTGTGATTTCCAGGGCCTGCTCGCCGTTATCCGGCTGCGAGATATAGAGGTTGTCTATATCCACCCCGATATTCCTGGCATACACCGGATCCAGCGCATGCTCCGCGTCTATAAAGCCGGCAATCCCGCCCCGCTTCTGTACTTCCGCCACCATGTGAAGGGCCACGGTGGTCTTTCCGGAAGATTCCGGCCCGTATATCTCTACAATACGTCCCCGGGGAACACCGCCCAGGCCCAGGGCGATATCCAGGCTCAGAGATCCGGTGGGCACTGTTTCCACATTCATGCTGGCCCCGGAATCCCCTAATCTCATAACCGCCCCTTTGCCGTACTGTCTCTCAATCTGTCCCAGCGCCGCGCTCAGCGCATTCATTTTCTCACTGTGATTATCTGCCATTTTCTTCTCCTTTACTCCAAGAGAACACATGTTCGTTCTCTCTAGCATCATAGTATATTTTCAGTATCCTGTCAACCTGAAACTTCTTGTTTCTTTTTCTTCAGTAGCGTCAGTGTACAAGGGGCAACACGCTAGGAATCGGGAAATTGCAGCGAACTGCTGCAACAGGGATTTGATGCTTTCAGTCTAGCATGGCCTCCCGGTCCCGTCAAGCAAAAAAAGAGATCCTTTCCAGGACCTCTTTTTTGCTCCGGCCGGTTAGCGACAGTGTACACTGATGCTATGCCAGCCAGTTATACAATTCTTCGTACTGTTTTGCGGAACTGCTCCAGGAATAATCCTGTGCCATTCCCCTGTCCACGATCTTATTCCACTCCCGCTTGCGGTCGTAATAGATACGTTCTGCGTAGCGAATGGTTCCCAGCATCTCATGCGCATTATAATTGGCAAAGGAAAATCCTGTTCCTGTACCCTCATATTCATTATAAGGCTGCACGGTATCCTTGAGGCCGCCGGTTTCCCGCACAATCGGCACTGTGCCGTAGCGAAGGCTCATGAGCTGGCTCAGGCCGCAGGGCTCAAAAAGCGAAGGCATCAGGAAAGCGTCCGCTGCCGCGTAAATCTTGTGGGACATGGCCTCCGAATAATAAATATTGGCGGAAACCTTTTTATCATATTTCCAGGCATAATGACGGAACATATTTTCGTATTTGGGATCTCCGGTTCCCAGCACCACCAGCTGGATTCCGTCCTGGCACATTTCTTCCATCATATAGGCGATCAGATCGAAGCCCTTCTGATCTGTCAGACGGGACACAACGCCGATCATCATGGTCTTGGGATCAACCTCCAGCCCCAGTTCCTGCTGCAGCCCCGTTTTGTTTTTCACTTTTTCCTTGCGGAAATTACGGGCGCTGTAGTTCTTATAAATAAATCCGTCTGTCTCCGGATTATACTCCTCATAATCGATACCGTTGACGATTCCCCGGAGGTCGTTGGCTCTGGCCCGCATCAGGCCGTCCAGGCCTTCCCCGTAGAAAGGTGTCTTGATCTCCTCCGCGTAAGTCCGGCTCACCGTCGTAATGGCATCGGCATAGACCAGACCGCCCTTCAGATAGTTGGCGTCTTTCTTAAACTCCAGCTTATCCGGGGTAAAATAGTAATCGGAAAGTCCGGTAATGCTCTTGATGCTCTTAATATCCCAGACTCCCTGGAATTTCAGATTGTGTATGGTCATGATGGATTTAATCCCGCGGTAAAATTCATTTCCCTGGAATCTTTCATGCAGATATACCGGCACCAGACCTGTCTGCCAGTCATGACAGTGGATAATGTCCGGCCGGAAATCAATGATGGGAAGAATGGACAGCGCGGCTTTGGAGAAATACGCAAACTTCTCCAGGTCCCAGGGCATGCCCGCATAGGGTTTATCTCCGGAAAAATGTTCTTCGTTATCGATAAAATAGAAAGTGATTCCGTTATACTCCAGTTTAAAGATTCCTACGTACTGCTGTCTCCAGTTCAGGTCCATGTAGAAATTGGTAATATACTGCATCTGATTCTTAAATTCTTCACGGATGCCTGAATATTTGGGCATCACAACCCTTACATCAAAGTATTCTTTCGGAAAATACTTCGGCAGAGATCCTACAACATCTGCCAGGCCACCTGTCTTCAGAAACGGCACACACTCGGATGCCACGAACAAAATCCTTTTCATCTCTGGATGAGTCCTCCTTGGCTAAAACTTCCGCATATCGGAACCTGCGGATACATAGATTATACTCCTTTTTCCCCCGGATGAAAAGTCCTAACTGCCTTAATTCCGGTATTCCAGACGGATTTTATCCGCGATCAGGGCGATAAATTCCGAATTGGTAGGCTTGCCTTTTCCAGTGCTGACCGTATAGCCGAAAAGCGCATCAATGGTATCCATTTTTCCTCTGCTCCAGGCCACCTCAATGGCGTGGCGGATTGCCCGCTCCACCCGGCTGGGCGTGGTCTGGTATTTTTTTGCGATGGTGGGATACAGGATCTTTGTAATGGAGTTCAGCATCTCCATATCCTCCACGGAAAGAATAATGGCGTCCCTGAGATACTGGTATCCTTTAATGTGGGCAGGCACGCCGATTTCATGAATGATATTTGTCACATCCATCTCCAGATTCCGTTCCTGTTTTCCTCCGGCCGGAGCCATCCCTCCGGCTTCCCGCCGGGCCGGAGATGGACCCCGTACATTTTTGATTCTGCTCAGAAGCATTTCATTGTCAAAGGGTTTCAATATGTAGTAAGAAGCCCCAAGATTAAAGGCATCTTCTGTAATCCTTTCCTGTCCCACCGCAGAAAGCACAATAAAGGCCGGGCGCTTCTTCAGAGTCGTATCCTGGTTTACTTTTTCCATCATGGTAAGACCGTCCATCTTCGGCATGATAATATCCAGAAGTACAACGTCCGGCTGTTTCTGCCGGATGATCTCGTAGAGATCCTTTCCGTTGTCTGCTGTGCCCACCAATTCCAGATCCCGGTCTCCCTTGATAATGGTTCCCACCAGATCCAGAATGCGCTGGTTATCATCTGCCACAGCCACATTTACTTTGTCCATGTTCTCTCCTCCATAACCATTCAGGCATTTCTCCAGTTCCGAAAAGGCGGGCGCCCTACTGCTCTTTCCGGACACTATCTGTATTATAAGAATTCCCTCTGGTCAGTTCAATAGAGAACAGCGCTCAATCTTCATTTTCGTTCGCTGTTTTTCGCCATCTTTTCTCAGGAAATGACAGGGACAGCTTCCCCCTCGACAAAAAAGGGCAGTTTTTTACAAACTCTCCGCCTTCTCTGCTTCCAGGATCCGGCGCTTCAGTTCTTCTTCCTCCCCGGTAACCCACAGTTCTTCCAGATGACGCCTGTAGGCCGGGCTGGGATAGGTTCCCAGGAAGGCTGCCGCTCCGCCGGGCTGGGTCAGGGCAGTCATGAACCATCCCATCTCCGGCCCTTCTCCGGCTGCGTCCTCCAGAAAGGCCAGGGCCTGTTCCAGCATTCTTCCCGTCTCCCCGGCCTGTCTTTCTTCTTCCTGGTCCAGACTCTCCAGCCATTGGTTCAGGATCGGTTCCGCCTCTTTCCTGGTAAAGGCTCTTCGGGCCTTCAGTTGGCAGCTCCGGGCTCTGTAATCTCCCAGCACGGTTTCTTCTCTTCCCAGATCCTCCTCGGAAATCAGCCGGTGCGCGTCTTTTACTTCCAGCACATGTTCCGCATGCCGAAGGAATTCATCCATTGCCTCTCCTGCCGTTTTCTCTTCGCCGGCAGGCAGGCTGAGAAACTGGCGGTATAATTCCTTCCGGCGCTCCTGGAGTTTTCTGCACTCCTGCCAGCTTCGAAAAGCTTCTGCTAAACCGGACAGCAGCATCTGCATCACACTATAGCGCTCATCGGCTCCTGCCTGCTTAAACAGCTCCTTCTGCCGTTCCAGTTCCCGGGCTGTTATATCTCCCTGGAGGATCCTGCCGGGATCATACTCCTTCTGGTAATGGAGATACAGCCGGTAAAAAGAAGCGAAATCCCCGGCGATCCGGCCGCAGTGGATATATTCCCGGATGATGTCTTCCTCTGCAGGTATCCCCTCTCTTTCATAGGCCTGCAGCAGTACGGACAGGTCTTCCCATCCTCTGGCTGTAACAAATTCCCGGTCCCCCCGTCCTTCCTCAATATAGTAAAAGTTCTGGGGCTTTGCGGAAAGATAGGCCAGCACCGCTCCATGGATCCCCTGCCGGGCCGCGTAGGCCTTCCAGGCCGGAAAATCTATTTCCACCGGAATGGTCTTTACCCGGTCCAACGTAACAACGTCGAAGTTTTTCGCGGATTTATTGTACTCCGGCGGGTTCCCGGCGGCTACAATGATCCATCCTCTGGGAACCCGATGGGTGCCGAAGGTTTTATTCTGCAGAAACTGCAGCATGGTAGGGGCCAGTGTCTCGGATACGCAGTTAATTTCATCAATGAACAGAATCCCCTCCCGGACCTGCTCCTTTTCCATACATTCATAGACGGAGGCGATGATTTCAGACATGGTGTATTCCGTTACCTGAACCTTCCGTCCCTGGTATTCCTTTTCCCGCACCACCGGCAGTCCTACGGCGCTCTGCCGTGTGTGATGGGTAATGGTATAGGCTACCAGTCCTACTCCGCAGGCTTCCGCCGCCTGCCGGATGATGGCTGTCTTGCCGATGCCGGGAGGGCCGATCAGCAGCACCGGCCGCTGGTGCACCGGAGGGATCCGATAATTTCCCCCGGCGTCTTTTGCTGTATAAACTTTGACGGTATGGATAATTTCTTCTTTTGCCTGCTGTATATTCATCTATTCCTCCCAAAATTTCATCCCCAGATTCAGACGGATGCCCCAGTCCGGAATCGAATGCTTCTCATAAGCGTCGTTCAAAAATACAAAGGCTGTATCATAGGCCGGTTTTGTCACAGGAAAAACTCCGTCTCCATCTGTAAAATACAGAAGTCCCCGAAGATCCAGAATCTCTTTCTTTCGGATCAGCTCGTCCACCAGTTCAAACACCGGCCGGAAGTCCGTACCTCCCAGCCCTTTTACAGTCACATGTTCCATATAATCCAGAAATTCCTCTTCCGAACGGATCACCACATGCTCCTGGATCATAGAATCACATTGGATCAGATGCACCTGCATCCGGCGGAAAAAGTTTTCCCGCCCTGACAGAATGTGGTAGGTCTCCTGGAGAAACTGCTGTACTACCCGGCCGGAACAGGAACCGGAAGTGTCGATGGCAATCACCATTTCCCGGAGTTTATAGATTTCTTTATATTCCAGCGGTTCCATCAGCAGGATGCCCCTATAGTGCTGCCGGCTGTACCAGTAAGTAATATAGTCAAAACTGTCCAGATCCAGTTCTACTTCTTCCCCGCATACCATAAAGTTCTCCAGAAAGTTCCGGTAATCATAACCGCCTCCGGCTCTTGGCCGCACCCTCTGAAGCCCGCCTCCGGCCTGGGTTCCCGGCTTCTGGCGGCTGTTTTCCAATTCTTTTGCGCACTCTTTCCGCAGTTCCTTCCACTTGCGCAGAAAACGGAGGCTTTTCTCTGCCGGGCTTTTTCCGGCGCCGTTTTTTCCTTCCCCCTGATCCCCTGGCGCCTCTTCCTGCCGGTATTCCCTCCAGCAGCTGTGATCGTCCACCCGGAAAGCCTCCTCCAGATTCTCTATGTGTTTCCGGGAAATCCCGGTCTGCTGCAAAGCCTGATACAGTTTTTCCGGTCCGGCTGCATGCTCCGGCAGACCAGCCTCCTTCAGCAGAAACTGCCTCCGGTCCCGTCCCCCCTTTTTCAGTTCCCGGATTTCCCAGCGGTCCAGCATTTCCTCCACGGCAATATCACAGGCCAGGTTCCATAGTTTCTCATTCTTTCCCCTGGACAGTACCGGATGAAAGCAAAGGCTGTGCAGAAACAGATGCATATAATCCCTGGCGATCCCGTTGGGTTCCCGGCAGAAATGCTTCTGCAGTTCTGATTTCTGATAATAAATGCAGAATCCGTCTCCGGCCAGATAAGCAATCTCTTCTTTTTCCTGAAAGGCCAGCGCCCCGAAAGCGCCGGAAAAACCCGGCAGTTTCATCCGGAGTTTTTTCAGTGTCAGACTCCAGATCCGGCTGCAAAGATCTCCCTGGCCGGCTCTTCCGGCATTCCGGCCGGCTTCCTGTTTTTTCCCCTGCTCCTTGGGCATCCCTCTCCGGACCGGTATGTTTCTTTCCCGGACCGGGCCGCCGGACAGAGGGTACAGGTAGGCCCAGATTTCCATTTCCCGGACTTCCGCCGCCAGCTTCCTGTACTCCGGCAGATATTGAGCCTCGATCCAGCCTTTCTCCGCCATGGCCTGTATTCCCCGGAGATCCCCCTGGCGGATCAGCAGCTGCACGGCAGAACGCTTCCGGTAACCGATATATTTCAGAAGTTCCTTCCGTCCGGCCCTCTCCAGCGGAAGTTCCGGATCCAGGCCCCTAACGGCCGCCGCCAGACGCTGTTCTTCCCTGCGGGCTCTGTGAAATTGTTCTATACATTCCTGCTCCATTTTCAGCCTCCGGCTCCCACAAAAGAAGGCATCCTCCTCAGGAAGATGCCCTGTACCTGCTGCTTGAATTCGGTCTTATTATACTATCGCCCTATTTAAAACACAAGGGCCATTCCGCAAACCGATTGCAAATCCCGCAAAAATGCGTTACACTTAATTGACCGGCAGAATTCTGGCCGTGTTGAAATATATCTGGGAGAGGTTGCGAAGATACCAATGATTTATTATACCATTCATGATTATCTGAAACTGCTGGAGGAAGCCGGGCTGGTAACTGCCCGCCGTCTGCTGGGCCGCGGGGAAACAGCCGTGCTGTCCGTGACCTACGATTCTCTCAGCGTCCTTCCCGGCACGCTGTTCGTCTGCAAAGGGGCCCGGTTCAAACGGGAGTATCTTCTGGATGCGGCAGCCAAAGGCGCCGTCCTTTATGTCAGCGAAACAGATTATCATCTGGATGATCTGCCCTGTATTCTGGTCAGCGACATCCGCCGGGCCATGCCTTTACTGGCAAGAAAATTTTACCAGATTCCGGAAGACGCCCTGCACTATATCGGAATCACCGGCACCAAGGGAAAAACCACTACCGCTTATTACATAAAATCTATTTTTGACGAGTACCTGGAGCAGACCGGAGGGCATCCCATTGCTTTCTTTACCTCCGTAGAAACTTATGACGGGAAAGAACGTAAGCCCTCCCGGATCACCACTCCGGAGTCCATGGAGCTGTACCGGCATTTCCGGAACGCCTATGACAGCGGGATCCGCTATGTCGCCATGGAGGTATCCAGCCAGGCTCTGAAGTACGGCCGGGTTCTGGGGATTCCCTACGACGCGGGAGTCTTTCTTAATATTTCCGAGGATCATATCAGTCCTGTAGAGCACAAAGACTTTCAGGATTATTTTCAGTCCAAGCTTTTGCTTTTCCGCCAGGTTAAAACCGCCTGCGTAAATCTGGACTCTCCTTTCAGCAGAGAGATCCTGGCCGGGGCTTCCCAGGCGGAACGGATCCTTACCTTCGGCACCTCCCCCGGCGCGGATATCTGCGGCAGCCAGATCCGCACAGAAAACGGGCAGATCCATTTTCAGGTAAAATGCAGCGCTTTCCAGGAGGATTTTACCCTGGCTATGCACGGCGCGTTTAATGTAGAAAATGCTCTGGCTGCTATTGCAGTTGCCTTCCTTTACGGTCTGCCTGTGGAGGCTATGAAGGCCGGTCTTGCCCGGGCCACCGTAAACGGACGGATGGAAGAATTCAGCAGCAGGGACGGGCGCATCCGGGCCATTGTAGATTACGCCCATAATGGACTGAGCTTTGAAAAAATATTTGAAACGGTCTCCAGGGAATATCCGGGCCGCCGTCTGATTGCCGTTTTCGGCTGTCCGGGAGGCAAGGCGTTGAACCGCCGGAAGGATCTGGGTACGGTGGCCGGCCGCTGGTGCAGCCAGCTGTATCTGACCGCGGATGATCCGGGTCCGGAAAATGTCATGGATATCTGCCGGGAGATCAGCCAGTATGTAGACAGCAGCCGCTGTTCCTGGGAATGTATTCCGGACCGGGAAGAGGCGCTCCGGAAAGCCGTAGAAAACGCTGCCGGTCCCTGCGTGATCCTGGCCCTGGGAAAGGGCAGTGAAACCGGCCAGAAGATTGGCGCAAAGGATGTGGCATACGCCTCCGATGCGGAAGTCATCCGGGAATGTCTGAAAAATTACGACGCCCTTGCATCTGAATAATTTGCGAAGTTTCTGTTAAAACAGCCAGGCCCCGGCTGATCCGGCGGTCCCGGCTGTTTTTTTGGCTGGCTTTTTCTAGGTCTGCTCCATCATATTTTCAATAAATACCCCATAACCGCTGGAGGCATCGGAAACAAACACATGGGTCACCGCCCCCACCAGCCGGCCTTCCTGAAGAATGGGCGAGCCGCTCATTCCCTGGACGATACCGCCGGTCAATTCCAGCAGATCCGGATCGGTCACCTGAATGGTAAAGGATTTGTTGGTGTCCTGCATATGAGGATCAATCCGGGTGATCTGGATCTCATACTCTCTGACTGAGCCGTCCGCCATGCACAGCAGCGAGGCAGGCCCTGTCTTCACTTCTTCTTTTTCGGTAATTTCCACCGTACGCAGAGGCAGGTTCTCCAGCCCCTGTTCCGTGAGGGTTCCGTGAATTCCCATTACAGAGTTATCTGTAATCTCGCCGATCTGCAGTTCCGGATAATAGCGGATCACACCTTTTAATTCCCCCGGAATTCCTTCCCTGCCTTTTACAACGGAAAGGATTTCTGTCTGGTACAATTCCCCGCCGCCTACCTCCAGAATCTCTCCCAGGTCCGCATCGCTGATCCCATGTCCCAGGGCGCCATAGCTGCCGTCCTGCTCTACATACGTCAGGGTTCCGATTCCCTGGATGTTATCCCTAACCCAGATTCCCAGCTTATAGCCGTCCTCCGCAGTCATAACCGGCGTAAGCCGCAGCTCTACGTTTTCCCCCTGGCGCCAGACTTCCAGCACCATATCCTTTCCTTCACTGGACGCCACCAGATCTACCAGCTGCTGTTTTCCTTCCAGCTGCTGCCCGTTGACCTTCTGAATATAGTCGCCGGACTTTACAATATTTTCCGCCGGAGCGCGAATACTTCCGTCTGCCAGGGAAAGTTCTCCCGCATCCAGGATCAGGATTCCCCGGGTTTCCATATAAATCCCCACCGGAGCGCCGCAGACCCGAACCTCCGGCGGGCTTTTTTCGGAAGCCCCTGCATTTTCCGGCAGGCAGAAAACCGCCAGCAGGGCGGCAGCCAGAAAAACCTGCAGCAGGCGCCGGTACCTGTGTTTCCTTTCTGCCACATGTCTCACTTCCTTCCCGGATTTTAAAAGGACATCTGCTGTAAACAGATATCTTTTCAAAATCCAAAGCTAGCATCAGTGTACAAGGGGCAACACGCTCCAAACCGCGTAATTTCGGTGATTTTCTGTGTTATCCTCAATCGGCGTACGTCCAGTACGCCTCTATCGTCTGCCTTGAAAATCACCGAAATTCCTGCGGTTGGAGTCTTCGAGTCGTGAAGGAGCTCAAATCAGCCCTTCAACGACCGTATTGTCCCCTTGTACACTGATGCTAGTATGTGAGAAAATTCATTCTTTCAAACGGGAAGTTTTTTGCTGATCAGCCAGATCTTTCATTTCTTCCGCGCTGTCCAGCACAGCTTTTGTAATCTCGGTTCCGCTTAAAATCCGCGCCAGTTCTCTTATGGATTCCCGGCGGTCCAGTTTACGGATCCTGGTAACTGTTTCCTGATTTTCTACTTTTTTGAATATTTCAAAATGTTCATCTGCCATGGCCGCGATCTGCGCCAGATGAGTAATGCAGATCACCTGATGGTTTCTGCCGATCTCCGCCATCTTTTCCGAAACCTTCTGGGCGGTACGCCCGCTGATCCCTGTGTCGATTTCATCAAAAATCAGCGTGTCCGTAGAATCCCGATCTGCCAGAATCGTCTTAATGGCCAGCATAATCCTGGACAATTCTCCGCCGGAAACAACTCTGGACAATGGCTTCACCGGTTCTCCCGGGTTGGTAGAGATCATAAATTCAACTGCGTCCTGGCCGTTCCGGGTGTAGGAATCCAGCTTTGTCAGACAGATCTCAAAAGACACTTCCAGAAAATTCAGATCTCTCAAGGCTTCCGTGATCTTCTCTGTCAGCTCCCGGCAGCAGCTTTTTCTCAATTCTGTCACCTGGCTGGAAATCTCCTCCAGATTTTTTTCCGCCTCTCTCAGAGCCTTTTCCAGTTCCGCCTTGTTTTCTTCCAGATTCTGCAGTTTATCCAGGCGGACCTGCTGGGCGTCTTTGTATGCCAGAATTTGGGCTATAGAATTCCCGTATTTGGTTTTCAGATGATTTATAAGATCCAGACGTTTTTCCGTCTGATAAAATTCTTCCTCCGAGAAACTGAAATCATCCAGATAAGCGGCAATTTCCCGGTTCAGGTCTCCCAGCAGGTTATCAATATCTGTCAACCCTTTTTCCATCCCTGCCAGCGACTCATCGTAGGCGGAAACCCCGGACAGTTCCCGCAGAGCCCGGCCGGTCAGATCACCGGCGCCTCCCTCGTTTCCCGTAAGCTGATGGACCATTCCCAGAGCTTCCGCAATTTTCCGGCTGTTGGCCATCTTCCGGTAATTTCTCTCCAGTTCCTCCTCTTCTCCTTCCTGGAAGGCTGCCTCTTCTATCTCCCGGATTTCATACTCCAGAAGTGAAATCTCCCGGATCCGGGAGGCTTCATCCATCTGGCTGCTCTCCAGCTCTTTTTTTAGTTTTCTGTAACGTTCATACCGCAGTCCCGTCTCCTCCAGGGCCGGCTGCAGCTGTTCCCGCCCGTAGGCATCCAGGATCTCCAGCTGCCGGTCCCGGTACAGCAGGGACTGATGCTCGTGCTGTCCGTGAATATCCAACAGCAGGGAAGCGGCTGCCCGGATCTGGGCCGCCGTACAGCTCTCACCGTTTATCCGGCTGATGCTGCGGCCGCCGGTAATTTTTCTGCTGAGGATCAGCTGTCCCTCCTCCGTCTCAATTCCCTGCTCTTTCAGGGCTTCTCGGATCTTAGGATCCTCCACCTGAAAAATCAGTTCCGCCAGACAGAACTCCGCCCCTTCCCGGATCAGCTCCCGGGAGGCTTTTTTCCCCAGCGCAAGATTGACTGCCCCCATAAGAATGGATTTTCCCGCGCCGGTCTCTCCGGTAAGGATATTCAGTCCCGGCCCGAACTCTACCTCCGCCTCTTCGATCAGCGCCAGATTTTTTACATGCAGATTTGCAAGCATCTCCTAACCTCTCCGCTCCTTGTTTCCTCTGTCAATGAGCTTTTTCAAAAATATCCAGCAGTTTTCTCAGTTTTTCCAGTATCTGGACCGCTTCCTGGGAACTCCGCACCGCGCACATAATAGTATTATCCCCGGCAATGCAGCCCACAATCTCCTTCCAGTTCAGTTCATCCAAAGCTGCGGCCGCAGCCATGGCCATGCCGGAAACGGTTTTAACCACCAGAATGTTCGAGGCCACATCCATGGAAATAACCGCGTCTTTCAGGACTCTGGCATATTTTTCCGAAATATTCTGATCCTGCTTCTGCATAAGCACATAGCGGAATTTTCCGTTTTCCGAAGGCATTTTTGTCAGATTCAGCTGACGGATATCCCTGGAAACCGTAGCCTGGGTTACCGAAAATCCATTCTCATTCAGCCGTGCCGCCAGTTCTTCCTGGGTTTCGATCTCATACTGATTAATTAGTTTGATTATTTCCGCATGCCTTGCTATCTTCATGGTACTCTCCCTTTATCCTGCTATCGGTTGCTCATCTTACTGCTTAAAACTTCCAGGAAACTGCTGTTATGAATCTTTACGATCAGCGTATCCCGCAAAGCCCGGGTAATCTCGATCCTGTCCCCGGTTTCCATAGGAACTCTGGTATCTCCGTCAAAATATGCCGCCGCTTTCAGGTTCTGCCCGTCTCTTCCTCTGCCGATCTCCACAGTAATGCGGTTCTCCGGAGGAAATACAATGCTCCTGGTGTTCAGGGTATGGGGAGCCAGAGGCGTCATTAGAAACAGCGAGGCTGCAGGCGAGATCAGCGGTCCTCCTGCTGACAGACTATAGCCCGTGGAACCGGTAGGCGTAGAAATGATGATCCCGTCCGCCCGGTAGGTGTTCAGAAATTCCCCGTTCACATAGTTATTAATTTCTATAATGGTAAAATTTTCCAGGCCGCCGATGACAATATCATTCAGAGCCATATCCTGCTCCAGCAGCTGCTCTCCCCGGTAAACCCTGCCGCAGAGCATCATTCTGTGTTCGATTTCATATTGATCCCCCATAAGGCGGTCCAGGGCCGGCAGAATATTCTGCCGGTCAATCTCCGCCAGATACCCCAGGGTACCAAGATTGATGCCAAGCAGAGGGATCTGCCGGTCTACAACATCCCGGGCCGCCTGCAGCAGGGTTCCGTCTCCCCCCAGCACGATCACGCACTGGATATCCTCCGGAATCCGGGCCGGATCTGTGTAGCGGTAACTGTGTCCGGCACTCTCCGGAGATTCCGCTTCCACAATGCACCGGCATCCATGCTTTTTCAGATATTCTTCGATTTCTCCCGCCACAGTCAGATCCTTATCTTTGACCCGGTTAGCGATGATGTAAAAATTTTTCATAATAAGATATCCTCCTGCGGGCTTCCTCCAAACAGCCCTTAATCCAGGTTTTCATGGGCTGTTTTTACGATTTTCCCGATTTTTTCCAGAAACTGTTCCGGAAGGTTATCTGTTCCGTTTTCCGATCCCTGCTTTTCCAGGTGGATCAAATATTCAATATTCCCTTCCGGTCCTTTTACCGGTGAAAAATCCAGATCTTTCAGGGCCAGACCGATCTGCAGGGCGTATTCCGCCACCCGGCGGATCACCTCCCGGTGAACGGCCGGATCCCGGACCACACCCTTTTTTCCCACCTTTTCTCTGCCGGCTTCAAACTGCGGTTTGATCAGGCAAACCAGTTCTCCGGTCTCCGCCATAAGTTCTCTGACCGGCAGCAGAACCTTGGTCAGCGAAATAAAAGACACGTCCACAGACACAAACGAAGGCCTCTCCTGAATATCCTCCCGGGTTACATAGCGGATATTGGTCCGTTCCATGCAGACCACCCGGGGATCTTCCCGAAGTTTCCAGGCCAGCTGTCCGTGGCCCACATCTACCGAGTATACCTTCACTGCCCCGTTCTGAAGCATACAGTCTGTAAATCCGCCGGTAGAACTGCCTACATCCATGCAGACTCTGTCCGACAGCTTCAGGCCGAAGGACTTTACCGCCTTGTCCAGCTTCAGACCTCCCCGGCTCACAAAAGGCAGCGGATTCCCCTTTACGGTGATCTCCACCGTATCCGGAAAAGAGGTTCCCGGCTTGTCTTCCCGCTGTCCGTCTACCAGAATCTCCCCGGCCATGATCATCGCTTTGGCTTTTTCCCGGGAAGGCGCCAATCCGCGGCCTGCTACTAGCACATCTAAACGTTCCTTCATACACTCCTCCTGCCGCTTGCCGTCTCCGCCAGCCTCTCCCGGATCCGCGCCGCCAGGGAAGCCGGGTTCAGCCCGCATTGTTCTCTCTGCCAGTCCACCGTCCCGTGGCCCACAAAGGTATCCGGCACCGCTGCAATGCAGACTGCTGCCGGGAGTTTTTCTTTTTCCGCAAAGTCCATTACCTGCTGCCCGAATCCGCCGATTTCCACATTTTCTTCCAGCGTCATAAAGACCTGATGATCTTCCGCCAATTCCCGGAACAATTCCCGGTCGAAGGGCTTCACAAAACGCACGTTCACCAGAGTAGGCTGGATCCCCTGCTCCTCCAGAAGCCTGGCCGTCTCCGCCGCCACAGGAACCATGGCCCCTACCGCCAGCAAAGCCACTTTGCTGCCCCGGCGGAGAACCTCCGCCCGGCCTAATTCTATCGGCTGCCGCTGTTCCCGGAAGTCTGTGACAGCTTCTCCTCTGGGATAACGGAGTGCTATGGGGCCCTGGAAATGGACCGCGAACTTCATCATATCTGACAGTTCCCACAAATTCTTGGGGGCCATTACAGCCATCCCCGGCATCTGGCCCAGATAGGACAAATCAAACAGCCCCTGATGGGTTTTTCCGTCTGACCCCACAAATCCTGCTCTGTCTATGGCAAACACTACATGGAGATTCTGCAGGCAGATGTCTTCCAGAATCTGATCATAGGCCCGCTGCAAAAAAGAAGAATAAACAGCCACCACCGGCACCAGGCCTCCCAGTGCCAGTCCCGCCGCAAAGGTCACCGCATGCTGTTCCGCGATTCCCACATCAAAAAAACGTTCCGGAAACATATTGGAAAACCGCTTCAATCCTGTGCCGGTAGCCATAGACGCTGTTACAGCCGCCACCTCCGGTTCCCGGTCCCCCATTTTCCGCATAACCGTGGAAAAAATATCCGTGTATGTGGGGCCGCTCCGTTTTGCCGGAAGCCCTGTCTCAATTTCAAAGGGGGCTGTTCCGTGGAATCTGGCCGGATGCCGCATAGCCGGCTCATACCCCCGGCCCTTCTCTGTTACCACATGAACCAGCACCGGACCTTCAAACCGCTTGGCCTCCGACAGTACCTTAATCAGCTGCCGAATGTTATGGCCGTTCACCGGCCCCAGATAGGTCAGTCCTATATTCTCAAAAAGCATGCCCGGGATCATCAGCTGCTTAATGCTGCTCTTGGTCTTTCTCAGGGTATCTACCAGCCCTTTCCCCAGTCCGGGAACTTTTTCCAGGGTAGAAGTGACTCCCATTTTAAAGCCTGTATAGGCCGAAGAGGTCCGCACCTCCGCCAGATAATCGGAGATTCCTCCTACATTCCGGGAAATGGACATCTCGTTATCGTTCAGTACAATCACAAAATTTGTCTTTAATTCCGCCGCGTTATTCATGGCCTCAAAAGCCATGCCTCCTGTCAGCGCTCCGTCTCCGATCACTGCCGCCACGGAGTAATGCTGATGCTTCAGATCCCTGGCCCGCACATATCCCAGACCGGCGGAAATAGAAGTAGAGCTGTGGCCGGTGTCAAAGGCGTCGCAGGGGCTTTCCTCCCGTCTTGGGAAGCCGCTGATCCCGCCGGACTGGCGGAGTTTGCTGAAAGCATCCTTCCGGCCTGTAAGGATCTTGTGAGTATAGGCCTGGTGCCCCACATCCCAGATAATCTTATCCTCCGGAAGATTGTAAACCCTGTGCAGGGCCATGGTAAGTTCTACCGCCCCCAGATTCGATGCCAGGTGTCCTCCGGTCCGGCTCAGGGACTCGATCAAAAATCCCCGGATTTCCTGGGCCAGTTCCGGAAGGCGGTCCAGGGGGATTTTTTTGATATCATTTGGCTTATTGATTTTTTCTAACATTTCCATCATCCTTATCTTCGCCGATCCGCCTCTGTTTTCCGCCGGCCCCGGAAGTATCTTGTCTCTATTTTTCCCGGGATGCCAGCCAGCGGAGCAGATTCAGCAGAAATTCCTTTTCGCCGGGCAGGCGGTTCAGCAGTTCCGCCGCTTCCCCGGTAAGCTCCTGAACAATTTCCTCCGCTTTTTCTTTCCCGTACAGAGTCACATACGTGGTTTTCTGGTTTTTCTCATCGGAAAAAACCGGTTTTCCCAGCTGTTCCAGGCTGCTGGTCACATCCAGGATATCGTCCCGGATCTGAAAGGCCAGACCGGTCTTTCTGCCGATCTGTTCCATAACAGCCACCTCTCTCTCCTCTGCTCCCGCCAGAACCGCTCCGATTTCCAGAGGCGCTTCCAGCAGAGCCGAGGTTTTATTCAGATAAATATAATCCAGTTCCTGGCTGCTGATCTTCTGGCTGCCGGCCTTTTCGTTTTCTACATCTACGCTCTGGCCTCCCAGCATTCCGTAAATTCCGGTCTTCCGGGCCAGGATCTGCAGAGCCCGGACCTTCCGCTCCCGGTTCGCCGGCGCCAGAAGAGAGGAAAGGGCCGTTTCATAAGCGTAATTCAGCAGGGCATCTCCGCTTAAAATCCCCATCGCCTCTCCGTACACAGCATGGGTAGTCTTTCTGCCCCTCCGGTAATCATCGTTGTCAATGGCCGGAAGATCATCGTGAATCAGGGAATGGGTGTGGATCATCTCTATGGCCGCTATAAACGGATCTGCTTCCCCGTCGTTTTCCCCGAACAGCTGATAAGAAGCCTGCAGCATCACCGGCCGGATCCTCTTCCCGCCTGCCTCCACGCTGTAGTTCATGGCTTCTATGATTTTTTTCGGAAATCCCTGGGCATCAGGAAGATAGGACCGCAGGATCCCCTCCACCTGTTCTGTTTTCTTTTCCAATTCTTCTTTAAAATTCACTGAGTTCACCATTCTTATCTATCTGAAGCATTTTCTTTTCCACTGTATCGATCTGCTGGCTGCAGAATTTCAGGAGATCCATCCCCTGCTTATAAATCCGGAAGGATTCTTCCAGGGAGATCCCCTTCTCCTCCAGGCGGTCCGCCAGGATCTCCAGTTCCTGAAAAGCCTCCTCCAGGCTTTTCGCGGGTTCCTCTTCCTGTATCTGCTTATGCGGTTCTTCCATCTTTCAACCTCTTTCTGTTTCGCTGATTTCCTGCACCAGGCTTCGGATACATCCATCCCGGACCTGGATATCCAGCAGTTCCCCCGGCTGTGTATCCCGGATGCTGCTTACCGCCCGGCCTCCTGTTTTTTCCACGTAGGCATAGCCCTGATTCAGCTTGGCCAGAGGCGACAGCCCCTTCATCCGTTCCACCGCCAGTGCCAGCCGGTGCCGGGAATGCTCCAGCCTGCCGCCGAAGAGTTCCCGGAATCTGCGGTCTGTTTCCGCCAGATACTGGCGTTTTTCCCGAATCTGATTTTCCGGACTCAGGTAGGTCCACCGGGTTCTGTAATAGGAAAGTTTTTCCCTTCTCTCCTCCAGAATCCGCTTCATATCCGTGTTAAATCTTCTTCCGTAATTCCGGAGATTTTCCAGAATCCCCCGGATATCCGCTACAGCCAGCTCTGCCGCTGCGGAAGGCGTAGGCGCCCGCAGGTCCGCCGCAAAATCCGCAATGGTAGTATCTGTCTCATGGCCCACGGCAGAGATCACCGGCGTCCGGCACTCAAAAATAGCCCGTGCCACCTGCTCCTGGTTAAATGCCCACAGATCCTCAATAGAGCCGCCTCCTCTGCCTACGATCATGGCGTCCAGCCCCAGCCGGTCCAGGATTCTGATCCCTTCCGCAATACTGGCTGCCGCTCCCTCTCCCTGCACCAGTGCCGGATAAAGAATCAGCTGAATATACGGATTTCTCCGGAGGGCTATATTCTGAATATCTCGGATCGCCGCCCCCGTAGGAGCGGTTACGATCCCCAGCCGCTTTACATAGGCCGGAATGGGCTGCTTATACTCCGGAGCAAACATGCCCATCTCCTCCAGTTCCGCCTTCAGAGCCAGAAACCTTTCATAGAGCAGCCCCGCTCCTTCCAGCGTGATCCGCCTGGCGTAGAGCTGGTATCTGCCGTCCCGCTCATAGACATCTACCGTACCCTCCGCTACTACCTTATCCCCGTCCTTCATCTGAAATGCCAGACCCCGTCTGGATCCGGCAAACATAATGCAGGAGAGAGTCCCTGTCTCGTCCTTAAGAGAAAAATAAATGTGGCCGGAGGGATGGTATTTACAGTTGCTGACCTCCCCTCTGACGGAAATCCGGCGGAGCATAAAATCCTGTACAAAAAGATTTTTAATGTACGTATTTACCTGACCGACCGTAAAAATACTGTTCACGGCTCTCCATCCGTCT
This sequence comes from Candidatus Scatomonas sp., assembly GCA_963930955.1. Lineage (GTDB taxonomy): Bacteria > Bacillota > Clostridia > Lachnospirales > Lachnospiraceae > Scatomonas. The sequence continues at coordinate 1,284,488 of OZ006967.1, read as the reverse complement.
CTCTGGCGGCCTTTCCCAGAATGCCGTTGACGAAAGAGGAGGAATCCTCCCCGCCGAACCGCCTGGCCAGTTCCACTGCCTCATTGATGGCCACTGCCACAGGCACTTCTTCGTCATACTGCATCTCATACAAAGCCAGACGCAGCACGGTCAGATCCACCTTATTCATACGGCTGGTTTTCCAGCCTACGGAGATCCTGTTCAAAAAAGCGTCCAGTTCCGGAATTTTCCCGCAGATGCGGCTGTACTTTTCCTGCATATACGCCTCGTCCTTTTCTGTAGGCCCTTTCCCGCAGAGAATATCCTCCCGGCCGTCCTCTTCCGCCTCAAAATACAGACGCATCTGCTCCGGCATCTCCTCCGGACTGTTAAACTGCGCCATAAAAAGCAATTTAAATATATTTTCTCTCAGTTCGCTCCGTTTCATAACTGTCTCCATTCCTGTAAATTCAAGGTTGACTGATGAAAACCGCGGGGCCGCTGAGCAGTTCTGCTCCGGCCCCGCGGTCCCCTGCGGCCTGGCAGACAGCTTCTGTCTGCGCCGGCTCTGACTATTTCGCCTCCTCCAGCACCACTTCCGTAATGCTGATGTTCACGTCCGCTACTTCCAGCCCCGTCATATTCTCAATAGCTGTCTTTACCCTCTCCTGCACTTTCTGGCAGGTTTCCGGAATGCTGTATCCATAACGGATATTCAGAGCCAGCCGTACGCTGACCACTCCCTCCAGAACCTCTACCTTTACGCCTCTGGAAAGATTCTTCATTCCCAGCTTTCCTACCAGATCGTTGGTGATATTCCCTGCCATGGACACAACGCCTTCCACCTCTGTGGCTGCCAGCCCGGCAATAATGGCTACTACTTCATCCGCGATCTGCACAGTGCCCACGGTATTGTCATCATATATGGTATACGTATTTCTCTTCAGGTTTCTGCTCTCCGCCATGTAAAAACCTCCTATTCAGCAATCAACTTTCATTCATTATAGCAAAGTTAAAGCCCGTGTACAAGGGTACGGCTATAATTTTACCACCAGCACCGGCAGGGGCGGATCCTTTTTCCGGTTTCGATATTCACAGCAGACTACCAGATATTCCCTGGGGTCCAGTTCTTCCAGAAAAGCCAGCAGGGCATTTCTCTCCTCATAGCCGGTATCCCCTCCGCTGTAAAGACAGAGACTCATCAGACCGCCGGGTTTCAGCAGCCTAAGTCCCGCCTGCAGAGCCGGAAGACTGGTTTCCGGCTTTGTAGCCAGCCGGTGGTCTCCTCCCGGCAGATAACCAAAGTTAAAAACAATACAGGAGACCGTGCCGGCCTCCGCATATTGATCCATTTCTTCATGTCCCCGGCAGATCAGCTGCGCCCGCTCTTCCAGTCCGGCCATCTCCAGTCTCTGTCTCGTTCTCTCAAGCGCTTCCGGCTGAATGTCAAAAGCCAGGACTTTTCCCGATTTTCCAGCAAGAGAGCAGAGAAATTCTGTATCCCAGCCGTTTCCCGCTGTAGCGTCAATACAGAGATCCCCCGGCTTTACCTGTTCTTTTATGAAAATCCGGCACCACTGTGCGGCCTGTATATTTTTCATGACCTCAGTTCCTGCTAAACTCTTCCAGAACCAGTCCTTCGTTGCGGTCCAGAACCATGCCCACACTCCAGGAATTAATGAACAGAAGCAAGGGATTGCCCTTCAGGTCCATTACCTTCTTCATATCCGAGGTACCCACGATCTTATCTACATCCACCTGGTCTTTATTGGCGATCCAACGGATATGTTCATAGGGCAGGGTATCCAGGCGGATATCTACATTGTATTCATTTTCCAGACGGTACTTCAGCACATCAAACTGCAGAACGCCTACTACGCCCACAATGATCTCCTCCATGCCGCCCTTGGCCTCCTGGAAAATCTGAATCGCTCCCTCCTGGGCAATCTGATTAATTCCTTTTACAAACTGTTTTCTCTTCATGGTATCCAGCTGGGCCACCCTGGCAAAATGCTCCGGGGCAAAGGTGGGAATTCCTTCATAAGCAAACTTTTTCCCCGGCATGCAGATGGTATCGCCGATGGAGAAAATACCCGGATCAAAAACCCCGATGATGTCCCCGGCATAGGCCTCATCCACCACATGCCGGTCGTCCGCCATCATCTGCTGAGGCTGCAGGAGCCGCATTTTCTTTTCCCCCTGGACGTGGTAAACCTCCATGCCCGCGTCGAACCGCCCGGAACAGATCCGCATAAAAGCGATCCGGTCCCGGTGGTTTTTATTCATATTGGCCTGGATCTTAAAGACAAAGGCGGAAAAATCCTCCGTCATAGGATCGATCTCTCCCACATCCGCCTTTCGGGGCAGGGGGGATGTGGTCATCTGCAGAAAGTGCTTCAGGAAGGTTTCCACGCCGAAATTGGTCAGGGCGGAACCGAAAAACACCGGGGAAAGCTCCCCCCGGCTTACCTTCTCCTGATCAAACTCCGCTGCCGCTCCGTCCAGCAGCTCGATCTCCTCCAGCAGGGTATCCCTTTGCTCCTCCGTCACCACATCCAGGAGATGGGGATCTTCAATATCGATCTCCTCTTCGATGCCTTCCTTCGTGCCCTTCTGGGTGTCGGAAAACACCAGCACTTTTCTGGTATTGCGGTCATAGACTCCTTTAAAGCTTTTTCCGGAGCCGATGGGCCAGTTTACGGGACAGGTAGCGATCCCCAGCTCCTTCTCGATCTCATCTACCAGATCAAAGGTATCGTTGGCGTCCCGGTCCATTTTGTTGATAAAGGTAAAGATCGGGATATGACGCATGACGCAGACTTTGAACAGCTTCCGGGTCTGGGCCTCCACACCCTTGCTGCCGTCGATGACCATCACTGCGGAATCCGCCGCCATAAGAGTCCGGTACGTATCCTCCGAAAAATCCTGATGGCCCGGGGTGTCCAGGATATTAATACAGTACCCGTCATACTGGAACTGCAGCACGGAAGAGGTTACGGAAATACCTCTCTCCTTCTCGATCTCCATCCAGTCCGACACCGCGTGCCGGGCCGTCGCCTTTCCCTTTACGGAGCCAGCCAGGTTAATGGCGCCTCCGTACAGCAGAAATTTTTCTGTCAGAGTGGTCTTGCCGGCATCCGGGTGGGAGATGATGGCAAAGGTCCTCCTTCTTTCTATTTCCTTCGTATAATCAGCCACAAAAAAGCCTCCTACTACAACATTTCCGGTTTCTATAAAAAACCCATCCTATTCTAGCACAGAAAAACTGCCGGGGCAAGAATCAGTTGCCGCGGCAGCTCTCTGCATATACAGCCGGATATTTTCTTTTATTTCTCGGTATTCATGGGAGTGATCACGATATTCTCCACCCCTACTCCTGTCTTTCGCTTGATAATGTCCTCGATCTGAGCCCGCTGATCCGCCGCCAGTTCCGTGGAGGGCACCACCACGTCCACCGTATCTCCCGCCAGGTTCACCACCACATCCTCGAACCCCTTGGCCTCCAGGAGCATTTCCGCCGCGGCTTCTTTTTCCACCGCGTCTGTCAGTTCCACCATGCTCTGCACCGCGTTCTGCCGCTCCTCCTCTGTGAGATTAGCATTGTTGATGATCTCCAGCAAGGTTTCCTTGTTCTGGGACCGGGTCTGCTCCCGGTTGATCCTGGCCTGGGCCATGTATGTAGAGGCCGTGGTCAGGACTGCCTCTCCCGGAGTGCCGGAAGCGGTCTCTTCGGTATCTGTATCCGTCTCCCCTTCCTGGTCTTCGGCAGCTTCCCCGCCGGCCTCCGTTCCGGTCTCATCGGCGCCGCCGGCCTCCTCCCCAGAAGGCGAGGGAGTTTCCTCCGGGGTCTCCTGGGTAAGATCCTGATCCAGACTTTCTATTTCTTCCAGGATCGTGTTCTCAGAAGCCAATGCTTCTCCCTCTGCCGCCGCACTCTCCGTTTCCCCTCCTTTTTTCAGGGCGGAATCCGCGTAATTGATGTATCCGGCCACGGCGATCAATACTGCCAGGGCTGTGATCACGATCTGATTTTTTTTGAAGATTTTCTTTTTCAAAAGGGTCTCTCCTTCTTTATGATTTCATTTTCATTACCTTTATTTTATGGGCTTCCACCCGGAATAATGCCATGACTGCCTCCTGAATCTGCTGAACCACCACCGGATCGCCTCCTCCTTCCGCCACCACCAGGACCCCCCGGATCTCCGGGTAGGTTTCCTGAACCACGTAGGGAATTTCACTGCCGTCGCTGTCAGTCTGATATACGGTACTTTCTTCTGTACTCACAGAGGAAGTGCTTCCGCTTTCTCCGGAACCGGAACTGCTCTGACTGGTGCGGGAAGAAGGCGTATCTTTTTCCACGATCTTCTGATTGGTAGATTCCAGAGACAGAGCTGCCTCTACAGCGCCGATCCCCTCTACCCGGGAGAGTACCGCCTCCAGTTTTTTCTCCAGCTTCTCTTCCTGGCTCTCCCCGGTTTCCACCTCCTTCCCCCTTTCGCTGTTTTCGGTCTCTGAAACCCGCTGCGCCTCCGAATTCCGGTTTCCTGCAGGCAGAAAAATCACCAGAAGCAGCGCCGCAAGCAGCAGATACACCACCCACTGTTCCCGTTTTTTCCCCTTCAGCCAGTCCAGCCATCTGTTTTTCATAAGCGCCTCCTTTTTTCATCGGGCACGCAGATCCTTATTTCTGGACTGTTACATCTATATGCCCGGGATCTGTCCCATATACCTCTGATAGATCCGCCCGGATTTCCTGAAGTTCGGCCTGAAGGGCCTGCTCTTTTTCTTCTATTTCCGACTGGTACAGGAACCGTTCCGGCTGAAAATCCACCCGGATCTCTATCTTGTCCACTTTCAGATTTTCCGGATCCAGTTCTGCGGATACTTCCAGGGGAATGAGGTTTCTTTCCTCCAGGAATGTACGGATCTGCCCTTCCAGTTCCTCCTGGCAGCCTGCCAGCAAAAGTTCTTCCTGCACCCCCTCTACCCGGACTTCCTGCTCCAGGCCGGAAGCTTCCGCTTCCAGCATGCCCAGGCTCACCTCCCGGCTTAGAACTTCATCCAGGCGAAAAAGAGCCAGCAGAGGACGGATCATCAGAATCAGCAGCAGCAGGCCAAGAAAAAGCCGCACGTACCTGCGGTATTTTTCTTCCGGAAGGCAATTCAGCACCGCCGTCATAAAGATAAAGAAAAAAGCCAGACCTTTCATCCAGCTGTATATCGCATCCATGGCATCATCCCCCTGCGCTTCCGGCCAGTATTGCAATCGTAACCATAAACAGCACCTCCGTGGTGATCAGCACCCGCAGCAGCAGTCCGCAGCCTTCCCCCATGGTATTCAGGCAGCCTACCATACGCCGGTCGGAAACCGGCTGGGCAAAGGCTGCCAGCAGTTTGTAGGCCAGACTGCTGAGCCCGATGCGGATCACCGGCGCCAGAGCGCAAAGGAACAGGATGATCACCGCTACTGCCCCTACGCAGTTGCGGATCAGAGCCGCAGAGCCGATAACCATCTCTGTCACTGCGTCAATAGCATTTCCCACCCCCGGAATGGCGCTGGCGGTTTTTCCCAGAGCGGTTCTCCGCAGGGCATCCAGAGCGGGGGCTACCAGATTTTTCGTGACCTGAATGCCTATGATCAGCCCCAGTGCTGTCTTCAGGGTCCAGGAAATCACCGTTTTCAAAAGTCTTGCCATATGAGAAAGAAAATCCTCCCTGGAAAGCTGATTGATCAGAGAAATCAACAGATAGAGCCGGATTCCCGGAAGGATCAGGTAGATCAGAAGGTTTTCCACCAGCCAGATGGCTGTCAGCACAATCTGATAAAACATAGCGGCAGTAGAGGCTCCCGAAGCCGCCGCCACAGCAATGGAATACGCAGGTACCAAAGCACGCATAAATCCAGTGAGACCCTCCAGCATGTTCAGAAGCTGACCGCTGAGGGTCTGAAAATTTTTCAGCATCAGGGCGAAGACCAGAAGGTAGATCATGTAGAAACCCATATCCCCCAGCTGACCGTTTTCAAACAGGGCCGAAAAACCGGACAGCAGCGCAGCCGCCAGAATCAGCACCAGCAGCTGAATCCAGATTTCCCTCTGTTCCTGAAACGCCCCGGATATCTGAGAAAAAATACTTTTCTTCAGCTGGACGCCGGACAGTGGATCTTCTCCCCGCAAAAGCCGGTCTACGGATCCGGACACAGAAAACCCGTCCCGGCCCAGGAGCTGATCTACGGAATCCTGCATCTGCTCCAGTTCCATCTGCTCTTTCAAGGTATCCTCCAGGAACAGGATGTCCTCTTCTCCGCCTTCCCCTGCCTGTATCTCCCTGGGGGATCCCCAGCAAATCCAGAGCAGCAGAAAAAAGGCCGCCAGACAGATTTTCTGAATTTGCACCGGCAGCCTCCTCTCAGGCCAGGAATCCCTGGATCGTTTCCATCAGCGCCGTCAGCACCGGCATGCTGATAACCAGAATAGAAAGCCTGGAAAAGATTTCAATTTGACCGGCAATGGAGGAGTAGCCTGCATCCCGGCAGATCCCTGCGGAAAACTGCCCCACATAGGTGATCCCTACCATTTTCAGCAAAGCATTCAGATAGGCAGTGTCTATGGGTACGTAGGATCGAAGCCTGTCCAGCATTTCCATAAGATAGGTCAGCTTTCCAGATCCCAGGAAGAGAATGCAGATGCCTGTGGCAAGGCCGATATACATGGCAAATTCCGGTTTGGTCTCCTTGAGAAAAATACAGAGAAACAGGCCGGCGATTCCCAGCACAGCGATTCGGATCACATCCATAGGCAGCTCCTTTACAGGGTAAACAGCTTTTTGACGGTATCGAACAGATCAGATATATATGGAAGCAGCCAGAACAGTACGATGATCAATCCTCCCAGGCTTACCAGAAATGCCTGCTCCTCCCGGCCGCTGTGCTTCAGGACCTGTCCCAGAACAGACACCAGAATCCCTACCGCGCCGATTTTAAAGATCACCCCCACATCCATGGCGCTTTCCTTCCTTTCCCTGTTTGCTAGATCAGCAGAATCGCCAGAAAAAGACCGCCCATAATTCCCAGGCTCTGAAAGAGCTTTTTTCTTACAGGCAGTCCCTCTGTCAATTCTTCGATTTCCATATCCAGTTCCCGTCCCCAGGCATCCAGGCTGGCCAGCTGCATAGCTTTATCCAGATACCCCAGGCTTTCTCCCAATTCTTTCAGGCGCTCCCGGTCCTCTCTGGTGAGACTGGCATCCCGCAGACGGCTCTCTACATTCTCTCCAAAAACCTCCCCCAGAGACTTTCCCTGGCATTGGTCCAGCTCCTTTGAAATCTGACGCAGAAAATTCCCGAAGGGCTCCGGCAGCTTTCCTGCTGTGTGCCAGAAAGCCTCCGGCAGGGGCGTCTGGGCGCAGGAAATCTCTCCCCGCAGAAACAGCATCATTCTTTTCAGGATTTTCAGCTGTTTCAGCCTGCCGGAAAGTCTCCCTCCCATAAGAAATCCCAGACCCGCCGAAGCGCAGACTAAGAGACACAGCGCACCTGCCCGCAGCATGTTCCCACCCCCTTCTGGTACAGACGGCTGCCCCGGCTGTCAAAAACCGCCTGCACGGTTCCCGGCGCTTCTTTTCCGGAAAGCAGGATATAGCGCTGAAACACATGACGTTCTACCAGATCCCCCAGCAGCGGCTTCTGCCGCACATCCTCCATGGAATTCCCGTGTACGGTGGCCAGCACCCGGCAGCCGCAGTTCAGCACTGCTTCCAGAGCGTGAAGATCCTCCGCCGTGCCGATTTCATCCACAGCTACCACCTCCGGAGACATGGATCGGATCAGCATCATCATACCTTCCGCCTTGGGGCAGCCGTCCAGCACATCTGTACGGATTCCCAGACGGTTCTGAGCCACTCCCCGGCAGGCGCCGGCGATTTCCGACCGTTCATCCACCACCCCTACCGTCAGTCCTTTATGACCCCTGGTACCATCCGAAAGCTGGCGGATCATGTCCCGCAGCAAAGTGGTTTTCCCGCAGCGGGGAGCAGACACAATCAAAGTATGGCAGAATTCTCCCTTTTCCCATAAGAAAGGCATAACCAGATCCGCGCAGCCCTCCACACTGTGCGCGATCCGCAGATTAATGCAGGAAATATGACGGATTCCTTTTATCTTTCCGTCCTCCATAACAGCCTTGCCGGCAATCCCCACCCGGTGTCCTCCCTGGATGGTCAGATACCCCTGCCGTATCTCATCTTCATAGGCATACAGAGAATAATTTCCTATGTATTCCATAGTCTCCCGCAGATCTCTCTCGGTCATACAGACCCCTCCTCCTTCCCGGGAAGCCCGTCCCCCTTCTTGGGGAAAGAATTCCTTTCCTCCGCAGATCAGCTGCAGCGGGGCTCCCGTCCGCAGACGGATTTCATGGATCTTCTGAAAATCCAGATCCAGCCCTTCCAGGATCCGCCGCACCCTCCCGGAAAATAGCCGTATCAGTTCTTCTTTTTTCATTTTCTCTCACCTCTTTAGAAGCAATATATGAAAAAGGCAGAGAGAATATTCTTCCCAATTAAAAAAACTGCCGAGAGCGGATCCTATCACCGTCCCGGCAGTTTCTTTTTCTTATCCCAGATGCCAGATATCCCGGTTGTACTCCTCAATGGTCCGGTCCGAGGAGAAGAACCCGGCCTTGGCAATATTCACCAGCGCCTTCTGGTTCCAGGCGTCGCGGTCTTCATAATCCCGGTACATCTGCTCTCTGACTTTGATATACTCCTTCAGATCCAGCAGGGTCATGAACCAGTCTTTGCTGATCAGTTCGTGATGCAGCCGGTCCAGACACACGGGATCTCCCAGATTCATGACTTCCTCGCTGACAATAAAGTCCACCAGCTCCCGGATCTCCGGATCGTTGTCATAGTAGCTGCGGGGACGATACCCCTTTTCCGCGTACAGCTTGATGACTTCTGCGGGCTTTTTCCCGAAAATATAAATATTTTCGTCTCCTACCAGATCCCGGATCTCTACATTGGCTCCGTCTTCGGTTCCAAGAGTCACGGCTCCGTTCAGCATAAATTTCATGTTTCCGGTACCGGAAGCCTCCTTGGAGGCCAGGGAGATCTGCTGGGAAATATCCGCCGCCGGTATCAGCTTGGAGGCCTTGGTAACGTTATAATTTTCCACCATGGCAACCCGGAACCAGGGGCTCACCTCCGGATCCCGTTCCAGCAGCTGCTGCAGGCAGAGGATCAGATGGATAATGTCCTTGGCGATGGTATAGGCAGGCGCGGCTTTGGCCCCGAACAATACGGTAATAGGCCGCTTGGGCTTCCTGCCGCTCTTGATCTCCAGATATTTGTGGATCACGTACAGGGCGTTCATCTGCTGCCGCTTGTACTCATGAAGACGTTTGATCTGGATGTCAAAGATGGAATGGGGATCCACCGACAGGTTCTGAGTCTCATAGAGATACCGGCACAGCCGTTTTTTATTGTCGAATTTGATCTGCTCCAGACGGTCCAGGACCTTTTTGTCCTTCCGGTATGCCAGCAGCTGCTCCAGACGGGAGGCGTCCTTCCAGACTTCTTTCCCCGCCAGGCTTTCTACCAGTTCCGCCAGTTCCGGATTGCAGTGCTTCAGCCAGCGGCGGAAGGTGATGCCGTTGGTTTTATTGTTAAACTTTTCCGGATAAATATCATAGAAGGGCTTCAGCTCCGAGCGCTTCAGGATCTCGGTGTGGAGGGCCGCCACTCCGTTGACGGAAAAGCCGTAGTGGATATCCATATTGGCCATATGAACTCTCTGATCCTGATCGATGATATATACGGCCTCGTCAGAATACTTTGCTTTCACCCGGGCGTCCAGTTCCCGGATAATGGGCATCAGCTGGGGCGCCACCTGCTCCAGATAGGAAACCGGCCATTTTTCCAGGGCCTCCGCCAGAATGGTATGGTTGGTGTAGGCGCAGGTCTTTTCCACCACTTCGATGGCCTCGTCCATGGTAAAGTTTCTCTCCTGGAGCAGGCGGATCAGCTCCGGAATCACCATGGAGGGATGGGTATCGTTGATCTGGATCACCACATACTGATCCAGATGGTGCAGATCCTGGCCTTTATCCTCACATTCCTTCAGGATCAGCTGAGCCGCATTGCTGACCATAAAATACTGCTGGTAGATCCGGAGCAGCTGCCCCTGTTCATCGCTGTCATCGGGATACAGGAACAGGGTCAGGTTCTTGCGGATATTTTCCTTCTGGAAATTAATATTGTCGTTGCCCACCATGGTTTCGTCCACGGTATCCAGATCGAAAAGATGAAGACGGTTGCAGCCGTTCTCATAGCCCGGCACTACGATATCGTAGAGTACAGACCGCAGAGTAAAATGCTTAAAGGGCACCCGGAAAGATTCCGGCTGCTTCTCCAGCCAGCTGTTTTCGGAGATCCAGGGATTTTTTACTTCCTTCTGCTTGTTGTGCAGAAATTCCTGGCGGAAAAGTCCGAAATGGTAATTCAGACCCACCCCGTCTCCCGGCAGGCCCAGAGTAGCAATGGAATCCAGGAAGCAGGCCGCCAAACGGCCCAGTCCGCCGTTGCCCAGAGAAGGCTCCAGTTCCATCTCCTCGATCTCCGGCAGGCTGATCTTGTGCTTTTCCAGAATCTTTTCCACTTCCCCGTAAATGCCCAGATTGATCAGGTTATTGGACAGCAGTTTTCCCATGAGGAACTCCGCGGAAATGTAATACAGTTTCTTCTTTCCCTGGATCCTGGGGCGGCTGTTGAGCTCCTCCCGGGTCAGGCGCATCAGCGCGTCAAAGATCTCGCTCTTTGTACATTGATCGATCCCCCGCCCGAACTTTTCCTTCAGTAACTGTTGGATTCTCTCTTCCATATAGATACCTCTCTTACTTCTGCTTTATAGCTGATGTAGACTCCCGGATCAGCAGTGTTCCCTCAAAGGTAACCTGCTCTGAAGTCTCTCTGTTTTCTATGCGCCGGAACAGCTGGCTCACCGTAGCCCGTCCGATTTCCCCTACGGGCTGGGCCAGGGTAGTCAGGCTGGGAACATAATATTTTCCCGCCTCCAGTCCGTCAAAGCCGGCCACGGAACAGTCCTTTGGCACCCGGATCCCGGCCTCAAAAAGCGCCCTGCAGGCTCCCATGGCCAGCGTGTCCGAAGTGGCGTAAAGGGCTGTAAATTTCTGATCTCTTCCCAGCAGCTCCCGGGTCATCCGGTATCCGGAAACAAAATTGTATTTATCCCGGCCGGATTCCATCCAGACCGCCAGGCGGGGATCCCAGGAAATCCCCCGTGCCTCAAGGGCCCGGCGGTAGCCGTCGAACCGCAGGCGGCCGATGCTGTCATCGTTGGGGGCCGCAGTCAGTATGGCGATGCGCCTGTGTCCCAGACTGCAGAGATATTCCGTCATGCGGAAGCTCTCTTTCTCATTGTCCACGGACACCTTTCCTCCATTGCAGGCGGCAAAAGAATTTCCGCATTCGCTGGTACTGAGCACAAAGGGGACGTTCAGCCGTTCCAGGCTCTCCTCCGGATGATCAAATTTCCCTCCCAGAAAAATGATCCCCTGCAGCCGTTTTTCCTTTACCAGTTCCAGGGCCAGGGCCACCTCGTCCTCGGATTCCTCCACCCGCTGGAGGATACAGGAGTATTTTCTCCGGTGGATCTCCTTTTCGATCACATCCATAAGATCCTGAAAAAAGGTATTGTCCATACCTTTTACCAGCAGAGCCACTGCCCGGGATTCCAGGCGTTTTAAATTTCTGGCGCTGTTGTTGGGAACATAGCCGGATTCCTCTATAACCCGCAGGATCTGCTCCCGGGTCTCCCGGTTAATATCCTGGTGCCCGTTCATAGCCCGGGATACGGTGCTGACACTGACTCCGCAGGCTCTGGCAATATCTTTAATAGTAACTGTCTGCAAATTCCGCGCCTCCTTCTACAGCCTCCCGTATAATTTGGTCATGGCCCGGATCTTTGCTGCCAGTTCTTTGGTACATTCCTCCGGCAGCAGCCTCCATTTCCAGTTGGTGCCGATGGTGGAAGGATAATTGAACCTGGCCTCGGCTCCCAGCCCCAGATAATCCTGCATGGGAACCACCGCCAGATCCGCCACGCTGGCCAGCGCCATGCGGATGAAATCCCAGGGGATCTCCTCCGGAGCGCTTTTTCCGTTGTTCATATAGCGGACGGAAAACTCCCGATCCGCCGGCGCCATCTCCTGGTACCAGCCCGCCAGGGTATTGTTATCGTGGGTTCCCGTATAAACCACACAGTTCCGGGGGTAGTTGTGGGGAAGATAATCGCTCTCCTCCCGGGAGTCAAAAGCGAACTCCAGAACTTTCATGCCGGGATAGCCGCTTTCCCGGAGCATTTCCCGGACTCCCTCCGTAAGATACCCCAGATCCTCGGCAATAATATCCAGTTCTCCCAGTTTTTCCTGCACTGCCTTAAAAAATCCGATGCCGGGGCCCGGCTCCCAATGGCCTTTCTCCGCAGTCTTGTCTCCATAAGGGATGGAATAATAAGATTCAAATCCCCGGAAATGGTCGATGCGGATCACATCGTACAGACGGAAGCAGGACTGGATCCTGCGGATCCACCAGGCATAGCCGGTTTCTTCATGCTTTTCCCACCGGTACAGGGGGTTGCCCCACAGCTGTCCGGTGGCCGCGAAAGCGTCCGGCGGACAGCCGGCCACCGCCAGGGGCACGCTGTTTTCATCGAACTGGAACAGCTCCGGATTGGCCCAGGCATCCGCGCTGTCCAGGGCCACATAGATGGGGATGTCTCCGATAATACGGATTCCCCGGTCATTGGCATACTGTTTCAGTTTTTTCCACTGAACCTCAAAACAGTACTGCTGGAAACGGTAAAAACGGATCTCCTCTGCCAGTTCCCCCCGGGCCCGGTCCAGAGCTTCCGGATCCCGGGTCTTCAGTTCCTCCGGCCATTCCTGCCAGGACCTCTGTCCCTGACTGCCCTTGACCGCCATATACAGACAGTAATCCTCCAGCCAGTACGCGTTTTCATCTTCAAATTTCAGGAATTCCTCCGTCTCACGGAAGCGGGCAAAGGCCTTCCGAAGAACTGCAAAACGTGTTTCGTAAATTCTCCCGTAGTCCACATAACGGGGATCCTGCCCGCAGTCCGCCTCCCGGCACTCCTCCTCGGTGAGCAGTCCCTGCTCCCGGAGGGTATCCAGATCTATATAGTAAGGATTCCCGGCGAAGGTGGAGAAAGACTGGTAGGGAGAATCCCCGTAGCTGGTAGGTCCCAGGGGCAGGATCTGCCAGTTCTTCTGACCTGCCTCCCGCAGCCAGTCCACAAATTCATACGCTTTCTTTGAAAAGCCTCCGATCCCGTATCCGGCCGGCAGCGCCGAAACGGGAAGTAAAATGCCGCTCTCCCGCATGTTTTTCCTCCTGTAAATACACTTTTTGGAAACGTTATCGGTAACGTTTCCGGTCAATTTCACCATATCATATTTTTTCTCCTTTTTCAATAAAAAATTCAGCGTATATCGGATTGCTTCCCGTGATCGAGATGGTTCTCCCCTTCCCGCAGCAACAGGGGAATTAAAACCGAATCGTCCCACAAAACAGAGCCTGCTACCTATCATCCGGGTAGCAGGCTCCCTCCTTACTCCAGACCCTTGTAGGCCCCGTCATCCACGGGCTCGCACCATTCGTTGGCAGTCTCCTCGCCGGGCACTTCTACCGCGATATGGCTAAACCAGCTGTCTTTTTTGGCCCCGTGCCAGTGCTTGACCTCTGCCGGAATGGTAACGACCATGCCAGGGGTCAGGCTGACGGCTTCCTTGCCTTCCTCCTGATACCAGCCCTCCCCGGCGGTACAGATCAGGATCTGACCTCCGCCGCTTTTAGCATGGTGGATATGCCAGTTGTTTCGGCACCCCGGCTCAAAAGTGACGTTGGCCAGAAATACCGGGCACTCGCCCGCCTGTGTCAGCGGGTTCAGATAGGAATTGCCGATGAAATACCGGGCGTAGGCCGTGTTGGCCTGCCCAAGGCCAAAGACGTTTTCTTTGTCGAATTGTGCTTTATCATGTATACGCATAATTTTTCCTCCTCGTATTATCCTTGTGTCTTGAATGGATCAGCTCGCACAGGCAGGGTACAGCGATGACAGTCCGTTTTTGTCCAGCCAAGCCCGCAGGGTCTGCGGCAGATCCTCGCCGGAGTCCTCCAGGACCCCCAGGGGCGCGCGGACCTCCGCCCCGGGACACAGGCGGGCGATCTCCCGGCCAAAATCACAGGGCACACCGCCGCAGTGAGAATAAAAGGGCAGAATCACCTTACCGGATAGATCGTTTTTCGCCAGCCAGGAAGCCAGGGGCGGCGCCATGTGCCCGCACCAGTTGGGGGAACCCACGAAAATGACTGAATACGGTTTTGGATCGCTGGTTCCGGTCAGCAATCGCGGGTGATATCCTGTCTGTATTTCTTTCCGCACCTGTTGGAGCAGCTCCGGGAAAGCCATGGGATAGGGCTGCCAGGGGTAGATCTCATGCCAGTGGCTGCCGGTCAGCGCGCAGAGCGCCTGGGCCATGCGGTGGGTGTGGCCGGAATAAGAGTAGGATACGATCAGGGGCATTTTGACACTGTTGTTAAAGGTGATATATTCCATACAGTAAAAACCTCCTGACAGGCAACATGGGCGCGCAGTCCTTCTGCCCGCCCATGTTGCTGTTATTTCAATCGATTGCCAAGGCTGTACGCCTGCTGGGGATACGGAGAGTGCTGGGTCATGGAAGGCGTACCGCATCCGTAGCCCAGCACCATGCCCATATCCGTAAGGTTCAGGTAGCGCACCAGTGTTTTATAGTGGGCTTCCAGCGCCTCGAAGGTCCAGTCGTCACTGTTCCAGGCCGCCGCCAGCAGGGCGGATTTCATGTGTTTGCGCTGAAGGGAGCTGTTGAAGGCGCAGAAGCGGTCGATCATAGTTTTCAGCTGGGCGCTCATCCCGTAGTAGTACAGGGGCGTGACGAACACCAGCATATGGGAAGTCAGGATTTCCTGGCGAATGACCTCCACGTCATCCTTCTGCACGCAGGGGCCTTCATAGCCGCAGTGAATGCAGCCAGTACAGGGGTGGATGTTGGCGTGGGCTGCATCTACGATCTCCACCCTGTGCCCGGCTTCCTCCGCGCCCCGCCGAAAGCAGTCCGCCAGCAGATTGGAGGAACCATTTTTGTTGGGGCTGCCTTCCAAAAGTATGATTTTCATGATCGTAGCATCCGTGTACAAGGGGCAACACGCTCCAAACCGCGTAATTTCGGTGATTTTCTGTGTTATCCTCAATCGGCGTACGTCCCCAGTACGCCTCTATCGTCTGCCTTGAAAATCACCGAAATTCCTGCGGTTGGAGTCTTCGAGTCGTGAAGGTGCTGATTTGAACCCCTTCAAGGCACTTGATTGACGCATACAGAGACGTACGCGGAGGGAAAGTAACGCAGAAGGAGCTCAAATCAGCCCTTCAACGACCGTATTGTCCCCTTGTACACTGATGCTATCCTCCTTTAGGCTGTTGTTTTCAGCAGCTCTTCACAGGCATTCAGCGCGTTGAACAGGCGCGGAATTCCCATATAACCGCTGGCGTGGACCAGGGCGCAGACCACTTCCTCCTTGGTGTTGCCCGCTTTCAGCGCGCCCTCCACATGACTTTTTACCTGTACCTCCGCGCCGCCCAGGGCCGCCAGCAGCACCACGGTCAGCAGCTCCCTGGTCTTACCGTCCAAGCCCGTGCGGGTATTAAAATCCCCAAAGCACAGCTCGGTGAGGAACCGGGGCACGGCCTGGGCAAATTCGCCGGGCAGCCAGGCGTAACGGTCGGCGATCTCCGTCCCATAGAGGGGCGCCTGGATAGCCATCCCTTTCTGGTAACGCTCGTCCTCGCTTTCGCCGGGCAGCGTCTTTTGGCTGGGCAGGGGCAATTCGATGCCGTTCTCAGTAAACACCTCGTTCATGGTGCTGATGGCGTTAAGGGTTTGGGGAAAGCCGATAAAAGCTGCGCACTGGTAGATGGCTTCCCGGATCTCCACCGACGTGCAGCCGGCGTTGAGACTGGCCTGCACATGCGCTTTCAGCTGGGGTAAAGTGCCAAGGGTGGTCAGCACGGTAACGGTGACCAGCTCCCGCAGCCGGTTGTCCAGGCTGCCGGTGTAGCAAACATCCCCAAAAATATAGCCCTGCAGAATCTGCATGAACTGGCCGTCGGTCCCTTCCTCCACGGCGGCATGGCTGTGAAACAGCTCCTGCATTTTCAGTTCTGTTCTTTCTTTTCGATCCATACGATTCCTTCCTTTCTCATTTCAAAGACTTTCCACCCACTGTTTGAGCGATGCTTCCGAGGGATTCCCATTAAGCAGGCGTCCCTCTGCGATGTTTGCCCCGGGGCAGCTGGGAGCAAGTTCTGCGGCAATCCGCCCCAGACCGCTGCCGCCGGAAGTAGCGAACAGGATGATGGTCTTTCCGGAAAAATCATAACTTTCCAGGAACGTGCGGATGATACGGGGCGCGGTGTACCACCAGATAGGGAACCCCAGGAAGATCCGGTCATAGCCCGCAATATCCGCCCCCTGGTCCGCAATGGCCGGGCGGGCGGCGGGATCGTTCATTTCCACTGAACTGCGGGAGTTTTTATCCTGCCAGTTCAGGTCGGCTCGTGTGTAGGGTACGGCAGGCTTGATCTCATAGAGATCGCTGCCGGTGACGGCCGCCAGCTTTTCCGCCGCCTTTTTCGTGATACCGCTTGCCGAAAAAAATGTTACTAAAGTTTTATTCATAAATTTTGTCCTCCTTATGGATCTACTTTTCTGTTTTCATTATAGGTGTATACCTATTTAATGTCTAATACTTATATTTTATGTTTATCCATGCATTTATCGTATGGACCAAGCATAAAAAAACCTCCGGGAAAAGTCCCGGAGGTTCAGTAAAAACACTATTCGATCTGGGCCCGGAGCAAATGGATCTCCTGGATAAACAGGGACGCCGCCGGGGAAAACAGACGGTTCTTCTTCCACACCAGCGCGCTGTGGGTCATGCGGCGCGGTTCCAGCGGAATGAATCGCAGACGCGGGTCGCTGCGGATGGCCAGCGCCCCGTCCATGCAGAAAGCGCAGCCCAGTCCTTCCGCCACCATCAGGGCGGCATTGGAGAGCAAGGTGTAAAACAGAGGGATGCGCAGTTCTGCTTCCTCCCTTCCCAGCCAGTGCAGGATTTCCGCCCGGATGTTTTCCCGCAGAGGCAGGAGCAGCGGGCAGGAGGCTGCCTCCTCCGCCGTCAGGGACTCCTGTTCAGCCAGCGGATGATCCTCCCGCACCAAAAGGCCCCAGGTGTCCTGCCTGGCCAGACGGACATAATCGTATCGGGTCACATCGATGGGTTCCAACAGCAGACCGATGTCCACCAGCCCTTTCTCCAGACGATTTTTGATGTTGTCCACCGTTTCGTTGTAAAGGGTAAACTGTACTGCGGGATATCTTTCGGAGAACTCTTTGATAAGCTTGGCAAGCGTTTGGCTGCCGGCCACTTCAGAGGCGCCGATGACCACCATGCCGCTGATATGGTTCTGCCGCTGGGCAAAATTCTTTTCCAGCCGGTCCGCCAGTTCCACGATCTCCTGAGCCCGCTGGCGGAAAAAGATTCCCTCGTCAGTCAAGGTCAGGCCGTTTTTGCCCCGCAGCATCAGCGTCACGCCCAGCTCCCGCTCCAGGTCCATGATCTGCCGGCTCAGGGTTGGTTGGGTCAGATGCAGGATCTCTGCCGCTTTTGTAATATTCTCTTCCTGGGCCGCCGCCAGAAAATAACGGAGTGTACGAAGTTCCATGCAAACCGTCCTCCTTCTGAGAGGTAGTATAGCACAGCCATGGGCTTCACACAATTACTTCAGACGGGACGGCGGCAGGCTCCATGGCATTTTTGAAGTCCCCTTCTCTGAAATACCGCTATTTCTTTTTCCATTTCAGCAGCAGCGCCGAATTGATGATCACCAGGACCGATCCCGCGTTATGGACTAAGGCTCCGATCACCGGCCCCAGCAGTCCTGTAATAGCCAGGGCAATGGCAAGAAAGTTCAGCCCCATAGAAAATGCCAGATTGATCTTAATGGTTTTCATCATTCTTTTGGAAAGCGACAGCAGATGCGGAAGTTCACGGATCTCATCGTTCACAAGAGCGATATCCGCGGCATCTACCGCAATATCACTGCCTACGCCGCCCATGGCAATACCGACATTTGCTTTTTTCAGCGCCGGCGCATCGTTGATGCCATCCCCGATCATGCAGACCCCATTTCCGTTTTTCTGGAAGGCGCCGATATGATTCAGTTTATCTTCGGGCAGACAGTTGGCGTATACCTCCCGGACCCCAAGCTGTCCGGCGATGGCATCGGCGGCATTTTGATTATCCCCCGTCAGCAGAACCGGCTGAACATTCATACCCCGCAGAGCGGCTATCATATCCCTGCTTTCCTCTCGCACCGTATCGGAAAGAACAAGATATCCTGCCAGGATCTCATCCACGGCGATATAGATCAGGGCGCTTCCCTCATTCAGATATGCGTCCGTTTCGGCGGCAATCTCCCTGGAAGGGGCCCTTCCCTTCAGAAACTTCCAATTGCCTGCTTTCACAGTTTTTCCGCCAACCACGGCGGAAACGCCCTCCCCGGGGCTCATTTTGAAATTTTCACAGGCAGCAGGCTTTTTTCCATAGCAGCGGACGACCGCTTTGCCCAGCGGATGTTCGCTTAGCTGCTCGACGGCGGCGGCAAAGGAAAATATTTCCTCTTCCGAATAATCCGCCAGAGCCTTCACCGCAGTCACTTCGGGCGTGCCATAGGTAAGGGTGCCTGTTTTATCAAAGGTAATCTTTGTCACTGCGGAAAGCCGTTCCAGGGCGTCGCCCTCCCGAACCAGAAAACCGTGTTTCGTGGCATTTCCAATGGCCGCCATGATCGCGGTAGGTGTTGCCAGCACCAAAGCGCAGGGACAGAACACAACAAGAATGGTAACCGCCCGGATGATCTCGCCTGTGAAGGCCCAGGTAAGTCCTGCGGCAGAAAGGGCGATCACAACGATCCAGGTGGCCCATCTGTCCGCAAGCCCCACGATCTTAGCCTTTCCCGCATCAGCGGACTGTACCAGGCGGATCATCCGCTGGATGGAACTGTCTTCCCCGACTCTGGCGGCCCTCATTTCAAAAGCGCCGAACTGGTTCACTGTGCCGGAAAACACCTCATCCCCCGCTGTTTTATCCACCGGAAGAGATTCCCCTGTCATGACCGCCTGATTTACAGAAGTCTGTCCGGAAAGAATAACGCCGTCTACAGCAACCGTTTCCCCCGGCAGAACCCGGATCACATCTCCCACTTTTACCTGCTCGGCAGGAAGGATCTTTTCTGTGCCGTTCCGAATCACTCGGGCTGTCTGCGGGGTCAGATGTACGAGTTTTTCGATGCCAGCCCTTGCTTTTGCAACCGTCAGATCTTCCAGCAGTGCGCCAAGCTGCATAATGAAAGCCACTTCGCCCGCGGCAAAATCCTCGCCAATGCAGATGGAGGCAATGAGCGCCAAAGATACCAGCACATCGGCCTTGATATCAAAAGCAGTGATCAGCCCGATCACGGCTTCCAGGATGATGGGCACACCGCAGAGGATAATGGCAATCCATGCCGCGTCAAAAGGCAGAGGAAGCAGGTCAAAAAGACTGATGATAAGCGAAATGCCTCCAAGAACCAGGAATATTATATCTTTTTTAATCCCCCCAAGTTCCATAAAAACTTCCGCTTTTTCGACCAATGATTTCATAGGTATTCTCCCTTCTATACCTATAGGGGTATGCCCATATTATACCCATAGGGGTATATTTTGTCAAGATTATGATCTTCTCCCAGCGAATGAGGACACCTTTTTTTATTACTTAAACGCAAGTTCCATCCATTCAGCAGCAATTTTTTATCTTTCACCCGCATAATACTGTCTTCAATCTTTTCTTTACCCAGCAAATGGATATTGCCGTACCAGACAATTTCCTGATCTATAACCGCAAAATTTTCGCATGAGTCCTCTACCGACTTAACAAAAAATCCCGCCTGGCGCATATCTTCATGCAACTGCATCCAGAACGCCGTATCACCAAAGCCATAATCATCCGGTTGCCATGTAATGATTGTCACTTCAACTCCCTGCTCCTGCTTTTCCATCATAATAGAAGTCCCCGCCTCCGGCAGCGGACAGGCCTGCGGCTCCGCCCACTACAACACAGTCAGCGGTTTTGATCTGATGTATGAGGCACTGAATTTGTTCCTGATATGGCATCGGCCTTTTGTCCGAAAGCTGATAAGGTGCGCCGCCGGACGCATAAACATGGTAGTTTCGGGAGTAATTCATTTGGGTCTGCATGACCAAATCTTCATAGAAACTCATTGTCTCCATTCCTTTCAAGTTGATGTTATTTTTATTTTCACTTCAACTTATCTTGGCACCAGCTTGCGTCTGTGTCAATATGCTGTTATAATAAAACTAACATCAAGGAGAAATGGGGATCATAGAATGAAATACTCTACTAAACTCAGTGACGCCGTTCATATTTTGGCTTTCATCGCCTTGCATCCAGACTGTGAACTGACCAGCGATAAATTGGCGGAGAGTGTCCAAACTAACCCGGCCTATGTGCGCCAGCTCATGTCCGCCCTGCGGAAAGGCGGGCTGCTCACCAGCGTGAAGGGACACCCGCGCCCCGCTCTTGCCAAAGAGCCCTGCCAGATCACACTGCTGGATGCTTATCGGGCAGTGGAGGGGGACAAGCCACTGCTTCACCAGGATACCCACACCAACCCCGCCTGCGGCGTAGGGGTCAATATCCAGCTGGTTCTGCGGGACTGTTACGACCTGATACAGGCCAGAGCAGAGGAGTCTATGCGTAGCATCACCTTGCAGGAAATTTTGGATCGTTACACGGAAAAACTCTCCCATTTGGGCAAAAAGGATTTCTGAATGGACGATACAAGCCTCTTTTGCCGGACTATACTGGGAACCAGAAAGACCGATACCCCGTATAGGTGTCCTACTTTGCGGCAAAGGAGGTTTCAAAAATGCAGGAAAAGTACAATGTCACAGGCATGACTTGTGCGGCCTGCCAGGCAAGAGTGCAAAAAAGTGTTTCCAACCTGACTGGCGTACAGGAGTGCAATGTCAATCTGTTGAAAAACAGCATGGTAGTGACTTACGACGATAATAATGTAAACAACGGACAGATTATCGCAGCCGTGGAGAAGGCGGGCTACGGCGCGTCTCTCCAGCAAACGAAGGGCAAGGCGGCCGCACAGACTGTGTCCCCGGTGGATACTGCGAAAAAGGAATACGAAACGATGAAGCGCCGAGTAATCTGGTCCTTTGTATTCACCCTTCCGCTGTTCTACATTTCCATGGGCACATGATGGGCTGGCCGCTGCCGGGCTTCTTCCTGGGAACGGAAAACTCCATGATTTATGCTCTGACCTTGTTTCTGCTGGCGCTGCCTGTGGCCATCATCAACAATAAGTATTACCGCATGGGTTTTAAGACCCTGTTCCACGGCTCACCCAACATGGACTCCTTGATTGCCCTGGGGTCCGGGGCCTCTCTGGCTTATGGAGTATATGCCCTTTATAAGATTGCCTAGGGCTTTGGTTATGGAGATTTGACAATGGTGAACCAGTTCACCCATGACCTCTATTTTGAGGGAGCGGGCACCATCCTTACCCTCATCACTCTGGGCAAGTTCTTTGAGGCGCGGGCCAAGGGCCGCACCTCTGATGCCATCAATAAGCTGATGAACCTGGCCCCCAAGAAGGCCACAGTGGTCCGGAACGGTGTGGAAACCGTCATTCCCGCCGAAGAAGTGGAGAAAGGCGACATTCTGATCGTCATGGCAGGCGAGAGCGTGCCTGTGGACGGTGTGTTGCTGGAAGGCACAGGTTCATTGGATGAGAGCGCCATCACCGGCGAAAGCATTCCCGTAGACAAGCAGGCTGGAGATAAGGTCATCGGCGCCACCATCAACCAGAGCGGCTATTTCAGGATGCGGGCCGACAAGGTGGGCGACGAGACCGCCCTCAGTCAGATCATCAAGCTGGTGGACGAAGCCACCAGCTCCAAGGCCCCTATCCTGTGTGGTTCCACAGTACATGATACAGGCCATGATGCAGGCCATGATCATTCCGACTTGGTCAGCGATCAAGTGTTTGACTAAGATAGTGACCAAGATGATTCGCCCACAATGTTGTCCTTTTTCTTATCGAATAGGTTTGATAATACTTGAAAAATCCCGTATAATAAAAAAGTACAAATCCAACATCGAAAGGGGGCTGTTGCTCCTATGACAGAAGCCGAACTTCTGAGGCTGATCGAGGACGGTGAAAACATCCAGGTGGAGTTTAAGAAATCTACCACCGAGATCACAAAGGATGTTTACGATACTGTCTGCTCATTCTCCAACCGGGACGGAGGAACGATTGTCCTGGGCGTCAAAGACAACGGGGAAATTTTGGGCATTGCGCCGAATGCGGTGGACCGCATGAAAAAGGACTTCGTGACTTCCATCAATAACGGGCAAAAAATCAATCCGCCCCTGTATTTGCAGCCGGAAGCCTGCACCGTGGAGGGGCGTATCCTGTTGGTCATTCATGTGCCCTCTGGCAGCCAGGTTTGCCGCCACCACGGGCGGATTTTTGACCGCAGCCACGAAGCAGATATAGACATCACCGACAACTCCGACCTGGTGTACCAGCTGTACGCCCGGAAAAGCGGCAGCTACTTTGTCAACAAAGTGACCCGTTTCCAGATGGAGGACCTGCGCCCCGACCTGATCGAGCGCGCCAGGGCCATGACGGCCAGCCGCACGGCCAATCATCCGTGGAAATCTCTCTCAGATGAAGAACTGCTGCGCAGCGCCGGGCTGATTTTGAAAGACCCCGAACAGCAAATGGAAGGCATCACCCTGGCGGCGATCCTCCTATTTGGCAAGGACTCCGCGATCTTGTCCGTGCTGCCCCAGCACAAAACGGACGCTATCTTCCGGGTGGAAAATGTGGACCGTTATGATGACCGGGACGTGATTATCACCAATCTGCTGGAGACCTATGACCGGCTGATCGCTTTCGGTCAAAAGCACCTCAGCGACCCCTTTGTGCAGGAGGGTGTCCGGAGCGTCAGCGCCAGAGACCGCATCCTGCGCGAGATCTGCTCCAACAGCCTTGCCCACCGGGATTTTTCCAGCGGCTATGTGGCGAAATTTGTAATCGAGCGCGACCGGCTCTATACCGAAAATGCCAATCGTTCCCACGGACATGGCGCTCTGCACCTGTCCTCCTTTGAGCCGTATGCCAAGAACCCGCCTATCTCTAAAGTGTTCCGGGAGATTGGGCTGGCAGATGAGCTGGGGTCCGGGATGCGGAATACTTACAAATACACGAAGCTCTATTCCGGCGGGACCCCGGAGTTTATCGAGGGCGATGTGTTCCGCACCGTGATTCCGCTTACCCCGATTGCGGTGGAAAAGGTCGGGCCGCCGAACGAGACCCAAGTGGAGACCCAAGTGAGGACCCAAGTGGAGACCCAAGTGTCGCTCACAGAACAGATTTTAACCTTTTGCGCAGTACCGCACTCGAAAGCTGAAATTGCGGAACATTGTGGATATAAAAACACAAAAGGCTTCACAAAGAGATACTTGCGGCCGCTGCTGGACAACGGGCAGCTGCAAATGACCATCCCGGATAAGCCGCGGAGTCAGCATCAAAAGTATGTGACCGCACAAAAATCCACACCAGAAAACTAAACCCGATCAGGGGGCCGGAGAATTGCACACTCCGACCCCCTGGTTTTTTATGTCCCCGATGGATACAGAGTTTACTTTCATGCTAATCTCATCAGCGAAATTAGCACGAAAGTAAAGTCAAAAAAATTGCCAGGCATTCACTCCCGGCAATTCCGTGTTTCTGATTCAGCCATACACCGCGTCCTGAATTACATACCACAGGTCTTGTACTTTCCCCAGCAGCCAGACCGCTGCGATGGGTAAGCCTGCCGGGCTGACCAGGAAGGCAATTACAAGTAGAATGATACCATTTTGAACGGAATATGTAACCAGGACTGCCAGCCCCAGCAATCCCACAATGGTGCTGACGATCCCCAGCACCAGACTGGACAGGTACAGAACTCCCATGCAGAGCCATACAAACAAGGTCAATGCCAGCACAACAGGTGCCGCTAACAATTTCAATAGAAGCCTCATCCCAATGCCTCCCTTCGCTTCAGATACTCCTGGTAGCCGGTGGCCGCATCCAGCAGCTTGTCAAACAGTTCCTTTGGCGTCGGGCAGCACGTCACCTCGGACCAATCCTGCCCGGCACTGTCCCATAGCATGACCGCATGGCCGTGGCGGGTAGGGACAACTTCCAGCGCCTGATCTTCCGCCAGATAGTCCTCGAAAATTTTCAACACCGCTTCATTTGTCAACATACGACTCAGCTCCTTAGTTGGTGCAACGCATCCTGGACCTATTGTACCCGCTTTTCAATAGAGTCTGCAACGATATCGGAAATCGAGTAGGATGCGGTGATTAGCCGCCGTCCTCTCACAACACCGGACATACGGTTCACGTATCCGGCGTTTTCAATAGTTAACGTGCACAGACTTATAGGCTGTGGCTGAATCATAAAAGCCCCAGTTTATCAGTCTTTCTTTACTTAGCGCCCAGTTGACCGCTTTGTTTCCGGCATTAAGCCAGTATCCTTTACGATCGTAAACTATCGTTGCCGCATAATGGCTGTCCACTCCCAGTCCTATGAGTTTCCTCATTCTGGTTCTTGGTAGCTTCCATTGTTTCCAGATACACATCCGTATCCGGCGGTACAGCCATCCGTTCAGGCTTTCCATGTTGTTCTTCATGTCCGCTATCCCGTAGTAGTTCAGCCATCCCCGCATGTAGACTTTTATTTTCTCCATGGTTCGGATGATGCTTCCGCACCTGCTCCGGGAAGTGAGCTGACGCAGTTTATCCTTGGCTTTCTTCCATGACTTTCCATGGACACGGATGTAGCTTCCTTTTCCGTTCTTCCCAAAACAGAAGCC
The DNA here is from genome assembly GCA_963930955.1 of Candidatus Scatomonas sp. Lineage (GTDB taxonomy): Bacteria > Bacillota > Clostridia > Lachnospirales > Lachnospiraceae > Scatomonas. Next base: position 1,259,371 of record OZ006967.1, on the reverse strand, counting down.
AAGGAACTTAAAATTTCGGACTGCGAACACGCTGACCGTTCGGCTCTTTTCCCGATTCACCTTCAGCTTCAGCGTCTCCTCCAGGTACTTCGTACTGGATTCCAGCAGTCGTTCTGCGGCCCGTTCACTTTTCGCCAGCAGCACGATGTCGTCCGCATAGCGGATCTGATAGTTCTTCAACATCTGTTCAATCGCTGTATTCATCTCTTCATCCTCCGCAATAACGATGCCATTTTCTTTACATTTCCAGAATGATAATGTTCTGCTAAAACCGACACTTTATCCGCATCTAATTTACACAGTTCCATTTCTTCAATCCGCAGATCTTCTGTCAGAAGCGAAAAAAGTTCTCTGCAGTTTGCCGTCGGATGCATTGTGTACAGTTTATCGCACAGGGCCTTTTCGGGTTCTGCAATACGGTAAAAATACTCCTTTTCCTGCACGACCCTGAGTTCCAGGGGAAACGCCTCAGATGGAACATCTCGATAAATAAAGGTGCCAAACATTGTTTCATATCTTTTTTTCTTCTTTTTTTCAAAAGTGGCACAAGTAATTGTATATACGGTCTCAGGTATCAGTCCATAATACGCAAGCGCATACTCGAAAGAAATATAGGACGGTCCATAGATACTCCCTGCCAGTAAATATCCCGGAACTGTCCGGTCAGTCTCATATAATCCCCTCACAATCGGAAAACATTCACCCTGCTTTGCCATACGCGAAAGTTTGGCCGCCGGATTGGAATATTCTTTTAATTCTTCCAACAACATTTCAGTCGTTTTTATCATATTTTCACCTCTTAATACAATAATATGAGATTATATGGTGAAAATCAAGCATTTTATTCTTTTTAGTTTTGCACTGTTCATAGCATCAGTGTACAAGGGGACAATACGGTCGTTGAAGGGCTGATTTGAGCTCCTTCTGCGTTACTTTCCCTCCGCGTACGTCTCTGTACGCGTCGATCAAGTGCCTTGAAGGGGCTCAAATCAGCACCTTCACGACTCGAAGACTCCAACCGCAGGAATTTCGGTGATTTTCAAGGCAGACGATAGAGGCGTACTGGACGTACGCCGATTGAGGATAACACAGAAAATCACCGAAATTACGCGGTTTGGAGCGTGTTGCCCCTTGTACACTGATGCTAGGTAAATATAAATACAAAAACCTCCCGGGACATCTGTCTCGGGAGGCCATGCAGCGCCTTGCGGCGTCTGAATCGTATTTGGTTGTGTCCGATTATCGTTTGGATAACCGAAAAAGGCGGAAATACGAGGATTCAGCCGGGATTTGTTGCAGATGCGTTGCTGATTATTCCGGGGCTCTTTGAGCCACCTGTCCGGACTTTGAGAGCCACCATTCCGGAGAATGAGAGCCACATATTCCGGTAATTCAGAGCCACATTAGGATTTATTATATTGATCTCCTTTATACTGTAAGAACACATCGTCAGATGTGAATACAGTTAAAGGAGGTCACCATTATGACCAAGTATCGAGAAATCCTTCGCCTGAAAAGCCTAGGATTCAGCGAGCGGAACATCGCACACAGCTGCGGCGTATCCCGTAACACTGTTGCCAAGGTCATCAAACAGGCGGCGGAAATAAATCTTTCCTGGCCACTGGACCATGACATGACCGACAGCGCGCTTGAGGGAATGCTTTTTCCCAAGGTAAGATCAGCAACCAATCGAAGGATGCCTGATTATGACTACATCCACAGGGAGCTTCTGCGTAATGGGGTCAACAAGAAACTCCTATGGGTAGAATACTGTGAGGAATGTCGCATGAACAACGAAGAACCTCTCATGTATTCTCAGTTCTGCTACTACATCCAAAAAGACGAAGAAAAACGCAGAGCCACCATGCACATCCCACGGAAACCGGGTGAGCAGATCGAAGTAGATTGGGCCGGTGATCCGGCACAGCTCATCGATCCGGACACCGGTGAGATCACAAAGGCAGAGATCTTTGTAGGTGTCCTTACTTACAGCCAGTATGCCTTTGTAAAGGCATACCTGAACCAGAAGACAGATAACTGGATCAAAGCGCATATCCAGATGTTTGAATTTTTCGGCGGCGTTACACCGATGCTTGTTCCTGATAACTGTTCTACGGCAGTGAATCCTTCGAAAAGCGACTGGTATACGACCGCGCTGAATACTACTTATCATGAGATGGCAGAACATTATAATGTCGCCATCATTCCGGCAAGAGTCCGGAAGCCCAAAGATAAACCGAATGCAGAAGGTTCCGTTGGCAAGATCTCCACATGGATCACAGCGGCTCTTCGCAATGAACAGTTTTTCTCCCTTGCAGAATTAAACGCTTCAATCCGTGAAAAGCTGGATGCCTACAATGCAAGGAAGTTTCAAAAGAAGGATTGCAGCAGGCTCCGTTTATTTCTTGGGGAAGAAAAGCCACTCCTGGCACAGTTGCCTGCCACACCCTTCGAACTGGCTGAGTGGAAACAGGCCACTGTCCAGTTCAACTACCACATCGCAGTAGACAAGATGTACTACTCCGTGCCTTATCAGTATATCAAAGATAAAGTCGATGTGCGCATAACAGAAACAACGATTGAAATATTTTATCATCACAATCGGATCGCCTCACATCGCTGCCTCCATGGAAGGAGCGGCCAGTACTCCACGGTAACGGCACATATGCCGCCAGACCATCAGAAGTATCTGGAATGGAATGGTGACCGTTTCCGCAGATGGGCAGATTCGATCGGAATCAATACAAGAAAGGTGGTTGATGCGATCCTGACCTCCGGCAGGGTAGAACAGCAGACTTACAGAAGCTGTATGGGGCTGCTGAAGCTGGCTGAGAAGTATTCTCCTGTAAAACTGGAAGAGGCTTGCAATAAAGCGCTTCTGTATTCCAGGCCCCCCAGTTATAAAAGTATCAAAAATCTATTGGCTGCCATGAAAGAGGATCCCCAATCCGTATCCCGGAATCCGAAATCCCCTTCATCAGAGACTGGGGCACAGACACATGGCATTACCCGGGGTGCCAGATACTACGGAGGTAAAAGAGCATGACCAATCAGAGTACCATTGATAAACTTATCGAGATGCGCCTGTCATCCATGGCAGATTCCTTTCGTATCCAGATGGCTGATCCAACGATGAAGGAAGTCCCGTTCGAAGACCGCTTCGGCATGCTGGTTGATGTTGAATATACCAATCGTAAAAACAACCGTCTGAAAAGGCTGATCCGTCAGGCGGAACTGGAGCAGCCAGACGCCAACATCGCAGCCATTGACTATCAATCCGGCCGGAAGCTGAACAAAGCTTTGATCAGCCGTCTGGTAACCTGTGAATACATCTCAGAGTACCGCAACATTTTTATTACCGGCGCCACCGGAAGTGGTAAGACTTATCTGGCATGCGCTTTTGGTATGGAGGCATGTAAACAGTATTACACCGTGAAATATGTCCGTCTTCCGGATCTGTTGCTGGATATGCAGGCAGCCAGGGATTCCGGTGATTTTACCAGTATACTAAAGAAATACACCAAGCCAGTCCGACTGTGTGAAATTTTTTCTGTAAATAGGAACCAGATATAGGTCTTCTATGATAAAATCTAAATCATAGGAGGCCTATTATTATGGCAAGAGAAAAGAAACCGGTACATAAGGTCGTTATGACCGAAGGAAAACGCAACATTATCCAGCAGCTCCTTCAGGAGTATGACATTCAGTCCGCGGAAGACATTCAGGAAGCACTGAAAGACCTGCTGGGTGGTACGATCAAAGAAATGATGGAAGCCGAGATGGATGAACACCTCGGTTATCAGAAATCACAGCGTTCTGACAGCGATGATTATCGCAACGGATATAAGAGTAAAAGGGTCAACAGCAGTTATGGCACAATGGATATCCAGGTCCCTCAGGACCGCAAATCCTCGTTCGAACCGCAGGTTGTCCGCAAACGTCAAAAAGATATCTCATCCATTGACCAGAAAATCATTTCCATGTATGCCAAGGGAATGACGACCCGGCAGATTTCAGAAACGCTGGAGGATATCTATGGATTTGAGGCCTCCGAAGGCTTCATTTCTGATGTAACAGACAAAATCCTGCCCCAGATTGAGGACTGGCAGAAACGCCCGCTGTCGGAACTTTATCCTGTGCTCTATATCGATGCCATTCATTATTCCGTCCGGGATAATGGAGTGATCCGGAAGCTGGCAGCTTATGTCATTCTTGGAATCAATATGGATGGTCAAAAAGAAGTTCTGACCATTCAGGTTGGAGAGAATGAGAGCTCAAAATACTGGCTTTCCGTACTGAATGAATTGAAAAACCGTGGAGTAAAAGATATCTTGATCATCTGTGCCGATGGCCTGAGCGGAATCAAAGAAGCCATCGCCGCAGCATATCCCCAAACGGAATACCAGCGCTGCATTGTACATCAGGTAAGAAACACCTTGAAATATGTGGCAGATAAGGACCGTAAGCCATTTGCCAGTGATTTAAAGACGATTTATCAGGCACCATCCGAAGAGCAGGCCTTGGAAGCTCTGGAGAGAGTAACTGAGAAATGGTCAATAAAGTACCCGAATTCCATGAAAAGCTGGAAGCAGAACTGGGATGCAATCAGCCCAATCTTCAAGTTTTCTATAGAAGTAAGGAAAGTCATTTACACGACAAATGCCATCGAATCACTGAATTCCACCTATCGAAAACTGAACCGCCAGAGGAGCGTATTTCCAAGCGATACAGCCCTTTTAAAAGCACTTTATCTGGCGACTTTTGAAGCCACCAAAAAATGGACCATGCCAATCCGGAACTGGGGGCAGGTGTATGGGGAACTGAGCATCATGTACGAAGGCAGGCTCCCGGAGTAAAATCACTGGTAAAGACGTGAGGGAATCCCGCCCATACTTGACATGCCCAGCATGTGCTGTTATATATAAACCAAGGGCTGAAAGCTCTCGGATTAGCTTTCAGCCCAACAATTATCATAGAAGATCTGTAATTACAGAGATTTTTTCACAGGCCCGCCAGTCCTGCTGATCATTGATGAATGGCTCCTGCTCAAACTGACCGAGTCAGAAGCCAGAAACCTTTTCGAGCTGATCCACAAACGCAGGAAAAAATCATCGACCATCTTCTGCTCCCAGTTTCGGGAAAGCGAGTGGTACCAACAGATCTGCAGCGGTGAGAGCACTCTTGCAGACGCCATCATGGATCGTATTTCTTACGATTCATATAAAATCAACATTGAGAGCATCGATCCATCAAAAGACCTTTCCATGAGAGAGGTATATGGCCTGGATCCTGCCCAGGCTGAGTAACTATCAACAGGTGGCTCCGTTAGTCCGGACAGGTGGCTCACGCCACACCGGACTGGCGGCTCCGCCGCGCCGTAATATTCACGTTGCAAACCCTAAGCATCTCACAGCGATTGAGGACACCTCTCTTCTCCCCGGATGCTGATAAGTACCCGGGGCTTAAGCGGTCTGGATTTCTATTGTTCGGTCTGACATTTCAAATCGTATCAAAATAAATTTCATCTGGTGGCTTACATGACTCTCTTTATTAGTTTAATCCTACTTCACTTCCCAATGTCCGAAACGCTTTCCACCCTCACGGACAATCTTTCCCTGTTCGGAAAGTTTCTTCATTGCCCGCTGTACGGATGCTATAGATCGGCCTGTTTTTGCAGCTATTTGCTTTTGACTAAGCCTATTATTCTTGATCAAAAGTTGAGTTATCTGATTTTCCAAAACATCTTTTAAAACATCATTTTGATGTTTTGGAATTTTTACACTCGTATTATTTTTCTCATCTTTCCATGTCTCCCGGAGATTCCTATAAAACACAACCACAAAATCGTCTTTTTCGGTTCTAAACTCTACCTTGCATCCAGCCTCATCGCATAAATCCTTAATACGTTTTAAACCGGTAGCAAACGTCTCCATATCTTTTGAATAGTAAAGAACTCCTGTAATCACTTTATTTCTTCGAATTGCTTTCTTACTACCATCCAAGAACTCCTCCGGTGTATGACCTTCAGGGAAACCGCCCGTTGTATGAATCTCAATCCTGTCTTTAAAAACATCAATTTCATTACACTGATTGTTATTGTACATTCTGTGTCCAAACGAGTTAATGACCGCTTCTCTGATAGCTTCTACTGGTATTTCTGGAGTTTCTACCCGCTCAAGTCCTATAATATCCGCTTTCCAGTCTATTGCGTCAATAATATATTGCTCACATACCTTGCTTAATCCTATGATAGAGCCTTTATCCTCACGGCGAATATCTGTAAAAGTCGCTTTTACATTTGTGGCAAATTTTGCCATCTGTACATCATTTGTCTTACACAGGCAAAACAAAGCAGCTCCTGCATTTAACAAATGTATTCCATCTTTAGCAAACAGGTCCAGCTTCTCTAGAACTACAGCAGGATCGTCAGAATCCAAATCAATTCTACCAGCAGCTTTTGCTTTCGTCAGATACGACTTAAAAGCTGGTATATCGATATCTTGTATCGTATACTCGGATGGCTGGTTCTCCCAGCTGTATTTTTCTCCGCCTCTGGCTAATAACATCTCCGAATACATCTCCTGCGACATCACAAGATCTTCATCAGCTTGTCTAATACGGGCAACATTATGAGCAAGATACGGCTGCTGATCTCCGGAGAACTTTACATATACCGTTTGCTTTCCACCTTTAAATGTCTTAACTGTAATCTCCGGGAAAATAGATGGTGTAATATGATTCTTTATTGCCTGACTTACTTTACGCAAAGTTTCATCATTAATTTCTTGTCCTAAAACATCTCCATTATTTCTAACACCAAAATACAGTTCTCCAGAACCGTGTTTATTTAAGATGGCAACAATAGATGTAATTGCTTCCTTTAGCTCTCCGGTTGTTTTCTTATATTCTATTTGTTCTGTTTCAATTCCGATATTTTCCACTAGTTCACCAGCCCTTTTAATCACAAACTCACTACTGATTCAAACCAACCAATCCTCCTCATGCTTATGAGAAATACGTTTTTTTGCAATGCAATAGATTTAAATTCTTTCATCTGCTCCGTTCCACAACAAAATTAATTAAAAATAATACATCTTCCGTCTATTTTTTCGATTTCTTTTATAGTATCACACATCTCTTTAGAAAGATACCAAAATTAAAAACCTCCCGGGACATCTGTCCCGGGAGGCCATGTAGCGCCTTGCGGCGTCTGGATCGTATTTGGTTGTATCCGATTATCGCTTGCTGAACTGAGGCGCGCGACGGGCAGCCTTGAGGCCGTATTTCTTACGCTCTTTCATTCTCGGATCACGGGTCAGGAATCCGGCTGCTTTCAGGGTAGGACGATACTCAGCGTCTGCCTGCAGCAGAGCACGGGAAATACCGTGGCGGATTGCTCCGGCCTGGCCAGTGAAACCGCCGCCCCGTACATTTACCAGTACGTCAAATTTATCAAGGGTATCGGTAGCGTTCAGAGGCTGGCGCACGATTACCTTCAGAGTCTCCAGTCCGAAGTACTCATCGATATCTCTTTTATTGATCATGATCTTACCGGTTCCCGGTGTCAGATATACTCTTGCGATGGATTTTTTTCTTCTTCCAGTTCCATAATATCTTGCAGTAGCCAATGTCTCTTACCTCCTCATTCAAAATGTTAATACTTCCGGTTTCTGAGCTGCATGGGGATGCTCAGCGCCGGCGTATACATGAAGCTTGGTCAACATTGCTCTTCCCAGCGGTCCTTTGGGAAGCATTCCCTTGACTGCCAGCTCGATGACTCTCTCAGGCTTCTTTGCCAGAAGCTCTCTTAAAGTAGTCTCTTTCATTCCGCCTACGTACTCGGAATGTCTGTAATAAATCTTCTGATCCAGCTTTTTGCCGGTCACTTTGATCTTCTCTGCGTTTACGACGATTACATAATCGCCGGTATCTACATGAGGAGTGAACTCAGGTTTGTTTTTACCTCTCAGAACTTTTGCCACTTCCGAAGCCAGACGTCCCAGAGTACAATCCGTGGCATCGACTACATACCATTTCTTCTCGATCTTATCCGGATTAGCCATAAATGTATTCATGGATAGAACCTCCTGTAAAAATAACAAATAATGTGAAGTTAGGGCGGATCTGCTGATCCGCTTTCCCGCGCCGGCCACTGTCCGTATGGCCTTCCGCGCAGTTTCAAACATCTTCACCGGGGCTTTGGCTTGGATGTTCACTTTCCGGCACACTCCTGTGTTTTTCTATATTTGGGAGATACAAAAAAACGCAGTCTGATCTTGTGCCACACTGAGTTATTATATTATACGCTTCCATGTGTGTCAACTGTTTTCTGCAGATTTTCCCACTCTGGATAGCGAATTTCCAGCAGGGTCAGGCCGCAGGCTCTGGCCGTAGCTCCTGCCAGGCTCCGCTCCCTGGTTTCCAGAATTTCCAGGATCCGCTCCGGCGGATAATCCCCTTTTCCGATCTCCATAAGAGTTCCCACGATAATCCGCACCATGTTGTAAAGAAAGCCGTTGCCGGTAATCCGGAAATAAATCATTTCTTCCTCTTTCCAGAGTTTTGTCTCATAGATCGTCCGCACTGTGTTTTCCGCGGACAGATGAGCGGAGGCAAATCCCCGGAAATCATGGGTTCCCACCAGGTAATCCGCCCCCTGCCTCATCTTCTTCAGATCCAGGGGGCCGTACCAGAAAAGGCTGTCCAGCCGTCTCAGAGGATCCGGAAAGGTTCGGTTCAGGATCTTATATTCATAGGTTTTGACTGTGCTGGTAAAACGGGGGTGGAAATCCGGAGATACTTCTTCCGACTTTTGAATCCGGATATCCTCCGGCAGATACGTGTTCAGAGCAAAAGCCATTCGGGATGCCGGCATCCGGGCTTCTGTATCAAAAACCGCTACGTTTCCCCTGGCATGTACGCCGGTATCCGTGCGGCTGGCTCCAATGGTATGGGTTTCTTTTCCCAGCAGTTCTGTCAGAGCTCTGTTCAGCACTTCCTGGACAGCAAGACCGTTGGGCTGCACCTGCCAGCCGCAGTAACGGGTGCCGTCATAGGCCACAGTCAGCTTGATTCTTCTCATGGCGCCTCCCTACCATCCCAGAAGGATACGCAGAACAATGGATCCTCCCAGATACAAAGCAAGAACCAGATACGCCAGAATATCCCGCCCTCCGTAATGCAGAGGCTTCATCTGGGTTCTGCCCTCGCCTCCGTGGTAGCATCTGGCTTCCATAGCCAGGGCCAGATCATTTGCCCGGCGGAAAGCTGAAACAAACAACGGCACCAGCAAAGGCACCATAGCCTTTACTTTCTTGATCAGATTTCCGTTTTCAAAATCCGCCCCCCTGGCCATCTGCGCCTTCATGATCTTGTCGGTTTCTTCTAACAGGATCGGAATAAAACGCAGGGCAATGGACATCATCATAGCAATTTCATGAACCGGCACATGGATCTTCTTAAGGGGCCCCATAAGATTTTCCAGAGCGTCGGTGAGCTTCGTGGGGGTAGTGGTCAGGGTCATGAGAGAGGCGCCCAGGATCAGAAAAATCAGCCGCAGCCCCATTTTTCCGGCCAGCACCAGACCTTCTTTCGTTATGCGCAGGATCCCCGCCTGCCACAGCACTTCTCCCGGAGTCAGCAGCACGTTAAATGCCATCGTAATAAGCAGCAGGACAACGATGGCCTTCAGTCCTCTGACCATAAAAGAAAAAGGCACCCGGGACAGCAGGATCATAGCCATCAGGAATACAGCTCCCAGGATATATCCCCAGCTGTCAAAAATAAACAGGGATACAATGTATACAATGGTGCCTATAAATTTCACTCTCGGGTCCAGTCTGTGCAGAATTGAATCTGCCGGATAGTACTGGCCTATTGTAATATCTCTTATCATATTTATCCTGTCCTATCTCCCCAGGGCTCTAAGGATAGAATCCCTGGCCTCCTCCACAGTCATGGCTGCCGGATCCACATCTATTCCCCGCTCCGCCAGGGCATGCATAATGTAGGTCATCTGCGGCGCTGCCAGTCCGATTTTTTCCAGTTCTTTGTAATGAGAAAACACTTCCCGGGGCGTTCCATCGTATTTTTTCTGCCCGTGCGACATAACGATCAGTCTCTCCACATATCTGGCCACATCCTCCATACTGTGAGACACCAGGATCACCGTGATGCCCCGGGTATCATGAAGGGAGCGGACCCGATCCAGGATTTCATCTCTTCCCCTGGGATCCAGCCCTGCCGTAGGCTCATCCAGTACAATCACATCCGGATTCATAGCCAGCACTCCGGCAATGGCCACTCTGCGCTTCTGACCGCCGGACAGGTCGAAGGGAGACTTTTCATACAGTTCCTCGGGAATCTCCACCTGGGAAAGTGCGTCTCTGGCCCTCTCCCTGCATTCCTCCTGGCTCAGCCCCTGATTTTTCGGTCCAAAACATACATCTTCCATAACTGTGGTCTCAAACAGCTGATGCTCCGGATACTGGAATACCAGCCCCACGTGGAAACGAAGGCCTCGAAGATTGTATCCCTCCTTCCAGATATCTTCTCCATTATAGAGAACCCGTCCGGAGGTAGGCCGCATCAGTCCGTTGAGATGCTGGATCAGTGTAGATTTTCCGCTGCCTGTATGGCCGATCACCCCCACAAACTGCCCCTGGGGGATCTCCAGGGATACATGGTCCAGGGCGTTCATCTCATATGCAGTTCCCGGACTGTACGTATAGGTAACATCTTCTAATTGAATCGACATATTTCATCCACCAGCTCTTCTATAGTCAGGATCCCCTGGGAAATGGGAAGACCCTTCTGTCTCAGTTCATAGGCCAGCAGAGTCACTTGGGGAACATCCAGCCGAAGTTCCTTCAGCTTCTCTACCTGAGAAAAAATTTCCCGGGGCGTCCCCTGCATGACCAGCCGGCCTTCATCCATGACAAATACCTTATCCGAATAAATAACCTCTTCCATATAGTGGGTAATCAGGATTACTGTAACGCTCTCCGCCTGATTCAGTTTCCGCACTGCCTTCAGAACTTCCTTCCGGCCATTGGGATCCAGCATAGCGGTAGGCTCATCCAGAATGATGCACTTGGGTTTCATAGCCATGACTCCCGCGATCGCCACCCGCTGCTTCTGCCCGCCGGACAGTTTGTTGGGGGACTGTTTCCGGTAAGCCACCATGCCTGTAGCCTGCAGGCTTTCGTCTACCCGCCTCCAGATTTCATCTGTGGGAACCCCCAGATTTTCCGGGCCGAATCCCACATCCTCTTCCACCACATTGGCGATAATCTGATTGTCCGGGTTCTGGAAAACCATGCCCGCTTCTTGACGGATCTTCCAGATATCGTCATCCTCGGCAGTGTTCATATGGTCCACCCACATAGTACCTTCAGTAGGGACCAGCAGGGCGTTCATATGTTTTGCCAGGGTGGATTTTCCGCTGCCGTTGTGGCCCAGCACGGTAATAAACTGGCCGGCCTGAATATCCAGATCCACGTCTTCAACGGCATGAACCACCTCCGGTTCTTTTCCTTCTTCCTCATATTCAAAATAGTCATACCCAAGCTTTCTTGCTTTGATAATGCCCATTTATTCTTTTTCCTCCGTCAGTCGCTCTATCCGTTCCCAGATTTCCTCCCGGCCCTGCTTTGTAGCGGCGGAAAAGGGGATAATCACCGTATCCTTCTCCGCTTCCAGCGTTTCCCGGATGAGTTTTACCTGTTTCTGGAGCTGGCTTCTTTTAATCTTGTCCAGTTTTGTAGCAATAAGGATGGGCTCATAGCCCTGTTCCCGGATCCAGTGGTACATAAGCCGGTCATTGGCCGAAGGGGCATGGCGGATATCCAGCAGCAGAAAGACTGCTTTCAGGCTCCGGGATGTATGCAGATACTTCTCGATCATTTTTCCCCACTGGGCCTTTACCTCCTCCGGCGCTGCGGCATAGCCGTAGCCCGGCAGATCCACCAGATAAAATTCTCCGTTTACCTGATAAAAATTAATGGTCCGGGTCTTGCCCGGCTGGGAACTGGTACGGGCCAGGGCTTTCCGGTTCACCAGGGCATTCAGCAGGGAAGATTTTCCCACATTGGATTTCCCGGCAAAGGCCACCTCCGGCCTGCCGGTATCCGGAAGCCTGCTGGTGACACCGCAGACAATATCCAAAGATACTTCTCTGACAACCATGGCTTCCTCCTACTTCTGTTCTTCCCCAGGAACCAGGGCCGTATGCAGTACTTCTTCCATTTTTTCTACGAAGAGGATCTCCAGGCCTCCGGTAATCTCACGATCCATTTCCTGCACATCCGGTTTATTTTCCATAGGCACCAGCACAGTGCGGATCCCTGCTTTTTTGGCGGCCAGCAGTTTTTCCTTCAGACCTCCGATGGGCAGCACCCGCCCCCGGAGGGTGATCTCGCCGGTCATAGCTACGTCGGCACGCACCGGCACTTTGGTGATGGCAGAGATCATGGCCGTAGCCATGGTAATGCCTGCGGAGGGGCCGTCTTTCGGCACCGCTCCCTCCGGAATATGTATGTGCATATCGTGTTTTCTGAAAAACTCTTCCTTGATTCCGTACTTCTTGGCCACGGAGCGGATATAGCTGATCCCGGCCTCCGCCGATTCCTTCATCACATCTCCCAGCTGTCCGGTCAGACGGAAGCCGCCTTTCCCCGGCATACTGTTGACTTCAATCTGCAGGGTGTCGCCGCCCACGCTGGTCCAGGCCAGTCCCCGGGCAATTCCCACCTCCGGCTCCGGATTCTTCATCTGGAAGGTATACCGTTTTCTTCCCAGATATTCTTCCAGATTCCTGAGGGTGATATGGATCTTCGCCTCGTTCTTCTCCAGAATCTTCAGCGCTGTGCGGCGGCAGATCTGTCCGATTTTTCTCTCCAGGCTTCGGACGCCTGCTTCTTTTGTATATCCGCTGATGATCTCCGCCAGAGCCTTATCGGAAATCGTAAGCTGCTCCGAAGTCAGGCCGTTGGCTTTCAGCTGTTTGGGAACCAGGTGCTCCCTGGCAATGTGCATCTTTTCATTTTCCGTATAACTGCTGATTTCAATAAGTTCCATACGATCCAGCAGCGGTCTGGGAATTGTCTGCACGTCATTGGCAGTGGCAATAAACAGCACTTCTGACAGATCAATGGGCAGTTCTACATAATGGTCCGCAAACTTATTATTCTGCTCGGAATCCAGGACCTCCAGCAGGGCGGAAGCAGTATCCCCTTTATAATCGCTGCTGAGTTTGTCGATCTCATCCAGCAGCATCAGAGGATTCTTTACCCCAGCCTGCCGGAGGCTCTGGGCGATCCGGCCCGGCATGGCTCCTACATAGGTCCGCCGGTGGCCCCGGATCTCCGCCTCGTCCCGGACGCCGCCCAGGCAGATGCGGATATACTTTTTATTCAGAGCCTTGGCCACCGAGCGGGCAATGGAGGTTTTTCCCGTTCCGGGCGGGCCTACCAGACAAAGAATGGGGCTGTCCCCTTTTTTCGTCAGGGTCCTTACCGCCAGATACTCCAGGATCCGCTCCTTTACCTTTTCCAGTCCATAGTGATCCGCTTCCAGAATCTCCCTGGCTTTGGCCAGATCTTTGTTATCCCTGGACATTTTGTCCCAGGGCAGTCCCAGAAGAACCTCCAGGTATCCACGGATTACAGCGCTCTCTGAAGGGTTGTTGGCGGTATTCTGAAGCCTTTTGATTTCCTCCCGGATTTTTTCCTTTACTTCCTTAGAGGCCTGCAGCTTCTCTGCCTTTTCCTTAAATTCTTCGATTTCTGTCTGGGAATTGTCTTCCCCCAGTTCCTCCCGGATCAGCTTCAGCTGTTCCCGGAGAATATATTCCTTCTGATTCTTATCAATCCTGGCTTTGATCTGCTCCTGAAGTTCCGCCCGGATCCTCAGAATTTCTACCTCGTTGCTGAGAATGACGCTTAAAACCTCGCATCTGTCCCGAAGTTCCACTGCTTCCAGAATCTTCTGCCTCTGTTCATAGGTCATCGGCAGATTTATGGCAATCTGATCCGCCAGCTTTTCCACATCTTCCAGATCCAGGATCTGCGCCATCAGTTCCCGGCTGATCTTCTGGCTCTCCTGGCAGTATACGGCAAACAGTTCTTTCAGATTCCGGCTGAGGGCCTCCGCCTCGTTTTCTCCCAGCATCTCCTGGGGAGCCTGCTCAAAGGAGGCAATCTCCGCCTCCAGCATATCCTCCCGGGGTTCGAAGTTTACCAGTTCCGCCCGTTCCAGGCCTTCTACCAAAACCCGCAGAACTCCCTTGGGAAGCTTCACCACCTGTTTGACCACAGCGATGGTTCCGATCCTGTATACATCTTCCAGCCCCGGATTTTCCTCATCCGGATCTTTCTGGGTGATCAGAAACACTTTCTGGTCATGAAGCATAGCTTCCTCTACAGCCTTTACGGACTTGATCCTGCTGATATCAAAATGCACGATCATATCCGGCAAAATGGAAGTACCTCGCAGGGCCACGGCAGGCATCAAGATAATCAGGTCACTCATGTATTTTCACTCCTCACGCAGTTTCCGGTCTCCCTGTCAGACTGGATCTGTTTCTGGCCCGCCGGGGAATCGGCGCCGGCTCTCCGTGCACCAGTACCGGCGTCTCCTTACCTTCCACTGCTTCCTTTGTAATATGGCATTCTTTAATCGTGCTGTCCGAAGGAGCTTCAAACATAACATCCATCAGAGCTTTCTCCATAATGGACCGAAGACCTCTGGCCCCTGTCTTGCGTTCCAGGGACTCTCTGGCAATCTCCCGCAGAGCATCCTCCCCAAAACTTAAAGCCACTCCGTCCAGTTCAAACATTTTCTTATACTGTTTCACCAGAGAATTCCGGGGTTCTTTCAAAATTCTCACCAACGCCTCTTCGTCCAGGGCATCCAGGGAAACCACTACCGGCACCCGGCCGATAAACTCCGGAATCAATCCGAACTTTATGAAATCTTCCGGCATCACCTGCCGCAGCAGTTCCCCTACATTCTGATCCTTCTGGATTCCCAGATCCGCATTAAAGCCAATCGCTTTCGTATCCTTCCGGGTCTGGATGATTTTATCCAGGCCTTCAAAGGCTCCTCCGCAGATAAAAAGGATGTTCGTGGTATCGATCTGAAGAAATTCCTGGTGGGGATGTTTTCTGCCTCCCTGGGGCGGCACGCTGGCCACGGTTCCTTCCAGGATCTTCAGCAGCGCCTGCTGCACGCCTTCGCCGGAGACATCTCTGGTAATCGAAGCGTTTTCGGACTTGCGGGTAATCTTATCGATCTCATCAATATAGATAATCCCGTGCTGGGCCCGCTCAATATCGTAATCGGATGCCTGGATCAGTTTCAGCAGAATATTTTCCACATCCTCGCCCACATAACCGGCTTCTGTCAGCGCAGTTGCATCGGCAATGGCAAACGGCACGTTCAGCAGCTTTGCCAGGGTCTGAGCCAGCAGGGTTTTTCCGGATCCTGTCGGTCCCAGCATAAGGATGTTGCTTTTCTGAAGTTCCACCTCGGAAATATCTCCGGCCAGAACCCTCTTGTAGTGATTGTAAACTGCCACAGAAAGAACCTTCTTGGCTCTCTCCTGCCCGATTACATACTCATCCAGGAACTCCATGATCTCCCTTGGCTTCATCAGGTTGATTTCTGTGGGATCCATCTGTGTTTCGCTGGCAAACTCCTCCTCCATGATCTCCGAGCAGATACCAATACACTCATCGCAGATATAGACTCCGTCAGGCCCGGCGATCAGTTTTCTTACCTGATCCTCTGTCTTTCCGCAGAAAGAACATCTTATTCTGGGCTCGCTGCCTTTTATAGCCATTTTATATACCAATTCCTTTCTAATTTTGAACCTATCCGCCGCCCGGGGGCGGCACACTGCGCAGATAACCAGTCATTTACGGTCAAAAGGGTGCCTCAAAAGCGAAGCCCACTCATCTCCGTGCCTTTGAAACACCCTTCATCCACCCGTTACCGGTTTGTAATTACATTGTCAATCAGACCGTATGCCTTCGCTTCCTCCGCGGACATATAGTTGTCCCGCTCCGTATCCAGCTCTATGGTCTCCAGCGGCTGCCCTGTATTGGCTGCCAGGATCTCATTCAGCTTCTTCTTCGTACGCAGGATATGTTCCGCCACGATCTTAATCTCTGTGGCCTGTCCCTGCGCTCCTCCGGAGGGCTGATGGATCATGATCTCCGCATTGGGCAGAGCCATTCTCTTTCCTTTGGCTCCTCCCGCCAGGAGAAACGCTCCCATGCTGGCGGCCATGCCGATGCAGATGGTAGAGACGTCGCACTTGATATACTGCATGGTGTCATAAATAGCCATGCCTGCGGTAACAGATCCTCCCGGGCTGTTGATATAGAGATGGATATCCTTTCCGGGATCCTCGGACTCCAGGAAAAGCAGCTGCGCCACAATCAGACTGGCTGACACATCGCTGACTTCCTCTCCCAGAAAAATGATCCTGTCCTTCAAAAGCCGGGAATAAATATCATAACTCCGCTCTCCCCGGCTGGTCTGCTCAACCACATAAGGTACTAAACTCAATTTCACGGCCTCCATTCACTATGCTGGTGACAGGCGGACAGAACAGTCCGTCTGCTGTTATGCTTCTGCCTTCTCTTCTTCCTGCTCTTCTGTCTCCACAGCGTTATCAGCCAGGAAGGTTACTGCTTCCTGAACAGCCAGATCCTGACGCATCTGATCTTTCTCCGCATCGCCCAGCAGTTCTTTCAGCTTGTCGGCCTCCATGTTGTACATCTTGGCCATGTTCTGGATTTCTTCCTCCAGCTTTTCATCGGAAATCTGGATATTCTCCGCCTCAGCGACTTTCTCCAGCACCAGACGGGTCTGGATCTGTTTCAGAGCCTGGGGCTTCATCTGCTCCTGGAGAGCTGCTGCGTTCTGTCCTGTATACTGCATATACTGATCCATGGACATACCCTGCGCGCTGAGTCTTCTGGCAAAATTATCAACCATCTGCGCAGCCTGGGTATTCAGCATGGCATCCGGAATCTCCATCTGGGCATTTGCCACAGCCTTATCTACAGCGGCATTTTCCTTTGCCTGTTTCGCCTGCTCTTCCTTTTTCTTCTTCAGATCCTCACGGATATCATTCTTATACTCTTCCAGAGTGTCAAACTCGGAAACATCCTTGGCAAAATCGTCATCCAGTTCCGGCAGTTCTTTCTTCTCAATTTTGTGGACCGTACATTTGAAAACAGCGGCCTTGCCCTTCAGTTCCTGAGAATTATAATCTTCGGGGAAGTTTACATTCACATCTACCACATCATCCGCCTTGGCGCCCACCAGCTGCTCTTCAAATCCGGGGATAAAGGTTCCGGATCCCAGAGTCAGGGGATAATCCTTGCCGCTGCCTCCCTGGAAGCTTTCGCCGTCCACGGTACCCTCGAAATCAATGGTCACAATGTCGCCCATCTCAGCAGCCCTGTCTTCTACGGCAACGGTTCTGGAGTTCTTTTCCTGCTCTTTCTTCAGGGCATCCTCTACTTCCTGGTCGCTGACCTCCACCTGGGACTTGGGAACCGCTACGCCTTTGTACTGGCCCAGGGTTACATCCGGTTTTACTGCAACCTCAGCAGTAAAGATGAAAGGTTTGCCCTTCTCGATCTGCTCTACGTGGATCTCCGGCTGAGAGACGATATCCAGCTTGCTCTCCTCCGCAGCTTCTGTGTAAGCCTGGGGAATCAGAGCGTTAGCAGCATCTTCATAGAACACGCCGGGACCGTACATTTTTTCAATCATAGCTCTGGGCACTTTGCCTTTCCGGAAACCGGGAATGCTGATGTTCTTCTTCTGCTTCAGATATGCGCTCTGCAGTGCCTTCTCTAACTCCTCGGCGGAAACCTCGATGGTAAGTTTCGCCATGTTCTTCTCCAAGTTTTCAACTTGAACGCTCATTGTAAATCTTCCTCCTTTATATATATAGAAAGTATTTTCTCTCATCAGGACATAGTACGCCCGTAACAGTCATTAGAGAAGTATAGCATAAACTATTTTAAAACGCAAGAATAATTATCATCCTTCTCCTCAGGCTTTATACACTACCTGGGAAGCCAGTTCCCCGGCAGCCTTTTCGCCATCCAGATTCTTTACCAGCTCCAGCGCGAAATCCATGGCTGCTCCCACTCCCCGGGCAGTGGTAATATTTCCGTCCGTCACTGCAGGAACCTCCAAAACCTCCGCGCCTGCCAGCTGCTCCTCAAATCCCGGATAGCAGACAGCCTTCTTGCCCCGGAGCAGCCCCAGTTTTCCCAGGAGGCTGGGAGCAGCGCAGATGGCAGCGATCCGTTTTCCTTCCTGGTTTTTATCCAGCAGAAGAGCCGTGAGTTTTCCGCAGTCTCCCAGGTATTTTGTACCGGGCATTCCTCCCGGCAGAAGGAATACGTCTCCGCTGCCGCAGTCAATTTCCTCCAGCAGGGCATCCGCGGTAATCTCTATTTTATGAGAACCGCAGATCTGTTTTCTCCCCATTATCGAAACGGTGCACACCTCATGACCGGCTCTGCGGAGAAGATCCACGGGAGTCAGCGCCTCTATTTCTTCGCAGCCATCCGCCAGAAATACATAAATTTTCGCCATTTTCTATTCCTCCTGTATTTTTCATTACGATAATCCTGCGGCCTTTCGGCCTGGTAACCGTAATTATACAACATTCCGCCCCTTTTTCCAATAGAATCCCCGGCTTAGACTGTGGACAAAAAGACTTTTTCTATGCTACAATAAAGGCAAGAAAAAAACTTTAGTAATCAGAAAAGAGGTGGTCTTTCATGGAAATTGAACGAAAATATCTTCTGCACCAGCTGCCAGATGATCTGGAACAGTATCCCTGCCACAAGATCGAGCAGGGCTATCTGTGTACCGCTCCGGTGGTGCGCATCCGGAAACAGGATCAGGATTACTATCTGACCTACAAGGGCGGCGGCCTGATGGTCCGGGAAGAATACAATCTGCCTCTGACAGAATCCGCGTATCTTCATCTTCGCCAAAAGACCGACGGCATCCTTCTTTCCAAGACCCGCTATCTGATTCCTCTGGACTGCGGACTTACCGCTGAACTGGATGTTTTTGACGCCCCCTATCAGGGGCTGTGGCTGGTGGAGGTAGAATTTCCAGACCAGGAATCCGCAGAAACCTTTCTACCGCCGGAATGGTTCGGAACCGATGTGACCTTTTCCGCAGAATATCACAACAGTACCTTAAGTTCCCCGCCTTCCGACAGGCTCTAACCTTCCCGCCCCGACAAAATGCAACAAAGTGTTTTGCTATTGAGTGATGCTGGATTGTTTATTTTTTCCTGGTTTACGTTTAAACTGAAAACATACAGTTTCCACATGTGCAAGGAGAGAATATTATGAATTATTCACATCTCAACGAGTTACGGCTGTTAGGTCTGACCATCGCCTATTACCGCCGTGCCAAAGGCATGACACAGGCAGAATTGGCGGAGGCCGTACATATCAGCCGCACCCACATGAGCAATATAGAAGCCCCCAACAGCAGAACTTCCGTATCGCTGAACCGGCTTTTCGACATTGCCGATGCCCTGGGGGTATCGGTAAAAGATCTGTTGAACTTTCAGGATAAAGACCTTTAATACCCGGACCGCTGTCCGGATCTATAGGGACCAGAATAAAAGGACCGGGCCGCAGAGCTTTTCTGCCCGGTCCTTTCCCGTTTTCATCTCTTACAGACCCCTGGCCTTTTTCACGCAGGCTTTGGAGGCTTCGATCACCGCGCTGCGGAATCCTTTTTCCTCCAGCACCCGCACAGCTTCCATGGTAGTGCCCCCGGGCGAACACACCATATCTTTCAGTTCGCCGGGATGCAAGCCTGTCTCCAGCACCATCTTCGCACTTCCCAGCACAGATTGGGCAGCAAATTCATACGCTTGTTTTCTTGGCATGCCATCGGCAACTGCCGCATCCGCCAGAGCTTCGATAAACAGGAACACATAAGCCGGCGAGCTTCCGCTGGCCCCTACCACCACATCGATCATAGACTCCGGCACCACCTGGGTTTTTCCGCAGCTCCGGAAAATCCTCTCCACGGTTTCCAATTCTTCCGGGGTCACGAAAGAATTGGGGCAGAGCGCTGTCATGCCTTCTCCCACCAGCGCCGGGGTGTTTGGCATGGTCCGCACCAGCTTGGTCGGTTTTCCAAAGGTGGAATCCAGCCACTGAAGGGTTTTTCCCGGAGCCAGTGTTACTACCAGGGTCTCCGGCCGCACCGACTCCGAGATCTCCTGGATCACCTCCTCCATATAAAAAGGTTTGACCGCCAGAATCAGCACATCGGCAAAAGCCGCCGCTTCCCGGTTCTCTTCCGCCGCCCGGATCTTCAGTTCCCTGCGGATTTTTTCCCTGGTAGCCTCCGTCTTGGCGGAAGCAATCAAATCTTCCGCAGGCACCAGGTTCTGCTTTTGTATTCCTCCCAGAATGGCCCGGGCCATGTTCCCGCAGCCTATAAATCCTATCTTCATCTTTACCTCCTGCTTTCAGGCCTTTTTCTGTTTATTATAAATCCTTTTTTCTGTTTTGAAAACCGGGGTCTCTTTAATATTTTCTGAGATAGCAGACCCTGTACCAGAGAAGGAAAAGATAAACGGTCCAGATTTTCCTGCTGAGATCCTCTCTGCCCTCCCGGTGACGTTCCAGCATCCGCAGCAGTTCCGCTCTGCGAAAAAAAATCCCCGCTGCCTCCCCGGCAAACTCCTCCCGGACCATCCTGAAATATTTTTCTTCCCGGAGCCAGATCCGGATCGGCACTGGAAATCCCAGTTTGGTCTTCTCAGCAGCGGCTCTGGGAAGATGTCTTGCCGCAGCCAGACGCATGGCGTATTTCGTAGTCTGCCCGGTTACCCTCCATTTCGCCGGAATCGCAGCAGCAGCCCGGAATACCTCCCGGTCTAAAAAGGGCACCCGCAATTCCAGAGAATTTGCCATGCTCATCCGGTCCGCTTTCAGAAGAATATCTCCTGTCATCCACAGATTCAGATCCAGATACTGCATTTTCGTCACCTCGTCCATTCCCCGGACCCTCCGGTACCAGGGTCTGCAGTATATCCAGGGTTCCCGGCATACCTCCTCTTCCCGCAGGATCCGTCTTTTTTCTCCGGAACTGAAAATATAGGCATTGCCGATAAAAGTTTCCTCCAGCGGCCGGGCCGCTCGGATCAGGAAATCCCGTCCCCGGATATCCGGAAGATACCGTGCGCCTTCTCCGATCAGCCGCCGCAGCCACCCGGGCAGCAGTTTTTGATACCCCCGGTTGGAAGCCGGCATATGATAGATTCGATAGCCGCCAAAAAGCTCGTCCGCGCCCTCCCCGGAAAGTACCACCTTCACCTGCCGGCTGGCCAGTTCCGACACAAAATAGAGGGCAACGCAGGCCGGATCTGCCAGAGGCTGATCCAGAAAATACAGAATCTCCGGAAGAACAGAAAAAAATTCCTGGCTTCCGATAATTCTGGATCTGTGCCGCAGCTGTTTCTCCCGGGCGGCCTTCTCCGCCCAGGAAATCTCGTTATAGCGGCTGCCGTTCTCAAACCCTACTGTAAAGGCTTTCTGTCCTCCAAAATAAGAAGCTGTCCAGCTGGAATCCACACCGCTGGAAAGAAAACATCCCACTTCTACATCGCTGACTTTGTGAGCCTTTACCGAATCCTGAAAGGCAGCCTCGATCCAATCTACCGCTTCTTCCAAAGGCATACTCTCCTCCGGATGAAACCGGGGTTCCCAGTACCGCCGCAGGCGGATCTTTCCATCCTGATATCGAAGACAGCAGGCAGGCGGCAGACAGCGAATCCCCCGGTACATCGTTTCCGGCGGTACTACGTACTGGAAAGACAGATAGCCATCCAAAGCTCTTTCATTGAGTTCTTTCTCATATCCCGGAAAGGCCAGCAGACACTTAATCTCCGATGCATAAACCAGGCTTCCCTGGCACTGCATATAATAAAGGGGTTTTATGCCGAAAAAATCCCGGGCCAGAAACAGGGACTGCTGCCTGGTATCCCAGATTGCAAAAGCAAACATCCCCCGAAGCTGCAGGAGCATTTCCTCTCCCCACTCTTCATATCCGTGCACCAGCACTTCGGAATCCGTGTTTGTATAAAAAAAATGACCGCGGGCCAGCAATTTTTCCCGCAGTTCCCTGTAATTGTATATTTCTCCATTAAAGGTCAGTACCAGAGTTTTATCTTCATTGTAAACCGGCTGATCCCCGGCTTTCAGATCAATGATCGCCAGGCGCCGAAATCCCATACGGATCCCGGCATCCCGGAAAAAGCCTCCGCCATCCGGCCCCCGGTAGGCAATCAAATCTGTCATTCTACGGATCTGTCCCGGATCCACGGCTGCCTGTCCTTCTGTAAAACCGCATATTCCACACATAAGCTCTCCATTCTCCGGATCTGTTTTCTACACAAGCTTAGTATATGATATTTCCCTTGTCAAATACATTCCGCCGCAAATAATCCCATTATTTTCTTTTACCCTTCCGCCCACTCCGGAAGGTCTGTCTCCAGACAGATCTTCTCCCTTGTAAAGGGCTGAAAAAGGGAAAGCTTCCAGGCATGGAGCAGCGCTCCCGTTCCCTGGGGATTCCTGCCGTACAGAGGATCGCCTGCCAGAGGACAGCCAATAAAAGCCATATGCACCCGGATCTGATGGGTGCGTCCCTGTTCCAGCTGAAGAAGCAGCAAAGCTCTTCTGCCTTTCTCTCCTTCAATGGTTTTCAGAAGCCGGTAACGGGTGCAGGCAGCTTTCCCCTCCGGGGATACCTGCATTTTCATTAAGTGTCCCGGATCCCGTGCAAGGGGCGCCGCTACGGTTCCCTCCTTTGCCGGCGGGCATCCCTCCGCAAGAGCCAGATACATTTTCTGCATCTCCCCCGCTTCTCTCTGTCTGGCCAAAGCCGCCGCGGTCTCCTGGTTTTTTGCAAAAACCACGATTCCAGAAGTATCCTTATCCAGACGCCCCACCAGCCGGATCACTCCCGCCTCCCCTCTGGCTTCCAGATAAGCGGCCGCCTGATTGGACAAGGTATCCCGGTAGTGCCCATGGGAAGGGTGGCAGACGATACCTGCCGGTTTCACAACCGCCAGCAGATCCCGGTCTTCATAGAGAATATGCAGACTTCCGGCTTCCGGACAGGCTTCCACTTTTCCGGACTTTCCCCCGCTAAAGCCTGTTTCCAGTCTTAACTCCAGGGTATCCCCCATCTGCAGGAACCCGCTGACTCTCTGCCTCCGCCCGTTGACCCGGATTCCTTCCTCCCGGAATTTCAGCCGGCTGATCTGCTTTCTGGACAATCCCATGCGCTGTCGAAGGAATCTTTCCACGCTCTGCCCGGCCTCTTCCCGCCCTACCAGAATTTTAATAACCCGTTCTGCCATGCTCTTTCCTCTGCTCCGTAAATGTTTTTAAATTCTTTTCTGATTATACGCTTTTCCTTCCCCCGGGGCAATCTCTTCTAACCCTTTGCCCGCATCCCGCATATACTGGAAGAGTAGGAAATCAGGAGGTCTAATATGGCAAAAAAAGTATTCGCCCTGGTCTGCGCCGCCTTTCTCTGCTGCGGCGCCCTGACCGGATGCGCCGGAGAGGACACCCCGGATCAGGAAGTGTCTTCCGCCGGCGCCGAAACAGAGCTCGTCCCTATTACCCTGAACGAAGTGGCCCATTCCATTTTTTATGCTCCTATGTATGTGGCCATAGAAGAAGGATACTTTGAGGAAGAAGGCATTGACCTGACGCTGGTCAACGGTTTCGGAGCCGACAAGGTGCTTACGGCTCTGATCTCCGGAGAAGCGGATATCGGCTTTATGGGGCCGGAATCCTCCGTATACGCCTATCTGGAAGGAGCCAACGATGTGGTGGTAAACTTTGCCCAGCTGACTCAGCGGGCCGGGAATTTTCTGGTAGGCCGGGAACCGGCTGAGGATTTTCAGTGGGAAGATCTGAAAGGAAAATACGTGCTGGGCGGCCGGAAAGGCGGAATGCCCCAGATGGTCTTTGAATACGTGCTGAAACAGAACGGCATCGATCCCCGGGAAGATCTTGCTATCAATCAGGGCATTGACTTCGGCTCCACCGCCGCTGCCTTCTCCGGGGGACAGGGGGATTATACCGTTGAATTCGAGCCTTCCGCCACTGCCCTGGAAGAACAGGGAGACGGCTATGTCATCGCCTCCCTGGGCGAGGATTCCGGCTACGTACCCTACACAGCCTTCAGCGCCAGATCCAGCTTCATGGAAGAACATCCGGAAGTGATCCAGTCCTTCACCAATGCCCTGCAGAAAGGCATGGATTATGTGCAGACCCACACGCCAGAGGAAATTTCCCAGGTGATTTCCCCCCAGTTCTCTGAAACGGAACTGTCCACCATTACCACCATCGTGACCCGCTACTATGAACAGGATACCTGGAAAGCGGATCTGATCTTTGAGGAAGACAGCTTTGATCTGCTTCAGGATATTCTGGAGGGCGCCGGGGAACTGTCGGAGCGGGCCCCCTATGAAAAGCTGGTGGATACTTCCTTCGCGGAAAATGCGGCGGAACAGGCAAAGCCGGAATAGAAAAAACTCCACAGAAAAGCAGCAGACCGCAGGGATCTGCTGCTTTTCTGGCGTTTATGCAATTTTTCCCCTACTTCTCCTCGCACACCTGGAAGACATAAAACTTCAGATAGTAGGATTCCTCCGCCGCCCAGAGAATGGGGTGATCCGGCGCCTGGGTGCGGTACTCCACCTGGCGCAGCCGTCGGTGTACATTGTGAGCCGCCTGATTGATGGTCTTGGTAAAAAGTTCATAAGTCATGAAATGGGAGCAGGAGCAGGTGGCCAGAAATCCCCCGTCCCGGATCAGCTTCATGGCCCGCAGGTTGATTTCCCGGTAGCCTTTGACGGCATTCTTCACGGAATTCCGGGACTTAGTAAAAGCTGGAGGATCCAGAATGATCACATCAAAGGTCTCCCCTTTCTTTTCCAGCTCCGGCAGCAGTTCAAAAACATCGGCACAGAGGAATTTCACCCGATCCGAAACCCCGTTGAGAGCAGCGTTTTTCTCCGCCTGACGGACCCCCAGCTCCGAGGCGTCCACTCCCAGCACACTGGCCGCCCCTCCTTTTGCCGCATTCAGGGCGAAGGAGCCCGTATGGGTGAAGCAGTCCAGAACCTTTGCTCCCGGGCAGAGCTTCTGGATGGCCAGGCGGTTATATTTCTGATCCAGGAAAAAACCCGTCTTCTGCCCGTCTTTTACATCCACCAGATAGCGTACCCCGTTTTCTTCAATCTCCACATTGGTGTCAAAGGGTTCTCCGATAAATCCCTTGCAGAGTTCCATCCCTTCCTGCCGCCGCACTTTGGCGTCGCTGCGCTCATAAACGCCCCGAATGGAGATCCCGTCCTCCGCCAGGATCTCCCGCAGCAGTTTTACGATGGTATCCTTCATCCGGTCAATGCCCAGCGCCAGAGACTGTACCACCAGCACATCCGAAAACTTATCGATCACCAGCCCCGGCAGAAAATCCGCCTCCCCGAAAACCAGGCGGCAGCTGCCGGTGTCCACTACTTTTTTCCGATATTCCCAGGCATCCGTCAGCCGTTGACGGAGAAATTCCTCATTGATCTCCTGGTCTTTGTTCCGGGTCATCATCCGGATGCGGATCTTAGAAGCATCGTTGATAAATCCTTTTCCCAGGAAATAGCCGTCGAAATCCCGGACCTCCAGGATATCTCCGTTTTCATAGCTTCCCTCCAGGGAAGCAATCTCATTGTCAAAAATCCAGGGGCCGCCTGCCTTCAGCATCCGCCCCTCCCCTTTTTTCAGCACTGCCGCAGCCTGCGCCATCTCTTTGCTCCTCCTATACTCCTTCGTAATCAAACGCCGGGATAAAACTTTCCCCGGCGGTTTCTCCCTCCTGGATAAACCCCTGCTCCACTCCCAGGTTCAGAGCGTAATCTACCAGAGAATCATACTCCCGTCTGGTCACCTTCCGGCAGAGCTCCGGGTATGTTTCCTTCAGTTCCGGAAATGGTGTGTATTGATTCATTAAGCTGATATAAACCTGGTTTCCGTAGCGCCTGTATACATAGTCCACTACCGCCCTGGCCTCTGCCGTCCGGCCTGGAAGAAGAAGGTGCCGGACTATGACTCCTTTTTTCAGGATTCCTTTTTCCGAAAACAGCGGCCGGGGGCACTGGCGGATCATTTCCTCCAGCGCGGCTTTCGCCCGCTCCGGATAATCCGGCGCAAAAGAATACTTTTCTGCCGTTCTGCTCTCTATGTACTTGAAATCCGTAAGGTAAACATCTATGTACCCTTCCAGCCATTCCAGAACCTCCGGTTTTTCATAGCCGCTGCAATTAAAGACCACCGGCAGTTCCAGCCCCCGGGCTTTGGCAAGTTCCAGGGCTTCCCGGATCTGAGGTACATAATGGGTAGGGGTTACCAGATTGATATTTTCCGCTCCCTTCCCCTGAAGTTCCAGAAAAATCTCCCCCAGCCGTTCCACCGAAATTTCTTTTCCTGCCTGTCCGTCTGAAATGGCCCGGTTCTGACAGTATACACAGTGCAGGGGACAGCCGGAAAAAAACACCGCTCCCGAGCCGCCCTCCCCGGAAATGCAGGGTTCCTCCCACATATGGAGCGCCGCCCTGGACACCTTTAAAAGGGCGCTGACTCCGCAGCGCCCCCGATTTCCGGAAAGCCGCCGGCTGCCGCAGTTTCTGGGGCAGAGCCGGCAGGGTTCCATCCAGTTTTTTGAATCCTGCTCTTTTATTTTATCCTTTTTTTGATTCCTTTTGTTTTGTATCTTTTCCAAGTCTTTTCTCCAGAGCCTCCACAACGGTTTTCAGAACCTTCAGCCTGGCGTAATATTTGCAGTTGCCCTCCACAATAATCCAAGGTGCCCTGGCAGTGGAGGTTTTCATGATCATCTCATTGACCGCCGGCTCATATTCATCCCATTTTGCCCGGTTTCTCCAGTCTTCCTCTGTAATCTTCCAGGCTTTTTCCGGGTTTTCCTGACGGTCCAGAAAACGCCGTTCCTGTTCGTCTTTATCAATCTGGATCCAGAATTTCAGCACGATCACTCCGGCCTGGGTCAGCTGCTCTTCCATTTCATTGATCTCCCGGTAGGCTCTCTGCCATTCCGCCTTGCTGCAGAATCCCTCGATCCGCTCCACCATAACCCGGCCGTACCAGGTCCGGTCAAAAATGGCAATATGGCCGCTGAGGGGCATTTTGGTCCAGAATCTCCAGAGATAATGGTGGGCTTTTTCATAATCATTAGGGGATGCCGTGGGTACCACCTCATAGCCCCTGGGATCCATACATTCCGTAAGACGCTTGATGGCGCCTCCCTTTCCGGCGGCGTCCCAGCCCTCAAAGCCCAGAACCATGGGAATCCGCTCCCGATAAATCTCATCCTGGAGTACTGCCAGCCGCTTCTGATACTGCTTCAGCAGTTCTTTATATTTTTCCTTCTTAATCTCTTTGGAAAGATCCACTCTGGCCAGTGGCGAGGAAGAGCGGGCGGAAGGTCCCGACTGCAGATAGGGGGATCCCTGTGCGGTTCCTTCGTTCTCCTGCTGGATCCGCAGCCGCAGAGCTCTCACCAGACAGTCCAGGATCCGCACCGAAGCGTATCCGGAATCTTCTGCCTCTACCACATGCCAGGGCGCATACTCTGTATCCGTATTGATCAGCATCTCATCGTAATACTCAAAGTATTCCTCATACTGCTTATGATGCTTCCAATCCTCCTTCGTCACTCTCCAGCGGGTTTCTTCGGAACTTTCCAGCTTTTCAAAACGCCTTTTCTGCTCTCCCTTGGAAATATGCAGGAAAAATTTTACGATCAGCATTCCGTCCACAGTCAGCATCCGTTCAAAAGAATTAATTTCATTGTAACCGCAGACCACCTGTTCCCGGCTCATCTCCTGATCGACCCGATCCCGCATCACCCGGGTATACCAGCTTCTGTCAAAAATATACATCCTCCCTCTGGAGGGAATCCGGTTCCAGAACCTCCACATGTAGGGATGTCTTTCTTCCTCTTCTGTAGATTTCTGAATTGAAAGGACTTTGAATCCTCTGGGATCCAGGGGCTGGATCATGCGGTTGATCAGCCGGCCTTTTCCAGAGGCTCCCCAGCCCTCAAAGACCACCATGACCGGAATCTTCAGTTCCCTGGCTTTTCTCTGCAGAGCCGCCACTTCCCGGTCCAGCTGCTCCAGCTGTTCCTTTTCCTCTTTCTTTTTCATTGTTTTGGAAAGATCAATATTTTCCAGCATTGCGTACACCCTCCCTTCTTTTTCCTTCCCGTTTCATTCTGTTTCTGACAGTGTACCACAATTTTCTGAAAAAAAATATACTTTCCGTAAATTTACTCTAAAAACACAGGAACCCGAGACCCGGGCCGCAGTTCCTCCGGACTCACCCGGCAATCCACCGCCAGGATTTTCACACCCGCCGCAGCGGCCTTCCGCAGGGTCTCTCCAAAGGCAGGATGGGTCCTATCGTTGGGCGCCACTCCCCGGACTTGCTCCATCTGAATCACAAAGAGCAGATAGGCCTCATATCCTTCCTGCAGAGTGCGGATCAATTCTTCCAGATGGCGGACGCCCCTCTCAGTAGGAGCGTCCGGAAAACGGGTCATGCCCTCTTCCTCCAGGGTTACTCCCTTCACCTCCAGAAAAGCCCGGCGTCCTTCTTTTTCCGCGTAAAAATCAAACCGGGAGCTGCCGAACCGTACTTCCCGTCGGATCTGCGTTCCTTCCGGAAACAGCTCCCCTCTTCGCAGCCATTCCTCCGCCACGCAGTTAGGCGCCTGAGAGTCCATGTTAATGAGCCGTTTTCCTTTCCGCACACAGATCAGATCGCAAGGGGTTTTTCTGGCAGGATGATCCGCCATCTGTACCCAGATTTCCGCCCCGGGCACCAGCAGTTCCCGGCAGCGTCCGGTGTTTTTTACATGGCAGACCGTAATCTCCGGCTGTCCCTCCAGCTGAACATGGGCGATAAACCGGTTGGGACGCTCCAGGAAGATTCCTTTTCTCATTCTTTCGTAACGCACAGCTCTCTTACCTCTGATCCCGTTCTTCCAGTCCCAGAACGTGCAGCTGTTTTCCCTGTACCCGGAACTTTACATCAAACTCCCCAAAGGGAAGACCATATATTCTTTCCTCGTCCCGCTGATAGCCCGGCCGGGTGTCGTGGGCCAGGACAGCCAGCAAGGCCTCCCTGCTTTTTTCCGGGATCCGTTTCAGCAATTCTTCCGGAAAATCCACCTCCAGCAGGGGCTCCTCCAGCCAGTCTGTGTATCCGCCGGTGGCTTCCGGATGGCAGTCTCCCTGGGGAAGGTAGGGCTTAATATCAAAAATCGGGGTTCCGTCCATAAGATCCGCCCCGGAAACCAGGAGCATCTCTCCGTACTGCGGGTGCTTTTCAATCCCCAGCAGCCGCACGGAGGATAGACCGATGGCGTTTGGCCGGAAAGGGGAACGGCTGGCGAACACTCCCACCCGCCGGTTGCCTCCCAGACGGGGAGGCCGAACCGTAGGAGACCAGTCTTCCCGGACCGACTCTGAAAATTCCCAGATCAGCCAGATGTGAGAAAAATTTTCCAATCCTCGGAGCGCCTCCGGATTCCGGTATTCCGGTTCAAAAATTACAGCCGCCGTCAGTTCCGGGATCAGCCCGCTCTGTCTGGGTATTCCGAATTTGGTGGGAAACTCGCTGCGGATCCTGGCGATCACTTTTAAGGTATGTACTTCCATCTATCCTTCCACCCCGTTTCTGGCACAAATATCCTTCAGGCAGCACTGGCCGCAGTGCGGTTTTGTCCTGGCTGTGCACACATCCCGTCCGTGATATACCAGCCGGTGGCAAAAATCACTGCCCTCCTCCGGAGGTATAATCTTCCAGAGTTCCATCTCCACCTTTTTCGGCTCTTTGATGTTTTCCACCAGGCCGATGCGGTTGGAAAGCCGGATACAGTGCGTATCGGTAACAATGGCCGGTTTCCCGAACACATCCCCCAGGATCAGATTGGCGCTTTTTCTTCCTACTCCCGGCAGTTTCAGGAGGGCGTCGAAATCCTCCGGCACCTTTCCGTTGTACTGTTCCTGCAAAATCTTCATACAGCCGCTGATATCCCGGGCTTTACTGCGCCCCAGACCGCAGGGACGGACAATTTCTTCAATATCCTCCACTTCCGCCTCTGCCAGCGCCTTTACCGTAGGATATTTTTTATACAGATCCTGCACCACTACATTTACCCTGGCATCCGTACACTGAGCCGCCAGCCGCACGCTCACCAGCAGCTTCCAGGCTTCATTATAATCCAGAGTACATCCCGCTTCCGGGTACTCTTCTTTCAGGCGCCGGATCACTTCCAGAGCCAGTTCTTCTTTCGTCATCTATTTTGTCTCCATTCTTTTTTCCCTCTGCTCCAGGACCCTCTCGCACCAGTCGAGGATATCCCGGTAGACCTGATCCTTGTCCAGTTCGTTGAGGATCTCATGCCGGTCCTCCGGATACAGCACGCAGGTCAGATCCCGGATCCCGGCCTCCCGCAGCTGGCGCTCCACCTTCTTGACGCCCTTGCCCAGATCTCCTACGGGATCTCTGTCTCCGGACATAAGGATTACCGGAAGATCCTGCGGGATTTTGCGAACAAACAGATCCTGGTTGTCGTAGCGGACGGTTTCCAGAATACTGTAGAAACCGTTGAGGGTAAAGCGGAAGCTGCACCGGGGATCCTTTGCGTAGCGTTTTACCGCTTCTGTATCCCGGGTAAGCCAGCTGTTTTCCGGGTGGCTTCCATCCATGTCAAACTGCTGAAAGGAGCCGGAAAAGAATGCCCGCTCCATCAGAGGGCTTCGATGGCGCCAGCCCCGGAATCTGGCCAGAGTTTTGGCCAGCGCCTTTCCCAGCAGTACTACCCCGTCAGACACAGAGCCGGTGCCGAGAATCAGCGCTCCGGCCAGTCCCTCTCCGTGAATGGTCAGGTATTTTCTCAGCAGATAGGAACCCATGCTGTGGCCCAGCATAAAATAGGGCAGACCAGGATTGCGCTTCTGGGCTATGAGCCGCAGACGGTGCATATCCGCCACCAGACAGCCGCTTCCGTTCTTTTCCGCAATGTACCCCAGGTCCTTCTGTTCACAGATGGATTTTCCGTGGCCTAAATGGTCATGGCCAGTCACCAGAAATCCCTGCTCTGTTAAAAACTCCGCAAATTCTTCGTATCGTTCAATATATTCCATCATTCCATGGGTAATCTGGAACACCGCCCGGGCCTTTCCGGAATCCGGCAGCCAGGCCACCCCATGGATCTCCGTCTGCATGTCGCTGGACGGAAAATAAAACTCTTTCTTTTGTGCCATGGCGTCCCTCCGGTCCTTTTTCTTCAGATTATAGTTTATAATCCAAAAAACAGCAAGAGTCCGCCTCTTTTTCATTCCCACTCAAACAAAATAATTCCCGCTGCCGCGATTCCCAAGCCCAAGAGCTTTCGAATATCCGGGGACTGCTTTTCCACCCCAAAGGCTCCCAGCAGTTCCACCAGATAGGAAACCGACAGCTGCGCAATAACGATCAGCATCGTAGCCCGGGCCGGTCCCAGGGCATCCACGCCTTTAATCACTGTGATCGTAATAAAAGCTCCGATCACGCCGCCCAGCAGAGCGTACTTGTGATCCATCTGCCAGAGCCCGCGGACGCTCTCCCGCCCTGTAAAAAACCAGGCTGCCGCGCAGACCGCCAGGGCTGACAGCTGCACCCAGCCCGCCGCCACCCAGACGCTGCTCTGTTTGGTCACCTCCGTGTTAAATACCCCCTGAATACTCATCAGCGCCCCGGAAAGCAGGGCAATCAGAATTCCAGCCATGGTGCCACACTCCTTTTTGCTTTCAGTCTGTCCGGAAACGGTTCTGTCTATACCCGCCGGAAGGCGCTTGCGGAGTATGGCCGCAAAAAGGGAACCGTCCTTCCAGATGATCCTTCATCTGTTTCCCGGACAGTTCCCCTCTTGGCGGCTGCTCTTTTCTATTCTATTGCAGGGAAGCTTCCAGCTTCTCCGCCATCTCATCTACATCTTTCTCTGTAATGATCAGCGGCGGCACCAGACGGAGTACATTGTTCTCAGCGCTGATGACCACCAGTCCGTTTTTCAGAGCCTTTCCCACGATCTCTCCCACCGGAAGGCCTTCCACAACAAGACCCTGCATAAGGCCCTTTCCTCTTCTGCCGGAGAAGCAGGCGTATTTCTGAACCAGGCCCTCCAGCTTCTGTTCCAGATAAGGCGTGATCTTCTGCACATGCTCCAGAATCTTCAGGGAATCAAACAGATCGAAAACCGTGCTCACAGCCCGGCAGGCCAGAGGATTTCCCCCGTAAGTGGTTCCGTGATCCCCGGGCACCAGAGAATGCTCTGCCGTTTTCTCATTCAGTACAAAGGCTCCCACGGGAATGCCGCAGCCCAGAGCCTTGGCACAGGTCATAATATCCGGCTTTACCCCGAACTCCTGCCAGGCAAACATATGGCCGGTGCGTCCCATGCCGCACTGGATCTCATCCAGGATCAGGAGAATATCTTTCTCATCACAAAGCTTCCGAATTCCCTCCAGAAATTCCCTGGTTCCCGGAAAGATACCGCCTTCTCCCTGAACCGTCTCTAGAATAACCGCACAGGTTTTATCTGTAATCTGTGCCTGTACACTGTCCAGATCGTTAAAATCCGCAAAACGGATGCCGCCGATCAGGGGCTTAAAAGCCTCCTGATAGTGATCGTTGCCGGTAACGGAAAGAGCGCCCAGGCTCCTGCCGTGAAAAGAATGCTTCATGGCAATAATCTCGTGATCCGTGGAGCCGTCCCGGAGATACGCGTACTTCCGGGCCGCCTTAATGGCTCCCTCAATAGCTTCCGTACCGCTGTTGGTAAAAAAGACTTTGCTCATGCCGGAAGCTTTTACCAGCTTCTCAGCCGCCTCTGCCTGGGGCACATTGTAATACAGGTTAGAGGTGTGAACAATTTTATCCATCTGATCTTTCAGTGCCTCCCGGTAAACAGGATTCCCGTATCCCAGAGCGTAGACAGCGATTCCCGCCGCGAAATCCAGGTATTCTTTTCCATCGGTGTCGTAAAGACGGACTCCCTCCCCTTTTTCCCAGACCACCGGTGCCCGGTTATAGGTATGGAGCAGATATTGCTCTGATTTCTGTATGCACTCACTGGTTTTCATTGTAAAATTTCTCCTCGTCATTTTTCAGGATTGCCGTACCGATACCTTTGTTGGTAAATATCTCCAGCAGCAGACAGTGGGGAATCCTGCCGTCCAGAATATGTACCCGGGATACTCCGTTGTTAATGGCATCAATACAGTTCTGCAGCTTAGGGATCATCCCTCCGCCCACATGGCCTTCCGAAATCAGCTTTGCCGCGCCCTCCAGGGTCAGCTCGGAGATCAGACTGGACGGATCCTCCTTGTCCGCGTAAACGCCTTCGATGTCCGTGAGAAAAGCCAGCTTTTCCGCATTCATGGCTTCTGCAATGGCGCTGGCCGCGTCATCGGCGTTAATATTGTAGGAATGAAAATCATCGTCCATGCCGATGGGACAGACTACAGGCAGAAAATCCTTTTCCAGAAGGTCGTAAAGGACCTTGGGATTTACACTTTTGATTTCTCCTACATAGCCGATATCCTGGCCGGCCGACAGCTTCCGGTCTACCTTCAGCAGGCCTCCGTCCTTACCGCTGATACCCACGCCCATGACTCCCAGGGACTGGATCATGCTGACCAGTTCTTTGTTAACCTTGTTCAGCACCATCTCTGCCACTTCCATGGTATCCTCATCGGTAACCCGCAGGCCGTTGACAAACCTGGGTTCCATGCCTACCTTGCCCACCCAGCGGGAGATCTCCTTTCCGCCTCCGTGAACGATGATCGGTTTAAAGCCTACCAGTTTCAGCAGCACCACGTCTTTAATGACATTTTTTTTCAATTCCTCATCCACCATGGCGCTGCCGCCGTATTTTACTACAATAATCTTTCTGTTAAAACGCTGGATATAGGGCAAGGCCTCAATAAGCACCTCTGCCTTGTCCAGATATTTCTGCATTACCATTCTGCTTATCCTCTTTTCCGCGGCCCTCAGGAGCGATAGTCCGCATTGATCTTTACGTAATCATAGGTCAGGTCGCAGCCCCAGGCCGTGGCCGTCTCCTTCCCCATCTTGATGTCGGCAATCGCTGTCACCTCCGGGGCAGACAGGATCTCTGTAGCCTCCTCCTCGCTGTATTCTACAGCCACGCCGTTTTCGATGATCTGGATCTTCCCCTTCTCGCTTTCAAAAAACAGATCTACCTTTTCCGGATCAAATTTTGCTCCGGAATAGCCCATGGCACAGAGGATCCGCCCCCAGTTGGCGTCGTGGCCGAAGATCGCCGCTTTGGTAAGATTCGACGTGATAACCGATTTTGCCAGGGTGACTGCCTGTTCTTTACTCTGGGCTCCCAGGATCTTCACCTCAAACAGCGCGGTAGCCCCCTCTCCGTCCCCGGCTATCTTTTTGGCCAGCAGGGTGTTTACCTCCCGCAGGGCATCCACAAACAGCTGGTAATCCTTGTCCTTGCTGTTGATCACCGGATTGCCTGCCAGGCCGTTGGCCAGCAGCAGCACCGTGTCGTTGGTGGAGGTATCCCCGTCTACAGAAATCATATTGTAGGTATCCTTTACCACCTCTGACAGAGCTTCCTGCAGCATCTCCTTGGAAATATCCGCATCCGTGGTCAAAAAAGAAAGCATGGTACACATATTGGGATGGATCATGCCGGATCCTTTGCACATGCCGCCGATGGTCACTGTCTGGCCCCCCACTTCAATGGTCACTGCCGCCTCCTTGGGCTTTGTATCCGTAGTCATAATAGCCCGGGCCGCCTCCCTGGCTGCCTCCCGGGAATTGGACAGCATGGGAGCCAGTTTTTGGACCCCTTCTTTCATCTTCTCTATGGGAAGCTGCTGGCCGATCACCCCTGTGGAGGCCACCAGCACAGACCCCTCCGGGATATTTAAGGCCTCCGCTGCCGCCTGGGCGGTTTCATGGCAGTAGGTATATCCCCGCTTCCCGGTGCAGGCGTTGGCAATGCCGCTGTTGCAGACAATGGCCTGAGCCGTTTCTCCATCGTAAACAATCTCCTGATCCCATTTCACCGGAGCCGCCTTTACCAGATTGGTGGTAAAGGTGCCGGCTGCCACGCAGGGGACAATGCTGTAGATCAGAGCCATATCCTTTACATTTTCTTTTTTTATCCCGGCGCTTCCTCCTGCTGCCTGAAATCCGATGGCCGCTGTCACGCCGCCTTCAATGTTTTTCATATTCTCTCCTCCTCTCACGGGAACACCGGGGCCATGGAAAGACCCATATCCTCGGGAAGTCCGAACATCAGATTCATATTCTGAACCGCCTGGCCGGCAGCTCCTTTTACCAGATTATCCAATGCGCCCATCATGATCACCCGGTTGGTCCGTTTATCCAGTTTGATATTCAGATCCACAAAATTGCTGCCCTCCACCCAGCGGGTCTGGGGACACACATCCGGATCCAGCAGACGGATAAATTTCTCTCCGCCGTAGTATTTCTCATAAGCTGCCCGCAGCTCCTCTTCGCTGGCTTCCCGGGTCAGGGAGGCATAGGCCGTCACCAGGATTCCCCGGTTCATGGGCACCAGATGGGGGGTAAAACTAATGGTCACCGGTTTCCCTGCCGCGTAGGAAAGCTGCTCCTCGATCTCCGGGGTGTGGCGGTGGGTGGCTACTCCGTAGGCTTTGATGCTTTCATTGACCTCACAGAAAAGATTGTCCACCTTAGCCCCTCTTCCTGCCCCGGAGGTTCCGGACTTAGCATCCACGATCAGGGTATTGCCGTCAATGAGCCCCTCCTTTACCAGAGGATAGGCGCTTAAAATGGAACAGGTCGTGTAGCAGCCGGGATTGGCCACCAGTCTGGCCTTTTGAATATCCGCCCGGTTGATCTCGCAAAGACCGTAGACCGCCTCCGGGATAAATTCCGGAGTGGGATGGTGGATCTTGTACCAGGCCTCGTAAACTGCCGGATCTTTGATGCGGAAATCCGCACTGAGATCCACAATCTTTACCTTTGACAAAATCTCCTCATTTACCAGAGAAGCACAGAGCCCCTGGGGAGTGGCAGTAAAAATAACATCTACCTCCTTGGCCAGCTCTTCCATATTGTCATCCCTGCACACATCCTCCACCAGACGGAACATATTCTGGTAAACAGAGGAATATTTCTTATCTATATAGCTTCGGGAACCATACCATTTTATTTCTGTCTCTCTGTGGCCCAGCAGAAGACGGACCAGTTCCGCCCCCGCGTAACCGGTGGAGCCGATAATTCCTGCTCTTATCATTGTTGTCTCTCCTTTTCTTTCTCCTGAATACTATAATACCTCTTTTCTTCCCTGTAAAGAGAAAAGCGCAATCCAAGACTTTCTTGTGAAGTTCCCTGCATAGTTACTCTGCGTGTTGCATAATTATACATCTTTCTTTTAGATTATGCAACCCCTTTTCCATACCCGCAACTTTCCCATATTTCTCCGCTATTTTCAAAGTGGATATTCCTACGCCGCCTTCAGATCCATCTGGGGGAGCCAAAAAAAGTTCTTGCATATTTTTTCTTTTTGTTGTATATTTACTTTTGCAGTTTACTGAAAAACTAAGGAGGAATTCTTTATGAGCGAAAAAGTTGTACTGGCCTATTCAGGCGGACTGGACACCACAGCCATCATTCCCTGGCTGAAGGAAACCTTCGGCTACGAAGTCATCTGCTGCTGCATCGACTGCGGACAGGGAAATGAGCTGGATGGTCTGGATGAAAGAGCTAAGCTGTCCGGCGCCTCCAAATTATATATTGAAGATGTAACCGATGAGTTCTGTGATGATTTTATTATGCCCTGTGTGGAAGCCGGCGCAGTTTACGAGCACAAATACCTGCTGGGAACTTCCATGGCACGGCCGGTTATTGCCAAAAAACTGGTGGAAATCGCCCGCAAAGAGGGGGCGGTAGCCATCTGTCACGGCGCCACCGGAAAAGGAAACGATCAGATCCGCTTTGAGCTGGGCATCAAGGCTCTGGCTCCCGACATTAAGGTCATTGCCCCCTGGCGGATGCCGGAACTTTGGAAGATGGATTCCCGTGAGGCAGAAATGGCTTACTGCAAAGCCCACGGCATTGATCTGCCTTTTGCTGCTGACAGCAGCTACAGCCGGGACCGGAACCTGTGGCACATCAGCCATGAGGGACTGGAACTGGAGGATCCCTCCCAGGAGCCCAACTACGATCATATGCTGGTACTCAGCGTGACTCCGGAAAAGGCGCCCGACAAAGAAACGGAAATTTCCATGACCTTTGAAAAAGGCGTTCCCAAAACTCTTAACGGAAAAGCTATGAAAGTATCCGATATCATCCGGGAGCTGAACCGCCTGGGCGGAGAAAACGGCATCGGCATTATTGATATTGTCGAAAACCGGGTCGTTGGCATGAAATCCCGCGGCGTATATGAGACTCCCGGCGGCACCATCCTTATGGCCGCTCACGAGCAGCTGGAGGAGCTGACCCTGGACCGGGAGACCATGGAAACCAAAAAGAAACTGGGCAGCCAGCTGGCCCAGGTGGTTTATGAAGGAAAATGGTTCACTCCTCTTCGGGAGGCCATCCAGGCTTTCGTAGAATCCACTCAGAAATACGTTACCGGCGAAGTAAAAATGAAGCTTTACAAGGGCAACATCATCAAGGCGGGCACCACCTCCCCCTACAGCCTGTACAATGAGTCCCTGGCCTCTTTCAAGACCGGCGACATGTACGATCATCAGGATGCCTCCGGCTTCATCACCCTGTTCGGACTGCCTCTGAAGGTCCGGGCTATGAAGCTTCAGGAAGTAGAGAAGAATCAGAAATAAAAAAGCCTCTCTGTTTTTACAGGGAATGGGGCTTCCGGTGTATACGGATTTTTAAACTCCTATAAAATATTAAAGAGACGATTCCACAGAATCCGGACTTCTCAGGCCATGGATTTCTATGGAATTGTCTCTTTTTCTATACAGGGCATGCGCAGATCCTATTTTGCCATGCGGTAAATCTCCAGTACTTCCTTCGCTCCCAGGGGGCGGATTCTGGACAGCTTGAGGGTATCGTTCATGGTGGCGTCCAAAGCCAGATTCCTCAGTTCCTCTTCTGAAGGCTGCACTCCCAATTCTGTAAGGCTGACCGGCATACCGATAGACCGGAAGAATCCCACAGTAGCTTCAATTCCTGCCAGAGCGGCTTTTTCCGGATCCTGTTCCCGGATCCCCCAGACTTTTTCCGCAAAGCGGACAAACCGGTCCATAGCCCCCTGATACAGGTATCCGGCCCAGGATCCCCAGACTGCGGCCAGACTGGCTCCATGGGCTACATCGTACTTCGCTCCCAGGGCCTGTCCCAGCTTATGCACGGAAAAATCCTTTCCTCTTCCTGCCTCAGTAAGGTTGTTGTGAGAAATACTGGAACACCACATTACGTCTGCCATGGCATCGTAGTCCTTTTTGTTTTTCATGATCCGCCTGCCGTTCTCAATGACAGTCCGCAGAAGTCCTTCCGAAATTTCATCTGTCAGCTGGCACTGGATTCCGGAAATAAAATAGCGCTCCATGGTATGCATCATAATATCCGTAATGCCGCAGGCCAGCTGATATTCCGGCAGTGTAAAAGCCAGTTCCGGATTCATCACTGCAAATTTCACACGGTTGAACACGGTGTTGATCCCGGATTTTTTACCAATCTCCTCATTGGTCAGCACCGCGGAGTCGCTCATCTCGCTGCCGGCGGCAGCAATGGTCAGCACCACTCCTACCGGGGTAGATTTAGTAAGCGGCACTTTTTTCGTCCAGATGTCCCAGAGTTTCTCTTCCGGGTTCGCCGCTCCATGCGCAATGGCCTTGGCCGTGTCAATGGCGCTTCCCCCTCCTACCGCTAAAATAAAATCCGCCTGAAACTCCAGAGCTTTCCTGACCCCTTCCTCCGCAAATGCCAGACGTGGATTGGGTTTTACTCCGCCGAACTCCTCCCAGAGGATTCCCTCCTTTTTCAAGGATTCCTCTACCCGGTCCAGAAGTCCGCTTCTTTTGGCGCTGCCGCCGCCATAGACCAGCAGCACCCGGCTGCCGCCCCATTTTTTCACCTCTGCGCCGGTCTCACTTTCCGTTCCTTTTCCGAAAATCACCTCAGTAGGCGCGTACTGCACAAAATTTTCCATGCTTTACCCTTCTCCTTCCTCAAAAAACTGCATATTGTTGCTCTTCAGATCGTACACATCGTCTCGGATACCTGCCAGGGAGGGCAGCTGGCGCCGCACCCGGCTCAGATAGTTCATATCAATTTCTCCGATCACAATCCCCGGCTTGTCTTCCAGCTGTCCAAGAATGTTTCCCCAGGGATCAATGAGCATGGTATGCCCCCAGGCTCGAAAAGCCGGTTTCTGCCCGCACTGGCCCACCGCAGCCACGTAGCAGGTATTTTCAATTGCCCTGGCCCGCAGCAGAGGTTCCCAGTGGCTCCTGCCCGTTTCCTCCGTAAAATTCGCGCAGTTTACCAGCAAGCCGGCCCCCAGCTTGGCCATCAGCCGAAACTGTTCCGGGAACCGGAGATCATAGCAGATCGATAGTCCCATGGTACAAAATTCTGTATCCACCAGGGCGATCCTGTCCCCGGCAGTAATGGTATCCGACTCCCGGTAGCTGGGTCCCTCCTCCAGTTCCACATCAAAAAGATGCAGCTTGCTGTAGTACCCGCAGAGCGAGCCGTCCGGGGCAAACACCAGGCTGGTATTGCGCAGCTGCCCTTTTTCCGTTCTCTGGGTAAGGCTTCCGCAGTGGAGATAGATCCCGTACCTGGCCGCCTGTTCCTGATAAAAGTCTGTCACCGCCCCGGGGATCCGGGCTGCGTGCCGCCATAAATCTGTCCCCACATAATCGGCGCTTTCCGGCAAAATCACCAGATCCGCTCCCTGGGCGGCCGCCTGCCGGATCAAGTCCCCCGCCGCTTTTTTATTGTCGCTCCACAGTCCGGTGCTGTCCATCTGCACCAGTCCTACTGTAAACGTTTCCCCCTGCATACCTTCCCCTCCTGTTCTTTTTTATAAGGCAAACATCCTTTTCAGGATTTCCCTGCCGCTTGCTGTGCGGAAAATTTTTTCTTCCGCCTTACGGACTGCCGTCTCCCCGGCCTGCTCTTCGTATAAATTTACCAGGAAGTCCGCCTCTACTAAAATCTGATAATCCGCTCCCTCCATGTGCCCATAGGTATGATGATGTCCCACCAGATAGCAGATGCGCTCCAGAATCTCTTCTCCCAGATTCAGATCCCTCAGCAGTTCTCTGGCCGCCGGCGGCCCTTCCTGCTCCTGAAGGCGTCCTCCGCAGCTCCCGTACTTCTCTTCTGCCGGCCGAATGCCAATGTCATGCACATAGGCAGCCGCCTCCAAAATAAACTGCGTAGGGGCATCCAGCTTCTCCATGCGGCCTATAAGTCCGGCAAACGCATGTACTTTCATGAAATGCTGGATTCTTTTTGGATCTCCCTGATAATATTGTATCATTTTTTCGCATATTTTGTCCAAAGATTCCATCTTTTCTTCTTTTTTCCTCCTCAGGTGGCTGCCGTTTCCAAGGTTTCCATCTGCGCTGCCGTATCTTTCCGGAATTGCTCCCAGGCTTCCGGGTGATCCACAAAGTATTTGGGGCACTCCTTCCCGGTCACATCATAGTGCCGGATTACCGTATCCGCCGACAGCTGAAAATTATCGCACAGCCATGCCGTCAGGGTAACCAGAGAACGATAGGTGGCTTCTGTAAACTGTCCGCTGGCGTCCGGGTGGCAGCACTCAATGGACAGGGTGTTTCTGTTTCTGTCGTTGGATGCATAAGCCACTTCTCCCACCGGAACGCATTGAAGGATCTCTCCCTCCAGACCCACGATAAAATGGCTGCTGGCGGAAGTGGCCCCGGAATCCTTCAATCCCTCAAAATAATCCCGATTCTCCTGGGCCGAGCTTCCCGGATTTGCTGTATAATGGATCACAATCCCCTCTATTCCTTCCATTTCGTTCTGGGGTCTGGAATACGGATTTGGGGTCAGCAGCTGTTCTCTGATCTCCGGCATAGCCGCTTCCAGTTCTTTCGTCCGGGGCACCAGAGATTCTCCCCCGGCTGCGGCCGGATCTCTGCCCCGCAGCCACAGCAGCCCCAGGATTCCCAGAGCCAGCAGCGTCAGAACCAGCGCAGCCCGCCGATTCCTCTGCCGCTGCCGGATCCGTTTTGACATACGTCTTCTTTTTCTCCCCATATTCTGCCCCTTTTATAATAGAAAAGGAGGCCTGCGGTTCCCTTTCTGGATATCCGCCGGCCTCCTCGTCCGTTAATTGTCTTCCACGCTGTAGTTCGGTGCTTCTTTTGTAATATGAATATCATGCGGATGAGATTCTCTCAGAGCTGCCGCAGAAATCTTTATGAATTTTCCTGTGGTCTTCAGAGTCTCTATATCCTTGGCGCCGCAATATCCCATTCCGGAACGAAGTCCGCCGATGAGCTGGAACACGGTATCCTCCAGGGTACCCTTGTAAGCCACCCGGCCTTCCACACCTTCCGGAACCAGTTTTTTGGCGTCTTCCTGGAAGTATCGGTCCTTACTGCCGTTT
The DNA here is from genome assembly GCA_963930955.1 of Candidatus Scatomonas sp. GTDB lineage: Bacteria > Bacillota > Clostridia > Lachnospirales > Lachnospiraceae > Scatomonas. The sequence continues at coordinate 1,217,563 of OZ006967.1, read as the reverse complement.
TCCATAGCGGCGATAGACCCCATACCCCTGTACACTTTGTATTTTCTGCCCTGATACAGTTCAAAAGTTCCCGGACTCTCATCGCAGCCCGCGAAAATACTTCCCATCATGCAGATATTGGCGCCTGCTGCAATGGCTTTTGTGATATCTCCGGAATATTTGATTCCTCCATCGGCAATAATGGGGGTTCCTGTCTTCTTGGCTTCTTCATAGCAGTCCATGATCGCCGTTATCTGTGGCACGCCGATACCGGCTACCACACGAGTGGTACAGATGGACCCCGGTCCGATTCCTACCTTCACCGCGTCCGCTCCGGCAGCGATCAGATCCCGGGCAGCCTCCGCAGTGGCCACGTTGCCGGCGATTACCTGGAGTTCCGGAAAAGCCCCTTTGATCTCCCGCAGGGTTCTGAAAATATTGGCAGAATGTCCGTGGGCGGAATCAATAACGATCACATCCACATGGGCTCTGTTAAGAGCTTCTACACGTTCCATAACATTAGCGGTAATTCCCACCGCCGCTCCGCAGAGCAGACGTCCCTGAGAGTCCTTGGCAGACAGGGGATACTTGATCTGTTTCTCGATATCTTTGATGGTGATCAGACCCTTCAGTTCAAAATTCTCATCTACGATGGGAAGTTTCTCCTTGCGGGCCTTTGCCAGCATCTTCTTGGCCTCTTCCAGAGTGACTCCCTCCCGGGCAGTGATCAGCCCTTCGGAGGTCATGGACTCTTTGATCTTCTTGGTAAAATCCTCCTCAAACATCAGATCCCGGTTGGTAATGATGCCTACCAGCTTTTTGCCTTCCGTAATCGGAACGCCGGAAATCCGGTATTTTGCCATAAGATTATTGGCATCCGCCAGTGTATTGTCGGGAGACAAATAGAATGGGTCGGTGATGACGCCGTTCTCGGAACGTTTAACCTTATCCACCTCATCCGCCTGCTGCTCAATGGTCATATTCTTGTGGATAATTCCGATTCCTCCCTGACGCGCCATAGCGATCGCCATTCGATGTTCCGTAACCGTATCCATTCCCGCGCTCATCATGGGAATGTTTAGTTTGATCTTCTTCGTCAGATAAGTGGTCAGATCCACCATGTTGGGCGTAACCTCCGAATACTGAGGTACCAGCAGCACGTCGTCAAAAGTAATGCCTTCACCGATAATTGTGCCCATTTCATTTCCTCCTTTTTGTCGTATTTTGTACTAGAGTGTAGCAAAAAACCCCAGGAATGTCAATTGCAAAACTTTGCGCCTGCAATTTTCTTCATTGTAACACAAACAGGAGCCATCGTCTACACGATGACTCCTGCAGTTTGCATTCGCAATCCGGGCCTGACGCCCTTCTTGCTCATATTGGCTGGATTTTTATTACATGAAAGCAAGCTGCTCCGCGCTTCCAGCGCTCCCGCAGCTTCCGAAAATATTCGCAATCCGGGCCTGACGCCCTTCTTGCTCATATTTTCTTGCCTGTCAGATGTCCGGGCTGCTGTGCGTGCTAGCACGCTCGCTGCCCGGCCGCCTGACAGGGCTTTCATTTTACATCATTCCCATGCCGGGGTTGCCTGCGGGGGCAGGTGCCGGGGGCTCTTTGATGGTGGATACCACGGACTCAGTGGTCAGCAGGGTGGAGGCTACGCTGGTAGCGTTCTGCAGAGCGCTTCTGGTTACCTTGGCGGGATCCAGGATGCCTGCTTTTACCATATCCACGTACTCTTCTTTGTATGCATCGAATCCAACACCGATCTTGGACTCTTTTACTTTATTGATGATCACGGAGCCTTCCAGTCCGGCATTCTCTGCGATGGTGGAAAGGGGAGCTTCCAGTGCTTTCAGAACGATCTTCGCACCGGTCTTCTCATCGCCTTCCAGTCCTTTTACATACTCAGCCAGCTCTTTGGTGGCATGTACGTAAGCAGAACCGCCGCCGGCAATAATTCCTTCTTCTACTGCTGCGCGGGTAGCGTTCAGAGCATCCTCCATACGGAGTTTTGCTTCTTTCATTTCAGTCTCAGTGGCAGCTCCTACACGGATTACTGCTACGCCGCCGGCCAGTTTTGCCAGACGCTCCTGCAGTTTCTCTCTGTCGAAATCAGAGGTGGTCTCAGCGATCTGTGCCTTGATCTGTCCGATTCTTGCCTGGATTGCGTTTTTCTCGCCGCATCCGTCAACAATGACTGTATTCTCTTTCTGAACCTTCACGGATTTTGCCTTGCCCAGCATATCCATGGTAGCGTCTTTCAGTTCGTATCCTACTTCCTCGGAGATTACAGTGCCGCCGGTAAGGATAGCGATATCCTGCAGCATCTCTTTTCTTCTGTCGCCGTATCCGGGAGCTTTTACAGCTACAACCTTGAAGGTTCCACGGAGTTTGTTGACGATCAGGGTAGACAGAGCCTCGCCCTCTACGTCCTCGGCAATGATCAGCAGGCTTGCGCCGGACTGAACAATCTGCTCCAGCAGGGGCAGGATGTCCTGAATGGTGCTGATCTTCTTATCAGTGATCAGGATATAGGGATTGTCCAGAGTTGCCTCCATTTTCTCCATATCGGTTGCCATATAAGCGGAAACATAGCCCCGGTCAAACTGCATACCTTCTACCAGATCCAGCTCGGTTTTCATGGTCTTGGATTCTTCGATGGTGATTACGCCGTCTTTGGAAACTTTTTCCATGGCGTCTGCAACCATTTCGCCTACCTCGTCATCACCGGAGGATACAGCGGCTACTCTGGCGATCTGAGCTTTTCCGTCAACAGCCTTGCTCATCTCGGCCAGGATCTCAACGGTCTTGTCGGTGGCCTTCTTCATACCTTTTCTCAGAACGATGGGATTGGCGCCTGCAGCCAGGTTCTTCATTCCCTCGTGGATCATTGCCTGAGCCAGGACAGTAGCGGTGGTAGTTCCGTCACCGGCTACGTCATTGGTCTTGGATGCTACTTCTCTGATGAGCTGCGCGCCCATATTCTCGAAGCCGTTCTCCAGCTCGATCTCTTTGGCGATAGTTACGCCGTCGTTTGTGATCAGGGGAGCGCCGTACTGCTTATCCAGCACAACATTTCTTCCTTTGGGTCCAAGGGTCACTCTTACGGTGTCCGCCAGTTTATTTACACCTGCTTCCAGAGCGGCTCTTGCGTCTGCTCCGTATTTAATTTCTTTTGCCATGATTTTCTGCCTCCTGCTATCTACTTATTTTTCTATAATCCGATTACTCTACAATTGCCAGGATGTCGCCCTGCTTTACCACGATGTACTCTTCGCCGTCCAGTTTTACTTCGGTTCCGGCATATTTGGAATAGATTACCTTATCTCCGGCTTTTACTTCCATCTTTACATCTTCTGTTCCCGGTCCCACTGCGATAACTTCCGCTTCCTGGGGTTTCTCCTGGGCCTGAGAGGTAAGGATGATTCCGGATTTGGTTTTCTCTTCGGCTTCCATCTGTTTTAATACAACTCTGTCTCCTAATGGTACTAATTTCATTCTATATTGCCTCCTTGCTGCATTCTGTTCCTTTTTATTAGCACTCATTTCAATCGAGTGCTACTTGACGATACTTATATTAGTTAATTTGCCTTATTTTAGCAACCGGGAATTCCGGCTTTATTTTAGGTTTATCTCTTTTTCTCTTATTATATCTTTTATTATCTCCTTTTTTCTTATTTTTAATTTTTTTTACTGGAACCGGCGCCCTGCATATTTCATTTAGAAGTTTCCCCAGGCACGATAAAAAAAGAGACCATTCTTCCGTTTCTGAAACGGTTTTGCCATGGTCTCTTCCAATGATATCAAATCATTTTTCTTCTTGTTTCTGTTTTTCTTTTTCTGATTTTTTCTTGCTCTTGATTTCTTTCAGTTCATCAAAGATATAGTCGTTCAGTACTTTGATATACGTTCCCTTCATGCCGCTGGACCGGGATTCAATGACCCCCGCGCTCTCAAATTTACGCAGGGCGTTGACGATTACGGAACGGGTAATTCCCACTCGGTCCGCGATCTTGCTGGCCACCAGGATTCCCTCCTCGCCGTCCAGTTCCTCGAAAATATGAATGATCGCTTCCAATTCTGAGAAAGAAAGGGTACTGAAGGCTGACTTTACAACCTGGATCTTGCGGTTTTCCTCTACATTCTCCTCATTGACCGAGCGCATCATCTCCAGGCCTACCACTGTAGTTCCATATTCGCTGACAATGATGTCGTCAATGTCATACTGGGGTGAGAATCTGTACATGAACACGGTTCCCAGCCTCTCTCCCGCAATCTCAATGGGATTGATGATAGCTGTGTACTTATTGGTATTTTCCCCAACAAAGCCAAGGGTTTCCAGATTCACGTTCTCCTTGGTGGAAAGGACGCTTAAAAATCTGTCGTTTAACAGTGCGTCCACATAGCCGCCTACTTTGTCATCAATCAGCTCTTTGATCTCCTCTACACCAGAACAAAGGCTTACTCCCAATACCTTACCCTTCTTACTGATGACCAGGATATTGGAATCGAGGCATTCCATCATCACCTGACAGATGTCGTTAAACACAACCTTCGTAGAGTTATTGTTGTGAAGCAGTTTGTTAATTTTCCTGGTCTTGTCTAACAATTGTACGCTCATTCTATTCTCCTTCCGTCCTTTTTCACCCCTATTCCTATTTATAGAAAGTTTATCATGCATTCTTGAAAAAATCAATGGTTTTCCGGATATTTTTCAGATTATTCAGTAAAGTCAGTTTCTTTTCTGGCTTCCACATAGCCGCATTTTTCATCCGCGCAAACCAGACGTTTTCCTTTTTCCAGCATATAGCCCCCGCATCTGGGACATTTTTTGTTAGAAGGTTTCTGCCAGGTCATAAAATCACAGTCCGGATTGTTTTCGCATCCATAATACCTGCGGCCTTTTTTTGTTTTCCGCAAAATCACTTCCCCGCCGCATTTGGGGCATTTCACCCCGATTTTCTCCAGATACGGCTTCGTATTCCGGCAGTCCGGAAAACCGGGGCAGGCCAGAAATCTGCCGTGGGGACCGTACTTCACCACCATATTGCGGCCGCACAGATCGCAGACCACATCCGTAACCTCGTCTTCGATCTGCACCTGCTCCAGCTCCTGCTCCGCTTTTTTTACAGCCTCGGACAGATCCGGCCAGAAATTCTTTACTACCGTCTTCCAGGCCACCTTGCCGTCTCCCACACAGTCCAGCAGCCCTTCCATGTTGGCGGTAAAGTTCACATCCACGATACTGGGGAACGCCTGCTTCATCATGTTGTTGACAACTTCTCCCAGTTCCGTCATATACAGGTTTTTGTTTTCCTTGGCCACATATCTGCGGTTGATAATGGTGCTGATGGTAGGCGCGTAGGTGCTGGGACGGCCGATCCCCAGCTCTTCCAGGGTCTTTACCAGGGACGCCTCCGTATAGTGGGCCGGGGGCTGGGTAAAATGCTGCTCTTTTTCATATTTTAAAAGCTTCAGTTCTGTATCCTGATCCAGACTTCGAAGCTGAACGCAGTTATCTTTTTTCTCCTCGTCTTCTTCTGTGTAAACCGACATAAATCCATCAAATTTGATCCGGGAGGCTGCGGCCCGGAAGGAATACATCCCTGCCCGGATGTCTGCGGACACCGTTTCATACACAGCCGGCTCCATACGGCTGGCCACGAACCGCTTCCAGATCAGCTGATACAGCCGGAGCTGATCTCTGGACAGGGATTCCTTCATTACCACCGGCGTTCTGGAAACGTCCGTGGGACGGATGGCCTCATGGGCGTCCTGGGCCTTCTTGTTCTGATTGCCGGTGGTTTCGTTTTTAGCGGCGTAAGCTTCTCCGTACTGTTCCCGGATATAAGCCCTGGCCGCCAGATCCGCCTCCTCGGAAATACGGGTAGAATCTGTTCTCAGATAGGAGATCAGACCCACCGTACCGTTTCCTTTTATTTCAATGCCTTCGTACAGCTGCTGGGCAAGCCGCATGGTCTTCTGGGTGGAAAAATTCAGCACCTTGGCCGCTTCCTGCTGCAGCGTACTGGTGGTAAAAGGCAGCGGCGCCTTCTTCCTTCTTTCCCCTCTGCGTATCTCAGCTACGGATACCGGCGCGCCCTCCAGCTCTTTCAGAATCTGATCCAGCTGTTCCTCTGAAGATATTTCTATCTTTTCTTTCCCTTTTCCATAAAAATGCGCGGTCAGCGGCTTCTTTTCCCCGGGAATCTGAAATTCCCCGTCCAGACTCCAGTATTCCTGCGGAATAAACGCATTAATCTCCTCTTCCCGGTCACCGATAATCCGCAGAGCCACAGACTGTACCCGGCCGGCGCTTAAACCTCTTTTGATCTTTTTCCAGAGAAGCGGGCTGATTTCATAACCCACCATCCGGTCCAGACATCTTCTGGCCTGCTGCTCGTCCACCAGATTCATATCGATGGCCCGGGCTTCCTTCAGGGATGCTTTTACAGCGGTTTTGGTAATTTCATTAAAAGTAATTCTGCGCATCTTTTTATCATCCAGCTTTAAGGCTTTGGAAAGATGCCAGGAAATGGCCTCTCCCTCCCGGTCGGGATCCGTAGCCAGATAGACCCGGTCCGCCTTTTTCGCCGCTTTCCGCAGAGAAGCCAGAAGTTCTCCCTTGCCCCGGATTGTAATATATTTCGGCTCAAAATCATGTTCCACATCGATCCCCAGCTGGCTTTTGGGCAGATCCCTTACATGCCCGTTGGAAGCCGCCACTTCATAATTGGCTCCCAGAAATTTCTTAACGGTTTTCACCTTTGCCGGCGATTCTACAATAACCAGATATTTCGCCACCTTACTGCCTCCTGTTTCTATATAAAATGAGGATGCCTTACGCAGGGCATCACCAGAATACAAAATTCAGCCCAACTATACAACAAAAAAAATCTTCTTGCAAGCCTTTTCTTTACCGGGCAATTTCCTGCATTGCACAAAACAGCTTTTTTATTTCACCAGGCAATAGCCTGTACCGTCCTCTTCCACAAGTCCGTTTAATTCCAGGGCTATGAGAATCCCGGCCAATTCCGGCACGGGAATGCAGGTGGCGGCGCTTAATTCCTCCAGGCTTTTCCCCTGGCCTAAGAGGCAGCGGCAGACCTTCTGATAATTTTCCGGCAGTCCGGAAAAGATCTTCTGGAGGTCTCGTTTTCCCGATGGCGCGGAAATCCCCAATTCCTCCAGAAGAATCTCCGGAGACAGGGCAACCCCTGCCCCCTGGGCAAGCAGCTGGTTGCAGCCGGCGCTCAGGGGATCATCCACCCTTCCCGGCAGGGCATAAACCGTTCTGCCTTGCTCCAGGGCCCAGTCCGCGGTGATCAGGGCTCCGCTTTTCTCTCTGGCCTCTACCACCAGCAACAGATCCGCCAGTCCGCTGATAATCCGGTTTCTCCTGGGGAAATGAAAAGCCAGCGGCGGAGTACCCGGTTCGTATTCGGAGAGCAGCCCGCCTGCTTCCCTGACCTGCTGATACAGCCTGTAATTTTCTCTGGGGTAGCAGACATCCGTGCCGCAGCCCAGCACGCCGTAGGTTTTCCCCTTTCCTTCCAGTGCCCCCTCATGGGCCGCAGTGTCAATCCCCGCTGCCAGTCCGCTGATGATCTGCACACCCCGGGCCGCCAGGTTCCTGGCAAAACACCTGGCCTGTCTGCGCCCATAAGTGCTGCAGCGCCTGGCGCCTACAATCGCCACTGACTTTCTGTTTTCCTCCGGGAGATCTCCCTGCACATAAAGGCCCCGGGGGCTGTCCGCCAGAACCTTCAGCCGTTTCGGATACCGCGGGTGATTTCTTCCATAATATATAGCTTGTCTCTCCATATTATACCTCACTTTTTTCCGGAACCAGGGGGCGGAAGCACAGCGCCTCGCTGACGTGTCCCTGAGAAATCTGCTGGCCGCCTTCCAGATCCGCTATGGTCCTGGCCACCTTAAGGACACGGTGATAGCTTCTGGCGCTTAAACACAGATGGCGGTAGGCAGATTCCAGCACTCTGCGGCCTTCCCCCGTCAAAGGGCAGAAAATTTCCAGATCCCTGGCCGGCAAATGGGCGTTAAAAGAATATCCCCTGCCCTGATAGCGTTCTCTCTGGATTTCCGCGGTTCTGGACACTAATTTCCGCATTTCTCCTGAACCGGTTTCCTTTTCTCCTGGTTCCTGCAGTGCCTCATAAGTAAGAGGTCTGACTTTTATCCACAGATCGATCCGGTCCAGAAGAGCCCGGCTGATCTTTTTCCGGTACCGGTAAATATCCCCGGGCGCGCAGGTGCAGGATCTGGGATCCGGACATCCGGAGGGGCAGGAATTCATAGCCCCTACCAGCATAAAATCCGCCGGAAAAACATAGGTTCCGGAAGCCCTGGACAGAACGATCCGTTTTTCTTCCAGTGGCTGCCGCAGAAGTTCCAGGGTTCTCCTTTCCATTTCCGGTAGCTCATCTAAAAACAAAACCCCTCTGTGGGCCAGGGTAATCTCTCCCGGCCTGGGAATCCTGCCCCCTCCGCAGAGGGACTGGGGCGACAGAGTATGATGCGGCGCCCGGAAAGGCCTCTGTTCCAGCAGAGGATCCTTCTCCGGAAGCAGACCTGCCACACTGTAGATCTGGGTCAGTTCCAGGCTTTCCTCACGGGTCAGAGGCGGCAGGATCGTAGGGATCCTTCTGGCCGCCATAGATTTCCCTGTACCCGGCGGCCCTTCCATAAGAAAGTTATGAAACCCGGCGGCGGCGATCAGAGCTCCTCTTTTTACCACGGCCTGCCCCCGGACATCCGCAAAATCCACATCATAGACCGCAGCCTTTCTCTGTCGGCCCCCGGAATTCTCTGCCGTCTCTCTCCCCTTTCTGCAAAAGTCCAGAAAGTCTTCCAGATCCCGGACGCCTACCACCCGGATTCCTTCCACCAGACTCCCCTCTTCCTGATTTTCAGCCGGCACCACGCAGAGCCGGACTCCCATTTCCCGGGCCTTACGGACGCTTGGCAAAATTCCCCTGACCTTTCCCACTGTTCCGTCCAGATGCAATTCTCCCAGCACCATTGCCTCTTTTACGGAATCCCCGGGAATCCTCTGCAGCGCCGCCAGGATTGCTGCAGCGATAGGCAGATCAAAACGTACACTTTCCTTGCGCAGATCCGCCGGAGCCAGATTTATGATCACTCTTTTGGGCGGCAAGGAGATTCTCTGATTCTTCAGCGCCGTCCGTACCCGATCCTGGGCCTCCTTAACCTGGGCCGCAGCGCAGCCTACTACCGCAAAAAACGGAAGACCGTCGCTTAAATCCGCCTCTACGCGGACAGGCACCGCCTCTACGCCTGCGATCTCCGCAGATAAAATACTGTAAAACATCTTCCTCCTTTCACTCTCTTCTTAAATAAAAAATAGTTTGGAAAAAAACAGGAAATGCGTAAGAATTGTTTCGCCAGGGCAAAATACCCCCTCCTGGCAGAAAGGCCTTCCGGCCTTGTTCTTATTATCTCCCGGCGGAAAATCCCTGTCAAGGATTTCCCCGGGAATTTCCTTGGAAAAGCACGACTTTCTGTCCTTTTTCATACTATAAAAAGAAATCCCTTTTAAGGTGAATTTCTTGAAAGCATTTCAGAAACCTCTCACTGCCCGCGAGGAGAAACAATATATGGAAAAATGCCTGGCCGGAGACCAGGAGGCCAGAAACGTTCTGATCGAGCGGAATCTACGCCTGGTTGCTCATATCGTCAGAAAATACCAGAGCCCGGAGGAAGATCCTGAGGATCTGATTTCCATCGGCACGATTGGTTTGATTAAAGCCGTATCCACCTTTAACCCTTCCCGAAACAACCGGCTGGCCGCCTACGCCGCCAAATGCGTAGAAAATGAAGTACTGATGCATCTCCGGGCCCGAAAGAAATGCGCCCGGGAAGTTTCCCTGTACGAACCCATCGGCACAGATAAAGACGGAAACGAAATCCGGCTGCTGGATATTCTGGAAGGGAATTGCGAAGATGTGGTAGAAAAATACTCTTTCCAGCAGAATGTCCGCCGGCTTTACCTGCTGATGGAGCAGGAACTTACGCCTCAGGAATTCCAGATTCTGAAACTGCGGTATGGGTTTTTCGGAGAGCAGGAGCATACCCAGCGAGTCATTGCGGGTCGGCTGGGAATCAGCCGCTCCTACGTATCCCGGATCGAGAAAAATGCCGTAGAAAAATTAAGACGTCATTTTCCGAAAAATCTTTCCCGCTCCGCCCCCAAAAAAGGGATCTGACGGATTTTTTGTTTACAGCTTCCAGTTTCCTGTGGTATAGTGTTAAAATAAGCTGCACGAATTGTGCAAAAATTTTACAATAAAGAGGAGGATATGAACATGAGTGGTGACACAATACAGATTCTGATTGCCATGATCGCATACATGCTTGTGGTCGTGGGTATTGGTCTGTTTTTCGCCAAAAGAGCCCAGGCTAACTCGGAAAACTATTTCCTGGGCGGCCGTTCTCTGGGCCCCTGGGTGGCTGCTATGAGTGCAGAGGCATCCGATATGAGCGGCTGGCTGCTGATGGGGCTGCCCGGCCTGGCCTACTGGAGCGGCATTGCTGATTCTCTGTGGACTGCCATCGGACTGGGAGTTGGAACTTATATCAACTGGCTTCTGGTGGCCAAACGGCTCCGCCAGTATTCCACGGTTGCGGGCAATTCCATTACGATTCCCGATTTTCTCAGCAATCGTTATCATGAAAACAAGAAAGTGATCCTGGGTATTGCAGCTATTTTTATCCTGATCTTTTTCACGGTTTACGCCGGCAGCTGCTTCGTTACCTGCGGCAAACTGTTCTCTACCCTGTTTGACGCGGACTACCATCTGATGATGATCATCGGCGCCCTGTTCGTGCTGGTCTATACCTTTATCGGAGGTTTCCTGGCAGAAAGCGCTTCGGACTTCATGCAGGCGATCGTAATGATTTTTGCCTTGCTGACGATTGTTATCACCGGCACCATCCACGCCGGAGGGCTGGAGGCAGTGATCGATAACGCGAAAGAAATTCCCGGATACTTCACTCTTACAGGAACTGCTACCCCCGTGGTAGACGCGGCAGGTGTTCAGCAGGCCTCCGGGGGCGCACCTCTGTTTGGAGAGGCAGGCACCTACGGGCTGCTGACTATTTTGTCCACCCTGTCCTGGGGCCTGGGATACTTCGGCGTACCGCAGGTACTGCTGCGGTTTATGGCTATCCGCAAGGTAAATGAACTGAAGCGCTCCAGACGGATCGCCGTGGTATGGGTCTTTATCTCTCTGTTCTCCGCCGTATTTATCGGTATGATCGGAAGAGCCCTGTATCCGACGGATCCGACTCTGGCAACTGCTTCCGGCGCCGAAAACGTATTTGTTACTCTGTCTCAGGGACTTCTTCCGGCTCTGCTGGCAGGCATTGTTATGGCGGGAATCCTGGCTGCTACCATCAGCTCTTCCGATTCCTACCTGCTGATCGCCGCGTCTGCAGTGTCCAAGGATCTCTATGAAGGCATTCTGAAGAAAGACGCTACAGATAAGCAGGTCATGCGGGTTTCCCGTGTGGTTCTTCTGCTCATTGCTCTTATCGGTATGGTGATTGCCTGGGACGAAAACAGTGTTATCTTTACCATCGTCTCCTTCGCCTGGGCAGGATTCGGCGCCACCTTCGGTCCGATCATGCTCTTCTCCCTGTTCTGGAAGAGGACGACCCGGGCCGGCGCCATTGCCGGCATGATTTCCGGCGGAGCCATGGTATTTATCTGGAATCTGGTATTAAGCCCTATGGGCGGTATTTTCAGTATCTACGAGCTGCTTCCTTCCTTCCTGCTTTCCTGCATTATGATCGTGATCGTATCGCTCTGCACCCGGAAGCCGGATAAAATCATTGAAGAAGAATTCGAAGCCGCCAAAGTCTATACAGACTGATGATTTTGAAAAAGAAAAGGGGCTCTGCTTTACAGCAGCGCTCCCTTTTCTTTTTTATTCTGAAATTTCTTCTGTCTTTCTCCGCAGCACATCATACAGCTCCGGCGTTTCCGACAACCTTACATGTAGTTCCTGCCGGGGATGAGGAGCCGATTCCTGAAAATTTCCCTCCGCATCGCAGATTTCCAGCACTTCCGCGGAAATGTTTCTGCCGTCCGGCTTCATGATCTCTATAATTTCTCCTACAGAAAATTTATTTTTCTGTTCCAGTACCGTCCGCCCCTGCCCGTCTGTCTGCCCGGCAATTCCCAGATAAACATAATCCTGGGCATAGGTGTTGTTCTCGTAAATCTGATCCTCCTCCGAGGGTTTTCCGTAAAAAAATCCGGTAGTAAATCTCCGGTAGGTGCAGCCGGTGATCTGTTCCCGGTACCAGGGAAGATTTCTCTGATACAGCGCAGGATCCTGCCGGAAGTCATCCAGGGCTTTCCTGTAGGTTCTGGCCACCGTGGCTACATAGAGGGCTGTTTTCATCCGGCCCTCAATCTTCAGACTGTCCGCCCCGGAAGCCAGAAGATCCGGGATATGCTCGATCATACAGAGATCTTTGGAATTAAAAATAAAAGTCCCTCTCTGGTTTTCATAAACCGGCAGATACTCTCCCGGGCGGCTTTCCTCCATCACCGCATACTTCCAGCGGCAGGGATGGGTGCAGGCGCCCTGATTGGCATCTCTTCCGGTAAAATAATTGGACAGAAGGCATCTTCCCGAATAAGAAATGCACATAGCTCCGTGAATGAACGTTTCAATCTCCATATCCTCCGGGATATGCTCCCGGATCTCCCGGATCTCCTGCAGACTTAATTCCCGGGCAGTTACCACCCGTTTTGCCCCCAGGCTGTACCAGAACCGAAAAGTTTCGTAATTTGTGTTATTGGCCTGGGTACTGATGTGGCGGTCGATCTCCGGACAAACCTCTCCGGCAATCTGAAACACTCCCGGATCCGCTATGATCAGCCCGTCCGGCCTTAATTCTTTCAGTTCCCGGAAGTACGCCCGAACCCCTTCCAGATCCCGGTTATGAGCCAGAATATTAGCGGTTACATATACCTTCACTCCGTGTTGGTGGGCAAAGCGAATTCCTTCCGCCATATCATCGCCGGAAAAATTTTTGGCCTTAGCCCGCAGGCCAAAGGCCTCTCCGCCTATATAAACCGCATCCGCTCCGTAAAGGACCGCAATCCTTAAGACCTCCAGACAGCTGGCCGGCACCAGCAATTCCGGATATCTGCCGTTTTTCATGGTCCCTCCTTTCTCAGCGCCGCACGCTGACAGTAATTCCGTCCCCCAGAGGGATAATGGATGTTTCCAGTTCTCTGCTGTGTTTCAGCGTATACAAATACTCCCGCATTCTTTTATAAATGGTCCTGTTCCGTCTTTCCACCAGATAATGAGACTCTATAATATCCCCTTCCTGCAGGACATTGTCAGAAATCAGCACCGCTCCCGGTCCCAGCAGCCGCAGCACTTCTGGAAGAAAGCGGATATACTGGCCTTTGGCCGCGTCCATGAAGATCAGATCGTAAGGCCCTTCCAGAGTTTTCAGCACCTCCGCGGCATCCCCTTGAAGCAGGGTAATCCGATCCTGATATCCCGATTTCCGAAAGTTTTCCCTGGCCAGGGGAATTCTTTTTTCATAATTTTCTATTGTGGTAACAGAGCAGTCTAAAGGTCCGTATTCTGCCATAAAAACCGCGGAAAATCCGATGGCGGTTCCCACCTCCAGAATTTTCCGCGGCTGCTGTATCATCAAAAAAACTTTCAGGAAGCTCTGCATTTCTCTGCGGATGATTGGCACCCGGGTCTCTGCCGCCTCTCTGGCCAGTTTCTCCAGAAAGGGCGTATGCCCCCGATCCAGAGAATTAATGTAAGCCAGCATTCTCTCCTCAACGATCATGATTCGGTTCCGCCTTCCTGACTTTCTTCGCCGGAAGAATCATTCCCCTGATTCAGAGAAGTAGGCTGACCCTCCGTATTTACCTGCGCCAGAATTGCCAGCATTTCATCCACTGTCTGATTCGTATTTAAGATATAAGCTCCCGGCAGAATATCTCCGTGATAATCGGAAAACAGTTCCTGGAACCAGAACACCAGAGCATTTTCCTCCAGAAGGCCCCGATCCTGAAGCAGATTTCCCACATCCATCACAGACATATCCTCTTTCACCACAACAGTAACCTCTGTTCCCTGGCCCTTTTCCAGCGGTTCCTGGTTAAAAACCTGATAGCCCAGGGTATAGGCCTGGCGCGCCAGAAAAACAAGAAAAACCGCAAGGCAGATATAGATCAGGATCTTCAGTATGCTTCCGGCGCCCTTCACGGCCGTTCTGTAACCGGTATCTTTTCCTTTTTTTCCAGCTTTCGCCATAGGTTCTCCTTTGCAGTCCCGCCTCGTGCTTACATCTTAGGCACATCAATCTTAATCTCATGGTTGATAGTTGCAAATACTTTCTGGATCATCCGGCAGACCGACAGCTCCGCCGCCAGATATTCCGCCACAACCGGATTCTTTCGAAGATCTCTGTATTCTCTGTCTATACTGTCCACTGCATCAAAAAGATCTATGTTCTCTGCTTCCTGCAGGGCAAAATTGCGGATCCGGAATTCATCTACCTTTTTCTTTAATTCCTGATCCTTGTCCAGCTCTGCTTCCAACTTAAGGTAGCTCTGATAGTCAATCGTATTTCTCATCGCATCTGTCAGCGCGCGCAGACGTTCTGTAATAATATCCATGATTTTAAGCCTCCATAATAATTGGTAAGATCATTGGTCTTCTTTTCGTTTTTTTCCACACAAAATCTCCCAGTGAATCCTTGATCACTGTTTTCAGTTTTCCCCAGTCCGTAACTCTGCGCCGCAGGCACTCGTCCAGAGCATCCTCCACAGTAATCCGCGCCTCGCCCATAAGATCCTCCGACTCTCTTACGTAGACAAATCCCCGGGATACGATATCCGGTCCTGCCAGCAGCTGATTGCTGTGCTTCTCCAGAGTCAGGACGACAATCATGATTCCCTCCTCCGAAAGATGCTGGCGGTCCCGGAGGACGATATTTCCCACATCGCCTACTCCCAGGCCGTCCACAAAGACGGCTCCTGTCTGAACTTTTCCGGTGATCTTGGCCTCCTCCTGGTTCAACTCCATCACATCTCCGGAGGACATGATAAAAATACGTTCTTTGGGTATCCCCAGACTTTCGGCCAGCTTGGCCTGGGCCTTAAGATGGCGGTACTCTCCGTGTACGGGCAGCGCATATTTGGGATGTACCAGAGAATAGATCAGCTTGATCTCCTCCTGGCAGGCATGGCCTGAAACGTGCACATCCTGAAAAATAACGTCAGCTCCCTTTGCTGAAAGTTCATTGATGACTTTGGATACGGCCTTTTCGTTGCCGGGAATCGGATTGGAACTAAAAATGATCGTGTCTCCCGGCTTGATTGTAACCTTTTTATGGATGCTGGCCGCCATACGGGATAATGCAGCCATGGATTCCCCCTGGCTCCCGGTGGTCACCAGCACCATCTGATTATCCGGATAATTCTTCATCTGGTCAATATCGATGAGCGTCCTTTCCGGAATATTCAGATACCCCAACTCTGAAGCGGTGGTAATAACATTGACCATGCTGCGGCCTTCCACCACTACCTTTCTTCCATATTTATATGCGGAATTGATGATCTGCTGCACACGATCCACATTGGAAGCAAACGTGGCGATAATAATCCGGGTATCCTTGTGATCCGCAAAAATATTATCAAAAGTCCTGCCCACTGTCCGCTCCGACATAGTGAATCCCGGCCGTTCCGCATTGGTGCTGTCGCACATCAGCGCCAGCACGCCTTTGCGGCCGATCTCCGCAAACCGCTGCAGATCAATGGCGTCCCCGAAAACCGGGGTATAATCCACCTTAAAGTCGCCGGTATGGATCACCGTTCCCGCCGGTGAATAAATGGCCAGGGCAGAAGCATCCTGAATGCTGTGGTTGGTTTTGATAAATTCGATCCGGAACTTGCCAAGATTAATAGACTGTCCGAATTTGATGGTTTTTCTCTTTGTGGTGCGAAGCAGATTGTGTTCTTTTAATTTATTTTCAATCAGACCAATGGTCAGCTTTGTAGCGTAAATCGGAACATTAATTTCTTTCAGCACATAAGGCAGGGCTCCGATATGGTCCTCATGGCCGTGGGTGATCACAAACCCTTTTACTTTCTGAATATTTTCTTTTAAATACGTGATATCCGGGATGACAAGATCGATTCCCAGCATATCATCCTCCGGGAAGGACAGGCCGCAGTCCACCACAACAATACTGTCTTCATATTCAAAGGCAGTAATGTTCATGCCGATCTGCTCCAGGCCTCCCAGCGGAATAATTTTCAAGTTACTTTCGCTGTTACCCTTCAAATGGCACCTCCATATTCTTTTTCCGAACATAAATCCGGCGGTTTCCTCTCCGGCGGCCCGCCGCCTGGAAAAGGATCCCGTCACAAACTAACTAACGGAAGTCCACATCGTCCAACATCTGCTCGAATACGCGGGAAATGGCCTCCAGTTCCACCTCGTCCTCGACCATAACGTAATCAGCCAGACTGTCGCCGTCCGCAGACATATCCCTGAGAATATAGGCGTTAGCCTCATCTCCGTCAGAATCCGTCACAAGCAGGTAATTTACTCCGTTTACCCTTGTGGCTTCCTCTACATACAGTTCTATTGTTTCTCCATCTTCCGTTACAAAACTAATTTTTTCCATCCGTCTATTCCTGTGTTTCCCTGTCCCGGTCCTCTCTGCTGTCCAGATATCCCTGAAGAATAAAGACCGCCGCCAGAGAATCCACATACTGTTTCGTCTCCGCTCCTTTGATACCGGCTTCCCGCAGCACCCGTTGGGCTTCCACGGTAGTCAGCCGCTCGTCCCACATAACAACATCCAGGCTTGTCCTTTTCTTTAAAATGTCCCGAAACTCCAAAGATTTTACAGCCCTGTCGCCAATATCGTTATTCATGTGTCTGGGCAGCCCCAGCACCAGAAGGCCCACCTGATATTCCTCAATCAGTGCTTCCAGTCTGGCCAGGGTCTGCCTCAGTTTGTTTTCCGATTTTCTGCGGATGATCTCCACGCTCTGGGCAGTCAGTCCCAGGGGATCGCTCACGGCAACTCCCACAGTCCGGGAGCCGTAATCCAGTCCCAATATCCGCTTCATGCTTCTGTCTTCCAGGCTTCGTTCCGGATATATTCCTTCAGAAGTTCCTCCACAACCTCGTCCCGCTCTACCTTCATGATCAGGCTCCGGGCTCCCTTATGGCTGGTAATATAGGTAGGATCTCCCGACATGATATAGCCTACGATCTGATTTACAGGGTTATATCCCTTTTCCTCCATGGCGTGGTATACAATATCCAGTACCTTCTTCACCTGTATTTCCGGTTCGCCCACTACCTTGAAAAATTGTGTATTGCTTAAATCTGCCATTCTTTCACGTCCTTCAATTTAATATCTATTCTATTCTAATATAGTTTCCTCAAAATAGCAATACGTTTATGGCCGGCACAAAAGAAATTCTCCGTCCCGCAATTCCCCGGGGCAGACCTTTCGCAGCGTATTGCCCAGATTCTCATCCGAGAGCAGGAGAATTTTCCGGTATTCTCTGGTATAGCCGCTCCAGGCTCTCTTCCCTTCCAGCCGCGTCTCCTCCTCCAGCAGCACCTCTGTTTCTTTTCCCAGGGCCCGCTCCAGATATTCCGCCTTTTTCTTCCGGTTCAGTTCCAGCAGTACACGGCTTCTTTCTTTTTTCACCGCCTCGGAAAGCTGCCCTTCCATAGCAGCCGCTCTGGTGCCCTCCCGCCGGGAATAGGGGAATACATGGGTTTCAAAAAAAGAAATCCCTTCCACAAACTCTGCGGATTCCCGAAAATCCTCCTCTGTTTCTCCGGGAAATCCCGCAATAATATCTGTGGTCAGCGCCGGATCCTCAAAATGTTTTCTTAAGATCCGGCAGCGCTCCAGATATTCTCCGCTGGTATAGCGGCGGTTCATTCTTTGTAAAGTACGATCGCATCCACTCTGAAGAGAAAGATGAAAATGCGGGCATACTTTGGGAAGCGCGGCCAGCCCCGCAGCAAATTCTTCCGTAACAATGCCCGGCTCCAGAGATCCCAGACGGATTCTGGAAATTCCTTCCACAGAATGCAGAAGACGGACCAGATCCAGCAGCCCCGGTCCCTCCTTCCAGTCTGCGCCATAAGAGCTCAGATGGATCCCCGACAGAACAATCTCTCTGCAGCCGGAGGCAGCCAGTTTTTCTGTTTCAGCCAGAACCTCTTCCGGCCGGCGGCTTCGAACCCGGCCCCTGGCGTAGGGAATGATGCAATAGCTGCAAAACTGATTGCAGCCGTCCTGTACCTTCAGAAAGGCTCTGGTATGCTCCTCCGTCCGGTCAATGGAAAGGGGTTCATATTCTTTTTCCCTGGTAAGATCCGCCAGAACGGCCTGTCTGCGCTTCTGCTCCCGGCAGTCTTCCAGAAGTTCCGGAAGTTCTGATTTGCGGCTGTTGCCCACAATCAGGTCGATCATAGGATCTTTTTCCAGTTCTTTTCCGCGGATCTGCGCATAACAGCCAATGGCCGCCACGATCGCCTCCGGATTCATTTTTCTCGCTTTATGAAGCATCTGCCGGGATTTCCGATCGGCAATATTGGTCACTGTACAGGTGTTAATTACATAAAAATCTGCCCCCGGTTCAAAGGGAACAACCTCGAATCCCTTTTTCTCCAGCATCTGTTCCAAGGCTTCCAGTTCATACGTATTTACTTTGCAGCCCAGATTGTGCAGCGCCACTTTTTTACTCATTTTTTACTGCTCCTGTCTATATTTCCTCTGTTTTTACCTTGACTTTTTCTGCCGTAAAAGGTAAGATTAACCTGTATCTAAGCAATACCAATAATCATACAGGGAGGATTTGGAAAATGAAAACTGTTAGCATTTCACTTAATTCTATCGACAAGGTGAAATCCTTTGTAAACGACATTTCCAAATACGATTTCGATTTTGATCTGGTATCCGGCAGATATGTGATCGATGCCAAATCTATCATGGGAATCTTCAGTCTGGATCTGTCCAAAGCAATCGAGCTCAACATTCATGCAGAGGGCGAGGCTCTGGAGAATGTTATGAAAGTGCTGCAGCCGTATCTGGTATAACACTTTCCTAATCAACAGCTAAATCAATCGCATTCATTTACCGGCGCGGAACTGCCAGCAGCAGTCTTCCGCGCCGGTTTTTGTTTCGGCAGCCAGCGGGGTCAGGCCTCAATCTCTATGACCTGCGTTGTCCGCAGCGCCTCCTCCATAAGGCCCTCAATGACATCCGCCAGTTTCTCCTCTGAGTGACGGATGGTTCTCAAATTCGGCTTCGTCACCGGATGCTTGGCTACAAAAATCGTGCAGCAGTCTTCATAGGGAAGTACAGATGTCTCATAGGTGCCGATCTTCAGAGAAATATCCACAATCTCCTGCTTATCAAAGCCGATCAGAGGCCGGAATACCGGCAGGGTACATACCTCATTGGTACAGGCCAGACTGTGAACCGTCTGGCTGGCCACCTGGCCGATGCTTTCTCCTGTGATCAATGCCAGGGATCCGTCCTGCTCCGCCATCTTTTCCGCAATTTTCATCATATACCGGCGCATGATAATGGTTAATTCATCATGGGGGCATTTTTCATAGATGGCCAGCTGGATATCTGTAAAATTCACCACATGCAGACGGATGGGTCCGCTGTATCTGGCCACCAGCCGGGCAAGATCCACCACCTTCTGCTTTGCCCGGTCGCTGGTATAGGGCGGCGCATGGAAATACACTGCGTCAATCTTCACGCCCCGCTTAGCGATCATATATCCGGCCACCGGCGAGTCGATCCCCCCGGACAGCAGCAGCATAGCGCTTCCGTTGGTTCCCACCGGCATACCGCCCGGCCCTGGGATTTCCTGGGAATAAATATATATCTTCTGACGCACCTCCACAGTCAGCAGAATATCCGGGTGATGAACGTCCACATGCATGCCCGGACAGGCCTCCAGTATTGCTCCTCCCAATTCCCGGTTCAGTTCCATGGAATCCATGGGATAGTTTTTTTTCGCCCGGCGGGCATGCACCTTAAAGGTCCGGCAGGAATCCGGATACACTTCTTTTACATAGCGGACCACATCCTCCGCCAGCTTTTCATAGCCCTGATCCTCCGCCATAACAACAGGGCAGATAGCCGCAATGCCAAACACCCGTTTCAGAGCCTCTACCGTTTCCTCAAAGTCATACCCGCTTCTTGGAAAAGCATAAATCCTTCCCTGCTCCTTGGAAACCTGGAAATCTCCTTCCACATGCTTCAGGGCCCGGCGGATATGTTCCACCAGAGCATCTTCAAATAAATATCTGTTTTTTCCTTTAATTCCAATTTCCGCATATTTAATCAGAAATGCGTGATACATGTTATTCTCCCTCTCTTTACCGTCTGGTGTACCGGCGGAGCATAGGCAGCAGGCTGCCCAGAATTTCCAGAGTATAATCAATGTCCCCGGGACTGGTTTCCTCGCTTAAACTGAAGCGCACCGCTGACTCCAGTTCTTCCGGACTGCATCCGATGGCCGTCAAGGTAGGACTGCCTCCCCGTTTATGACTGGAGCAGGCGCTTCCGGCGGAAATGTAGATTCCTTTGTCCTCCAGGGCATGAAGCAGCACCTCGCTGCGGATGCCCAGAAAGGAAGCGTTTAGGATATGGGGCGCTCCCTCCTCCGGGGCCGGCCCATGAACAACCGTTTTTTCCAGATCCGCCAGACCCGCGGCCAGCCGCAGCTTCATCTCCCTCATGCGGCTGATTTTCTCTTCCATATTTTCATAGGAAATCCGGGCCGCCAGGCCCAGCCCTGCAATACCGGGAACGTTGTCCGTTCCGGAACGCATGCCGTTCTGCTGGCCGCCCCCCAGAATCAGCGGCTGAAGCCGGACTTTTTCTCCTACATAGAGAAAGCCGGTTCCCTTAGGCCCGTGGATCTTGTGCCCGCTGGCCGACAGCAGGTCGATATGCATCCGTCTGGGATAGATCCGGTATTTTCCAAAGGCCTGGATCGCATCCACATGGAAGTAGGCCTGGGGACATTTTTCTTTGATCCTGGCTCCGATTTCCTCAATGGGCTCCACCGTACCGATCTCATTATTTACGTACATGACGGAGACCAGAATCGTGTCCGGAGTCAGGGCTTCCTCCAGGGCGGACAGCTTCACGGAACCGGCAGCGTCCACCGGGAGTCTCACCACCTCAAAGCCCTGCTCCTCCAGAAAAGCTGCTGGAGCCGATACCGCCGCGTGTTCTACCTGGGAAATGAGGATTCTTCGCCCCCGGCGGCGTCCTGCCATGGCAGTTCCTAAAAGAGCCCAGTTGTTGGATTCTGTTCCCCCGGAAGTAAAGAAAATCTCTTTTTCCTGTACCTTCAGAAGTCCTGCCAGTATCCGGGCCGCTTCCCGGAGATATGCCTCCGCCTCCACGCCTTTTCTGTGCATAGAAGAAGGATTTCCGTAATCCTCCATCATGGTTTTTATGACAATATCCCTTACCTCCGGATAACACCGGGTGGTAGCGGAATGATCTAAATATACTTCCATCTTTTCCTCCTGTCAACCTGCTAATCCTGCTCCAGCAGGTACATTAGAACGGACAGGGCCGTGATCCCTGCCGTCTCCGTCCGCAGGATCCTCCTGCCAAGGGTAATGGGCGAAAAGCCCGCCTTCCCGGCCAGTTCCACTTCTTTTTCCTCAAAGCCTCCCTCCGGTCCGATAAGGATCCCGATGGAATTCCCGGGAGTGATGGAATTTAAAAGTTCCCGGGTTCCCTGCATACCGTCCGCCCGTTCATAAGGGATCAGGCATACATCCAGATTTCCGGCCTGCGCCAGGGCATCCCGAAACCCTGTAACCGGGGTCACTTCCGGAAGGATCATACGTTTCGATTGTTTGGCCGCGGCGGCTGCCACAGAATTCCAGCGGGCGGTCTTGGCGGCGGCCCGCTTGGGATCCAGCTTGACCACGCATCTGGCGGAAACCGTAGGAATAATCCTGTAAACCCCCAGTTCCACAGCTTTCTGAATGATCCACTCCATTTTTTCTCCCTTGGGCAGACACTGAAAAAGATGGATCCTGGAAGGCAGTTCCTTGCCTGGTTTCTGGGCATCCAGAATTTCGCCTACTACTTCCTGTTCCTCCAGGGAAAGGAGTCTGCAGGTATATTCCCATTCATCCCCGCAGCTGACCAGGATTTCCTCCCCTGGCCGCATGCGGAGCACGTGACAGATGTGGTGCACATCCTCTCCCGTGATCCGCACCACTCCCTGCCCCATCTGTTCCGGTTTTATAAAAAAGCGGTACATGCTTCTCTCCTTCTTATTTCCGGGCCGTAATAGAAACCCATTCTCCCTGGCGGGTAATCTCCAGCACCGTAAAGCCGGCATCCTCCACTGCCTTCCGGACCTCCTGCTCCTTCACGTCCAGGATCCCGGAGGAAATGTAAAGCCCGCCGGGCTTCAGGTGTTCTTTTACCACCGGAGTCAGAGGAATCAGCACATCCGCCAGGATATTGGCGGTAACCAGATCATATTTTTCCCGGCCGGCAGCCTCCTGTACCCTTTCATCATTGATCAGATTTCCGATCAGCATAGTGAACGCCTGATCCGGAATGCCATTGGCCTTCTTATTGTCTTCCACTGCCGGCACGGCGCAGGGATCCAGATCCGTCCCCAGGGCATGGCCGGCTCCCAGCTTCAGCGCAATAATAGAAAGGATTCCGCTTCCGGTTCCTACGTCCAGCAGCTCCATGCCCGGCTTCACATATTTTTTCAGCTGACGGATACAGAGCTGGGTGGTCTCGTGCATTCCTGTGCCAAAGGCCGTTCCCGGATCGATGTGGAGGATCATCTTATCCTTATCCTCCTCTTTTACCTCTTCCCAGGATGGAATGATCAGAATGTCGTCCACATAGAACTGTTTAAAATACTGTTTCCAGTTATTGATCCAATCTTTATCCTCCGTCTCGGATGCGGCAATGGTTCCTTCTCCGATATCCAGAAAGGCCCGCAGATCCTCCAGCTCCTCCCGGACTCTTTGCAGCACCGCCGCATTATCCTCCTCCGGCTCCAGATAAAAGCTGACATAGGCGACTCCGTCATCCTCAGGAAGCTCCGGCAGAATATCCACAAACATCTGCTCCTTTTCCTGCTCTGTCAGAGGCTGCTTATCCTGGATCTCCACTCCCTGTACGCCGATCTCCGCCAGGGTGGCGCTGATGATATCCTCAGCTCCGCTTACTGTTTTTATAGTATATTTATTCCATTTCATAATCCTTCCTCCTTACAGGACAATGGCTGCTGTCAGGGTAATGGTAACCAGAGACAGCAGGGTAGTGAGTACAATTCCCCGGGCAAGGGTATCTGCCGGGATCCCATTCTCCTGAGCGGTCATCAGGGGAAGATTTCCCACCGGCATTGCGATCAGCAGCACTGTCACGCAGACCATCAGCGGATCCGGAACCAGCTGCCTCACAGCCATTCCCAGCAAAACCGGAAGTCCCAGCATCCGTATCAGGCAAAACAGATTCAGCCTGGTCTCAGTGAAAATACTCCTCAAAGGCATGCGTGCCAGGGAAGCTCCAAGAACCAGCATGGAAAGAAACGTGTTGGCTTCCCCCAGATAACTCAGGGTATTGGAAATCACTGCCGGCAGGGAGATGGGAAACCAGAACAGAGCCATGGCAGCCAGTCCGCTGACCGTCCCCACATTTACAAAGGTTTTCCAGGTGATCTTCCTCCGCTCTCCGGCCTGGTCTGCCGTCAGCACATATCGGCCGTGGGTATAGAAGAGGATGTTGTAAAAGAAATTAAACACCACCAGATAGATCACACCCTCCGCCCCCAGAACTGCGGATACCACAGGAATGCCGATAAATCCCACATTGCCGTAGATCATCATCACATTATAAAACTTTCTGCCACCTTCCGGAACTCTCAGCAGCCGCGGAACCGCCGCGCCCAGGAGCAGAAGCACTCCGTAGACACAGGCTGCCACAAGCGCCATGCGCAGCAGATCTCCGTGAGAAATCCCCACTTCTTCATCCAGGGCGCTGGCCACCAGCAGGGCGGGGTTGGTAATATGTACCACAATGGCGGAGATTCCCCGGGCCACCGGGTCGGTGAGGACCCTTTTTCTGCAGGCTCCGTATCCCACAAGGATCAGCAAAAAAATAACCAGCATCTGCTGGAAGACCACCGCCGTACTCATCTCTCACGTCCTCTTTTCTCTTCGCATCCGTTTTATCATACACGAAAACCGCCGGAATGTAAACTGTAAGCGTAAAGGAAGCATTTGAGGTTTAATCCTCAAACGCTTCCTTTACTCTGTCCATAAAACCTTTTTTCTTTTTTCCGCTCTTTTCAGATTTTTCTCCGGAGGAATGGTTGCCGCAGGCTTCATCAAAGGCACGCAGGGCTTCTTTTGCTTCCTGGTTCAGCTTTGTGGGCACCTGAACCACCAGGGTTACGTAATGATCTCCCCGGAGGCTGCGGTTCCGCAGAGAGGGAACTCCCTTTTCTTTCAAACGGATACGGGTATTGGTCTGTGTTCCCGGTTTAATATTGTAAACGACTTCTCCGTCCACGGTCTGGATCTTCAGGTCTCCTCCCAGGGCGGCCTGGGCATAGGTCATCGGCACGGTAGAGAAAATGTTCATGCCCTC
Source organism: Candidatus Scatomonas sp. (assembly GCA_963930955.1). Classification (GTDB taxonomy): domain Bacteria; phylum Bacillota; class Clostridia; order Lachnospirales; family Lachnospiraceae; genus Scatomonas. Next base: position 1,192,843 of record OZ006967.1, on the reverse strand, counting down.
TCTCTCAAAGACAGGACTTCTTGCCACCTGAACCTCTACCAGCAGATCTCCCCGTCCGCCGCCGTTTCTTCCCGGTTCTCCCTTTTCCCGGATACGGATGCTCTGCCCGTCATCAATACCTGCCGGCACAGATACCTGAATCCGCTTCCGGCTGGAGGTAAATCCCGTGCCATGGCAGACCGTGCATTTCTCCTTGATGATCTTCCCGGTACCTCCGCAGTCCGGGCAGGTCTGGACATTCCGCACCATGCCGAACAGGGACTGCTGTGTATATGTTACCTGGCCGGAGCCATGACATTTCGGGCAGGTTTCCGGGGAAGTTCCCTTCTTGGCCCCTGTGCCTCCGCACTCCGTACAGGGATCCTTCAGCATCAGCTCGATCTCCTTCTCACAGCCAAAAACAGCTTCTTCAAAGGAAATATGAATAACCGCCCGCAGATTGGCTCCCCGCTGAGGGCCGCTGCCTGACCGGCGGCTCCTGCCGCCTCCAAACAGATCTCCGAAAATATCTCCGAAAATGTCCCCCATATCGCCGCTGAAATCGAATCCGCCGAAGCCTCCGGCTCCTGCTCCTCCGCCCTCAAAGGCCGCGTGTCCAAACTGATCGTACTGTCTTCTCTTATCCGGATCGCTGAGCACAGAATACGCCTCTGTGGCTTCCTTGAACTTTGCCTCCGCTTCTTTATCTCCCGGGTTCATATCCGGATGATATTTCTTGGCCAGTTTTCGATATGCTTTTTTCAGGGTTGCGTCATCCGCTCCCCGCTCGACTCCAAGGACCTCATAATAATCTCTTTTTTCAGCCATAAAATTCCACCTCAACACCGCAACAAGGCTGCTGGGGACGGACGTCCCGTCCGCTGCCCCGGCAACCTGCTGCTTTTTTCATACTCCCGGAGGAGTTCTGTTTTCAGATTTATACTTCCTTGTAGTCCGCGTCCACTACATCATCATTGTTTGCGCCGCCTGCGTTTCCGCCTGCGCCCGGCTGGGGTCCGGGGCCTGCCTGACCGCCCTGATTCTGCTGCATATTTTCATACATCTTTGTAAACAGACTCTGGGCGCTCTTCATCAGTTTTTCCTGTCCGGCCTTCAGATCTGCAACCTGGGCGTCTGTCATATTATCCGCCGGTGTATTCTTCAGAGTTTCTTTCAGCGCGTTCAGATCTGCTTCCACCGCTGTCTTATCATTAGCGGAAATCTTATCGCCTGCCTCCTCCAGCGCTTTTTCTACCTGGAATACCGCTGCGTCCGCATCGTTTCTGGCGTCAATGGCCTCTTTTCTCTTCTTGTCCTGAGCCTCATACTCCGCGGCTTCCTTCACTGCCCGGTTGATCTCATCCTCGGACATATTGGAGCCTGCAGTAATGGTAATATGCTGCTCTTTGCCGGTTCCCAGATCCTTGGCGGATACGTTTACGATACCGTTGGCGTCAATGTCAAAGGTAACTTCGATCTGAGGCACGCCTCTTCTTGCAGGCGGGATTCCGTCCAGACGGAACTGGCCCAGAGATTTATTATCTTTGGCAAACTTACGCTCGCCCTGTACTACGTTGATATCTACAGCTGTCTGGTTGTCCGCTGCTGTAGAGAAGATCTGGCTCTTCTTGGTGGGAATGGTGGTATTTCTCTCGATCAGAGGAGTAGCAATGCCGCCCATGGTCTCAATGGACAGAGTCAGGGGAGTTACATCCAGCAGCAGCACATCCCCTGCGCCGGCATCTCCCGCCAGTTTTCCGCCCTGTACGGATGCGCCCAGAGCCACACACTCATCCGGGTTCAGAGTTTTGCTGGGCTCGTGTCCGGTCAGCTGCTTTACTTTGTCCTGCACAGCCGGAATACGGGTGGAACCGCCTACCAGCAGAACCTTACCCAGCTCGGAAGCGCTGATACCCGCATCGGAAAGGGCCTTGGTCACCGGCTCCGCCGTCAGTTCTACCAGGTCGTGGGTCAGCTCATCGAATTTTGCCTTGGTCAGGTTCATATCCAGATGCTTGGGTCCCTCTGCGGTAGCGGTGATAAAGGGCAGGTTAATATTGGTGGTAGAAGCGCTGGACAGCTCTTTTTTCGCTTTCTCGGCAGCTTCTTTGATCCTCTGCATGGCCATCTTGTCTCCGGAGAGATCTACGCCCTCGTTTTTCTTAAACTCTTCTACAATATAGTCAACCACCTTCTGGTCAAAATCATCGCCGCCCAGACGGTTGTTTCCTGCGGTAGCCAGTACCTCGATGACGCCGTCGCCGATCTCGATGATGGAAACATCAAAAGTACCGCCGCCCAGGTCGTATACCATAATCTTCTGCTCGCTCTCATTGTCCAGGCCGTAAGCCAGGGCAGCGGCAGTGGGCTCGTTGATGATACGTTTTACATCCAGTCCGGCGATCTTTCCAGCATCCTTGGTAGCCTGACGCTGGGCGTCGTTGAAGTAGGCCGGTACCGTAATAACTGCCTCCGTTACCTTCTCGCCCAGATAGTTCTCGGCATCTGTTTTCATCTTCTGCAGGATCATAGCGGAAATCTCCTGGGGAGAGTATTTCTTTCCGTCAATGTCTACTTTATAGTCTGTTCCCATGTGTCTCTTAATAGAAGAAACCGTTCTGGTCGCGTTGGTGACTGCCTGACGTTTTGCGGGCTCACCTACCAGACGCTCGCCGTTCTTGGTAAATGCTACTACAGAAGGCGTGGTTCTGCTTCCTTCCGCGTTGGCGATTACGGTAGGCTTTCCGCCTTCCATGACTGCCACGCAGCTGTTTGTCGTTCCAAGGTCAATACCAATTATCTTGCTCATGATTTTTTCCTCCTGATTATTTGTTGTTATATATCTGAAATTTGTAACTGTCTCTATAAGAAGCGGCTATCCGGTTAATTTGCCACCTTTACCATGCTGTGGCGTACCACGGAGTCTTTATACATATATCCCTTCTGAAACTCTTCCACAACGATATTCTCGCCCGCGGTCTCATCCTCCACATGCATGACAGCATTGTGAAGATTGGGGTCAAACTCCTTTCCTACAGCTTCGATGGCCGTAACGCCCAGATCCGTCAGCACGGTAGTAAACTGCTTGTAAATCTTATTCATTCCGTCTACAAAAGGATCTTCCGGATCCTTGGCGGCAGCCAGACCTCTTTCAAAATTGTCCAGCACAGGCAGAATCTTTTCCACCACATCTTTGGCCCCCACCAGGTACATACCGGCTTTCTCCCGCTCTGTACGTTTCCGGTAATTATCAAACTCTGCCATTTGTCTGGCCAGTTTATCTGTCAGTTCTTCGATCTTCTCATCCTTTTTGTCTTTCTTTTCCTTCTTGCGCCCGAAAAACTTTTTCTCTTTTTCTTTTGCAGCTTCCGGTTCCGCCTGAGCTTCTCCTTCTTCCTGAGAAATTTCCGGTTCCTTTTCCGTTCCTGTTTCCGCTTCCGCAGAAGCCGTTTCCGTTTCCTGGGTTTTTCCAGTCTCTGTTTCCTGGGAATCTGTTTCTTTTTCCTTTTCCAGATCCTGCTCTACCTTAGTATTCTCTTTATCTGCCAAAATCATCTCCACCTTTCCAGCCTTGGTTCAGCGGTAGCGCTTTCTTATTCCGCTATGTGCCCGGCTCGTCTTTTTTCTTAAATATGGAATCCAGCTGTACCTTCAGGGTTTTCAGGTTATCCACAACATTTTCATAATCCATCCGCTTGGGACCGATAATGCCAATGGTTCCTTTCATACCCTCGCCCAGATCGTAGCTGGCGGTTACCACAGAGCAGTCGCTCATGGTCTGTATGGGGGATTCCTTTCCGATATAGATCTGAATGCCGGTACCGGATCCGTCTTCTTCCTCCGGAGCCGTCTCCTTCAGCATATCCACCAGTTCTCTCTTATCTTCCAGGGCCGAAATCAGCTGACTGGCCCGGGCTGTATCCGCCAGCTCCGGATATTTGAAAATATTGGTGGCTCCGCTGGTATAAATGGGAGTATCCTCCTCATCCCCCTGGATGGCCTCGGCCACAGTATCCACTACCTGGCTGATTACCTGGCTGTGGATTCCCGCCTGCTGCTTCATGCGCTGGATCATTTCCAGACTGATCTCTCCCAGAGTCAGACCGTTCAGCTGGGTATTCAGCAGAAGATTCAGCTTCAGCAGCTGTTCATCATCAATGGGCTCTTCCAGATCAATGAACTGGTTTTTCATAAGATTGCCCTCGGCTACGATCACTGCCAGCACCTGGGTTTCGGTAACCCGGGACAGCTGTATAAATTTTAATTTTGTCTGATGGTAGGCAGGTCCCGTGATCAGCGTGGCGTAATTGGTGTTTGACGCCAAAACTCTGACCACCTGTTTCAGAACCTTTTCCAGGCGGTCAGTCTTTTCAATCATCAATTCTTTAATCTCTGTGACTTCCTGCTCCTTTTCCTGCATCAGCTCGTCAACGTACAATCTGTATCCTTTATCGGAAGGAATACGGCCGGCGGAAGTGTGCGGCTGAAGAATATACCCCATCTCTTCCAGATCCGACATCTCATTCCGGATGGTAGCGGAGCTCAGATTCAGATCCGTGTACTTGGATATGGTCCGGGAACCTACCGGCTCGCCGGTTTCCAGATAGGTCTGGATGATCGCCTTTAATATGGTTTTTTTCCTGGCATCCAAATCCATATCCCCATCTCCTTTCTTTTTAAATCCGGTTTCTGCCGTCCGCTTTAGACTTGTTAGCACTCAACAAAATAGAGTGCTAATATCTATGCTCTTAAGATAGCACTCTATTTCTTTTTTGTCAACACCTTTTCTGCGAAAAAAATGTCACTCCAGATCATCCAGAGTCTTCTTCAATTCGATCATGCGGTCTCTCAATTCTGCAGCCGCCTCGAAATTCAGTTCTGCCGCAGCCGCTTTCATCTGCTTCTGAACCTTTTCGATGAGTTTTTCCAGTTCCTCCCGGCTCATAGATTCCGGATCCTTCTCCAGCTTTTCTTCGGTTTTTGCCACTTCCTGGGTAATACGGATCAGATCCCGGACGCCTTTTTCAATGGTTTTCGGCGTAATTCCGTGTTCCTTATTGTATGCCTCCTGCAGTTCCCGGCGCCTGGCCGTCTCTTCCATGGCCATCCGCATGGAATCCGTGATCCCATCCGCATACATGATCACATGTCCCTCTGCGTTCCGTGCTGCCCGGCCAATGGTCTGGATCAATGAAGTCTCTGAACGGAGAAATCCCTCTTTATCTGCATCTAAAATGGCAACCAGGGTGATCTCCGGGATATCCAGGCCCTCCCGGAGCAGATTAATTCCCACCAGTACATCAAAAACATCCAGGCGCATATCCCGAATGATCTTCGTACGCTCCAGAGTATCCACATCCGAGTGGAGGTAGCGGACCCGGATACCGGTATCTTTCATGTAATCAGTCAGATCCTCGGCCATACGCTTAGTCAGAGTGGTGATCAGCACCTTGTGATGGGCTGCCGTCTCCTTATTCACCTCACTGATCAGGTCGTCGATCTGTCCCTCTACCGGCCGCACCTCTACCCGGGGATCCAGCAGGCCCGTAGGCCGTATGATCTGCTCCGCCCGGAGCATCTCATGCTCTGCCTCGTATTCCCCGGGAGTGGCGGAGACAAAGAGGATCTGATCGATCCTGCTCTCAAACTCCTGAAAATTTAAGGGACGGTTATCCTTGGCGGAAGGCAGACGGAAGCCATAATCTACCAGGGTAGTCTTCCGGGACTGGTCGCCTGAATACATGGCTCCCAGCTGAGGAATGGTCTTGTGGGACTCATCAATGATAATCAGAAAATCCTCCGGGAAAAAGTCCATCAGAGTATAGGGCGGCTGCCCCGGCTCCAGCCCGGACAGATAGCGGGAATAATTCTCAATGCCGGAGCAGACTCCCGTCTCTCGCAGCATCTCTATGTCAAAATTGGTTCTCTCCTGGATCCGCTGGGCCTCCAGCAGTTTGTCCTCGCTCTTAAACCAGCGGACCCGTTCCTCCAGTTCCTTTTCAATCTCTTTGGTGGCCGCCAGAATCGTATCCATGGGAACCACATAGTGGGAAGCCGGAGCAATGGCTACATATTTTAATTCCGCCTGAATCTCCCCGGTGAGAATATCAACCTGACAAATCCGGTCGATTTCATCTCCGAAAAACTCCACCCGCACAGCCGTATCACTTACCTCCGCAGGAATGATCTCCAGCACATCTCCCCGCACCCGAAAAGTTCCCCGATGAAAATCCATCTCATTCCGCTGGTACTGAATGTCGATCAGCTCCCGGATCACCTCATCCCGGTCTTTCTCCATACCGGGACGCAGAGAGATAATCATGTGCTCATAATCCTTGGGGCTTCCCAGTCCGTAAATGCAGGACACGCTGGCCACCACGATCACATCCCGGCGCTCGATCAGGGAGGAAGTGGCTGAAAGCCGCAGCTTGTCAATCTCCTCGTTCCTGGAAGAATCCTTGGCAATGTACGTGTCTGAGGAAGGAACGTATGCCTCCGGCTGATAGTAATCATAGTAGGAGACAAAATACTCCACGGCATTATGGGGGAAGAATTCCTTGAACTCCCCGTAGAGCTGGGCCGCCAATGTCTTATTGTGGGCAATGATCAGCGTTGGTTTATTGAGCTGCGCAATAACGTTAGCCATAGTAAACGTCTTTCCCGATCCGGTAACACCCAGCAAAGTTTCGCACTGATTGCCCGCTTTGAAGCCCCTGACCAGGGCTTCGATGGCCTGGGGCTGGTCGCCGGTGGGGGCATATTCTGATACTAATTCAAAATGATCCATTCGAAAGTACCTCCAAAGCTTTCTCCAGCTGAAGATCCTCATTTCCCTCTTCCGGCTGTTCTACAGCTACATCCGGAGCGATCCCCGTTCCGTGAATGTTATTTCCCTCTGGCGTATAATAATGGGAAACGGTCAGACGCAGAACACTGCCGTCGGACAGGGTAAAAAGATCCTGTACAATTCCTTTTCCAAAGGTAGTAGTTCCTACCAGAGTTCCGATTTCATAATCCTTTACCGCCCCGGCGAAAATTTCTGCGGCGCTGGCGCTTTCTGCATTTATCAGTACTACCAGAGGGATTTCAATGGGAGATTCCCCCTGACAGAATTCCTCCTCCCGGTTTCCGTTCTTATCTTCTGTATAGACGATTAAGCCCTCCGGCAAAATCTGGCGCAGGGTATCGCAGACAGAGCTCACCAGACCGCCGGGATTGTCCCGGAGATCAATGACCAGCTTTTCCATTCCCTGGTCCTGCAGGCTTTGATAGGCTTCCTGAAACTGCTCCGGAGTAAGACCGCTGAAGCGGATAATCTGGATATAGCCTGTCTTGTTTTCCAGCATACGGCTCTCCACCGACTGCATCTCCACAGTTCCCAGCTTCATCTTCAGAGTTAGGGGTTCCTTTTCCCGCAGGAGTTTCAGTTCGATTTCTTCGCTTTCCCCGCTGTTAATCAGATTGATGACATCGGAGGTAGTCATATTTTCCACTGCGGTGCCATTTACCGCCGCGATCACATCCCCGGCCTGCACACCTGCTTCGCTGGCCGGAGTTTCTTCCATGCACTCTACCACGTAGATGCTGCCATCCTCCGCATTTTTAGAAATAGTAATCCCCAGTCCGGTATAGCTGCCTTCCTGGGATTTTCGCAGTTCCTCGTACTGCTCTTCTGTATAGTAAGTGGAATACCGGTCTTCCAGCCCCGTAACCAATCCCAGGTACATATAATCTGTCAGCTGCTGCTCATCATACTCTCCCAGATAATACTTCTCAATGAGGGTTTCGATCTCTCTGGTTTTTCTGTAGGCCTCCAGGGTATCCGGGCGATCCGGATTCTCTCTGGGAACCGGCAGATACATAACTGCGAAATAGAAGAGCCCGGCCGCCAGACAGGCAGCGGCAGCGCCTGTCAAAAAATATTTCAGCTTTATTTTTTTACTTATTTCTTCTTCCATTTTATCCTTTCTTGCCGAAGCAGAAAAATAGGACGGAGGTCGCCCCCCGTCCCCAGAATTTTCTCTCAGACTTTTAAATGCTTTCTGATGGTAACCATACTTCCAATGAATCCGATTCCCATACCTAAAACCAGGCCTACCGGCAGCAGTACCCGGAATATATTATTTACCGGTATCAGTCCGTTCATGAATTCATTCAGAATGCTGAACCGCTCCAGAATATACTGCACTGCCTGATTATACAGAAAATACAATGCCGTCAGCGGAATTACCGCGCCCACCAGTCCGATCAGAATTCCTTCTAATATAAAAGGCAGCCGTACAAAGGCATTGGTAGCGCCGATCAGCTTCATAATGCCGATCTCCTCTTTTCTGACGGAGATACCTACCGCTACCGTATTGCTGATCAGGAATACAGACACCACCAGAAGGATGGCAATGATCACCACAGATACGATACTGATCAGCCGGTTCACCATAGTCAGAGTTACGGATGCCTGTTCGGAACGGTTTACCTCCCGAACCCCGTCCAGTCCCTGAATGTATTCCACCAGTTCATTCTGATCTTCCACCGCATGGGCATATACCTCATAATGGGCGGAATTAGCCAGCGGATTTCGATTGCTTTCCTGAAATTCCTGGCCTACCTCCTCGTATCCTTCAAAATAATCCTGAGAAAACTCTTCCCAGGCCTCATCTGCAGACACGTAGTTGCAGCTTGCCACCAGATCATCTCTTTCCCGGATCTCCTGGCCGATGGTGTCGATGGCAGCCTGATCCAGATCTTCATTAAAGAAGACCGTGATTCCCACGTTGCTTTCTACATTTCTCACCAGATAGGTGAAGTTCATGACCAGAGCAAAAAACAGACCAAACAGGAAAATGCAGGCGCTCATAGTGATAATAGAAGCCAGAGAAAACATCTTGTTTCTGCCGATGTTCTTGATTCCCTGCCGTGTGCTGTATCCGATTGTACTAATCCTCAACGTAGACACCTTCTTTTTCGTCGCTGATGATGACGCCTTTCCGCAGCCGGATCACCCGTTTTCTCATAGAATTTACAATCTCCCGATTGTGGGTAACTACCAGCACTGTCGTACCTCTTGCATTAATCTCTTCCAGCAGTTTCATGATCTCAGAGGAATTCTTCGGATCCAGGTTTCCGGTAGGCTCGTCGGCCAGCAGGACATCCGGCCGGTTTACCAGCGCTCTGGCCAGGGCCACTCTCTGCTGCTCTCCTCCGGACAATTCCTTAGGCTTGGACCGGTATTTTCCCGCCAGTCCTACCAGGGTCAGAACCTCCGGCACCCGTTTCTTGATTACCCGGTTGGGTTTTTCAATGACTCTTTGGGCAAAGGCAACGTTTTCATAAACATTTCTATCCTTCAGAAGCCGGAAATCCTGAAATACTACACCGACTCCCCGGCGGTATTTCGGAATTTTCCTTCTGGGAAGCTTACCCAGGTTCTGGTTGTTCACCCGGATGGTCCCTGATGTGGGGTCCAGCTCCTTCAGCAGAAGCTTAATAAGGGTGGATTTTCCGGAACCACTGTTCCCTACCACGAAAACGAATTCCCCTTTTTCAATGTGCAAGGAGATGTTGTTAATTGCCGGCTGGCTTTTACCATCATACTGCTTGCTGACACTGTCTAAAGTTATCATTCTTTTCCTCCCGTAAAAATTGCGGAATCCCGGAATGCTCAGTAATCCAGGGTTTCCATATATTTCATATATCGCACGACCATGAGAGCGATCTTAAAGGTAATAGCATCCTCAAAAACTCTCAGATCGAGGCCGGTGCTTTTTTGAAGCTTATCCAGCCGATATACGAGCGTATTTCGGTGAATGTACAGCTGCCTGGAGGTCTCTGATACATTCAGATTGTTTTCGAAAAATTTATCAATAGTGGTCAGAGTCTCGGTATCAAAATCATCCGGAGACTTATTTTCGAAAATTTCTTTAATAAACATTTTACACAAGGGAATGGGCAGCTGATAAATCAGCCTTCCAATTCCCAGGGAACTGTAGGCAATAATATTCCTGTCATCAAAAAATATCTTTCCTACGTCCAGGGCGGTTCTGGCTTCCTTGTAGGACCGGGATACCTCTTTCAGTTCCTTTACAATCGTACCGTAAGCAATATGCGTCATGTCCTCGCCGCTTCTGCCCACCACGTCCAAAACCGCGGCGGCAATTTTATTGGCCTGGGCATAATCTTCTCCCGGCGCCAGTTCCTTTACGATAATAATACTCTTCTCATCAACCGCTGTGACAAAGTCTCCCGATTTGCTGCCGAAAAGGTTCTTGATATTCTCCAGAGTACCCTGATCCCGGTCCGGACTGGCTTCCAGAATGAACACCACTCTTCTGGCCTCGATATCAATATGGAGTTTCTTTGCCCGGTTGTAAATATCAACCAGGAGCAGATTATCCAGCAGAAGGTTCTTAATAAAATTATCCTTGTCAAAGCGCTCTTTGTAAGCTGTCAGCAGGCCCTGCAGCTGAAAAGTCGCCATCTTCCCCACCAGATAATTTTCATCACTGTCGCCCTTCGCGATCAGTATATACTCCAGCTGATGCTCGTCATATACCTTAAAGAACTGATAATTCTTCATGGTCTGAGAATCTGCCGGCGACTGGGCAAAACCCATCACTTCTTCCCGGGTGATCTCTGCCTCCGGAAATGTGGAAACCAGCACTTTCCCCTCTGCGTCCAGCACACTCATATCCACTTTGGATATATTCTTTAATCCTTCAATTGTATTCTGCAGTATCTGGTTTGATATCATTGTACTTCCCTTCCTCAATTACATAGTAGGTCAAAACTCCTCATTGCTACACCCAATACCCCATGATCCTTCCTTATTTTAATACAAAATGCACAAAAAATAAAGTGAAACTTCTGTGATGTCTTGTCAGTCTTTTTTATTCTCTATGGATTTGGCCACAAGTCTTCGGAAGGTATTCTTCTTTAGCAAAGTACTCCACCAGCCCACTTTTAATCCGGCCTCATTCTGAATCTCCGGGTGCTCACCCAGTCCCAGCCAGATCCTGCTGTTAATTTTCTGACGGTTTTCCATCAGGAACTGATCCTGCCGGATCCCCTGCAGGCCGCTGATGATCACGTCCGGAGACAGGCTGTTAATCTCATTGATAATACTGTCTACAGACATATCAATGCCAGCTACATCTGCCGCCGCGCCGACGATGGAGATTCCCGGATAAGTCTCCAGCAGATATTTCTTCAGCCCTTCCACTTCTTCCTGGCTTTCCCCCAGCAGAAACATGCGAAGTTCATGATTGATCATATACCAGAACATACGGGCAGCAAATTCGTTGTCTGCCACTTCGTCATAAATCTGTCCGGAAGAAATCCCCACCGCTTCCAGAACTTCCTTCTCTCCGATCACCGTCATATCCAGATTTTCCAGATAATTTCTCCAGCTTTCTTCTTTCTCTGCCAGCAGCAGCGTATTCATGGTAATAATTCCAATGGAATCCAGGCGTTCATTATGGAGAAAATCCAGCAGACGTTCCATTTCGCTGTCTACGCTCAGGTAATCAAGCTTCAGACCCAGAACTTCAATTTTATCGTACATTCTTTCTCACATCCCGTCCTTTGTCTTTGCATGAATAAAAACAGTATAGCAGAACACCGGGGAGAATGCAACAAAAAAGGGAACGCAGACCGGAAGCTTCCCCGGGCGTCCCCTTTTTTCTTTTCATTTGTAATCTCTGGCTTTACACCTCAAAAAGCAGATCTCCATAAGAGGGCATAGGCCACATTTCCTTGTCCACCAGCATTTCCAGTTCGTCTACCGGTTTCCGCAGGGCCTCCATAGCCGGAACCACCTGCTCGTGGTAAAACTCCGCCTGCTCTCTTCCTTCGTCCATGGCAAAGGCTTTTGCCTCTATCTCCGTCAAAGCCTTCAGGGCGGCCTGGGTCTCTTTCAGCAGCTCACTGGTCTCCTCCAGGAGTCTTTTCTGTACGGATACTTCTTCCACTCCCGCGGCACGAATCGCCACAATGGCGTCTGCCAGAGCTTTCGTATACCGGATTCCTGCAGGGATAAACTGTTTTGCCGCCATATCGATCATGGTTTTTGCTTCAATGTTTATCGTCTTGGAGTAATTCTCGTATTTAACCTCCGTACGGGACTCCAGTTCCGCTTTGGTAAATACCCCGAACTTCTCAAACAGCTGCACGCTTTTCTCCTTCAGCAGCTCCGGGATCGCTTCCACCATGGATCTGATATTCGGAAGCCCTCTTCTCTCCGCCTCCGCAACCCAGGCGTCGGAATATCCGTTGCCGTTGAAAATGATCCGCTGATGCTGGCTGAAGTTCTTTTTGATCAGATCGTGAACCGCCTCTTCAAAATTCTCCGCCTTTTCCAGCTCATCGCAGACATCACTGAAAGCTTCCGCGACAATGGTATTCAGGACAATATTGGGCGCAGCCACAGAATCCCTGGAGCCCACCATACGGAACTCAAATTTATTGCCGGTAAAAGCAAAGGGCGACGTACGATTCCGATCTGTAGCATCTTTATCCAGTTCCGGCAGGGTGCGGACACCGGTTTCCAGTACTTCCTTCTTTTTACTGCTGGTAGCCATGCCTGTGCTGACCAGCTGCTCTACCACATCCTCCAGCTGTTCTCCCAGGAAGATGGAAACAATCGCCGGCGGAGCCTCATTGGCTCCCAGCCGCTGGTCATTGCCCGGATCAGCGGCGGATTCCCGAAGAAGACCCGCATGCTCGTCTACTGCCTTGATAATGCAGGAAAGGATCAGCAGGAACTTAATATTTTCGTGAGGCGTTTTGCCCGGATCCAGAAGGTTGATCCCGTCATCGGTGGTCAGAGACCAGTTATCGTGCTTGCCGGATCCATTGACTCCCGCAAAAGGCTTTTCGTGAAGCAGGCACTTCATGCCATGCTGTGTAGCCACCCGCTTCAGTGTCTGCATAATAATCTGATTATGGTCTACAGCCACATTGGCCTCCGCGTAAATAGGCGCCAATTCATGCTGGGCAGGAGCCACCTCATTATGCTGGGTTTTAGCCGTTACGCCCAGCTTCCAGAGTTCAATATTCACATCCTTCATAAAGGATGCAACTTTCTGCCGGATCGTACCAAAATAATGGTCGTCCATTTCCTGGCCTTTGGGCGGCATGGCTCCGAAAAGAGTTCTTCCGGTGTAGATCAGATCCTTACGCTGATAAAATTTCGTCCTGTCCACCAGAAAATACTCCTGTTCCGCCCCTACGGAAGGCGTTACTTTTTTGGAAGTCGTATTTCCGAACAGCCGCAGAAGACGAATGGCCTGTGCATCTATGGCTTCCATAGAACGCAGCAGCGGGGTTTTCTGGTCCAGGGCCTCGCCGGTATAAGAGCAGAAGGCAGTGGGAATGCAAAGGGTGGCTCCGGCCGCGTCCTGACGGACAAATGCCGGCGAAGTACAATCCCAGGCCGTATAGCCTCTGGCCTCAAATGTCGCTCTTAACCCTCCGGAGGGGAAAGAAGAGGCATCCGGCTCACCTTTAATTAATTCTTTTCCGGAAAAACTCATTAAGACCTTTCCGCTGGGAAGAGGAGCTGTAATGAACGAATCATGTTTTTCCGCTGTTACTCCTGTCAAAGGCTGAAACCAGTGGGTATAATGGGTTGCCCCCTTCTCAATGGCCCACTCTTTCATCTCATGCGCAATGACATCGGCTGTCTCCAAATCCAGATCTCCGCCTTCCGCAATGATTTCTTTCAGCTTTTTATAAATTTTTTTCGGAAGTCTCTCCTGCATGACGGTGTCATTGAAGACATTTTCACCAAAAATCTCTGATACCTTCACGTATTCACCCATTTTATTCTCCTTTTCTCTTCGATGATTTTCAAGGGGCCTCAGCTGCACGGTAACCTTAAAAAGGGCATTCCACACCATTCTGTAGAACGCCCTTGTTTTACCTACACTTCTGCTACGCAAATCTCTTGACGTGAGCTATTATACTGCGGTCTGCCAAAAAATGCAAGCGATTTTTTCAGCTTATTGCAAAATACCTTGTTCAGGCTTTGCCGACGGAACCGAAAAGCTCCATTTTTTCCTTTACTTTTGCTTTGATTGCTTCCGTTCCGGGCAGCAGCAGTTTTCTGGGATCGAAGCCCTTGCCCTGCTGATCCTTTCCTGCCTCAATGTATTCTCTGGTAGCCGCCGCAAATACCAGCTGGCACTCTGTATTTACATTGATCTTGGAAACACCCAGATCGATCGCCTTCTTCACCTGCTCATCCGGAATACCGGTACCGCCGTGAAGCACCAGAGGCATTGCTCCGGTCTTCTCCTGAACAGCAGCCAGGGTCTCAAAGCTCAGGCCCTTCCAGTTAGCGGGATATACGCCGTGAATGTTGCCGATTCCGGCAGCCAGCATGTCCACGCCCAGATCAGCAATCTTCTTGCACTCTTCCGGATCCGCGCACTCGCCCATTCCAACAACGCCGTCTTCCTCGCCGCCGATGGAACCTACTTCTGCCTCCAGGGACATTCCCTTCTCAGCGCAGACCTTTACCAGCTCCTGGGTCTTGGCAATGTTTTCCTCGATGGGAAGATGAGAGCCGTCAAACATAATAGAAGAAAATCCTGCCTCGATGCACTTATAGCAGGCATCGTAGCTGCCGTGATCCAGGTGCAGCGCAACCGGAACTGTGATCTTCATCTCCTCCAGCATACCGTTTACCATGCCGACAATGGTCTTATAGCCGGCCATATATTTTCCTGCGCCTTCGGAAACTCCCAGAATGACCGGAGAGTTTAATTCCTGTGCGGTAGCCAGGATTGCCTTGGTCCACTCCAGATTGTTAATGTTGAACTGGCCAACTGCATAGTGGCCGGCTTTTGCCTTCTGCAACATTTCTTTTGCTGATACTAACATATTTTTCCTCCTTATCCCGGGGTCGGAGCCCCCATAAAACTGTACTTATTATACCCCATTTTAGGTTTGTTGCCAACCATTATTTCTGTCGCTTCCCGTCCGCTCCGGATCTGTCAGAAAATCCAGAGCTCCCCTGCGTACGGATATGACAGCCTCCCGGTGGCTGCCCCCCGCTTCCCCGTCCAGGGTCCAGGCAATCTCTTCCTGAGAAGTAATGGTAATCCGGTCCGTCCGGAAAACGTCGATCAATTTTGATTTATTCTCGCTGGGGGCCAGCAGAGCCAGAATCACCTCGTTAAGCTCCAGCGGATTTTTGGGCGGGTGGATCAGGTTCACTTCAAACAGTCCGTCATCTAATTCCACGGAGGTTCCGGTAATATTCTTTATGCCCCCCACAGAGCGGGCATTGGTGATCATCCCGTAGATATACTCCCCCTCCAGTTCCTGATCCCCTGTCCGGATCCGCAGCTGATAACTGGGCACATTAAAAATCCTTTTCCCGGCCTCCAGCAGATAGGCCAGGTGCCCCAGGGCATTTTTCATATTCTGATCTGTCTCATAGGAAACATCCGTAAACAGTCCGAAGGCCGCAATGTAGACAAAGGTGCGGCCGTTAAAATCTCCGGCATCGCAGTGAAAATGCCGTCCCTTCATAATCTCTTCCGCCGCCTCGACCATGTTCTTTGGCACGCCCAGGCTGCCGGCAAAATCATTGGTGCTTCCTGCCGGAATATAGCCCAGAGGGAGCACAGGATTTCCTCTTAGGATACCGGCTGCCGTTTCATCCAGCGTACCGTCCCCGCCGCAGCAGACTACCAGATCCACCTGATCCTGATATTCCTGCACCAGTTCGTACGCGTCTCCCGGTCCCTGGGTGGGGTGGGCGATCACTTCACAGCCCCCCTTCACAAAAACATCCAGGATATCCGCCAGTTTTGTCCGGATCATGCCCTTTCCTGACCGGGGATTAAAAATAAACAACATTTTCTTTTTCATATGCTGCAAATGACCTTTCCGAATTCTCTCACAGGGCAAAACCCTTGTTCCAAATAAAATCCTATTTATTTTACCTCTGAAGGCTCTGCCTGACAAGCCCCTCTTTCATTTGCCGGATAGACGTACAAAACAGAGCTATGGTATACTAACAGGGAATAAAAGAAAGAGGATTGTGAACATGAAAAAAGAATACGCCATCGTCACCGGAGCTTCCAGGGGCATCGGCCGGGCTGCGGCTCTATCTCTTGCCGCCGCCGGATGTTCTGTACTGGCTGTTTCAAAAACCTGCCGCAGCGGCCTGGAATCCCTGCAAAAGGAAATACAGGAAAACTATGGAATGGACTGTGCCATTGCTCTGGGCGACCTGGGGGAAGAAGCTTTCGTCAGCCAGCTCTTCTCCCTGCTCCCCGATCATATAGCGCTGAAAGCCCTGGTTAATAATGCCGGTATTTCTCATGTAGGCCTTTTGCAGGATATGTCTCTGGAGCAGTGGAACAGCCTGTTTCAGACCAATGTAACCGCTATGTTCCTTACCTGCCGGGCTGCTATCCCCTTATTTCTCCGCCAGGGCGGCGGTTCCATCCTTAACGTATCCTCTGTGTGGGGGCTGGCCGGCGCCTCCTGCGAAACCGCCTACTCTGCCTCAAAAGGGGCAGTAAACGCCTTTACCCGGGCTTTGGGAAAGGAACTGGCCCCCAGCGGCATCCGGGTCAACGCTATTGCCTTCGGCGCCATTGACACCTCTATGAACCAGTTTCTGGCCCCGGAGGAACGAAGTGCCCTGGAGGAAGAAATCCCCGCAGGCCGCTTCGGCTCCCCGGAGGAGGCGGGAGCTCTCATCGCGGATGTCGCTCTGCACCATCCCTATCTCACCGGCCAGGTCATTACCATGGACGGCGGCTGGATATAAAAAATAACCGGGCTTAAGAGAATCTCTTAAACCCGGTTTTTCTTCCGTCGAACAGCTGCCGTATCCTATGGGGCAGGCCGCTAAAAATTCTTTTATTAAATTAAACCAGCTCGATCAGAACTTCCATTGCGGCATCGCCTTTACGGGGTCCGATCTTTACGATACGGGTATAACCGCCGTTGCGTCCCTCATACTTGGGCGCGATCTCGTCGAACATTTTGGCTACCATATCGATCTTCTTGGTATTTCTCTTTTTCCCTTTGTTGCTGGCGGGAACTTCCGTTACCGGATAAAATACCTTCATCATCTGACGTCTTGCATGCAGTCTGGAAGGAGAATCCTTTTTAATTTCCTTCTGCACCTCATCGTATACGGTTACTTTCTTGCCGTCCCGTACTTCCTTTACTCTCTTTCCGTCTGCGTCCTTGCGGGCTGCTTTTGCAGTTACGGTAACCGTCTCATAGTTATCTTTTTCACGTACAGCCATAGCGATCAGACCCTCGGCAATTTTGCGGATCTCTTTTGCTTTTGTCTCAGTGGTACGGATTTTTCCGTGGAAAAGAAGATTGGTTACCTGATTTCTCAGTACTGCTTTTCTCTGGTCAGAGGTTCTTCCCAGTTTCTTATATCCTGCCATTTTATATATCCTCCATTTGTGGAACGGACTGCCATGCGTCTTCGGTCTTACTGACAGCCCGCTTTCTTCTACAAATTATTCTTTATTACTGCTCGTCTCCGGGGCTGAGCTGCAGGCCCAGTTCCTTTAACTTCGCCAGTACTTCTTCCAGGGATTTGCGGCCCAGGTTGCGGACCTTCATCATATCCTCAGAAGTTTTGCTGCACAGTTCCTCCACCGTGTTAATGCCGGCACGCTTCAGGCAATTGTAAGAGCGGACAGAAAGTTCCAGTTCGTCAATGTTCATCTCCAGAACCTTTTCTTTCTCATTGTCCTCTTTTTCAATCATAACTTCCGCAGTCTTGGCATTCTCGGAGAGGTCGATAAACAGTTTCAGATGCTCGCTGAGCACTTTTGCCGCCAGACTCACTGCCTCGTCCGGATCCAGCGTACCCTTGGTATATACATCCAGAGTCAGTTTATCAAAATCCGTAATCTGACCTACACGGGTATTCTCAACGGTCAGGTTTACTCTCTCTACGGGAGTATAGATGGCATCTACAGCGATAACACCGATGGGCATATCGTCTGTCTTTGCCTTATCCGCGCTGACATATCCCCGGCCCTTGGTAATGGTAAGTTCCATATAAAGCTTGCTGTCTGCTCCGCCGTTCAGAGTAGCGATCACCTGATCCGGATTCATGATCTCAATATCCTGATCCACCTGAATGTCAGAAGCTCTTACAACGCCTTCGCCTTCGAATTCAATGTAAGCGATCTTGGCCTCGTTGGTCTCGCTGCTGTTTTTGATCGCCAGGCTCTTCAGGTTCATGATGATCTCTGTGACATCTTCCTTCACTCCGGGAATGGAGCTGAACTCATGGAGCACGCCCTCGATCTTTACCTGGCTGACAGCCGCCCCCGGAAGAGAGGACAGCATAATTCTCCGCAGGGAATTGCCAAGAGTTGTTCCGTAGCCCCGCTCCAGCGGTTCTACCACAAATCTGCCGAACTTCTTATCTTCTGAAATCTCTGTGATCTCAATCTTCGGTTTGTTAAAATCAAACACCTACAAGCCCCTCCTTTTTGGGATTCTGCTTCTATTGAGGGTTACGCCGCCTGGGGATTATTTAGAATACAGCTCGACGATAAGCATCTCGTTAACCGGAACATCAATAACCTCACGGGAGGGAACTTCCTTAACCGTTCCCTGCAGAGTCTCCTGATTGGCATCCAGCCACTCGGGAACCATACGTCCTCCGGTCACCTCCAGGATATCTTTGTACCGCTGGGAGCCTTTCTTTCCTTCTTTGATCTCAATCACATCCCCTGCCTTGGTCAGGAAAGAGGGGATATTTACCTGCTTGCCGTTTACCAGCACGTGCTTGTGGTCAACGATCTGTCTTGCCTCTCTTCTGGTTCTGGCAAAGCCCAGACGGAAAATAACGTTATCCAGACGCATCTCCAGCATGGACATCAGATTCTCACCGGTCTGTCCGGCCATCTTATCTGCTTTCTTGTAGTAATTGCGGAAAGGTTTCTCCAGAACTCCGTAGATGAATTTTGCTTTCTGTTTCTCCCGCAGCTGCAGACCATACTCAGAAATCTTTCTGCTGGAACGCTTTAACTGACGGGTGGACTTTTTATCAATTCCCAGATATACAGGATCCAGTCCTAAGGATCTGCATCTTTTCAGAACCGGTACTCTATTTACTGCCATTGCTATGACCTCCTGATTTGATTAGACTCTTCTGCGCTTGGGCGGACGGCATCCGTTGTGGGGTACCGGCGTCACATCGCAGATACTTGTTACTTCCAGACCGCTGGCGGACAGCGCACGGATAGCCGCCTCACGTCCTGATCCGGGTCCTTTTACGAACACGTCAACTGTTTTTAAGCCATGAATCAAAGCTGCTTTGGTAGCTGTCTCAGCAGCCATCTGCGCAGCATAAGGAGTAGATTTTCTTGAACCTTTAAAGCCCAGGCCGCCGGCGCTTGCCCATGAAAGAGCGTTGCCCTCGGTATCCGTCAGTGTAACAATGGTATTGTTAAAGGATGCCTGAATATGTGCCTGTCCACGTTCAACGTTTTTCTTGACACGACGTTTGGTTGTCTTTTTTGTCACTTTTGCCATAATAAAAACTAACCTACACTTTCTTATTCTTTATTTTTTCTTGTTAGCAACAGTCTTCTTGGGACCCTTGCGGGTTCTGGCATTGGTCTTGGTCTTCTGACCACGTACAGGAAGTCCTTTTCTATGACGGATTCCGCGGTAGCAGCCGATCTCCTGCAGACGCTTGATGTTCATAGCGATCTCACGTCTCAGATCACCCTCTACCATCTGGGTCTCATCGATAACAGCGGCAATCTTCTTTACCTCTTCATCGGTCAGATCTCTTACGCGGGTATCCGGATTAACACCTGCCTGTGCCAGGATTCTGTTGGAAGAAGCTCTTCCGATTCCGTAGATATAGGTTAAACCAATCTCTACACGTTTGTCTCTTGGTAAATCTACACCAGCTATACGAGCCATGTACGTTTCCTCCATTTACACAATTAATATTTTCCTAATTGGGATGCCGGTATGACGCATCCAGCCGCAGCATGCGGCCTTTCCCCTCCCGGTCCGGGAAGAGTATTAAGCAATATTATAAAGGATGATTTCTTCCGGCACGGTACCCCGGAACTTCATCCGCGGAGGTATCCTGACGCAGCCTATCAGGTCTCACTTTATAATATTAACGCGCATAAACAATTCAGGTCGTTTGAGGGATCAACCCTGGCGCTGTTTATGCTTTGGATTCTCACAAATGATACGGATACTGCCTTTTCTCTTGATGACCTTGCACTTTTCGCAGATCGGTTTTACAGAAGATCTTACCTTCATGATGAATCCTCCTTTCTTAAGTCTGACACTTAATTTTCCTTATGTTTACGGGGTTTTTGGTGGGTTAGTCAAAAACCCGCGCACAAAAGTTCGTTTTATAGTATAGCACTGGGGTTCCCGGAATGCAAGCAAAATTTCGTTTTTTTGTTTTTATGTTTCTTCCTAAGAAAAAGACAGCTGCCGCATATTTTGCGGCAGCTGTCTTTTTCCCGCACGCGGAACAGGCTGCGTATTCTGTGTAAAACAAGTTACGCTTTCTGCTTCTCCGCGTTGTTTGCCAGGTTGTATACATTTTCGTTTCTGGCTGTATGTTTTACAAAAGGCACTCCGGCTTTTTCCATCAAAGGCCGGTTGTAGGCATCCAGGCAATCCAGCCAGATCTGCTCTCTTTCCGGAAATTTATCCAGGAATCCGCAAAGAGCTACCCATTTTCCGCCAGGCGCCATGGTGTGCAGCGTCTCATTGATAGAATCCCGGATCTGTTCTACTGTAGAATCTGGGTTGTCCAGGACCCCCTGATTATTAAAGCCGCCGCAGACGGTGAGTCTGTACCCGAACTGCTGTTTTACTTCCAGGGGATTATTCTGAATCTGCACCGGGTTCAGGGCATCGATTCCCAGTTCTACCAGTGCCGGAATCAGATCATGGATCTTGCCGCAGGAATGATGCTGATAGATCATTCCCAGACCGTGCACCGCGTCGATCACCTTTTTCAGGTGCGGCCGGATCATTCGTTTCCATTTTTCAATGGGCATGAACAAATTAATATTGTTGGAATAATCATCATGGAACTGAATCATATCCGGCTTATAGTATTTCGCGATCCGCTCGATCAGACCAATTTTATAATCCGCTATGGCGCCCATAAAATCTGAGCAGGCTTCCTCATCCGTCATAATATTGCAGAGCGCCTCTTCAAAGCCGCAGAACATGTGCAGACTTTCAAAGCAGCCGTTTACCAGGATAACATTGGACAGTTTATTTTCCCGATCCCATTTGGCCGTGTCTTTTGCCGCCCATCCTTCCCAATCGTATTGATCCAGATCCGGGAAGGTTACCTGGTCTCTCCAGTTTTCAATATCTGTAATCTTTGGCTCGCTTTCTACCGGCATAGGGCCCGGCTGATCTTCTCTGTACAGATATTTCACACCGAACCAGTCCGTGGTCACTCCGTAGCCTCTGGCTCCCTCTTCAATTACAGTGGGAATGCAGGTATCCTGGCCGGTGGTGGGAGACGGAACCCAGGGGGTATCCTGATGACGAAACGCCAGCAGATGGCATTCTCTTTCTGTCATTTTCATTTGCTTTTCCTCCTTTTATTCATTTTTTTCAGCCTGTCTTTTTTCTACGATCTCCGTCAGTTCCATAACTTTCTTTTCTGTCAGATGGTATCCGCAGAAAATAATTATGCAGGACAGCAGTACGCATATTCCGGAAGCCAGACACATAATGCCGGAAAGTCCTTTGGCAACCGTGGGACTGGCGGCCTGTCCAGCCACATAACCAATGGCGGAAAGCCCTACCGGGAGAATAATGCTCTTGATCATAGATCCGAATTTAATAGGAATATTCAGCATACTCATAATAAATCCACGGGCGTTCTTTCCGTCTTTCCACATGGTGTAAATAACCGTATCGGTAGTCATGGCTGTAACCACGGTTCCAATCATACTGTTGAAGAAAAAAGCAACTGCCATGAATACAATAAACATGGTGGTTCTTCCCTCTCCAGCCAGGAAAAACATCAGGGTAAGGATTCCTCCGTAAATCAGGGTACAGAGACAATAAATTCCTTTCTTTCCCATGCGTTTTGCGATCTGATTTACCACCAGGGCTCCGATTACTCCTGTAACCGTCTGAATTGTCATATAAATCGACAGGGCTCCGGAATCCTTCAGCACATTGTCAAAGAAATACGCAGCGGTAGAGCTCACCAGAAAGATGGCGGTATACCGGAGCAGATCCCCAAAGGAAATAACCAGCAGCGGTTTATTCCGGAACAGGACTCCGAACATTTCTCCTACCGAAAGTTTATTGCCCTGGGCAATTTTTTCCGAGGCAGCTATGGGCGCATCTTTCGACAGGACAAACATCATGTAATTTACAATCAGATTAATAAGACAGAAGAAAGCGGCGGCAATGGTATACCCCATGGAATCCGAACCGGCTGCTTTTCCGAACAGAGTAATGCAGGGGATTCCGATCACAGAAAACAGGAGCTGTCCGATAATGGCGCCCTGGTTCCTTCTGGCGCTGAGCAGGGTTCGGGTATTTGGATCATCCGTCACCTGAGAAATGTGGCCGGTTACGGCCGCGCTGATAATATCCTGAAACAATGTTTTAATACAGAAAGCGATCACGACCATGGCCGCTGCGGCCGTAGAATTGCCCGCGTCGAAAAACATCATAGTGAAGAACACCAGAATGATGGGGGTACAGATTATATACCAGGCTCTGTACTTTCCCAGTTTTCTGAACTCGCATTTTTCAATAACAATTCCGGTAACAAATACCCAGACAAGATCTACCGCGGCAGTACTGGTAAGAATAAACGTAACCACTCCCAGGTCAAACCCGCAAAGATCTGTCAGAAAATAGGACATGTAAACCAATTCCAGCTGAATGAAAAGGCTTTGTCCGATGTTCGGCAGCAAAAAAGAATGGATCAATTTCCCCGAAAGTTTACTGCCAGTTTTTGTTTGTTCCCCCATAAAACCTCCTCCTTTGCTTAATCCTGCAATAAATTATAGCATTTTGGAGATTTGGGTTCTACAGTCTGAAAATACAAGAATCCCCTCTGTTAAGTCTGAGATTTTGTACTTTATATCCCACCGCTTTTACAGCTGCCCCACAGGGCCTGGCTGCACAGGTTTTTTACTCCGGTTCCTTTCCAGATCAGCCAGCCGCAGTACCCGGATTGAAATCTTTATGTAATCCTGTATATATACGGCGTTCAAATCCGAGCGCAGGGTGTCTGTAATCTTTTTCATCCGGTATACCAAAGTATTTCTGTGAAGGAACAGTGCATTCGCTGTGCGGATCAGCGAGCGTTCATTATTCAGGTAAACCCACAGGGTCCCCACTTTTTCTCCTCCGTCAGGCTCTCCTGAAACCCACATTCTCTTTATATCCGGCTCACAGGCTGCCACTGCCTCTTCCAGACTGCCTACAGAAATTATATATTCTATGGCGTAATCATAAAAATTACAGATCCTTTTTCCGGAATTATAGAGGATTCCGTACTGTACCGCAGCCTGAGCCTGACGATAGGCATAATATGCCTGCCGGGTCTGGTGAAAGGGCAGACTGACACTGGCCTTCAGATCCAGCCGCTCTGCAATTTCCTCCACCAGCTTCCAGACTGCGTCTCCATCCTCTGCTGGATTTCTCACAAGAAAAACCACGTTTTCTTCTTCCTGAGCCGCTGTACAGCCGGGGATACTGCTCTGCAAAAGGCTGCGGAGGGCAATCATGTCCTGGATACTTCTTTCCTCTTTCTGAAAGGCCAGTATCACCATCACCATTTCCTCATTCTCCGACCATCGCGTATATTCTTTCCAGCAGGAGAGTTCCTCCTGGGGCACCGGCTGATTTTTCAGCACTTTGGTCAGGGTAGAGGCAAAGCGGAAAGGATTTTTACTCTGCTCACTCAGCTTTCCCAGAACTATCGACAGATACTTTACCACGTAATCCAGCAGGAGCATATCTCCCGGATTCAGCGGCCTGTCCTTTTCCACCACATTTACCCGGCCCAGTATCTCATTTTTGTAATATATAGCGGCGGACATCATATTCCCGGCTATATCCTGGCCGTCAAAATGATAAATCCGGGCATTTCCGCTGAGATAATATCCGTGGCGGCGGCCCTCCTCCATCAGATACTGGATAACCCCCACAGAACTGTGCCCATGGCGGCAAAGGTATCTCCAGTCATTGTTTACTTCATCTTCGCCATATTGTTCACTCATTGCCAGTATAGTATTGCTGGCGTCCAGCAGGATCATCGGGTTATGAAATACCATCCAGCTGCCGCTGATCATCTTCTGATAATCCAGCTCATTGGCTGCATCAAGCAGCATTTCCTGCCATTCCCGGTAAAAATCAAATGTGAACTGAACCATTTCAAAAATCTGGTCGCATTCCATATCCCGGAAAACAATAGATCCCCCGCTGGCACCGGCATCGCATATAACATTCCGGCCTTTCTGGTAAATGTATACGCATTGAGTGGCATACGCCCGGCGTGCGCTCTGAAGTACTGCCGGAGCATTCTCCGGAATATAAAGTTCCGGCTCCAGCGCGCTCAGCCTGTTGGCTATCATCCATAAATTCAGTTTCATTGATTTCACCTGCCTTATTTTCCTGCTCTGCTATTTCTGTTTTATAATAGCACGCACTTTGGCAATATTACAAGGCAGCTACAGGCATTCACGCCAAAAAAAACGCCTGCCAGATCCATGGTACGGATTCTGTACAGGCGTTTTCCTTTTTGTTTTATTTATCTCTCCAGATAATGCGTCCCTTATCCAGGTCATAGGGAGAAAGTTCGATGGTTACTTTATCTCCCGGCAGGATACGGATGAAATTCATGCGGAGCTTTCCGCTGATATGGGCCAGCACCACATGCTTGTTCTCCAGTTCCACCTTGAACATGGCATTGGGCAGCTTTTCCAGCACAGTACCCTCCACTTCAATTACATCTGCCTTTGACATACCTTAACCTCCTTGTTCTTAATCGCTCTGCGGATATCTTCGTCCCGGATCTCCAATCCCTGGTCTGTCTTTTCCTTCACTTCCGGCGCTATCTCAAAATCCAGCTGCAGGTGCTTTTTCTTTTTCTTTTTCTGCTTTTCCAAAGTCCTGAGCCGTCCATCCGCCAGATATATATATTCGCCTTCTTCCCGGATCACCACATACAATCGTTCACGGTCATGTCCTGCCAGACTTCTGGCGAACATGCCGGTTTTCAATTCTCTCATGGATTTACCTCACCGGGTCAGAGTCAGCAGTTCCGGGTCGCCGTCTGTGATCAGAACGGTGTTTTCATAATGAGCGGACAGAGAACCATCCTCTGTAACCACCGTCCAGTCATCATCCAGCCAGCAGACTTCCCAGGTCCCCATATCGATCATAGGTTCAATCGCCAATGTCATTCCAGGCTGCAGACGGATTCCCCGGCTTTTGCAGGCGAAATTAGGGATCTGCGGATCTTCGTGAAGGTGGGTGCCGATTCCGTGGCCTACCAGATCCCGGACAACTCCGTAGCCGAAACTTTCCGCGTAAGCGCCGATGGCTGCAGAGATTTCATGGAGATGATGACCTGCTCGGGCAAATTTAATCCCTTCAAAAAAGGACTGTTTTGTCACATCAATCAGCTGCTGGGCCTCCGGGCTGATCCTTCCCACACCGTAGGTACGGGCCGCATCGGAATGGTATCCTTTATAAATCAGTCCGGCATCCAGACTGACGATATCTCCCTCTTTCAGAATCCTCTCTTTTTTAGGGATTCCATGTACCACCTCATCATTGACGGATACACAAATGGAGGCAGGATAACCCTCATAGTTCTTAAAGTTCGGAACACAGCCCAGTTCCCGGATCATGCGTTCTCCCTCGTGGTCGATCTCCCAGGTTGAAATGCCCGGTCGGATAATCTTCGCCAGTTCATCATGAACCTGCTCAAGAAGTTTTCCGGCATGCCTCATCAATTCAATTTCATGGGCAGTTTTAATTGAAACGGACATAAATTATTCTCCTAATATCTTGACGATATCCTGGAAAACCACATCAATATCCTGGGTGCCGTCTACTTCTCTCAGGGCCCCTGCCGCCTTATAGTAATCAATCAGCGGCTGGGTCTGCGCATGGTAAACATCCAGACGTTTTTTTACAGTCTCCGGCTTATCGTCGTCTCTTAAAACAAGCTCGCTCTGGCAGTTGTCGCAAATTCCCTCTGCCTTTGGCGGGTTATAGGTCAGATGGTAAGTAGCTCCACAGGAAAGGCAGGCGCGGCGTCCTGACATTCTGTTGATAATATTGGAATCCGGAACTTCTACGTTCACGGCATAGTCAATGGCTTCGCCCCGTTTTTTCAGCGCCTCTGTCAGCGCTTCCGCCTGAGGAATGGTTCTGGGGAATCCGTCAAGCACATAGCCTCTGGCCGCATCCGGCTGGGAAATTCTGTCTACTACCAGATCGCAGGTCAGCTCATCCGGTACCAGCAGTCCCTGATCCATATAACTCTTGGCTTTCTTTCCAAGTTCCGTGCCTTCCTTAATATTCGCCCGGAAAATGTCACCTGTGGAAATGTGCGGAATTCCATATTTCTCCGCGATCTTTTTTGCCTGGGTCCCCTTGCCGGCTCCCGGCGCGCCTAACATGATAATCTTCATATACAATACCTCTCCTGTTTTGTATTTCTGCGGATGCCTGCGGCAACATAAGATAAGGTTGCGGCGCTTCCGCACCACAACCTTACTATAGCACAATCATATCAATCATTCAAGAATCCTTTATAGTTGCGAACCAGCATCATGGATTCCAGCTGCTTCATGGTTTCCAAAATAACCGATACAATAATAATTAAAGACGTTCCGCCAAAGGAGACCTCCGCGTTCAGCAGTCCGTTAAAGACAAATGGAATTACTGCTACAATCGTCAAACCCGCAGCTCCGATAAAAATAATATATTTTAATACAGAGTTCAGGTAATCCACCGTAGTCTTTCCGGGACGGATACCAGGGATAAAACCGCCTTGCTTTCTCATGTTATCCGCCACTTCAATGGGATTAAAAGTGATGGATGTGTAAAAATAAGCGAAAAAGATCACCAGCACCACATACAGGATCAGTCCCAGGGTCAGCAGCCAGTTCTGAGGATCAAACCAATTGCTGGAGCTGAACATGTCGATAATGGTTCCGCCTACACCGCCGGGTTTTTTACCGGTAAAGGTTGTTACAATTCCCGGCAGGGACATAATGGAGGATGCAAAAATAATGGGGATTACACCCGCCGTGTTGATCTTCAGCGGAATATGGGAGGACTGACCGCCAACCAGACGTCTTCCTACCATCTTCTTTGAATACTGAACCGGAATTTTTCTCTGAGCTCCGTTCAGAACCAGCACCAGGAAAATCAGTGCCAGGATAATCACCGCAATGATCACCCAGGCTAAAACTGCCTTGGCAATGGTCTGGCCGGCCACAAAATTCTGATACAGAGTGATCATATCATGGGGCACTCTGGACAGAATGTTGATCAGCAGAACCATGGAAATACCGTTTCCGATGCCTTTATCATTGATCTGCTCGCCTGCCCACATCAGGAAAGCAGAACCTGCTGTCAGAGACACAGCCACAACAATAATGTTGACTGCATTTACCTCCAGGATCAGCTGATTGCCGAAGCCGATAGCCATGGCAAGACTCTCGAAAAGAGCCAGCCCTACCGTCAGATAACGGGTAATCTTGTTGATCTTCTTTCTTCCCTCCGCACCGTCTCGCTGCATCTCCTCCAGCTTCGGTATTGCTATGGTCAGAAGCTGGATAATAATGGAGGACGTAATATATGGCGTAATGCTGAGAGCGAAGATTGAAAAGTTTGTGAAGCCTCCTCCGGTGAATGCATTAAGAAAAGAGAAGGCATCTGTGCCGTTGTTTAAATACTGACTGAAGAAATCCGTATTTACACCCGGCACAGGGATCTGTGATCCTGCACGGATCACAACCAGCATCAAAACCACATACAAAATCCTACGACGAACTTCTTTAATTCGAAAAGCATCTCGTAAGGTTTTAAACATCAGATCACCTCGGCTGTACCACCTGCTGCCTCAATTTTGGCCTTTGCACTTTCGCTGAATGCATTTACTTTTACTGTCAGCTTTTTAGAAAGCTCTCCAGTTCCCAGAATCTTAACACCGTCTCTGGGGTTAGAGATCAGACCGCACTCCTGAAGAGAAGCTACGGTAACCTCCGCTCCGTCCTCAAATCTGTCCAGAGCGCTTACGTTGATAGCAACGATCTCCTTAGAATTTCTGCAGGTAAACCCTCTCTTGGGAAGCCGTCTGTACAGCGGCATCTGACCGCCTTCAAAACCAGGTCTGGGCGCACCGGAACGTGCTTTCTGGCCTTTATGACCTTTGCCGGCTGTCTTACCATTTCCTGAACCATGTCCGCGACCTCTGCGGAAGTTATCGCTGTGTCTGGAACCTTCTGCAGGATGCAAATTTGATAAGTCCATTGTGTACCTCCTTCTCAGTAAAGCTTACGCTTCTTCCACTTTCAACAGATAACCTACCTGCTTTACCATACCGCGGGTAGCAGCATTGTCGGGAAGCTCAACTGTGTGATTCAGTTTCCGAAGGCCCATAGCCTCCACGGTTTTCTTATGCTTCGGTACGCATCCGATGGTGGATTTTACCAAAGTGATTTTTAATTTATCTGCCATTTTCGAGTCCTCCTTAAGCGAAAATCTCGTCCACGGCCTTGCCGCGCAGTCTGGCCACCTCTTCCGGTGTCTTCAGCTGGCGCAGTCCGTCGATCGTTGCCAAAACTACGTTCTGCTTATTTCTGGATCCCATGGACTTGGTACGGATATTCTGGATACCAGCCAGCTCCACTACCGCACGGGCGGGACCGCCGGCAATAACACCGGTACCTTCCGGAGCTTTCTTCATCAGCACCTGCGCGCTGCCGAATTTTCCGATAAAATCATGGGTAACACTGTTGTTGTTATCTCTGGCAACCGTTACCAGTTTCTTCATGGCGTCCTCTTTGCCTTTCCGGATCGCTTCCGGAATTTCCGCAGCCTTTCCCAGGCCGGCGCCTACATGGCCATTGCGGTCGCCTACAACTACTAACGCGGTAAAACGGAAGTTACGACCACCTTTAACAACCTTGGTAACTCTCTTGATGGAAACAACCTTCTCTTCCAGCTCTAACTGGCTGGCATCAATGATTGTATGTCTCATGTGTTCTTCTCCTTCCTCTCTTAGAATTTCAGTCCGGCCTCACGCGCCGCGTCTGCCAGTGCCTGAATCTTTCCATGATAGATGAAACCGCCTCTGTCGAAAACGACCTCCTCGATACCTGCTTCTACCGCTTTCTTTCCGATTACGGTTCCCAGGTATGCGGCTGCAGCCACATTATTGGTCTTCTCCAGTTCTGCTTTTACTTCTTTCTGCATAGTGGAAGCAGAAACCAGGGTACGGCCTGCTGCGTCATCGATGATCTGCGCATACATATGATTATTGCTGCGGAATACAGCCAGACGGGGTTTCGCGGCAGTACCGGCAATGTGATTGCGCATTCTTCTATGCTTTTTCTGGCGAACCTGAGTTCTGGATACTTTTTTAATCATCTCTACACTCTCCTTATATTATTTCTTACCGGTCTTACCAACCTTGCGGCGGATCACTTCATCAGCATATTTAATACCTTTGCCCTTGTAGGGTTCCGGTCTTCTCTTATCTCTGATGTCAGCGGCATACTGGCCGACTTTCTCTTTGCTGATGCCCTTGATAATGATCTTATTGCCATCTACAGTGGATTCCAGACCCTCGGGATCCTCCATCTCCACCGGGTGAGAGTAGCCCAGATTCAGTACCAGCTTCTTTCCCTGTTTTGCTGCACGATAACCAACGCCGTTTACTTCCAGCACCTTCTGGTATCCTTCGCTTACGCCCAGCACCATGTTGTGGATCAGTGTTCTGGTCAGGCCGTGCAGAGATTTCATTTTCTTCAGATCATTGGGTCTTGTAACAACTACATGGCCGTCTTCCAGCTGAATCGTCATTTCAGTGGGAAGAGCTCTCTCCAGAGTTCCCTTGGGGCCTTTTACTGTTACAATATTTCCCTCTTTGATGTCAACCGTTACTCCGGCAGGGATTGCCACCGGCTGTCTTCCGATACGTGACATACGATTATTTCCTCCTGATTAACTTAGATTTTCGGAAGAGACGCAGTTCGTTCTCTTCTGTTTTCAGTTGCTGCCAATGCCTTGAAAAGGCACAAACCCTCTATCCCGACAACTGGAGAAGACTGACCTATGGGATAGGCCGGACTTCATGCCGGAGATATTTTCCTACCGTGGCCGAAAGAGCCAGCCGGTACACGCGGGGTCTTATCTTACCATACGAAAGCTAATACTTCTCCGCCCACCTGAAGTTTTCTAGCTTCTTTATCAGTAATCACGCCCTGGTTGGTGGACAGGATCGCAACGCCCAGGCCGCCCAGAACTCTGGGAAGCTCATCCTTTCCAACGTAAATACGAAGGCCCGGCTTAGAGATTCTCTTCAGACCGGTAATGATCTTCTCGTTCTTATCTGCACCGTATTTCAGCGTAATGCGGATCGTCTTGTGGGGTGCCTCCCCGGTCAGATCATATTTCTCGATGTATCCTTCGTTTACCAGAATATCGGCAATAGCAATTTTCATTTTAGATGCCGGAACATCTACAGTATCATGTTTTGCGGTATTTGCGTTACGGATTCTTGTAAGCATATCTGCAATCGGATCGCTCATGGACATGTGTATTTCCTCCTTACATTCTTTTCCACGGATTTCCTTTATCTACAGCAGTGCTGTCGCTGGAGACCAGCGGTATGTTCCCTCAACTAAGCTCGCCCGGCGCTGGCCGCTTGGTTTCGCTAAGGTTCGGGAACGACTTTCTCGCTAAACTCTGGCTGCGCCTTCGGCTTGCCAATCGTTAAGCGTTCAATGTCACCAGCTTGCTTTCTTTACTCCCGGGATCTGGCCCTTGTATGCTAACTCACGGAAACAGATACGGCAGATTCCGTATTTTCTCAGGTAGGCATGGGGACGTCCACAGATTCTGCAGCGATTGTATTCTCTGGTAGAGAATTTTGCTTTCCGCTGCTGTTTAATTTTCATTGCTGTTTTAGCCATGAATCTTTTCCTCCTATATTACTTTGCGAATGGCATATTGAATAATCTCAGTAACTCACGGGCTTCCTCGTCAGTCTTGGCGGTTGTAACGAAGATTACATCCATACCTCTGACCTTGTCAACCTTA
Source organism: Candidatus Scatomonas sp. (assembly GCA_963930955.1). Lineage (GTDB taxonomy): Bacteria > Bacillota > Clostridia > Lachnospirales > Lachnospiraceae > Scatomonas. The sequence continues at coordinate 1,161,544 of OZ006967.1, read as the reverse complement.
TCATATTCAATCTCCGGGAAAATCAGCTGCTCTTTAATGCCAAGCGCGTAATTTCCTCTTCCATCGAAAGCATTAGGATTTACACCGCGGAAGTCACGGACACGGGGCAGTGCCAGATTAATGAGACGATCCGCGAACTCATACATCTTGTCGCCTCTTAAGGTAACCTTGCAGCCGATGGCCATACCCTCTCTGATTTTGAAGTTAGCCACGGACTTCTTTGCCTTGGTTACAATGGCCTTCTGGCCGGTGATCCGCTCCATATCGGCAACAGCGGAATCCAGCAGCTTGGCATTTTCCTTAGCCTCGCCAACGCCCATGTTCACCACGATCTTCTCGAGTTTCGGCACTTCCATAATGTTTTTATATCCGAACTTTTTCGTCATGGCTTCGACGATTTCGTTCTTGTACATTTCTTTATATCTGCTCACGATTTCGGCCTCCTCTCAATTAATCCAGTACTTCGCCTGTGGTCTTGGCAACGCGGACCTTCTTGCCGTCTTCTACTTTGTAGCCGATCCTGGTCGCTTTGCCCTTATGCAGGTACATAACGTTGGAAATATCAATGGGAGCCTCTTTGTTCACAATTCCGCCCTGCTGATTCTGCATGCTGGGTTTGGTGTGCTTGGTGATCATGTTGATGCCTTCAACGATCACTTTATTCTTCTTCACATCAACGGAAAGAACTTTTCCCTCTTTATCTTTATCCTTGCCGGCGATTACTTTTACAGTGTCGCCCTTCTTAATCTTTACTGACATAGCCGACCTCCTATAATACTTCGGGAGCCAGGGAAACGATCTTCATGAACTGTTTCTCACGGAGCTCTCTGGCTACAGGCCCAAAAATACGAGTTCCTCTGGGAGTCTTATCCTCTTTGATAATAACTGCTGCGTTCTCATCAAATTTGATGTAGGAACCGTCTTTGCGGCGTGCGCCTTTTACGGAACGAACCACAACAGCTTTTACAACGTCGCCTTTCTTTACAACGCCGCCAGGTGTTGCATCTTTGACCGTGGCAACGATTATATCGCCGATATTCGCATATCTTCTGGTAGATCCGCCCATAACACGAATGCAGAGAATCTCTTTCGCACCGGTGTTATCAGCGACCTTCAGTCTGCTTTCCTGCTGAATCATGCTGGTATTCCTCCTTTAAGCATTTCTTCAATTATTTCGCTCTCTCAACGATCTCAACCAGTCTCCATCTCTTGTCCTTGGACAGGGGTCTGGTCTCCATCACTCTTACCGTATCACCGATGTTGCACTCATTGTTCTCATCATGTGCTTTTAATTTATAGGTATCCTTTACAATTTTCTTGTAAAGCGGGTGTTTTACATGGTCCTCGATAGCCACAACAATGGTTTTATCCATCTTGTTGCTGACAACCTTGCCCACACGGACTTTTCTCAGATTTCTTTCTTCCACGACCTTGACTCCTTTCAGTTGGCTGCGCTTGCTTTCTGAGCAATGACAGTTGAAATTCTGGCAATGTTTTTGCGAACTTCCTTAATCCGGCTGGTGTTGTCCAGCTGATTGGTCGCATTCTGGAATCTCAGATTAAAGAGCTCCTTCTTAGCAGCTACTAATTCTTCCTGTAATTCTGCAGCTGATTTAGCTTTTAAATCTTCTACATATTTCTTACTTTTCACTGTTATCACCGCCTTCTAAGTCTGCACGAGAAACGATTTTACATTTACAGGGTAACTTATGCATGGCAAGACGCAATGCTTCGCGGGCGGTCTCCTCAGCTACGCCAGCGATCTCAAACATAACACGGCCGGGTTTTACAACTGCTACCCAGTACTCCAGGGAGCCTTTTCCGGAACCCATACGGGTCTCAGCCGGTTTTGCGGTTACGGGCTTGTCCGGGAAGATCTTAATCCAGACTTTACCGCCACGCTTGATGTAACGGGTCATGGCAACACGGGCAGCCTCGATCTGATTGGATTTGATCCAGCAGGGCTCGGTGGCTACCAGGCCAAATTCTCCATAATTAATGGTATTGCCTCTCAGGGCTTTTCCTCTCATGGAGCCACGGAACTGTTTACGACGTTTTACTCTCTTAGGCATTAACATAATTATTTATCGCTCCCTTCCTTTGTTCCTTTGGCAGGAAGTACCTCGCCGTTGTAGACCCAGGCTTTTACGCCAACCTTGCCGTAGGTGGTGTCTGCCTCAGCGAAACCATAGTCAATATCTGCGCGGAGTGTCTGCAGCGGAATGGTTCCTTCGCTGTAGAACTCGGTGCGGGCCATATCTGCGCCGCCCAGACGTCCGGATACGGAAGTCTTGATTCCCTTAGCGCCGGCGCGCATAGTTCTCTGCATGGTGGACTTCATAGCCCGGCGGAAGGAGATACGGTTCTCCAGCTGCAGAGCGATGTTCTCAGCTACCAGCTGCGCGTCTCTGTCCGGTCTCTTCACTTCCTTGATGTCCACGATCAGCTTCTTGCTTGTATATTTCGCAAGCTCAGCCTTTACCTTCTCGATTTCAGAACCGCCCTTGCCGATTACAACACCCGGCTTTGCAGTGTAGATAATGATCTTTACTCTGTCAGACGCTCTCTCGATCTCGATTCTGGAGATACCGGCGCTGTACAGTTTCTTTTTCAGAAATGTTCTGATATTGTAGTCTTCCACCAGGTAATCTGCGAAATCACCTTCCGCGTACCATTTGGAATCCCAGTCTTTGATAATTCCGACTCTTAAACCATGGGGATTAACTTTCTGTCCCATTCTTAACCTCCTTACCTTTCATCCAGTACGATAGAGATATGACTTGTTCTTTTTTCGATTCTGTAAGCTCTTCCCTGAGCTCTGGGCTGAATTCTCTTCATTGTGGGAGCTTTGTTTGCATAGCACTCAGCCACATACAGATTCTCTCTGCTCAGACCGTTGTTATTCTCAGCATTGGCGATCGCTGACTCCAGCAGCTTCTTTACAACGCTGGAAGCATATCTTGGATTGTAGGTTAAGATTCCCAGTGCGGACTCCACGTCTTTGCCGCGGATCGCATCCAGTACAAAACAGGCTTTCTGCACAGGCACTCTCGCGTATGACAGTTTGGCAGAAGGTCTGGTGTCTTTATTCGCGTTTCTTTCTCTTTTAATCTGACTTCTATGTCCCTTAGCCATTGCTAATAGCCTCCTTTCGCTCTACTTTTACCTTACGCCGGATTTCTTTTCGTCCTTGCCGTGACCTCTATAGGTTCTGGTAGCAACGAACTCACCCAGCTTGTGGCCTACCATGTCCTCGGTAACGTATACCGGAACATGCTTTCTTCCGTCGTGAACTGCAATCGTGTGTCCCACGAAAGACGGGAAGATCGTAGAACGGCGGGACCAGGTCTTAATAACTGTCTTATCACCAGATGCATTGGCTGCATCGATTTTCTTTAATAAGCTTGCATCAGCAAACGGGCCTTTTTTCAGTGAACGAGCCATCGTTTAACCTCCTTATTTTGTTAATGTTTTACCATCTCTTCTACGAACGATGTATTTGTTGGACTGTTTGTTCTTCTTTCTGGTCTTCAGACCCAGAGCAGGTTTGCCCCAGGGTGTGCAGGGACCCGGACGTCCGATGGGAGCGCGTCCCTCACCACCGCCGTGGGGATGGTCGTTGGGGTTCATAACAGAACCGCGGACTGTGGGGCGAATGCCCATGTGACGTTTCCGTCCTGCTTTACCAATGTTGATCAGATTGTGCTCACCGTTTCCAACTACGCCGATAGAAGCACGGCAATTCAGAGGAACCATTCTCATCTCACCGGAGGGAAGACGTAAGGTAGCGTACTTTCCTTCCTTTGCCATCAGCTGCGCGCTGTTTCCGGCGGAACGAACCAGCTGTCCGCCCTTTCCGGGATGCAGCTCAATATTGTGAATCAAAGTACCAACCGGGATCTCAGACAGAGGCAGGCAGTTGCCGGGGCGAACCTCAGCATTGGGACCGTTCATGATCTTCATTCCCACCTTCAGTCCTTCCGGAGCCAGAATGTAGGATTTCTGTCCGTCCTCATAGCAGATCAGCGCGATGTTGGCTGTTCTGTTGGGATCGTACTCGATAGCGGTTACGTGAGCCGCGATATCATCCTTAAATCTCTTAAAATCTACCAGTCTGTATTTTCTTCTGCTTCCGCCGCCGTGATGTCTCACGGTGATCTTTCCCTGATTGTTACGTCCTGCATTTTTCTTCAGAGATACGACCAGGGATTTCTCCGGTTTGCTCTTGGTGATTTCTGAGAAATCAGAGCTGGTCATATGTCTTCTGGAAGGTGTATATGGGTTATAGGTTTTAATTCCCATTACGGTATCTCCTTTCATTATTCTCGGCCTGAAGGGCCATAGGTACACCTTTAGGTGTTTCATTATTCTCGGCCTGAAGGGCCATAGGTACACCCTTGGGTGTTTCATTATTCTCGGCCTGAAGGGCCATAGGTTGGGACCTGATTACAGTCCCTGGAAAATTTCAATATCCTTGCTGTCCTCAGTCAGGGCTACAATGGCTTTTTTGGTCTTGGCAGTCTTTCCGTAAACCAGTCCACGGCGTTTGGTCTTGCCGTCCAGGTTCATGGTGTTGACACTCTTTACCTTTGTTCCCTCGAACATTTTCTCAACAGCCTCTTTGATCATGGTCTTGTTTGCTTCCGGATGTACCAGGAAAGCGTATTTCTTCTCGCCCATGGCGTTCATGCTCTTCTCGGTTACGAGAGGCTTCAGAATTACATCATAATACAGAACCTTTGCCATTATGCGTACACCTCCTCGATGGATGCCACACTGCTCTTGGTTGCGATCACAGTGTTGTACTTCAGGATATCATATACATTGATGGTACTTACGGAAGCGGTCTGTACGCCGGGGATATTTCTGGCGGACAGTGCAACATTTTCGCTGTCGTTTCCGATGACTACCAGGGCTTTGTCAACTTTCAGGTTGTCCAACACCTTCTTCATATCTTTCGTTTTTACAGCGTCCAGCTTCAGCTCATCCAGCACCAGGAACTTATTCTCCTGCACCTTGCTGGTCAGCGCGGACTTCAGAGCCAGTCTCTTCTCTTTCTTGTTCATCTTGAAGGAATAGTCTCTGGGCACCGGAGCGAATACCACGCCGCCGCCGGTCCACTGAGGAGCACGGATAGATCCCTGACGGGCATGTCCTGTACCCTTCTGTCTCCAGGGCTTTCTTCCGCCTCCGCTCACTTCGGAACGGGTCTTGGCCTTCTGTGTTCCCTGGCGTCTGTTTGCCAGATGAAGCACAACCGCCTGATGAACCAGGTTTTCTTTTACTTCTACGCCGAATACGGCATCGGAAAGCTCCATGGTTCCCACTTCATTGCCTTCCATATTATAAACAGCTACGTTTGCCATCTGATTTGTTCCTCCTTTCCCGCTAAAAGGTTACTGAATCGTCTTAACAGTTTCCTTGATGGTTACCAGTGATTTCTTCGGTCCCGGAACGGAGCCCTTCACCAGCAGCAGATTGTTTTCAGCATCTACTCTCACAACTTCCAGATTCTGTACAGTTACTTTTACATGTCCCATGTGTCCGGCCATCTTTTTGCCCTTGAACACCTTGCTGGGATCAGAACATGCACCGTTGGAACCTGCGTGACGATGATATTTGGAACCGTGAGCCATGGGTCCTCTGGACTGTCCATGTCTCTTGATGGCACCCTGGAAGCCTTTACCTTTGCTGATAGCAGTCGCATCGATCTTATCGCCTGCCGCAAAGATATCCGCTTTGATCTCCTGCTTTACTTCGTAATTCTCTGCATCTTCCAGTCTGAACTCTTTCAGAAATCTCTTGCAGGGAACCTCTGCTTTTTCAAACTGTCCTTTTTTCGGCTTATTTACCAGTTTCTCCCGGATATCGCCGTATCCTACCTGCACTGCGCTGTATCCGTCGTTTTCTTTGGTCTTGACCTGGGTTACGACGCAGGGTCCAGCCTGCAGCACAGTCACCGGAGTCAGAACTCCGTCTTCGTTGAAAATCTGAGTCATTCCAACTTTTGTGGCTAAAATCGCTTTCTTCATTCTTTTTACCTCCTGTTTTTCTACAGCGGAGCGCCCCATTCAGGGAGCTCATTCTAGTTAACAGATATAAGTGGAATGCGCTTTTCTGCGATTGCTTCTATATCAATTAACCGATTTTCTTTTTTGATGAATTATTTGTTTTTCATCTTGATGTCGATGTATACACCGGCAGGCATTTCCAGTCTGGACAGAGCATCCACCGTCTTCTGGGTAGGTGTGATGATGTCAATGAGTCTTTTGTGTGTTCTCTGCTCGAACTGTTCCCGGGAATCTTTGTACTTGTGTACAGCCCGCAGAATGGTAACTACCTCTTTTTTAGTGGGCAGCGGCACAGGTCCGCTCACGGTAGATCCGTTCTTCTTAACAGTTTCGACGATTTTTGCTGCGGATGCATCCACCAGCTGGTGATCATACGCTTTCAGGGTGATTCTCATTACTTGACTTGCCATAAAAAAAGTCGCCTCCTTTTCGCACTTTTCGAGTACGACAAGCGGTGACTGTACACATCTCCGTGTGTGTCCTGAGGACTTTCACACGTGTTTCCACACTTCGGTAGACTTAATCAATTGTACAGTGACTTGTCGCCAGTTTCCTAACTTGACATTCGCTCCACGGAAAACCTGCCACCCCGGGCAGCAACCTCACGCTTCATAGCTATCAATGTCACAACACGAGTTATTTTACCAGTATCTCGCCGAAAATGCAAGCCCGGAAGGGGAAAAATTGTATTTTTTCAGATACACGCCCTCATGCTTTTCTTCCCAGCTTTTAATAAAGAAATGCCGCAAAATCATCTGTTCTGATGATTTTGCGGCACCCGCTGTAAATGTTCCTTACAGACAATCCGAAAAGTCCACAAAGGTAACACCTGTCAGTTCATCCTTTTCTACTTTGGGATCCTGGCCGTCTTTGTAAGCATCCTGCAGAATCTCCTCTACGGTTCTGGCAGGGATGGCCAGAACGATCTCATCCGGTTTCAGGGAGGCTGTTTCCTCCGCTTCCTCCTGCACAGGCTTCATCTGCATAGTCTGCCCCTGGCTGTGCATGGGCTCCTTCACCAGAACTTTCTCCAGGGCAGCCTGCACATCCGGTACAGACTCTTCCCCATTCTCTCCCTCCGCAGTCTGCGGAACCCGGATCTCTTCTTCCGGAGAAGTTTCTTCTCCTTCCAGCTTCTCAATAAAGACCTCAGACTCTCCTTGGGAAGCCGCCGGCCAGGACTGCTCTGCCTCCTGTTCCCCGGTCTCTTCCTGCAGCTGACGGGTCTGGAATTTTCGTTCCTCCTCCGCGTCCGCCTCCGCCTTCTTTTCCGCAAGATCGGCGTAAAACTCATCTTCTTCCGGGTCTTCTTCCTCCTCATCCCGGTTCTTCCGGTTCCAAACCTCTGCCACAATAAAGAGCACGATCAGTAGCGCCACTGCCAGCCCCAGCACGATCCGCCCCTCCATAGTCTGGGCAAGGATTGAAACATATCCAATAAAGGGCACTGTGATCAGCACCTTCTGTCCTGCGGTGCGGAGTGTAATTTCCACCGGCTCCGCCCCCTGGGAGGCCACTGCCAGTGTTTCCCCGGTTTCTGCGTCAATCTCCGAAATCTCATATACAAATGCGGTGCCGTCGCCGGTAACTACAATCTTATCTCCGGCTGCCAGTTCTCCCACCGGCGTACTCTTTCCATAGACGACGCTGCCGATCTGAATATTGGTCACCGTCTCCGGTTCCGAAACAACTGTGGTTATTCCTGCCAGCGGCGGAACAAACAGCGCCGCTGCCACCAGAATAAAGAGTATCAATATAAGATTCACAAATACTTTCAGTACTTTTGACATTTTGTATCTACCCCTTATCTCGCTTTCGTAATTTTGGTATATCAGAGCCATTATACCCCTTTTCCGCCAATTATGCAAGAAAACCAAATGACTCTTGTAGGATTTTCCTCCGCATATTATAATAGCGTGAGAGGTTTTGCATATGAAAACACAAATTAAAACAATTGAAGACCTGTCCCTGAACGCATGGCCCTCCCATCAGATCCAGATCTACGATGGGTGGCTGCTGCGTTTTTCCTATTTTTATACCCACCGGACAAACTGTGTAGAACAGATCGGCGCCTCCTCCCTTCCTCTGGATACCAAGATTGCTTACTGTGAGGAGGCTTACAGAAAATGGGGAACTCCTTCTATTTTTAAAATTTCACCGCTGCTTCCCCAATCCTTTGACCGGGATCTGTCTCGGCGGGGTTACATACAGGAACATACCACCCACGTCATGACAGCGTCTCTGACACAAAAAATCCTGATGCCGGAAGACATCCCGGTAAACGTCAGCAATTTCATACCTGACGCCTGGATCCAGGCACTTTTTTCCCTGAAAGGCACCACCAACGTCATGCATAAACAGGTGGTTCCTTCCATGTATCGTGCAATTCCCAAGGAAACCATTTGTGTTTCCATCCATGACGGCAAAAAAATTGTCGCCACCGGCCTGGGAATTCTGGATCGGGAATATATCGGCGTTTACGCCATTCACGTACATCCCGACTATCGGCGGCGTCATTACGCCCGGGCCATCTGCAGAACCATCCTGCAGAACGGTCAGCTCCGGGGCGCCACAAAGGCCTATCTGCAGGTGGTGGAGGACAATCAGCCCGCCCTGCGGCTTTACCATTCTCTTGGTTTTTCTTATGCCTACACCTGCTGGTTCCGGGTAAAACATCAATTTTAGCAAAAAAGCCTGCTTTTCCTTACGAGGAAAACCAGGCTCTTCTTGACAGCAGTTTTTAAAAACGCTTTACTTCTGGCTCAGATAATCATTGATCTGAGCTTCCAGGATATCCGCATCCAGGCCATGAACCATAGCTGCCTCCGCCAGTGATTCTCCCTGAGAAGAGGGACAACCGATGCAGTGCATACCCGCTCTCATTAAGATAATTGCAATATTCTGATCCAGCTGAAGCATCTCGCCGATTGTTGTATCCTTCGTCACTTTCGCCATGGTAAAGTCCTCCTTCTTTTTTCGCTCCCATTATAATACCTTTTTTCCCCTTGCGCAAGGGCAACCAGCTTTTTCCGCGCCAATGTTTCTATTTTTATACTTGTATTCTCCAAAAACTTATATTAGAATGGGCATAGGACCCAAGATGAGGGGTTTACAGTCACAGCACTATTTTGTAAGGAGGATATAACGATGGCACATGTAATTTCTGATGAATGTGTATCCTGCGGAACCTGTGTAAGCGAATGCCCGGTTGACGCAATCAGCGAGGGCGATGGAAAGTACGTAATCGATGCAGATGCCTGCGTAGATTGCGGTTCCTGCGAAGCTGCATGTCCCACAGGCGCAATTTCCGCTGAATAATCCAGCCGAATTGCCAGCGGCAGACAAGTTTATCTTGCCTGCCGCTTTTTCTTTTCTCCCTCCCGCTGTTCTTCGGTTACCGCCACCTGTTTTCTGGCTATCTGACGCTGGCGGATGGCTGCATCCACCTTTCGGTATCGCTCCTCCTGACGGGTTTTATTCCTCAGTTCCCGCAGAACCCTCTCCAACAGCTGGTAAAACCTGGTTTCCCTGGCTCTCTCCTCCGGTCCTTCCGCTTCCCGGACCAGAAGCGGAAGCAGGACGGCGATTTCTTTCAGCTGCAGTCCTTTTCTCTTCAGTTCCCGGATACAGAAAAAAATTCTCAGGTCTTTCTCTGTATAGCTTCTGCTTCCCCGGTCATTTCTTCTTATGTTCAGTCCAAATTGTTCTTCCCAATATCTGAGGGCAGAAGACTTTTCACCCAGCAGCGCGGATGCCTCAGCTACGGAATATCTGGTCTGCTCCATAAACCTACCCCTTCCCTGCAATTCCGGAATATCCGGCATACCGGACATCTGTTTTTATTATATCATCCCGGCAGGGCAACACAATAAATTTCGTTCGACAAACTCCGCGCCGCCGTAAAAAAACAGCCGGCCCATATCTTGCCGACTGCTTTGTACACGGACTCTAGCATCAGTGTACAAGGGGACAATACGGTCGTTGAAGGGCTGATTTGAGCTCCTTCTGCGTTACTTTCCCTCCGCGTACGTCTCTGTACGCGTCGATCAAGTGCCTTGAAGGGGCTCAAATCAGCACCTTCACGACTCGAAGACTCCAACCGCAGGAATTTCGGTGATTTTCAAGGCAGACGATAGAGGCGTACTGGACGTACGCCGATTGAGGATAACACAGAAAATCACCGAAATTACGCGGTTTGGAGCGTGTTGCCCCTTGTACACTGATGCTATTTTCTTCCCTGCTCCAGATTCATAAATTTTGTATAGTCCGGCAGCCAGACCAGATTAATGGTTCCGATGGGGCCGTTTCTCTGCTTCGCAATAATAATCTCCGCTACCCCTTTCATTTCTGAATCCTTATGGTAATAATCATCCCGGTAAATAAACATCACCACATCCGCATCCTGTTCGATGGCGCCGGATTCCCGCAGATCCGAAAGCATGGGCCGGTGGTCGGTTCTGCTCTCCACCGCCCGGCTCAGCTGGGAAAGGGCAACCACCGGAACGTTCAGTTCCCGGGCAAGGGCTTTCAGAGAGCGGGAAATTTCTGAAATCTCCTGCTGCCTGGAATCGCTGCCTCTCCCCCCGCCGCTCATGAGCTGCAGGTAATCGATCATAATGATATCCAGCCCGTGCTCCAGTTTATATTTTCTGCATTTTGAGCGCAATTCCCGAACTGTAATTCCCGGCGTATCGTCAATGATCAGCCTGGATTCCCCAATAAGGCCGGCACTCTCAATGAGCTTGCCCCAATCCTCATCTTTCAGATTGCCCGTCCGCATGCTCTGTGAATTCACCCTGGATTCCATGGACAGCAAACGATTCATCAATTGCTGCTTGGACATTTCCAGACTGAAAATGGCTACGGACAAATTCTGTTTAAAGGCCATATACTGAGCAATGTTCAGGACAAATGCCGTCTTTCCCATAGAGGGACGCGCCGCTACCAAAATCAGATCTGAATTTTGAAAACCGGAGGTTTTATAATCCAGGTCGGTAAATCCGGTGGCCAGACCGGTTACATTCCCCTTGGTTTTGGATGCGCGTTCGATATTTTCCAGCGTATCCATGACCACCTGGCGGATGGGAACCATATCCCCGGAATCCCTTTGCTGAAGAAGCTGAAACATTTTTTTCTCTGTGTTTTCCAGAATCTCTTCCACCGGTTCCCGGTTCAGGTAACATTGGTTTTCAATTTCCTCTGTCAGACGGATCAGGCGGCGCAGAACCGCTTTTTCGCTGACAATGGTGGCATAGTAGCGGATATTGGCAGAGGTAGGGACTGCATTCAGAAGATCTCTGACAAATTCCAGTCCCGATATCTCCGGAGGTACATCCATTTCCCGCAGACGGTTCTGAAGAGTCACAACATCCACGGCTTTCCCCTCATTAAAAAGGTCTACCATGGCATCAAACACAATTCCGTACTGCCGCTGATAAAAATCTTCGCTGGTAAGCATCTCAGAGGCAACCACGATTGCTTCCCTGCCCATAAGCATGGAACCGATCACAGACTGCTCGGCTTCCACGCTGTGGGGAAGTATTCTTTTAATCAGCGCCTCCTCCATGAGTTTCCTCCTATGCTTCTCTTACATGTACCTTCAGTTTCGCTGTTACCTGGGGATGCAGTTTTACCGCCACTTCCGCAGTACCTAATTCACGGATCGTTCCATCCAGCACCAGTTTTTTCTTATCCAGTTCAATTCCCAGCTGCTCTCTGGCAGCCTCCGCAATCTCTTTGCCGGAGACGGATCCGAAAACTCTTCCGCCCTCTCCGGTCTTAACAGAGACAGAAACCTCAGCGGCGTTCAGTTTTTCTGCCAGTTCCCGAGCCGCCTCCAGAACTTCCTTGGCCACCTTTTCTTCATGGGCCTTCTGCAGTTTCAGGTCATTAAGGTTTTTAGGGGTGGCCGGAACACCCAGCTTCTTGGGAAGCAGCATATTTCTGGCGTATCCGTCGCTTACATTTACAATTTCACCTTTTTTACCCAGTGATTTTACATCTTCCAACAAAATAATCTTCATACTATATTTCTCCTCCCTCCAGCATTTCCGCCAGAGTTTCTTTCAAATACGACTTTGCTTCCTCCAGAGATTTTTTCTCCAGCTGGCAGCCGGCAATATTCAGATGGCCGCCTCCGCCCATACGTTCCATGATGATCTGTACATTAACTTCATCGATGGCCCGGGCGCTGATATAAATAACACCTTTATATTCCGTCAGAACAAAAGAGGCTTTTACACCCACAATGTTCAGCAGCTCGTTGGCCGCCTGGGCTCCCACTACCGTAGGACTTTCTACATAATCACTGGGACAGACAGAAATGGCAAAGCTTTCCCGGAAAAGTTCCGCATTCCGGATCGCTTCTCCTCTGGCCCGGTAATCATTCATATCTTCCCGGAATAATTTCCGCACCCGGGTCACATCCGCTCCGCAGCGACGCAGAAAGGCTGCCGCTTCAAAAGTCCGCACCCCCGTCTTCTGCAGGAAATTATCGGTATCTACCATAATCCCGGCATAAAGAGCATCCGCCTCGATATTGCGGATCCGAACCCCTTCTGTAAAATACTGCAGGATCTCCGCCACCATCTCGCAGGCCGAGGAGGCGTAAGGTTCTATATAAGACAAAACAGAATTGCGGATCACCTCGCTGCCCTGCCGGTGATGATCCAGCACAACAATGGTTTTAGTCTGATACAGCAGATCCTCGCACTCCGTATAGCTGGGCTTATTGGTATCTACCACCACCACCAGGGTATTGTCGTCTACGATCTCCCGGGCTTCCGCACAGTTAACAAACATATGGGCATCATAGTCCGGATTCTGATAAAAAGCCTGCATCAGGGGCCGGATCGAGGACGTAACATTATCAATGACAATATGGGTTCTCTTGTTCAGCGTTTTTGCCGCTCGATAGATTCCTACGGCAGCTCCGAAAGAATCTACATCTATGATCTTGTGTCCCATCACCACGACTTTTTCCTTGCTGTCCATAAACTCTTTCATGGCATGGGCCTTTACACGGGCCTTTACACGGGTATTCTTCTCTACCGCCTGGGATTTTCCGCCGAAATAAGAAATCTTTTCGCCTTCCTTGATCACCACCTGGTCTCCGCCTCTTCCCAGGGCCAGATCAATGGCAATCCGGGCATATTCGGAATTTTTCCCGTAGCTGCTGCTGCCGGCGCCGATTCCAATACTGATGGTAACCGCCATCTCATTGCCGATATTGACTGTTTTTACTTCCTGGAGGATACTGAACTTCATCTCTTTTAATTTTGCCAGAGACCCTGTCCGCATAACCAGAAAATATTTATCTTTTTCAAACTTTTTTACCAGGCCGTCAATCTCGCTGAAATATTTATTAATCTTCCGATCCAGAAGGGCAGACAAAAGAGAACGCCTTACTTCTTCTACGCTCTCCAGGGCCTCTTCGTAATTATCCAGATAGATCAGCCCTGTAACCATGGTTTCGTCCTGATATTTCTGTATATACTCGTTGAGCTGCGTTTCGTCTGCCAGGTAAACCGCATAGAGGCAGGCCTCACTGGAGGGTTCCATCTCCAGAAGTTCCGAATTCTGAATCAGGCCATCGATATTGATATACTTAATATAGATCCGGTAATCCCTGCGCTGATAGGAGAGAGAATAATTGAGTTCCTCTCCCGGCTGCGGAAATTTATCCTGGGTGATTTCCGAAAAAATATTCGTTATGGATTTCCGGTACCCTCTGCGGTCTCTGCCGCTGAGCTGGGCAAAAGCCGTGTTAAACCACAGGATTTTTCCCTGGTGATCCATAATGGCATAGGGAAGGGAAAAGTCCGCCAGAAGCTGCCTCTGTATCTGTCCGTATTGAGCCGCAAAAGTAATCAGATCATTAAATACCGAAGCCTGTTTTCTGCGGTAAAGCAGCAAGGCCGCCGCCGCATAAATAACAACGCCGCAGCTGATCAGCGCTCCCGCTTCAACATCCAGAAAATACACAACTACGTTTATGCCCGCAAGCACCAGTATCATCCAGAGGGGCCAGCGCAGATAACTCTGCAGACGTCCTGTTAATCTCATTTTTGAAATGGATCTATTCATAATACTGCTCCCATATAAACTCTGCCCCTTAAAATCCCGGTCCGAAACCGGAAAGCGCGGCAGCCCGTATTCATGGCAGACAGGGTGACCGGCTGCTGCGCAGCAGCATCCAGCCACCCTTTACTAAATCCGTATCATTTAAACTGTGTCCTCTGCCAAAACTTTTCTTAGTTAAAAGGCAGTTCTTCGTCAATTCCATCCGGAATGTTCATAAATCCGTCCGCAGATGCCGGTGCGGGAGCCGGAGCCGGCGCTGCAGGGGCCGGACCGGAGGTCTGGCGGTAAGAGGCCTGGAAACCTGCGCTGTTCTCCGCGCTGGCGCTCTTGCTCTCAGCGAACTCCTGCTCTTCCACTACTACATCGGTGGTGTACACCTTTACACCCTCCCGGTTTGTATAGCTTCCCGTCTGAATCCGTCCGCTGACCACAATACGGATTCCCTGGTGAAAATATTTTTCAGCAAACTCCGCGCTTCTTCCAAAGGCCACACAGCTGATAAAATCCGCTGTCTGCTCTCCGTCTCTTCTGAATCTCCGATCCACTGCCAGGGTGTATCTTGCCACGGCTGTGGCGTTTTCCCCGGCGGAATAACGGATATCCGGATCTCTTGTCAATCTTCCCATGAGAATTACTTTATTCATTTTTATTCCCTCTGTGCATTTCAATTTATTGTATATTACGGATGTCTATCATACCATACACAGCTGTAAAAGTCAATTTTCCCCTTTTTTCCGGAGTCCCCGGGTGTTTTTTTCCACCTGTTTCCGAGGAGTCATAATCTGGTGGCCGCATCCGGTACATTTCAGCCGGAAATCAGCCCCCACCCGCAGAATTTCCCATTCACAGCTGCCGCAGGGATGCGGTTTCTTTAATTTAACGATATCACCCACCTCATATATCATAGACGTCACCCCGCCATTGGGCCGCCCTCCAGTCGGATCTGATCCAGGATCCGGCCGATGGGCTCATTGATTACCAGGTCGGCGCTCTGGTCTGCAGAGGTGGCGCCTTTGTTGATGACTACCAGCGCTTTCCCCTGAAAATACTGCAGTAGTCCTGCCGCCGGATATACAACCAGAGAAGTTCCGCCTACGATCAGGACCTGGGCTCTGGATATAGCCAAAACAGACTCCCGCAGGGTTTTCTGATCCAAACTTTCTTCGTACAGCACCACATCCGGTTTAATAATGCCTCCGCACTTTTCGCATCTTGGCACTCCGGAAGCCGCTTTCATATAAGCCGCGTCATAGAAAGCGCCGCACTTTACACAGTAATTTCTGTGTACGCTTCCATGCAGTTCCAGAACGTTTCTGCTTCCCGCCATCTGATGAAGTCCGTCTATATTCTGAGTGATTACCGCTTTCAGCTTTCCCGCAGCCTCCAGTTCCGCCAGCTTCCGATGTGCCGCGTTGGGTTTCGCGTCCAGGGCCAGCATTTTATCCTGATAAAAGCGGAAAAAATATTCCGGATTCCGCACAAAAAAGCTGTGGCTCAAAATCTCTTCCGGCGGATAGTCATAGGTCTGATGGTACAGCCCGTCCACGCTGCGGAAATCCGGGATCCCGCTTTCTGTAGATACTCCGGCGCCTCCAAAAAAAACAAGATTCTCGTGTTCATCAATGATCTTCTGCAAACGTTCTACTGCATCCATTAGACTTCCCTCCTTCTTTTGCCCTTACTCGGCCGTCCGTATTCCCTGCACCACATAGCGCTCATCTCCTTCGCTGGAAGCGCAGGTAGACAAAGTAACAACCCGGTCATTCAGCGAAAAGGTCCTTGGCTCCACAGGAATCTGGGACTGGGACTGCATTTTATTCAGATAGTCCAGAAACAGATCTCCTGTACCGGTAAACAGTGTATAGACATCACTGTAAGCGTCCGTATACTGAGCACTAAAAATTTCATACCGGTAGTTTTCTTCCGGCGTAAGAATCCAGAATTCCAGAGGGCCCTGACCCTCCTCCCAGTTCTGGATCAGGCTCAGTTTGCCGAACATGGACTGATTTTTCATATTGTGGCCGTACACAATTGTATTGCAGTCCGTCCAGTCGCCGGTATTACGACATTCCACAAAGATAGAACCGGCGAAATTATCCTTTCCCTCGAAAGTTCTGTGCAGATAATAGTCATTATCTGTTCCCTGCACAACCGGATAGCTTATGTCCAATGCCTCTATATGCAGCCACCCGACGATATCCGGATTAATGGCCTGCAGCGCCGCGAAATCCACCTGGATCGGCGGGCCCTCCATCTCCTGGGGATCCGCTTCCGCAGCCTGATTCTGCTCTGCCTCTGTCCCCGGTTCTTCCGGAGTCTGAGTCACTTCCGCAGTATATCTCAGCAAAGTATTATATTCGCTTTCTCCTTCATGGTAAGCAAGCCTGGTGGAAAGCAGCTTATATCCAGAATAAACGATTACCCCCACACATAGCAGGATTCCCAGGGTCAGAATCACATTTAAGGGGCCGCCTTTCTTTTTTTTCTTTCTTTTTTTTGCCACGATCTTTGCTCCTTTGTCTTCCGAACTTTTCCTTAGTATACATAAGGCTTGTAAGAAAGTCAATTATACCCGGCCGTTTTCCCGACTGCTTTGGAATGCCAAACAGAGACATACCGGCGCGGTATGTCTCTGCAAAATTGCGGGGGCAGGATTTGAACCTGCGGCCTTCGGGTTATGAGCCCGACGAGCTTCCAGACTGCTCCACCCCGCGATATCTTTTTGTCTATATAATGTATGCTGAAATCTATAAATTTATTATAGTCTTCTTCCAATTCTTTGTCAAGAAAAGTTCCGGGGCGCCCATGCAGCCGGGCGCCCCGATCCTTTTTATTCTTCCCCGCCGTACAATTCCTTGACCGTGGGGTAGATCTTTTTAAACTTCTGGTATTTTGCCTCGTATTTTACCACCAGTTCCGGTTCCGGCTCAATGGTATCGATAACCTTCACCAGTTTCCCGGCGGCTTCTTCTACCGTGGCATATTCTCCGCAGCCTACGGCTGCCAGGATGGCCGCTCCATAGCCAGGCCCTTCCTCGCTCTCGATAATATCCACTTTCAGATTCATCACATTGGCAATGATCCTTCTCCACAGCGGGCTCTTGGCACCGCCGCCGCAGAGTTTCGTGCGTTCGATCTTCAGGCCCAGGTCTCTGGCCACCTCCAGAGAATCCCGAAGGCCGAAGCTGACGCCTTCCAGCACAGCCTGGGTCATTTCCTCTCTGGTGGTATCCATGGACATACCAAAGAATACCGCTCTGGCATCGGGATTATTGTGGGGAGATCTTTCTCCCATCAGGTAGGGCAGGAAGAACACATGATTCTCTCCTAATTTTGTAATTCCCTCCTGCTCAGCGCCGTAGTTCTGGGTCTTCAGAATGTCGTCCATCCACCATTTGTTGCAGGAAGCAGCAGAAAGCATGCATCCCATAAGATGGTACGCGCCGTCCGCATGATCAAAAGAATGAAGGGCATTGTACCTGTCCACGCCGAAATTCTTGCTGGAGATAAATACTGTTCCGCTGGTACCCAGGGAAATGTTGCAGCGTCCGTCTCCCACTGTGCCGGTTCCCACGGCTGCCGCAGCATTATCGCCGGCGCCGGCGATAATCTTCACGCCTTGGGAAAGGCCCAGTTCTTCCGCAATTTCCTTTCTCAGTGTGCCTACAACCTCATAGCTTTCATACAGTTTCGGCAGCTGCTCTTCTTTGACGGAACAAATCTCCATCATTTCTTTGGACCAGCAGCGGTGCTGTACATCCAGCAGAAGCATGCCGGAGGCGTCGGAGTAGTCCGTGCAGAAGGAACCGGAGAGTCTGTACGCCAGATAATCCTTGGGAAGCATAATCTTGGCAATCTTCGCAAAATTTTCCGGCTCGTTTTCCTTCATCCAGAGAATCTTCGGAGCCGTAAAGCCGGCGAAAGCAATGTTGGCTGTATACTGAGACAGCTTGTCTTTACCGATCACTTGGTTCAGATAGTCTGTTTGCTTGCCGGTCCGGCCGTCGTTCCAGAGAATCGCCGGGCGGATCACTTGATCCTCCGCGTCCAGGGCTACCAGTCCGTGCATCTGCCCTCCAAAGCTGATTCCCGCCACCTGGGTCTTATCACATTTTTCCAGCAGTTCTTTCAGTCCCTCTATGCTCTGGGTATACCAGTCCTCGGGATTCTGTTCTGACCAGCCGGGATGGGGAAAGAAAAGGGGATATTCTTTAGAAACAATATTTACGATTTTCCCCTGACTGTCCATGGCCAGCAGCTTTACCGCGGAGGTGCCCAGATCAATTCCAATATACAGCATAGCCGTCCTCCTTACTTAGTGAAAGGGATTCTCTGTGGGATAACGATCCCCTGCCGGTCTGTTATATCCGATCTCCTCTACCGGAACGCCGATGTATTTGAAGATCTCGTACAGAGCTTTGCCGTGGTGTCCAAAGGTAACGGCTCCGTGATGGGGATAATTGCCTTCGATCAGTACATGGCGGTAAAATCTTCCCATTTCCGGAATCGCGAAAACGCCGATGGCTCCGAAAGATTTGGTAGCTACCGGAAGCACTTCTCCATGGGCTACATAAGCGCGGATCTTTGCATCGGCAGTGCTCTGCAGACGATAGAAAGTAATATCGCCGGGAACAATATCCCCTTCCAGAGTTCCCTGGGTTACCTCCTCCGGCAGACTTCTGGCCATGATCATCTGATACTTCATGTTGCAGAAGCTCAGTTTCTTGGAACTGGTGTTGCCGCAGTGGAATCCCATGAAGGTATCTTTGTGGGTATAGTTGAACTTTCCTTCAATGGCTTCTTTATACATGTCAGCCGGAACCGTATTGTTGATATCCAGCAGGGTAACTACGTCCTGGCTTACGCAGGTGCCGATAAACTCAGACAGTGCCCCGTAGATATCTACTTCACAGGATACCGGAATACCCATGCCTGTGAGACGGCTGTTGACATAGCAGGGAACAAATCCGAACTGTGTCTGGAAAGCCGGCCAGCACTTTCCGGCAATGGCCACATATTTTCTGTAGCCTCTGTGCTCCTCTACCCAGTCGAGAAGAGTCAGCTCGTACTGTGCTAATTTCGGCAGGATTTCCGGCTTCTTGTTGCCTTCGCCCAGTTCCTCTTCCATTTCTTTTACTTTCGCGGGGATGCGGGGATCTCCGTCATGCTTATGATATGCCTCAAACAGATCCAGTTCTGAGTTCTCCTCGATTTCCACACCCAGATTGTACAGCTGTTTGATGGGCGCATTGCAGGCCAGGAAGTTCAGGGGACGGGGACCGAAGCTGATGATCTTCAGATCAGAAAGTCCGATCAGTCCTCTGGCGATAGGCAGGAAATCGTGGATCATGTCCGCGCACTCTTCCGCAGTGCCCACGGGATACTCCGGAATATAAGCTTTAACATTGCGCAGTTTCAGATTGTAGCTGGCGTTCAGCATACCGCAGTACGCATCTCCTCTTCCTCCTACCAGGTCATTCTGGGTTTCTTCTGCCGCAGCAGTAAACATAACCGGGCCATCAAAATGCTTTGCCAGCAGCGTTTCGGAAATTTCCGGGCCAAAGTTGCCCAGGTATACACACAGAGCATTGCAGCCGGCTTTCTTGACGTCCTCAAGAGCCTGTACCATATGGATCTCACTCTCTACAATGCAAACCGGACATTCATAGATGTCGGCTGCCTCATACTTCTTTGCGTAGGCATCCACCAGTGCTTTTCTGCGGTTCACGGAAAGAGATTCCGGGAAACAGTCGCGGCTTACAGCCACGATACCAACTTTTACCTGCGGGATGTTGTTCATCATTTTTTAATCCTCCTTTATAATATCAGATTGAAATGTTCTCACCTTTCAGCCCTTCAAAGGCCCCTTGGATCTTTGCTTCCGGATGGGCGATCAGCCATTTGTTTCTGGCTGTGATCAGCTTGTCCTCCGCCTGGGTTCCCTGTTCAAAATCCAGCTCTGTATTGGTTCCCCTGGGCAGAACCACCACACAGCGGAACCCTCCTTCTTCCGCGTTGCAGGGCGCATAGTGCAGAGTAGTGGCATATACCTCCACAGCTGTTCCGGCAGGTACCAGAAACGCTTCGATCTTCGATGTATCATAGGTATAATCCGCCGCAATGTCCTGCTGATGTCCCAGCAGAAGGATCAGGTCGTTCACCGCCACATTTACCTCCGAAGATCTGTGGTACTCTACTGCATTCAGCTTGTGATTGCTGCCGTTGCAGTATCCGATCTGGATCGGCAGTCCGCCGAAAGCCAGATTCTGAAAATCCCTGGCAACCGCCAGATTTTCCAGAGACTCCTCAGAGGGTACGTAAATCGTGTCTTCCGGAAGGGGCGTATGGCTCATTTCCCGAAGCAGTTCCTTCAGGTCATATCCCGGAAGTACTTTTCCATATGAAGCGAACTCCGGATCCGTAACTTTATGTAATACCATGGTGTATCCTCCTCTCTTGTGTATGTTTACTTTATTTTCTTAGATTATATCCCTATCTTTTGGAGGCTTCCACCAGATATTCAACCTGTAAATGTCACTTTTTTAACCTTTTCTGCTGTTTCAGAAACTCACTGGGCAGAATCCCATACTTTTTCCGAAAATTGTTGGCCAATGCTTTACTGTTGGGAAAACCGTTGTCCACGGCGATCTGGCTGATGGTTTTCTCTGTCTCCAGCAATTCTTTTCTGGCGTATTCCAGACGCACATTCTGAAAATACTCCCGGTAATTAATTTTTGCGTACTTCCGAAACATCCTGGACAGGTAAACCGGAGAGTATCCGAACACAGCCGAAAGAGATTCCAGGGAAATTTCTTCTCTGTAATTATCCCGGATATATGCGGTAATCATGGACAGACGGTCCAGTTTTTTGCTCCGCTCTACCAGCTGGCTCTGTCCGCCGGAGGTCCGGTATTTTGTCACCAGTTCATATTGCAGCCTGTAAAACAAGCTCTGGGCCAGGAGCTCATAGCCTGCTTCCTTTTTTTCATAGATAGAATACATTTCACTGATCAGGGAGGTAAGTTCCGGATCATCTACCCTTTCATCATGGGTGAACCAGATAAAATTCTCATCTGTATAATAGTTCTCAAACAGTTTCTGAGGAATCTGGATCACCACAGTAAAATTAGGCTTCGGCGACCAGATAGAGTGAACCTCATTGCTGTTGACAATGATAAATTTTCCTGCCGTCATACGGTATCGGCTGTCATTCAGATAAAAATCCAGCATTCCTTCCAGCACCGCAAAAATCTCCACAGACCGGTGCCAATGTTTGTCCCGGATATAGTTTCCGTCCTTCCCCTCAAACTGAAAAATCTTAAAGGGCAGACGATCACTGGGAATGATCATTTCATGCGTATAGGCCATAATTTTCCTCTCTTCCTTTGACAGCGTCCGTATGCAAGGGGACACATACCGCCGCTGCCCCTTGTACACCGGCGCTAAGCTAACTATATCATATTTCCTCCTTCATAAGAAGAAAAACGAGGATTTTTCATCCTGTCTCCGCAGGATTTTCCTGGAGCTCCGGCCCCGGAACAGGCGGCTTTTCTGATTCCCTTAAAGCGGTTGTGTTTGCACCTTACTTATTGTATAATCAATCTATCATATGGCATTTTTTAATTGATCGGCAGACTGTAGGTCAAAGAATCAACATTGGAGGAAAGCGCAAATGAAATCGATCGCTATAGTAACTGACAGTAATTGCAGTATGAGTATGGCTCAGGCGAAAGAACTGGGAATTTATATGCTTCCCATGCCCTTCTTCATGGACGGTAAAGAATACCTGGAAGAAGTGGATATGACCCAGGAGGAATTTTTTCAGCATCTGGAAGAAAATCCCGGCACAAAAATTTCTACCTCTCAGCCTTCCATGGAATCCGTTACCGGCCTCTGGAACCAGCTTCTGAAGGATTACGATGAGATCGTGCACATCCCTATGTCCAGCGGTCTCTCCAGTTCCTGCCAGACAGCCGCCATGCTGGCGGATGACTATGACGGCCGGGTTCGGGTGGTCAATAATCAGCGGATTTCCGGCACTCTGCGTTATTCTGCAATAGAAGCCCTGCAGCAGGCTAAAAACGGTCTTTCCGCTGCTGAGATCGGTGACTGGCTGGAAAATACCCGTTTCGATTCCAGCATATATATCACTGTGGCTACGCTTAAATATTTAAAACAGGGTGGAAGAATCACTCCGGCCGCAGCAGCCATCGGCACTATGCTGCGTTTAAAACCGGTTCTGCAGATCCAGGGAGAAAAGCTGGATGCCTTTGCAAAAGCCCGTACTATGGCCCAGGCAAAAAAAATCATGACCCAGGCCATTCGGGACGATATTGCAAACCGTTTCGGGGAAGATATCTACCTGGATGTTATTCATTCCCATAATCTGGAGGCCGCTGAGGAATTTCGAAAGGAAACCCTGGAGACCTTCCCAAATGTTAAGGAAATCCACATATTCCCCTTGTCCCTCAGCGTATCCTGCCATATCGGGCCGGGAGCTCTGGCATTTACCTGTTCCAAAATTCACAAAGAAATCTGGTAATCTGCAGAGGAATCCTCTTTCTTCTGCCGTTTACCGCAACCATAACAAAAAGCTGCGGGCTTCATTCCGCAGCTTTTTTACAAAGAAAGGAAAATAAAAATGATGTCTTCACAGGAAACCGTGCTTGTCTATAATCTGAAGGATACGGAAGAATGGAAAAAACTAAAGCAGATTCTGCTCCCCATGAAAGTACGCATCCGCATGATCGAGCCCTCTCAATATAAACAGCCCCTGGGCGCACTGGCCGGAGTAAAAGGGATTGTTTCCGATCCCCTTATCTCCTTTCAGGGAGAAGGCTTTACAGAACCCATGCTGTTTTTAAAGGGTTTCACCGATTCCCGCCTGGATGTACTCCTTCAGTCCATGCGCAGGCAGCAGATCCGCATCCCGCTGAAAGCAGTGCTTACCCGGGAAAATCAGACCTGGAATTCCCTTCAGCTTTACGAAGAACTCCGCAAAGAACATCTGGCCATGCAAAAGCTTTAAGTGCTCAGAGCGGACGTGCCCAGCCATAGGCGCACTGAACCGCCCGATTCCATCCTGCAATCCTGTTTTTCCGCTCTTCTTCGCAGATAATAGGACGAAACTCCCTGTCGATTTTCCAGTTTTCCCGGATCTCATTCTGATCGGACCAATACCCCACAGCCAGACCGGCCAGATACGCCGCGCCCATAGCTGTGGTTTCCACACAAACCGGCCGGAGCACCGGGGCATTGCAGATATCCGCCTGTGTCTGCATCAGGAAATTATTGGCGCTGGCCCCTCCGTCTACTCTGAGAGCCGCCAGACGGATCCCGGAGTCTGCCTCCATTGCCTTTAAGACATCGTTTACCTGATATGCAATGGAGTCCAGGGTCGCCCTTATAATATGGTATTTATTCACTCCCCGGGTCAGACCGGTAATAGTCCCTCTGGCGTATTGATCCCAATGAGGGGCTCCCAGTCCGGTAAAGGCAGGCACTACATAGCAGCCGTGGGTGTCCAGTACTTTCTGTGCCATATATTCTGTATCTTCCGCTGAATCAATAAGACGGAGACTGTCCCGCAGCCACTGGATCGCCGCTCCAGCCACAAAAATCGATCCCTCCAGGGCATAGGATACCTTTCCGTTCAAGCCCCAGGCAATCGTTGTAACCAGTCCGTTTTCCGAAAGCACCGGAGAATCTCCCGTATTCATCAGCAAAAATCCACCCGTTCCATATGTATTTTTTGCCTCGCCGGGCTCAAAACAAGCCTGTCCGAACAGGGCGGACTGCTGATCCCCGGCCGCGCCGGCAATGGGAATTGACGCCCCCAGAAATCCTGGCGCGGTTTCACCGTAAATACAGCTGGAAGGCTTGACCTCCGGCAGCATACAGCGCGGTATATTCAATTCCCGCAATATCTCCTCATCCCACTGCAGTGTATGAATATTGAATAAGAGTGTTCTGGAAGCATTGGAATAATCGGTCACATGGACCTTTCCCCGGGTCAGCTTCCAGATCAGCCAGGTTTCCACCGTTCCAAAAAGGAGTTCTCCTTTTTCTGCTCTGGCCCTGGCGCCCTCCACGTGATCCAGGATCCACTTTAATTTCGTTCCGGAAAAGTAGGCGTCCAGTACCAGCCCTGTTTTTTCCCTGAAAGTTTCTTTCAGACCTTTTTCCTTCAGCGCATCACAATACGCCGCAGTTCTTCGGCACTGCCAGACAATGGCGTTATAGATAGGCTCCCCGGTATTCTTATCCCAAACAAGGGTGGTCTCTCTTTGATTGGTAATACCGATGGCTGCCACCTGATCCGGCAGAATATTATTTTTCTGCATAGCCTCCACTGCTACAGCCAGCTGAGCCGCCCAGATCTCCTTTCCGTCGTGCTCCACCCAGCCCGGCTTGGGAAAATACTGCTTCAATTCTTTCTGGGCGATGCTGCAAATCTCCCCTTTTTGATTAAAAAGGATGCAGCGGCTGCTGGTTGTCCCGGAATCCAGGGCCATAATGTATTTCTGCATGATGCACCTCCTTAAAATCAGAGTAATCGCCGATTTTTCCGTATATGAAAAAAATAATGAGAAATGCCTTTTGAAACATTTCTCATTATTTTTTCTCAGAGGCGTCGACCGGATTTGAACCGGTGGATACTGGTGTTGCAGACCATTGCCTTACCACTTGGCTACGACGCCATAAATAATAATGACTCCGACGGGAATCGAACCCGTGTTACCGCCGTGAAAGGGCGATGTCTTGACCGCTTGACCACGGAGCCTTACGATAACCATACGCTGTAACGCATGTCATTTCTGCCTTCAGCACCCTTACAGCAGCTTCAAACAATAGATAATAAAAAACTCCCCGAGTTGGGCTCGAACCAACAACCCTTCGGTTAACAGCCGAATGCTCTACCATTGAGCTATCGAGGATCATCTCTTCTGAAGATATTGACATACCTTCAAAACCGCACACAAAACTTTCCTTCCAAACGATTCCTGTGAATCTGGCCATGCCTTAGCTCTGGCTCCGCCTGTTCCAGTACCGGCTCGACTTCCGTCTCGCCTGTCTGTTCCACTTGCTGCGTCATGCCGCTTAGGAAGTCCCATCTCGCTCCGCTTCGATGGAACGACCTTCGCACGAACCTCAGCCTGCGGCTTCGCCTTGCCTTCGCTAAGTGCTCAGGTCAAGCCCTCGACCGATTAGTAGCAGTCAGCTCCGCGCATTGCTGCGCTTCCACCTCTGCCCTATCTACCTCGTCGTCTTCAAGGGGTCTTACTTCTTTCGAATGGGATATCTCATCTTGAGGGGGGCTTCACGCTTAGATGCCTTCAGCGTTTATCCCTTCCGGGCTTGGCTACTCGGCCGTGAGCCTGGCGGCTCAACCGATGCACCAGCGGCCCGTCCATCCCGGTCCTCTCGTACTAAGGACAGCTCCTCTCAGATATCCTGCGCCCACGCCGGATAGGGACCGAACTGTCTCACGACGTTCTGAACCCAGCTCGCGTACCGCTTTAATGGGCGAACAGCCCAACCCTTGGGACCTACTACAGCCCCAGGATGCGATGAGCCGACATCGAGGTGCCAAACCACTCCGTCGATGTGAACTCTTGGGAGTGATAAGCCTGTTATCCCCAGGGTAGCTTTTATCCGTTGAGCGATGGCATTCCCACTTAATACCACCGGATCACTAAGCCCTACTTTCGTACCTGCTCCACCCGTCGGTGTCGCAGTCAAGCTCCCTTCTGCCTTTGCGCTCTTCTAATGGTTTCCGACCATTATGAGGGAACCTTTGGGCGCCTCCGATACCCTTTCGGAGGCGACCGCCCCAGTCAAACTCCCCGCCTGGCATTGTCCCCCGGCCGGTTCACGGCCGCAGGTTAGAAACCCAGCATCACAAGGGT
Source organism: Candidatus Scatomonas sp. (assembly GCA_963930955.1). Classification (GTDB taxonomy): domain Bacteria; phylum Bacillota; class Clostridia; order Lachnospirales; family Lachnospiraceae; genus Scatomonas. Next base: position 1,135,482 of record OZ006967.1, on the reverse strand, counting down.
GGTATCCCAACAGCGGCTCCTCAGAAACTGGCGTCCCTGATTCTTAGCCTCCCACCTATCCTGTACATGCAATACCGGATCCCAGTACCAAACTGGAGTAAAGCTCCATGGGGTCTTTCCGTCCTGGCGCGGGTAGCCAGCATCTTCACTGGCACTTCAATTTCACCGGATGCATTGTCGAGACAGCGCCCAAATCATTACGCCTTTCGTGCGGGTCGGAACTTACCCGACAAGGAATTTCGCTACCTTAGGACCGTTATAGTTACGGCCGCCGTTTACTGGGGCTTAAATTCAAAGCTTCGCGTTTCCGCTAACCTCTCCTCTTAACCTTCCAGCACCGGGCAGGCGTCAGCCCATATACCTCACCTTCCGGTTTCGCATAGACCTGTGTTTTTGCTAAACAGTTGCTTGGGCCTTTTCTCTGCGGCCACCTTTCGATGGCGTCCCTTCTCCCGAAGTTACGGGACCATTTTGCCGAGTTC
>OZ006967.1:642500-1130000 GCA_963930955.1 Candidatus Scatomonas sp. | reverse complement strand
ATTGCAGAGGACCACCCTGCCGATGGTCTGCCCACCGAAAAGCCCGATGGTATATTTTTTTACAGGGCAGATCCACCAGGGTGTTCCCTCATCGTCAATCTCGAAATTAATATTGTCAAAGATGTAGGTTGGATATTGAAAGCGCAGATGGCGATAGATATTCCTGTTAAAATACTCGCCCTTAGAATATTTGATGGGCTGATCCAGCCGCACCAGTTCCGTGTTCTGCGTGGTCATATCAATCCGCATATATCCCGGGATCCCGTCGCTCTGGTTTGTAAACCATTTGATAAAACCAGCGTATTTCAGAGGCGATACCCTTACAGGTACGTCATTGAGATTGATCTGCGTGTAGTCGTCTGCCACCTCAAACTGGGATACCATGTCTGCCAGGCTTCCCATTTTTCGGGTGCCCAGGATAGTGGCGCTGTCTTTGTCCAGCATGGGCACAGAGTGAATATCCACCTCCTGGATATCCGATGTAAAATCCCCGTCCGCTACAGTCAGCAGCTGCTGATATTTTCTGGCGTTTACTATGGGTGAGGACAGGATCGATCCTACAATAAAAACCACTACCAGAATTCCCGCCGCCGTCAATCCGATCCGGAAAGGCTTATCATTTTTAAGATCCGGGGTTTCCCCATATTCTCTCGCCTTTTTTGCCAGCGGCAGCACCCGCAGCACCGCCACCAGCAGAAGCGCCAGCAAAATCAGAAATCCCCAGAAGCCCTGCGAATGTATGTTGATAGCCGGCAGCTGGATATAATAATACAGAAAGGCAGCCGCCGCGATCACCACGATCAGTATTGCCTTCTTCAGCCATTTCTTTGGTCTCATATTTTCCTCCATTTTGATTTCTGTTATATAATCCGCATCCCTGCTGCGGAATGGTATCAGGATATCACGGGAAGGAAATGAATACAAGGCTTATAGGGATTTTTTACCGCAATTTTACCCATACAAAAAACCCCGCTGAATAACGGGGTTTCGTACTGCCGGTGGCCGGACTCGAACCGGCACGGATCGCTCCGCATGATTTTGAGTTATTCAAGCCATTCGGAACCTAATGGCCTGAACCGGAATAAAACGGTCTTTTCCGTCACTTTCCAAAACATCAAAAACCCGAAAAAGCCTTATAAAATCAGCATTTTCGACGCAAAGCACCAAAAGTACAAGCAATTCGTCCCCTCCTCGATTATCGGCAACCAGATACCCAATTTGAGGCGCTGGAGGGATGTTGGAGGGATGTAAGCAGGATATACCTCCTGCAAACTCGTACAGGGGACATACACACTAATAGGAATTGTAACAGCTTCATCCGTTGTTGACAATACATAAATTGGAGCTGATACAATGAAAACCCGAAAATACTATGAGCAACTTTTTAACAAGTATCCCGATGTGGTGACGCTATCGCAGTTCAGAAATATGCTGGGTGGTATCGGTGACGGGACTGCAAGAAAGCTCATGCGCGAGAATCGCGTTAAGCACTATTACATCCGTTCTACCTATCTAATTCCCAAAGCCTGGGTCATTGACTATGTTCTCAGCGACCACTATGCGGAATACAAAGATCAACTGAAAGCGCAGGTTTAGACTGTGCTTGGCTAATGTAGGCGTTCAGAAATGAGCGCCTATTTTTTTATCCAATTTTGAGGAGGTGACGCAAAACATGAACACGCAAATTATCGCCATCGCCAACCAGAAAGGCGGCGTTGGCAAGACAACCACCTGCGCGAACCTGGGGATCGGGCTGGCCCAGGCCGGAAAGAAAGTGCTGCTGATCGACGGAGACCCGCAAGGCAGCCTGACCATCAGCTTGGGCCACCCCCAGCCGGACAAGCTGCCCTTTACACTGTCCGACGCTATGGGCCGTATTCTGATGGACGAGCCGCTGCGCCCTGGCGAGGGTATCTTGCACCACCCGGAGGGGGTTGACCTGATGCCCGCCGACATCCAGCTCTCCGGTATGGAGGTCTCCCTGGTGAATGCCATGAGCCGTGAGACCATCCTGCGGCAGTATCTGGACACGCTCAAGGGACAGTATTCCCATATCCTGATTGACTGCCAGCCATCCCTGGGTATGCTCACGGTCAACGCCCTGGCCGCCGCCAACAGGGTCATAATCCCCGTTCAGGCGGAGTATCTGCCCGCCAAGGGCCTGGAACAGCTGCTCCAGACCGTAAATAAGGTGAAGCGGCAAATCAACCCCAAGCTCCAGATCGACGGCATACTGCTGACGATGGTGGACAACCGCACCAACTTTGCCAAGGAAATCGCTGCCCTGCTGCGGGAGACCTATGGCAGCAAAATCAAGGTGTTCGGCACCGAGATTCCCCATTCTGTCCGGGCAAAGGAGATCAGCGCCGAGGGCAAAAGCATTTTTGCCCATGACCCTAATGGCAAGGTGGCCGAGGGCTACAAGAATCTGACCAAGGAGGTGATAAAACTTGAAAAGCAGCGCGAAAAAAGTAGAACTGGCTCCATACGATGACTTGTTTTCCACCGAAGAAAGCCGCCAGGATGCCAAGCTGGAGAAGATACGGGAAATCCCGCTGTCTGAACTGCATCCTTTCAAGAACCACCCCTTCAAAGTCAAGGATGACGAGGCCATGATGGAGACCGCCGACAGTGTGCGGCAGTACGGTGTGCTGGTTCCGGCGATTGCCCGCCCGGACCCGGAGGGCGGTTATGAGCTGGTAGCCGGACACAGGCGGCACCGGGCCAGTGAGCTTGCCGAGAAAGAGACCATGCCGGTTATTGTGCGAGACCTGGACGATGATGCCGCCACCATCATTATGGTGGACAGCAACTTGCAACGGGAAAGCCTGCTCCCCAGTGAAAGAGCATTTGCATACCGCATGAAGCTGGAGGCCATCAAACATCAGGGGGAACGCTCTGACTTAACTTCTCGCCAAGTTGGCGAGAAGTCGCAGACTTCTATTCAGCTTGTTGCAAGCCAAGCCGGTGAAAGCCAGAGGCAGGTGCAACGCTATATCCGCCTGACGGAGCTTATCCCCGAACTGCTGGATATGGTAGATGAAAAGAAAATTGCCCTCAACCCGGCTTATGAGCTGTCTTTCCTCAAAAAAGAGGAACAGCGGGACTTGCTGGACGCGATGGACAGCGAACAGGCTACCCCCTCTCTCTCCCAGGCCCAGCGGCTCAAGAAATACAGCCAGGAGGGACATCTGACCCTCGATATGATGCGTGTCATCATGGGTGAGGAAAAGAAAAGTGATCTCGACAAAGTGACTTTCACCTCCGACACCCTGCGGAAGTATTTCCCCAAAAGCTATACGCCCCAGCGGATGCAGGAAACTATCATCAAGCTGCTGGAGGCATGGCAGAAAAAGCGCCAGAGAGACCAGGAACGATGAAAGGAGCCGCCTATGAGGGATATTTCAGCCCGTGAGCTGAAAGGACACAACATTCTCGCCGTGGAGCGTTTTCAGGACAGCACCCGATGGATGATCGAGTTTTCCGTCCTGCGTCCCTGCTCCTACGGCAGCCCCGGAGATGAAATGCGGCTGTTTCTCACGGAGGACGGGTATCAGGCCGCTCTTCACAGCCAGAAGCGCCGGGAAATCAAAATCAAGCGGTATGCCCGTGTGATCGAGGGCCATGTTCTCGACTTCAAACCGGACAAGCGCCGCCGCCACCCGTAAACCCATCATCACTACGAAAGGAAAGGAATGAATATGTGTACTGTCCAGAGCATCAAGGATGCTATCCGGGAAAACTGCCAGTCCCAATATGACATGGAATCCACCGACATTGACCGGGTTTTGCAGACCCTCCCGTTTTCGGGGCATGAATCGTTGTTCGACCAGCCGCCGCTGCCCAAGCGTCCCTACCGGCCCCGGAAGAACACGAAAATCAAGAACAGCTGAACGCCACAGTCTTTTTCACGAAAGATTGTGGCTTTTTTCATGCCCTGAGATCAGAAAGGAGTGAAGTCAATGGCGGTCTTTCGGATTGAAAGAACCCGCGACTATACGGTAATGAGCAATCATCACCTGCGGAACCATGAATTGTCGCTGAAGGCCAAGGGACTGCTTTCCATGATGCTGTCCCTGCCGGATGACTGGAACTATACCACCCGTGGCCTTGCGAAAATCTGCAAGGAGGGCGTGGACGCCATCGGTAATGCGCTGCGGGAGCTGGAAACCGCCGGTTACATCGTGCGCCACCAGCTGAGGGACCGGCAGGGCCGGATCAGCGATACCGAGTATGTCATTTATGAGCAGCCCCAGCCCCGGCAGCCGGAAACGCCTGGGCCGGATACGGCTGAACCGGATACGGCTTCACCAGATACGGAAAACCCGTATATGGATAAACCGGATACGGAAAAGCCCGCAGAATTAAATATAGAGAAATCAAATACCCAAAAATCAATTACTCAGGGAGCAAGTACCGATTCCATTCCCTTCCGGGAGCCAGCGGCAGCACAGCTGCCGGAACGGAAAGGAAGGGATGCGATGTCTGTCTCAGAGATGGAAAGTTATCGGGATTTGATTCTGGAGAACATCGAGTATGACCACCTGTGCCGGGAGTTTACCACCTACCGGGAGGACCTGGACGAGATCGTGGAGCTGATGGTAGAGACTGTCTGCGCCAAGCGGAAAACCACCCGGATCGCTGGCAGTGACTTCCCCCATGAGGTGGTCCGCTCCCGTTTTTTGAAGCTGGACTGCTCCCACATCGAGTTTGTCATGGAATGCCTGCGGAACAATACCACCGAAATCCGCAACATGAAGCAGTATCTGCTTGCGGTGCTGTTTAATGCGCCTACCACGATCAGCAACCACTACACCGCACAAGTTAACCACGATATGTACGCAGGCGGCTGGTAAACAGCCGCTTTTCTGCTGCCCGAAAACACCGGGAGAAAGGATTTTGCCATGAAACGACCTCTTGCCTACATTACGGCTCCCTGGAGCAACAGCCAGTATGAGAACGCCGAGAACGCTGCGGCCTACTGCCGTCAGGTGTACGACGCCGGGTATTCGCCCATCTGCCCGGTGCTGTTCCTGCCTACCTTCCTCAAGGACGAGATTCCCCAGGAACACAAGGACGGGCTGGATATGGCGCGAGACTACCTGCGCCGGTCCCATGTGCTGGTGGTCTGCGGCCACGGCATCGACGAGACCGTGAAGAATGACATTGCCACCGCCGAGCGCCTGCGGATCACCGCCACCACCCTGGACGGTATCCTGACCGTGAAGGGCCAGGGACGCGGGAAAGGAGGCGCACGCCATGCCTGAGCGTAAGACCGTGGGCCAGCTGATGGAGGAAATGCGCCTCAAAGCCGGGGCGCAGAACTATCACGGCCATGAGTACATGGATTTGGAGCGGTTTGCCGAGGACACCCGGCACATGATTATCTTCGATGTGCTGACCGACGATTCCCCGGTGGGCTGGAAAGGTGAACGGACCCGCCTGTTTCTGACGGAGGCCGGATACCAGAAAAGCCTGGAGAACCAGGAAAAGGGCCACATCAAGATTCTCAGCCATGCCAAAGTGCGCCAGGGCCATCTGTACTATGACCGCTCCGACCAGCTGCGCTGAAAGGAGCTTGCCATGCTGAAATACCTGCTGCGGCGGCTGGTGGTCCCGCCTTAGTATCAAGCGCCACCCCTGCAAAATTCGTGGAAAGGAGGCGATGACCTATGCAGGAGGAAGTGGAAAACAGGACTTTGACGCTGGTAGTCAGCGGAACAAAGTTTACCGGGCGGTTGTTGAAAGCCGCCATCACCAAGTACCTTGCCCACCGCAAGGAAAAGAAGCTGCAAAAGCAGAAAAGCCGGGATACCCCCGTGATTCCCCACGGCAAGCAGACGGTGAAGCAGCTGATCGGCCAGAATCAGGGCGTTTCCAACATCGAGATCACCGACCCCTCCATCAAGGAGTTTGAGAAGATCGCCCGGAAGTACGGCGTGGACTATGCGGTAAAGAAGGACCGTAGCAGCTCTCCGCCCAAGTACCTGATTTTCTTCAAGGGCCGGGATGCGGATGCCCTGACCGCTGCTTTTACCGAGTACACCGGGAAAAAGGTCAGGAAGGCGGAGAAATCCGAGCGTCCGTCTGTGTTGGCAAAGTTGAGCCAGTTCAAAGAGCTGGTGAAACACGCCGTCGTGGACCGGAACAAGCGGAAGGAGCTGGAACGATGAAAAAGCAGCTGAACATCAAAAAGCTCCTTGTGCTGAACCTGCCGTATATCCTGATGGGGCTTTTCTCCACCAACTTCGGTGAAGCGTGGCGGATGGCCGTGGGTGCGGACGCTTCGGCAAAAATGCTCTCGTTCTTCTCCACGCTGCCGGTGGCGCTGGCCAGCTGGTGGCCCAGCCTGCACCCGCTGGACCTGCTGGTGGGCCTGTGCTGCGGCGGCGGCCTGCGGCTGGCTGTGTACCTGAAAAGCAAGAACGCCAAGAAGTACAGGCACGGCATGGAATACGGTTCCGCCCGGTGGGGAACCCATGAGGACATTGCACCCTACATCGACCCGGTATTCCAGAACAATGTGATTCTGACGAAAACGGAAAGCCTGACCATGAATAGCCGCCCGAAAGACCCTAAGACCGCCAGAAACAAAAATGTTTTGGTGATCGGCGGCTCCGGTTCCGGTAAAACCCGGTTCTGGCTGAAACCGAACCTGATGCAGATGCACAGCTCTTATGTGGTGACAGACCCCAAAGGCACTATTCTGGTGGAGTGCGGTAAAATGCTCCAGCGCGGCACCCCCAAGCTGGGCAAGGACGGAAAGCCCATGAAGGATAAGCGCGGCAAGGTCATCTATGAGCCGTACCGGATCAAAGTCCTCAATACCATCAACTTCAAGAAGTCCATGCACTATAACCCTTTTGCTTACATCCACTCGGAAAAGGACATCCTGAAGCTGGTCACGACGCTGATCGCCAACACCAAGGGCGAGGGCAAGGCCGGGGACGATTTCTGGGTCAAGGCGGAGACGCTGCTGTACTGCGCCCTTATCGGGTATATCCACTACGAGGCCCCGGTGGAGGAACAGAATTTCTCCACCCTCATCGAGTTCATCAACGCCATGGAGGTCCGGGAGGATGACGAGGAGTTCAAGAACCCGGTGGACCTGATGTTTGATGCGCTGGAGGCGGAGAAGCCCAACCATTTCGCTGTCCGCCAGTACAAGAAGTACAAGCTGGCAGCGGGCAAAACCGCAAAATCCATTCTGATTTCCTGCGGTGCGCGCCTTGCCGTATTCGACATTGCGGAACTGCGGGAGGTCACTTCCTACGACGAGCTGGAGCTGGACACCCTGGGAGATCGGAAAACCGCTCTGTTCCTCATTATGAGCGACACGGACGATAGCTTTAACTTCCTGATCTCCATGTGCTACACCCAGCTGTTCAACCTCTTGTGTGAAAAGGCGGACGATGTGTACGGCGGGCGGTTGCCGGTCCATGTACGCTGCCTCATTGACGAGTGTGCCAACATCGGCCAGATTCCCAAGCTGGAAAAACTGGTCGCCACCATCCGCAGCCGTGAGATCTCCGCCTGTCTGGTATTGCAGGCGCAGTCCCAGCTGAAAGCCATCTACAAGGACAACGCCGATACCATCATCGGCAACATGGATACCTCCATCTTCCTGGGCGGCAAGGAACCGACTACCCTCAAGGAGCTGGCCGCCGTGCTGGGCAAGGAAACCATCGACACCTACAACACCGGCGAGAACCGTGGGCGGGAAACCTCCCACTCTCTCAACTATCAGAAGCTCGGCAAAGAGCTTATGAGCCAGGATGAACTGGCCGTTATGGACGGCGGCAAGTGCATCCTCCAGCTGCGTGGTGTTCGTCCGTTTTTATCGGACAAGTACGACATCACCAAGCACCCCAATTACCCGTACACCGCCGACGCGGACCCCAAGAACGCCTTTGACATCGAGGCGTTCCTGTCCACCCGGCTCAAGCTCAAGCCCAACGAGGTCTACGATGTGTACGAAGTAGACGCAGAGGGCGCGTAAATCTGTTCCGCTGTGAAAGGAGTGATCTTATCTACCCGCCTCAACCGCCCCGGATGGGGCCATCGGCGTACAAAGCGGACAATCACCAAAAAATAATGAAAAAAGGAGGACAGCCGGAATCAGGCCCCGGAAACCGGGTGCCGATTGTTCCGGCTTTTGTATGCCTATGAATGACTAAATCAACCTTTTTCAAATGATTCCGGCTAACTATAATTTATGGCATTTTTCAATCAGGCTATCACCGTTCTTCAGACCCTCGTTATCGCTCTGGGCGCTGGTCTCGGCATCTGGGGTGTCATCAACCTGCTGGAAGGTTACGGCAACGACAACCCCGGTGCGAAGTCCCAGGGCATGAAGCAGCTCATGGCTGGCGCTGGCGTCGCCGTGGTCGGCATGGTCCTCGTACCCCTGCTCTCCAGCCTGTTCACCGTCTGATCGCTCCCGTCGTTAAGCTGTCATAAGAAATCCTTGCCGCCCCTGCCCCCAAGCGGGGGCGGCTGAAAGGAGGTTGACACCGTATGGATTTCTTACTCGATGCCCTTACTGACTGGCTCAAGGAAATGTTGGTAGGCGGCATTATGAGCAACTTATCGGGGATGTTCGATAGCGTGAACCAGCAGGTCGCAGACATTGCGACACAGGTGGGCCAGACCCCGCAGGGCTGGAACGGGAGTATTTTCAGCATGATCCAGAACCTCTCCAACTCCATCATGGTGCCGATTGCTGGCGTGATCCTGGCTATCGTGATGACGCTGGAGCTGATTCAGATGATTACCGACAAGAACAACCTGCATGATGTGGACACCTGGATGATTTTCAAGTGGGTGTTCAAATCTGCCGCTGCCATCCTCATCGTCTCAAACACCTGGAACATCGTGATGGGCGTGTTTGACGCAGCTCAAAGTGTGGTGGCGCAGGCGGCGGGCATCATCGGTTCCGACGCTTCCATCGACATCTCCTCTGTCATGACCGATATGGAGTCCCGGCTGATGGATATGGACCTGGGGCCGCTGTTCGGCCTGTGGTTCCAGTCGCTCTTTATCGGCATTACCATGTGGGCGCTTTACATTTGTATCTTTATCGTGATCTATGGCCGTATGATTGAGATTTACCTTGTAACTTCGGTGGCCCCCATCCCTATGGCCACCATGATGGGCAAGGAATGGGGCGGCATGGGCCAGAACTATCTGCGCTCGTTGATTGCTCTGGGCTTCCAGGCATTTCTCATCATCGTCTGTGTGGCAATCTATGCCGTGCTGGTACAAAACATTGCCACCGAATCGGATGTCATCATGGCCATCTGGAGCTGTGTGGGTTATACGGTCCTGTTGTGCTTTACGCTCTTTAAGACCGGCAGCCTCGCAAAATCCGTTTTCAATGCACATTAACCAGGAAGGAGGTAATCCCTTTGGCTTATGTACCCGTACCCAAGGATCTTACGAAAGTCAAAACCAAGGTCGCGTTCAACTTAACCAAGAGGCAGCTTGTCTGCTTCGGCGGCGGTGCGCTGATCGGCGTACCGCTTTTCTTCCTGCTCCGGGGGCCTGTGGGAAACAGCGTGGCTGCCATGTGTATGATGCTGGTCATGCTGCCCTTCTTCATGCTGGCAATGTATGAAAAACACGGTCAGCCCCTAGAAAAGATCGTGGGCAACATCATCAAGGTGGCCGTCATCCGACCCAAGGAGCGCCCGTATAAGACCAACAATTTCTATGCCGCTCTGGAGCGGCAGGAAAAACTCGACAAGGAGGTGTATGACATTGTTCACGGCAATCAAAAGCTGGCTGCACCGGCTGTTCGGAAAAGGCGAAAAGACCGCGCAGCCGGTTAATCAGAAAAAGATGAAAAAGCTGTCCCGTGCCGACAGAAAGCAGATCGAGGCCGCCATCGCCCGTGCCAACCGCACGGACCGAAAAGAGAAGTCGGCTCAGGACAGTATCCCCTATGAACGAATGTGGCCGGATGGTATCTGCCGTGTGGCAGGCAGCCGCTACACAAAGACCATCCAATTCCAGGACATCAACTATCAGCTCTCGCAGAACGAGGACAAGACGGCGATCTTTGAGGGCTGGTGCGATTTCCTCAACTACTTCGACAGCTCCATTCAGTTTCAGCTGTCCTTTTTGAACCTTGCGGCCTCTGAGGAGACCTTTGCCCGCGCCATCAACATTCCTCTCCAGGGGGATGATTTTGACAGTATCCGGGTGGAGTACATGACCATGCTGCAAAACCAGCTGGCAAAAGGCAACAATGGCCTTATCAAAACTAAGTACCTGACTTTCGGTATCGACGCCGACAGCCTCAAGGCCGCCAAGCCTCGTTTGGAGCGCATTGAGACCGACATTCTCAATAATTTCAAGCGTCTGGGCGTGGCCGCCGAGACCCTGGACGGCAAGGCGCGACTGGCACAGCTCCACGGTATCTTCCACATGGATGAACAGGTGCCGTTCCGCTTTGAATGGGATTGGCTGGCTCCGTCTGGTCTGTCCACCAAGGACTTCATCGCCCCGTCCGGCTTCGAGTTCCGTACCGGCAAGCAGTTCCGTATGGGTAAGAAATACGGGGCTGTTTCTTTTTTGCAGATTCTCGCGCCGGAGCTGAATGACCGAATGCTGGCGGATTTCCTGGACATGGAATCCAGCCTGATTGTCAGCCTGCATATCCAGTCCGTGGACCAGATCAAGGCCATCAAGACGGTCAAGCGGAAAATCACCGACCTGGACCGCAGCAAGATTGAGGAGCAGAAAAAGGCTGTCCGTGCCGGGTATGACATGGACATCATTCCCTCCGACCTTGCCACCTACGGTGCCGAGGCCAAGAAGCTCTTACAGGATTTGCAGAGCCGGAACGAGCGAATGTTCCTTGTCACCTTTCTGGTGCTGAACACGGCAGACAATCCCCGGCAGCTGGACAACAATGTATTCCAGGCCAGCTCCATCGCGCAGAAGTACAACTGCCAGCTGACAAGGCTTGACTTCCAGCAGGAAGAAGGGCTGATGTCCGCGCTGCCCCTGGGCCTCAATCAGATCGAGATTCAACGAGGGCTGACCACCAGTTCCACGGCTATCTTTGTTCCGTTCACCACCCAGGAGCTTTTCCAGAACGGCAAAGAGGCGCTGTACTACGGGATCAACGCCCTGTCCAACAACCTCATCATGGTGGACCGCAAGCTGCTGAAAAACCCCAACGGACTGATTCTCGGTACGCCGGGTTCTGGCAAGTCCTTCAGCGCCAAGCGCGAGATCGCCAACTGTTTCCTGCTCACCAATGATGACATCATCATCTGTGACCCGGAGGCCGAGTATGCGCCCCTGGTGGAGCGCCTGCATGGGCAGGTCATCAAGATTTCGCCTACCTCCACCAACTACATCAACCCGATGGACTTGAATCTGGACTACTCGGACGATGAAAGTCCGCTGTCTCTCAAGTCCGACTTCATCTTGTCCCTGTGTGAACTGATCGTGGGCGGCAAAGAGGGCTTGCAGCCGGTGCAGAAAACCATCATTGACCGTTGTGTGCGGCTGGTCTATCAGACCTATCTCAATGACCCCCGCCCGGAGAATATGCCCATTTTGGAGGACCTTTACAATCTGCTGCGGGCGCAGGAGGAAAAAGAGGCACAGTACATCGCCACGGCGCTGGAAATCTATGTGACCGGCTCCCTCAATGTGTTCAACCACCAGAGCAATGTGGACATCAACAACCGCATTGTCTGCTATGACATCAAGGAGCTGGGCAAGCAGCTGAAAAAGATCGGTATGCTGGTGGTCCAGGACCAAGTGTGGAACCGCGTCACCATCAATCGTGCCGCCCACAAGTCCACCCGCTACTACATCGACGAGATGCACCTGCTGCTGAAAGAGGAGCAGACCGCCGCTTATACCGTCGAGATTTGGAAGCGTTTCCGCAAGTGGGGCGGCATTCCCACCGGCATCACGCAGAATGTCAAAGACCTTTTGAGCAGCCGCGAGGTAGAGAACATCTTTGAAAACTCCGACTTCGTGTATATGCTCAACCAGGCGGGCGGAGACCGGCAGATTCTCGCCAAGCAGCTGGGCATTTCCCCGCACCAGCTTTCCTATGTGACCCACTCCAGCGAGGGCGAGGGCCTGCTGTTCTATGGCTCCACGATCTTGCCTTTCGTGGATCACTTCCCGAAGAATACCGAGCTGTACCGCATTATGACCACCAAACCCCAGGAACTAAAAAAGGAGGATGAATGACCATGAAACCCAATACTGAACTGAACACCATGATGTTTTTTGACGATGCCCTAGAGAGTGAGCGCACCTGTCTGCTCACCGAGCTGGCCGATGCCGTCAGCGAGACCCGCACGGCGGCGGATCAGGCAGCGGAGCTGAACGAGGATGGCGAAGCGGGCCTGCTGCGCCTGACGGAAATCTGGTGTGCCATGAACGGTGTTCCCGCCATCGTCATCTTCGAGGGCAGCCAGTCTGAGCTGCTGGCCAATGTGGTGGCGCAGATCTACGCCTATCTGCTTCAGCACCCCTTCCATGACCCTGTGGGGCTGGCCGTCTGTGTGGAGCTGCGCTACATGACGGACGCCCTCATGCTGGGTGAATGGTTTGAATAAGGAACCGCGCCTGCGCTTTACAGACGAGGAACGGGCTGACCCGGCGCTGGAGAAGCCCATTCGCAAGGCGGACAAGGCCGCCGCCAAAGCGGATAAGGCGCAGGCTAAAATTCCCAAAAAGCAGGTCCGGCAAAAGACGGTGGACCCGGAGACCGGTAAAGTGACCACCAAACTGGTGCTGGAGGACAAGAAGAAGCCGCCCTCCAAGCTGTCCCATGCGGTGCGGGATACCCCCGCCAATGCCGCCCTGGGGAAAGTTCACAAGGAAATCCGGGAGACCGAACAGGACAATGTGGGCGTGGAGAGCGCCCACAAGTCCGAGGAGGCTGCTGAGACCGGCGCACGGTTGGTTCGGGAGGGCTACCGCAGCCACAAGTTGAAGCCCTACCGCAAGGCAGCCCAGGCCGAGCAGAAGCTGGAGAAGGCCAATGTGAACGCCCTGTATCAGAAGTCCCTGCGGGAAAATCCTCAGTTTGCCAGCAACCCCATTTCCCGCTGGCAGCAGAAACAGGCCATCAAAAAAGAATACGCTGCCGCCAAGCGCGCCGGTCAAACTGCTGGGAATACCGCAAGCGCAGCCCAAAAGACCGGCAAGGCCGCCAAGACGGTCAAGGAAAAGGCACAGGAGGCCGGGGCATTCGTCATGCGCCACAAAAAGGGCTTTCTGATTGCTGGCGCGATCTTCCTGCTGGTCTGTATGCTGCTCAACACCATGTCCTCTTGCTCCATGATGGCGCAGAGCATCGGTTCTGTGGTGTCCGGCACCACCTATCCGTCGGATGACCCGGAGCTGGTGGCGGTGGAGGCGGACTACGCTGCCAAGGAAGCGGCGCTGCAAGCCGAGATCGACAACATCGAAAGCAGCCATCCGGGGTATGACGAGTACCGCTACGACCTCGACATGATCGGGCATGACCCCCATGAGCTGGCGGCCTACCTGTCCGCTGTCTTGCAGGGCTACACCCGGCAGAGCGCCCAGGCAGAGCTGGAGCGTGTATTTGATGCCCAGTATCAGCTGACGCTCATCGAGGAAGTTGAAGTACGCTATCGGACGGAAACCCGGACTGACAGCGAGGGCAATAGCTACACCGTTCAGGTTCCTTACAACTACTACATTCTGAATGTGAAGCTCACCAGCAAGCCCATTTCGTCTGTTGCCTCGGAGCTGTTGACCCCGGAACAGCTGGAGATGTACCAGGTGTACCGGCAGACGCTGGGCAACAAGCCGCTGATTTTCGGCGGTGGTTCCTCCGACACCAGCGATTCCGAGAGTTTAGCTGGTGTTGAGTTCGTCAACGGCACCCGCCCCGGCAATCAGGCCGTGGTGGATATAGCGAAAAGTCAGGTGGGCAATGTGGGCGGTCAGCCCTACTGGAGCTGGTACGGCTTCAATTCCCGTGTGGAATGGTGCGCCTGCTTCGTGTCCTGGTGCTACGGCCAGATGGGGCTGTCTGAGCCGCGTTTTGCCGCCTGCCAGTCTCAGGGCATCCCGTGGTTCCAATCCCACGGACAATGGGGCGGGCGTGATTACGCCAATATTGCCCCCGGCGACGCCATCTTCTTCGATTGGGACCTGGATGGCAGCGCCGACCATGTGGGCCTTGTGGTCGGCACGGACGGCAGCCGGGTCTACACCGTGGAGGGCAATTCCGGCGACGCCTGCAAGATCAAGAGTTATTCCCTGACCTACGAGTGCATCAAGGGCTACGGCCTGATGAACTGGTAAGGCCGATTTATGAGAAAAGGAGTGATTGAAATGGCTAAGAACAAAATCCAGCGCATTGACCAGGAGATTGCCAAGGTCCGCGAGAAGATCGCGGAGTACCAGGACAAGCTGAAAACCCTGGAGGCGCAGAAAACCGAAGCGGAGAACCTGGAGATCGTCCAGATGGTGCGCGCCCTGCGGCTGACCCCGGAGCAGCTGAATGCCATGCTCTCCGGCGGCACGGTCCCCGGCATGGTTGCTGCCTCCGCTGACTACGACGAACAGGAGGACACCGACCATGAAGAATAAGAGAATTTTCAAGACCTTTTCGGCCCTCTGCGCCGCCTTGGTGCTGATGATGGGCCTTTCCGTGACCGCCTTTGCCCAGGGGACGGACCAGCCTCCGGCGGAGGACGCCACAAACGACGCCAATGTGGTGGTGGAGGAAACCGAGGACAGTCCGGCCCTGACCCCGGATGGCAACGCCGCCCTGGTGGATGATTTCGGCGGCAACAAGCAGCTCATCACCGTCACCACCAAGGCGGGCAACTACTTCTACATTCTCATTGACCGGGCCAACGAGGACAAGGAAACCGCTGTCCACTTCTTGAACCAGGTGGACGAGGCGGACCTGATGGCGTTGATGGAGGACAGTCAGACTACCCAGGAGCAGCCCGCCACCTGTACCTGTACGGAGAAATGTGTGGCCGGTGCGGTGAATACGGCCTGCACGGTGTGTGCCACCAATATGAGCGCCTGCACGGGTAAGGAGCCGGAACCGGAGACCCCGGAAGAAACCCCGGAGCCGGAAGAACCGGCGCAGAAACCCGCAGGACTGAATCCGGCCATTCTTTTGGCGGTGCTGGCTCTGATGGGTGGCGGCGGCGCTTTTGCCTACTTTAAGCTGGTGAAAAACAAACCCAAGACCAAGGGCAACGACAATTTGGACGATTATGACTACGGCGAGGATGATACCGACCAGGAGGACGAGGACTCCTGGGAGACCGAGGAATCTGACGAGCTGGACGCTGACGGGGGCGGCGACGAGGAAAGCGAGGACAAGACGGTTTGACCCGCTTCACCGACAGCCCCTATGAACGCATGATGACACGCAGGCCGGAGGGCGGGAAGGAAACTTCCCGTCCTCCTTCTTTATCTCCCGGCCACCCCTGTTATGGCTGCGGAAATTACCGTGACGGTCAGCCCTGCGTGGGATTCTGCCACCGGCAGCTGACCGCATGGCTGCGGGAAAGGAGGAAGAAAAACCATGAAGCTGGTGATCGCTGAGAAACCGTCCGTTGCCCAAAGTCTGGCCGCCGTGATCGGGGCCACCGCCCGCAAGGACGGCTACCTGGAGGGCGGCGGCTGGCGAGTGAGCTGGTGTGTGGGCCACCTGGCTGGGCTGGCCGACGCCGACGCTTATAACCCGGACTACGCCAAGTGGCGCTATGACGATCTGCCCATTCTGCCGGAACCCTGGCAGATGGTGGTGAGCAAGGACAAGAAGAAACAGTTTGATGTGCTGAAACAGCTGATGAACGCCCCGGATGTGACCGAGGTGGTGAACGCCTGCGATGCCGGACGCGAGGGGGAGCTGATCTTCCGCGCCGTCTACGAGCTGGCGGGCTGCCAGAAGCCCATGAAGCGGCTCTGGATTTCCTCGATGGAGGATTCCGCCATCCGGGAGGGCTTTGCGAACCTGCGCCCCGGCGCGGACTATGACGGCCTGCGGGATGCGGCACTCTGCCGCGCCAAGGCGGACTGGCTGGTGGGTATCAATGCCACCCGGCTGTTTTCCGTGCTGTACCACCGGACCCTCAACATCGGGCGCGTCATGTCCCCAACACTGGCCCTCATTGTCCAGCGGGAGGCCGAGATCGACACCTTTAAGCCGGTGCCGTTTTACACGGTGACGCTGGAGCTGCCCGGTTTCTCTGTTTCAGGGGAACGCATGGCGGACAAGGTCGCCGCCCAGCAGCTGAAAACGGCCTGCCAGGGTGCGGCTGCTACGGTGAAAAAGGTGGAGCGCAAGGACAAATCCGAGAAGCCGCCCGCCCTCTATGACCTGACCACCCTCCAGCGGGACGCCAACCGGCTGCTGGGGTTCACAGCCCAGCAAACCCTGGACTATTTGCAGAACCTCTATGAAAAGAAGCTCTGTACCTACCCCCGGACGGACAGCCGTTACCTGACTTCGGATATGGCAGCGAGTCTGCCGGAGCTGGTCCGGCTCACTGCTGGGGCGCTGCCCTTTGCCGCTGGTATGGAGCTTGCCTGCAATGCGGCCCAGGTCATCAACGACAAGAAAGTGACCGACCACCATGCGGTGATCCCTACCCGCAACCTCCAGGGCGCGGACCTGACCGGCCTGCCGGTGGGCGAAAAGGCGGTGCTGGAGCTGGTGGCTCTGCGGCTGCTGTGCGCCGTGGCCCAACCCTATACCTTTGCGGAAACCGCCGTTGTTGTAGAGTGCGCCGGTGCGGAGTTTACCGCCAAGGGCCGCACGGTGAAACAACCCGGCTGGCGGGCGCTGGACGCTGCATACCGCGCAGGGCTGAAAAATGCAGAACCGGAAACCGAGGACAAGGCTCTGCCGGAGCTGTCTGAAGGTCAGACGCTGCCCCTTTCTGGTGCTGCCGTCAAGGAGGGCAAGACCACCCCGCCCAAGCACTTCACCGAAGATACGCTGCTTTCCGCGATGGAGACTGCCGGGAAGGACGATATGCCGGAGGACGCCGAACGCAAGGGCCTGGGGACCCCGGCCACCCGCGCCGGTATCTTGGAAAAGCTGGTGTCCACCGGCTTTCTGGAACGCAAAAAGAGCAAGAAAACCGTGCAGCTCATGCCCTCCCATGATGCGGTATCCCTTATCACCGTGCTGCCGGAGCAGCTGCAATCGCCCCTGCTGACCGCTGAATGGGAGTACCGACTGGGTGAGATCGAGCGCGGCGAGCTGGCCCCGGAGGATTTCATGGATGGAATTTCCACTATGCTCAAGGAGCTGGTGGGAACCTATCAGATGATTAAAGGCACCGAGTATCTGTTCACGCCGCCCCGCGAGGTGGTGGGCAAATGCCCCCGCTGCGGTGGCGATGTGGCGGAGCTGCAAAAGGGGTTCTTCTGCCAGAACGAGGGCTGTAAATTTGCCATTTGGAAAAACAACAAGTGGTGGGAGCTGAAGCGCAAGCAGCCCACCAAGGCCATCGTGACGGCGCTGCTCAAAAATGGCCGCGCCCATGTAAGCGGCCTGTACTCCGAGAAAACCGGCAAGACCTACGACGCCACCGTGGTGCTGGAGGACGATGGGCAGTACGCCAACTTCAAGCTGGAGTTTGACCAGCAGAAAGGCGGCAAACGATGAAGCTCTCCCTCTATGAACAGGAAACCATCATCCTCTACAACCAGGCTGAAGCCACCGCCGAGGTCTATACCCATGACCCCCGGCTACTGGAAAAGCTGCGGCGGCTGGCGGAGAAATACCCGGATCAGATTATGAAAAAGGACCGCCAAACCTTTCTCGTTCCCAAACGCTGCGTGTCCGTCCGGGAACCGTACAGCGCCGAGCGCCGTAAGGCAGCCAGTGAACGGGCCAAGGCTGCCGGGTACAGGCCGCCCACCCCCAAGAAAGGCAAAGAATGAGCATGGCCGAGAGCGTCTTTGAGGCCGTCAAACAGTCTGTCGCCGTCCGGGAAGCGGCGCAGATGTATGGGATCGAGGTCAACCGGAGCGGCATGGCCTGTTGCCCGTTCCACGATGACAAAAATCCCAGCATGAAGCTGAACGAGGAATACTTCTACTGCTTCGGCTGCGGAGCCACCGGTGATGTAATCGACTTCACAGCGAGGCTCTACAATCTGTCCCCCAAAGAGGCCGCCGAGAAGCTGGCCCAAGATTTTGGCCTGGCTTATGACAGTCAGGCCCCTCCCCGGAGGCGCTATGTCCGGCGGAAATCCGAGGCCCAGAAATTCAAGGAGGACCGGGACCATGCCTTTCGTGTCCTGGCCGACTACTTTCATTTGCTCCGCAAGTGGGAAACGGACTACACACCCAAAACACCGGAGGAAAATCCACATCCCCGATTCATGGAGGCAATCCAGAAAAAAGACTATGTGGGCTATCTGCTGGATTTTTTCCTGGAGGATACCCCTGATGAACAAAGACTGTGGATTGCCGAACATCAATCAGAAATCGCCAATTTGGAAAGGAGAGTGAAAATCATGGCTGATAAGCCCACCAACCGGGAGCGGTTGCAGGAAATCACGGCGGGTATTGAACAGGGTATCAAGGAGCTGTTCGAGAGTGAAAAATATATGCGCTACCTGTCCGTCATGTCCAAGTTCCATCGCTACTCCGTCAACAACACCATGCTCATCTATATGCAGCGCCCGGACGCCACCCTGGTGGCCGGGTTCAACAAGTGGAAAAACCAATTTGAGCGCCATGTGAAAAAGGGCGAGCATGGTATCACCATCATCGCCCCCACGCCCTACAAAAAGAAAATCGAGGAAATGAAGCGTGACCCGGATACCCATGCACCCATCCTGGACGCGGATGGCAAGGCCGTCATGGAGGAAAAGGAAATCGAAATCCCCATGTTCCGCCCGGTCAAGGTGTTCGATGTGAGCCAGACGGACGGCAAGCCTCTGCCGGAACTGGCCTCCAGCCTGTCCGGGACGGTGCCACATTATGAGGCGTTCATGGAAGCTCTGCGCCGCTCTGCCCCGGTCCCCATCGAGTTTGAGCCGATGGCTGGCAACATGGACGGCTACTTTTCCTCCGAGCAGCAGCGGATCGCCATCCGGGAAGGCATGAGCGAGGTGCAGACTGTTTCCGCCGCTGTCCATGAGACCGCACACAGCAAGCTCCACGACCCGAAAAAATATGAAATCGAGCAGTCCTGGAAAGTTGTCATGGATAGCGGTGGAGGCACAGTAAGAGATTTTCAATCTGGATTTGCAACTGAGGTCGAGGCAGAACAGTTTGCTACCGAAATGGGCTGGCGCTTTGTGGACGAGAATCGGTTTGAGTGGCGGCTGGAGGTGCAGGAAGATCTGACGGCGGTGAAACAAGCCGCTAAGAACCGCAACACCGAGGAAGTGGAGGCCGAGAGCATTTCCTATGCGGTCTGCCAGTATTTCGGCATCCAGACCGGTGAAAACAGCTTTGGCTACATCGCTTCCTGGTCCAAGGACAAGGAGCTGAAGGAGCTGCGGGCCAGCCTGGAGACCATCAACAAGACTTCCTGTGAGCTGATTAACGACATCGAGCGCAACTACAAGGAAATCTGCAAGGAGCGCGGCATTGACCTGACTGCCGCCCCGGAGCCGGAGCAGACATCCCCGCAGGCTGCGGAAGAAGTATCTCAGCCCAGCGCCGAGTACCAGGAGGCCCTGCTGGTGTTGGATGATGCCACATATCTTCATGTTCAGCCCTGCGATACCGGCTGGGACTACACGCTCTACGATGTGGCAACTATGAAGCAGATGGACGGCGGCCAGCTGGATGGACCGGACATGGGCCGTTCCGCAGCGGTCAGCCACATCTGCAAGGACCTGGGGCTGGGTGACAAATCCATCAAGTATGCGCCGCTGTCCATGATCGAGACTTTGTATGAACAGGCCAGCCAGCAGACCGCAGAAGCCGCAGCCGCCCTGCTACCGGATGCTCAGGAACAGGCGCTGGACGAATATCCCATGCCGGACCCGGTTCTGACCCAGGACGATCTGGAGAAATGCGGCTGCCTGGACAGCGATCTTTTGCCCCTCTCCAAAGAGAGAGCCTATGAGCTGATGGAGCGTGACCTGACCGTTTACATTATCCAGGAGGGCGAAAATCCGGTGATGGCCTTTGACACCGCTGACCTGGATGCCCATGACGGTATCTTTGCCCTGCCCCGCGAGGAATGGGAGGAAAGCCCGGAGTTTGATAAGCTGGTCAAGGACCGCATGGCCCACCAGGAGGAACGGGAGCAGGCGTTTCTCTCCCACAAGGGGGACTGCTTCGCTATTTATCAGGTGAAGCACACCGACGAGCTGCGGGACATCCGCTATGAGGGCCTGGAATGGCTCCAGTCCATCGGGCAGACGGTGCAGCGGGACAACTATGAGTTGGTCTACACCGCTCCGCTGCTGCCCTCCGATCTGAAAGGCGATACCGCCGAACAGCTCTTTTACCGCTTCAACAATGAACATCCCGCCGATTACCGCCATCCGTCCATGAGCGTAAGCGACATCGTTGCCATTAAGCGGGATGGCAAGGTATCCTGTCATTACTGCGACAGCTTCGGCTTTGAGCAGGTTCCCGGATTCCTGCCGGACAATCCGCTGAAAAATGCGGAAATGGTCGTGGAGGATGACTACGGTATGATCGACGGCATCATCAACAACGGACCCAAGGAGCCGACAGTGGCCCAGCTGGAACAGCAGGCCCGCAGCGGCCAGCCGATTTCTCTCATGGATTTGGCTGCCGCCGCCCACCGGGAGGAACGGGAAAAGAAAAAGTCCGTCATGGAGCAGCTGAAAAGCCAGCCCAAGGCGGAACACAAAAAGACAGCGCCCAAAAAGAGCGCGGAAAGGGAGATTTGATATGGGAAACTTCACTTTTGAGGAAACGAACCTGCTTTGTATCTACAACACCGGCAGCCGCACCGGGCTGATCGAAGCCCTGACGGAGATGTGCGGTGAGCTTTCGCCGGAGGAAGCCGAGCTGCGGGAGCTGACGGACAGCGCCCTCTCCAAGCTCCGGGCTATGAGCGACGCCGAGTTTGCCGAGCTGGAGCTGTACCCGGATTTCGACGAGTAAAAACCACACCAAGACCCAGCGGGGCGGCCTGATGTGCCGCCCCATTTCTATTTAACATGAAGGGAGGACAGAAAACCATGCCATCCAAAGCTGAATTTTACCGGCAGATGGCCGAACAGGTATCGACCCGGCTTGTGGGCAGCTGGAAAGAATGGACAGCCTTTCTTACCACCGCCGCCCGCCTCTACAAATATCCGTTCCATGAGCAGATGATGATTTACGCCCAGCGCCCGGACGCCACCGCCTGCGCCGAGTACGATCTGTGGAACGAAAAAATGGGGCGGTATGTACGGCGCGGCTCCAAGGGGATCGCTCTGGTGGACGATTCCGGCGACAGGCCCCGCCTGCGCTATGTGTTCGATATTTCCGACACCGGGACCCGCGAACATTCCCGCACCCCCTGGCTGTGGCAGCTGGAGGAACAGCACATCGGGCCTGTGTCGGCCATGCTGGAGCGCAACTACGGTGTTGCTGGTGACAATCTTGCCCAGCAGCTCACCGATGTGGCCGGAAAACTGGCGAGTGAGTATTGGGACGAGCATCAACAGGACTTCCGTTATATCGTTGACGGTTCGTTCCTGGAGGAGTACGATGAACTCAACATCGAAGTCCAATTTAAGTCCGCCGCCACCGTCAGCATCGCCTACGCCCTGATGTCCCGCTGTGGGCTGGATACAGACCAGTATTTCCAGCATGAGGACTTCATGCCGATTTTCGATTTCAATACCCCGGCCACGGTTGGGGCGTTGGGAGCGGCGGTCAGCCAGATCAACCAGCAGGTGCTGCGGCAGATCGGTGTCACCGTCCAACATTATGAGCGTGAGCAACTCGCGGAAAGGAGCGTTACACATGGAGAACAACCTGACTTACACGAGGAACGGCGATTACCTGATTCCCGACCTGAGCCTGAGCGAACAGCCGGAGAAGCCCCTGGGCAAGTACGGCAGGATGCGGAAAGCGTACCTGAAGGAACACCGGCCCCTGATCTACAACCAGCTGCTGCTGACCGAGAAGCTGTACCCGCACCTGCTGGAGATCGACGAGACGGCGAACAGCCGTCTGGAGCAGATGATGCCCCAGTTGGCGGAGTCGGCGGGCGCGACGGAGGAGCTGAAAGCCCGCGATCCGATGCGCTGGGTGGGCCTGATGAACACCTGCAAGGCCCAGGCGGAGGAGATTTTGCTGGCGGAGCTTATCAACAGCTAACCCTAAACCTGTTCCTCTCCGAAGCTGAACAAATCCAAAGAATAGATGAAGCAGAGAATGTGAAAACATCCTCTGCTTTTTCTTTTGCCCAAGAACAGCCGCAGCCTGACCCGGCTGTGTGGGAATACAACGGCGTCAAGGAGCGACACCCGGATGATATGGTCCTGTATCAGATGGGCGATTTCTTCGAGATTTATGGCGAGGACGCCAAAGAAGCCGCGCCGGAGCTGGGATTGCATCTGGTCTCCCGTGCTATCCCTGTCGGTGGCCGTGTGGAAATGTGCGGGTTCCCGGCAAACCGGCTGGAGCAGTACCTGGAACAGCTCCGGGCCAAGCATGATGTGACGGTCTCCGCCACCCTGGAGGGCAGCACCCAGCGCCGGGAGTATTCCGTTCTTTCTATCGACCATGAGGCCGAACAGGACATCAGCGCCCATGAAGCGGAGTATGGTGCTGACGGGTTCCGGGCGTTCCGGGACGAAGAAGCCATCCAAGCCGCCACCCTCCGGGAGCTGCATGAGCAATACAAGCCCATCGTGCTGGAGGCTGTTACCCAGGACATCAGATACCGGAACGCCTGCGGTCACAGTGACTACGAGAACGCCGTGATCGAGGGCAACGCCGCTATTCGCCGTGCTGTCCTGGGGTCCGGTAATATGGGGCTGCTTCGCCTCTATTCTGACACCCCGGAGTTCCGGCAGCGCCTTCATCGGGAAGTCATAGACGAGACCTATCCCAAGCTCCATGAGCTGCTGCGCCCTCTCTCGGACAATGACATCGACAAGGCTATCCAGGACTGGAATGGCAAAATCGAGAGCAAACACGCCGTTGTCCGCTACATGAAAGACCATGCGCGAGAAAGAGACACCGCAGCATGGCTGGCCCATGAGTTTGACGGCGGCGATGGTAAAACCCCGTTTGCGATCCGCCCGGAAAGCCCCGAAGGAACGGCACTGCCCTGGCCCAAGGTGCAGCGCCGGATTGCCCAGCTCATCAAGGAGGATCGCTTCTACACCCAGGTCGAACAGGATAATCTGGACGATGTGGACCCCATCGCCATCCGGGAGGCCCTGGCCCAGCGCGGCATTGTGGACGGCCATGTGGTGGACCCGGAAAAGCTGGACAACGACCCCTTTATTCAGCAGGTCATGCGGGATGTGGAGGCCATATCCAGGGAGACCACTCAAGCCGACCAGCCGGAACAGCCTTCTTCCGGCGATTCGCGTGTTCCTGTGTCAGACGAAGAATATGCTGCGGCCCGTGGCACGGTCCGGGAACGGACTTCTTATGATCCAACAGTCCCTCCATACAATGTGGGGGATATTGTCTATCTGGATGACCTCGCCCACCGGATCACGGAGCTGCGGGATGACACGGTGCAGCTGCTGCCCACCGGCATGAGCTATCCCATCTACCGGGCTGAGAGCCGGGAACGGTTTGAGCAGCTTTTGCGGGAGGATAACCGCAATGACTTCTATACCGAGTTCCTGCCTGCAAATCTGGATACGGTGGACCAGGACCTGCGGGATGTGCTTGCCCATGGCCTGATTGGTGAAGCGGACAAGGCGGAGCTTTCCGAGCTTCTTCGCAACGGCAAGAGCAACCAGGAGGTGGCCCTGTGGCTGAGCCGGGCCTATCCCAACATCGTGGAAACGATGGAGCTGGAGACCGGCGAGACCGCCGATTACCGCACGATGCCGGAAGGTGTTGAACTGGAAGTGCTGGATGCAGATGAAAAGCGTCTGGCCATGCTGTTCTTCCAGTGGAGCGAGGTTGCGCCTTTGCTGCGCGGGATGTATGCCCGTCAGCTGGACGGTTTTGGGCAGGAACGCCCCGAACCGGCTGCCGAAGCTCCGACCTTCCAATCCGAGACTGTGGCTGTCTATCCGGGCCACAAGAACCATCTGCCCTATGATGTGGTTGTTCAGACCCTGAGAACCAATGAGCCGGAGCCTCCTACACCTGTCACCGAGCCGGAGAAAACCCCGGATGAAGTGCTGGACGAACACCCCGTTTCCATTCAGGTAAACGGCGAGTGGCAGACCTTCCCCAATGTCAAAGCTGCCGAGAAAGCCTCTTATGAGGAATACAAGGCCAATCTGCGCCGCACCGCCGAGAATTTCCGTATCACTGACGATCACCTGGGCGAAGGCGGCCCCAAGGCCAAGTTCCAGGCCAATGTCGAGGCAATCAAGCTGCTGAAATACCTGGAGGAAACCACTGGGCAGGCAACGCCGGAACAGCAGAAAATCCTTTCCCGGTATGTGGGTTGGGGCGGCCTTGCCGATGCCTTTGACCCCGACAAGGAAAGCTGGAGCAAGGAATATGCCCAGCTGAAGGAGCTGCTGACCCCAGAGGAATATGCCGCTGCCAGAGGTTCTACCCTCAACGCCCACTACACCAGCCCTACGGTCATCAAAGCGATTTACGAGGCTGTGGGCCGTATGGGATTTGAGACCGGCAACATCCTGGAGCCGTCCTGTGGTGTGGGCAATTTCTTCGGTATGCTGCCGGAGGAAATGCGAAACAGCCGTCTTTACGGCGTGGAGCTGGATTCCATCAGCGGGCGTATTGCCCGGCAGCTCTATCCCAAGGCCGACATCACCGTGGCCGGTTTTGAAACCACCGACAGGCGGGACTTCTATGACCTTGCCATCGGCAATGTACCTTTCGGCCAGTATCAGGTTCGGGACAAAGCCTACGACAAGCTGAATTTCAGCATTCACAACTACTTTTTTGCCAAGGCGTTGGACCAGGTGCGTCCTGGTGGCGTGGTGGCCTTTGTCACCAGCCGCTATACGATGGACGCCAAAGATTCCACCGTGCGCCGGTATCTTGCCCAGCGCGCCGAGCTGCTGGGGGCTATCCGTCTGCCCAACAATGCGTTCAAGGCCAATGCCGGGACCGAGGTTGTATCGGACATCATCTTCCTCCAAAAGCGAGATCGCCCGCTGGACATTGTACCGGAGTGGACGCAGACCGGGCAGACCGAGGACGGCTTTTCCATCAACCGCTATTTCCTGGACCACCCGGAAATGGTGCTGGGCCGACAGGAACCAGAAAGCACCGCTCACGGCATGGACTACACCGTGAACCCCATTGAGGGGCTGGAGCTGGCCGATCAGCTGCACGATGCTGTGAAGTACATTCGCGGCACCTACCAGGAGGCCGAGCTGCCGGAGCTGGGCGAAGGCGAAGCCATCGACACCTCTATCCCCGCTGACCCCAATGTGAAGAACTACTCCTATACCGTGGTGGACGGAGCTGTGTATTTCCGGGAGAACAGCCGCATGGTGCGCCCCGATCTCAACGCCACCGCCGAGGCCCGCATTAAAGGCATGGTGAGGCTGCGGGATTGTGTCCAGGAACTGATCGACCTGCAAATGGACGCAGCTACACCGGACAGCGACATTCGTGAGAAACAGGTGGAGCTGAACCAGCTCTATGACGATTTTTCCGCCAAGTACGGCCTTATCAATGACCGGGGGAACCGGCTGGCCTTTGCTGATGATTCCAGCTACTATCTGCTCTGCGCGCTGGAAGTCATTGACGAGAATGGCCAACTGAAGCACAAAGCAGATATGTTCACAAAGCGGACCATCAAGCCCCATGAGGCGGTGACTTCCGTGGACACCGCAAGCGAAGCTCTGGCCGTATCCATCGCGGAAAAGGCCCGTGTGGACATGGAGTATATGGAACAGCTCACCGGCAAGACCAGTGACGAGCTGGCCGCCGAGCTGCAAGGCGTGATCTTCCGTCTGCCTGGGCCTGTGCCGGAGGGAGAACGGCCCACCTATGTGACCGCCGACGAATACCTTTCCGGCAATGTTCGGCGCAAGCTCCGTCAGGCACAGCGAGCCGCACAGCAGGACCCGGCCTTTGCCATCAATGTGGAGGCCCTGACCGCCGCCCAGCCCAAAGACCTGGACGCTTCGGAGATCGAGGTGCGCCTGGGCGCTACCTGGATTGACAAGAAGTACATCCAGCAGTTCATGTATGAGACTTTCAACACCCCGAACTACCTTCAACGCGCCATCCAGGTCAACTATACCTCCTATACCGCCGAGTGGCAGATCACGGGCAAAAGCTCTGTCTCCGAAAACAATGTGGCGGCCTACACCACTTACGGAACCAGCCGTGCCAACGCCTACAAGATTCTGGAGGACAGCCTGAACCTGCGGGATGTCCGCATTTACGACACCGTGGAGGACGCAGACGGCAAGGAACGCCGGGTGCTGAACGCCAAGGAGACCACTCTGGCCGCCCAAAAGCAGCAGGCTATCCGGGACGCTTTCCGTGATTGGATTTGGAGGGACCCGGAGCGCCGCCAGACCCTGGTGCGCCAGTACAACGAGGAAATGAACTCCACCCGGCCCCGTGAATACGACGGGTCCCACATCACCTTTGGCGGCATGAACCCGTCCATTACCCTGCGGGATCACCAGCTGGGTGCTATTGCTCATGTGCTGTATGGCGGCAATACGCTATTGGCACACGAGGTAGGCGCTGGCAAAACTTTTGAGATGGTGGCCGCTGCGATGGAATCCAAGCGCCTGGGGCTATGCCAGAAGTCCCTCTTTGTGGTGCCGAACCACCTGACAGAACAGTGGGCATCGGAGTTTCTGCGGCTTTATCCCTCTGCAAAAATCCTGGTCACGACCCGCAAGGATTTTGAGACCCACAACCGCAAAAAATTCTGTGCCAGAATTGCCACCGGAGACTACGATGCCGTTATCATCGGACATTCGCAGTTTGAAAAAATCCCCATCAGCCGGGAGCGCCAGGAACGGCTCCTCTACGAGCAGATCGACGAGATCACCGAGGGTATTGCCGAGGTGCAGGCCAGCGACGGTGAGCGTTTCACGGTCAAGCAGCTGGAACGGACCCGCAAATCCCTAGAGGCCAGACTGGAAAAGCTCCAGGCCGAGAGCCGCAAGGACGATGTGGTGACTTTTGAGCAGCTTGGCGTGGACAGGTTATTTGTCGATGAAGCTCATAACTACAAAAATTTGTTCCTTTACACAAAAATGAGGAATGTGGCGGGCCTCTCCACCAGCGATGCCCAAAAGTCCAGCGATATGTTCGCCAAGTGTCGCTACATGGACGAGATCACCGGCAGCCGAGGGGTTATCTTTGCCACCGGCACCCCGGTCAGCAACTCCATGACTGAACTTTACACCATGCAAAGATACCTCCAGTATGACCGCTTGCAGGAACTGAGCATGACCCACTTTGACTGCTGGGCGTCGCGCTTTGGTGAAACGACGACGGCGCTGGAGCTGGCACCGGAAGGCACCGGCTACCGGGCGCGCACCCGCTTCTCCAAGTTCTTCAATCTCCCGGAGCTGATGAACCTGTTCAAAGAGGTGGCGGACATTAAAACCGCCGATCAGCTTCATCTGCCCACCCCGGAGGTAGAATACCACAACATCGTGGCCCAGCCCACCGAGCAGCAGCAGGAAATGGTGAAGGCGCTATCCGAGCGTGCTTCCCTGGTACACAGCGGCACGGTGGACCCCTCCCAGGACAATATGCTCAAGATCACCAGCGATGGCCGCAAGCTGGGGCTGGACCAGCGCATTATCAATCAGGCGCTGCCGGACGAACCCGGCACCAAGGTCAACCAATGTGTCGCAAACATCATGCAGATCTGGCGAGATGGCGAGGCTGACAAGCTGACCCAGCTGGTGTTCTGCGATATTTCCACGCCCCAGGCGGCCCCTTCCAAAAAGGCAGCCAAGGCGCTGGACAACCCCATGCTCCATGCGCTGGAACAGGCTGTGCCGCTGGAAGAGCCGGAGCCGGTCTTTACCATCTACGAGGACATCCGGCAAAAGCTCATCGCCCAGGGGATGCCCGCCGATCAGATCGCCTTTATCCATGAGGCCAACACCGAAGTGAGGAAAAAGGAGCTGTTCGCCAAGGTCCGTACCGGCCAGGTGCGCGTCTTGCTGGGCAGCACCGCCAAGATGGGCGCTGGCACCAATGTGCAGGACCGGCTTGTGGCGCTCCATGACCTGGACTGCCCGTGGCGGCCGGGAGACCTTGCACAGCGCAAGGGCCGTATCGAGCGCCAGGGCAACCAAAATCCCCTGGTCCATGTGTACCGCTATGTGACTGAGGGAACCTTTGACGCCTATTTGTGGCAGACAGTGGAGAACAAACAGAAATTCATCAGCCAGATTATGACTTCCAAATCGCCGGTGAGAAGTTGCGACGATGTGGACGAAACGGCATTGTCCTTTGCCGAAATCAAGGCCCTGTGCGCCGGAGACCCCCGTATCAAGGAGCGCATGGACCTGGATGTGGAGGTCTCCAAGCTGAAGCTGATGAAAGCCGACCATCAGAGCAAGCAGTATCGTCTGGAGGACCAGCTGCTGAAATACTTCCCGGAGGAAATCGAAAAGCACAAGGGCTTTATCCAGGGGTTTGAGGCAGACCTGGAGACCCTGGCCGCCCATCCTCACCCGGAGGATGGCTTTGCCGGGATGGAGATCCGGGGCGATGTGCTGACCGACAAAGAAAACGCTGGTGCAGCCCTGCTGGACGCCTGTAAGGAGGTCAAAGGCTCCGAGCCTGTGCAGATCGGCAGCTACCGGGGGTTCACTATGTCCGTGGAGTTTTCGGCCTGGAAACAGGAATATACGCTCCTGTTGAAAGGCCAGATGACCCACCGGGCAAGCCTCGGCACAGACCCACGCGGCAACCTGACCCGCATTGACAATGCGCTCTCTCAAATGCCCCAGCGCCTGGAGGCGACCAAGGCCCAGCTGGACAATCTATACCAGCAGCAGGCCGCCGCCAAGGAGGAAGTGGGCAAGCCTTTCTCTTATGAGGATGATCTGCGGGTAAAGTCCGCCCGTCTGGTGGAGCTGGACACGCTTCTGAACCTGAACGGCAGGAGCCGCTCCCAACCGGAGTCCGTGATCGCCAAGAGCGCACGGCCCTCGGTGCTGGACAGCTTGAAGCGTCCGGTGCCGTCCCGCAGTCCCGAAAAGAAACCGAAACAGCATGAGGAGGTGCGATAAGGAAAAGGACGGGCAAGTTGTCTGGCTTGTCCGTCCCTTTGTAATTGGTGCTGAACTTAAAATTAAAGGCGTGAAAGGTCGTTCTTGTAATCAAATACAACCAACCCACATTCTTTACAGATAAAACCTGGAAAATCCGTGCCTGTGAATGCCTTTCTCGCTAATACAATATCCTCTTTATCTTTCGGATTTAGCGATATTTTGTGCCTTGTTTTATTAAACGCCACTATCTTGGCCGTTTGTAAAAAACCCGGCTGCATATCCTTTCCACACTTTGGACACTTCATCAATGAACACCCCCATTCGATCCAATCTTTTTCTTTTATTTTACTTAGCAATTATGAACTATTCAACTGCAAAAACAAAGTAGTTTCTCTTTTATATAACGAAAAGGAGGTATGATAATATGAATACTAACGATCTGAATACGGCCCTCTATGAGAAGATGGCCGCCGAGCAGGAAAAATTCCGGGACTGGCTGAAAAGCCAGCCCCCGGCAGAGGTCTTGAGCCACGCCTACGAATACACCGTCCGGGAGGACATCGTGATGGCGATGGAGGAACTGACACTGACCGACGCCCAGGCCCAGGCGCTGCTGGATTCGCCCACGCCCCTGGCTGATGTGTACCGGCACTTTGAGCAGCTGGAGACCGGCTACATGGATGTGATCCGGGACAGCATTGAGAACCGGGCCGATGACGCTTGCAAAGCCCAGGCGGAGCTGCGGAAGGCCGCCATCTACCCTCACTCCGCCGTTTATGCGAAAGAACACGGGGAGCTTGAGCAGTACCGTGCCTCCAACAACGCCAATCTCCAATGCAAGGAGGCCATTGAAGCAGCGGTGCGGGAACACTTTGACGGAATGTATCTCAGCCACGATGCCGCCAAGGGTGTGATCGAGACCTACGGCATGGACCGGGTCATGCTGGTCCTTGCCAACACCGTCCAGCTCCAGGACTGGGATGGGCGCTACTCGCCCCGCAACAAGGAATGGGCAAAGACCATCCCCAACTACAACTCCGATACTGTCCGGTGTGGGTATGCCCTGAACAGCCACCCCGCTGTTTTGAACGGGTTTATTGATCTGGTGCGCGAGGAACATCTGCGCCGCCAGCCCTTGACGGCAGAGGACATCCAGGCAGAAGCAGAACGGATTTTGCGGGAGCTGCGCGCACCGGATGTGCCGAACAGCCCCCACGGGACCCATTACATGGCCCGCATTTCCCCGGAGTTTCTGAATCGTGCCGGGAGCAAAGACCATGATCGGCTGATGAATCTCCTGCCGTTTCGCAGTCTGTCGTTTACCGGTATGAAGGGACTTCCTGGAACCTATGCCACCATCCTGGCCAGCGAGGACCGCTCCAAGGAGCTGCGCCAGCCCCGGCCTTCTGTCCGGGAGCATTTGAAGCAGGAACCGAAACAGGCAGCCCCCAAAGCTCCGGGCCATAAGAAACGGGAGCCGGAGCGGTGAGCGCCCCAAAGCGCAAACGGGAGGTCCAGGTGAATTTTCGGGTCTCCCCGGAGGAGCTGGCGCTGATCGAGCAGAAAATGTCCCAACTTGGGACGAAGAACCGAGAAGCCTATCTGCGGAAGATGGCCCTGGACGGTTATGTGGTGCAGCTGGACTTGCCGGAGCTGAAGGAGCTGGTGTCTCTGCTGCGCCGGAGCAGCAACAACCTGAACCAGCTCACCCGCCGAGTGCATGAGACCGGGCGTGTCTACGACGCTGACCTGGAAGATATAGCCCAGCGGCAGGAGCAGCTATGGGAGGGCGTGAAGAAAATCCTGACCCAGCTCTCCAATCTATCGTGACAGGGGTATATATCCCATCTGTGGAGGGAGGAACGGCGTTCTTTTCGCCGCGCCTCCCTCTGCTTTTTCTTTTTGTCTGTATCCTTGCCTTTTGACGGGGCTTGCCGGATAATAAAGGCAGATAGCAAAGTGTTCTCACATCTCACAAAGGAGTTGAGATACCAATGTTGACCTTTGAAAAGGTTTTAGAGATTTTCGAGGACTATCTGGCGCAGGATATGGAGCTGGAAGTCTACAAGAGCCGGTACGGATATGTCTGTGTGTCCTTCAACGGCTCGCCCCCGGACCCGCCCTATTGCGAGGGTGATGTGTGCCGGACCCCGGAGGAACTATTTGACCATCTGCTGGTCGAGTACGAATCCTTTGCCTCCATTCAGCTGACAAAGGGACGCCGGGAAGAAAACGAGGCCGACGAGGAACAGGTCCGCCGTCTGTGCCAGAAGTATTTGGATCGTCGAGAGGAGGCCATGAAATGACCGCATTGAAGCTGATTTTGAAGATTGTGATTGCGCCGGTGATCCTGCTGCTCACCCTGGCCATCTGGATTTGCGTGGGGCTGGTCTATGTGTCCGGCTTGGTGCTGGGGCTGCTCAGTACGGTGATTGCCCTGCTGGGCGTGGCCGTCCTGATGACATACTCCCCGCAGAACGGCCTTATTCTGTTGGTAATCGCGTTTCTCATAAGCCCCTTTGGGCTGCCGAAATTGGCCTTTTGGCTGCTTGGCAAGGTGCAGGATTTGAAGTTTGCAATACAGGATTTGGTCTACGGATAATATTGGAGAGAAAAGTGCAGCCAGCCGGTTTGAACCCGGCTGGCTGTTTTACTGCTCTGGATGCTTTAG
This sequence comes from Candidatus Scatomonas sp., assembly GCA_963930955.1. Lineage (GTDB taxonomy): Bacteria > Bacillota > Clostridia > Lachnospirales > Lachnospiraceae > Scatomonas. The sequence goes on along the minus strand of OZ006967.1, from coordinate 1,098,014 downwards.
AGCTGCCTTTATCATTGCAAGTGCAAGCTCTTGTTTTGACAGTGGCGCATCTTTCCATAGCATTTCAATTTCATGGATTTTACTGATCTCATTTTCGCTCAATTCATCCTGCAACAGATAGTCAGGAGAAATGTGGAGCGCCTTGCAAATGTCGATGAATACCGGCAGGCTGGGCATCTTGGCTCCACCTTCAATTTGCCGCAGATAAGTGGCATTGATGTTACATAATTCCGATAATTTGTCGGCTGTCAGGCCACGAGACTTCCGCACCTCGTTGATGCGCTTTCCCAATTTGCTTTGTTCCATAGTCCACACCCGTCTATTAGCTGTTAGCGATTATTTTATGTACTCTAAGACTACATTATGATTGCGGGTTATAATAGCGTCTGTTAGACTATGTTTTATAAGCTGTCAGCTTTGCTTTTGATTGAAGCTCAGAACAATAGCTTTAGAAAGTGAGGACAAGGTATGATTGTAACCTTTTGTGGCCATGCACAGATCTCGCAGAGTGAGAAAATAGAGAAATGGTTATACGCTGTTACGCAAAAACTGATTGAACAAGGAGCGACTACCTTTTACCTGGGCGGCTATGGAGCCTTTGACTTCTTGGCGGCGTCTGTTCTGAGAGCGCAGAAAAAACGGTATCCGCAGATTGAGCTGATCCTTGTTCTGGCATATCTAAACACCGGGAGGAACACTTCCGGTTACGACAGCACCGTGTATCCGCCGTTGGAAACTACGCCACGCCGTTTTGCGATTTCTCACAGAAATCGCTGGATGGTAGAGGCCAGTGATGTGGTAGTAGCGTATGTTCTCCATGATTGGGGTGGAGCCGCCACAACACTGCGGTGCGCCAAACAGAAAAAGAAACAAATTATTTCTTACCGTGACGAGATAGGCAGTTGAGGCTGCCTATTTTTTGAAGGGAGGCAACCTTTATGGCAACCACACGCATCATGCCGCTGCATATCGGCAAGGGCCGGACCGAGAGCCGTGCCATCAGCGAGATTATCGACTATGTGGCCAATCCGCAAAAAACTGACCACGGCAGGCTCATCACTGGCTATGAGTGCGACAGCCGTGTAGCCGACGCCGAGTTCATGCTGGCCAAGCGCCAGTATATCGCCGCCACCGGACGGGTCCGGGGTGCGGATGATGTAATCGCCTACCATGTACGCCAGTCCTTCTGCCCTGGGGAGATCACCCCGGAGGAGGCCAACCGGCTGGGCGTAGAATTTGCCAAACGGTTCACCAAGGGCAAACACGCCTTTACCGTTTGTACCCACATTGACAAGGCCCATGTCCATAATCATATCATTTGGAGTTCGGTCAACCTGGACTGTGACCGGAAGTTCCGCAACTTTTGGGGCAGTACAAAAGCCGTCCGTCGATTGAGCGACACCATCTGCATTGAGAACGGACTGTCCATTGTCGAAAACCCAAAGCCCCACGGCAAAAGTTACGACCAATGGCTGGGCGATCAGGCGAAGCCCTCCCATCGGGAATTGCTCCGTGCTGCCATTGACAACGCCCTGGCACAAAAGCCTGCTGACCTGGACGAGCTGCTGAAGCTGCTCCGGGAATCCGGCTGTGAAGTGTCCAGGCGCGGGAAATCCTACCGTTTGAAGCTCCCCGGCTGGAGCAAAGTGGCCCGGCTGGACAGCCTGGGCAAAGGCTACACCCTGGAGGACCTGCTGGCTGTCCTTGCCGGTCAAAAGGAGCATACGCCCCGCCAGAAATCAGTCAAGCAAGCAGATCCGCCGAAGGTTAATCTGCTGGTTGACATCCAGGCAAAGCTCCAGGCCGGAAAAGGTGCCGGGTATGTGCGGTGGGCCAAGGTTTTTAACTTGAAACAGATGGCGCAGACCGTGAATTATCTCACCGAGCATAACCTGCTGGAGTATGCTGTGCTGGAGGAAAAGGCTGTGGCAGCCACGGCCCACCACAATGAGCTATCCGCAAAAATCAAGGCAGCGGAGAAACGCATGGCGGAGATCGCCGTCCTGCGGACCCATATCATCAACTATGCCAAGACCCGCGACACCTATGTGGCCTACCGGAAGACCGGTTACTCCAAGAAATTCCGAGAGGAACATGAGGAAGAAATCCTGCTCCATCAGGCGGCCAAAAATGCCTTTGACGATATGGGGGTCAAGAAGCTGCCCAAGGTCAAGGAGCTGCAAGCCGAGTATGCCCGGCTCCTAGAGGAAAAGAAAAAGACCTATGCCGAGTACCGGCGCTCCCGTGAGGAAATGCGGGAGCTGCTGGCGGCAAAGGCCAATGTGGATCGGCTCTTAAAAATGGAGGCGGAACACGATGCCAAAAAAGAAAAAGACCACGACCAGCGGTGAACTGGTCATGGTCAAAAGCGTCCATCGGACGCGCAGCCGCAGAATAAAATTCTGCGTTCATGGGGGCTTGGGGGATTCCCTCAACAAGCAGCGCCTGAAGCCGAATGGCTATCCAGGGGCATTGCTTGCCACCTTTGCTGGGGTAACTTATCATCTATGGCTGCCTTTCTATTTGACATATATGTCTACTTATGGTATATTGAAATAAATATTAGAGGTGAGGTGAAAAGATGATTAACTTTTCTTGCAAATAAATTGGAATATACAGTGATGCTGTGTTTTACAGTGTCATTGTGCCCATTGCAAGAAAGTTAAAAGTCTATTCACTCGATATATTGTAGTTGTATCATTCTCGACAAGGAATGGTACTATTATGCTATGACGAGCTGCAAGAATTGACTTTCTTGCAGCTCTTATTTTATGTTCTTTATCCCCGGAATAAAGGAGGAATGCGATATGTCGATGATCCGAGTCGAGAACCTTACCTTTGCCTATCCATCCAGCTATGATAACATTTTTGAAAACGTCAATTTTCAAATTGATACAGATTGGAAACTTGGGTTTGTTGGAAGAAACGGTAGAGGGAAAACAACTTTTCTAAATCTCCTGCTTGGAAAGTACGAATACCACGGAAAAATACAAGCCTCTGTGCAATTTGATTACTTTCCATATCCTGTGAACAACAAAAACAGATTAACTACGGACATTCTCTCGGAAGTCTGCCCGCTGGCGGAAGAGTGGGAGCTGTTGAGAGAACTATCCTATCTGGAAGTCCGTGATGATGTACTTTGGAGGCCATTTTTTACGCTTTCCAATGGAGAGCAGACCAAGGTGCTGCTTGCCGCTCTATTTCTGAATGATGGACACTTTTTACTGATTGATGAACCGACAAACCATTTGGATATGAAAGCCAGAGAAACCGTTTCAGCATACCTGAAACGGAAAAAGGGATTTATCTTAGTCTCTCATGATCGCTGTTTTTTAGATGGCTGTGTTGACCATATCCTGTCGATCAATCGGTCAAACATCGAAGTGCAAAGCGGAAATTTTTCTACTTGGTTTACCAACTTCCAGCGTCAACAAGAATTTGAACTCGCTCAAAATGTGAAGCTGAAAAAAAGCATTGATAATATGCAAAAGGCAGCTAAAAGAACTTCTGTCTGGTCAGACCGAATTGAAGCGTCAAAATATGGGAACGGCCCGGTTGACCGAGGGTATATTGGTCACAAATCTGCTAAAATGATGAAACGCTCAAAGGCTATCGAAGTGCGGCAGCAACGTGCAATCGAGGAAAAGTCCGGCCTTCTCAAAAATTTGGAAACCGTAGAAGATTTGAAAATCGCTCCGCTTCTCTATTTTTCAGATACCTTAGTGACTTTCTCTGATGTTGTACCGATTTTTGACGGCAAAAATGTCTGCCAGCCAATCTCGTTTACAGTAAAACAGGGAGAACGCATTGCCCTTGATGGCAAAAATGGTTCTGGCAAAACGAGCCTTCTAAAGCTACTGGTCGGGCAACAAATAGAACACCGTGGGACAGTTGCAATAGGTTCTGGCATGATATTGTCCTATGTACCCCAAGATATGATATTGTCAAGATTAGTTGACACATTTTTCTCAAGGATATCACTGACTATGCAGCCACCTCCAAAGCCTCATAATACTGCCTGCGTTTTACCATGGGAGGAAGGCCTCCATTGGCAGAGCAGATCCTCCGATTGTTCCAGTAGCTGAGGAAGTATCTCCAGATAAGTACCTTTAGTTCTTCTACTTCCATCTGTTTTGTGTCATAACGGTCATAAAGGAGCTCCGTCTTCATTCTGGCCCACATGCTCTCGCAGCGTGCATTATCATGGCAGCGCCCTCCGGCACTGTTCATGCTTTGATGGATATGATGCTCCCGGATGGTCTGACGGTAGAACTCGCTGGTATACTGTGTCCCGCGGTCACTGTGGATGACAGCGCCTTCCAACGCAGGATAAGCAGTCAGGGCATTTTCCAATGTATGGATACATAGATCGGCTTTCATATTTGTTTCCATTGCCAGACCAAGGACACTAAGATCAAAGCAGTCAAAAATCGCAGATACATACAGTTTCCCATTGGATGCCGGGATCTCCGTGATATCTGTGATGCATTTTTCTAATGGGATATCAGAACGGAAATCCCGCTTCAGCAGATCGTCCGATTTCATGGCTTCGCGATCAGCCTTTGTGATCCCATTTGGCTTTCTCTTGGGCCGATGGCTCAAGCCAATCTGATCCATAACCCGGTATACGGTTCTTTCACTGGGGATACGCACTCCTTTCGGCTGTTTCAGCAGCAATGCCTGATACATCCGGATTCGACCATAAGTATCGTTACATTCATCCTCACTGACGATTTCTTTCATGGCATCTGCCAGATCCTGGTACTTCCAGGGTCGGTTTTTATTTGCAAGATATTTATAGAAGCCTTGACGACTGATCCCAAGCATTCTGCAGTAGAACGAGATTTTCCCGGTAGTCCTGCCGTCCTCTGTCTTCAGGGCCAGAAAGATCATTCTCTGGTTTTTGCTGACTTCCGACGGCTGGCGGCGAAAAAAGCACTGGCTTCCTCCAGGAATTCGTTCTCTTCCTTCAGGCGACGGATTTCCTTATCCTGTTCCTTCACCCGTTTGCGCAGCATGGTAATCTCTTCTGACAGGCTCATTGCGCTGGTGGGAGTATGGGAGCCTTCTCCGATATCCAACTTACCGGCTCTAACAGCTTTCAGCCAGGTATGAATGGTTCCTTCTGGGATTCCTAATTCTTTAGCAGCCTTAGCGCCACCGATTTCTTTGGCAAGCTTTACTGCCTGTACTTTGTATTCATGGTCATATTTACGTGCCACTTTGAATACCTCCTTATTCTCTTGGTTTTATTATGAAATCCTTGAGAATAAGCTGTCAACTTTTTTTATACCACACCAATACTTCTATGCTGAACGGTTCGTTATCAGAGTTTGCGGAAGCCAATCGTATCGATGAAAGTTTGTTTAAGGCAATCTTACGGAAAATGGATTTTTCACGAATACAGTTTGAAAAGAAAATGCAAGATTTTTCGGCGGGACAAAAGAAAAAAGTGTTGATAGCAAAAAGCCTTTGTGAACAAGCGCATCTGTATGTGTGGGATGAACCTCTTAACTATATTGACATCTATTCCCGAATGCAAATTGAAAATCTGATTAGAGAATTTTCTCCTACCATGATTTTTGTAGAACATGATCTTGCTTTCAGAAATGCGATTGCAACCCAAAACATACGCTTGACGGTCGGATAACAAAAGAGGGAAAGCCGAAAAATGGTCTTCTTCATGGCAGGTATGATATTCTGCTTTAGTTTTACAATTTTTTATGTTTCCCCCCAATAAAATAGAAATATAACATAAACTTTGGCGTTTAAGAGGTGAGTAGCCAGAGATGTAGAAATATTGGAGGTTTTATGCGTAAACTGCTTGAAAAACAACAGCACAAGTTAAAAAAAGTCACCTAATTCCTCCAATATATTGTGTCGATAATTGCGAAAAATGTTGGAATATACAGAATAATATTGAAAATTGCGCCTGTGTGTCGTGCTGTCACACAGGCGCTTTTGCATTTGTGTGGGAAAAATCAAATCAAGACTGGCCTGAAACTATCCCACGCTGTCGTTCTCCCCCTCGTTTCGGCTCACCTGGCAATTGACCCCGTGAACCGAAATGGAGGTACATAATGCAGAAGATTAATCTTCGGGAGCTTTATCCCGATGTTTATAAAACAGACACTTTTTTGGATGTGACCGATGAAGTACAAGCGGTATTACTGGCCGATAAACGAGCCGAAGCACTCTACCTGCGGCAGATGTATAATTACAAAGCGCAATACTCTCTGGACTGTGACAACGGCATTGAGAAGGCTATTGTGCAGCGCCCGCCGACCCCGGAAGAAATCCTGGAGAACCAACAGCTCCGCGATCAGCTCTATGCTGCGGTGATGGAGCTACCGGACAAGCAGGCCAAGTGGATCTACGCCCGGTTCTACCTGGGTATGACCGTCAAGGAAATTGCACAAGCCGAAAGTATTGATCCGAGCTGGGTCTATAAGAGCCTTAAGCGCGGCTTAAAGCATCTGGCAAAAAAAATTGAGAAAGTTTAATTTACATGGCCAAAAAAACGCCGTTTTCTTCACTACTATTAGAAGGACAATCTTCACCTTCGTTAGCACATTGACAACCGAATAGACGGCATTTCTGGTACATAACCCATGTATGAGCGAATCAGGCGCGCCGCCAAGAAGGACAAGCCAAGGAGGTGATGAACAGGCTGTCCTGAGCGATCAACGCAAGCCTGAAACCTGGAGTTGGCACTTTGGGGCGCGATGACTGCATGGGGGCTTAAAGATACTTCCTCACGGCCTCCTAAAGACTTGGGGGGAACCCTGCGGCGCACGAGAAAAACGACGCTGCGGAGTTATGACAGCCGCGCCAGCGGAGACCAGGAATGTTCCCATCGTCAGGGGTGCGTGGCAAATGTGACGAATTGAAATCAAATTATAATACAGCAGCCGTACCGACTTGTAGGTTAGCATATACCCTCTACTTTATCGGTGCGGCTGCTTTTCTATTTTGACATTCTCCACGCTGAGGAGGTGTTGATTATGAGTATGTCAATATCTCAAAAAGACGCTTACAGCATGGTTTTTTCAAACTATCCCGATATTGTCAGCGTCGCGCAAATGAGTAAAATGCTGGGGATCAGCGAGAAGTCCGCCTACCGATTGTTGCAGGAAAACAGCATTGAACATTTCCGCGTGGGCCGAACCTACAAGATTCCCAAACTTCACATATTGAATTACTTGCACATCATCAGACGAAGCTAATTCACATCCTTGCTACATTTACAGGGCGATGGTACGATGATACTGTCAACAGCGGGTGAATATAGCTGCTGCAAAAAGGAGGAATGATGATGGTAGCAGGCCACCTGAGAGAACAAAATGGATATTTCCAGATGATATTAAGCTGGAAAGGTGCTGACGGTAAACGAAAAAGCAAATCTATCAGCACAGGACTTGCCGTAAAGGGCAATAAAAAGCGGGCTGAAGCAATGCTGCTCAAGACCCGAAAAGAATTTAACCCCGAAAACCTGCTAGAAAACGCAGATGTGCCGTTTCATGTTTTTTTGAATAAGTGGCTGAAAGAAAACGCTTTTTCCTTTAGCCCAAGTACATACGCGGAATATGCCTACGATGTTAGAAGTCAGATTGAGCCATTCTTTGAGAAACATCCTATTGGTTTGCTCAAAATGTCTGGACGCGATCTGGAGGCATTTTATCGCTATGAAAGACAGGAACACGAGGCTTCTTCGCAGGAATTGCTGCAATACCACGAGATAATCGTGGCAGCATTTCAATACGCCGTTGAGTTGACATGGCTGAAGGAAAACCCTGTGGCTCATATCAACCCGTGTGCAGATGAAGCTCCCATACTCTTTACCGATTTTATTCTGGAATGGCTGGAAATGATGAAAAGCAGCGTCGAGCTGACCACATATTCATCCTACGCCAATTCCATCAAGGGAAGCATTGTCCCGTACTTCAAAGACAAAATGCTCACCTTGCAGGACCTGGAGAAGCACCCCAAGCACATCCAGGACTACTATCAATTTGAGCTTGGTAAAGGGCTTACGGCTAATACCGTAATCCATCGCCACGCCAACATCCGTAAATGCTTGCAGTATGCGTTCCAGATCGGACTAATCAAGTCGAACCCCGCTGACCGTGTAGAGCGACCCCGGAAAGACAAATATCTTGCGACGATTTACAACCAGCAAGAGCTGGAAATCCTTTTCAAGACTGTAAAGGGCGACCCCATTGAGCTGGGTGTTATTCTTGCCGCATTTTACGGATTGCGGCGGAGCGAGGTAGTCGGACTGAAATGGGATGCGATTGACTTTGAAAAAAAGACAATCAGCATAAAGCACACCGTTACGCAAGTCAATGTGGATGGCAAGAACATCACCGTACAGAAGGACCGAACGAAAACGAAGTCCAGTTACCGGACCTTGCCTTTGGTCCCACCCTTTGAAGAACTGCTGCGGCGCTTGAAACAAGAGCAGCTTGTCAATCAAAAGGTATGCGGTGCAGCCTACTGCAAAAAATATCTGGATTATATCTATGTAAATGCAATGGGCGAACTTGTCAAACCAAACTTCATCACACAGCATTTCGAGATTGTATTGAAAAACCACGGATTGAAAAAAATCCGTTTCCACGATCTCCGCCATAGCTGTGCCAGCCTTCTTTACGCCAACGGTGTCAGTCTGAGGGACATCCAGGAGTGGCTGGGACATAGCGACATCGGAACGACATCGAATATTTACACCCACCTTGATTATAGCAGCAAGGTTTCGTCGGCAAATGCGATTCTCGCATTTTACCCGCAAAACACCAGAGTACAGACTATCGGGCAATAAAAAAGCCCTGAACTCTGTAAGTTCAGGGCTGAAAATTCTGGTGCCGGTGGCCGGACTCGAACCGGCACGGATTGCTCCGCCGCATTTTGAGTGCGGTGCGTCTGCCAATTCCGCCACACCGGCATTTATATTTTAATTCCCTGTGTCCCGCATATCTCTGATTTTGGAGGGATATGCGGGAGGGATATTAAAACCAAATGCTGTTATTCAGTTGAAAATATGCTGTAATACCAAGGGTCCTACAAAAACGCCTGTGAATGGACGAACAAGATTTTGAGTCATGTGCGTCTGCCAATTCCGCCACACCGGCAAATTAAAGGTGGTCTCGCTTAACAGACAGAATACATTTTAACATATCTGCCTCTGTTAAGCAAGACCTTCTGTTTTTATTTACCTGCTCCAAACATCTTTTTATATTCTTCTGTAAAATCCAGGGTGGCAAAATAGTCTCTGGGTTCCTCCGCCCGGCGGATCTTCTGGAAGCTTCCATCCTCTTTCAGCAGCACCTCTGCGGACCAGAGCCGGCCATTGTAGTTATAACCCATGGAAAAACCGTGAGCTCCTGTGTCATGGATCACCAGCAGATCCCCCATATCGATCTTCGGCAGCATCCGGTCGATAGCAAACTTATCGTTATTCTCACAGAGAGACCCTGTCACATCATACATATGATCGCAGGGAGCGTCCTCCTTGCCCATAACCGTAATATGGTGGTAGGCTCCGTACATGGCAGGCCGCATCAGATTGGCCGCGCAGGCGTCCAGTCCGATATATTCTTTGTAGATATGCTTTTCATGAACAGCCCTGGCCACCAGACAGCCGTAGGGGCCCATCATAAAACGGCCCATTTCCGTGCAGAGACTTACATCTCCCATGCCGGCGGGAACCAGAACCTCTTCATAAACCTTACGTACTCCCTGGCCGATGACCTGAATATCATTGGGCTCCTGATCCGGCTTGTAGGGAATGCCTACGCCTCCGGAAAGGTTGATAAAGGTAATATGGCAGCCTGTTTCTTTCTGCAGTTTTACAGCCAGTTCGAAGAGAACCTTTGCCAGGGCCGGATAATACTCATTGGTCACAGTATTGCTGGCCAGGAAGGCATGAATGCCGAATTCTTCCGCTCCTTTGGCCTTCAGCATGCGAAAAGCCTCAAAGAGCTGCTCTGTGGTCATGCCGTACTTGGCATCCCCGGGATTATCCATGATATCCGTCGTGATCTTAAAAAGTCCGCCGGGGTTGTAGCGGCAGCTGATTTTTTTCGGAATATATCCCAGGGTTTCCTCCAGAAAATCCACATGGGTGATATCATCCAGATTGATGATGGCGTTCAATTCCGCAGCCTTCTTATACTCCTCCGCCGGGGTCACATTGGAAGAAAACATGATATCATCCCCTCCAAAGCCCATGGCTTCAGAAAGCATCAGTTCCGTCAGAGAGGAGCAGTCGCAGCCGCAGCCGTATTCCCCGAGAATTTTGATCAGATAGGGATTGGGATTGGCTTTCACCGCAAAGTATTCCTTAAAACCCGGATTCCAGGCAAAGGCCTCTTTGACACGGCGGGCATTTTCCCGGATGCCTTTTTCATCATAGAGATGAAAAGGAGTGGGGATTTCCCGGATGATCTCCTCCAGTTTTTCTTTGGTCACAAAGGGTTTTTTCATTGGTATTCTCCTTCAGTCTCATTTCACCTGCAAAATGTGAAGCATGTTTGTGATATTGGTAGTATTTCCATGGCTTTTAACTTCATTGGTGGCAGGATCTCCGGCGGTAAAAATCAGGATATCGCCTTTTTCCACCAGCTTTTCTCTTTCCACCATATATAATGCGTGAGAAATAATGTTCTCGGTGGAATCCTCCTCAAAACCGGTGACGGATTTCACACCCCAGTACAGCTGCATTTTTCGTTTGGCCCACTCAAAGGGGGTCACCGCGAAAATAGGCACGCTTGGACGCAGATTGGAGATCAGCCTTGCTGTTTTTCCGGACATGGTGGGAGTGACAATACATTTGGCTCCGATATGCTCTACCATGTCCACTGCGGCAAAGCCCACAGCGCTGGACACACTGGCGTTATCTCTGGCAAATTCCACATCCCGGTAGCTCTCAAATTTCAGATATTTTTCCGTCTCCAGGGCAATCTCCGCCATCATCTTAACTGCTTCTACCGAATATTTTCCCATGGCAGTTTCTCCGGAAAGCATCACCGCATCGGTACCGTCGTAGATGGCATTGGCCACATCGGTCACCTCCGCCCGGGTAGGCCGGGGATTGCGAATCATGGAGTCCAGCATCTGTGTAGCGGTAATTACCGGCAGATACAGATGATTGCATTTCTCGATGATCATTTTCTGAATATGGGGCACCTGATAGGCCGGGATCTCTACACCCAGATCGCCTCTGGCCACCATAATCCCGTCAGAAGCCTGGATAATGTCATCGATATTTTCCACACCTTCCGCATTCTCAATCTTGGAGATCACGTCTATGTGCTCTCCTCCGTGCTCCTTGAGAAACGCTTTGATCTCCAGCACATCCTCCGCCTTGCGGATAAAGGAGGCTGCTATATAGTCCACTTTCTGCTCGATGCCGAACAGCAGATCTTCTTTATCCTTTTCTGTAATCGCCGGCAGATTGATGGATACGTTTGGTACGTTAATACCCTTGCGCTCCCCCAGCTCTCCGCCGTTAATTATCTCACATTCAATTTCTGTTTTAGTCAGTCCCGTAACCTGCAGTTCAATCAATCCATCGTCTACCAGGATCCGGTCTCCTTCTTTTACATCTGAAGGAAGATCTGCGTAGGTGATAGAAATCCGGCTGCTGTTTCCCACCACTTCTTCTGTAGTGAGCACAAGTTTCTTTCCCTCCTCCAGCATAACCTTCTGTCCGTTCTCCAGAACGCCGGTACGGATCTCCGGCCCTTTGGTATCCAGAAGGATGGCAATCGGTACTTTCATCTCTTTCCGGAGCTTTTTCAGCGCCTTCATTCTGCCCTTATGCTCTTCATGACTGCCGTGGGAAAAGTTAAATCTGGCCACATCCATACCGGCCTCAATCCAGCTTTTCATCATCCCCGGTTTGTCCGCGTTGGGTCCCATGGTACAGACAATCTTCGTTCTCTTCATACAAAAATCCCCTTTCCTTTTGGTTGACTGCGCTGAAACATCCTGATTTATTTTACATGCACGTGATTAAACAGGTGGTCCTGGCAATATTCATAATTTCCATTGCACCGGGAGCAAAACCGGAATTCCAGATTGGGATCGTCCAATTCCGTTCTTCCGCACACAGCGCACTTATGGATGGGCTGTCTGCCCCCGGCTCCTGTACCGGCGCCCCGAACCCGGGTGTAGCCGGTGGCACGGTAGAAATCCTTTTTCCGTTTCTGTTCCTTATAGTTAAATCTGGAATAATCCCTGGTGGCAAAGAAGAAAATAATGGTGCTGGCCAGAGAGCAGAGAATCACCACCCGGCCGGCCCAGTTGCTTTCGATCATCTCGTACAGCAAATAGGCCACATCCACCAGGGCCAGCCACTTCATCTTGATGGGGATAAAGAACATAAGCAGCACCTGCTGATCCGGAAAGGTCATAGCAAAGCCCAGGAAGATCGACAGGCTGACATAATAGGTAGAAAACATATATCCCCAGTTCAGCACTGTATACCAGTCTCCGATAACCCCATAGAGAATAAAGGATCCGACCACGGTCATGATCAGTCCGAAGAATATATAGGCATTATACCGGAAATCCCCCCACACATGCTCCAGGGCCGTACCGATATTGTAGTAGAACAGCAGCATGATGACAGTAAACACATTAAACGTTCCAGGCGGCATCAGCACCCAGCTGACGATCCTCCAGACCTGTCCCCGCAGGATAAGGCCGGGATCCAGGGTCAGCCATCCCAGAATATCCGCAGATGTTGCCTGCTGCGCCATCATAAGCACATATCCGATCACATAGGTGATGATAATATATTTTGTCAGATTCGGTATGGCATATTTCCCGAATTTGCGTTCCAGCTTCTTAAAAAAATTGTAACCGCCAAATAATAATGCGTTCAAATTTAAAATTACTCCAGCCCTTTGCGAGTTGGAGTAATTCACTATAATTCACATGCGATTTTTGATAGATTGGAGTTTTTCACTCCAAGGTGTCAGTTCTGCCAGCTGTTCATCGGTCATATCTTTACTTGGCCGATGCTCCAGCAGAAATTTAAGATATCCGTAAATATTCAGATTGTGTGCTCTTGCCATCTCAACCATTGTATAGACCACTGCACTGGCATTCGCTCCGTCTACGGAACTACTGAACAGCCAGTTTTTCCGGCCTACCGCAAATGGACGGATTGCATTCTCACTGAGATTATTGGTAAAACTGCAGCGTCCGTCTTCCAGATAGGTTTCCGCTGTGTCTCGGCGATTCAGAACATAATTCACTGCTTTATCCATCCGGCTGTTACGGACTGGTTTCTGCTGAGCAAGCCACGACCAGAAAGCCTCCAGAACAGGTTTTTCCTTCTCGAGACGAAGCTGCTTTCGCTTTTCATAATCACCGGGATACTTTTTGTTAATGGAGTCCTCAATGGCGAATAACCGATTGCAGTACTGGACTCCCTGCACTGCCGGCTGACTGTAATCATACTGTTTCCCTTTGGGAACGGCATCGATAAAGTAGCGACGGATGTGCGCCCAACAGGAGCAGCGGCTAATCCCCGGTAGATGATTGTATCCCTGATATCCATCCGTTTCCAGGTATCCGCTGTAGCCTTCCAGGAACTCCCTTGCATGGCTGCCGCTCCTGGTCGGGGAATAGCCATACAGGATAATTGCCGGAAGCCCGTCCTCGCCGCTTCGGAACAGCCACATGAATGATTGGGTCTGGGCTCTGCGCCCGTCCTCGTTCAATACCTGAACTCGTGTTTCATCTGCCATTGCAAAGCTGCGTTTCAACAGTTCACGGTGGAAGTAATCATACATGGGCTGAAAATAGTTCTGTGAACAGTAGATGATCCAGTTGGCAAGAGTGGTACGGCTGATCTGAGCTCCATACTGTTTCCAGTCTTTCTCCTGCCGGTATAGGGGAAGCCCGTTGGCATACTTCTGATACATGGTCCATGCAACAGTGGAAGTCGAGGCAGGACCTTTCCCTACCAGAGCATCTGGCACCTGAGACTTTATGATTACAGGTTTTTCTGCATCCCCGAGTCCTTCTTTGCAGGATGGGCACCCGTAACTCTGGCTATAGTATTCGATCACTTTACAAGTGGCAGGAATGAATTCCAGTTCCCGGCGGATGTACTCCTCGCCGATCAGTACCATCTGTGTACCGCATACCGGACAGATCTGCTCTTCTTCCGGAAGAGGGATCACTACTTTTTCAACCTTCAGACCTTTGAAGAGATCCTCGTGCGTTGCCTTCTTTTTACGGATATGCTCCCGGATCACAGTCTCTTCTTCCAGCAGGGATGGATCCTGTTCTGTTTCCGCTTCATCAAAAAGATTCTGTTGTCCCGGAATGTCATCGGATCTTCTTTCACTGGATGAACCAAAGAGTTTTTTTGTCAGATAATCAACCTGTTCCTGGAGTACTTTCTCATGACTGGATTTTTCGTCAATAATAAGACGGAGAGATTTGATCAGCTCAGTCTGTTCAGATACCATTGTATTTAGTTGGAATATCGTATCTTTCAGCTCTCGAAGCTGGATATCTTTTGCGCTGGAAGCCATCGTGTCTCTCCTTGGATTTGATACCTCTATTATACCAGAAACGAGAGGTTTACTAAAGAAGATTAGCTCCCCAAAATGCCGAATTTACAAGGATTTTCCGATTTTTTCTGTGCAGGATTTTTGCTGAAATCCAGATACTTTTTACTCTGCTTTGAGGGCTTTGGGTTGGTCAATATCGATCCCCGACATCAGCCAGTCAAACTCCCGCCAGGAAAGATTCCGAACCTCTGACTGCTTCCTGGGCCATTGATAGCCGCCGCGGACAGACAACCGTTTATAAATCAGAACGAAGCCGTCCGGTTCACGGAACAATGCTTTGATCCTGTCCCGTCTTCTTCCACAGAAAAGGAAGAGAGCACTGGACGACGGATCCATCTTAAGCTGATCTTCGATAACAGCGCAGAGTCCGTCAATGGATTTCCTCATATCTGTATAGCCACAGACAATGTAGATCTTCTCAAGTCCGGAGATATCACCTAACATGACAGCTCCTGAAGCAGGCGGAATGTCCTGGTAAGCAGGACCGGATCTGCATCATTGCGAATGCGGACTGTGATATCTTTCATAGCAACTTCAATCGTATGTGAATTGTCAAGGTACGACTTTTGCATCTGTGATGCTGTATCTTGTTCCGAAATGTGATCTGGAACAATGTCAATGGGAACCACGTCCTGCTTTGGGCGTGGGATCTCAAGATGACCATAATTCGCTGCTGGGATCTGATCCGCTGCTGCTTTCCGGCAGCGGCTGACCCAGTTGTAAAAGGTGCTTACCGCAATGTCGTTTTCACGACACCAGTCAGCATCTGTCATGCCGCTCTGGCGGCATTCATTGATAAGCCTGAGCTGTTCCGCCATCGGAACACGGGCTTTGCGAGTACCTGTCATAACCTATCCTCCATAATTGTAGTGAAATAATCTAAATATCTAACAGCTACAATTATAAGGAAAAAACTGGGACAAGAAAATCCGCAGGAATATTTGGCGGTTACAAAAAATTCATTCTATCCCTTTCTTTCTGCCGTTATACAGATATTCCGGCTAGAAAAACTTTTTTTTCGCCATGATAAACACCAGAATCAGACAGACTCCCAGCGCAAAACAGCACAGGATAGGAAACCCGAAGGGGCTGTCGGCGAAAGGCATTCCTTCGCTTCTGACGTTCATTCCGTAGGCAGAAAATATAATATTGGGCACGGAGATTACCAGGGTCACCGTAGCCAGAAATTTCATGACAATATTCAGATTGTTGTTGATAATGGACGCCACAGCCTCCGTAGTATCCCGGAGAATGTTGCTGTAAATATCCGCCATCTCAATGGCCTGCTTGTTCTCGATAATAACATCCTCCAGCAGATCCTCGTCCTCGGGATAATGCTTAATGGAGTCAATCTTCATCAGTTTCTCCAGCACCATTTCATTGGACCGCAGGGAGGTGGTAAAGTAAACCAGACATTTTTCCAGTTCCAGCAATTCAATGAGCTCTTTATTTCTCTGGGATCTGTGGAGCTGGCCCTCAATCTGTTCGCTCTTCTTATCTATAATGCGCAGATAATGCAGATACATATTCGCATTTCTGTACAGGATCTGAAGGATGAAACGGGTCTTCATATAGGTATAAAAATTCCGGACCCGCCCGTCCATAAAACTGATCAGTATGGGCGTATCCTCCAGACAAACCGTAATCAGGGCTTTGTCCGTCACCACAATACCCATAGGGATGGTCTCGTACCAATCCCGGTCGTTTCTCTCCTCGATGGTGGGAATATCCACCAGGATCAGGGTATAGTTATCTTCCGCCTCGATACGGGAACGTTCTTCTTCATCCAGCGGCGCCCGGAGGTCGTCCACTTCAATCTCATATTTCTGCGCAATATCAAAAATTTCCGTTGCCGTAGGATCCGTCAGCGCGATCCAGCATCCTTCCACAGGTTCCTGGATCTGCTGCAGCTTTCCAGCCTCTGTCTTGAATATCCTAACCATGTTGTCAGACTCCTCCTCTGTCCGCGGAAAGGACAGACAGGAGCGCATACCTGAAATCCTCTCCGCTTATTTTGTTATCCCATTCCAAAGTCTCCAAGCGCAACTAGGACCAGGCACACTTTCCATAACAACACATCCTTTCTCTATATTCTTGGCATAGCATCCCAATTTACACTCATTAATTATAAGCGGAGCATTTTTGTTTGTCAAACGCTTTACAAAAAATTAACTGCCGCCGGCAGAGCCAGATTACAGTAGCCTTTCCCCGGTTTTTGTGTTAGACTAAAATCTGCCGGAACAGTAAAAAAACCGGCAATGATCATTTTTCAAAGGAGATTACACCTATGGCAGGTTCATCATACGGAACAATTTTCAGGATTACCACCTGGGGGGAATCCCACGGAAAGGGCCTGGGCGTAGTGGTAGACGGCTGTCCCGCAGGCCTCCCTCTGAAGACATCAGACATTCAGGAATATCTGGACCGGCGCCGGCCCGGCCAGCACCGCTACAGCACCCAGCGGTCGGAAACGGATCGGGTAGAGATTCTCTCCGGCGTGTTTGAGGGCAAAACCACCGGCACCCCCATTTCCCTGATGGTTTCCAATACGGATCAGCGTTCCAGGGATTACAGCCAGATTGCCGGCTGCTACCGTCCAGGCCACGCAGACTTCGGTTTTGACTCCAAATTCGGTTTCCGGGATTACCGGGGGGGCGGACGCTCCTCCGGCCGGGAAACCATCGGAAGAGTGGCGGCAGGCGCCATTGCTTCCCTGCTTCTGAAGGAACTGGGGATTACTCTCTGCACCTACACGCGCTCCATCGGTCCCGTATCCATAGAAACCTATGAAGAAAAAGAAATCGAGAATAATCCTCTGAAAATGCCGGATGCGCAGGCTGCGGAAAAGGCCGCCGCCTGGCTGGAGGAATGCATGGCAAAAAAGAACTCCTCCGGTGGCACCATCGAATGCATCGTCCGGGGAATGCCTGCCGGCGTGGGAGATCCGGTTTTTGAGAAGCTGGACGCAAATCTGGCAAAAGCTCTCATGTCTATCGGGGCGGTGAAGGGAGTAGAAATTGGAGACGGCTTTCAGGCCGCCTCCGCTACAGGTCTGGAAAACAATGATGCATTTACCCTGAGCGCAGACGGACGGATCACTACCATGACCAATCACGCCGGCGGGATTCTGGGAGGCATCAGCAGCGGAAATGATATCTGCATCCGGGCCGCCGTAAAGCCTACCCCTTCCATTGCCGCCCGGCAGCAGACCGTCAGCTCCCAGGGGGAGCCTATGGAAATTGAAATCCGCGGGCGCCATGATCCGGTAATTGTTCCCAGGGCCGTGGTAGTGGTGGAAGCTATGACCGCTCTGACCCTTGCGGACGCTCTGCTGCTGGGAATGGGCAGCCGTCTGGAAAACGTAAAAAAA
This sequence comes from Candidatus Scatomonas sp., assembly GCA_963930955.1. Lineage (GTDB taxonomy): Bacteria > Bacillota > Clostridia > Lachnospirales > Lachnospiraceae > Scatomonas. Next base: position 1,080,050 of record OZ006967.1, on the reverse strand, counting down.
ATCTGGCTGGAGTGATGCTCCTGCCAGATTAAAAAAAGGAGTTCCGGAGAACTCCTTTTCTTTTTTTATTCAGGCAACTTTGCTCTTAGCCAGTTCAGCCAGGGTAGCAAATCCTTCTTTATCGTTCACTGCCATATCAGCCAGCACCTTGCGGTTCAGCTCTACGCCGGCCTGCTTCAGACCATACATGAACTTGCTGTAGGACAGTCCGTTCAGTCTGGCCGCAGCGTTGATCCGGGCGATCCACAGCTGACGGAACTGACGTTTTTTCTGCTTTCTTCCTGCGTAAGCAGTAGCCAGCGCTCTCATTACAGACTGCTTTGCGATTCTGTACTGTTTGCTTCTGGCTCCTCTGTAGCCCTTCGCCAGTTTTAATACTCTATTATGTTTCTTCTTAGCGTTTAAGCCGCCTTTGATTCTTGCCATCTCTTAAGCTCCTCCTTATCTCTTATAAATACGGTAAAATCTTCTTCATGCTCTTTACGTTGGTAGCATCCACAACGGTCTGCTTCCGCAGATTTCTTTTTCTCTTCTGAGATTTTTTGGTTAAGATATGGCTCTTGTAAGCTTTGTTTCTTACTAATTTACCGCTGCCTGTTACCTTAAAGCGCTTTGCTGCGGCTCTGCTTGTTTTCATTTTCGGCATTGTCTGTTTCCTCCTTATGATACAATTTACTTTTTAGCTGCCAATACAATCGTCATGGTCCGTCCTTCTACTTTGGGCGCTTTCTCAATCACCGCAATGTCCGACAGACTCTCAGCGAATTCATCCAGGATATGCTTGCTGCTGTTCATATGGGCCATTTCTCTTCCGCGGAAACGCAGAGTAACCTTCACTTTATCTCCCTTGGAGATAAACTTTCTGGCAGCACCTACCTTAGTGTTTAAATCATTGGTATCGATATTCGGCGAAAGCCTTACTTCCTTCAGCTCAATGGTCTTCTGCTTTTTGCGGGCTTCTTTCTCTTTCCGAGCCATCTCATAGCGGTATTTGCCGTAATCGATGATCTTGCAGACCGGCGGCTTAGCCATCGGCGCGATCTTCACCAGATCCAGGCCTGCCTCCTGCGCCTTCAGATAAGCGTCACGGGCCGACATGATACCTAACTGTTCCCCACTCTCACTGACCAGCCGGACTTCCCGGTCACGGATCTGCTCATTAATCATTAAATCGCTAATTGTAGTATACCTCCATCCAAACTCACTGTTGACCTCTGCCTCTCCTCGGGCAGTTGACTAAAATGAAAAGGCGGATAGCTGACTATCCGCCTGAAACATCACAAATCTGGAAACCCTTTCCGGTCTCCGGGATGATCGTATTAACCATTAGTCGCCCCAATCGCGCTAAGGTGAGAGCGGATACTCTTCTTTCTTTTCATACGGTGATATCCTATCACGGATATATTCCCAAGTCAAGAAAAATCTCTTATTTTTTCCAGAAAAGTAATCCACCGCAAAACGAAGGGGCCGCGCAGCCATCTTTTTTTCGATGATCGCGCGGCACTCCTCTGTCCTTTTATGCTTTTCTTCCTGCTGGCAAAATCCGTCTTCCTATCTGCACATAAAACTGCCGCAGCAGGTCTCGCTCATGGTGCAGGCATCGTGTCCTTCTATATTGACAGCGCCCGCCACACATCTGCAGTGATCGTTGGACTTGCAGCTCTTTGCGTCGCAGCTGATTCCCACAGTTGTGCATCCGCAGCCTGTATCCGCCATAGTCATGCTGTTGGCCATGGTGTCTTTTCTCTCCATGAAACTCTCGCAACAGGTTTCATCCGCCCGGGTGGCGCCGCCTCCGCCCACCTTGATATCTCCTTTGGAGCAGAGTTCGCCTTTGTTGTAGGCGCAGGTTGTTGCTGAGCATTGTAAAGCCGGCATACATACTACCTCCTTTCAAGTTTACGGAAACAGTATGCCCGGATCTTCCTCAGCTATGCACTCCGGTCTTACTTTTCTTCGATCTCCACTTTTTTGATTTCTTTGGAGGCGATTTCTTCCTGAAGCGCCCCGATGAAATCCTCCAGGCTTCTCTGGCCTTCGTCGCCCTGGAAACGGCTTCTGACTGCCACCAGCCCCTGTTCTTCCTCCTTGGCTCCCACTACCAGCATATAGGGGATCTTCAGACTCTGGGCTTCCCGGATCTTGTATCCGATCTTCTCGGAGCGCACATCCAGCTCCGCCCGGATACCGGCTTTCTTTAACTCAGCCAGTACTTTCTCCCCGTAATCCAGGAATTTTTCGGAGATGGGCAGGACTTTTACCTGCACAGGCGCCAGCCAGGTGGGGAAGGCTCCCGCAAAATGCTCAATAAGGATACCGATAAACCGCTCAATGGAACCGAAGGCTACCCGATGGATCATAATGGGGCGGTGCTTCTCGCCGTCTGCTCCCGTATACTCCAGCCCAAACCGCAACGGCAGCTGGAAATCCAGCTGGATGGTGCCGCACTGCCAGGTACGGCCGATGGAATCCTGCAGATGGAAATCGATCTTAGGTCCGTAGAAGGCGCCGTCGCCCTCGTTTACCGCATAGGGCAGGCCCAGGTCATCCAGAGCTCCCCGAAGAGCGTCCGTAGCCAGTTCCCAATCCTCATCGCTTCCCATGGAATCCTCCGGACGGGTGGAAAGCTCCACGTGGTATTTAAAGCCAAAGAGACTGTACACCTCGTCAATAAGCTGTGCCACACCCTTGATCTCATCCCGGATCTGATCCGGGGTCATGAAAATGTGGGCGTCATCCTGGGTAAAGCAGCGAACTCTCATAAGGCCGTGAAGCTGGCCGGATTTTTCATGCCGGTGCACGATCCCCAGCTCGCCCAGCCGCAGGGGCAGGTCCCGGTAGGAACGGGGCTCTGACTGATACACCAGCACCCCGCCGGGGCAGTTCATGGGTTTGATGGCGTAGTCCTGCTCGTCGATGACCGTTGTGTACATATTGTTTTTATAATGATCCCAATGGCCGGAAGTCTCCCAGAGGCTCCGGTTCAAAATGATGGGGGTGGAAATTTCCTGATAGCCGTTTCTCTCATGGAGTTCGTGCCAGTAATCCAGCAGGGTATTTTTAAGGATCATTCCCTTAGGCAGGAAGAAGGGGAAGCCCGGTCCCGCCTCATGCATCATAAACAGGCCCAGTTCCTTGCCCAGCTTCCGGTGATCTCTCTTCTTGGCCTCCTCCATCATGGTCAGATATTCATCCAGTTCCGCCTTCTTGGCAAAAGCAGTTCCATAAATACGGGTCAGCATCTTATTATGCTCGTCCCCTCTCCAGTAGGCACCGGCCAGGCTGGTGAGTTTGAAAGCCTTCACCGGCTTGGTGCTCATGAGATGGGGGCCGGCACAGAGGTCAATGAACTCGCCCTGCTGATAAAAGCTGATCTCCGCCCCCTCCGGCAGATCTTCAATGAGCTCCACCTTGTAGGGCTCCTGGCGCTCTTTCATAAGAGCGATGGCTTCCTCTCTTGGTTTGGTGAAACGGGTAATCTCCAGGTTCTCCTTGACGATCTTTTTCATCTCCCCTTCCAGCTTTTCCAGATCCTCCGGGGTAAAACCACCCTCAATGTCGATGTCATAGTAAAATCCGTCGGCGATGGAAGGTCCGATGGCCAGCTTGGCCTGGGGATACAGACGCTTCACCGCCTGGGCCAGAATGTGGGAGGTGGTGTGGCGGTAAGCTGCAAGACCTTCCGGATCCGAGGTGGTCAGGATGCTGAGGCTGCAGTCCTGCTCTACCCTGTGGCGCAGATCCACTACTTCCCCGTTCAGCTCGCCGGCGGCGGCGGCTCTGGCCAGGCCCTCGCTGATATCCTTCGCAATCTCCAGCACCGTCATGGGGGCGCCGTATTCCTTCGTGCTGCCGTCTTTCAGTGTGATGATCATGATCTTTTCTCCTTTTCTGTGTATTCGGGCATAAAAATACCCTTACAGCATTTCTGCCATAAGGGACGATCCTCTCCTGAGTCCGCGGTTCCACCCTGCTTGCCCCGGGCACTGCCCTGGGACCTCTTCATTCTGACGGTAACGGAGTCGCCGGGCCGGATTAGGGCCGCTCAGAGGTGGTCTTCAGCTGCCCTCCGCCGGGATGCTCGCACCCTTTCATCCCTCTCTTCTGACTTCCCGCAGCCTACTCTTCTCTTCATCGCTTTCTCTTATGTGGTTCATTATAGCACGATTCTCCGGGTTGTCAACGGCGGAATTTTCCCGCTTCAGAGGCAGCGGCTTTTCCAAAAGAGTATTGTATGATACAATGCTCCTGAAGGATAGAAGGAGTGTTTCGAATGGATATTAATTACGAATTATATAAAGTATTTTACCACGTAGCCTCTTCCCTGAGTTTTTCCGAGGCTTCCAAACAGCTGTTCATTTCCCAGTCGGCAGTAAGCCAGTCCATCAAGGTATTGGAGAAAAAACTGGGCATTACTCTGTTTATCCGCAGCACCAAGCGGGTGCAGCTGACTCCTGAAGGGGAGATCCTCTTCCGCTATATAGAACCGGCGGTGAATCTGATCCAGCGGGGGGAAGCTCAGATCATGGAATCCAGCACCCTGGGCGGGGGACAGATCCGCATCGGAGCCAGCGACACCATCTGCCGCTATTTCCTGGTGCCCTATCTGAACCGCTTTCACCGGGAGCACGCCGGAGTCCACATTAAGGTGACCAACCAGACTTCCACCCGCTGCGTGGATCTGCTGGAGTCCGGCCAGGTGGATCTTATTGTTACCAACTACCCCAATTCCCGGCTTTCGGACCGGATGGAGACCATTCCCATCCACACCTTTCAGGATGTATTCATCGCCAGCCGGGAGCAGTATCCGGAACTCATGGGCAAGACCATAACCCTGAAGGAGCTCCTGCGCCATCCGATCCTGATGCTGGACCGGAAAAGCACCACCAGCGAATTTCTTCACCAGCTGTTTCAGCAGCACCAGCTGGATCTGGTGCCGGAGATCGAGCTGGGCAGCAATGACCTTCTGGTGGATCTGGCCAGTATCGGACTGGGAATCGCCTTTGTGCCGGATTACTGCCTGACCCGGGTCTCGAATCTCTTTAAAGTACAGATTGCCGATGAACTGCCTACCAGGCAGCTGGTCATCGCCCACAATGCCCAGCTGCCGGTGCCTCAGGCTGCCAAGGCCTTTATCCGTTTCTTTACAGAAAGTTCCGGATCGGAGGCTCAGCCCTGATTCCTTTCCCAGAAATCCCGCAGAAGCCCCGGTACTGCTTTCAGGGTACAGACCTCCGCATCGGACCACTCCCTGGGAAACAGGGCCCGGTACTCCGGGCCGCAGAAACGATCGTCCAGCAGTGCGATAACGCCCCGGTCCTCCGGGGTGCGGATCACCCGCCCGGCAGACTGAAGTACTTTGTTCATGCCGGGAAAACGGTAGGCATAGTCAAATCCGTTTTCTCCCTTCTCCTCATAAAAAATCCTCAGAAGTTCTCTCTCATCGCTGATCTGGGGCAGTCCCGTGCCCACCACCAGGGCGCCGATGAGTTTTTCTCCGGAAAGGTCAATACCCTCGGCAAAAATCCCTCCCATCACACAGAATCCCAGGAGTTTCTCTTCTCTGCCCTCCCGGAAAGCCTGCAGAAATTCTTCTCTCTCCCCCTCCTGCATAGAAGGCATCTGGCAAAGACAGTCCTCTCCGCCGTATTCCTCCCGGTAGATCCCATACACCTCTTCCAGCATAAGGTAAGAAGGAAAAAAGACCATATAATTTCCCGGTCTGGCCTGCACAAAAGCATGAATGTATCCGGCGATCCGCCGGTACTCCTCCGGACCCCGGCGCTTGTACCGGCTGCTGACATCCCGGCCGATGAGCAGGCGCCGCTTTCCCGGATCAAAGGGCGAAGGGATGTAGACAGCGTAATCCTCCTCCCCTCTTCCGCTGAGGAGTTTTTTATAATAGGTTACCGGCAGCAGGGTGGCGGAAAAGAATACCGCGCTGCGGCCTCTGTCCAGGCAGTTCTGGAGATTTCCCGCCGGATTTACGCAGCAGAGTTTCAGGCAGAAACAGCCGTCCTCCCGATGCCGTCCGTAGACCATATAATTGCTGTCCACCAGATCGTAAATGGAAACGAAGGCCCGGACCCGAAAATAGAACTCCAGAACTTCCTTCCGCAGCGCTCCTTCCTCCAGATCCTGGAGAAAATCCTCCAGTTCTCCCAGAACTCCTGCCGCCAGCATGGCAAAGGTGCCCACAGATTCAAATCTCTGGATTTTTTCGCATTCCCTTTTATAGAGGAGAAGCTGATGATTGCAGCGCTCCAGGGCCCGCTCCAGTTTTTTGCTGAAAGGTCTGACCTTTTTCTTCATTTCCAGAAAATCTTCCTTGCAGACCTCCGCGCTGTACATCTCCCGGCCCCGCTCTACCAGATTGTGGGCCTCATCGATCAGGAAGATAAAATCCTCTTTCCGGCTGCCCTCTCCGAAGAACCGCCGCAGCTTCACATCGGGATCAAAGACATAGTTATAATCGCAGATAATGGCATCCATCCAGGAGGCCAGCTCCAGTTCCAGTTCATAGGGGCAGACCTGCCATTTTTCACTCTGAGCCAGAATATCCTCCCGCTGATACCTGCTCTGGCCGGTAAGGATCTCAAAGACCGCCTCATTAATCCGGTCATAATGGCCCCGGGCTCTTTGGCAGGCGGCGGGATTGCAGTCCGGCTCCTCCAGCAGGCACATTTTTTCCTTAGAAGTAATGGTCAGCACCTTAAAGGCAAGTCCCCGGTCCTCCAGAATGGAAAACGCTTCCTCCGCCACGGTTCTGGTAATGGTCTTGGCTGTGAGATAAAAGATCCTGCTTCCCAGACCTTCCCCGCAGGCCCGCACCGCCGGAAACACAGTGGACATAGTCTTTCCCACACCAGTGGGCGCCTGAACAAACAGCTGTTTCCGCCGGAGAACACTCCGGTAGACCGCGGAAACCATCTCCTTCTGGCCCGGCCGGTAAGGAAAAGGAAACTCCAGCCCCGGCATGGAAGCGTCCCGTTTCTGCTCCCACTGCCACTGGGCTTCCGCCCACTTCCAGTACTGGTCCAGCAGGCCGGCGAACCACAGATCCAGTTCCTCCAGGGTATAGATTTCCCGGAACCGCCGGATCTCCTCTGTCTCCATCTGGCAATAGGTCATCTGCACCCCGATCTTTTCAAATTTCCGCTCCAGACCGTAAATATAGGCGTAGCATTTTGCCTGGGCCAGATGCAGCGGCAGAGGCTCTTCCAGCCGCTCCAGATTCTGGAAAATGCCCTTGATCTCATCAACAGCCGTCCCTTCCGGATCTGTAAAAATCCCGTCTGCCCGGCCTTCCACAGACAGAACAAAATGTTCGTACTCTTTTTCAAATTTCAGGGGAACCTCCGCCTGGTAGGCCCCGCCCATGCTCTTCTGAATCTTCCTGTGGAGCCGGCTTCCCATCTGCATAGCTTCCCGCTCCGCGAAACCGCCCCGGCGGTTATCCAGATCGCCGCTGCGCAGGAGAAATTCCACCAGACTGCGGACCGAGATGCGGATCTTCTTTTTTTCAGTCAATGCGATTCCTCCTCTCTCCGAAAAAGATGAAAGCCGTCCAAAAGCACTGCTGCTCTCGGACGGCTTACTGTTCTGTATCAAGCTGCAGCCATAACTGCTTTCCCGCAAAGGGGCCGCACAGTCAGGCTACTGCAAATTTCTGCAGAGTCTTGTTGAATTCAGGGTTTTCGCCGTAACACTGCACCGTCAGCGCCCGGGAAAGTCCCATGCTCAGGATACCCAGAATGGATTTTGCATCAATCACGATGCGGTTATAAAAAATATCAATGTCAAAATCGCATCGGGAAGCGGCATTTACAAACTCTTCAACTTCTTCTGCATCATGAAACATAACCTTTGTTTCAGGCATTTTGATCATCCTTTCTTATATGAGACCTTTGGGTATCAGAAATTTTCCTGATTTTTACAGGAATCTTTCTTTGCCATGTAGTATCTCACTTTTAGGATGAACCTGTCAATGCGGGAAATGACGAATTTCTGAAAGCTTCCGCATTATTCTTATGCAAAATGCTCAGATTTTTCTGCCGCCCCGGTCTGCCGTCTGGGTTCCTACTCTCTGACGCTTAATGCCCGCATGGCTGCCGCCGCGTCATCCAGATGCTCGTTAAGGACCTCCGCGAACCTGCCCTGATCCGCCAGGGATGCCAGGTGGCTCTCAATGGGTAGTTTGCCCAGCACGGGAATTCCCATCTGGCCCGCCACATGATCCACGTTGCTCTCCCCGAATACGGCGATTTTCTTTCCGCAGTCCGGACAGGCAATATAGCTGTAATTTTCAATGAGACCCAGCACCGGGATCTTCATCATCAGGGCCATTTTATACGCCTTGGTAACGATCATCTCCACCAGCTCCTGGGGAGAAGTCACCACCAGAATCCCTTCCACCGGCAGGGACTGGAATACGGTCAGAGGCACATCTCCGGTTCCCGGAGGCATGTCCACAAAGAGATAGTCCAGATCTCCCCAGACCACATCGGTCCAGAACTGCTTTACCATGCTGGCGATCACCGGCCCCCGCCAGATCACCGGCTCATCTTCGCCGGGCAGCAAAAGATTCACCGACATTACCTTAATGCCGTTAGCAGTCTCCGGAGGCTGGATTCCCTGATCGTCCACCCCGGCCGTGCCGTGAAGCCCGTACATCCGGGGGATAGAGGGACCGGTGATATCCGCGTCCAGAATGCCCACCCGGTAGCCCATGGCCGCCATAGCGTTGGCCATGGAGGCTGTTACAAAGGACTTTCCTACGCCGCCTTTCCCGCTGACTACACCCACTACGTGGGCCACATGGGAATATGCATTCAGGTCCACATGAAAATCAGGCTTCTTTTCCCTGCTGGGGCAGCCCTCGCAGCTCTCTTTGGAGCAGCTTTCATTGCTACATTCTTTTGCCATTTTCTATCTTCCTCCTGATACAATTTTACTATTTAATAAACTGGTCAATGGCTGTGTTCAGTTCTTCCAGTGCTTTCATGTCTCCGCTTTCCACCGCATCCACAATACAATGCTCAATATGGTCGTGGAGGATCACTTTTCCCGTATTGTTAATGGCGGCTTTTACCGCGGAAAGCTGCACCAGTACCTCGCTGCAGTCCCGTCCGTCCTCCACCATCCGCTTAATAGACTCCAGATGGCCGATAGCCCGGGAGATCCGGTTCAGCACCGCCTTGGTATTCTGGTGGGTATGGGCGTGGGTATGCTCATGGGTATGCTCGATGACCGTTCCATCTTCCATCACATGTCTGTGCTTTCCTGTGGATGTGTGTTCTGTATACATTCTGTCACTCTCCTCTAGCATTCCGTAAAGCTGTACCGCTGTTTAATCCCGGAAGTTACAATATCAAAAATAATGGTGCCGTCTTCCTTCACCGTTTTCTCGTAAGTAAACTCTTTATCCTTAAACTTTTCCTGAATATATTGTTCCGGATCTTCGATTTCCAATTCCTGAAAAAAAACGTCCCTCATCTGATTGTTGGGACACTGGTTAAAGATCTCCCATACTGCTTCGTAGCTTTTCATGGTTTTTTCCTCCTGCTCATTCTCTTGATTATACAGAGTTTCCGCCGGCTTGGCAAGTGCAGGGGAAAATTCTCAGGCAGGGTCTTCTTCCTCAAATTCTACAATGGTATAATACCCTCTGCTGGTCTGATTAATCTCTTTTACAATTCCGGTGGCGGATTTCAGCCGCTCGTAGGCCTGGTAATTTTTACTCATAGCCACTGCCGGAACGATGGTATAGTAATAAGATGTGGGCAGAGCGCTCTCCGTGACCTGCACTTCCTGGCCCACCTCCAGCAGCCCCTGCCTTTCCATTTTAAATTCCATCTGACGCATAATACATCCTCCGCTTTTCCGCGCAGAAAGGGCGGCCATTTGTCTGGCCGCCCCTGGTTTTTATTGATTTCGCTGTCTTTCCGCAAATTAGTGATGGAACAGACGGATGCCGGTAAAGGCCATAACCATGCCGTACTTGTCGCAGCACTGGATAACCGCGTCATCCCGGACAGATCCGCCGGGCTCCGCCACATATTTCACGCCGCTCTTGCGGGCTCTCTCGATATTGTCGGAGAAGGGGAAGAAGGCATCGGAGCCAAGGGTCACGCCCTCCATCTTATCCAGCCAGGCTCTCTTTTCCTCTCTGGTAAATACCGCCGGTTTTACTTTGAAGATCTTCTGCCATGCGCCTTCTGCCAGCACGTCCATGTATTCTTCGCCAATATAAACATCAATGGCGTTGTCCCGGTCCGCTCTGCGGATGCCGTCTACAAACTGCAGGCCCAGTACCTGGGGGCTCTGACGCAGCCACCAGTTGTCCGCCTTCTGGCCGGCCAGTCTGGTGCAGTGTACACGGGACTGCTGTCCGGCGCCGATGCCGATGGCCTGTCCGTCCTTAACAAAGCAGACAGAGTTGGACTGGGTGTATTTCAGAGTGATCAGGGAAATCTTCAGATCTCTCAGAGCGCTCTCCGGCAGATCCTTGTTTTCTGTCACAATGTTGGACAGCAGGGCGTCGTCAATGGGCAGCTCCTGTCTTCCCTGCTCAAAGCAGATACCGAAAACCTCTTTGTGCTCCAGAGGAGCGGGAACGTAGTTCTCATCGATCTGGATCACGCAGTAGTTGCCGTTTTTCTTGGATTTCAGGATCTCCAGAGCTTCCTCGGTATAACCGGGGGCGATGACGCCGTCGGAAACCTCTCTCTTGATCAGAGAAGCGGTGTCTTTATCGCAGACATCGGACAGAGAAATGAAATCGCCGAAGGAGGACATTCTGTCCGCGCCTCTGGCTCTGGCGTAAGCGCAGGCCAGGGGAGACAGTTCGCCCATATCGTCCACCCAGTAGATCTTCCGCAGCGTATCATCCATAGGAAGACCCACAGCGGCTCCTGCCGGGGAAACGTGCTTAAAGGAGGTAGCTGCCGGAAGGCCGGTGGCTTTCTTCAGCTCTCTTACCAGCTGCCAGCCGTTGAAGGCATCCAGGAAGTTGATGTATCCGGGGCGTCCGGAAAGCACCTTGATGGGCAGTTCGCTTCCGTCGGTCATATAGATCCGGGACGGTTTCTGATTGGGGTTACATCCGTACTTTAACTGCAACTCGTTCATTTAAAAACTCCTCCTTATTTGTTTTTGTTGACGATCCTGGTTTTAAAGGTTCCGTCTTCAATGTTAATATATCTTACGAAAAGAGAAACTTTGTTATCCTCGTTGAGGCTGTTCCACAGCATGTCCGTAAAGGCGTCCATATCGTCCGGAATGGCTACCAGCTTGGGCTCTCCCTCAAAGCTGGGCAGCGGGTCTCCGTCATGCATGTAGGTGTGGATGAAATGTCCTTCTCCGGGTACGCAGTCGCTGTAGGCAAAGGTAAAGCGGTTGCACTGGGCAGGATTGCCGTTGTTGCTCTTCAGAATGGAAAGAGCGTAGCTGTAGGAGCCGCCTTCCACATGCATAATGCCGGAGATCCTGGGGGTGTAGTTGGGGCCGTCGGGCTCAAACTCCCGGGTGCGCAGGCACTGCTCAAAGGTCAGCTGCTTGTCCATTCCCTCATAGATGGTGTCCGTCTGGTCGCCGTTGGTGACAATGGTCTTATTTCCCAGCACCCGCACCGGAGCGTAGATGATCAGACTGGGATCCTTCATCTTGGAAGGGTCGAAAGCCTGGGTGCGGATTCCGTCTCCGTCCTCCACAAAAACCCGGTTCCGGCTGTTCTCGCTTCTTCCCATAATGAAATAGGCTGCCACAGCGGATTTGCCGTCAGCGGAACGGCCGATAACGATTCCTCTTCCGGGATAAGAATTGTTCTTCAGATCCTGCTCCAGAGATAACATTTCCATAGCTTTTCTCCTTTTCTCAAAAAATTAAGGCCTGACAATCCAAGCGAATCTGCCCAGACGGTCGGCCCTCTCCTAGGATCATGCTCCCTGTGGTTTCTTCCACTTCCGTCAGTCGCATGACCATTTTTACCATAGCATCATCCCCCGGAAATGTCAATCATTTTTTCCGTAGGATCGTCTCTTCCGGTACTCCATAGGACTCATGGCATAAACCTGCCTGAATTTCCTGCAAAAATATCCGGCGCTGGAAAATCCGTTTTCCGCCGCGATGGCCGAAACGGATTTCCGGGTGTCGCACAGCTGTCCCGCCGCCCGGGAGAGTCGGTATTGAATCAGATAGGCCACCGGAGAAATATGGATATCGGAACGAAAGATCTGCAGAGCGCTGCTCTTGCTGACGGATCCGGCTTCCGCGATATTTTCCAGCGTGATCTCCTCCGTATAATGATCGTGGATATACTGCATCATGGTCTGCAGACGGGCCTGCCGGTAGTCCAGATGACGGGCCTCCGGCTGCTCCGGATCCAGGGCCAGATGTTCCCCCAGGATTTCCCAGATTTCCATCAGCAGCCGCACCGTCCGCAGTTCCCCCGGCTGTTTCCCCTGCTGCAGTTCAAACACTTCCAGCAGAAGCTCCAGGATCCGCTTTTGCCATGCCGGATCCGGATCCAGCCTTTGGCAGGGAACGCCTCCGTGGAGCACCGGAGCGATATATTTTTTATAGATCAGGCTTTCCTCCGGCGCCAGAAGGGACGGCGAAAAAACAATGTTGGGGATCTCATTGCTGGCATCCGCCTCATATCGGTGGATCACGCCGCTGTTCAGGAACAGACCGCTTCCCCGGGAGAGTTCTATCCTCTCTTTTCCGGCTCGGAAAACCGCCGTTCCCCTGGCCACGTACAGAAATTCCACTTCGTGATGCCAGTGCCAGTCCACACAGTGAAAATCAAACTTCCAGATATCCTCCGTGTAATACGCAAAAGGGTATCCGGCGCTGCCGTGCCGCGCCGTTTCACGCAGGGTTTCATCTGTAAAGGTCCTGAAAGCCCCCATCTTCTCCTCCTGTCCGGTCAAGCGCCTGTTTTTGTGATATTGTACCATAAAACTGCAATTTTATGCAATGATTCAGACGTAGATATGCGATATACTTTCATTTACAGACGAACCGGGAGGAAAATCACATGAGCAATCCATATAACAAAACCATCGCCGCCTGTTTTGTGGGATACATTGTACAGGCCATCGTCAATAACTTTGCTCCGCTTCTGTTTTTGTTTTTCCAGCGGAGCTATCAGATCCCTCTTTCTCAGATCACCCTGCTGGTAACCTTTAATTTCGGTATTCAGCTGCTGGTGGATCTTTTCTCCGTAGGGTTTGTGGACCGGATCGGGTACCGGGTTTCCATGGTGCTGGCCCACGTTTTCTCGGCAGCCGGGCTGATCGCCCTGACGATCCTGCCGGATCTTTTGTCCTCTCCTTTTATGGGAATTCTGATTTCCGTCATGATATACGCCATCGGCGGCGGTCTTTTGGAGGTCCTGGTCAGCCCTGTGGTGGAAGCCTGCCCCTCGGATAATAAAGAAAAAGCCATGAGCCTGCTCCATTCCTTTTACTGCTGGGGCCATGCGGGGGTAGTGCTGCTCTCCACCCTCTTTTTTCATCTGGCAGGGATCGAAAACTGGAAGATCCTGGCGCTGCTCTGGGCGCTGATCCCCCTTGCCAACAGCCTGCTTTTTACAAAAGTCCCCCTGGCTTCCCTGATAGAAGAAGGGGAGAGGGGACTGAAGCTGAAGGAGTTATTCAGTCTGAAGCTTTTCTGGATCCTGCTGATCATGATGATCTGCGCCGGAGCCAGCGAGCAGGCGGTGAGCCAATGGGCCTCCACTTTCGCGGAACAGGGTCTGCAGATCTCCAAGACTGCCGGCGATCTGGCCGGCCCCATGGCCTTTGCCCTTCTCATGGGAACCTCCCGTCTCTTCTACGGAAAATACGGGGACCGCATCAACCTGGACCGCTTTATGGCCGGCAGCTGCCTGCTCTGCATCCTCTCTTATCTTGGGATCTCTCTGATCCCCATTCCCCAGGTCAGTCTCATAGCCTGCGCCCTCTGCGGCCTCTCAGTGGGGATCATGTGGCCGGGAACCTTCAGCAAGGCTTCCGCGGCTCTGCCCCGGGGCGGGACCGCCATGTTTGCCCTGCTGGCCCTGGGCGGGGATATTGGCTGTTCCGGCGGTCCTACGGTGGTGGGCATGGTGTCCGGCGCCCTGGGCGACAACCTGAAAATGGGCGTGCTGGCAGGGATCGTATTTCCTCTGCTGCTTTTGGCCGGGATCGTCTTCTGCCGGAAAGCAAAGGGGTGAGCAACTGCATGAAAACTAATTTATCTGTAGAAAGGGACAAAGACGGTTTTACGGTAATACAGATTTCCGTAGATCAGAAAGAACGAGTAGATGATCTGACTCTGGAAATGATCGATGAAGGACTGGACATTTTGTACGAACCGGGAAACAGAAACGGAAGATATGAAAGCTGTCTGATCTGCAGCGAAACCCTGGGAATCCGGATCGCATTTCCTTTATGAAAAAACAATTTGGAGGTGCCGCTCCATCATCCGCAACGGATGATGGAGCGGCACTTTCTTTGCAGTTTCCTGCATAAAAGAGCCCTTGCTTCGGATGATTTCTCATCTATCTTGCCATGGCCGCCCAAATACCGGAATTTTGAAGAAATCTTATTTTATACGGTATTCTGTAAGCGCTTACTACGGGCATTTCAGGAAACACTCAAAATCTTCCGGTACCCTTTTACGGGCGATTAGAAGAAATCTCGATTTTTCCGGTATTCGTCTACCGTACGTTTCGAAAGGATCCCAGGGGTACCCGTACTTCCTCCAGCGCTTCTACCGTAATTTCAAGATAATCTCAAATTTTCCCGTATTTCCCCGCGCCTTTCTACTGTAAGGCTGAGAAAACTCCATAATTCGCCCGTATCCTGCCAGTGGTGTGATGCCTGCAGGCATTTGAGCGGTATCCTCTGGTCTTTCTTTAATGCATAAAATATGCTCCCTCCTAAGTGACAAGTTTGATTATTTCACTTGTCTTCCTAGAAGGGAGCCGTTCACCCTTTTGCTTGTGTTTACATTAGCGGGTATTTGTCCGTGAGGGATTTGACGTTGGCTCTGGCCTGCTCCGCGGATCCCTCCGGATCCTTCAGCATCATGGCGATGGTTTCAGCAATGACCTCCATGTCCGCCTCCTTCATGCCCCGGGAGGTGACTGCCGGCGTGCCAAGACGCAGTCCGCTGGTGACAAAGGCTGACTGGGGATCGTTGGGGATGGTGTTCTTGTTGGCAGTGATGTTCACGCTGTCCAGCAGATTCTCCACTTCCTTGCCGGTCCTGCCGATGGCCGCCAGGTTCACCAGCATCAGGTGATTGTCTGTGCCCCCGGACACAATGGGAACGCCCCGGTCCATAAGGCCCTGGCAGAGAGTCTTGGCGTTCAGGACCACCTGTTTTCCGTATTCCTGGAATTCCGGGCTTAAGGCTTCCTTCAGGCACACCGCCTTGGAGGCGATAACATGCATCAGGGGGCCTCCCTGGATCCCCGGGAATACTGCTTTATTCAGCTTATGCTCTTTGGCAAATTCTTCGCTGGAAAGGATCAGACCGCCTCTGGGACCTCTTAAGGTTTTGTGGGTGGTGGTGGTGGTCACATC
Organism: Candidatus Scatomonas sp.; assembly: GCA_963930955.1. Classification (GTDB taxonomy): domain Bacteria; phylum Bacillota; class Clostridia; order Lachnospirales; family Lachnospiraceae; genus Scatomonas. The sequence continues at coordinate 1,064,475 of OZ006967.1, read as the reverse complement.
CGCGTAGGGAATGGGGCTGGGATGCTGTCCTGTAGCCACCAGTCCGGCAATATGGGCAATGTCCACCATCAGATATGCGCCTACCATGTCGGCGATCTCCCGGAATCTCTTAAAGTCCAGCGTTCTTCCGTAAGCGCTGGCGCCTGCCACGATCAGCTTCGGCCGGCACTCTTTGGCGATCTGCTCCACCTGGTCATAATCGATAACGCCGTCGGCATTGACCCCGTAGGGAACAATGTGGAAATAGGCGCCGGAAAAATTGGCCGGGCTTCCATGGGACAGATGTCCTCCCTCGGAAAGATTCATGCCCATGACCGTATCGCCGGGCTTCAGCAGAGCAAAGAACACAGCCATGTTGGCCTGAGCGCCGGAATGAGGCTGTACGTTGGCATAGGTGCAGCCAAACAGCTTCTTGGCCCGCTCAATGGCCAGGGTCTCCACCTGGTCCACGCACTGGCAGCCGCCGTAGAAACGTTTTCCCGGATAGCCTTCTGCATATTTATTCGTAAGAGGGCTTCCCATAGCGGCCATAACCGCTTTGGATACCCAGTTTTCAGACGCGATCAGTTCAATATGGCTGTTCTGACGATTCAGTTCGGCCAGGATCAGTTCGGCGATTTCAGGGTCTGCAGCCCTTACTTCTTCTATTGAATACATCTATGCTGTTCCTCCTAGACACACTTTTGTATTTTCCGTGCAAACACGGTATGCACCCATAATACGAAGATTTCTAAAAAAAGTCAAGCACATTTCTTTTTTACCTTCTAAATTTACCATTTATTTACCTGATACCCCGCAAAAATTACAGTTCTATCAGTTCTTTTGGGGACCGGGTCAGGTTCTCGCAGCCCTTCTCGGTCACCGCCACCATATCCTCGATCCGGACGCCTCCGAATCCCGGCACATAGATTCCAGGCTCTACAGTTTCGATCATCCCCGGCTCCAGAAGGGTGTCGTCCCCCGGAGAAAGCCTGGGCTCCTCATGGATAAAGAGGCCTACGCTGTGGCCCAGTCCGTGGCCGAAACAGTCTCCGTATCCTGCTTTTTCGATGATCTCCCGGGCTTCCCGGTCTACCCGGCTGCCGGAAAGTCCTCCCCGGATCAGATCCAGGGCAGCCCTCTGGGCTTTCAGCACAATGCCGTAAATCTCCTTCTGTTTTTCATCCGCCTTCCCCAGCACCACCGTCCGGGTCATATCAGAGCAGTAGCCCCGGTACACACAGCCGAAATCCATGGTGATAAAATCTCCCTTCTCCAGCTTTTTTTCCGAGGGAATGGCGTGGGGCATGGAGGAGTGGATGCCGGATGCCATAATGGTATCGAAGGAAAAGCCCTCCGCTCCCCGTTTCTTCATCTGATATTCCAGTTCCGCCGCCGCTTCCAGCTCTGTCATGCCGGGTTTCAGCAGGGGAAGCAAAGCTGCAAAAGCTTCATCCCCGATAGCCTCGGCTCTTCTCAGATATTTCAGTTCCTCCGGGGTTTTGATCCGGCGGAGACGGTCTACGCTCCCGCCCAGGGGGATCCAGCTTTTCGCCTCCGGCAAAGCGTTCTGCAAGAGAGAAAACTCCGAACAGCGCAGCGACTGATCTTCATATCCCAGGGACTCTGCTCTGGTTTCCGACAGGAGTTCTTTTAAAATAGCGCTCCTCCGATGTCCCCGGTTCTCCTCTATGACTTCAAAGTCCGTTTCCTGTGACGCCGCCTCCGTGTAGCGGGAATCTGTGATCAGAACCCGGCGGTCCCGGGTCAGGAACAGCATACCCTCCCCGCCCCGGAAGCCGGAAATATAGCGCATATTATATGGGTCCGTGATCAGCAGGGCCTCCGCCTTCTTCTCCCGGAAAATATCCTCCAGTTTCATGTTGTTTCTCCTTTCCGCAAACTCCGGCAAAAGCCAAGCGTCAGCGGAGGAAGGACTTCTCCCGTCCGCTGACGCTGGTTTCTTGATTCTTTCTCTTACACTGCCTGCAGGGCCTGATCCAGATCCGCAATGATGTCATCGGCATCCTCGATGCCCACAGAAAGGCGGATCAGATCCGGCAGCACGCCGGCTTCCACCAGCTGCTGGTCGTTGAGCTGGCGGTGGGTATGGCTGGCGGGATGCAGGACGCAGGACTTGGCATCCGCCACATGGGTCTCAATGGCCACCATCTTCAGGGCGTTGGTAAACCGCAGAGCCCCGTCCCGGCCCCCTTTGGGTCCGAAGCAGAGCACGCCGCAGACGCCCTTTGGCATATATTTCTGAGCCAGATCGTAGTATTTGTCTCCCGGAAGTCCGGCGTATTCCACCCAGGCTACTTTGGGATGATTTTTCAGGAAAGCCGCCACTTTTGTGGCATTTTCACAGTGTTTCGGAACCCGCAGATGCAGGGTCTCCAGACCGATATTGGTGAGAAAGGCGTTCTGAGGAGACTGGCAGGCTCCCATATCCCGCATAAGCTGAGCGGTGGCTTTGGTAATATAGGCGGCTTTGCCGAACTTCTCCGCGTAAACAATGCCGTGGTAGGATTCATCGGGAGTGGTCAGTCCAGGGAACTTGTCCTTGTGGGCCATCCAGTCAAAATTTCCGGAGTCTACAATGGCTCCGCCCACTGCCATGGCATGGCCGTCCATATATTTGGTAGTGGAATGGGTAACAATGTCCACGCCCCATTCAAAGGGACGGCAGTTAATGGGCGTAGCAAAGGTATTGTCGCAGATCATGGGAACCCCGTGATCGTGAGCCAGCTTTACAAATTTCTCAATATCCAGGATGACTCCCGCCGGGTTGGAAATGGTCTCCGCAAACACTGCCTTGGTATTGGGGCGGAATGCCTTTTCCAGCTCCTCCGCCGGAGCGTCCTGATCCACCAGGGTGGTTTCCAGTCCGAACCGCTTCAGGGTCACCGTCAGCAGGTTGGAAGAACCGCCGTAGCACTTGGCTCCGCAGATTACGTGGTCTCCTGCTTCGCAGATATTGGTAATGGCCAGCATGGTAGCCGCCTGTCCGGAAGAGGTCAGCATGGCTGCCGCGCCTCCTTCCAGCTGGCAGATCTTGGAAGCCACCACATCACAGGTGGGATTCTGCAGCCTGGAGTAAAAATATCCTTCTTTCTCCAGATCAAACAGGGCTCCCATCTCCTCGCTGGTGTCATACTTATAGGTTGTACTCTGATAGATGGGCAGCATCCTGGGCTCGCCGTTCTTCGGCTGCCAGCCGCCCTGTACACAGATTGAATCCACTTTCAGTCCCATAATTTTTCCTCTTTTCTACAAATGTTTTTAAAGACTGTCCACATACTTCTGGATGTTGGAGGCGTTCACATACTTGCGGATCTCTTCCCCTTCCAGCACAACCAGGGTAGGCGCCTGCAGAATCCCGTACTGTTCTGCCAGCTCCGGATTCTGCTCCGCGTCAATCACCTGATAGGGTTCGTCCGCCAGCATTTCTTTCGCTATGCGGCAGTTGGGGCAGGTGCTGGTGGTAAAAAGATACCGCAGGGTACCTGCAGAATTTCTCTCCCCGGACCCTGCCGCAGCAGTCTCCCCGAAGCGCTCCGCCTCTTCCCCATGAACAGCTTTGGTCCTATTATACCCGGAAACCTCCATCCGGTAAACCCTTCTGTCCTTATATTCCTGAGCTTTTCCGTCATTCCAGTTCTGCACCGGCCGGTAATATCCGGTAATCCGGCTGTAAACCTCCGCCTTCTTCCCGCAGGAAGGGCAGGTAAAGTGTTCCCCGGCAATATAACCGTGATCCCTGCAGACGGAATAGGTAGGAGACAGGGTATAGTAGGGAAGCTTATAGTTTTCCGCAATGGTCCGCACCAGCGCGGCCGCAGCTTTCCAGTCCGGAAGCTTTTCTCCCAGGAAAGCATGGAACACCGTGCCGGAGGTGTAAAGGGTCTGCAGCTGATCCTGAATATCCAGGGCTGCAAAAATATCCTCTGTGTAATTCACCGGCAGATGCGAACTGTTGGTGTAGTAAGGGGTTTCTCCCTCTTCGCCTGCCGTTTTAATATCCGGCCATTTTGCCCAGTCGTGTTTGGCCAGACGGTAGCTGGTGGATTCCGCCGGGGTGGCTTCCAGATTGTAAAGATCTCCGTACTCCTCCTGATATTTCACCAGCCGCTCCCGCATATGGTTCAGCACATCCCGGGTAAATTTCTGGGTAGCGGGATCGCTCATATCTTTTCCCAGCCAGCGGGCGTTAAGCCCCGCTTCGTTCATGCCCACCAGACCGATGGTGGAAAAATGATTGGCAAAAGATCCCAGGTAACGTTTGGTATAGGGATATAACCCCTCATTCAGCAGCCGGGTGATCACATCCCTCTTTACCTTCAGAGACCGGGCGGCAACATCCATCATATGATCCAGCCGGCGGTAGAACTCCTCTGCGCTCCGGGAAAGATAGGCGATCCTGGGCATATTGATGGTGACCACGCCCACGGACCCGGTACTTTCCCCGGAGCCAAAGTACCCGCCCGTTTTCTTTCTAAGTTCCCGCAGATCCAGCCGGAGACGGCAGCACATGGAACGCACATCGCTGGGCTGCATATCGCTGTTAATGTAATTGGAAAAATACGGGGTTCCGTACTTGCTGGTCATCTCGAACAGCAGACGGTTGTTCTCCGTATCGGACCAGTCAAAATCCGAGGTGATGGAGTAGGTGGGGATGGGATATTGAAAGCCCCGGCCATTGGCATCGCCTTCGATCATGGTCTCGATAAAGGCCCGGTTCACCATATCCATCTCTTTTTTGCAGTCCTTATAGCGGAAATCCATCTCCCGGCCTCCTACAATGGCCGGCAGCTCCGCCAGGTCCTCCGGCACTGTCCAGTCCAGGGTAATATTTGAGAAGGGTGCCTGGGTTCCCCAGCGGCTGGGGGTGTTCACGCCATAAATAAAGGACTCAATACATTTTTTCACCTCCGGATAGGTCAGATGGTCCGCTTTCACAAAAGGCGCCAGATAGGTGTCGAAGGAAGAAAATGCCTGAGCCCCCGCCCACTCGTTCTGCATGATCCCCAGGAAGTTTACCATCTGGTTGCAGAGCACACTTAAGTGCTTGGCCGGTGAGGATGTGATCTTCCCTTCGATGCCTCCCAGCCCCTCCTGGATCAGCTGTTTTAAGGACCATCCGGCACAGTAGCCGGTAAGCATAGAAAGATCGTGAATATGGATATCCGCGTTCCGGTGGGCTTCCGCAATCTCATTATCATAGATCTCCGACAGCCAGTAATTGGCAGTCACAGCCCCGGAATTGCTGAGGATCAGCCCTCCCACGGAATATGTAACCGTAGAATTTTCCTTAACTCTCCAGTCCTCCACCTTCACATAGCTGTTGACAATCTCTTTATAGTCCAGGATGGTGGAGCGCATGTTGCGCATCTTTTCCCGCTGCTTCCGGTAAAGGATATAAGCCTTGGCCACATCTCCGTAGCCGCACTGGATCAAAACATTTTCTACAGAATCCTGGATCTTCTCCACCTGAATGCGGTTATTCTCAATCTTCTCCTGGAAATCCGCCGTTACCCGCAGCGCCAGCATTTCCAGCATATCCTGGCTGTAAATCTTCTCTGTGGCCTCAAAGGCTTTTCCGATGGCGTCGGATATTTTTGACAGCTGAAAATCCACCACCGCTCCGTCTCTTTTTTCTACCTGAAACATCCTCTATCTCCTTTGTATCTGAACTTCCGCAGCACATTTCCGGGGGCCTTCCGCTTCCGCCCCGGAACAGTACTTTTCCATGATACCAGAGAACGGATCCTTCGTCAACAGAAAAAGCACCACATATTGTATGCAGTGCCATTCTATTTCTCTATATCTTGTGTTATGTCATCCTATCTGCCCATATAAATCTTTGGGTACGTAGGCCTTGATCTGAATCCCTTCCGGCAGATATTCTTCCGATATCAGCTGGCCCCGCTGGCGGATCAGGGCAATTCTTCCCACCTGGCTGTAGGGATACAGCCGTTCTATATAAATCTGCTGTTCCAGGAGGATTCTTTCCAGCACAGCCCGGAACTCCTCCAGACCCTGACCGGTTTTAGCGGAAATCCGAAGGCTGTAATCCGCCTGCAGATCCTTACAGATCCGCTCCCCCTCCAGTTTATCCTGCTTATTGAACAAGGTCACAATGGGTTTGCCCTCCGCCCCCAGTTCCCGCAGGGTTTCATATACCACATGCATTTGCTGCTCCATCTGAGGACTGGATGCATCTACTACGTGGACAATGATATCCGCCAGCACCGCCTCCTCCAGAGTACTCTTAAAAGCCTCAATGAGATGATGGGGCAGTTTGCGGATGAATCCTACCGTATCCGTCAGCAGAATTTCTCCGCCCTGGGGCAGATCCAGAAGCCGGGTGGTTGGATCCAGGGTGGCAAAAAGCGCGTCCTCTTCCAGTACCTCCGCGCCTGTAAGCACATTCAGAAGCGTAGACTTTCCCGCGTTGGTATATCCTACAATGGCCGCTGTCCGAAAATTGCCTTTTCTTCTGCTCTCCCGCAGCACATCCCGGTGCTGCTGCACCTCCTCCAGTTCCCGGCGCAGGGCCGCAATACGGCTGGAAATCAGCCGGCGGTCCATTTCCAGCTTTTTCTCTCCGGGACCCCTGGTTCCGATACCGCCGCCCAGGCGGGACAGAGAACTCCGAAGCCCCACCAGCCGTGCCTGCCGGTATTTCAGCTGGGCCATTTCCACCTGAAGTTTTCCCTCGCTGGTTCTTGCCCGGGCCGCGAAAATATCCAGGATCAGCAGGGTCCGGTCTACGATCTTGCAGGAAAGTTCCTCCTCCAGATTTTTCATCTGGGCAGGAGTCAGTTCGTCATCACAAATAATCCCGTCTGCATCCAGATGGTACAAAAGTTCTCTCAGTTCTTCCAGTTTTCCCTTTCCCACATAGGTTCCCGGATGAATACCCTCCCGGTTCTGAAGGACTTTGGAGACTACCTCCGCGCCTGCCGTTTCCGCCAGCTCCTCCAGTTCCTTTAGAGACGCATATGCCTCGGCCTGTGTCTCCAGAGACACGCCTAACAGGATCATACGCTCCTTTTCCCTCTCCATCTGATACATCCCACCACTCCTTCTCTTCCTCTTCCGCCTTCTCTCTATCTGCTCTGAAGAAATAGATTTTCTCTCTGAGCTTCTTTATCCTCCGGATACAATTCCAGATAATCTTTCATCTTGGCTTTCGCAGTCTGGAAATTCTGCTGTTTTTCATAGACTACGATCTCATTAAATAACAACTCCGACATCATGCCCGCATCCTGGCAGTCTATACCTTTGCGAATGTTTTCCAGGGCGCTTTCATACTCTCCCTGGCTCAGATCGCAGAGCGCCAGTCCATTATAGGCTGCCGCCGGACGTTCTTCTGACTCCAGATAATTCTGGTAGAAATCCCGGGCGCCGGATACATCCCCCGTTTCCAGATAAAGCCCTCCCAGCATCAGCACCGCCTGACCGTTTCCTTCCCCGGCCGCTGCGGAAAGATATTCCCGGGTTTTCTGGTAATCACCCAGATAATAGTAAATCTGTGCCTGCTGATAGTAATCCTCCGGCGTCACCGGTTCCAGTTCCAGGGCGCGTTCCAGATAATCCGCGCCGTCTGCTTCCCGGTTTACTTCCACATAGGCCTGATAAATCTGCATATACATTTCATATGTGTTATCCTGCCCCAGAGCGCCCTCGAAATCTTCCCCGGCTCCCTGGATATTTCCGGAAGCCAGTTTGCTCCTCCCCCGGAGATAATATGCCTGGGAATCTTCTTCCTCTTCTATCAGTTCTGTGTAAATCGCCTCTGCCTGGCCGTGCTGGCTGTTTCCCGTATAGGCTTCCGCCTGATAAAACAGCACATCCCGCCGAAACTCCTGGTTTCCATGCTTCATAGAATCCAGGCTCAGGGAAAACAGCGTGATTGCGTGGGGATAATCCTGCCGGCGAAGATAGATGATCCCTTCTCCCCGATAGGCCTCCGCCTCCCGGCCGTCCTGATTTGCCGCCGTCTGAAATTCTTCCATGGCCGTCTCGTAGTCCGCCTGCTCCAAGGCTGCCATTCCCCGGTCATAGGCTCCGGAATCTTCCCGGGTGCAGCCCCCCAGACAGAGACAAAGAGCGCAGAGCAGTATCGCCGCTGTTTTTCTCACTGTATTAAATCCTCTTCCTCCATGACAGCCGCCACCTGATCCACATATTTCTGACAGAGGGCGTCTGTTTCCGCTTCCACCATGATCCGGATCACCGGTTCCGTTCCGCTTTCCCGGACCAGAATTCTTCCGTTATCTCCCAGGGCTTCCGCCACCGTTTTCACAGCCGCCTGCACCCGGGGATTCTCCTGCGCCGTTTTTTTATCTGCCACCCGGACATTTTTCAGCAGCTGCGGATAGATGGTCACTTCCCCGGCCAGCGCGCTTAAAGGCCGCTTGGTCTCCAGCAGCACTTCCATAACCATCAGAGAGGTCAGGATCCCGTCGCCGGTCATAGCGTGTTTACTGAAGATAATATGGCCGGACTGCTCTCCCCCCAGGGAATAGCCGTTGGCTGTCATATTCTCGCTGACGTATTTATCCCCCACAGCAGTCTGCTCATAGCGGATCCCTTCCCGGTCGCAGGCCTTGTACAGCCCTAAATTGGACATGACAGTGGTCACAATGGTGTCCTTCTTCAGCTTGCCCTGCTCCTTCAGATATTTTCCGCATACGTAAAGGATCCGATCGCCGTCCACTACATTTCCCTGCTCGTCCACAGCGATGCAGCGATCCGCGTCGCCGTCGTAGGCAAATCCCACATCCAGTCCCTGCTCCTTCACAAATTTCTGCAGTTCCTCAATATGGGTAGATCCGCAATCCGCGTTAATGTTCAATCCGTTGGGCTCGCTGTGGATCACAGAGGTTCTGGCTCCCAGGGCATCAAACACACTCTTGGCAATAGAGGATGCGCTGCCGTTGGAACAATCCAGTCCCACCTTCATATTATTGTAAGCCCGGCTGGGAATCGAGATCAGATGACCGATGTAGCGGTTCCGCCCTGCGGCGAAATCCACCGTCCGCCCGATATTCTCCCTTTTTGCAAAAGGAAGTTCCGGTCTCAGGCCATCAATATATTCTTCTATCTCCTGCTCTACAGATGCTTCCAGCTTCTGCCCCAGGCTGTTGATCACCTTGATCCCGTTATCATAGAAAGGATTATGGCTGGCGGAAATCATAATCCCGCAGTCAAAGCCCTCCGTGCGCACTACGTAGGATACACTGGGCGTGGTGGTTACGTGGAGCAGATAGGCATCCGCCCCGGAAGCCGTCAGACCCGCAGCCAAAGAATATTCAAACATATAGCTGGAACGCCGGGTATCCTTTCCGATAACGATCTTTGCCTTATGCTCTTTTCCGAAATACCATCCCAGATACCGTCCCACCTGGTAGGCATGCTCCACCGTCAGATTTACATTGGCTTCTCCCCGAAAGCCGTCGGTTCCAAAATATTTTCCCATACTGATCCTCCTTTTATATTCATGCACTCTCCTGCAGATTCGCCAGCTTCGCCGCCTGATCCGCCGCAGTCAGACTGTCGATGAGTTCGTCCAGTTCACCGTTCATGATGCTGTCGATCTTATGCAGAGTCAGCTTGATCCGGTGGTCTGTCACCCTGCCCTGAGGGAAGTTGTAGGTACGGATTTTTTCTGATCTGTCCCCGGTGCCCACCTGGCTTCTGCGGAGCTGGGCCTCCTCATCGTGCTGCTTTTCCAGTTCCATCTCATAGAGACGGGAGCGCAGCACTTTCAGGGCTTTCTCTTTATTCTTCAGCTGGGATTTTTCATCCTGGCAGGAAATGACAATACCTGTTGGAAGGTGCGTCAGCCGCACTGCGGAGTCGGTGGTATTGACACACTGTCCCCCGTTTCCGGATGCCCGGAACACATCAAATTTACAATCATTCAGATCCAGATGAAAATCAATTTCCTCTGCTTCCGGCATAATAGCCACTGTAATGGTGGAGGTATGGATCCGACCGCCGCTTTCTGTTTCCGGCACCCGCTGTACCCGATGAACGCCGCTTTCGTATTTCAGCCGGGAGTAGGCTCCGTTCCCGTTCAGAAGAAATGTTACTTCTTTGAATCCTCCGATCCCGTTTTCATTCACACTGAGCATCTCCGTCCGCCAGCGTCTGGCTTCCGCGTATTTTACATACATCCGGTAGATTTCAGCGGCAAAGAGGGCCGCCTCGTCTCCTCCCGCGCCGGCCCGGATCTCCACGATTACATTTTTGCTGTCATTGGGATCCTTGGGAAGGAGCAGGATCTTCAGCTCCCGTTCCAGATCTTCCTCTTTTTTCTTTGCCTCGGAAAGCTCCTCCTTCAGCATTTCCCGCATTTCCTCGTCGCTTTCGCTCTCCAGAAGTTCCAGACTGTCGGAGATCGTTTCTTTATTTTTTTTGTAGGCCAGATAGGTATCCGCGATAGGCTGCAGTTCCGCCTGCTCTTTCATCAGCTGCTGAAACCTGGCGGCATCCTCCGCCGCCCCCGGCTCTCCCAGCTGACGCAGGATCTCCTCCAGCCGGATCAAAATATCTTCCAGCTTATCAAACATCTTTCTTCACTCCTTCTCCTGGCCGGTTCCCGGCCGCCGGCCCATGGCTACCCGGTCCAATCCGGCCAGATCCTTTACAATCTCCACAGAGACAAATCCTGCCTCTTCCAAAAGATTCCTCAGGCTTTCTCCCTGATCATATCCGATCTCCAGAAACAGCCAGCCTCCTGGATTCAGGTATTCCGGCGCTTCCCTGACGATCCGGCGGTAGATGTCCAGACCGTCCCTGCCTCCATCCAGAGCCCTCAGGGGCTCATGCTCACGAACTTCCGGTTCCAGTTCCCGGATTACCTCCGAGGCAATATAGGGAGGGTTCGATACGATCAGGTCAAAGGTTCCGCCGATTTTTTCAAACAGATCGCTTTCGATCCAGCTTCCATGCACCTTCAGCCGCTTCCGGTTCTGTTCCGCCACCTGAAGGGCTTCCGGGGAAATATCCGAGCCTGCCCCTGTCACAGAAGCCTCCTTTAATAAGGTCAGCAAAATACAGCCGCTTCCGGTACAGAGATCCAGCACCCGCATGCCCGGCATGGTCTGCTTCAGCACTTCCTCCACAAGAATTTCCGTATCCTGCCGGGGGATCAGCACATGAGGATTCACCCGAAAAGAGCGTCCGTAGAACCAGGCTTCTCCAGTAATATACTGCACCGGTTCCCGGCCTCCCCGCCGTTTCAGCAGACGCTGATATTCTTCTGCGTCCTCTTCTGAGATTTCCTCGTTCATATGCATATAATAGTAACTGCGGGTAATATTCGTCACGTATTCCAGCAAAGTCCACGCATCTGTCCGGGCATCCTCAATCCCCTTCGCCTGAAGATATTCGATGCCGAACCTTCTCCATTCCTGGAGAGAGCGCAGACTTCGCCTTGGCCTATCCAACCTTGCAGGAACAGTCTGCTTCTTCTGTTCCTGCGGGTTCCGAGTATCCGAAATTTTCTTTCAGATAAGCCTTCCAATCAAAAACTGCTTCCACTGCCGCAATGGCCACCTCTGCCTGGGCTGCGTCCGGCTCCCGGGTGGTCAGCCGCTGCAAAGCCAGTCCCGGCTTGCTCAGGGCGTTGACCAGAGGATTGTCCGAACGGCCTGCCAGACGGATGATCTCAAAGGAAACCCCTGCAATCACCGGCACCAGCAGAAGCCGCACCACAATCCGCAACAGCCTGGACTCCATCTGTACAAACATCAGCAGAACAGCGCTGACAAGGATTACAAAAAACAGAAAGCTGGTGCCGCAGCGTTTGTGGAGCCTGGAACTTTTCAGGACATTTTCCACGTTCAGTTCCATACCATGCTCAATGCAGTTAATACATTTATGCTCCGCTCCGTGGTACATGAAAGTCCGCTGTATATCCTTCATCCGGGAGATCAGGATCAGGTAGGCCAGAAAAATCGCCACCCGCACCAGCGCCTCTGTAATAGAAAGAATCCAGGTAGTATCTGTCACCTGGCGGATCAGATCCGTCAGAAAATACGGCAGCATCATAAAAACAGCCACCGCCAGTACAATAGACACAGCGACTACGCCGTACATCATGGCGGATTCCTGTTTCTTCTCTTTCTCCCGGTGCAGCTTCAGCTTCTCAGCCGTCATTTTTTCTTCCCTCTGCCGGCGCTTCGCCTTTTCCTCCTCATCCTCCTCTATAAAAGAAGCGGAATACATCAGGCATTTCATCCCCACCACCAGAGAATCCACAAAGCTGATGACTCCTCTGACAATCGGGATCTTTCTGAGTTTTTTGCATTCAATAAAACTTTTATAAGGTTCCACTTTTACTTTGATTTCCTGATCCGGCGTGCGCACCGCGATGGAGTATTCGTCCTCGTGACGCATCATGATCCCCTCCATCACTGCCTGACCGCCGATATTGGATGACTTCATCCGCTGCTCCCTCCTTCGGACTTCCGCATCTGCATTTTACTATAAAAGCCAGATGCTCCGCCGTCCAGGACTTTTATAGTAAAATGGGTTGAGATTTTGCAACCTCAACCCTTTCTTTACTCGCATTTGTTTTCTGCCTGTGATGAGACAGATGCTTACATGCCGTATTTCTTGTTGAATTTCTCGATACGTCCGCGGGCTGCCGCTGCCTTCTGCTGTCCGGTATAGAACGGATGGCACTTGGAGCAGATCTCAACGTGGATGTCCTCCTTGGTGGAACCGGTCTTGAATGTGTTGCCGCAGTTGCATGTTACAGTTGCCTCATAATACTCCGGATGGATTCCCTCTTTCACTGTTTTCACCTCTTCCATAATTGATTATCATATCCTGTAGGAATATCTGTCTTCAACGATTGCCGGATTCATTCATCTGCAATCCGACAGCTAATAGATTATATCACACCTTTTTCAGGAATGCAAGCATTAACTCATGAAACTGGTTTGTACAGACTGGTTGTAATATATTCGCTGTTTACCAGGTTTCCGTTTACATCGTAGTAATCCCGATAGGTGACAAAATCCAGGGTTCCGGTCTGCTCTACCCGGCATTCCACTGTCAGATCGCTTTCCTGGGTTCCCACAACCTGTACCGTCAGCACGCCGCCCTCAAAGCTCATATCCAGTCTTACGGGATACTTATGGTTGTTTTTAAACCGGAAGTCCGGCTGATCCCAGGATACCGTGGCATCCATTCCGTAGGGAACGTAAGTGACGATCATGGAATGATATCTTCTCTGCACGATCTCAATATCTGTCTGGAGCAGAGCGGAAAAGAGCGTGGAGGATACCTGGCAGACACCGCCGCCGGGTTCCTGTACTACCGCGCCGTTGGAGTAGGCGTTGGCCATCTCAAAACCTCTTTCCAGAGTGGTATTACCGATGATTCCGTTATAAGAGAAGGTTTCTCCGGGCAGTACAATGGTTCCGTTGCACATGCTTACCGCCAGGGCGATATTATGTTCTCTTCCTCCGTTGCCGCCGGCTGTAGACTGATAGGCGCCCAGCACATCCGTGAAAAGATTTGCCTCCAGATCCTCGGTGCTGACCTCTGCCGGAACCTCCGTCAGCGGAACGGTTACATCTGTTCCGTCGGCAGCGCTGTCATAGGCAGCCTGGGCCTTTGCGGTGTCCAGAGACAGTCCGCTGGCAGCGGGAACTACCGCGTAATTATTAGCAGGATCCAGGGTAGCGTTTGTGGGCGCTTTGTTTACCGCTGCGGCCACTGCCTGGAAATCCATGGCCGCCGCCTGGCTTTCCGCGGTGGGGCACTGGATTTTTTCCGTATAGTTTCCCGCCTCCAGGGCATCCAGCACAGCTGTCTTCAGCTGTTCGATGTCCGCTACCACGCCCTTATTTCCTTTATGAATGATCAGATTATTGCCAGACACTTCATAGGTAGATTCCGACACGCTGTTATAGGACTGGATTCCGGAAGCCGCAATAGCTTCGTCCAGCTTTTCGGGATGCACTACTGTGGGAATCGCCTCCAGATCCCCGGCGCCGCCCAGTCCGATTTTGCAGCGGATCCATTCGGCTCCTCTGGCAAACCAGGCTCCGTGGCCTGTTTTGTAGGCCTCCTGGACTTCTTCCGCCGGATCCATCGCCAGCAGATCGTACACAGCAATGGAGTACTCCTGATCCCCCAGCACAACCGTCACCGATGCATCCTGGTAATCCGTCTCAAACTGGCTGCGGACCGCCTCCTCTGCCTCCGCCACAGTCATGCCTTTCAGCGCTACGCCGTTTACGGTGGTATTTCCCCAGATGGTATCGTCCTGCACCGTATTGCAGAGTACACAGTACCCTATGATCAGAAGAACCGCCGCAGCCTCTACAATTCCCAGAATCAGCCATTTTTTCTTCTTTTTCATTCTTTAGTTTTCCTCCATTCTTTTGTAAATCGACCGCATCAGACAATTGACCACGTAGTATGTTGTCTCATAGTGCATGTAATGGAGTGTATGTTCGTCAAAGAGTATGGATAATTGGGCTGGAAACTCCTCGTCTGCGCAGTAAAACCGGAGCCGCAGGGGAAAGAAGGGAAATACTGGAATTTCAAATCCTATGTCTCCCGCAGGGATCTCGGTTCCGCCTAATTCCCTGCATGCCTGCCGGAATGCTTCCGGTTTTTGGTTGATCTCATTTTCGTAACGCTGTACCGCATGATCCCCCAGGCCGTTATTCTGGCCTACACCGGGCAGGCTGTTTACCAGACACCAGCGTCCGGTCAGAGCCGCCTCCGGCCGTGAGTAGCAGAGAATATCATAAATAGAAAGAACCTCTTCATAATTTCCCGGCAGTACCCCCGCCTGGAAATCTCTGGTTCCCTCCGCTGATTTTTCTACGATTCCTGAACTTCTCTGAATCCGGTATCTTTCCCCGCAAAAATCCAGGTACAGATACTCACCGTCATGATCCAGGCCAAAGCGCCGGATCATGGTTTCCTGATCATATTTCAGAAACTCCGGACGGATCCTTTCTTTTGCAATTTCGTAATTGTCCACGGTTTCTTCTCCCCGCCATATGCCTTAAACGTTAACCATTTAACACTATACGCAGAAAACCACAAAAGGTAAAGAGGCAAAATACACTTTTCTTCATTTTTCTCAGAGGGCATGGGCCGGAAACAGCACCGGTTCCAGAAATTTCAGTTTTTTCCCGAAGATTCGGGCAATAAATCCTACCAGCAGCGCCGCAATCACGGTTCCCTCCCGCACGCCTTCCAGATGGTGGGCCAGTACCAAAGAAAGAATTCCGGCAATTACCGCCATGGACACGTCAAAGGCTACTTTCGTGACTCCGAACTCCGTTTTCCAGGTGGAAGAAACCGCCCGGACAAAAGACTCACCCGGCAGCATCACCACATTGGCCAGAACTTCCATATAGACGCCAAATCCCAGTACCAGGCATCCCAGAAGAAGATAAAGGATTTTTGACCAGTAAAACTCCGGCTGGATAAAGCTGAACCATTCCATGGTGAGGTCGATAAAATATCCGAATAAAACTGTAACAGGAATCTGCAGAAAATATTCCGGTTTAAAATTTCTGCGGAGGATCAGGATCTGCAGCAGAATCAGCAATATATTAAAAAGGATCGTAAATCCTCCCAGAGTCAGAGAAAAATTCAGGCTGAGCACATAGGGAATAGAAGAGATCGGCGAGGTTCCCAGATCCGCCAGGGTGATCAGGCTGACCCCCAGAGAATTAATGAACAATCCCATCAGAAAGATAACATAGCGTTTTACTTTTTCCATTTTTCTACTCCTCCTTCGCTGTCATATTTTCATAAACGCATGAAAACAGTTCCATAAATTTTTTTCTGTCTTCCCCGGAAATCCCCGCAAAGGCTTCCTCCTCCAGTTTCCGAAAGGTCTCTTCTACAATTCCAAGAAGGCCCTCTCCCTTCTCCGTCATAAAAATGTAGAAAGATCTGCGGTTGCCCTCCAGCATCCGCCTCTGGATCAGCCCCTGTTCTTCCATCCGGTTCAGCAGGAAGGTCAGGGATCCCGCCTCTATGCAGCAGCCCGCCGCAATTTCTTTCTGGCTGGCGCCGTTATGATCTTTCAGATAATCCAGAACCTTTGGCTGGCCTGCCGTCAGGCCGGTTTCTTTCAGGCCGGCCATTAGCCGCTTCTGCAGCAGCAGATGGTTCGACATCAGCATATAATGATAAGTTCGTTCCATGGTTACTCCTTCCGCAACGAAATTTACAGTCTCATATAATTATAACCCTAACTATTTGAATTATAACTATTCCCGTAAAGAATTATAAAAGGCTCTGCGTTCTTTGTCAAGAATTTCATTTTTTACTGCTAAAGGATCTTTCACGGCAGACCCCTGGCCGAGTCATCCAAGGCCGGTTTTTATAAGATCTATAAAAAAGGCGAAGGCGCCTTCCGTCATTATTTTATGACCGAAGACGCCTCCGCAATCGCTGATAAAGCAGCCCGTTATTTCCACTCTTTTTTCAGGAACTTCACCACTTCCAGGGCCTTTGGCGGACATCCTCCCAGGGATTTTACAAAACAGCGGGTACAGTTTCCAATCCCCAGCTCTCCCTTTTTTCCTTTAAATCCCTGTCCGATGGAAATACTCTCCTTTTCTTTTCCCCGCAGCAGACCTGCCCGGTCCATGCGGTCCAGGGCATAGATCAGGGAACCGTAGCAGGCGGAGCAGGCATCCTTCTGCCGCACATACTTCGCCAGTTTCCCCACTCTACCCCGGGGCGCCGCCTTTGTCTCCTTCTGTCCTTCCGGTCTTACGGCATGAACGCGGGCGGAAGCTGTGTCCATGGTTCCCACTCCCAGTTCCGCTGCCAGGGTAATATACGGAATATCTTCCGGCGGATACCCAAGAGTCTCCGCCGCAAAACTATCACAGAGCACCGGATCCCGGAAGGCCAGGAGCCGGTCCATGGATACGGGATTGCCCCCTTCCTCAAAATCCAGATCTCCGCAGATATTATCCGCCAGGATAAAATCCTGGCGCAGCACCGTATTCAGATGGGCAATGGGCCGATGAAGACCCATAGTGTGGAACCGCCGCTTTTCCGAATCCGGGATCAGTCCCTTGTAATTCTTCAGGGCGCAGGTTACCCTGGTCTGGCAGTGGCCTTTCACCACCGGCACGTTGATCATATACTCCATCTCCAGAGCTTTCCGGCAGACGTTTAATTCCAGTCCGGCAGCCTGACAGGCTGTAGCCGGCTCCTTTTTCATATCTATAAAAGGCACCTGATGCTTCCGGCACACTTCCAGCAGGCCGTTCTGTTCCGCCGCCTGCAGGGTGGCGGCTCCTACCCAGGAACTCTCCATGACCGTAATATCATGGAATCCTTTTTCTTTTAAATAAGTAAGAAGACCATCAATCAGTTCCGGATGCGTGGTGGCTCCGTCGGAAGCCGGAGCTCCCAGCACCAGATTGGGCTTGATTCCGATCTTTTTCCTGCGGTCCCCAATATCTTCCGCCAATGCGCAGACCTCCAGCAGTTCCAGGGTCATCTGAAAGTAATCCTTTCCCTGAATGGTGTAGATATCCTGCTTCTTCATACGAAATCCCTCTTTCCTTCTTTCTCCTTAGCATCAGTGTACAAGGGGCAACACGCTCCAAACCGCGTAATTTCGGTGATTTTCTGTGTTATCCTCAATCGGCGTACGTCCAGTACGCCTCTATCGTCTGCCTTGAAAATCACCGAAATTCCTGCGGTTGGAGTCTTCGAGTCGTGAAGGTGCTGATTTGAGCCCCTTCAAGGCACTTGATCGACGCGTACAGAGACGTACGCGGAGGGAAAGTAACGCAGAAGGAGCTCAAATCAGCCCTTCAACGACCGTATTGTCCCCTTGTACACTGATGCTATGATTCTGCACCAACCCTTTTCAGCTGTCAAGAGTCCTCCCAGGGATCTTTTCCCAGGGAGCGCCTGCGGGACCGGGCCTTCCCTGCCCGGTTAGCGACTACTGCCAGCAATCCCAGGAACGCCGTCAGACCTCCCAGGATCTGATCCGATACCCGCACTCCCTCTGTTCTGGAGGTCCGGAAAAGATACAGCAGTATCAGCCCAAACAGAATACCGCCGGCCGCTCCTTCCAGCAGAGGGCTGCTGCCGCGGAATTCCCGCCCCGGAATCTTTCTGTCCAGGTAGAATACGCAGCCCAGCAGGATCAGGCTGCAGCCCCAGCAGGCCAGATTCTCCGCGGTCAAGGCCGGCAGAAAATCGCTCCTGAAAAAAGGCAGATAGAACAGGAGCAGCGCTGTAAACTGCAGAAGATACAGGACGATCTGAAACCCGTACAGCTGAGAACTGCTGATGGAGGCCGTCAGCATGCGCTCCGTCTCTTTCCGGTATTCCCTCTCTTCCAGCCGTTTTCCCGCCAGCAGGTCGCTGACTCCGACTTCCAGTTCCCGGCACAGATCCTCCAGAAGATTCACATCCGGAAAAGACCTTCCGGTATCACATAGTTAAAGATATTGGTATCATTCAATCAATTTTGCCGATAAAGCGGTAGAAGATTTCTACCTCCTGTTCCCGGCTTCCATCCTCACCTTTGACCGCTTCATGGACAACGATTTTTTCAATCAGCGTATTCAAAAATTCGGCGGTCAGTTCTGTTGGATTGACGCACTCTTTCATCAAGGCAATCCATTTTTCTGCGTCTGCGGCGTTCTGGCTTTCAGTGGCGATAGCGGATTGAAGCCGCTCAATCTTTTCGTCCAGTTCAGCCTGTTCGCTTTGGTACTTCCCGGACAGCATAGAGAAGTTGTATTCCGTGATACGCCCCGCCGCCCAGTCCTCATACATCCGGGCAAACAGGGTATCGACTTCGGCTTTCCGCTTCTCCGCTTTGTTCAACTCTGCGGCTTGCTTCTTTCTTGCGGCGACCTGTCCCTTGTCATTGGCGTTTAACAGCCGCTTCAAGAGCCGTTCTTCATCATGCTGTACCAGCCCCGACCAGTATTGCAGACGGGAAAGGACATAGGCGTAAAGCACATCATAGCGGATATAGTGCATGGAGCATTGGCGTGTGCCCTGTCCGTACTTGCTACAATGATAATGGCCGTAAGGCTTGCTGTTCTGCCTGTTCTCCCCATAGGACAGCGACCAGCCGCAATCCGCACATTTTACCAATCCGGAAAAAATCTGTGTTGTACCGTCCTTGCATTTTCTGCGGCGGTTTGCTATCTGCTCCTGTACCTGCCGGAAAACCTGTTCGCTGATAATCGGCTCCTGCGTGTTCTCCACCCGCACCCATTCACTTTGGGGCTTGCGTACCCTCCGCTTGTTCTTAAAGGAAATATTTGTTTCCCGGTAGTGGATGGTATGGCCGATATAGGTTTCAGACCGTCCGTCCCGTATATCCGAAAGGTAGGAAATCGGCTTAAAAAACAGGCTATTTCCACGCTCTCGGAATTGTGGTAAAATGAAAATAAGATTTGCAGGCAAGGAGGGAGAGCGTGGAACTATCTATACCAGAACGACTGAAAGACCTGCGTGTAGAGCGTGGCTTGACGCTGGAACAGCTTGCGGAGCAGACCCATCTTTCCAAGTCTGCTTCGGGCAGTTATGAGGGGGACAATTTCAAGGACATCAGCCACTATGCCCTTATTGAGTTGGCAAAGTTTTATGAAGTGACCGTTGATTATCTGCTGGGCCGTTCCCAAACAAGAAATCACCCAAACGCCGTTCTCGCAGACCTGCGTTTGAGTGATGATATGATTGAACTATTGAAAAGCGGGCTGGTGGACAATTCCCTCTTGTGCGAGTTAGCGACCCACCCGGATTTCCCCCGGCTTATGGCCGACCTTGAAATCTATGTGAACGGTGTGGCGGGAAAGCAGGTACAGGGCGCAAACGCCATTGTGGACGCAGTGAGCGCAACAATTATGAAGCAGCACAATCCCGGCCTGACTGACCCGCAGTTACGGCAACTTATCGCCGCCCACATTGATGATGACAGCTTTTGCCGCTATGTGATACAGCAGGATATAAACAAGATAGCCCTCGACCTGCGGGAAGCACACAAGGACGATTTTTTCAGCGTCCCAGAAGACAACCTACTGGAAGATTTCTTGCAGACCGCAGAAGAAACCACTAAAGAGGACAGCGACCCGGAGCAGGCGGCTATGGCGTTTATTTGCAAGCGGCTCAAATTGAATTACAAGAAGCTGTCCGAGGAAGAAAGAAAATGGCTAAAACGGATTGTGCAGAAGTCGGATTTATTGAAAAATCCGAAACCACAGCGGGGGAGAAAATAAACAAGGAAAAGATGATTTATAAAAATGGGGGTGTGCTTTTTGGAGAGAATTAAATGTTTGGGGGGCTACCAAAAGGGGTTATTGTTTATTATGGTAGCCATGATTATTGTGTTCACAATGCTTTATCCCATTACTATTGCTCGGGTGGGATTTGCGTATAAGGATGCTATTCTTGTTCCGAATTATGAAAACAACAGTACTGTGTATTCAGGTAAAATACAAGGAAAACAGGCAAATTTTACAGTGCATGAAGATAAGACGGTGCTTTTTCAATATAACGGCAAGACATATGGCCCCTATACTGCTAAGGAAGACGCAACCGCCATTCCAAAGGATAGCGAACTAAGAGATGACATGGTTGGAGTGGAACTTCGCCAAGGCGAAGAAATTCTCTTTCGTGGCGGGGTGTTAGACTATGGAGATTACCTCTGGCTTTACAATGAGGATGGAAGCATAGAAAATCTTGATATAACCGTAACAACGAATTATGGAACTGTAATGGACGAAAATGGAACTGTAATTGACCCAATGGAACCTTCTGTTATCACTATATTAAATTTGATGGGTGAACCAGAATTAACGCACAAGGGTAATTGGCTTGCATGGTTTGGAGCGGTATTCATTTGCGTTCTAAATGCACTTTCAATTTTGTTTGCAGATGAATTGTTCCGCTGGAATTTGAGTTTTCAAATCCGCAATGTAGACCATGCGGAGCCATCTGATTTTGAAATTGCAGGTAGATATATCAGCTGGACTGTACTTATAATCATGGCGTTGGTGGTTTTTATTATGGGACTTCAATAACACAAAGCTAGGTTTATCGGAAGATAGCAAAGCCAGCCGGGTCAGTCAACGGTCAAGATGAACGGCGCATTTCATGCGCCGCCGTTGACAGTCCCATCTGTCTTTGCTAAAGGGCAATCAAGGCGGGAAAGCCCTAAAATGGCTTCCCGCCCATTTCAATTTTTAGAGAAAAACGCTCCAAAATCAGAAAGAGAGCGGTCAAGCACTATGAGGGATTGGCCGTCTTGTCCATCCATTCAGCGGTGCGGCGGGCGGCGGTCAAGGCCGGGTGCAAACCCGTTCATTTCAGCCTTGACGGTTGCCCGCTGTCCCGCTACTTTTCCGGGAGTGTGGCCACACTTCGGGACACTTTGTCCACAAGTCGGAGCGTAGGACGAGGGACGGGGGCTTTCATATACCTGCCGCCGTTCTCTGAAAAAAGCCCGATTTTTTTCTCATTCCCATTCGCAAAAATTCAGCCTGTTTTCCTGCCGGAGCAAACGGGGCGCATAAAGCACCGCACCCCGTTTCCCCCGTCAGCCACGCCAGCAGGTATAACACACTACACTTTGCAAGCAAAGTCGTGTGCCAAATGGGGGCGTTGCCCCCTTTGGAAACCCCCACAAGAAAAGGCGGTACGCTACCCCTCTACGAGGCGCATACCGCCTTTTCTTGTTATCCAGCCCTCCGGCTGTATCGGTTGAGCAAAAGCCAGCGTGGGATTGGTGTGGTATCTTTATCTAAGTGATACCCCAGTCTCCCATTTGGAAACCGCCCGGTCCGTCACATGAAGTTTTTCTGCCAGCTGTTTCTGGGTCAGATGCTTTTCCTTCCTTTTTTCAGCGATAAATCTTCCGGTTTTTTCCAGATCCATCCTGCTGCCCTCCTCTCTTCCAAAATGATTGTACCATGGAGAGCCGAAAAATGCACCCTACCATAGGTAGAGCGCATTTTCATCGCTTTATTTTTCAAACACATAATTAGGATTTTCTTTAAAGGCCTGGGTCAGTTCCTCTCCGGCTTCCTCCTTAAAGACCTGTTTCCAGGAACGGAGGAGGTTTTCCGGCGTCACGGTGATGGGTTCTACTCCCACAAAGGAGGGAACCTCTTCCCCCAGCACAGCCTTTACAGCCGCCAGGGCAAGGGCCTGGCCCTGTTCAAAGGGGCACTGGGCGCTCAGCGCCTTGACCATGCCTCCTTTTGCCATGTTCATAGCCACAGCGTAATCCAGGTCGCCGGTAGAAATGGCGATATCTGTGCGGCCCAGCTCTGTCAGGGCTTCCATACTTTTTATGGCCGGCCCGTCCCAGGAAATATAGAGGGCCTCGATTTCCGGATATCTCTTTACCAGTTCCCGGGTTTTTCTGTAAACCTCTCCTTCATTTTCAAACCGGACTTCTCCGCACAGCCGCAGATCCGGATATTCTTCCGCCAGGACCTGCTTGGCCGCATTGTCCCGCTGATTGGTGGCATAGAAATCCGCGTTGTGCACGATCACCCCATAGTTTTTCAGCCCGTGGCGGTACATGTACTCTCCCAGCCCATGCCCCATGTTCTGTCCGTGGGAACGCTCGTTTACAGAAACACAGCTAACGTAGTCCTCCTGCGAGAGCCCTTCCGGCACACTGTTGATCAGCACCAGCTTCATACCGCTCCGGGCAATTTCCCGAAAGGCCTCCGAGGTACGCTTATTGTCCGTGGGAATCGCGATCATAATATCCGGCTTCAGAAGGGCCAGGCTCTCCAGCTGCCGGCACTGCAGCTGGGGATCAAAATGTGCGTCTGTAATAGCAATCACAGAAATCCCCATACGGTCAAACACATTGCGGATCCCTTTCTGATGAAGTTCCATCCACGCTTTTCCCGCATAGTGGAAGGAGATGGCCGCCGTCAGTTTTTTCTGGCGGATCACGGAAATCTTTTCTTCCGGAAAGATCAGTTCCTCCATAGAGGCCGCCCGCTCGCCAAATGGTCCCCTGCCGATCCCCTGGGTAGAATCCCGGATAACCAGCTTCATGGAAAGGGTTTCTGTTTTATAAATATCTTTATTAGCCGGCATATTGGCATACTCCTGGCGGGCGATCCGTTTCAGCAGCGTGTCTACCGCCAGCCCCGCGTAGGGCTCCACATCCTGTTCAATGGTGGTAAGGGCCGGCGTGTACAGAGGGGCCCATTCAAAAAAGTCAAAGCAGACCACAGAGATGTCTCCCGGACATTGAATATTGTGGGCGCTGATATATTTTAAGAAAGGAGTTACTACCGCGTAATTGGCCAGAAGCACCGCTGTGGGCATATGCTCTTTCTCCAGCAGATGATCCATGGCCCCGTAAAAATCCCTGTCATTTTGAAGATGGGGATAAATATAGGCTTCGTCAACCGGAAGTTCAGATTCTTCCAGCGCCTTTTTATATCCTTCCAGGCGCATGGGCATCCGGTCGCTGCTGCGGCCCAGAAAGGCAATCCGCTCATGACCCTTATTGATCAGATGCTTTGTTCCCTTGTAAGCGCCCGCAAAGGTATCGGTGCAGACCGTATCCGCCAGATACCCCTCAACCTCTCTTCCCAGAATGACTGCCGGCACACGGGAATCTGCCAGAACACGCTTGATCAGGAGATCTTTTTCATCCGGAAAAACAATAAGCCCGGCGGCGGCATTCCCGTGGACCACCGCCTGCAGAAACCCTGTCATCCCGTCAATATCCGTCCCGCATTCTATGGTGACCAGAGAGTATTCCGTGTTTTTTAATTTCTCGTCAATCTTCCGCTCCACCCGGCGCTGAAAATTACTCTGCTTGTCCGAGAGCAGCATAATAATATATTTTCCATCTTTCTCGAAAGACGGCGCCATTTTTTTCTTCAGTACGAAATTCGGAGGTGTCTCCAGTTCCCGTATAGCCCTTTCGACTTTTTCCACCTTCTCCGGGCTTACATAACGGGTTTTATTTACTACGTGTGAAACTGTGGAGACGGATACCCCCGCCATTTTTGCTATATCATTGATCGTTGCCATTTTTTTCCACCCATCTGTTGTTCTACCAAACTCCATTATACAGGCCCGGTAAAAAAAGTCAATTTCTCTTATTTCCTACGGG
Source organism: Candidatus Scatomonas sp. (assembly GCA_963930955.1). Taxonomy (GTDB): domain Bacteria; phylum Bacillota; class Clostridia; order Lachnospirales; family Lachnospiraceae; genus Scatomonas. The sequence goes on along the minus strand of OZ006967.1, from coordinate 1,040,348 downwards.
AAAAGGGACCGCATCTCTGCAGTCCCTGTGATATTAATCCTCAACTTTCTCCCATTTTTTACTTTCCGCGGATTTTCTTACGGCTTCGCAAACCCGCTCTACCCGGTATCCCACTGCAAAGTTGGTGCTGGGCTGATAGCCTTCGGCAATGGCTTTCATGAACTCATACATTTCGATGGTCTTCAATTCTCCGTAACCGATATTCATGCCGGGAATATTCCAGGTGACTTCCCCGTGGAAATGGGCAGGTCCTGTATAGATGGTTTTGAATCCTCTTCTGTCATCAGGATCATCGGCAAAGCATACCTGCAGCTCATTTAATCTTTCATAATTAAATGCGATGCTGCCCTTTGTTCCGTGAAGTTCTACGGTAATAAAGTTATTTCTTCCCCAGGCGTTTCTGGTAGCCTCAATGCTTCCTACAGCGCCGTTTTTAAATTTCACCAGGAAAGAATCTTCATCGTCAACATCTACGGCCTTCCGGGGCGCGTCTGCTCCCAGCTTAACCGTTCCCAGAAGATCCACGCCGCCTTCCTGAACCGGTCTTTCTTTAATGTAGGTTTTCATCATGGAAACTACTTCGTCGATGTCTCCTGCCAGGTACTGGGCAATATCAATTACATGAGAAGCAATGTCACCCAAAGCGCCGGCTCCGGCAATGTCTTTCTGGAATCTCCAGGAAAGGGGAGAGTCCGGATCCGCGGACCAGCTCTGCAGATAAGTGCAGCGGATATTCAGGATCTGTCCCACCGCTCCCTCGTCAATAAATTTCTTGGCAAGATCCAGGGCCGGCACTCTGCGGTACTGATAAGCATTCATGCTGATGATACCTTTTTTAGCTGCTTCTGCGGCTGCCTCCGCCATAGCCTTGGCATCTTCCAGGGTGGCGGCGATGGGCTTTTCGCAGATTACGTGCTGTCCTGCCTTCAGCGCTGCGATAGCAATGGGCGCATGAGCGTTATTGGGGGTACAGACGCTGACCACGTCAATATCCGGATCATTTACGATGTCATGCCAGTCTGTGCAGTATTTTTCAAATCCAAAACGTTCCTTTGCGTCTTTGGCAATCTGGGGGTCAATGTCGCAGATGGTTTTCAGCACAGGTACCGCCGGCGCCGGCCAGAAAAATTTCGGCAGATTGGAATATCCAACCACATGAGCCTTTCCCATAAATCCAGCTCCGACTAATCCTACGTTTAATTTTTTCATGATCCTATCCTCCTTAAAAGCATTTGAATGATCTATTAATTTTTCTTCTTTCTCTGACTCAGATTACTGATCGCTACTGCCAGAATAATGATTCCGCCTTTAATCATGGTCTGCTGCGCAGAACTCAGATTTGCCAGGATCACGGCGTTATTCATCATTCCCATCAGAACCGAGCCGAACAAAGCGCCGATTACAGAGCCGGTTCCGCCTGACATGGCAGTTCCGCCCAATACTACCGCTGCGATTACAGACATTTCATCTCCATCGCCGTAGGAATATCTTCCTGCCTGCATACGCGCCGCGTACATAATGCCGGCAAAAGCCGCAAAAGCACCGGACATGGTAAATGCAATGATCTTTACCTTCTGGGTATTGATACCGCTGTATATAGCAGAATTCTCATTTCCTCCTGTGGCAAGCACATGTCTGCCAAAGGCCGCCTTGTTAAAAATCAGGATTCCAGCCACATAAAACAGGATCGTCCATAAAACCAGCACCGGGATCCCGGCCACCTCTCCGATTCCGAAAATATTGCAGAAAGTTTTGTTTTCAATGGGAACTGCCGCTGTATCTGTGATCCACATAGCTGCGCCCCGAACCAGCTCCATGGTTCCCAGGGTAGCCAGAAAGGCCGGAAGCTTCAGCTTTGTAACCAGCAGTCCGTTGATCAATCCTACCGCCGCGCCAAAACCAATACCCACGATCAGGGCCAGAAAGATATTATTGGTAGCCTGCAGCACCAGGGAAACCAGCATAGCCGTCATAGCGGTTATGGATCCAACCGTCAGATCGATCTGGCCCGCTGCCATAACAAATACGCCTGCCACGGACATAACAGAGATCATTGCCGTCTGCCGCAGAATATTAACCAGGTTCCTGGGCTGGAGAAAGCCTTTATTCCCCAGGATCAGCGCGAACAGGACAAATACCACGGCGAAGATGATATAAACCATATATTTGTCCCACTGTATGTTTCTTTTACTTTTGCTGGATTGCATACTGCAGTACCTCCTCTGTTTCTATATCTTTTCTATCGATCTCTCCAGTGATGTGTCCATCAAAGATAGTAATAATCCTGTCACACACAGCCATGAGTTCCGCCAATTCTGAAGAAACAAATAAGACGCCTTTTCCCTGGTCCGCATAATCCCGGATCAGAGAAATAATTTCCGCTTTCGCGCCACGTCCACGCCCGCAGTAGGTTCGTCCAGCATCATGACTTCCGGATCCATATTCATCCATTTGGCAATTACTACTTTTTGCTGATTGCCGCCTGAGAGAAGATTAATTCTCTTATGGATATCATCGGTCACAATATTCAGCTTCTGAACATTTTCCTCCACCAGTGCATCGGCCTTTTTTTCATCTATAAAAAAGCCGTGTTTTCTTAATTGTTTTACTTTGGGCAGGATCGCGTTTTCTTTCACCGAATGGATCAGCACAAGCCCTTGTTTTCTCCGGTCCTCCGGGATCAGCGCAAACCCGTTCCGGATTGCTTCTCCCGGATTTTTCGCGCTTACAGCTTCTCCCCTCAGGCGAACGGTTCCGCCGGCCTGTTTCCGAAGCCCGAACAGTGTTTCCAGAATTTCTGTTCTTCCGCTTCCCATCAGTCCGGCAAAGCCAAGGATCTCTCCTCTTTTCAGCCGAAATGAAATATCTTCAATCCGGTCATTGATTTTCAGGTGTTCTACCTGCAGAAGATCCGGTCCTTCTTTATCATATTCTCTTGGCACCCAGTCAAATTTTTTCCCGGTGCTCTCCCCCATCATATGTGTGATGATCTCTTCCAGCGTAATATCCGCGATTTTACCTGTATGAACGATTTTCCCATCCCGCAGAATAGAAATCCTGTCCGCGATCTCCATGATCTCATTCATCCTGTGGGAAATATAGATCATGGAAACCCCTTTCTGCTGCAGATCTCTCATCATTTTAAACAGATACTTGGTCTCCGCATCCGAAAGGGAGGCTGTAGGCTCATCCAGCACCAGAATCTTCGCCTCTTTTTCCATGGCTTTGGCAATCTCCACCATCTGGCTCATTCCTACGCTCAGATCTCCCACGACTTCCTTGGGATTCACATCGATTCCCAGTTCGTCCAGAACCTCCTGGGCTCTCTGCGTCATATAGCCTGTATTCCGAAGGCCTTTCTCCACAACCTCGGAGCCCAGAAAAATGTTTTCTTCTACTGTCATGCTCTGCACAAGAGACAACTCCTGGAAAATCATTCCGATCCCGTTTTTCTTGGCATCATGCGTATTCTGAATCACGGTCTCATTTCCATTGACCAGAATTGTGCCGGCGTCTTTGGTATAAACGCCCGTCATAATCTTCATCAAGGTAGACTTTCCTGCTCCGTTGCCTCCCACCAGGGCATGGATTTCTCCCTTTTCCAGAGAGAAATCCACTCCCTTCAGCACCGGTACGCCAAAAGATTTTTCAATCCCTTTCATTTCCAGTACATATGGGTTCATTTTTTCCTCCTTACTCAGAAACTGCCTCCTGCAGCCAGTCCGGAGCTTCGATGTGGTATACGTCCTCGTAGGCTTCCAGAACATTTGACCGCTCTACTCTCTTAGCGTCAACCACCACATAAGCCGGAGCTTCTTTTCCCAGCAGGGAATAGGCTGCCAGTGTGGCTTCGGCGACACCCTGATCGTAGGGAAGCTGCGCGCCCAGTCCCACAACGTTTCCTTCTGCGATTTCTTTTGCCATATTGTTGCCCAGGTCGATGGTAGTCAGTTTCACATCATCACCGGTGAGACCAGCCGCTCTTACAGAAGAAAGCACTCCTTCCATAGGAATATCCCAGCTGGCGTAGATGCCGTTGATCATGGGGAACTGGGTCAGAATCGCGTCGCCCTGCTCGGAACATCCATTTTCATCGGTAAAGCCCTGTTCCGAAACGATCTCGATACCCGGATATTTCTCCGCGATGGTGTCCCTAAAGCCCTGATCTCTCTGATTGGTTACAAAATACACGGTGTCATAGTACACCATGGCGATCTGTCCTTCGCCGCCCAGGGCCTCGCCCATTAACTCAGCGGCAATACAGCCGTTTCCGTAATTATCCGCGGACACGCAGCTGACATAATCTTCTCCGGCCGTCATTCCCTCCGGTACATTGTCCATGAACACCAGCTTGATCCCCGCCTCGGATACAGTCTGGAAAGCGTCCGCCGTGGAGGTTGCGTCTGTAGGAATGCTGACGATGATATCCGGATTTTTCGCCATAATGGTCTCAATATCCGACACCTGCTGTTCAGCGGAAAAATTCGCGTCGGTAACTGCCACAACTTCTATTCCCAGATCCGCGAAGGTCGCCTCAAGCCCTTCCAGCTGAGAAGTCGCCCAGTCATTTCCTCCATAATGCAGGGAGATCGCCGCCGTGTAGCCGCCGTCCCGGATCTGCTGCTTTTCCTCTTCCGTCAGCTGGATTTCCGAAGCGGAGGTAGCTGTCTCGCCATTGGGACCGGTGGCGCCGCTCTGACCTGCGGGCTCTTCTCCCGTACTGTCCGTTTCAACCGTGTCGTCCTGGCTGCTCCCCGACTCAACCTCTGTACTATCCGTCTGGGCCGAGCTAGAATTCGTTACATTTCCCTCTTCCTGGCTTCCGCAGCCCGCTGCCATAGACAGTACCAGGCCTGTGGCCAGCATCACGCTGATCGCTTTTCTCTTCATACTCTTCTTTCCCCTTTCTACTCTATGAATTGAAACTTACAGAAGTTTTCCTTTCAAAAAATCATAGGAGGTCTGGCAGGCATATACCGGATCTCCCGCGTAGCCGTCTACTTCTACCAGATAATCGCCTGTGTATCCCTTTTCCTTCAGGAAATCCAGTACTCCGTCAATATCCAGACGGCCGGTTCCCAGAGGCGCAAAGCCCTTATCATCCAGATCCTTCAGATGTACAAAAGAAATCCGGTCATAATATTTTTTTACAATGGCAAGGGGATCGCCGCCGCCTGCCGCCAGATGCGCCAGATCCGGACAGATTTTAATAGAAGTTTCCGCAAACAGCCGGTCTACCTGATCCGGAGCCTCCGCCATAGATCCCAGATGCGGATGATAGCTGGCCTCAATGCCGTATTCCGCAAAGATTTTCGCAGCCATATCCAGTCCTTTTCCCAGCAGGCAGTAATCCTGATCCTGAATCCCTTTGCCCCGGATGGCGCCGCCGCAGAGAGCCGCGTAAGTAACGCCTACCGCCTGGCCTGCCTTTGCCACCGCTTCTATATGAAACATTTCATCTTCCAGGGCATCCTGATAAATAAAGTTTGCCCCTACGCAGACGCTCATCATCTCAGCGGAATATTTCTGAAGCATATCTTTGAGCACCGAAAGATCGCTGCTGTACTTTGTCAGATTTCCTTCCAGGACCTCAATACTTTTGAATCCTACCTCTGTGATCTTTTTGAGAATCTCCTCATCGTCACCCATGGTAAGATACCGGATATCTTTTACACTGGTAACGCCTGCTCCTTCGCCCACAAGAGGACCAAAGCCATTGGTCATATAGCCAACTCTCATTTTCATGTACCTCCTTTTCATTCATAAAAATTTGCGCAAATTTTATTTACGCTCACTATACACCACTTGGCACTTTTCGTCAATCTCTCTTTTCCTATCCCCTTAGATTTTGTGAGTTTTCTACATTTTTGCATGGCTCGATTTATGCTGTTTGCGTATTGATTTTCTTCGCGCGGGCGTGCATAATTATTTGCAGGAAAATTTGCGCAAATTATTATTTCATTCTTTTTACAGACCCTTATATCATTTTCCGAAAGGAGTATCCTTACTTATGAAGTTAGGTTTTATCAGTTCCATCCTGGACTCCTCTTCCTTTGAGGAAGTCGTCGATATTGCATCCGCGCTTGGATACGAATGTATCGAAGTTGCCTGCTGGCCAAGAGAAAAGGCCGTCCGCCGCTACGCCGGCATCACACACATTGACATAGAAGCTCTTACAGACGAGAGAATCGCTTCTATTAATGAAACCTGTCTCAGAAAAAATGTAGCGATTTCCGCTCTGGCTTACTATCCCAACACGCTGGCCGAAGATCCGGCGCAGCGCCAGAAGGCAGTAGACCATCTGAAGGCTATGATCGCTACTGCGCCAAAGCTTCACGTGGACACCGTTACCACCTTTATCGGACGGGTGCAGCATCTTACTATCGAAGAAAATCTGAAAATTTTCAAGGAAGTATGGACGCCTATTATCCAATTTGCAGAAAAATACAAAGTAAAAATCGCCATTGAAAATTGCCCCATGCTTTTCGGGCCGGATCAGTGGCCCGGCGGCCAGAATCTAATGACAACTCCCGCAATCTGGCGCCAGGCTTTTGAAATGATCCCCAGCGATTACTTTGGTCTGAACTACGATCCCTCCCACTTTGTATGGCAGCAGATGGACTATATAAAACCTCTGTACGAATTCAAAGATAAGATTTTCCACGTGCACTACAAAGACATTAAAGTTTATCCCGATAAATTAAATGATGTAGGGATTATGGCTTATCCCCTGGATTTCATGTCCCCGAAACTGCCCGGGCTGGGGGATGTAGACTGGGGCAAATACGTATCTGCACTCACGGATATCGGCTACGACAGCTACAGCTGCATAGAAATCGAGGACAAAGCCTTTGAGGGATCTATGGATAAAGTCCTGGATGCCCTGCGCATTTCCTACCGCTATATGCGGCAATTTGTTATCTGATATTATTTTTAAAGGAGCTTATTATGGAAATAAAGAAAATGAATGTGGGACTGATCGGTGCAGGCTTTATGGCAAAGGCGCATTCCATCGCTTACGCGGGAATGCCTATGTTCTTCTGGCCTGCGCCGGCCATTCCGGTAAAAAAAATGATTGTAGATATGAATGAAGATGTAGCTAAGGACGCAAAGGAAAAACTGGCTTTTGAATCCTATTCTTCCGACTGGCACGACATCATCAACGATCCTTCCATTGATATTGTGGACATCTGCACCCCCAACAACGCTCACGCGGAAATCGCCATTGCCGCAGCAGAGGCTGGAAAGCACATTATCTGCGAAAAGCCTCTGGCATTAACCGCAGAAGAGGCAAAGCAGATGTATCTTGCCGCCAAAAAGAACCATGTAAAAACTATGGTGGCCTTTAACTACCGCAGAACGCCGGCGGTTCAGCTGGCAAAAAAATATATTGACGAAGGGACCATCGGAGAGATCCTGGACTTCCGGGGCACTTATCTCCAGGACTGGTCCGCAGATCCGGATTCTCCGCTGTCCTGGCGTTTTCAGAAAGCCGTCTGCGGAAGCGGCGCCCTGGGAGATATCGGCACCCACGTAGTGGATATGCTCCGTTTTCTGGTAGGAGACTTCAAACGGGTCAACGCCCGGACCGCAACCTATATTAAAGAGCGTCCCTGTCAGTCCGGCCTGACAGATTCCCTGGGGAATTCCCGGGTTCAGGAGGGGACACCGAAAAAGGCGGTAGACGTAGACGATCAGTGCATGTTCATGATAGAATGCGCCAACGGAGCTTTCGGCAGCATCGAAGCCACCCGGAATGCCTGGGGACGCAACAACTACATTACCTTCGAAATTCACGGAACAAAAGGTTCCCTCTATTTTAATTATGAGCGCCGGGACGAACTCCAGGTCTGCTTCGCCGAAGATGGCGCTGACCGCCGGGGCTTCCGGACCGTTTACACCGGCCCCAACCATCCCTACGGAGAAGGCCTGTGGCCTATCCCGGCTTTGGGAATCGGATATACCGAGACAAAAATCATTGAATGCTATGACTTCTTCCGGGCTCTGCAGGGGGACGGCGAGGCTTCTCCCAACTTCCGGGACGGCTACGCCATCGAGTTAATCTCTGACGCGATCCTGAAATCCGCAGAAACCCAGACCTGGGTGGATGTGAAATCCCCGGACGCAGAATAATCAGCCACAAAAGGGCCGCAAACCCGGACACGGTTTACCGCATCCGGGTTTGCAGCCCCTCCTTTTCCAAACCAAACGGATATTCACGCCTTTATTGGCTGTTTATTCTCATTCAGTTTCTGAAATTAACCGATCCCTCCAAAGAAGATTCCCAGAATATAAACCCCCAGGGCCACACCGCAGAAGACGTACCTGGTCATAGGATCAAACCAGCGTCCCAGCGGGCGTTTCCGCCCCAGCTGCACCGCGTCTCTGGCGAACTTCTTTCCGCAGATCCAGAACATGGCGATACCTGCCAGCAGCGCACCCAGAGGGATCACATAGATGGAGATACTATCCATCCAGGGACTCAGGATATCCCCCTCCACAAACAGCCCCACTCCAGCCGCCACGGCTCCCACCAGAGCCAGGGCGGCCTTTCTTGACCAGCCAAACCGGGACTGAAGGGCCTCCACCGGACTCTCCAGCAGGTTGATCAGAGAAGTCATGCCAGCAAACAGCACTGCCGCGAAAAAGAGGATTGCAAACAGCCGGCCGAAAGGAATACTGCGGATTACAGACGGAATAGTAATGAACAAAAGACCCGGCCCGGAATTTGGCTCCATTCCGTAAGCAAACACTGCCGGTATGATCACCAGCCCCGCCAGCAGCGCTGCCAGGGTGTCAAATATGGCCACATATTTCGCGCTGCTGACCACATCCACATCAGATTTCAGGTAGCTGCCATAGACAACCGTGCCGCTGCCTGCTACCGACAGAGAAAAGAAAGCCTGGCCCATGGCGTACACCCAGGTCTGCGGGTTGGCCATGGCAGACCAGTCGGGTTTAAACAGATAGGCGTATCCAGGAGCAGATCCGGGAAGCAGGGCTATGCGCACCGCCAAGAACAGAAACAGCACATAGAAAGCCGGCATCATGATCTTATTAACCTTTTCAATGCCCCGGGCAATGCCGAAGGACATAATCACCAGAGCAATCACCAGCCCCAGCATATGCCAGGGAACGCTGCCGAAATTTGCGGAAAGCCCCGCAAATACACTGGCCGGATCCTCCTGGCTGACGATACTGCCGGTAATGGAGTCTCCCAGAAACTTCAGGATCCAGCCAATGATAACACTATACCCAATAGCAATGCCAAGAGAACCGATCACCGGAATCAGTCCTATAATCGTGCCCAGTTTTGAATCCTTCTTCTTCAGTTTCTTATCAAAGGCTTTCTGAAAAGCCCCCAGGGGACCGGTATGCATAGAACGTCCAAAAGCCATTTCGCCGATAACCCCCGTAAAGCCGATCAGAACCACAAAAATCAGATAGGGGATCAGAAAGGCGGCTCCGCCGAACTCTCCGATCCGGTAAGGAAACATCCAGATATTAGCCATACCTACGGAACTTCCGATACAGGAAATGACAAAACCAAACTTATTGTTAAACTTATCCTCGGATATTGATTTTGCTGAACTCATTACTTTTTTCTCCCGCAATATTTATACTCCTGCGCCGGAAAATTATTTCCGCACGGTTCTGATTGTATCACATTATCCGATTTGCCGCCACCCAAATAAAAAACCTTTCCCGCAAAAAAAGTATTTACAGGAAAAGGTTCCAGGTATATAATCTGCTTTCGGATTTAAGTTAAAAAGGGGACTTGCAAAATGAAGACAGTACAGTATGAAATGACAAAAGGAAATCCATTCAAACTCATTCTGGGCTTTACCCTGCCGATTTTTATCGGCAATGTATTTCAGCAGTTCTATAATATGGCGGACGCCGTGATTGTAGGAAAATTTGTAGGCAACAACGCCCTGGCGGCAGTGGGAAGCACCGGTACGATTATGTTTCTGATCTACGGATTTGTAGTGGGAATGACCGCAGGCTTTACAGTACTGACAGCGCAGAAGTTCGGCGCCGGCGACCTGCCGGCCATGCGGAAGACCGTGGCCGGCGCCTCCATCCTATCTCTGATCGTGGGCCTGATCCTGACTGCGGCCTTTATGCTGCTGATGAAGCCCTGGCTTCGCGCTATGCATACCCCTGCCGATATTTTCGCAGACGCGTATTCCTATATCATGATCATCAGCGCCGGCATTCTCGCCCAGATGCTTTATAATCTTCTGTCCAGTATTCTGCGGGCCCTGGGGAACAGCAAAGTACCTCTGTATTTTCTGATTCTTTCCGCTCTGCTGAATATTGTGCTGGACCTTGTTTTCATCCTGAGCTTTCATATGGGAGCGGCGGGAGCTGCCATCGCCACCGTCATCTCCCAGGGCGTATCCGGTATCCTCTGCCTGATCTACATGATCAAAAAGGTTCCGCTGCTCCGGATGACCAAAGACGACTGGCGTCCTTCCGGCACCCTCATGAAAAATCAGCTCCGGATCGGCATTCCTATGGCCCTGCAGTATTCCATTACAGCCATCGGCACCATGATGGTACAGTCTTCCCTGAATATACTGGGTTCCACCCTGGTGGCGGCATATACGGCGGCCGGTAAAATCGAACAGGTTGTGACCCAGGCCTATGTTGCCCTGGGCACAACCATCGCCACCTATGAGGCTCAGAATATGGGAGCAGGGAACGTTGTCCGCATCCGTCAGGGTTTTAAAGCCACCACCATCATCGGCATTATCTACTCATTGCTTTCCGCCGCTCTGGTGATGACCGTAGGAAAATATCTGAGTTATCTTTTTGTATCCGAAGATGTGGATCTGATCCTGGGTTCTGTAGACATTTACCTGAAATGCGTAGGGTTCTTCTTCATACCCCTGGCCATTGTAAACATCTATCGAAACGGGATTCAGGGCATGGGATACGGCCTGCTTCCCATGATGGCCGGCGTGGCGGAGCTAGCCGGCCGGGGGATCGCCGCAGTCATTGCCGCGAACAAAAAAAGCTACACCGGCGTGTGCCTGGCCAGCCCGGCCGCCTGGATCTTCGCGTCCGTCCTGCTGCTGATCATGTACTATTATATTGTGAGGATCGATCTGAAAAAAATTTTTCCGGATCCGGAAGCCATTCAGAAATCCCAAAAAAGCTGACGCTTCCCCTGCGCCCTTTCCGCTTTACAGATAAACCACTGTTTCCGAAAGCTCTTTCCTCTGCCCATGGGTAGGCAGAGGTTTGGATCCCTCCGCGGCATATCCCAGATCCAGAAGCATAAGGATTTCCTCGTTGTCCGGCAGGCCCAGCTCTTTTGCAGCGATTTCCGGATCAAAAAAATTCAGCCAACAGCTGTCCACCCCTGCGTCCTTGGCGGCCAGCATCATGTGGGTGGCTACAATGGAAGCATCTTCCACACCGGAATTTCTTTTTCCGCCCGGGTACACAAACAAATTATTTTTATCAAACGCCACCACCAGTACCGTAGGCGCTCCATAGCGGCAGGGAGTCACCTGATCGATCTTTGCCAGCCCTTCCGGGGACTGCACCACATAGATCCGCTGTTCCTGGAGATTTTTGGCTGTAGGCGCCAAGCGACCCGCCTCCAGAATACGATCCAGCTGGACCTTTTCAATCTGGCGGCCGTCAAACTTTTTACAGGAATACCGGGTTTTGATCACTTCTGCAAATTCCATTTTTACTCCTTCTTAACAGTTGATTACGTTTTCTTAATTCCTGGTTTTTCTTAGTGGTTGTCTCCGCTGGGAAGGAAGGGCCTCAGGGCCAGAGCCACATTGGACAGCGGCATGGTCTGCAGCCAGACTCTTCCGGGACCTGTAATCACCGTATTAAAAAATCCTTCTCCTCCCAGGAACTTATTCTTCAGCCCCGGCACCGTCCGGATTTCTATCTGGCAGCCTGCAGTCATGGCTGCCAGATGGCCTGTATCCACCACGATCTGCTGTCCGGGCTTGAGTTCATATTCTACCACATATCCGTCAAATTCCGCAAAAACAATGCCCTGGCCGGAGGTCTTCTGCATAATAAAGCCCTCTCCGCCAAAAAAACCGCTTCCCAGCTTTTTATTAAAAAACACAGAAAGGCTGACGCCAGCCTCCGCCGCCAGATAAGAACTTTTCTGAAAAATCATTTCCTGCCCGGGCGAGATCTCAAAAGCCCGGATGGAACCGGGAAAACTGGAAGCAAAAGCAATCATACCCTGTCCCTGGGCCGTATACCGGTTCTGGAATAAACTCTCGCCGGAAAACATCCGGCCGAAAACCTTTCCGATCCCTCCGCCTTCCGTTTCCATCTTCATATTGGGAGACATCCAGGACATAGCTCCTCCCTCGGTTACCATCTGCTCACCGTCTTCCAGATAACAGATCACCACTGGAAGCGGCTCGCCTTTAATTTCGTAACGCATAAAAACTCCTTTCTCAATTACATTTCAAGACAACACGCCCCCGGAATTTTTTTAATTTCCGTGGGCTCGGCATTATTCCCACTCAATGGTTCCGGTGGGCTTCGGCGTCAGATCGTAGCACACCCGGTTCACTCCCGGCACCTCTTTGGTGATCCGCTCTGTAATGTGCTGCAGCAGAGCGAAGGGTACATCCTCTACAGTGGCGGTCATGGCGTCCCTGGTATTCACCGCACGGATGATCACCGGCCACTCAAAGGAGCGTTTTCCATCCTTAACGCCAACCGATTTGAAATCCGGAACAATCGTAAAGTACTGCCACACCTTTCCTTCCAGACCGTTCTTAGCGAACTCTTCCCGGAGAATGGCATCGGATTCCCGAACCGCTTCCAGACGGTCACGGGTGATCGCGCCGAGACATCTCACGCCTAATCCCGGTCCCGGGAACGGCTGCCGGTAAACCATGCCGTCCGGTAGACCCAGGGCCTTGCCAACAACGCGAACCTCATCCTTGAAGAGCAGCTTCAGCGGCTCAACCAGCTCAAACTGCAGGTCTTCCGGAAGCCCGCCCACATTATGATGGGCCTTTACACCATCGCTTTCCAGAATGTCCGGATAAATGGTGCCCTGGGCCAGGAATTCAATCCCTTCCTGCTTTCTGGCCTCTTCCTCAAATACCCGGATAAACTCAGCGCCGATGATCTTTCTCTTCTTTTCCGGATCCTCTACACCTGCCAGCTTATCCAGAAAACGGTCAATGGCATCTACATATACCAGGTTTGCATCCATCTGATGACGGAAGACCTCTACCACCTGTTCCGGCTCTCCCTTACGGAGCAGTCCGTGATTTACATGAACACATACCAGCTGTTTACCGATGGCTTTAATCAGCAGCGCCGCCACCACGGAAGAGTCCACGCCTCCCGACAGCGCCAGAAGCACCTTCTTGTTCCCCACCTGCGCCTGGATCTCTTTTACCTGCTCTTCAATAAAAGCCTCTGCCAGTTCTGCGGTTGTAATGCGCACCATGTCGTCCGGACGTTTGTTGTTATCCATTCTTTTATCTCCCTTCTGTAAATTACCGGCGTTACCCTTTCGGCCTTTCGGATCAGCTGCCGAAAAGTATCCTCTGTTACTTTACAAACATTATAGTACAGTACCGCCACAGGGACAAGCCAAAACTGGTGTCAGCTAATCATATGGAATATATCAAGTGGCAGATACCCGTAGAATATCTGCCACTTGATATAAGCTATATAAAATATGAGTTACTCGAACTCGGCGTGCCCTGTGTTACTATTAACTATTTTTGAATAAACCGCGTCATTCTTAGAAAGAAGGTAAACACAGTACTGATTCATACTGATCCCTTCTCTTTTAGAATGCTCTGCCAGAGACCGATGCAAACTCCGGGGAATTCTTAGTTTAAATTGTCCGGAATAATCTTCTAAATTATCCGGTTCGTGAAGCTCAATTCCTTCTTCCAGTGCAGCTTCAATCCATGCCTTTTTTGCGTCTACTGCATTTGCAACCGCATCTTCAATCGTTTCTCCACAAGTAATACAGCCCGGCAGCTCAGGATAAGAAACCACATATCCGCCTTCTTCTTTATCTTCTACGATTTCCATTCGATAAGACATCTTCATATAATCATTCAGCGTCTTCATTATTTTTCGCCTCACTTTCTACAACCCGTCTCACAAGTTCTACATATACCTTTTTAATTGGTTCATGCTTTGGTATCGTAATTGGCTGGCATCCAGATTTTCGAAATGTATAATGACTGCTCCCACTGCTCGGAGTATTCATTTTGTAACCGTAACTTTCCAATACTTTCCTCAGCTCATCAAACCGGAGGTCTCTCGATAAAGAGCAGATACGCATCAATAGTTTATCCCATTTTGACATTTGAACACCTCCTGTTTATATTATATGTGGTGTCATATTTGGTGTCAACAATTTTACAAGGAAATCACTCGCCATCTTCATCATAAAAGCTGTTAGCGTCGGGCGATTTTCGCCATTCAGAGTCGGATTAAAAACACCAATCTCAGTCAATTTAAAATCGCCAATGCATCATGTATGTTATTAACAGTTACGCATTTTTATACTCCGTATGTTTTGCGATACCAGCCTCCAGACCAAGTGTTTCCAGCTTGCGTCCCCGGTAGCTGTCACCTTTGATCATAAATACCGTAGCATCATCAAAGACACGGTCTAAAGAACAAAGCAGCGTATCATCTTCGCTGAAATATTCGCCCCACTGGTTTGGCGTCTTGTTACTGGTAAAAATCATGGTGCTGGGGCCCTCTTTATTATAGCGGCGGTCAATCACATCAAAGAACATGCGGGTGTTCCAGGCTATCTACCGGGAAGAAGGAAAGCTGAAAGAGCTATCCCCAAAGGACCGGCTTGCGCAGCGCCAGGCTATTATAAAGCCTCTGGTCGATGCTTTATTTGTGTACCTCAAACAGCACCAGCACGAAGTACCACAGTCAGGCAAGCTGCATGATGCTTTTGGCTATGCACTGAATCAGGAGAAGTACCTGCGCGTATTTCTTGATGATGGCGAAGTCCCAATCGACAACAATGCCAGTGAGCGGGCAATCCGTGGTTTCTGCATTGGAAAGAAAAACTGGGAAATCATCGACACCATCCGTGGTGCCGAGAGTTCCGCTATCATCTACAGCATCGCGGAAACTGCCAAGGCGAATAACCTGAAACCATACGAATACTTTGAGCATCTGCTCACTGAGCTTCCAAAATATCTGGATCAAACCAACCGGTCATTTCTGGAAGATCTGCTTCCATGGTCGCCAAAGCTGCCAGACAGAATCCGCAAACCGGTGAAGCCAGAACCACAGGCCACGTAACTGGCCTTACATTTGTCAAGGTACTCATGATGGAGCGTTTACGATGTTTAAACTCATTATAGCTTAATAAAGTATATATCACCTCTAGCGAATCATACCCTTTTCCCACATAAAAATTAATTGTATCAATTAAGGAAAATCTATATGCAGGTGCGGTGTTGCCTCATCCAGATGGAGATGAGCGGAAAACACACGCAAGGCAGGATTCCGTTCCTGAAAACCTTTTATATATTCATCCCATATTCTTGCTGCAATCTGTCCATCAGGCGTTTCCGCTCCCATATCATTTTTATTTCCAATCTGAAGGATTATCTCATGAAATGGTTTTTCCTGCTTTCCAGAACGGATTTTTTCATAATGATTTTCGATCTTTCCTTGTCTGCTTTACATTATACCTTTCAAGTGCCTCATCAAATAATTCATGGTATATTTCTTGAATATCCTGATTGCAGTATTCCACATTCCAGTGACTCCGTTTCGGATCTGTATTCTTTGCATGGAATTTTCTGCTGTTGTGGTTGACAAAGCCTTGCCCTGTTATAAAGCTGATTGTCCTCTTCAATAACTCTCCTTTCTCCCTTTTCCACGAATCAGCACTGTATTCTCTTCCGGCCAGTAATCTGCCATATCCAGAGCGGAAAGTTCTCCCACCCGAAGCCCCAGACAGAAAAGCAGCTCGATTATACACATATTCCGGACAGCCAGTCTTTCTTTATATTCTGACCAGGCCTGCTGATACTGGAAAGTAGCCGCCAGAATCAGCTCTTTAATCTCTTCCCTGGATAATGTCCTGGGCAATGTCCTTGGCAACTGAAATTTTCTGGCCGTGAACCGGAAGAAAATCTCATTTAAGTTCAAAACCATTCTGAGATAATCACAATACTGCTGAATGGAAACATATTTTCTGCGGATAGAACGGGGTGCTAATTCTATCTCATTCTGCATATAAAAAAATATTCATAGATGCTCCGGTCATTGATATCCCCGTAATGCCGTCTTTCCAGCCACCTGGAAAAATTCTGCAGGTCATTTTTATAGGCATACAGGGTATTGGCTGACAAGTTTCTCTGCACAAAAAGCATATCAATAAAGTCCTGGATCAGGACTTCCTGTTGTTCCTTATTATATTCCATAGGCCCCTCCATTTTTCTCCTATCTGTTCATACAATTCCAATGATACCTTCTTATCCTTTTACTGTCCGGGGAGGGTGTCTGAAGAAAAATCCCGGAGGCTTCCGTTCCCGCTGTCTGTCCATATCATACCTTATATAAATTATAGTGTATGGATGGCCGAAAAAAAGGACCCTGCACTGTCTTTTCAAAGGCAGTACAAAGTCCTTTCCCTTCTTTTTTCTCTTATGCCAGTCCCTTTTCCTCTAACCAGTTATCCAGAGTCCTTTTTCCTCTTTTCATCTTAAGGGTTCGGATCTGGAACTCCAGAATGGTCAGCAGGGTAAAGACGATCCACAAAACGGTCAGGAATATTACGGCTTCCTGAATACTTTCTCCTCCTGATATGGTACTTCGGAAGGCTTCCACCGTATAAGTGAACGGTACCCAGTCATGAAGATAAGGGACAAAGCTTCCGGACAGTTCCAGGGGGTAGGTTCCCACAGAACCTGCCAGCTGGATCACCATAAATACCAGCATCAGGAAACTTCCCACTTTGCCAAAAGTATTGGTAAAGAAATACATCACAGACATAAAAGCCACCGAAGCCAGACAGGCCACCGCCAGGGTTTTCCCCATTTCCACCGGCTCAAAACCGTCACACAGATGAAGCATAAAGATCATCACCGCTGCCTGGAGCAGGGCAATCAGATACAGTACCGATGCCTTGCTTCCCCACCAGGCCAGACCGGATTTCAGCTTTCCGCTGTACTTTGTCAGCGGATACATAAGACTAAAGGCAATACAGCCTACCCAAAGTGCCACAGACATCATATAGGGGGCCATGGCATGGCCGTTATTTTCTACCCTGGTGATCTGTGTTTCTTTTGTTTCCACAGGAGCTGCAAACATATCCGCCGTATCTTCTCCTTTATTCGTATCCCGGATCTGTTTTGCCCCCTCTGCCAGACTGTCTTTTAAAGTCCTAGTTCCTTCCGCCAGCTGTTCAATCCCGGATCCAAGAGTTTTACTTCCATCATGAAGCTGGGAAGCTCCGCTGCTGATCTGGGAGGCTCCGTCCTCCAGCTGTACCGCTCCTCCAAGAAGAGCCTGATTGTTTGCAGTAAGCTGGCCGGTTCCCTGGGACAACTTGCTGGTTCCGGCTACCAAGGTATCCATACCCGCCGAAAGAGTTCCTGCTCCCTGAGAAAGGGTCTGGGCTCCTGTCTTCAGACTTCCAGTTCCCTGTTTCAGATCCTTTGCTCCCTGGGACAGCTGTTCCACTCCCTGGGAAAGAGCCGGAAGCTGTCCCTGCATTTCCTGTACTCCTTTATCCAGATCAGAACTCCCCTGTACCAGACGGCCAAATCCCTCATCCAGCTGCCCGGCTCCCTGTACCAGTGCTTCCGTTCCCTGTGTCTTCAGTGCTCCGGCTCCATCCTTTGCACTCTGGATTCCGCCGGCAAGTGCAGGTGCCGCCTCAGTCAGCTGTTCTACTCCCCGGTTCACTTCTCCACTTCCCTGGGTAAGACGGTCAGCACCTTCCCTCAGCTGAGACAGACTGTCTCCAACCTGTGTGCCGATTCCGCTCTTCAGCTGCTCCATGCCGCTGTCCACTCCTGCCAGATACTGTTCTCCGGCTGTTTCTGTCTGAGCAGACAACTGTCCCAGACCTTCTGATAATGCCTGAAGACCCTTTACCACACTGCTCAGGTCTGTAGAATTTTCCCCTGCCAAACCGGCCCCGGTCATATCCCGGGCCTGCCGGGCTGCCTCTGCCATGGTCTGCTGATCCTGAAACAGGGCGGCACTGCTGTTCCCAAGAGCCTGAGAAGCTTCCTGGAGACGGCTTCCCGCCTCATTGGCTGCATCGGCGTTTTGCTGTGCAGCTGCCACTGCCTCCCAGGCAACGGATGCCACTGCATCTATATCTCCTGAATCAATTGCCTGCTGCAAGGAATCACTTAAATAAGAGGCGTCTGTACTTTCCACACCTCCCAGATTTTCTGCCGCAGCCTGGGCTGCCTCTGCCTGGTTTCCGGCTTCCTGGGCATTCCTCTCTAAAGTATCGCCCAGCTGGTCCCCACTTCCTGTTTCCTGGGACATGCTCTCCGTTCCCTGAATCCCCGCAAGGAGCTGATCGGCACTGGATTTTAACTGGTCCGCGCCCTCTTTCACAGAGTCAAAAACCTGTTTTCCTCCATCCTGCAGCTGTCCGTTTACCTGATCAATACTGGCAGAAATGCCGGGGACTGCCTGTTCTTCCAGAAGCTTCATTCCCTGGGAAAGCTGAGCTGCCCCTTCATAAACCTCATTTGTACCTTCCTGAAGTTTCTGTGTCTGCCCGGGAAGCTGGGATGCTGCACTGTTCAGCTGATCCAGTCCTTCCTGTAAAGATGCAAGACCCCTGTCTGTCTGTTCAGCTCCTGCCTTCAGACTTTTGCTTCCCTCTCCCGCTGTCTTGACACCTGCGGCAAGCTGGGAAGACCCCTGGGATAATGCCCGGACTCCCTGAGAAAGTCCCGGGATCTTTCCTTCTAACTGTCCCATGCCCTCTTCCAGGGACTGGGCTCCTGCATCCAGGCTTTCACTTCCGCCGGCAAGTTCTTTTGCCCCGCTGTCCAGGGTTTTCGTCCCCTTGTTCAGTTCACTGGCCCCATCCTGAAGTTCACGTGCTCCCTTGTCTGCGGCTGTTACTCCATCTGTATAAGTCTTTAGTCCCTCTTCCATGGTCTGACTGCCATCTCTGAATACCAGAGTACTCTCTGCCAGAACCTGTAAATTCTCTTCGATCTGTTCATTTCCTGAGGCAAGTTCCCGGATTCCCTCCTGGAGCTTCCCGGAACCATCTGCCGCTTCCTCCATTCCGTCCCCGGCCTTACCGATCTGTTCAAAAACCGCTTCTGCATAAGTGCGGGTAACTTCTTCCCGGACAGAACTCTGGATTTTCTCCATAGCTGTCTCACTCATCTTAGAAGCAATGTAATTGATACCCGGGTTTGTTTCATAAGAAAGTTCCATTTTTTCAGGTTTTTCCCGGGTAAGGGTGGCCGCATTGGCTGAAAAATCCTCCGGTATGGTAATGACCATATAATAACTTCCGTCTTTCAGCCCCTGCCGGGCCCTTTCCTTATCTGTAAAAGAAAAATTCAGAGAACCGTCCTCTTTCAGATTCTCCACCATTTCTTTTCCTATGTTTAATGTTTCTCCCTCATATTCTACCGATTTATCCTCATTCACCACAGCCACGGGCAATTTGTCCATATTGCCGTAAGGGTCCCACATGGATCCCAGAAAAAGGGTGGTATAAATGGTAGGAATTGCAATAATCGCAACAATAACTACCAACATGAGTTTATTACTCAGCAGCTTTTTCCACTCTAGTTTCAGCATTCTCCTGTCTCCTTTCTGTCTGCGCAACTAGTTATTGTTTAATAGATATTATGTTGATTATTTACACATACCGCATTATACTAGGGTTATAAATACCTTACAACCGACAATAATCCTTCGTCATGTCTATTAATAGGCAAAATGTCTATTTAGTGTCTATGGTTTATAATTTTTTTATATTTTCGAAAGGAGAAATCTATGAAAGAAAAAACTGACCGGAGAATCCGCAAAACAAAAGCCCAGCTTCGAGCCGGGCTTGCAAAACTTATGCAGGAAAAAAGTATTAAAGAAATTACTGTAAAAGAACTGGTAGAGGAAGTGGATATCAACCGTTCTACTTTCTATCTCCATTATACGGATATTTTCAATATGCTTTCCACCATTGAAGAAGAACTGCTGGAAGAGATCCGCCAGACCATTCAGAATCATCCGGTCAGTCCCTTTAACGAATCCAGCTTTCCTTTTATTGAGGATATTTTTCATATCCTGGCAGAAAACAAAGATATCTGCAGCGCCTTGCTGGGGCCAAACGGGGATATCGCGTTTATCCATCGCATTGAAAATCTGATTTCCACCCACAGTCTTAACGTACTGCGCCGGACTTTTCCGGACACTATTGAAGACCTGAAATATTCCTATTCTTTCTGTCTTTCCGGCTGCATCGGTCTGGTGAAAACCTGGCTGACCTCCGATACCGATGAAACGCCTCAATATATGGCCCAGCTCACCTTCCGGCTGATCATGAACGCCCTCCGTCATATGTATCCTGATAACACGCCCTCACAGACACCTCTGTCAGGTTCCAAAAGCCCTCTGCCGGAATAGATCCGGCAGACACTTCTTCAGGATCTGTGTCTGACCGGGATTTTTATTGCTTTTCCAGAGCTTTCTGATACTCTTCCTTCAGTTCTTTGATTTTTTCCTCCTTTTCCCTGTCATAAAGCTGATTGTCCTCTTCAATAACTCTCCTTTCTCCCTTGTCGGGTAGTAATCAGCGCCGGATACGGCGCATAAGCTTTGTTACTTTCGTCGAAAGTAACGCAAAAGCACTTTCGACAGCCGTTCCGTCCGTCAAAAGCTGCCTTTGCGCCCTGCCGGGAGCTTATCCGTCCTACGGACGGAGCGGCTGCCCCAGCCGCCTTGCTTCCGCCGCTATCGCTTTTCGTATTGCGGGCACCACATTTGCCACTGTGCTTCCCCCCCATCCCGCAAGCCATACCAGCGTCCACATTTCTCCTTTTGTCAGTTCTACCTCTCCAAAAATTTCATTGAGCATAGCAATCTGTCTCGTCTCCATCTCATAAAATTTTTCATTAACATTCCGTGTTCCACGTTCCGGCTGGATAATCATAAAATCCCTCCTTCCGCCTTGTCCGCTATCACAGGAGCGTGACACGCTCCTGTCTTATATCATCAAAGAAAACTTTACCAGCGGAAACTGTTCGGTATCCCCCGCCTGTCCAAATATTCCTGCCGGGCTTTCTCCCGTTCTTCCTCTGTCAGAGCAGTCTTAGACTTCCCATATAACTCACGTAACACCAGTGCATCCAGTTTCTTCTCCAATCCTATCCTTGCGAAAGCGAGAAATGTTCACTTCCAGCATATATTCACATCGAGTTTTTTGAAAACGGGCAGTGACAGTCTTTCGGTCACTGCCCGCTTATCATAATGCTATTTCGGGTTTGTCAATGTTATTTAGTGATCCCTTTCTTTTTTCTCTTGTCTGTAACACCCAACACGGTCAGAACACCACCGCTGGCAAACAGCAGAGCGACCAACAGGAACATATTGCTGTTTCCTGACGGCCCTGCACCACATAGCCTTCTGTGGTTTCGGCACTCTGTACCTCCATCCCCTTAGCGGATGAAAGGAACGCCTCCACCGCGTTTGCCACCACCTGGGTACTCATGCCGGCAGGCAGCCGGAATACTCTCGATTCGTTTGCCATCTCGTCTTCCTCCTCATTCTAAAGCCTGTACCTCATCGATATGCTGCAGTACGCTGTCTGCCAGATAACGTACTGCCAGCTGTTTTTCCTCCTCGCTCAGGCCGCTTGCCGGACGGAGCATGGAAACATGGAGGATCGATGTGTTGATGGTCTGTTCCGTCACGGCAAAGGCGTACTCACTGGTATGCCCCAGCACCTTCGCCTCCGCCTTGATATCGCCGACCAGCGCCTGCTCGTATTGGCAGCCCATCCGGTCCAGCACGTCAAAGACGGCGTACACAGCCATGCGGCGGGGACAGTTGACATTTCTTTTTAGACTCAGCACTTTTTTCTCCTTTCCCCCGGAAACGGGTCTGTCATCTATTTCACAGGTCGAATCGTATAGGTCGTGTCCAATATCATTCCATTGGTGATAAGAGCCTCCTCAGTATATGCGGATGCCGTAATCGCAAACACATATCCGTCGATTTCTCCGGCGTAAACCTCCGTATAGGCCGTCTGACCATCTAAAGTATAGGTATATCTGTCAACAATCCAATCGATTCCGCCAGATTCATGTTCCCAGCGGCCCTCCTCACGTTTGAGACCGGGCTGGTTCACCATCACTTCTGCTATGCCGTCCAGCCAGACTTCCTTATTAAATTGATCACTCGATGGTCTGCACTGTATTTCTACCTGCACGTCGCCTGCCTCGTTGACCATGCGCAGCAGGTTTTCATTGACCACGTTGAAGGTAATCTCTCCGTCGCTCTCCCAGTAGATAAATTGGAACGGAAGCCGTTCATCATAAAACCGCTGACTGTTGGTGCCTGCGGGACCGCTGCTTTGGAAGGAATCCATTGCTGCGAATATCTCCGCCTGCGCCTTCTCATCCCCCTGAGGATAGGAGCCGATAAGATTGTAGCAGCCAAACCCATTCTGGCATTCGATGAACGCCGCCAAAAATTCCATGGTTGTGCCGCCGCTTTCGGTAGCAGAAAACTGGATCAAGTAGGTGTCCAAAGAACTGCCCTCCCGGTAACCCCGGCTGAGGATCTCATGCTTTGTGATATTGGTGCTCTTCAGCAGTCCGATATAATACTGGACATACTTCTCAACATTCTCCTCCACATCAGAAAGAGTATACACCGGAAAATCGGCAGCCTTATCGTAGAATCCCACCTGCAGGGTAGCGCTCCCATCCGATGAAGCGAAGGCGCCGCTGCCGGACTCTGTTTCTGTATACCCCTGGGGGATCCCCATGGTGATATTCAGATACTCCTGGGCGTAGTCCTGCAAGACGACATCGTCTACGCCCTCGGGTTCCTGCACTGTTATGTCGAAAGGAGTGCCGGATGATCCGTCAGAAGAACCCGGCTCTGCTTTCCCGCCGGTCAGCGCACCGATCCCCGCTACTGCTCCCCAGACGCCCAGACCCAGCACAGCAACGCACAGCACCAGCGCCGTGATCTGTACCCCGATATGGCTCCGCCGGAATCTGGTCCAAAGCCCCGGCTTTCCATCGGAACCTGCAGCCGTTTGACCGGATGGCACAGCCATGGTACGGTGATGGAAAGACGCCGGGGTTTTCCCGGTAATCCCTTCAATAAAGGCCTCCATGGTGGAGAAACGATCCTCCGCTTTTACCGCGAGCGCCTTCATGATCGCCTGTTCCACCTGCGGAGGCAGGGGAACGCCCAGCTCCGAGGGCTTTTTCAGCGTATCGTTATGGACCCGCATGATGGAATCCGGCGGCAGCTCCCCGGTCACGCAGCGGTACAGGGTGGCGCCCATGGCGTATACATCCGTCCACGGCCCCTGGTTCCCCTTACTGGAATACTGCTCCTCCGGCGCGTAGCCATGTTTCAGGATGACCGACACGCTTTTTTCATCTCCGATAGAAAACCGGGCCGCGCCGAAATCCAGCAGCTTGCTCTCTCCCTTGGAGGTAATGGAGATGTTGTCCGGGCTGATATCCCGGTGGGTCAGGTTCAGGGCATGAACCTGCGTCAACGCCTGCATCACCGGCATCAGGATGGTCAGCGCCTGGTCATAGGGAATCTTCCCGCCCTGGGATGCAACGTATGCCTTCAGGCTCATGCCGTCGATATATTCCATCACGAAATAGGCCGTGTTGTTTTCCTTAAAATAATTCTGCACCGACACGATGTTCGGCGTATTCTGCAGTTTGGCAAGGATCCGCGCTTCCTCTAAAAAGCGCTCCATGCCGTTTTGATAATCCTCCTGGCCCCGTCCGGTCAGTGCCACGCTGTACTTATCGGAATGCCGGGTAGCAAGACCGGAGGGCATATATTCCTTGACGGCTACCTTAATCTCCAGCGTCAGGTCATAGCCCAGATAGGTGATGCCGAACCCGCCCACGCCCAGGACCTTTCCGGTCATGTAGCGGCCGTTCAGCAGTGCGCCCATGGGCAGCGCCAAAAACGGCTGCTCCTCCTCCACATTAAACCCGCAGTGGGGGCAGACAGGGGAATCGTCCGGCTTTTCCTGAAAGCAGCCATAGCAGATATGTTCCAAGTTCATGTTTCACTCCTCTTCTTTGTACTTGCGCCCCGGCCTTTCACCCGCAACAGCAGAAAAACCACTTCCATCAACGCGATCATACCCAGCTCTTCCAGAATGAACGGAAAGACATTCATCATCTCCTCAATCAAGGGCTGTTTCTCCCTTTCCTCCAGACAAACCGAACAGAATACGGCCCCAGCGTCTTGGATCGTCGCAATCTATAACTCTAATATAAATACTCTAATATAAAACAGAAGATGGGCGTTCCCACAATGAAAAGCCACCCGACGCACAGAAGGCAGATCTGAGTCATCCGATACATCTTGACATCGGCGGGACAGAAGTATTTTTCCGGATCAGATGGGTCAATGTAAATCTCCACCTCAGTTCCGATCTTCTTCTGCGCCTGATGATAGGCCAAATCGATGCCGGTGTTTTTTTGATAGACGTAGCCCATATACTCGTATTGGTATATCATAAAATAATGGTAGGAATGCTTGATCCGAATCCTCAGCGGTTCGATGACGGTCGCTTTTAGAAAAACCGTGCAGCCGCTCCCTCTCTGCGTCTTTTTCTTGTAAAAGTGGGCAAGCACGAAAAATAACGCGTAAAGCGGATATGTTATCGCGCATACAATCAGAATCAACGTAATATCCTCTGCAAAATTCATACGCTTCACCCCCTTTCCGCCCGCACCAATCTTTTTTAGGGAAACCGCCTGCCGCAGGTTTCGCTGCGGCAGGCACTGAAGCTATATTGTTAGCCACATGACTCCAATCATAATCAAAACCGCAATGACGAGAAGAGCGACGATCAGGTAGGCAAGGCGCTGCTGAAAGTAACCCTTTTCCTCCTCCAGGCAGTAAAAGCTGGTAGGTTTGGCCGGATCGATAAAAAGCGTAAGCTCCGTTCCCACCTTTTTCCGAGCCTGTTCCTCCATTGCCGGGACATCGCCGATCTGTTCATAGGTCTCTCCCCGGTAGGTATACCGGTACACGGGATAATAGTAGAGTCCCAGCGTCGCCGTTTTCACCCCCAGGGAAGCCATTTTCCCAACGGAGCCGCCTGCACCGCTGAGAAGATGAGCCACGGAAACAGCCCCCGCGGCCTTTGCCAGACGATACTTACTTTTGACATGATAGTTTACTGCGTCCACAATGGCCGCCCGGCATTCCGCCGTGCAGGCTCTCTTCTTCTCCGTCGTTTTTCTTTTCTTCCTGTAGAACAGCCAGACGGAAACCAGAAGCGTGACAAGGCCGATGCCGCTCAGAACGAGAATTAGAATAAGATCTTCCATGCTGGTTATCCCTCCCATGCACGGACGGACTCCATGGCCTGTTGATACAAAGCGACAACCGCATCTTTGTTGGAGCTGTTGAACATGCAGCTAACAGCGTAACACTTGCCGTCGATCATGGCGGAGGCAACATTGAACGTAAATTCATTCATGGTCCAATCCATGCACAGCCATTCCACACCGCCCGACTGCGACGTGTATGTTTCACCTACGGAAACGCCTGTGCTAGACGCCACGTCTCTCTGAAACTGCAAGACCTCCTCCGGGCTGCTCATTCCCAGCTGGCCGGCATTCCCTATTTCCACAATCCCGCTGTCCGGCGTAGCGCTCCCAAAGCCGGCTTCCATTGCCGCGTCCGTTGGGTAAATAACCAATTCGGCCGCCGCTCCGGCCTCTCCCAGGTTAACAGTCGTGTCCATCACGCGTCCTGCTGCCACGGCATCGTCCACAATCACCTTGACGCCGCTCTTAGAGCCATAGTACATCTTGTACGTTGTCTCCGGCGCACCGTTGCTCTTAAAGGACTGGATAATGGAATGGATTTCCGCTTCGGCGGCTTTGTCCCCCTTGGGATAGTACGTGATGATGAAATAACAGCCGAAATCATACCCCTCCACCGCCATAATGACCACTTCGTTGGAGACGCCTTCGCTGTCGGTGACTTCAAGATAGATTTGATAGGCGCCTGCGCTTCCCACCTGATCGGGTCCGGCAGCAAGGATCTGATAATCCGGAATCAGGTTGGCGACAATAGCTTCTCTCTGGGATTCCACATCGGCAAGGGAGTAGATGGGTCCGTCAATGTTCCAATAATAAATCATCATAATACCGCAGCCTTTAGCCTCATTGATAAAAATCGTCCCCTCCTCACCCCTCGTATAATCCGACGGGATCTCAATCGTAGCGTTGAGGATGCCAAGATCCTGCGCCACCATTTCCGCTGGAGGTTCTGTAGTAGGCTCTGGGTCTGTTGTCGGTTCCGGATCTGTTGTCGGTTCTGGGTCTGTTGTCGGTTCCGGATTACTCGTCTGCGGCTGGCTGATGACAGGCGTATTCCCACCGCCGCCCCCTCCTGTCGGCCTTTTTTCCCCTCCGCCGGAAAGCGCGATAGGAAGGATAATACAAAGGGCGATCACCGCCAGCAGCCCACCGCCGGAAACCCAGGCAACCACCGGATTGGCTTTCATATAGGAAAGGAACCGGGAGAACGCAGAGGGCTTTCCTGCCGCAGCACCCCCGCCGTTATAGGCGGGCTGCTGATAGGCAATCTGCCCGTAGCCTTCCTGCCTGTAAGCGGTAGCCTGGGTGCGCTGGCTGATACTGGCCGCCACCTGATCCTGTACGGAAACGCGCCCGTTCAGTGCCCCGATGAATGCCTCCATATTGGGGAAACGATCCTCGGTTTTTACCGCCAACGCTTTCATGATGGCGTTTTCCACATTAGCCGGAATACGGAACCCCAGCTCCGACGGCCTTTTCATGGTATCCCCATGGATCCGTTCCACCGAATCTGGCGGAAGCTGCCCGGTAATGCAGCGGTACAGGGTAGCGCCCATGGCGTAAACATCCGTCCACGGTCCCTGATTGCCGTGGCTGGAATACTGTTCCTCCGGCGCGTAGCCATGTTTTAAGATGACCGACACGCTCTTGCCGTCCCCCAGTGCGAACCGCGCCGCGCCGAAATCCAGCAGACGGCTTTCGCCTTTGGATGTGATATAGATATTGTCCGGGCTGATGTCCCGGTGCAGGAGGTTCAGCGCATGCACCTGAACCAGCGCTTCCATGATCGGCTGCAGAATGGCAATCGCCTGGTTATAGGGGATCTTATCCCCGTTTTTTGCCAGGTAGGCTTTCAGGCTCATACCGTCTATGTACTCCATCACAAAGTATGCGGTGCCGTTCTCTTTGAAATAGTTCTGCACCGATACGATATGCGGGGTGTTTTGCAGCTTGGCAAGGATCTTCGCTTCATCCAAAAAGCGCTCCATACCGTACTGGTAATCCTCCTCCACCCGTCCGGTCAGCGCCACACTATAGTGGTCCGGATGCCTTGTGGCCAGGGCGGAGGGCATATATTCTTTAATCGCAACCTTGATCTCCAGTGTCAGGTCGTATCCCAGATAGGTGATACCGAACCCGCCAATGCCAAGCACCTTTCCCACCAGATATCTCCCGTTTAGGATCGTACCCAGGGGCAGCGCAAGATAGGGCTGCTCGTCGTTCTCATTAAATCCGCATCGGGGGCATGGAATCCCCGGTTCTTTTTCCGCGAAACAGCCATAACAAACACGTTCCGGATTCATTCTCCCACCTCCTCAAGCAATGTATTTTAAGTATAAAACGATGTATTTTGATAGCAAAATACAGTCACTCCTTCCGATTTTTGGACCAGGCATCGTAACACAGATCACCCAGCAGGAGCAATCCCAGCGCCACCAGAAACCCGATCCACCCGCCCCAGCCCACTAAAGGAAAAAGTGCAAAGGCAACTCCCAGCACAGACCAGATAAGGGCGCTGATTACACGTTCCCTATTCTCAGAGGGGCAGGAAAAGTACCGGGGATTCTTTTCATCCACAAAGAGCACCTCATAACTACCGACTTTGATTTCGTCCTTTTTGGAATACTCTACCCGGGATACTACCCGATACTCCTGTCCATCCAATGTGTACTGGTAGACCGGATGGTATTTATAGTTGGTAATGAAGAAATCGCTGAAAGCGTTGTCTCTCCAGCTGACGTCCACATCGCAGATGACGGCGTTCACTCTTCTCCGGCAGCGACGCTTTGACCGTACAGTCCGACAGAATGCCAAAATGATTCCGAAGAGAAACAAACATACTCCAAAGAACATAATATCCCCCATCGCGTCCGTTGCATTCATGCTCCAAACGATTTTATCTCAGCTATGACAAAGAGTTCCTCCGATACCTGCCGCACCCGGTCGACATGCCGCAAGAGCAGCGCCTCCAGCCATTTTTCTGCATTGGCCGCTTTTAGAAATTCAATCTGTACTTCCAGGGGTTCAATGTAGAACTCACCTGCATACGCCAGCGCCCCTTCACCTTCCGACAGCGCCGGGAACTCGTGGAGTTCTTTCATTTCACCGTCTGCAGTCAGGTGGAAGACAGCCGCCAGTTCCCGGCCGGCGGCGTCCTCTCCCCACGCTTCCTGGATTCTTCCGTTTTTTAAACAATACCCTGCCATAACGGGTTACTCCTTGCTCACCACAAACCGGTTGGCGTTGTCGCACAGGTAGAATGTGTCCCCGATCGACAATTTTTCCGCCACATTCGCCGTCAGCTTTTTGCCGTTGCCCAGGAACGTGCCGTAGGACGATCCCAGATCGGTGATGATAAAGCAGTCTTCATTCGGGTCGTAGACTACCTGGCAGTGCCGCCCGCTGATACCCGGCGTGTTTTTATCGAATACGATGTTACAGGTTGCCGGGTCTCGGCCGATGACCACCTTGCCCTTTAACAGGTCAAAGCTCTGGCCAGAGTATTTTCCTGTCACGCCGCGCAGCACAGCCCGTTTTTCCACAGGGCCGCGGCCGCCTCTTGCAGGCGCTTTTCCAGATCCCATACCTGCGGCAGCGCCGGCAGGTGCCGGAGCCCCCTGTCCGCCCTTCTGGGACGTTACCAGCAGGATGATGCCGCCGATGAGCGCCAGCACGCCGATGGGCAGGAACACATAGGCAAACCAGGGCTGAGTCCAGGAGAGTCCGCCGCCTGCCATGGTGTATTCGATTCTTTCGCTGTCCAGAGCTTTGATTAATTCCGCAGAGGTAATGGCAAAGTTTACGCCTTCGCTCTTGCCCTGCTCATCCACTGCGCCGGAAGCGTTGATTCCAATCAAATTTCCCCGTTCATCTACCAACGGGCCGCCGGAATTGCCGTGATTGATATATACATCCATCTGAAACGCGTCGTAGCTGCTCCATGCCGGCTTAGTGCGCTTGCTGATGATCCCCTTGGTCAGTGTAATGTCATCCTCGTCGTAGGTGTTGAATTGCTGGCTTTGGCTTGCCACGCCCGGATACCCCAGCGCGAAAGCGGTGTCGCCGACAGCAACATCATCTGCGTCCCTGATGGGAATGGCTTCTCGTTTATCCGTCTTTGACGGCAATCTGATAATCGCAATATCCTTCTCATTGGAAGCAGAATAATAGACCACCTCCGCTGTAACATAATCATTTTCCGCTGCAGAGAAGTATACCTGCACGCCTGCCGAAGATACTTGCTCCGCATATACTTTTGGACCCATATAGCCGTATTCCACCACATGGCCGTTGGTCACAATATATTCCACCGGTTCGCCGGGTTTCCCGATGGCAAAGCCGGTACCCATGGAACTGGCGGACTGGCCATCAGTAAGCTGAAGATATGAGTACACCATGACGACGCTCTTGCGCGCCTCATAGGGGTCCGTACCGCCCCCGCCTACCAAGCCCAATACGCCGAACACGCCGGCGGCCAGGCCAATAACCAGCAGCAGGATGGCAACAACCTGCTTGCTCGATGACTTTTTCGCTTCCATTATGATTCCTCCTCATTTTTCCCATGGTATTTCAATGCGATTGCCGTATAGTTATCCTGGCCCGGCTTTCCGGCGGCCAGGATTTCCTCCTCCAGCTTGTCGCAGCACGCCTGGGAAGAGAGCGCCATGGCTTCCCGAATCTGCTTCAAGGTCAGTGTATCGCTGACGCCGTCCGAGCAGAGCAGCAGCGCGTCCTCCGGCTGGAGAAGAAAGGGCATACGGGTATAGTCGCATGTTACTTCTTCTTTTCCTATGTACTCCGAAAGGGCTCCCGCCTGAGGATCTTGAAACGCTTCCTCCACGGGGAACGCCCCGTCCAGTGCCCTCAAAATCAAATCGTTCTTAAATTCCTGCCGGGCATTTAACCCATAGAGTTTGTTTTCCCTGAGCAGGAACAAATCGCTGTCGCCTACGCACCAGAAAGAGAGGCGATTCTCTTTGAGCAGGGCAGCCACCAGGGTAGTTCCCCCGTGCCCGCGAAACTGCTGATAGACTCTGGCGCTTCGCTGGTATACCCAGCCGGGCACATCGCTGTCATCTGTCCAGGGAAAGATTCCCACCAGCTGGGAGGCGGTTTCCGCAGCGATCATGCCGCCCTCCGCCATACCGCCCATGCCGTCGCACAGCACAGCAAGCAGCCCGTCTTCCTCATAACGATCCATGCGGGAGATGCCGAAAGCGTCCTGCTGTTCTTCCCGGCTGCCAACGCCCTGTAGGTTGGCAAGCTCCAGTTCCGGCAGCGGTTCCGGACGTTCCGTAATCGGTTCTTCCACCGCCTGATCACCCCGCTTCTTTTTCTTCTTCCGCCGTATCAGGAAAAAGGCGAGAATCAGCGCCAATAGAAGCGCTGCGCCCGCCGCAACTGCCATCCAGACGCGGATGACGGTATCCGGAAACAGCGGCTGGTTTAACCATGAAAGTACACGCTCCATCCTTTACTCCTCATTCCACTGGAATTGCTCGCCGCACAGGGGAAGGAAGAGAAGCTGGCTCTTTCCCACCTCGATCACATCGTAGGCTTTTAAGGGGCGTACCATTTCCACCTGTTCGTCGTTGCAGTAGGTGATGCCCCTGCCCTGGCCGGGAGAAAGGGAGAAGCTGTTATGCTTGGCGTCATAGGTCACCAATGCATGGCTTTCTCTGGACACGGTATCGTCATCCGCCAGAGCCACGTCCATCGCCGCCGCCCTTCCTATGAAGTTTCTGCCTGCTACCAGCTTATAATCTGCGCCGCGATGGGGACCGGAAACACAGACCAAGAATCCTACTGCAGGATCAATACCGATCTTCTTTTTAATAATGCCCACCGTCTTGCCTCTGTCTGCTTCCGGCGCAGCGCCGCCCGGCACAGCAGCCACGGTCTTCCCTACCGTTCCGGCCGCAACCGTCTTGCCGACCCCGGCGCCCTCCTGGCAGTAGGGGCAGCTATCGAATCTGGATTCATCGTAAAAATGGCCATTGTCACACTGTCTCATAATTGTTTTCCTCCTGAAATGAAATCATTAAGGATTATCCAAAACCATCCTTGGTTTTTTGCTGTTCTTACTGTAGCGCCTTTTTCGGGATTTGTGCAGGTCGCTTTAGCGCCAATTTCCCAAAAATTATGTGGCGCACCTGCGCCAATCCGCATTTTTCGCAGAAATCATGGGGAAATACCGCTTATCTCATCAGATCCTGATAGTCTGGGTCTGCTGTCCGAATCCCCCACACCAGTTCCCAAAGCTTTTCATCTCCGGAAAGGACATAGCACCTGCCATCCACCCCTTCGAACCGGCGTTTATCAAACCAGAAACTGTAGGTATCCCCTTGCGCCGTCACAAATGTAAGCCCCCGGGTATCTGTAGAGACGATGGGTGACTCGGATTCCACCGACACATCCCGCAGCGCCTGCAAGACCCCGGCGATCACCGTTTCGTCCCTTGTCTCGTAGTCCGCCGCCGTCTCTGTCCAATGGTGAAAGATCAGTTCCACCGGCAGTTCCTCATGGGGCAGCTCCAAAAGCTCCCGCTGCCTTTCGGTACAGTAAGCAAAAAGGGAGTCCCCTTGGTATGCCGGGGACGAAGTCTCTGTCGGGGACGAAGTTTCTGCCGGAAGCGCAGGATCTGATGCTGCACACCCCACCAGCAAACAGATGGCTGCCAGAAGTGCCGCTGCCCCTCTTTTTTTCATTCGTGCCTCCTTTCTTCTGTCCTGGTCTCATGAATCGCTTTGCTGCTCGGCCTGTAACGCCAAAGGCGATCCAAACTCTTTTTTGTCCTTTTATGGTTTTACTGTATCGTTTTTTTAAGGATCTGTGCAGGCCGCTTTCGCGCCAATTTATCAAAAAACGCATGGCG
This sequence comes from Candidatus Scatomonas sp., assembly GCA_963930955.1. Taxonomy (GTDB): domain Bacteria; phylum Bacillota; class Clostridia; order Lachnospirales; family Lachnospiraceae; genus Scatomonas. The sequence continues at coordinate 1,007,915 of OZ006967.1, read as the reverse complement.
CACCTGCGCCAATCTATTTTTTGTGTGAAAATTCAAAAACACCTTGATTGTGCAAAAGGGATTGCCGATCATGACAGCGGCCTGTTACATCCTGTAAACTTAAGAAGTGTTACACTCTATACAGGGTGGATGGCCTCGATTTTCCGGCTCCAAAGCTTCGTTTCTCAAAATGGCGCAGGTGCGCCACAGTGTTTTTTTAGTTTGGCGCTAAAGCGGCCTATCAAAAACACCGGCTTCCTGCTATGATAAAAAACGAAAAGTTCGCATGATGGAAGGTCGGCCAAGACACAGAATGTCCAAAAAGCTTCAGCTGGCCTTTTCGGAACGCAGGATCAGAAAGGGGATATATCGTATGTATGCAAGGTTAAGGCCGTACCATCTCATTGGCGCCATCGGGGGGTTCCTCACTGTTCTCACCGCTATTATCAGCTTGGCAGTTTCCACATCGTACTACATAAGCGCGGAATGGGTCATTATTGTAAACATGCTGCTCATTGGCTCCAACGGGTTAATCGCAACTTATTTCTTTGGCGCGTTCAGCGCTTCCCGTGACAGCCTCATCAAAGTAGGCAGCCTGATCGCGGGGATAGGTCTTGGTTTTAATGTCCTGATCTCAATTCTCCAGATGGCGGGTGTGTATGTTTTTGTTCTGGCCCTTCTTGGGGCTCTCGTTATGATGGCAGGGGTTGTGATCGCCTGTATCAAATTCATTATGCTCTTCCAGAGAGACGCTTTTGTCGTGGTGTTCTGCGTGTTTATTTTCCTGGGGCTTCTGCTGTCTTTATTCTGGACGTGGGCAAGCCTGATAAGCGGCGCTGGGCTGGGCGCCCTGCTGATTTATTTTTACGTCCACAATATCACCTACTAGACAGCTTCTCTCATTCAGGATATTTCCTTGTTTACCGCAGCTACACCGTGTGGCCGCGGTAAAACGGCATGTGCGGGCGCAAAAAACCGGTAGTTCCCGGATGCGGAACGCAGCTCCAAAAATATACGGTTTTATCCAGGAGAATCCCTGGTTTAGGTCAAACAGGAAGGATTGTATATTCCGCAAAAACGTCAGCGAAAAAAGTCTCTAACCGACCGAAATCGTTGAAAATCCATGCCGTTTATAGTATAATAGTTTATAACTGTACCATTGCGGAGAAAGGGGGTGGAATGGGACGTATGGTATAATAAAGAAAAGCTTCACAAATCCAAAATCCATTTATGCGATTCTGCTGCTTGGTATTTTTACTTTTCTATTTCTTGGCGCCGAGTACCTATATGTGAATATGATCTCGCTTACGGCAGGGGAAGAAAAAACGGTGATTGCGCAAAACTACGCGTTAGGAATAAGCGCTGTCGGTTTTTTGCTCTATCCGCTGTTTCATCGCTTTTTGAAAAGGCGGGTACAAATCGTTGGACTTTTTATCCTTGCACTAGCAGCGGCAGTATGCAATTTTTTGGTTCAAAAACATGTTTCTTATTCGTCCACTCTGCTCTCCGGAATGGCATTGTTCCTGTTTCTGGGGATATTGGGAAGCGCGGCCCACTACCTGTTTTTCAAACTGGCGAAGGATCGCACGCATCTGGCGCGTATGGTTGGTATCTCCTATGCCCTTGGGATCTTCCTGCAGTTTCTAAATAACAATCTTGTGGATCTAGAAACTGCGGAAGCCTTGATACTTTCACTCTTTGCCCTTGTAGCGTTAGCGCTGTTACTGAAGGCAGAAAGGCTTTGCCGCCAGGAAAATGCAGAAGCGGAAGAACCCCAGTCCCCCGCCATAGAGGCCATAGAGGAGGATGGGAAGGGAACCCGAAAGAAGATCGCCGCCGGCGGATTCCTTGCACTGCTTGTAATCCTGATGGCATGTATCTTCAGCACGCTGGACAACGCGGTCACCATGCATCATGCAGCAGGCACTGACATCGGGCAATGGCCGCGGCTTTTGCTGGCGGTAAGCGGCCTTTCTGCCGGCTTTCTTTTTGATATCCGAAAGCGGAAATTTATGACCATGATGATGTACTGCGTCATGCTGATGTCCGTCATCTGTGTGGTAGTACTCAAGCTGGGCGGCCCGTTTTTGATCGGCCTGATCGTATTTTATCTTTCGGCTGGATTTTTTGTGGTATTCTTCACCACCAGCTTTCTGGATTTTGCCCGCCATATGCCCACGCCAGCGCTGTGGGCCGGTATGGGGCGCGCCATGAATAACGTGAGCGCCGCTTTGCTTGCCAACGCCTCTGTAGCGCTGCTTGTTTCTGACAGCAATGGCATGGCGTCCATCATTCTGGCACTGGTCCTGTTTGTGGCCGTCAGCGTAGTCATCTATCTTTATACAGCCTGGATGCCGGTTTCATCCGGCACCCCCAAGGATATCCCGACAGACCTGGACCCTCAGGAAGCGTTCCGTCTTTTGTCGGAGCTGTTTATCCTTACGCCCAAGGAAACCGAAGTATTTGACAAGCTGGTCAATTCAGAGGAAAGTATTCAGGAGATCGCAGATGGACTGTATCTATCCCGGCGAACCTGTCAGCGGCATATCGCAGCGATCTATGAGAAAGCGGGTGTAAAATCACGCATGGGATTGTACCAGCTCTACATAGAAAAACAGCGCAGGCCATGACAGCCAGAAAGGGGTTCGGATGAAGAGGATTAAAATTGCTGTTTTGCTGGTATTATTGTGCGTACTGGCGGGGTGTTCCCCAAAAGACACATCGCTTCGGGCCTATTGTACCGAAAGCCAGCAGGAATTTCTGGATCAGTCGCTGGAAGAGCTGCCGGTCGCGCTTACCTATCGTCACAACGATAACATCCTGGGACGCTACGAAACGACGGATGAAGAAATCATCTCCGAAATCCTGCAGGCATTACGGGAAACGACCATTGTATCCAAAGCTTTCAGCGGCTCTACAGACAGCCGGATCCTGGAGTTTGAGACAGCGGATGGGGATACCTGCCTCTTCTGGTTTGATGAAAACCGGTTCCATGGCGCCGGCGGAACATCCTATGTGCTTTCCGGCGACGAGGAGATTTGGGATCTGGCGCGGAAAATCCAAGAAACATATCCAGAGTACAGGGAAGCGATGGAGTAAAAAAGGCACATCGCAAAACCAGGCATTCCTTACTTGTATCCAGCTAAGGCTGTGCAAGCAGGGAATGCCTGGTTTATTTATACCCATTTTTCAAACGCAAGGGACTCGGATTTAGCCTCATTTATACTCTTCCCCTTCCACAATGGGCATTGTGATGTTTTCCATGGCTTCTCGCATTTTGGGGTGCCGGATAACAAAATGAATCGCCGGCGTTTTTTCCTTGGACACGATCGCCCAGCTTCCCTCATGGATAAGAATTTGGATATGGCGGAACGCAGGAGATTTGTTTTCCTCAATATGGTAGTTTTTATGCATCTGAGAAAAGCGCTTCATCATCTCCAGATGTTCCCGATATTGCTCATAGGTGTAGACGATATCCTCTTCATAAAAAGCGCCAGCCAAGGATAGCGTCATGGGGTATTGGGCAAACTCATCTTTTGAAAAGTTGGGATACGCTTCAAAGATGGAGTCGTGGGATAGAATTTCTTCCGTCAATTCCCTTTGAAAAGCAATATGTTCCATGATCCTGATCTGGTTTTTCTCCGAAACACGATTGTCCCTCAAAACCTGAAAGACAAGCTCATCGTCGGCCGTGTAGAGCGGCAGGGATGACAGGATTGACCGCCTTGTACCTTCTGTTTTTGCATCAAGCTTTAAAAAGGCATCCGCCGTAAATTTTTGAGGATCGGACAGCTTGCGCTGCCCCTTTCGGATACGGGACAGGTACGAAGGATCGTAGCTCAAAAAACGCGCAAGATCGGATACGCTGACGGACAATGTCTTCAGCAGGGTATCAAAATTCAATCTGAGTTTTTCTATCTCGATACCAGGCCCCTGTGCCTGCTCGGAGAGCGCCTGCCGAACCGCTTCCTCTTCCATCTCCCGAATTTTCTTTTCGGCTGCTATCGCCGCAATCCCCTTGGCTAAATTCTCCAATTGCCTGGAATCTGCTTCCGGCACACGGTCTCCAGAGCGATATCGGCTAATTGTAGCTGTGGACAGGCCGGAGCGTTCCGCCAGATCCCTGGCGGAGCATCCGGTCCGCTCCATATATCGGTTTAGAACGTCTTTGAACTCCATAGTAACTCTCCCATAACCCTATGTCTCACGTCTTCTCTTTTCCTTGTATTGAGGTATGCATACGCATCGCCGCCCATACAAAACAGCGCCCTGTAATAAGCATCACAAGGCGCTGTTCCATAGCATAATCCAGTTTTCGGGCAAACAGCGCAAGTATCACGCCGTATACCTTCCTGCGCCAACGCGCCCAATATCAGCTTGAGCGCCGTTTTCCCCTTTTCTGTATGACGACGCTCACCACAAGGCCGGCGATACTTACAAGCGCCAAATACCCATACAGCAATATATTGGATTCATCACCAGTCTTGGGCGGGTTGGAATCGCGTGGAACGGGCGATGTGCCGTATCGGTTTGTAAACATTGCCTCCGCCAGTTTTTCGTCCGCATCCTCCGAACGGAGCGCAACCATCGCCGTCAGTCCTGAACCGTCCTGCGCATTTGTCACCGATACTTTCAGATGATAAACCGATGGGTCATAGGCGCATAATGGATTCAAACCCGCTATCTGCTCGATGGTATAAGTATAAATGCCCGGCTCCGTGTAGGACATGGAGGGAAAAGACATAAAAGAATTTCCCGAAATTACCATTTCAAAGATTCCATCCACACTTCCCTCCGGCATTGGATAGGAAGGATCCTCCGCCTCCATTTGAACCACAAATTCCTCCGGAACCGATGGCGCCGCTCCTTCCACCTCCACCTTGACCGGTATGGCAACAGATGGCAGGCCGGCAGCTAAAACCGACGGGGCTGCTCCCAATAGAAACAGTATAGCCAGTGCGATTCCGATGACTCCGAATCGTTTCTTCTTCATTTTATATTCCTCACATCTTCCCTTACTGTACTCGGTTCCATGAAAGCCAGGATCACAGTTCTTGCGTCGGTAAACTCCGAAGAACAAGTAGTCAACACCAGCACCTGCGGGTCTTCCGCTAAAACGCATTCTACGGTATTTGCAATTACGATTCCGTTTATAATCACTTGTATCCCGCCTTTTGTGGGACGGCTTGAGGCATTTGCGCGTGTTATGACTTTGTTCCCAGATCAGTTATTGTCCATCAATAAAAATCTGGAGGATTTCAGTCTATATCATATTGGCGGAAATATACTTGGTAGCGTATCTGTCATTATTCCTTTGTACCTGATTTTGTTCTGCCTAATCTTTCCGATTCTATTTATTGTATATCGGAGGACACAAATTAAATAAATGAGAGTACCTCCGGATAGGTATACTGCATGGTCACAAGGTTTCCGGCTTCGTCATAGATCTGGAACCCGGCTCCCGCAAGAGGGATGGTGTTTCCAGTTTCTGCGTCTTTCTTGACTACTTTGATATAGGATTCAAACAGGCGGTTGTTAATGAGGTAGCGGTAAACTTCTCCGTCACTGCTGATATACACATCAAAGTCTCCGATCATCTCCCGGCCTTCCCAGCCTTTTGTCTGGTGTACCGTATAAATGCCATAAGGCAGGTCTTTCGTCTCGGCATATCCATTCTCATCACACACCAGCGTATCCCGCTCGCTGTCCTTTGCGCTGTCATAGCTGCCTGCGCTCTTTAAATACACCTGGAACTCTGCGCCTTCCTCCGGTGTCTCAATCTGCGTACTTCCGTCATCGGTATGCTTGATGATAGAGATTCTTCCCTTGATGACCTGTTCCGTCACATCATTGGAAGTATCGTTCAGTTCTACCGTATACAGAACAGCCTCCGCTCCCACATGGTAGGAAGTATCGTCCAACAGATACCCTTCGGACGGGCTGATCTCCCGGATTGTCCAGTTGTCTCCACATACATAATATTTCGTGGTAAAGCTGCCGTTGCTGTCCGTGGTATAGGTATCGATCAGAGTTTCCCCGTCATAGATCCCATACACTGCTCCTGCCAGCGTAGCGTCTCCCTGCGGGATTCCTGTCTCCCGGTCTGTCTTTGTGACGGTTACCCGGAATTTCTTCAGTACGTTATGAACCGTGGCATTGGTCACTTCGTTCCAGTTGATGGTCACGCTCTGGGCCGCCGGGACCACATAGCGGTCTGCGGTCTCCACTTCTTCCAACGTATAAGGCGTATCGCCGGAGATCAGAATATCAGAAAACGTGGCAACACCTGTACTGTCCGTAACCGCATATTCATCCACCGGAATACCGGAAAGAGAAGTTCCGTAGAGATGGAACTTCATGCCTTCCACCAGACCGTCCTCGGAAGTTTTGGTCACTTTCAAATCTCCACGCTTGAGGATATTGGAAAAATCCACCGCAGCGATTTCCCCGCCTTTGACCTCCACCGTCTGCGCTTTCTGCGGTTCATACCGGTTCTCCGTCAGCTCCGTTACCGTGTAGGTTCCCGGCTGAAGGTTCTCCACCTTGATCGTTCCATCCTCCCCGGTGGTAACAGTCTGGTCAATCCCGTTGCCAGTGATCTGGAATTTCAATCCGGCCACCACGCCGTCCTCGGAAGTTTTCACGATCTGGATGTGCCCATAAGGGATTTTCACATTCAGATATGCTTTCACGGCTGCGGTATTCTCCACACCTGTGACAATATCCTGCAAAGACGGATCTCCGTAAGCAATCAGCTTGGCGCTGCTGCTCACGGTAGGGATCTTCTTGGTTGCGGATAACTGCACGTTCCCGGCAATCGCTTTGCTGGACGTGATGGTCAGTGTATTTCCGGATTTGCTGACTTTCACATCACTGTTGGATGATGTGAAATTGAATTTTGACAGAACGCCGTTGCTGTCTGTCAGTTTCAATACATACTGTTTGCCGTCCCATTTCAGTTCCTGGGGAGTGCTGTCTGTACTTCCGGACGCAAAGCTGGGGATAGTCCCGTGGCTGACCATGCCGGAAATAATCTGCTGATAGGCCGCCGCTATCCCGCTGTTCACCCCGCCTACGCAAAGGCTGTTATAAAATTTGGCGTCTGTCTGGGCATAAGGCGCAGACGCATTCCTGCACCCGGTCACAATCTCCCAGATGACCATCTGTGTGGCAAGGACTTTTTCATCCTCTGTACCGGACATGCTGCCCATACTTCCCTGTGCGCCATACAGAAGCGCCAAATTCACAGCGTCCTGTTTTGCCTTTCCTAAGTTGTTCCACACAACAGAAGCGTCCTTCTCCAGCGTGTTCCCGGTATGCAGGGAGATTCCCGGCTCGATACAGTAGGCATTATCCCCGTCTGCATAGATCCGGGTTCTGGCCTCCCCCGCATGGCTGAACGTAATTCCGTTATGAGACGCCGTCTGCTGATAACGGATGGTATTCCCGTTCCCGTCATAGCAGTAAGCGAATGTGATCGTTGCCCGCTGGGACGCAGCCGATACCGTGGCCGCCGGCAGGACGGACAGTGTCGTGACCGCCGCCAGTGCCAATGCGACTCCTTTCCTGAATAACTGTTTGATTTTCTTCACTTCATTCTCCTCCATTTCCGAGCCTTTCGGCCCACATAAAAAAATCCCTGCTTGCTGGCAGGGCTGGGTACTGATCCGGTGGAATGTGGATAGCCACCGGCTCCTTATTCTTCTTTTCGGCTGGTAAACTGCTGGTAATCCGGAAGGGGTAGGGTGTGGGGAGGGGGTGCTGTGTGCCGGTGACACACGTTTAGCACTGACCGGAGCGGAGACTCCGGAAACCCCGGAAAAAGGGAAGCACCAAAGGAACCCACTTTCCCCCAGGCGTCCTCTTACCTTTCCCGTCCTCGTTCCCGTCTGCGGTACAGCTCCAATGCCTTAATGATCGTGTCCTCCATCTGCTTTGGCGTGGTTCCCGGAGAAAAATATTTGTCAATCCTCTTTTTCGGGATTTTAAACTGCTCCACCTGGTTCGGTTTCTCTTCGGTCATGATCGACAGGATCACGTCCTCATTCAGCTTTCCCGCCTCCGCAAATTTCCGCATTTTAATCGCCTGTGCATGGCTTGGAGTACAGTCTTCCTGCTCCATTGTGTCCAAAAGCACCTGCTGTTGCTCTTTCGGCAGGTAAGACAGTTCTACTGCCGGGCGCATGGCAATCTTTCCCTCATCCACCATATCCAGAATAGGTGTGATAAGTTCGGTAAGACGGATATAGCGGCGGATTTGGTCTTGGCTTTCTCCCACTTGCTCTCCTAAAAGCTGTCTTGATGTCTTTCCTTGTAACTTCTGTGCCAGTGGCACAGAAGTTAAATCACTGCGCTTCCCCTGCCGTTTCATTGCGTCCAGTTTCATCTTATAAGCAAAGGCTTTCTCTGAGGGTAAGACTTTCTCCCTTTGCAGGTTAGAGTCAACCATGATAATCGTAGCCTCATCATCTGTCAGATTTCGCACGATACAGGGCATGACTGCTTTCCCGGCAAGTTCACTGGCGAATTTTCTCCGGTGTCCTGCTACCATTTCATAACCGCCTTCCGGTTTCGGGCGCACCAGAGCAGGATTGACCACGCCTTTCTCCCGGATACTCGCCGCCAGTTCCAGCATACTTTCATCCTGCTTTACTTTATACGGATGATTGGGAAAGTCGCTGATTTCTATCAGAGGAATATCTGCCACATACTCCCGCTTAGCCTCATCACGTTCCTCCTGCGTGCTGAACAGATCATCGGCTGCGGGAAGGGGCAATTTTATTTCTCTGCCTTTCGCCATCCCGTACCACCTCCCTTGTAAATGACGCATAGGCTTTAGCGACTGTACTGTTTTTGTCATAGCTGTAAATGCTTTGTCCTGCGGCACTCGTTTCCGCTGCTTTCACGCCAACCGGAATGACCGTCTGGTAAACCTTGACCATCCTCCCATAATTCTGCCGGATACTTTCTGCGGTCACACGGGCCAGATTTGTCCTCATATCCGCAAGTGTTAAAAGCACTCCGTCTACCTTCAGCGCCGGATTGATCTGCCTTTGTACCTTCCCGATTGTTTTCATAAGCTGTGTCATTCCCTTTGCCGGAAGATACTGAGCCTGTACCGGAACAATTACACTATCTGACGCCGCCAGTGCATTGATTGTCAGCATACCCAAACTCGGCATACAGTCAATCAACACATAATCATATCCGTTTTTCACTTCATTCAGATAGTTTTTCAGCGTCAGTTCCCGGCTCATGGCATTGACAAGCATAACTTCCAGTCCTGCAAGTTCAATGTTAGACGGGATCAGATCAACGCCTTCCTCATGGTGTAAAATCCCGGCGTGGCTATCCATTTCCCGGTCAGCCACAATGCCCTCTAACTGTGTGGCAAGCGTCACAGAAAGATTATCCTGCTCCGGCCACCCTAATGAAGTGGTCAGATCGCCCTGTGGATCAGCGTCTACCAGAAGGACCTTTTTCCCTTCTCTGGCAAGTCCGATCCCTAAGTTGACAGTCGTGGTGGTTTTCCCCGTTCCGCCTTTCTGGTTGGCAATCGCAATTACTTTGCAATTCGCCATAACGGTTCCCTCCTTTCCTGAAAATTTAATAGCCATCTTCCCGTGTAGGGAAATGACTATGTATAAAAATAGGCATGAAAAAACCGGATGATTTTCGCAAATTGAAAACCTTCCGGCTATGTAATATTCCCGCATTTTAAACGGGAATTTCCTGTTCTTCTGTTTCTATCCTCTTATCCTCTATCACATCATAAAAATCAAAAATAAATTCCGACACAAAAGATTCCTGCAGTTCTTCCGATTTTTCCAACTGTGCAATCTCCTGCGGATATTCCATACCGGAAATTCCAAACAATCCTCTTATCATATGGAACGCCTCGCTGATTCTGTCTGTATCCACCAATGCAGTTATGGCGAAATAAACATCATCCATATTCTCAATCCTCTGGCTGTTGGAAAACAGTTTGTCGATCAGGGGCAAGGTATAGGTGTTGCTGATTTCATGAGCTGTCACCAGACTGCTCTCATGAGTTGTCTTTAAGCTGCTAAGTTTGCTGTCACCGTAATGGCCGGTGTATGGGCCGTCCGGAATCCGGACGGCACCTTCTCTATCCGGTTACGGTTCCAAGCATTTCGTGTTCCACTACATACTTGATCATGTAATCATCGATGAGCCGCTTTTGTTGCTGGAATGCATACATAAGTGATTTTTCACACACCCGGTTGATCATTCTCGGAATCCCGGCTGAGGCCTTATGGATCTCGTCCATTGCTTTAGTGGTAAAGATATCCTGGCTGCATTCCGCATAATCCATGTGGCTTTTGACATACTTCTCCGTCTCTGCCCGGTCCAGATGCGGAAGTGTACAGTACATATCGATCCGCTGGCGGATCGCAGCGTACCGCTGCAGTTTCAGCTTATGGTCCCACAGTTCTGTCTGTCCTGCCAGCACAACGGCCATGGGACTTACAGAATCAAACCGGTAATTCAGCAGAAACCGGAATTCTTCCAGGGTCTCCTTTTCCAGCAGATGTGCTTCATCCAGGATGCAGACCACCTTTTTATGCTGGACACCATGGATGATCTCGATCTGCTGCTGGAGCTGGCGTTTCGAGTCGCCCCGGTAAAACCGGGATTCCAATCCCAACTGATCCAGCAGGCCTTTGTAAAACCACCGCGGAGTCAGCTTGGAATCGGAAAGGTACAGGATGATGTACGCATCGCGCGGAAGCTCCGAATAAAACCGCCGGATCAGTGTGGATTTCCCACATCCGGGATCTGCTGTTACCACCGCAAACATCTGCCGGTCAGCCACGTAGCAGAGCCGCCCGAGAGTTTCACGGAAAGCATCCGACTCATAGAGTTTTTCCGGCGGGATGTTGCGGACAAACGGTGTGTGCCCCATTCCGAAGAATGCCTCATACATTGCCATCCGCCTCCTTCCTGTAGGAAGCGAACGAGATCGCAGCTGCCATCTGGCGGACGGATTCTGAATGTTTCCTTTCCAACGCGTCCAGGAAACGGGAAGTGGTCGGCATCTGGTCCTGCATAGGCGCAGGGAGCGTCGGGTTCTTATCACAGAATTCCCCGATTCTGACCGGATGTGCCTGGAATGATTCATATCCCGGATAACTTACCGTAATGGTTTCCGGGGCGGCCGGGTCATAGGAAATTTCAACTTTATATCCGATCAGGGCCGGCTTTGTTTCATACGTCCTGCCGCGGAAGCTGATGCAGGCGCCTTTGTCCACTTTTCGGATCTCGTGGTGCAGGAAAGCTTCTGATACAACAGAAACATCCAGATAGGTCAGGGGCCGGCTGTCACGGTTCCATTCCTGGAGAGGCGTGATCCCGGCTTCCGGGATTGCTGCGCCAAGGCTTTCATAGTATTCACGGATCCCTTCATGGGGTTTCTGATGATAATACGAATCCAGGAACACAGACCACAGCCGGTTCAGTTCTTCCAGGCTTTGGACGTTTTTGAGTTTTGCCTCCCGGTTAAACAGATCCACTACCTGATGGAACTTTTCGATCTTCCCCTTGCTTTTACCGCTGCGCGGCTTCGCATGCAGGACCCGGATCCCAAGTTTTGAAAGGGATAGTTTTACCTGTCTGGCGATATACTGGGAGCCATTGTCAAAGTAGCAGGCATCGAACTTCCCATACCGGAGGATCGCCTGATGGAACGTATCTTCTACGATGGCTTCTTCCTGATTGTCATAAAACCGGGAAGCCAGCAGGAGCCGGGAATGGTCATCCATCGCAGAGGACAGATAGGTTTGTACCCTGGCGCCGTTTTTCCCAATGGGAAGCTTCGGCCCGTACTTGATATCCCCCTGGATCAGCATCATGCGGTGCGGCTTGCAGAAGCGTTTGGAAGAACTCTCCCTCGCGTCACGGTACATCTGCATCTGTTCCCTTCCGTAACCAGCCCGGTACAGGTGCCGTCCAAGAGTGGAGCGTTTCAGGACTCCCGGTGCAGCATAGCCTTCCAGTTCCAGGATGCAGATGATCTGTGCGACAGACCGCTCCGGGACTTCCTTACGGAGCTGGATCGCCTGCTCAAGCAGAAGATCAAAATTTTCCGGAAGTTTCTGTGAACGGCGTTTTTCGCGTGTGGCTGGTTTTAAGCCAGCGAACTGGCTTTCACGGTAGGCCTTTTCGTAGCGGTAGATAGACCGGACGGAAATATCATTGTCCTGGGCAATCTGTTTCCGGAGCTGCAGCCTCTTTGCATCATCCAGATCTTCCTGAAGCAGCGGCGCGATCAGCTGGAACCGGGAAAGGGCTTCCTGTTCCTGCCATTGTTTCATTCTGTTTGTATTGGTATTCATATATAGTGACCTCCTTCTGAGACCACTATACCTGCTGATCCGGTGACAGACGAATCAAAACAGGTGCAATAGCATCACCATGGTATAGCAGGTAAAAAGCCGCCGCTGTTGTAGATCATACGGAGGATACGCTCCAGCCAGTCCTGATGTGTTTGGCGTATGGTATCGAGCAGTGACGCATGGGAGAAAAGAAGTTCTTCTCCCAATCCAAGTATCCGGTATCCGGCATTGCGCAGGAACCCTTCAATATTTGCGAGATTCATCTGAAACCACTGGAGCCATCGCAGCATTGTCAGGAACGAAGGACAGTCTTCAGAATCAGCATCTTCCGATGTTATGATCCCATCGAGCATGCCGGAGATCACCTCGGCTTCATAATGCTTGTGGGGTACAAGGCAATCAGGAAGCTCGTTGTGATGTCGGTGGCATTCCGTACAGCGGAGCCTGCGGATCATAAGATACTCTTTCAGGCCGCCTTCTTTCTTGCGGATACGTGGTCTGGTATCGCGGTACTTCAGAGTACCGCCACAGACGGGGCAGACATGGGTGTCATCACTGCTCACAACAAAAAACACCGGAGTCCGCCTTGTAGGTCAGTGTGTATTCTGATATAATAACCATGGTTTTTATAACCGGGTCTCAGAGTACACGACTTGTCAGGGAGGGTGCTCTGAGACTTTTTCTTTCTGTAGTCTTATGACAGTATACAGAGCAATCCGCTGACAGGCAAGTAGATCATAAATATGCTATTTTAAGAAATCAACAACAGTATAGGTGAATATTACGGCGCGGCGGAGCCGCCAGTCCGGTGTGGCGTGAGCCACCTGTCCGGACTAACGGAGCCACCTGTTGATAGTTACTCAGCCTGGGCAGGATCCAGGCCATATACCTCTCTCATGGAAAGGTCTTTTGATGGATCGATGCTCTCAATGTTGATTTTATATGAATCGTAAGAAATACGATCCATGATGGCGTCTGCAAGAGTGCTCTCACCGCTGCAGATCTGTTGGTACCACTCGCTTTCCCGGAACTGGGAGCAGAAGATGGTCGATGATTTTTTCCTGCGTTTGTGGATCAGCTCGAAAAGGTTTCTGGCTTCTGACTCGGTCAGTTTGAGCAGGAGCCATTCATCAATGATCAGCAGGACTGGCTTGGTGTATTTCTTTAGTATACTGGTAAAATCACCGGAATCCCTGGCTGCCTGCATATCCAGCAACAGATCCGGAAGACGGACATATTTCACGGTGTAATACTGTTTACATGCCTCCATACCAAAAGCGCATGCCAGATAAGTCTTACCACTTCCGGTGGCGCCGGTAATAAAAATGTTGCGGTACTCTGAGATGTATTCACAGGTTGCCAGACGGCTGATCAAAGCTTTGTTCAGCTTCCGGCCGGATTGATAGTCAATGGCTGCGATGCTGGCGTCTGGCTGCTCCAGTTCCGCCTGACGGATCAGCCTTTTCAGACGGTTGTTTTTACGATTGGTATATTCAACATCAACCAGCATGCCGAAGCGGTCTTCGAACGGGACTTCCTTCATCGTTGGATCAGCCATCTGGATACGAAAGGAATCTGCCATGGATGACAGGCGCATCTCGATAAGTTTATCAATGGTACTCTGATTGGTCATGCTCTTTTACCTCCGTAGTATCTGGCACCCCGGGTAATGCCATGTGTCTGTGCCCCAGTCTCTGATGAAGGGGATTTCGGATTCCGGGATACGGATTGGGGATCCTCTTTCATGGCAGCCAATAGATTTTTGATACTTTTATAACTGGGGGTCCTGGAATACAGAAGCGCTTTATTGCAAGCCTCTTCCAGTTTTACAGGAGAATACTTCTCAGCCAGCTTCAGCAGCCCCATACAGCTTCTGTAAGTCTGCTGTTCTACCCTGCCGGAGGTCAGGATCGCATCAACCACCTTTCTTGTATTGATTCCGATCGAATCTGCCCATCTGCGGAAACGGTCACCATTCCATTCCAGATACTTCTGATGGTCTGGCGGCATATGTGCCGTTACCGTGGAGTACTGGCCGCTCCTTCCATGGAGGCAGCGATGTGAGGCGATCCGATTGTGATGATAAAATATTTCAATCGTTGTTTCTGTTATGCGCACATCGACTTTATCTTTGATATACTGATAAGGCACGGAGTAGTACATCTTGTCTACTGCGATGTGGTAGTTGAACTGGACAGTGGCCTGTTTCCACTCAGCCAGTTCGAAGGGTGTGGCAGGCAACTGTGCCAGGAGTGGCTTTTCTTCCCCAAGAAATAAACGGAGCCTGCTGCAATCCTTCTTTTGAAACTTCCTTGCATTGTAGGCATCCAGCTTTTCACGGATTGAAGCGTTTAATTCTGCAAGGGAGAAAAACTGTTCATTGCGAAGAGCCGCTGTGATCCATGTGGAGATCTTGCCAACGGAACCTTCTGCATTCGGTTTATCTTTGGGCTTCCGGACTCTTGCCGGAATGATGGCGACATTATAATGTTCTGCCATCTCATGATAAGTAGTATTCAGTGCGGTCGTATACCAGTCGCTTTTCGAAGGATTCACTGCCGTAGAACAGTTATCAGGAACAAGCATCGGTGTAACGCCGCCGAAAAATTCAAACATCTGGATATGCGCTTTGATCCAGTTATCTGTCTTCTGGTTCAGGTATGCCTTTACAAAGGCATACTGGCTGTAAGTAAGGACACCTACAAAGATCTCTGCCTTTGTGATCTCACCGGTGTCCGGATCGATGAGCTGTGCCGGATCACCGGCCCAATCTACTTCGATCTGCTCACCCGGTTTCCGTGGGATGTGCATGGTGGCTCTGCGTTTTTCTTCGTCTTTTTGGATGTAGTAGCAGAACTGAGAATACATGAGAGGTTCTTCGTTGTTCATGCGACATTCCTCACAGTATTCTATCCATAGGAGTTTCTTGTTGACCCCATTACGCAGAAGCTCCCTGTGGATGTAGTCATAATCAGGCATCCTTCGATTGGTTGCTGATCTTACCTTGGGAAAAAGCATTCCCTCAAGCGCGCTGTCGGTCATGTCATGGTCCAGTGGCCAGGAAAGATTTATTTCCGCCGCCTGTTTGATGACCTTGGCAACAGTGTTACGGGATACGCCGCAGCTGTGTGCGATGTTCCGCTCGCTGAATCCTAGGCTTTTCAGGCGAAGGATTTCTCGATACTTGGTCATAATGGTGACCTCCTTTAACTGTATTCACATCTGACGATGTGTTCTTACAGTATAAAGGAGATCAATATAATAAATCCTAATGTGGCTCTGAATTACCGGAATATGTGGCTCTCATTCTCCGGAATGGTGGCTCTCAAAGTCCGGACAGGTGGCTCAAAGAGCCCCGGAATAATCAGTATAGGCTCCGGAGATCAGATTAACAGCATTGTTCACATTACTAGCGGATTTTCTCATTTTTTTCATAAATAATTCCTCTCTTTCTCTTTTGGCAGGCAGCCATATATTTATAGAACGCCAAAAAGCCGCCTGCTCTCAGTTAAAAGAACAGTAAGCGCTTTATATTCACCCGGATAGCAAATCCGCAACTTTTGTGAGATACTTCAGATACTTGGAGTAATTCACTTCATATCTGGTTCTCAGAGTGTTACAAAAGCTGCACATCTTCTCTCTATATCGTTGGATGCGTTTGTTGCACCTGGTTACTCCAAAATCTCACATCAGAGGAGTTAAATGAAATGAGTACAACTTCAAAGGAGGACCATTGGCTGGAGTTGATCACCCAGTGCAGATCCAGCGGTCTTACTGACCGCCAGTGGTGCATAGAAAACGGAATACCCGTCAGCACATTTTACTATCATGTCCGGGCCCTGCGCAAAAAAGCCTGTGCAGTCCCGGAAGCAGTGGATGCTTCCGCTCAGAAGCAGGAGGTTGTCCAGATCCCACTTTGGGAAACAGAACAGAATCCTTCCGATCACGTTGCTTTACCTGGCCCTTCGGTCTGCCTGGAAATGCAGGGCATCCGCGTTGAGATCCACGAACAGGCCGGGGCGGATGTGATCCGCAATACCCTGCTTGCCCTGCGGCAGCTTTGTTAGGCGAACTGTCCGGCGTAGCAAAATTCTTCCTGGTGACAGGTTATACCGACATGCGCAAGAGCATTGATGGCTTAATGGCGGTCGTCAGGGATACTTATGAATTAGATCCTTACAGCAACTCCCTGTTCCTTTTCTGTGGAAGACGCTGCGACCGGATAAAAGCGCTGCATTTCGAAAAAGATGGGTTCTGCCTCTATTATAAACGTTTGGATAATGGCCGGTTCCAATGGCCGCGGGATTCTTCGGAAGTAAGGAACCTCAGCCGCCAGGAATACCGCTGGCTCCTGGAAGGGCTGTCGATCGACCAGCCAAAAGCGATCCGCCCTGCCAGAAAGAAGGAGTTCTGACCTTTGTGCAAAAGAGAGAAAATTTTCCTTTCTCCTGCAGGGCTGGGAAAATACAGCGGATGACTTATCCACAGGATCACGGAACTGTCCGGGAAACAGGGAGGATAACTGCCCCTGATTTTTACGGATTGCTGCCCGCACGTGGAAAACGGGGCGTTTTGCCCGGGCAGATGCCTGCAAAAACAACCCGTCTTCCACATTTCCCCTCCGTCAAAATGACGGAGGCACTATGGCAGCGGATTCGCTTTTCTGCCGGATTTACGGTATAATAGGAACCAGTGAAAAGAAAGGTGGTTTCCGGATGCCGCAGTCAGAAATGGAAGCGCTCATACAGCTTCAGAAAGAGACAATAGAATCCCTGCGCCAGTTGGTGGACAGCCAGCGTCTTACGATCGAGCAGATGGCCAAAAGCCATGAGGAGCAGACCGCACAGCTGAACCAGACGATCGCGAACCTGAATGAAACGGTCGAATATCTGAAGAAAAAGCTGTTCGCATCTTCCAGTGAAAAAGCAAAGAAAGATGCATTTCCCGGGCAACTGGATCTGTTCAATGAGGCGGAAGCTGCTTCGGATCCTTCTGTTCCGGAACCGGCTCTTGAAGAGGCCGTTGGCGGTTATAATCGCAAAGCAAGGAAACCGAAGGCTACCAGGGAAGAGATCCTTGCAGGGCTGCCTGTGACCGAAATCCCCTGCACGGTGCCGGACGAGGACAGGAACTGTCCCTACTGCGACACCCCGATGGCAGTCATCGGGAAAAAGATTGTCCGTGAAGAGCTGCGGATCATCCCCGCGAAAGTGGAACGGATCCAGTATGTCCAGGAGGTCCTGGGCTGTCCGGAATGTAAAAAAGACGGTGCTTCTGTAATCGTTGGGGCGGAAACCCCAAGCCCGCTGCTGAAGCATAGTCTCGCATCTCCATCCACAGTTGCTTACGTGATGTACCAGAAGTATGTGAACAGTGTCCCGCTTTACCGGCAGGAGACAGACTGGAAACAGCTGGGAGTGAAGCTTCCCAGGGCAACTCTGGCGAACTGGGTCATCAAATGCGGTATAGATTATCTGGAGCCGGTGTATGAACGGCTTCACCAGCATCTGCTGGAGAGGGACATCATCCATGCGGATGAAACACCCTGCCAGGTACTGAAGGAGGAAGGGAAAACGGCACAGTCCAAGTCCTATATGTGGCTGTATGGCTCTGGAAATGACGGGCTGCCGCCGATCCGTCTGTATGATTACCAGCCCAGCCGGGGCGGATATCATGCGGAAGAATTCCTGAAAGGATTTTCAGGATACCTTACCTGTGATGGTTTTGGCGGTTATAATAAGCTGAAGGATGTCATCCGCTGCGGCTGCCTTGCCCATATGAGACGGTACTGGCATGATGCACTTCCCGGGAAATCGAAGAAATCCCCGGATAAGACTCCGGCAGAGATCGGTTTCGATTACTGCAGCCAGTTATTCGAACTGGAAAAGGAGTATGCGGATCTGGATGCCGATACACGGAAAGCCAAGCGTCTTGAGACAGAGCCTGCCATATGGGAGGCTTACTGGTCATGGCTTGAAACAGTGAACCCAGCTGGCGGAAGCCGTCTGGCCAAAGCGGTGACCTATGCGAAAAACCAGAAGCCATATATGGAGAACTACCTGTTGGATGGGCGGTGCTCCATATCGAACAATATCGCAGAAAATATCGCCCGTCCCTATGCGGTAGGGCGGAAAAACTTCCTGTTCCATGATACTGTAAAAGGCGCCCGGGCCAGTTCCATCATTTACAGTTTAGTAGAAACTGCAAAACTCAACACTCTGAACATCTACGCATATCTGGAGACTGTACTGCTCTATATGCCGGACTACAAAAATGAGCCCGAAGGTATAGAAGAGCTGATGCCATGGTCTGACATGATACAGCAGAGATGCCGGATCAGATCGAAAAGTTGAAGTTGGAGTCTTTTACTTCAACTATAGTGGAATACCTTGTAAAAAGATATCCATTATTTTATTGAGCGCTTACAAAGAACAAACGGCTTTCTGCACATTTCTATCTCTTTATTCATTTTTACTCATTGCAATTTTAGTTCCAAAATAGTACCACGGAGCATATGATAAGCCGGGAAACCCAGTGTTTATGCGGTCTCCCGGCTCCCTGTTTACTATTCAAACTCAATGGTTCCCGGCGGTTTGCTGGTCAGATCGTAGAATACCCGGTTGACCCCTTTGACCTCATTGATGATCCGGGTCATGCACCGGTTCAGCACTTCCCAGGGAATCTGCGCTGCCTCGGCGGTCATGAAATCACTGGTGTTCACCGCCCGCAGCACTACAGCGTAATCGTAGGTGCGCTCATCTCCCATAACGCCCACGGAGCGCATATTGGTCAGGGCCGCAAAGTACTGGCCCAGTCCCTTGCCGCATCCGGCTTTGGCGATCTCCTCCCGGTAGATGGCGTCAGCGTCCTGGACAATGCGGACCTTGTCCGCTGTCACTTCTCCGACAATGCGGATACCAAGCCCCGGTCCCGGGAAGGGCTGACGGTCTACCAGATAATCCGGGATTCCCAGCTCACGGCCGGCCTGACGCACCTCGTCCTTAAACAGCAGGCGGAGCGGCTCCACGATTTCCTTAAAGTCTACGTGATCGGGCAGGCCTCCCACGTTGTGGTGGGATTTAATGGTGGCGGATTTGCCGAGTCCGGACTCGATGACATCCGGGTAAATGGTGCCCTGCACCAGATAGTCCACCGCGCCGATCTTCTTTGCTTCCTCCTCGAAGACACGGATGAATTCCTCACCGATAATTTTTCTCTTCGTCTCCGGGTCCGTAACGCCCTTTAGTTTCTCATAATACCGTTCCTGGGCATTGACACGGATAAAATTCAGATCATAGGGACCCTCCGGGCCGAAGACGGCCTCCACCTCATCCCCCTCGTTTTTGCGGAGCAGACCGTGATCCACAAACACACAGGTCAGCTGTTTTCCCACCGCTTTGGAGAGAAGAACCGCAGCCACAGAGGAATCCACACCGCCGGAAAGGGCGCACAGAACTCTTCCGTTTCCGATCTGCTCCCGCAGTTCCCGGACAGTGGTCTCCACAAAGGACGCCATCTTCCAGGTGCCCTGACATCCGCAAACCTTATAAACAAAGTTTGCCAGCATCTTCATGCCTTCCTGGGTGTGCAGAACCTCCGGATGGAACTGGGTGGCGTACAGTTTTTTCTCCGGCAGTTCCATGGCCGCCACCGGGCACACGGGAGTAGAGGCAGTTATGCGGAATCCTGCCGGAGCCTCCGCGATATAATCGGTGTGGCTCATCCAGCAGATGGTATTCTCAGACACATCCCCAAACAGAACGGAACTGCGGTCCACGTCCACCTCTGTTTTTCCATATTCGCTGACGGGCGCCGTCTGCACCTTCCCCCCCAGCAGATAAGCCATTAACTGGGAGCCGTAGCAGATTCCCAGAATCGGAATGCCCAATTCAAAAATTTCTTTATGGCAGCGGGGAGAATCCTCTCCGTAAACACTGTTGGGACCGCCGGTAAATATGATTCCTTTTGGATTCATAGCGCGGATCTCATCCAGAGACATGGTATACGGATGTACCTCTGCGTACACACTGCATTCACGGACACGGCGGGCGATCAGCTGATTATACTGTCCGCCGAAATCCAGAACAATGATCATTTCTTTTTCCACAGTATTTCCTCCTCTATTTCACTGGTACTTATTATAGAAGATAGATTTTGCATTGGCAAGCACGAAATTTACCCTGTTTTCAACTGCGACAGCTTCCGGCTTTCCTGTCGTGCTCGGTCTGTAATTTCCGGAATCTCATCCCCAGGTTCACCCCGGTCAGCAGTTCCTGTCCCCCTTAACCATGAACATAAAAATTGCTAACAAAAACGCCAGGCGCACATACCAAAAAGACATGTTATCGATGCGATTCTTCATAATAACATGTCTTTTTGTCCAAAATGTATTTTTTATTCAAATTTCACATTATGTATCAGTAAAAAATCCTTTATTAATGGCAGCATATATTCTACAGATTCCAGCTGTTTTTTTGCTTCATCCGCGGATGCAATGAAGAAATCATTGTAATCGCTTTCTTCCCTTTTCATTTTCAACCTTGCCAGTCGCCTGCCCATTTCACCCGGAAATTTTCCAGTTGCAACGAATTCTTTATTGAAATAAGCCACAACATCTTTATGCCGTTTGAAATCGATACTCCCCAATGCGAGAACAGCACGTATTCCATAAAACACAGCATAATAAGACCGATTAATACAATCTCTGTAAAACCCATTATCAAAACACATTTTTGCATTTTTATATGTTTCCTCTGCAAGAGAAAATCTGTATTTTGACAATTCCATGTCTTTATTCATATCATGCACTAAGCTTCACCCCCTCATCTCTTACATTACGATAATAGGGCAGGTTATCTACCCAATAATTGAAGTGATCTGTATTTGTTATTACCGGAGAAATATCAACCCCATACTTTATCATAAAATCAAAAGCAAGATCACTAATCTGATCTGAAATCTTTTTAATTTCTTCATTTCCCAAAGAGACAAGGAGCATTACATCAATATCCGAAAATTCAGAATAATCCCCTCTTGCATAAGAACCATACACAATAACACTGTCAAGGGATGTTCCCAACATCTTTCTTACATTCTTTGCAAAATCCTGCATTATATCTGAAATATGAACCGGCATACTACCTCACCTCTTTCTTAACTGTATCCAAAATTATTCGCTATATGTCATTTTTATTATATCTTATGCTAGCGCCAGTGTACAAGGGGCAACTTGCTCCAAACCGCCAGGATCAGCGAAGCACAAAGCACATTCTCATTCTTCCATATGTTTTTTTAATCCTCATATCCTTTTTTTGCTTTTCCCTTTTCAGTCTGGAGGACAAGCGCATTTATTATACTCTCGGCAAAAGGGAAGTAAGTATAAAACATGATCTACCCCTGCCGATGAAGATATTTTTCTCTCGTAGCCATCCCTCCCCGGATGTGGCGCTCCGACTTGTTGGTGTCCAGCACCTTGCGGGTCTCCCTGGCAAGGCTCGCGTTAACCTGGACGAGCCGGTCGGTGACGTCTTTATGTACCGTACTCTTGCTTACTCCAAACTTTTTTGCTGTCTGTCTCACGGTCGCATTGTGGTCGATAATATAATTTGCGATGTTTACAGCTCTTTCCTCGATATAATCTTTCAAAAGGAAATCCCCCTGCAAACACTGTTTTTACAATGTATGCCAGGGGATACTGGAGCATGCGCTTTTATGGATTATTTTTGACACTTTTGCCGCATTTTTTCAATGCCTCGCTCAGGCTGTGGGGGATCCCTCTCGGTCCCCTGACCGCATAGATGCCGTATGCCTCCTTCAGTTTTTCAAAAGTGAACTGGCTTGGATGGTATCGCTTCTGCAGCCTTATCTTCATCAATGCCGTGATGGTCAGATCCCCGCCACGGTAGTCGCAAGGAATATCGGTTTCAGTAACCCTGCATTGATACAGGATCGCCGAAACAGGGGCTGCGACGTAGACAAATACGGTATCTCCCGCTTTCACGCCTCTGCCCTGCTTCCATTCGATCTCCTCCGCATCATCAAAGGCATGCTCGATATCGTAATATTTTGGATTCGCCGGCACGATCCACTCTTTTGGCGGCCGGAGCTTCTGTTTTTTCCGGCCGGAGGCTGTCAGGGCGTAACTCTCATCAATCCACCGGCAGGCTTCTTCCAGCGGAACTGTGCCGTCCAGCAGAATGGAGATCCAGTTTCTCCGGTTCATATGGTAGCCGTAAAAATACCCCGGCTGCTGGACCAGCATATCCATCAGCATAGGATCCCCCAGTTTTACGTTAAGGATATCCACCGGCTCTGTTCCTTTTAATCCCAGCTTCTTCCTTTGGACATTCAGGATCAGCGCGAACCACTTTCTGTTATCCTCATGCCGAAAGACAGGATTGTCCGGAATCGTAGAAAACGGATAATCCGGATCGGTTTGATACGTTTCTTTTATATAGCGAAAGATCTCTTCTCTCATTTTTACTTTCCTCTGCATGCCTGTTGTCTGCAACTGTTTTCTATTCTAATGGTCCCCTCTGTTCATCTTCTCTTCCGCAGTCTTCCTTCCTCCAGGTACACCGCGTCTCCCTCCCGGATCTCCTGCCGGTACAGCCAGGCGTCCGCCTGTTTCAGGGAAAATTCCTCTCCCGCTTTATCTTTCAGGACTACGATCACCAGAGGCTCGTACTCTGCCGGCCGCTCCTCGCATCCGAAGTCATCCTCCCAGATCCGCTCTACATAATAATATTCCTTCATAAAATTTTTCCTTCCGGTTTCATAAGGCTGTTCCCCTTTTGGGAATAAAAAGCCTCTGCATATCCGCCTTCTCCAGAGTCAGTAATTTTACTTTTCTGTCCAGGCCCCCGGCGTAGCCAGTGAGACTGCCGGAGGCTCCCACTACCCGGTGACAGGGCACCAGGATCGAGATGGGATTGCGGCCTACCGCGCCGCCTACCGCCTGGGCCGACATACGGGACGATCCCTTTTCTGCAGCCAGCTGCCTGGCGATCTCCCCGTAAGTCATGGTATGCCCGTAAGTGATGGTGCGGAGGATCTCCCATACCTTTTTCTGGAAATCGGTTCCAAGCAAATGCAAAGGTACGGAAATATCCGGCTCTTTTCCGGAAAAGTAAAGATCCAGCCAGCGCTTTGCCTGTTCAAAAATCGGCGTTTCCTTTTCCTCCTGTTCCTTCTGCAGCGAACGGGCGAAATATTTCTGTCCCTCAAACCACAGACCGGTAAGGCCGGCCTCGTCCGCCGCCAGAAGGATTCTTCCCAGCGGCGATTCATAATGATTGATGTACTGCATAAAAAATCCCCCTTCCTGCCGCAGCTTTCTGGCAGAACTTTTTCTGTTCTGTCTATTTTACTACAGCAGGAAGGGAGCCTCAATGCTTTCCTGTCTTAATTTTCTGTGGTGTACAGCCGGATCTGTTTCGGGCCCCTGCAGGAGATCCCGCTGCCCAGGCCATAAACAGCATTGCTGATCACATATTCTCCATCATTTACATAGACTTCGATCAGGTGCCGGTCTACCAGTACCTCCAGGTGAGTCTTGCCGGTGATCTCCGGCGTTTCCGAGATCAGATGGGCCCCCTCAAAAGAGGGGTAGACACCGGTCCGGTCTGTGCGGATCCTGCCTTTTTCCCGGCAGATACGGAAGCCTCCCAGATCCGCCTCTTCTCCTTCTTCCAGATCAAAGGACGCCATATATCCGCCCTCCGAAGCCAGGGAGGGATCCGGGATCTCTCTGCTGTAGGCCCGCCGGATATGGGGGTGCATGCGGAAACAGATATGCCCTTCCCGCACTTCTACCACCCGGGGAGAACAGAACATGCCGATCCAGCCCCCCTCTGTCACTTGGGGCATCCGCACCCAGGCCATCATCACCCGGCGGCCCTCCTGATCCAGATTGGTCTGGGGAGCGTAGAGATCCATGCCGTAGTCCAGGAACTGGTACTGATCCGGGATCTCCATGCGGCAGGTTTCCTCTTCAAATTCCACCGGGAAACAGATGGTCTGGTTTCTTTCTTTCTCCCGGTTGTCCAGCAGATTCATGGCGGAGATCAGCAGCACTTTTCCGCCCTCCGTCTCAAAATAGTCCGGGCACTCCCACATCCATCCGTACTCCGGTCCTTTCCAGGCCTTGTTCACGTAAGACCAGGTATGCAGATCCTGGCTGCGGTAAAAAAGGGCTTCCCCGAAGCGTTCTTCCGTGGTGCTTCCAAGTACCAGATACCAGGCGTCCCGGCCCCTCCAGATTTTGGGATCCCGGGTGTGGGTCCGGTCTCCGATCTCCGGGATGGTAATGGGCGGGATGATCACTTCTTTATCTTTCTGATTGTCAAAGTGAAATCCGTCCTCCGAGGAGATCATCAGCTGAGCGGACTCAAACTGATCCTCCAGGCAGGTATGGGGATCCTCCGGGTTCACTGCCTCATAGCGTACTCCCGTATACACCAGGTACAGCTTTCCCTGAAATTCCACGGCGCTTCCGGAGAAGCAGCCGTTCTGATCTTCGCTGCAGGTGGGGTACAGGGCCAGCCCCTTGTGCTCCCAGTTTACCAGATCCCTGCTGACCGCATGGCCCCAGTGCATGGTCCCCCACCGGGGACCGTAAGGAAAATACTGGTAAAACAGATGATAATATCCTTTATAGTAGATAAACCCGTTGGGGTCATTCACCCAGTTGTCCGGGGCTTTCAGATGCAGTTTCTGTGTTTTCATGCTTCCTCCGTGTAATTTACTCCTGTGTCTTTGTCAAAGAAATGTATTTTTGACGGTATGAACACAAAGTCGATTTCATCGCCGATCTGGCTGATCTCATATTTGGACACTCTGGCCACCGCCTGGGCGCCTCCGAATTCAAAGTACAGGTTATTTTCATTTCCCATAACTTCTGTGTCCGTGATCACTGCAGACATATGGCCGTCTGCATGCAGGCCCAGATTCTGCTCATCCAGCTTGATGTCCTCTCCCCGGATGCCCAGGATCATCTCCCCCTGACGGCCTTTTAACTTATTCACAGTAGCCTCGGAAAGCGTCAGGGTATTTCCATCCTGGAATTTTACCAGATTCCCCTCTACCTTTACATCAAAGAAGTTCATCTGGGGAGATCCGATAAAGCCGGCTACAAACTGGTTCTTCGGATGATCGTAGAGTTCCATGGGCTTTCCTACCTGCTGGATCACTCCGTCTTTCATAATAACGATCCGGTCCGCCATGGTCATGGCCTCCACCTGGTCGTGGGTTACGTAGATGGTAGTGGCGCCCAGCTGGCGGTGGAGCTTGCTGATCTCCGTCCGCATGCTGACCCGGAGCTTGGCGTCCAGGTTAGACAGGGGCTCGTCCATAAGGAACACCTTCTGATTTTTCACAATGGCCCGGCCCAGGGCGACCCTCTGCCGCTGACCGCCGGAAAGGTTTTTCGGTTTCCTGTACCGGTACTCCTCCAGGCCCAGCAGCTGAATGGCCCAGTCTACCTTCTTTTTGATCTGATCCGCCGGCATTTTCATGTTCTTCAGGCCGTAGCCGATATTTTTCTCCACAGTCATATGGGGATACAGGGCGTAGTTCTGAAATACCATGGCGATCCCACGGTCCCGGGGCGCCACCTCGTTGACCTTGGTGCCGCCGATGTACAGCTCGCCCCCGGTGATCTCCTCAAACCCGGCCATCATCCGCAGGGTCGTGGACTTTCCGCAGCCGGAAGGGCCTACAAAAGCGATAAATTCTTTTTCTTCGATATTCAGATTCAGATCCTCTACCGTATTTTTATCAGAACCGGCATACTTTTTGCATACATGTTTAAATTCTATAAAACTCATCTTATTTATCCTTCCTTTGAACCTGTTGAGGTGACGCCTTCCACGATCTGTTTGGAGAACAGAGAGTAGATGATGATCACCGGGATCGTAATCAGCGTGATCACCGCCAGGGTCTGGCCCATGGTGGTATTTTCATTGGACGTAATGGAGTTCAGACCGATCTGGGCCGTCAAAAGATCGCTGGAGGTAAATACCAGGGAGGGCCACAGATAGTCGTTCCACACATTCAGGAATGTAAATACGCTGACGGTAGCCACCACGGTCTTGGACATGGGAAGCACCATGGTAAAGAAGTACTTCACCGGGCCGCAGAAATCCAGCTGAGCCGCCTCGTACACATCGTCCGGCAGACTGACGAAGACCTGTCGGAAGAGAAATATGTTAAAGGGGTTCACGATCATGGGCAGGATATAGCCGAAGATCGTATTCAGGAGCCCCGCCTTGGCAATGATCAGGAAATGGATGGTGATGACCGTCTCGGTAGGTACGATCAGCAGCATGATAATGATCATCAGCCATTGATCCCGGAAGGGAAACTTGATCTTGGCCAGGGCGTAGCCCGCCAGACCGTTTACCACAATGCTCAGCACGATCAGGATGGCCGCGTACAGCAGGGTATTTCCCATATACCGCAGAAAACTGGTGTTGGTAATAATGGAAATATAGTTTTCAAAAAAGCTTCCGTCCGGAGCCGGAGGGATAAAGGCTGCAATAGAATTCATGTCCGCGGTAATGGCCGCGTCCGGCTTGAAGGAATTGGCCAGCATCCAGATCACCGGAAACAGGAAGAAGATGGATAAAACCAGCAGGATCACAACCAGGATCCAGTTAACTCGCTTTTGCTTTTTTGTGAACACGTTTTACTCCCTCCTTGTCTTTTGTCAGTACATTCTGGATAATGGTCAGAACCACTACAAATACCGTGAATACTACAGCCATGGTGGAGGCCAGGCCCATCTCCCAGTTCACCGTACCGGTTTCGTAAATATCGTAGACCATGGTGTAAGTGGAGTGGTCCGGTCCGCCGCCGGTCATAACCATAGGCTGTACCAGCATCCGGAAGGCTCCGATGGTTACGGTGATAAATACAAAGATACACAGAGGCTTCAGCTCCGGCAGGGTGATATCCTTAAATTTCTGCCAGGCGCTGGCATGGTCCATCTCCGCCGCCTCGTAGAGGGCAGGGTTGATGTTCTGCAGACCTCCCAGGAAAATGATCATCTGATATCCCATACCCTGCCAGGCGCTCATGATAGCAATGGACGGCAGGGCCTGGCTGGCGCTGTGGATAAAGGGCTGGGCTTCGATCCCCAGATTGGCCAGCAGCGTATTCAGAATTCCCTCAGGGCTGTAGATCTGCATCCACAGCGTGGATACTACTGCCAGAGACATGACCACCGGGATAAAGAAGGCCACCTTAAAGTATTTCTTGCAGTGGGCGGCCTTGTTGATGGCCAGAGCCAGAAGCAGGGCGCCGCCGCACTGCAGGGGCACGATGATGATCACAAATTTCACGGTGTTGAGAAAGGACTGAAGAAACAGTTCGTCCTTAAAAATATCAAAGTAATTTTCCAGTCCCACAAAGTGCGTCATTTCCGGGTTCAGGGCAAAATAATCGGTAAAGCTGAAAATAAAAGTCATCAGCATAGGCAGAAACAGGAAGATGATCAGCAGTACCAGGGCCGGCCCGAAAAACGCCATTCCCATAATTGAATTTTTCTTTTTCATTTTTTATTCCCTCACGTAACGTTCCAGTTTCTTGTCGATCCGCTCCACTGCCTTGTCCAGCTCCGTCCGGGCGTCTTTTCCGCCCAGGGCCGCGCTCTCCAGAACTTCCTGGAAGCTGGTGCTCACCTGGGGATATACCGGGGTCTTGGGACGGGGATGTCCGTAGGTGCTCAGCTGGTTATAGAGCGCCCGGTAATTCTCATCGGTCTGGAACACATCGATGTTTTCAAAGGCTTCATAGGTGGAAGGGAAGCTCTTGGCCATTTCCCAGATGCGGATGCCGCTTTCTACGCCGCTCATCCACTTGACCAGCTCCGTAGCTGCCTCGATATCCTCCGCCTCGGTGGATGCCGCAAAGGCCCAGGAGCCTGTGGGCGTATAGGTTTCGCCCTCCCAGTCATCGCTGACCACGTAGGGTGCTACACCCAGGTTGATATCCGGATAGCTGGTGTAGACTGTGTTAACCTCCCAGGCTCCGTCAAACTTGAAGGCCGCCCGGCCGCTCTCAAACAGGTGGTCAATGGGGGCTTCTGCCATGTACTCATTTTCCACAATGGATCGGAAATACTCCATGGCCTTTACCGTGGCATCGGAGTTGAAATATCCTTCCGCCTCCAGCCCATCCTCGCTGATAAGTTCACCACCTCCGGACCAGACAAAGGGAGCGAAGTAATAAATGCTGGTCTCGCCTACCGGAAAGGTCATATCCAGGGGATAGCCGTCTTTTTCTTCCATCAGCGGCTTCAGCTCCTCCAGGATCTCCAGGAACTCCGACCAGGTCCAGGGATCGTCCGCCTCCGGCACCTCAATCCCTGCTTCCTCCAGGATATCCTGATTGTAGTAAAGGCCCACGCTGGACTCCATGACTCCCAGGGCGTACAGCTGGTCGTTCACGGTTCCCTGCTCAATGATGGAAGGAAGATATTCGCTTTTTTCTTCCTCCGTCAGCTCCGCCAGGGGCTGGATGATCCCGTTGGCCGCGTAGGCGGATACATTGGGGCCGTCCACGGTCAGCACATCCGGCAGGCCCCCGGACATGACAGAGGCATTGACCTTATCCGAATATCCGCCGCCGCTGTCATTTCTTGGAACAAACTCAATGTCCGCGAAATACTTTCCGTCAAAAGCCTCGTTGAAACTCTCCACCGATTCCCTGTAGGCCTGGCCTTCCTCTGTGTCCTCAATGGAGTGGACCCAGATGGAAAGATACTCCTCCCCCGGGTCATAGCCTGCCACATCCCCCGGCTCCGGATCCTTCTGCTGGCACCCGGACAGGCAGGCGGCGGCAAGGAAGATTCCGGCCAGGCATATCCATGGTTTTTTCATGTTCTCTCCTCCTTTTTGTTTTTCGAAACCGTTTCCGTTACCGGTTAAGTAACCGGTTCCTTTATGCATATCATACTCCTTACCCGGGACCCTTTCAATAACAAATTTCTTTTTCGGCACATGTCCCAGTTTGCCTCCCAAAATTCTGTACAGGTTTAACAAAACCGATTCCGTAACCGGTTATTTCTTGGTTTTTCTGCTCTTTTCTGCTATGATAGAAATATCGCCGGAATGGCCATCCCTTTCCGGCGGTCGCGGAAAGGAACCACAGCTATGAAAAAAAAGAAAGTAACCTTCGCGGATATCGCCGCCTATACAAATTTTTCCAAGACCACAATTTCCAGGTATTTTAACGATCCGGATTCCCTGACTCTGGAAAATCAGCAGAAGATCGCCCAGGCCCTGGAGGAGCTGGACTACAAAGAAAATAAGATCGGCCGGATCCTGGCCAGCGGAAAGACAGAATTTGTGGGAATCCTGATCCCCAACCTCTACATGCATTTTTACGCGGAAATATTAAATCAGATCCTGTCCACCTATGAGACCTACGGCTACAAATTCCTGGTCTTCGCCGGGAATTCCCGGGCGGATGTGGAGCGGAAATATATTGAGGAACTCCTGGCTTACAACATCGAGGGAATGATCGTCTTAAGTCCCACCATCCCCTCGAGCGAACTGGCCGCCTGCGGCATTCCCGTGGTAGGCATTGAGCGGGAAGACCAGTATATCTGCAGTGTAAATACAGACAACTATCTGGGAGGCGTCCAGGCCGCCAGCCTGCTGAAGGAAAGCAGCTGCGATATCCTGATCCATGTGAACGCGGATCTGCCGGACACCGCTCCTGCCTCGGGCCGGATCCGGGGCTTCGTGGATACCTGCGAAAAATTCCATCTGCCCTACGATCTGATCCTGACAGATCTTGGCAACACCTTTGAAGAAAACCGGTCCGGGATCCTGAAGCTCCTGGAAACGCTGGAAAAGAAGTATCCCCACGAAAAGAAGGGCATTTTCATGCCCAACGACACCCACGCCAACGTACTTCTGAACCTTCTGTTTCAGAAGTACGGAAAACTGCCGGAGACCTACCGGCTCCTAGGTTTTGACAATTCTCCTATTTCCCGGGAGGCTGTGATCCCCACCAGCACGGTAGGCCAGCAGATCTCTGCCATAGCAGAGACGGCCATGGCACTTTTATCCTCCATGATGGAAGAGCGCAAAAAAAGAAGACCGGAGCCTATGAAGGAACCGGTCCACAAAATCATCCCTCCGGAACTGATCCGGCGGCAGACCACCGACTGAATCTTTTATATGCCAGGGGGCAGCATAAACACAGCTTCTTCTCCCTATAGTTTCTTTTCCATCCAGATATGGGGGCAGTACTCTTCGTACTCCACCGGTCCGTAGGGAGCGTAGCCCTGCTTCTCATAAAACCCCGCGGCTCTCTGCTGGGCATGCAGCCGGACGCTGCCGCCGCCCCGTTTCCGAATCTCACGCTCCGCTGCCTCCAGGAGCGCGGCTCCCAGGTTCTGTCCCCGGAAAGGCTTCCGCACCGCGATCCTTCCCACCAGATACGCTCCCGGCTCCCTTCCCTGAAAAAACCGGCAGGTGCCTGCCGGCGATCCATCCCGGTACAGAACCAGGTGGAGGGCACGGCTGTCGATGCCGTCAAATTCCTCCTGAAAATGCTGTTCTTCTATAAAAACCTCCTGCCGGATCTGTCTGGCATCTTCCGGCAGGGTATCGTATACCCGGATCTCCACTCTCTTTTCCTCCAATCCCCATGATTATATCTTTTCTTCCGCCGATTTACAAGACTGGCTCTTCCATGTATAATTTAATCTTGACCCTGACATGATTGAGAAAAAAACTGAAAGGAGCTGACCCGGTGCATCTTTCTTATCTTCAATATCAGTTACATTTTCACGGCATCCGCAGGATCCGTATGCGGAACTCCGGAAGCTGCCGTTTTACTTCCTGGCGCATGTACGAACCCCAGGCCCGTCCGGAACCGGATACCCTGTATCTGATGACCGCCCGGCAGTTTCAGTCTATGGAGCAATCTGCCGCCGCCGTGTGCATTCCGGACTATCCGGAAAATGAGAAGCTTCCCCGGCAGAACGGGCTGTACATGGAATGCGGTCTTGGCAGACCGGCCTTTTACAATCTGATTCAAAGATTATATTCCGAATATGAGAAATGGGATTTTGCTCTTTCTTTTGCAGACGGCATGGAGTTTTCCCGCCTGCTGGAACTCTCAACCCCCATTCTTCACATGCCTCTCACCATCATCGACAGCCAGTTTCACTTTGTAGCCAAAAATTCTCTGTATGCACAGAAATTTTCCGGAGAAGGACTGGATCTTGCTGATCTGGAGGATGTCCTCTGGACGAAAGAGTTCAAAAAATGCCTGGAACAGAAAGATGTTTTTCATTTTTACCTGCAGAGCGAGCAGAAAACCTTACTCTGCTACAATCTGTTCCGGGACGGACAGTTTTTTGCCCGTATTCTGGGCAGCATTGAAGACGACTCCTATGCGGCGCCCCAGGAAGTCCTGTTTTCCCGCATGGCTCTGACCCTGAAGACCATGATTGAAACAGAGCATCCATCTCAGGGCTTTCACGCCAAAAGCCGTGAATTTCAGAACGCCATCCGCTGCCTCCTGGAGGGCAACCGGGACGTGGATCCGCAGATTCTCCTGCAGAATCAGTGGTCTCTGGAAGATACCTACGCCCTGAGCGTGATCCGGTGTTATGACCGGTTCCCCCTGGAGGAAGCAGAAAAATATTTCAGCAGCAGTCTCCAGAATCTCTTTCCCCACTCCTGCGTTCTTCGATTCGGCCAGGATTTTGTCTGTGTCTGGAATCTGACCCGCTCTTCTGAAAAGAACTATAACTTCCATGAAAAAATGTCTGTTTTTTTAAGGGAACACGTGGCCAAAGCCGGAGACAGCAAATCTTTTCACGGGCAGGAAGATTTTTCTCTTTATCTGACGCAGGCCAGGGAAGCCCTGCGGCTTGGAAACAAATACGCGCCTCATTTCTGGCATTACCGTTTTGAAGACTACGCCTACGCCTATCTGCTGGAGCGCTGTGCAGCTCCTTTCGGAGCCTGGCAGGTGGTCTCCCCCGCTCTTCAGATCCTCCGGGATTACGATAGAAAAAAAGAAGGCGACCTGTACCATACGCTGCAGATCCATCTGCAGACCGGCTGCAATGTTACCCAGAGCGCGGATCGTCTCGGAATCCACCGTACTTCCATGATCAAACGGCTGAACCGGATTAAAAAGCTGACGGGCATCCGCCTGGAGGAGGCAGACACCCGTCTGTATCTGATGCTTTCTTATAAAATTCTGGAACTTTCCGGATCCGCGGAAGTTATTTGAAATAGATCTTGTTCTGATTGCGGATCTCATCCATGATAATATCATTGACGCCCGGGAAGATACTTCCCTCGCCGCCGTAGGTCAGGCAGGGAATAAAGCTTCCGCCGGGGGCGTATTCTCTGCAGGCTCTGGCAACTTCTTCCCGGATCACATCCTCTTTGTAATCCTTCAGATCCATAATGGAGGCATCCAGACCTCCCATAAGGATCAGCTTTCCTTCTGTTTCTTTCTGGATAGCCGGAATGTCATTCTGAGGCAGAACCCCCTGCCATACATCCATGTGGATATCGATCATATCTTTCGCGATGGGCTGGCAGTAGCTGTCGGAGTGATGGATAATGATCACGCCCTGGCTCTTGAAATAGCTGTAAATTTTCTCGTAACGGGGTTTCAGCATCTCCCTCCACACTTCCGGAGACATAAAGAGGCTGGTCTTGGAGCCCCAGTCATCGTGGAAGAGCACCACGTCCGGATGAAGATTTTCCACCAGAATCTGGGCATAGGTCAGTTTGTAATCGGTAATATAGTCCAGCAGATCTCCCATGGCTTCCGGCTCCAGCAGGAAATTCATCAGGGTGTCCTCAAATCCCATCAGATAGTGAGACTGCTCAAAAAGTCCGGTAGCCATCAGAGAGGTGGTCAGCTTATTCTCTTTATGGATGGCCTCCGCCTGTTCCTTTGCCGCCGTCCAATCCAGCTTCTGCTTGATGTCCGGGGATTTGATATATTTTTTCCACTCCGTTATGTCCGGGATCGCCTTATTGTCATCCCGCACAATAGGCATAGCTCCCGGTTCATCTTCGCCCATGTAGATGGTGGTTCCCCAGCCGTCTACCACGTATTTTCCCGGCTGAGCGATCAGCGTTACACCCATCAGCGGATCAAACACAAATCCAAAAGGTTCCCACTCATTTACAAAGGCATCCGGTTTTCCGTGATGCAGGGTTTCCAGAAAGTTGTCTCTTGCATTCAGCATGATTCAGTTCTCCTTTTTACTTTTTTGAATAAACACCGCAGGTTTTTGCCATCAGGAAACAGATCACACTGGCGATTACCATGCATACCGCTCCCAGATAAAAATAATTGGTAAGATTTCCTCCGCCCAGAGGTACGATAATATAAGTAGGAATCACAACCGCCCCAAGGAGTTCCAAGGTCACTGCCAGACCGCCGGCAGTTCCCGCATATCTGGGACCGATCTCAGGAAACATAACCGGCAGAGACATCATGACCGCAATAATGCCGCTGCGAAGGGCTCCGTTCAGGAAACTGGTTACATAAAT
Source organism: Candidatus Scatomonas sp. (assembly GCA_963930955.1). Lineage (GTDB taxonomy): Bacteria > Bacillota > Clostridia > Lachnospirales > Lachnospiraceae > Scatomonas. The sequence continues at coordinate 974,035 of OZ006967.1, read as the reverse complement.
TCCTCCTGCCGGCAGCGCGATAATCCCCACCATGCAGGCTGCGGCAGCTAATCCGCAGATCAGCAGCATTACCGGTACTTTCCAGCCCAGCTTTCCTACCAGAACCGGAATAAAAATAGATCCGATAATCGAACCGATCATCAGAACCGTACCAAAGGTTCCTGCAAATCCTTCCGAGTATCCTTTCAGGGTAGTCAGGGCGCTTACCTGGAAATTGGAAATTACAGTAGCGCCTCCCAGCAGAAACATCAGGGAAATTCCGGCAAGCCAGATGTTCCGGCTTTTCAGGCAGGTTCCCAGCGCCTGCTTCACAGGGACCACTTCCCCGGCGGGAACTGACCCGTTCCCGGAAAAATGTTTTTCTCTGACTACCAGGATCCACAGAACAGCTACTGCAATGCTGATTGCCGCCGCAGTCCAGAAAGCCATCTCCAGGCTGGGGAACATAGCGGTTGTGGCATAGGCCACAGCCATGGATCCGGTGGATCCAGCCATCAGAATGCCGACCACAGTTCCCACTTTTTCCATGGGATACAGGGCGGAAACGATTTTTGCCAGGTTCGCGTTCAGGATCATGCAGCCAACACCGGTCAGCGCCATAGCAATAAACATGGACATATAATCGGTGGCGAAAACCCGGAGCACAAACCCTGCTGCCGCTGCCGCAAAGCAGATGGATACCATTTTCGAAATTCCGAAACGGTCCACCAGAATTCCGATGACAATGCTCAGGAAAATAGAGGGAAACATGGGGGCTGTCATAATACTGGAGAACTGCATATCTGTCAGGCTGTAAGCCTCATACACACTCCCCGGTACGGCGGACAGCTGATAGTTTCCGTAATTTCCGATGAACATTCCCAGGAACAGCAGAACGGTGATGAAAATAAGGATGTTCTTTTTGCTTTTCATACTCTCTCCTCCGTATTTTTTTGTTATTATAAAATAACCGGGACAAAGGATGAAAGGCTTAAAAAGAATACCAGAGAAAGCATTGTGGTCTACAAAGTGATGACCATCTTGCGGCAGAACTTTTTTCAAACAGAAAAACCTCTCTCCGGGAAAGGACTCTGTGATCCGGATTCAGCCGGGAGGCACATCCAGATCCAGCAGCTCCCGGCCATTTCCTATCTCCATTTCCCAGACATCCTCCGGGTACCTCTCCATGATCTGCCGGCCTCCTCTGTCTCCTGTAAGGGCCAGGAGTTCCGGCACGTAACGTTCCCCGAATACCGCCGGGTTTCCCGGCTGCCCCTGAAAGCAAAGGCGGGCCATGCCCTTTCCGCAAAGAGGATACAGGTCCAGCAGTCTGGACACGGTATCCTCCATGAGATAAGGCTGATCCCCCATAAAAAAGCAAAAAGCCCGTTTCCCGGCAGACGCCCTCTTTTTCCCGGCGCCCAAGACCGCCTTCAGGCCCGCCGCCACAGAAGAGGCCAGTCCGCTCTGACTGCGGGCGTTTATGATGGCTGGAATCCCTCTGTTCTGAAGTTCTTCCAGGATTTCCGGATGCCGGGTAACCCCCAGGATGCCCCGGATATCCTTTCTCTGTTCTTTTAACCGCAGCAGCAGCTCCGCCGCCCGCAGCACCATGGGAACCCCCTCTACCGGATACAGCAGTTTATTGGCCCCAAATCTGCGGCTGAAACCAGCTGCCAGCAGGATCAGTTCATATTCCATCGTTCTTTTCCCTTCCAGACAGTTCTGGAGGAAAACAGATACACTTCCGCACCGCTTCCCTCCAGCATTTTTCGAATTTCCATTCCCTTTTCCCACAGTTCCCGGGTATCCGCCTGATTCAGAATTACGGTAACCGGAACTTCCGGCCACATCCGGCGGCATTTTTCCAGATATCCTTCCTGGATTACCCGGGCCATATCTTCCATCCTCAGATCCTGATCCGGAAGCCTTCCGGTAATTCTGGTTATTTCCTGAATCCGGTGGCAGCTTTCCTCCATGGGACGATCCAGAGCTGTCAGCCCTGCTGACAGCAGGATCCGGGTGCTGGCCGGATAGACCGCAGGCTCGTGATCTCCCGGCGCTTTAAAAGGATGTCTCCGGGATCCGTCCGCTTCCAGCAGCACCAGATCCGCCGCCTCAAAAGCTCTCTCCTGCTCCCTCTCCGGCATGCCCTGCTGTTTTCCAGGCTCCCCTGGCAGTTCCCCCACTGCAGCCACCAGATGCACTTTTTCCAGGAGTTCTGCCGCCTGTTTTCCCTCCTCTCCCAGCAGAAGGATTCCCCCGGATCCTTCCAGTTCCTCTCTGGTAAAAGCTGTATGGGTAGTGGTACTTATCAAAACCTTTTTCCCCTCGCCGGCCTTTCGGGCCCCGGCCAGCAGGATCAAGGTACTCTTTCCTCCGGCGCCGATAAAAGACCAGATTTCCTGTTTTTTCATGACATAGCAATCTCCCGGAGTGCTTCTGCCGCCTCCCGGATCTCCTGTTCCGTATTATAGTGAGAAAAGCTGAACCGCACCATTCCCTGCTGCTTTGTACCCAGGGCCCGGTGCAGCAAAGGCGCGCAGTGCCCGCCGCTTCTGGTATAAATCTCATAATCCAGAGCCAGCCGGCCGCTGATTTCGGCGGAGTCGCGATCTCCCAGATTTAAAGACAGAATCGGTGCCCGGTTTGGCTCCTGAAGATCTCCGTAAAAATGAATGCCCGGAATATCCTCTGTCAATTTCAGGAACAGCTCCGCCAGCTTCCGCTCCCGATCCAGAAGGTTCCCCGGCCCTTTTTCCAGAATATAGCGAAGCCCCGCCTCCAGCCCGGCGATCCCGTGCCCGTTCAAAGTTCCTGCTTCCAGGGCTTCCGGCATCACCTGGGGATGCTGATGGTCAAAGGTGCGGATCCCGCTTCCGCCGGTAACCAGGGGCCGCAGGGATACTCCTTTCCGGATACAGATTCCTCCGGTACCCTGAGGCCCCAGCAGGCTTTTGTGGCCGGTAAAGCACAGTACATCCATGCAGTCCCGTTTCATATGAATGTCAAAACGCCCGGCTGTCTGGGAAGCATCCACACAGAAAAGCACTCCCATCTTCCGGCAGCGTTCCCCGATCCTTCCGATATCCACCGGATTTCCCGTTACGTTGGACGCATGGGTACAGAATACCGCCCGTACGTCTGGCGTAATCGCTTTCTCCATGGAGGCGTAGTCCAAAACCCCCCGGCTGTCACAGCCGATCCACTTCAGCTTCACGCCCTTCTGCTCCATTTCATAGAGAGGCCGCAGGACACTGTTGTGCTCCAGAACCGTAGTTACCGCCGTATCTCCCGGCCTCAGCAGCCCTTTTGCCGCCAGATTCAGGCTCTCCGTGGAATTCGCTGTAAACGCAACCTGCTCCGGGCCATCTCCATGAAACAATTGATCCAGCAGGCTCCGGGTCCGGTAAACAGCTCTAGCTGTCCGCAAGGATGGTTCATGGGCGCCTCTCCCGGAATTTCCCATAGTCTCCATAGCACGGATTACTGCCTCCGCCACTTCCGGAGGCCGGTAAAGGCTGGTAGCCGCGCTGTCCAGATAGATCATTCTTCCGCCCTCCTGGTTTCCAGAAACAGAATCCCTTCCAAAACTCCTCCGGCAATACAGCGGGCCTTATCGGAAATAGTAAAACAGTTATCATATTCTTTCATACGGGGATCAATATCCGCAATTTTCAGCCCCCGGGTCACGGGATAATCATTCCGGATCAATCCCCGCAGCAAACCGTCCAGTGTAGCGGGGACTTCTGTGATCTGGCCTGTTCCTCCAAAAATTCTGGCGATCGGCTCTCCTTTTTTTACCGGATCTCCGATCTTTGCCAGATTTTCGATCCGTCCGTCTGCCGGCGCGTGAATCACCCGCTCCGATCCGTATCCCTGGATCAGTCCTGGTACGCCGGTATCCGGCAGGGCAGAGCCTTCCCGGATCACTCGCCCCAGCCGGTGTCCTCTCATGGTTTCGATCACCAGATCCACGTCTTTTCCCGCCTGAAACCCAGGCCCCAGGGCAATGGTCCTTTGCGCCATTGCCCTGCTGGTTCCCAGATTTTTCTTGGCCAGGATAGCGTCTACTAGGGCAAACGGCCTTGCTTCCTTCAGCACACGGCACTCCGGATCCACCAGCATAGCTGCTTCCCCTCTGTCCATAATTTTTTTTGCTTCCCGAAAATTTCCGGCCAGGCGGCAGATTCGATCCTCCACCTGGCTGACCCCGTCATAGACTGCTTCCGAAAAAGCTGCGCATCTGCGAATGGCAGAAGGTCGCTCTGTTTCCAGCACCAGCACCGGATAACCGCATTGCAGCAATTTATAGATGGTTCCGCTGGCAATATCCCCGCCGCCCCGCACCAGAATCAATTGTTCCTTTCTTTCCATAACCGCTCCTTATGGCCGGAGAATGGCAAGGGCCCGGCACTGTTTTTCCACGATCTCATACATGTTGGAAACTCCTCCTACAGCCAGCTTCTCTTTCAGGCCGTAAAAATCCAGACAGGTGCCGCAGGTCAGGATCTCCACCCCCTGTTCCTCCAGCTTTTTCAAATCCTCCAGGGATTCGGATCCTTCACAGGAAAGAAAAGCGCCTCCGTTATAGAGGAGCAGGGTTTCCGGAAGATTCTCCTGCTGCGTCAGGGCAAACAAAAAGGATTTCATAAGAATCTTCCCCAGCTGTTCCTCTCCCTGTCCCATGGTTCCGGCGGAGATCACCGCCACCAGCCCTTTGCGGATCCCTTCTCGGCTGCAGTCCAGACATTCCGGGATTTCTGTTTCCGGAACCGATGGCTGCCCGCCAGGGGCCCTGGTAATTCTAACCGTATATTCCCCTTCTCCCTGTTTTTTCCACTGAAAATTCCAGCCTCTGTGATCTGCCAGCTTCCGCAGATTCTGCACCGCGATCTCGTTGTCTACCACCACCTCCGCCGTTTCTCCGGCCCGGGCGGACTCCAGAGCCTTTTTGGTCTCCACCACAGGAAGCGGGCAGACCTTTCCCCGTTCATCTAAAAAGATCATTTCTTTCACCTCACATAAATACCTTTTTCTTTTCTTTTTTCAATTTTTCCTATAATCCCGCAGGGCAGCCCCAGTTTTGCGATCTCTCCCAGTGCCGTTTTCCCGTCCTCGGGAGCCAAGCTTGCCAGCAGTCCTCCGGAGGTCTGGGGATCAAAAAACAGTTCCTCCGCATAAAAAGGGGCGTCTCCAAAGTCTACCTGCTCCTGCATGTGATTGCGGTTTCTCTGGCCTGCGGCCGTCAGATAAAATTCTTCTGCATACTCCTCACACTGGGGAATATAAGGAATCTTTTCCAGATCCAGCACCGCCGTATAATTCTCCTCTATCATCTCTCCCAGATGCCCCAGAAGGCCGAATCCTGTCACATCCGTACAGGCATGCACCTGGTACTTTCGCAGGATTTCGGAGGCTTTCCGGTTCAGGGTCCGCATGGATGCAACAGCCAGATCAAAGGCTTCCCCGGAAGCCGCCTGCAGGCGGCTGGCCGCACAGACAATCCCTACCCCCAGGGGTTTCGTCAGCAGAAGAACATCTCCTTCCCGGCAGGTATTGTTCTGGAACATCTTTTGTGGAGAAACCGTTCCGCACACGGACAATCCGTATTTGATCCCCTCGTCGGCAATCGAATGGCCTCCGGCCAGCACACCGCCGGACTCCTGTACTTTCTCGCTGCCGCCGGCGAGGATCTCCCCCAGAACATTCAGATCCATCGTTTCCGGAAAGCATACGATATTCAGCGCAGTCGTCACATCTCCTCCCATGGCATAAATATCGCTGAGGGCATTGGCTGCGGCAATCTGTCCGAACAAATAGGGATCCTCCACCACCGGCGGAAAAAAATCCAGCGTATGGATAACCGCCAGGTCTTCGGAAAGCCGGTAGACCGCCCCGTCATCCCCGTGACTGTACCCCACCAGCAGCTTCTCATTTTCCATCCGGGGCAATTTTTCCAATACCCGTTTCAAGGCTGCAGGCCCCAGCTTGGCAGTGCACCCGCCTCCCTGACAAAATATTTTATAATTCTTTTCCATAGAAATCCCTCTACCTTTTCAAAATCCCAGTGATTTCATACACCGCCTGCCACGCAAGCCCCTGATCTTTCATAAAGGCCAGCAGCTTTTCCTTCTCCTTTTTTTCTGCCATCCACCCTACACCGCACCCTGCGGAAATTTTCCCGGGAACCGGAATCAGTCTTCCCCTGCATCCCTCTCTTCTGCAGCAGTCTTCCATGCGCATCGCCTGGGTTGTGGTAAAAAATGTGATCAATATTCGTTCTTCCATGACTCCTCCCGGAAGCAAAAAGCGCCGGCATACAGAAACAAACTGCAGACCGGCGCGTTTTCATGGTTACAGACTAAATCTCTGTTTCCGGACCATCTGCACCAATTCTTTATTATTTTTTGTGTGAGCAAACATATTGAGAATATTCTCCACAGCCTCTTCGGCCTTCATTCCATTCAGTGCCTTCCGCATGGAATTCACTGCCTCCTGCTCTTCTTCTGTCAGCAGCAGATCCTCCCTGCGGGTTCCGGATTTTATAATATCAATTGCCGGAAATACCCTGCGCTCCTGAAGTTTTCGATCCAGCACCAATTCCATGTTGCCGGTTCCTTTAAATTCTTCATAAACCACATCGTCCATTTTACTGCCGGTATCCACCAGTGCCGTAGCCAGGATTGTCAGACTTCCGCCCTCTCTCATATTCCGGGCGGCTCCGAAAAACCGCTTGGGCATATGCAGGGCGGCCGGGTCCAGACCTCCGGACAAAGTTCTTCCGCTTGGAGGCACCACCTGGTTGTAGGCCCGGGCCAGACGGGTGATACTGTCGATAAAAATAACCACATCCCGTTTGTTTTCCACCAGACGTTTCGCCCTCTCGATAACCATCTCCGAAACCCGTTTATGATGTTCCGGCAGTTCATCAAAGGTAGAGTAAATCACCTCCACATTGGGACCCTGCACGGTTTCTTTGATATCTGTTACTTCCTCCGGACGTTCGTCGATCAGCAGAATAATCAAGTGCATTTCCGGATTGTTCCGCAGAATGGACTTTGCCGCATCCTTCAGCAGAGTAGTCTTTCCTGCTTTAGGAGGAGAAACGATCATTCCCCTCTGTCCTTTTCCGATGGGACTTACCAGATCCACAATCCGCATGGCAAGGCTTCCGCCGGGCCGTTCCAGATAAATCCTTTCATTGGGAAAAACAGGGGTCATATCTTCAAAATTGCAGCGCCTGGAACTCTCCGAAGGAGACATGCCATTGATGCTTTTTACGTACAACAGCGCCGAAAACTTCTCATTCTGAGATTTGATCCGGGTGTTTCCCCGAAGGATATCCCCCGTCTTCAAACCGAACCGGCGGATCTGGGAGGGGGATACATAAACATCGTTCTCTCCCGGCAGGAAATTGTCCGAACGGATAAACCCATAGCCGTCCGCCAGAACTTCCAGGATCCCGCTGACCTCCTGGCCGCTGTCCAGGGCCTGAAAATCTGCCTTGGGGTGGTCGTCCCCGTGCTCATATTTCCGCTCATGCTTCTGTCCGCCCCGGTCCGCAGAGGTTCCTTCTTCCCGGTCGCTGTTTTTCTGTTTTTCGTCCTCTTCTACCATACGGTTGACCAGTTCTTCCTTACGGAGAGTAGAAATACCCTTCAGCCCCCTTGCTTTTGCCACCTGGCGCAATTCGCTTAAAGGCAGAGATTCATATTTTTCACGCATGCTCATTAACCTTTCTATAAAAATTTGTCTGAAACCTAATTTTTCCTATCTGCCTGGGCCGCCTTAAGGCTGACGCCGCTGATTCAACTATGAAATAAAAAATGGGAATTTCTGGTTGATAAGGGCAAATAGACAGGAAAGAAACTGAAATCTGTATTAAAAGAAATTTGGTACCCAAAGGTACCATGCTAGATATAGTATAGCAAATCGCGTTTTAAAACTCAACTGTTTTTTCCGGCCCCGGACAATGCCCCAAGACCATCGATTCTGTATAAAGAGTCTTAAAAAATCCCCGTCGGAAAAGGACGAGGAAGTGCCCTTAACAACACTAAACTTAAAAAAAGTCAAGGCTGCTTTGACCTGCCGCGCCTCAATATTAGAACGGATTGACAGGGGTGAGCTACCTGTTGACAAATCTGATCGCAAATATCCCTACCCCAGCGGAACTAAATTTGTTAATAAAATTAATGTAAAACAAACGATTCTCTCCGAAGCTGACAAAGCCGCAGTGGAAAACATGTACCTTAGCGGCATGTCGATGTCAGACATCGCTAGAATCTATGGTTGCCATTATACCACAATCGGGAGAATTTTGCGACGGAGAAATGTGCCAATTCGGCAAAAATGAATCACCCCGCTACGAGCAACAGAGTACTGGGCATGCGCATAAGTGAAATGTAGTGGTAGAATCTGGTGGGCCATGCCCCGCCAGGTTCCAGCGCTCATCCGCCAAAAGCAATCATGGCGGTTAGGGTACAATTTGTACCCTAACTAGACGGCCTATAGCATAATTAGGCTATGCCGAAAGGCAAAGCCCATAAGCTGCCCTTATTCCAAAAGAAAGAAACGCTCAGCTCACTGGCGATTACTGTGACCGGACTTGCACCGGCTAGTGTGGTCCAGCTTTGCTGGACGCACTGAACAAAAAAGAAGAAAACGACATTGTTTTCTTCCCCTGTCCATTACCTATCACATCTTCTTTTTATGAGCCGCATTAACAATTTAGAAAAATAATATCCTACCCCGATCATTAATCCCATGATGGCAATATAATCGCCATAGAAAAAAATAATTGGCTCATCAGAATTAAAAAACACAAATGGCGTCTGCAAAAATAGGTAGACTGGAATATCCCGATGGATCAGTGCATACACGCCATAGGCTGCAATCAGAACCCCCGCCACACGGCTAAGACGTACTCTCAGTTTTGATGGCTTCCCGCGCAACTGTCTTGCCATTGCCATAATCATATTCCAATGAATGCCCAGATGAAAGGAGAACAGGAGAAATCCCCAATAAGAGCAAATCATGTGAAGCATCCTGCCCAAGCTGCGACCGCTGCGGATCGGCAGAAATGTGAATACTTCGCGGGAGATCAGCACTGCGCTGACCATAAGCCCTATCATCGCAAGGAAAACCAGGCCAGCGCTCACCGTCTGTAATACGCGATAGGGAGTATACCGTCCATGGAGCAGATTACCCGTCCATTTTCTATTTAGGATGTGGTGAAGGATAAACAGCACGAACATCCCGGCCCCGATCCACTCATGGGCCGTTCTGCCGATCAGTTCAAAGGCCATAAGCAGCATCAGAAAGATGGTCATGCCAAGATCCACTGTGATTTTTACAATCATTTTGGGCTTCATTTGTGTGGCCTCCTGTTCTCCAATTTTGTTCTATCGGATGAAATTGGTTCGTTCCGGCGTTTCCAGTGGGGGCAGCGGCACCAGCTTGCTGCCGACCTCCTTACATTTCAGAAAATAAGCCATATTATGTCCAAGGGTCCGTAGGGTGTAAATCCCTTCCCGATCCTGCAGCACCTCCTCCGGCGTTGTACCATGCACCATATTCCAATAGTGGGAGGTGATAATAGGCATCTGCATCAGACCAAAATATTTGTTGACCTGATCCCAGGTGGCTGTCGTTCCGGCCCGCCTGGCTGATAGGACTGCTGCCGCAGGCTTCAAATAGAAGCGCCCGCCGCCCCCGTTCAGGTCTGCATAAAAAGCACGGTCCAAAAAGGAAGTGATTGCGCCGGTGGCTCCGGCCCAATGGACTGGCGTGCCAAACACAAAGCCATCGTAGTCCTCCGCCAGTGATAGAAATTTGTTTACCGTATCCTGGAATACACAGCGGTTGAGATTCTTGCACTTGTGGCAGGCGATGCATCCGGAGAGGGGTTTATTCCCAATCCAGAAAATATCCGTGTCAATTCCATTCTGATTCAGCGCCTCCGACACCGTGCACAGTGCCGTATACGTGCAGCCTTCCCTGTGCGGGCTGCCGTTTACCAACAATACCTTCAAGAAATATCACTCTCCTTAGAATGAGACAAAACCCAGTTCAGAACATCTTCTTCTCCAAACACCGCGTTTCCACCTCCATGATAGTTTCCGGTAATGCCGCGCTGGGCAAACCATTCGTCATCCGGCGTCTGGATTTGTAAAACTTCGCTGATCTGTTCTTCGCTCCATCCGGCCTCGATATAGGCATCACGAAGTCTATTGTATGCGTCCCATGCCCGTTCGGAACCGTAATACTCATCGTGCTCCGCCATAAAGATATACACGGCCACGCCGTTTTCCGAGATAGGCGCATAGTCCCCATCCCACTGGGATGCCCCGTGCAGATAGGCTGCATAAAGATCCGGGCGCATGGACACTGCCTGGGACATGGTCTCCCCGCCGGCGGAGTAACCTGCCGCATATACCCGATTTTGGTCCACAGAAAAATGGTCGATAAAGTATTCTGTCAGCTCAATGGCCTGCCGGGCCGATGTTTCGTGCCAGTCGGTGAGCTGGGCAGAGACAACAATCATCTCCTCTGGGCGCTCTGTCCAACATAAAAAGCCGTCCCAGCTTAGATTGGAACCGGAGGAATCCTCCCCAAACCACATCCTGTCATAGCCGGGCATTGCCATCATCAGTGGATATTCCTTTTGTGGATCGTAGTTTTCTGGTAGATAATAGCTGTAATGAATCGTCCCTGTTTCTCCCTCTAAAATCTGCTCCGAAATGATTCCTGTCTCCATGGGTTGTTCCTCCTCTGTGGAAGGCATTGCGCTTCCCGTATCAGGCTCCGTTTCCATCTCCCCAGAAGAGACAGACGATGCAGGCTCTTCCGGCTCTGTTTCCACATCGGAAGAAGCGGCACATCCAGAAAAGAAAGACAGAATCAGAGTACAGCATAATAAAAGGATACCAGAGGCGTATTTTTTTCTCCTTTGCATGGATTCACACTCCTTACACAATCCTGGTTTTGCCCATATTGGTCAGCATCTCCACGGTAGCAGGGTCGTAATGGTCGAAGAACAGACTTTTACCCTCATCCAATGCGCGGATCGCGTCCATTTCAGCATCGCTCAGGGTAAAATCGAACACACCCAGGTTCTGCTCCATCCTCTCCTTGTGGGTGGATTTGGGAATCACCACCACATCGGACTGGATGAGAAACCGCAGGGCGGTCTGGGCGGCTGTTTTGCCGTGATTCTGGCCGATCTCCACCAGCACGGGGTTGGTAAAGCAGCTCTTTTTTCCTTCTGCAAAGGGCCCCCATGCTTCATGCTGTACGCCATATTTTTTCATATATTCATGAGCAGTTTTCTGCTGCTGGAACACATGGGTTTCTACCTGGTTTACCATCGGTTTAGTTTCGGCAAACTGGCAAAGGTCAATGAGTCGGTCCGGGTAGAAGTTGGACACCCCGATGGCCCGGAGCTTTCCTGCCTTGTAGGCTTCCTCCATCGCCCGGTAAGCGCCGTAGTAGTCCCCAAAGGGCTGATGGATCAGCATCAGGTCCAGATAATCCGTTTTCATCCTTTGCAGGGACTTGTCGATAGAGGCTTTCGCTTTTTCATAACTGGCGTTGGACATCCAGATTTTACTGGTGAGGAACAGTTCCTCGCGGGGCACACCGGATTTCTGAACGGCACTGCCCACTGATTCCTCATTTCCATAGGACTGTGCCGTATCGATGGAGCGGTACCCCACCGAAAGGGCATCCAATACACAGCGCTCGCATTCTTCATTTGAAACCTGGAAAACACCATATCCCAGTTTCGGCATTTTGACTCCGTTATGCAATGTTACATATTCCATCATTCATGACTTCCTTTCGATTTGTTTTGCAGCACCTGGCCGGGCGCTGCGTAAGAAACCTTTTTTGTTCTGATTCTATTGTAAAGGTTCTCACAGCGTTTCAGAAGTCTCGATTCGTTATAGAGTTTTAACCTTTAGCTTTCTACTAAAAGCACAAAATAAGGCACCTGCACAGCAGATGCCTTTGTTTGAGTAAAGCGTCGGTGTACAAAGGGACAATACGGTCGAGAAATGACTGATTTTTGCCCTTTCCGCGTTATTTTCACTCCGCGTACGTCCAGTACGCGTCGATCAAATGCCTTGAAAGGACAAAAATCGTCTATTTCTCGACTCTTCGACCTCAACCGTAGAAATTCCGGTCATTTGCAAGGCAGCTGAACGAGGTGTACTGAACGTACACCGAGCGAAGATAACGCAACAAATGACCGGAATTACACGGTTTGAGGCGTGTTGCCCCTTGTACACCGACGCTAGCATATCCTAAAATATAAAATCCACCAGCAACCCTGTTATGAGTGAAAAACCCATCACAAAAAGCAGGTAAAGTAAAAACCGCCGGACCCCTAAAACTGTCTTTAAGGCCCCTAGATTGGTAATTTTGGTAGACGGCCCTGTCAGCATAAAGGCGGCGGCGCTGCCTGAACTCATCCCGTCTAATAGCCATGCCTGTAAGAGAGGGATCGTCCCCCCGCCGCAGGCGTAGAGCGGTACACCAATGGTGGCTGCTAAAAGCACACCGAATCTTTCATTTTCCCCGAACAGCTCCGCCACCCATTCTGAGGGAACATAGCGCTGGAACAGCGCTGAAAGGATCACACCCAACAAAAACATCGGCCCGGTAGCTTTGATGTTCCTGCCCAGGTTTTTGAGAAAGCGAAGTACAATGTTAGGATCGGTGTCATGGTTCTTTGGGCCGTCGAATCCCGTGAAGTCAAAGAACGGGCGGTCCTTATAAAAAATACCCACCAGCCACCCTGCAGCCATTCCACACAGGCAGCACGAAATAATCCGAATGGCGAGCATCTGTCCGCCCAGCGCGCCGCTGTATAGAATCAGCTGCGGATTGAGCAGGATAGAGGACATCATAAACGCCGCCAGCCAGTCATGGCGCATCCCGCCGCGGGAAAACGAAGCCGCAATGGGAATCGTGCCGTACATACAAAGGGGCGAAGCAATACCCAGAAGGCTTGCCGGGATCACTCCCAATGCCCCTAAACGCATCCCGGAAAGAGATCCAAACAGCCGATGAAGTTTGTCTTTGGCAAAAACGGATATGGCAGAACCGATGATCATACCCAGCACCCAATAGCCGAATATCTGTCTCAACTGGATGTCAAAGTAATACCAAAGGTACACAAATTCCCGGTGCAGGACCTCCCACACCTCACGCATCGATACTCACCAGGCGGTATGTACGGCTGCCCAGGCCGATGTCTTCTCCATGCTCCAGGACATGGTAGGCATTGCGGGATTCCATCCGCTCAATCAGGGAAGCGGTGTCATCCTGAGAAGCGTAAACCAGATCCACACATGCCTGATCCAGCGCTACAGGATCGGCGGACGCCAGAATCCCAATGTCGTGCATATCCGGCTCGGCAGGGTTCCCATCGCAGTCACAATCTACCGAAAGATGGTTCATGACGCTGACAAACAGCATATTCCCATCCAGAGCGTCCATGACCGATTTTCCAGCTTCTGCCATAGATTCAAGGAACGGGTCCTGCTCGCCGCCCCAAGGACTGGTATGACTTTCCCCTGCGGTATGGATCAGGCACTTTCCTTCCTGCGATGCCATCCCGATAGAGATATTTTTGATGGCTCCGCCCATACCGGCCATGGTATGCCCTTTGAAATGGGAAAGCACCAAATACCCGTCATATTCCGGGAAATGGGCCCCTACCAGATTTTCCGTGAGCTGCGTCCCGCCTTCCACCGGAAGGGTCACAGAGCCATCCTCGTCCAGCACAACAAAGTCCGCGATTTCTGTAAAGCCATGGTCTTCTGCCACCTGATAGTGCATAGCGGTGGACGATCTCTGACCTCCGTAAGCAGTATTGTTCTCCACAATCGTTCCGTCCACCAGACTGACCAGGTCGGCGATGAGATCCGGGTCCAGGTAATTGCTGGCCGGCGGTTCGCCCGTAGACAGTTTCACGGCTATGTTTTCGCCGGAGAGGCCGTCCCCCAATGCCTGATAAATCGCGACCATCGCATCCGGTGTAATTTGAGATGTATAGTAAACGACGGATTCTGCCGTTTCATCCTGATGCTCCAGAGCGGAAATGGCAATCATCTCCCCGCCATTTGTGGCGATTTCCACGCCTTCCTCCGGGGATGCCGCGACCTGATTTTCCTCTGCCGCTGAAGAGTCCGCGCTGGAAGATGGGGGCGTGCTGTCAGATTCCGCAGGGGGCTGTGTGCTGCAGCCGCTTAAGGTTAGAGCCAGGCATAAAAGGAATGCCGAAATCATGCGAGTGCCTTTTTGACGCATATTTTTACCTCCTTTTTTTGGGGGATGAAATAGATATGGGAAAGCCGTTATCCTTATGGGCGGGTATAGCGCAGCCACAGCACATCCGGCTGTGGGGTTTGCGCGCTTTTCAGATGAAAGGCCGCCGGGGGCCAGTGGGGCAGAAAGTCCGCCTGGGCAAAGGAGGCCACGCCGCTGCCGCCGTCGGCCACCGGCGCGACCACCAGGCTGAACTCGTCCACCAGGCCCGCAGCCAGAAACGACCCGTTAACGATCCCGCCACCCGCCAGCATCAGCTTATCAATGGCAAACTGCCGGTACAGCTTTTGGAGGAGCAGCGCGCAGTCCAGCCGTTCTTTACCGGCGAACAGATAAGACACGCCCCGCTCCTGCAAATAGGCAAGGTAGGCCGGGGACGCCTGCTGCGTCAGCGCCTCAACCACATGGGCGGCGGGGCGGCCTTTCTTTTCGAGGGTGGGGCCGGAATAAGCCAGTTCCCCCGCCGGGTCTACCGCGATGATGAAATTGCCCACCTCTTTGCCCGCCGGGTTCACCCAGTCCTCTTGCAGCGGCTCTTCCCCGTTTGCGGAAAGCGGCGATACCTTCCCGTCGGCATAGCCGCCCAGCATGGTGGTCGTGCCGTACAAGGTGGCCTGGCAGCCGTAAAACCCGCGCAGTTCACCGTATACCTGGAGAGCGGGGGCCGTCTGCTGCGCGCCAAAGAATGCCCCGTCGATTTTGCCGTCTAAGGAAGCCAGCATGTGGCACACCACAAAAGGCCGCTCCATCTTATTCCTCCCCATAGACATCTTTCGCCATCCGCAGTGCCGCCCAGGCCTTGGGCCACCCTGCATAGAACGCCAGCTGCGTCAGCGCCTCGCTCATCTCCGTGGCAGTGACGCCGTTTGCCTTCGCCCGCTGGATGTGGTGGAGCAGGGAGGTATCCAAAATCCCGCTGGCCATCAGAGCGGAGACAGTGATCAGGCTGCGGTCACGGGGCGAGAGCTGATCTTCCCGCGACCAGACTTCCCCAAAGAGGACGTCATCGTTGAGCTCCGCAAATTTTGGAGCAAATTTACTCATTGCATCTCTGCCTGCTGTTACTTTATCCATATTGATCCATTCCTTTCGCACAAACTTATTTCAGTTTCGTATATTCTGCTTCATCCACAGGTTCCAGCCACTCCGCTTTAGACCCTGGAACGGAAATCGCCACATGGGCAAACCAACTGTCCGGAGCAGCTCCGTGCCAATGCTTTACTTCCGGCGGAATGTTGACTACGTCGCCGGGATGCAGTTCCTGAGCAGGCTTACCCCACTCCTGATAGTATCCGCGCCCCGCTGTACAAAGCAGAATCTGTCCGCCGTCATGATGGATATGCCAGTTGTTCCGACAGGCCGGTTCAAAGGTGACATTGGCAACAGAAACGCCCATGTCGCTTAAAGGGCAGAGATAGCTGGCCCCACTGAAATACTGCCCGGCCACCGTGTTGGGCCCACCCTGCGGGAACAGATTGTGAAATTCCTTATTCATATCATTCGCCCCCTTATTTCAACTTGCCGCCATCGCTGAACGCATTACCCACACGCTCACCCAGCACATGGTACCCATTGTTGGCTGGCTCAAAAGAGATGGGCTGGAATTTGCTCATATCCAGCTTCCCATCGCTGTCCAGTACGCTTTCGTCAATGCTTACGTTCACAATCTGGCCGATGATATTGCCATCCTCATTCACCTTTAGGAAATTGCACTCCAGCGCTACCGGCAGCTCATCGATCAGAGGGGCGTCCACAAGGGCGCTTTTTGTCGTGTGGAAACCGGCCTTTTCCATTTTCTTCGGTTCGTTGTTGCCGGAAGCTATTCCCACATAGTCCGCCGGAATCATATGGGCAGCATCCGCAAATGCCACAGTGAATGCGCCCTTTGCCTTGATGTTCTTCGTGGTTTTATGGCCGGCACTAAGGCAGAGCACAACCTTGTCCGCATCATACAGCCCGCCCCAGGCCGCATTCATAGCATTGGGTGTGCCGTTTTCATCGTAGGTACCGATGATCAGTACCGGCAGGGGGTAAAACCAAGATTTTGTTCCAAAATTCTTACGCATTGCGAATCCCTCCTTATTTCTGCTCGTCTACAGGCGGAACCATTTCCGCATACTTCTTCAACATTTCCGGTGTACTGGTGTAATATCGCTTCTGCTTGTCCAAAGCAGTGATTTTAGCCATTTCATCATCTGTCAACGCAAAGTCAAACAGGTTGAAATTGTCTTTGATATGGGCCGGGTTCTTGGAGCCAGGGATCACGATATTGCCGGCCTGAATGTGCCAGCGCAGGATGATCTGGGCATTGCTCTTGCCATACTTTTTGCCAAATTCCGTGAACAACGGCTCCTGGATCAGCGCCTTGTCTCCATGACCCAGAGGATACCATGCCTGGATAATGATGCCTTCTTTATCCAGGAACTCCTTCAGCTTCTTTTCCTGAGAATAAGGATGCACTTCTGTCTGAAGAACTGCAGGCTTTACTTCGCAGATGTCTAAAATCTCCCGAATCTGTTTTTCGTTGAAGTTGGACAGGCCAATCGCCTTCACCTTGCCCTCTTTATAGGCTTTCTCCATCAGCTTATATCCGGCGATATAATTGCCCGCAGGCTGGTGGATCAGCAAGAGATCAATATAGTCGGTGTCCAGACGTTTCAGCGTCTTTTCCACTGCATCCTCCTGCTCGTAAAAGCTGGGCCAGAGTTTTGTCTCCAGAAAGATTTCTTTCCTTGGCAGACCAGAACGTTTCATGGCACGGCCCACGGCCTTTTCATTAACATAGGCATTCGCTGTGTCAATCAAGCGGTAACCGCACTCCAATGCACTGAGGACAGAAGCTTCTGCCTCATCCGGTGTCAATAAAAAAGTTCCAATACCTGCCATTGGCATCTTTACTCCATTATTTAAAGTAGCGTATTTCATCTGATATACCTCCTAAAAACTTTATCTTAAATTTATTGTTTAAAATCTGTCCCGCCAAATACCGGAGACATTTTCATATCCTTCAAAGCAGCATCTAAAGCCTGTACTTCGCCTGAGGATAGTTTTACTGCGGCAGCTCCGGCGTTTTCCATCATTCGTTCTTCCTTCCGTGTTCCGGGAATGGGCACGATCCATGGCTTTTTGCAGAGCATCCAGGCCATGGAGATCTGCGCAGGCGTTGCGTTTTTCTTTGCTGCCATATTATGAAGCAGCTTCAAAAGGGCTGTATTCTGATCCACCGCTTCATCGGTAAACTGCGGCATAGCGGCACGGTAGTCGGTGGCGGGGTCAAACTTCTGACCCTTGCCATATTGGCCGGTGAGGAAACCGTTGGCCATGGGTGAAAAGGCCACCAACCCTACACCCAGTTCCTCCAAAACCGGGAACAGACCCTCATACTGCCGAGCCATCATGGAATAGCGGTTTTCCACCGCCGTCACCGGGCAAACCGCATGGGCGCGGCGCAGATATTCCTCGTTTGCCTCCGAGATGCCCCAGTGAGTGATCTTGCCCTCTTTAATTAAATCCGCCATCACTCCGGCCACTTCCTCCGGCTCCACTGCTGGGTCGATGCGGTGCTGGAAATAAATGTCAATATGGTCCATTCCCAGCCGCCGGAGCGACCCTTCCACCGACCGGCGGATAGTCTCCGGATGGGAATCGGGAATGAGGGGGATCGGCACCTTGCCGCTGTCAAAGTCAAACTGCAGGCCGAACTTCGTGGCGATGACGACTTGCTCCCGCACCGGAGCGAGAGCTTTTCCCACCAACGCTTCGTTGATATGCGGATTCTCCGGAGTACCGTACACCTCAGCGGTATCAAAAAACGTATATCCCAGATCAAATGCCCGACGCAACAGGCGAATGGTTTCTTTTTCGTCTGTCGGCGCACCGTAGGCATGGGAAAAGCCCATGCAGCCCAGACCAACAGCGGAAACCGTCAAATCTTTTCCTAAAATACGCATTTCCATCTTGTACACCTCTTTCTTTATCTATATTTTAATTCCCCGCAGAGAAAAGCAGAAGTCTCCGTTTGTTATGCAGTTAAAACCTAAAGGTTATAGGCGCTGCTTTTACTCAGCTTTCAACCCTCGGAAAGTGTGGAAGTACATCCCCAGCGAAACCGGCAGCATGATGATCTCTACTACAAGCTGGGTCCAGATCATGCCGTATAAGCCAAAAATCATGTTCATTACGATCAGCAGAGGGATATTGAGCGCTCCCTGCCGGCAGGAAGTGAGGATCGCGGACTGTGCACCTTTCCCCATTGCCTGCAAGGTGTAGCTGATCAAGAAATTCACACTGGTCAGGGGCACGGCGAGACAGGCGATGCGCAGGAAGGAAGAGCCCAGGGCGCTGGTCTGCATCTCCGGGATAAACAGGTGCAGGATCTGCGGCGCAAAGGCGGCGAAGCAGGCGATAAAGCAGGCAGACATCGCCAGAGCAACCTTCCAGGAGAATGTAGACACCTTGCGCATCCGCTCGTAATCTTTGGAAGCAAAATTGTATCCTACCAGCGGCATAAAGCCCTGGCACAGTCCCATGGAGACGTTCAGCGGGAACTGATCGATGCGTTTCACCACGCCGTAGGCCGCCACAGGGATGTCGCCGTAGCTGGAGGCCAGATGGACCATCACCATATTGGAGGCATTGCCCAATGCGGTAGCCAAAGCAGATGCCAGGCCAACCGAGAAAATGGGACGCACAAAACGGAAGGTAAAATACCGGGGATTCAGGGAAGCCGCCGTTTTGTCCTTCAGCCGTATGTACTGGATGGCAAAGAACACCACGGAAGCGGTATTGGACAGCGCTGTGGCCATAGCGGCTCCAGCCACATTCAAATGAAATATAAAGATGAAAACAGGGTCCAACACCACATTGAGGATACCGCCGAACATCATGCCGGCGCTGGCCTGTTTCGCATGGCCCTCACTCCGAAGCAGATGGCCCAGTGCCAGGCTCACCATGGTTGGCACGCCGCCCAATACCACCACCCAGAAAAGATAATCTTCTGCATAGCCATAGGTATCCGGGCTGGCTCCCAGAAAATCCAGCAGAGGGGCGCGTGCAACCCAGGTGCTCAAGGAAAAGAGAAGCGTCACCGCCGCTCCTCCCCAAATGCTGAATACGGACACATATTTGATGTCCTTGTGGTTTTGCGCCCCCATCATTCGGGAAATCAGGCTGCTGCCGCCCAGGCCGAACAGGTTCCCCAGTGCCGTGAGCAGATTGAACCAGGGGGATACCAGGGAAACGGCGGCCACCATCAGCGGATCGCCCAGCTGTCCCACAAAAAAGGTATCCGCCAGGTTGTAAATCATGGTCACCACCTGGCTGATGATGGTGGGGATTGCCAGAGTCGCCACCGCCTTTGGCACCGGCATTGCCTTGAACAAATATTTTTCCGCATCTTCTTCCATTGCGTCCATCGCTTCCTTTCAAAAGAAATAGGCAGACCCCGCCCAAAAAAGGTCGGAGCCTGCCGGTATGGTAAACAGGCGGGATAAACCGCTCTGGCTTATTAGTTAGGACAGACTAAGGCTGTCAATCCACTCCTGTACATCTGCCTCACTGGCACTGGAACGGAAACGCATTCCTTCCTGCCAGTCACCGGTACCTGCCAATTCTGCCAGTAATTCACCGCTATCACCCAAACCAGAGCTGGAAGAAGTGCAGAATGGGATCACTGTTTTACCGGTGAAATCATTAGCTTCTACAAAGCCATCCGTCGGCCATGCTGCAATGCCCCACCAGATCGGATAACCAATGAATACCGTGTCGTAGCTGTCCCAATTTTCCACCGTATCCGCTACCAGCTCTACATCCCGCAGGCTTTCATCATAGTATTCCTGAGAAACGCGGCTGTTGTCATCCGTCCAATCCAGATCATCGCTGGTGTAAGGCTCTACCGGCTCCAGTTCAAACAAATCGCCACCGGTGATGTCCGCAATATAGTTCGCTACCTGCTCCGTGTTTCCGGTAGCAGAATAATAGACGACCAGGGTTCCTCCCTCCTCGCCTTCCGTTTCCGGCTGAGAAGAAGGTTCTTCTGTGGGCTCTGCAGATTCTGTGGATTCCGGCGCTGCGCTGGGTTCCTGCGTTTCGCTGGAAACGGCGGAGTCGGATGTTTCCGGGGCGCTGGTTTCATTGGATGAACTGTTGCCACAGGCGGCCAGACTCAAAACCATCGCCAGGCTCAAAAAAATGGCTGCTAATTTTTTCATGTCGATCGTTCCTTTCTTAGTTCTAAATATTTTATTCATAGCATTCCTGGAAGATTGCCAGAATTTTCTCATGGGTCATGGGTTTATAGCTGCCCTGAGAGATACCGCAGGAGTCGGCGATTTCTTTCAGCAGCGCCTTGTCTGCGCCCAGCTCTTTCAGCGTGGTTGGCAGGCCAAGTTCTTTGATAAAGGCGGCCAGAGCGTCAATACCGGCCAGAGCCAGCTCCTCGTCCGTTTTCCCGTCACGGGCTATACCCCATACATTTTCGGAGAACCGGACAAACTTGGGCAGCCCTTCCTTGTAAATATGGCGGTAGTAGACCGGGTGGAGTACCGCCAGGCCGCAGCCATGGTTGCAGTTGGTATAAGCGCCCAGCTGGTGCTCCATGTTGTGGCACTCAAAGTCACACTTTTTGCCCATCTTGATGAGCCGGTTTTCCGCCATGGTAGCGTCCCACATCAGGTTGGAGCGGGCCGTGTAATCCTCCGGGTTTTTCATGGCAGCGCGCAGGTTGCGGATGACACTTTTCATCAGTGCCTCCATAATGTCGTCGGAAACATTGTCCTCGTTGGGCTCACTGAAATAGGTCTCCATGATATGGCTCAGGATGTCGAAGCTGCCAGAGGCCATCTGCTTTTTCGGTACAGAGAATGTATAAGTAGGGTCCATCAGGGCAAAGCGGGGATTGAGGGCCGGATAGTCCCGTCCGGTCTTGACTTTCTTTTCCTCATTGGTGATCACCGCGCCGCCGTTGCACTCGCTTCCGGTGCCGGCCACCGTAACCACCACGCCCAGGGGCAGCGGCTCAAAGTCGATGACGCCGGGGCGTGCCCAGAAATCGTCCCAAATGTCCCCGTCATACCGGGCAGCCAGGGAAACGGCTTTGCAGCAGTCCATGGTGCTGCCGCCGCCCACGGCCAGAATCATATCAGCCCCACTCTCTCTTGCCAGTTTTGCACCCTCTTGTACCTTGGCATAGGTAGGGTTAGACATGATGCCAGAAAACTCTACGATGTTTTTGCCGGTCTCCTTTAGAATGTCGGTGATCTCATCATAAACGCCGTTGCGCTTGATGCTACCGCCGCCATAAGCGAGCAAAATGGTATTGGCGTTTTTCGTCAGGCAGGCCAGATACTCTTTCACACAGCCCTTACCAAAGTAAACCTTTGTAGCGTTTTGGAAAATAAAGTTGTTCATAATGCTGCTTCCTTTCTGTAAAATGTTTTCTGTTCGATCAACAAGATGCTCACATTTGCGCTTTCCAAAATTGGGCCGCTTCATCCAACCATCCTTCTGCTACCGTGCCGGTGCCCAACCCAAATCCGTGGGGCAGGCCGGGATAGTGGTGAAATTCGGTTGGAATCCCCAAGGCATCCAGCGCTTCTATACGCCGCTGCATGGTGCGCCAGTTTGCAATGCCATCCCTTTCCCCTACACAGGCGAAGGTGGGAGGGTCATTTTCTGTGTAGTCACTATGCCCGGTGTACTGCATGATAACGGCCCCTGGTCTGGGCAATTCGTCCCCGCCAAAAGCCGCCGGACCGTAGGAACCAAGCCAGGCCGCTATACGGCCTCCGGCCGAACCGCCCCATAGCGAGTAACAGTCGGTGTTTACCTCCAGTTCCTCCGCGTGCTCAAAAATAAAGCTGATGGCTCGGGCCAGATCCTCACAGGCTGTTTGAGCTCCGGGGCGGTAAATCAAAGCGAAGGCGTTGTAGCCTCGTTTGGATAATTCCAACGCATGGGGAAAGCTGTCCTGCATGGCCCCCACATAGGCAAACCCTCCGCCGGCATTGCATACGGCAAATCTTGCCCCTGGTTTACCTTTGAAGAAGAACAGCCCCGTGTCCTCCTTTTCCGGATCGGCGGCTTTTTCTTCGTCGGTGTAAATGTCGTAAAACACCGTTTCCCCGGCATTTGCCCTCTGCCACAGGGTATTGACGATTTCCACGGTTTCCTCCGGGTCGATGTTGTTGTACCAGGTCAGCTGCAAATCTCCAAGGGTACTGCCGCTCATATACCAGTCATCCACCGGAAAGAGTAACCGCCCATATCCTGCGAAAACCGGATCATCCATTACATCCTGAATGGGCGTAGATGTTGTAAACGGCTCTGCCATTTGATCCGCAGGCGCAAAGCTGTCCGGTTCCTGCTGGGAATCTGCGTGATCTAAAAGGCCGGTATTCCCGGCAGGCGGCGGTTCCCCGGAAGAAGTTGTCTCTATCGGTTCACGGCCTGCACATCCCGTCAGACAAAGCAGCAGGCAAACCGCAATGGCCAGAACTCCCTGCGCCTTCATCGTGTCACCATCCTTTCTATTCTGACTTCATTATAAAAAAAACGAGACTCCAACAGAAGTCTCGATTCGTTATGTACTATTTACCTTTGGGTTATTACTTTCCTTGTTCTGTCGCCTTCTGCACCGCCCGCAGGAACTGTTTGACCGCAGGGGACGGAGAGGGAGAGTGAAGCAGGCCGTAGGGAATGGTGTAGTTCCATTCCACCGGTAAAATCTTCAAAAGCGGATGGACGTACTGCCACTTCGGCACAGCCATCAGCACACAGTTGTTGTTTTCGCACTGGTTAAATGCGTTTACATCGTAGAAATCAAAGTCCACAATTTGGATTTGCGGGTGGTTTTTCCACAGATCGTCCCGCAGCAGGTCCACATAGTGGCTCCACTCCCGACGCATCAACATGAATTTCTCTCCGTAGAGATCCTGCACTGTCAGCCAGTCTTTGGCCGCCAGGCGGTGATGGATGGACACCGCCGCACAGATGGGTTCGCGGGAAATTTCCAGCCCGGCGCATCGGCGCAGGTTCAGCATGGTTTCATCGAAAATGCCCGCCACCACATCAATGTTCTGCCCCAGGTTGGCCAGGATCTCCCTGGCGTTTTCAGGCGTGTTGTCAAAAGGCACCAGCTGGAACTTGATACCGGGGCAGTCCTCCTGGAGTTTTGGCCACAGAACCACCAGCACCTGGGCCGGCGTCATGGGGGAGGTGCCGATGCGGATGATGTCCTCGCTCTGTTTCATGGCGTTTTTGGCCCTTGTGACGGAATCCTTGCAATATTGGATGATATATTTGGCGTCCTGCGCCAGGGATTTTCCGGCTTCGGTCAGCTGCAGGCCCCGATGGGTGCGCACAAAAAGCTGCAAATCCAGGTTTTCTTCCAGCAAATTGATCTGTTTGATCACCGCCGGCGGGGAAATATACAGTTTCTCTGCGGCTTTGTTAAAGCTGCCGCATTCTACCACACACAAAAAAGTTTCTAATTGTGGGTTATACATAAAACTTTCAACTCCTCTCACCGGGCAGATTCTTTTATTTCCCGCCTCCGTTTGTCTTTCGGCTTTTCTGCATCTTTGGGAATAAGCCAAACCCGTCCTATTTTCTCTGCCCCGGGAATGCGTCCATCTGAGCAGTAGTAATTGATTTGTCGGGGAGAAATCTTCCACTTTTCCCCTGCTTGTTTCAATGTCATATAATCCATCGGCTTCGCCTCCACCACAATTATATTTCGCTTTCTCGAAGAAAGCAAGTCATTGTTTGTGAAGTAATTTTGAATCATCATCAGTAATTTTACCAATTCAAATACTTTCTTATAAGTTCATCTCGACCATCATCCCTGATTCTCTCTACCGCATACCGCAGCCATTCATCTGGTGTTGGTAATTCTCCAGCGCAGGGGATTTTTCTCCACTGTGCCCGCTTTTCCGGGGCAGGATCATTCCACTCTTTCTCAATTCAAGTGGAAATAATCGCCCGCATTTCCTCTACTGTAATGCCATGTTCACGAGCCAACTGTTCAAATATATGCTCTGCCATAATTTAGTCCCCTGACATCCTGAATATCATTCACTGATAGTCATAGTTGTAGTTGCTATCTCTGTAATTTTGTTTGAAAAATGAGATAATAACAAGATTTTACAGGTTTTACTTTGCAAAATGGTAAGCGTATCAAAATATCCCCGCCAGAACCGACGGGGATAAGAACAAATACTCTACTCTGCTGGCGAGACGCATCGCACCGAGTATCCGGCATTACGCCCTCCAAAACTTGATGGGATTGTACCAGTGCTAAAAGTAAGAAAATCAGCTCTATCACCATCAGCTGCGTCAGCCATCCAATAGTAGCCATCAGAACCTACTTCGTATTGGTTTGTAGACCTATAGTACCCACCTCGTACAAAGTAATACGGTGGCGTTATAATAGTAGAGCCAGTTAAAGAAGCTTGATAAATTAAAGAGTAAAAACTACCACTACTGCTGCTAGAGGGCAAATACCAGCGTCTGGGACAGATAGACTCAAGTGCCGTACCCTCGTAGGAAGGGCCACTTCCCGCAACGGCCGCCTCATAAGTGTAATAATTCCCAGCAAGATAATGGGCGTCATAAGTTTTATTGTTAGTATCTATTGGGTTGTTATCCACATCAATGGCTTCTAGTGGCGTCCAACCCGTAGAGACATCCTGCCATTGATTTCCGCTTTTGCGCCAGACAATTTCGCCAGGATCCCAACTGTAAACCGCTAAGACATCATTGGGGTCGCCATTAAATGGATTGTCACTTGTAAATGTAGTAGTCCCAGGATCCCAACTTCTTCTAACATCGCTGGTGTCAGAAGTAAGCTCTTTCCCAGCAACAAAGTCTAAATCCAGATTTTGAGTCATCCAACAGTTGCCGTCTACTAGTCTTGCTATCCAATACTTTTTGCCATCGCGTACATCAATCAACTGCTTAGCGTCACCAATATCGGCCATGGCGCAAATGTCCGAAGTCATATGTTGCATGTATTTGATCTCATCCCAGGAACCGGGAATGTCGCTAAGGTCAGGCGCAGGCTCAGAGATATTTGGCAATGCCACCACAAACTCTCCCCACTTCCATTCACCCATTTCACATTGGCTGGATCCGGCTGGGTATGTTCCGTCCGCACAAAACACATCATTTTCACTCCCTTTAGGCGTAATATACAGCGTTACGCCAGTAGCTCCTTGGCTGGGAGTAGCGGTACACTGGACAGTCATATAGCCAGATTCATTGCTAGAAACTATTACGTCGCCACATTCTGCATAGCCTGTCGGGCTTGTGGTTCTGTAATAAACACGAGGGGTACCGTAAGGTTGCGCCATTAGGTTAGTGGTTACAAAAATAGTGTTGGCCTTGCCACCCTGAAGCTCACTGACTTCTTGCCCGTCCACCTTAATCGATGTCAGCGTCGCTTCTGCCGTAATACCTCCATCCACTACCGCAGAGTAGGTCATACGGTTAGAATAGGAGCCAGATGGGATGGAGGTATCTACGTTAGCGGCATAATACACGGGGATACTTGCCGAAATGACGCTACGTCTATACGTTGTTTGGCAGCATTCTCATTCTTACTGGGGGAAACAGAAAAGTTAACATCAGGTGCGGTTAGCGTTACATAGTATTGACCATCAACCTCGGTAGTGATTTGGCTGCCGAGGTTAGCAGCATAGGTATTGGATGCAGCATCGGCACTAGTAAACAAGACAGAAACCAGAGCCAAGATGCCGAGTGTGGCTGCTGTAGGTATTAGAATGAGAGACTTACGAGATAATAGCTTGTTTTTACGTATTGCAACTCTAGGTGCGGCTGCAATTTGATGTTTGTCTTGCCTAGACACCGTTCCTCCTTTGTTACTTTTGCTCGCGGTGTCCGTCAAACAAAAACGACACCGTATGGCGTCGTAAAATCCAATCAACAAACCTAGCGCAGGCTGTCGTCAAACCACACAGTGCCGTTTTTCTACAGCACACGCTAATGTTTGTCTATAATAATTGGATTTTACAAATCAATTATACCATGCTTTAGCTTTTTACAAGCAAAATCGCCAGAAAAATAGCGGCAATGTGCTGAGGCTCACACAAACCGCCCTGCACATCACCGCCATTTTTTATGATTTCTTCTGCTGGTAAATCTTCACGCGAATGGTTACAAAGATGATGCCAAAGGTTACAGCTGCGCCCAGCAGAATAACACTCAACAAATTTGGCAACGAATCGTTGCGGACGATCACGCTGGCAGAATCCTGCTTTACAGTCTAGCCAATCCCGATCTGCCCCCAGTTGACCAACGTATTTTCGCCAACAGACAGGCTGTCGTCTGCCACCTTCGCCCTAAAGCGCAGATAGGCGTTGCTGTTACTATCGTAGCTGCCAATATTAATCCCATCAGAAAATAACACTGTGCCATCCTCCACCGCAAAGCCCTCCGGATGAGCGGAATTGTAGAGCGTCATCGTGCCTTCCACATATTCCAACCCATCTGGCATCACGCTTTTGAGCATCACATCCAAGACAGCCGCCGTCTCAAGGTTCTGGTAGGCAATCTGGAACTCCACCTCATCGCTGATCTCGGCGGCAACTTCTTTTTGCCAAGCTGCATCGTCATCGCCTGCCAGCCGCACCTGTGTCTCCGCGATATAGGAGTAATCATAAACGACTCTAACCTCAATCCCTACATAAGCAGCATACGGATCCCCACCGGGAAGATTGCCGTCCAGCGCATCGTAGCCAATTAGCACACTATTTTTTGCCTCCACGATCTCATCGCTTAGCCCCATGCCGCCGCCTGCAGCAATCCCGTTGTTCTCTATGAATGCGGAGCCGGGCACATATTCCAGATGGAAGGCGGTATCGCTGGTAAAACGCACGCTGTCATAGTATTCAGCAGGAGAAGAGTTGGAGCTGGTAATAACCCCCTGCACCTCCACCTCGGTGCCAATGCCTTCTGCAATATCAAAGTGCACCGCCGTATCCTTTGCAACTGCATCGTCCCCGCCGGGATTGTTATTGTGGACATACATGCGGATGTAATATCTTTCGCCATCTTCAGCGGCAATCGTGTTTGCGTTCCAGACGTTAGAGTCGCTGTCAACCCGTCTTGCGCCCACAAAATTCTTCTCATCGCCGCCAAGAGCAAGATTGTCACTGATCGAGTTAAACGTAATCGTCTCGCCCAATACACCATTATTAACTTCGTCGGTCGTATAGCTTGGCCGCCCGCCATCGCTGTCTCCCCATGCGTAAGCCTGCTGTGACTGCAGGCAGAAACAGAGCAAAATGGCAAGGCAGAGAGCAAGTTTTATGATTTTCCGCATCTAAAAGCCCTCCTTTCTGCCTTATGGGGCGGTATAGTCTCCGGCGTCGGGCGTGGCATTGCTGCCACTGAGCAGTCCCTCGGAACTGCCTGTAGTTTTGTATGCTGGTTCTTCTACGGTGACATCAATATAGACTGGGTTGGCTTCGCCGCCCATCACGGACACCTTGCCAGAATAAGGCAGAGTTTCTCCCCAATCACTTTCTGCCGCTACACTCCATGCTTCTGTCCAAGGATTCACATCTTCCCAATCAGCGGTTTTCGTGGCGGTAATCCACGGATTGCTGTCACTGTGGCACTCTATAACGCCACGATCCGTGTCATCAGGCACGGTACACTTTAACGAAATACCGAT
This sequence comes from Candidatus Scatomonas sp., assembly GCA_963930955.1. Taxonomy (GTDB): domain Bacteria; phylum Bacillota; class Clostridia; order Lachnospirales; family Lachnospiraceae; genus Scatomonas. The sequence continues at coordinate 946,029 of OZ006967.1, read as the reverse complement.
CCGCGAGACCGCACTGACGGCAGCACGGCATACCTGTTTGACAGGCAGCTGTGCCGCCGTCTTTTTTGGTCTTACGGACTGGCGGCTTCTCGCGGACATTCGCGAAAGGAGCCGCATATGCAGAAAAATAAAGTTATTTATAGGATATTTGTCGATGGAGAACCCATTATGATCACATTGGAAATGGTAGAAGCCACGGAGCCAAAAGTAATGCAGGAGTATCTGCGGATGCTTTGGCGGCAGGAGCACCGGGAGCGCCGGGAATACCGCTGCCGCGATGCCTATGGTGTACGCTGTACAGAGGTCTGCGGTGAATGCCGACAAAACTGCAATGGTAAGCCGGTATCTCTGGAGGCGCTGGCAGAGGCTGGCATGGTGTTTGCCGACCATCGTTCCGTTGAGGAAACTGTTAGTCGCAGGCTTTTGATTGAGGCGCTTTGCATCGCTGTGGAATCTTTAGGCCCAATAGACAGACAAGTGATTGAGCTTCTGTTTTTCCGAGGCTGCACGCAGCGGGAGGCCGCCGAAAGGCTCGGGATATCGCAATCGAGCGTCAATCGCCATAAAAAGCGGGCATTAAATACGCTAAGAGAATTACTGGCAGACTACCGCTAAGCCCGTAAAAGCCCGCATTTTCCGGCGATTTTGCTTGTAAAAAACAAAAGCATGATATAATAAAAGAGTCTAACCCTTAACATTTTGTGTAAAGTCATTGGCTACGACCGTAGTAAACGGCGTCGTACGCAGTAAGTGGCGGTTGTTCCGTGACTTTACACAAGGGTTAGACACCTGTACGGCGTCGTTTTTTATGACACCGTACCCTAAGAGCAAAAGGAGGAACGGTGTCCAATCAAGACAAGCCCAAGATTGCGGCCACGCTCAGGGCCGCGCATAATTACAAGTTATTATCACATAAATCTCTAAGTATGGACATTCTGTGTTATGACGTCGTTTATGGATATCGCGGACGCTGTTTTTTTAAGACGTAGCGCGTTATGAAATGTTTGCGCCAAATTGCATTTTGGGTGAGACGGCTAATTAGACTGCGTCGTCTTCGCTAACTTTTTGAGCTCTTTTAGATGAGCTCGCATGCGATGGAGTACGCATTCGTAATTAGCACCCTCAGCTTCCATGCTGCGGGCTATACTGCGAAGAGCTCTATCTTGTTTTTCTTCTTGTGTCATAGATCAATTATAGCATGCGAAGGGGAGGATCGTACTTGATAGCTCAAATCTCGCCATCAGCTTGCTGAGTGACCAAAGTGCGGCAATCCAAACCCTGTCTACACCGACGAGCGGTGGAACAAGCTGGTAGAGTCCATCAAGGTCTGCAGGGGCGGCCACCTGATCTTCACCTTAACGGATGGCAGGATTGTGAAGGTTGCGCTCTAAAGCCACTAACACTCTACAAGCAGCAATGCCGCAGGGACAACCCACGGCACTATTCTTACCTGAATATTAAGTTGACAAACATATATCGCACTGCTATAATAAAATTGATATGTAGCAGTGCGATATAGTGCAGTGCAAGGTATGCATAGAAAGGGTCGTGAACGAAGTGAACGCACATATTCGTAAAGTGTACATACCGATGACAGAAACGAGTTTTTATATCCTGCTTTGCCTCCGGGAAGAATCCCATGGCTATAATATCATCCAAAAAGTAGAGAAACTGACAGATGGCGAAATTCGAATCAGTCCCGGAACGATGTACGGCAGCCTATCCAAGATGGAGAAGGATGGCCTGATCCACTTTGTCCGGGAAGAAGAAAAACGAAAGATATATTGCATCACAGAATTAGGTAAAAATGTGCTGGCATTAGAAATGAAGCGAATCGAAAGATTGTATCGAAACATGATGGAGGTGCGCTGACATGAAAGAGAAAAGAACCGAGCTGCGTATTTTCACGATAGCGGAATGGGAAAAAGAAGAACAGTATCTTCGGAAGCGGCATCAGGAAGGATGGAAATTTACGAAAGTAAGCCTGCCGGGACTTTACCGCTTTGAAAAATGTCCCCCTGAGGATGTGATTTACCAGCTCGATTATAACGAAGAAGGGCTTAAACATAGGGACGAGTATGTGCAGATGTTTAAGGATTGCGGCTGGGAGTACCTTCAGGAGTTTGCCGGATACACCTATTTCCGTAAACCAGTTGCCGAAATGCAGGGAGAAGAGGAAATTTTCTGTGACGATGAGTCCGGGCTCGACATGATGCGGCGGGTATTTGCAGGCCGATATGTGCCAATCCTCATTATTTTGATGTTGTTGATTTTGCCAAACATCTTTGATCAATTCCATAGCTCAGATGCAGATGCTCCTATACTACTGGTGCTGTTTTTGATCCTGCTCTCAGTTTACGTATGGACAGTTGCGTCTTTTGCCTATCGTTATTGGAAGTTAAAAAGACGGCTGAAAAAGTGATACCGTGATGAATAGGCTATAGTTGATAAAGCGAACAAGTAAAATCAGTATGGAAACGTTGCTCTATTAATTCAGGGGGCAATGATTATGGGAATGGGGACGAATGGGGTTATACAAGGTAATTTTCATGAACACCCACATGAGTTTTATCGGGAGTATCCCAAAGTTTGTGTAAACCTTCAAACTGATGTAAGATAGACTTACCAGTTTGGAGGTTTATTTTATGGCAAGGAAAAAAGATACCCCACAAAAAGCAGCTCTTCGGGAAATGATGGGCAACTACCTGAAAGAAAACAATGTAAAGCTCAAGGATGGAACGGATGTCAACTCTATTGATTATTCCGGGGCTCTTTGAGCCACCTGTCCGGACTTTGAGAGCCACCATTCCGGAGAATGAGAGCCACATATTCCGGTAATTCAGAGTCACATTAGGATTTATTATATTGATCTCCTTTATACTGTAAGAACACATCGTCAGATGTGAATACAGTTAAAGGAGGTCACCATTATGACCAAGTATCGAGAAATCCTTCGCCTGAAAAGCCTAGGATTCAGCGAGCGGAACATCGCACACAGCTGCGGCGTATCCCGTAACACTGTTGCCAAGGTCATCAAACAGGCGGCGGAAATAAATCTTTCCTGGCCACTGGACCATGACATGACCGACAGCGCGCTTGAGGGAATGCTTTTTCCAAGGTAAGATCAGCAACCAATCGAAGGATGCCTGATTATGACTACATCCACAGGGAGCTTCTGCGTAATGGGGTCAACAAGAAACTCCTATGGGTAGAATACTGTGAGGAATGTCGCATGAACAACGAAGAACCTCTCATGTATTCTCAGTTCTGCTACTACATCCAAAAAGACGAAGAAAAACGCAGAGCCACCATGCACATCCCACGGAAACCGGGTGAGCAGATCGAAGTAGATTGGGCCGGTGATCCGGCACAGCTCATCGATCCGGACACCGGTGAGATCACAAAGGCAGAGATCTTTGTAGGTGTCCTTACTTACAGCCAGTATGCCTTTGTAAAGGCATACCTGAACCAGAAGACAGATAACTGGATCAAAGCGCATATCCAGATGTTTGAATTTTTCGGCGGCGTTACACCGATGCTTGTTCCTGATAACTGTTCTACGGCAGTGAATCCTTCGAAAAGCGACTGGTATACGACCGCACTGAATACTACTTATCATGAGATGGCAGAACATTATAATGTCGCCATCATTCCGGCAAGAGTCCGGAAGCCCAAAGATAAACCGAATGCAGAAGGTTCCGTTGGCAAGATCTCCACATGGATCACAGCGGCTCTTCGCAATGAACAGTTTTTCTCCCTTGCAGAATTAAACGCTTCAATCCGTGAAAAGCTGGATGCCTACAATGCAAGGAAGTTTCAAAAGAAGGATTGCAGCAGGCTCCGTTTATTTCTTGGGGAAGAAAAGCCACTCCTGGCACAGTTGCCTGCCACACCCTTCGAACTGGCTGAGTGGAAACAGGCCACTGTCCAGTTCAACTACCACATCGCAGTAGACAAGATGTACTACTCCGTGCCTTATCAGTATATCAAAGATAAAGTCGATGTGCGCATAACAGAAACAACGATTGAAATATTTTATCATCACAATCGGATCGCCTCACATCGCTGCCTCCATGGAAGGAGCGGCCAGTACTCCACGGTAACGGCACATATGCCGCCAGACCATCAGAAGTATCTGGAATGGAATGGTGACCGTTTCCGCAGATGGGCAGATTCGATCGGAATCAATACAAGAAAGGTGGTTGATGCGATCCTGACCTCCGGCAGGGTAGAACAGCAGACTTACAGAAGCTGTATGGGGCTGCTGAAGCTGGCTGAGAAGTATTCTCCTGTAAAACTGGAAGAGGCTTGCAATAAAGCGCTTCTGTATTCCAGGACCCCCAGTTATAAAAGTATCAAAAATCTATTGGCTGCCATGAAAGAGGATCCCCAATCCGTATCCCGGAATCCGAAATCCCCTTCATCAGAGACTGGGGCACAGACACATGGCATTACCCGGGGTGCCAGATACTACGGAGGTAAAAGAGCATGACCAATCAGAGTACCATTGATAAACTTATCGAGATGCGCCTGTCATCCATGGCAGATTCCTTTCGTATCCAGATGGCTGATCCAACGATGAAGGAAGTCCCGTTCGAAGACCGCTTCGGCATGCTGGTTGATGTTGAATATACCAATCGTAAAAACAACCGTCTGAAAAGGCTGATCCGTCAGGCGGAACTGGAGCAGCCAGACGCCAGCATCGCAGCCATTGACTATCAATCCGGCCGGAAGCTGAACAAAGCTTTGATCAGCCGTCTGGCAACCTGTGAATACATCTCAGAGTACCGCAACATTTTTATTACCGGCGCCACCGGAAGTGGTAAGACTTATCTGGCATGCGCTTTTGGTATGGAGGCATGTAAACAGTATTACACCGTGAAATATGTCCGTCTTCCGGATCTGTTGCTGGATATGCAGGCAGCCAGGGATTCCGGTGATTTTACCAGTATACTAAAGAAATACACCAAGCCAGTCCTGCTGATCATTGATGAATGGCTCCTGCTCAAACTGACCGAGTCAGAAGCCAGAAACCTTTTCGAGCTGATCCACAAACGCAGGAAAAAATCATCGACCATCTTCTGCTCCCAGTTCCGGGAAAGCGAGTGGTACCAACAGATCTGCAGCGGTGAGAGCACTCTTGCAGACGCCATCATGGATCGTATTTCTTACGATTCATATAAAATCAACATTGAGAGCATCGATCCATCAAAAGACCTTTCCATGAGAGAGGTATATGGCCTGGATCCTGCCCAGGCTGAGTAACTATCAACAGGTGGCTCCGTTAGTCCGGACAGGTGGCTCACGCCACACCGGACTGGCGGCTCCGCCGCGCCGTAATATTCACTCTATCATGCGGGATATGATGTCCATCATCCTGGAAGGTGCCCTGGATCAGGAAATGGATGAGGAACTGGGATATTCCAAGTATGATTATCGGAACAAGGAAACGGATAATTCCAGAAATGGTCATTCTCAGAAGACTATGCATACCAGTTACGGCGATATGGAGATTGATGTTCCAAGAGACCGGAAAGGTGAGTTTGAACCACAGATCGTCAAAAAGTATCAGAATACGGTCACTCAAGACATGGAAGAAAAGATCATCTCCATGTACGCCAAAGGAATGACCACGAATGATATCGAAAGCCATATGCGGGAACTCTATGACATCGAGATTTCTGACAGTACCATCAGCAGGATCACAGATAAGATTCTTCCCATCGTAAAAGAATGGCAGGAAAGACCTTTGGAGGCAATCTATGCGGTCGTTTTCATGGATGCCATCCATTACCATGTGCGCAATGAAGGCAGGATTGTAAAACGTGCGGTTTATATCGCTATAGGAATCGACATGGAAGGACATAAAGAAGTGCTCGGCATGTATGTAGGACAAAATGAGAGTGCAAAGTTCTGGCTTTCCATTTTGAATGGACTGAAGAACCGTGGCGTAGAAGATATCCTGATCGCATGCGTAGACGGTCTGACAGGCTTTCCTCAGGCAATTGAAGCTGTTTTTCCAGATACGGAGATCCAGCAATGCATTATCCATCAGATCCGGAATACGACAAAGTTTGTTTCCTACAAGGAGCTCAAACCGCTGATGGCTGATCTGAAGCGTGTATATGCAGCCCCAACAGAAGAAATCGCACTGGCTGAACTGGATGGCTTTGATGAGAAATGGAGCGGAAAATACCCGAAAATAGCGAAATCCTGGAAAGACAACTGGGCAAATCTTTCAACATATTTCAAGTATCCTGAAGCGGTCCGCCGCTTAATCTATACCACGAATGCCATCGAGGGATTTAACCGGCAGCTGCGGAAGGTCACGAAATCTAAGACGGTATTCCCTTCCGATGAGAGTCTCCTGAAAATGCTGTATCTGGCCATGATGGATATCACGAAAAAATGGACCGGACACCGACAGGATTGGGGGCAGATCCATTCGCAGCTGGAGATATTTTTCGAAGAACGATTATCTGGATTATAAGCTGTTTCTGGCCTGGCAGGGCTGGCTGGGCCAGCCCTGCTTGACATGTCCAGAAACGGCATTATAATACAAGCAAGGGCAGAACCTCAAAAAATCGGCTCTGCCCAGAGTAACGAATGACATATCTTATATCAGTTTTTTGAATTTACACAAAACTTGAAACGGTCTCGTTTTATCAAATGGCCATCTCCCAATATTCATGGAAATGGCCATTTTGTTAAGGCCTTATTCGATTGACTCGTCTGCCGCCATTCTTTTGAAAATCAGAATGCCCTTGGAAGATGGCATGATGGAGCAAGAAACGAGCTCAAAACCTTCCTGTTCCATTTTATTGGCTGCATCTTCTATTTTGACAGCCATTTCTTTAGCCTTGGGAGAATATTTGACTACCATCGTTTTATACATTGAGTTCACCTCCTATCCACAAGAAAGTTCCTGAAATGTTCCAAACCGTGTGGAATACTTTTGTACTTATACTTTGAATTGTAACAGGAAGGAAAGCGCTTGGCAACTTACAGTCTCAAAGCATTTTTCGGGCATTCTTCTTTATCATGCAAAAATCGTAGCAGAGCCTGTTCCTGTTCCAGCGGGAAGGTGCGGGGAAGCCACAGTGTCTTGGCGAAAGGCTCTTTTTGGCTGGCACCATACCTTCAGTCTGCCGGATCTACATTTCGTTGATTTGGAAATGCCAGACATCCGACCGTTACCGCCAGGATATCGATGAAGGTGCGGAGGATCAGATCGGGGATATTGGCGTCAAAAACCAGCGGCATGAAGAAGTTAAAGAGGAATAAATCCACCCCAAACAGCATGCCGCCAAGAATAAGCGCCCGCTTGATCCGATTTTTGCTGTGGATATAAAGATTCAGCCATGCCGTCACACAAGAGATTGCGGTACCTGTTAAAAGACACCACAGTACCGTTTCCAACGGTTTTTCATCAAAGGAAGAGTAAATGCCAAAGACGAGATATTGTATCATCCGCCCGACAAAGAAGCCCCCTGTGACAGCCAGCACCGGAAGAATGGGGAAAGGCGACTTCTCTTTATCTGCCCGTCGTGCAGGGTTACCAAACAGCCATCCCAGCAGCAACCCCATAACAATTAAAGCAATACTATCAGCTATTGGGTAAGTAATCCGATCAAAACCTGCTACATGTGGCAAAGGCTCTAAAAGATAAACGATCCACACCGCACAACAGGAAAGACCATATTTTAGCCCCTGCAAAACCCGATTTCCACTCAACCGATTCCGGATAAGCAGAAACAGCGAGGCAATCAGGGAATAAGCGAAAATCCCATAGACAGTAAAAGCCAACGGCATGGTGCCATTTTGTGCAAAAACGCTGGGTGCCAGGACTGTCTGCTCACCGGCCGGAATGGAAAGTTGACCAATGATGCGGACGATGGTGGTGGCAAGGCCGATTAGAAGGATTTTCAAGATGTTTTTAACAGTTCTGTTCATATTGTCTCCCTCTGTATTGCCTGAATAATCGCTTCCAGGGCTCTGAAATCCGTAAAATCCACATGCTTTCCATAGGTTTCTATGAACGCCCGATTCTCCGCTGTCTGTTTTTCAAACGGCGTCCTTTGCAGGGATTGGTATAACAGTTTCATCATTGTCCAATGTCCGAAAGAGAGCTTTTGATAATCGATCCCGCCACGAAGATGAAAGATCTTCGCCCGATCAAGCAGTTCTGCGGGAAGCTGCCTTTGCAGAGAAGTACGGATATTGTGCTGGTTTTCCGGCTCGCTGGGGTCGGCCAGCCCTACGGTAACAAGGATTAGTTTTTGTCCATCCTGAAGTGTAAGGCCCCGCAGGGTTTTCGCCAAGCCCAGAACACCACCGGCATACAGCCCGCCTAGATAAACGATTATATCTTTGTCCGAAAGAGTTGATGCGTCTTTGTAACTGACCGCAGGAATGCCGGTTTGCTCGGACAGTTTTTCCGCATACCGGCGGGTGCTTCCATACTGACTACCGTAGACAATGATGTGTTCCATAAGTACTCTCCTAATCATTATACCATTTGTCCCGTTTCAAAAGCGCGAAAAGGAAGCGACCTTGAAAGAGAGAGGATAAAATCATAAATATATTTGCGATAGAGATGAACAGAAAAGAGGGTATCATCACTCGCGTGAATTGGTTGGCCAACGGTTTTCTTCCGCGAACTGCCGCCGAAAGACGTGCCATACAGAACAACATGCCGCTGTTGAGAAAAAGCCATGTGCATATCTGGATGGCTAGAGAACACCACAATTCACTTGGAACGGTGCTGGTAGTGAAAAAGGCTAACGCCATTTGCAGTAAGATGACTCCCACCAGGATCGGGTAGACGATCCCCAGCACCTGAAGCATTACGCCGCCGCCGACCCCGCTTCCGCCGCCCCAATTGATTCCTGCCCTTTCACACCACGCCTGCAGCATATGCAGAGCGGGGCGGTTTTGTTTGCCCTCGACAAAGCCGTTGTTGGAAAGCGCATACAACCGGAACCGGCAGGAATGGCTTTTACAATAGCTTTCCGCCTGGTTGAGGAATTCCACCACATGGGACGGAAGGCCATCTACATAGAGAGGTACGAAAAGGCACACCGCATCCATGTCGGGGAACAGTCCCAGAACTTTCTGAAAATCCTGCCGACTGCTGAGGGACACCACCTTCTTTCGGGTGCCCGGAAGAAACAACCGGAATAACCTCGAGAAGAAACGAGAGGCACCGCCTTTTTTCTTGGGACTTGCATTCAAAATCAGAAGGTTCATAAGCCGGCCTCCTTTAACTGCTCAATAGTCTCAAAGAAGACCACCTCCGCCTTCTCATAATCCAGATTCAGCCGGTTGCGCTCGACAACCTCTTTGGCTATCTCCTGTTCAAATTTCGTGTATTCCCCGTAAAAGCAAACGCACATCAGTTTCCGGCGCGGGTAGCGGCTGATGTGATGAGTTTGCCCGCCCCGCCAGGTAAAAAACGGGAGAGAACCGCCGATTGCACGATCCAAGACGGCTTTGATTGGGCTGCTGTATCCTCCGTAACAGCACCGGCTGACGATAATCAGCGGATCACTTTGACCAACGAGCGCTCCAATGTGCTGTAGAGAGTCCTTCATGATGCAAAAACCGGCGTTCTTCAACCAGCACTTGAAACAGCCCTGGCAGGAAACATACTGGTTGTTTGCATACAGGACAACCGAATCCTCACTCGTTTTTTCCGGTGTATAGGTTACCGCATCACCAAGATCATGAATGATTACCTTCATAGGCTGGTTTCTCCTCTTGAAGTGAAAAACATAGAAAACGTGTTCATTGTTTCTGCTGCCAGAATACAATTCAATATAACTTTCCATTTTAATAATATAATAGGCGACATTAAGTGACTATCCACTTTCGGTAAAATCTGTGTAAATTATAAGGAAAATCAAACAATCGTGACACTGTCTTGTCGTACATGAGAAGATACAGAAGAAAGAATGCAGGATAGATCGTTTTGATAATTTCTTTAAGTTGAGGGAACTTCCCTACTTTATTAGGATGTTACCACACGATGTTCATATATGCAGATAACGGTTAACTGTTGCGATTTTGTGAACAAACAAAGCAAGAGAAAGACAGAGGCAATGATTCATAAATTGATATAGTTGTAATTATCCGTACCGCCCTCTTAAAAGATTGGTGCAAAGAAAATATCCGTGTCAGAAGTGGTGCGGCAGACCAATTTTCCTAAATGGCCTTTTTCTCTCGCTTTCTGATATGGTGCAAGCCGATCTCTAAGCGAGGCACAAAACAATCCAAAACAAGCAATCGAGTAGGAGGCGGTGGTTAGCCGCCGTCCTCTCAGTCGAGTAAGTAAGAGGACTTTCACCTCAAACTTCTCACGGAACCGTACGTGAAGGTCTCCCTTCATACGGCTCTTATCATTTAACAATACGAGTACATCCTGCTCCAATGAGCAAACAGCTTCGGCTCTCGTTTCCTGATAGACGAGAGCCATTTCTCAGCCCTCCGTCTGCGTCCACGAAAACTTTTATACTTGCACATTGCCCATTTTATCAGTCTGCGTTCAATACACTGTAACGTGTTTTTCATTGCTGACGGATTAAATTTTCCAAAGTAATTCATCCACCCTCTAATCATTGGATTCAGCAGTTCTGCAATCATGTCTATCTTGCACCCGGTTCTCTTGTGTATCTCCAGTGCTTTGATCTTATCCCTGAAACCTTTCGCTGCCGTTTTACTGACCGATGCGATAAAGTTATTTCGCATCACACCATCCTTACATTTAATGTAGACTGCCTTAAAAGTGTATCCAAGAAAGTCAAACTCTGTCAGTTCTTCCTCCTTAGTCCTGTCCTTATCTTTACAGTATACAATTCTTGTTTTAACAGGATGCAGCTCCAGTTTACACTCTTCAAACCTTTTAGCAAGTTTCTCCTTTATGTAGAGTGCTTCTTCTTTGGTTCTACAATGCACAACTCCATCATCTGCATATCTTTCAAACGGCGCCTGTGGGAAATTTCTTTTCATCCACATATCAAAGACATAGTGCAGAAACATATTTGCCAGTACTGGACTAATTACGCCACCTTGTGGTGTTCCAGATTCTCTTTCAATTCTGCTTCCATCCGTCAGAACGAAAGGACTTTTGAGCCATCTTTCAATATATAAACATATCCAAGGCTCCTTTACGTGTCTGCGTATGGTGTGGTATAAAAAAAGTTGACAGCTTATTCTCAAGGATTTCATAATAAAACCAAGAGAATAAGGAGGTATTCAAAGTGGCACGTAAATATGACCATGAATACAAAGTACAGGCAGTAAAGCTTGCCAAAGAAATCGGTGGCGCTAAGGCTGCTAAAGAATTAGGAATCCCAGAAGGAACCATTCATACCTGGCTGAAAGCTGTTAGAGCCGGTAAGTTGGATATCGGAGAAGGCTCCCATACTCCCACCAGCGCAATGAGCCTGTCAGAAGAGATTACCATGCTGCGCAAACGGGTGAAGGAACAGGATAAGGAAATCCGTCGCCTGAAGGAAGAGAACGAATTCCTGGAGGAAGCCAGTGCTTTTTTCGCCGCCAGCCGTCGGAAGTCAGCAAAAACCAGAGAATGATCTTTCTGGCCCTGAAGACAGAGGACGGCAGGACTACCGGGAAAATCTCGTTCTACTGCAGAATGCTTGGGATCAGTCGTCAAGGCTTCTATAAATATCTTGCAAATAAAAACCGACCCTGGAAGTACCAGGATCTGGCAGATGCCATGAAAGAAATCGTCAGTGAGGATGAATGTAACGATACTTATGGTCGAATCCGGATGTATCAGGCATTGCTGCTGAAACAGCCGAAAGGAGTGCGTATCCCCAGTGAAAGAACCGTATACCGGGTTATGGATCAGATTGGCTTGAGCCATCGGCCCAAGAGAAAGCCAAATGGGATCACAAAGGCTGATCGCGAAGCCATGAAATCGGACGATCTGCTGAAGCGGGATTTCCGTTCTGATATCCCATTAGAAAAATGCATCACAGATATCACGGAGATCCCGGCATCCAATGGGAAACTGTATGTATCTGCGATTTTTGACTGCTTTGATCTTAGTGTCCTTGGTCTGGCAATGGAAACAAATATGAAAGCCGATCTATGTATCCATACATTGGAAAATGCCCTGACTGCTTATCCTGCGTTGGAAGGCGCTGTCATCCACAGTGACCGCGGGACACAGTATACCAGCGAGTTCTACCGTCAGACCATCCGGGAGCATCATATCCATCAAAGCATGAACAGTGCCGGAGGGCGCTGCCATGATAATGCACGCTGCGAGAGCATGTGGGCCAGAATGAAGACGGAGCTCCTTTATGACCGTTATGACACAAAACAGATGGAAGTAGAAGAACTAAAGGTACTTATCTGGAGATACTTCCTCAGCTACTGGAACAATCGGAGGATCTGCTCTGCCAATGGAGGCCTTCCTCCCATGGTAAAACGCAGGCAGTATTATGAGGCTTTGGAGGTGGCTGCATAGTCAGTGATATCCTTGAGAAAAATGTGTCAACTAATCTTGACAATATCATTTGCTAAGAGTGGGGAGAGATTCCCTCCCTGCGGGGAGCCTTCCTCTGTCTCTGTTACAACACCATTTTCCATCACTCCGCTTTTCAGGTATCGCTTCACCATCTGTATGACCCTTTCGTCTTTTACCTGCTTTCTCAGCAGGTTCAGCAGGATTGTATGGTTCAGCGTATCGAAGTACTTTGACAGGTCAAGGACAACTGCCCTTGTGTATCCCTGTTCGATGTACTCTTTTATCCTGAATATAGCGTCTTTTGCCCCTCTTCCCGGTCGATAGCCAAAGCTGTCGTCCGAAAACAATGGCTCATAGATTGGCATGAGCTGCTGGAAGGTTACACTCTAAGGCCATTAATATATCACAGCAAAACATTCATGTGCCGTAAAGTGACATGAAAAAATTTATAGGCGGCCCCACTGTTCCATGGTTTTTTCTTGGAGTTTTTTCAAAAAAACACTTGCTTGTGACGCAACGTAATAAGATATACTATAAGCAGGAGGTGTGATATGGATAAACATAAGGCTATACCACAGGGCTATATGACAGTTGGCGAAGTAGCAAAGAAAATGGATGTCACTGTACGGACATTACAACATTACGATAGAGAAGGCTTGCTTTCTCCCTCGGCTATAAGCGAAGGAGGGCGTAGGTTATATACGGATAAAGACATCGTTAAACTTCATCAGATTTTGTCCCTCAAACATTTAGGTTTTTCCCTGAACGATATTAAGAATCGGCTTATTCCTCTAGACACGCCGGCTGAAATTGCTGCTGCTCTAGCGGAACAGGCCGCAACCATTAAAGAAAAAATAGATAGCCTGTCCGAATCGTTGAGAGAACTAGAAGCGTTGCGTGAGGAAGTCCTTCAAATGCAGTCCGTTGACTTCAAAAAATACGCTGACATTATTGTTAATTTGCAGATGAAAAATGATTTCTACTGGCTTATCAAGCATTTCGATGACCAGACCCTTGACCATATCCGCAGCCATTTTGACAAAGACAGCGGAAAGGCATTTATGGACACTTTTTTGCAGCTTCAAGACGACGCGATAAGGCTTCAAAATGCAGGTGTTCCCGCAGACAGTGATGAGGGACAGAATTTTGCAAAAGCCTATTGGAATATGATAAATGATTTCACTGGTGGAGATATGAGTATGCTCCCTAAACTCATTGAATTAGGGCAATTTCAAAATGCCAAGCAGGAATGGAAAGAAAAGCAAAGTATTGCCAACAGCTATGTTGAGCAAGCATTGAGCTTCTATTTTTCTAAATTAGGAGTTGACCCGTTTCAGGAGGGAACGAAATGAATGAGGCTATAAAAGTCAGTGGTTTAAAGAAAAGCTACGGAGCCCATGTTGTGTTGAACGGTTTGGATTTTTGTGTACGGCAAGGGGAGATTTTCGCGCTGCTCGGTGTAAATGGCGTAGGAAAAACTACCTCTCTTGAATGTATCGAAGGTCTAAGAAAATATGATAGTGGAAACATTACAATCCACGGTAGAATAGGCATCCAATTACAGTCAGCTTCTTTGCCGGAACATATTAAACCATTGGAAGCGGCTAAATTGTTTGCTAAATGGAACAAAAATCCCCTTGATAAAGCAATGCTTGAGGCTCTCGGCATTTATAACCTTGCGAAGAAACAGTATTATCAATTATCGACAGGTCAGAAGCGGCGACTTCATTTAGCACTCGCTCTAACGCGAAATCCAGACATTCTTTTTCTGGATGAGCCAACAGCTGGTCTTGATGTGGAAGGACGGCTTTCTTTACACAAACAAATTCGACAATTAGAGGCAATGGGGAAAACAATCATATTAACAAGCCATGACATGGCTGAAGTAGAGAATTTATGTGACCGGATTGCTATTTTGTCCGAGGGGAAGATTGTTTTTATTGGAACCGTTGGACAATTGGGGGAAACCGTAGGAAGGCATTATAACATCATAATTCAAACAGAAAACAGCACCAAAAAATACGAATCTGATAATATCGGAGAAACATTGCTGTCGTTGCTTACACAGTATAAAGAAAATGGAGAATCTATTGTAGATATACAGATAAACCGCGGGACTCTGGAACAACATTTTATGAAGATTACAAAAGGAGAATAATAGATGGGTGCTTTTTTATACGGGATTTTCCTGCAATGGAAGTTAGATATACGGAGCAAAACACTACTTATAACCTGCTATATTGTTCCTCTCCTGTTTTTTGCGATTATGGGTGGGATATTTACATCTGTTATGCCGGAAGCAAGATACACACTCATTCAGTCTATGACCGTTTTCGGAGTAACAATGGGTGCGTTAATTGGCTTGCCGCCCTCTCTTGTTGAAATTTACAGCAGCGATATTAAAAAAGTTTATAAGGCAAATGGTGTGCCACTATATCTTGGTCTTGTTTTGACGAATATTTCCGCATATATACACCTGTTTATTATGAGTATAATTCTATACATTGCCGCACCGATTGCTTTTAATGCTGAGATACCAGAAAATCCGGCGTTGTACTTTGCCAGTCTTGCTATTTTTATTGCTGTATCCCTTAGTATTGCCAGCATAATTGGCTTAGTAGTAAAAGACCAGGCAAAAACTTCAATGGTTTCTATCATCATTTTTCTGCCTTCTATCATGCTTTCTGGAATTATGTTTCCGATTGAATTGCTGCCAAAGGCATTTGAGGCAATAGGGAAGATTTTTCCAGCCACATGGGGGTACAAAGTAATGACAGACAGCGTATTTCAGCTTGAAAATTTGTTGCCGCTGGTAGTAATTCTTATTTTGGCTATTTGTGTATGTGGCATATTGCTACGCAAAGTTGATAAATAGCAAAGTCAGCCGAGTTAATCAATGGTAAAATGAACGCCGCTTTGTGCTGACGCCCCACGCTATTGCCAGACAGCAGAAATTTTCATAACCGAAGATGAAGTCCATAAAGCGCCATATCCATCTTGCTCAGAAACGGATATGGTGCTTTTCTATTGTGCAAAAACACTCGTGTCACCTCTAAGAAAAAACGGTGCGAGGAGAAACATCTATGTCAGAAGTAGCGCAATAGACCAATTATGAAAATCGGCGTTACTCGCCTCATTTTCCTCATTGGTGCAATCTGATCTCCAAGCAAAGTCTGAAATAATCAAAAAGAGTGTAAAAAAGTGGGGCACCCCTATTATTTACAGGGGTGTCCTATAATTTCTCGCCGCTATGCGATATCCATAGACGACGTCATAATCTGGTGCGGTTAACAGGACTCGAACCTGCATGGTTGCCCAACGGGACCTAAACCCGCCGCGTCTGCCAATTCCGCCATAACCGCACGATAAAAATAGCGGGAAATCCATTTCACCACTGGATTTTCCGCTATAAAGATCTATGAAGCATCGGGGATTCGAACCCCGGACAACTTGATTAAAAGTCAAGTGCTCTACCGCCTGAGCTAATGCTCCGCAATTAGCTGGGCTAGCTGGATTCGAACCAGCGTATGCAGCAGTCAAAGTGCTGTGCCTTACCGCTTGGCGATAGCCCAAAGATTCGCCTCGCGGCAGGGTGGATAAAGGGATTCGAACCCTTGGCCTCCAGAGCCACAATCTGGCGCGCTAACCAGCTGCGCTATACCCACCATAATTTTCCGCTTGACAGCGAAAACGTGCTTGGAGGGATTCGAACCCCCGACCCACGGCTTAGAAGGCCGTTGCTCTATCCAACTGAGCTACAAACACGTATGTACCTGCCGGCACAAAGCAGGTGATGGGAATCGAACCCACGTATCCAGCTTGGAAGGCTGGTGTTCTACCATTGAACTACACCTGCATAATATCGGGGTGACAGGATTCGAACCTGCGGCCTCCTGGTCCCAAACCAGGCGCTCTAGCCAAACTGAGCCACACCCCGAAAACCTATATCCCTGCGTCGCTGCCAGGGTACGCTAGCACTTGACGCAAGGTATAGTATATTATAAGTTGTTCATATTGTCAACCACTTATTTTTCCAAATAGCAAATTTTAAAATGCACCTCATGGTCTCTGTCAAAATCCATCAGTATGTAGGAGGGCTTTCTTCCCGCCTGCCGGGGATAGCAAAGAGAGCCCGGATTGATCAGCGTCAGATTACCATGCTGTTCGATCATGGGCCGGTGGGTGTGGCCAAAGGCCGCAATCTGTACCCCGCGGCTGAGCGCTTCGTCCAGAATCCTCTCCGGTCCCAGAGAAACCCCGTAAAAATTCCCATGAGTTACAAAAACCCGATAATCATCCAGGGTCAGCATCAGTTCCCTGCGAAGGTCTGTTCCCCAGTCATTATTTCCGGCTACCATATAGCAGGGACCATCGATCATTCTCCGGATCAGGTCCCCCTGGCCTTCAATATCCCCGCAGTGCATCAGGGCGTCTACCTGCCCGCACTCCTCCAGGGTCTGCTCCAGATTTTCCAGATGTCCATGGGTATCGCTTACAACTAAAACCCTCATGCTCTCATCCTCTCTGCTAAATCCGTTTTAATCGCCTGCAGAGCCCGTCCTCTGTGGCTGACAGAATTCTTTTCCTCCGGAGACAGTTCCGCCGTGGTACGGCTCATATCCGGAAGGTAAAAAATGGGGTCGTATCCGAAGCCGTTCTCCCCCCGCTCTTCATAGCCGATCTTCCCTTCGATAACGCCTCTGCGGATCACTGTGCTGCCATTTGGAAAAGCCGCGGCAATGGCGCAGACAAACCGGGCGGTCCGTTTTTCCACGGGTACACCCTCCAGCCGCTGGATCAGATTCGCGTTTTTGATCCGATAAGAGGTATCCTCTCCCATATAGCGGGCGGAATAAATGCCAGGTTCTCCGTTCAGATAATCGATTTCCAGACCGGAATCATCCGCCAGCACTACGGTATTACTTCCTTCCGGCAGCAGTGCGGCCACCGCTTTCGCCTTGATCAGGGCATTTTCTTCAAAAGAATTTCCATCCTCCACGATATCCGCCTCGATACCTGCCTCTCTCATGGACAGGACCTCTGCCCCCAGATCGGCCAGAATTTCCCGGATCTCCTTCATCTTTCCGGCATTGCCGGTTGCAAAAACAATTCTGTACATTTTATCCCCACCTTTTTTCATAAGTAGTATTATACACAAAAAACCCCAGGATGACAATTATTCTTTCGGAAGGACAGGCGCCTGCCGGGGCGGCTTGGGGCCAGGATACTGATAAAAATAGGTTTTCAGCATTCCGTTATAGATTTTCCGGTTTTTCGCGGCTTTCCGTCCCAGGTAATGCTCCGCTTCCTGGTAGCCGGTGATCAGATAGAGCGACCAGGTATCCAGCAGAGCAAACCGCTCTCCCAGAGTCCGGTATAATTCCGGAAGCTGTTCCTTTTCTTCCAGCCGTTCTCCATAGGGGGGATTTGTGATCAGAAATCCGTATTTACCCGGATGGGAAAGTTCTGCCACCGGACGCTGCTGAAAATGAATCAGCTTTTCCGCCCCGGCGGCCCTGGCATTTTCTCTGGCAGCTTTGATCACGGCCCCATCCAGATCGAATCCCTGGATATCCGTTTGCGCCTGGGGATCGATCAGACTCTCTCCGTCCTCCCTGGCATTTATCCAGCATTTCCCAGGCACCAGATGCTCCCAGGTTTCCGCCTGAAAATGCCGTTTCAGCCCCGGAGCAGTATTGGAAGCCATAAGCGCCGCCTCAATGGGAAAAGTCCCGCTGCCGCAGAAAGGATCCACCAGGATCCGGTTCCCCTTCCAGGGAGTCAGCATCAGCAGAGCTGCTGCCAGGGTTTCCGAGATCGGCGCCCTGGAGGTCAACGCCCGGTAGCCCCGTTTATGCAAGGGCACTCCCGTGGTATCCAGACCCACCAGCACCTGATCCTTGACGATGGACACCCGGACCGGAAAGCTGTCCCCGTCCTCCGGGAACCATTCCAGATGATACTGGTCTTTCAGGCGCTCCACCATGGCTTTTTTCATAATAGACTGGATATCGGAGGGGCTGAACAGCTGACTGCGTATAGAATTGGCTTTAGCCACCCAGAACTTTCCGTTTTTGGGAATATACCGTTCCCAGGGCAGAGCTCTTGTCCCCTCAAACAGTTCCTCAAAACTCCTGGCTTCAAACCGGCCCACCTTCAGCAGGATCCGGTCTGCGGTCCTCAGAAAAATGTTTGCGTAAGCCACAGCCTCCTCATCCCCGGCAAAGGTAACTCTTCCGTCCTCCACCTGCAGAATCTCATACCCGAGATCCTGAATTTCTCTTTTTAATACGGCCTCCAGACCAAAATGGCAGGGGGCTGTCAGTTCAAACAGTTCCATGGCGCCTCCTTTTACAGCTGCAGTTCCCGGAGGGTCTCCCCCTCAAAGTTCCGGATCCTGAACCAGTCCTTCTCCAGGATTCCGTAGGTAGGCGGATTTCCCTCCTTAGGAAGAGAAACCGAACCCGGATTCAAAAAAATCCTGCCGTCTTTCTTTTCCGCCCGCAGAACATGGGTATGTCCGTACAGAAACCCATCCCCCGGCATCAGCGGCGGCAGATTTCCCTCATGGTAGATATGGCCATGGCTCAGATAATAGTTCCGCCCTTCCAGCACCAGCAGGGCATAGTCCGCCAGAACAGGAAACTCCAGCACCATCTGATCCACTTCTGCATCGC
Source organism: Candidatus Scatomonas sp. (assembly GCA_963930955.1). Taxonomy (GTDB): domain Bacteria; phylum Bacillota; class Clostridia; order Lachnospirales; family Lachnospiraceae; genus Scatomonas. Next base: position 926,856 of record OZ006967.1, on the reverse strand, counting down.
AGTTTCCCCGGATGCAGAGCAATTTCTCTTTCACTCCATTCAAAAGAGGGATTACCTCTTTGGGAGCGTATTCCCGGGGCAGGTCATTCCGGGGGCCGTGGTAAAGAAGATCTCCCAGCAGCACCAGACGATCCGCCCCCTCTTTTTCAAAACTTTCCAGCATCTTCCGGCAGTAATAAGCGGAGCCGTGGATGTCAGACGCAACCATATATTTCATTCTTTTTCCTCGCTCTCTTTGTACCCTTTTCTTGCAGCATTTACAAAGCTGGTACAATCATAGCATATTTCCCGCCTTTTACAAAGCAGAAAATCCCAGCTCCGCTATTCTGCCGTTTCAGAGGCGTCCGCTCATGCAGTTCCCGCGGTAAGCCCGCAGTCCTCCGGCAACGCTTTTTACCTGATACCCTTCTTCCGCCAGTTCTCTTCCCATAGCAAGACTGGCGGCGCCCCGCTCACAGTACAGCACCAGAAGCTTTCCCCTGGGCGGGCGCTTTCCCTCTTCCATTTCTTCATAGGAAATATTTAAAGCGCCCCGGATGTGTCCCTTTCGGAACTCCTCCGGGGTCCGCAGATCTATAAACGCGACTCCCGGCATTTTGGCATAGCTGTCAATCCGGTAGGCTGAAATTATCTCCAGGCCTGTCAAAACAATCCCTTCTTCTCTTTTTAATTAATATATGACACCGGAAGCAAAAAGTCATTCCTTCCCCTTGTCTCTCCGAACCCTTCTCCAAAGTCTGCAGATTTCCTAACAATAAACGCCAAAAAGCCGGCATAGAATTTCCGACCTTTTCGGTTCTTTTCCATACCGGCTTTTGGTTGTTTCTGTCTCAGAAGCAGACTGTACATTCTGGATCTGCCAGATCAGTATCTGTCCGTCTCGTCTTTATAGGTGTTTTTAGAAGCTGCGCTTTTAGCGGAATTTTTCTTACTCCCGCAGTTCCGGCTGTTCTTTCCGCTCTCAGCGGCTGAGGACATGGGATCTTCGCTGCCGGTCCGGTTTTTGCTGTAAGCATCGCTGCTGTGATTCTTTGCCATATGACATTCCTCCTGACAGTTTATTTGTCTGTTGACGGTATTAGTATGTCCGTCTGTCCGAAAAATATGCCGCAAAACTGGACTGGTTGTCTTTTATAAAAGTGGATATTCAAACCATACCATTTCCAGGTATAATAAACAGACAAAGAAACAGCATTCATTCTTTCAAACTTAGCGTCCGTGTACAAGATCCTGCGGAAAAGGAGGTTTTCAATGAAATCAAATGTGAAAAAACTGGTAATGACAGCCCTGTTTGCGGCTCTGGCCTGCGCGGCCACCATGGCCATCCGCATTCCCACCCCCGGCACCGGCGGCTACATTCATCCCGGGGACGCCATTGTGATCCTCTCCGGCATCATTCTTGGGCCGGCCTGTGGATTTCTGGCCGGAGGCGCAGGTTCCGCTCTGGCGGATCTGATGGGAGGCTACCTCTTTTATGTTCCCATTACGCTGGTCATTAAAGGACTCGTCGCCCTGCTGTCCGCGGTACTCTACCGGAAAATCACCGCCGGAGGGAAACACCCTTATGCCGGGGTTGTCCTGGGCGGAATCACTGATATAGTGCTGGTAGCCGGAGGATATTTCTTCTGTGAATCTTTTATCTACGGGGCTACCGGCGCCCTTGCCAGTGTCCCTGCCAATCTGATCCAGGGTATCAGCGGTCTGATCCTCTCCCTGGTGCTTTATCCGGTGCTGACAGCTGTGCCGGATGTACGGAAAATGCTGGCCGCATCCTGAAACATTTATCTTATTAATAAAAGGCGCCGCAAAGAAATTTGCGGCGTCTGTTTTTTGCAGCATCCCTGCTCTCTTTTTGAAATTTGAACTTTCGCATCTCAAAATTGAACTTTTTAATTTATGTTCACTTTCTTCTTTTTTATATATTGAACTTCTCTCTTTCCCGTGTTATACTGTCCTCAACGTCAGCAAAATACATTGTGATCATTTCAGGAGGGAACATGTCAAAAGAGACTTTTGCAGCCAGGCTGAGGAAGGCCATGGAGCAGAAACACCTGAAACAGGTAGACCTTATCCGGGCGGCGGAGCAGGCCGGCATGAAACTGGGAAAAAGTCATATGAGCCAGTATGTCAGCGGCAAAACCGTGCCCAGAGCCAATATCCTTCATTTTCTGGCGCAGACCCTGGATGTGGATGCCGCCTGGCTGGAAGCTGCGGATGCTCCGGAGGAGGCCGCCTTCCCCGGCAGCACAGATCAGAATTCTAAAATAGAACCTTCAGGAGGAGGAACCATGCGAACATTTAAAAAGTCAAGCAAACTGGAGAATGTATTATACGATGTGAGAGGCCCGGTGGTGGACGAAGCCGCCCGGATGGAAGCGGACGGCACCTCCGTGCTGAAGCTGAACATCGGCAATCCCGCTCCCTTCGGCTTCCGGACCCCGGACGAAGTCATTTACGATATGCGCCGGCAGCTGACGGACTGTGAAGGCTACTCTGACGCCAGAGGCCTTTTCTCCGCCCGAAAAGCCATTATGCAGTACGCTCAGATCAAGAAGATCCCCAATGTAACCATGGAGGATATCTATACCGGCAACGGCGTCAGCGAGCTCATCAACATCTCTATGTCCGCCCTGCTGGACGACGGGGATGAGATCCTGATCCCCTCCCCGGACTATCCCCTGTGGACCGCCTGCGCCACTCTGGCCGGCGGCAAAGTCGTCCACTATATCTGCGACGAGCAGTCCGAGTGGTATCCCGATATGAACGATATCCGCAGCAAGATCACCGACCGCACCAAGGCCATTGTCCTGATCAATCCCAACAACCCCACCGGCGCCCTGTATCCCAAAGAGGTGCTGCTGGAGATCGTGAAGATCGCCCGGGAACATCAGCTGATCATCTTTTCTGATGAAATCTATGACCGGCTGGTCATGGACGGTGAACAGCACGTTTCCATCGCCTCCCTGGCTCCGGATCTGTTCTGCGTTACCTACAGCGGCCTCTCCAAATCCCACATGATCGCCGGCTTCCGCATTGGCTGGATGATCTTAAGCGGAAACAAGCGCATGGCAAAGGATTATATTGAAGGCCTAAACATGCTTTCCAATATGCGGCTCTGCTCCAATGTGCCGGCACAGTCCATTGTGCAGACCGCACTGGGAGGACACCAGAGCGTGGAGGGCTACATCGTTCCCGGAGGAAGGATCTACGAACAGCGGGAATACATTTACAAGGCCATCAACGACATCCCAGGCCTCAGCGCCGTAAAACCCAAAGCCGCCTTCTATATCTTCCCTAAGATCGATACGGCAAAATTCAACATTACCAACGATGAACAGTTTGCCCTGGATCTGCTGCGGGAGAAAAAAATCCTGATCATCCACGGCAGCGGCTTTAACTGGCAGCAGCCGGACCACTTCCGCATCGTCTATCTTCCCAGGATCGAAGTATTAAAAGACGCCATGACCAAGATCGGGGATTTCCTCAGCTATTATCAGCAGTAAAGAAGGCTTAAGGCCGTGGCAGCACATCCGGCTGCCGCGGCCTGCTCTTTCTGCTTTTTACAACCGCACTTCTATGTAATACGGACAGATATCCTCATAGGATCCGTCTTTCATCCGAAATCCTCCGGGAATGACCCCCAGCTGAGAAAATCCCAGCCTCTCGTAAAGGTGCCGTGCATGCAGGTTAGAGGCCACCACCGCATTGAACTGCAGTACCCGGAATCCGTGAAGCCCGGCCTGGCGGATACAGTCCCGCACCAGCTTCTCACCGATGTGCCGCCCTCTCTGTTCCGATGCCACCGCGTAGCTGGCGTTGGAAATATGGCCGCAGCGGCCCACGTTGTTGGGATGCAGGATATAAAGCCCCAGAACTCTGCCCTGCTCATCTTCCGCTACGCCGCAGTATGTCTGCGCGCCAAAAAAATCTTTTCCCGTCTCCCGGTCCAGGCATTCTTCCTGGGGAAAGGCGATGCCCTCCTCCACCACCTCATTCCAGATCCGGATCATCTCCGGCAGGTCTTTTTCTGTATACCAGCGCACCTGTATCTTCTTTTCTGTTTTTTCTCCCATGACACTCATCCTTTTCTGTTGATCCTTCTATTATCAGTATACAGAAAACCTCGGAAAAAGCAATGTCCTTTGCAGGCTGCCGGATCTTATTTCCCTTTATTATCAAAATGAAGTCCTTCCCAGTAGATACAGTCATTTATAAGAGTTTCCGGCATCAGTTCCACCCCTTCCAGAGCCCATTTTTTGTATTCCTCAAAGCCTACCCGGTCGATAATATAGCCGATGTGTTCTTTTCCTCCCGGGGCGTCCGGAGAAATGTATTCCTTTACAAACCTATACGTATTGAGGATGATCTTAATAATATTATCAGCATCGGCCCACACCAGGAAATCTTTTCCCAGCCGGGGGTTTCTCTTGCCAGTGCGTCCCATGATAGCAAGTTTGTAATATTTCTTTTTGCTGCGGGTCAAAGCCCGGGTGGGACACTTGGTAATGCAGACACCGCAGCCGATGCATTTCTCCGTATCCCGGATAATCTTGTAGTTTTCCATCCGCAGGGCATCCACAGAAAGGGATCTGCAGCCTTTGATGCAGGCCTGGCAGCTGACGCAGCGGGACGGATCGTACTGAGGCATGGTCATGCCGATGATTCCGAAGTCGTGCATCCGGGCCTTGGCGCAATCATTGGAACAACCGGTACATGCCACCTTAAAATGCAGGTCGTTAGGGAAAATCTCCTTCTCAATGCGCCTGGCCAGCTCCGCCGTATTATAGTTGGCGAAGGGGCAGACATTATTGCCGATGCAGGCGCTTATATTTCTGGTTCCGGAGGCGGGATATCCGGTGCCCGGCTCCGTCTGATTGATCTCCAGCAGTTCGATAATAGGCTGCAGCTTCCGGTTAATTTCTTCCATATCCTCCAGACGGATACCCTCGATCTCAAATCCCTGGCGGGTAGTTAGATGTACGATGCCGTTGCCGTAGGTCTGGGAAATCTCCTGAACCATGCCCAGGATCTCCGCTTTCAGATACCCTCCTGGCACCCGGATCCTGGAAGCCCCCATTCCTCTTTCTTTGGAAACTCGGAAGGCATTTTTCTTTAATTTTTTCGTATTAAAATCTTTTCCCATATGCTCTTCTCCTAATCCACCAGATTTTTTCCTTCCGCGTAATTAAATACCGGCCCGTCCAGGCATACGTAGGTGCTTCCGATCCGGCAGTGACCGCACTTGCCCAGGCCGCAGCACATTTTTCTCTCGTGAGAAATCCAGATCTGTTCTTCCCGGATACCCAGCTTGAGAATTTCCTGGACAGTAAATTTGATCATCACGGGAGGTCCCACGCAGATAAAGGCGGCGTTCTCCGGATTTTTAAAAGTCAGCTTGGGCACATATTGGGTCACCATGCCTACCGGTCCTTCATAGCCCTCTGGAGCGCTGTCCACCGTCTGGATTACCCGGATCCTGTCCTTCCAGAGGGCAAAATCCTCCCGGAACAGCACATCTGCCGGAGATTTAAAACCCGCGATCAAAGTGCAGCTTCTGCATTCTTCCGGATGTCCGGCGAAATAATCCACTACCCCTTTCACTGGGGAAAGGCCGGTTCCCCCGGCGATAACTGCCAGCTCTTTCCCACGGTAATTGTCCAGGTCAAAGCCGTTTCCATAGGGACCCCGCAGGTACAGACTGTCCCCCGCATAATTTTCAAAAATCTCATCCGTAACCTTTCCCACCCGGCGGATGGTAAAATCCACAGTTCCCTCCCCGATGCCGCTGACCGAAATAGGGGCTTCTCCGTATTTAGGCAGGGAAAGTTCAAAAAACTGGCCCGGCTTTACAGGGCCTTCCCAGGCCATGCGAAAGGTATATTCCAGATTTGTGTGTCTGATAACCTGCCGGATCTCCGATAACTGAGGGATATATTCGTTTTTCATGTCTCTTCTTCCTCCTTTGCCAGACGGTTTACACAGTTGGAATAGGAAATATATTCCGGACAGATATTGTCGCAGCGGCCGCAGCCCACGCACATGGAATAGCCGAATCGTTTTTGGTAGTCGTATATTTTGTGCATAACCTTAAAGCGAAACCGTTCTCCCTGTTTTTTGCGGAAGGAAATGCCCCCGGCAATGTCCGTGAAGCCGTCCACCTGACAGGAAGCCCAGACTCTCCGACGTTCCCCGGCCTTAAGGTTGTCCCGGTAAAAAATATCCTGCATGGTAAAACAGGTGCAGGTAGGGCAGACAAAATTGCAGCGGCCGCAGCCAATGCAGCGAGCTCCGTATTCCTCCCAGATTTCTTTTGTAAAACTCTCGTTAGAGAGTTTTTTCGGCAGGGCAACCCTTTCCCGGTTCTCCCCGGCGTACTCCGGAGAGACCGGCATTTCCGCTCCGCCCGCCTCTTTCCAATATTTCTCCAGCCTGGGATCCCGGCAGTCCGCATACACCTGTCCGCCTTCCACCTTCAGATAGAGATCATAATGATCCGCCTGGCTGGTTCCCATACTGACGCAGAAACCGGAATCGCAGGTGTCCTGGCAGCCCATAAGCGCAAATCTGGTACGCTCCCGTCTTCTGGCGTAGTAAAAATCTCCGGCTCCGTTGTTCAGATACATTTCATCCAGCCTCCTGACCGCATGCAGGTCGCAGGACCGCAGAAAAATAAGGAGCTCCTTTTCCGGCCCCTTGGGCACGGCGGTCTGATCCTCCGTAAAATAAAACAGCGTCTCGTTGACCGGCAGCAGAACCTCTTTAAAGGAGTAATCCGACTTCTGATCCCAGACAATCTCCTCCAGAGACCGAATCCTGTCATATCGAACCACATCCGTGTCTGAGAAACAGCCTTCTCCTGCTTTTCTCACAGGGGCGTAGACCTCATAGCTTTGCATCAGCTGCTGAAACAGGTTCTCTGCCTCCGGCTTTGTTAAACAATAACCCATAGCGTCTCCTCCCGGCATCCTGGGGATGCCATTTTTCTCTTAGTTTCAGTTTAAGGGCAATCAAAAAAGGATTCTGTGAGATTTCTCACAGAATCCTGTAAAATCCGTTATTCATAGCTGCCGGTTTTGTAGAACCGGGCCATCCGCTCCCGGTCCGGGATGCAGATCCGTTTGTTTTCCATGCGGATCAGCCCGTGTCCTGCCAGAGTCTTGCAGACCCGGGAAGTGGTTTCCCTGGGCGCTCCCAGAAGATCTGCCAGAAAGGTAACAGTCATATGCATGTCTATTTCCATCCCTCGCTTTCCGGGAACTCCGAAATCCCGGGATAGCTTCCAGAGCTTTGCCGCCAGCTTTCTCTCCAGATAAATACTGCCCATCGTATTTTTCAGCTGATGGCCCAGTCTCCAGATTTTCCGTTCCTGGGCGGCCAGAATCCGCCGGGTCAGCAAAAAATCCTTCTTCATAGCTTCCGTAAAGGCGGAAACCGGAAATTCCAGCACCTGTCCCGCCTCCACCGCCTCACAGAAAAGAGAGGTTTCGTGCTCGTTGAGCACATGGTCGTTCAGCAGTTCCCCGAAACCCAGAACAAAAATAATCTTCCGGTTTCCGCTGTGGGTCACGTTATACAGCATGGATTTCCCCTCCAGCTGAAAATAGACCCGTTCCACAGGCTCCTTGGCCCGGTAGATCAGCTGCCCCCGGCCGCAGGCCCGGATTCTTCCCTGGCGGGCCAGGTACTCCCGGGTACTCTCCTCAAGTCCTCGAAGCAGGGGAAACATCTCTAAAATTTCTCTGCTCTGCATAACATCCTTCTTTCGCTTTTCTCCAGCACCGGAGAGATTCGTCTTGTAATATATCCAGTATACCGAAAACCCGCGAAAAATCAAAGCAGAAATTCTTTTTCAGATCCCGGCACCTTCCGGACCCGCCTCTCTTCAGCAGAGCTTGCTCCCATTGGCCAGCAACTTGAACCGGCAGCCCAGCACCTCCGCCGCCCGCTTGCACATGAGCATTCTCTGAAGGAAGATCTCAAAATAATCCATAACCGTACACATGGAATCGTCCAGCTCCAGTTCGATCTGGATCACCTTTTTCTCCTCGTTGACCTCCAGGCTGGTACGCAGAGCTGCGTAGTTTACCCGGTCATGGGTATCAAAATTCGCGATGTTGGGATTCTGCACCCGGTTCCGGCGGACATCGGTCTTGTCCGCCAGGATCAGAGCCGCGGACACCACATCCACCGCTGTGCCGGTGCTCTCATCATGGTGGCCGATGGCTGTGACGATCACCAGAATATCTTCCAGCGGCATCTTCATCCCTTTCAGGATCTGGTAGGCCAGAACCGCCCCGCTGTGGGCATGGTCGTGGCGGTTAATGCTGTTTCCGATGTCATGCATGTAACCGGCGATCTTGCTGAGTTCAATGGCCTTTTTCCCGTATCCCAGTTCCTTCAGGATCCGACCGGCCGTTTCCGCCACCCTGGCGGCGTGTTTCTTTGAATGCTCCGTGTATCCCAGAGCCCGCATTACCTGATTTCCTTTCTCGATCAGCAGGCTGATCTCTTCGTTTTCTTTAGCATCAGTGTATGTAATTTCCATAATTTCCAAAATCTTCTTTCCTTTTCTTCTATTTCCCCGCCGTCTCCACCCCGGCCTGCCCCAGCCCTTCACATGCGCCTCACTGCGTCCATAGCCAAAGAGGACCGCTCGCATTCTTCGGCGCTTAAGGTAATCTGCCAGCAGAGCGGGCTGCCCTTCATATGCTCAGCGGCATAGCTTAAGCCGTTGGTCCGCTCGTCCAGGAAGGGACGGTCGATCTGTCCCGGGTCTCCCAGAAGGATGATCTTGGTATTCCTTCCCGCCCGGGTGATGATCCCTTTAGCCTGGCCGGGAGTCATATTCTGGGCCTCGTCAATGATCAGATACGTTTTTTCGATGGAGCGCCCTCTAAGGAAGTTCAGGGCTTCCGCCTGAAGAATGCCCCGGTCAAAGATCTCTTCGATCTTTCCCTGCAGGGCCCGTTCATCTTCATATCTGGCTTCTTCGTTGGAATCGATGAGCTGCTCCAGATTATCCATCACCGGCCGCAGCAGCGGGGCAATCTTCTCCTGCTCATCCCCGGGCAGGAAGCCGATGTCCGAATCAAACTGGGCGTTAGGACGGCAGATCAGGATCCGCCGGTATTCCCCGGTGGGATTGTTCAAAAGTTTTTCCAGACCAACCGCCAGAGAATAAAAGGTCTTGCTGGTGCCGGCCATTCCCTTGACGATCACCAGCGGCGCCTTCTCCGCCGGCTGCATCAGTGCTTCCTGAAGAAAATACTGGCCGGCGTTCCGAGGTCTCACCCCGTAGGGCTGGCTTTTCCTGTATTCCAGCTTTTTGATCATCCCCTTCTCCACCCGGCCCAGCTGAGTCTTTTTGGCGGACTGATCCGCTTTCAGGATTACAAATTCGTTTTCCAGCAGCTCCGGACGGGCGATCCTTCCCTCCTCATCGCTCTGATAAACCAGTTCCACAGGAATTCCTTTTTTCTTAAAATCCTTAAAGGCTTCCTCCGGCACATAGACTTCCGCTCTGCCCCGGTACTGCTGCTCCTGACCGGAAACCTGCTCCGTAACGAAATCCTCCGCCTGGATTCCCAGCATCTGTGCCTTTACCCGCAGCAGAATGTCCTTCGTCACCAGAACCACCGGCTCCCGGCTTGTTTCGGAAATTCCTCTGCACACCCGCAGGATCCGGTTGTCCATTTTGTCCTCCGGAAGATCCTCAGGCAGACTTACGTTCACAAAATTTTTCTCCACCCGGAGGGTGCCGCCGCTGCCGGTTGCCACTCCCTCCAGCAAGTCACCCCTCTGTCTTAACCCCTCCAGATATCGGATAGCGTTTCTGGCGTTGCGTCCCTTTTCTCCTTCCGCCTTCTTAAGATTATCCAGCTCTTCCAGGACCACCAGGGGCAGCACCACCTGGTTCTCCTCAAAGCATTCGCAGGCGTAGGGAGCCTGCACCAGTACATTGGTGTCCAGAACGTAAACCTTGACCATCTGATTCTCTCCTTTATAACAGTCCGGACGGACTTTTTTCCAGTATATCCGCCTTTCTTTGGATATATAAGCAGAATTCGGTAAAATCACCGTTAAATTTTCTATGGATCCATCCTGCAAAAATCCCTTTTACTTTTGAAGATTCTCCTATATAATAGGTGGGAAAGGTTGAACAAGTCTTTATTTCAGGAGGATCAAAATGCCAAAGAGAACAGACATTCACAAAGTGCTTATCATCGGTTCCGGCCCCATTATTATCGGCCAGGCCTGTGAATTTGACTATTCCGGCACCCAGGCCTGCAAGGCCCTGAAGAAGCTGGGCTACGAAATCGTGCTGGTCAATTCCAACCCGGCCACTATCATGACGGATCCTGAGACCGCCGATGTTACTTACATTGAGCCGCTGAACGTAGAGCGGCTGGAGCAGATCATCGCCAAGGAGCGTCCCGACGCACTGCTTCCCAACCTGGGAGGCCAGTCCGGACTGAACCTCTGCGCGGAACTTGCTGCCAAGGGAATCCTGAATAAATACCATGTGCAGGTCATCGGCGTTCAGGTGGACGCCATCGAGCGCGGCGAAGACCGCATCGAGTTTAAAAAATCCATGAACGCCCTGGGTATTGAAATGGCCCGCAGCGAGGTGGCCTACAGCGTGGAGGAGGCGCTGGCCATTGCTGACAAGCTGGGCTACCCGGTCGTACTGCGCCCCGCCTACACCATGGGCGGCGCCGGCGGCGGTCTGGTCTACAACCGGGAAGAGCTGAAGACCGTCTGCGCCAGAGGCCTTCAGGCCAGCCTGGTGGGACAGGTGCTGGTGGAAGAGTCCATTCTGGGCTGGGAAGAGCTGGAACTGGAAGTAGTCCGTGACGCAGACAACAATATGATCACCGTCTGCTTTATCGAAAACATTGATCCCCTGGGTGTCCATACCGGAGATTCCTTCTGCTCCGCCCCTATGCTGACTATTTCGGAAGAATGCCAGAAACGCCTGCAGGAGCAGGCTTACCGGATCGTAGAATCCGTCCAGGTCATCGGCGGCACCAACGTGCAGTTCGCGCATGACCCGGTAACGGACCGGATCGTGGTCATCGAGATCAATCCCCGGACCTCCCGTTCCTCCGCTCTGGCATCCAAGGCCACCGGCTTCCCCATCGCCCTGGTTTCCGCCATGCTGGCTGCCGGCCTGACCCTGAAGGATATCCCCTGCGGCAAGTACGGAACCCTGGATAAATACGTGCCCGACGGAGATTACGTGGTGATCAAATTTGCCCGCTGGGCTTTTGAAAAATTCAAAGGCGTAGAAGACAAGCTGGGAACCCAGATGCGGGCTGTAGGCGAGGTTATGAGCATCGGCAAGACCTACAAGGAAGCTTTCCAGAAGGCCATCCGCAGTCTGGAAACCGGACGCTACGGCCTGGGCTGGGCAAAGGATTATCACGAGAAATCCAAAGAAGAACTGCTGAAGCTGCTGATCACTCCCTCCAGCGAGCGCCACTTTATTATGTACGAGGCCCTTCGCAAGGGAGCCACGGTGGAGGAGATCTTTAAGATTACCAAAGTAAAAGAGTACTTTATCCAGCAGATGAAAGAACTGGTAGAGGAAGAGGAAGCGATTCTGGCCTGCAAGGGAGGTCTGCCCTCCGACGCTCTGCTGACCGCTGCCAAGAAAGACGGCTTCTCTGACAAATATTTAAGCCAGCTGCTGGAGATCCCGGAGGATGAGATCCGGAACCGCCGGATTTCCCTGGGAGTAGAGGAAAACTGGGAAGGCGTCCATGTCAGCGGTACTCCGGACAGCGCCTACTATTATTCCACCTACAACGGAAAGGACAAAAACCCCATCCGCAGCGGAAAACCCAAGGTCATGATCCTGGGCGGCGGCCCCAACCGCATCGGCCAGGGCATTGAGTTCGACTACTGCTGCGTTCACGCAGCCCTGTCCCTGAAAAAGCTGGGCTTTGAAACGATTATCGTCAACTGTAACCCGGAGACTGTGTCCACGGATTACGACACCTCCGACAAGCTGTATTTCGAGCCCCTGACTCTGGAGGATGTCCTCAGCATTTATAAGAAAGAAAAACCCGTGGGCGTCATCGCCCAGTTTGGCGGACAGACGCCTCTGAACCTGGCGTCTGAGCTGGAAAAGAACGGGGTGAAGATCCTGGGCACTTCCCCGGCAGTCATCGATCTGGCGGAGGACCGGGACCTGTTCCGGGAAATGATGGAAAAGCTGGAGATCCCCATGCCGGAATCCGGCATGGCCACCACCGTAGAGGAAGCCCTGGCAATTGCCGGAAAGATCGGCTATCCCGTCATGGTCCGTCCCTCCTACGTGCTGGGAGGCCGGGGTATGGAAGTGGTATACGATGACGAAAGCATGGAAGGCTACATGAAAGCCGCCGTAGGCGTCACCCCGGACCGCCCCATCCTGATTGACCGTTTCCTGAACCATGCCATGGAGTGCGAGGCGGACGCCATCAGCGATGGCACCCACGCCTTTGTACCTGCCGTCATGGAGCACATTGAGCTGGCGGGCATCCATTCCGGCGACTCCGCCTGCATCATTCCCTCCGTGCATATTCCTGCGGAAAATCTGGAAACCATCAAGGAATATACCAGGAAGATCGCCGAGGAAATGCATGTCAAGGGCCTGATGAATATGCAGTACGCCATTGAAAACGGCAAGGTATACGTGCTGGAGGCAAATCCCAGGGCCTCCCGGACTGTGCCTCTGGTATCCAAGGTCTGCAATATCCGCATGGTGCCTCTGGCCATTGATATCATTACCTCTGAACTTACCGGAAGGCCCTCCCCGGTACCGTCTCTGAAGGAGCAGCACATCCCGTATTACGGAGTGAAAGAAGCGGTCTTCCCCTTCAATATGTTCCCGGAAGTAGACCCGGTTCTCGGACCGGAAATGCGCTCCACCGGCGAGGTGCTGGGACTTTCCACTTACTACGGGGAAGCTTTCTATAAGGCCCAGGAAGCCACTCAGTCCCGTCTGCCCCTTTCCGGCACGGTGCTGATCTCTGTAAACCGCAGAGACAAAAACGAGGTGGTGGAAATCGCCCAGGGCTTTGCGGACTGCGGCTTCAAAATTCTTTCCACCGGCGAGACCTGCCGTCTGATCCAGGAGGCCGGCATCCAGGCTGAACATGTGAACAAGCTCTACGAGGGACGGCCCAATGTGCTGGATCTGATCACTAACGGCCAGATCGACCTGATCGTCAACTCTCCGGTAGGCAAGGACAGCGTCAACGATGACAGCTATCTGCGGAAAGCGGCCATTAAGGCCAAAGTACCTTATATGACCACCATTGCGGCGGCCAGAGCCACTTACAAGGGCATCCGCTACGTACAGGAGCACGGCAACGGGGAAGTAAAATCCCTGCAGGAACTCCACGGAGAGATCCGGGATAAATAAATTTAAATTTGAGGGCAGAGAAACATCTTCTCTCATGGGATCTACAGGATCTGCAGACATTTAAATTTTTCTGCAGATATAAAGATACCGGGCTTAGGAGTCTATCACACCTAAGCCCGGTTTTCTTTGATCTGTATCTGCCTCATGCATGGGCAGGCAGTCTCTTCTCTTTTGAAAATCACTTTCAGGAAAGCATTTCCTTAAAATTCCATCTGCCGGATTTCTTCTATTTTCTCCCGGAGTATCTCTTCCGGGTCGTTTCCCACCAGATCCAGATTATCCGCCTTCACACACAGGCACGGGTGGATTCCATAAAAGGCATCCGCCAGCCCTTTCACATACTCAAATCCCAGATTCAGACTTCCCACAGGGCCTCCTGCGGTAGTGACATAAAGAATCCTTCCTGCCCGGCACAAACCTTTTGGAATCCCTTCCTCTGTATAGTAAAAGGTCACTCCAGTAACCGTAACCGCCTCAAAATAGATTTTCACCATAGAGGGAAAGGACAGATCCCAGTAAGGCGCCGCAATCACAATCTCGTCTGCCTCCGCAAACTGTCTGGCATATCGAAAAAATTCAGAAGAAAAATCCCCCTGGGCAATTTTCTGGTTCCGGAGCGCCAGGCGTTCCCCATTCAGCGGCTGGATATTTTCTTTTTCCAGACAAAGTTCCGTAACTTCTCCCTTCAGTTTTTTCAGAACTTCCAGAGCCAGACGTCTGGTCCTGGATTCTGGTCTCACACAGGCATTAACAAACAATATTTTTTTCATAACATTCTCCCATTCTTATTATCTGTGATCTTGTCACAGAACTTTTTTCTATTTTCTGGTATTTTAATTACAGCAAAGGAAACAACTAAAACGTAAGGAGGACAGATTTATGTCAGTTATTCATATTACCAATCAGAATTTCCGGGAAGAAGTTGTAAACAGCGAAAAACCTGTATTGCTGGATTTCTGGGCCAGCTGGTGCGGCCCTTGCTCCATGCTTTCCCCCATCATTGATGAGATCGCAGAGGACAGAGACGACATTAAAGTAGGAAAAATCAATGTAGATGAAGAGCCGGAGCTGGCCTCCGCCTTTCAGGTCATGAGCATTCCTACTGTAGTGGTCATGAAAAACGGAAATGTAACCGGAAAATCCGTGGGGGTCCGTCCCCGGGAAGACCTGGAGGCAATGCTTTAAATCATAATCAAGCAGGAGGAAGAGGGCAGAGGGCACTCTTCCTCTTTTTTCTCTGCCTTCTGCTAATCAGCCAATTCTTCCAGACCCTTAAGATCCAGAAGCTCCACTGTTCCCCGGGACAGCTTTACCAATCCCTCCCCCTGAAAATAGCGAAGCATCCGGGTCACCACTTCCCGGGCGGTTCCCAGATGGCCGGCGATCCGTTCATGGGTAATCTTCAGAACCGGTGTTTCTTCCATTGCACTCTCCTCCAGAAGAAACGACGCCAGTCTCCGGTCAAAACTTTTCCACATAACCTGTTCCATAATCCAGACCACTTCTGAAAACCGGCTGCTCATAAGCTGATTCACATAATTTGCCATAGGAGCAGACGCTTCCATGACTGCTTTGAATATCCCCGGCGGGATAATCCAGAGAGACGCAGAAGTCTCTGTTTCCACAGTCACATGAAACTGGATGTTCTTCATAATGCAGGAAGCAGTAAACAGGCAGAAATCCCGTTCCAGAAGGCGGTAAATGGTAATCTCCCGTCCGTCTTCCGAAGAAATATAAGCCCGGAGCCTTCCCCTTTCCACCAGCACCAGCCCCAGACAATCCAGGTCGCCCTGGTGCAGCACCGTTCCTTTTTCAATGTTTCTGTACACAGCGGCATCCTCCAGCCCCTGCTGCTGGTCCCGGGTCAGCTGGTCCCAGATGGGAAAATATTCAGAAAGCTTCATAGTTCACCCCCGCCTTTCCAGTCGATCCACCAGCTACCTCCACCGATTTTCTTACTGAACATTTTGCTCCTCCTGTATAGCAAAAATGCTTCAAACCCTGTCTCCGCAAAGGTTTGAAGCATTTGTATCCTTTATGCCGCAGACCGGAATCGAACCGGTACGGGTATCACTACCCACGGGATTTTAAGTCCCGGGCGTCTGCCAGTTCCGCCACTGCGGCGTTTGCAGCTGCCAGCAAGGCCTCTGCCCATGGACGGAGGTGGATTCGAACCACCGAAGCAATTTGCAGCAGATTTACAGTCTGTCCCCTTTGGCCACTCGGGAATCCGTCCAATTTATCTTGTCAGAATGATTCTGACAAGATAAAATTATAACTTATTTTTCCGGCGAATGCAAGCCCTTTTCATCCATTACCGCAGGATATTTATAGGCCCTGTGTTCCGCGGCGTGATAAAGGATCACAGCTCCCTGGGCTGGAAGCGTAATCTCCAGAACCCCCGAGGCAGCTATATGCTCCCTGGGCTGGGAGGAAAATCCATTTTGATCCGTTCGGAAAATTTCCGTCATGGTATCCTGGATATTCATCTGATCCATGCCCGCTTCCCAAACCGGTATTTCTACATCTACCGCCTCGCTTCGATTATTGACAGCCACAATGATCTGGCATTTCCGGTCGAAACGGCCGTACGCCAGCATATTATAATCCTGCATAAGTGCTTTCAGAGACCCGTGGGACAGCACCGGATAGGCCTTGTGTATACGGATGATCTCCTTATAGAACCGGATCAGGTCCTGGTCTTCACGGCCCCAGGGATACGTTCTCCTGCTGTCCGGGTCTGTAAATCCACAGACCCCCGCTTCATCTCCATAGTATAAGGTAGGAGCTCCGGGCCAGGTCATCTGTATCACCACAGCCTCCCGCAGAATGCTTTTGCGCACTCCCTCCTCCGCCGCATGGGGGCCGGAATTTTCCAGTCTTCCCACCTTGTGATTCGTCCGGGTCAGAAAACGGGAGTGATCGTGATTATCCAGCTCGTTCATGGCAGTCAACAGAGAAGGCTGGAAAAAACTTGCCTGATGATAGCGCATAGCGTCAAAGAAGCTGTCGCTGTTTCCCAGAAGATCCTGCCGGAAATTGTCGCTGTGCTTCTCCATTCCAGTCAGGAACCAGGAGATCGGTTCCATAAAGGCATCATAATTCATCACAGAGTCCCACTGGTCTCCCTGCAGCCAGGATCTGGCGTCCCCGTAATGTTCCGCCAAAATCAGGGCTTCCGGATTGGCCTCCTTCACCGCCTTCCGGAATTCTTTCCAGAAATAGTGATTAAACTCCGGCGAATGGCCCAGGTCCGCGGCTACATCCAGCCGCCATCCATCTGCGTTAAAGGGCGGGGAAACCCATTTTCTGGCTGCCCGCAGAATATCTTCCATCAATTCCCCGGATTCTTCGTAATTCAATTTCGGCAGTGTATCGTGTCCCCACCAGCCGTCATAAAACTCGTTATACGGCCAGCTATGTTCATTAAAAAATTTAAAATAATTATGGTAGGGACTGTCCTTGGAAATAAAGGCTCCCGGCTGATACCCAGGCTGGTCCTCATAGATCCGCTCCCGGTCCATCCACTTGTTAAAGGAACCGCAATGGTTAAAGACCCCGTCCAGCAGAATTTTCATTCCCCTTTTATGGGCTTCTTCCACCAGCCGGATAAACAGCTGATTGCTGGCCTCCAGATTTTCCTTCCGGGTTACCCGGCTGATGTACCGGGCAGCATGTCTGTTGTCCGCTTCTCCCGGCATCAGGAGCCCCTGGTCCTGGCTGACGATCTTGCCGATATGGGGATCAATATTATCATAATCCTGGCAGTCGTACTTATGATTGGAGGGAGACACAAAAACCGGGTTCAGATAGAGCACTTCCACCCCCAGATCCTGCAGATAGTCCAGTTTGTCTATGATTCCCTGCAGATCTCCGCCGTAGAAATTGCGCACATCCATATTCTGAGGGGGGCGGCCCCATTCTTCCACCCGGTTCACCTGCTCGTGGATATAGCTGTACTCTCCGCTTTCCACATCGTTGTCCAGGTCGCCGTTAAAAAAGCGGTCCACAAAGATCTGGTACATGACTGCGCCCTTCGCCCATTCCGGAGTCCGAAAGCCCGGTACGATGCCAAAAGAATAGTTTGCCTGAAGATCCCGGGTCACTCCCAGTTTATTATAATAGCAGGTCAGACGCCCGTACTGAATTTCAAAAAAGTACAGGATTTTTTCCGTCCCCACAGTTACCTGGGTGGAATAGTAATCGAAATTATCTACGGATTCCGTCAGCTGCATTTTCTGGCGGAGTTCGCCGCTGATAAAATAGACAGCGTCTACATTATTTCTCCGGGTACGAAAACGGATCGTTACCGTATCCCCGGGTTCCGGTTCATTGGGAGACTGAAACATCTCTGTCTCGTCACTGTAAAGAGCCCTTTTTGTCAACAGGGCCCTCATTTTAAACATATATTCCCGTGTCAGCTCATTATCCATACATGATCCTCTCTCTTCCCCCTAGAGGGTTACCTATTATTCTACCCTACTCTCCTCCGCTTTACAACCGAAAACCGTCTGTGATCCGTGTTTTCTTTCTCCTGTTTTGACAGCAAGAAAAAAGACAGCCGTCATGGGCTGCCTTTTTTGGAGAAGGTATTTCTCTTATGGGGTGTAGCAAAAACTATATAATGTATTGGGGGGTTTTTACGATAATTATAATAGCATAGGGTCCCCAAAAAGTGTGCACAAACCTCACAATTTTTTACATCATTTTTTGTCTATCTTTTCCCTCTCCTCCTGGGATTCCTGGGGTTCTTCCGCAAAAATCGCCTCAAATTCCTGTCGATTCAGCTTTTCTTTTGTAATCAGTTCCTTTGCGCATTTTTCCAGCACCCAGGTATGCCTGGAAATGATTTCCTTGGCCTTTACATGGCATTCTTCGATGATCTTCCGGACTTCTTCGTCAATATCTGCCGCCACATGCTCGCTGTAATTTTTTGTGTGTCCCCAGTCTCTGCCGATAAACACCTCATCCGAATCATTTCCATAAGATACCAGACCCAACCGGGAAGACATGCCGTATTTTGTCACCATAGCTCTGGCGATGGCTGTAGCCTGCTTAATATCCTGAGAAGCTCCGGTCGTAATGTCATCAAAAACCATCTCCTCCGCCACTCGCCCTCCAAGAGCCACTGTGATCCTCTGCATCATTTTGCCCCTGGTATTGAACAGCTCATCATTTTCCGGCTGGGGCATGGTATAACCCGCCGCCCCGGGGCCTGTAGGAATTACAGAAATCGTGTAGACCGGTTCCATATCCGGCAGAACATGAAACAGAATGGCATGCCCGGTCTCATGGTAAGCTGTGATCATTTTCTCTTTTTCAGAAATTATTTTGCTTTTCTTTTCTGTTCCAATCCCTACTTTAATAAAAGCATCTTTAATATCTTCCTGCTTCAGATACGCCCTGTCCTCTTTTGCCGCATGGATCGCAGCTTCGTTCAGAAGATTTTCCAGTTCCGCTCCGGTAAAGCCTGCTGTTGTCTGAGCGATCTGTTTCAGATCCACATCGTCTCCCAGTGGTTTCCCCTTTGCGTGAACCGCCAGGATTTCCTCCCGGCCCTTAACATCCGGGACACCTACGGCAATCCTCCGGTCAAACCGGCCGGGGCGCAAAATAGCCGGATCCAGAATATCCACCCGGTTGGTGGCCGCCATAACAATAATTCCTTCATTCACTCCGAAACCGTCCATCTCCACCAGCAGCTGGTTCAGGGTCTGCTCTCTCTCATCATGGCCGCCGCCCATGCCGGTGCCGCGCATGCGGGCTACTGCGTCAATCTCATCAATAAAAATAATGCAGGGGGCATTTTTCTTGGCTTCCTCAAAAAGATCCCTGACCCGGGAGGCGCCTACGCCCACAAACATTTCCACAAAGTCCGAACCGGAAATAGAGAAAAAGGGAACCCCGGCCTCTCCGGCTACAGCTTTTGCCAGCAGGGTTTTACCGGTTCCAGGAGGGCCTACCAGCAGAACGCCCTTGGGGATCCTGGCGCCTACACGGATATACTTCTGTGGATTTTTCAGAAAATCCACTACCTCCTCCAGATCTTCTTTTTCTTCCTTCAGACCCGCTACATTTAAAAACAGGATCTGTTTCTCTTTATCGGTACTGAGTTTCGCACGGCTTTTTCCAAAATTCATCATTTTGCTGTTTCCGCCGCCTCCGGAAGCCGCCCGGCTCATCATATTCATAAAAACGATAAAGATAATGCCGATCAGCAGTACCGGAAGAATAATATTAATAAAGATATTCTCTCCCGGCACATCGTGGATCCGGTAGGCTATCCCGTGCTCATCCAGAACCTGCTGGATTTCGTTTACGTCGGTTACATAAAACTTCTGGCTGGCGCCGTCTTCTGTTTTATAAACCACAGATCCGGTAGGAACCTCCGTATTCTGCTGAATCTCCGCGCTGACGACCTGTTCCTCCTCCAGAGCCTTCTGAAAGCTTTGGTTGGGCACCACCTGTGTCTGATTCATGATGCTGGGCAGGTACATAAATAAGGCGACCAGAATCACGATCACCAATAGATACATGCCCCATCCTCTTGTCTGCTTTTTCATGGATTCTCCTTTTACTGTCAGTTTGTTTCCACTATGCCGATATAGGGAAGATTCCGGTATTTCTGGGCATAGTCCAGACCATATCCCACCACAAATTCATCCGGGATCTGGAAGCCGCAGTAGTCCACCTGAACATTTTCCACCACTCTCCGCTCCGGTTTATCCAGCAGTGTACAGAGCCGCAGACTGGCGGGATGCCGTTTCTTCAGAATCTCCAGAAGATAACTGAGGGTCCGCCCGGAATCAATGATATCCTCCACTACGATTACATGCTCCCCTTCCAGGGGTTCATCCAGATCTTTTACGATTTTCACTACGCCGCTGGAACTGGTTCCTGCTCCGTAGCTGGAAACAGACATAAAATCCAGGGAAACCGGCACCGTAATCCGTTTGGCCAATTCACAGAGGAAAAAAACGCCTCCTTTTAGCACACAGATCAGGTGCAGCTTCTTACCGGCATAGTCCCGGCTGATCTGCTCGCCTAATTCCCGGATTCTTCTGTCTACCCGCTCTTCCTCTATCATAACCTGTATTTTTTCACTCATCCGTATATCCTCCCGTAATCTGTATCCGCATGACCTGCCTGGTTTCTTCCGTAACTTTGCAGGACTCGCTGATCCGATATCCTACCACCCAGAAAATCTGACTGCCGGATGCCAGCAGCAGGATCCTGTCCCGTTCCTCCCGGGGGATCTTCGCATCGATCATATAATCCTTCAGCTTTTTCCTGCCGCCGGATCGGTTAATGATCAGGTAATCTCCTGGTTTTCTGGTACGCAGAACCAGTCCGTTTTTTATTCTATCATAATCCAGCCACTTCGTATACTTTTTTTCCGGGATTTTTTCTTCTCTTTTACACAGACAGCAGTCCAGAAAGCCGGCCTGAAGAAGGTATTTTCCCGGACCCATCACCGGAATTTCCGGCAGAGGGATACCGGCCGGCCTGCTCCTTTCCTCCAGATTTCCGATCCGGATACCCCCGTACTCCCGGACAGCGGCCAGTTTTCCAGGAAGCCGGATCCGGCTTCCTGTTCTGCCCCGGAAAAGGGCCTCTACTGACAGTACATGGCTTCGCCCCAGATCCTTCCCGCTTCCAGCCGCCTTTCCCAAAACAGAGAAAATAACTTTCCGCATTAAAAACTCCGGTTCTTCCGCCAGAGCCGCATCTATCAGCCAATCCCCTGCGGGGGTTTTCCTGCAGTATTTTTTTTCCCTTTTCCCGCACTCCGTGGCCAGAAACCCTTCTGCGGCCAGGAGATCTTCCCCGGCCGCGGCAATATGTTCCACTGCCCGGGAATTCATTTCCTCCAGTGCCGGTATTACCTTGTGACGGATAAAATTTCTGGTGTATGCGTTGGATAGATTGGAACTGTCTTCTCTCCAGGATATCTTTCTGCTCCCAAGTTCTTCCCGGATCTCCTGGCGTCCGGCCCAGAGAAGCGGACGGATCACATCTCCTGTAACCGGACGTATTCCTGTCAGGCCGGCCAGGGAAGTTCCTCTTGCCAGATGAAAAAGCAGCGTTTCCGCCGAATCGTTCCGGTGATGGGCCAGAGCGATCTTATCCGCACCAAAGCTTTGCCTGCAGTCTTCAAAGGCCTGCTGTCTGGCGGATCTTCCTGCCTCTTCCAGGCCCGTTCCCTGCTTTTTGGCTGTTTCCGCTACCGGAAAAGAATAAAGATGCAGAGGAATTCCCCGATACCGGCAGAATTCCTCTGCAAAAGACTGATCCTCATCACTTTCGTCTCCTCTCAGATTGTGATTTACGTGGACCGCTTCCAGTTCGATTCCCAGCTCCTCTGAAAGTTCCTGCAGGATCACCAGCAGACAGACCGAATCCGCTCCGCCGGAAAACCCGACGCAAATCCGTTCTCCCGGAGAAACCATCTGATATTTTCTGATATACTCTAAAACTTTCTTTTTCATCTGCCGTTTACACTCTATGCTTTCTTCCATATCCCGGCCACCAGAACCGTCATATCGTCTCTGGCCCGGTATTCTCCGTAACTTAAAACCTTTTCCAGTACTGCCCGTCCAAATTCTTTCGGGGCCAGACAGTGAATATTCAGAAGGATATCTTTCATAGTTTCCTCCTCTCTGGAGGAGGGAAGGGCGTCCAGCACCCCGTCTGTGACCATTACCAGATAATCTCCGTCATACAATTTTCTTACCGATGTATCAAAGTCCATCTGCTGGAGCAGTCCCGCAGCCATACTGGTGGATCCGATCATCTCCACCCACTGATCCCGGCGGATAAACGTGGCGGCGGCCCCTGCCTTTAAGAATCCGCACATGCCCGTATACAGATCCAGAGAACAAATATCCACTGTGGAAAACATGCCGTCGCTCCGCTGCAGGACTAAAGCTGAATTGATCATGCGGGCCGCTGTTTCTTTTGAAAAACCGGAAGTAATAAATTCTTCCAGCAGTTCCACTACGGCTTCGCTCTCCCGGCTGGCCGCGATTCCTGAGCCCATACCGTCCGAAAGGCACATAAGCAAATGGCCCCCCTCATCGCAGCAGGCGTAGCTGTCCCCGGACACCGTCTCCTTTTCCTTGGTAATCCGGGCCGCGCTGTACAGAACCCGGTAATTGGTGTCCTCTGTAAACAAGACCGTTGTATATTCGCTGTTCAGAATATTCTTGTTCTCCCTGGCTGCCACAAGGCGGACCTTATAAAGTTCAGAAAGCCGCCGGGCCACTTCCCCCACAGTTACGCATTGGCCGCCCCGGACCCGCATGGTAACAAAAATTTTCCGTCTTTCCTCCGGCTTGTCCAAAGTCCACATTTTCTTGACCAGTACATGCATCTTTTTCAGCACCCTTCTGGCCTGTTCCTCCATCTGCGCAGGAACGCCGGAAATGCTGTAGATTTCTTCCGCTGTTTTCTGCATGATGCGGGCCACCTCGTTCAGCTGTTCCGCTACGGCCAGCCGGTTCTCGATCATCCGGTTATTCCACAAAAGATCCTGCCTGGCCCGAAAAAACTGCTGACGCATCTCCTCCAGAAATCTGGCTCCATTGATACAATGCTCTGTCCAATCTCCGAAGGCTTTGACGATCTGTTCCTGATCCCCCTCCTCCAGCGCATCCAGAAGCTCGCAGCCCTGCTGATAGGTAAGATGTCCGCAGAGGTTCCAGCAGGTCTCCCTCCGGGCGCAGCGGGCGCAGATCCCCTGTTTTAAATGCCCGAAAATCTCATCTGTATCCGCCGCTGTCAGCCGCTCTTTGCGGAAAGGCATATCATAGAAGGTATTTGCCAGTTTCTGAAAAGAGCCGGCATATTTTTCAATCTGTTCTTTCTGGGGATGGTTTTCGTATATTTCAGAAAGATTTTTTTCTCTGCGGTCTGACAAAATAGTTTTTGCCATGTCCCGTATCACCAGAATGGCGATGATTCCGAGCATGGCAATAATTCCTTGGTGCATCAAATGCTACTCCCCCTCCCGCCGGTTCCGGTCCTGCTGACCGGCTATTCTGAGAGAGTATTATAAAGCTTCTATTCTAAAAAAACTGTCAAAAGAACTGCAGAAGGGCTTATAATTTTTCTACAAAAAACGGGGAGTCTCCGGATCGAAAAGATCACTCCGCCTCTTTAAAAAGAATTTCTCCATCCTTTACCAGCCCCAGTTTTTCTCTGGCGACTTTCTCTGCGTATTCATCGCTCTGCATATATTCCCGCATTTCCTCAATGCTCTCTGTCCGCTGGTTCTCATCCTGGATCTGCTGCTGAAGCTCTTCTGTCCGGCGTTCGTTGGCCGCCAGTTTACGGTTCAGGTTCTGTCCCTGCACAAGAATCACAGCCATAAGAACGCACACGACCGCTGTGATCCCCAGCATTGTGCGCCGGTTCTGTCTGGATCTGGCTTTTCTTCGGCTGTTTTTGCTGTTCTTTTTGTTCATGATTCCTTTCCTTATGCCGGCAGGAAAACCTCCTCAAAAGCCTCCTGCCCTGGAATTTTTTGTTCCCATAAATTTTAAACCGAAACACCCGAAATTTCAACCTTTTTATCCCTTTTTTTATTTTCTTCAGCGGAAAGCCCAATATTTTTCCACAGGCTTTCACCAGCCGCCCGCCGCAGATGACAAAAATCCGGCTGATACTGACAGAACAGGCCAGACCTCCCAGCAGAACCCCTGCGAACAGATATCCCCGAAGCAGGCCGCTGTTTTCCCGGTAAAAATAACCCAGCAGAAAAAAAGCGCAGAAAATCCAGTAACTCAGATCTTCTGCCGCGATCCAGAAAGACCCGTGGGGGACCGCCCTCCGCAGAATACGGAAAACATCATAGATCAGAACCAACACCGCTCCCTGCCAGAAGGCTTTGATAAAAAGCAGCAATTCTTCCGTCAGATATCCGCTCATACAGAATCACCCGAACATCCGGGCCAGAAGCGACCCTTTTTTCTTTTTCGGTTCCTGACCCGCATACACCAGCGCATCCACCTGGCCTTCCAGATCCACCTCCCCCTTTTCCAGTTCCAGCCGGCTTACATGCAGTTCTTTTCCTTTCACGGTCAGCATCCCCTGACTGGTTTTCAGCAGGATCTCATGTTCGTCAAAAGAAAACACGTCCAGCACTCCGGTAACAGATCCTCTGGTCCTCTGGACAATTTCCAGGCAGTGCCTCCGTTCCTCCATAAAAAATCCCCCATATAATGGTCTATTCTCCATTATATGGGGGACTCTATGCTCTTATGACTTTACAGATACCGGTACAGCGTCTCCGCCTCTTCCTTTCTGACAGTTTCCTGCACGTTCAGCACCTCAACCTTTACGGATTTGGTTCCGAACATAATTTCCAGAGTATCTCCGGCCTTTACCTGTACGGATGCTTTCGCCGGTTTGTCATTCACCAGAACGCGCCCGGCATCGCAGGCCTCATTGGCCACGCTCCGCCGCTTGATCAATCTGGATACTTTCAGAAATTTATCCACTCGCATAGGGATTAATTCATCATATCCTTCAGGGCCTTGCCAGCTTTAAATCTGGGGGTTTTGGAAGCTTT
This sequence comes from Candidatus Scatomonas sp., assembly GCA_963930955.1. Lineage (GTDB taxonomy): Bacteria > Bacillota > Clostridia > Lachnospirales > Lachnospiraceae > Scatomonas. Next base: position 901,873 of record OZ006967.1, on the reverse strand, counting down.
GATCGTCATGGTCTCGCCGGTCTGGGGATTTCTTCCCTCTCTGGCAGCTCTCTCGGAAACCTCGAAAGTGCCGAACCCTACCAGCTGCACCTTTCCGCCGTTTTTCAATTCCGCGGAAACCACATCTACAAATGCTTTCAGCGCTGCCTCTGCGTCTTTCTTAGATAACTGGGTCTGCTCCGCAATGGCTGCGATTAATTCGGTCTTGTTCATAAGTAATATTTCCTCCTGTATTTTGTCTATTTTTCTTACTCGGGAATCAATTCCCGGAAAAAGGACAAAGGTATCCCTTGACTCTACACATATTTATATACTCAGGCCGTGTTTTTGTCAAGGATATTACTTGATTTCATATATTTTTAACAACTTTTCCAAAGAGTCTGTCAGAACCTCTTCGCCGCTTATATTTTTTAAGCGAAGGAGATTACAGAGCTGCAGGAGCATTTCTCCGGCCAGTTCCCTGGCCTTTCCCGGATCTTCTTCCTGTTTCAGATTATCCAGGGCTTCCCTGGCCGCCTGATAACTATCCGCATCATTCTGAAATGCGTCAAAATACCGATCCAGCTTTTTCTCCACTTTCTGCGTACGGATCAGAGCAGGCAGGCAGCTGGGAATTGCTGCGATTTCCTGTTCCGGAGAAGGATTTCCCTTTTCCTTTTTTTTCAATTCTTCCCAGTTTTTCAAAACCTTCTCTGAAGTATCCGCACTGACAGATCCAAACACATGCGGGTGCCGGTAAATCATTTTCCGGCTGATGCCGTCTACTACATCCTCCAGGGTGAACAGTCCTTCTTCTTCCGCGATCTGGCTGTGGAGAAACACCTGCATTAATACATCTCCCAGTTCCTCGCAGAGGTTGTCCCCCCGGCCGGTTTCCGCAAGAATCCGCATGCCTTCTACAGCCTCATAAGCCTCCTCCAGCATGCAGCCTTTCAGAGAATCATGGGTCTGGGCCCTGTCCCAGGGACAGCCTTCCGGGGCCCGCAGCTTTGCGATAATCTCCCGGAAGTCCTCCCAGGTGTATTTTTTCTCTGCCATGGTTTACAGCATTTTCTGGATCATATCCAGCACGTCTTTGCCCATGGCCTCAGATTTTTCATCTGCGTCTGCCAGAGAAGCGCCCTTGATTCCATAATAGAATTTGATCTTCGGCTCCGTTCCGGAAGGACGCACGCAAAGCCAGGCGTCATCTTCCAGTTCGTAGTACAGCACATTGGAAGAAGGAAGGCCTGTGGTGCCGGTTTCTCCGGTCAGCAGATCAACCGTCTTATCCTCTTTGTAATCTCTGGCAGCGGTTACCTTATAGGCGCCGATCTGCCTGGGCGGATTCTTTCTCAGGGTATCCATGATTTCCTGGATCTTGGCCAGTCCCTCAATGCCTTTCAGTGTGATGGATTTAATATCATCCTTGTAATAGCCGTATCTCTCATACATTTCAATCATGGCATCCCAGAGGGTCATGCCTTTGGATTTGTAGTAGGCAGCCGCCTCGCAAAGCGCCATGGTAGCCACAATAGCATCCTTATCTCTGGCATGGGTTCCGATCAGGCAGCCGTAACTCTCCTCGAAACCGAACAGATAGGTTCCCTTTCCGGAAGTTTCAAAATTCAGGATCTGCTGGCCGATGTACTTGAACCCTGTCAGCACTTCGATAAGCTTCACCCCGTAATACCTGGCAATAGCTCCTGCCATATTTGTGGAAACGATGGTGGTGATCAGAGCTCCGTCCTCCGGCAGGCCCTGAAGGGCTTTCTTCTGAGAAATCTCATAATCCGCCAGCAGACAGCCGGACATATTGCCTGTCAAAGTGTGGTATTCCCCTGTTTTTGCATCCTTAACCCTTACACCGAGACGGTCTGCATCCGGATCCGTAGCCAGCACCAGATCCGCGTCTACTTCCTTTGCCAGCGCCAGACCCAGCTGGAATGCCTCCTCTGCTTCCGGATTTGGATAGCTGACCGTGGGGAAATCTCCATCCGGAAGCTCCTGCTCCTTTACCACGTAAACGTGATTGAAGCCCAGCTCCTTCAGGACGCGGCGGGCAGGGATATTTCCCGTTCCATGCAGAGGCGTATAGACGATCTTCAGCTGATCTGCCATCTCTTTAATCGAATCCATATGTAATACCTGGCTTTTCAGTTCTGCCATGTAGGAATCGTCCAGGGCCTGTCCGATAACCTCATACAGACCGGCTTTTTCCGCTTCCTCCCGGTCCATAGTCTTCACTTCCGCATAATCCTGCACTTTCGCCACTTCCGCCATGATACCCGTATCATGGGGCGGGGTGATCTGGGCGCCGTCCTCCCAGTATACCTTATATCCGTTGTACTCCGGCGGATTATGGCTGGCAGTAATGTTGATGCCGGCAATACAGCCCAGTTTTCTCACTGCGTAGGAAAGTTCTGGGGTGGGGCGAAGGGATTCGAAAATATAGGCCTTGATTCCATTTGCCGCCAGACAGAGAGCCGCCTCGCCTGCAAATTCCGGAGACATACGGCGGGAATCGTAAGCGATGGCGACTCCCTTCTGCTGTCCCTTTACAGCCACAATATAATTGGCAAGGCCCTGTGTAGTCTTTCTGACCGTATAAATATTCATACGGTTGGTGCCTGCGCCGATAATCCCCCTGAGGCCTGCGGTTCCGAATTCCAGTTCTCTGTAAAACCGCTCCTTGATCTCCTTATCATCATCGGCGATGGCACGCAGTTCCTCTTTGGTCTGCTCGTCAAAGTAGGGACTGGTAAGCCAGGACTCATACGCTTCTCTGTAATCCATATTCAATACCTCCATAAATTAGAAATTCCTTATTATGCCCTATTATATACCAATCCACTCAAAAAAGGAATTGTTAAAAAGCGTTTTCGAGAAAATACATCCAGGATTTCCTTTGTCGTTCCATCTGCTCCAGCTTCTCCATATTTTTTCCGGAAATCCATATTTTGTTTGTGCTTCCGTAATAGTTGCAGAGTTTCCAGAATTTCCATGGATACGCAAGCCGCAGTCTCAGATTTTCCAGTTCTTCCCGGCTCAGGTTCCCAACCTGCAGGTAGGTTTCCAGCATTCCGCTTCCCATGGCCAGATCCCAATTGTGTTTTTCCAGAATCTTTCTCATAAAATGATACAGATCTGCCGTCTGCATATCAAAATTCCAGTGTCCGAAATTTGTTACCGCCATATGATTTCCGAAAAAGAGAATATTATGCTGGTTGTAATCCCCGTGGCAGACATCTCCTCTTCGGACGCTGGCCTCCCGCAGCTGTTCGTAGGAGGAATTTTTCAATGCTTCCGCCACCTGTTCCCCCTGTTCCAGAAAGGGCTCCATGGCCGCCAGCAGTCTTACCTCAAAAGCGTTCTTTTTCTGTTTCTTCCGGATAAATTTTCTTGTTTTCCGCATTTCCGCATTGTGCCGGGAACACTCATGGACCAGGGATTCTCTCACGTATTCCTGGTCCACCTCCATATGCATAGCCCTATGTAATTCAGCCAGGCGGCGAACCGCCTTTTCAATGTCCGTAACAGAGCGGGTATCACACTCCCGTCCGGTCTGCCAGTCCCTGACTACATAGCCGCTGCCTTCCCTGTCATAGGAAATCAGTTCCCCCTCCTGATTTCTCCGCAGGCAGTCCATATGAGGAAAGCCCGCCTCACGGATCTTTTCCATCAGTTCATACTGCCGCTCCAGCTTCTTGCAGGTTCCTCCGTATTCCCGGATACTCACCCATCCTGCTTCTGTTTCATACAAAAGAACCCCTCTTCCTCTGGACGCTGTTCTTGCTGTCAGACCATACTGCTCCAAAATCCACAGACCCCGATCGTACACACATGCTCCCCCTTTATTCATGCAGCTTGTTCCGGCTGCCTTTCTGTCTTTCTATCCTATGCAAAAAAGGGGCCGTCCATGCGTTTATGGCCGCTTCAGAAATATCTTCGGCAGAATTCTGTCAGGGATTCTTTTGTATTATCTTCAGGAACATCCAGCACATGTTCCAGGGCTGCGTTCAGCAGTTCTCCCAGCCTGGGGCCGGGCTCCATCCCCAGTTCTATCAGATCCCGGCCGCTGAGGGCCAGATCCTTCAGGCCCACACACTGGTGTTCTTCCATGATTTTTTTATAAAGTCCAGATACTTTTTCAATCCGTTCCAGCTTCTGCCGCCTCCAGTTCTCACTCTGGGCCAGGGTATCGGCGGTCTGTATCTGCAGCAGGGCCGGAAACAGTTCCGGGCTGACCCGGTTCACCGCCCGGCGCACGGCCCGCTCCGCAGGCTCCACCCGCCAGTCATGGAACTTCACCAGGAGCTTCACTTTACGGATGGTATCATTATCCATCTTCAATCTCCGGAGGATCTGCCCGGCCATGCGGGCACCTACCTCTCCGTGGCCTTTGAAATGATCCGTACCTTTTTCATCTGTGGTACGGCAGGAAGGCTTTCCCATATCATGAAGAAGCATGGTCAGCCGAAGGATCCGGTCCGCCGGCACCTGGCAGAGACTTTTCAAAGTATGTTCCCCTACATTGCAGCAATGATGGGGATTATTCTGGGGCGTCTCCATCAGAGCATCAAATTCCGGCAGCACGATCCCGGTAATTCCGGTTTCCCAGGCCCGGCGCAGATAATCCGGATGGGGAGAAAGCAAAAGTTTCAGCAGTTCCGCGCAGATGCGCTCCGCGCTGATCTTCTCCAGCGCAGCTGCCAGTCGGACAATGGCCTTCCGGGTAGCCTCCTCAATCTGGAAATTCAGCTGGGCGGAAAAGCGGACCGCCCGAAGAATCCGCAGGGCATCCTCTCCGAACCGCTCTTCCGGATTCCCTACACAGCGGATGACTTTTCTCTGCAGATCCTCCATACCTCCGTACAGGTCTACCAGACCCTGCTTTTCGTTGTAAGCCATTGCGTTAATCGTAAAATCCCGGCGCTTCAGATCTTCCTCCAGACTGGCCGTAAAGGTAACCCCCCGGGGATGCCGCGCATCCTCATATTCTCCGTCAATCCGATAGGTTGTAACCTCATGAGCCCCGCTGCCCAGCAAAACCGTCACAGTGCCGTGGACGATCCCTGTATCTACTGTTCTATGAAAAATCTCCTTCACCTGCTCCGGTCTGGCTGAAGTGGTAATATCCCAGTCGTCCGGCGTCCGTCCAAGGATGCTGTCGCGGACACAGCCTCCTACTGCATAAGCTTCAAACCCCCTGGCTTCCAGAGCGTCAATAATTCCCTTTACTGTGGCTGGCAATCGAATTTTCAAAACAGATCTGTCCTTTCTTCTCTATCCTTCACCTGGCCCGGAAGCTGTTTTCCTCTTCCGGAGGCATGGTTTTTTCTCTGATTTCCTCAATGTGGATGAATCTCTGGTTCTGCAGGCGGCAGATCATCTCCCGGATATCTTCCCTGGTCCCCTGCACTTCCATCTCCACGGTCCCGTCCCAGAGGTTCCGCACCCAGCCGGTAAGATTCAGCATACGAGCCAGCTTTTCCGCCCGCCAGCGGAAACCCACGCCCTGTACCTGTCCCAGAAAAATATAATGTCTTCTGATTTTTTCCATTTTCCGCCCCTCCTGCCGGCAGTTTTATGATACCATACTTTTTCCCGGAAAGCGACAGACCCTGCATATTCCACGCCTGCCTGGAAGTCCTTTCTTCTCCGGATCCCCTGAAGAAAGATCTGTCCGGGAGAATCATAAAGGAGGATATCCCGGAAACGGACATCCTCCTTTGTGCATCTTCCCCGGGGAGGCAGATCAGTATGCTCTTCCCCAGTATACCATTTTCTTAGCAGGCTTTCCGCAGCAGACGCAGGTACCGCTGATCTCTTCCTGTTCAAAAGGAATACAGCGGGCGGTAGCGGCGGTATCTTCCTTAATCTTATCCTCACACTCCTGACATCCGCACCACATAGCCCGGATGAATCCCGGTTTTTCATTGATCGTGGTTTTGAAAGCATCGTAGGTGGTTACATCGTAGGTATGGGCGTTCCGATGAGCCAGGGCAGTCTCATACATATTTTTCTGGATCTCTTTCAAAAGCTCTGCGGCTTTGGCCGGAATCTCCTCAAAGGGAACGATGTATTTTTCCCTGGTATCTCTGCGGACCAGAACAGCCTGGCCTTTTTCCAGATCCTTGGGGCCCAGCTCCGCCCGCAGGGGAATCCCTCTCATTTCCTGCTCGGAGAATTTCCATCCCGGACTCTTCTCGGAAGTATCAACCTTTACCCGGACACCGGCTGCCTTCAGAGCGGCTTCCAGCTCTGCGGCTTTATCCAGAACACCTTCCGCATCCTGACGGATGGGCACGATCATCAGCTGCACAGGAGCGATCCTGGGGGGCAGCTTCAGTCCGCTGTTGTCTCCGTGAACCATGATCAGAGCGCCGATCATGCGGGTGGTCATACCCCAGGAAGTCTGGTATACATATTTCAGCGTATTGTCCTTGTCTGTATACTGGATACCGAAGGCCTTGGCAAACCCGTCTCCGAAGTTATGGCTGGTGCCGGACTGCAGGGCCTTTCCATCGTGCATTAAAGATTCAATGGTATAGGTTGCCTCCGCTCCGGCAAATTTTTCCTTATCGGTCTTGCGGCCCTTGATCACGGGAATTGCCAGAACTTCCTCGCAGAAATCCGCGTAGACGTTGAGCATCTGGATGGTCCTCTCTTCCGCCTCCTCCGCAGTGGCGTGGGCCGTGTGGCCTTCCTGCCACAGGAATTCTCTGGAACGGAGGAAGGGACGGGTGGTCTTCTCCCATCTTACTACAGAGCACCACTGATTAAATACCTTGGGAAGATCCCTGTGGGAATGGATCTCTCTGGCATACAGATCGCAGAACAGAGTCTCGGAAGTAGGCCGCACGCAGAGACGTTCCTGCAGAGGCTCCAGTCCTCCCTGGGTCACCCAGGCTACCTCCGGCGCAAATCCCTCTACATGATCCTTTTCCTTCTGCAGCAGACTCTCGGGAATGAACATGGGCAGATACACATTCTCCACCCCTGTTTCCTTAAATCTTCTGTCCAGTTCGTTCTGAATGTTTTCCCAGATGGCGTATCCCGCCGGTTTGATCACCATGCAGCCTTTTACGCTGGTATAGTCGATCAGATCCGCTTTCAGGACTACATCCGTATACCACTGGGCGAAATCCTCTTCCATGGAGGTGATGGCCTCCACCAGTTTCTTTTCCTTTGCCATTTGTTTACTCCTCCTGAATCACTTTGCTGCCGCAGCCGCGGCGCCTACAATCAATAAAGCGCTTACCGAAGATCCCTATCCAAGGGACCGACGGTAAGCGCTCGGTGGTACCACCCTATTTAGCTGTCCGGCCGGACAGCTCACTCATTTCGCCTTAACGCGGCGGCTACGTCCTGCTCCTCGCAGGCTGCTCCAGGGGCCGGTTCCACAGACAGGACGAGAGATCTCTCAGCAGACGATCTCCTCTCTGGACATCCCGGAACCTGTGTACTATTCCCTATCGCGGCATTTTCACTTGAATGCATCTATTTTATAGCGAAAGATGAGATTTTGTCAAGCAGAAACCTTCTTACACCGTGATCTCTATTTTCCTTTGCGTGGGATGATACTGCCGCACCTCCACCCCTGCTGCCTTCAGCATCCTCTTGGAAGCAAGATTGGCAGGCGTCCCATCATATTTGTCGCTGTCGTAGATCACGGTGCGGATCCCTGCCTGGATAATGGCCTTGGCGCACTCGTTGCAGGGAAAAAGCGAAACGTAGAGTTTGGATCCCTCCAGGCTTCCTCCCCGGTAATTAAGGATAGCGTTCAGCTCACTGTGGGTTACATAGACGTACTTGGTCTTCAGAGGATCCTCGTCCGTGCGGCTCCAGGGGAATTCATCATCCGAGCATCCGCAGGGAAATCCGTTGTATCCCATGGACAGGATCTTGTTGTCTGCGCTGACGATACAGGAACCCACCTGGGAGTTCGGATCCTTGGACCGCATGCCCGCCAGTTTTGCCACAGCCATAAAATATTCATCCCAGGAGATATAATCCTTCCTTTTTTCGTTCATATTCTGACCTCCTACAAGGTGCCGAAAATCCTGTCTCCGGCATCGCCCAGCCCCGGAACGATATACCCGTGATCATTGAGCCCCTGATCCAGGGCGCCGATAAACAAATCCACATCCGGATGTTCCCTCCGCAGCTTCTCCACCCCCTGGGGAGCAGCCACAATACACATAAAGTGAATCTTTTTTGCGCCTTTATCCTTCAGCATGGAAATTGCCGCGGAGGCAGAGCCCCCCGTAGCCAGCATGGGATCCGTCACAAAAACCTCCCGGCTGGAAATGTCCGCCGGAAGCTTACAGTAATATTCCACCGGCTCCAGGGTTTTCGGATCCCGATAGAGACCAATGTGTCCCACTTTCGCTGCCGGCATGATGTTCAGCAATCCCTGGACCATGCCCAGGCCGGCCCGAAGAATGGGTACCACCGCCATCTTTTTTCCTTCCAGCCTTTTCACTCTGGTCCGGCAGATGGGTGTTTCAATCTCATGCTCCTGCAGGGGCAGCTCCCGGAAGGCCTCAAATCCCATAAGCATGGCGATCTCGTTTACCAGTTCCCGGAACTCCTTGGAACTGGTTTCTTTTTTGCGGATGATCCCGATCTTATGCTGAATCAGCGGATGATCCATAATCACTGTTTTTGACATAGCCTTAACTCCTTATTCTTCCGGATGGTCGATCATCCCGATCCTTCTTTTATGCCGCTCTTCCTCGGAAAACGGTGTGTCCAGAAACGTGTCCACGATCTTCAGGGCCAGACCCGGACCTACTACGCGTCCCCCCATGGCCAGAATATTTGCGTCGTTGTGCAGCCGGGTCGCTTCCGCCGAAAAACAGTCCGAACAGAGAGCGGCCCGGATTCCGGGAATCCGGTTTGCTGTTATGGAAATTCCGATCCCCGTCCCGCAGATCAGGATCCCCTTCTCGCATTTTCCCTCCAGGACAGCCCTGGCAACCGCTCTGGCATAAATGGGATAGTCTGTACTTTCTGTGCTGAAGCATCCATAGTCCTGATAGCTTTCTCCCCGCTTATCCAGATGGGCCTTTACTGCCTGCATCAATTCATAGCCGCCATGGTCACAGCCTAACGCGATCATCTTTTTAAAACCTCCTCATTTAACTGCAGGGCGAGCCGCTCCAGCAGCGCCGCCAGTAATTCGTAACATTTTCCGTAAGCTGTCAGAGGTTCTCCGTATAGTTCCGGCAGATCACCGGAAAGATGCAGATACTCTGCCAGTGTATAAACATGGGCCGCATTCTCGTAGGTACTCCAGATCCGCCCCTTGTATTCTTCTTTCATTGTAAGGATCAATGTGGCCTCATCTATGTCTTCCTGCTCCAGCTGCCTGGCGGTATGTTCCTTTGCCGTAAGTCCGTTGCTGATGAGCACCGCTTCCGCTTTCTGATTTACCGGTTCCGGAAACAGTACCACCAGCCCCCGGGAAAAGATCTCCATGGGCTCCAGCAGATACTTTTTCCGCATGATCGCCTCCGCCATGGGGCCGCGTATGGTGTCGTTTTCATCTACAAAAATCAATCTCCGATATTTTTTCACACTGTCACCTCGCCTGCAGAACCTTGTGGCCCGCCGCTTTCAAAAGACGGTTCATGATCGCCTGTCCCATTCGAGGCGTATCAAAGGCCTCTGAATAAATATATTCCATCCCCTCCTGGTCAAAGCGCCGCAGAGTTTCGTATAAATGTCTGGCAATCTCCTCCTCCCCGGAACGGCTTCCCAGCACAAAAACCCTGCCTTCGGGATATCTCTCCCCGGTATCCTCTGCGCAGAGAATACCAACCCGCCGCCCCTCAGACAGCTTCTGCCTTACCAGTCTCCGGATGGTTTCCGCCGCCTTATCCTCCGGTCCTTCCACAATTGTAAGCTCCGCCCGGGGCGCGTAATGCCGGTAGCGCATACCGGGTGCTTTGGGGCGTATCCGGGTGTTTTCCGCCTGAATACCGGGATCCACCCGCACCTGCCCCAGCACTTTTTCCAGCATCTGCCGGTTCAGGTATCCGGGGCGCAGGATCACAGGTATGTCCTCCGTGAAATCTACGATCGTAGACTCCAGACCGATTTTTACCATTCCCCCATCCAGAATCATATCGATCTTATCTCCCAGATCTTCCTCCACATGGCTGGCCAGGGTGGGGCTTGGCCGGCCGGATGTATTGGCACTGGGCGCCGCTACATAGCCGCCTGCGCAGCGTATCAGCTCCCGGGCGATCCGGCTCTCCGGCATCCGCACGGCAACGCTCTCCAGACCGCCGGTGGTCTCATAGGGCACCCGGTCACTTTTCCAGAAAATCATGGTCAGCGGCCCCGGCCAATAAGCTTCCGCCAATCTGGCCGCCCCTTCCGGGATTTCTCTGACAATGGGAGCCAGATGCTCCATATCCGCAATATGTACGATCAAAGGATTATCAGAAGGCCGGCCCTTGGCCTCATAAATCTTTCTGGCCGCGTCCGGATCCAGGGCATTTCCTCCCAGTCCGTAGACTGTTTCCGTGGGAAACGCTACCAGGCCGCCATTCTGCAGCAGAATGCCGGCCTCTTTTAACGCCTCCAGATTCATCTGATCTTCTGTCATTTTTATTTTCTTAGCTTTCGCCATTCTAATCCTCTTCTCTTTTTCAGTACCTGCCCGTGCAGGTTTATCCTGTATCAGTATAGCATCCTTTCCTGCCGGGAGCAAGGGATAAGTCGGTTCAGGCTTTCTCCTTCAGATAAGCAGAAATCCCCTCTGCCAGGGCCTCCGCCAGTTTTTGCTGATACGTTTCCCCGGCCAGCTGTTCCGCCTCTTCCGGATTGCTTAAAAATCCGCATTCTACAATTACTAAGGGAACATCCGTTTTTTTCAGCATATAATAGCTGGCGTTTCCCTTCACTTCTCTTTTGTTTTCAGGATCCGCATTTTCCCGCAGGGATGTCTGCAGCAGCTCCGCCAGCTTCTTCCCTTCCGTTGAATTTTTATAATAAAAAACCTGCGCGCCTTTTACTTCCGCGTCGGAATAGCTGTTCTGATGAATACTGACTGCGCAGACCGGTTCCGTTTTCTGTATAAACTCACATCGTCTCTGCAGATCCTGAACCTGTTTATTCTCTGCGTCCTCCTGGTAGAATCCCCGGTCCTCCTCCCGGGTCAGCACCGCCGTAATCCCTTTCTGTTCCAGTTCTCTCCGCAGTTTCAGCGCGATTTCCAGATTCAGAGTTTTCTCTTCCGCCTGATTGACTCCGATCTTTCCCGGATCCCTTCCCCCATGAGCCGTTCTTCTCCTGCGCAGAATAGTTGTAACAGATCCGGAGCCGGCGATCCTCATAAACTGTAACGGATTGAATCATCTCCGCCACCATCTCCCGGTCCGGTTTCATAGCCTGCAGCTGTTCCAGAAGCACCTCCGTTTTTTCCGAAGCCGTTTCCTGTTCTTCCAGCCGCTGAAGCTGCAGGCGGCAGGATTCTTCTTTTTTCCGGAAGTCCTCCCGGTAGGAAAGAAATTCCTCCCGGCTCAGCAGGCCCGATCGATAATCCTCATAGGCCGCTTTCTGAAGAAACTGGAGACGCCGCAGTTCTTTTCCAAGTTCCAGCCTTGCTTTCTCCATTTCTGTTTTATCCTCACTCCGCAGCAGTTCCTGCTCCAGCAGTCGAGCGTCTCCTTCCGCCCGGATCAGGCTCTGCAGTTCTTCCTCCAGAGCCTGCTGCAGGACCTCTTCCGGAAGACTGTGGGCACTGCAGAATTTCCGGCCGTAACGCCTGTAATTTCCGCAGTAAAAAACACAGGCCAGACTTCCATCCCTGCGTTTCCAGGTATTGCGCACCATGGGGCCCCCGCAGTCTCCGCATATGAGAAATCCCGCAAACGCGTTGACCTGCCGGCCAGGCCCTGAGATTCTGGTACGCTTTTTTAAAAGTCTCTGGACCTTCAGCCAGGTCTGTTTATCAATTACCGGTTCATGGGTATGTTCCACCACAATCCATTGATCCTGCCGGATCCGTTCCTGCTTTCCCCGCATTTTTTGATGTCTGGTCCCCTGAACCATATTCCCTGCGTACATTTCTTTGTGCAGAATGCAGTCGACTGCAGAAACGCTCCACCTGGACTGTCCGCTGCTGCGAGGGTTCGCATACCGCATTCCCTGCGCAGCTTTATAAGCGGAAGGGCAAAGGATGCCTTCCTGGTTCAGCAGATCGGCAATCTCCTGCTTTCTTTTTCCTTCCAGATACAGAGAAAAAATCCTTTTCACCACAGATGCCGACCCCGGATCTATGATCAGCCGGTTTTTATCCTCCGGTGATTTTTTGTATCCATAGCTTGGAAAAGCGCCGATAAACTCCCCGGCCTTTTGTTTGGTTCGGATCGTTGCCTGGATCTTTTGAGAAATATCCCGGGCATACTGCTCGTTAAAAATATTTTTAATAGGCAGCAGCAGGTCATAGGCCTGTTCCCGGCTGTCGATCCCATCGGAAACCGCTATAAAGCGAACCCCTTTTTCCGGAAAATACCGTTCCAGATAACGGCCTGTCTCGATATAATCCCGGCCGAACCGGGAAAGATCTTTTACGATCACACAATCAATCCGTCCCTGTTCAATATCTTTTTCCATCCGCCGGAATGCCGGCCGGTTAAAGTCCGTACCTGTATATCCATCGTCTATATAAATCTCTTCCGGTATCAGATCTTCCCGCCGGAATGCATACTCTGTCAGCAGTTTTCTCTGGTTCGCCACGCTGTCGCTTTCTTCTCTGTCCCCGTCTTCCCTGGACAGCCGGATATACAGGGCGGCCCGAAACCGCCTCATGAATTTCCCCCTTTGCGCCTGGAATTTTTCAGAAGATGGAGCAGCACTTCTTTTGCCGGAAAATTTCCCAGATATATTTTTTCAACCTTCCAGGACGCCTCCTTCTTTTTCTTCACAGAACAGCCTCCCTTCCCGTTTCTCCTCTGCGCAGGCAGCATCCCCCATGCCCTGGGTCAACAACAACGATCCGGCTGCCCCCGTCCGCAGATTCTGATACCAGACGGGCCCCTTCTCCGGAAAGCCAATATGCGCCCCACAGAAGCAGCGCCGCCATCCCGATTTCCATCCATCTTTTCCTGTTCATACAATCAAAAGTCTCCGGAGCATATTTGTATAATATATGCCCCGGAGACCCGTTCATACCATTGGGCTTTCCGCCGGTTAATCTTCGTCCTTATGCAGGATCCGCCGCATCTGTTCTTCCAGTTTTTCTTCTTCTTCCGGATCGTCCGCTTCATCCAGGCAGTCCTCATCTTCCGGAAGGCCAAAGCTGCTGCCCGCCTGCTTTCTTTCCTTTCTTTCCTTTCTTTCTTTTCTTTTCTTACTTTCCGGAAGGCTATCCGCAAGTCCTACCCGGGCAAGTTCTTCCTCTGTTTCCTCACTCAGCAGTGTATCGGGGGCAGAACTGATGATGGTGTGAACCGCTTTATAGGACTGCATAAAACGCCTCTGCACCTGGTTCAGAAGGTCCACGATATCCGTAAGTTCTTCCTGAACTGCCATATATCTTTTCTTTCCTTCAGCCAGCTTCTCATCCACCTTGGTCTGCACATCCTCCAGGCACCCCCGCGCCGCTTCTCTGGCCTGCTCCAGGATCTGATTCTTCTCCTGCTGGGCTTTATCCGCAATTTCTCTGGACTGATCTTCCGCATCCCGGATGATCTCCTGGGATTTTCCCTGGGCGCTGTCCACAATTTCCCTGGATTTTCCTTCCGCGTCGCCGATGATCTTTTTGGAGCGGACTTCCGCGTCAAATACCAGACGGCTGATGGTATCGTAGTTGTCTATATAGGATTGATATTTTTCCCGGATATCTCTTTCCAGCCGGTCGATCTCGTCCTGTTTGTTCTCCAGCTTTCTGGTCAGTTCCTGTATCCTCTCTTCTTTCTGCCGGATCTCCGCCTGCAGCCTGTTTCTTTCCTGGGCGGCATCATCTTTTAATTTCTGGAACTGCTCCAGAACATTTTCTTTATCAAATCCTCCGATTCTCGTAGTTCTAAACAATTCTTCCCCTGCCATATTTATTTCCTCCGTTCTATTGAATGTACTTTGCAATGATTTCCCAGACTGTATCCCGCTCAAATCCCAGCCGCCATTGGGCCACGCCTGCCAGATCATACGTCTGGATTAATTTCATTTTTTCTTCCACGGACTGCTCGTCTTCCATCCAGATGCTGTATCTGGCCTCCGCCGTTTCCGCGCTCCCTGTGTTTTGCCCTGCCGCTCTATCCCAGGTCAGGGTAATTCCATGTTCCGCCGCAAAGGAAGCCGCCTGGTCCATCCCCAACGCTTCGCTGCGGGGCATGGTCTCTCCGAATATTTCTGTCCAAGCCCTGGTATAAAAAGGAATGGCATTGATCACTTGTTCCTTTCCCACTTCCGACAGAGTATCCGCAATTCCCTGCTCCACAAAAGGCAGAGAGGCTACGGAACCAATCTCTTCTGAAGAGGCTGTATGTTCATCATAACCCATGATTACAATATAGTCCACTGTTTTTGCCTGTTCCGCCCGTTTATAATACTTGGTATACACCGGAACAAAATTATCCACGGAGACAACCAAGCCGCGGCTGTGGGCCGCCAGGCAAAGTTCTTTCAGGAACTGCAGAAACTGCGGAGCCGACTCTTCCCGGATGGATTCAAAATCTACGTTAATTCCATCCATCCCGGTTCCGGCAGCCGAATCCAGAAGCTGCTGTATAATATACGCTCTTTTTTCTGTATCCGCCAGTACCTCTCCGGTAGAAACTTCTGTTCCGCTTACATCCCCGATCACCCCCCAGACTTTCAGTCCGGAGGCATGGGCCTGATCCACATAACCCTTGTCTGCGTAAGAAAGCAGTGTTCCCTCTGAGTCCTGCAGAGAAAACCAGGTGGGCGCTATTACATTCAGTCCGGCTGCGGAAGCAGTCATCTCTTTCAGGGTTCCATTCTGCTCTGCCGCTCCGATGTAATGAAAGCCCATATTGATCTTTCCCGGAATTCCGTCTTCCACGCCCTGAAAAAGAAAACGTTCCTCTGTCTCATGCTGAAAGGCTTCCTCTCCTCCCGCCGACAGGTCCTCGCTTCGGACGTATCCTACATATCCGTCCCGGGTGGCTACCTGGGACCAGCCATCCACCTCTGCCAGGAAGACAGCCGCATCCCCTTCTTTCAGTTCTGTCAGGACCTCACTCTTAGGACCGCCCCGATAGCGCACCTGTGTATCTTTCCCTGCAGTCCGAGTTTCCAGTCCGTCCCATTCTGTCCGGGCCGACACACGGTCCGGCTCCCGGTAGATTTCCATATCAATATCTGAATTCTCCTGCACACAGGCGGCGGAAATGTAGGGGGTTCCTTCCTCGCTAAGCAGCACTGCCTCTGTTCCGTCATCCGCCATCCAGGTGAGGGTTCCCTCCGGGAGTGTCAGCATCAGAGTCTGCCGCGCCTCCTCCCAGTAAAATCCGCTGTTAAAATAGTTCCAGACCGTATGGTAATCAATATATATCTCTCCGTCTGACAGAATCCCTTTTTCCTCCAGCACCTGGCCATTCACAACCAGGGCCGCCTGGGAAGGCTCTGTCAGCCCGTAATATTCCTCTTTGTCCATCTGTTTTCCTGTGGGAGCGTAGCGGTTTACAGCAAAGCCTCCGATTCCCACAATGACGGCCGCCGCGATCAGGCTTACTAGCACTGGAACCGGCGACTTCTTTTTCCGCATATAGTTTTCCTCCTGATTAAATTTACAACTCCCCCTTCAAAAAAGAATCCTTACCCATTGTAACATCAATGGTCTTTGATATCAATGAAAAGGCGGTCATTTTTCCACAGTATGGGAAAAGCCCGGCCGGAATGCTATGCGGCAGGGACCTTACAGCAGTTTCCGGCCGGGCCGTCAATTATTCTTTTTCAACGAAATTAAAATCGATCCTTTTCAGGCGCCCCCGGTCGTCCTGGCTGTAATCCCGCATATAAGTGCCGTTTTCAGCCACGGCACAGGCCTGCGCGATATTTCCAGGACTGCTCGCTCTGCCTTCCAGATATAAATTCACACCTCTTTTCCGGTAATAATCCAATTCTCTTTTCAGAGCCTTTTTTTCTTTTTCGTCCATGTGTCTTCTGTATGCAGAAACTGAAAATACCCGTAATATACAATGATTTCTGCAATATCTCTCCTTTCTTTTGTTATTCTTTAAGAAAAGACAGCCTGAGACACCCGGTTTCTCTGTTTATTAGTTCATGTGGGGATCCTTCTGCGAAAATGCAGATCGATTTATCGAAGAATCGTATCTCAAGATAGATCCGGAACGAATGTTCCGGCTGAAAAATTAAGACTTGCTTCTGAAGGGCTGCTTACCTGTCCAAGGGCTTCACTCCTTTCCCTGCCAGGCATCCGCCGCTGCCGTTTCTATGTTTTATTATAATAAAAACCCGAAGGAATGCAAGTCAAAATTCTAAAAAGTCTGTGAACAGCTTTACAGACCGTTCTGTTTGGGTATATACTATAGAAGAGGTAATTTAGCCTTAAACGTCCTGGGCAATACAGAAATATTCCAGGACGATTTCTGACAGCGAAGCTATGTTGTGACCACGCTGAAAAAAGGGGATGTGATTATGAAAATTGAAAAAATCAACGACAGTCAGATCCGCTGCACATTGACCAGCGCTGATCTGGCAAGCCGGGAGATTAAACTCAGCGAATTAGCTTACGGCACGGAAAAGGCAAAGAGTCTGTTTCAGGAAATGATGCGCCAGGCGCATTATGAATGCGGATTCGAGTCTGATAATTCGCCGCTGATGATAGAAGCCATACCTGTCGCTCCCGACAGTATTGTGCTCATCATTACCAAGGTGGAGGACCCGGAAGAACTGGACACCCGGTTCTCCAAGTTTTCTTCCTCCGGAGAGGACGCCGAAGGTCCAGGGATTCCGCAGTTTACAGGAGCCGACAATATTCTGGAACTGTTCCAGAAAATTTATGAGGCCAAGAAGGCGCAGGCTGCAGCCCAGGAGAAAAAGGCCGCTCAAAAGCCTGCCGCAAAGGAGAAAACCGAAAAGGAAACCGAAACTGCCCCGGTAAATCTGGTTCAGTCTTTCCGTTTCCAAAGTCTGGATGACGCCATTCTGGCTGCCCATGGTCTGAATCACTTTTATTCAGGAAAAAACTCCCTGTACAAAAACGAAACCCTGGGCACCTACCAGCTGATCCTGCACCAGTCCGGATGTTCACCGGAGAATTTTAATAAAGTCTGCAACATTCTGTCTGAGTACGGCACCAATGAAACATTTTCCGCTTCCGGAGAGGCATACCTTCTGGAACACGGAAACGCGATTTTAAAAGACGCGGCAATTCAGCAGCTGGCGGATCTTTGATCCGGTTTCTGCAGAAAGGGCATCCCGCAGGTCGGTTTTCCGACCGCTGGGATGCCCTTTTACGCTGTCCTGCTGTTTTATCTACTGGTAAGATATCCTTCAATCTGATCCATGGCCTCCGTCTCATCCGCGCCGTTGGCAGTAATGGTTACGCTGTCGCCTGCATCCAGACCGAGAGTCATCATACCCATAATGCTTTTCGCATTTACTTTTTTCCGTCCGCTCTCCACATAGATCTCACTTTCAAACTGACTTGCCACCTGCACCAGCATGGCAATCGGTCTTGCCTCCAGTCCATTAGAGATCTGAATCGTGACTGGTTTTTTAATCATAATAATTTTCCTCCTTACTTCTCATCGCTTCAGCGATCGCGCTCAGCTTTCTCAGGCGATGATTGACACCGGATTTCCCTACGGGCGGGTCCAGCATCATCCCCAACTCTTTCAGTGTTGCTTCTGGATATTGTAACCGAATTCGGGCTATTTCGTCAAGCCCATTTGAAAGCCCCGAAAAGCCTATGGTATCACGGATAAAACAAATATCTTCTATTTGTTTTACGGCTGCATTCACCGTTTTATTGATATTTGCAGTCTCACAGTTGACCTTTCGGTTTACGCTGCCTCTCATCTCCCGAAGGATCCGCACATTTTCTAATTCCAAAAGAGATTTTCTGGCATCCATGAGACCCAGAAGATCCACGATCTGCCCGCCCTCTTTTACATAAACAATATAATATTTTTTTCTGCGGACAATCCTGGCCTCAATTCCCAGTTCCCGGATCAAAGCCTGCAGCTGCTCCGCCTGACTGTCAGAAACGCAGGAAATCTCAAAATGATACGACCGGTTCGGATCGCTTAAAGATCCCGCTGCCAGAAAAGCCCCTCTCACAAAAGCTCTCCTGCAGCAACTGTGCTGAAGGATCACGCTGCGGAGCAAAGGAACTTCTTCTTCCAGTTCCCGGTTTCTGTTAATCAGCCTGACCGCCTGAAGAACTCTGGCTGCCTCCTCATCCCGGGCGATCAGAATCAGATAAGATGCCTGCCGTTTTGATCCAGGATGGCTTCTGACGCTTATATCCGGCTGGATTCCAAACAATTTTTTCAGCAGCAGCGCATATTTTTTCGCCACCCACCGGTTCTCCGTCTGCAGACGGATCAGAAAACGATTGCAGACAGAAATAGACACCCCTCCGCACATACGGATAAAAGCGGCCAGTTCCGCAATCTGACAATGGCGGGCCCGGCCGGTCTGTTCAAAAAGTTCTTCTTTTACATTACTGGAAAAAGACATTTTTCACATCCTCTTTCGCAGATTATCTTTTTCTATATCCCTGTGCTCAATACGGATCCCGTATTCTTCCGAATCCTTTAACCTGCCGTAAAGTTCATTGGCCAGGGTTACTGACCGGTGCTTCCCGCCGGTACACCCCACTGAAATCACCAGCTGATTTTTCCCTTCCTCAATATAGTTGGGAATCAGAAAACGGATCATATCCGTCAGTTTCTCTGTAAAAATTTTTGCCGTTTCGAATCCCATTACATAATCCCGAACCGGCGCGTCATTGCCGGACAGGGGCCGGAGTTCATCAATATAATAGGGGTTCGGCAGGAAACGCACGTCAAAGACCAGATCCGAATCCACCGGGATCCCGTACTTGAAGCCAAAAGACAGAACAGAAACCATCAGGCTCTTAAAAGTGCCGCCCTGAACAAAAATCTTTTCGACCTCCTGCTTCAGTTCTCTGGTCAGCAGCTGGCTTGTATCAATAATATAATCTGCCTGTTTTTTCAGGAAAGCCAGCGCCGCCCGTTCCCGAACAATTCCTGTTTCTACCCGTCCTGTACCGGACAAGGGATGCAGCCTTCTGGTCTCCTTGTACCGCTTGATCAGCACCTGGTCTCTGGCGTCCAGAAATAAAATCTCATAGTGTATCCCGGACATAGCCAGCCGCTCCAGTACCTCCTGAAGCTCCGGCAGAGCCTGGCCGCTCCGGATATCCACTCCCAGAGCTACCTGTTCCATCCGGTTTCCGCCTCCTGCGCAAGTCAGGGGCACCAGCTTGTCAATCAGCGGGATCGGAAGGTTATCCACGCAGAAATATCCCGCGTCCTCCAGCACTTTTAACGCGGTGCTTTTTCCCGCTCCTGACATTCCGGTCACAAACACCAACCGCCTTGGCATTCCTTGTATCCTCCGTTAAAAATCACCCAGGAAACGGATCTCCGGTTCCAGCCTTACCTGAAACTGTTCCCAGACCTTTTCCTGCACCTTCTGTATTAATGTCCTTACGTCTTCTGCTGTGGCGCCTCCCCGGTTGATCACAAAACCGCAGTGTTTCTCCGACACCTGGGCGCCTCCTACGGTGAATCCTCTTAAGCCTGCATCCATGATCAGCTTGCCGGCAAAGTAGCCTTCCGGCCGCTTAAAGGTGCTTCCGGCGCTGGGATATTCCAGGGGCTGTTTGCTGCATCTCTGCTCTTTCAGCTCCTCCATCCTGACGCGGATGGCCTCCCGGTCTCCCCTCTGCAGTTTCAGGGACGCTCCCAGCACGATCATTCCTTCCTTTTTCACGCGGCTGGTACGGTATCCCATTTCCAGTTCCTCTGTCTTCAGGGTCAGCATGCTGCCCTCCTGGTCCAGCAGAAAAGCTTCTTCCAGAACATCTTTCATTTCTCCGCCGTAGGCGCCGGCATTCATCACCACCGCGCCTCCCAGAGTTCCAGGAATACCGGAAGCAAACTCCATACCCGCAAGTCCCACCTGCAGGGCTCTGGATGCGATCCCTGACAGCAGCGCGCCGGCCTGAACCTTCAGGGTTTCTCCCTGCACTTCTATGTTCTGGAAATTTTTGTAGATCTGGATCACCACTCCCCGGTATCCCTGATCGCTTACCAGAAGATTGCTTCCATTTCCCAGAATAAACCACGGAATATCCTCCGCCCGGCAGATCTCCAGAATCTGCCGGATCTGTTCTGCCGTATCCGGACAAATAAAATAATCGGCAGGGCCGCCGATCCGGAAAGTCGTGTGCCTGCTCATAGGCTCTTCCCGCCTTACCTGCTGCTCTCCCGCCAGGCTGCAGAATTGTCTGTAAATCTTATTATCCACCATAAACCTCAGCTTTTCTCTATATTTGCAGCAAAAGAAGGCAGTGCTGCCTTCTTCTGACTCTGCGCTGCCCTTTATTATACAACCCGCCGCCGGAATACGCAACCGGCAGGCTTGACTTTTACCGTTTCTCCTGCTTTATTTTTTTAGTCGCGGCTTGAAAAACAGCCCGGCCAGATACCCGAAAATCAAAGCCGCCGATAATCCGGCTGCGCATGCACGAAACCCGCCTACAAACAATCCCAGAATTCCTTTTTCCATTACTGCTTCCTTTACACCTGTAAAGAGCAGATTTCCAAATCCCAGAAGCGGAACACTGGCCCCGGCCCCTGCAAAATTTACAAAGGGCCCGTAGGCTCCCAGAAAACTCAGCACAGCCCCGGAACATACAAGCAAAACCATGATCCGTCCCGGAAGCATTTTCGTCCGATCCAAAAGGATCTGAGCCAGCGCGCAGATAACGCCTCCCACCCAAAAAGCCTGCAGATATTCCATATTATTCTCCCTTCCCCGCAGATTCCACAACTACTGCCTGGGCAATGCCCGGCACAGTCTGGCCTTCGTAATAACTGACCTTTGACATCAGGGCTCCTGTAGGAACAAACAAAACGCGCTTCCAGATACCCTGCTCAATTTTCGGAAGAATATAAGAGGCAAATACCGCTGCAGAGCAGGCGCAGCCGCTGCCTCCGGCCCCTGTATCCTGATTGTTTTCGTCATAGATCAGCATCCCGCAGTCCTGGTGCTGCTTTTCTATATCGTATCCTTTCTGCTTTAACAGTTCCAGCAGGATCACTTTTCCCACCTTTCCCAGATCTCCGGTGATGATGCGGTCATATTCCGCCGGCTCCCGGTCCAGGTCCATGAGATGGCGGCAGATGGTATCACAGGCCGCCGGCGCCATGCAGGCCCCCATATTCTGGGAATCCTTCAGGCCGTAATCCACAATTCTTCCGGAAGTGATCCCCGTGATCCTGGCCCCGCTTTTTTCCGGTCCCAGCACACAGGCCGCGCTTCCCGTCACCGTCCAGGTAGCGGAAGGAGGCCTTTGATTCCCGTAAGCCAGTGGAAAGCGGAACTCCTTTTCCGCGCTGCCGAAGTGGCTGGAAGTCACTGCCATTACATGTTCGCCGTATCCGGCGTTCACAGCCATCGCCCCCAGAGAAAGCGCCTCACCCATGGTGGAGCAGGCGCCGAACAGACCGTAAACCGGCCGTTCCAGTTCCACGATCCCGAAAGAAGATGCGATGGACTGAGCCAGCAGGTCTCCGGTAAACACCATTCTCAGGTCTTCCGGCTGAAGTTTCGCCTTCTCCAGCGCCAGTCGGGCAGCGCTCAGCTGCATGCGGCTCTCCGCCTCCTCCCAGCTGTCCTGCCCCATCATGGGATCCTCTTCCACTTTGTCAAAGTATTTTCCCAGCGGCCCCTCCCCTTCCAGCTTTCCTACAACAGAGGCTGAGGATGTAATATAAACTTTACTTTCAAAAACAAGACTTTGCATACCTTTTCTTTCAGCCATAAAAAACCCCCGTTTCTTCGGGGATAGTATGCCCGGGGAACCAGAGGTTTTATGCAAGTATACAGAGGATTTTTCTTTCTTAAATTATACAATTTTATCCCAACAACATTCTTATGATTCTTTTGTTTTTAATACCGCTCATAGTGTACTCTTTCTTCCTCATATCGGTCTTCCGCCTTTTTCACTTCTCCCGGATAGCCCACAGCGATCAGCGCAAAAGGAAGGATATTCTCCGGCAGTCCCAGCACCTGCGAGACCCGGCTCATCCTCTCCTCCAGCGGAGCGATCCCCATCCAGACTGCTCCCAGTCCTAATTCTTCTGCTTCCAGCAAAATATTCTCTGTGGCCGCAGCCAGATCCTGTTCAAAATATTTCGGAGAGGTCATCCGATTCTTGTCTGCCGCCGGCACGATCACCAGCGGCGCCGCTGCTACCGGCCCGGTATAGGGACTGACTTCCGAAAGCTGCCGGCGGATCCCGTCGTCTGTTACCACTACAAATTCCCACTCCCGCTGATTCCGGGCTGTGGGAGCGGACATAGCCGCTCCCAGCAATCTCCGTATTTTCTCCGTATCTACCGGTTTCTCCTCATATTTCCGGATGCTTCTTCTGGTAAAAATACTGTTCATCTGTCTTCCTCCACAATCTCCATCTGGTCCCCTTCCCGGATCACGCCTCCGTGAAGGACCCGGGTAAACACACCTTCTCTCGGCATAATACATTCGCCCATGATCTTGTAAATTTCACAGCCGCTGTGGCATTCTTTCCCGATCTGGGTCAGTTCCAGCACCACATCTCCGCAGCGGAACCGGGTGCCGATGGGAAGATTTTTAAAATCAAACCCGCTGACAATCAGGTTTTCTCCAAAGGCTCCTTCCTGTACCGGAGCTCCCTTGGCTTTAAAGGCTTCAATTTTTTCATAGGAAAGAAGACTTACCTGCCGGTGCCATTTCCCCGCGTGGGCGTCTCCCTGGATTCCCCAATCCTCCCGTACCACGGCCTCATGCACATTCTTTTTCTGGGTACCTTTCTTTTCACTGAGGCATACTGCCATAACTTTTCCCATTATCCCTGCTTTCCGGCGCAGTCCGAAGCTTCGCCTGTTAAGATATCCAGCCCGTGGGCCAGGCTGCCGATGATATATTCCAGACATTCCCGCACCGCCTTTGGACTGCCGGGAAGATTTACAATTAAGGTGCGTCCCCGGATCCCCGCTGCGCTGCGGCTCAGCATGGAACGCCTGGTAAACTGCATGCTGTAGGCGCGCATAGCCTCCGGGATCCCGGGAACGATCCGCTCCGATACTGCCAGTGTAGCTTCCGGAGTCCAATCTCTGGGGGAAAATCCCGTGCCGCCGGTAGTGAGGATCAGATCCGCCAGATTTTCATCTGCGATCCGCCGCATTTCCTCCTCCAGTTTTTCCTTCTCGTCAGGCAGGATCACACTGGACACCACCTGGTAACCGTTTTCTTCCGCGATCCGCCGGATTTCCGGGCCGCTTAAATCCTCCCTCTCCCCTCTGTATCCGCTGTCGCTGGATACGATTACCGCAACTCTTCTGCCTGCCATAAACGCTTTACCCTCCAATCTGTGACATGATTTTTTCTTCTCTGTGTTCGATGTTCTCCGCTCCGAAGCAGTGTTCCGCCGGTTTTCTCCGGATGGTTTCCTCTACCGCCCTGCACAGGGTTTCTTCATCGGTTTCCGGCGACCGCAACAGTTCCCGCAGATCTGTACCTGTCTCATACTGGAGACAGGTTTTCAGGAACCCCCGGGAGGTCAGCCGCACCCGATTGCAGTCCCTGCAGAATTTGTGGCTGATGGCGCTGATGAAGCCGATCTTTCCCAGGAAATCCGGAAACGCGTAATAGTGAGCGGGACCGTTTCCCAGTCTCTCCTCAAAAGGTTCGCCGGGACCAAAACGCCTGGAAAGCCGCTCCAGGATCTGTTCCTCGGAAACAGGAGAAAACTGTTTTCCCAATCCTACAGGCATCATCTCAATAAATCGCACATGGATCGGATATCTACGGGCCAGTTCTGCCAGTTCTTCTATGTTCTGACCCTTCCGCCCCAGAGGAACACAGTTGATCTTCAGCGGGATCTCCGGATAGCTCAGGGCGGCCTGAAATCCCGCCATGACCCGTTCCAGTTCCCGCCGCCGGGTAATCGTCTCAAACACCTCCGGATCCAGCGCATCCAGGCTCAGATTGATACCATCGATGCCCGCGGCCGCCAGGGCTTCCATCTGTTCCGCCAGCAGCACCCCGTTGGTGGTAATGGTCACCTTCTCTATACCCGGCGTTTCTTTTAAGAACTTTACCAGCTTTGAAAGATCCTTCCGCACCAGAGGCTCCCCGCCTGTCAGCTTGATCTTCCGGATCCCCAGCTTCGCGAAAATCTCCGCCAGATGGCGGATCTCGTCAAAACTCAGGATTTCTTTATGCGAAACGGAAGGAACCCCCGCCTCCGGCATACAGTACACGCACCGCAGATTACAGCGGTCCGTCACTGAAATCCTAATATAATCAATGCATCTTCCATATCCGTCAATCATAGTGAAAATCTCCGCTTTTTCCCCCGGTCTTTCTCAGGAGATGGATGCCCGTGATCTCCATCCGCTTGTCGATAGCCTTGCACATATCGTAGATGGTCAGCAGGGCGGCGCTGACGGCCGTCAGGGCCTCCATCTCCACCCCTGTCACATCCTCCACTTTCACTGTGGAAATGGCGCGGATTTCCAGGTTTTCCTCATCTGTCTCAAAATCCACGGAGCATTTGCGGATGCACAGGGGATGGCACATGGGAATCAGCTCCCAGGTCCGTTTGGCTGCCATGATCCCCGCCACCCGGGCCACCCCCAGCACATCTCCCTTGGCCGCTGTTTTATGCACCACCGCCTCCATGATCTCCCGGTTTACCCGGATGGTTCCCACTGCCGAGGCGGCGCGGGCGGTAATCCTTTTTTCCGTCACATCTACCATGACGGCGTTTCCTTCCTGATCAAAATGGTTCCACATTCCTGCCATAGGCTGTCCTTTCAGGCGGTACCGAATCCGCAGTCCGGCCAGCGGCATTCTCCGCAGCCAAGACACAGGCCGCCGTTTCCAAGTCTGGTAATATCCTTCCGGGAAATTTTGACTCCTGCCGCAATCCTGGGCAGCACCAGATCAAAGATGGTGGTTTTTGCGTACATAACGCAGCCCGGAAGACCCAGGACAGGGGTTCCATCCGGAAAATAAGCCAGGCAGAACATGGCTCCCGGCAGTACCGGCGCTCCATAGGTAACCACCTGGGCGCCGCTGTCTTTTATGGCTCCCGGGGTCTGATCATCCGGATCCACACTCATGCCACCGGTGGCGATGATCAGTTCACAGCCTTTTTCCTTCATATCCTGAATGGCCGCTGTGATCCCGGCCTTATCATCCCCCAGGATCACATGCTCCTCCATGGTGATCCCGTACTGTGCCAGCTTTTTCACTACCACAGGTGTAAAGGCGTCCTGGATTCTTCCGTAAAACACTTCATTTCCTGTCGTCACCACTCCCGCCTTCCGGATCTGATAAGGCAGCAGTGCACAGAGCGGCGTATCTCCCGCCCGCTCTTTCACCAGTTCCATCTTCTCCTTCTTGATGATCAGAGGGATCACCCTGGTTCCCGCCAGCTTATCTCCTTTTTTCACCGGAGTGTCTCCGTGACGGGTGGCGATCATCACCTGATCGATATCGTTAATAGCATTCAGCCTCTCCACATCCACACGAAACAATCCGTCGCAGGCAGCGGTCAGCTCGATCTTTCCCTCTTTGGCTTCGGAAGCCTCCATTCTCTCGCCCTGGCATACCTGCCGGAGGATCTCCGCCGCCTCGTTTTCATGGTAAACGGTGTCGTCCTTTTCCCACACGTAAAGCTGATCCTTTCCCATGCTCAGCAGTACCGGGATGTCCTCCTGCCGCACAATATGTCCCTTGCGGAAACGAGGGCCTTTGGATACTCCCGGGATGATCTGGGTCATATCATGGCAGAGTACCTGTCCCACCGCCTCCTCTGTTTTTACTAATTTCATTTTTCTCCTCCTGCTGTTTATTCTTCCGGATACAGGGGCAGCACATTTTTGGGGGCAATGCCCAGCTTTTCCGGCATCGCCGCCGGCGTTCGGTCTTTGGGAAGCCTCCACCACAGATCCGGCGTTCCCTCCTGCTGTCCCGCGTAGCGAAATAAAATTCTCATTTCAAAAGGCTCCTCCCGTTCAGAAGCCTGAGCCACCGGGAAAATATTTTCCCGGGCTTTGGGGTTAAAATAGTGGGCCCGCAGTCCCACCGCACAGACCGTGTCTCTTACCGGCTCTGCGGTTTTCAGGCGGATCCCCCACTCCGGCGCCTCCACCTCATATTCGCCGGTTTTCCGGGCAGCGGCAATATTCTTGCAGCCTGTGAGCACTGCCCCTGCCCGGGTACCCGGATCCGCAAACACGTCTTTCGTTCCGTCGTTCTTCAGGATCCGCCCCTGATGCATAATGGCAGTTCTGCCGCAGAGATAGTAGATTTCATCTCTGCTGTGGCTTACCAGCAGTACATCTTTTCCAAACCGGCCTAATATTTCTTTTACCTGAATCTGCAGCTGCTCCCGGAGATAGGCATCCAGAGCGCTGAAAGGCTCGTCCAGCAGCAAAAGCTTCGGCCCGCTGACCAGCATTCTGGCCAGTGCGGTCCGCTGCTGCTGTCCTCCGCTGAGCTGCCAGGGAAACAGGTTTCTCTGACCGGAAAGCCCCATCCATTCCAGTATCTCCTCCGTTTTTTCCCGGCGTTTTTTCTTATCCTTTTCTTTTCGCAGTCCGCAGAGAATATTTTTCTCCACGGTCATATTGGGGAAAAGAGCGTAGTTTTGAAAAAGATACCCCACTTCCCTCTCCTGGGGCTTCAGATTGATTTTTTTCTCACTGTCAAACAGCACCCGGCCGTCCAGCAGAATCCGGCCCTGATCCGGTTTTATAATTCCGGCAATCGCTTTCAGCGTCATACTCTTTCCGCAGCCGGAAGCCCCCAGGATCCCTGTGATCCCCTCCGGATGCTCCAGATCTACAGAAAGCCGGAAATCCCCCAGTTTCTTTTTTATATGTACGGAAAGACTCATACCGCACCTGCCTTTCTATTCCGCTTCTCCAGCATATTAACTGCCAGCAGGATCACTGCGGAAATAACCAGATTCACCATTACCCACTGCAGCGCTTCCCCCTCCTCGTTGGTCCGCCACAGCTGGTAAACCGTAGTGGAAATGGTGGCAGTCCGCCCGGGAATATAGCCGATAAGCATGCTGGTGGCTCCGTACTCCCCCAAAGCTCTGGCAAAAGCCAGCACCGTTCCCGCCAGGATTCCCTGGCGGCAGGCCGGCATGCGGATCCTCCAGAAAATATAGGTGTTGGAGAGCCCCAGAGTCTGGCCGGAGTAGGCCAGATTCTGGTCGAAGCCCTCAAAAGCCCCCCGGGCCGTCCGGTACATCAGGGGAAAGGCCACTACCGCCGAAGCCACGATTCCTCCGTACCAGGTCATGGCAAACTGCAGGCCAAAATTTGCCAGGAAAATTCCCAGCGGTCTCCTGGGCCCCAGAAGGACCAGCAGAAAATACCCGCAGACCGTAGGCGGCAGCACCATGGGCAGAGTAAAAAATACATCCAGGATCCCTTTTATGGCCCTGGGGAGCCTGGCCACGTAATAAGCCGCCAGAATCCCCAGAAAAAAAACAATCACACAGCTGATCCCGGCGATCCGCAGAGAATTCCATAAAGGATACCAGTCCATTACGCCCCCTGCTCAACTCTGGAAAAACCTACCTTTTCAAACACCTCCATACAGGCGTCTGTCTGCAGAAAATCCAGAAATGCCTGGGCCTCTTCCTGATGCTTGCTGTTCTTCAACACTGCAGCCGGATAAATTACCTGGCCGCACATTTCTGCAGTTGCCTCGTCAGTCACGGTCAGTCCATCAGAAAAAGCATCTGTACAGTAGATAATGCCGCAGGTCACAGCCCCTTCTTTAATCTGAGTCGTTACTTCCTTTACATTGCTGCCGTAAGAAATCAGCCCTCTTTCATCCAGTTCCTCTTCGCTGAAACCATAATACTCCAGGATCTTCTGGGTATACTGTCCCACCGGAACATCGCTGTTGCCCATTCCCAGCAGAATGGTACCTTCTTTCAGTTTTTCTGCCATATCTTCAAAACTTTCCACAGGAATCTTACTATCCTGATTTGCGCAGAGAACCACTTTATTTTCCAGAATATTAATCCGGGAATCTTCTTTTACCAGATCCAGCCCTTCCGTATTCACCGAAGGATCCGCAGAAGCATCCATCTGATCCATCTGCTTCTGGCCGGCAGAAATAAACAGATCGCAGTCTGCCCCCTCCTGGATCTGTGTCTTCAGCGTCCCGGAGGAATCAAAGTTAAATACCAGTTCCACATTGGGTTCTTCTTCTGCATACAGACTGCTGATCTCATTTAAAGTCTCTGTCAAAGAGGCCGCCGCAAACACCGTCAATTCCACCTTCTCCCCGCTGCCGTCTTTCTCCGGTTCGGAAGAAGCCGATAGAGAGGAGGAATCCTCCGGAGCCGGATCCGCGGAGTTGCTTTCTGTTTCCGTGTTTCCGGAATTACTGCTCTGCGCCGCTTCCTTTCCCTGACTGCAGGCGCTAAGCCCCAGGGCCATTACCCCGGCCAGCAGCATAGCAAATACCTTTTTTTTCATCTTGTTTCTCCTTTCTTTTTCAGAAATATTTATACAAAACGTGGATTTACACGCTTTGTTTCCGTAAATCGGCTCTTCCTGTACGCTTCAAAATGTATAGTCTTTTGTATTTTATCCTCAAAAAAGGTAGAATAATTATACCAATATTGTCTATGTTTTACAAGCAATTTAAGGATTTTCCCTCTTACTTTCCGCATTCTGAAAGCGGTACAGTTCGTAGGACACTTCCAGATATACTCTTTGACCCCAGTCCTCCAGATTCAATCCTGTCAGTTTATGGATCCGTTCCATTCTTTTCAGAAAGGTACTGCGGGCAACGCAGAGTTCCCTGGCCGCTGACAAGGCGTTATACTGGTGTTTCATATAGACACAAAGCGTTTTGTTTAATTCCGTATGCTGCCGTGCATCGTATTCCTGCAGCACCAAAAGGATTGGAGAACAAATTTGTTCCGGAAGGAAGTCTCCGCATCCCCTGTGCAGAAGATGCCAGTAAGCATAATCGTCAAATCTGAAATACCAGTAAGTAGAATCCAGCAGGAGTCCTGTCTCCAGAGCAATCTCTGTCTGCTTTTCCGCTGCCCGCATAAAAGACAGGCTGCGAAAACACCGGCTGATTCCGGCAGACAACAGGCTTTCTCTGAGAAAATACGCCAGTTCCTGGGTAAAGGTTTTTCCTGTTGCCTTTTGGTAGCGAGTATAATTTACCAGTGCCAGAATCCGGTTCGGATAAACCAGACAGGCTGTCCCGGGCCACATGGTCTCCATATTGCCGGCCAAAGACTCCCCCAGCATATTTTCCTGCTGGGGGAGTCGGGATCGGAACTGGAGCAGATAGAATTGATCGTTCTGACTATATCCCAGATTTTCTAAAACTCTATCCAGGATATCCGGCTCTGCCTCCCGGCCCTCCAGCAATCGGGCAATAATCTGTTTCCATCGGCTGTCTGAAGGTTTCCGCATATGAAAAGTTCCCAGCTTCTGGTAAAGCAGTTCTATATACCGGGCCGATATAGTCAGGATACACCGGTAATACTCTTCTTTCACCGGATCACTGCTGCTTGGAATTGCCATACGCCCTATATATTCCTGCTTCGAATATACATTTTTGTGAAGGATATTTTCGATGCAGATATACTGAAAAGTTTCCTGGATTTTTTCCAGTTTTTTGAAATCCGGCATAGCTTTCAGGTAATTAATATCCTCCAGCGGCAGATACATCTGAGGATCTACATATTTTTCTTCATATCCGTTTTCACAGGCCAGATTTTTTGAATATCCTACATACCGGAACTGCTTGTCCAGCAAAGCCAGAGGATCCTCCACCAGAGAACTACAGGATTCGATCAAAGCTGTATAACTGTGCTGCCGGTTCACCGCCTGATCCAGTTTTTTTATCCATTCCTCATACAGATCCCATATTTCCAGGACTTTATTCATAACCGCGGCCAATCCCGCCTGCTCTTTCAAAAAAATAACGGCATTTTGATGAACCGATAAAAATTCCTTCTCTGAAGGGCATACAAAAACAGTATTTTTATAATAGCCTCCTATCGCCTGCAGGTCTTTTCCTTCCAGTACTACTAAATGACCGCTTACATCCTCTTGTCCCGTCCAAAGCACAGGCCGTCCTGTGCCGGGAAGCTTTTTTGAAGAACATACTGCGTCCGGATAATACTTGCGAATCCAGTAAAAAGCAAAAATACCTTCCATCTCTGCCGGCATTCTCCTTTCTGTTTTCTCTTATACTACAAAGTGTATCCTTACCGGACAGGCAAAGCAAGACTTTTGTTGTATTGTTTTCTGCTGCGGGTCCGTATAGGATAAAGAAAAAAACAAGTACGAAAGGAGCATCCAAAATGGCGCGAGAAAAATACAACCGAGAAAAAGAACACGAAATAATCGGCACCTATCCCCCCATTAAAGGAATGGAACTTGGCGGTACCCCGGATGGTGGCGTCAGCTTTATCCCTGAAACACCTCGTTTTTACCGCCCTATCCCTGTCTACGAAAACTATAAGATGCTTTTCCAGGGGAAGACTCCCTACTGGATCCCCCGCTGCGGCTGGTTTTTCTGTGACGTCAATGAATTCCGCCCAAGACAGCACCCGGACAACATGGCGAACCACCAGGCAATAGACGGAGGGGATTTTGTGGATTACAAGTCCCAGGGGAATCTATATCATGGATGGTTCAACACCCTTCTGGAATGGGAGCCAAAATCTATGGGTGCCACTGTACGCCCCGGAAACCCTCAATTAACGGATATGAGCGAATGGGAGAAGTATATTTCCATGCCTGATCTGGATCAGATAAACTGGACAGAAATGGAAGAAATGAACCGGGATTACCTGGCTACAGACAAAGCCAATCAATTGGGTATTCAGATGGGCCTCTGGGAAAGAATGATGAATCTGATGGACGTAAACAATGCCGCCATGGCTCTGCTGGATGAAGATCAGGAAGAAGGCATCCACCGTTTTCTGGATCAGCTTTCCGATATTTATATCGAATATATTCGCAGAGTATCTCAGATCGGCCGTATTGACAGCGTTATGTTCCATGAGGACTGGGGTACCCAGAACGGCCCTTTCTTTTCTCTGGAAACCTGCCGCCGTTTCTTTGTCCCTCCTTTAAAGAAAATTGTCAAAGCCTGCCATGATCTGGGCATGGTTTTTGAACATCATTGCTGCGGCAAAGCAGAAAAACTGGTTCCCGCCATGGTAGAATGCGGTTCCGACTACTGGTTTCCCCAGGCATCCATTAACGATGTGGATCAGCTTATTGAGGACTATAAAGAGGAACACATTACCTTCGCAGTCAGCAGTCCCCTGCTTCCCGCTGAATTTTCCGAAAATGACATACGCGATCTGGCTCGGAAATGGGTGGAGAAGTATAAAGATAAGGGCATCCTGCTTTGTCAGGATGTGTCCCTAAATGGAAATCCACGGCACAATCCAGCCATGTATCCTGTATTTGAAGACGCGGTTTATGAATACAGCCGCCTTGCCTATCAGGACGCAGACTGATACGCATTCTGTTTTTTTCAGACAAAAAACCATATACAAACCGGATCAGAAAATAATTACAGAAATTTATTCTCTGATCCGGCTTTGTAATTTACTATCTGCCCGCAGCTGTATATTGCAAATCTTTTCTGCAGAACGCATTTGAGGACAACTGCATTACAGATGATACTCCTCAAACAGTTTTTTCCGAAACTCTTTATCCTGCACCGCCCTGTTCATATCCTCATATCTCCTATCGCTGATCAGGCACGCAAACAGACGGCTGGCCTTTTCCTCTCCTTCCGCACGACCCTCTGCACGACCTTCTGCACGGCCTTCTGCACGGCCTTCGTGCAAACCTTTTCTCATTGCGTAATTCATCATAGAAATATGGTCTCGCAAAGCCTTTTCCCGTGCCTCGTAAGCATACCTTTTCTCTTCATCCGCACTAAGGCGCTCCAGCTCTTCATAGGCCTCTTTTAAATAAAAATCTTTCTCCGCCATTTTCGCCAAATCCTCCTTCCTCGTTCCGGCAAGGAAACGCATCCAGCGGATCACTCCTTCTTCGCTCTGGGCCTCCGGAGGAAGTTTTTTCAGTTCCAAAACCATAATCTCCAGTTTATCTGAATAAAGGTTCTGCTCACCCTCCTCTTGCATATGGAACACCCGGAAACTGGACTCATCCCCCGGGAACTGATTAAATCCCAACACACTCACATGGATGCATTTCTTTAAATTTTCGTATCCTTCCCCTTTTTTCAGCTGTCCGGTATAGATCCTGCAGAGATAAAACAAAACCCTCTCTTTCCAGTAGTCATAAGCCAGCATCTGCATTTCCAGATTCATCCGGCCGCCATCCTGAAAACGGATCAGCACATCCAGGATCCCCATCTTCTCATCCTCGTATTCCCCGGGCTGTTCCACAGGCAGAATCTCTGTCTCCGCTAACTCCTCCGGTTCTTTCCTCAGAAGTGCGGCTATAAATCCCTTACGGACTCTGGGATTTTTCATCAATTCCTTAAAACAGAAATCCACTGTGGGAAGCATGATAAACTCCGGATTCTCTTTGGCCTTTTCCCGTTGGCTGCCTGTCCCCCTGCACTTAAGTCCTTCCATACATGGCTCCTTTCCGCGCTGGCAGACCCAGGACAGAAAGTAACTTAGAACCCCTGCATTCTCTAAAATCATTGTATGATGCCGGCATCAAAAGGTCAAGACTTACCCCTGCTCTGCTTCTGCGCTTTTTAATTTTAAAAATGGGTATCTGCGGCGAAGTGCCGCAAAGAAAATAGAACGGTGGTCCAGGTACAGAATATCATATTCCGCACCTGGATGCAATCTTTCGATCAGACAATTTTTCACAATAAAAGTCAGCGCCAAACTCTGCCTCGGTTAACCATTTAGTTACCGGACAATCCCTTATATTTTCCTCCGGATCTGCCCGACGAAATCCTGAAATATTTTTACCATCTCACGCATCCGCAGTTCCCGCCAGGCCAGAGTCATTCCGGAATACATGTCCCGTATGGGAACTCTGCGTACAGTTCCAAGCTGTCCTTCCTCGAAAAAACCTTCTGAAAGAAACAGGCCTGTTTTTCTGGCAAAGGATACGGCTGCCTGGTCAAAATCAGATTCCATATACAGATTGCGGAAAGTAAGCCCTACCTTTCGGCAGAAATCCTGCAGAATGGGGGATGCCAGAACATGATCTGTTCCAAAAACAGTAAAGTCCCGGGCTGTAAAATCTCCCGGAACAATCTCCTTTTTCCGGTACAGGGGATGGGATTTATGAATATAGACGGAACATTCGGACTGAAACAGGGAAGCTCTGTGTACTCCCAGGGCTTCCAGGTAACGGCTCTCAAAAGAATTCACCAGAATAAAATCCAGTTCTCCTGCTATGAGCCTTTCCGACAGCTGTTCGGTCCGCTGGCATTCCACATGGACTGCATAGGCCGGACAATTTTTTTCCATATAGTTCAGCAGCGCTATATGGTGAGAAACATCCTGTTTCATTTCCACGCAGCCGATATTAAGCGTATGGATATAGCCTTTTTGGGTTTCCCAGGCGGCAAGATAAGAAGTCTCCATCTGCCGGAAGGCAGCTTTCCATTCCCGGTACAGAATCCTTCCCGCCGGAGTGAGCACACTTTCTCTGGCCTTTCTCACAAAAAGGATCAGATTTGTCTCCTGTTCCAGTCTGGCGATCACGCGGCTCACCGACGCCTGGGAAATATGCAGTTCTTCTGCTGCTTTCGTAAAGCTTCCGCATTCTGTCACAGCAAAAAAAGCCATCATCTGCTGCAGATCCAGATTTCGCAGTACGGTTTTAGAATCTTTCTTCATTGGACCCTCTCCTGTGGCATTTTGACTATTTTATCATATTTTCCGGACTTCTGAAGGAAATCCTGTGAAAAGGTCTATACGATTTCCGTATAGCTTCTCACTTTTGGAATTTGTCTTCTTCTGAAGAGCTGTGGTAGAGTAAAGGCAGATACAGACTGCAGCCTGTCACAAAACGCTTGGGAGGTTTTTATGATTACACTGAAGGAAAATATGCAGATGGTCTATGACCATAAAGAACCGGAGTATATTCCTTTTATGACGGATTTCAATTCCGCTTTCCTGGTAGGCACCGACTTCGTCAATGAACGGCCGGAAATTCCGGGAACAAATAAGGATTGGTTTGGTCAGAGCTGGACCTGGGAAGAAAAAACCGCCGCCTGCAATCCTACCCCTAACCATCCTTTGCTGACAGATATCACCCGCTGGAAAGAAGTGCTGACATTCCCGGATCTGGAAAAACTGGACTGGGAAGGCCATGCCGCCAAAGATACCGCTCTCTGGGATCGGGACAACCGTTTCAGCCGCATTACCATTGGTTTTGGCCTGTGGGAAAGACTGTTTTCCATCATGCCTTTTGAGGACGCTCTCTGCGCTCTGGTAGAAGAACCGGAAGCGTGCTACGATTTTTTCGGCGCCATTGCGGATCACAAAATACGGCTTCATGAACTGGCCATTAAATACTATAAGCCGGACGTGCTGATCATGCACGATGATTACGGTAATAACAAAAATCTGTTTATGTCCCCGGAGAGCTGGCGTAAACTGATCAAACCCCATCTGAAACGGGTGGTAGACAGCGTGCAGTCCCAGGGGGTAATCTACGAGCACCATAACTGCGGATATTTCCGTTCTATCCTGGACGACATGCTGGAGATCGGCATCGGCGCCACCAATCCGGTCCATGTATCCAACGATCTTCCTTCTCTGAAAAAGGAGTACGGAGGCCGTATGACTATGGTAGGCGCTCTGGATATCCAGCTTTTTGGAAGCCCCAATGTAACAGAGGAAGAAATTCGTAAAAATATCCGGGATACCTTTGCCCTTATGGCTCCCGGCGGTGATTTTATCCCCATGTGCGCCGTAGCCTACAGCGCTCACGAGGATCTGATCAACCGGGAAATGGTGGAATGCGCGAAAAATTACTACGGCCCCAGACCTGACGAAGGACAGGAAGTGAATCTCCTGGATGCCGGCATCGCCGTTGTAAGACATAAGTAACCCGATTAAAACAGACAGCATAAAGATTATCTCCTATAAAAACACCTGGGCATATAAGACTTTCTCTTATTGCTCAGGTGTTTTTTATCTCACCAGAAAGCTTTCCGCGTTTTCCTCTCTCCAGTACAGGTCTTCCTTCTGATCTCCCAGAAACACCAGATATCGGTCCGCTGCCCTTCCCGCCTTCTGAAAAAATTGTTCTTTTTTATTCCACGCAGTAATGACAGCCCCCTTCCCCGCAGATTTTTCGTCTCTGTACCGGACCCGGTTAGCCAGGATCCGGATCTTTTCATCCTGGATCTCCTGCTGCTCCAGCCAGAAGCGGATCACATTCTCCAGACCGGCGGAAACGATCCAGACCGGTATTTCCTTCTCCAGACAGAAGCGCAGCAATTCCAGGATTTCTGTCCTTGGCTCAAGCAGGGCAGCCGCCCTGGCCAAAATCTCTTCCGAAACCTGTTCCGTCACGTACAGCTCCAGCTGCTTTTCCCACCAGAGTTCCGCCTGCTTTTTCAG
This sequence comes from Candidatus Scatomonas sp., assembly GCA_963930955.1. Taxonomy (GTDB): domain Bacteria; phylum Bacillota; class Clostridia; order Lachnospirales; family Lachnospiraceae; genus Scatomonas. The sequence continues at coordinate 866,046 of OZ006967.1, read as the reverse complement.
GGAACTGTTTACGTTTCCTTTCAGGGCTTCCTCAAAAAGCGGCTTTCCAAGGGTGTGATACAAAAGATCCCGCCCTCTGGCCAGGCCGGAATCCGGCCCCAGCACTTTTACGGCTGCATGAAGGGAGCTTCCGGAAAGAGTCAATGTTCCGTCAAAATCCGTCACCAGCGCCCCTTTATGCCGGAGCAGTGTTTCCCGGATCTTTTCCATCCGCCCCACCTCCGAAATATTTCTCCATCACCGCGTCCGCTGCTTCCCAGGCTGCCTGTTCTGCCTCCTCGTACGCTTTCAGCATGGTCCTGCCCTCGGCAGTAAGCCGGGACCCGTTTTTCCGCATACGGAACAGCAGCTGCAGCCCCAGCGCCTCTTCCGCCTGTTTCACAATCCGCCAGGCTTTGCTGTAGGCCATGCCCATGTGCTGCGCCGCCAGGTTCAGAGAATGAAATTCGTCCACCCCGTGGAGCAGATCCGCCACGCCCCGGCCGAAGTATTCTTTCCCCTGATCTTCTTTTCTCTTGATCCGCACTCTGGCAATATAATAAAACCGATTCATGTTCCGCTCCTTTTATCTTTCCGTCCGGATCCCCCGCTTGCCCCGGCAGCAGGGACGGTCCTCCCTGGAAATCTGTTTCCACTGGTAATCCAGGGCTGTTCCCCTCCAGTGTTCCGGCAGATTTTCTATCTCTCCGGTTACAAACCCCCGGATCCGCAGACGATCCTTTTCCAGAGACGCCTGGTAATCCACCACTTCCGGATGCCGGAACAGCAGATCGTCCAGATCCTCCATCCTGGATTCCGTACCCTTTCTATGGACAGCGTCCAGCCTTGCCAGGCTGCTGCCGCAGGGACAGGGATCCGGCAGGAAACGGGTTCTGTCTCCGGTGCGGTAACGGATCAGCGGCATAGCCTCCGCCTCCAGAGTTGTGATCACCAGTTCTCCCCATTCCCCCGGCGGCAGGGGGCGTCCCTCTTCATCCAGGATCTCCGCCAGGATATCGTTTTCCCGCAGATGCATGCCTGCAAAAGCCGGACAGGTAACTGCTCCCCCCAGGCCCATCTCCCGGGAACCGTAGTGAGGATACAGCCGGGAATCCAGCAGCTTTTCGATCTCCGACATTACCCCCGCCGGACAGGCGTCCCCGCTGACCAGGGCTCTTTTGAGGCTGCTCTCCGGCTGCAGCCGCAGCAGAGACAGCAGCAGCACCGGAGGCCCCACAAAGGTATCCGGCTGTTCCTTTTCCAGGAGATCCAGGAATGCTCCAAAAGTTCTGTCCCAGCCTCCCGGCAGAGGCTCCGCACCCAGGCGTGTCACTGCCTCGGCGATCAGTTCCCCCAATCCCCGGTCTCCGGAAAAAGGCATGCAGATCATAGTTCTGCTTCCGGGATGTATGAGTTCCGAAAGGCCGGCGGCAAAAAAGGAGACCGTGCGCTCATTGTCCCCGGCGGTATAAAAGACCCGCTTCGCCGGCCCGGTTGTGCCGGAGGTTTCCTGGGTCCGCACCCGTTCCACGGCGGACTGGCTTACCAGCACCATTCCGTTTCCGGATCGCTTCAGATCTTCCTCCGTAGTCAGGGGCAGTTCCGGCAGCTGCTCCAGGGAAGCCAGATGTTCCGGCAGGTTCCGGTAAAACCCCTGGCGGCCCTTTTCCCGCTTCAGCAGAGCGTTGAGCTTTTGCAGCTGGATCTGCCGGATCTCTCTTTGCCCCAGCTCTCCGCAGTTCTCCTGTTCCCGGACCCACTGATCCAAAGCTGCTTTTTTCATTTCCGGCGGCTCCTCTCTGTTCATTCTTCCTGTTCCTCCAGCCACTGTTCCATCTCTTTTTTTTCCTGCTCCCAGTGTGCTGCCGTGTAGTTAACCTTTACCACGTGGGCCGCCAGGATCCCCTTGACCTCCAGATCCCCCTTTTTCGCGGAAAATACCGGCCGCCGGAACCGGTGGTTTTCCGTTACCTGAAATCCCGGAAGCCGCCGCGCCAGCTCTTCCCCGGTAACAGGAAGCTGATATTCATAGGTTCTGGCCTGGGCGAAACAGTTTTCCACCTTTTTGCACTGAAATTTCATGCCCCTTCCCTCATGCTTTCCACTATAGCTTCCACCGCTTCCAGCACCGTATCCAGTTCTTCCCGGCAGGTAAACCGGGACAGACTCAGACGGATGGTTCCTCCTGGCATTTCCAGATTTTCCATAATCGCCGGCGCGCAGTGAAGGCCGGTACGGCAGATGATATCATAGCTGCCGGTCAGAATATCTCCTGCTTCTCCGGGAGATATGCCGGGGATCCCAAAGGATACTACCGGGGTTACCGGGGGCTCCGGCTCTATGACAAGGCAGCCCAGCCGCTTCAGCCCCTCTTTCAGATACCGGAGCAGTGCCTCTCCGGCCTCCTGCTCCCGGGGATGTTCCCGGCTCCAGCGAAGAGCCGCCAGCAGCCCGTGATAAGAGGGCTCGTTTCCAGTTCCCGCTTCCAGATGAATGGGCATTTCCTCCGGCATTTCCCTCCGGTCGCTCTGCACGCCGGTGCCTCCCAGAAAATACGGCTTCAGTTCCAGCCCCGGCCGCACGTAGATGCCGCCGGTCCCCTGGGGGCCCAAAAGATATTTGTGTCCTGTGAATACAGCCAGATCCACCTCCCAATCTTCCAGTTCCACCGGCAGCCATCCCAGGCTCTGGGAAAGGTCCAGCAGCAGTGCTGCTCCGTATCTGTGGGCTGCCGCCGTCAGCCTGGGGGCGTCGTTGACCGCCCCCGTCACGTTGGAGGCGTGGATCAGGACACAGAGTCTCGGGCGAAACCGGTCCAGAGCCTTTTCCCAGGCCTCCGGGCTCACTCTCCCCGTCCTGTCTACGTCCAGATAGATCACCTGAATACCCTGCTGTTCCAGCCGGTACAGGGGCCGCAGCACCGCGTTGTGCTCCGCCCGGGTGGTGAGCACCGTATCACCCGGGCGCAAAGGGAAGCCGAAAATCCCCTGATTCAGTCCCCAGGTAGAATTACATCCCAAAGCAATCCGTTCCGGACAGGAAATTCCCAGCCATTCTGCCAGTTCTTCCCGGACTGCCTGAAAGATATCAAACTCCTCGATCCCTCCCCGGCCTCCGGAGCCAGGCAGAGCTTTTACCGCTTCCCCCATTGCCTCCCCCACACAGGCCGGCTTAGGCCAGGAGGTGGCTGCATTATTCAGGTAAATTTTCCGCTCATAATTTTTCACCGGTCATCACCTCGTATTCTTCCGCCAGGCGGCGGCATGTCCGGATATCCCGCAGGATCCGCTCCTTTACCGGTTTCTTTTCCAGGGCTTTCCGGTACCGTTCCTCAAAGGACACCCGGCTGGTTTCCAGGATGCTTTTATCTGCCAGACACACCAGGACCTCCTCCCGGCAGAGAGTTTCCGGTTCTTCCGGAAATCCTTTGTGGGCTCCCACGACCCGTGCCAGAGCCAGGTAGCCCTTTTCCTCCAGAAAAGCTTCCGCCGCCGCCTCATGGTGCGGGGATAGGCGCAGCAGATCATGAAGATAGCCGCCGCTGCGGCAGAGTTCAATGTCCAGGTAAGCTCCGGCTTCCACCAGTTTTTCCGCCATATGCGCCGCCAGCTCCCCCACCGCCCGGCAGTGGGCCCGGATATGCTCCGGCAGGGATACTTCCCCGTAGAGGTTTTCGCAGATCCTCTCAGAAACGCCCCGATGGGCTTTTGCATACTGCGCCATGGCCCGGAAATCCCCGGGAACATCTGCGTCCTGGCCGGCCCCCTGATCCCACACATTCACCCGCAGGGGATCCTGGGCATCCATGGCCCCTTTCAGCCCAAAATCCCCTTTGTAACCCAGGACTCCGGCACAGCCCTCCGGAGAAAGATAGGGGGGATGGATCTGCTTTTCTCCGTTCATAGGGATCAGGGCGCTTACCTTACCAGCCCTTTCTTCCCGCATGTTCCACAGCTTCCGGAAGGTCTCAGGCTCCGTCAGGGGCACGTCCCCGGGCAGAAAGAACACTCCGTTTCCTGTATCCATGGAGGACAGCCCCAGCTTTACGGAGGCCAGCATATCCGTCTCCCGGTAGCGGGGATTTTCCACGATGGAAACCCCCAGGGGGTCCAGAACCTTTCTCACTTCCTCTCCCCGAAAGCCGGTGACCACGGTGATATTCCGGATGCCGGCGTTCCGCATGCTCCGGACCGTCATAGCGATCATGGGAAACCCGTTCAGTTCCATAAGCGGCTTAAAATCTTCCATACGGCTGGAAAGCCCTGCCGCCGCAATCAATCCCGCCGCTTTCATAGGGGGATCCCCTTTTCCTGAAGCAATTCCCCGCATTTCAGATAGACCGCCTCCACGATCTCCGGGCACCGGCGCATTTTATTCCCGGGATCTCCTTCCAGGATCTCCCGGCAGCTGCAGCCGCCGAACTGCTCGGAAAAGGTATCCTCAAACCAGTCCGCCAGACTGGCGGTCAGTGCCTGGGCATCCGGATCCTCCAGCTCTTCCGGCTCCCCTTTTCCCAGAAAATAGCCCAGAAGACAGCATCCCCCTGTCAAGGCTCCGCAGGTGCGGCCGGAAAATCCCAGGCCGCCGTTTAAGCCCCCCACCGCCCGGATCAGATCCGGATCTTCTTTTCCCTCAGATTCCAGAGCCAGGATCATCAGGATCTGGGCGCAGAAATACCCCTGTCCTGACAGTTCCAGCATTCGGTCAAATAAGTCCATGGGTTCCTCCTTTCTCCAGTACAGCCAGAAAATAGCCGCAGCCGGCGGATCCGCCTTTCCGATATAGTTCCAGACAATCAGCACGGGCGTTTCCGTTCCAGAGACTTTCCAAAAAAAACTCCTTCCAGAGTTCCGTGGCGTCCTCCCACTGTTTCAGAAGAAATCCGGTCCGGCGAAAAACCTCCTCCCAGCGCTCCCGGGTCAGCGGCGCCCCCATAGAAAGCGAGGGGGCTCCGGTTTTTCCAAAAAACACATCGGAAACCAGCAGGATCCCGCCGGACTTCAGCACCCGCCAGGCTTCCCCAAGGGCCGCCTCTCCATCCCCGCAGCAGGAAAGACTGCACTCCGCCAGGCAGAGATCAAAAGTTTCCCGGGAAAAGGGCAGCTTCCGCATATCTCCCTGCGCTGTGCTGCCGTTTTCCGGTTCCCGGTCAATGGCCGCTGTCCAAAATCCCAGACGCCGCAGATACTCCGCGGAGATCCCTTCCCCGGCTCCCAGATCCAATGCCTTCGCTCCGGGAAAAGGGAGCAGGCCGCCCAGGGACAGAAGCCGTTCTGTCAGTTCTCTGCCCCCGGGATGTCCCCCGATCATTTATCCTCCAGGCTGCGCTCTACCGTAAGGACCTTTCCCAGCGCCAGCTCTTCCGGCACGTAAATGTAACCGCATTGAGGGCAGACCGGAAGCTCCACCGGAAAGGCGTTCCCCAGATAGCTGAAGGCCGCCCGGCCCCGGACCAGATCCACTTTGCATTTGTGGCATTTCAGTTTTCCCATGGGATCCATGGAATAATAGGTTTTTTCCGCCATCTTTTCCTCCTTATTCCACTGTCATCCGGTGGCTGTAGGCGCCGTATACCCGGTAGCAGCCCTCTGTATCCGTAAATTTCACCCAGAAGGTCACATTTCCCAGCCGCAGGGAGGCCGCCAGCCAGCCCTTTTCCGGATCCTCCACAGCCTCTCCGGAGCTTTCGTAGGCCTTCAGCACCGCGTTTACATCGCTCTCCAGGATCATGCGCTGATCCATTTCTTCTCTGGCCCCCTCCATATAGATTACCGGCAGCATCTCTTCCATCCTCCCCTCTTCCTTCCACAGTTCTCTCTGCAGTTTTTCTTTCAGCTTCAGCCGGTTGGCCCGGCGCAGGGAAAGATCCGGCACCGGCCCTGGCTCCACCTGGCAGGCCAGCTCCAGAATATGGATGGAATCCTTTCCGGCCCTCTGGAACTGATCCCGGCAGGCCATGCAGTAAGTCAGGATCCTGTGCTCCGACCGGCCGGAGGCGAAGGCGGCTTTCTTTTCCGCCATCTTGGGATTAGCGTACCGGACCAGACCGCCGTACCCGCAGCAGGGGGACAGTTCCCCGGCAAAGGGCATCTCTTCCACCCGGCAGCCCAGGGCTTCCGCGAATCTGCGGATCTGGGCCCGGATCTCTCCATCCTCCCTGGCTCCGCAGGCGTCATGGATGCTGACCCTCTGATCCGTCACCGGCTCTGTTCCCAGCTCCAGCAGGACCTCCCAGACCCCACGCGCCGGCAGGCTGGTCAGCTCCCGGAGATTTTTCAGACAAGTGGGGCAGGCGCAGAGAATCTCCGGTCTTCCCATAGATTCCCAGGCAGCCCGGATCTTCTCCAGAGCCTCCTGTAGCAGCTCCTCTCTGGCCGCCCAGCGGGAAATTGCTCCGCAGCAGCCCAGCAGCAATCCCGTCCCTCCCTCCAGTTCCTCCCGGAGGCGCCGGTAGGTGATCTCCACCGTCCGGGGCGATACGGCCGCAGCCTGGCAGCCGGGAAAAAACAGGTACCGGCAGGTTTCATACCCCGGCTGGGGTCTTGCCAGAAAGGCTTCTCCGTTGGAAAATTCCTGGTCCAGCAGAGCAAATTCATGGGCCGATGGGGGCATTTTTTCCGTCTCCACCATGGTCCTCCGGGCGATGCGGCATACATCCGGATAGTCAAAGCCCTCCGGGCAGGCCGCTTTGCACTGGCCGCACTCATCACAGGCGTTGATCAGCCCGTTGGCCATATGATTTCCCATAACAATGGAAAGGTTATTGTAGATCTCCCGGATGGCTCCCCGGGGATTCCGCTTAAATTCCTGCAGGTAGACACAGCCCTTGACGCACTCCAGACACTGACACTGGATACAGCGGGCGGCTTCCTCCGCCGCCATCTCCCGGGTCAGCGCTCCCTGTCCGGTGACCGCTCTGCTGCCTGTAATTCCGTCCAGGGTCACATGGAGGCGGCTTTCGTATACCTTTGGTTCCTCCAGCCCCTCCGGGGAAGCCCCCTGAAGATAGCGGTCCGCCTGCATGGCCGCGTACCGGGCGGCCGCCAGGATCCAGACCGTTTCCTTTCCCGCCGGTCCGGTAAATCCGTTTTCCGGCAGTCTGCCAAACACAAGCTCCGGGGACACGCAGAAGGCGTCCGCTCGGCAGCTCCAGTCCTCCAGGGTTTCTCCGGAAAGTTTCTCCGCCGCTTCCCGGGTGATTCGCAGAGTAGAAAATTCCGACAGATCCGCCGCCGCCTCTTCCGGGGACAGGCCCAGCTCCAGAAGGGGGGCCTGGAAAGAAGCGCAGGCCGTATGCCAGTGAACCTCATACCCCTTCTTTCCCAGTTCCCGGCAGCAGGCCAGGGCAAAAATCCCATCCCCGGCCACCAATACCTTTTTATTCTTTCTGGGGATCAGAAACCGGCTTCCTCCGGCAGGGCCTCCGTACAGAGCGCAGGCAAGTTCCAGATCCCGTACCCGCACTCCCTCTCCCAGCCGGGACAGGGTGCAGGCCTTCTGACAGGGGGCGGAGCAGGTCCTGGCCAGCAGATAGAGAAAAGGAGTCGTCTGGCGGATCACCGCCGCCGCCTTTTTAAAATCCCCTCTGGCCTCATGGCCGCAGACCGCCCGCATATCCAGGTGCAGAGGACAGGCCGCCTGGCACCCCGGCGGCTCCTCCCGGGTGCAGACCGCTTCCCGCTGATGCAGCTCCTCCTGGCCGAACGCCTGTTTCATCCGGTAATGTTTTCCCAGATAAACTTCTTCTTTTTTTTCCATAGATTTTCTCCGTTTATCCATTTTAAGGATAAATTATCTGGAAAAGATGCCAGGGCCTTCCGCCCTGGCTCTTTTCTGAGATTTTCCTTTTACAGCGCTGCCAGCTTTTCCTTAACCACTTCAGGCAGAGCCGGCACTCTGGTGATCCGGGCTCCGGTGGCATTGTAGATGGCGTTCAGGATGGCGGGATGCGGTGCCGCCAGAGGTCCTTCGCCGCAGCCTGCGGCGCCGTAGGGTCCCAGGGGACGTGGATGATTCTCCTGGTATACCAGTTCGATATCATCCGGAATGTCGTTGGGATAAGAAATACCGCATTTCAGCAGGCTGGTATGCTTCTTCAGATCCTCGAAGTCCTCGGTCAGCGCCAGGCCGATGCCCTGGGCAATAGCGCCCATAACCTGTCCGTCCACCACCGACTTGTTGATAATGGTACCAAAGTCAGATACCATGGTAAATTTCACAACCTTTACTTTTCCGGTCTCCATATTGACCTGCACCACCGGCAGGTTGATGCAGTACATGTATACGGAGAAGGGATTGCCCTGAGCCGTTTCCTGATCGCAGTCGGAGCAGGCGGTGGCTACCCATTTGCCCTCATATTTCAGAGGAAGCTTTTCATCCACCATCTCCTGCCAGGTACGGTAAGTACCATCGGGTTTTCTCATGGCGTTGATCAGCATCTCGCAGGCTACCCGCACTGCGTTTCCGGTCATAACATTGGAACGGGAACCGCCGGCAGGTCCGGAGTTGGGGGTTTTGCCGGTATCGTTCATCACCAGCTTGATCTGATCCGGGGTAATGCCCGCCTGGCGCAGAGTCTCATGGGCATGGGTCAGAGTTCCGATATCCGCGCCCTGTCCGTGATCTTCCCAGGAATCGTAGATGGTGACCGTGCCGTCCTCATTGAGTTCCGCCCAGGCCTCGGAGGAATCTACACCGTCCAGGCCGCAGCCGTAAATACCCAGGGACACGCCCACGCCGTATTTGTATTTTCCGCCCTCGCTCTGATCCCGGTTCAGGCTTTCCACGTACTCCTGATTCTTGTGATAATAAGGCCTTGCCAGATCAAACAGATCCTCCAGGCAGTATACATCCGGCTTGCAGCCGTTGGGTGTGGTGGATTCCGCGGATTCCTTGTAGCAGTTCATAGCCCGGAATTCAAAGGGATCAATGCCCATCTTGGCTGCCATTACGTCCATGGCGATATCTCCGCCCATAAAGGACTGGGGCGCTCCGTAGCCCCGGAATGCCGCGCCGTAGGCGTGGTTGGTGCAGACCGTGCGGGATTTATTGCGGATATTGGGGATATCCACACCGGCTCCCACGAACTGGCTGAGGCGCATGGTCAGCAGGTCGCCGAACTCGGAATAGGGACCGTGATCAATAAAGTTGTCGCCTTCCAGGGCCAGGATCTTGCCCTTCTCATCCGCCGCCAGCTTAATGTGCATGAAGCCGGGGCTTCTCTTGCCGGTATAGGTGATCATCTGGTACATATCAAAATTCAGGGCTACCGGCCGTCCGGTGACCAGAGCGGCCACGCCTACCAGAGCCTCGATGGTGGGCGAGAATTTGTAACCGAAGGTTCCGCCTGCGTGAAGCTGGACCAGACGCAGCTTTTCGGGCTCCACACCGATGCCGGCGCAGATCATGGCGTGATGCAGATGGATACCGATGGATTTGGAGTGGATGGTCACCCTTCCTTCTTCATCGATATAGGCATAAGCCACATCCGGCTCAATGGGCATATGGGGCTGGCGGGAACAGTAGGCGTCTACCTCCACCACATTGGGAGCGCTCTCCATAATGGGCGCCGTGTCCTCTCCCTTAATACAGTTGGTTTCGTAATAAATATTGGGTGTGCCGGGATGGATCTCAATGGCGTCCGGGGCCATAGCCTCGGGAGCCGACATATAGGCCGGCAGGATCTCCAGATCCACCTTCACGTGCTTGGCGGCCTCCTTGGCATGGGCCACCGTGTCCGCGCATACCATGGCGATGGCGTCGCCGTACTGGAATACCTTTTCATCGCAGAGGATCGGCCGGTCCCATCCGTCTCCCTTATTGGTGGGGAAGGTAATCAGTCCGGTGATCCGGTTTTTGCCGGGCACATCCTTGTAAGTAATGATCCGCTCTACGCCTGGCATCTTCTCCGCCTCAGAGGTGTCGATGCCTTTGATCAGCGCATGGGAAACTTCCGCCTGCACCAGGGCGATCTGCAGGGTGTTCTCCGGCAGCTTCTTGATCTCGTCCGCTCCGAAATCCCAGGCTCCCGTTACCTTGGCCACTGCGGAAGGTCTCGCGTACGTGGTCCCCAGGATCTTATTGTCCGTGGGCTGGAACATCAGATCTTCCTTGGTGATCTCGCCCCGAAGCACTCTGGCGGCATCCATAACCGCATCGATCAGGGGCTTGTAGCCGGTACAGCGGCAGAGATTCCGGGTTTTGTTGAACCAGTCTCTGACCTCCTCCCTGGTGGGAGAGGGATTGTTTTCCAGAAGAACCTTGGCACTCATGATGAATCCCGGTGAGCAGAATCCGCACTGGGCGCAGCCGTGGGCTACCCAGGCAGCCTGCAGGGGATGAAGATCCTCCAGGGTTCCGATACCCTCGATGGTCTCGATCCTGGCGTAATCCGGTACTTTGGAAATCTTGGTGATGCAGGAGCGGGTCACTTTTCCGTCCATGATCACGTTGCAGGCGCCGCAGTGTCCGGCCCCGCAGCCGATCTTGCATCCTGTGAGCAGCAGCCGGTCCCGGAGAATCTCCGCCAGGGACTCGGTGCCCTCCACCACGATCGTTCTCTCAACTCCGTTGATGATCAGAACTTTCTTTACCATCCTTCAACCTCCTATCCTGTTCACTTCCTTTTTTGTGTGTTCTGCGGCGCTCTCCGCCGCGATAATTTTATGAGACAGGATTGCGGGAGCACGCAGCGCGGAGCAATCCGTATCTCATGCCCTTTTGTCGGGCAAATCCTTTTATATTAAGGCATCTGCCTTAATTACTGCCCAGGCATCTGGTCAAACGGGACTGCTTCTGATACAATGATGCTAAGATGTTGAGGTCTAAAGCCCCCAACTATGATGCCTATCCAATATCAGAAACCGAAAACATCCGCATACAGGGAAACGGGAAAGTTCCGGAAAGGAGTCGTTCCATGCAGCCAAATGAAATCCGCGCCAGCCAGATCACCGTTGAGGTAACGGATGAGACCACAGGAGAAACCTATCGCAGAACTCTGCCTGTGGACTACTGTGAAACAGCTAATTTTCTCCGGCTCCGGGGAGAAGATATGAACGGAAAACCCAGCGAGCTGGTCTTCCTCTCGGACACCGGCATGCGCCGCCTGAAGGACCTGATGGGCAAAGGCCCGGATGAGGATCCCTGCGGCACACATTCATAGTTCACGCACAATTTTTCTGAATCTTGTACCCTAAGTATAGTGTATTTTCTGTAAATCAGTCAATCAATTTTCTATTTTTATTTATACTATTTTGAGAATAATATTTCCTATTCACAGCCATTTCAGACTTGACCACAGATGCATTGTGCTTGCAAAAAAGCACCTGCTGGTAAGCGCGATGAGTGCGCATGTAGGCGAGGTAGCTGTGAATCGTAACGTAATAGGAAAGGGGCTGTCGCACTACCTGGAAGGGAGCATAGCACATAGCAAATTCGTGCGGCAGAACCTTTTACAGCGAATAAGAACTCTGTAGGTAATTATCTACTACCGTAAGGAAATAGGAAGCAAGTATTGTGCCCGTACAGACGCGGCTCAAACTACCGTAAGGAAGTAGAAAACAACAATTGCGCCCGTAGAGGCACAGATCAGACTACCGTAAGAAACAAGGAAGCAAGTATTGCGCCCGTAGGGGCACAGATCTGACTACCGTAAGAAACAAGGAAGCAAGTATTGCGCCCGTAGGGGCACAGATCTGACTACCGTAAGAAACTAGGAAGCAAGTATTGCGCCCGTAGGGGCACAGATCTGACTACCGTAAGAAACTAGGAAACAAGTATTGCGCCCGTACAGACGCGGCTCAAACTACCGTAAGAAACTAGGAAACAAGTATTGCGCCCGTAGGGGCACAGATCTGACTACCGTAAGGAAACAGGAATCAGGTATTGCGCCCGTAGGGGTATGGCTCAGTCTACCGTAAGGAAACAGAAAGCAAGTATTGCGCCCGTACTCCCCTGAATTTTTCTGCTGTAAGGCTGAGAAAAACCCAGAATTTGCCTGTATCCCGCCAGAGGTGTGATGTCTGCAGCAGTTTAAGCGGCATTCCCTGGTCTTTTTTTGTATAAAAAGGGAACCGCTGCTCCATAGATTTCTCTAGTTTGCAACGATTCCTTTCCTAGTGTTTATGCTTCTGTGATCTGCCCTTCCGTGGAAACGATCTTTACCTTCCAGGGGATCTGTTTTCCGCTGTTTTCCAGAGCCTTCCGTACCGCATGCTCCAGACCGCCGCAGCAGGGCACTTCCATGCGGACCAGACAGATGCTTTGGATCTCATTGTGTTTCAGGATTTCCGTTAGTTTTACCGAGTAATCCACGCCGTCCAGCTTGGGACAGCCTATGAGGGTGATCCTGTCTTTCATAAATTCCTCATGAAAGGCCCCGTAGGCATAGGCTGTGCAGTCTGCCGCGATCAGCAGACGGGCTCCGTCAAAATACGGCGCCTTTACCGGCACCAGCTTGATCTGCACCGGCCACTGGCCCAGCCGGGAGCATGCCTCCCCAGCCGTCCGGGCGTTCTGCTGTTCTTTCTTCTTCCTCACTGCTTCCGCGTCATAGGCAGCCGCCTCCCGCTCTTCAAAGGTAATCGCTCCTGCCGGACAAGCCGGCAGGCAGTCCCCCAGACCATCGCAGTAGTCCTCTCTCAGAAGCCTTGCCTTGCCGCTGACTATACCGATGGCTCCTTCATGGCAGGCCGAGGCGCAGAGGCCGCAGCCATTGCATGCTTCTTCATCGATTCGGATGATTTTTCTCTTCATGCGCTCTTCCCTCTTTTCTCTATATTTCTTTTTGCTATTTCCATCATATTTTTGTACATCCGATCCCCCACGCACTGCCTGGCGTATTTGCACCACTGCACACAGCTTAATTGATCGTTATAGATCACAAAACCGCAGTGTTCGCAGGCCGCCTCTGTGTCCACAGAAAAAATTTCGATCTCATGGCCGCACTGAGGACAGATTCGTTCTTCAATAGATATCTCTTTCGATTTGCTCTGACATCCTTCTAAGATCATATTCGCACCTCCCTGTATGGGTTTATTATAGAACAGCGCCTCTTCCCGGTATGTTGTCAAAACAACATGCCCTGTGTTTTTCTTATGAACTCCCAGGCGGAGTGTTGATCCCATGAACAAAAAGCAAGTGACAGGAACTGCCGAATATATTACAATGATTTACAGATAAAAAATCCGCTTTTTTGCAGGCAGAATGGAGAGAAAAACACCATGAACGTAATCATCTGGGGCTGCGGCCAGGGAGGCCGCACCGTAAAAAACTGGCTTCCGGCGGACGCCCGGCTGCTGGCCTTCGCTGACAGCGATCCCGCCCTGCAGCATACCTTCCGGGAAAACGTTCCTGTGATCCCCCCGGAGGAGATTCCCCGGCATCAGCCGGACCTGGTCTGGATCGCCGTCCGCAGCCAGGAAGCTTCCGCCCAGATCCGGCAGCGCCTGGAAGCCATGGGGTTTTCCGGGGACATCCGCAGCCTTACGGAGTTCTGCGATTCCATGGATCTCCGGAGAGCCTGCCTGCGGATGCTGGCACAGGAAATACGGGACCGGAAGCTGCCGGGGGAAATGGCGGAACTGGGGGTGTACCGGGGAGCTTTTGCCCGGGAGATGAACCGGCTTCTGCCGGAAAAGAAGCTGTACCTCTTTGATACTTTTCAGGGCTTTCCGGAAGAGGACACATGCATTGAGAGACAAAGGCATCCGGGTCAGAAAAGTCCCATGACTTTTCAGGATACCAGCTTGGAGCTGGTCCGCTCCTGTCTGCCTTACCCGGAACAGGCCGTATTCTGTCCGGGGCGTTTTCCGGATTCCCTGGCAGCGCTGCAGGATCCCCTGCCGGCTCTGGCACTGGTGAGCCTGGATCCGGACCTCTATGAACCCGTCCGCCAGGGACTGAAGATCTTCTGGCCTTTGCTGGTACCGGGAGGCATGATCCTGATCCATGATTACAACAATTCCCAGTTTCCCGGAGCAGGAGACGCAGTCCGGGAATTCTGCCGGGAACACAAACTGACTGTCCTTCCCCTGCCGGATCTTCACGGCAGCGGAGTGCTGATCAAACAAGAATAAAAAACTAGGAGGAGATTCGATGATGATGGAATTATACAGACAGATCGCGGACTACAATCCCAACCGAAAGACGGTGGTGCTGACCCTGCTGGAGGGAGAGAAGACCGGCGAAAAAGCATTGTATACCGATGGAGTCCTCCAATGGGAATCCCAAAGCGGAGGGTTTTTCTCCCATCTGAAGGAAGACCTTTCTTCCCTGGACGCCACCGGGATCCATACCCTGGGCGGCTGCCGGGTCCTCTGTGAATTTCCCGCCAGAGAACAGAAACTGGTGATCTGCGGCGGCGGCCATGTCTCCATCCCGGTGATCCGCATGGCCCGCATGATCGGCTGTTCCGTGACCGTCCTGGAGGATCGTCCCAAATTCGCGGACAATGCTAGGAGGGCCGGGGCGGATCGGGTTCTCTGCGAATCCTTTGAGGATGGACTGGCAAAGATCCCCGGGGATGCGGATACCTTTTTTGTCATTGTTACCCGGGGGCACCGGTACGATCAGACCTGCCTGGGCCTCATCGCGGAAAAGCCCCACGCCTACATCGGCATGATCGGCAGCCGGGGCAGGACTGCCAAAGTAAAAGAAGCTCTGCGGGAATCCGGCACGGATCCCAAGGTGCTGGAAACGGTACACACTCCTATCGGCCTTCCCATCGGCGCGGAAACCCCGGAGGAGATCGGCATTTCAATTATGGCGGAAATCATTCAGGAAAAAAATAAAAACCGCCGAAGAGGCGGCTTTACCCGAGAAATCCTCAAGGGGATCCTGGACGCGTCCGAAACAGAGACAAAAAAAGTCCTGGCCACCATTGCGGCCAGGAAAGGCTCCGCCCCCAGAGAGGCGGGGACCAAAATGCTGGTTTACCGGGACGGACGGTGCCTGGGCACCATCGGAGGCGGCTGTCTGGAAGCGGACATTTTCCAGAAAGCCCTCCGGCTGATGAGGGAAGAACATCCGTCCCCTGTGCTCTATCACGCCGACATGACCGGCCGGGACGCGGAAGACGAAGGCATGGTCTGCGGCGGCCTTGTGGACGTTCTGCTGGAGCCCCTGTTTTAACGGTGGCTTTCCAGCCACTCGGACAGCCGGGCCAGACCGTCCCGGCTGCCGGACACCAGCAGCACGTCGTGGTCTTTAAAAACATAATCCGGCTTTACGTGCTCCAGCACTTCTCCGCTGTTCTCTACTGCGATGATATTCAGTCCGAAGCGGGCTCGAAGATCCATGTCCAGCACGGATTTTCCCACCAGCTGTTCCGGTATCTGCAGTTTGGAGATATTGATTTTTTCACTGAGCTGGATATAGTCCAGGACTCTGGCGGTTTCCAGCCGGTTGGCCAGACGGATGGCCATATCCCGCTCAGGATACACAACCTCTGCCCCCAGCTTTTCCAGGATCTCTCCATGCTCCGCGCTGGTGGCTTTCGCTACTACCTTGGGAATTCCCAGGCTCACCAGATGCAGGGTCGTCAGAATGGAGGTCTCAATGTGCTCTCCGATGCAGACCACCGCTACATCACAATTCTGAATCCCGGTCTCCGCCAGGGATTTTTTATCCAGACTTTTAACTACCAGGGCATTCTCCGTGATATCTCTCAGTTCCCGCACCTTTTCCTCATCCCGGTCCAGGATCAGCAGATCCACATCTGCCCGGGACAGTTCCATGGCCAGGGCATATCCGAATCTTCCAAGGCCTACGATTCCATAGGACATCTTTGTGTTTTTTCGATTATGAAATACGCTCATTTTTTTCCTCCTTTAACCAATAGCGACGTTTCCTTCCGGATAACTGGTGCGTTCTCCTCTGGAGAAATGCCAGATGGACGCGATAGTCAGCGGACCCAGCCGCCCGATATACATGATCAAAATCGATAAAAATTTACTTCCGTCACAGAGATCCGGCGTAATTCCGGTGGAAAGTCCCACCGTACCGAAAGCGCTGGTGACCTCAAACAGCATATCCACCAGGGAAAGGTGGGGCTCCATGACAGACATCAGGTACGTGCCGGTAACCACCACTCCCAGAGCCAGCAGCGTGATCACCGCCGCTTTCCGGAAGGCCCCTACGGGAAGGCTGTAATGAAAAGCCTTCTCGGACTTATTGGTCGCCATGGCTTTAATGCTCTGGATCAGCACAAAGAAGGTGCTGGTTTTGATACCGCCTCCCGTAGATCCCGGGGATGCTCCGATAAACATCAGAACGGTCAGGATCAGAAGTCCCGAGGTAGTAAAAGTTCCCAGAGGATACGTGGAAAATCCTGCGGTTCTGGCGGAAACGCTGTGGAAGAAGGCTCCCATCCAGGTTACATCCTCCGTAGCTTTAATCAGAACGCCGCCGGCCACAATCAGGACAATACTCATGGAAATAACGATTTTGGCATGCATGGATAGTTTTTTCCAGCGGAATTTCTTCATCCAAAGTTCCCGGATCACCAGGAAACCGATACCGCCGAAGATAATCAGACCGCAGGTCACCACATTCAGCAGTACATTATCCCGGTAGGGAATCAGATTCTGGAAATCTCCCAGAATATCAAAACCCGAGTTGTTAAAGGCCGCTACGGAATGAAACAGACTGATTCCCAGCGCTTTCAGGGGCGGGTAATCTTTCACGAAAACAAGAAAGCTCAGAGCGGCTCCCGTCAGTTCAAAAATACCGGTGGTAATGAATATGCTTTTAACAAACTTTACGATCCCTTCCCGGGAATCCAGATTCATTGCCTCCTGCACCAGGGTCCGGCCTTTAAAATCCAGCCTTTTCCGCATGGCGATAATAATACCGGTTCCCATGGCGGTAACCCCCAGTCCGCCTACCTGGATCAGCATTCCCAGAAAAAACTGTCCCAGCGGAGTAAAAGTATTGCCTGCGTCAATTGCGATCAGACCCGTTACGCATACCGCGCTGGTGGAAGTATACAGAGAGTCTATATAGCGCACAGTCACTCCCTCCTGCACGCTGCAGGGCAGGATCAGCAGGATGGATCCGATAAAAATCACCAGCGCGAATCCCAGCGCTATAATCCGCGGAGCAGACATGCGCTTAATACATTTCAGCATGATATTTACCTCTTTGTCTTTTTTATTTCCGGATGTCCGGAGAAAAAATCCCGGCTATTCCTCATCCGCCAGCATCCGGTACCCTACGCCCAGTTCATTGGCGATGTATTTTCTATCGCCAGGCCGGGTTCCCAGCTTCTTGCGGATATTTGCCATATTTACCTGCAGCTTTTTCACGCTGCCGGAATCAGAACTTCCCCAGATACCGCAGATAATCTGAGAATATGTAAGCACCTTGCCCGCCTGCTCAGAAAGAAGCGTCACAATGTTGTACTCTGTCTGCGTCAGACTAACTTCTTTCCCGTCCACGGTCACCCGGCGCCGGTCATAATCGATGACCAGATCCTTTACCTGAAAAGTACCTCCCGGAACCGCTCCCATCTCGGAACTGTGACGGCTGTTCCGCAAAGCCGCCCGTACTCTGGCCATCAATTCCGCCGTACCAAAAGGTTTTGTTACATAATCATTGGCTCCCAGATCCAGCGCCGCCACTTTATCCCTTTCCCCTGTTCTAGCCGAAAGCACCAGAATCGGCGCGGCAGAGGTTTTTCTGGCGAAACGGATAAAGTCCAGCCCGTCCGCGTCCGGAAGCCCCAGATCCAGGATGATCAGGTCCGGACAATGGGAAGAAAAGATCAGCATCCCCTGACTGCAGGATGAAGCAGTGTAAACCTGATATCCTCCTGTCTCAAGACTGGTTTCCACAAAACTGCGGATATTCGCCTCGTCTTCCACCACCAGGATCTTATATTTATTGCTGCTCGTCGTCTGTCACCTCCCTCTCCAGAAAGAAACGGAACACGGCTCCGCCCGCTTCCCTGTTCTGCGCCTGGATGGTTCCTCCGTGAGCCCGGATAATGGCTGCGCAGGCGGATAAACCAATTCCCATATTACTCTTTCTCCCATCCGATGGCAAATCCTTTTTCTGTAAAAAACCGGTGAAGATTCTGTCAATCCGGTCACGGGGAATTCCGCAGCCATCGTCTTCCACTTCAAAAACCGCCTGATTTCCCTGCACCCGCACCCGCAGCTGCAGATTTTTCATTCCCTCTGCGTGGAACACCGCGTTTTCCAGAAAATTGATCAGCACCTGCTCGATCAGCACAGGATCCATGGGAATGCTGACAAATTCCTCCGGGATTTCTACCTGTACCTCCTGATGGGGATACATTTTCTGAAAGCGGATCATGACTGTATCGATGAGTTCCTCCAGCACCGTAGGCGTTTTGATCACTTCCACCCGCTGGCTGTCGATCCGGGTCACAGACAGGAGATTCTCCACCATGCGGATCAGCCACTGGGAATCTTCCCGGATTTCCTTCAGCAGCTGCAGCTGTTTTTTTTCCTGGAGTTTTCCATAATTCTCAAGGATCGTGGAACTGGAACCGTAAATGGAGGTCAGGGGCGTCCGCAGGTCATGGGAAACTGCCCGCAGCAGATTGGCCCGCATCTTCTCTCTCTCGCTCTCCGCCCGCATTTTTTCCTGACTCTTGATCTTCGTAGTCAGCATACCGGTCAGCACCGCTACTACCAGCATCAGAACTGCGGACAGTACATTTTCCGGAACAGAAAAATTAAATTCAAAATACGGAAAGGTAAAAGCAAAATTTACTGCCAGCACCCCGGCAAAGGAGGCCATGATCCCCCAGAAATACCCCTGGGTCAGCAGCGCGATCAAAAAGACCGCCAAAACAAAAATCATCGGTATTAATGTCCGGGTCTGAAAGGTTTTCTGAAAAAAAAGACTGATCAGAAACGCTGACGCCAGCACAAATACCGTTAATCCCATACTCTTTATGAAATTTTTCATTGTTTATGTCCCGCCTTACGATCCTCCTATATTTATAGCATGAAACCGGTAAAGAAACAGCAAAGAAATTCTTTCCTGCTTTTCAGGTGTTTTTCTGCTTAAAATAGCGCCAGTGTACAGGGGGACAATACGGTCGTTGCCCTTTGTACACTGACGCTATCATAATCCATCTGCCCGGAGAATGCAACTAAAATCCTACGCCCAGTAAAGCCCGGCTCCGGCCAGCAGATAATATAAAATTCCCAAAAGCCAGCTGGAAAGAATCCCGTAAAGGATTACCGGCCCGGCAATGGTGAAAATTTTTGCCCCCACTCCAAAAACCAGCCCCTCCTTTTTATATTCTATGGCCGGGGCCGCCACAGAATTGGCAAATCCAGTGATAGGCACCAGCGCTCCGGCTCCTCCAAAGGTTACCAGACGCTGATACAGGTTCAGTCCGGTCAGAAGGGCGCTGAGGGCGATCAGCAGCAGAGAGCACCATGCGGCTGCCTCCTGCTCCGGGATTCCCCGGCTGGCACAAAAATTGAGGATAAACTGGCCCAGTAAGCAGATAAGCCCCCCGGTCAGAAAGGCTCGCAGCATGTGCCGGGGAAGATCCTGCCGGGGCGTAACCTGTTCTACATACTGCTCATATTCTTTTTTCGTCTCTTCATCCTTTTTCAGACATTCCATCTTTAATACCATCCTTTATAGAAAAATAACAGCGACCCCAGGATCTTCCCCCCTGCCATGCTCAGAATGATCCAGGGAAAACTATGATGCAGTTTCAGTCTTCTGGCAAGAATCGCGAAAATATCCACAACCTCTCCCAAAGCGATGACCCAGCTGCCAAGAAAGATTCCGAAAAAAATCCCTGCCGCTGCCAACCCCGGCTTTCCCGCCGGCAGGCTTCCCTGGCTCAGAACAGCCAGATTGCCCAAAAATATCCCCAGCATCGCGCAGTCTTCATACCAGAAGATTTTTTCCGGCGTTCGGGTAATCCCCGCGTACCTGGGAAGAATTCCCAGCCCTATGACCAGCGCCGCCGCTCCGCCTGCCGTTACCATCCCCCCGCTCAGACCTATAAATCCCAGCAGAATCTGTTCCCTCATGGAGGCCCCTCTCTCTCCTTTTTTCTCTCCTTTTCCAGCACCGTGGCGTCCACTTCATCCTCATACATGCGCATCTGTACTTCCATAGGCGTCGGGTCGTCCGTAATCTTAAGCCTTCCAAAATGATTAAAGAACAGAACCACACCCAGGCCGATCCCCAGGGAATAGGAAATCTCCAGAACAGTAAAGCCTCCGGAATTTTTCCCGGTAAACATCTGGTAAAGGTTTTCAAATAGAGTATGGATATCCACATCTGTATTAAAGGTCATAATCGAAAAAGCCGTACCGAAAAAAATTACCAGACTGACAAAGGCTGTTTTCAAAACAGCAAGTGCTTTGTTGGGCCCCCGGGGATTTTCATAGGATATCACAAATTCCGGCTCTCCTATATGGGCCACCTCCACATCCGGCTCTTCCCTTTCTACCGCCCGCACCAGATCCAGGGCGGACATGGTGTAACGTCCATACTTTCCTCTCGGAAGGTTTCCTACAGTCCTGGCCTGGCATCTGGCCAGAACTTTCCTGTCCGAACAGCTGAGAAGGGCAATTTCCCCCAGTAAAATTTTTTCTTTTGTGACTTTTACATTTTTATCTGTCTGCATGTACAGCGTTTTTCCCATGGTTCCCCCTTTGCTTTTGTTCTTTAGTATGGTCCGGGCCCGGGGATCTTATACACGGGCCTGTTTCTTCAGCTTCTGCAGAATTTTTTTCTCCAGACGGGATACCTGTACCTGGGAGATACCCATTTTTTCGGCAATAACCGTCTGGGTTTCCTCCTGGAAATAACGGAGATACAAAAGCTGCCGTTCCTGGGCGGGCAGCTCTTTCAGCAATTCTTCCAGCAGGATCCGGTTCAGCAGCTGTTCCCCCTCATCCTTTTTCCCCTGCAGCCTGTCCCCAAGAAAAATATCATTTCCCTCTCCCTGATGAATGGGTCTCTGCAGGGACTCAATCTCCGCGCCGGCTTCCAGCGCCATAGCCAGTTCTTCCGGCGGCACCGACAGCTCTCTGGAAATCTCCGTCAGAGTCGGTTCCCGCGCCAGCTTTCGCTCCAGGCTTTCTCTGACCCCATAGCTTCTGGAAGCCAGTTCCTTCAGAGTCCGGCTGACTTTCAGGGGGCCGTCGTCACGGAGAAATCGCTTAATTTCTCCGGCGATCATCGGTACCGCATAAGTAGAAAACTGTACTCCGTACTCCAGATTAAATTTGTCAATCGCTTTCAGCAATCCGATACTGCCTATCTGAAACAGGTCTTCCGCCTCCGTGCCCCGGTTTAAAAAACGACGGACGACGCTCCACACCAATCCTGTATTTGCCTCCACCAGACTGTCTCTGGCTGATTTATCACCCTGATGTGCCCGTTTCAGCAAAATCCGCACATCCTCCATAGGCGGCCCTCAGGCAAAGGGACTGCTGCCGCAGCCAATCCGTTTTCTCATATGGATCTCCGTACCTTCTCCGGGCTGAGAGGCCACTGCGATTTCATCCATAAACGCCTCCATAAACGCAAACCCCATGCCGGAGCGTTCCAGTTCCGGCCGGGTTGTGTACAGCGGCTCCATGGCCTTTCTCACATCCTCGATCCCTTTTCCATGATCGATGACGGTTATATACAGATCCGGTCCCGCAATCTTGCATTCTATGCGGATCTTATGTATCTGATTTTCATACCCGTGAATAATGGCATTTGTAATCGCTTCGGAAAGAGCCGTTTTAACATCTGCCACTTCCTCCAGGGTAGGATTCATCTGTGTGCAGAAAGCCGCGACAGCTACCCTTGCAAAACTTTCGTTACAGGCCCGGCTGTCAAATTCAATCATCATTTCATTGGTGTTCTCCATTTTTATACCCCCTTCTCTGCTTTTACGGAAGAATCCTTCTCAATCTGGATTACCTTGTGGATCCCGGACAGCTGCAGGATTCTTCCCACCTGCCCGCCCACATGGATCGCTTTCACAGTCCCTCCTAAAAGCCGCATATTTCTGTAGCGGCCCATAATCATGCCGATCCCGGAGCTATCCATAAACCCGGTGCGGCTGAAATCAAAAATAATCTGCCGGATCTGACTGCGGATCAGAAAGCGGTCTGCTTCCAGCCGTATGGCCTCAGCGGTACAGTGATCCAATTCCTCGGGAATTTTAATCGTCAGTGTGGTTCCCTTTACCTCCATATTCTCATTCATTCTATATTCTCTCCTTTCTGATGATGATCTATATACGCAGACAGGGGATGCGCAAAATATGCGCATCCCCTGTCTGGAGGTTTCTCTTCTGTATTTCTGTTCTTCAAAACTTTACTGCTGTATCTGGTCAATATAATTCTGAGCCACTTCCGCACCGCGGCTGTCCGGAAACTGAGTGATGATATCCTGGAATACCGCCACAGCATTATCATTATCCCCTTTCAGCCGGTACGCGTTGGCCAGGGAACTCAGCACGGAATAATCACTGCCGTCTATCTCTCTGGCCTGGGTGAGATATTGAATCGCCGTGTCATAATCCCCTCCATTCATGGCGTCCATTCCATCGTTGGACAGCTGCTCAAACATCAGCCCCTGTACATCTGCATAAATACTGTCGTAGACTGCTCTGGCTTCCTCTGACAGCGTATCCTCCTGGATCCCTGCCAGCGCCTCGGCGGCCTCCGTATAGCTTTCCCTCTGGTAGGCGTTATACGCCTGCAGCAGTTTGTCGTAGGCCTCTGAAGTCTGGCCGGAGTGCTCCATCTGCTGCTCCGCAGCTTCCGCCCGGGAGGTGGCTGCCGCCAGCTGTTCCGTGAGACTGGAAATCTGTGTTTCCTGCCCGGCCATGGTATTGCTGTATTCCGCGATCTTTTCGTCCGCATCCCTGCTGGCATCCTGCCGAACAGAGGGAACCAGTAAAAACCAGGTTACCAGAATACCTACTACAACCCCTGCAATAATGTTAATCATATTTGCAAATACAGAGGTTTCCCGGAAAGAGGCCGGCTGGATCACCACATCTCCTTCCGGCACATAAATCTTCTCCTTTTCCTTCTCCTGCTTCCAAAGGCCCCGCCGCCGATCTTCCAGACGGGTCACCATACCGGTCTGCTGATCTACCTCCCTGAGGAAACGCAGGGTGGTAGAATTTGTCCGATCGATTTTAGCGGCTTTTTTCAGGATTTTTCTGGCCTTTTCATATTGTTCCTGCTTAATATAGATCAGCGCCAGCAGATGATATGCCTTAATCAATTTCGGGTTCTGGGTCAGGATTTTCTTCAGCTTTACCCCGGCTATATCTTCATTTCCCTCTCTGCAGCTGGTAAGAGCTATATTATATTTCTTGATAGTCTGATGTATCGTATCCAGCTTTTCCGCCTCTGCCTGGACTCTCTGGATATATTCTACTGCCAGATTCTCCTCCGGCTGCATATTTTTACTGATGATCCATTCGCTGAGAGCGGATACTGCTTCGCCGGTTTCAAAATATACTAATCCCAGAAGGTTTCTGGCCTGTATATTCCGCTTGTTAAATTTCAGGCTTCTCCGCAGCAGATCAATGGCGCCGGACAGATCCCGGATCTCCGCTTTATCCAGGCCCTGGTTATAATATAGGTTTGAAAGCTGCAGCGCCCGTTTCTGGACACTGACATCTTCCCCGCACTGGGGACAGATCCCGCTGTTTTTGCTCACTGCCGCACCGCAGTACATACAATCCATAGACTTACTCCTTTGTCTGGTCGCTCTGGGATTTCTGCATTTCTTTTAACAGATCTATTACATCTGTCAGATCCCGGTTGTAAATGGCGTCTTCCACCTCGTCCACATCCAGGCATGGCTCAAATTTTTTCAGTTCCTCTTCGTAATTCAGCAAGTTTCCGCCTCCTTTTTATGAGTGCTGATCCAATTTTTCAACTCACCGGCCAGATACAGAGAGCCAATGCAAAACAGCATTCCCTCTCCTTTCAGCCGGCAGGCCGTCTCAAAAGCCGGCCCCGGTTCTTTCTCCCGGATAACTTCCCTGCATCCGGCCTTTCGGAACAGTTCTTCCAGTTCCTCCGCCGGAACCCGCCGGTATCCCTGGATTTCTGTTACGACTACCCTTGCCGGCCAAATTCCGGTTACGATTTCCCGGATCATGTCCGGATAATGTTTGTCCGATACAGCGGAAAACAGAATTGTGATCTCATGATCCCTGCGAAAATGAGACGCTGTCCGAATAAACTGGGCTACCCCGTCTTCATTGTGAGCCCCGTCAATGATAACCCCATCCATCACCGTTTCCATCCGGCAGGGCCAGACTGCCCTGCGGATTCCCCGAACCAGGGCTTCCTCCTGGATCTTGTGGAAACGGGAAAGCTGCTTCATCGTAAAATACGCCAGGGATGCATTCATCATCTGATATTCCGCAATAGAGGAAATCTGCAGTTCTGTCTCCGCCTCCTGGCCAAAATGGAACCGAAAACAGATCCCCTGCCTGGTATTGCTGACCAGACGGTACATATCCTCCCGCAGCGCATAGGCAGGGCTTCCCATTTCTTCCGCCTTTGCCTGGATCACCGCCGCCGCCTGGGGATTTTGTCCGTCATAAATGACCGGCACTCCCGGTTTAATGATCCCGGCCTTCTCCCCGGCAATCTGTGGGATGGTTTCGCCCAGATATTCCGTGTGATCCCGGCTGATGGAAGTGATAATGCAGGCCAGAGGTTTTTCTACCACATTGGTGGCATCCAGCCGTCCTCCCATACCCGTCTCCAGAATCATAAAATCCACCTGCTTCTTCTGAAAAATCAGCATACCCATCAGTAGCAGGGTCTCGAAATAGGTAGGATGTGTTTCCCCTTCTTCCATAGCCCTGTCCACCGCCTCTTTTACCTGCAGGAAGGCTTCCAGAAAGCTTTCGTCATCGATCATTTGATTATTGATCAGATACCTCTCATTTATTTTCACCAAATGAGGGGATGTAAACAAACCGCACCGGTATCCCCCTTCCAGGAGCATAGAATTCAAAAAAGAACATACGCTTCCCTTCCCGTTGGTTCCGGCCACATGGATGATCCGCATGTTCTTCTCCGGATTGCCCAGACGCTTCAGCAGTCTGCGGGTATGATCCAGAGAGGTTTTGCTGGTAAACTTCGGTATTTCTTCTATATAATTTACTGCTTCTTTGTAATTCACTGTTTCCACCACTTTGTTTTGTTTTGGCCGTCACGGACTGACCAGCTCTTTTCATTATAATATAGCGGCACCATAAGTCCATACCCTTTTTCAAAAAACCTTCGACAAAAAATCAGTCTTTCTGGAAACGGAGATAATTGGAGCCAGAGAGCACCTGGTCCGTCTGTCCTTCTGCCACCTGTACCACCCGGATTTTCTCTCCGCCTTCCAGCTGCAGGTCCGGAACCATCAGCATCTCTCCGCTGACGTAAACCGTATGCTCCACAATTTCCCCGTCTATTTCCAGCCGGCTGGCAGCGGTAAAATTCTTTCCGGTCATATAAAAGAGGGTTTCGGAAGATTGACGGATTTCTTCCAGCTTCACCGGTTCTGTTCCCATCTGCATATGAGAGGGTTCATAAGGGCTTTCTCCCCCGTAGGCGTACTGCTCGCCATACAGCAGATCATACTGCAGCACTTCCAGATCCCGCTGGTAATTCTGGCTGTTTCTTCTTTCCTGATGATATCGGATCATGGTTCCCTGGTGAATCCCCGCCAGATCCAGAACCTTGGCGCCGATCTGATAGGCGGAAAGATTGCCGTCTTCCACAGGCAGATCCATATTATCCCAGATTACATATTCCGTCTGAAACAGGTAGCGGTTTTCCAGGTCTACTGTCCGCAGCCCCATGGTAGGAAGGTGATCTCCATACATGACCAGGATCACCGGCTCCGGGTAATCCTCCAGAGCTGCCGTCAGTTCCCGGAGAAAATCATCCATCTCATGGATTTCATTGCAGTAATACTCCCAGGCATTATTATTTTTTTCCCGGCGCTCCGCTCCCGTCACCCGGATCTCCGGATCCGTCAGCACCGGTTCCTGGGGATAATCCCCATGCCCCTGCACGGATACGGTATAAATATAATCCCGTTCCTCTGTAGAATCCAGACATTTCAGAATCTCTTCTGTCAGAATATGATCCTTCAGCCAGCCAGTAGGCGTTGTATCCGTGGTATCCTGCATATATTCCATGGATGTAAAGCTATCGAATCCCAGCATAGGATACACTTGATAACGATCGTAAAAGGCAGCCTCATTGTTATGGATCACATGCGCGGAATATCCCAGATTTTTCAGCACATAGGGGAGGCTCTCACAGGTTTCTTCTGAAAGCACTGTTTTGTATGGATATTCTCCCGCTCCGAAATACCGGAGACTCATCCCTGTAATGGACTCAAACTCTGTATTGATGGTTCCGGCTCCCACAGCCGGCACCCGAAAGTAGCCGGAGGAATACTGCCCTTTCAGCAGCCGGAAATACGGGATCGGATCCTCGGAGATATTCAGATAGTTAACCTGAAGAGGGTCAAAAAACGATTCCAGCTGCAGGAAGATCAGATTCGGTTTCTCCTGACTGTCCGCTTCCGGCTCTCCTTCGCTTTCCAGAATCCTTTCCACCAATCTCTCAGAATATCCGTTTGGCTCCTGGATTCCCGTATCAAACAGGGTAACGCTCAGGCAGTAGGGAAAACCATAATCCTCATAGGCAAAAGCAATATTTCCGAAATATGTGGACAGGATCCTGTGGGACAGCGCTCCATGGGTAGCCAGGACAAACAGCAGGATGCTGACTCCTATCGCGGTCAGATCCGCCAGCCAGTTTCTTTTTCCCTTATATTTCGGAGCTTTAAACCAGAACCATACCAGAAATCCCGCAAGTGCTGCCAGTGCTGCCAGGATTCCTATCAGCCCTGCCGGAGAAATATACTGGCCGATGATTCTGCCGGCATCAGCGATGAGCTGCAGATCCGGACCGGTAAAAGGGGTAACCCGGTTTAAAAGGACCACGCCATTGATAATACCCAGCAGCAGCCAGAAGCAGAAAACGATGACTCTGGCGAAAATCCGCCTCCGAAATAAATAAACAACCGTTGTAGTAACAAAAATCAAAAACGCGTTATAGAGAAAAATAAGGGGCCTGGATACCATAAAATGCCAGGCCTCATAGAAAGAATGCCTGGACAGAACCTCGATGATAAAATACAGCAGGCAGGATCCCAGTGCCTGGAGAGGCACTGAGAACCTGTTGCAGATCCGTACGCATTTTTCCCTGTTTATTTTGATCTTTTTCATTTATTTTCTGAGCTGCGCCAGCCGTTCCTCCACCTGCTTCAGCATGTTGGCATAGTTTTCCAGTTTATCCCTCTCCTCCTGCACCTTGGCGGCCGGGGCCTTGCTGACAAATTTCTCATTGTTCAGCATTCCGTTGGAGCGGGCGATCTCCTTCTGCAGACGCTGCTGCTCTTTTCCCAGGCGCTCCAGTTCTTTTTCCAGATCCACCAGCTCCGCAAAAGGAATATAGATGGAAGCTCCGGGGATCACTGCAGATACGGCATCCTCCCCGATGCCGGTCTTGTCCTCCTGGATGTGGACCTCGCTGGCATAGGCCAGGGTAGCGAAGAAGACCCGGCTGCGGGAGAAGGTCTCCCGGATCCCCGCCTCGGCGGAAACCACATAGACACTGGCTTTCTTGCTGGGGGGCACGTTCAGCTGGGTGCGGACTGTCCGGATGCCCCGGACTGCCTCCTTCATCATCTCCACCTCCGCTTCCTCTTTGGCGAAGTTCCAGTCTTCCCGGTACTCCGGCCAGGAAGCGATCATAATGGACTCCTCCTCCGGATTCAGGGTGCAGTAGATCTCCTCGGTAATAAAAGGCATAAAGGGATGGAGCATTTTCAGGGCGCTGCTTAAAACCTTCTTCAGGGTCCAGAGGGCCGCCGCCTTTGTGCTGTCTCCTTCCCCGTAGAGCCGGGGCTTCACCATCTCGATGTACCAGTCGCAGAATTCCTCCCAGATGAAATCGTAAACCTTCTGCACCGCGATGCCCAGCTCGAATTTTTCCATATTCTCCGTAACTTCGCAGGCCAGGCGGTTTACCTTGCTGAGGATCCACCGATCGGCCCCGGTCAGGCTTTCCATCTCCACAGTCTCCGGCACCGTTGCGGCGTCCAGGTTCATGAGGATAAACCGGGAAGCGTTCCACACTTTGTTGGCAAAATTCCGGCTGGACTCCACCCGCTCCCAGTAGAAGCGCATGTCATTTCCCGGAGCATTTCCGGTCATAAGGGTCAGCCGCAGGGCATCCGCCCCGTACTTGTCGATGACCTCCAGGGGATCAATGCCGTTGCCCAGGGATTTACTCATCTTCCGTCCCAGAGAATCCCGCACCAGTCCATGGATCAGCACGTGCTTAAAGGGGGATTTCCCCGTCTGCTCCAGACCGGAAAATACCATGCGGATCACCCAGAAGAAAATAATATCGTATCCGGTCACCAGTACGCTGGTGGGGTAGAAATAATCCAGTTCCGGGGTTTTGTCCGGCCATCCCAGAGTGGAGAAAGGCCACAGGGCAGAGGAAAACCAGGTGTCCAGCGTATCCTCGTCCTGGGTCAGATGGGTGCAGCCGCACTTGGGGCATTTTTCCGGCGCGCCGCCTTTTTTCACCACGACCTCGCCGCATTCATCGCAGTACCAGGCCGGGATCCGGTGTCCCCACCAGAGCTGCCTGGAAATACACCAGTCCTTGATATTCTCCAGCCAGTGCATGTAGATCTTGTCAAACCGCTCCGGCACAAAATTCAGATCCTCTGTTGCCAGCACATCCATAGCGGCCTGGGCCATTTCCTTCATGCGCACGAACCACTGGGGCTTGATCATGGGCTCCACAGTGGTATGGCAGCGGTCATGGGTACCCACCGCATGGGTGTGGGGCACCACCTTCACCAGCAATCCCTGGGACTTAAGGTCCTCTACCATGGCTTTTCTGGCCTCATAGCGGTCCATACCGGCGTACTTGCCGCAGAGCTCGTTCATAGTGGCGTCATCGTTCATGATATTGATCTCCGGCAGGCTGTGGCGTTTTCCCACCTCAAAATCGTTGGGATCGTGGGCCGGAGTGATCTTCACGCAGCCGGTCCCGAACTCCTTGTCCACGTACTCGTCGGCGATCACCGGGATCTCCCGGTCTGTCAGAGGCAGCTTCAGAGTCTTGCCGATGAGATCTTTGTACCGCTCATCTTCGGGATTTACAGCCACAGCCGTATCTCCCAGCATGGTTTCCGGACGGGTGGTGGCGATCTCAACAAAACGGCCTTCCTCCCCCACAATGGGGTAATTAATATGCCAGAAGAAACCGTTCTGATCCTCGTGCTCTACCTCCGCGTCAGACAGAGAAGTCTGGCACTTGGGGCACCAGTTGATGATACGGCTGCCTTTGTAGATCCAGCCTTTTTCGTACAGCTTGACAAATACTTCCTCCACGGCTCTGGAACAGCCCTCGTCCATGGTGAACCGCTCCCTCTCCCAGTCGGCGGAAGCGCCCAGCTTGTGCAGCTGGTTGATGATGCGGCTGCCGTACTCCTCTTTCCACTTCCAGGCGTACTTCAGGAACTCTTCCCGGCCGATCTCGTGCTTGTCGATGCCCTGATCTTTCAGCATATTGGTAACCTTTACCTCCGTGGCGATGGCCGCGTGGTCTGTTCCGGGCTGCCACAGAGCTTCATAGCCCTGCATTCTCTTATAGCGGATCAGGATATCCTGCATGGTATTGTCCAGGGCGTGGCCCATGTGCAGCTGCCCGGTTACATTGGGCGGCGGCATAACAATGGTAAAGGGCTTCTTGTCCGGGTTTACTTTAGCGTGGAAATATCCCTTATCCAGCCATTTCTGATACAGTCTGTCCTCCAGCCCCTTGGGGTCGTAGGTCTTGGCAAGTTCTTTCTTCATTCTGAAAATCCTCTCTTCTCTGCAATAATAAACGCCCTCTGCGTCTCTGCGCAAAGGGCGAATGTCTCGCGGTACCACCTTACTTCACACGCGGATCCCGCGTGCCTCCTTATGTCCCGTAACGGGGGACCTCCGCAGCCGCCTACCCACGGGACAGACCAAACTCTGCACGCCGCTTCAGCCGCCGGGCTCCAAAGCTACCTTCCGCAGAACGCCTTTCCGGACAGCCTTTCAGCCTGGGGCCCTCCTCTCTGATGGAGCGATTCCGCGTACTCCTCTTTTTCATTGCCTTTAAACTGAACTTATCATAGTAAGGATTCCGAGGTTTGTCAAGGTTTTTCCGCAGAGTCCTGTCCTTAGAAAGCGTCCGAAAACAGGACTTCTTCCGCCAGCTCCGCCGCGTCGCGGATGCAGTCGCTGCAGGACCGAAGCGGCTTTCCTGTATCCACGCCCTTTAGCTCCCGGCAGATCACCGAACCGTTTTTCTCCCGGAATCTTTTCAGGATTTCCCCTGACAGCTGATACGTTGCCTTTTTGCTGGTAGGGTTTTCGCAGCCAAGGCTGTTTTTCATGCCCGCAAGGGCCGCCGCGCCGGATACCGCTCCGCAGATCCCCTCCATACAGCCCATACCGAGCCCGTAGCCTTCCGTCATGCGGAAAATCTCATCCTCACTGACTCCCACCAGATCACAGTAGGCACAGGCCACCGCCTGGGCGCAGTTGTAACCTTTGCTGTGCAGCTCCTGGGTCTTCTCTGTTCTTGTACTCATAAAAAATCCTCCCGTATCCTGTATTTTACAGATATGCTGTACTGTTTCTCTCGTTCTTCATGAAATTATAGCACAGAACCTCCGGTTTTCCCAGCGCCGCCTACCTTTTTTTCTTAGAAAACTTTTGATTTCATCTCAGCCATCCTGGAACAATGTTCCTTACACCAGGATCTCTACCCGGCTGCCTCCCTCCCGGTCTTTTTTTACCAGGATCTGCCGGTCGATCTTTTCTTTCAGTTCTCCCACGTGGGAAATGATGCCTACCAGCCGGTTCCCCTCTGTCAGGGAAGACAGAGCCCGGACTGCCTGCTGCAGGGATTCCTCGTCCAGAGAACCGAAGCCCTCGTCCACGAACATAGTGTCCAGCCGGATGCCCCCGGCGGAGGACTGGACCTCATCGGAGAGCCCCAGGGCCAGAGACAGGGATGCCTGAAAGGATTCTCCTCCGGAAAGCGTGCGGACGCTGCGCTCCGTGCCATTGTAGTGGTCAATGACGTCCAGCTCCAGGCCGCTCTGGCTTCTGCTGCCGGAGGCCTCCCGCCGCCGTTTCAGTTCATACTGTCCCCCGGACATGACCAGGAATCTTAAGTTGGCCCGGCGGATGATCCGGTCAAAATAAGTCATCTGGATATAGGTCTCCAGCATGATCTTTTCTTTTCCGGCAAGGTTCCCGCTGGCGGTATTGGAAAGGGACTGGACGAAGGCCCACTTTTCCTCCAGCTTCTGCAGTTCCGCAGACCGCTGTTCCATATGTTCCAGCGCCTGCCGGTTGGCGGTGATCCTGGCATGAAGGACTTTCTGCGCTCTCAGAAGCTCCTCTCTCCGTTCTGTCAGAAGAGCTTTCCGATTCTCCTGAACAGACCCGTCGATCTCCCCGCTCTGTTCCAGAAGTTCCTTCAGCTGGCGGATCCTTCCTTCCAGGGCGGACAGATTCCTGGCGGCTGTGTCCCGATTTTCTTTCGCCTCTTCCAGGGCCTGCTCCAAGGTCTGCCCTTCTGCCTGAAAGCTCCGGATCTGCTGTTCCGCCTGCTCCCGGCTCTCCCAGGTCAGTCCGGCTTTCAGCCGCTCCGCCTGCTCCCCGGCCAGGAGGCTCCTGCTTTCCGCCTCTGCCCTTTTCTGCTTCCACTGGCTGATCTGCTGCTCCGTCTTCTCTTTTTCCCGCTCTTTTTCCGGAATCAGGGTGCTCAGTTCTTTTTTTCTGGCAAGCTTCGTCTCTTCCTCCTGAAGAAGCTGCTCAAGCCGCGCCAGTTCCCGGTCCGCCCTCCGGCTTTCTTCCGCCAGAAACTCTTCCGCGTCCTCCGAGGAGAGATGGGCTCCCAGTTCCCGAAAGCCTCTGCCCAGGCTGTCTTCCTGCCCTTCCAGCTGCCCCTCCAGATTTTTCTTCCGGCCTTCCGCTTCCTGAAGCCGCCGGGAGGCTCCTTCTTTTTCTTTCTCCAGTTTTTCGCTCCTCTGTTCCTGCTCCTGCAGCTTCCGCCGCAGCTGTTCCCGCCGGGCAAGTTTTTCCCGGTTTTCTTTCTCTGCAGTTTCCAGACGGGTCAGGGATTTCCGCCGGATTTCTTCCGCCGCCTTCAGCTGCTCCCCGGCCTGTTCCGGGGCAGACGGTTCCCCGTAAGGCTTCATCTGCTCCAGCAGGGTTTCTTTCTGAGCCAGCACGCTGCCTTTCAGTTCTCCCGCCTGGCGGCTGGCCTTTTCCGCCAGATCCTGGGCCTTTTCAAAGGCCGCTCTGGCCTCCTCCACCTGGGCTTCCGCAGGGGCCTCCAGGGATTTTTCCGCCGGGGCCGGATGTTCTCTGGAGCCGCAGACAGGACAGGGCTCTCCCTCTGCCAAGGTCTCCGCCAGGATCCCCGCCTGCTCGTCCAGAAACGCCCGGTTCCGGCTGCGGTACACCCGCCCTGCCTCTTCCGCGCGCTCCGCCGCCCTGCGGTAAGCGGCACGGGCGGCTTCCAGTTTCTCCCGGGAAATCCCGTACTCATCCAAAGCGTCCCTGAGACGTCCAAGTTCTCCCAGCTCCCGCTCCAGCCTGGTTCTCTCCCCGGAAAGTTTTTCTTTTTCTCCGGCCGCGTCTTCCAGAGACTGGAACTCCTTTCCCAGAGTTTCTGCCTCTGCTGTCAGCTGTTCCCGCTGCCGGTCCAGATCCAGGCAGTCCCGGCGGAACTGCTCCGCCTCCTGGCCAGCCTTTTCCAGGGCTTTCTTGAGAGTACTCCGCTGCCGGACCTGTTCCGCAAGATCCATTAGCTGCTTTTTCCGGTTTTCCGCCTGCTGCTCATCCAGCCGCAGCTGGCCGGCCCGTTCCCCGGACTGCTCCAGGGATGCCTGCTCTTCCTTCCTCTCCTGCAGCTCCCGGATCTGTTCCTTAAGCTCCGTCTCCGCCTGCCGCTGCTTACCGGCGGCTTTCTCCGCCTCCAGCGCCTGCTGATGGCATACTTTTCTCTGCTCCTCCAGTTCCTCATACCGGGGAAGTTCCCCCTGCAGAGCGGCAGCCTTCCGGGCCAGCTCTTCCCCCAGGGGCTTTTTCTTCTCTTCTTCCTCTACAGACCGCTCAGCCAGAGCCAGCTTCTCCAGGGCTTCTTCCCGGGCTTTCAATCCCTCCTGAAGGCTGATCTCCGCTTTTTTCCGCTCTTCCGCCTGGGCCAGAAGGGCATGGACCTGCTCCAGTTCCCGATCCAGTTTCCCGGTTTCCGCCTCCAGAGCTTTCCGGCCTTCTTCGTCCTTCTGCAGGAGCTCAGAAAACAGTTCCTGCACCTCCGCGGCAGGCAGTTCCCCGGCTCTGGCCTGCTCCGCCCGGGAAACCAGGGGACTGTCCTCCGGGCACTGGATCCCCTGGATATACTGAGCCACGCTGCTTCTGGCTCTGTCGCACTCCGTCCGCAGCTTCCCGGATTCCGTCTTCAGTTTCTCCTGAAAAACCTGATAAGGACCGGTGTGAAAAATGTCCCGGAAGATCCCCTGGCGCTCCCGGGTGTCCGCCAGCAGCAGCTTCAGAAAATCCCCCTGCGCGATCATAGCGATCTGAGAAAACTGCTGATAGTCCAGGCCGATGATCTCCTTCACCGCCTGGTTCACCTCCCGGACCTTGGTCACCAGACGCCCATCCGGCAGCGTCAGTTCCGCCTCCGCCTTCTGAAGGGTCTGGCCGCCGCCCCGTCTGGCAGGACGGAGATACTCCGGATTCCGCCGTACCTGATACACCTTGCCGCCGTAGGAAAAGATCAATTCCACCTCTGTGGGAGTCTCCGGCCTGGCGTATTTGGAGCGGAACATGCCCGGCTCCCGGCTGGATCCGCTGGCCTCCCCGTAGAGGGCAAAGGTAATGGCGTCAAAAAGAGTGGTCTTTCCGGCTCCCGTATCCCCGCTGATCAGATACAGGCCTGCGGAGCCCAGCTGTTCCATCTGCAGTTCGGTCCGCCCGGCATAGGGGCCGAAAGCGGAAAGGGTCAGTTTCAGCGGTCTCATAGCTTGTCCTCCCATATGGTTTCCATCAGCGCCCTGGAAAAGCGGATCTGCTCCTCCGTCATGGGCTGATTGTTCTGCCGTTCATAGAATTCTTCAAACAGTTCCAGAGGCGATTTTGTCTCCGGCTCTTCCGCACCCTCCGGAAGATTCCGGGATCTTGTCCTGGTATTGTCGTAATCCAGCCGCATAAGGTTTGGATAGATCACCCGCAGCTTTGCCGCCCCGTCAGGGACATCCTCCTCGTCCGTCAAAGTAATATGAAGGTAATCCTCCCGGTTCCGGCCTTCATAAAAGCTTTTTTCCGTAACCTCCAGATAGGCGCCCCGGATCTCCCGCAGATCCCGCAGAGGAGTCAAGGGCCGGACCGACACCTCCAGGGAACCCTTTTCCTTCAGCTCCGCCACGGTCACGGATTTCTGCTGTCCCGCCTCAGAGAAGGAATACTTCAGAGGGGTGCCGCAGTAGCGGATCCTGGAAGAACCGATATTCTGGGGACCGTGGATGTGGCCCAGAGCCACATAGTCAAAATCATCAAACACCGAGGCGTCCACGTTATCGGAGCCTCCTACGGAAATTTCTTCCGAGTCCGACCGGGAAGCCCCGGTGACAAACTGGTGGGTCACCAGCACATTTCTCTGCTCCTTGTGGATCTCCATAGCCTCCACCGCTTTCCGCAGAGCCTCTGTGTAGGTGCCGATCTCCTCCTCCGGAAAATACCGGCGCACATGGGCCGGCTTCAGGAAAGGCAGCAGATAAACATTCACCGGGCCGTATGCATCCTCCAGCACCGCCGGCTCCACCTTTCCGCTGTACACCGGGGCCAGGTGGATGCCGCTGCCCTCCATGAGCCGTCCCCCGAAGGACAGCCGCTCCGGGGAATCGTGATTGCCGCTGATGACAAAAACCTGCAGTTTCCGGGAGGAAAGTTCCCAGAGAAACCCGTCAAAAAGCTGCACCGCCTCCCCGGAAGGTACGGATTTATCGTAGATATCCCCGGCCAGCAGCACTGCCTGAGGCTGTTCTTCGTCTATAATCTGCAGGATTTCCCGCAGAATGAAGGCCTGGTCCTCCAGCATGGAAAATTCGTTGACCCGTTTTCCCAGGTGCAGGTCAGAGAGATGGATCAGTTTCATGGGGCCTCCTTGTATTGTAGAATAAAAAAATCTCCCGATTACAGGAGACTGAACTTATCTTTTATGAACTTTTGGGGGAAATCCCTTCGGCTCCCGATTCTGCTGTCAAGCGGAAAACCAGACCGTCAATTCTTTGCGGAGGAATCATGACGCGGTATAAAACAGCTTCTCTGACAGCCGAAGTATTTCACCCTGCCGTTTAAACGATACATAAATCCCGCTCGAAGGTTCCCGGCTGAGTGAATACTCTTATCAGGCATTCCATATCGGATGGATAGATGGAAAGCTTTGCTCGGAAGCTTCAACCTTATATCATCCAAGCAGGTTTCCTGGCTCTCAGATTATCGCGCAACGCTCCTTCTCATATGTGCGGACATACAATGGTTTTCTGCGTCTTGCTCCCTGATTACAGTGACCGGATCGCTCGGGCCTCTCACCCGATTCCCTTTTCACCGCCGCGGACCGCGGGGCGCACTTGCATGATTGATATGAAATTTATGCACAAATACATAATAGCATCCGGGCCCGGCGGTGTCAACCATTAACTAAAATTCTCCAGCTCCTCCAGCATCTGCGCCACAGTCTTCCCTCTCAGCGGATGCCGCATCCAGGGGGCGATCTGCGCCAGGGGCTTCAGCACAAAATCTCTTTTGTGCATTTCCACATGGGGAATGTGCAGGGTATCCGTATCCAGCACCAGATCATCATAGAAAATAATATCCAGATCCAGCGTCCTGGGTCCCCAGTGGATCAGCCGCTCCCGCTTTTCCTCCTGCTCGATCTCGTGGAGGCGGTCCAGCAGTTCTTCCGGAGTCAGCAGGGTATCCAGGAGCAGACAGCCATTCAGGAAATCATCCTGCTCCACATAGCCGTAGGGGGCTGTGGTGATAAAATCCGAGACCGCCGTCACACGGCATCCTGCCGTTTCCTTTAGAAGCTCCACTGCCCGCTGCAGATGCGCCCTCTTATCCCCCAGGTTGGATCCCAGAGCGACGACTGCCTGATGCCACTGCCGCCGGATCTCTACTGCCACAGTTTTCAGGGGAAGGCGCACCGGAGCCCAGGGTTTCCGGATCTCCAGACGGATCTTTCGGATCCTTGGCCAGGCGGTCAGGATTTCAAAGGCCAGATGCTCCGCCACGCTCTCCAACAGCTTCCAGGTATGGCCTTCCACATATTCTTTGATCCGCTGGCACACCTCTCCATAGTTGACGGACCGCTCCAGATCATCGCTTTTCCCCGCAGGGCGGGTGTCTGTGTACAGATCCGCCGAAATGACAAACTTCTGTCCCAGGGCGTTTTCCTCCGGATACACCCCGTGGTTGGCAAACACTTCCAGTTCCTGAATTTTGATCCGATCCATGATCTACCCCCTCATCAGGGCCTTCGTCATCTGAATGGCCCGCAGATTTTCTTTTACATCGTGTACCCGCACAAAAGCGCAGCCCTTCTGCACCGCGTAAACCGTGGTCACCAGAGTGCCCTCCAGCCGCTGATCCGCCGGAAGGTCCAAGGTCTTACCGATGACCGATTTTCTGGATGTTCCCAGCAGCACCGGAAATCCCAGACAGGCCAATTCCTCCAGGCGGGCGATCACCTCCAGATTCTGGGCATAGCTTTTGGCAAACCCTACGCCGGGATCCAGGATAATCCGGTCATCCCTCACTCCCGCTTCCCGGGCGGTCTCCACCGAAGCCATGAGATCCGCGGCCACCTCTCTCATAAAATCCTCATACACTGCTTCTTTCCGGTTGTGCATCAGACAGCAGGCGGCTCCGCTCTCCGCGGCCACCCGGGCCATCTTTGGATCTCCTTTCAGGCCCCAGATATCATTGATCATGCTGGCCCCCGCCTGTACCGCCGCCTCCGCCACAGAGCTTTTCCAGGTATCCACAGAGACCGGCGCCTTAAACCGCCGGGTCAGCGCCCGGATCACCGGCACAACTCTCCGGATCTCCTCCTCCGCCGGCACAGGGGCATAGCCGGGTCTGGTAGACTCTCCGCCCACATCCAGAATGGAGGCTCCTTCCTGCAGCATGGCTTCCGCGTGAAACAGAGCCGCGTCCAGCTGATCATATCTTCCCCCGTCAGAGAAAGAATCCGGCGTCACATTAAGGATTCCCATAATATAAGTCTGATTTTGAGTATCAAATTCCTGTGTTCCGATTCTCATGCTGCCTGTTCTCCCGTCTAATCTGTGATCTCCAGATTCTTTTTTTCTTTTGGCCAGTCGCAGGCCGGCTCCGCCGGACAGGCCAGACAGTTCCTGGAAGCCTTGTCCGCCCGGTACAGATATCCCCGGAGACTTTTTTCCTGCCGGATCTCCGGAGAGCGGTGGGCCCGGATGGCCTCCAGAATCTCTTTCGTCTCTATTTCCTGAAAGCCGCAGGCCGGCAGAATCTCTGCCGCCAGGGCGGCGCTGGCCTCCTGATGGGGCGTTCCCTCCAGATACTGGAGATGCCGTCCGATATCGTGAAGCAGCGCGGCCGCGTAAATAGTTTCTTTGGAAAGCCCCGTTCCCTCCTGGAGATCATAGATCCGCATAAGCCGGGCCACCGCCAGAAAATGCTCCGCGGAGTGGCCGCAGAACTCCCGGTCCTGTTCCAGCTCCTGGATCCTGGCATAGGCTTCCCGGTACAGGGGGTGCTTCCAGATCCGGTTCACCCGCTTCATGCTTTCACCATCTGGAAAAAGGTCTGCTGCAGCTGGAAATCTTCCGCGAAGGCTCCCCGGACTGCGGTGGTCACGGTTCTGGTCCCGGGCTTCTGCACCCCCCGCATGGACATGCACATGTGCTCCGCCTCCAGCATGACCATTACCCCTTTGGGGCTCAGGTATTTCTCCAGAGCGTCCGCGATCTGCGCCGTAAGATTTTCCTGGATCTGGGGACGGCGGGCGTAGACCTCCACCGTACGGGCCAGTTTGCTAAGTCCCGCCACCTTGCCCTCCGGCAGATAGGCTACGTGGGCTTTCCCCCAGAAAGGCAGCAGATGGTGCTCACAGGTAGAGTAAAAGGTGATATCCTTTTCCACCACCATCTGGCTGCTTTGGGATACAAACTGCTTTTTCAGATGTTCCTCCGGATCCCGGGTCAGTCCCCCGTAGATCTGCCGGCACATCCTGGCCACCCGGGCCGGAGTCTCCAGAAGCCCCTCCCGGTTCACATCCTCGCCGATCCCCTCCAGAAACAGCCGTACCGCTTCCTCGATTTTTTTCTCATCCATCTTTTTCCCTCCATTGTACCGCTGCTTTCCGGATAAACGAAAAAACACCCTGTATCCCTATTCACAATACAAGGTGTTTTCATCTACTTGATTGCAACGGGTGCGGACCTCATATCGTAAGACGAGCTTTTCGTTTCACGGCAACTCCCCATCCGTTGAACACTTGACGCATGAGGTCCTATTTTGCATCTGTTCTATTGTACTCCATTATAGCACAGGCTGGAAAAACTACAACTAGAATCTATATGAATTCTGAAATAAATTTCTCGGCAGAATTAAATATTGCAGTCTATCCGGAATCCTCCTTCCTCTTTTGTCACCTCAAAAACAAAGGGCTCCTTGCTTCTTTCCTTTTCCCATTTACGGTAAGCTTTTACAAACCCGTCATGAATCACTTCTTCCGCCGCCAGCCTGGCTTTTACTGCGTCTTCAAACTGTTCGTAGGTACCCAGATGGAATCTCTGGTTTTTAAACCCGATACTGGCTCTGTAGCGTCCGCTCTTTGTGCGGGAAACGCCACGGAACCCGCTTGTATTATCCTTTCGTGACTTTCTTTTTTCCAGCCATTCCAGGCAGGTATGATCTACTCTGTGAAGCTTGGAAGGAATTGCTTTCTGGACTTCCCGTTTTCTGCACCCGCAGCTCTGATAATTTCCATACATCAGAGAGCTTTCTGTTACATCAATTTCATTTCCGCACTGGCAGCGGCAGTGCCAGTAGGCGGAACCCTTTCCGTCTCTTTTTTCCGTAACATACAGGGCCGTAAGGCGCCCAAACCTCTGACCGGTAATATCCCGGATCTTTTTCCCTCTGCCGGAGCGTTTTACATCATGGTTTTTTCCATTCCCTCTATTCCATTCCTCTTCCATGGGGTTTCCTCCCTGCCTTTTTTCTTCTGACCAGGAAGGACAGCAGCAGCAGAATACCCGCTGCGGTGTAAACCGCCAGGCCTCCGCAGTTCAATGTCTTTTCTCTGCGGATCTCCTCCCGGGAGGATTCGTAGGGAAGACTCTGGTAGCCGGCGATTTCCGGAATCTCCCGGGCATTTTCCTCTTCCTGCTGCCCTTCCGTTTTCTGTTCTTCTTCCGGCTCTTCTCCCTCCTGCACCCGGACACAGAACACCACGTACCGCTCATAGTTCAGGGTATAGGGGTGGCAGGTAATCAGCGTAACCAGATCCGCCCCGGGAACGATTTTGATCACCTGAACATCATCCGGGGAAGTAACGATGAATTTTACAACTTCGTATTCCAATGTTTCCCATGGATTTGTGATCTTTATCCGGTCTCCCGGCTGCAGCGCCTCGATTTCCCGGAACATGGGAATTCCTTTGTAGCCCCTGTGCCCGGCTATAACGCAGTTTGTAGAAGCTCCTCCCACGGGCATGCTGGTTTCCGCCAGTACAGCGGCGCCCTTTTGAAGATTTTCCTCACTGGCTCCTACGTAGAGCGGAAGTTCCACCTCCATAGCCGGAATGGTTAGATAGCCGATCATGCCTTCCTCCAGCCCGCTGTCTTCCATCTGAAAAGCATCTCCCCCATAGCTCCAGGCATCGCTGATCTCCTTCTGCCCCTCTTCCGTAAGCCTTTGATTATAAGCTTCCATTCGGGACAGCAGCTCCCGGCTGTCTTCTGCCGTCTCTGCCTGCTGCTGAAAATCCTCAATCTGCTTTTTATCCTGAAAGGCATGCAGCACTTCCTGCCCCTTCGGATAGAGCAAAAAGACCCCTGCCGCCAGAAACAGCAGAAATGCCGCGGCATACAGGCATTTTCGCTTCATCGTTTTCGTCCCTCATTTCTTTTTCCGCGCTTTCGATCCCTTCGATACATCAGGAAGATCAGAGCTCCTGTCACCGCCATTCCTGCCGCCAGCCACAACACATAATTGGTATGGATGCTGGGCCCCATGAGCCCAGGCGACTCTTCCTCCGCCACCGCCGGATCGTAGGGAACCCGATGCCCTCTTACCAGCAGCCGGTGGGAATTCACCCCGTAGGGCGTGCAGGTAAGCAGGGTGACCAGATCTTTTCCCTCCTCAACCTCCAGGGCCGATGTGTCCTCCGGTTCCACCACCAGAATCTGGTCCACCTCATAGCAAAGACTTTCATCCAGCACATGGATCATAAAATGATCTCCCATTTCCAGCTGATCCAGGTCTGTAAACAGGGACGCGCTGGGAAGGCCCCGGTGGGCGGAAAGCACCGCGTGGGTACCCTCTCCCCCTATTGGCAGAGAGCTGCCTTCCAGGTGTCCCGCTGCTTTCTCCAGCACCTCCTGGGAAGTCGTATGATATACCGGAAGCTGAATCCCGATCCGCGGAATTTCAATAGTGCCCATCATTCCGTCTCCGGCCAGATTCAGGCAGGCCATATATTCCTCTTCCGGCTCTCCTCTTCCGGCAGCTTTCGCAAAGGAATCCGGAAGGATACTGGGGATCAGGTGATCGTTATAGGCTTTTGCCCGGTTCCACTCTGCTTCGTAATCAATGGCCCCTGCGGTTTCTTCTGAGGCGATGGTTTCATAGTAAGTTTCTGTCAGCTGCTTCTGACGGTAGGTGTTCCACTGATTGGCCGCAAAAGGATAGGCCATTAGGGCAAAACCTCCCAGAAATAATAAGGCAATGATCAGAATCCTGATTTTTTTCTTCATCCAGCCACTCTCCTGTTTTATCCTCCCCGGTCCGCAAAACCTTTTTCATGAAAACACCGGAGCGGACCCGCCCCGGTGTTTTCATGAATGATTTAGGATCTGGACCGGTTTTTTCCGGCAAAATACAGCGCTGCCGCTGCAGCCATGATCACGATTCCGCCAATTGTAAAGATGGTTGTACCCATACCTCCGGTAGAGGGAAGGGGGTGCATCTGGGTATTGGGAATCTGCGTATCCAGCATTACCGTACCGCTTCCCGCTCCGTTTTCCGTCACAGCCGTCACCGTGCTGCTGGTGGTACTCTGGGAGGCAATATAAGCCGGTGCAAATCCGCCTGCCGCAGCTTCTTCAGCCGCAACGGCTGTCATGGAATAATACACTCCATCCTTGATCCATCCCACCTGCACCGCGTCCTCAGAGGGTTTCTGTGTGGTATACTGGACATTTGTCAC
This sequence comes from Candidatus Scatomonas sp., assembly GCA_963930955.1. Lineage (GTDB taxonomy): Bacteria > Bacillota > Clostridia > Lachnospirales > Lachnospiraceae > Scatomonas. The sequence goes on along the minus strand of OZ006967.1, from coordinate 824,455 downwards.
TGTGCCTGTTACCGTTGTGGTGGCAGTGGCCCAGGATGCCTTTATTTTATATACAGTTGTAATCAGGCTGTATCCTGTAGGAGCCGCCAGCTCTTTTACATAATAGGTGCCTGCCGATACTTTGGTGGAAACTGCGTAGCCGGCGGCGTTGGTGGTAACCACATCTACCAGCTGCGTGCAATCTGCATCCCGGTAGATACCAAACACCGCCCCTGCCAGGGGTTTCTTGGTTTCCCCGTCAATCTTCTGGAAAGCCAGCTGATACGTATATACGGTTTCCGAATCTTTCTTGCTGGTAACTCCTTCCGCTTCGTCCGGCTCCTCCTCCGGCTTGTCCCAGGTATCTCCCTGGTTCGGATGATTGGCGTAGTAGTAGGTTACATCGTTGGGGTTGCCTGCAGCTCCCACTTCTGCCTTTTCATTGACCACTCCGCTGTAGGTTACCACCGGCGTATAAACAGCGCCGGTCTCCGGATCGGATACCAGGTTGTCATAGTTGAAATTCAGATTAAATCCGTTCTCTGTCTCATAGGCAACGGCGATCGGTTTGCCATTCAGATAAAAAGTATCCCCTTGTCTTGTTACGACCTGCCCCTCAATCGTGATGGTCAGGCTGCTGAAATCAAAGGTCAGTCCCTCTGTCAGCCGGTCGGAAAGAAACAGGGTTTTGTTCACCGCATTGGCCGGATAGGAGGGAACCGTAACCTTGACCTGGTAATCTACCACGGAACCGATGCCCACGGTTTCTTTATCCCCATCTGTTACGGTACCTCCGGTGATGGTTTTATCTACTGTGGGATTCGTTCTCTTGGCTACGCCTGTAGTTCCCCAGAGATATGTATCATTGGCATTTACCTGCTCCGGGTTGTCCACAACCAGATTGCCCTCTTCTCCATAAGAAGCCGCCAGCAGCACCGGGTTGTACACAGAGCCGTCCTCCGCTCCGGTCAGCACCGCAATATAAACGCCTGCGTGAACATCTGCCGTATAGGTGCTGGTGCCGTCCGCCGCCGGTGCCAGGGTTCCCGTTGTAATAGTATCCAGCGGAGTAATCCTTCCATCGATCAGGCCCTTGGCCGCCGCGTTGATCTCATCCGCTGTAGGCTCCTGTACATCCGCAAACAGATTTTCCGCCGCCCAGGTGTAATCTACCAGTTCGACTCCGCCGGGCCCGTAGTTGGCTCTCGCGATCTGGTATAAGGTCACTTCCGGATCCCCGGTGATTCCGGTAATGGTTACCGTGGCCGTGTCCGATTCCTCCGGTTTTCCGTTGGCTGCTGAAACGTTCAGGCACATGCCAAGGAGCATAGCCAGGGACAGCAGCAGCGCTAAAATTGTTTTCATTCGTTTCATAATTCTCTCCTTTCTTTCCTGCGCTTTGCTATTTATCTAAATATGAAAGATTTACAAAACCTCTTTTCGGTTCCTGAAAAGCAGCCAGGCCCCTGCCGCTGTCAGCAGAACCCCTCCTGCTCCAAACAGGTAAATGCCCGGTCCTCCCGAATTGGGGAGGGTATACATAGGCGTATTTTCATAGTAGAAGGTCAGGATCCCGTTCTCCAGCGTGCCCTGCATTTCTCCCTGATTGATCTTGGGAGCGCCGTTTACGATCTCCAGGGTCCACGCTTCCGTGTTCAGCTGATATCCTACCGGCGCTGCAGTCTCTTTCAGAGTATAGGTTCCATCCGGAAAAAGACCGGTCACTTCCCCGCCTTCCGGATCTTTCCAGTTCACGATACCATCTGCTCCGGATGTGCCGGTGTAGACGGCGCCGTTCTCTCCGGTAAGGGTAAATACCGCTCCCTCCAGCTTCAGATCCCCGGAACTGGAGCTTCGCTTCACCATCTGCCAGCGGGCTGTGTTGGTAATCCTGGCGTCCTGCAGTCCGCTGTCATTGGGGGTAAACTGATAGGACACATCGTAGGACACCTGGGAGATCATTACCTTTCCCCCTTCCTCTATGCCTACATATCCCTGTTCCCCGATGGTAAATTCCGGTGTTTCGCCGCTCCCGGCCGGCCGCAGTTCTTTCACCGTATACTCCCTTCCCGGCGTCAGGTATGTAAACACAGCCGTAAAGCTATTTTCCGGATTCAGTTCCGCGTATGTATCTGCTGCTGCCGGACTCCCGCCGCTGTATAGACCTGCGTATATCACGGTATCCGGAACTTCCCCTGTTCCTTTCCATTCCTTAACTACCTGCAGGCTCCCGCCCAGGCTGTTGGTAACCGTCAGGCTCATGGTCTCCGCATTGTCTTTGGACGGATAGGGAGTCCAGCTGCCGTCTCCATTAAAATGACCTTCCGGATAATGTACGGTATACAGGTCGGAAACCGTACTTCCGTCCATTTTGTCTCCCGGTTTCAGAACTGTGTCGCCTTCCACTTCCATTACCGTGTATTCCAGACGGGTATCTGTATTCCCGGAGAACACCGGCAGATCCGTATACACGCCGGTCCAGGTATTGCCGTCTCCGCCCTCCGGCGTATCTGCCGCTGTCAGGGTCATGCGTCCGTCCGGATAGGGATTCCATTCTGTGCTTCCGGCCTGCCGGTAATACAGATAAAAATCCGCGCTCGCCGGTCTTTCCGGACTGTTCCGGTCGTCCCAGACCTTATTGACGGTGATCCAGGTGGAAGGCGAAAGGCGATTGGTGATGGTTCCGGTAAAGGACCCGTCTTCACCTGCCGTCAGCGTGCCGTCCGTTTTTCCTCCGGAGTCATAGGTGACGGTATATTTTCCGTTGATCCCCCCGGATTCCCCTACCTCGTGGATCATATATTCGTAGCCGGTTTTCGGAAGCTCCGCCCAGGTATAGCTCCAGTGATTGGCGGCATTCAGGGTCTGCGTATCGTACAGAGTCCATTCCGTTTCACCGGTCTTCCGGTAGGAAAGCTGCACCTGCACGGCGTCCGGTCTTCCGGGATTGCCGTGGTCCTGCCAGTTTTTCTGAACGGTAATATCCGTAGTGGGAACATCCGTGTCAAAATCTACCGGCCGCAGATTGGGCAGCGTAAACTGCATGTAGCAGGTGGAGCCAAAAGCCCCCCGCTCCGCGTAAACAATATCAATCCTGTGAAGAGTGGTCTTTTCTTCTTCCGTAGGACCATTTTCCGGATCGCTGATCACATAGGGAGTAAGATCCAGAAGCTCTCCTACCGAGCTGTGGATGCCTCCCAGATCTGTGGCCAGCTCCCCGTCTACAAAGAGCCAGAAATCATCGTCCCCCCGGAAATAGTAGTTCAGAGGTCCTGTGTAATCCCCCAGGACGAATCCCATGCTGTAGCGCATACCGAAAAACCAGTTGTGATCCACATTGTCGTCACTTGCGCCGGTATCCTTTTCTCCTGTAAACGTGTGTACTTTGTTCACACGATATACGGTGCTTCCGCCCAGGAGCGGATCCTGGTTCTCATGGCGTTCTCCATCCAGCGGCCAGAAATTGTTGGAAAAAATATGCCGGTTTTCACCCGGTTTGTCCCAGATTTCCCGAAAGGTTTCCAGGCCGCTGAGAACCGTTGCGCCGTTTCTGCTTACCGAAGAAAGGGTATAGGTATCTCCTACCTGATCAAAATGAAGCTTATAGTCATTCAGAACGGTTTTCCCCGTTTTCGGGTCATTGTTGAACAGCCCGGCGTCCACTACCCCGTTATAGATGGGTCCATTTTCGCCAATTCCCGCAACAATTCCTTTTTTGGCGGAATCAGCCAGACCGACTCCTGCCCAGTTCAAAAGAACGCCGCTAGCTGCTGTGGCATTATGATAAGAATGATCTACCCATGTACTGCTCATGCCCACAGCCAGACGGTTCCATTCATTCCCGCCGTTATAATTACTCGCTGAGTTAATTCCCTGATTGTTTGTATTTAAATACCCTCCATTCGGGTCTTCAATGGTACAATTCTCGTCTCTGTATATTTTTCCATCCGTAACATCATAATCATAAAATGTTACATTCCGGACAAGATTGTCGTCCACGGCTACCGGATCGTACACCAATCGAAGAGTGGTATCTTTTTTCAGTGTGATTTTTTGATCCGATGAACTGGGATAAATCTCCCAGTCCTCCCGGTTTTCACTGGCAGGATCCTTTCCTTCCTTCAGAAACCAGATTTCGATGAGCTCGTAGTTGCCTCTGCCTTCCTCTTCCACGGCATCCGCCAAAAGAACCTTGCTCAGGTCCTCCACGCTTTTCTCGATGGTGTTGTCCAGTTCGATCACATCTGCACTGTAAATTTCCTGAAACACATCTTCCGACTGCAGCCAGGCGGTGGCATTGCCCGGAATTCCATCGGGGCCGGCGCTCATGATCAGGCCTTCCCTTCCGTCTACGCCCTTCAGTTGGTTAACCGTAGCCCAGTGCTGCACGGTCAGGTTTATGCTGCCGCCCAGCTGATCCAGATCAACGATCACATATACAGAGAAGTGTGTGGTTTCTATAACTGCCTGTCCCTCTCCGTTTACAGAAGCTTCCATATCTTCTGCCGTTCCCTGGTCCTCATCCACATGGAAAACCTTGATTTCCCTTTCCTCGGATGACTCCCGCTCCAGCTTTGTAAAAGAAACCAGCACCGGGCCGGCAGGCTGAATTTCCTGGCCGCCGCTGAAGATCCGGATATCAAAGGCTGTATAGTCCTTTACCTCTTTCTGCTGCGCTTCCGCCTGCTCCTCCACCGCTTCTTTCGCAAGTTCTTCTCTTTCCGGCTCTACGGTTTCTACAGACAAAGCCAGTTCCGCGTCCTCCGGGAAATACTCCCCAGGGCCGGTTACCGTGATGGCATAACCTGCCGCCTCCCCGGTAAGAGAAATCTCTCCGGTCTGTCCGCCCTCCGGATCTCCTTCCGGCTCGACAGTTTCTTCCTGATTTCCCGGCTCTTCCGCAGGTACGGTTTCCGCAGGAACCCCGGTTTGCTCCGGGATCGCCGATGGCTCCGGAACTGGGGTGTCTTCCGGAATTTCCGTCTCTTCCGGAGTTTCTGTCTCTTCCGGCATTTCTATACTCTCACTCAGGATTTCTTCTTCTCCTTCTTTTTCCTTTGCCTGAGAAGAAATGCTGCCTCCCAGCAGCATACAGACACAGAGTGCAAATGCCAGAATTTTTCGCAGCTTTCCCCGCAAATTGCATCCCTCCTTCCAAAAATCTGACCTCAACATCATAATATTAGTTATGTGGTAAGTCTGAAGCCATAAATCTTTAGCCTTTTTATTGTATCTTACATATCCTTAAAAATCAATACCTGCCGGTGCTTTTTCTTGGTTTTCCCGCCCTTTCCAAAAGTCTGATTTTCGTGAAAATTGGAATTTCCGTGTCTCTTTTGCTTAAGAACCGGAGATCTCTTTTGCGTTGGCAGATTTTTTTACCACATAACTAATATTATGTGATTCCTGTACAGAAAGCTTATACAATTCCATTTATCAGATCTAATTGTTCCAGGCTGTTTTTCAGTTCCTCGATACCATCGCAGGTATAAATCCGCGTCACCTCCAGGCTGCTGTGTCCCAGCAAATCCGCTAAATGGATCAGATTTTTTGTTGTTTTGTAGAAAGTCCGCGCAAACAGATGGCGCAGATTATGGGGAAATATTTTTTTGGAGGAAATGCCGGATACCTTTGCCAGTCCCTTCATTTCTTTCCATATATTGGAGCGGTCTTTGGCCTTTCCCGTCCGGGTGCAGAATATGCATCCCTTTTTTATCTTATTTTTTGCCATGTACAGAATCAGTTTCTTGCGAAGTTTTTCAGGCAGCAGCACCGTTCTGTGTTTTCCCTTGTTTCTTACCTGCACCATGCCGTTCTTAACACTGTCCGCGCGGAAAAATTTCAATTCGCTGATGCGGATCCCGGTGGCGCAGATGGTTTCCATGATCATTGCCAGCTGCTTTTGCCCCCGGCCCCGGGCTTCCGCCACCAGACGCCGGAACTCCTCCCTGGAAAGCTCCCGATCCATGTTCCGGAATCCCTGGGCCTGGATTTTCACCCTCTTTACCCGCAGCCAGCCGGCCTCCTTAAAGATCAGAAATTGGTTCAGGGCCACCAGCATAGAATTGACGCTGCTGACACAATACCGTTCCAGCAGCCATTCTTTGTATTTCCGCAATACATCTTTATTCAAAAGCTCCTGATCCTTTCTGTATTTCCGAAAGGTTCTTACATCTCTAAGGTACTTCTCAATGGTCGCCTCCGCATTCTCTCGGTCCCTGAGATACTTTTCAAATCCCTCTATATCTCTTTTCCAATGGATTCTTTTTTCTGTGTTCAAACTTAACTCCTCTCTTTCCGGTTCCTCTCATCCGCTTCTTCTGTTCCATCCTTTATACTATAAAATCGGCTCGCACCGGAACATAAAATTTCCCACAAAAATGCGCAAAAAGAAAGCAGTAATTTCTCTGTTTTCCAAAAGAAATTACTGCCTCTTATTTTTACCAATTTCATAAAAAAATAAGCATTTGCGATTAACGGATAATGAATGCGGAATTTACAAGAGCAAGTTTAACCGGGATCTGCTGCTCCACGAAAACAGCTGATCCCGGAAACGCCTTTCGCCGCTTCCGGGATCGCCGGATCATTCCAATATGCTTCGGAGCGCAGGATCCTCCCTGATCTGCCGGACCACTCTCTCCTGAATATCCAGGGCCGCATAGGAGGTTACAAACTCCATTTCTATGGGATTTCCCCATTCATCCCATCTCCGGCGGACTCTGCCCACCCAGGGATTGGGTCCTATGTTGCTTAAGATCTCCAGCGTTTTTTCCGCCGGATTCGGAAGCAGGCGGAAATCCACCTTGCAGCCGCTGCTTTCTTTTCCTTCCGCATCCATTTTCTCCTCCCAGGGCCGCTGCACAAAAACATGGGGTGCCGCTTCCCACGGGCTCCGAAGATGGCTGCCGCTTTCTCCGCCGGAAAGATATTTTCTGACCCAGGCCGCGTCATAATACGTTCCGTACTCGCTCATCTGGCAGTCATTGGTCAGGTCGTCGGCGATTTCGCGGATCACTTCCCCAAGTTCCAGATTCTTCAGCCATTTATCATGCAAAGAGCCCTCTCCCATATAAGCGCCCCAGATCTGTCCGGCAATGGAAGCCGTGGAGTCCGAATCCCCCTCATGCCCTACGGCGTTCCACACGCACTGGTCAAATCCTCTTCCCAGACAGGCTGCCGCGGAAAAAAGGCCCACCGCCAGGGCTTCTTCCCCCGTCCAGCCTTTCCCCAGCCGCTCCGTCACTTCAAACTCCGCCATAAGGTTCACGGAGCTGGTGTACCCGTCCATGGCGGCCAGGGACATTGCCGATTCGATCAGCTCTGTCAGTCTCCGGGTTTCGGGATATTCCCCGTACATTTCCCGCAGCAGAAGAAGGGTATCTTCGATGGCATAGGCCAGAGAAAAATTCTGCATGATATCGTACAGGATATTTCCCAGCGCCGCCGCGGAAAGCCATCCCAGCGGATGCCCATGGGTCAGGGCGGCGGTTTCCGCGCAGGCTCTGGCGTTATATTTTTTATCCCAGTGATGATGGGCCCCGCCGTACAGGGCGACCGGAGCGATCCGCATGACGCCTCCGCACCCTTTGCTGTTATTTACCGGTTTTTTGATACTCCCTCCCCCTGCCTCAAGAGCGGACAGGCAGGTATTTCCCGGCGCCCGGCGGGCATTCAGCTGCGGGATATTCCGGATCCAGCTGACAGGCATTTTCTGCTTCCGGCCGTCGGGATTCTGGGTTTTCAGCCAATCGTCGTAGGCAAAACTGATATAATGCCAGATATCCCCTCCGATGCCTTTCATGCAGGACCGGCTGTATCCCCACAGCACGCCGCAGGCGGTAAACAGGGTCATCTGCGTATCATCGGAAATCAGCGCCATACCGGTCTTCGGATCCGGGATATACTCATGGATCCAGGAATGTCCGGCGTCCTGAAACTCCACTGGATACCCAAGGGCGTCCCCGATGGCTCCCCCTAACAGAGATCCTCGGATCCGCTCTCTCTTGCTGAGTCCTTTTCCGAAGATCCATTTTCTGGCACTCTCCATAGACTGATATTTTTCTTCCGAGGAACAGACCAGGGTAATCTTTTCCGGCATCCGCGCGTACGGGTAGCAGCAGGGAAATTCCGCGATGGCGGAAAAGACCGCCGCGGCAGTCCGGCTGCACAGGCTGTTCCCGTACCAGGGACTGTGCAGAGTGTAGCCCCCGGACCCGGTACCCACCAGAGGAACCGCCAGGTGCCGGATCCCCTTCTGCCTTGCGGCTGCCAGGAGCAGATCCATCCAGCATTTTTTCAGCAGCTCATAGCTCTCCCCTGTTTCCCTGCCGCAGTCCGGCGCCGCTGTATGCAGGATCCAGCGCACCGGCAGAAAGCCCCCGGAGGTAACCACCGTTCCTCCGGGCTTCATCTCTTTTCGGAGACCGGCGCACTGCCGATCCACCTCTTCCCCGGCCCGGCGGCGGATCTCCCGGTCCAGACCGCCGCTGCCGGATAGTTTTACATCTGTTGGGTTCACAATGGCATCACAGGAGATGAAAAAGAGATCTCCCTTTACCAGCTCAATGTTCAAAAGAACCACTCCTTTCCCAAGGTATTCCGTTTTTTACTTATCCTGCTTTTCAGGTGTGATACAGGCTTGCTTTATCGCTTTACGATAAAAGAATGGCCGCACAGGGGACAGGTGATCTGGAGCCGTCCTTTTCCGCCTGTGATCCGCAGCTTCTTTCCGCAGTGTTCGCAGTAATAGTACGCGTAATTTCCGCCGCCTGGGTTCTTGGGATTTCCCGCGCCGGAGTTTCCGCCGGTTCCTTCCAGTGCGTTCAGCCGGCGTTTGTTCCTGAGCATAATGCAGATCCCCACGAAGAACAGGATTATTCCCATGACCCGGATGGCCGGAAGGGCATCTCCCCGAACGTACTGGTGAAGGAAGGGGATCTCCCGGTTTTCGGATACATACAGGGCGAACAAGGGCCCCATGGCTGCCAGAACTCCTCCGGAGAGGATCCCTTTTTTACACTCTTCTCTGGTGATCGTACTCTGATTCTTCATAATATTTTCCTGCCTTTCCTGTAAAACTTGTTTCTTTGTTTTATCTGATTACAGGATACCGCAGGCTATCTGTAATTTTGTTTTTCACCTAGCATGATCTTTAAAATTTCTTCTTCATAATTTACAGAATTTCCGTAAATATGATACAAGAAGGAATTCTCCTGCTGCTTGGCGTAGGAGACCACCTCTTCCATCAGCAGATCCTTGGGATAGGGACTTAGCAGGAATTCTTCCACAAACCCGTCGAACTCGCTGTCCTGCTGCAGGGCGGCAAACCCGCTCTGGAGCAGGATCCGGTTCAGCCGCTCCGCGCTCAGCCGGTGCTCCTTTGGCATCTCCCCGTCGCTGGCAAAAAACAGCAGGAAACAGATCAGCGTGGTCCGCTCCAGATCCAGGGCCCCCTGGATATATTTGTAGACCGCCAGTTCCCCGGAACGGTTTTTCCCGTACCCTTTGGTCTTGCTGTCCCGGGCGTATACTTCCTGCAGCTGCTCTTCCTTTTCTTCCAGCTCCCGCATTTTTGCCCGGATGACCTCCGGATCCTCCAGTTTTTTCCACTCCGGCCGTCCCTTGCGGAACGCCTCCGCCAGACGCTTTTGCTGCGCCGGCGGCACCTCCTCCGGTTCCCCGTAATATTCCATCAGGATCTCCACCCAGTCAATGGATACATAATCAAAATAAAAATAATTAAACTCGTCAAAAATCTCTCCGCAGGAAATGGCGGATCCCCGGATCAGCGCTCTCTTCTCCGGCTCCGGCATGGTCTTTTTCCTCCGCAGGGTCGTCACCACTTTTAAAGCAAGCAGTTCGGAAAGGGCCTGCTCCACTCCCAGACCCCTGCGGCAGGCGCTGAAATAATTCTCGATCCGCCGGTTCAGATAATAGTACAGATATTTGCAGAAATAGTAGCGGGATTTTTCCCGGACGCCGCTGAAGGACTGCAGGTTGGCGGCCAGAAACCGTTTCAGATCCGCCACGCTGGCAGCCTCCGCCAGCCCCGCGTCCATCTGCCGGGTCACCATGACCGTTCCCATATGGTCTCCCTCCTGCCGGGAATTTTCGGTGACATACCGTTCCAGTTCCCCGTAGGTGATCTTTTTCTCCTGAAAATATCCGCCGCCCCGGCCGGCGGGATACAGATCCCCGCACTCCTCCAGCACCTGTTTCCACTCCTGCCAGGACAACCCCTTCAGGAAGGCGTAGATCAGAGTGGCCTCCCAGAAATTCCGGGAGTAGAGCCGGGGACAGCCCTGCTCTTCCAGCTTTTCATTCAGTTCTTCCAGGCTCAGCTTCTTCACAAAGCCCAGGGCAATGACCCGATAGCGGACGGAGATATTTTTGATCACCTCCGGCTGAAAGGACATACAGTCCTCCAGCGCCCGGCTGCCCAGAGTTCCTGAAAGGATCCCCTGCATCATCTGCTCAAAAATCTTATGCTTATCCTTTGCCATTCTCTATTCCCCCGTTTTCTGTCAGGAAAGCGTTTCACGCAGATCCGGCTCTTCCTGCACAGCGATAGTTTCTCCCAGAGAAAGCCCGCGCCAGGCTTCCCGGGCTTCCTCAAAGTAGGGGATCATGGTCTCCCCGGTCATGACCAGCCGGGCGGTCACGGTCCGCTCCAGGCCGGAATCCCCTACGATGATCCGGCAGCGCTCCTCTCCCTGTTCTTCCGTAAAGCACAGATAAAAGCTTCCCCTGGGCTTCCCCAGATCGTACTTCCGGACGATCTCCTCTGCCAGCCGGAAGCCTTCCCGGATCAGATCCGGCCCGGCTGTAAGCCCCAGCTGCACCCAGGCGGTCCGCCCGTCTGTGCGGGAGATCTCCCATCCGTCTTTTTCCATCTCCCCGATCAGCTGCCGGAATTCTTCCTCGGGGGGAGATTCCTTTACGCGGACACCGTAATAGTCTTCCCCCTCCGCGCCGAACAGGATCCCTCCTTTTTCATCCTGAAAGATCCTGTCTTCCGGCAGCAGCGTCTCCGGCAGATGGGTATCGTTGATCAGAGCGCAGAGGTATTCCAGCAGTTCCCGTCGTCCCTTGCTGCTCTCCACATAAAAATCCGTAAACTCCAGGGTACCGTCCGTGACCGGCTCCGTAAGAGACGCCCCGGCCACGGGATCGCTGTACGCCAGATCCAGATACAGGACCGGTTCTCCTGCTTCCAGACTGTATGCCGACAGTTCCTGCAGTCTGGCGGCGGCATCCGGCTCTGCCAGGCGGCAGACCAGTTGAAGGTCCTCCGGTCCCCCTTCTTCTACGGTCAGCACCTCTGTGCCTCCCTCCAGGTAGGCGTTGCGGACCACGGAGATCGTATCGCAGGCCCACTGGCCCTGAATGTACACGGTTCCGTTCTGGCCAAGGGTGGAAGCGATAAAATCTCCCGTATCCTCCGCGGCGATCTTTACCGCGATCCGGGCTTCATCCCCGTACAGAAGTCCCAGGGCATACGGCGTATCCAGGCTGTCCAGCCGGATCTTCAGATCTGTCAGGAGATTGCTCCACTCTCCCCGGGTCATCTGCTCCACCGCGGCGTCCCGGCTGCAGGCGTAGACCTGGGTCACGGTGATGCCTTCCACCTCCTCCGGCAAGCACTGGTTCTCTCCGGCCGTCAGGGAGCCCCGGGGATCCTCCCAGAGCGCCTGGATCTCATACTCATACCGGAAGGGATGCTCCTGGTTGACGGAAACAAATTCCTCCTCCAGCACCCGGGCGATCTCCCGTCCCTCAAATTCCTCCAAAGGAAGGGTGACCGTCACCGCGTCCCCCTCTGTCTCCATGATGTAATTTTCCTCCCCGGCAAATTCCTTCAGCCGCTCTTCCACCAGTCCCTGCGCCTCCGCAAATTCCTCAGCCGTCATATCTTCTCCGGCGGTCAGACAAAAGATCTCCGTTTCCACGTTGCGGAATTTGTGGGTCCTGTCGTATTCCCGGTACAGAAACATACCGATGAGCAGACCCGCCAGGCCGGCGCCGGCCAGAATGCCGGTTATAAGCGCCCGCTTTTTTGGGTCCCTTTCCACCAGAATAGGCAGGGCAGCCTCCACAGCTTTCTTCATCTGTTCCACATCGCCGTAGCGGTCCTCCGGCCGCATTTCCAGGCCTTTCATCAGGATCTTCTCATATGACGGTTCTATGGAGATCCCCAGCTGGGAAGGCTTTTTCAGTTCATCCAGGAACATCCGCTGGACCGCGCTCTCCGGAGGGGATCCCGTAAGTCCTTCGTACAGAGTGGCGCAGAGGGCATAAATGTCCGTCCAGGGGCCCTGCTTTCCCTTACGGTCAAACTGTTCCCCGGGAGCATAATTTTCTCTGGCGATGGCGGTGTACTGCCCTCCCGCCGCGGATTTATAATTCCTGGCCGCTCCGAAATCCAACAGCTTCAGACTGCCGTCCTCCAGGATCATCAGGTTATCCGGGCTGATATCCCTGTGGATCACCCCGGCCTGATGGATATGGTCCAGACTGTCCAGCAACGGGAGCAGCCGGCGGAACAAGTCCTCCGGTTCAAATATTCCCTGCTTTTTGATCGCCTGACGGAAGGTCACTCCTTCCAGATATTCCATGACCAGATACGCGGTATTGTTTCCCTCAAAATAATCCAGGACCCGCACCACTCCCGGCTCCCGGTCAAAATCCCGCAGCAGTCTGGCTTCCCGCATGAACTTTTCTTTCAGAGCCTGGTAATCCTCCATCTCCTCTTCCCGGATCACGGAAAGTTCCGGGGAGCCCGGATCTCTCCGCACGTGGTCCCGCCAGAACAGTTCCTTCACTGCCACCTTCAGACGGATCCGCTGGTTTTCCGCCGCGTAGGTAATGCCGAAGCCCCCTTCGCCCAGGACTTCCAAGATCCGGTACCGTTCATCCAGAAGCGTGCTCCGGGGCAGCTGATGATCGCCCATGTGTTTTCCCCCGCATTTTTCTTTCAGCGCGTACGCAGTCCGCTGTTTTTTCTATCATATCATAGAGCTTCCGGAAAATGTATAAGAATATCCCGGGAACGGAAATTCCCGGGATATTCTTGTCTGTTACTGGATCTCAAGCACTTTGTAATCCTGATCTTCCACTGCTTTTTTCAGCACCTCATCGGCCACATCCTTGTCCAGGGTAACCACTGCGGTCCCTGCCTCATGGCTGACCTCCGCCAGGCTGACCCCCTCCAGGGCCTCCAGGCATTTTTTTACTCTGGCTTCGCAGTGTCCGCACATCATTCCTTCGATTTTCATAGTTTTCTTCATGGTTGTTTCCTCCTGTTTCTGATGATGTTTTGTTTTGATCTTTTTATCTTTACTGGCGTCATACATTTTGAACCAGTTGAGACGCAAGGCATTGGTGACTACGCAGAAGCTGGACAAGCTCATGGCTGCCGCTCCGAACATAGGGTTCAGCTCCCAGCCCAGCAGCTGGATCCAAACTCCCGCAGCCAGGGGAATGCCGATGACATTATAAAAGAAAGCCCAGAACAGATTCTCGTGGATATTCCGCAGGGTGGCCCGGCTCATGCGGATGGCTGCCGGCACATCGCTTAAGCGGCTCTTCATCAGCACCACGTCCGCGGCGTCAATGGCAATATCCGTGCCGGCCCCGATGGCGATTCCCATGTCCGCCCGGGTCAGGGCCGGGGCATCGTTGATGCCGTCTCCCACCATGGCCACTTTGCCTTTTTTCTTCAGCTCCCGGATGACGCTTTCCTTGCCCTCCGGCAGAACCCCGGCGATCACTTCGTCCACGCCCGCCTGACGGCCGATGGCTCTGGCGGTCCGCTCATTGTCCCCGGTAAGCATGACCACATGGATGCCCATGTTCTGCAGTTCTTTTACCGCCTGGGGGCTGTCCTCCTTGATCACATCCGCCACGGCGATGATGCCTGCCAGCTGCCCTTCACAGCTGAAGAACAGCGGGGTCTTTCCGTCCTCCGCCAGGGCCTCCGCCTTTGCCTGGATTTCCGCCGGGATCTTTGCGATGCCGCTGATGAATTTCAGATTTCCTCCGGTAAGCTTCTGCCCTTTCCAGAGAGCAGATAATCCGTTTCCAGGCAGAGCCTGGAACTCCTCCGCCTCCTGGCCGGCCTCCAGCCCTCTGGCTTCTGCCTCGGCCAGGATAGCCCGGGCCAGGGGATGCTCGCTTTTCCTTTCCAGGGCGTAAGCCAGAGCCAGCAGTTCTTCCTGGCTGATCCCCTCCGCCGGAACAATGTCCGTCACTTTCGGTTCTCCGCTGGTAATGGTGCCCGTCTTATCCAAAGCTACAATTTCTACTTTTCCCGTTTCCTCCAGGGAAACAGCCGTTTTAAACATGATGCCGTGTTTGGCTCCCATGCCGTTGCCCACCATAATGGCTACCGGCGTAGCCAGCCCCAGGGCACAGGGACAGCTGATCACCAGCACGGAAATCCCTCTTGCCAGGGCAAACCCCACAGTCTGTCCTGCAAGCAGCCATACCAGAATGGTTACGGCCGCAATAGAAATCACCGCCGGCACAAACACGCCGGACACCCGGTCCGCGATCTTGGCAATGGGCGCCTTGGTGGCCGCCGCGTCGCTGACCATCTGAATGATCTGGGACAGAGTGGTATCTTCTCCTACCCGGGTGGCCTCACATTTCAGGAAGCCGGACTGGTTCACCGTAGCGGCGGAAACCGGATCCCCGGGATTCTTATCCACAGGAATGCTCTCCCCGGTCAGGGCAGACTCGTTCACCGCGCTGACCCCCTCCAGCACCCTGCCGTCCACAGGAATGTTCTCCCCGGGCCGCACCACAAACACATCCCCTCTCCGGACCTGATCAATGGACACTTCCATTTCCTGGCCGTTCCGCAGGATCGTGGCTGTCTTTGGCGCCAGCTTCATGAGACTCTTCAGGGCATCTGTGGTCCTGCCTTTGGAGCGGGCCTCCAGCATCTTGCCCACGGTGATCAGAGTCAGGATCATGGCCGCCGACTCAAAGTAAAACTCGTGCATGAATGACATGACCCCTTCCATGTCTCCCAGGGTAAGGGCCTCCGACATGGTAAACAGAGCGTAAAGGCTGTATCCATAAGAAGCTCCGGAACCCAGGGCCACCAGGGTATCCATATTAGGTGCCCGGTGGATCAGGCCCCGAAAGCCGCTGATAAAAAATTTCTGATTGATCACCATGACAATGGTAGTCAGCAGAAGCTGCAGGATTCCCATGGCCATGTGGTTGTCCGCGAAAAATCCCGGCACCGGCCAGCCCCACATCGTATGTCCCATGGAGAAATACATCAGGGGGATCAGGAAGCACAGGGAAGCAATGAGCCTCCTTTGCAGCCTGGGGGTTTCCTTATCCTTCAGCATATCCTCCTCCGCCCCCCCTGCGGCCGCCCTGGTTTCCATCTTTGCGCCTTTTACCGACGCGCCGTATCCGGCCTCCTCCACCGCCGCGATGATCTCCGAGGCGGCTGCCGTACCCTCCACTCCCATAGAATTGGTGAGAAGGCTCACGGAGCAGGAGGTTACGCCGGGCACTTTTGAGACTGCCTTTTCTACCCGGGCGCTACAGGCCGCGCAGCTCATGCCGGTGACATTATATTGTTCCATAAGGGTTTCCTCCTTTCATCCTTCGCGGGTCCCAATGTCATGCTTTCCCATGCCAGCATGGCACGCATGACCTTTTGACCCTTGGCATCACTTCATTAGTTTCTGCAGGGTCCGCACCAGTTCGTCCACGGTTTCGTCCCGGCCTTCCCGGATGTCCTCCGCCACGCAGGTGCGGATGTGGTTGGCCAGCAGGACTTTATTGAAACTGTTGAGGGCCGCGTTGATGGCGGATACCTGGATCAGGATCTCCGGACAGTAGGCGCTGTTCTCTACCATTTTCCGGACCCCCCGGACCTGTCCCTCAATGCGGTTTAACCGGTTGATCAGGTCTTTGTACTCCTTTTCCGGACGGACCTTGTTCTCATGCACGCAACATTCTTTTTTTTCTTCCATAAGCGCTACCTCGCTTGATTTTTCTGACTGCATTATATACCCCTATAGGGTATTTTGCAAGTGTTTTTTCCAAAGCGATAGGATCAAGATTATCCAGAATTATGTGATGCATCCCGCTCAAATTACTGCAGGCATCACACCACTGGCAGTGATACGGGTGAATTATGGAGTTTTCTCTGCCTTACAGTAGAAAGGCACAGGGAAATACGGGGAAATTTGAGATTATCTTGAAATTACGGTAGATACGCAGGAGGAAGTACGGGTACCCCTGGGATCCTTTCGAAACGTACGGTAGACGAATACCGGAAAAATCGAGATTTCTTCCAATCGCCCGTAAAAGGCTACCGGAAGATTTTGAGTGTTCCCTGAAATGCCCGTAGTAAGCGCTTACAGAATACCGTATAAAATAAGATTTCTCCAAAATTCCGGTATTTGGACGGCCATAGCATCAGTGTACAAGGGCTCTTTTATGCAGGAAAACCCAAAGGGAGTGCCGCTCAGTCATGTGAACTGCTCACACGGCAGCGCGGCACTCCCTTCTGTTAATTAGAATCCTGAAGGATTTTTTCTATTTCATCCAATAAATCTTCTCCATCCATAATTTTCTGCAGAACACCTCCGGCATGTTCATATTTGAAATTCGTTTCGCCCAGAACTATGTGAAATGGCTTCCCGTTGTCATTGCCGTTTATTTCCACTACCAGATTTTCTGTGGGATAGGAATGCACCGTTTCTAAGGATGCCCTGCTTTTATAGCGGCTTAATACCTGCAGAACATCTTCATATACTGTTTGGTCCGTGATTTCCTTTCCTCTGTACACAATCTGCGATAGCTCGCAGGAATGAACCGCTTTGATCAAGGGCTTCGGTCGGAAATACAGGAAAAGGAATACACCCAAAACCACCAGAACCGCAAATGAAAGTAACACGATCCTTTTTCTTCGCCGCATACACATCCCCCCTTTCCATATTATATTATTCCGGCGGCAGGATCCTGTCAAGCAACGATAGAATTTTTCAACTTCGATATTGTATAAAAGCCTGTATACTTTCATAAAATTCTCGACATTTCTGCACAAAAATGGTATATTATACCTAATGTTTTATCCGGCTAAAGCGGAAAAGCGTAATTTTTTACAAAGGAACCAGAAGACCATGAAAATCATTGTATGCATGAAACAGGTCCCTGCCGGGACCAACGTGGAGATCGACCCGGAAACCGGGGCCATGAAGCGTCTGTCCGGCGGGAACCGCACCAATCCCTACGATCTTTTTGCCCTGGAAACGGCCCTGCGCCTCCGGGAAACCTTGGGCGGCACCGTGACGGTGCTGACCATGGGACCGCCCCAGGCGGAGGAAATGATGCGGGATGCCTACACGATGGGTGCGGATGAGGCGGTGATCCTCTCCGACCGGAAGTTTGCCGGCGCCGATGTGCTGGCCACCTCCTACACCCTGATGCAGGGAATCCAGGTTTTAGGCGGGGCGGATCTCATCATCTGCGGACGCCAGACTACCGACGGCGACACCGCCCAGGTAGGGCCGGCTATTGCCGAGCATCTGGGGATTCCCCACGCGGCCTGGGTAGCAGAGATCGTCAAGGCAGACGAAACGTCCATTACCGTCCGCCAGGATCTGGCCAGCGTCACACAGGTATCGGAAATCCCCTATCCCTGCCTCATCACCGTGGACAAGGACAGCTGTGTGCCCCGTCTGCCTTCCTATCTGCTGAAGCGCGGCACAGCCAATCGGCCGGTAAGATTCCTGAGCTTTGAGGATCTTCCGGATCAGAACATGACCCGCTACGGCCTCATCGGCTCCCCTACCTCCGTGGAACGGATGTTTTCTCCGGAACCTGCGGAAAAGCAGGTATACCTTAAGGGTTCAGCCCTGGAGAAGACGGAAGAGCTCTTTTCCATTCTCACAGGAAAGAAGATCATTTAGGAGGGGAAACAGATGGATTTGCTGAAATTTGATCCGCAGAAGTGTTCCCTCTGCGGAAAATGTATTGAAAAATGCCCCTTCGGCGCTCTCGCCATGGAAAACACGGGCATTACCGTCAATGATAAATGCCGGGCCTGCGGCCTCTGCGTCCGCATCTGTCCGGAAAAGGCCATTCACTTTGAGCAGAAGGCGGACACCTTCGACAAGGACTCCTGGAAGGATTTCCTGATCTTTGTGGAGCAGGAGCGGGGCGACATCCACCCGGTGGCTTTTGAACTTATCGGGGAGGCCAGAAAAATGGCTCCCAAAGTGAACTATAAAGTAAACTGCGTCATCGTGGGCGGAGCCGGCACCGGGGAAAACGCCAGAAAGCTCCTGGACTACGGGGTGGACACGGTCTACGTCTATGAGCATCCGGGCTTTGAGGGCTTCCGGGCGGACTGTTACGCCGACGCGGTGGCGGCCTGCATCGCCGCCGTCCGGCCCAGTTCCATCCTCATCGGCGCCACTTCTCTGGGACGTTCTCTGGCTCCCAGGCTGTCCACCCGGTTCCACACCGGCCTGACTGCCGACTGCACCACCCTGGATATTAAGGAAAACACGGATATGGTCCAGATCCGCCCTGCCTTCGGCGGAAACATCATGGCTCAGATCCAGATCGCCCATTCCAGACCCCAGTTTGCCACCGTGCGCTACCGGGTCATGGACCGGGCTTCCAAAGTAGAACACCCCTCCGGAGAGATCGTTCCCTGCCAGGTAACAGAGGAAATGGTAAATTCCAGGATCCGGATCCTTTCCTCGGAAGTAATCCGGAAACAGAAGACCCTGGAGGAGGAAGACATTCTGGTGGCTGTAGGCCGGGGCGTCCGCACCGAGAAGGATGTAGAAATGTGCCGGGAACTGGCGGAAGCCCTGGGAGGCCAGCTTGCCTTCACACGTCCCATGGTGGAAAACGGGTTCGGAGACAACGCCCATCAGATCGGCCTGTCCGGACGGACCGTCCGTCCCAAGCTGCTGATCACCTGCGGCGTATCCGGCGCCATTCAGTTTACCTCCTGCATGACCGGTTCGGAATGCATCGTGGCCATCAACAATGACCCGGAGGCGCAGATTTTCAACGTAGCCCACTACTGCATCGTGGACGACCTGTATCAGGTGGTTCCCATGCTGACCCAGCTGGTGCGGGATCGAAAGGAGGATTAAGGTCATGGCATATCCATATAAGAAAATGACAGAAGAAGATTTTGCCCGGATCCGTTCTTTCACCGCCGAGGACCGGGTATGGACCGGCCAGGAAATCGCCAAGGAATATTACCACGATGAGATGCCGGAGTACGGAAGCTATCCCCCGGAGCTCTACGTGGAAGTCATCAACAAAGAAGAAGTCTCCGCCATTATGGCTTACGCTTACAAAGAAAATATCCCGGTAGTCTGCCGGGGCGCCGGCACCGGCCTGGCCGGAGGCGCTACCTGCAAATACGGAGGCATCATGCTGTCCGTCATGCGGATGAACAAAATCTTCCCCGTGGACCACAAAAACCAGACCATTACCGTAGAGCCCGGAGCTCTGCTGGTGGACGTTCAGGCGGCCGCCGCCGCGGAAGGCCTGTTCTATCCCCCGGATCCCGGGGAGAAGACCGCCTCCATCGGCGGCAACGTCATCACCAACGCCGGAGGCATGAAGGCCGTCCGCTACGGTCTGACCCGGGACTTTGTCCGCTGCATCGAGGCGGTGCTGCCGGACGGCTCTATTATGAATTTTTCATCCAACGTAGTAAAAAACACCACCGGCTACGCAGTCAAGGATCTGGTCATCGGCTCCGAGGGAACCCTGTGCATTCTGACCCAGGTAACCCTGAAGCTTCTGCCGGCTCCCACCTGCTCCGCCACCCTGGTGATGCCCTTTAAAAGTCTGGAGGAATGCGCCGACATGGTGCCCAAGGTGCTGGAACTTCCCTTTGTGCCCACAGCCATTGAGTTTCTGGAGCGGGAGCTCATTGATATTGTAGAGCGCACCCTGAACAAGCCGTTCCCGGTACAGCAGGGAGAAGCCGTGCTCATCGTCATGTACGATGCCTCCAGCAAACAGGAGCTGGACAGCGCCGTGGAGGCCGCTGCCGAGTCGGCCCTGGCCAACGGAGCCTTTGACTGCTTCATCGCCGACACGCCGGAGCGGGCCGGATCCATCTGGTCTGTCCGGGGTGCCATCCTGGAGGGTATGAAGGCGGACTCCGTGTCTCAGGAGGAGTGCGACGTGGTGGTTCCCAGAGCCCGCATTGCCGAGTACGTAAAGGCCGCCAAGCGCATCGCCCTCTCCCACGGTATCCGGGTGGAGCCCTGCGGACACTGCGGCGATGGCAACATCCATACGGAAATGCTCCGGGGACCGGAGATGAGCGATGAGGAGTGGAAGAGCGCCACCCACGCCTGTCTGACAGAGCTCTACGCCCTTTCCAAAGAGCTGGGGGGCCAGCTTTCCGGAGAACACGGCATCGGCAACGGCCGCCTGGAGTTTTTAAAAGAATTTGTAGGGCCGCGGATGATCGCTCTCTACAAATCCATCAAGCTTGCCTTTGACGACAAGCTGATCCTGAATCCCGGCAAGATGATCGAGTTTCAGGATACACAAACCACAATGTAACGGGGGAACAGAACAATGAGTACAAAAAGATCCATTCTGGTAGACAAAAATAAAATGCCTCTGGTCATGGGGATCGCCTTCGTGGCTTTTACCACCCAGTTCGGCGGCGGCTTCGCCTCCGGCGCCCAGATCTACCAGTATTTTATCAACTACGGCATCTGGTGCCTGGTGCTGCCTCTCCTGACCCAGGGATTATACTCCCTGTTCTTCTGGTACGGCATGCGCTACGCCTACAAACACAAAACCTTTGACTACCGGAGCTTCTCCGACAGCTTTTACGGAAAGACCCGCCATGTCATGTCCAACCTGCACGAGGTCTGCTACCTGATCATGATCGGCACCGCCTCCGCGGCAGCCTTCGCCACCGGCGGCTCCACCATCCAGACCCTGACCGGTATGCCCTACTGGCTGTGTACTGTGATCGTGGCTGTCTTTATCTTCCTGGTAGCTCTCTTCGGAACCGGCGTGGTGCGCAAATGCGCCTCCACCTTAAGCGTGCTGATCATCATCGGTCTGGTGGCGGTGCTGCTGCCCAACATCATTGCCCAGTGGGATGCCATCGTGGCCTCCGCAAGCCGCATGGCCGGCGGGGAGATGACTGTGCTCTCCAAAGAATCCGGCGCCTTCGGCCCGGCTCTCTGGTCCGCAGTGCTGTACTTCTTCTTCCAGCTGTCCTCCGTCTCGGTTATGTATCAGCATGTGGAGCCGGTAACCGATGTGAAACAGATCAATAAAGCGGCGGTAGGCATGTTTATCTGCAACTTCTTCGCTATGGAGCTTTCCATTGTGGGCCTGCTGGCTGTTTCCTATGTGGCGGAGCTGGCTACTGCCTCGGTGCCCATGCTGGTGCTGGTGGAAAACGGTGTAGGCGCCTCGGTGCTGACCCCTGTGATCTCCCTGCTGATCATCCTGGGAGCCATCTCCACAGCCGTAAACATGATCTCCGGCATTGTTACCCGCTGCGTCAACGCGGTGGAACGCCGGATCCCCTCTCCGGAAAAGAAGGAATCCGGACACCTGGCCCGGAACGCTGTGTTCACCCTGATCTTCACCTTCCTGGCCTTCGCCATCGCCCAGTTCGGACTCATGGCCGTGGTCAGCAAAGGATATTCCTACCTGGGATACGCGGCGCTGATCACCCTGTTCATTCCCTTCGTGATCCATATGATCCGGACTCGGTTTAAAGAAATTTAAATAGTTCGTATATGAAAACAATCCCTCTGGATCCGCGGACGCTGCATCCGCCCGGAACCAGAGGGATTGTTTTTCTAAAAGAATACTCCGTTATTTTTCTCTTTCCAGCATCTCATCGATCATCACGATCTTTCCTGTCTTCACAGATTCTTCCGCCGCGATTCCCACGACGACCGCCCAGAATCCTTCTTCCACGGTAGCGGTATCCGTCTCTTTGCCGTCAATATTGTCGATAAAATGCATATGCTCAAAGAAAGTGCCGCCCATGTGTCCGCTGGTCTGAATGGCCTGGGGATAACAGGGGGTAGTGATCAGGCTGGGACGGTGGTCCGCGCAGGTCATTTCAAAATGGGTCGTGTGTCCCTCCGCCGGCAGATAATTCTCGTCCTCATAAGCCCGGATCCGTCCCTCGTCTCCGCAGATGGTGATCTCCTCGTAAAACATGGGAGAGAACATGCACAGATTAAAGCTGCACTTTACGCCGTTTTCATAGACTACCGTCACCAGGGCATTATCCAGGATATCAGACTTTTCCCCATTGTACTCAAAGTCTACAAAGTTTACATCCTGACCGCCTACTGCGTACACATATTTCGGCTTAGACTGGGCAAACAAATTCAGCAGGTCGAAATAGTGGCAGCATTTTTCCACCAGAGTGCCTCCGGAATATTTGGAGAACTTGTTCCACTGATCCACCTTATCCAGGAAGGGGATCCTGTGTTCCATAATGCTGACCGTCTTCACATTTCCCAGGGCCTTCTGCTGCAGAACCTCCTTGCGGGCCTCTGTGTAAATGGCTTTGTATCTGTACTGAAGACCGATCTGGAAGGTGGCGGAATAGTTTTCAGCCAGCTTCTTCATCTCAAAAGCGTCTTTCAGGGTGGTGACCATGGGCTTCTCCATGAGAATGTGCTTGCCGGATTTGACAGCCTCCCTGACCACCTGGATATGGGTATAGTTGGGGGTGCAGATGATCAGTCCATCCACCTCCGGGTCATTGCAGGCGGAAGCCAGATCCTCATATATTTTCACCTCTGTATCCGGATACAGACCATGGAACATATCCAGAGCCTGAGAAACCCCGTAAGGGCTGGGGTCATAGATGCCGTGGATGGTTCCTCTGCCTTCCAGCATGGTAACCCGCATGTGCTCCTGGGCGATCACGCCTGCGCCGATCACATTAAACTTATATTTTGCCGGTTCCTTTTTATAAAAATACAAATCTTTTTCCGGCAAATACTTGGAATTTAAAGCTCCGCCGCAGATTCTGGGGTTGATTTCTTTTCCTCTCTGATTCATGTCTCTTCTCCTTTAATGTATGATTTTCCGCCGTACCAGCTCGTCCGGCTATTTACATCATAAAAAAAGAGCACAGATAATTCGTATGAAATTTTACGGATTATCTATGCTTTTTTTTGATTTTTTTCTATCAATGAGGCGGCCGGAAAATCCCCAGTTCCGGAGGATTCCGGGTAAAGGCAAAAAAGGCGGCGGCAAATGCCAGCAGGGCTGCCAGAAGCAGCCAGCGGGAGATTCCCGGCCGGCTCCTTTTCCCGGCCAGCCGGCAGCGGACAAAAAAGCCCCCGGCCACGCTGAGATAAAAAAGCAGAATATCTGCCCACATCAGGCTCTTCCCCAGAATCCCCGTATACGTATAAAAAACGGCGGGGATTAGCAGCAGGCCTGTAAGGATCCCCGCAGCGTCCGCCCAGAACAGATCCGGAACCTTATTTCTCAGGACCAGAGATTCCAGGATGCTCCAGGCAAGCATAGGGAAAAACAGCAGCTTCATATGCTCCCAGACAGACTCGCTGACCGGAGCGAAAAGAGCTGCCAGAGGATTTTCTCCCGACCACTCATAGACAAAATGCAGCAGCGTACCCAGAACCGACGTAAAGAAAAATCCGGCAAGGGTATATTTTTTCAGCATGATCTATCACCTCCGCCACAGTATATTCCGTTTTGGAGGATTCTATACAAACCCTTGGAAGTCTTCTGTTCCTTTGGATCTGTTATTTCCCATACTCCCGGGCCAGAGCCTTGAAAGCCGGCAGGGAGCGCCGGATCTGATCCGTGGTAACACAATAAGCGATCCGCACATAACCCGGCGCGCCGAAATCATCTCCCGGCACCAGCAGCAGCTCATATTTTTTCGCCTTCTCGCAGAAAGCATAGGCATCCTCTTCCAACGCCTTTACAAACAGATAAAAGGCTCCGTCCGGATACACGCACTGATATCCGTATTCCGTAAGGCTTCCGTACAGAAGCTCTCTGTTCTCCCGGTACACGCTCAGATCGGAGACCTGTCCGGTACAGGCTGCGATCACATGCTGAAACAGGCTGGGAGCGCATACATAGCCAAGAGCCCGTCCGGCGCCGCAGACCGCTGCGTACACATCTTCATGGTCTTCCATCTCATCGGGTACCAGAATATATCCGATCCGCTCTCCCGGCAGAGACAGGGATTTGCTGTAAGAATAGCAGACCAGAGTATTCCTGTAATATTTGGTCAGATAGGGAACCTCTTTTCCATAAGCCAGCTCCCGGTAAGGCTCATCCGCAATCAGATAAATAGGATGGCCGAAAGTCTCTGATTTTTTCTCCAGAAGAGCCGCCAGTTTTCTAACCGCCTCCTCCGGAAAGATCACACCGGAAGGATTGTTGGGAGAATTCACCAGAATACCTTTGGTGTGCTCTGAAATAGCGGCTTCCAGTTTCCGGAAATCAATCTGGAAAGTCCCGTCTTCCGTATCCACTGCCCGGAAGGAGGCTCCCGCTGTTTCCACAAACACCTGGTATTCGGGGAAATAAGGGGCAAAGGTCAGAAACTCATCTCCCGGAACGGTCAGGGCAGTCAGACAAATCTTCAGAGAAGCTGCTGCTCCGCAGGTCATATAAAAATTATCCTGGTGAAAATGGGTGCCGTATCTCCGGTTCAGATCCTCCGCAATGGCCGCTCTGGTTTCTGGATCGCCCTGGGCGGAAGTATAGCCGTGAAGATACACATCATCCCGTTCATCCAGCAATTTCCGGATGGTATCCTTTACGCTTTGAGGCGCCGGCACATTGGGATTGCCGATGCTGAAATCGAAAATATTCTCCTCTCCGATCTCCGCGGCTCTCTTTTTACTGTACTCAAAAATTTCCCGGATCACAGATTTATGTTTTCCAAGTCTGCACATGGTTTCTGAAATCATGGTGTTCTTTCCTCCTGCAATTAGGCCTCGTCGGTAAATTTTCTGCCGGACCACTGGCGGATCCGCTCCAGCAGCTCTGTATCCGGCTCAATCAGCAGATTCAGCTTTTTGCTGTCCTGCAGTACGATAATGGAGTAGGCCTTGTATTCTCCTGTTCTGGACGTAAGATTTCTGGGACGGATATCCGCATAAGGCCGCAGAGCGGAACTGTTTTCCGGAGCGATCACCTCTGCCTCCTGGAGATCCACAGAAAACAGATGCTTTCTCTTAACCTTATGATATACCACATCGATGTCCAGGCTGTGGTTCACCAGGGTATACTCGTACTCCACATAAAATTTGGGGTACACAAAAAAATAAAACATCATCCCCACAAACCAGGCTACCACAATGGCCGCGATCCCCAAAAAAAGAAAGCCTATGGCGAGAACGGCCCCCAGGATCACAGCCAGCACCAGCAGCTGCAGATAAATCAGCATTTTCGGCTTTTTCACCGAAATCAGCTGTTCATAAAACGCGTCTTTCATTTTTCTGATCCTTTCGTTTATCTAAAGAAATGGGAAGGGCACTTCCCGTAAGAAAAGCCCTTCCCTCTGATTTTAAAGCCATTAGTTAACAATTGCAAGTCCTGTTTCCTTGTCAAAGACATGAATCTTCGGCATATCCAGAGCAAAGACTGCGTCAGAACCGTTGCGGAGTGTCGTCCGGGGATTCACCCTGGCAGTCAGCTGGGTTCCGTCTACATCGAAGTACAGATATACTTCGGCGCCCAGAAGCTCGTACACCTTGATCTTGGACTTTACAACGCTGTCCGGATTGCTGCTGATGAATACTTCCTCATCATGGATATCTTCCGGACGGATACCCATTACTACGGTCTTTCCTACATAGCCGCCGTCCAGCAGAGCCTGCTGTTTTGCGTGGGGAACCTTCAGATCGTGCTCGCCGATATTCAGGTAAACGCCGTCTTCCTTCTTCTCTACCTTAGCGTCCAGGAAGTTCATCTGGGGAGATCCGATGAAGCCTGCTACAAACAGGTTGCAGGGATTCTCATACAGATTTCTGGGGGTATCCACCTGCTGTACGATACCGTCTTTCATAACAACGATCCGGGTACCCAGGGTCATAGCCTCGGTCTGGTCATGGGTTACATAAATGATGGTTGCGCCCAGATTCTTGTGGATCTTGGAGATCTCAATACGCATCTGCACACGCAGCTTGGCATCCAGGTTGGACAGAGGCTCGTCCATAAGGAATACCTTAGGATTACGAACGATGGCACGGCCCATGGCAACACGCTGTCTCTGACCGCCGGACAGAGCCTTGGGTTTACGATCCAGCAGCTTATCCAGATCCAGGATCTTGGCAGCCTCACGAACCTTCTTGTCGATCTCGTCCTTGGGCACCTTGCGGAGCTTCAGGGCGAAGGCCATGTTGTCGTATACAGTCATATGGGGATACAGAGCGTAGTTCTGGAATACCATGGCGATATCCCTGTCCTTGGGCTCCACATCATTCATAACCTTGCCGTCAATCTTCAGGGTACCGGAAGAAATGTCTTCCAGTCCGGCCACCATACGAAGAGTGGTGGATTTACCACAGCCGGAGGGACCTACGAAGATGATAAACTCTTTGTCTTCAATCTCAAGATTGAAATCTTTTACAGCCTGAAAGCCGTTGGAGTAAACTTTGTTAATATTTGTTAATGACAAACTAGCCATTGATTAATACCTCCTCGAAACGATTGTTCTTAAAAGAAGCAGAGAATCCCTGATACGATCAGCAAAACATAAGTCAGGCGCATAAATGCCTGTCCGCTCATCCGGTCGTGAAGCTTGTTGCCGATGAGCACGCCCACCAGGGCCGGTATACAGGCCACCAGGGCGAAGATTCCGTTGTCTCTGGTAATCTGGCCTGAAGCAAACTGCTGAATCAGCAGGATCGTGTTCAGGACCACCCATACCGAGGAAATCGTTGCGCGGAATTCATTCTTATCCTGCAGCACAATGGTCGCGTACACCACCAGCAGACCGCCTCCGGACAGGAACATTCCATGAATGATTCCGGATACCAGCAAAACAATCAGTCCAGCCCAGAGAGCAATGTGTTTAATCTGTTTGCCCGCCAGATTCATAATGGCGATCACCAGGATCATGGCGCCATAGATATTCAGCAGCAGATCCAGCTCAATGAGATCAAAGAGCCATACGCCTACCGCCATTCCTATGCCCATAAATACCAGGATTCTGATCAGTATCTTCCACTGGATATACTGCCGGTTCCGGACAGCCAGGATCACACAGGTGGCCAGAGTTACCAGATTCAGCATAATCTTGGCGTCATCCGCTCCCACCAGCATGATACTTGCCGGCATGGCCAGCAGTGTTCCGGCAAATCCGGTAATGGCCTGGATAATATTGGTCACCAGGACAATGATAAGAAACAGCGCGTTCTGCAGCATTAGTACTTCTCCACCTTAATATTTAACATATTTCCCAGAACTTCCAGCTCATGGGCCACATCTCCGTAGATCACCACGAAGTGAGGCTCCCAGCCTGCCTTCACGCTTCCATAGATGATGTCTTTCGCGGAATTCTCTGTTTCAACCACTACAGAAGTTCCGTAGAACTGTTTGGGTTTATCCAGGGCTTTTCCGGAAGCCAGGAAGAAGCGGAAGGTTCCGTCAGCCATGCGGCCTACACGGAAGACCGTTACTTTCTCACAGGCCTTGCATCCGAACTCCATAGTGGGGCCGATATGGCGGTTGCAGTGAAGTCCTACAGCAGCTCCCTCATCTTCTCTTGCCAGAGCGCAGGCTGCGGTTCCGCAGTGCCAGTAAGTAATGGTGTTTTCCTTTTCATCCATAGATACGGGATCTCCGAAGAATACCGGCTTGCCGGTGAGATAGGTTCCCATATACATGGACAGGGCGCCGTAGGTATCTGCCTCGCAGCTTGCCACAACACCGGCGTCATTTAACATAGCCAGCACTGCGCACACCGGAGTTCCGAAATCCGTAAAGAAATCCGGCCAGCATCTGGAAGATATGGCTCCTACGTGGTTCTCTGTTACATAGGTCTCATAAGCTTTATAAAGTCTTGCGAAATCCTTTACATTGTTCTCAGCTACCTGCTCCAGCCCGCACATGCTCTTTTTGGCTTTTTCCAGGTACTCGGCACACTCTTCGTCTGTATAGGATTTAGCCTTATTGATCAGCTCTCTGGCTTCAATGGAGTCCAGGGTAACGCCGAAGTATTTCATCATATCCGCATCCATGGCCCGTCCGAAGCCGAAGCCCTGGGGCGTATGGCCGATGGATGCCAGCTTTAACTCCCGCAGAGCCTTCTTCAGCTGGGCAGCCTTTACCACCGCGCGGATTTTATCTTTTACCTCATCTTCTCCCGGTCCCCCGAATACATACTCAAAATTTCCATCCCGGAATTCCATCAGCGCATTGCCTGCGGAATAAGCTCCGGTCAGTGAATTCAGGCGGAGACGTCCTCCGTCGATAACCGGCTCTCTTAAAGTCCAGAGAAGTACCGGACAGTCAAATTTCTTCAGGACTTCACTGGGATATGCCGCGTTGGCAAAGGTAATGTTCTGCAGGATAATGCAGTCCGGATTGATCTTATCCAGAAATTTCTGGAGCAGATCAATGCTCAGAAGCATTTCCTCCGGATACACGCACTGATCGGTAATTTCTTTAATCGTAGCAATGGAGCTTTCGAACTCCTTCTGGGCGCTTTCCAGATGGAAGGTAGGAACACCTACCGGAATATATGCAACTTGAAAATCTGCCATCATTGTTTCCTCTCTCATATACACATAAGTTCGATTGCAGGCAGCCCGGCGGGCTGCCGGTCGCACATGTCAGCAGCCGTACTTCTGTCTGATAGATTCAAACAGAGCACAGTATTTAGAATCTTTTCTGTAAAATACAGGAATCTGTCCCACGGGAGCCTTTACTGTAACATCTCCGCCTGCGTATTCCTGGCCGGTCCACAGATGTACCCACTGATCTTCCGGCAGATACAGGGACCACTCTTCCGCTCCGCTCTCATAAACCGGAGCCACCAGCAGATCCCGTCCCAGAAGGTATTCATTCTGGATTTCGTATCCTCTGGCATCTTCTTCATAATGCATGAAGAGGGGCCGCTGGGCCGGAACACCGGTCCTGGTGTACTCTTCCACTGTATCTTTAATATAGGGCTTCAGATCCACATGGATCTGTACCTGTTTTGCCAGCAGTTCCATGGTATCCGCATCGTCATAATACTGGAAGTTCGTATCCGGACGATTGCTTTCATGGGTACGCATAACCGGAGTAAAGGCCGCCATATCCGCCCATCTCTGGAATACTTCCTTGGTTCTGCAGTTCTCAAACATGGAGGTGTAGCCTCCGATGTCGCTGTGGCTGATTCCGCATCCGATGATGCCTGCGCTTAAGGTGGCGGCAATGGCGGAGGGCAGACCGTCATGTCTGGTAAAGTCCACGCTCTGATCGCCGTTCCACATCAAAGTACAGTATCTCTGGCTGCCGATGGCGCCGGAACGCATAAAGTAGATAACCTCCTTGCTGAGAGTATCTGTTTCCTGCAGAGCCTCGAAATTACATTTTGCCCACAGGGCCGGCCAGTGATTGTGCTCGATCATGGCGGGCTTGCCGCTGTGCAGCTTAATTCCGCTGGAGGGAAGATATTCGCCGAAGTCGGCCATCCAGCCGGACAGACCGAAGTCGATCATGTTCTGCTTCAGGATCCGGTTCTTAAACCACTCATAGGCTTCCGGGTTTGTCAGATCCGGGATTCCGCAGTCAAACTCGCCGAAATCCACCAGGCAGATGCTGCCGTCATCGTTTTTCACAAAGTAGTCTTTTTCCAGAGCTTCCTGGAAAAGCTGTCCTCCCTGCACCAGATAGGGATTGGTGTAGCCAAGGAAACGGATTCCCTTCTCCCGGTACTCTTTGATCTTTTCCGGAAGTCCGGGATACATTTTCTCATCCCATCTCCAGTCCCACTGCAGACGTTTTCCGAAGGAGGTCACCCGCTTGCCCTGCCAGTCCTGGCACCAGATGCCGCAGACCTGGATGCCGTTCCGCAGAGACCGGTCCGCCAGATGGAAGGATCTCTCCGTTCCCCCCTGGACGCCGATAATAATACCATCGTAAACCCAGTCCGGCATCTGGGGTACTCTTCCCAGAAGATCCGTAAGTTTCTGCATCAGCGCCGGGAAAGAGTCTGCTCTCTCCAGCACCATGGTTTCCGGCAGAGCCCAGAACTCCAGTTCATGGTACGCCTCGTTGCGGAAATCAAAATCCGCATAGGCAGTGTTCTCTGCATGGAAATAGTAGTGACGGGAGGATACGAAGGTAGTCTGGGGGAAGTAGGTATGGTAATAATCCCCGCCGCTTCCGTCCGCCGTATCGCATTCCCAGGTCAGATACGTTTTCTTGTCTCTTCCCACGCCAGGCTCGGAAGACCAGAGAGGGAAGTTTCTTCCTCTTAAATTAAAGTAGGAAAACTGCTCGCCGCATCCGTAGCAGGCCTCCTCTTTTTCCGCCGGAAGGCGGAGCCAGAACCGGTTCACAGAAGGATCCAGCAGCTGGAACTTCATATCGATCCGGTCATCAGCCAGATGGAATTCAGCCTGCAGGATATCGGAAAAGTTTACCCGGATATCCTGGCCTGTCTGCTCCGCTGCCTTTACTGCCAGGGGCAGTCTTTCAATCACATGATCCTTGATATCAAAGTATCCCCGGTGTTCCTGAATGGATTCTTCCCCTTTTCCCGCAAAGATCATGGGCCAGTCCGCGTCAGATTTCAAATAAGTCTGACCGCCGCATGCAATCTCAAATCCTGTTTCTGTTTTTATCCACTCCATATGTTGTCTCCTTCAGTTATCTGATCCGCAGTTCCGGATTCCTTCCCGTGATTCCCACAAAAGCGCCTTTGGAAGCAGGCACGCTTTCCTCATGGGCGATCAGCCATTTATTCTGCATCCACAGAAGGCTGTCCTCCTCATTTTGGGGAGCAGGAATCGGATCCAGCGGAAGATTGGTTCCGTCCGGCAGAATGACTACACAGCGGAATCCGCTGTCCTCCACTCTGCTGGGAGCAAAATGCAGGGTAGTCTGATACAATTCCACCGCTGTTCCTGCCGGTACATAAAATGCCTTCATGTCATCGGAAGAGAAAATATTGTGACGGATTTCCTGCAGTCTGCCCAGCATCAGCACCAGATCCGTGGCGGGAATATCTATCTCCGATCCCTTATGATATTCAAAAGCATTCAGCTTGTAGCTGTTGCCGTTGCAGTATCCGATCTCAATGGGCATATGCCCGTAAAAACGTTCGCTGATCTCGCCGGCGGCAGCCGTCTCCATCATTTCCTCATCCTTTGCCACATAGACGTTTCCCTCAGCAGGAATGGCACGGCGGTTCATGATCTCCAGGATCCCGCCGAAGTCGTACCCTGTCACAATTTTTCCGTACTCCGCAAATTCCGGATCCTCCACCCTGTAAAGTTTCATATCCGGGTTCAGTGCTTTCAGTTCTCTAAATTTATCCATCATGAGCCGCCTCCCATTAAAATTAGCCTTTTACCGCACCGGAAGTCAGTCCGGATACGATCTTCTTCTGACAAATCAATACTACAATAACGATGGGCACTGTTGCCACTACGGAAGCCGCTGCCATATCGCCCCAGGGTACGGTGTACTGTCCGGGGAACAGAGAAATGGCAACCGGAACGGTCCGCATGGAATCTCTTGTAACCAATACCAGAGAGAACATGAACTCGTTCCAGGCTGTGATGAACGCAATGATTGCCGTAGTAAAGATACCAGGCGCAGCCAGAGGAAGGATAACCTTGATAACTGACTGGAACCGGGTACATCCGTCGATCTGGGCTGCTTCCTCCAGATCATAGGGAAGAGTGTTGATAAAGGCGATCAGAGTCCAGATAGCCATGGGCAGAGTAATGATAACGCTGGGAATGATCAGACCCCAATATGTATTCAGCAGGCCCATATTTCTGAAAATAACAAACATAGGTGTTACAACCGCGATGATCGGGAACATATTGGAGATCAGAATGAAGTTTCTCCAGAAGCCTTTGAATTTAAATTTAATTCTGGCAAAGGCATATGCCGCCGGGAACGCGATCACAATTGTAAGTATCATAGCGCCCAAAGAAACGATTACGCTGTTCTTCAGGTAAACCATCAGGTTGTGATCAATAAAGGCATTCTCAAAGAAATCAATAGAGAATCTGGAGGGCCACAGCTCTGTGGGCATCATACTGATATCTCTGGGATCCTTTACTGCACTGATAATAAGATAATAAAACGGGAAAATAACGATCACCATAAAGATGACGAAGAAAATGACTTTCCCGATTTTTCCTCCGACATTATTTTTTTTCATACCGTTACCCTCATCAATTGTCTGTTTTCAGTGTTTTCAGGTACACAAAACTTATAATCAGGATTATGATCGTAATGATCGTTGACAACGCGGAACCAAGTCCAAAGTTCATATCTCCGAACAGATACTTGTATGCCTGATACAACAGCGTCGAAGTAGAGTTGGACGGACCGCCTCCTGTGATACCGAAGATGATATCGAAGATTCTGACTGCACCCATGGTTCTGAACAACAGTACGATCAGAAGGATTCCTTTCAGGTTCGGCAGGGTAATGCGGAAGAACTGCTGCACCTTGGTCGCTCCGTCGATGGAGGCTGCTTCGTAATATTCCTCGGGAATGGTCTGCAGGCCGGCCATCAGCATCAGGGCCACATAGGGGAACTGCTTCCAGGTATCTGCCAGAACAACTACCAGCATAGCGCCGGCGCCGGAAGTCAGCATGGAAACTCCTGTTTCCGATACGCCGGAGGCGATCAGAATAGAGTTCAGCACGCCCATCTGGTCATTGAACATGTAGGAGAAGGTGTAGGCAATGATAATGCCCGGGATAGCCCAGGGAATCAGCACAGCCGTTCTCACCAGACCGGTAGCCTTCATGGCTTTGCTCATGAGGATGGCCCCCGCGAAGCCCAGCAGCAGCTGGAAGATCATGGACAGGACCGCGAAGATCAGGGTGTTGCCCAAAATTCTCCAGAACAAGGGATTCTTAAAAAGTGTAATATAGTTCTCCAGTCCCACGAAATGCTGATTCAGCGGGTCTGTCAGAACATAGTACTGAAAGCTGTAGGATACTGTGATAAGAATGGGTACAACGCCGATAGCGATCAGAGCCACCAGAGACGGCGCGATCAGGCCATATCCGATAATATTATCGTGGGCCTCTCTCGACATCCTTTTCTTTCTAACTTTTATCGTATTTTCCATTTTTTCACCACCAAATACAATAATTTTATGAGTTTTTCATTCGCCCCCTGAATTTCAGTTTTAGAATGAGTCAGGGCCCGCATCCGGCAAAGAAGCGGATCGAACCCTGACCAACTCAAATCACCGAGTGTTTCATAAAATTGTCAGACGGCAGCTTACTGCATGCCTGCCAGAGCCTCGTTCAGCGCTGCATCCATATCTGCCATAGCAGAAGCGTTGTCCTGATTTCCGGTCAGCGCTGCATGGAAATACTGCTGGAATACGGAGGAGATGGTTGCGTAATCTCTTACCTGAGGTCTGGGCTGTGCTTCCGCTACAGCGGTCTTGGCGTCTGCGATGTAAGGCAGAACTTCCTGCACTTCCGCATCATCGTACAGAGCCTCGATGGCCGGCAGAGTGGAACGCATCTGCACCTGGATCTTCTGAGCTTCTTCACCAGCCATGAACTCTACGAATACCTTGGCTGCTTCTTTGTTCTCAGAGTAGGTGTTGATAACATAATCCCAGCCGCCCAGAGTTCCGGAGCTGCTCTCGCCGTTGGGTCCCAGAGGCAGTGCTGCCACGCCTACATTGCCGGCTACCTTGGAGGTTTCAGCCTGAGCGTTGGCGTATGCGTAGGTCCAGTTTCTCATGAACAGAGCCTGGCCTTCCTCGAAGATGGCGCGGCTGTCATCGGGTTTCGCGTTCAGAACGCTCTCCGGAGAGATGCCGTCGGCGATCAGGCCTTCTACAAACTCCAGAGCCTCGATGGTATTGTCGTTGTTCATGGTGAACTCGCCGTTCTCATCCAGGTCATGGCCGCCGTTCTGCTTAATGAACTCCAGCATGTTGCAGGAAACCGGCTCGCCCTGCTGAGCCTGGAATACAAATCCGTATTCGATGCCGTCCTTGCCCTGATGCTCCTGACACATAGCAACCAGCTCATCCCAGGTTGTGGGCGCTGTCTCGATCAGGTCGGAACGATAGTACAGAAGTCCTACGTCGGTATAGCTGGGAAGGGCGTATGCCTTATCGTTGTAGTAGCAGGTCTGCAGAGGTCCGGCCAGATACTGATCCTTAATGGGATCCAGGAACTCAGTCAGATCCTCCAGCCAGCCGGCTGCGGCAAACTGGGATACCCAGATAGAGTCTGCCTCGATAACGTCAATGTCGGATCCGCCGGCAGCCAGGGTGGTCATCAGGCTTTTCTTTACATCATCAGAGGAGCCCGGCAGAGCCTGATCCTCAACAGTGATGTTGGGATATTTCTCATTGAATGCCTCGATCATGGCTTTGATGGCGCCTGTGGTATCGTTCTGATGTGCGAATACTACGGTTCCGGATACATCGCTGCCATCCCCGCTGCTCTCTCCGCCGCTGGCGGAATCGGTGGTTGTGGATCCGGATGTTGCTTCCGGAGTGTCACTTTCTTTGTTGCCGCCGCAGCCGGCCATCATGCCTGCCACAGTTGCTGCCGCCAGCACCAGGGCCAGCATTTTTCTTTTCTTCATACTTTCTTACCTCCCTATAGGTTTTTGCATATACTACAGCAGTTTCCACCGCCATAATGCTCGTTGTAAATTCCGGGAAACCCTGTCTCCCTTGGTTTTTATCCGATGATATAAGAACGGATCATTCTGCAGAGATTATCGTAATCAGCGATAAAGGAAGAAATGGTATCCTTGAAGCCGCCGTAATTTACGAAATCTTCCGGAGCCATACCCTTCTCCTCGAAGGATTTGTGGAACTCGGGCAGAGTGTTCAGCACTTCCAGATATTTGGGATCTACCGGATGGCTCATACGCTCTGTAACCTCAACGTTGCAGGCATTCAGACGTTTATGCCAGCTGTAGTTGATGGTCTGAGCCAGCTCGCCGCCGATGAGTTCACACCAGTGATACTGATTTCTCACTGCCGCGCTCAGCAGCTTGGTGCAGTAGCCTCTCTCTTTGTAGATGCGGTATGCCTCTTTGATAACCGCAACGCCGCCCCACTCCAGAGCTTCCGGCATCAGTACCAGTCCCTGCTGGGTGCTGTATTTCTTCAGCCAGTCATCGGTACGTCCGATCATAATGGTGCAGATGGGAGACATGGTATCTACATCCAGTCCCTCGTCTCTTCTTCTCTTCAGTCCTCTCTCTACCGCCTCAGCCACTGCTACAGCCTGAGCTACAGTAAAGGATACGGTAGCGTTGATGCTTACGCCCTGATAGGTAGCCTCCTCCATAGCCTCGATACCGGCCTTGGAAGCGGGCAGTTTCACCTGCATATTGGGAGCCAGGCTGCTGATATAAACGGCCTGCTCAACCATCTTGTCTTTATTGCGGTAATATTTGGGGCTTACCTGCAGAGACAGTCTTCCTTTTTTGCCCTTGGTCTCCTCAAAGATCGGAAGCAGTTTCTTGGAACGGATGCTTACCATCTCGTAGATCAGCTTCCAGACAATGTCTTCCTCGCCGTCAGAGGGGTTCTCTGCGATGAGTTCTTTAATTCTGCCTTCCCACTGAGACAGCTCCTCTTTCAGAACCGCGCCTACAATAGAAGGATTGCTGGTGGCTCCTACAATGCCTCTCTTCAGGCCGTATTCCAGTTCCTCTTCGCCGCAGGAATCCATCCAGATATCTGTCATCGGATACTTTACAACTGTTTCATGCAGCTTTCCTAAAAATTCCATTACTAATTCCCTCTCTTCCTTATTCTTTTACGGTAGCGTCCCAGGCATCGCGGAAAATCTTAAGGCCGTGAGCAGTGAAGGGATGCTCGAAGGATTTCTCATATACTTCCAGACCTGCAGTTACAATATCCGCGCCGGCAGCTGCGAACTCGCCGATCTGTCTGCCGTTTCTTACAGCAGCTACGATGATCTCTGTCTTGAAGTTGTACTTTCTGTAGATCTCAACGATCTGCTTTACATAATCACCGCTGTCGCCGGACTCTTCCTTCCATCCGATGAAGGGGGATACAAACTTGCTTCCCAGCTTGCCGGGCATGATTGCCTGAGAGGGAGAGAATACCAGGGTCACGTTGGTGCGGATGCCCTGCTCCTCCAGCTTCTTGGCAGCGATCAGTCCTTCTTTTACGCAGGGGATCTTGATCACATAGTTGGGGCTGTAGGAAGATACTTCCTTCGCTGCAGCGATGATATCCTCTGCCTTGTCCAGATGGGGATTGATCTCAAAGGAAACCGGGAACTTATCCATTCCTTCCAGGTTGTTCTCCTTGATCCATGCCGCAATGTCCTTTACACAGGTCATAAAGGGCTTGCCGCTCATCTTGATGTGCTTCGGGTTGGTGGTTACGCCGTCAATCCCATAATTTTTGTAGGCAAAATCGATCTCGTTCAACTTTGCGCTGTCCAGAAAGTATTTCATTGTTACTCCCTCCTTATATATTATTTAAAATTTTTCTCCTCCAGCTGAGCGATCCGCTCCTGTGCCTTCCGCAGGTTGGCGGCCCGCCAGTCTTCCAGATTCTGGGTGAACTCTGTTTCCAGGAAGGTATCGGTAATGGCGATACCGATTTCCGGAGCGGTGATCCATCCGCCCATGGTCAGCACGTTGGCATTATTGATGGCCCGGGCCTTCTCCGCCGCGTACAGATTCTCGCAGACAGAAGCCGCTACCCCTTTATACTTGTTGGCAACGATGCTCATGCCCATGCCGGTTCCGCATACCAGGATTCCCATCTCAAACTCTCTGCTGGAAATTCTGGGAGCCAGCAGCTCTGCGGCCGCGTCAAACATCATGGGTTTGTCCTGCTCCTGGGTTCCCACATCGGCAACCTCGTATCCCTTCTCGATCAGATGTTTCTTGACTGCTTCTTTCAGAGCAAATCCGGATCCATCTGAGGCAATGATAATCTTTTTCTCTTTCATCTCCGATCCTCTCCTTTCGCTGTATGCTTTATTTCTTGCGGGCTACAGCTGCCTTGGCAGCCTCCGCAATATCTTCCGCCATCAGGTGGTATTTCTTCTTCAGGAAGTCTGTAGTTCCTACTTCTCCGAAATGATCCGTCACACCGATTCTCTGCAGCGGTACAGGATCGTTTTCTCCCAGCACCTCTGCTACCGCGCTGCCCAGTCCGCCGATAATCGAATGATTCTCTGCGGCTACCGCGCATCTTGTCTTGGCAACGCTCTCCAGGATGATATCCTCATCCAGAGGCTTCACGGTATGGATATTGATCACTTCCGCTTTGATGCCGTCCTGGGCCAGCAGGTCCGCGGCCTTCAGCGCCTCCTCTACCATGATTCCGGTTGCGAAAATACTTACATCGGATCCATCCAGGATCTTTTTGCCCTTGCCCAGGGTAAAGGTTTCACCCTCCTCAAAGATCTGCATGGCGTTTCTCCGCAGCAGCCGGATGTAAACCGGTCCGTAATGCTCCAGGATCTGCGGGAAAATGGCCTTCAGCTGCACGCTGTCTACCGGCTCGAAAATAACCATGTCCGGAATATTTCTCATGATAGAAACATCCTCCATGCTCATATGAGTACCGCCGTTGAATTCAGCGGTTACGCCGGGATCAGAGCCCACCATCTTTACGTTCAGGCCCGCGTAGGAAACAGAAAGAGTTACCTGGTCGCAGCATCTTCTGGTAGCAAAAGCAGTGAATGTGTGGGTAAAGGGAATCTTACCCATAGCGGACATACCCGCCGCCACGCCGATCATGTTGGCCTCCTGCACACCGCAGTCAAAAGCCCTCTCCGGGAAAGCATCCCGGAAACGCAGGGTGCCGCCTGCTTTCATCAGGTCAGCCTCTACATCTACGATTCTCGGATCTTTCTTGGCGTTCTCTATTAAAAGGTCCACATAGGTCTCTCTGAGCCATCTGTCCTCCAGCTTCATTTACATTTCCTCCTCTTCCAGTTGGGCAACAGCCTTTTTCCACATCTCCTCGGAAATATTCATATTATGGCTGTCCAGCTTGTTCTCTGCGAAATACAGTCCCTTGCCCTTGATGGTGTTCAGAATGATCATGGTGGGACGTCCTTTCTGCTTCTTGGCCGTATCCACCGCGCTTAAGATCTGTCCGATGTCGTGGCCGTCTACCACATGTACGTTCCATCCGAAGGATTCCCATCTCTTATCCAGAGGATCCAGGGTATTTACATCGCCGGTGTAGCCGTCGATCTGCATCTTATTGTAATCTGTAAAGGCGATCAGGTGATCCAGCTTTCTGGTGCCGGCCATCATAGCCGCCTCCCAGATCTGGCCTTCCTGGCTCTCGCCGTCTCCGATGATGGAGTAAACAAACAGATCTTTTTTATCCAGCTGTGCCGCCAGGGCCATACCTACCGCCGCGGAAAATCCCTGTCCCAGGGATCCTGTGGTCATGTCAATGCCCTTGGTCAGCTTTCTGTCGCAATGGCTGGGAAGATGGGTGTTGGGGCGGTTCAGGGTATCCAGCTCGGCAATGGGGAAATATCCTTTCAGCGCCAGAGCTGAGTAGAGAGCCGGGCCCGCATGGCCTTTGGACAGCACCAGACGGTCTCTGTCTTCCATATTCGGATTTTCCGGATCCACATTCATAATATCGAAATACAGGGCTGCCAGGGTCTCGCAGATAGAGGAAGCTCCGCCGATATGGCCGAAGCCCAGCTTTCCGATGCACTCCACCGTAAGCTCCCTGATTTTCTTTGCCTTTTCATTTAAATACTCAATTTTCTTTGCTCTAAATGACATGTTCTGCTCTCCTCGAAACTATCTCATGGACTGATACATTTTATCCAGCATCTCTTCGGTGATCTCTACAGGGTTGTTCAGCATATTCGGATGCTTGCTGCCCTGTACAAGGGCTGCCACCTGCTCATCGGTCAGATTGAACTCTTTCAGATCTGTCCGCAGCTTCAGATCCTTCTTCAGCTGGGCAATGGCGTCCGCCATATCGTTCATATCCTTAAATCCCAGCTGAGCCGCAAAAGCATTGATCCGTCCGCCTTCTACAGGATCCGCCCCGTTGATTCTGGCGAAATAATCCAGAGTCAGGCCGCAGGCTTCTCCGTGGGGAATATGGAGAAGATTGGTCAGCGGGAAGGAGCATGCATGAGAGCTGGTGGTCTTGGGCAGGGTAAAGGCCAGGCCGGCGATTACGGAAGCCTCTGCCATCTTCGCTCTTGCCTCCTTGTTCTGGGGATCATTGTAAACCGTCTTAATATTTTCAAACACCAGGCGGCTGGCATGCAGGGCCAGGGCGTCGCAGATGGGCTGATGTCCTTTGCTCCAGAAGCCCTCCACCGCATGGCAGAGAACATCGATGCCGCAGCTGGCGGTCATATAAGGCGGCAGGGTATAGGTAAGTTCCGGATCGATCAGAGCTACTGCGGGATAGAAGTTATTGTTGTTGATGGGGCCCTTCTTTCCCAGTTCATGGTCTGACAGAACAGAAACGCAGGTTACCTCGCTGCCGGTTCCTGCCGTAGTAGGAATAGCAATAATAGGAAGATGCTTCTCCGGAAGCGGAACCCCTGTTCCGTGATACTTGCGGATGGAATCCTCCGTGAAGCAGATGGTAGAAGCTGCCTTTGCGCAGTCCAGAGCGCTTCCGCCGCCCAGGGCCACCGTGAATTCTACCTCTTTCTCCTTCATCAGCGCCGCGCAGGCGTCTACTTCCTTTACCTCGGGGTTGGGAGAGATCTGTGAATACATGCAGACCAGAAGTCCCTCATTTTCCTTCAGAAGACGGTCTGCCAGTCCATTCTGGGCAAAAAAAGGATCGCTGACAAGAATACCTTTTTTCAGTCCCATTTCACTGGTGATATCCTTCAGCTTTCCAAGCATCCCCTCTCCGAACTTTATGTTTACCGGCTGGATATAATCCCAACTCATAATCTGGTTCCTCCTCTCCTTTTTTTCATTTTTCTCCTAAAAGTTAATTAAGTAAATAAATTAACTAACTTAATTAATTATATTGTAATGCATTTTCCTGCATCCGTCAAGTTGCATATCTATCCATATTTTCGCACTGATTTTTATACAATTTGACGATAAAATATTTACCCTCGCAGCCATTGTCTTTCCCGGCGATTCCGATTATAATGAATAAATGAGCAGTTTTTCTGTCGGATGCAGACAGATTTTGCTACCAAATAAAAGAAAAGCGGGGGCTTTACTTTGAACCTTTTACGTTCTTCAAACTCAAGCACAAAAGAAAACAGCCGCAGCAGTACCCTGAGACTGCTCTTTGCCAACGATGCCCTTTCACGGACTGAAATTGCCGCAGCTCTCGGGATTTCCACTGCCGCAGTCACCATGACCACCAAGGGGCTTCTGGACGATGGGATCGTAGTCCCTCTGGAGGCCCCGCCCGCCTTTCAGGATCATTCCCGGGTCGGGCGCAGACAGTCCCTGCTGGCCATACATCCTGCCTGGAAATATATTCTTGCTATAGAAGTTTTCCCGGAAAACGTAAACCTGGCAGTCACAGATCTTACCGGCACCACGGTGGCCCAGCAGATCCTTCCGGTAGATAAAAAGCTTCCCTCTGCGGAGATCTTTTTCCAGCAGATCGCAGAGAGCAGTCTGTCCCTCCTGCAGACAGCCGGATTGTCTTCCAGACAGCTTCTGGGAGCCGGGGTCTCTCTTCAGGGTGACGTGAATCAGATAGACGGAATCGCTCTGAACCCCTATTTATTTAAGGGGCCTGTTTCCGTCCGCAAATATCTCTCCGCCGCTCTCCAGATTCCCATTGCTGTAGAAAGCAACGTCTGCGCCGCTCTCCAGAGCGAGCTGACCTTCCGCACCCACATTAAAGAGCACAGCAATGTGCTGATGCTGAAATGGGGGCCGGGCGTGGGTTCCGCTATGGCCATCGGCGGAAACATTTATAAGGGCTACCGCTTCCAGTCCCCGGAAATCGGCCACAACTCCTTTTCCAAAGGCCGCGGGGTCCGCTGCCGCTGCGGCAGGCGGGGATGTCTGGAAACCGTTATCTCCGAACAGGTTCTGATCTCCCAGATCCAGCGTCTTCTCCGTTCCGGCAAAGACGAAGAATTAAATCAGCTGGAGGCTCAGGCAGGTCCTCCCTCCGGCAGCAATTTTTCCCTTTACCTGAATTCGGGAAACGCTTCCATCCGCAAGCTGGTCTACAGCTGCATGGAAAAACTGGTAAACGCAGTGAACAACGCGGTCATCGTCCTGGCCCCGGAACAGCTGGTTCTCTACGGGCAGTTTTTCAGAAACGATACGATCTTTGAAACATTTACCCAGATGCTGAAATACCGGAATCCTATTCTTCCGGAGCACTTCTGCGTCCGGGATTCCCTGCTGGCAGAAAAGCCCTATATCGGCTGTACCGCCATTGCCATCGAACAGATCCTGTTTTCCGAATAAACCGTTCCTGCTGTTCAGCCATAAATCAAAACTGCCGTCCGGTTCAGCTTTTGCACCGGACGGCAGTTTTTTTAGCATTTTATTTTACACAATTGGACAGTTCTGTGAAGATTACTCCCAGAGCGTAAGCGCCTGCATCCGGGTAACCGATACTTCTCTCTCCTACGGTACCGGCTCTTCCCATACGGGCTACAATAGTCTTGGTGCTGTCAGCGCCTTCTACTGCCGCCTTGGCGCCAGCCTCGAAGAGCTCCTTCCAGGATTTGCCTGCAGGATTTTCCCAGGCGCGGGCACAGGGGATCCAGGCATCCATCAGAGTCTTGTCGCCGATATCAGCGCCCCGGCCGAAGGATCTCTCGCCGGTCTTCTGGATTCCTACAGTCACTGCGTGAAGGATCTCCGCAAACTCTTCTGCGGTTACCTCTTTCTTATCTCCTGCGCAGCGGCCGGCAGCACGGAAAGCAGATCCCCAGATGGGGCCGGAAGCTCCGCCGCAGTGCTCCATAATGATCATAGAGCAGGCCTGCAGGAAGTCGCCGATGGAGGACACATGCTCAGCCAGCAGTTCCTTCCATTCTCTCTTCAGCTGCTTAAAGCCCTTGGCAACGCTCATGCCGAAGTCGCCGTCTCCGGCGTGGGAATCCAGCTCGCAGAAGGGAACTTCATTCTTGATGATTACTTCGCTCATCTTGTCAACCAGGAACATCACATTGTCCAGAGTGATCTTGTCGCCTTTGATCTCGGCGCTTCCGGTAGCGGCATCGATGGCAAAATCATCGGTCTCGCCTGCCTGAATCGCCTTGGGGATCTCCGGACATACCAGAGGTTCCGGTTTGCCTGCTACAGAGAAGGCCGGGGTCTTGCTGACGCTGTCCACATATCCTTCCAGCTCCTCATCCATCTTCATCAGGCTTAAAGAGGCTCCAGCCATATCGATACTGGTCATATAATTTCCGACAAAGATCCGATGGATCGCAATGCCGCGTTTCTTCAGAACATCTACTACAGAATTATTGAACAGATACAGCTCCTGAAGCGGAGTTGCGCCAAAACCGTTCACCAGAACCGTAACCTTCATGCCTTCGGTAGAATCCCA
Source organism: Candidatus Scatomonas sp. (assembly GCA_963930955.1). Taxonomy (GTDB): domain Bacteria; phylum Bacillota; class Clostridia; order Lachnospirales; family Lachnospiraceae; genus Scatomonas. The sequence continues at coordinate 781,748 of OZ006967.1, read as the reverse complement.
CTCTTTCAGCAGGTCGTCCACCATGCGCTCTGCCAGAGTATCCGCTGTAGCAACAGCCTCTCTCTGAATTCCGGGCTCGCCATGGATACCTACGCCGTACTCCATCTCGCCCTCGCCGATATCGAAGGTAGGTGTTCCCTTAGCAGGAACCGTACAGGAAGTAAGGGCAAATCCGATGGATCGTACGCTGGATGCAGCATGCTCAGCAGCTTTCTTTACCTCCGCCAGGCTAAGGCCTTTCTCTGCAGCCGCTCCGGCTACTTTGTGAACCAGAACCGTTCCGGCTACGCCTCGTCTTCCAACCGTATACAGGCTGTCTTTAACGGCTACGTCATCGTCTACTTTTACGTAGTCAACATCAATACCGTCTTCCTGTGCCATGTAAGCAGCATTCTTGAAGTTCATCACATCGCCACTGTAGTTTTTGATGATCAGCAGAGTACCTTTGTTTCCTGCGGTGCTCTTGATCGCCTGATATACCTGAACCTGTGACGGTGAAGCAAACACGTCGCCGCATACAGCCGCGTCCAGCATACCAGTTCCCACAAATCCGGCATGGGCAGGCTCATGGCCGCTTCCGCCGCCGCTGATCAGGGTAACCTTATCCGGATTCATGTTTTTTCTCTTGATTACTTTATATCTGGGCAGAAGCTCCAGCTCCGGATGCGCCATCACAATGCCGCGGCACATTTCCATAACTACGGATTCCGGAGTGTTAATAATTTTTTTCATATTGTTTATCCCCCATAATAAACCTTATTCAAATAGCGGCGGGGCCAAATGATTTCCGGCCCCGCAACGCCGCAGTCTACATGTTCTGAATGCTTAGATGCATCCGGTCTCTTTGTATTTTTTGCCGATCTTGTCAGCTGCCAGAATTGCTGCAGCAGTGCTCTCCACGGTAACCGGGAAGGGCATAGCGTAGATGGACTCCTCCGGGATGCAGGCCTTCTCGGCAACTTCCATTAACTGCTCATGAGACAGTTCCGTAACACCGATATCTTCCAGGCATACCGGCAGACCCAGGGATACGCAGAACTCCAGAACTTCTTCCATCTCTTCCACCGGAGCGTTCTCCAGAGCCAGCTGGCAGATAGTTCCGAAAGCAACTTTCTCGCCGTGCATGTATTTATGAGTTCCTTCCAGAACAGTCAGGCCGTCATGGATCGCATGGGCAGCAGCCAGTCCGCCGCTCTCAAATCCGATTCCGGAAAGCAGGATATTGGTCTCGATAATATTCTCCAGGGCAGGAGTAACCACTTTGTTCTCTGCAGCCATCTTTGCCTTCATGCCGTCTTTCAGCAGATTCTGATAGCACAGGGTAGCCATGGCAAATGCAGCCTGAGTTCCCATTGCCTCACCGCAAAGGCCCTCGCGATAACCGCAGGGAAGTCCTGCGTTTACCTTTGTGAAGGAACGAACATTGGCTCTTGCCTCGAAATATGTAGACAGAGCATCGCCCATGCCGGATACCAGGAATCTGACAGGAGCCTGAGAGATAACTGTGGTATCGATCAGGATTACGCTGGGGCTCTGTTTGAAATATGCATAATCATCAAACGCTCCGTCCTCTGTGTAGAGAACTGCGGAATGGCTGGTGGGGGCATCGGTAGCTGCAATCGTCGGAACAATGATCAGAGCCTCGCCCTCTGCCACACATTTAGCGGTATCGATTGCTTTTCCGCCGCCCAGTCCGATGGTGCAGTCACAGCCTTTTTCCTTAGCCAGCGCCTGCATTCTGGCTACTTCTTTTCTGGAGCACTCGCCCTTGAAATCACCCTGAACGAAGGTGATGCCGAACTTCTCAGCGGTGCGGTCCAGTTTGTCCTTTACTCTTGCGGAATCATCCGGATGCGCGATCAGCAGCGCGGATTTTCCGAAGGTCTGAACAAAATATCCCAGATTCTCGATCTCGTTCTCACCCTGTACATATTTTGTGGGACAAATAAATGCTTTTCTCATTTTTCTTCCTCGCTTTCCTTTTGTTATTAAGCTCTTCTGGCTTTTTGATAATAAAATCTTAACACGTTAGAGAAAAGATTGCAACAGAGTTCGATGACGGAAAATTTCAAATTGAAATCGTATTTTTATGACCTCTCAACTCAAAATCGTACAATTATGACCTGACAGAAAGTAAAAAAACCGTCCACTGCCTTTCTCCTTTTAAGGAATTTTCGCAGCGGACAGTCTCTCCCGACACTATTTTTTAATTTTACAATAATTTTTATATACCAGGGGCGTCACGCCCACCATTTTTTTAAAGACCCGGATAAAATATCCCGCGTCACTGTACCCCAGTTTCTCGCTGACCTCATTTACGGAATCATCCGTTGTTTCCAGCAAGGCCTTGGCCCAGTCAATCTTCAGTTTGGAAAGAAATACGGAATAGCTTTCTCCTACTTCCTTAGAAAACAGCCGGCTCATATAACCGGTACTTACATGGCAGTAATCCGCCATCTGCTTCAGAGATGGATTTTCATATCTATTATTATGTATATATTCGAACACCTTTTTAATAATCTCACTGTGAACGCTGTAATCTTCAGAACTGCTTTTTTTCTCTTCTGCCTGTTCTTCGGAACCCCCTTCCTCCAGAATGGTTTCGTAAATAGACAGAGCCTCCTGTTTTTTTGCCGCCTCAGCGCACATATAATTGCAAAGGTAAAAAAGCATATTGGCGATGACCCGGATCCTGCCATAAGACAGGGCCGGCAGCGCCTGGTAGCTTTCCATTAGTTCTTCCTTTTTCGCGTCCACATATTTGGGATTCCCGGGATTTAAAAGCTGCTCCAGTTCCTCCCCGCCTTCTCTGAGGCGCACCTGTCCTGCCAGGATCGCTCCTGCGTACTGATTATCTACAATGATCGGAATCGCCATGTCCACAATGGAAAAATAACATTTATAAATAAAAGGGCTGTTGTTCTTCATGGCTTCAAACCCGCCCCTTGAGTCACACTTCTGACAGTACCCATTCAGCTGCGGATCCTGGCGGATCTTCTGGCAGAATTCATGACAGCCGCTGTGCTTTGTTACAGGCACGCCCTTATAATCCGCAATCAGGATCGCCATTTTCGTCACATCCGCCAGGGAATCCTGCAGCTGTTCCCAGCGCTCCAGATTAAAAATCTTACCGAGTTCCATTCTTTTTCCTCCACAATCCGGCTCCGCATGCGCGCAGACTGCGAAGGCGGAACTTATGTCCATCTTATTCATTTGCCGAAAAATTGTCAAGAGAGGAAAAAGATTCTTTCATCCGCCTTCTGCGGTACAGATAAAATCCCAGGGACAGAGCGGTTCCCAGGATCCAGGCCCCGGGCCAGACCCAAAATACCCCTTCCAGACCAAACAGACGGGAGAAGGGTCTTCCCAGAAAAATGCGGACCAGAATATCCGCAAAGGTAGCCGCCAAAAATGCCCGCATAGCCCCCATTCCCCGCAGGGTTCCATCCATGGTATTTTTCAGACAGCATACCGGAAAAAAGGGGGATACAACAGACAGAAAAAGACTCCCCGCTTTCACCGCCTCCGGGCTTGGATCCGCCAGAAACGAGCGGATCAGCGGTTCCCGAAACCCAAGGCAGACGATCACAATAAGCAGGGTGATTCCTTCCGCCATCCAAAGCGCCGCCCGTACGCCGGCGGTCACCCGATCCATTTTCCTGGCCCCCAGATTCTGGGACACAAAGCTGGACAGCGCGTTGCTAAGGGTCATGGTGGTGGTTACAAACAAGGTATTAATGCGGAAGGCTGCGCTGTATCCTGCCATAGCTCCTGTCCCGTAGGGATTGATCACACTCTGCAGAGACATCTGCCCCAGGGAGATAAATACCTGCTGGCAGACACTGGGGATTCCCAGTTTCAGGATTTCCTTTACCTTGCCGACGCAGAACCGCTTTCTGCTGTTCTCCCCGGGAATGTTCGGCAGAATCTGGTTTTTGTAAGTTCTTCTCAGCACCAGCACAGAACCAGCCGCGGAAAATCCCTGGGCTGCCAGAGTTGCCCAGGCCGTTCCCGGAACCCCCATCTGAAATACTATTACAAACAAAAGATCCAGCAAAACATTGATGACCGAAGCCGCCGCCAGAAAACGCCAGGGAGTTTTCGAATCGCCCAGAGCCTGAAAAATCCCCCCGGCCATATTATACAAAAACAAAAAGGGCATGCCCAGAATATAGATTTCCAGATACTCTCCGCACATTTCTCCTAATCCGCCGGAGAGATGGAGAATTTTCATAAACAGCGGGCAGGCCCCAAGCCCTGCGGCCATCACCGCCAAAGACAATCCCGCTGCGAACCAGACCGCCGTGGGGATAAATTCCCCCACTTCTTTCCAGGCCTTTCCGCCGTAAACCCGGGCCACTGCTGTATTTGCCCCCAGACTCAGCCCGGAAGCAACAGCAATAAAAATAACCGTTACCGGATAACAGGTTCCGATAGCACCCAGCGCCTCCTCGCTGATAAATCTTCCGGCAATCAGACTGTCCGCAAGATTGTAAAGCTGCTGAAACAGCATACTGAAAAACATGGGCATGGAAAACCGCAGAAGTACTGGAGCCGGCTTTCCCTGTGTCAGATCTCGTATCATGGATAGATTCCTCCTTTTGTTCCTCCATGATACGAAAAAAGCGCAGGGGTTTCGTATGTTTTCTTACAGGTTATCTATGCTTTCTTTCCATTTTTTCCACTCCGCCGGAAGAGAATGGTAATACTTTTTGTACTGCTTGTAAAAGTTTGACATGTTGTGAAAGCCGCAGGAAACCGCAATATCCAGTATATTGTCATCACTGTTTTCCAACGCCTCCCTTACAGCCTCCAGCCGCAGGCGGGTTACGTATTCGGTAAATTTTTCACCAAAAACCTCATGAAAACTGGAAGAAAAATAGCTGGGGCTCATACAGGCTGCCGAGGCCGCCTTAGCCAGAGAAATCTCCTCTCTGAAATGACCATTTACATAATCTAAAGCCAGCTTCAGGTTATCTGCTTTTTTTAACGCCAGTTTTCGCGATTCTCCCATATCCGGAGAGACAAAATGCCGGATCAGCAAAGCCAGGATATGAAAGCAGTAGGATTTCAGCATCAGCCTGCGGCATAAATTCTCCGCCCGCCATTCCTTGTATGCGTCCAGCATCAAACTCTTTACCGCCAGTGTATGTTTTCCTTCTGCTGAAAGTTTATTCTGAAAGGCTGCTGCCTGTCCTCCAAAAACCCTCTGCCACTCCTCTCCTGCCGAATCCTCTGCAGATCCCAATAAACGTTCCGAAAATGTCAGCACCAGAAGTTCTATGTCTTTTTCCATTTTCCAGCCGTGTACTTCCCCCGCGTTAAAAACCGCGATATCTCCTTCGACCATAGAGTATTGCCGGCCGCTGACAATACAGAGCGCTTTTCCCGACAGCACACAGGATATCTCGTAAAAATCATGCCAGTGAAAATGTTCTCTCGACTGATGCTGACGTCCCATCCAGACACGATTCATATGCAGGGGAAGCATGGGATCCAGAGAATATGTATCATCCACCGCACGCATTTATAAATTCTCCTCCTATCCCGATCTTAGCATCAGTGTACAAGGGGACAATACGGTTGCCCCTTGTACACTGATGCTACTAATATCCGCATTATAACATACCCTGCAAAACCTGAAAAGCCGCATCCATTTCCCGATTCATTATTAATGAAATAAAATTTTTGTAAAAAAAGCTTGATTTTTTATTAACCATCCGTTATAATATCATTTGTCTTCGGAAGACAACAAATGATAAGCGCCTTTAGCTCAGTTGGTAGAGCAGTAGACTCTTAATCTATTTGTCCAGGGTTCGAGTCCCTGAAGGCGCACTGAAAAGCACTGTTTTTGCAGACATGAGAGCTGCGGGGACGGTGTTTTTTTTGATGCCATATCAGTCCATCTGCATTTTCTCCTTTTTTATCGTTGCCAGTTGATCTTCTGTAATACCGCAGGCCGCTGCATTCTGTTTATCTGTAAACCCTGCGCAAAGCATATTGACTGCAATTTCCCTGCGAGTCGAATCTTCTCCTTGTCTAACCCCTTGCCTAACCATTTCCTTAATTGCTGTACACATATTTACCTTCACCTTCTCTTTCTCGGCTTCTGTCGCCCGTTTTTTTAATATTGGAACATCTAAATATCTTTTGAATCCTCATTTTCACCCGGTTCTTGCTCTCTTTTGTTGATAAAATTTGGGGCTGTGAAAAAATGAGAAATCATTTTTTCACAGCCCCCTTTAAACGCTCATTTTCTCTTTACTGGATCGGATGCTCCTGCGCATACTGTCTTCCGTATTTTTCCAGCTCATCCATGACAATAGAGTTGTTCCACTCCCGGTAGCAGACTCCATTGGGAATGCCGGGATAGAAACGGCCGGCCGGACAATAGGTATCGATGGCCCGGCGTACCTCTGCACGGATCTCTTCCTCCGTAATATTCTCGATATCTACCTTGGGACCGTCAATGCCTCCGCAGATAGCCAGTTTGCCTTCCGTGATCCGCTGGATTTCCGGGATATCATTCTGGGCAATGGCTCCCTGCCAGATGTCTACGCCAATCTCTACCATATCGGTTACAATAGGCTGGCAGATGCAGTCCGCATGATGGATATAGATCATGCCGCATTCATGAATGGTATCGGCAATCTCCTTCTGCAGGGGTTTGATTAGCTCTCTCCACACTCTGGGAGGCAGGAACAGATTCTGTTTGGATCCCCAGTCATCATGATAAAAGATAACTTCCGGATGACATTTCTCCGCCACCAGACGGATGTATTTTTTCTTATAGTCGGCGATCGCCCGGAGCAGTCCGGCCATCTCATCGGGATATTCCATGTAATTAATGAGGGCTGTTTCCATGCCCATCAGGTGATGGGTTCTCTCAAAAAGGCCGCCGGCACACATAAATGCCGCGAATTTTTCCTTCCGGTTTATGGATTCCGCGTATTTAACAGCTTCTGTCCAATCCAGATGATCCAGATCCGGAACTTTCAGCTGCTCCTCCCATTTTTCAATGTCCTTGATCACCGCGTTTTCCGCGTTCACATGGGGATGGGCTCCCGGGGCGCCTGGCTTAAAGATGTAAACCGTTCCCCAGGAATCCTTATGCTCCTGTCCGTCCTGGGGACACAGATCTCCCATCAGTACCGGATCCGGAATTAAATCCAGGGCGCTCATTACGTCAAAATAGTAATCCGGCTGCTGGCGGTTGTAGATGGCTATTGCATTTTCCCTTAAATTCATAGACTGCTTTCCTCCATTTCCAAAATTTACGGCGGCCACAGAGGAATCCCTGTGCCTCCGCGCCGCCGTAGCCTTTTAACCCTTAAACCTTAAAACATTTCTTTGGATAATTTGTCGATATCCGCGGTAACTTCATCGTATACGCCGGGGAATACGCTCTCCGGACCGCCCATGGTGGTACCGGGGATAAAATACAGCTTTCCGCAGCTCTCACAGGCTTTTCTGGTTTCCTCCATGATCAGTTCCGGGGTCCAGTCCGCCTTATCCACTACGCCGTTATTGATTCCGCCGTGGAAAGAAATCTTTCCACCGTACTTTTTGATCAGTTCCGGCACATTGTTGGTATCCATAACACCCTGCCAGATATCAATGCCGCACTCGATCATGGCCGGAACCAGATTGGCCGCATAGGAATCGCTGTGGTGCACAATGAGTTCTACGCCGTTTTCTTTCCAGAATCCGTAAATCTTTTTGTATGCAGGAACAAAGAATTCCTCAAACATCTCCGGAGACAGGAAAGAAGATTTCTGGCTGCCCCAGTCATCATGATGGAACAGGGCGTCCGGATGCATCCGTTTGATTACTTCTTTCGCATGGGCGATTTCAAAATCAGCCAGGAAATCAATGAGTTCATGCATGGCTTCCGGCTCTTCATAGAGAGCCATCATAGCTTCCTCCATACCCATGAGATAATGTACTTTTTCAAACATGCCCGGAGCTACCATAGGCGCTACGAACAGTTCATTCCGGTCTACTGCATTGGCTGCCTCCACAAAGGGCGCCCAGGCTTCTTCCGGATATTCCACAGCCGGAGCCTTTACATAATCCCGCCATTTGGTGATATCTTTGATTACCCGCAGTTCTTCGCTGGTATTCGGGAAGGGTCCCGGCACATAATCCGGAAATTCAATGGTAACTCCCCATCCGTTTACTGAGGTGCTTCCTTTCGGACAGTTTCCCAGAGCTCCCAGAAAAATCGGATCCGCCACCAGGGCCATATATTCATACTGATTTACAAAACGATCCGGATTTCCGCCTCGAATGGTTTCCAGCAGATTCTGCCTTTTCGTTAACATTGCCCTTACCTCCTTTTTATTAACGATGATACAGCTTGTTATAATATTCCAGAGAGTAGTTGTACAGCTCGTCTCTGGCCACCTGATCCTGCATCGGATCTGTCATATCCGTCATGATCCAGAGCATGGTACGTCCGGTCTCTCCGTAATGATCTACGAAGTCGCGGACTGCTTTGCGGATTTCCGCTTCTTTCCAGTCATGGGGGATCTCCATGCCGAAGCAGAAGGTCATCTGTTTGCCGTAATTGTTATACAGATAATCCGCATCGTTGGCACGCATCTGAGGCGTCCACATATCAATGCCCATCTCGATCATTTCAGGCACGTACTGCATATTTCTTCCGCAGGAGTGCAGTTCGATAAATTTACCCTGATCCTTGACGAATTTCAGGAAACGGCTGGTGGAAGGCATCAGCTGCTCCCGGAACATATCGTTGGAATAGAATCCGCTTCTCTCTGTACCCCAGTCATCGTGATACAGAACGCCGTCTACCTGTCCGTAGTACTGGAAGATCTTAGCGGTAGACTCAATCTTGTAGTCCGCCATTTTCTGGAAAAACTCCTCCAGAGCTTCCGGCTCCTCATAGAAGGCCATCAGGAATTCATCAAAGGGCATCATTTCATGGAGTCTTTCTGAGATTCCCTCTACGCACTCATAAATGTGGGGACGATCCGGATCCATGGTCTTCTGCAGTTTCTTTCCATCTGCCTCAAAATCCACCAGGGACAGATCCGGCCACTCTACTTCTTCTTTCCAGTTAGCAAAATCCTTGATGGCTCTGGTGCCGGGTTTGGTGATCATACCGCCAACCTTCTCTACCATGGTCCAGTATACACCCCACCAGTCATATCCATCCACCTCGGGAACCGGGTGCTCTTCCATGGCGTCCGGCCATACAGTGTTGCTTTCATAGAAATACGCCGGCATCCAGTAGGGCTGTTCTCCCTTCACACAGCGGATATAATTTTCCCGCACACTGTAAGGTCTGCCTGTGATCGGCTCCTTGGGCTGCTGAGCGATCCAGGGAAAGCTTCCCGGCGCCTGCCAGCTTTTAGAATAATCTCTATTTGCCGCTGTCTGCATAAATTTTCCTACACTCATGGTCATTTCCTCACTTTCTTGTCGATATCTTCCAGCATAGTCTTTATCAGCTCTTCCGCCGCCGTTTCTTTGATGGCGAACAGAATTGCCGCAACAGTCACCAAAATCTCACTATCATTCCCTTTTTTTCTGTATACTTCCCGATCTGTCAGCGAAAACATCTCCACGGTATGAACATCTGCAGATGCCTTCAGGTGTCCGATAAATCCTCCTACCGCATAGATTTTAGCCGCTGTGGATTCCATGTTGACCGTCAGAAGGGCGGACAGTTCCTGGGGATCCGCCACCGTCCGATAGTGGGCCGATACGACCACCGCCGAATCCTGCAGATGGGTAGTAACCGTCAGCTTTTCTTCCTGGCGGCACTCTTCACAGCCGCATGCATCCCCGTGGTGATGGTGATGATGGTGATGATGTTCGTGTTCTTCATGATGATGTTCCTGTTGGCTCATGGGCACTCCTCTCTGATCCGCTTCCAGATATCCGGATCCACAGCGCTGAGCCCGGAAGTCCGGATACAGGGAACACCGCTCTTAAATCCATGCACGTCCTCTTCCACTTTATCCATTACTTCCCGGTCTACCAGATCCGCTTTATTCAGCAGGACCAGATCCGCGCACTCCACCTGCCCCTTCAGCAGTTCATGCATGGGGATCAGGAATCTTTTCCAGCGGGAGGCGTCCACAATGGTGCAGATGTAAGAATCCTTACCCAGGGCTTCCTTCAGATTACTCTGAATCAGCCCCGGATAAGCCAGCCCGGTGGTCTCAATGATCAGCCAGCCGGGATTGTATTTTTTTTCAATATCATCCACCGTAGCGATGATCTCGCCGGACAGGGTGCAGCAGATACATCCGTTGAACAGAGAACGTACCTGAAATCCACTGCTGCCCAGCAGCTTGTTGTCAATTCCATCCTGGCCTACTTCGTTTTCCAGGATGATTACTTTCTGTTCCGACTCTGATGTAGTGTGCTCGGCCATATCCCGCGCCATCTGCAGCAACAGAGTTGTCTTTCCAGAGCCCAGGAATCCTCCAAGAATTAATATCTTCATTTGGCCTCGCTTCCTTTATTTGTAAAACGCGCGTCCGTACTCCTCTACCTCGTCCATGACGACTTTATTCTTTCTGGCTACCTCAGCATCATCAATGGGTCCCAGGTATCCGCCGCAGAAGCAGTATCCGCCGCCGGGCGCCAGCATATCAATGGTATCCCGGACGGACTGCCGGATTTCTTCATCCGTTACCCCCGGATCAGCCAGTTTTCCGTTGGCGTCCCAGCCGCCCATAAGCACCAGCTTATTTCCGTACTTCTCTTTTACAGCCTTCAGATCGTTGCAGGTCTGCGCAGGATCCCAGGCATTTACGCCGATAGAGATCCAGTCGTCGATGAAGCACTCTGCCTTGCCGCAGTTATGCATGGTAATGGGGATGCCTGCGTCCCGCCCGAATTTTGCCTGTCTGTCCAGGAAAGGAAGCACCATATCATGGTACATTTCCGGAGAAATAAAGGGCGCTCTCCAGGCCGCCGTATCATCCATCATAGTAAATACGTCCGGCTCATAGTAGGGCATAATATTCCGGGCCACTTCTTCATAGAAGCTGCAGATATAATCAAACAGAGCCATTACTTCCTCCGGCTCCTCGTACATGGCGCACAGTCCCTCGTTAAAGCCCATGAACGCCATGAGATTCTGGAAGTATCCTACATGCAGGTTAAAGGCCACCGCCGACTGGGTTCTGTCGATCTTGAACATATCCAGCTGTTTTTTGGCCTCTGCCTCCCAGTCCACATGGGAGATATCCGGCGCCTTGATCACATCCCGCCACTGGCGGATATCCTTCAGGATAAAATTGTTGGGCTCCGGCAGCAGCGCGTTGCCTGTCTCATATGTGGGGACGTAATTTACGCCCCACACATCTTTTCCGCCTCCGGCAAACCGGAAGTTGGACAGGATCAACGGCTCGCACATAACGCTGGCGGGCGCATGGCTGGAACCGGGCATATCACCGAAGGTGTAGATGGGCACCCACTCCGGACATTCCCCACGCAGAGTCATCAGATAGTTTTCTTTTTCCGTTAATTTAGCCATTGAATACCCTCTCCTATCGTCTGAAACTTAAGCCTTCTTCTCTTTAAAGGGGCTGTAGATAACAAAGATCACACCGATGATCAGGAAAACTACGATCTCAATCATAAGACCGCTCATTACGTTCTCGCCGAAGATGGCGTTCAGCAGCTGCAGCCAGAAGGAACTGATGAATGCTCCCAGGTTGGTGAATGCCATACAGATGGAGATAGCTCCTGCCACTGTGCTGGCCGGTGTAACCACGCCTACCCATGCGAAGAATGCAGGCATAATGGTGGAGAATCCAAATCCGATAAGGATCAGGCCCAGAGTCATGATCACAGCTGTCTGTCCGACATATACGCACAGGGCGCCCAGTCCGCAGAGGATGTAGCCCAGAGCCAGACACCAGCGTTTCGCAAATTTGAAGATTGTTCCGAATACCAGTCCGGCCACGCAGCCTGCTACGGTATACATAGAAAGAGCTGTTGCGGCAGCCGCGGCGGTACCGGCGTTTCTAGCTACAAACAGTCCGGAAATGTTCAGCATTACCGGGTAGTTCAGTACGTTGAAGATTACAAACAGGATTGCGATTACCCATACCGCTTTGCCCATTTTTTCTTTCTTGCCTGCGTGAGCAGCTTCGGGAGCCGGAGCGGGAGCATCGGGCTCAGGAAGGAAGAATGCCATAAGCAGTCCGATCAGGCCGAAAGCGTGGCCCCAGAATACCAGCTGCCAGTTCATGTCTGCCAGAGCGCCGCCCAGCATCTGCAGGATAATACCGCCGCCGTTCATGAACAGGGTGCCGTATCCCAGCAGGGATGCCTGTTTCTGTCCTTTGTAGTTTCCAACGATCAGCGCGTTTCCAAGAGGAGCCATAAGACCAAGGCCAAAGCCCAGGATCGCACGGCACGCCAGCATGCCGGCGTAATTGTCAAACAGTGCCGGCGCGCAGCCGCCGATCAGATACAGAAGACCGGACATGATAGCCAGTGTTCTGTATTTTACCTTTTTCCCCATGATGGAACCTGCCAGAGCGGTGCCCAGCACGGTAAACAGAGTAGGAAGGGTTGAGATCCAGGTTACGTCTTTTCCTGCGTAGTGCTCTCCCAGCACTGCCATGGCCGGAGTAACCACGGTAAATCCCATGGATACCAGGAACAGGCACATAATGGCCGCAGTCCCGATCGGGCTGATTCTCTTTTCTTGTGTCATAATAAAAGCCTCCTTTTCATTTAATATCCGCCGGCTTTACCGGCAGTTATTTTCTCCTTCTTTTTCAGGCAGAACCGGTTATCTGCTGTAATATTCCCGGCTGAAGCTGTAGATCAGTTCCTCGCCTTTTTTCGCTCTTTCCGGGTTCATATCTCCGTACCAGGTTATGTATCTGCCCTTTGCCCCTAATCCGGTCACCAGATTTTTCATGGTCTCCTCAAACTCTTCATCGCCGAGATCCGGAGACGGCATGAACACGCTTACCTGGCCCAGCTGATCTCCATACTGATCCATAAGAGCCTGTTTGTTGTTGCAGTTATCCTGGCCTTCCCAGAAATCAAATCCGCTTTCCACAAAGTTGGGAATCTGCACTCCTACATTGCCGCAGGAATGGAAGTTCACGTACATGCCCATATCATGGAAGGCTTTGTTCATTCTCTGATAGTGGGGTTTCAGCACTTCATCGAATACAGCCGGGGACATAAAAGCATTTTTCTGAGATCCCATATCATCGTGGAAGGTGATCAGATCCGCATGGTAAACATCATGAGCGATCTGGCCCAGTTTAATATGGAAATCGCAGAGCTTCGTATAAAATCCTTCCAGAGCCTCCTGCTCCTCCAGCAGATACAGGAAAGCGTCCTCAAAGCTGGTGAGATCCGCCAGTCTCTCAAAGAAACCGTTTACGATCACAAACAGGTTGGGACGGTCCGGATCTACTTTATCCGCATAGTTCTTTTTGTAGTCGCCTTCCCAGTCAATGCTGTCCAGATCCGGCCATACAATTTCCTCTTCCCATTTTGTAATGTCGGAAAGGCGGCGGGTTCCCGGCGTAACCATTGCCGCGTTGCTCATAGGTTCATAAGTCCAGTCAATGCCAAACCAGTCAATTCCTCCATGATTTCTGGCATTGGCATCCGCCATGATTTCCGGCTGCATAACATTGAAATCCAGATTCATGTTGGGAAGCCAGACAGGTTTCTGATGATTGACCACCCGCAGGAAATTCTCCTTGGGCGTAATGGGCGTGTGGAATTTTCTGGCAGGCGCGCCGGGCATACCGTAGATTCCCGGCAGAGCCTCCCGGTACTCCACCGGATTCAGTTCTTTCTCCCGGTCAAAGGGATAGATGTCTGTCATTACCACTTTTACCTCCTTTATCGTTAAAATTCTCGACTTGAATTCATTTTATGTTATCCTGCTTTTGGTTACTATGTACATAAGACACAATTTTCCTTCTCTTTTTCTCGTCATTTTTTGTATAAACACTGCGGAGGCCGGATTTTACCCTTGAAAAGCAGGACCGATTCCTGTGTTTTCCAGTTTTTCACCCGATTTCACAGCAATACCTAAACATATTTTTAAAAAAATCCAAAAAAATCCGCAAAACATATTTTCTTTTCTTTCTTTTTTCGATAGAATAATAAAAGTTAATCGTTAAAAGGCCGTTTCAACGGCCCCTGTTACAGAAGCTAAAAAGCAAGGGAGTTGTAACTATGAAATTAAGCATGTGGATGATCGCCAATCGACTGTCTTCCCTGGATCTGGAACTGGAAATTGACGAAAATGCCCCCGCAACGCTGAACAGCGCCCGGCGGGCCTATGCCACCAACTGCGTTCATGTATATCAATCCGGAGACTGCGTAGTCTGCAACGGAGAGGGAAACATCATCCGGATCCGCAACATAACAGAAACCCAGGCTTTTGAAATCATACAGAGCGTCTTCGACTATTATCAGGACTGGCTGGACCGTATTGTCGCCTTTATCCGGGCAAAGGATTACCAGGCCCTGGTAGATCTGGCCTGGCAGGTGTTTCAGAATCCCCTGATCCTGCTGGACGGCAACAACAAACTTCTGGGCATATCAAAAAAGTATGCTCCGGCTGAAATGGATCAGGAATGGAATTACCTCTGCAATTACGGCTATTCCTCCCTGAACAGCGTGCAGAAAATGCGCTACGATTACAAAAGCATTGATTTCATGCATCCCGGTCTGCAGATCTATCAGTTTTCCGGCAGCCAGCAGATGAAATTTGACGGAGTTTCCTACTGCATGTACTGCAACGAAATCATCTGCGGCCGCATAAATCTGCTGGCCAAGGACCGTCCTCTGAACGCGGGAGACTACCAGCTGCTTCAGGTGATCGCCGGCATTCTGGAACCTATGCTGGGGCAGTCTTATTATGAAAGATTTCTCCACAACAGCAACGTATTTTACAACGTGCTGTTTTCCAAGCCCTACGATGAGGCCAGCCTGGAAATGCAGCTGAATTATCAGCAGTGGTCCAAGACAGATACTTACCAGCTGGCGCTGCTTCACCTGCCGGAAGAATCCGGTCTGCCCGGACATTCAGCCATGAATATCATGCTGCACACCCTGTCCCAGCAGCTGCCCTACTGTGTAACTCTCCGCAAGAAGCCCTACATCCTGATCCTCTCCAACCAGGAATTTGCCAAGGATCCGGGATTTCTGCAGTTTCAGCAGGCCATCGCCGATAATAATCCGGTGGAGATCGGCTTCAGTCTGCCCTGCCGGGGCATCGCAGGCACCAATTATCTGTTCGGGCAGGCCCGGGCAGCCATTAACTACGGAAAGATTTTTTCTCCCACCTCCCGGATCCACCGTTTTTTCGACTACGCCATTGAGTATATGCTGACTTCCTCCTCTTTTGCGGACTGTCTGCATGCCTGCTGTCCCTCTGTCCGGGAACTGTGGGAGATGAAAAAAGAAAATAACCAGGAAATGTTTGATACGCTGAAGAGTTATCTGGACAATGAGCGTTCCGTAACCAAAACTTCAGCTGCCCTTTTCACCCACCGGAATACCATTCTTTACCGGATCAAAAAAATCCAGGAATTGCTGGAGGAAGATCTGGACAGCCCCTATGTCCGGGGATATATCCGCCTCTCCATCCGCATCCTGGAATTATACGAAAAAACAAGCGGAGCACAGTAACCCTGTGCTCCTTTTTCAGTCCTTTTAAATTGTCAGATAATTATGTCTCCATTTCCGGATTACTTCTCTTCTTTCCAATGCTTCTCTTATAATTCGACATCGGATTTGTCAAGGGTTTTTCATGACTTTTTCTCTCAGATTTACGATTTGGAAGTTCTCACCAAAACATCCGTTTTGATTTTTCTTTATGTAAATCTGGATCATCCACCCCTTTTTACGTGGAGAATGTGGATAACTTGGTGAATAACTTAATTTCAGGGCCTTTCAGCCGCTTTTCCATGTGGATAACTTTTTGGATAACTTTTTGGCCACCTGGGCGGTTTTTCACCAATTCCCGACAATCTTTGTGCATTTTCACGGTTTCCATGTGAGCAGATAATTTTGTACGGAAGTGACACAATTTGCTCCGTCTGCCGCAGCTGTAATAATCTGACGCAGCTGTTTGGTACGGATATCACCTGCCGCAAAAACCCCCGGCACGCTGGTGACTCCATCCTCCGCCGCGCAAATGTATCCGGAAGCATCCATCTCTATTTTCCCTGCAGCCAAACCGCTGTTGGGTGTAATACCCACCGCAATAAAGCAGCCGTCCACCGGAATCTCCTGTATTTGTCCTGTACGCAGGTTTTTTACCTGTATCCGGTTTACCTGGGTATCCCCCTGAATTTCTTCTACCGTACTGTTCCAGAGAATTTCCACATTTTCTTTCTCTTTCAGAGCTTCCTGGAGCGCCATGGCCGCCCGCAATTCTTCCCTTCTGTGGATCAGATAGACTTTCCTGCAGGCTCTGGACAGAAAAATGGCATCTTCCACCGCCACATCGCCGCCGCCTGCCACTGCAGTTACTTTATCCCGGAAGAACGCCCCGTCACAGGTCGCGCAATATGAAACACCCATACCGGAAAATTCTTCCTCCCCGGGTACTCCCAGTTTCCGATGGCTGGCTCCCATAGCCAGAATCAGGCTTTTTGTCCTGTACTGGTTTTTCCGGGTACGGACCAGCTTGACCGGCCCTTCCAGTTCCAGTTCCTCCACGGTTTCCCGGGCAAACTGCCCTCCCAGACGGTCCGCATGGCTTCTCAGGGTATTTCCCAGTTCCATACCGCTGATGCCCGGCAGTCCTGGATAATTGTCCACCTCATACGTATTGACTACCTGGCCCCCGCTGACATAGCTGGCTTCAATTACCAGGGCGTCCAGCCGGGCCCGCCGGGCATAAATAGCCGCGCTTAATCCAGCCGGGCCGCTTCCGATAATAATCAGATCATATACATGTTCCATATTCCGCATCCTCCATTTATCCTTCTGCCTGCTGTTCCAGATCCCTGTCCCGGTTGCAGACCACCAGGATCCCGCGAACCAGCTTCAGGCTTCTGTCCACCGTTATTTCTGTATAATCTACGGTAAAATCATTTCTGTAAAAAGTGTAGACAATCGTGTCCTGTTCCTCCTCTTCCCTTTTTACATAGGGCTGACCCCCGGTAGCCTGCAGGAATTCCTCCTGGGACATTCCCAGCGTAATTCCTCCGGCCAGGGTAATGGGAACCTTCACCGTATCCAGATTTCCCGCTAATTCTGTAACTGCGCAATCCTCTATATCCGCCGGCTCTTCTCCCGGATTCCTGACTACCGTATACAGTTTTTCCTTCTCTTTTTCCAGCGTCAGATGGCCGTACTGGCCTCCTTCTATAGAAAGATCCGATTCTTCCCGGTTTACTTTCCAGCCATTTTTCTGAAAAGCCGCCACCGGCGCCGGCAGCCGGTAAAGAGCGCCGCCGTATTCTATCACAGCCTGGGAAAGGAATTCCCCCGGGCCTTCCGGTTCTTTGTACTCCAGCACCTCCTCCGATGGCTCTCCCTCTGCAGGCACCGTCTCCTCCATAGCTTCCAGATTTCTCAGATCCAGGGTGGCCAGCTGTCCTGTTTCCGCCGCAAACCCCAGCTGCACCCTCCGGTACGTTCCATATTCGTAGGTAAGCACGGATCCGTTTTCTCCCTGGTAACGGTCCACCGGATCTCCGTAGGCCTCTATGACATCGCTCTCCAGAGACTGCCCCAGAACAATGTCCCCGGGCAGATTCACATAAACCCTTTCTTCTTCCGGCAGTCCGGTGTCAACCTGCATGCCCGCGATCAGGCAATCCTCTACCGGCAGTATATCCGTTTCCGGATTCAAAATGTATATATGTATAAGATTTCCATCTTTTTCAAAGGATTCCCCTTCCAGGTAGGACCGGGAATCCACGGCCTGTTCCGGATCGCCCCGGTAATCCCAGCCCTTCTCCCGGAATTCCTCCCAGGCCATGGGAAAAGTATACACCTCTCCCCAGATAGCCGCCGAAAAACTGCTGAGCTCCTCCGGCAGATCCACCTGATAAACAGGAATTTCCCCCTCGGGCATTCCGCTATTTTCTGAAGTCTCCGCCGGATCCTCCTCATTCAGAGAAGAATCGCCGGGAACAACCGGTATAGATTCCTTTGTCCGGCATCCTGCCAGCAGCAGTGCCCCTGCCGCAAGAAACAAAAGCAATCCTTTCTGTTTTTTCTTCATAGGCCGGCCCTCATCTCTTTCTATCATGGTCTTGGCCTTATCATATCACAAAAGAGCGGTACTTTCCAATCCTCCCCCTTCATAAACTGTGGAGAAAGAATACAGGCAGGTACCCGTATGCTCAAACGTTTTTCCCGCCGGAAAATTTTCCCCGTTCTACTCCCCTGCGCCGCCCTTGCACTCCTGTTCCTGCTGGTCTTCGCTCTGATCCGTTCCGGCGGAACAGACCGAAAATTTCAGGAAGCGGTTCACGACTTTTTTGTCCGGGAAATCTCCTTATCCACCATAAATCTCCACTACACCCTGGCCGACCCGGCCTCCGCCGGCATTCATGACTACCCTGTTACCTACGGTTCTCTTGTAACAGATGAAAGCGGAGATCCGGCGCAAAAACAGCTGGAACAGATTCTTGCATCTTTCTCTGAAGAAGAACTGAATGAAGAAAACCAGCTGATCCGCCGGCTTCTGGAGGACGACCTGGAAAACCGCCGCTCCCTCTCCGCCTTCGGCTTACTCCAGGAAATCCTCGGGCCTTCCCTGGGAATCCAGGCCCAGCTGCCCATTCTGCTCTGCGAATATACCTTCCGCACCCAGCAGGATATCCTGGATTACCTGGGACTGTTAAAAGAACTTCCTTCTTATTTTTCCCAGATTCTTACGTTTGAACAGCAAAAATCCCAGGCAGGCTGTTTTATGAATGATGCTTCCGTGGATGCCATCCTGGAGCAGTGCGGAGATTTTCTCTCCTGCCCCCCTGCCTCCTCCCTGCTGGCCGAAAATTTCCGTCGGAAGCTTACGGATTTTCAGGGGTTGACCCAGGAAGAAAAAGAATCCTGTCTGGCCCTTCACGAAAACCTCCTGGAGTCCTGCGTATATCCCGGTTACCGGTCCCTGATCCGGGGGCTGGAAGCTCTGAAGGGTACCGGCAAGAACGAAGGCGGACTCTGCCATCTGCCAAAGGGAAAAGATTATTATTGCTGGCTGATCCGCACGCAGGTAGGGACTCTGGACACGCCGGAAGCCATCTGGAACCGGCTTCTGCTTCAATTACAGGCAGACGCAGCCGAAATGCAGTCCCTGCTTTCTGCCAACCCGGATCTTCCCTCAGAAGTCTCCGGATCCGGCTCTTCGCCGGAAGAAATCCTGTGCCGTCTCCAGGAGGAGATCGCCGGGGATTTTCCGTCTCTGCCGGAGGTGGATTATGAAGTCAAATACGTAGACGAATCTCTGGCCGACTACCTGAGTCCCGCCTTTTATTTAACCCCGCCGGCAGATACCGGCTCCCCCAATTCTATTTATATCAATCCTTCGGCAGCAATGGAAGGAATGGAGCTTTTTACCACTCTGGCCCACGAAGGATTTCCCGGCCACTTATATCAGACTGTCTATTTTGCATCCACAAAGCCTGCCCTGATCCGCTATCTCTATGAACCGGCAGGTTATGTGGAGGGCTGGGCGACTTACATTGAATCCTACGCCTACTCCTACGGAGATCTGTCCCCGGAACTTTCCCGGCTTCTCTGGCTGAACCGCTCTATGAACCTGTGCCTCTACTCTCTGATGGATCTCGGCATTCATTACAAGGGCTGGACAATCGATGATACCGAAAGTTTCCTCTTTCCGGCAGGTATTTCCGATCCGGAAACAATCCGGGAAATTTACCAGTATATTGTGGAAACCCCCTCCAACTATCTGAAATATTATTATGGCTATCTGAATTTCCTGGATCTCCGGGAGAGCCGGCGCATGCAGGAGGGGGACTCTTTTAACCAGAAGGCTTACCACCGGGAAATTCTGGAACTGGGACCCCTTCCCTTCTATCTGCTTCAGGAAGAACTGGAGCTGTAAAGCAAAAGTACCCTGACAGCTTTTCTGGCCCTTGCTGTCAGGGTACCTCTTTTTTCCCTTATTTTTCCTCCGGGCAAAAAACGGACTCCGCAAATTCCGCCGCTTCCGCCGCGTCTTCTGTATAAGCGTCCGCCCCGATCTCTTCCGCGAATTCTCTGGTCACGGAGCCGCCGCCGATCATGATCTTAAAATTTTTCCGGCTGTCCAGTTCGTTCAGGGCCTGGACGATATGCCGCATCTCCGGCATAGAAGTGGTCAGCAGAGAAGAAATGCAGACAATTCCCGCATCCGGATTTCGCCGCACCGCCTCCACAAACTGCTCGGCAGAAACATCCACCCCCAGATCCACGATCTGAAAACCGGAGTAGCGCAGCATGTAACCCACAAGATTTTTTCCCACATCGTGAAGGTCTCCCCCTGCGGTGCCGATCAGCACCTTTCCCCGATTATTCAGAGCTCCCTGCTCTAGAAACGGCTTCAGTTTCTCCATTCCCTCTTTCATTGCCCGGGCGCTGGCCAAAGCCCTGGCTACACCTCTGTCATCCTGCATCTTCAGACGGATTCTGCGCATGCCGCCCAGCAATCCCTGATTCAGGATTTCCGTACCCGCAGCGCCGCTGTTTAAAGCCTCCTCCACCAGTCTGGCCGCCAGACGGGGCCTTCCTTCCGCAACCGCGCTCTGTATCTCTTCAAAAGCCATACAAACAGGCCTCCTGGTATTTATACTTCTGCCCCATCAAAAAAGCAGGCGCAGTCTTCTGATAGGCTTCTGCGCCTGCATCTTCTGACGGTCAAGAATCGTAATTCCATACCATCATATCATCTTTCGACGGCCCTTGCAAACTCTAATTCATCCACAAAGGTATCCTGAAACTCATTTTCTGTAGCCAGTTCTATAAACTCTGCTTCTTTTGCCATCTCGCAGGCGTATTCATACTGTCCCCGGTTGACCACTGCCAGTTTGGCTCCCTCTCCGGCAGCGTTGCCGATCGGCGTGATCCGGTCTTTCAGCCCGTAGGGAATTAATCCGATCTCGCAGGCATTTTCCGCATCCATGTAATTTCCAAAAGCCCCTGCCAGGTATACCTGGCGGATGTCCTCCGGCTGAATGGAAAGCTTTTCCGCCATGATCCGGATACCGGCGGCGATGGCTCCCTTGGCCAGCTGCACTTCCCGGATATCTTTCTGACTGATGTAAATGTCCTCCCCGCTGGCAGTTTCCTCTCCCGGAACCAGCACAAATACCGGTTTTCCGTCTTTTTCCTTCAGACGCCAGGCCAGGGTTTTCTCAAACTCACCGGTCAGATCTTCCGGATCGCAGAGGCTTCCATAGGTGTCCAGGATCCCATGGCGGATCATAAAAGCGATTCCGTCAATGAGTCCGGATCCGCAGATGCCTACCGGTTTGACATTTTCAATGACTTCCAGCCTTAACTGTCCTTCTTCTACAGTAATATGGCTGATGGCTCCCCGGGCGCCCCGCATGCCGCATTCAATCTTTGCGCCCTCAAAAGCCGGTCCGGCTGCCGTAGAGGTTGTGACCATCTTTTTCTTATTTCCCATGACCAGTTCGCCATTGGTTCCGATATCGATCATCAGGGTCATGTCTTCCAGCTGATCGAAGGCTACCGAAAGCATACAGCCCACGGTGTCGCCGCCTACAAAGCCGGCTACGTTGGGGAACAGCAGCACCCTTCCCTGGGCAGAAATCTGAAGCCCGCACTCTTCCGGAGGAAGGATCATCCCTTCCTTCACAGCCGGAACATAGGGCGCCAGCACCAGAGACTTGGGAGAGATCCCCATAAACAGATGGTGCATACAGGTGTTTCCTACTATGGAAACCTGCAGAATCTCCTCTCTCTTTACTCCTGCGGAAGCGCAGGCCTGTCCGATTAATTGATTCAGAGCCTTCCGGACCACAGCCTTCATTTCCTGGCCGCCCTTCTCCAGCACATAGTTGGAACGGGCGATCACATCCGCGCCAAACTGGTGCTGGGGATTCATGGTGCTGGCCAGGCCGATTTCCCGGCCGGTCTTTCCATCCAGCAGATATCCTACGATGGTGGTAGTTCCAATGTCAAAGGCCATCAGATAGAAGGGCCGCTCCTCATCTCCGTCCTCCCAGGCTATTCCCGGCTCCACCGGCACCTGCCTGGAAAGCCCATCTGTAAGAATACGCTGTACCTTTTCCTGGTACAGCGTATCTACTTTCATATCACAGTCTATTAGAGTCTGACAGGCAAGTACAATGCCTTGCCTGTCGCCCTCAGTGATATTCACTTTGCACTTTCCACAGGTACCTTTGCCGCCGCAGGGAGCATCCGGCTCCAGACCGGCCATCTGTTCCGCCTGAAGAAGAGTGGTTCCTTCCTCTACCTGCAGAACCAGATTCTGTGGCAAAAAAGTAACTGTAAAATGTTTTTTCATTTCTGATCTGTGTTCCTCTTTCCCTTATGCAACAAGAGATTTAGCCAGAGTAGCTGCAGATGCTGCATCCTCAGAGTATCCGTCAGCGCCGATCTCATCAGCAAATGCCTGAGTGATAGGAGCACCGCCTACCATAACCTTGATGTTGCTGCGGAAGGGAGCTGCATTCAGAGCTGCAACGCTGTCCCGCAGAGACGGCATGGTGGTGGTCAGCAGAGCGGACAGAGCAACGATCTTAACGTCCGGATTCTCGTTAACTGCTGCCATGATCTTGTCGATGGGAACATCAACGCCCAGGTCGATTACTTCGAAGCCTGCGGACTCGATCATCATAGCAACCAGGTTCTTACCGATATCATGAAGGTCACCTGCTACAGTAGCGATGATAACTTTTCCAAGAGCACCGGTGGATCCGCTGGACAGATGGGGTTTCAGAACCTCAACGCCAACCTTCATAGCTTTAGCAGCTACCAGCATCTCGGGAACGAAGATCTCGTTGTTTTTGAACTTCTCGCCAACAACGCCCATGGCATCGATCATACCTTTGTTCAGGATCTCAACGGGATCGCATCCCTCGTCCAGAGCAGCCTGAACAGCAGCGCCGATCTGTTTTGCTTTACCTTTTTCTACTAATGCAGCAACTTCATCAATTTTTGACATACCTTTTTCCTCCATTTTAACTTTGTTTTTTATAATACAATCTTCTTTCCGCTGAAGATCATATTCGTGAGTGATATCCGGCCCCGGCTGCTCCGGCGCCAAAATTTTTTATGTACTTCCCAGCTTATTTTTTCGGTCCGAAAAGGCCGTCTCTGTAAGCCTCGATGTACTCCATGCAGAAATCATCCAGTCCCAGCATAGCCTCTGTGGCGTAAATGATGCCCAGCAGGTCGCGGTTGGTGGGATCCAGAATGGCGCTGTCCAGGCCTGCCTTCATAGCCAGCACGGTAAAGCTCATGTTCAGCAGCT
Source organism: Candidatus Scatomonas sp. (assembly GCA_963930955.1). Taxonomy (GTDB): domain Bacteria; phylum Bacillota; class Clostridia; order Lachnospirales; family Lachnospiraceae; genus Scatomonas. The sequence goes on along the minus strand of OZ006967.1, from coordinate 758,287 downwards.
TACGAACCGGCAGGTTGAAGGAGATATTGCTGACAGCAGCTGTGATATGGATATCCGGATACTGTTTGCGGATGGTTCCGATCACTTCTTCGTTCATGGCGATTCCATCTTCAGAGGTGCAGAGCATCTCTACCAGAGGATCGATGTGAAGACGGCTGGGTTTGATGCCGTACTCTTTTGCTTTTGCCATCAGATTGTCAAATACTCTCAGACGGTCAGCGGCAGTTTTGGGGATACCTGTGTCATCGCTGCAGAGAGCGACTACTTCCCACTCGGTATCGGCAATAGCCGGGAAGATCTTCTCAACCTTGTCGCCTTCCATGGATACGGAGTTGATCAGGCCGGGACGTTTGCAGTAGGGGAATACCTGCAGCAGAACATCGGGGCTGGGGCTGTCCACGCTGATGGGCAGATCTGTTACTTCCTGGATGCAGTCGATCATCCATTTCAGAGTCTCAACTTCCTCTGCCTCCGGAACGGAAGCGCAGCAGTCGATGAAGGTAGCGCCGGCTTCAGCCTGGGCAATGGCGCGCTGTTTGATAAAATCAGCATCCCTCTTCGCAATAGCTTCTGCTACAGAAGGAATGGAGCCATTGATTTTTTCACCGATAATAATCATTCTTTTATACCTCCGGTTAATTATAATCAGATTTTTTCACTGGGAATATTATATCAAAAAAAAACTTCCGCCTGTATCCGCAGAACTATTGACTTTTCATCTGCTTTTTCCTACACTATGTAGGAGAAAACATTTTTTGTCATACAGGAGTTACAAATCATGCGCTTAAGTCCACTTTTGATTGTCAATCATCTGCGGCAATATTACCATACAGACTGTTCCCGGTCCTGGGATCCGGCGCTGACTCTGGGCCGTCCCGTTTTTCTGGACGCCTGCGGAGCCTGGCCCGAAGGCCGGGTTTGTATCTGCGAAGAACTTCCCGGCTCTTTGTGTTCGTATCCTCTTCCGGAACATATCCTGGTACTTTACACAGAAAGTCCCTCGGATCTTCCGGAGGGCTTTTCCGACAAAATGCTGGAAATCCCCGATTCCTGCAGTCTTTCGGAACTTTTCAACTGTCTGCAGGAACTTTTCGATTATTATGACAGCTGGGATAATCGCCTGAACGCTCTTACCTGCCGGGAGGCTTCTCCCCAGGAATTGCTGGATGCCAGCTATCCCTTATTTCAGAACCCGCTTCTTTTGCGGGCGGCAGATTTCTCTCTTCTGTCTTACTCCAGCATCATTGATGAAAATCCCCGGCTGACTCATCTGACAGATCCGGAAGCTTCTTTTGAAACTTTAAGCATCTGCAAACTGGACCCTCTTTATCTGGAGGCCCGGAATTACCATGCCCCGTTCTTTTTTCCGGAATATCTCTCCGGATCCCGGGAACTGTGCGTCAATCTTTTTCAGCACGGGAATTATTCCCACCGTCTGATCCTGGAAGAAGAACTGGGAAAAATCCAGGAGGAGCAGGCTCCTTTGCTGGAACATCTGGCCGGCTATATCCAGACCGCTCTGAACCGCAGCGGCCAGGAAAACATCGGGAGCGGACACTCTCTGGAACATCTCCTCACGGACATTATCAGCGGGAAGCAGGCCAATTATTCCCTGATCGAAAATCAGCTGTCGGAATTCGGCTGGTACTCTTCCCACAGCTACTGCTGCATGAGCCTGAAGGTAACTTCTCTGGATCAGCAGAACCTGACCACCAAATATCTCTGCAGCCATTTTGAAAAAATCGTCCCCGGCTCCTGCGCCTTTCCCTACGGCGATGAGCTGGTGATTTTTGTGAACCTTACCCGCTACGACGGAACCGTAGACCAGATGCTGAACCGGATCATTTTCTTTCTCCGGGATAACTTTCTGAAAACCGGCGTCAGCAACCCCATTCAGGGCAGTATGGAACTCCAGTATTGTTATCTCCAGTCCCGGATCGCGCTGGATACCGGCAGCAAATATCAGACCTACCGCTGGATCCACAAGTTTGAGGATTTATCTCTGAATTATCTGCTGGAATGCTGTACCCGGGAACTGCCCACTCACATGGTCTGTTCTCCTAAAATCCTGGCTCTTAAGGCCTACGACATTAAACACCACTCTGAATACTGCAAAACTCTGGAAACCTACCTGGATACCCATCTGAACGCTGTCCAGGCCTCCCAGCATCTTTTTATCCATCGAAGCACTTTCCTTTACAGGCTGGATCGGATCCGGGAACTGATCAATATCGACTTTGAAGACAGCGAACAGCTCTTTTATCTTATGATCTCTTTCCGGCTTCTGAAGCTGCGGCGGGGAACCTCCTCGGAAAATATCGAGATGCACAGCTGACCTGGCTGCAGGCCGGATTCCATAAGTACACGGGACCGTTGCAAAATAGAGAAATCTATGGAGCAGCGGTTCCCTTTTTTATACAAAAAAGACCAGGGGATGCTGCTCAAACTGCCGCAGACATCTCACCTCTGGCGGGATACGGTAAGAATCAGGAATTTCTTTGAAATTACGGTAGCGGAATTCAGCGATGCTATGCTCCCTTCTAGGTAGTGCGACAGCCTCTTCTTCATGGTTCGTGATGTCCGCCCCAGCGGAATTGAAAAAGAGCCATTGCTCCACAGATGCGTGCTACGTCCCTCATCTGTTTTGCAATGGCCCCTGCTATTCTTCTCTGTTTTTAGTCTACCGGTGAAAACTCTTCTTTTCCAGCTCCGCATATGGGGCATTCCCAGCTATCCGGAAGATCTTCAAAAGCGGTTCCGGGAGCAATTCCATTGTCCGGATCTCCTGCCGCCGGGTCATATTCATATCCACAGGGATCACATACGTATTTTTTCATAGTATTAACCTCTTCTTTCTCAAAATTAATAATAGTAATTTTTATTACAATTGCATTATATAGGATTCCCCGAAAAAAAGCAAGGACTTGTTATCTATTTTTTCCCGAAATCAGCAATTTTTATTTTTCACAGAGGATCCTGCGGATCTCCTCATGAACCTTCCCGTTGGTGGCCAGAATTTCCGAAGGCCTGGTCGGATCAATGGGATTTCCCGCGAAATCCGTCACCTTTCCTCCTGCTTCCTGCACCAGCAGAAGACCTGCCGCGTAATCCCAGGGGCTCAGCCGTTTTTCATAAAAAGCCTCGCTGCGTCCTGCCGCGATAAATGATATATCAATGGCTGCGGATCCGCCCCTCCGGACATCCTGGCTCCGCAGAAAAATCTCTTTCGCCTTCGAAAAGGTCCAGTCCGCATGTTCTTTATAGTAAGGCGAAGTACCGAACTCCACTAGGCTTTCCTCCAGAGTTTCCGCCGGACTTACCCGGATAGGCTTTCCATTGCAGAAGGCCCCTCCTCCTTTTCTGGCGGTAAACAGTTCTTCCGAATATGGATTATAAATAATCGCCGCCTCTACCTGACGGCCTGCCGCCAGCGCCAGGGACACACAGCTCTGCCGGTACTGATGAATAAGATTCGTAGTTCCGTCCACCGGATCCAGGATCCAGAGAGCTCCGTCCAGATCCAGCTCTCCGTTGTCCTTTTCCTCACCCATAAACTGAATATCCGGATACAGCCGGGCCAGTTCTCCCGAAAGATACTCCTGGACATGGAAATCTACTTCCGTCACAAAATCCGCCGGTCCTTTTTTATGTATCTGCGCCCGGGCCTCCGCATCCTGATAAATTTTTTTCGCTCCTTTTACAGCAGCAGCCACTTTATCCAGAGATATATCCGGCAATCCTTTTTGTTTCATCTTTTTGGTCCTTTCTCTAAAGAAATTTTCTCTATCATACTACAATTTTTCAAAGCAGAACAGGGGCGATTCTGTAAAACTTCTTTTTCTGTTTTCTTACAGCGTCAGAAATTTCCCCAGAAGGGTGCTGGCCGCGATCCCGGATATAGATGCCGCCAGGGCTCCCGCCAGTGTATAGCGGGTTTTATTAATCTTAGCAGCGGCGAAATAAAGGGACATGGTATAGAAAACCGTTTCTGTGCAGCTCATCATCAGTGAGGCAATGGTTCCAACCAGGGAATCTGTCCCGTACTGCTTATAGAGATCCAGCAGAAGGCTGGAAGCCGCGCTGGAAGAAAACAGCCGCACAATGGCCAGAGGAACCAGACCCGCCGGAAAACCGGCCCTTTCCGTGAGTTTTCCCAGCTGTTCCGCCGCCATATCCAAAAAACCTGAAGCCCGCAGCACTCCTACAGCTGTCATCAGGCCTATCAGAGCAGGCAGGATTTTCACCGCGGTTTTCAGGCCCTCCCGGGCCCCGCAGGAAAAATCCTCATAAACGTTTTTCCGGCCTGCCAGTCCGTTTCCTACAATGTAAAAAATCATACAGGGAATGATCAGATTCGAGATAAAATATAAAACTTTCACTGAAATCCATAACAGTTCATGACATCCTTCTTTAAACATGTTATGATAAATGGAAAAAATATATACCAGAGAGGATTTTAATATGTTTGAGAATTACGACTCTTCTATTCCCAGCGTGGAGGCTTACCTGCAGCGAATCGGCGCGGAGGCTCCCAGGAAGGGGCTTACTCTGGAGTATCTGGACGAACTGATCCGCCGCCACCAGTGCTCTGTTCCTTTTGAGAATCTGGATATTTACGATTATCACCGTCCCATCTCCCTGGAGATCCCGGATCTTTTTGATAAGATCGTGACCCGCCGCAGAGGCGGCTACTGTTTTGAACTGAACGGACTCTTTCTTCAGCTGCTGAGAGATCTGGGCTACAATGCCTGGCCCTGTGTCTGCCGTGGACTTCTGCGTCCCGGCGTTGCTTCGCCGATTCTTCACCGGGCAGTGCTGGTCCGCCTGGATCATAAGGTGTACCTCTGCGATGTGGGATTTGGCGGTCCTTCTTCTTCCTGCGCCCTGCCGCTGGAAGAGGGAACGCCCCGCACCTGTCTTGGAAAGACTTTTTATTTAAGAAAAGCAGCAGATACCTGGTGGACGGTGGTCCAGCAGCATACAGAAGAAGAGGATCAGGAGGTTCTCTGTTTTTCCACCTCCGTTATGGAGCCCGTGGATTTCATCCCTCTCAGCTATTACTGCTCTACCGCTGCGGACAGTTATTTTCTGACTCAGCGGATGGCCAGTCTCCGGACTCCGGAAGGCAGTATTTCCATCAGCGGAATGACCTTTAAAGAAACCTCAGGAAAAACCATCCAGGAAACCCTCCTGGATTCCCCTGCCCTTCTGGAAGATGTGCTCCGCACCCGGTTCGGCATGCTGCTTTCCTGAGAAGCAAAGGAGAGTCTCATGAAATTTCGCCCCTGTATCGACATACACAACGGAAAAGTAAAGCAGATCATCGGCGGTTCCCTGAAGGATTCCGGCGATGAAGCCGCGGAAAATTTTGTTTCTCTCCAGGACGGGGCTTTTTATGCCCGTCTGTACCAGAAATACGGTCTTTCCGGCGGCCACGTGATCCTTCTGAATCCCGTCTCCTCCGAATACTATCCCGCTACCCGGCGGCAGGCTCTGTCCGCGCTGTCAGCCTGGCCGGGGCATCTGCAGCTTGGAGGGGGCGTAACCCCGGAAAATGCCCGGGATTTTCTCACAGCGGGAGCCAGCCATGTGATCGTTACCTCTTACGTATTCCGGGATGGACGTATCAGTTATGAAAATCTGGAAAAGCTGGTTCAGCGCGTCGGAAAAAAACAGCTGGTTCTGGATCTCAGCTGCCGCAAAAAGGAGGGCTGCTACTACATTGTTACAGACCGCTGGCAGAAATTCACAGAGGAACGGGTAACACCGGTTCTGCTGGAACGGCTTTCTTCCTTCTGCGATGAATTTCTCATCCACGCCGTAGACGTGGAGGGAAAGGCCTCAGGCATTGAAACGGAACTGGTTCGTCTGCTTTCCTCCATGGAAGGCTTTCCCATTACCTACGCGGGAGGGGTCGGGAGTTTTGCGGATCTGGCCCTGTTAAAAAAAGAAGGCCAGGGACGGCTGGATGTAACCATCGGCAGCGCCCTGGACCTGTTTGGAGGGCCTATGGCCTTCCGGGAAGTTATTCAATACTGCCGGCAGGCTCCTGATCCTGCCGGGCTTTTCTGAGGAACGCGATTTCTCTGGCGTATCCTTCCAGTTCATTCGGGGTTTCCAGATAGATGGGAAGCCCCTTTATTTTTGGATGATTCAGGATGCGGACCAGGGCCTCCTCCCCGATCTGACCCTGTCCCAGTTTCTCATGGCGGTCCTTATGGCTGCCCAGGGGATTTTTGCTGTCGTTCATATGTACCGCCTTCAGTTTATCCAATCCGATGACCGCGTCAAATTCCTGAAGAACCCCCTCCAGATCTCCGGCAATATCATACCCCCCGTCAAACACATGACAGGTATCCAGGCATATTCCCAGATGTTCCTGCAGTTCCACCCGGTCCAGAATCTCCCGGAGTTCCCGGAAGCTGCGCCCTATCTCCGTACCCTTGCCGGCCATGGTTTCCAGCAGTACCGTGGTGCTCTGCTCCGGCTTCAGGACCTGGTTTAAAAGTTCCGCAATGTTCTTGATTCCAGCCTCCGCACCCTGACCCACATGACTGCCGGGATGAAAGTTATACAGGTTTCCCGGCAGATATTCCATACGCCGGAGGTCGTCCTCCATGGTTTCTCTGGCAAACTCCCGGACGTGTTCATCCCCGGAAGCGGCATTCAGCGTATAGGGAGCATGGGCGAGAATCTGTCCGATCCCATGTTCTCCGGCAAATGCCAGGTATCTTTTCACATCTTCCGGATCCAGTTCTTTCGCCCGGGAACCCCGTGGATTCCGGGTAAAGAACTGAAAGGTATTGGCTCCGATCCTCACGGCTGTCCGTCCCATTTTCAGAAATCCGCCTGCCGAAGACAGGTGGCAGCCTACTTTCAGCATTCTGTTTTTTCCTCCTGCAGCACAATTTTATGATAAGGTATTTTTAACTGTTTCAAGAAAATCTCTTCCCGGTTCTGGCAGCTGAAAAGCAGCACCTGCCGATCCTGGGCCGCCAGCAGCCGAAGGGCCTGACAGAGCCTCCTGTCATCATACAGGGCGAAAACCTCATCCAGCAGCAGGGGCAGTTCTTCCTCCGGACAGAGAAGCTCCGCCGCCGCCAGCCGCAAAGCCAGATAAACCTGTTCCACTGTTCCCCGGCTTACTCTGCTAAGAGGCACCGCCGCCTCCTCTGAATACAGAGTCATCTGCAGATCCCCCTCCAGAGAAATCGCCCGATACCGGCCTTCGGTAAGGCTGCATAAAAGCTCCGAAACCCTCTTCTTCAGAGCGGATCCCGCCTGTTTCTGTATCTCGGCGGACAGCTGGCGGATCACCTTTTCCGCCAGGCTGACGGCCTCCAGTTCCGTCTCCAGCCCTTCCTTCTTTCCGCAGAGTTCGCAGAATTCCCGGTACTCCTGTTCTGTATTTTCGAAGCTTCTTTCCTTTTCTTCCAATTCCTGCCGGAGAAACTCCCGCTTCCATTCCGGCTCTTCCGCCTGTTTCCCTGAGACCCTTTTCCTAAAGCTGCAAACTGCCAGAAATGCGGCCAGCAGGCAGGCGCCGGCTCTTCCGGCCCAGATTTCCAGGGACGCCTCCCGTATAAAAAGCATGCTTCCTGCGGCTGCCAGAACCAGAAAAGCCGCCAGCAGCCTTATGACCCAGGGACGGGCCGACTCTTTTCTCTGCTGCCTGGAGGGACTGCCTGCGCTTTGTCCCTCCAGATCTCTCAGTTCTCTCTGCAGCCGCCGGATTTCTTCCCTGATACCGGCCAGCCTATATTGGATCTCCTGCTGCGTCCGCTCCTGATCTTTCCGTTTTTCTCTCAGTTCCGACTCCCGTTTCCTGCGCTGTGCTTTTAAATAATCCTCTGCTTTCTTCAGATCCAGCGCTCCGTCTGCCGTTCCCTGATAACTGACCATGTAATTGTTCAGTTCCATGGCAAGGCCCTGGTCCGTAACACTTCTGAGCTGGCTTACAGAAATCGTATTATCAAAGACCCTTTCGCTGATCCCTCCCAGCAGAACCTCCAGATCTCCTTCTTCTATGGACAGGACCTCTCCATCGCTGTCGCACACCAATTGTTCCGACGTCTGACCCCGGCTGAAGTTCCGGGATAGCCGGAACAGCTTTCCGCCGCTCTCAAAACGCAGTTCTCCTCCGTAAAATCCCGGATGCTCCCAGGGTTCATACCGGCTGTAGCTGTCATCTCTGGAAGCCCGTCCCCGCAGGCGGCGGAGTCCAAAAAACATTCCCCGGATAAAGGCATGGATCGTCGATTTTCCGCTTTCGTTTTTCCCGGAAATTAAATTAATTCCTTCTTTCAGTTCAATCCTGCTATCCCGGAATTTTCCAAACCCCCGTATATATAATTCTTTGATCTTCATACTTCCCTCTTGGCCTGCATCAGAGCTTCTACCCCCATACGCAGTGCCTTCTGTTCTACCTCTGAATTCTTTCCGGAAAAATAATCTACATAGGCTCCGATCAGTCCTCCCCTGTAAATTCTGGAAAGCTCCTGGAAATCCCATACCGGCTTTCTCTCATCCCGGATTTCCGCGATCCGTCCCAGACTCTGCAGCCTTTCCCGGGAAAACTCCATCTCCGGATCCAGGGGGCCTGTAAGAAGAAGCTTCCAGATATTTTTTTCTCCCCCTTCCCGGATCTTTTTGCCAAGCCGCCGCTCCAGTTCAAACTGGGTGGAATCCTCCTGCAAAGGGATTTCCAGAGAAAGATAGCTGCAGGAAGCAAAGGGTACAAATTCTGCAGTTGTTCCCCCCGGCCTGCAGATAACCCGCATATAACCGTGGGGACCGGTATCGTTCCGGTCAATGGGTTCCAGGGCTCCGGCATAGGCCATCCGATTTTCTCTTAGGATCCCCGGACGGTGGATATGGCCCAGGGCAATGTAGGTAAATCCTCTGGCTGCCAATTCCCGAAAATCCATGGGACTGTGTTTTTCATCTCCGCCGTGGGCCAGCAGGATATGAAATTGTTCTTTTCCCTCCGGCTTTACCTGCCCATAAAGGTTTTCCCGAACTTCCCGGCTGTGATAGCTGCAGCCGTAAACCCGGGTATTTTTCCCGGGAATTCCCACACTCCGGCATTTCCCGTCCCAGAGTCCCAGCACATTTTCGTTCCAGGGAAATTTCAGATAAGCGGAGTCCCGGCTGATCCAGTCATGATTGCCTGCAGTCACCACGATCCAGGTCTCCGGCAGGGAGGCAAAAAGATAGTTTATTTCTTTTAATTCCCGGATCAGAGGCTGCCGGTGAAACAGGTCTCCGGAAATCAGCAGAAGGTCTGCCCCCTCCCTTTTCACTGTTTCTATCAGCCGCCGGAAGGTATCCCAGATCTCCCGCTCCCGCTCCCCGCTCCAGGGGCTTCCCGGATCCGGCCTGGCTCCCAGATGAACGTCCGCTGTATGGATAATCTTCATAAACCAGCCTCCTAGTATTCACAGGTTCCCGCTGTTCTGGGAAAAGGAAGGACATCCCGGATGTTGCTGATCCCGGTGAGATACATGATGCACCGCTCAAACCCCAGGCCAAAACCGGCGTGCCGGGTGCTGCCGAATTTTCGGAGATCCAGATAAAAATCATATTCCCGGGGATCCATATTTAATTCCTCCATCCGTTTCAGCAGCCGGCCGTAATCTTCTTCTCTCTGACTGCCGCCGATAATCTCCCCGATTCCCGGCACCAGACAGTCCATAGCCGCCACCGTCTTTCCATCCGGATTCTGCTTCATATAAAAAGCTTTAATTTCTTTGGGATAATCTGTCACGAATACCGGTCTTTGAAAAATCTTCTCCGTCAGATACCGCTCATGTTCCGTCTGCAGATCCGCTCCCCAGAAAATCGGATACTCAAACTGTTCCTTGTGTTTTTCCAGAAGCTCTACTGCCTCCGTATAGGTCACATGGGCAAAATCAGAGGCCGCCACATGCTCCAGCCTTTCCAGCAGACCTTTATCCACAAAGGAATTCAAAAACCGCAGTTCCTCAGGGGCTTTTTCCATAACAAAACGGATCACATATTTCAGCATGGATTCCGCCAGGGCCATATCATCCTGCAGATCCGCAAAGGCCATCTCCGGCTCTACCATCCAGAATTCCGCCGCATGCCTGGGCGTGTTGGAATTCTCCGCCCGAAAAGTAGGGCCAAAGGTATAAATATTCCGGAAGGCCTGGGCAAAGGTTTCCCCGCAGAGCTGGCCGCTGACAGTCAGGGACGTCTTTTTTCTGAAAAAATCCTTGCTGTAATCCACCGCCCCCGCTGAATCTCTGGGCAGTTTTTCAGGATCCAGGGTGGTAACCTGAAACATCTCCCCTGCTCCTTCGCAATCGCTGCCGGTGATCAGAGGCGTATGCACATAGACAAAATCCCGTTCCTGAAAAAAGCAATGAATGGCATGGGCCGCCAGAGAGCGGATGCGGAAAACCGCCTGAAAAGTATTGGTTCTGGGGCGCAAATGGGCGATGGTACGCAGAAATTCCAGAGAATGCCGTTTTTTCTGCAGCGGGTAATCCGGGGAGGAAGTCCCTTCCACAGTTATCCGCTCCGCCTGGATTTCAAAGGGCTGCCTGGCCTCCGGCGTGGCAGTCAGAACCCCTTCCGCCACCAGAGCGGTTCCTACGTTCAGCCGGGAAATCCGGCTGAAATTATCCATCTGATCCTGGTATACGATCTGCAGCGTCTCAAAGCAGGAACCGTCATGGACTGCCAGAAATCCAAAACTTTTGGATCCCCGGTTGCTTCGCACCCATCCCCCCACCCGGATCCGCTGCCCGAGAAAGGCCTGGCTGTTTCTGTATATTTCTCTTATTGTCACAAGCTCTTCCATAAAAAAGCCTCCTTATCTCTTCTGATGCAGGTATGATACCACACTTTCCCCTCCCTGCCAAATGCTCCCTCTTTCCGTGGTTCAGTCTTCCCGAAACGCCCTCTTCTCTCCTACATTCTGTAGCGTGTTTTTCAATTTCACACCTCAGATTCATGGTTTTTATTTTTCAAATTGACTTCTGAAAAATCCCGTATTATCCTATAAATATACAGCATTTTCTTTTTGTACTTCAAAATTTTCTGTATTTTGCGGCAGACATTTTATTTATTTCAACTGTTCCAATCTACACATTGCTGTTTTCGTTCGAAAGGAGAAGCATTATAAATTACAAGTCTGATATTGAAATCGCACAGGAATGTACTATGTCCCCTATTACAGAAATTGCAGAAAGCGCCGGCATCCCTGCCCGTTATCTGGAGCAGTACGGAAATTATAAGGCCAAAATCAATTACAGCCTGTTAAAAGACTCCCCCGCCCCGGATGGAAAGCTGGTACTGGTCACCGCCATCAATCCTACTCCTGCCGGAGAAGGCAAGACCACTACCACCATCGGCCTGGCAGACGCCCTGAAAAAGATCGGCAAAAAAGTAGTGGCTGCCCTGCGGGAGCCTTCTCTGGGTCCTATTTTCGGCGTGAAAGGAGGCGCCGCCGGCGGAGGCTACGCCCAGGTTGTTCCCATGGAAGATATTAATCTTCATTTTACAGGAGACTTTCACGCCATCAGCACCGCAAACAACCTGCTGGCCGCCATGATCGACAACCATATTTATCAGGGCAACCGTCTGAATCTGGATCCCCGGCGGATCACCTGGCGGAGATGCATGGACATGAACGACCGGCAGCTGCGGAATATTGTGGACGGCCTGGGAGGAAAAAGCAACGGAACCCCCAGGGAAGATGGTTACGACATCACCGCCGCCTCCGAGATCATGGCCGTTCTCTGCCTGGCCAATGACCTGGATGATCTGAAAGCCAGACTGTCCCGGCTGGTAGTGGGATACACTTACGGAAAAGCTTCCGAACAGAAACCGGTGACCGCCGGACAGCTCCATGCGGAGGGCGCCATGTGCGCTCTGCTGAAAGATGCCCTGAAACCTAACCTGGTCCAGACCCTGGAACACACTCCAGCCATTGTCCACGGCGGCCCCTTCGCCAATATCGCTCACGGCTGCAATTCCGTCACTGCCACCCGCATGGCCCTGAAGCTGGGAGATTACTGTGTTACGGAAGCCGGTTTCGGCGCCGATCTGGGTGCCGAAAAATTCCTGGACATCAAATGCCGCATGGCGGGCCTTCGCCCCAACGCCGTGGTAATCGTAGCCAGCGTCCGGGCTCTTAAGCATAACGGAGGCGTTCCCGTTAAAAATCTCAGCGAAGAAAATCTGGAGGCCCTGGAAAAGGGACTTCCCAATCTTCTGAAACATGTAAGCAATATTAAAAATGTTTACCATCTTCCCTGCGTGGTAGCCATCAACGCATTTCCTTCCGATACCGAAGCGGAACTTTCGCTGGTAGAAAAGAAATGCCGGGAACTGGGTGTAAACGTGGCTCTTTCCCAGGTCTGGGCAAAGGGCGGAGAAGGGGGTATTTCCCTGGCGGAAGAAGTGGTGCGCCTCTGTGAAGAAGACAATTCCGGCTTCACCTTTTCTTATAATCTGGAGGGAAGCATCCAGGAAAAGCTGGAACAGATCGTTAAAAAGATCTACGGAGGATCCCGGGTTGTTCTGACCGCCGGAGCCAAAAAACAGGCGGAACAGCTGGAAGCTCTTGGATATGGAAACTGCCCGGTCTGCGTAGCCAAAACCCAGTACAGTCTCTCTGACGATCCCGCCAAGCTGGGAGCCCCCAAAGATTTCACCGTAACCGTAAGGAATCTGAAGATTTCCGCAGGAGCCGGGTTTATCGTAGCACTCACCGGTGAGATCATGACCATGCCGGGTCTTCCCCTTTGCCCTGCCGCGGAAAACATTGACATTGACAGCAGCGGCCGGATCAGCGGATTGTTTTAAAACCTTTCTTTCCCCTTTTGCCGCAGAGGCGCCCTTTTCTCCTTGCCGCCTCTGCGGCACTACATTTTGTAGTGTTTCCATCCATTCTCACACATCATTTTTACGGACTCCGTCCGCTTTCAGTCCCGTTTTTTCCTTTTTTCATCCCGAACACCCGCAAAAACCCATGAAATTCCAGGTTTTCTCTTATTTTTTCTGAAACGTTTCACTGTTTTTACTATTTATTTTCACATAGTTGTTCCATTCCTCCCAAAATCATTTATACTACAACTTGTAGATAATTTTAAGGAGGTAATACATATGAACATGGATCACTGGATGGAGCGCGTGATTTACGGTCCCAAAAAGCCCTTTCCTCTCCTCTCTTATCCCAGCGTACAGTACCTGTATGTGACTGTAAAGGAACTGGTCTGCGACAGTTCCTATCAGGCCGTAGGCATGCGGATGATCGCTGATCACTATGATATGCTGGCATCCACCGCTTATATGGATCTTTCCGTAGAGGCGGAAGCCTTCGGCGCATTTACGGTATACGGCGTAGACGATGTTCCCACCATTATCGGGAAGCTGATCAGCACCATGGAAGAAGCCGATGCACTGCAGGTTCCGGAAATAGGCGCGGGAAGGACCGGCACCAATGTGGACGCCGTCCGGAAAGCCCTGATGCTGATCCATGACCGCCCGATCTTTGCCGGATGCAGCGGTCCTTTTTCTCTGGCCGGACGGCTGCTGAACGTAAACGATATTCTGGTTGACTGCTATGAAGATCCGGAAATGGTTCATACAGTTCTGGACAAAGCCGCAGCTTTTATTATCCGGTATCTGACTGCCCTGAAGAAAACCGGGGCCCACGGCGCTATTATGGCCGAACCTCTGGCAGGCCTGCTGTCCCCGGATCTCATGAGTGAATTCTCCAGCCGCTATGTCCGCCGGATCGTGGATGCGGTGCAGGACAGCCATTTTCTGATCATTTATCACAACTGCGGAAGCGCCGTAAACCGGCTGATTCCCCAGATGCTGGAAACCGGCTGCCGCGCTTTTCATTTCGGCGAATCCGCCGACATGGAATGGATGCTGGAACAATTTCCAAAGGATAATCTGATTCTGGGCAATATAAGTCCCTCTGCCGGATTTAACAACAATACTCCGGAAGGAATCAATCTCCTGACCAGAGGCCTGCTGGAAAAATGCAGGGGACACCATAACTTTATCCCTTCTTCCGGCTGCGATATTCCCCCAAATACAGATCTGGACAATGTCCGCTCTTTCTTCGACACAGTAGAATCTTATTACTACCGGCAGCACCTTTTCGATATGGTGGGCTGAAAAAACAAACCGCCTGAGGCGTTCCCTGCAGAACGCCTCAGGCAGTTTTATCAGATTTCCCCTTCGAAAACCGTTTCCGCCGGCCCGGTCAGGAATACGGAACCGCTTTGGGGATCCCAGCAGATTTTAAGAATCCCTCCCTTTAAAAAAACCCGCACGGTCCTTCCCTGGATCCAGCCGTTCCGCACCGCCGCTACTGCAGCGGCGCAGGCTCCGGTTCCGCAGGCCAGGGTTTCCCCGGACCCCCGCTCCCAGACCCGCATCTGCAATGTTTCAGGATCCAGAATTCTCACAAACTCTGTATTGATCCGATCCGGAAAATCCCGAAAATGTTCAAACGCCGGTCCCAGGCTTGCCAGATCCAGGCTCTCCGTATCTTCCACCGGTACTACCGCATGGGGATTTCCCATGGACACCGCCGTATATCTGTATTCCTTTCCCCGGATGCGGACAGGCACATCCACCGCTTGTTCCCGGTCTGTAAGAACCGGGATCCTGGCCGCAGAAAACTCCGGAGGCCCCATATCCACCTGCACCTCCCGCACTCTGCGGTCTTTTACTTTCAGAAGAATTTCTTTTATCCCGCTGCCGGTCTCCACCGTAATCCTGTCTCCGGCGGTCAGGCCGTGATCGTACACATATTTTGCCAGGCAGCGGATGCCGTTGCCGCACATGGCCCCGGAAGATCCATCCGCATTATACATATCCATGGCAAAATCTGCTCTTTTGGAAGGCTTGATCAGGATCAGTCCGTCAGATCCGATCCCGAAGTGGCGGTCGCTTACCTTTCTGGCTGTCCGGGCCGGATCATCCACCCGTTCCCGAAAACAGTCCACGAAAACATAATCGTTGCCGCACCCCTGCATTTTTGTAAACCGCATATACCCTCCTGCAGTTCTGTGCCAGCAAATTTATATTTCCTTTATTTCAGTTTTCCCTCCTTAACCCGGAAGTATATCTGCTTCTGATTATTGCCGTCCGACATTTTATTAATCTCATAGCATCCCAGAGATTTCATAAACGGCGTCAGTTTCGTAAAACCAAAATTCCGTACATCAAAGTCCGGCAGACGCTTGGAAAGCTGGTCTCCCAGCTTGCCGGAAAAAATCCAGCCGTCCTCATCGGAAAATTTCTCTATAATGGTATTAATGGTCTTTTTGGTCTTTTCCAGCTCCTTCTGGGGCTTATTCTTCTCTCTGCGTTTTTTGATCTGCGGCAGCAGAGCCTCTGTTTCCTCCTGCTTCTTTTCATACAGCAGATCCAGATATTTAAACTGGTTGCAGGCGGATATAAAGGGCTGGGGCGTTTTGCTCTCTCCCATACCGATAACCTGCATGCCGGATTCCCGCAGCCTGGCCGCCAGCCTGGTAAAATCGCTGTCCGAAGACGCCAGGCAAAATCCGTCCACTGTGCCGGAATACAAAATATCCATGGCATCGATGATCATAGCGGAGTCCGTAGAATTTTTCCCTGTGGTATAGCTGTACTGCTGCATAGGAATAATGGAATTATCCAGCAGTACGGATTTCCAGGACGCCAGCTGGGGGCTGGTCCAGTCCCCGTAAATTCTTTTGTAGGTAGCGATCCCGCTGTTGGCAGTCTCCTCCAGAATAATTTTAATGTATTTATCGGAAATATTATCCGCATCAATCAGGACCGCAAACTTTAGTTCATTTTCCATATGGTTCCCCCTTCTTCTCAGGTATGCGGCTCTTCCGGATGCCAGGTTCCCTGCCTGTCTGTGTACCCTTGTCTTCCCTCCAGAAGTTCTGCAATCCCGGTAAGCATCCAGCCTTCCTCCCTCAGACCTTCCAGCAGTTCCCCCAGGGCCTCCTGGGTATTTCCGGCATCCGCCCGGAAAAGGATCAGGTCCCCGCTTTTCAGATTTTCTCTTATCCGCCGGATCAGAGCCTCTTTTCCATACTCTTTCCAGTCCAGGCTATCCAGACTCCAGCCCAGGATCTGCAGCCCGGCCGCTTCCGCATTCCGAAAGACTCTGGTTCCGCAATCCTTTCCCTGGGGCCGGAAATACCGGACTTCCTGTCCGGCCAGTTGTTCCAGCTGTTCCCTGGCTGCCCGGATTTCTTCTTCTGTTTTTTCATCCTTTTCCAGGAGTCCCAGCTCATGGCCCTTCTCCCGGATCTGCTCCAGTTCTCTCCCGTGGCTTTCCGCCCATTCCTTTGTAACGAAAAATGAGGCTTTTACCGCGCCCTCTTCCAGATCTTCCAGAATCTCGCGGCACCTGTCCTCCGGACAGGAAACATTAAAAGTCAGGGCGGCCTGCAGATCTTCTGTCTGCACTCTGCGTATGGGAACTTCGTATTCCTTCGCTGTGCTCCCGCTGACCTCCAGCCAGTTTTTCCCCAGATCCACCCCGTACAGCAGCGTCAGAGAAAGTACTGTGGCCAGGCCGAAAAAGAACACTCCCAGAATGTGATTCTTCATTCTGCCGGTCTCCCATACCTTTTCTTTCTATTCTATGCCGGACCGGTCTGTCCCTATTCAGCTGCTCCTCCCGCTCTCTTCTCCAGCCATGCCTGCAGAAAGCCAAAAAGCGTTTCCATCTCCTGCCGGGTGCCTATGGTAATCCGCAGATAATTGTCAATTCGTGGCTTATCAAAATACCGTACATAAATATGCTGTTCCCGGAGGGCCTGATAAATTTCCCGGGCCGGCACTTTCTCATGGGAGGCAAAAATAAAATTCGCTTTGGAATCCCCAAACCGGAATCCAAGTTTTTTCAACTCTCCTTTGGCCCATTCCCGGGTTTCCATAATCTTGGCCCTAGTGTTCTGAAAATATTCCCGGTCTTTCACCGCCTCTGTGCCCAGAAGCAGGGCGGTTCTGTCCATAGTATAAGAATTAAAGGAGTATTTTACATTGTTCAGACAGGCGATCAGTTCTTCACTGCCCATACAGAATCCGATCCGCATGCCTGCCATAGACCGGGATTTGGAAAAGGTCTGAACTACCAGCAGGTTATCGTATTTCTCCAGCAGAGGCAGGGCGGTGTCCGCCCCAAAGTCCACATAGGCTTCGTCCACAATCACCACAGAATTCCGGTTGGATTTCAGAATTTTCTCAATGGATTCCAGAGAAAGTTCTTCTCCCGTAGGCGCATTGGGATTCGGGAATACGATGCCTCCGTTTTCTCTTTCGTAATCCTCCGGGCGGATCCGAAAGTCGGAATCCAGAGGGATCTGGCAATAGGGAATCCGAAACAGGCCGGCCCACACATCGTAAAAGGAATAGGTAATATCCGGAAACAAAATAGGGGTTTCCGAATTAAAAAAAGTGAGAAACGCCATAGCCAGCACATCATCCGACCCCACTCCCACAAAAACCTGGGAGGGTTTCAAGCCATAATATTCCGCCAGGGCTTCTACCAGCACTCCGGCCTCCGGATCCGGGTAGAGCCGGAAATCCTCTGCTTTCATAGATCGGAGCGCCCGCTCTACTCCCGGAGCCGGCGGATAGGGATTCTCATTTGTATTTAATTTTATCATTTTCGGCCATCCCGGCTGTTCTCCCGGAACATAAGGAGTCACCCGCCGTACGCCCTCTCTCCAGTCTCGCATTTTTCTTTATCCTCATCTTTCCGTGTTTTGCCACAACTGCCCGGCGAATTGCCTTCTGAATCCAACATGGCTTTTCCATTATAGCATATGTTCCGGAAAAAGGAATAAATTTTCAGCAAACCCCGAAAAGAGGTACCTTTCCTGGACAGTCAAAAAATAGAAAACCTTCTGAATCTGGCCCTTTACGCCACCCCGGAAGAGCGGCTCCTTTCCCGGCAGCTGCCGGTAGGCTATCGGCCCTCGGACGGAACCTTCGAGGTAGTAATCCGTTACCAGGGCAGTCCGGCCTTTCTGGATGCCTCCGGCTTTCCCCACACAAAGCTCCTGAATAATTACGCGGTTCTCCGCATTCCGGAAGAAGAGGTGAAAACCCTCAGCCTTCTTCCCCAGGTCACCTATATAGAAAAGCCCAAAAGCCTTTCTTTTGCCGCAGCCGCAGGACGGGCCGCCTCCTGCATCAACCCTGTACAGAACAGTTCTCTGCCCGGCAGCCCGGGCCTTTCCGGCCGGGGTGTGCTGGCGGCCTGTATTGACTCCGGCATTGATTATACCCATCCGGATTTTCGCCATCCGGACGGCACCACCCGCATTCTTCGCCTGTGGGATCAGACCATTTCTTCCGGGCCGCCCCCGGAGGGCTATTCTCTGGGGACGCTTTATACGGAGGAAGAAATCAACCGGGCGCTGGCCGCGGAATTCCCCTGGGAACAGCTTCCCAGCAGGGACACCAGCGGCCACGGCACAGCCGTTCTTGGCATTGCGGCAGGAAACGGCCAGGCCAGCGGAGGGATCCTGAAGGGAACTGCCCCGGAGGCTTTTCTGGCTGTTGTAAAACTGGGAGATCCGGAACCCGGCGGGTTTCCCCGAACCACCCAGCTGATACAGGCTCTGGATTATATCATCCGTCTCTCTATGGAGCTGCAGCTTCCTGCCGCCATCAATCTCAGTTTCGGCAACAGTTACGGTTCTCACAGCGGTGATTCTCTTCTGGAGACCTATATAGATTCCGTTTCCGGCCTGGGGCGGAATGTAATTTGTATCGGCACCGGCAACGAAGGGGAGGGAAAGACCCACCGTTCCGGGCAGCTGGTTCCCGGACAGCCTCTGGATACGGAATTTTCCATAGGCAACTATACCCAGAATACCAATCTGCAGATCTGGAAAGAGTACGTGGAGCCGGTTTCCTTTCTGCTGATCCATCCAAACGGAGAAACTGCCGGCCCGATTCCTTCTGCTCCCGGACCTTTCCGCCTGCGGCTGCAGAACACAGAAGTCCTGGCCTACCACGGCATGCCCGGACCCTTTTCCACATTGCAGGAAATTTATCTGGATTTTCTCCCCCTGTCCGGAAATGCTTATATAGACAGCGGAGCCTGGACTCTGCGGATGATTCCCGGAGAAATCCTGGATGGCCGTTTTCACCTGTGGCTTCCCGGCGGAGCCGAAGCTTCTGCGGAATTCTATCTCCCCACTCCCGATACTACGCTGACCATTCCCTCTACTTCCCGGCGGAGCATCTCCGTAGCCGCTTACAACTCCCGCCTGCAGTCTTACGCTCCCTTTTCCGGCAGAGGCTTTACCGCCATCCGCAAAGAAATCAAGCCGGATCTGGCTGCTCCCGGCACCGACATTCAGGCTCCCCGCCCCGGAGGCGGCTACGGGGTTTACAGCGGCACCTCCTTCGCCGTTCCCTTTGTTACCGGCTCTGCCGCCCTCCTGATGGAATGGGGGATCGCGGCGGGAAATGATCCCTATCTGTATGGAGAAAAAGTAAAAGCATATCTCCAGAGAGGGGCCCGTCAGCTTCCTGGATACGAAACCTGGCCTAACCCGCAGCTTGGCTATGGAGCGCTCTGTCTGAAAGACAGTTTCCCGGAATAATCCCGGCAGAGGCAGACTGTTCGTTCTCTTTTTTCTCCTGCCATGCTATAATGTACGTATCATACCTGAAAGGGGGTTTTTATATGGCAAAATACAGATGCAACGTATGCGGTTTTATTTACGATGAAGAAAAAGAAGGCCGCCCCTTCTCCGAGCTCCGGGAATGCCCGGTCTGCCACCAGCCATCTTCCGCTTTTTCTCTTTGGGAAGAGGCGCCGGAGGAAGCGCCGCCCGGTCCCGGGCAGGAGGAGATGTCCCTGGAATACCAAAAGGAATATGTACGGACCGATGAAAGCTGCCGCATGATGGCTGAAATCCATGAAATGGCAGTTTCCGGCAAATCCCTTTCGGCCGCTATGGGCACCCGGATGCCTATGCCCGGATGGGATGACATCCTGATCCTGGGAGCCCAGCTGGATCCTATGCCGCTGGATGAACACGCGGAGGTAGATACCCGGACGGTAATCGGCCCCCACGCAAAAAAGCCCCTGATCCTGGAAAACCCTGTATATATTTCCCATATGTCCTTCGGTGCTTTATCCAGAGAGGCCAAGATCGCGCTGGCCAAGGGCAGCGCTCTGGCCGGAAGCGCCATGTGCTCCGGGGAAGGAGGCATCCTGCCGGAAGAAATGGAAGCCGCGGACAAATACATCTTTGAATACGTAGGAAATCTTTACAGCGTCACTCCGGAAAACCTGCAGAACGCCGATGCCATCGAGATCAAGATCGGCCAGGGAACCAAACCCGGCATGGGCGGGCATCTGCCGGCGGAAAAAGTCACCCCGGAGATCAGTCATCTCCGAAACCGGCCTATGGGACAGGACATTGTCGCCCCCTCCCGTTTCCCGGGGATTGAAACACGGGAGGATCTGAAAACGCTGATCAGCCAGCTGAAAATGGCCTCCGGAGGACGGCCTGTGGGAGTCAAGATCGCCGCCGGGCACATTGAGCGGGATCTGGCCTTCTGCATTTATGGAGAACCGGATTTCATCACCATTGACGGCAGAGGGGGAGCCACCGGCTCTTCCCCCAGATTTCTTCGGGATTCTTCCAGCGTGCCGACGATCTATGCCCTGTACCGGGCCAGAAAATATCTGGACAGCATCGGTTCGGATGTAAGTCTTATTATTACCGGAGGACTGCGGGTGTCCTCAGACTTTGCCAAGGCCATCGCCATGGGAGCGGATGCCATCGCTGTGGCCACCGCGCCTTTAATGGCTCTGGGCTGTCAGCAGTACCGGATCTGCGGTTCCGGCATGTGTCCCATGGGCATTGCCACGCAAAATCCGGATCTCCGGGCCAGGCTGAAGATCGAACCCGGGGCCAGGAGAGTGGCAAATTACCTGAACATCTCTCTGGAGGAGCTGAAAACCTTTGCCCGGATCACAGGCCACCCGCGGCTTTCCGACCTTTCCTCGGAGGATCTTTGCACCATAAACCGGGAGATCAGCGAATTTACGGATATTCCTCACGCCTAGAAAGATGCGCAAATTCCCTCTTGCATTCTTCCCGGGATCCGTCTATAATAAGGATTGTAAAAAAATTAACATATGGAAGATCTTCAGGGCGGGGTGCAATTCCCCACTGGCGGTACAGTCCGCGACCCGCTGCTTCGGCAGCGGCTGAACCGGTGCAACTCCGGTACCAACAGTTACAGTCTGGATGGAAGAAGAACGAATTGTATTTACGCGTGCCGAAAAGTCCCGGGATCTTTTTTCCCCGGGACTTTTTTTAATTCTCCGGCGCGCGCCATCATTCGTCCCACACAGCACAAGATCTTCAGAAAGAGGGAGAATATGGACAACAACATTGCGCTGAAAAACAGAAAAACCGCCGCTTCCGCCGGCCAGGCTACACGGACCAGAACCATCATTCAGATCGGTATGCTTTCCGCTGTCGCGGTAGTACTGATGCTCTTTGATTTTCCCCTGCCCTTCGCCCCCAGTTTTTATAAACTGGATTTCAGCGAGGTGCCGGTGCTCATCGGCAGTTTCGCCATGGGGCCCCTGGCAGGCGCCTGCATTGAACTGGTCAAGATCCTGCTGAATCTGGTCATCAACGGCACGGACACCATGTTTGTAGGAGAACTGGCCAATCTGCTCATTGGCTGCGCGCTGGTGATCCCGGCAGGATTGATTTATAAGAAACACAAAACCCGGAAGATGGCTTTAGCCGGTATGGCTGCCGGTACGGTGATCATGGCCGCGGCGGGCGTCTTCATTAATGCCTACATGATGCTGCCGGCTTACGGAGCAGCCTTCCACATGGATATTTCCGCATTTGTAGCCATGGGACAGGCCATTATTCCGGCAGTGGACAGCCTGCTGAAGTTCTGCCTGCTGATCGTAGCGCCTTTCAATCTGGTAAAAGGTATTGCAGTTTCTGTAATCACTCTGCTATTATATAAGCATATCAGCCGCCTGCTGAAAAGCCGGGGCTAAATCTTACCACCAGGAAGTGAAGAAAAATGGCAGAAATCCGAGAAGTCCAGCAGCTAACAGAAAATCCTTTTGTGAATCTGTATCAGGTGCAGGGGGTCAATAAAAAGGGACGGCCCACCCGCTATTACGTAGCCTCCAGGGCCAAACAGATCGAAAATTTAAAGCTGAAAACCCACAAAAACACTCCGGACGGAGTGGTGATCTACAGTCTTTACGGAGAACAGCAGGACCGGGTTGTCCTGATCCGGCAGTACCGTTATCCCATAGACGGCTACATTTACGAACTCCCCGCAGGGCTTGTAGAACCTGGAGAGGATTACCACGAGGCCGCCATCCGGGAACTTCACGAGGAAACGGGTCTTACTTTTTCTCCTATACAGGCGGATCCTATGTTTGAGAAACCCGGGTTTACCACCATCGGCATGACGGACGAATCCTGCGCCACGGTTTTCGGCTACGCCTCCGGCACAGTCAGCCAGAAATATATGGAGGAAAACGAGGAGATCGAGGTAGTGCTGGCGGACCGGGAAGAAGTACGGCGTATTCTCCGGGAGGAGCATGTCGCCATTATCTGTTCCTATCAGCTTATGCACTTTCTAAGCGATGAGCATCCCTTCGGTTTTTTGGGCGAATCAAAACCCTGATTAAAAAAGAGCATCCCCGGTCACAGAATGACCTTGGATGCTCTTTTTGATTCCGGAAGCCTGTCCCGGATCCCTTCCTGTTTTACAGGATCATGGACAGAGAAATCCTTTTTTTCGCCGGATCTACGCTGAGTACCTTTACCTCTACAATATCCCCCACATGTACCACTTCCAGAGGATGCTTTACAAATTTTTTATCTGTTAGCTTGGAAATGTGCACCAGACCGTCCTGATGGACGCCAATATCTACAAAAACGCCGAAATCGATGACATTTCTCACCGTTCCCTTAAGGATCATACCCTCCTTCAGATCCTTTATATCCAATACATCGCTTCGAAGTATGGGCTTTGGCATGTCCTCCCGGGGATCTCTTCCGGGTTTTTTCAATTCTTCTACAATATCCCGGAGGGTTACTTCCCCAATCCCCAGTTCTTCCGCCAGTTTTTTATAATCCGGAATATAAAACAGAGCGGTTCCCTCCAGGATCTGTTCCGTCTTCATACCGAGTTTCTGAAACAATTTTTCTACTGCCCCGTATGTTTCCGGATGAACGCTGGTTGCGTCCAAAGGGTTGTCCCCTCCGGTAATCCTCATAAATCCCGCGCACTGCTCAAAAGCTTTCGGTCCCAGTTTTGGAACTTTCAGCAATTCCCTGCGGCTGGTAAATCTTCCGTGCTCTTCCCGGTAGGCCACGATATTTCTGGCAATGGTTTTGGTGATTCCGGAGATATATTCCATTAAGGGCGCAGAGGCCGTATTCAGATCCACTCCCACCCGGTTCACACAGTCTTCTACAACTCCGGTCAGGGCAGTGCCCAGTTTTTTCTGATCCATATCGTGCTGATACTGTCCCACCCCGATGGCCTTTGGATCAATCTTTACCAGTTCTGCCAGAGGATCCTGCACTCTTCTGGCAATGGAGGCAGCGCTCCTTTGTCCCACGTCAAATTCCGGGAATTCCTCTGTGGCCAGAGCGCTGGCGGAATACACAGAAGCTCCCGCTTCATTGGTGATCACATACTGCACCGGCTCCGGGATTTCCTTCAGCAGCTCCACAATGATCTGTTCCGATTCCCGGGAAGCAGTTCCGTTTCCTACGGAGATCAGAGTTACCTGGTATTTGCGGATCATCTTTTTTAAGGTTTCCTTGGCCGCCCGGATCTTGGAATCGTTTGTAGGGGCCGTGGGATAAATCACAGCAGTATCCAGAACCTTTCCGGTAGGATCCACCACCGCCAGTTTACAGCCGGTACGGAAGGCCGGATCCCAGCCCAGCACTACCTGTCCGGAAATCGGCGGCTGCATCAGCAGCTGCTGGAGATTTTTTCGAAAGACCAGGATCGCTCCGTCCTCCGCTTTTTCCGTAAGCTGGCTGCGGATCTCTCTTTCAATAGCCGGAGCAATAAGCCGCCGGTAGCTGTCGGCAATCACATTCTGCAAAAATATGGTTGTATGGGGATTCTCCCGGAGAATTATCTTTTTCTCCAGATAGCGGAGAATTTCCTCCTCAGGAGCCTGTATTTTAACAGTAAGGTACTTTTCTTTCTCACCCCGGTTTATAGCCAGAACCCGATGTCCGGCGATTTTAGAGGCCGGTTCCTGAAAATGATAATACATTTCATAAACCGACTCTGCCTTTTCATCTTTGGCCTCGGAAAGGACCAGGCCTTCCCGCAGCGTCCTGCGCCGGATCTCTGTCCGGTAAGAAGCCTCATCGGAAATCTGTTCTGCCAGGATATCTCCGGCTCCGGCCAGGGCTTCTTCCGGCGTATGCACCCCTTTTTCTTCCGAAACCCAGGCCTTTGCCTCTTCCTCCAGGGGACGTTCTGTTTTCTGAAGCCGGATCAGAAGGGCCAGGGGCTCCAGCCCTTTTTCTTTGGCGATAGATGCCCGGGTTCTCCGTTTCGGCCGGTAGGGACGATAAATATCCTCCACCGCCACCAGTGTCTCCGCACGCTCCAGAACCCCGGCCAATTCTTCTGTCCATTTCCCCTGCTCCTGAATGCTGGTACGGACCTGCTCCTTTCTTTCCTCCAGGTTTCGAAGATAATTTAAACGCTCGTAGAGTTTTCTCAGGACCTCATCGTTCAGGGATCCTGTCGCCTCTTTTCTGTATCTGGCAATAAAGGGAATCGTATTCCCTTCATCAATCAGTTGTACTGCGGCTTCCGCCTGAGCTGCTTTCACCTCCAGCTCTTCCGCCAGTTTTTTTATAATATTCATATAGATTTCCTCCTGCTTCACTCCTAAGTGAGGGTAACGTCAGTGTACAAGGGGACAATACGGTCGTTGAAGGGCTGATTTGGGCTCCTTCTGCGTTACTTTCCCTCCGCGTACATCTCTGTACGCGTCGATCAAGTGCCTTGAAGGGGCTCAAATCAGCACCTTCACGACTCAAAGACTCCAACCGCAGGGATTTCGGTGATTTTCAAGGCAGACGATAGAGGCGTACTGGACGTACGCCGATTGAGGATAACGCAGAAAATCACCGAAATTACGCGGTTTGGAGCGTGTTGCCCCTTGTACACTGACGTTACCAAAAGGGGTTGAATTTGTCAACCGCATCATGTATGATGCAGTAAGATAGTTTTTTCCTTCGAAAGGCTATTCCCGCACCGGGATACCGGTACGTTTCTTTGGAAAAAAATAAAAAAGGAGAGGAGCTTTCCATGGAATCCTTCACACAGCAAAACAGATATGGCTCCAGTTCTCTGGCCACTGCTTCTTTTATTCTGGGTATCGTTTCTCTGGTAATGATCTCCCTGGGGCTATCGGTTTTTATCGGCGCCCTGGCAGTTATTCTGGCGCTTCTGTCCCGGGGGGCCGGCCGGATGCACACCGGGGCTGTTGCCGGCATGATTACAGGAATCATTGGAATCTGTCTGGAGGTGCTGATCCTGGCAGGCGCCCTTTTGCTGCTGCCGGCAGAACAAATGGATGAATTCCAGGAATATTTTCAGGAAATATATGAAGAATATCAGGAGCCGGACAGCTCTCCCATGGCTTCCGGCACCTGCGCTTTTCCAGGGGACAATATAGAATTTACAGAGTGGACCTATCATCTGACAGAGCAGGAGTTTGCATTATGAACCGATACAGCACAGTTCTGAAAACAAAAGCACGCATAACCCTTCAGGGCCGGTACGGAATTTTTATCGGAGGCCTTCTGATCATGGGACTGATCAGCCTGATTTTGGATAGTCTTCCTTCTTCCCTGCTGGGGCAGGTTCCGGGAATACCCGGTCTGCTGCTTCGCTTTCTTTTTTCGTTTGCCATTTCCATTTTCACCAGTATGCTGCTGGCAGGACTTTCCCGGATGGCTCTGCTGGCCTGCCGGGGGCAGGAGATTTCTTTTGCCGACCTGTTTTATGCTTTCAGCAGCCAGTCGGACCGGCTTCTGGCGGTTAAGCTTATCCTGGGCCTCATGACCCTGGTGCTGGAAGTTCCCGACTATCTCTTTCTCTGGTGGTTTAACCATGGTTTTATTACAGAGTTTTCCTACTACGCTCTTGTGCTGGGCTGGCTTCTGGCGTCACTTTTCCTTTCTATTTTAATTACTATGCGGTTTGCGCTGTCCATCTATCTTCTGATTGATCATGAAGATATGTCCGCTACCGACTCTCTTCGCCGCAGCGCAGATCTTATGAAAGGACGGAAAGGACAGTATCTCTATCTGCGCCTGAGCTTTGCAGGTATGTACCTGCTGGGAATCTTAAGCTGTTTTGTGGGTCTTCTCTGGATTCTCCCCTACCAGGAAACCACCCTGGTTTGTTTTTATCTGGACGTGACGGCAAGGGAGGAAAACAGATAAGGCCGGACGAAAAGAGCAGCGGGAAAATCCATATTTCTGGAATCTTTCCCACTGCTCTTTTTCCTTTTCATCTATTCCTTGCCTGATACCAGCTCTTTTGCCTGTTTGCCGGTAATGTGTTCTACGGCGATCTCCACCAGGCATAGGCCTTTCCAATCTCTTTCAATGGCTTCCTGCCATTCTTCTTTCTGTTCCGGACAGTATTTTTCTGTCAGCAGCAGGATCGCCGCCTTCTTTTCGCTGTCTTCCTCCAGGATCCTGGCCCGTCCAAAAACAATCACGCTGCGGAAGCAGGTGGTATATTTTTCCGGAACCACCAGATCCTGATCGATAACGCAGAAAGAAACCCTCTCACAGTTCCTGATAGCGTCCAGCTTGTGGCCGCTCTTTGCACAGTGAAAATATATTTTCCCCCCGCAATATGCATAGCTTACAGGCACCCCATAGGGATAGCCTCCGTCTCCCAGTACCGCCAGCACGCCTGAGGTTCCTCTCTCCAGAACAGCTGCGCTTTCTGTTTCAGAAAGCTGCTGGTTCTTCCGACGCATTTCTCTGAACATATTTTCCATCTCCCGGTCTATTCCTGAAACAGATAGCCCATAAGGTCGCAGCCTCTCTCAATATAATTTCCGCTGGCCGCTGCCTCCCGCTCATTGTAATGCCAGGAACGGTTCTGGGGCTTTGTGCTGTCATAGAGCAGATAGGGCACCGGCTCCGCCACATGGGTCCGGAGACGGATGGGGGTGGGGTGATCCGGCAGCACCAACAGCCGGTAGTCCTCCCCGGAGG
Organism: Candidatus Scatomonas sp.; assembly: GCA_963930955.1. Lineage (GTDB taxonomy): Bacteria > Bacillota > Clostridia > Lachnospirales > Lachnospiraceae > Scatomonas. The sequence goes on along the minus strand of OZ006967.1, from coordinate 730,982 downwards.
CGTCCATGGCTTCCCGGATATGCTTCAGAATCCGTTTATCCATGTTGGTGATGGCCTGTACCTTTCTCTCCGGGCTTCCCTGATGGCCCATCTCGTCCGGGGCCTCCAGGTGGATGTATGCAAAATCGTAGCCTTCCTTCAGCAGGGCGTCTATGGCTGCCTGGGCTTTTCCCTCGTAATTGGTGTCCAGGCCCCCGTTAGCCCCTTCTACGATCTTATTATCGATTCCGGCTCCTACGGCAATGCCCTTCAGCAGATCCACCGCGGAGATCATCACGCCCCTCTTTTTATATTTCTCGTAAAAAGAAGACAGTGCCGGTTTCGTGCCCGCTCCCCAGAACCAGAGGCTGTTGGCGGGATTCATACCCTTTTTTACTCTTTCCAGATTAATGGGGTGCCGGGAAAGGATCTCATAGCTTTTCTCCTGCATCTCCCGCAGCCTGGCATCTCCGGGAAGATAATCCCCGATCACCTGTCCTAAAACATCATGGGGCGGGGTCAGGGGCACTACAGAGCCATTGGCCCAGATCAGGCAGTGGCGGTAGCTGGTTCCCACATAAAACTGGTACGTCTCATCCTGCAGGGCTTCCGCCGCAGCTTTCAGCAGCACTGCCGCCTCCTCTGTAGAGATTTCCCCGGAACTGTGATCCAGAATGGTGCGTTTTTCATAGGGAATCCCCTCTTCCCGGGAAAGTGTAACAAGATTGCAGCGAAGGGCTACATCTGTATCCTTCATGGGAACTCCGATGCTCAAAGCTTCCAGGGGAGAGCGTCCCGTATAGTACTCCCGGGGATTATAGCCGATCACAGACAGATTGGCCGTATCACTGCCCGGAGACATGCCCTGGGGAATGGTCTCTACCATACCGATTTCCGACTTCTCCGCATAGGCGTCCAGCGTAGGCGTATCCGCATACTCCAGCGGGCTCTTATCTCCCAGGGCTTCCAGCGGCTCATCCGCCATTCCGTCGCCCAGCATCACAACATATTTCATAATAATTCTCCTCCTGCGGACCTTTTGTCAAAGGGATATTCTTCATCCCCTTCTCTGATTCAGTTAAAATCTGGCCCGGATCATGCTGATAATTCCTTCGGTCTTTTCTGCTTTTTCTTTATATTCTGACTCCGGCATCTCGCTGGTGATAAAAGCAAATTCTCCGTCTACCCCCGGCACGCTGATGGTTTCCACCGGTCCGAAAGCCGCCTCAACCTCCTGAAGCCGCTCTCCCAGACTGCCCCGGAGCCGTACAAAAAATCTGTGTTTTACCTGGCCGATATCCATCAGGGCAAGTCTGCCCTCTCCCCAGCTGATGGGAATGTTGCTGCCCAGATGCCGCACGCAGTCTACTACATCCGCTGCCACAGCGCTGGCCGTGGGAAGCTTTCCGGCGCCGCTTCCGTAGAACATGGCGTCCCCCAGCATATTTCCATGGACAAAAATGGCGTTGAACACACCTGTCACACTGTACAGGGGATTCGCTGCGCCGATCATCACCGGGCTTACCATGGCATAGACGCCGCCCTCTACCTGGCGGCTGGTAGCCAGCAGCTTGATGCTTACGCCGATGGCCTGGGCATATTTGATGTCCTCGGCTGTGATCCTGGTAATTCCTTCCGTGTAAATATCCTGGTAGTTCACCTGGCTGCCAAAGGCCAGAGAGGAAAGAATGGCGATCTTCCGGCAGGCATCGTATCCTTCCACATCCGCCTCGGGATTTCTCTCGGCGTATCCTTTCTCCTGGGCTTCATGAAGCGCTGTCTCAAAATCCGTCCCATCGCTGGCCATCTTAGACAAGATATAGTTTGTAGTTCCGTTTAAAATGCCGCTGACCTCGTCGATCTGGTCCGCGGTAAGGCAGGTGCAGAGGGGCCGGATAATGGGGATTCCCCCTCCGCAGCTGGCTTCATACAAATAATTCACCTGATGCTCACGGGCAATGTCCATAAGCTCCGCTCCATGCTGCGCCACCAGCTCCTTGTTGGAGGTGCAGACACTTTTTCCTGCCAGAAGCGCCTGCCTGGTAAATTCATAGGCCGGCTTCAGACCGCCCATCGTCTCTACCACCACCCGGACTTCCGGATCCTCCAGAATCACCTGGTAATCATGCACCAGGATTTTTTCTACCGGATCTCCCGGAAATTCCCGAAGGTCCAGCACATACTTTACTTCTATTTCTTCCCCGGCTTTTCTGCTGATGCTGGAACGGTTTTTTTCAAAAACCTCCACCACGCCGGATCCTACGGTTCCGTAACCTAATACTGCGATCTTAACCATTTTTCTTTCACTCCCTGCCTAGTATTTTTAAATCATGTACCCCCGGTCTCTCCTCAATGTGGTCCACCATAGCTGCCGCATCCCCCAGTTCCGGAGCGATATCCACGCTGATGGTCAGCGTAGCCACCCCGTTAATGGGAATAGACTGATGGATAGTCAGGATGTTGCCGTGGAACTGCGCGATAATTTTCAGCACATCCGAGAGGATTCCCGGTTCGTCTTCCATCTGAAGGATAAAGGTGATGGTTTTTCCCTTTGCATTATCGTGAAAAGGAAAAATATCATCCTGGTACTTGTAGAAGGAACTGCGGCTGATTCCTACTTTTTCCGTGGCCTGCTGTATGGTAAGCTTGCGGCTGCTCTCCATAAGGCGCTTGGCTTCCAGCACCTTCAGCAGTACCTCCGGAACCGCCTTCTCCTTCACAACATAATACTTCTCACTCATGGTTTTCCTATCCTTTTCTGTGCGTCAGTGAAAAACATTTGTACTCACAGAAAAGATGGTACCATAATCTTTTCAATTTCGCAAGACTAAAATGCAGCAGGAAGAAATTTCCCTGCTGCATATTCCGGTTTTTCTGCTTTTATTTTTTTAAGGCGGTCCACTTCAGATATGCGCTGATAAAACGGTCAATATCCCCGTCCAGCACATTATCCACCTGCCCTGTTTCCTCGCCGGTCCGATGATCTTTGACCATGGTATATGGCTGCAGGACATAGGAACGGATCTGATTGCCCCAGGCAATATCCGTCACCTCGCCCCGGATTCCGGACAGTTTGGCTGCCTGCTCTTCCTGGGCCAGCATGTACAGCTTCGCCTTCAGCATCTGCATGGCCTTATCCTTGTTCATATGCTGTGAACGTTCATTCTGGCAGGTTACCACAATTCCCGTGGGGAAATGGGTAATACGAATTGCGGAAGAGGTTTTATTTATGTGCTGGCCGCCGGCGCCGCTGGAACGGTAAGTATCAATGCGGATATCTTCATCCTTTACTTCAATATCAATATCATCCTCAATATCCGGCATAACATCACAGGACACAAAGGAGGTCTGCCGCTTTCCGTTGGCGTTGAAGGGAGAAATCCGTACCAGACGGTGGACGCCCTTTTCCGACTTTAAGTAGCCGTACGCATTTTCTCCGTTCACCTGGAAAGTAACCGATTTCACACCGGCCTCCTCGCCCTCCAGAAAATCCAGTTCTTCCACCGCAAAGCCTTTTCGCTCTGCCCATCTCCGGTACATCCGATAAAGCATTCCGCACCAGTCCATGGCTTCTGTACCGCCCGCTCCCGCGTTCAGCTTCAGAATCGCGTTGCACTTGTCGTATTCTCCGGACAGCAGCGTCTTCACCCGGATGGCGTCAAAATTCTGCTTGAATTCCTCCAGCATTTCCTGGATTTCCGGAATAACAGAAGGATCATTTTCTTCATACCCCATTTCAATAAGGGTCTCCATGTCCTCTTTGGCCGCTTCCAGCTTTCGGTAGGTATCCCGATCTTCCTTCAGATCTCCCAGTTCCTTCATCTGTTCCTGGGCCTTTTCCGGCACATCCCAGAAATCCGGTTCCTCCATTTTTCTTTCTAATTCTTCGATCCTCTGCTCTTTATTAGCGAGGTCAAAGTGAATCCCTCACTTCCACTAATGGTCCCTCGTAAGCATTCAGTTCAGCTTTAAACTGATCAAGTTCTACCACAAGTTTCACCCACTTTCTTATATTTATTCTTTATATCTTATCAACGGATCCGGCCTCTCCTGCCGGATCCTGCAGATATCCTGCTGCGGTCAGCCGGTCTTTTTCCGCCCGCAGCACTGCTTATACTTCTTTCCGCTGCCGCAGGGGCAGGGATCGTTGGGATAGATCTTCTTTTCTGCTCTCTGAGCGGGTTTCTTCATAGCGCTGTCGTCCTTGTTGGTGCCGGTTACCTTAGCTACCTGCTCCCGCTCCACCTTCTGCTCAATGCGCACATGGTACAGAAGCCGCACAGTATCCTGCTGGATAGAATCTACCATCTCGTTAAACATATCGTAGGCGGCCATTTTGTATTCCACCTTGGGATCCCTCTGGCCGTATGCCTGCAGGCCGATACCCTGGCGAAGCTGATCCATATCATCAATGTGATCCATCCACTTCTGGTCGATCACCTTCAGAAGAATTACCCGCTCCAGTTCCCGGATCTGTTCTTCCTGGGGGAATTCCGTTTCCTTTTCCTCATAAAGTTTAACGGCATCCTCTTTCAGCTTCTGTTTCAGCTGGTTTTTCTTCAGACCTTTTACATCCTCTTCTTCCAGGGGCTTCAGAGGAATCACCGGAATCAGAAGGCGGTTCAGCTCATTCAGATCCCATTCCGAATGATCCGCGTCCTCGGAGATGCACATATCCACCGTTCCGTCTACGGTATCGTAGATCATCTTAAAGATGGAATCCCGCATATTCTCTCCGTCCAGCACCCGGCGTCTTTCCTTATAGATGATCTCTCTCTGTTCATTGTTAACCCGGTCATAATCCAGCAGATTCTTACGGATTCCATAGTTGTTGCCCTCAATCTTCTGCTGTGCCTTCTCAATGGCGGAGGTCAGCATCTTATGCTCAATCTGCTCATTCTCCGCTACGCCCATGGCCCGGAACATGCCCATAAGCTTTTCAGAGCCGAAAAGGCGCATGAGATCATCTTCCAGGGAAATATAAAACCTGGATTCTCCGGGATCTCCCTGCCGTCCGGAACGTCCCCGGAGCTGATTATCGATACGTCTGGACTCATGCCGCTCCGTACCGATGATCCGCAGGCCTCCGGCGGCTCTGGCTTCATCATCCAGCTTAATATCTGTACCACGGCCGGCCATATTTGTGGCGATGGTCACAGTTCCCGCCTCGCCGGCGTGGGATACGATCTCCGCCTCCAGTTCATGGAACTTGGCGTTCAGCACCTGATGGGCAATTCCCTCTCTCTTCAGCATCTTGCTGAGCATTTCAGAGGTTTCGATGGTAATGGTGCCTACCAGTACCGGCTGTCTTCTCTCATGGGCTTCTTTGATCGATTCCACTACCGCATGGAATTTTTCCTTTTTCGTCATGTACACCGCGTCGTCATAGTCGATACGGGCAATGGGCTTGTTGGTGGGAATCTCAATAACATCCATACCGTATATATCCCGGAACTCCTGCTCCTCGGTAAGCGCCGTACCGGTCATACCGGCTTTTTTCTCATATTTATTAAAGAAATTCTGGAAGGTAATGGTAGCCAGAGTTTTGCTCTCCCGGCGCACCTTCACATGCTCCTTGGCTTCAATGGCCTGATGAAGCCCGTCTGAATACCGGCGGCCCGGCATAATACGTCCCGTAAATTCATCCACGATCAGGACTTCATCATCCTTCACAACGTAATCCTGATCCCGGAACATCAGATTGTGGGCCCGCAGGGCCAGGATAATATTATGCTGAATCTCCAGATTTTCCGGATCGGAAAGATTCTCTATATGGAAGAATTTCTCTACCTTTTTGACGCCTTCCTCCGTGAGAGTTACGATCTTATCCTTCTCGTTGACGATAAAATCGCCGGTTTCCGTGATCTCCTCCCCCAGGATCGCCGTCATCTTGGTGACTTCTCCGGAGGCCTCTCCCCGTTTCAGCTGCTGAGCCAGAATATCGCAGGTCTCATAGAGTTTGGTAGACTTGCCGCTCTGACCGGAAATGATCAGAGGCGTCCGGGCCTCATCGATCAGGACAGAGTCCACCTCATCAATGATGGCGTAGGCCAGTTCCCTCTGCACCAGCTGCTCTTTGTAAATCACCATATTGTCACGGAGGTAGTCGAAACCGTCCTCGTTGTTGGTGACATAAGTAATGTCGCAGGCATAAGCAGCCCTGCGCTCGTCATTTTTCATGGAATTCAGCACCACGCCTACTGTCAGGCCAAGAAATTCATGTACCTGCCCCATCCATTCAGCGTCACGTTTGGCCAGGTAATCATTGACCGTAACAATATGCACGCCTCTGCCCGTCAGCGCGTTCAGGTAGGCCGGCAGTGTGGAGACCAGGGTTTTTCCTTCGCCGGTCTTCATCTCGGCAATCCGCCCCTGATGAAGGATGATTCCGCCGATGAGCTGTACCCGGTAGTGCTCCATATTCAGAACTCTTTTCGCCGCCTCCCGGACTGTGGCAAATGCCTCCGGCAGAAGATCGTCCAGAGTCTCTCCCTTGCCCAGGCGCTCCTTAAATTCCCGGGTCTTAGCTTTCAGTTCTTCATCCGTCAGCTTCTGCATGGCGGGCCTGAGAGCTTCAATCTTATCCACAATGGGCATGATTCTCTTTAATTCCCGGGCACTGTGGGTGCCGAAAATTCGCTCGGATAATTTCATTCTATATCGCTCCTGTTACTGTTCATACTGGGATCCGGCCGCCAAAAAGCGGCCTGTCCGTTTCCATACCGCTCCTATTCTAGCACTTTATTCCCTATTAAACAATGAATTTTTCGTGAACATTTAAGAGCTTCGGCGGGGCCGGGCAAAAATCCCCGCCGGAAATAACCCGATTACAGCTTCCCTTCTTCCGCGCCGGTTCTGGCCTTTCTGTCCTGTTCCCGCTTTCTCTTTGTAACCAGCCCTCCGATCCGACCGGTTTCCTTGGCGGAAAGCTGTTTCCACCCTTTTTCCAGCACTTTATCCAGCAGCCCCAGTTCCTCCGCGATCTCATATTTCAGGGAATCCTCCGGGGACAGTTCCTGGAGATTGATCTTTTTTTCTTTTCTTTTCATAAAACAGGCTGCGCTCCTTTCTCCTGGATATTCTATCCGGAGTGTGGCCTGTTTTATCTAACTCTATTCATTTTACATATTTTCTTTTGAAACAGGGATCTCTTTGCCCAGCCACAGGGAATAAATCACCATTTCTTTGACCGATTTCCCGCTGATCTGTTCCAGGGCCTTTCCGTAAAGCTGCAGCTGACGGCTGTATTTTTCCGCCAGTTCCCCGCCTCTTCCGGAAGGAACCCGGTCTGTTTTGTAATCCACGATCACATAGCCGCCCTCTTCTTCAAAATATGCATCGATGATTCCCTGAACCAGGATCCGTTCCTCCCGGGGCCAGTGGGGACGGACTTCCCAGGCCGGAACTCCCATGACAAAGGTCTGTTCCCGCTTCAATGCTCCCCGGCTGGCCGCTGCCTGCATTCTGCGGCCAATCGAAGAGTCTCCAAGCTTTAACAGATTCCGTATTTTTACAGCCCTGGCCTCCTGGGGTTTCAGCTTCCGGCTCCGGACCATGCCATGGATCTGCCGGTTCAGGGATTCTTCTGTGATCTCTTCGGAAAAATCCAGGCATTCCAGGATCCGATGGTAAATAGTGCCCAGGGCGGCTCCCTTCGGTTCCTCTTTTTCTGTTTTCATAAATTCAGGAATATAGGGAACCACATCGGTTTCCGGATATAGATCCGCCCCTGTTTCCTCCCGGAATCCGGCCCCGATTCCCCGCTTCAGTTCTGACACTGTCAGGGCTGTAGGAATCTCTTCTTCCAGTTCCCAAGGATAGCGGAAAGCCTCCTGCAGTTCCAGAAACGTCTCTATAACCGGATCGGTCTTGGCAGCTGCTTCTCCTCTGCGAATGGCTTCTTTCCGAAGTTCTCTGGCTTCCCCCTGTACCGCGGCCTCCTGTACCATTGAATCAGGACTCAGAATTTCCGCCGCAAAGGGTGCGTCTTCCCCCGGAGCTTCCGGACAGGGGTGCTCTCTGTATGCCGCCTCTCCCTCCGCCATCTTTCGCAGCGGAGCCAGCGCCTTATGATCCTTCAGCGCAGGCAGCACCCAGTCCCAGTAGCATTTTGCCTCGGAAAGCGTATGAAAAGGCAATCGTCCTTCTTCATCCAATCTTTCTCCTGCCAGCTGCTGCAGCCGCCTGTTCAGATCCTCTGCCGTTCCGGTCAGAATCAGCTTCTCCTTGGCACGGGTCAGGGCCACATACAGGATCCGCAGCTCCTCTCCCAGCATATCCAGGCGGATCGCTCTGCGGATTACCCGCTTGATCAGCGGCGTAAAATGGGTTCTTTCTTCCAGATTTATCTGTTCCGGCCCGATTCCCAGGGATGCGTGGAACAGCACCGCCCCGTTGGAATCCATAACATTCAGCCGGCTTCCCATTCCGCATACAAAAACCACCGGGAACTCCAGCCCTTTGCTCTTGTGAATGGTCATAATCCGCACAGTATCCGCCGATTCCCCGTAAAGACTCACCTCTCCTGAATCCACCTTGTATCGTTCCATCTGCTCCATATAGCGGACAAACTGAAAAAGTCCATGATAACTGGTATTTTCAAAATCCACGGCCTTTTCTACCAGCATATTCAGATTTGCCTGTCTCTGCTGGCCTCCCGGCATAGCCGCCGCGTACACTCCGTAGCCGGTATCCTCCAGGATTTTCCGGATCACCCGGTGAACCGGCGTATAGGGAAGCAGATCCCGGATTTCCTGGAGTTTGCCAAGAAAAGATCCCAGTTTTTCTTTCAGTTCCCGGTCCGTCCCCTGACTTGCGTATGCCGGCGCCGCTTCGTAAATCGGCAATTCCGGATAGCTGCTCCGAAGCAGAGCCAGTTCTTGTTCCGTCACTCTCCCTATGGGGGAATGCAAGGACGCGGCAAAAGGAATGTCCTGCCTGGGGTTATCGCAGATCCGCAGATAATTCAGCACGACCCCTACTTCCACCGTGCGGAAATATCCGGATTTTGAGGTAAGACTTACCGGGATCCCCTCTTCTTCCAATACCCGGGAAAAGGTATCGTCCCATCCGGCTGTCTGGCGCAGCAGGATTACACAGTCCCGATACCGCAACGGACGCAGAAGGCCGCTCTCCCGGTCTGTAATCTGCATTTGCCCCACCAGGGAACGGATTTTCCGGGCTACCGCAAAAGCCTCCGCCTCCTGAACCGCCGTTTTGCTCCTGTCCTCTGCAAATTCCGGGGATTTCCGGTCCAGAAGCAGTATTTCTGTCTGGCAGTCCTTTGTTTCCGGATAAACGGCTCCCGGATACAGGGCCGCATCCTGATCGTAATCCAGGCCTCCCAGCTCCCGCCGCATCAGCTTTCGGAAAAGATAATTCACGGAATCCAGCACAGCCGGACGGCTGCGGAAATTCCGGCCGAGATCAATGCGCTGCCTGGCAGCTTCTTCTTTGGAATAAGACAGATATTTTTCCAAAAATATCTCCGGACGGGCCATGCGGAATCCATAGATTGCCTGCTTTATATCTCCCACCATAAAACGGTTATACTGTCCATCTTCCTCTCTGGAAACTGCCTGCAGCAGATATTCCTGAATAAAATTGCTGTCCTGGTACTCATCCACCATCACTTCTTCAAACTGGGCCGCCAGTTCCCGGGCCGCCTCTGTTCTGCGGATTTCTTCCCCCTGCCGTTCCAGCAGGATATCCAGCGCAAAATGTTCAAGATCCGAAAAATCCAGTATATTTTTACGGCGTTTTTTCTCCCCGAAGGCCTGCCGGTACCGTTTCGTCAAACGGATCAGCTCCTCCATAAAACTCCGGCAGCCTGCCAGTTCCTCCAGCAGTCTTTCCGGGCTGCTGGAAAAATACTGCTCCCGGATCTCCTTCAGGGCCTCTTTCAGCTTATCCCGGCGGTTTCGGATCCGTTCTTTGATCTTCGGATCTGCGTCCGGATTTTTCTTTCTGGAAAGCGTCTGAAAAGACATATTTTGAAAAGCCTCGTAATATTCCCGGTAAGACCTTCTTTTTTTCAGGTTTTCCAGAAGCTCCCCGTCCGCCTCCAGCATGGGCAGGTACTCCTCCGGGCCTCCCGGCCCCTCCGCCTCCTGGATATTTTTCCGGACCGTTTCCCCTGCATCCTGTATCCTCCGAAGAGTATCCGCCTCCAGAAACCGGATAAAAGGCGTCTCTGACAATTCTTCCTCTGTTTGAACCCGGTAAATTTTTCCGCAGTCTTCCAGCCAGGCCTCCGGCCAGGGGTAGCTTTCCGCAAATTCCGCTGTCCGAAGGATCCATTCTTCCATTCGGCTGTCATTTTTCCCCGGGGAACAGGCTTCTGAAAAATCCAGAAATTCCCGGCTGCCTCCGGCGTACTCTTCCTCCAGAAGCTCTTTCAGTACCTCTCCCTTCAGCATCTTCAATTCGCCTTCATCCGCAATACGGTAGCCCGGGTCCAGATCGATCCTGTGAAAATAATTCTGGATCACATACGTACAGAACCCGTGAATGGTACTGATCCTTGCGTGATGGAGCAGGGTGCCCTGGCGCTGGAGGTGCTCGTTATCCGGATCCTCCAGGAGCCGTTCCTCCAGAGCCCGGCCGATCCTCTCCTTCATTTCCCCGGCCGCCGCTCTGGTAAAGGTTACCACCAGCAGCCGGTCAATATCCGCCGGATCTTCCGGATCTGTAACCCGGGAAAGAATCCGTTCCACCAGCACTGCCGTTTTTCCGGATCCCGCCGCAGCGCTGACCAGTATATTTCTGTTCCGGAGACCAATGGCCTGCTCCTGCTCTTTTGTCCATTTTGCTGCCATCAGTCCGCCTCCTCTCTCATTTTCCTGAAAATTTCTTCTTCTGTTCTCTGGGCAATTCTGCGGTAAGAAAAACCTGGAAGTCTTTCGTCAAATCCGCAGAATCCCCGGTACGGACAAAAATCACAGGCCGTTTTTTTGTCCATCCGGTAAGGCCGCGCTTCTGTATTCCCTTTCAGGATCTCCCGGCCGATTTCCTGTACCTTTCGCTCTGTAAAGCTTCGGATGATCTGAAAATCTTCCCTTCCTGCCACCCGGGAGTATTTTGACAGAAATCCGTCTTTTTTTACCGACACGGGGATAACCTGGGATTTTCCTGAAAAAACCAGGCTGCTGTCCAAAAGCCCCAAGATCTCTCCCTCCCATCGGGACAGACCGTCCAGCCGCAGTTCCTTCAGGATCTCCAGATCCCGCTCCGCCTGACTTTCTCCTGCCCCTTCCGGAATTAAGGGATCTCCAATGCGGTAGTAATAAATCCCCGCCGGCTCCACCAGCAGTTCGGGGGATTTCTTCTGTTCCAGCTCCAGAGCCGCATTCAGATACACCGCCAGCTGCAGCTGAAGTCCTTCCAGCAAAAGATTCAGATCCATAGCCGTATTGCCGGTTTTATAATCGATCACCCGCAGATACAGCCGGTCTTCTTCCCCGCAGACATCCAGCCGGTCAATCCGTCCGGTCAGAAGCAGTTTTTCATCTTCTGACAAAGCAATACCCCGGGCAGAGCGTCCTTCCCCCAGAGAAAAGGCAATTTCCGCCCCCTCCGGCTCAAAGCTCCCCCGGAGGATCTGCTCCTGCAGCGCCCAGAGAGTCCGATGCAGGAGCCGGCGGATCCGCTGGATCTGCCAGACCGCCCGGCTGCTGCTGTGAAGAATGGTATTTCCATAATCGCCCGTAATTTCCTCCAATGCTTCATCTGCCAGAGCATCCCGGTCTTCTGCCGAAAGGCTCCTCCAGGAAATCCCCAGTTTCTCTAATTTCCCTGAAAAACGCTCCAGGGCTTTATGCATGACCGTACCCATGTCCGCCGGACTGAATTCATAGCGTACTCTTTCCTGCAGATTCAGCCCGTATTTCAGGAAATGGGCGCAGGCACAGGAGGCGAAAAGTTCCAGTCTGGTGGCGGAATTAGAAAGAATCCTGCCGTAAAGAGCTCTTGCCGCCTTCCGGCCGATGCCGCTGGTGTTTTTTTCGTAAAAGGCAGCCTCCAGCAATTCCTCCAGAGTCTTTCTTCTGGCATTGTCCCTGGCATACCAGCGGTACAGTGTTCCGAAAATCCTATCCTTCTGACCTTCCAGTTCCCGGTGAAGGCCCTGGATCATCCGCTCCTGAATTCCTTCCAGGGTCTCCAGCCGCTCTACCTCTGTCCGCTGAGTCTCCAGATCCCGGAGCGCCAGTTCCGGAAACAGACCTTGTATAACGCCTGTCAGATAAGAAGGAAGCAGAGACTCTCCCCCGGCGTCTGTCTTGCAGTAGGAAAGGAACAGGCCCCTGGAAGGTTTGGTAAGGTTTAAATACAAATAAAACCTCTGCATGTACATTTCTTCCCTGGCGGTGGGAGACAGTTCCTTTCCGGCAGCCTGCAGCGTCTCCCGGTCACCCTCAGATAAGATTCCTCCTCCGGAGACCGGTTTCGGTACCAGCCCTTCATTCATCCCTACAAAAAACAGATATTTAAGATTCTTTAATCTGGTCCGTTCCAGATCTCCTACCAGCACCTGATCGCTGGAAGGGGGGATCAGCCCGACCTGTACTTCCAGCAGGCCCGCCTCCAGAACCTTCTGATAATCCCGGAGGCTCATGGATTCTTCCCCCAAAACTTCCACTACTTTATCCAGGAAACGCATTACAATGCCGTAAATCTGGGCATATTCTTTCTGCAGGGCGGCCTCTCCTCTCCGGGCAAAGGCCTCTTCCTGCACTTTCAGTTTCTTCTGTATCTCCAGTTTCACGATCAGCTCATACAGCACCTGGGTCTTTCTGGCCGCTGTGGATTTTCTCTCTCCCATGCCGGCGGCAAACTCTTCTGTTTCCTCCAGGAAACGCTCCCGGAGCTGGTTCAGGGCTTCCGCTTCCTCCGGCTTCTGCCCCCGGTAATTCCGGACCCAGCGTTCCCCATACTGCTTTCTTCCACGGATTCCCAGGGCTACCACATAATTTTCCATGCGGTCCACATCCTCCCGGTTCAGCTGGCTGAATCCGCAGCGGAGATAACGGAAAACGCTTTCGTAGGAATAATTTTCCACTGCCATATTCAGGGCCGCCCGGATACATTCTACAAACGGATTGGCCAGAGCAGGCCGTTTCTCGTCTATAAAACAGGGAATTCCGCTTGCGGCAAAAGCTTCCTGCGCCGCCCTTCCATAATCAGACAGATCTCCCGCTACCACCGCAAAATCCCGGAACCGGCAGTTCTTTTCCCGGATCAGTCTTCGAATGGTACCTGCCACATGCTGCATTTCCATGGCCGGAGTCTCTGCCGCGCAAAGAGTAATCGCCTGGGGATCCCCCTTCCAGACCTCTTTCCCGTACCGGAACAGGTTATGTTCCAGAAACCCCAGGGCAGGGCTTTCCGCAAAACGGCTCTTCTCTCCGGGCAGAACCCAGCAGGGGGGCAGAACCTCCGCTCCCGCCGACGCGGCAGTCTCTGTCAGCTTCCGGATCATTTTCCGGGTCATATGGAACAGGCGATGGGGACTGTCCTTCCGGTAAAGGTCTTCCCTCTGGTCCAGAGCTGCCGTTACATAAACCCGGCGGCAGAGCCGGAGCAGCTGCTCCAGCACCCGGCACTGGGCCGGCGTAAAACCGGTAAACCCATCCAGCACGACTGTGCTGCCCCTTACCAGCCGGGATTCCTCCAAAACTCCGCAAAGCAGCGCCGGCAGTTCCTCTGCGGTCAGATATTTTTCTGAAAGATATTCTGTAAACCCCCGATAGACCAGCTGCACATCCCGGAGCTTCAGTCCCAGCAGATCCTCTTTTTCCGCCCATTCTCCCAGATCCTCCCAAGTCACCTCATACTGCATGAGTTCAGACACCAGAGATTTCATCCATCTCACAGCACCCGTCTGTGCCAGGGTCCCCCCCAGCACCCGCAGTTCCTTCTGCTTCTCCTGGATCACCCGCTGCAGCACCAGGCTTTTCCCTGTCTCCTCCAGCACCGGAAGGGTATTTCCTCCCGTCTCGGAAAACACCCGGTATGCCAGACGGTTAAAACTGAGAACATCCATATTCAGCAGACCTTTCCGGGGATGCAGATTCACCAGTTCTCTCTGGGTCTGCAGGGTAAACTGCTCCGGAACGATCACCAGATATTTCTGCTCCGGATATTCCAGAGATTCCTTTATGATCTTTTCATAGATAAAATGAGATTTCCCCGCGCCGCTTGGGCCCAGGACAAACTGTAATGCCATAACCGCCTCCTGTATCTTAGAAACCGCCGGTTTTTCTGCATAAATCTTCTCTTCCCCTAATATCATATATAGAAAACAGAAAAAGGAGTCCCAGCGCCCATGAGTTCAAAAACCAAGATCGTCGTCTTACATATGAAAGAAGTTGTATACACCGCTATCTTTCTGGCTCTGGCAGTATTTATGCTGATTCTGGTATTTACCATGTTCCATAAAAAAGACGAGGACGACGCCGGCGCCGCCTCCGAAACCGCCTCGGCCGCAGTCTACGTTCCCGGCGTCTATACTTCCTCCATCCAGCTGAATGAAAACTCCTTCGATGTCCAGGTCACGGTGGACACAGATCATATCAACGCCATCCAGCTGGTCAACTTAAGCGAGACCGCCTCTGTCATGTACCCCCTGATGGAGCCCACCCTGGAGGAGATCGCCCAGCAGATCTATACCACGCAGTCTACGGAAAACATCACCTACTCCGACGAAAACAAATATACTTCCATGCTCCTGCTGGAAGCTGTGGAAGACGCCCTGGAAAAAGCCCGGGCAAAGGAGTAGGCACCATTGACGGACAGGAGGGCGGATCGCTTTCCTGTCCGTATTTTGTCTGTCGCTGTATCTTTCATCGGCGTGACCAATTTCATTCTATCACACAGCCGGCAGGAAGAAAAATGAAATTATCCGAACTTCCCGGCTCCGGAATCCGCGTATGCTCTCAATCCTTTTTCCAGGTCTTCCCGCATTTTTTTCCGCAGCCCCTCCGGTTCCAGGACTACCACATCCGGCGCGTAATTTTTCGCGAACTGTTCCGCCGCCATCTCATTCGTACGGGTAGTGACCGTCACCCCTTTCTCGTCTTCCCCGGAAAATTTTACATCCTTGCCGAACAGCTCCACCACATCTCCGATCATGGACCGCGCAATGCGGAATTTTACATGAACATTCTCTCCGGCATACATATAGGGGTGTTCTTTCATATACGCAGCCAGATCCAGAGCCTGCCCCCCGCTTCCCTTCAGGGATTCAAACGGTTTCACCGGCTCATCCAGAACTTTCAGATCCAGGATCCGATCAATGCGGTAATTGGATACCGTGTCGTATTTCTCATAATTGCAGATCAGGTAATATTTTCCTTCCCTGGCCGCCATCTGATAGGGGTTCACCAGATATTCCCGCGGCTGTCCGTCGGCCCGTTTTTTGGGATGAAGCTTTTTATCGGTTCCGTATTCCATGTAGAAAAAAGAAACCTTCTTCTTTTTGCTGATGGCTTCATCCAGCCGCTCGATATTCCAGAACAGCTGACGGTTGTCCGAATAGCCGGAGGGTTCGCAGGAAATATGTTTTACCCGGGAGCGGAAATAGACGTTGGAAAGATCTTCCAGCTTCCGGATCAGATCCCGGCACTGTCTTCCGGGAATATGCCTGGAAAACAGCAGGCTGTCGATCAGCAGCCTCAGCTCTCCGTCCGTAAATCTCCGCCTCAGATAAAAATCCGTCCAGATTTCATTCTCCTCCATGCGCGGCTTTCCGGTAGCCTCATCCAGGACCGGTTCCCCGGTTCCGGCATCCCGCAGGGGGACCATCCGCTTTTTTTCCGTATATTCGATCTCATAACCGCAGTCCATAAGATTCAGGATATTTCTGCGGACTGCTTTGCGGTCTACCGGCATATCATATTCGTTTCTCAGTCTGTCCGCGATCTCCTTCTGGTTCAGTCTGTGTTCTTCATCGGAATATTTCCGCAAAATATCCAGGATATTCATGATCAGCAGTTTTTTGGGTTGTCTGGTGTACATTTTTTCCTCCTACTGTTTTTTGATCACGCCGCCCATATGTCTCGCAAAAAAATCCAGGGGCGTCTATTTCTTATGATGATCCTACTATACTCCTTTTTATGTACCAAAAACAACCCATCTTTTGCCCCCGTTGATGTACTAAAATCGTCCCATCTTTCCTGTTATGCTTGCCGTACAAAGGAGGGATACAAATGCTCTATTACAAAATCACCGCTGTACCGGACAAAGAAATCTTCGATGAAAAAACAGCTCCCGATACTCTGCGGGAACAGAAGAGAGTGCTGGAAGAAAAGATCTCTCTGGAAACCATGGAGAGAAATGAAAGAAACAGCCAATACCTCTTTTTTACAGTCGCTTTGAATCGAAAAAAAATCTGGCTGGGTCTGATCAGCCAGCAGAAGCCCTCTGAAAACCTGATCAAAGACTACCTGCTTTCCCTGGGGCTCGTCTGCAGGGAAATATTTTCCGAAGAGACCACCTTTCAGAATATCCGCACTCTATTAGAAAAATCCTGCCGAAACGGGTATATCGAAGAGGATTACGCGATTCTGGAAAAAATCCACATGCTAGACTTCCGGCACCACAGGCCTTTCTTCATAGAAGATCTGCTGCCTGAATGCTCTGAAACGGATCTTGCTCAAAAAACCGACGGATGGATGTCCTCCTCTCTGAAGGAAGAACTTCAGCGGATTTCCCGCTCCCGGCAGACAGGCAGGTTCCCCGGCCATCCTGTCCATTACATTTTGGAAACGGATTCCCGGGAAACCTTCCGGAGTCTGCTGTCCGTCCTGCTGGAAGCCCTGCTGCTCCAGAACCGTCTGCAGAGCCGTCGCTACACCACAGTGGATCTGGAGGATCTGGAAACAAATATTTACCCGGATCTTGTCAGAAGCTGCAAGGGCGGAACTATAGTCCTGCAGTGCCGAACGGAGGAAGCCGAGTCCGCTTTCATCCACAACTCTCTGGAGGAGATGCAGACAGCTATGGATTTCTTGCAAAAATACCAGCATGAAGTGCTGACAGTCCTGTGGCTTCCCCGTTCTGGCGATAAAATAAAAAGGAATCTTTTGAGCCGCGCAGGCAGCTGTGCCTTTGTAACCATCTGCGAGGATCCTGCCAGCGGCAGACAGGCAGAAGCCTATCTGCAGAATCTGTGCCAAAGGTCCGGTCTGTCCCCGGATGAGTCCCTGTATCGGCAGATCCGGGATACCCGAAAAGGATTTCTCCCCGAAGAGCTGCGCCGGCTGTTTGCATCCTGGAGAAACACCAGGCTCCGCACCGTTGTCTTCCCGCAGTACGCATCTCTGGAAAGCGCTCAGCATTTGACCCTGGGCAGCAAACCGGAGGGCAGCGCTTACGAAAAACTTCAAAATATGATCGGCCTGCAAAGTGCCAAAAAGACGATGGAACAGGCTCTGAATTTTTATAAAGCGCAGAAACTGTTTAAAGAAAAAGGTCTTCCCGACAGCCGCCCCGCCATGCACATGGTCTTCACCGGCAATCCCGGAACAGCCAAAACCACCGTAGCCCGGCTTTTTGCCGGGATCATGAAGGAAAATCAACTGCTGTCCGAAGGCAGGCTGTTTGAACTGGGCCGTTCGGACCTGGTGGGAAAATACGTGGGCTGGACCGCCCAGATCGTTAAAGAAAAATTCCGGAAAGCCAGGGGGAGCGTTCTGTTCATCGATGAAGCCTACTCCCTGCTGGACGGGGATTCCAGCCTCTACGGCGATGAAGCCATCAATACCATCGTACAGGAAATGGAGAACTGCCGGGAGGATACAGTAGTGATCTTTGCAGAATATCCAAGGGAAATGGAACAGTTTCTCTCCCGAAACCCCGGCCTCCGCTCCCGCATTGCCTTTCACCTTTCCTTTGAGGATTACAGCCCGGAGGAACTGTATCGGATTACCCGGCTGCTGGCAGAGGAACAGGGACTGACCCTGGCAGCAGATGTCAGGGAAAAACTGCTCCTCATCTTCCGAGACGCACGAAAAGAGCCGGACTTCGGAAACGGCCGTTTCGCCCGGAACCTGCTGGAAAAGGCACAGATGAAACAGGCGGACCGGCTGGTTCGGGAAAATCCGGACAGGCTGACGAGATCGGACGTACAGATACTGACTGCGGAGGACTTCGCGGCGCCGGATGGATTGAAATGTCAGAAAATAGAGATTGGATTTTCAATTTAACTTGAAAATGCCTCATTTGTATTGTATTATCAAAACATAAACTATGTTAGGCGCAAACGGCCTACGCTCACATAAGTTGGGGCTTTTGTCTCCAGTCCTTTCGATTTTAAATGATAGATCAAGGAGGAAATATGATGACGCAAATTAAGAAAAAAACTTTTGTCGAAAGATATGCCGATTTTTATTATCAGGGTGAAAAGACAAACAGCGAAGAAGAAGAGTTGGGTATTACAAATTTAGCAAAAACCAAGAAGGACATTGAACAATATATTATTGAAAACAACCTAAGTAAGGGAAACATTGACGAAAATGTAATTGCCTGGAAGGCTGGAACTTTGGACTCAACAAAATATCCCCCTCAACCCAAACTCAAAAATGAAAATCTTATTAATGGATACAGAAAAACGATCGATAAAAACAAATTAACAAGTTATTTCCAAATTTGTAAAAATTCCAAAAAAGATATACTAAGTTTATCCCAAAAAGAGTTAAATGAGTATATCAAAACTTGCAGAAAATCTGGAAAAGAGAAAACAGATATGGAGGCATGGAAATCTGGTTTTGAGAAAATATACAAACTCTTGCTTTCCGGCGTTCCCCAAAATTTTGGCAGTGTTTATATTATTAATTTACTGTATTTTATTTCCCAAGGCAGACTCCCGATTTATGATCAGTTTGCCCATAGGGCAGTAAAATCATTATTTCTCGAAAAATCTTTCGGTGTCTCTATTGCTCCAACCAATATTTTTATTGGTACTGCTCCGGATAAAAAAGATACCAAAACGGTCTTCAATATGTACAGCGAATACATCTGGCTGCTGGTACAAGTTTTTGGAACTGAAACAATTAATCCTGTTCGTAACTTAGATGACCGTAAACTTGACCAAGCTCTCTGGGTATACGGCCACTGCATAAAGCCCTATACGGAAGAAAAATCTTAATCTGCCGGATTCTCATTTCAAAGCATCGGCGTTTCATCTGCATAAGACCAGTTCTGTAAATCCGGGGACTCCCCTTTACAGAACTGGTTTTTCGATTGCCCGAAAAACATCTGATCAATCGATCTTTCCCCGAAAACATTCTCTGTCCCAAAAATAGAACACAACTCCTGGTATTCTATATTACAGATCCAGAAAATCTCCTGAAGGAAGTTTGAAGTTTATGGAAAGAAAGGAGCACACCCCTATGAATCTTTCAGATCTCCCCTCTGCCTGGATGCTCCGCCGGGACGGCGCCGCCTTTCCCTGCATCCAGCATTTCTACGGCAGCCGGAAAGTGGTCGAAGAGACCCTGTACGCCGCTCAATGGCTGTACTGCCATACTCAAAATCAGGACACAAAACAGCTGATCCTGCATCTGCTGGCAGCCTATGGAAACGCAAGAAATCCCCGCTGCGGCATTCTGCAGAGTCTTCACCTGGAGATCGTCCGCAGACCTTATCTTTTTTTGACCCACGGATTTATAGAAAAAATCGGGCCACTCCTGCCTGATCCGAAAGGGATTCCGTCCATGCAGTCTCTCAATCAAAAAGTTCTCCTCTGTTTAAACGAGGAATTTCTCCGGACCCGGCTGGGCGGTCTGTACTACACCGTCCCCGGCTGCCGGGATCTGTATTTTCGGATCTCCTCCCTGACCTTTGACTGGTCAGAAACGGTCACTCATTTTCTGCAGGAGCACAGGGACCGCATAGATACGATCTCCGTTCTTCAGGACGAGGAAAGCCTGGATAGTTCCTGTTTCTACCGGGATCCCTCCGGAAAAGAGTACCGGCAGCGTCCCTGGCGGGGTGAGAAGATCCTTTTGCTGTCGCCGGAAGATACCCCCACGTACAGATAAATAGAGTTCCATATCCTCGCTGGCTAAGCTCCCGGTCTCAATAGTGAAAACAGCCCCTCCAGGGAAAATCGTTTTTCATCCCCCAGCATCCGCTCCATGCCCAGCAGATTTTCATCCAGATGCTCCACCTGCCGGGAATACCGGCAGGCGGCACGGATCACCGACTCTTGGGAGACCCCTCCCGGATCCCGCCGCCACTGGCCCCGCAGCAGTTCCCGGATGCAGATCACCGAGGCAAAGGCGAACTTCATTTTCCCCCAGACATTTCCGTCATAAACCGCCCCGCAGAAATAGACGTACACAAAATAAACCATCAGCTGTTCCGCCGTCTCATCCGGAAACAGCGCGCCCATGGCTTCGGATTCGCCGGGTCTCTCCCCTCGTGCTTCCGCCTGCAGGACTCCCTGCAGATACGGTTTCCAGTCTTCCCGCAGCGGCCGCAGGGTTTCCAGAACTTCCAGCAGATGCCGGAGGGTATCCTCTCCAAGTCCCGCCGACGCTTCCCGCTCCTCCGGTTCCCGAATCTTTTTCCCGAACCAGCTCCAGGCTCTCTCTGTACCGTAACGCCGGAACAGTCCTTCCGCCCCGGCATAATCTTTCCGGCAGATCCTCTGCTGCAGATCCTTTGCGAAGGCAAGGGTCATGGCCGCCCGGAGCCTCCAGGGCTTTTCCCGGTTCTGCAGGATCCGAAAGCAGAGCCCACGGGCTTTCGTAAGCGTCTGAAACAGCGCCGCGTCAAATCCCGGAAAACGCTCCGGAAGCCCCGGCTTTCTGCTTTCCAGATGGCGTACCGGTCCCGGATGTTTCAGGATCTGTTTCGCGGCTTCCGGACAGGACAGAGACAGGGAGTACTCCCGTACTCCCTGAAACTCTTCCACATGTCTGGGGAAATCATGGCAGGTCCGGCAGAGCGCCTTCTCTCCTCCCCCTTCCAGATACAGATCGCAGAGACCTTCCTCATTCAGCAGGGAACACTTTCCCTGATACTGCCGGAAACACCGGTTTTCCCAGTCAATCTCGTTGCGGAGCCGGGCCCCGAAGGGACCTGTCATCTTTCTGTACCGTTTCAGGGATCTTCCGTCGATCCGGATCGTCCAACCGGCGCAGCAGGTATCCGGGCAGGCGCCTGCTGTACACTGAAATGCCTGATAATAGTCGGGTCTTACATACCGCATAGCTGCTCCATCCAGATCCTTGCGCAGCCGTCGCTGGGCATCCGCAGGTCTCCCCGGGGAGATACCGCCACAGATCCCACCTTGGGGCCGTCCGGCAGGCAGGATCGCTTGAACTGCTGGGCAAAGAATCGCTTATAGAAACTTTTCAGCCATTTGAGGATGGTATCCTCGTCGTACTCTCCCTCAAAGGCCAGGCAGGCGATCCGGAAGATCTTTAAGGGTTCAAATCCGGCCCGGAGCATATAGTACAGGAAGAAGTCGTGAAGCTCGTAGGGTCCCACCAGCTCCTCGGTCTTCTGGGAGATTTTTCCGTCCTCCGGGGGAAGCAGCTCCGGGCTTACCGGGGTATCCAGCACATCCAGCAGGATTGCGGACAGCTTCGCGTCTCCGCAGGTATCCGCGTAATAGCGGACCAGATGACGCACCAGGGTCTTGGGCACCGAGCAGTTCACCGCGTACATGGACATATGATCTCCGTTGTAGGTAGCCCATCCCAGAGCCAGTTCCGAAAGGTCTCCGGTTCCTACCACCAGGCCGCCGGTCTGATTGGCAAGATCCATGAGGATCTGGGTCCGCTCCCGGGCCTGGCTGTTTTCATAGGTTACGTCATGATTTTCCGGGCTCTGTCCGATATCACGGAAATGCAGGTTCACCGCCTCTTTGATATCCACTTCCTTCAGGGAGGCTCCCAGGCAGCGGGTCAGCTGGCAGGCATTCTGATACGTCCGGTCTGTGGTTCCGAAGCAGGGCATGGTCACTGCGGTGATCTGCTCTCTTGGCAGATCCAGCATATCAAAGGCCCGGGCAGTGACCAGCAGGGCCAGGGTAGAGTCCAGGCCGCCGGAAATCCCGATGACCGCATTCCGGCAGCAGGTGTGCTCCAGCCGTTTCTTCAGTCCCATGGCCTGCATGTTCAGGATCTCGTCGCATCTTCTGTCCCTGTCCCCCCGATCTGCTGGAACAAAGGGACGGGAAGAAAAGCTGCGGGTCAGTTCTGTCTCTTCGATCACCAGATTAAAGGGAACGGTCACATATTCCTCCGGTTTCTGGGCCGGATAGGTGGTCATCCGCCGTCTCTCGCTGACCAGCCGGTCAATATCCAGTTCCGAGCAGACCATCTGGTTTTTGAACCGTTCCGCCTCCCCCAGGAGGATTCCGTTCTCCGCGATCATATTCTGGGCGCTGAACACCAGATCCGTAGAGGATTCTCCCTCCCCGGCATCCGCGTAGATATACCCCGCCACCAGCCGGGCGGACTGTCCCCGGACCAGATCCCTCCGGTATCTGTCTTTTCCTGTCATTTCATCGCTGGCGGACAGGTTTACCAACACCGTGGCTCCTGCCAGGGCATGGCTGACACTGGGCGGGGCGGGTACCCAAAGGTCCTCGCAGATCTCCGCCGCCGCGATCAGGCGGGGCATTTCCCGGCAGGCAAACAGAAGGTTCATGCCGAAGGGAATCTTCTCTCCGTTTCTCTCGATCCATTCCACCTGCTCCTGCCCCGGAGTGAAATGTCTTCCCTCGTAAAATTCATGGTAGCTGGGAATGTGTTTTTTGGGCACGATCCCCAACAGGGTTCCCCGGTTCAGCACCGCCGCCACATTATACAGCTTCCCAAAGACCTCCATGGGGAGGCCCACAAAGATCAGGGCGTCCACGCCCCTGGTCTCCTCCAGGATCCGGTCCAGCTGGCGGCCTGCCTCCCGCACCAGCCGCTCCTGCCAGAACAGGTCGCCGCAGGTATAGCCGGTAACCGCCAGTTCCGGCAGCACCATGATCTTGGCCCCTTCCTCCTGCATTTCCCGGATACATTTTAATATTCTGTCTGTATTTTCCACACAGTCCGCCACCGCTACCTTCGGTGTGGCGGCCGCCGCTTTTACAAATCCCTGCTTCATACCTTTTTCTCCTTACCTTCTGGCTGCCGCCAGCATTTCCTCCAGCTCCCCCACGGAAAACTGGTATTTCCGGCTGCAGAAATGGCAGACCAGCTCCACCGGTTTTCCATCCGCGATCATGCTTTTCAGCTCTTTTTCCCCGATGCTGATCAGGGCCTTGGCCACCCGGTCCCGGCTGCAGTTGCAGTAAAATTCCAGGGGGATCCGATCGTTGATCTCCAGATCCAGATCCGAAAGCAGTTCTTCCAGGATCCGCTCCGGGGTATAGCCCTTCTCCAGCATATCCGTTACGGAAGTAATCCCCGCCAGTTTCTGCTCCAGCTTTTCGATCACCTCTTCGCCGGTGCCGGGCATCAGCTGCACGATAAAGCCCCCCGCCTGCTTCACGGTGTTATTCTTTTCCATCAGAACGCCCAGGCCCACAGAGGAGGGCACCTGCTCGCTGGCCGCGAAATAGTAGGTCAGGTCGTCGCCGATCTCTCCCGTCTGCAGTTCCACCTGGCCGCTGTAGGGTTCTTTCAGTCCCAGATCCTTGATCACGGTGAGATAACCGTTTCCTATGGCTCCTCCCACATCCAGCTTGCCTTTTTTGTTGGCCGGGATCAGCACTGCCGGCTGATCCGCGTAGCCCTTTACCCGGCCTTTGGAATCCGCCGTGACCGTCAGGCCGTGCATAGGGCCGTCCCCTTTCATCTGAAGGGTAAGGATATCCCTGTCCCCTTTCATCATCAGTCCCATCATAGTGCCTGCAGTGAGAAGCCTTCCCAGGGCGGCTGTCACCACCGGGCTGGTGTTGTGGTATGTCCTGGCCTCCTCCGCCAGGTTTCGGGTAGTGGCCGCGAAGGCCCGTACATAGCCTCCCGCGGCTGTGGCTCTTACTGCGTAATCTCTGTATTCGCTCATATTTTCACTCCATCTTTCTTAGCATCAGTGTACAATGGGCAACACGCTCCCCTTGTACACTGATGCTATCTTTTCCCTGTTCCCTGGCCAGCACCAGGATCCGCTGGCTGCCCGGCCCGGGAGGGTTGTCTGTATAATCGTTCCAGGCCTCCAGAAAACAGAGGCCTGCCTTTTCCAGCAGTTCCCGGATCTCTTCCAGGCTGTAGGCCCGCTGGAAATGCGTCTCCTCATATTTTCGGTAAAGCCCGCCGGATTCCTTCAGAAAAAAAGTCAGATCATACTGATTGATCTTCTCTTCCGGATCGTAGTAATTGTCCCAGATAAAACTGCCCTCTTCCCGGCTGTCCGCGATGGTATCCTCCCCGATGGAGCTGTATTTCACCTCCGTGCTGAAATCAAACAGAAACAGTCCCCCGGGATCCAGGTAATTGTTCACCAGCCGGAATACCTGCAGCAGCTCCTCCGGCTCCAGGATATAATTCAGGGAGTCACAGCAGCTTATCACGGCCCGGACGGTTCCGTACAGTTCAAATTCCCGCATATCCTGGAGAAGATACAGAATATCATGGCCGGACCTTTCCTGCTTTTCCTTTGCCTCCTCCAGCATATCCGGGGAGGCGTCCACACCGATCAGATCGTAGCCGGCAGCTGCCAGCCGTTCCGTCATTTCTCCGGTGCCGCAGCCAAGATCCAGCACCAGTCCCTCCCGGACACCCCGGTCCCGGAGTTTTTTTAACAGAACACGGCTCCATTCCTCATAATCTACGTTGTCCATAAACAGGTCATAAACCCGCGCAAAACTCTGATACTCTCCCATAGGCTCCCCATGTGTTTTCCACGCAAAAGACTTGCAAAATTGTCTGTTCTGGGTAGAATTATAATAGGGAGCGGCAAAAAAAGCAACAGGCCTTTCCCGGATCATATTTTTTACAACAGGGGGTTTTATGGAAACTACAGCAGCAAAACAAGAAAACAAAATGGGAACCATGCCGGTGGGAAGGCTTCTGTTCCAGATGTCTCTGCCTATGATCATCTCTATGATCATTCAGGCTCTGTACAATATCGTGGACAGCATGTACGTCTCCCAGATCAACGAAAACGCTCTGACAGCGGTTTCCCTGGTCTTCCCTATGCAGAACCTGATGATCGCTATCGCCACCGGCACCGGAGTAGGAATTAATGCCCTGCTTTCCCGGAGTCTGGGAGAGAAGGATTATAAAAACGCCAATTCCGTGGCTCTCCACGGCGTCTTTCTGGCCCTACTCAGCAGCCTGGTCTTTGCCGCTGTTTCCTTTATAGCGGCGGAACCCTTTATGGCCATGCAGACCCAGGATGCGGAGATCTACGAATACGGCGTTACGTATATGCGGATCTGCTGTACCATCTGCTTCGGCGTTTTCATGCAGATCACCATGGAGCGTCTGCTGACCTCCACCGGCCGCACGCTCTTTACCATGTTTTCCCAGGGCACGGGAGCGATTATCAACATCATTCTGGATCCCATTCTGATCTTCGGATATTTCGGCGCTCCGGAAATGGGGGTTGCCGGCGCCGCGGCGGCCACCGTCATCGGACAGATCTGCGGCTTCTGCCTGGGTACTTTCTTTAACTTCCGGTTTAACAGGGAAATCAGCCTGAGCCTGAAGGGCTTCCGCCTGCAGGGCGGGATGGTTGCCAATATTTATAAGATCGCCATTCCTTCCATCATTATGCAGTGCATCGGTTCGGTCATGACCTTCGGCATGAATCTGATCCTCATGGGATTTTCTTCCACCGCGGCGGCTGTCTTCGGCGTGTACTTTAAGCTGAACAGCTTCATTTTCATGCCGATCTTCGGTCTCAACAATGGAATGGTTCCCATTATTGCCTATAATTACGGCGCCAGAAACCGGCTGCGGATCAACCGCACCATCCGTCTGGCCGCTGTTTCCGCCAGCTGTCTCATGCTGATCGGCCTGGCCCTGTTCTGGATTATTCCGGATAAGCTTCTGGGAATTTTTAATGCTTCTGAAAATATGCTTTCCATCGGCGTCCCCGCACTGCGGATCATCAGCCTCAGCTACATTCTGGCCGGCTGCTGCATTATCCTGGGTTCTGTGCTCCAGGCCCTTGGAAGCGCCATCTACAGCATGTTTACCTCCCTGCTCCGGCAGCTGGTGGTGCTGCTTCCCGTAGCCTTTCTGCTGTCCCGGATCGGGGATCTGCAATCCGTGTGGTGGGCTTTCCCCATTGCGGAAATTTTCTCCCTGCTGGCCACCCTGTTCTTCTTCCGCAAGGTTTACGGCCAGAAGATCCGGCCGCTTCCTGAAAGCGGAAGCGGCGGCATGTCCAGGGAAGAGGAGGACGCGTAATGCTTTCTTTTGTAAACGATTATTCAGAAGGAGCCCATGAACGCATTCTGCAGCGGCTGCTGGAGACCAACCGGGAACAGCTTCCCGGTTACGGAGAAGATCCATACTGTGCTTCCGCCAGAGAAAAGATCCGGTCCGCCTGCGGCCGACCGGAGGCAGATGTCTGGTTTCTTTCCGGCGGGACCCAGACCAACCGCCTGGTGATCTCCTCTCTGCTGGAGTCTTACCAGGGGGTTCTGGCGGCGGAGAGCGGCCACATCGGCACCCACGAAGCCGGAGCCATCGAGAACTCCGGCCATAAGGTACTTTCCCTCCCCCAGCGGGAGGGGAAGATCTCCGGGGCGGTTCTGAGGCGGTATCTGGAGAATTTTTACGGGGACGAAAACCATGAGCATATGGCCTTTCCCGGCATGGTCTACCTTTCCTGGCCCACAGAGTACGGGACCCTGTATTCCCGCCGGGAACTGGAGGAGCTGCATAAGATCTGTCAGGCTTACCAGATTCCGCTTTATGTGGACGGCGCCCGGCTGGGCTACGGACTGGCAAGCCCGGAGGCGGATCTGACCCTTTCCGATCTGGCTTCTCTCTGCGATGTTTTCTACATTGGCGGCACGAAGGTAGGCGCCCTCTGCGGAGAGGCCGTGGTATTTCCCCGGGGAAATGCTCCCCGGCATTTCATGACCCGGATCAAAGCCCAGGGAGCCCTTCTGGCCAAAGGAAGGCTTCTGGGCATTCAGTTCGACACCTTATTCTCTGACGGCCTTTATCTTCAGATCAGCCGGAACGCCATAGAAACGGCGGAGGCTTTAAAAAAAGGCTTTAAGGAAAAGGGATACCGTTTTTATCTGGACTCTCCCACGAACCAGATCTTTCTGGTTCTGGAAACCACCCGCATGAAAGAACTGGCGGAGCAGGTGGCTTTCAGCTTCTGGGAAAGGCTGGACGAATCCCGCACGGTGGTGCGTTTCGCAACCAGCTGGGCCACCAGAATGGAAGATGTTGAAACCCTGATCCGGCTCCTTTAAAGAAAAACTGCGGCAAAGGATTCTCGAAACAGCGTTGAATCCTTCCCGCAGCTTTTTTTTATCGGAATTGATTTTCTTTCGGATCGTATTCGTAATCGATCGCTTTCAGTTTTTCCTGCAGTTCTGCCTCCTGAAGACCCAGGCCTTCACAGAGTTCTTTTAAGCTTCCATAATGATCTCGCAGCTGGGTGTTTACATAACTCAGCAGCATTACAGGATCTTTTGGGATCATTCCACTACCTCCGCTTCCGGTTTTACCACTGCCGTCAGTTTTCCCTCCTGAACCGTCAGCAGTATGGTGTCGCCCTGGCTCACATTTCCTCCCAGGATCAGGCGGGCCGACAGGGTCTCCACATATTTCTGCACAAACCGCTTCAGAGGCCTTGCGCCGTATACCGGATCGTAGCCGCCGTCAATGACAAACTGCTTGGCCTCCGGGGTCAGTTCAATGGTAAGTTCCTGGTCTGCCAGCCGCCGGTTCAGATCCGCCAGCAGCAGATCCACAATGTGGCCGATATTGTCCTTGGTCAGAGGCTTGAACAGGATGATCTCATCCAGCCGGTTCAGGAATTCCGGACGGAAGTGGGCCCGCAGGTCGTTCTGCACCAGATCCTGGGCCTGCTGGCTGATGGTGCCGTCCTCCTGGATCCCCTCCAGCAGATACTGGGAACCGATGTTGGAGGTCATGATCAGGATCGTGTTCTTAAAGTCCACGGTCCGGCCCTGGGAATCGGTGATCCGGCCGTCATCCAGCACCTGCAGCAGCACGTTGAACACATCCGGGTGAGCCTTTTCGATTTCATCAAACAGTACCACCGAGTAGGGTTTCCTCCGGACCGCTTCCGTCAGCTGGCCCCCCTCCTCGTATCCCACGTATCCCGGAGGCGCTCCGATGAGCCGGGATACGGAATATTTCTCCATATACTCGCTCATATCGATCCGCACCATGTTGTTCTCATCGTCAAACAGCTTCTCCGCCAGAGTCTTTGCCAGCTCCGTTTTTCCTACGCCGGTGGGGCCCAGGAACAGGAAAGAACCGATGGGTTTGGTAGGATCCTTGATCCCTGCCTTGGAACGGATAATGGCGTCCGCCACTTTGCTGACTGCCTCGTCCTGGCCCACCACTCTCTTGTGGAGCTCATCTTCCAGCCGGAGGATCTTGGCCTTCTCTCCCTCTGTCAATTTGGCCACGGGAATCCCGGTCCACCGGGAAATGATCCGGGCGATCTCCTCTTCTGTGACGCTCTCATGAACCAGGGACATATCCTGGTTTTTCAGCTTCTCTTCTTCCGCCTGCAGCTGCTGCTGAAGTCTGGGCAGCTCTCCGTACTGCAGCTCCGCCGCTTTCTCCAGATCATAATTCTGCTGGGCGCTCTGGATCTGACGGTTCAGATCCTCGATCTGCTCCCGGAGTCCGGACAGCTTCTCCTGGGAGGATTTTTCATTTTCCCACTGAGCTTTCTGGGCGTTAAACTGATCCTTCAGCTCCGCCAGTTCTTTCTGCAGATTCTCCAGACGCTCTCTGCTCAGGTTATCTGTTTCCTTCTTCAGGGCAGCCACCTCGATCTCCATCTGCATGATCTTCCGGTTCTGCTCATCCAGTTCCGCCGGCATAGTATCCATCTCGGTCTTGATCAGGGCGCAGGCCTCGTCCACCAGGTCGATGGCCTTGTCCGGCAGGAACCGGTCGGAAATATACCGGTCGGAAAGGGTAGCCGCCGCCACCAGAGCCCCGTCGGTGATCTTCACCCCGTGGTACACCTCATACCGCTCCTTCAATCCACGCAGGATGGAGATGGTATCCTCCACGGTGGGCTCATCCACCAGCACCGGCTGGAACCGGCGCTCCAGAGCCGCGTCCTTCTCAATGTACTGGCGGTACTCATCCAGGGTGGTGGCGCCGATGCAGTGCAGCTCACCTCTGGCCAGCATGGGCTTCAGCATGTTGCCGGCGTCCATGGCGCCGTCGGTCTTCCCTGCTCCTACGATCAGGTGCAGCTCATCAATGAAGAGGATGATCCTTCCCTCACTCTTTCTGACTTCCTCCAGAACCGCTTTCAGCCGCTCCTCAAACTCGCCCCGGTATTTGGCTCCCGCCACCAGGGCTCCCATGTCCAGGGAAAAAATAGTCTTATCTTTCAGTCCTTCCGGCACATCTCCCCGGACGATCCGCTGGGCAAGGCCCTCCACCACGGCGGTCTTGCCCACGCCGGGTTCTCCGATCAGCACCGGATTATTTTTGGTCTTGCGGGAAAGGATCCGGATCACATTCCGGATCTCCCCATCCCGGCCGATGACCGGATCCAGCTTCTGGTCTCTGGCCTTCTCCACTAGATCCTGTCCGTATTTGTTCAGCGTATCATAGGTTGCCTCCGGATTGTCCGTGGTCACCCGCTGGTTGCCCCGGACCGTGCTCAGAGCCTGGAGAAAGCGCTCTCTGGTGATGCCGTACTCTTTAAAAATCTGCTTCATGCTGGGACTGGGATTCCGCAGCATGGACAGAAACAGGTGCTCCACGGAGACATACTCGTCCCCCATGGCCTTGGCCTCGTCCTCCGCGCTGACCAGAACCTTGTTCAGATACTGGCCGATGTAGGGATTCCCTCCCTGTACCTTGACTCTGGCGTTCAGCGCCTCGTTGATCCGATTGAGAAAATGCTCCTTCTGGATCTCCATTTTTTCTATCATCTTTAAGATCAGGCTGTCATCCTGGTGAAGGAGATTGTACAGCAGATGCTCCTGCTCGATCTCCTGATTGCCGAACTCATAGGCGGTCTTTTCCAGGTCCTGCACAGCCTGCAGCGATTTCTGCGTAAACTTGCTGATGTTCATACTCACACCTCCTGGTATCGAAATTGCGCAGGTCTGTTTTCCTGTGCTAATGCCAATATAACACAGATTGTTAGCACTGTAAAGAGGTGAGTGCTAATTTTTTTAAAATTTAATTGAAACCCATTTCAAACCTTTTCCACCCCCTTTTCCCTTTCTAATCTTTCTCGATTTTCTTTGTGTTTGCCTCATAAAGGCGTATCGGCATTGCTTCCTGATCTTTGGCCATTGTCAGGAATTTCCACCCGCATCTTTCATAAAAGCCCATGTGATCTGTCACCAGATACAGCTTGTCGTATCCCATGTTCCCGGCCTCTGCCCGGATCTCGTCCAGAATCCATCTGGCAAGTCCCCGGTTCCGATACCGCTCCTCCACATACAAGGCGCAGAGATTGGGAGTCAGATCCTTCCGGCTGTGGAAATCATTGTCGATCATTCCTGCGCCGGCCGCAATGTTTCCTTCTTCATCGATCAATACATACCACTGCGGGATTCCCTCTTTCTGCTGCAGGCACCTCTCCATACTTTCCAAATAAATTTCTTCAGCAATCCCCCATTTTTCGGCAAACCATTCAGCCGCCGGCTTCAAAAGTTTCCGGCAATTCCTAATCCTGCAAAATTTCAGACCTCGGCGGTTCTCCTGCAGCTTCCTCCACAGAAGCGCTTTTTCTTCCAGCTGTTTTACAAAGGCCTCTTTCTCAAACTCCTTTTCCCAGGCCGGATCGTAAGGGACTACGGTAATATGCTGCATCTTTTTCTCCTATTCCTCCATTCTGAAATGACTTCTGTCCACCTGGATCAATCCTTCCCGCTTCATTTTCCCCAGCTCCGCGGACATGGCGGACCGATCCACCCCCAGGTAATCCGCCAGCTGCTGCCGGTTAAAGGGAATGTCAAACTCCCGGCTGCCCTGTTTGACTGCCTGCCAGGACAGATACGATAAAAGCCGCCCCCGGATCGATTTCGCGGAAGTGTGAAAGATCCTCCGGGACAGATTCAGATTTTTCTGGGCAGACAGTGTCAGCAGATTCCGGATCAGTCTGGCATGGAAACTGCAGGCATTGGTGCAGACTCTGAGGATTTTTCCCACATTCAGAAACAAAACTTCTGTTTCCTCTGCCGCTGTAACGGTCACCAGCAGTTTTTCACTGGGCACGCAGGCGTAAGTCTCCGCGAAGATCTGTCCGGGACCTATACGGTCCAGAATACTCCGGTTTCCCCAGAGATCATCATTTTCGATCAGCACGCTTCCCGAAAGTACCAGACCCAGTTCTGATACCCTATCTCCCACATAATAAATGGTTTCATCTTTCTGAAACTGCTTTTCTCTGGCCTCCAGACACTTCAGCATGGCTTCCGCGTCCTCCGGCCTTGTCCCCTGAAATAAAACGGTTTTTGATACTTGAACAAAATCCATAGATTCTCTCCCTATGTTGTTATAACAACTGTTTTATTGTCCAAACTATAATATACTCACACCATAAAATCAAGTCAAAATCAAAAGGAGGAATTCCCCTATGGAAAACAAAATGTTCTGCTTTCAGTGCCAGGAAACTGCCGGCTGCAAAGGCTGTACCCAGTCCGGCGTCTGCGGAAAAAATCCGGAGGTGGCCGGCCTGCAGGATCTGCTGATCTATGTCACCAAAGGCCTCTCCGCTGTCTCCACAGCCATCCGGGCACAGGGCACGGAGATTCCCGCAGAAATCAACCACCTGGTCACTACCAACCTGTTTGCTACCATCACCAATGTCAATTTCGATCCGGCCGCTATCCGGGCCCGGATCCGGGAAACCCTGGATGCAAAAGAAGTCCTGCTCCCTCAGCTGAAGGATCCCTCCTCTCTTCCGGAAGCAGCCCTCTGGAACGGTCCGGAATCGGAATTCTCTGCCAAAGCCTCTGCAGTGAGCGTTCTCTCCACAGAAAATGGGGACATCCGCAGCCTTCGGGAACTGATCACCTACGGTCTCAAAGGATTGGCCGCCTATACCAAACACGCCAACGTTCTTCTGAAAGAGGATCCGGAACTGGATGCTTTTCTCCAGAAGGCTCTGGCAGCTACCCTGGAGGATTCTCTGACCGCGGAGGATCTGACCGCCCTGGCTCTGGAAACCGGAGCATGCGGGGTCAAAGGCATGGCCCTTCTGGATCAGGCCAACACCGAAGCTTACGGGAATCCTGAGATCACCAAGGTAAATATCGGTGTGGGAACCCGTCCCGGCATCCTGATCTCCGGCCATGACCTCCGGGATCTGGAAATGCTGCTGGAGCAGACCAAAGATACCGGCGTGGATGTTTATACCCACTCGGAAATGCTTCCCGCCCACTATTATCCTGCATTTAAAAAGTATCCGCATTTTGTGGGGAATTACGGAAATGCCTGGTGGAAACAGAAAGAAGAATTTGAGCGTTTCCACGGTCCTATCCTTATGACCACTAACTGCATCGTTCCTCCCAAAGACAGTTATAAAGACCGGCTGTACACCACCGGCGCCGCAGGATACCCCGGCTGCGTCCACATTCCGGGAGCGCCCGGGGAAGCGAAAGATTTTTCCGCGATCATCCGGCAGGCAAAACACTGCCCTCCCCCGGAGGAACTGGAAACCGGAGAGATCACCGGAGGCTTCGCCCACGGGCAGGTGCTGGCTCTGGCGGACAAAGTGGTGGACGCCGTAAAATCCGGAGCCATCAGAAAATTTGTGGTCATGGCCGGCTGCGACGGCCGGGCAAAATCCAGAAGCTATTACACGGATTTCGCCAAAGCCCTGCCGGAAGACACGGTGATCCTTACCGCCGGCTGCGCCAAATACAGATATAACAAATTAAATCTGGGAGAGATCGGGGGAATTCCCCGGGTACTGGATGCCGGACAGTGCAATGACAGCTACTCTCTGGCAGTGATCGCCCTGAAGCTGAAAGAAGTCTTCGGACTGGAAGATATCAATGATCTGCCTATTATCTACAATATTTCCTGGTATGAGCAGAAAGCCGTGATCGTACTGCTGGCCCTGCTGTCCCTGGGGGTAAAAAATATCCATCTGGGGCCCACCCTGCCGGCTTTCCTGTCTCCTGCGGTGGCAAAAGTCCTGGTGGAAAACTTCGGCATTGCGGGGATCCAGAGCGTGGAGGAAGACATAAACCTGTTTTTCGGAGAGGCTTAAAGCCTCTCCGCTATTTTATGGATTATCCGATTAATGGGGCCGAGACAGGGATTGCTCCGCAAAGTCGTGCTGGTCTCATTTTATAGACAGAAGTTCTTCTTTCGTTACTCCACAGATTCTAATGATCTGATCCTCCGGATAATTCTCTTCCCTCATCCTCCGGACAATCTCCTCCGTCCTGCTCTGTAAAGTTTACTGTCGCCCTTGTTCCATTCCCTGCTGTAATCCCTGCTCCATTTTCTGGCTCAGTTCCAGCCTTCTGGCTAATTCAGTTTTCAAAAAGCGCCTCCTTTTCCATCGTAAAATCATTTAACTATTGGCATGCTTTGTGGAAATCTGCGGTGAATCCCGCGAGAAAATAAAGATATAAAAAAGGATAGCATCAGTGTACAAGGGGACAATACGGTCGTTGAAGGGCTGATTTGAGCTCCTTCTGCGTTACTTTCCCTCCGCGTACGTCTCTGTACGCGTCGATCAAGTGCCTTGAAGGGGCTTAAATCAGCACCTTCACGACTCGAAGACTCCAACCTCAGGAATTTCGGTGATTTTCAAGGCAGACGATAGAGGCGTACTGGACGTACGCCGATTGAGAATAACACAGAAAATCACCGAAATTACGCGGTTTGGAGCATGTTGCCCCTTGTACACTGATGCTAGCATAACTTTCGTGAAAAGGCAAGCTTTGAGCAAAGATCCCTAGGCTGCTATTGCTATTTTCGAGCTGTCAACCTCCCTGGGCTGCAGTTCCGCCGCCAGTTTTATGAATGCCCTGAAAGCCCGCAGGAGCGTTCCCCCGGCCAGATATCGAAAACTTCTGTCAGAAAAACACCCCCTCTGATGTCGCTGTCCGACTGCTCTGGAGCTTACTCCTCCAGCATCCGGATCACCCTTGCCGGCACCCCTGCCGCCACCGCTTTCGGGGGCACATCCTTCGTCACTACGGCGCCGGCGCCGATGATTGCCCCGTCTCCGATGGTCACGCCCGGCACGACGGTGACCCTGGCTCCCAGCCATACATTTTTCCCGATGACCACCGGAGCGGGATGCATACTGCTCCGGTGAGCCACGGCAAAGTCATGGTTCAGCGTGGTGATGATAGCGGAATGGCCGATGAGGCTTCCATCCCCGATGGTGATCCCGCCCTGGTCCTGAAACTGACAGCAGGAATTGATAAATACGTTTTTTCCCACCGTAATGTTTTTTCCGCAGTCTGTATAAAAGGGCGGAAACAGGCCGAAGCTCTCATCCACCGGCTTGCCGATCAGCTCTGAAAAGAGTTTCCGCAGCTCTGCCGGCTCATGGTAGCGGCTGTTGATCTCTGCCGTAATGCGGATGGCCTCCTGGCTGACGCCGTGCATAAACTGATGCGCTTCTGAGCCTCCCTCCACCGTCTGCCCGCTGTTTAAAAACGTCAAATAAGATTCCAGATCCATATGCTTACTCTCCTTCCTCTCCTGTGCTTCCCCGCAGCGCCAGCCGGTTGATCTGGGCTCCCAGATATCCGGCCCCGAAACCGTTGTCGATGTTCACCACCGCCAGGCCCTCCGCGCAGGAATTCAGCATGGTCAGCAGAGCGGACAACCCTCCGAAGCTGGCACCGTATCCCACGGAAGTAGGTACTGCGATTACCGGCCGGTCCACCAGCCCGGCGGTTACCGTGGCAAGCGCGCCTTCCATGCCGGCGATAGCCAGGATACAGTTGGCCTTCCGCAGTTTCTCTGTCTGATCCAGAAGCCGGTGAATACCCGCCACTCCCACATCATAGATCCGCTCTACCCTGGCCCCGAAAAACTCCGCCGTCAAAGCCGCCTCCTCTGCCACCGGCATATCAGAAGTGCCGCCGGTGCAGACAGCTACCAGACCCTCCTGTTCCAGCTTCTTTCTTCTCACCCAGAGGACCCGTCCGATCTCCTGGTACTGAACATCCGGAAGAATCTTTTTTACTGCCTCATACTGCTCTCTGGAAGCCCGGGTTCCCAGAACATCCGTCTCCTTTTCCGCCATGACCTGAAAGATCCTGGCCACCTGTTCCACGGTTTTTCCAGCACAGTAGATCACCTCTCCAAATCCGGAACGCAGTTTCCGGTGGTGATCCAGCTTGGCAAATCCCATATCCTCATAAGGCAGGCTCTTTAAATATTCCTGAGCCTCCGGAATACTCATTTCCTGATTTTTGACTTTCTCCAATATTTCCTGTACTTCCACAGCTGTCTCCTTTCTGCCGGCCGCCCTCTTGGGGTTCGCTGTACTGAAGACTATTATAGACGGTCAAAAGAGACTGCGCAAGATAAAAGAGCCCTCATGAGAGAGCTCTTTGCAAAGGGATCAGTCATCCCAGTCGTCATCATCGTCGTTGTCATCCCAGTCATCATCGTCGTCGTCATCGTAGCCGTCATCCCAGTCATCGTCGTAACCGTCATCCCAGTCATCGTCGTAGCCGTCATCCCAGTCATCGTCGTAGCCGTCATCCCAGTCATCGTCGTAGCCGTCATCCCAGTCATCGTCGTAGCCGTCATCCCAGTCGTCGTCGTAGCCGTCATCCCAGTCATCGTCGTAGCCGTCATCCCAGTCGTCGTCATACACGTTATCGTCTTCCGGAATCGGAGTTGCCGCATTTGTTTCGGATGGCTGTACAGAAGGAACCGCCGAGGGCGCTGCCGGAATATCATCGGCCTCTTCGATCTCTGCCTCCTGTATTTTTCCGGTTACTGCGTTTACTTCATACTCATATTCCTTTCCATCCATGACGAATTCAATCTCATAGACTCCGTCATCCAGTTCGTACTCTTTTTCCACAAACTGCAGATCTGTTCTTTCCATCTGCTGCGCTACGATCTCTCTGGCAGCCTGAGCATCTATGTAACCTTTCTCTCCCCAGACATCATCGTAATCGTCATCATCCAGGGGCACCGCGCGGGAACCGATCTGATTAGCTTCCACCGTCAGCCTGACTTCCTCCGCGATCTCTTCCATAAAATCTTCATCCGGATACTGCGAACCCTTTTCCAGCTTTAAAATAATATTCTTCTCGTGACCGCCGATGGTTTCCGCAAAATATCCCGCTTCATGGATCTCCGTGACCAGATCTCCGACCACTTCTCTGCAGGCTTTTCCTTCAAAATCGGGATAGGCACCGACAACTTTTTTTCCGTCACTGTTGATTCCTTCCAGGGTAAGGACATTTCCCCTGCTGTCATACTCCATTTCAATTTCCGGATTAATGCTTAACAGAAGCGTTCCTACCGGATCTGCCGCTTCCTGCACCTTCGCCGCCACAGACGGTTCCGCCTTCTTCTGTGCGCTGCTCTGCTCCATGGTTTCGCCTGCTCCGCAGGCTGCCATTCCCGCGGCAAATATTCCCGCGCTCCATACAATTCCCATTCTCCTGATGTTGAATCTCTTCTTCATAACTTTGGTCTCCTTTCATCATTCAGAGGCTTCTCGTTTTGTTTTATAGCAACAGGATACGTATTACGGTCGCAAAAAACGGGGTCGCAAAAATTTTTTTCTTTTTTTATCGGCAGCCGCTTCGTTTTGCCTGATGTTCCTTAATCATCCCCGTCATCGCCACTATCGTCCCAATCGTCATGCGCGTCATCATCGCTATCGTCCCAGTCGTCATGCGCGTCATCATCGTCATCGTCCCAGTCGTCGTATACGTCATCGTCGTCATCCCAGTCGCCATACGCGTCATCGCCCCCGTCTGTTACAGGCGTTTGAGCAGGTTCCGATTCCAGGGTCGGCTCCGGAATCGGGGCGGCAGTCACCGCAGGGGTGGAAGCCGGCGTAAAGGGCGGCGTTTGGATAGGAATCGTGATCACCAGTTCCATCTCCTCTTCCGCTCCAAGGATCTCTGTCTCCTCCAGGGGACCGATCCGGATCTCGATCCGATCTCCAAAACTGGTTTCCATCTGCTCCAGGGTTTTCTCTTCCTCCGCAGCCATCCACCGGTCGTCTTCACTGTTCACCGTAAAGGCCACGGTGCCTCCTTCTTGCAGATAACCCATGTCCATAGCCCGGACGATTAATTCTTCCGCTGCCTGTTCCCTTTTTTTGCCCTGATATTCGTAGTTTTCGATCAGATGCTGTCCGTCTTCATTCAATCCCTCCAGATCCAGGATCCGCTCCGTTTTACTGAGGGTCATTTCGATATCCGGATTGATCTGCATCCGCACGGTACCATAAACCGTATAATTAGGCTGATAGACCCCAAAGTACAGAACCGCGCAGGCTGCCGCCGCCATGGCCGCCCCTGCAAGCTGCCGGTAGAGGCGGATAGACTTCTTCGCGGATAAGTCTTTCAGTTCCATCACATTCTGCACCGTCTCGCCCACCTGATAGTTCCGGTTTGCGGCCTTTACAAACTTACCGCATTGATCCAAAAGCACCGCGTAGGCCGGATGGATTTCCAAAACCAGATATTTCATACGGCTTTTTCCTCCCTTCCCGGTTCCAGCCGGCACAAATGCCCGCGGATGATCTCGTATCCATTCGTATAGGCCAGAAGAATCGCTACCAGATACTTTCGATGCCTTTCCATAGTCTTTCTGTCCGTGCCGGATTCCCCCTCCAGTTCTGCCATCGGCAGCTTTCGGCTCCGCAGCAGCTTCTCCAGCAGCTCCGGCCTTCTTCGGGCACTGTTCAGAACCTGCATGCAGGCGCGGAAAGTCCGCTTCTGCCGGGGACAATTATCCGCCACTTCTCCAAAAGACAGATCGAATTCCGCCAGTTTTTTTTCAAATTCCTGTATCTCCTTCCGGCTGGCCTCTCTGTGCAGATACTCCCCATATGCGTCGCTTTTATCCGCCAGCAGATCCATCCGACTGATCTCCTCTTCTTCCCCGGCAAATGGTTCGTCAAGAGAAATGATATTTCTGTGTTTTCGCTCTTTCCGAAAATAATCAATAAGCCGGTTTCGGATCGCCCGGGCCGCATATGGCAGAAACGCTCCTCTTCCCTTTTCATAGCTGAGTATCGCTTCATAAAAAGCAAACATGGCAATACTCTCCTCATCTTCCAACCCGTTATTCGCCCGTCGAACCGTTTTTGCCATTTCACTGCGGATAAAATTCATATACTGACGGATCAGCGCATCAGCCGCTGCCGTATCCGTCTTGGCCGCGTAAACCTGCTCTGTAATCTGGTGTTCTGTTTTTTTCATCTGCTTTTCCCCATCCCCTCATCTTTAGAATACGCAGGCACGCTTCTTTTTTCGGGGTTGACAACCTCTGATTTTGAAGCGTACCATAGAATTGCGCGGTTAAAACACGCGCACAGACGCAGGGTATCTTCTGATGATGGTATCAACCCTTTTCTGAAAAGTTCTATCCTGTTTTTGTTAAGTTCACGAAAAATGTACGTTAAATCACGGAGGTCCGTTATATGAACATCAGACTAGCAAAAGAAAGCGACATGGAAACGATCCAGCGCCTGCTGCTGCAGGTGGCTGCGGTGCATCATAAAGGCAGGCCGGATCTTTTTTTGCCGGGAACCCGGAAATATACGGATCAGGAACTGCGGAAGCTTATCCAGGATGACAGCCGTCCTATTTTCGTGGCGGAGGAACCGGAAGGCCAGGTGCTGGGATACGCCTTCTGCGTTTTTCAGCAGCAGCTGGACAGCCATATTATGACAGACATTAAAACCCTGTATATCGATGACCTTTGTGTGGATGAAACCTGCAGAGGAAATGGAGTGGGACGCAGGCTGTATGAGGCCGTGCTGGATTTTGCCAGAAAGGAAGGCTGTTATAATGTAACCCTGAATGTATGGAGCTGTAATACCGCAGCCTTAAAATTCTACCAAAATTGCGGTTTAAAGCCCCAGAAGATAGGAATGGAAAAAATACTGTAACAGAAAAAGAGCCGGCACAATGGTAGCTACTCATAAAACAGTATCACCAACCAACTGAAACAGGGTAGCTTCCATACGGATTGCCACAAAAAGCGGGTAAGAGGTCAAAAACTTCTTGCCTGCTTTTTCTGTGTCGCGTGGAACGATAGAAAGGCATTTTTGCGCGTCCGAGGGATATGATATTACTTACTCTGTTTCTGCACTCTGCAAGCCGCATAAATCAAGGCTTTTTGCCCATCTAAATATCCATGCTGGCATGATAAAATGTTACGCAGTAGACCGCCATTTTTGAGGGTGGGAATAGAAACGCTCAACTATCGTGTTTTCAAGTCTGCAAAGCCGAGTTGTGCAAAGGACATTCGGGATAAGACGAAAGAGCGCCGCAGCCTGCTTTCCGAGAAAAAGGCGCTCTCTGCTGTTCATGTGTTCCGGAACCGGGAACTGGCGGCAAAGATTGCGGCTCTGACGGAGGATTGGGAGGAACTGCGTTCGGAGAAAAATCTGCTTCTGGCATCGCTGGCATATACCGAGGAAGATGCCGCCGATAAATTCCCCAAAGACATTGCAGCTATGGAACAGAGCCTAAAACGGTTAGAAGAACAGGAACAGAAATATTCTGCCGAGTTGGAAGCTGTTTTGAATGAGTATGCCGGGCTTCGGAAGCAGGCTCAGGGTGTTGATCCGGTGCATCTCTATGAAGCGAGGCAGGCCATCCGCCCTGACAAGGAGCAGGAAGCGGAGAACCGGGTACAGCAGGTTTACGGTGAGAAGTACAACCCACTTCTGATGTTTGACAGCAAAAAGGCTGTTTCCCGTATGCTGCATGAAGATATGGAGCGGCAGGCCGTGCGGAGAATGGTGTGGCAGGCACAGAAGGAGCAGCAGACTTTTCAAAAGAAAAAGAGCCAAGAGAGGGAACGGTAAATGATATACCGTTCCCTCTCTATAATGGCAGCTCTTAAGTGGCTCTCTACGCATTCCCGAGCTGTTTTCAACGATAGTCCTTGCGGATTAATTCTCATTTTGTTTTTTGGCACGGAAAAGGATCATCAAAAGGGCTCCCCCAGACACCAGCAGGAGTGCCCACCATACCAACGGCTGTCTGTCATCTCCTGTCTGGGGAGACGAACCGCCGGACTGAGACGTGTCGCCGGGCTGGGACGTGTCGCCGGGCTGGGATGTGTCCCCGTCAGAGGGCTGGCCGGAGCCATCCTCGTCCGGGTCAACCGGCTCTACAGGCGTATTGATCCCGTCTGTCTCTGCCAGCACATAATAGCTGTTGTGATTGGTGGTAAATGTAACAGCCGTGCCCTGTGCCTGAGATTCCATCTCTGTGACAGCTCCGCTCTCAGCCAGATAGAACACCGCCGGGGCCTGATAGGCACCCGTGTAGGTCACAGTAACGGTAATAGCGGACTGGACTTCTACCCGGTCGCCCTGGCTGTCCATAAAAAACAGATCCAGGGGGTACAGATTGGTCCCGTATTTCTCCATGCAGGATTCCATCCACGCCCAGGCCTGTTCATCGCTGCGGGGGATCTGGTACACCACAAGGGTCAATCCATCCAGTGCCTCACCGCTCACCGTAACCTGTACGCCATCCTCCAGCTGGACGCTGGCCTGACCATCTACGACAGTAGCTTCTGCCCAAGCTGTCTCTTGAACAGATTGCGCCACCACCGGAATTTCTTCTGCCTCCGGTGCGGCGGCAAATGCCGGCATCGTAAACAATAGGATAGACAGCGCCGACACAAAAATAGTCTGAAACAGTTTCTTCATCTCAACCTCCTGATTGTATCGTGGTATTCAGAGTGACAGCACCGGCGGAATGGTATGTCTCCGGCTCATAGGCCATCAGCTTCATGGAAATCGCCGTGCCGGGCGCCGGGACCGTGTCAAAGATGACGGACTGCACATATTCCCCGGGCCGGATCAGTCCGGTCTCACCCAGAACATCCCCATCTTCATCCATTATCCGCAACTTGAGCCAAACGATGTTGCTCTCCGGGTTGGTGAGCCACACGTCGGCCTGGCTGCCTTCCAGTACGACAGCCCCGCATACCCCCACCTGGAATGCCTGGGCGTCCAGTTCCTGCCATCCAAGCCCGTCCTGCACATCGGGCGTCCCTGATACAGCAGACGCATCGAAGGAGGGTGGGACAAATTCCGACTGGGCGGCAGGAGCGGTGGTATAAAACAGGGCCGCACACATTCCCGCAAGGCACACAAAGCACAATACCGCCAGAATGGGTAATACCGGTTTTTGCTTGGAAGCATTTTGTTTTCCTGTCAAAACGGCATCACGCTCCTTTCTCTCATGTCTGGACACTGGCCGAGCCAATGCCCGGACATCAGAGGTCAAGGGACGGATTTTTCCTGTCCCTTGACCTCTGAAGCTGTTGATTACTCCGCAGCAGCGATGCTTACGGTGATGGTACCAATCTTGCCGCCATTGGCGCTTTCGGCAAGGGTTCCGCCGGGGGTAACGGTGATGGTGGCGCTGGGAGCCGAAGCAACTTCTGTACCCACGGCGGTAGCTACCGTGGCCTCGTTGTTGCCGAAGGTCATGGTGGTGCTCTCATAGCCGGAATCCGCCTCAAATTTGGCAGTGGCCTTTACCGCAGCATTGGAGTGATTGGTCACGGTGATGGAGTCGTCGCTGGCCGTCCAGGCTCCCTCAGAGCTTCCGCTATACTGGTGGGTCTCCGGGTCCCAGGTACCTTCACCGGCGCCGGTATAAGTAAAGTTCATGTCGGTCCAGGCGATGTCCACGCTGTATACAACAGCGCCGGAGCCGCCGGGTTGATAGGTGCCCTTGACCTCAGCGCTATAGCTGCCCGTGCCGTCCCCGCTTTGTTCGCTTTGAATGGTAAACGAGGTCGCCGGGATGGGGCCGGTTTCATCGGTTCCGGCTTCGATGACCATGCCGCCCGCTCCCGAAGTCTCATTGAAAATATCCGCCTCTTCATTCAGCGAATACCCCTCCGCAAGCGCGAGGGAGCCGCCGTAGATCAACAGCGCTCCTGCGGAACCTTCGCAGTCGAGGGAGCCGGTGCCCTTCAGCGTCAGGCTGCTTCCCACACAGTAAATTCCCATTGCATCTTCTTCAACGCTCAAGCCATTCATGACGTTTTCGCCCTTCAGCACCAGCGTAATGGCCCGGCCTTCGGCTTGGATTCCAATGCCGCCTTCCGCTTCCGTGTCATACGTCCGGGCAAAGCCGTCCAGCGTCAGCGTGCAGGTGTCTCTATCCCAGGTATATCCCTCGCCGGACGCCGAAGCACCGGAGGTCAGTATGAGCATTGCCGTGCCCTGCTCGTTTCCCGCTGTATCGTAGGCCATATCGCCGATCTCGACCGTTCCCGCGCCGGAGAAGTTGCCCCAATCCGGCTCGGTTCCCGCCGGCAGGTTCAGTGTGCTGTTTTCGTCTACGGTGACCTTGCCGCTGCAGTTCCACTTGGTGGTAACGGTAAGTCTGGCGATGCCCAATACAGTAACCTTCGAACAGGAAAGGGTCCCGACGGTCACAGACGAAGAAAGTTTCAGCTCTTTTGCGCTCAGTTCACCGGAGCAGATCAAATAGGCGCTGCCGGACACATCCACCTTTCCATCCACGGTGATGGAAGGCGCTGTCAGAGTTGCATTTCTGTCGATCTGAATGGGGTTCTCCGAACGGAGCGGCTGATCATAGGTTTTATTCGCCGCCAAAAACCAGGTGCCATTACCTAGCTGCGTCCACCCGTCCTCCTCGCTGGGGGTGGCGTAGTCGGTCTCGCCCTCCCCGTTCAGCAGTGTGGGCGTGCCCGTCTCCAGGCCGTCCGCCAGGGCCGCCGTCGGCAGCAGCGTCAGGCACAGGCACAGGGCACAGAAAATGCTCAAAAGTCGTCTTTTCATACGTTTCCTCCTTTTTTTCAGCAAAAACAGTTCTTCCCCATGACAGGGATGGGCCAGAGCCGCCGGAAATGGTTTTTTCATCCATCTTCCACCTGCACGACCGTATTCAGAGTAACAGCACCGCCGGAGTGGTATGTCTCCGGCTCATAGGCCATCAGCTTCATGGAAATCGCCGTGCCGGGCGCCGGGACCGTGTCAAAGGTGACGGACTGCACATATTCGCCGGGACGGATCAGCCCGGTCTCACCCAGAATCTCCCCATCTTCATCCAGAATCCGCAGCTTGAGCCAGATGGTGTTGCCTTCCGGGTTGGTGAGCCACACGTCGGCCTGGCTGCCTTCCAGTACGACAGCCCCGCATACCCCCACCTGGAATGCCTGGGCGTCCAGCTCCTGCCAGCCCAATTCTTCCGGCACATCCGGGATACCGGACACAGCCGATTCCTCAAAAGGCGGCGGGGTAAATTCCCCCTGTGCGGGGCTTTGTGTATATACCAGAGCTGCGGCCATCATCGCCAGACACAGCAGGCAGACTATCACCAAAACGGGTACAGCCCAATTTTTACTATGTTTTTGCTGCGCCAA
The DNA here is from genome assembly GCA_963930955.1 of Candidatus Scatomonas sp. Taxonomy (GTDB): domain Bacteria; phylum Bacillota; class Clostridia; order Lachnospirales; family Lachnospiraceae; genus Scatomonas. The sequence continues at coordinate 687,294 of OZ006967.1, read as the reverse complement.
AACGACACCACACTCCTTTCTCTCATGTCTGGACACTGGCTGAGCCAGTGCCCGGACATCAGAGGTCAAGGGACGGATTTTTCCTGCCCCTTGACAACTGAAGCTGTTGATTACTCCGCAGCAGCGATGCTTACGGTGATGGTACCGATCTTGCCGCCATCGGCGCTTTCGGCAAGGGTTCCTCCGGGGGTAACGGTGATGGTGGCGCTGGGAGCCGAAGCAACTTCTGTACCCACGGCGGTAGCTACCGTGGCCTCGTTGTTGCCGAAGGTCATGGTGGTGCTCTCATAGCCGGTTTCGGCCTGATAGGAAGCAGTGGCCTTGACTGCGGCGTTAGAGTGGTTGGTCACGGTGATGGAGTCATTGCTGGCAGTCCAGGCCCCCTCAGAGCTTCCGCTATACTGGTGGGTCTCCGGGTCCCAGGTACCTTCACCGGCGCCGGTATAAATAAAGCTCATGTCGGTCCAGGCGATATCCACGCTGTATACAGCGCCGGAACTGCCGGCCTGATAGGTACCCTTGACATCAGCGGAGTAACTGCCGGTGTTTACGCCGTCCTGATCTGCGGCAAAGGCAGTGGTACTCATGGTGCAGACCAGAGCGGCGGCAGCCAGCAGGGAAATCATTTTTTTCATATTCATAGTTGATTCTCCTATATGTTATATTTGATGTTTTTAACTGATGGTCACGGTGATAGTGCCCACGGTGACGCCCTCTGCTGTCACGGTGTCGTTGGGCGTGCCGGAAATGGTCAGCGTGGCGAACTTCGTGCTGGCGCCTTCAGGATCACCTTCCGGACCGGCTTTGAAACTGAACTCCGTCACGTTCAATGCTCCCGTTATGCCAGTGCCCTCCACAGGGGTATAGGTCAGATCCACATCTACCGCCACGTTGGAGTGGTTCGTCATCTGGATCGTGGCAGTGGTCTTATCCCAACCGGCAGAGGTGGTATCCGTATAGGTGTGGGTGTCCGGATTCCAGGTTCTGGTGCCGGATTCGTTGTAAGTAAAGGTCATGTCCTCCCATGCGAGATCCACGCTGTACACGGCAGGCTCCGTGACGCCATCGTTATATTTGGCGGTGACATCAATGGGATCCTGTGAACCTACGCCGGCGCCGTCCACATTGCCGGCGGCCAGAGCGGTGGTGCTCAGGCTCAGGGTCATCGTCAGAGCGAGCGCAGCTGCAATTATTTTTTTCATTGGTTTTTCCTCCTTGTAAAAATCATTTATTCCTGCACCGTAACGGTGATGGGAATTTCGGTGTTGACCACGGCCTTTTCGCCGGTGTCGGGGTCATAGTAGAAAACGACAAACTTTCCGTCATACCCGCCGGGTTGGAGCTGTTTTTCCGCCCCGTCCAGCAGGTTCAGGGTGGTGACCTGGTTGCCCGGCTTTAAGGTGCCGGACTGGACGATCACCGTATCGTCGATGACGATCTGCACCACCATATCCTGCACCGACTTGCCGGGATTGGCAAACACAAGGCTGGCCGCTTTATCGGACAGGTCGATGGTGACCTCATTGGAATAGGTGAGGCTTACCGCCCCGCCGCCTTCTTCAGCCTCCAGCTTTTCACCGCTGTCGTCCTCAATGGCCTGGGCATTGGATTCCTCCTCCACCGGGGCGTAATCCGGAGCCAGGACCGGGGCCGTGTCCCGGAAGCACAAGGCCCAGATGGTCACGCCGATGGCAATCAACGTAATCAGAAGCAGCACAGGAATCAAAATTTTCTTTCCCTTCATTCGCTCTCACCTCCAATCGTTACGGTCACGCTGCCGATGATGGCTTCCATCAGTTCGTTTTCCGGTTTGCCGGCCAGAATCAGATAAACGGTGCTGCTGTTATTTGCAGGCAGGGACACGGGGGCGGAAACCGGGGTCTCCCCGTCGGTGAAGCTACCGGTGATGCCGGACTCCACAGCGGTATAGGCGTAGGAAACGCTGACAGCCGTGTTGCCGGTATTTTCGACTTTCACGGTATTTCCGTTTTCGGTATCTGTCGTCCAGCCGCCGCCCTCATAGCTGTGGGTTGCGGCGTTCCAGGTGCTTTCGCTGTAGGTGTAGCTCAGGGCGCCCCAGGTGATGGTCACCTCGGTCACAGGCGGAACGGCGGTGGGGTCGTTGCTGTAGAGTTTCAGGCTGGAATCGATCTCATAGACGGTGCCGTGGCTGCTGTCCAGCACGGGGGAGGTGTCAGGCGTCTGGCCGTTGTCCAGGTTCTGGTACCAGGCCAGGGTGCCCGTGCTGGTGGAGCCGTTGAGCAGCCAGGCCACCTCGCCGGAGGCGAACGCCTTGTCGGACTTGAGGGTGGCTTCGCCGCTGCCGGAGCCAATGCCATAACCAGTGGCGATCGACCAGTAGCAGTTCTGGATGGTGCCGAGGTTGTAGCCGCAGATACCGCCCCTATGGTATTGGCCAGCGCTAAGGCCGGTGTTATAACAGTTGCGGATGATGCCGAGGTTGTAGTTGTAGCCGCAGATGCCGCCTACGCCGAGGTAGGAGGTTAACGAGCCTTCGTAGTAGGATCTCACCCCGCCGGTGTTGGCGCAGTTTTCGATGATGCCGTTGTTGAAGGAGCAGATGCCGCCCGCTTCGCTGCCGTATGCGTTGACGGTGGCCCTGTTGATGCAGCCGGTGATGGTGCCCTCGTTGTAGCCGCAGAGGCCGCCCACAAAGGTGCCGCTGAGCAAGCAGCTTGCGCCTAGCGTCAGGTTTTGGAGCTTGCCGCCTTGGCCCAGGCGGCCCACAAAGCCCTGGTATTTATCAGGGCCGTCGAGATTGAGCCCCTCGATGGTATAGCCCGCGCCGTCAAAGGTGCCGGTGTACGGGATGCTGTAACTGCCGATGGAGGTCCAGTTGTGGCCTGCGGGGATGGTGATACCGGTGGTCAGCACCGCGCTGGCGGTGGCGGTGGTGGCAGTAATGCCCTCCTGGGAGGTGTCCCCGTTGACCAGCGCCGCGAACCAGAAGAGCTGGCCGGCGTTGGAGATTCCGTACACACCGCCGTTCAGAATGGCGGGCTGGTACCGGTGGCAGGCCGTGCAGAAGCCATTGCCGTCAAAAGTGTGGTCGTCCTGCGTGCCGGCTTTGTCGGGGTCGTTGGTATAACCCGCATCTTTCCCTTCTTTGAAGGTGCCGTCACAGAGGGTATCGCCTATGGGGTAGACGGTGCCGTGGGTGCTGTCCAGCAAGGGTAAGCCGTCTTTCGTCTGGCCGTTGTCCAGGTTCTGGAACCAGGTATGGGTACCCGTTCTGGTGGAATCGTTGAGCAGGTAGGCCACCTCGCCGGAGGCGAACGCCTCGGCGGATTTGGCTGCCACATCGGTCGCGCTGCCGCTGCCGATGCCGTCGCCTTGGTAAGCGGAGTCCAGCCAGTAGCAGTTGCGGAGGGTGCCATTGTTGACGCCGCAGAGGCCGCCCACATTGCTGCCGCCGGTGACCTCGCCGGTGGTGTAGCAGTTGGCGACGGTGCCGATGTTGTTGTGGCCGCAGAGGCCGCCCACATCGCTGCCGCCGGTGACCGCGCCGGTGGTGTAGCAGTTGATGAGATAGCCGGTTTCGTTGCAGCCGCAGAGGCCGCCCACATAGGTACTGCTGCCGGTGACCGCACCGCTGTTGGTGCAGCCGCTGAGGGTGGCGTTGGCGCCGATGTTGTGGCCGCAGAGGCCGCCCACATAGTTACCGCTGCCGGTGACCGCGCCGCTGTTGGTGCAGCCCTTGACAGTGCCGTTGCTGTAGCCGCAGACGCCGCCCACACAGTTACCGCTGCCGGTGACCTCGCCGGTGTTATGGCAGTTTTCGACGGTGCTGGAGTTGTTGCCGCAGACGCCGCCCGTATCGTTTCTGCCGCTGACCTTGCCGGTATTGGTGCAGCCCTTGACGGTGCCGCCGAAGTTTACACCGCAGACGCCGCCCGAATAAGTGGCTGTGGCGGTGGCCGCGCCGTTGTTGGTGCAGTTTTGGATGGTGCCTGCGTTGTAGCCGCAGAGGACGCCCACATAGGAACTGCCGCTGACCGAGCAGTTTGCGCCCATGGTCAGGTTCTGGATCTTGCCGTCCTTGTCCAGGCAGCCCACAAGGCCCTGGTAGTTGAATGTGCTTTCGAGCTTGAGGCCCTCGATGGTGTGGTCCGCGCCGTCAAAGGTGCCGGTGTATGGCCTGTAGTAATTGCCCATGGCGGTCCAGTTGTGGCCCTCGGGGATGGTGATGTCGTTCATCAGCACCGCCTTGGCGGCGGTATCCTGCTGATCGAACTCGGCCTTGGAGCTGTCCCCGTTGACCAGCGCCGCGAACCAGAAGAGCTGGCCTGCGTTGGAAATTTCATAGACGCCGCTCTCGTTCGGTTCGGCGGGCTGGTACTGGCCGCAGTAATCGCAGAAGCCGTCGTCGCTAAAATCGTGGTCGTCCCGCGTGCCGGTTGCGCTGGGGTCGTTGGAATAGCCCCCGATATCGCCCTTGGCGGTGCCGTCGCAATGCAGATCGCCTATGGGGTAGACGGTGCCGTGGCTGCTGTCCAGCAAGGGGAAGCTGTCTTTCGTCTGACCGTTGTCCAGGTTCTGGAACCAGGTCAGGGTACCCGTGCTGGTGGAACCGTTAAGCAGGTAGGCCACCTCGCCGGAGGCAAACTCGTCGGCGGTTTTGGATTCCGCCTTGGTGCTGGTGCCGTATTCCACGGCGATGCCTTCGCCACAGGCGGTGTCCAGCCAGTAGCAGTTGGAGAGGGTGCTGCGGTTTTGGGCGCAGAGGCCGCCCACAGGGCTTACGCCGGTGACCGTACCGGTGCTGTAGCAGTTAGAGAGGAAGGCCTCGGTGCTGTTGACGCCGCAGACACCGCCCGCATACCCTTCGCTGCCGGCCGTGACACTGCCGGTGTTGGCGCAGCCGGAGAGGGTGCCGGCGTTGTTCATGCCGCAGACGCCGCCCACTCCGTAGTTGCCCGCGATGTCGCCGAAGTTGGTGGAGTTTTGGAGGATGCCTGAGCTGGTGCCGCAGATGCCGCCCGCCCATACCTCCCCGGCGTCGCCGCTGACCGCACCGTAGTTGTTGCAGTTGTCGACGATGCCGGCGCCTGCATTGCGGCCGCAGACGCCGCCTGCATAGCTGCCGCTGCTGATCGCACCGTTGTTGTTGCAGTTTTCGATGGTGCCTTCGTTGCGACCGCAGAGGCCGCCCGTACAGGATTTGCCGCGGGCTGTACCCCGGTTGGTGCAGCCGGTGAGGGTGCCCCCGTTGTTTAGGCCGCAGAAAACGCCCACATAGCTGCCGCTGGCGGTGACCGAGCAGTCTGCGCCCATGGTCAGGTTTTGGATCTTGCCGCCCTCGCCCAGGCAGCGCACGAAGCCCCAGCTGTCGCCAGCGCCTTGGAGACGGAGGCCGTCGATGGTGTGGCCCGCGCCGTCAAAGGTTCCGGTGTAGGGGGTGGCCTCGCTGCCGATGGCCCCCATGGTGCGGCCGCTCAGGTCGATATCGGCGGTCAGCGCCGCGTTTGCCGCGGCATCCTGTATCTTCCCGTCGCCGTTGACCCGCGCCGCAAACCAGAAGAGGTTGCCTGCGTTGGTGATCTGGTAGACGCCGTCTTGGAGGTCGGCGGGCTGGTATGCCCCGCAGATTTGGCAGAAGCCTCTGTCGGTGTAGCTGTGCTCGTGGTCTTCGTTGGCGTAGCCGCCGTCAAGTTTATAGACCACGCCGTGGGTGTTGTCCAGCAAGGGGAAGTCATCGCCGCCCTCGCCCAGGGTCTGGAACCAGACCAGAGTACCCTCGCTGGTGGAACCGTTGAGCAGCCAGGTCACCTCGCCGGAGGCAAACTGGGGGGCGGTTTTTACCGTCGCACTGCCGCCACCATCGCCGACCCCGATGGTACAGGTGGAATCCAGCCAGTAGCAGTTGGTGATGGTGTGGTTGTTGTTGCCGCAGACACTGCCCACAAAGCCGCCGCCGGTGATCCAACCGGCGTTGTAACAGCTCTGAATGTTGCCGAGATTTCTGCCGCAGACACCGCCCACAGTGCCGCCGTCAACATCGCCGCGGTTATAGCTGGTTTCGATGGTGCCGCTGTTGTAGCCGCAGACACCGCCCACATAGTCGCTGTTGCCGGTGACATTGCCGCGGTTATAGCTGGTTTCGATGGTGCCGCTGTAGTTTTGGCCGCAGATGCCGCCCACATAGCTGCCGCCGGCGGTGACGGCGCCGTTGTTGGTGCAGCCGGTGATGGTGCCTTGGTAGTTTCGGCCGCAGATGCCGCCCGCATAGCTGCTGCTGGTGGTGACGGTGCCGCTGTTGGTGCAGTTGGCGATGGCGCCGCCGTTGTTTTGGCCGCAGATGCCGCCCACATAGTATACAAAGGAGCCGGAGATCTCGGCGGTGCCGTTGTTGGTGCAGTTCTGGATGGAGCCGCCTTCGCTGTAGCCGCAGACGCCGCCCACATTGTCGCTGTAGCCCTTGACATTGCCCTCGTTGGTAGAGTTCTGGAGGGTGCCGTTTTCGTTGTAGCCACAGATGCCGCCCACATTGTCGCTGTTGCCGATGACATTGCCGTTGTGGGTGCAGCTGGAGAGGGTGCCGCTTTCGTTGTAACCGCAGACACCGCCCACATTGTCGCTGTTGCCGGTGACATTGCCGTTGTGGGTGCAGCTGGTAACGGTGCCGGTTTTGTTGTAGCCGCAGACGCCGCCCACAGAGTTGTTGCCGGTGACGGTGCCGCTGTTGGTGCAGGTCTCGATGGAGCCGTAGCAGCTGTAGCCGCAGATGCCGCCCACGTCGTCGCCGCTGCCGGTGACGGTGCCGTTGTTGGTGCAGTTTTGGATGGTGCCGCTGTTGATTTCGCCGCAGACGCCGCCCACATACTTGTTGCCGGTGACCGAGCAGGTTTCGCCCATGGTCAGGTCCTTGATGGTGCCGCCCTCGCCCAGGTAGCCCACAAGGCCCTGGTAGTCGCTGTTCGGGTTGTTGACCACCATGCCCTGGATGGTGTGGCCGTCGCCGTCAAAAGCACCGGTGTATTTGAGGCTGTCGCTTGTACTGTAATTGCCGATGGGGGTCCAGTTGCGGCCCTCGGGGATGATGATGTCCTTCATCAGCACCGCCTTGGCGGCGGTATCCTGCGCATCGAACTCGGCATAGGTGGTGTCCCCGTTGACCAGGGCGGCAAACCAGAACAGCTGCCCGGCGTTGGTGATCTGGTATACGCCCTCCCCATCTTGCTCGGCGGGCTGGTAATGGTCGCCGAAGGTGCAGAAGCCATCCTTATCAAAGTTGTGGATGGTTTCGGGGAAGTCGTTGTTGTTGGCATAGTAGCCGGTGAGGGTCTTGCCGTCGCAGAAATATTGGGCATAGACCACGCCGCGGGTGCTGTCCAGCACGGGGAGAGTGTCGCCGCCCTCGCCCAGGGTCTGGAACCAGGCCAGGTCGCCCTGGCTGGTGGAACCGTTGAGCAGGAAGCACACCTCGCCGGAGGCGAATTCCGTTTCGTTTTTGCTGGTGGCTTCGCCGCTGCCGCTGCCGATACCGGCGGCAGCGGTGCCCTCCAGCCAGTAGCAGTTGGTGATGGTGCCATTGTTGGTGCCGCAGATGCCGCCCGCATCGCCGCCGGTGACTGCGCCGGTGTTATAGCAGTTTTGGAGGGTGCCGTTGTTAGCGCCGCAGATGCCGCCCACATAGTCGCTGCCGGTGACCGCGCCGCTGTTGGTGCAGTTGGCGATGGTGCCGTTTTCGCTGTAGCCGCAGATACCGCCCACATAGTTGCCGCCGGTGACCGAGCAGTTCTTGCCCATCGTCAGGTTTTGGAGCTTGCCGCCCTCGCCCAGATAGCCCACAAGACCCTGGTAGTCGGCGGTGCTGTTGATCGTCAGGTGGTCGATGGTGTGGCCCTGGCCGTCAAAGATGCCTGTATAGGGGATGTTCTCGCTGCCGATGGGGGTCCAGTTGTAGGTACCGCTCTCGTCGCTGGGGATGGTGATGTCGTTCATCAGCACCGCATTGGCGACGGCTTTTTGTTCCACGCCCTCCAGGGTGCCGTTGACCAGGGCCGCAAGCCAGAACAGCTGTCCGGCGTTGGAGATCTTGTAGGTATCCCCCTCCAGAGTGGCGGGCTCGTACTGGCCGCAGTATTCGCAGAAGCCGTTGCTGTAGCTATGGTTCTGGGGATCGGGAGTCGTATCTTGGTTGCCGAACCCGTAGTGGGTGCAGTCGATGTAGTTGCGGTAGACGATGCCATGGGTGCTGTCCGGCACGGGGGCGTCGTCGCCGTCCTCGCCCAGATTCTGGCGCCAGATGTTATCATCGCCGGACACGGAGTTGTTGAGCAGGTAGCACACCTCGCCGGAGGCAAAATCGTCGGCAGGCTTGGATACCGTATTGTCCGTACCGGAGCCGATGCCTTTGTCGGCGGTGCCCTCCAGCCAGTAGCAGTTGGAGACCGCAGCTCTGTCGTTGTTGTTCATACCGATGATGGCGCCCTGGCCGGTGCCGTTGCTTTTTACCACGCTGCCGGTGTTATAACAGTTTGTCACGGAAACACCGCTGCTGTTGCAATAGCCCAGGATGCCGCCCAGAGGGGATTCCTTGCCCGTTCCCGTGACGTCGCCCTGATTGCCGCAGTCCCGGATGGCGGCGGTTTGGGCGTAGCCCGCGATGCCGCCCTGGCAGTCCACGATCTCAGATGCCTTGAGCGTCCCGGTGTAAAGGCACCGCTCCACCATCGCCATTCCGGAGCTGCTCTGGCCCAGGGAGCCAACGATGCCGCCAATGTGGTGGGTGTCCGTCGAGGTCACGGTGATGTCCACGCCGCAGACCACATCGGAGACGGTGCCGCCCGCATTTTGGGTGTTCTTCATATAGCCGGCCACGCCTGCCACGGAGCGGACGTCGTTGGTTGTGACGGTGATGCTTCCTGTCAGGGTGAAACTTTTGATGGTGCCCTCGCTGTTGCCGAACAGGCCGGAATAGCTGGCGGCGTTTTCGATGGTCATGCCGCTGATGGTGTGGCCCTGGCCGTCAAAGGTGCCAGTGTAAACGATAGACCCGTTGCCGATGGGGGTCCAGATGTAACCGTCGGGAATGGTGATATCGTTCATCAGCACCGCATTGGCGCTCTTATTCTGCGCCGTGCCGTCGGTCAGGGTGCCGTTGACCAGCGCCGCGAACCAGAACAGGTTGCCGGCATTTTCGATCTGGTAGACGCCATCGCTGTTCTTCTCCGCGGGTTCGTAGTAGCTTTTGCAGACAGTGCAGATGCCGTTCTCAGGGCTATGGGGGGTTTCCATAAATTCGCTGTTGCCATAGACGCCGAAGAGCCCGCCCATGCAGTTCAGCTGGGCATAGACGATGCCGTGGCTGCTGTCCGGCACGGGGGCGTCGTCGCCGCCCTCGCCCAGGGTCTGGAACCAGGCCAAGTCGCCCTGGCTGGTGGAACCGTTGAGCAGGTAGCACACCGCGCCGGAGGCAAAATCGTCGGCGGGCTTGGATACCGTATTGTCCGTACCGGAGCCGATGCCCTTGTCGGCGGTGCCCTCCTGCCAGTAGCAGTTGGTGATGGTGGTGCCGCTATCGCCGCAGATGGCGCCCGCATAACACCATCCACTGGCGGAGGCGCTGACCATGCCGGTATTGAAGCAGCCCTCGATGGTGCCGCTGATGTTGTAGCCGCAGATGCCGCCTGCCTGGGTCAGGAGCAAAGTACCCGTAACGTTGATATTGCCGGTGTTGGCGCAGTTCTGGATGGTGCCGCCGTTGTTGTAGCCGCAGATGCCGCCTGTAAACGGTGCAGGCGCCGTGACGGTGACGGTGCCGCGGTTGATGCAGTTCTGGATGGTGCCGCTGTTCTCGCCGCAGATACCGCCTGTGTACAGTTGCCCGAAACTAGCGGTGCTGACAGCAGCAATACGGCAGCCCTCGCCCAGGGTCAGGTTTTGGATGGTGCCGCTCAGTTCGCCCAAAAAGCCCGCGTATGTGTCGCCTGTGCTGTCCGTCGTCAGCTCCAACACCAGGCTGTCGATGGTGTGGCCCTGGCCGTCAAAGGTGCCGCTGTATGTTGTGATGGGCGCCCAGGCCGCGCCGCTCAGGTCGATGTCGTTTTGCAGGGTGGCCCAGGCGCTGTTGCTGCCATTATTGACCGCCTGCGCAAACCAGAGCAGTTCCGCCGCATTGGTGATGCGGTAGGGATCACCGCTTATGCCGTTGCCGGCGGGCTGGCTGGGGGTGATCTCCAGCGTCGTGCCCCCGCCCAGCACCACAGACACGGCAAGGCTGGCCGCCTCGTCGCCCAGGGCATAACCCTCGGGCAGGGCAGCCGTAAAGGTGTATTCGCCGGCGGAGGCCGTCTCCGGGAAGTCCCTGCAGGACCAAGTGAGGGCCAGCTCCACCGGATCGGCGCTGCCGTCTACCGTGGCGGTGACGCCGGTGGGCAGCATAGAAACCACTGCGTCAAGATCCACGGGGTTTTCTGCGCTGACGCCGGGCAAGGCCAGGACGCCCTCATTCAGGCTGTCCGCCCCGATCCACTCCCAGGAGAGGATGGTCTGTTCCGCCGGGTTCTGGGCGGGATCCGTTTCCTTTGCAGCATCTCCTTCCTCCACGGTTCCGGCGCAGGCGGTCAGGTCCGCACCCTCCGCCGAACAGACGGGACAGTCAGGATTGACACTGTCCGCCGTGCAAAGGGTCTCACAGGTACATTCCGCCGGACCTTCCGGTTCGCCGCTGTCCGTCGGGTTGCAGAGTTCGCAGTCCGACGGGTCAAAGGTGCAGGGACTTCCCTCGGAATAGCCGCAGGTCTCATCGTGGACGTGCGGACAGTTCAATTCTTTTGTGATGCAGCCGCTTTCCTCGCTGCACACATGGGTACAGGCATCGGCTGCTTTTTCTTCGCCCTCGGCAGGGAGTATCCCGTCGCTGTAACACTCCGCCGTATGCTCATGGACACACTGGGTCACGAGGGTGTAACAATCGTCGGTGTGTTCGTGGGTGCAAGGCGTACCCTCGGAATAGCCGCAGGTCTCATCGTGCACATGATGGGGGCATACAGCGGAAGCCCCTGTTTCCATATCCGCAGCGTACACAGGTGTACCGGATATGGAAAACATCATGGCCACTGACAAGAGCAGCGCCAGTGGCCGCTTCCATTTTTGTTTCAAATTTTCTTCCTCCTTAAAGCAGTAGGGCATTCCTGCGTCAGACAGGAAACTGTCTCACGCAAGGGGGCGCCCCCTTGTGATGGTGTCTTATTTTCTTCATATCGGGCGCAGACCGCCGCAATCAGCGGCAGGCTCTTTGCCCCGATTGATCGGATTTCCAACAACTTTTCCGGTCCTGCCCGCTGTATGGCGCAAAGCTGCTCCATGTGCTCCACTCCGCCCCGGCGCAGAACCAGGGAGAGCCGCCTCAGCTGGGTGCGTTTGGCTGGAAACGCCTGCTCGCAGGCGGTAAAGTATGCTTTGACCATGATCTCTCCTTTCTTCGGCTGCGCTCTCGTTGCGCTATTAGAAATATTTTATGGGATTTTTGTGCCTCTTTCCAGTACGAGAGATGCCGCAACCCGCGGCAAAACTGGTACTTGACAAATTGACATTTTTGTGCATCGGGTGTAAAATAGGAAATCAGGAGGAAGAAAAACCATGGAACCACTACGACTTGCCATTTGCGATGATCTGCCGGAGGAACGGGAAGCCCTGCTCGCCCTGCTGGAACAGGCCCCCATCGCCACCGTTTGCGCCCAGTTCGCCAACAGTGAGGAACTGCTGGAAGCGTTCCGCCCCGGCGGGTTCGATCTGCTGCTGATGGATATTTATATGGACGGCATGACCGGCGTGGAGGCGGTACGGAAAATAAGGGAGATGGACGAAACAATCCCCATCGCCTTTACCACCACCAGCACCGAGCATACCCTGGAGAGCTACCGCCTTTCGGTGCTGAAATACTTGGAAAAGCCTGTACGGCAAAAAGACATCAACGACCTGCTGCATCTGGTGAAGCTGCAAAGGGACAGCGCTCCCCGGCTGACCATCCGGCAAGGCGGCGAGGCGCAAAAAATCCCCCTTTCCGAGCTTTTCTATCTGGAGCAGAAGGCCCATCATGTGTTTCTGTATCGCAGGGACGGCGGCACGCTCCAGCTCTATGGCAAGCTGTCCGACCTGCTGCCCCAGCTGGAGGGGCAGCCCTTTTTCTGCCCTCACAAAAGCTACTGCGTCAATCTGGCCTTTGTCCGGGGGATCAACGAGGAATATCAGTGCTATGAGATGGCGGATGGAAAAAACGTCCCCATCAGCCGTCCCAACCGTTCCAAGGCCAAACGAGCCTATGAGGACTTTCTGTTTGCACGGACAAGGGGGGAGAGATGATGGAGCAGGTATTTTATATTTTCTGTACCACGCTGCCCGGTCATGTCCTGCCCCTGGCTTTGCTCTGGCACTTTCCCTGGCGCTCCAGAAGGACGGCGCTGGTACTGATGCTCTGCAATGTCCTGTGCAAAACGGCGGCGGCCGCTGCCTGCATTGCCAATGGTATCGGCTTTCGCGGTCTGGAAATTCTGTTTTCCTTCCTCGGCTTTGTGATCTACCTTTGCTGCTCCCGGCTGGACTTTTTCCGGCTGCTCTCAGTTTTTATCCTCACGGTGGACTACCTGCTGCTGATCCGGGGCATTTCGTCCTTCCTGACCGTCCGGCTGTTTTCCACCCTCTCCCAGAGCTGGGAGAGCAGCGTGTGCGCCTTGCTCTTAGCCGCAATCTTCCTGCCGCTGCTTTTTCGGGTGTGTGGACCGTCCATGCGACAGATCTACCAGACCGATGCCCCCAGGTTGTGGCGGGTGATCTGGCTGGTGCCGGGTCTGCTCACCGTGATGACCATTCTGTTCACCAACGCCTACCGGCAGGACAGCGCGGAACGCTGGGAATTTCTCTTTTTCCGGGTCAGTCTGCTGATCTGCGTGATGGTGACCTACTATGTCCTGCTGCAATCCCTGGAGAGTCTGCGCAGACAGGTGGCTCTGGAGCAGCAGTTGATGTTTGATAAAGAACTTCTGGAGATACAGACCTCGGAGCAGAGCAAGCGCGGCCAACTCCTCATGGAGACCGCCGAACAGACCCGGCAGATGCGCCACGACCTGCGCCACCATCTGACCGCGATCCAGGCCATGGCCGGAGACGAGAACCCCAGGCTGGCCGCCTATCTCTCTAAACTGATCCGGGACATCCCCACCGCCGTCCGGGACTATTGCGAAAACCCCACCGTCAATGCGGTGGTGTCCCACTACGCCTCCCGCTGTAAGAGGGAGGGCATTGCCTTTACCGCCCGGCTGACGGTCCCCGCGCAGAACAAAAATTTGGATGACCGCGCCCTGTGTGTCGTGTTCGCCAATCTGCTGGAAAACGGGGTGGAAGCCTGCAGACGCATGGCTGAGGGCAAGAAATTTATCCGGCTGAACAGCTCCCTGGAGTACGGCGTCCTGACCATCACCATGGACAACAGCTTTGACGGGCAGGCGCGGCAGGAGGACGGGAAATTTCTCTCCAGCAAGCGTGCGGGCGCACCCGGCGTGGGCCTCAGCTCCATCCGGGCCGTGGCAAAAGCCCACCAGGGGGATGCCCGCTTTGAGGCGAAAGGAACCACTTTTTTATCCTCGGTATATTGCAGATTATAGACGGAACATTCGTGTTACTCGTTTCGTTGTCTCACACGTGGTTTTGGTAAAGTAGAACGGCGGATAGAGGAACTTGACCGCCTATTCAAGCGTATTTACGAGGACAACGCTAATGGAAAACTCTCTGACAGCAGATTTCAAATGCTCGCGGGCGTATACGAACAGGAACAGGAAGAACTGCGGGAAAAGCTGTTGCGTCTGAATGAAGAAATTACAAAACAGGAAGAACAGGCAGAGAACATTGACAGGTTTATCGGCAAGGTGCGGAAATATCTCGACTTGGACGAGCTGACGCCCGCTATACTCAATGACATGGTAAAGGCGGTGTATGTTCACGCGCCGGACAAGTCAAAGGGTTATCGGGAACAGCAGATTGACATTTCCTATGACCTTGTGGGAATACTCCCCGCGTCTTTGCTGAATGGCCTGCAAAACGGAGAAACGGCATAACCGAAGCTATACCGTTTCCCGAAAACAATCTTATGCTGTTTTATGAGTGCCGCCCAAATGCCGGCTCTTGTTTTTTTTATGTATGTATTAAACAATTCTGCGGACTGTAATGATGCTGGGTCCGTATAAAGCGCTTCCTACTGTAATGCCTACCTCTTCATTGGCTGCATGTACAATCTGGCCGTTGCCCATATAAATTGCTACATGACCCGGGTAGCAGATGATATCTCCCGGCTGTGCCTCAGAATAGGAAACGGCGTATCCATCGCTCTGCAGAGCTCCGGACTGACGGCTGACGCTGTATCCGAAATGGGCATATACCAGATGTACAAATCCGGAACAATCTGTTCCGTTTGTCAGGCTGTTTCCGCCCCATACATACGGATTACCCACAAACTGCAGGGCGTAATCCACAATTGCCTGTCCCATGGAAGAGTTGGAAGTATTGCTACTGCTTCCTTCATCGTAGGACGGTTCCTCGTAAGCAGGCTCGTCATAAGACGGCTCTTCATAAGAGGGTTCTTCATAAACAGGCGCATCGTAAGAGGGTTCTTCGTAGGAAGGCTCCTCATAATAATCATTGCTGCTCTCCGGCGTAGTGCTGGGAGAGGACTGGGATACCTGCTGCTGGGCCGCTTCCTGGCGGGCTGCTTCCGCAGCGGCTGCCTGCGCTGCTTCCTCAGCAGCTTTTCTGGCGGCTTCTTCCTCGGCTCTCTTCTGTGCTTCCAGTTCCTGCAGCTGCGCGTTCAATTCCTCGATTAACTGCTGATATTCACCGGCCATAGCATTGGCTTCCTGGATCTGAACATCATAATCGGAGGATGTAGCACGCTTCTGCTCCAGCATCTGTTCCAGTTCAGCCTGCTGAGCCTCCTGCTCGTTCTTCATGGCCTGCAGGTTTGCCATTTCCATTTCCTGCTGACTCTGCAGGTCTTTCACCGTATTGATGGTCTGTACAAACTGATCCAGACAGTCTCTGTCGTAGTCATAAATCTGCTGGGTATATTCCGCCCGGTTCAGAAGATCAGCAATATTGCCATTCTCCAGAAGGATCGTGGCCCAGCCGCCTTTGCCGCCTTTCTCATAAATATACTGCATCCGGCTGGTCATATTCTCATACTGCTCATCCCGGTCTGCCTGGGCTGCTGTCAGATCTTTTTCGGTCTGCTCCAGAGCTACTTCCTGATCCGCGATCTGATCCTTCAGCATGTTTACGGAAGCAATGGTGGTAACCAGCTGTCCGTCCAGCTGATCGATCTCACTCTCGATCTGGCTCTTCTGAGTTTCCAGAGTGCTGATGGAATCTGTCAGCGCGTCCAGCGAACTGTGGGCGTCTTCTTTCTGCTGCTGTACCTGCTGCATTTCATCGGCGTATACTGTTACGACCTGTGCTCCTCCCAGTACTGCTACCAGACCAAGGGCGACTAACTTTTTGCTTTTCATGAATATTACTCCTAAAACCTATGTTCTTAATTATTTTGCTATATGTCTTGTAACAACTATGTAATACTTTTTTTAATCTTTTTACATACTATCACACTTCCCTGGTTCATGCAAGGGATAAATTTCAATAATTTGTAAATAAATCGTGAACATCCGGGCCTTCCGTCATTTTCTACAAAAGCCTTTTTCTAAATCCTCCTTTCTTCGTGAAAAACAAGCTCCTGAATATCTTTTTATATAGAAGAAAATTTTCATTGCTTTTTTTCAGGGCAGGTGCTATACTGAGTTCGTAAATTAATAAAAGCCCTGTGTACTGACGGATATGTGGAGTTACCACGAGGGAAACAGGACTTGTTGAGGCCGACCGTCTGGGCAGCATTTGTGGAGGTACAAATGCTGCCTTTTTGTCTAGCTACCTATTGACAGTGTTGTTTCCGCTCACTTGGCAATAATAATAAGGATAAAACTGCGGCCAGGCTTCAAAAGAAAGGAGAGTAAAGAGTTATGGGTTACAAATCAGACATCGAAATCGCACAGGAATGTGTGATGGAGCCAATTACCAAAATTGCTGAAAAAGCGGGTATTGAAGACAAATACCTGGAGCAGTACGGCAAGTACAAAGCAAAAATTGATTACAATTTATTAAGAGAATCGAACGCACCGGATGGAAAACTGGTTCTGGTAACTGCTATCAATCCCACTCCCGCAGGCGAAGGAAAAACCACAACGACTGTCGGTCTGGCAGATGCTATGCAGAAAATCGGCAAAAATGTTATGGTTGCCCTTCGTGAGCCCTCCCTGGGACCGGTATTCGGCGTAAAGGGCGGCGCTGCCGGCGGCGGCTATGCCCAGGTAGTTCCCATGGAAGACATTAATCTTCATTTCACCGGTGATTTTCATGCCATTGGCGCCGCCAACAATTTGCTGGCCGCTATGATAGATAACCATATTTTCCAGGGCAACGAACTGAACATTGATCCCCGGAAGATCACCTGGAGAAGATGCGTAGATATGAACGACCGCCAGCTCCGCAACGTGGTAGACGGCCTGGGCGGCAGAAGCAACGGAACTCCCAGGGAGGACGGCTATGATATTACCGTTGCCTCCGAGATCATGGCAGTTCTTTGTCTGGCCAACGATATTAAAGATCTGAAGGCTCGTCTGGCCCGCCTGGTAATCGGTTATACCTACGGCAAGGCCTCCGAGCAGAAACCGGTCACTGCCGGTGATCTCCATGCAGAAGGCGCTATGTGCGCACTGCTGAAGGACGCTCTGAAACCCAACCTGGTACAGACCCTGGAGCATGTGCCGGCTATTGTACACGGCGGACCTTTCGCTAACATTGCTCACGGCTGCAACTCCGTAACTGCTACCAGAATGGCCCTGAAGCTGGGGGATTACTGCATTACTGAGGCTGGATTCGGCGCTGACCTGGGCGCTGAGAAATTCCTGGACATCAAATGCCGTATGGCAGGACTGAAGCCTAACGCAGTTGTTATCGTGGCTACTGTCCGCG
Source organism: Candidatus Scatomonas sp. (assembly GCA_963930955.1). Classification (GTDB taxonomy): domain Bacteria; phylum Bacillota; class Clostridia; order Lachnospirales; family Lachnospiraceae; genus Scatomonas. Next base: position 670,257 of record OZ006967.1, on the reverse strand, counting down.
CCCTGAAATACAACGGAGGCATTCCCAAGGATCAGCTGAACAATGAAAACCTGGAGGCTCTGGAGAAGGGTCTGCCCAACCTGCTGAAACATGTAAGCAACATTAAAAATGTATACCATCTGCCCTGCGTAGTTGCCATCAATGCCTTCCCCACCGATACCAAGGCGGAGCTGGATCTGGTAGAGCGCAAGTGCAAGGAACTGGGTGTAAACGTAGCTCTGTCCGAAGTATGGGCCAAGGGCGGCGAGGGCGGCATCGCTCTGGCCAACGAAGTGGTTCGTCTCTGCGAAGAGGATAATTCCGGCTTCAGCTTCTCCTATGAACTGGACGGAAGCATTGAGGACAAGCTGAATCAGATCGTACAGAAGGTTTACGGCGGAAAATGCGCAGTACTTACTGCTTCTGCTAAAAAACAGGCGGCTCAGCTGGAAGCTCTTGGCTATGGCAACTGCCCCATCTGCGTAGCCAAAACCCAGTACAGCCTTACCGATGATCCCAACAAGCTGGGAGCTCCCTCTGACTTCGAGGTGACGGTCCGTAATCTGAAGATTTCCGCCGGCGCCGGTTTCATCGTAGCTCTTACGGGAGAGATCATGACCATGCCCGGTCTGCCCAAGCGCCCCGCAGCAGAAAAGATCGATGTAGACGAGGACGGCAAGATCACCGGTCTGTTCTAAGACTTGTACTTTCAAACAGATTCGCTTATAATACACCGGGACGGAGTTCTGTACTCCCGTCCCGGTGTTTTTCTCTGTAAGTATAGCGTCAGTGTACAAGGGGACAATACGCTGCCGCTGCAGAAAAATCCTGAACAAGATAGGAGAAGATGAATATGAACCAGAAACTGCTGACGAAAACTCCCATTGTGTGCCTGCTGACTCTGATCTGCTGCTTTCTGTGGGGCAGCGCTTTTCCCTGCGTGAAGATCGGCTATCAGATGTTCTCTATCGCTTCCGGCGATGCGGCATCTCAGATTCTCTTTGCCGGGATCCGCTTCACTCTGGCCGGCATTCTGGTCATCTTTATAGGCAGCCTGGCATCCAGAAAAGTTCTGGTTCCCCGAAAAAGTTCCCTTTTGCCCATCGGTCTCCTGTCTCTGACTCAGACCATTATACAGTACTTTTTCTTTTACATTGGAATGGCCCATGCAACCGGCGTAAAATCTTCAATTATAAATGCCTCCAGCACGTTCTTCGCCATTCTGATCGCCAGCCTTATCTTTCGTTACGAGGCCCTGACCCGTTCTAAGCTTCTGGGATGTCTCATCGGCTTTGCCGGAGTGGTTCTTATCAATGTAGCCGGCGCTTCCCTGGACTTTCACATGCAGATCAACGGCGAAGGATTTATTCTCATTGCCGCCCTTTCCTATGCCATGTCCTCTGTTCTGATTAAAAAATTTTCCGTGAAAGAGGACCCGGTCATGCTCAGCGGCTGGCAGTTTATTCTGGGCGGTCTGGTACTGGCTGCATCCGGCTTCTGTATGGGAGGGCGGATTACCGGTTTCACGCCTTTGTCCATTCTGCTTCTGATCTATATGGCTATGATTTCCGCCGTGGCATACAGCCTTTGGGGGCTGCTTCTGAAATACAATCCGGTCAGCAAAATCACTGTATTCGGATTTATGAACCCTGTATTCGGCGTGATTCTTTCCGCGCTGATCCTGGGCGAAAAAAATCAGGCCTTCAGCATTTACGGCCTGGGTGCTCTGGCCCTGGTATCTCTGGGAATCTTTCTGGTAAATCGAAAAGGAAGTTGATTTTGGCCTTAAAGAAATTGTTATTTTTATAACAATTTCTATTGTATTTTTTATTTTTTCTGCTATGATAAAAAGTAGCAGATAACTACATTTACCTATTTATAAGGAGGATACTTCCAATGGCTAAAAAAATCGTACTGGCCGGCGCCTGCCGGACCGCCATCGGCGTCATGGGCGGAGCTTTAAGCACCACTCCCGCCCCGGAACTGGGAACCATCGTTATTAAAGAAGCTCTGAAACGCTCCGGCGTGAAACCGGAGCAGGTAGACATGGTATACATGGGCTGTGTTATCCAGGCCGGCACCGGCCAGAATCCTGCCAGACAGGCCGCTGTCAACGCCGGTATCCCCGTGGAATCCCCGGCCATTACCATCAACGTGCTCTGCGGCTCCGGTCTGGACTGCGTAAACACCGCTGCCCGGATGATCCGGGAGGGCGAGGCTGACATCATCGTAGCCGGCGGCATCGAGAACATGTCCATGGCTCCCTATGCTCTGCAGAACGCCCGTTTCGGCTACCGCATGGGCAACAACCAGATCTACGATACCATGATCACAGATGCTCTCACCGATGCCTTCCACCACTATCACATGGGCATCACTGCGGAAAACGTGGCAGAGCAGTGGGGACTGACCCGGGAAGAGCTGGACGCCTTTGCCGCCAACAGCCAGCAGAAAGCCTGCGCGGCCATCGCCTCCGGGCGCTTTAAGGACGAGATCGTTCCTGTAGAAATCAAGAAGAAAAAAGAGACGGTTCTCTTTGATACAGATGAAGGCCCCCGTCAGGGCGTTACAGTAGAAAGCCTTTCCAAGCTCCGTCCCGCCTTCAAAAAAGACGGCATGGTCACTGCCGGAAACGCTTCCTCCATCAACGATGGCGCTGCCGCCATTGTGGTCATGAGTGAGGAAAAAGCCAAGGAGCTGGGGGTAAAACCCATGGCAACCTGGATCGACGGAACCCTGGCCGGCGTGGATCCCTCCATTATGGGCGTGGGCCCCATCGCGGCTACGAAAAAACTCTTCGCCAGAACCGGCCTGACCATCCAGGATATGGATCTGGTAGAGGCCAACGAGGCTTTCGCCGCCCAGTCCGTAGCTGTTGCCCGGGATCTGGAATTTGATATGAGCAAGGTAAATGTCAACGGCGGCGCCATCGCCCTGGGACACCCGGTAGGCTGTTCCGGCTGCCGGATCCTGGTAACCCTGCTCTATGAAATGGAAAAGCGGGACGCCAAGAAAGGTCTGGCGACCCTCTGCGTAGGCGGCGGCATGGGCTGCGCAGCCATTGTAGAGAGAGAATAATCAGAACACCTCTGACTGAAAAAGGCCGCTGCCTCGCAGATCTTCCGCGGGGCAGCGGCCTTTGTTGTTCCGTATTACAGATATTTTTTCAGTACTTCTACCTTGTCCAGCTTCTCCCAGGGAAGATCCAGATCATTTCTTCCAAAGTGTCCGTAGGCGGCCGTCTGCTTGTAGATGGGACGGCGCAGATCCAGCATCTTGATGATGCCGGCGGGACGCAGGTCAAAGTTTTCCCGAACGATCCTGGTCAGTTCCTCATCGGAAAGCTTGCCGGTGCCGAAGGTTTCCACCTGGATGGAGGTGGGATGGGCAACGCCGATGGCATAGGACAGCTGCAGCTCGCACTTATCCGCCAGGCCGGCAGCTACCAGGTTTTTAGCCACGTAACGGGCCGCGTAAGCGCCGGAACGGTCTACCTTGGTGCAGTCCTTGCCGGAGAAAGCGCCGCCGCCGTGGCGGGCGTATCCGCCGTATGTATCAACGATGATCTTACGGCCGGTAAGTCCGGAATCTCCGTGAGGTCCTCCGATAACAAAGCGGCCGGTGGGATTGATAAAGAACTTTGTCTCCTCATCGATCATATCCTTGGGCAGGATGGGATCAAAGACATACTTCTTGATATCCGCGTGGATCTGCTCCTGGGAAACCTCCGGGCCGTGCTGGGTGGACAGAACCACCGCGTCCAGACGGAAGGGCTTTCCGTCCTCATCGTACTCTACGGTTACCTGGGTCTTTCCGTCAGGTCTTAAATAGGTCAGGGTGCCGTTCTTGCGGACCTCTGTCAGCTTCCGGGCCAGCTTGTGGGCCAGAGCGATGGGATAGGGCATATACTCCTCGGTCTCATTGCAGGCGTAGCCGAACATCATACCCTGATCTCCGGCGCCGATGGCGTCAATATCTGCGTCGGTCATGGTGTTTTCCTTGGCCTCCAGCGCCTTGTCCACGCCCATGGCGATATCTGTGGACTGCTTGTCAATGGCGGTGATCACCGCGCAGGTCTCGGCGTCAAAGCCGAATTTTCCTCTGGTATAGCCGATCTCGGTTACCGTATCTCTGACGATCTGGGGAATATCGATGTTTGCCTTGGAAGTGATCTCTCCCATAACCATGACCACGCCGGTAGTGGTGCAGGTCTCGCAGGCTACACGGCTCATGGGATCCTGGGCTACCAGAGCGTCCAGGATGGCATCTGAGATGGCGTCGCAGATCTTATCCGGATGTCCCTCAGTAACGGACTCGGAAGTAAAAAGTCTTTTTTCCATTTTTGTCTCCTTTTCTTCTGTTGCTTTTCTTTCTCCGCATCCTTCCAAAGGATGCCATAACTGCCGGAGCAGACGAAACGCGGCGATTCACTACGCATCTGCTGTCAGGTCTGAAGCAGCCTGGAATCGCAGCGACGAAACTGCATACAAAAAATCCGCCCCATAAGGCGGACTGCTGTTAAGCTTGTATCCCCTTATTGTTCGAAAACTTCGCTCAGGCTGGCACCTTCCATCATGGGGTTGCCGTGGTTTCACAGGTCCTATGTACCTCCGCCACTCTGAATAAGAGAAAAGCATATTCGGTTTTTTCCTACGCTACTAACCTTAACTCGTTTCCAACCAACAGTCAATAGCCATTTCTCCCTGTTAGGACACTGGCGGAAAATTGTCCAAAAAATACAGGCTGTTCCGCAATAACAGAACAGCCTGCACAGGATAAGCCCGTATGTCAGCTTCCCTATCTTTCTTCCCGGAAATAGGACAGTCCCAGGCTTGCCGGAGGCTGATTTTCCTTCTTTTTCCGGAAGCTGGCCACGATCAGCACCAGGATGGTCACCACGTAGGGAACCATCTGGATCAGATCCGTAGCGTAGCTGGCCACATGGATGCCCAGCACATCCGGCAGGAACATATACAGCCAGTACAGCATACCGAAGAGATAAGCGCCCCAGATGGCGTTTAAGGGTTTCCAGGTAGTGAAAATTACCAGCGCTACCGCCAGCCAGCCCAGTGCTTCAATCTGGCCTGTAGTAGCCCAGATGCCCTGGCTGTAATCCAGCACGTAGTACAGGCCGCCGATGCCGGAAATACCGGCTCCGATACAGGTGGCCAGATATTTATAACGGATCACGTGCACCCCTGCCGCGTCGGCTGTAGCAGGATTCTCGCCTACTGCCCGCAGGTTCAGGCCTGTCCGGGTCCGTTTCAGGAACAGATGCATCACCACCGCCAGAAGGATCGCCACGTAAACCAGAAATCCATAGTTCAGCACCAGTCTGCCGAACATTCCCAGATTCTGGGCGGCTCCCGGAAGCTTGGCGGAAAATGCCGCGTAGGATACCGGCGCGGCAGAATAAGTAGCCCCGTCCAGGATCAGCACGCCGAAGAAGTTGGCTACCCCCTGTCCGAAAATGGTCAGAGCCAGTCCGGTCACATTCTGATTAGCCCGAAGGGTAATGGTCAGGAAACTGAAGATCAGGCCTCCCAGCATAGAGGCGCCGATACAGGCCAGCAGGGCGATCAGGATACAGAGAGCCGGAACCGGATCCGGCGTGGAGGTTTCATAAAAGTAAGCGCTGGCAAAACCGGCGAACCCTCCCAGGTACATAATTCCCGGAACCCCCAGATTCAGATTACCCGACTTTTCCGTAAGGGTCTCTCCCAGTCCTCCGAACATGATAATCGTGCCGAAGGGAATCGCACGAAGGATCCAAGCCACAAGATTTTCCATATTATGCCACCTCCTTCTGCCGCTTTCCGCGGAAGATCATCCGGAAATTAATAAAGAACTCGCTTCCCAGAATACAGAAAAGGATCACGCCTGTAAGAATATCCGAAGCGTAGTCGTTGAGACTGTAGGCGGAGGCGATCTCCGAAGCTCCTCTGGAGAGAAAGACCAACAGGAAAGAGATCAGCGCCATGTAAAAGGTATTAAATTTTGCTAGCCAGGCTACGATAATCGCTGTAAAGCCCTGGCCTCCCGCTGTGCTGGTAGCAATGGTCTGATCCCGGCCCGCTACGATCAGGAAGCCGGCCAGTCCGCAGATCGCTCCGGAAATCAGCATGGTCCGGATCCGCACCCAGGTTACGTTAATTCCCGCATATCTGGCGGTATTCTCCGACTCTCCCACAACGCTGATCTCATAGCCGTGTTTGGAGTATTTCAGATACAGAAACATCAGCACTGTCAGCACCGCTACTACCAGAATGTTGATATTATATCTCTGCCCCAGAAACAGGGGAAACCAGCCTGCCTGGGTGCCCATGTTCAGCTTTCCAAGGCTGGAAGCCTGTCCCCGGAGGATATTGACCGCGCAGGCTACAAAGCTGGTGGCCACATAATTCATCATCAGGGTGAACAGCGTCTCATTGGTTCCCCATTTTGCCCGGAAATACGCCGGAACAAAGCCCCAGATGGCTCCCGCGGCGATACTGGTCACAAACATCACCAGGAAAAGCAGGGGCGTGGGAAGGGTATTCCCGCAGGCTACCATTACCAGAGCGGTCGCCAGACCGCCCACCAGCACCTGTCCTTCCGCGCCGATATTCCAGAACCGCATTTTAAAGGCCGGAGCCAGGGCAATGCCGATGCAGAGCAATGTCACCAGATCCCGCATAGCCCAGGAAAAGCGGACGCCGTTTCCAAAGGTTCCCTGAAACATGACCCCGTAAACCGAAAGGGGATTCAGTCCGGTCACCGCGTAGATGAACACCGCGTCGATGATCAGAGCCAGCAGAATCGCCAGGCAGCGAACCAGAATTTTGCTGCGGAGGGGCGCTCCGTCCCGTTTCACAATACGGACCAGGGGCTCCTGTACTTCCGTTCTCTTGGCACTCATGCTCTTCCACCTCCATTCTTCAGGTTTGTCATCAGCAGGCCCACCTGTTCTTTGGTGGCTGCTCTGCCGTCCAGCACACCGTTTTCTCTGCCGCCGCAGAGAACCAGGATCCTGTCGCAGAGATCCAGGAGCACATCCAGGTCTTCCCCCACATAGATCACCGCCACGCCTTTTTCTTTCTGCTCATTTAAAAGGTTGTAGATGGTATAGGAAGTATTGATGTCCAGTCCCCGCACGGCGTAAGCAGTCATCAGCACCACCGGATCCGCGGCGATCTCCCGGCCTACCAGCACCTTCTGCACATTCCCTCCGGAAAGTCTGGATACCGGAGTATTGATGCCGGGGGTCACGACCCCCAGTTCCTCTTTTACCTTTTTCGCCAGTTCCCGGGGGCCTTTCCGGTCTGCCAGGAAAGAATGGCCGCTGTCGTAGCTTTTCAGCATCATATTGTCGATCATGCCCATGGATCCCACCAGGCCCATGCCCAGCCGGTCCTCCGGCACAAAGGACAGATGGATGCCCGCGTCCCGGATCTTCCGGGGCGTCTTCCCCAGAAGCTGCATAGCCGCCGCGTTATTTCTGGGATAATACTTGACGCTTCCCCCTTCCTCTACCGGCTGCAGTCCGGCGATGGCCTCCAGCAGTTCCTTCTGCCCGTTGCCGGACACCCCGGCGATTCCCAGGATCTCTCCGCTGTATACGTCAAAAGACACATTGTCCAGCACTTTGACGCCCTCCCGGCTGGTCACCGACAGATTGCGGATTTCCAGACGCTTCAGGGGATCTTTGGGCTGGGATCTGTGGATATTCAGTTCCACCTTCTGTCCCACCATCATTTCCGTGAGAATGCTCTCGGTGGCGTCTTTTGTCTCCACCGTGCCGATATATTCTCCCTTTCGGAGAATGGCCACCCGATTGGAGATCTCCATAACCTCATGAAGTTTGTGGGTGATCAGAACCACCGATTTCTTGTCCTGCCGCATGTTCCGCAGCACATCAAAAAGCTTTTCCGTCTCCTGGGGCGTCAGGACGGCTGTGGGCTCATCCAGGATCAGAATATCCGCTCCCCGGAACAATGCCTTGACAATCTCCAGGGTCTGTTTCTGGGAAACGCTCATCTCGTAGATTTTCTGGTCCAGATCCAGATCAAAATGATATTTATGGCAGATATCTTCCGCCTTTCTGCGGATCTGGTTCAGATCATACTTTTGATCCTTGTCCAATCCCAGGGCGATATTTTCCAGAGCCGTAAATACATCCACCAGTTTAAAATGCTGATGGATCATAGCGATACCCAGATCGTAAGCATCTTTTGGAGAGCGGATCTCCGCCTGCCTGCCGTTGATCCGGATTTCCCCTTCGTCCGGGTAGTAGATCCCGGCGATCATATTCATAAGGGTTGTCTTTCCGCTTCCATTCTCTCCCAGCAGGGACAGGATCTCTCCCTTTCTCACTTCCAGGGAAACATTCTTGTTTGCCACAACTTTTTTGCCGAAGGTCTTGGTAATGTGCTTCAGTTCAATGGCGTTTTCCATGGGAACGGGCCTCCTTCCTCATCATTTTGTAATCCAGCGGTTCCATCCGCTTTGCCCCTTGGCTTAACTCAGGAACAGAGGGAAGCTCCCAGAGCCTCCCTCTGCCGTATTCATAAAATATATACTTTTTTACTGGGTTACAGCGTCCTCGGTGATACCGTCGATCCGCTCCGCGAAATAAGGAGCGCTCCGCAGGGTAGACTCGGAGAAATATCCATCCTGAATGGCTTCCTTGGTCTCTCCCTCAAAAGTATCCATATAGCTCAGATCGATCATATCGGAGGTCACCTGCTGTCCTCCTACCGTATAGGTAGAAGTATCAAATACATGCAGGGTTCCGTCCCGAAGCTGCTGCTCTACCTCTGCCACATACTCGGCAGTTCCCTCCGCGCAGGCGGGGCTCAGTTCTGTGATGCCTACGGCATCGTCCGCATAGCCTCTGGCCCAGTCGGTATCGATCTGGCCGCCGTTCATAACGGTTTCAATGGCGTAAGTGTAGTATACGCCCCAGTTATTGGTGGCGGAAGTCAGAGCCGTATCCGGGGCTGCCTCCTGCATATCTACATTATAGCCTACAGAGAAGCAGAGCTTGCCCTGCTGATACTGCTTTTCAGTGGCGGCCGGAGCGCCGGTGGAGTCCGCGTGCTGTCCGATGATCACACAGCCGTTGGCAATAAGGGCCTCGGCGGCAGCTCCCTCTTTATCGATATCAAACCAGGAGTTGGTATAGTTCACTTCCATAACTACGTTGGGCATTACGCTGCGGATTCCCAGGAAGAAAGCGGTGTAGCCGGAAACTACCTCTGCGTAATTAAAGGCTCCTACATAGCCCACTTTGATATTTCCATTCTCATCAAAGCTTTCCGGATGTTTCTCCGCAGTCAGTTCACCGGTCTCCACCAGTTCCTGCAGCTTCAGTCCTGCCACTACGCCGGACACATACCGGGATTCGTAAATATTCGTAAATGCGTTCTTCATATTATCCAGGCCGCAGATAGCCGCAAAGTCGCCGGTCATGGAAACAAACTGGATCTGCGGGTTATCCATGGCTGCCTGCAGCATAAAAGTCTGATGACCATAGCTGTTGGAAATGATCAGATCACAGCCGGAGGCTGCCAGGTCCACAGCCGCCTCATAGCACTCCTGCTCCTCGGGAACATTGTATTTCCAGATAATGTTCTCCTCCTCGGACAGTCCCAGATTCTCCACAGCTGCCTTGATTCCCTGGATATGCGCCGCTGTATAAGCTTCCGCATCATCACCCAGCAGGATCACGCCGACTTTGACATCGCTGCTGCTTCCTGCCTCTGCGCTGTTTCCGCCTACAGAAGAATTATCTTCCGCAGCACTGCCGCTTGTGGAGCCCTGCCCGGCGGAGCTGCCGCAGCCAAACAGTCCCAGCGCCATAATGCCGGCCAGTGCAATACTGAGTATCTTCTTTTTCATAATAAACCTCCATCTGTGAATAGATATGCTTCCCGGTATAACGCAAATATAAAGCACGTCAGGACCTGTCCAGTCTGACGTGATTATTCTGCCTACACCATTTTTATGTGCTAAGTATATAGCAAGGTCCCTTGGATTGTCAAGCAAAAGCGCCTGCCGGAATATGCTTTTCCGGCAGGCGCCTATCTTCTGTATCAGCCGACTCGCAGCTTAAATTTCTGGATTTCTTTCTCGCTGGATACCCGCTCAATTTCAGCCCCAAGAGCCCGCAGTTTTCCTTCAAAATTTTCGTAGCCCCGCTGGATATAGATGATATCGTCCACCACGGTAACACCTTCGCTGGCCAGCCCGGCGATTACCAGGGCTGCTCCCGCCCGCAGATCCGGAGCGGAAACCCGGGCTCCCGTCATCTTCTCCACCCCGTCGATAATGGCTGTATTTCCTTCCACTTTAATGGAGGCGCCCATACGGGTCAGCTCGTCCACATATTTGAAGCGATTTTCAAAAATACTCTCTGTAACAATGCTGGTTCCGCTGGCCAAAGCCAGGGTAACGCCGATCTGCGGCTGCATATCCGTAGGAAATCCCGGATAGGGCAGGGTCTTTACATGGGTTCTTCCCAGTCTCTTCTTTGCAGAAACCCGCACCGCATCGTCAAATTCCTCCACATCACAGCCGATCTCCACCAGCTTGGCAGTCATAGCTTCCAGATGCTTGGGAATCACGTCCTTTATGAGTACGTCGCCCCGGGTTGCGGCTGCCGCGAACATATAGGTTCCGGCCTCGATCATATCCGGCACAACGGAATAGGCTGTCTTATGAAGAGTCTCCACTCCGCGGATCCGGATCACATCTGTGCCTGCTCCCTTAATATTGGCTCCCATACTGTTTAAGAAATTGGCGGCATCCACCACATGGGGTTCTTTGGCAGCGTTCTCTATAATGGTATTTCCTCTGGCCATACTGGCCGCCATCATAATGTTGATGGTAGCTCCCACAGAAACCATATCCAGGAAAATATGGGCTCCCCGGAGATTTTCCGCAGAAGCCACAATGGCGCCGTTGCGGATCGTTACGGTTGCCCCCAGAGCCCGAAAGCCCTTCAGATGCTGGTCGATGGGCCTGCTTCCGATATTGCAGCCCCCCGGAAGCGGAACTTCCGCCTTTTTATATTTGCCTAAGAGGGCCCCCAGAAGATAATAGGACGCCCTGATTTTTTTGATAAATTCATAATCCACGCTGACGGAACCAATGGTCGCGCCGCAGATTTTTACCGTATGCCGGTCGATCCTCTCAACCTCTGCTCCGATTACAGCAATTGCGTCCAGCAATACATTAATGTCGCTGACATCCGGTATATTATCGATCAGAACAGTCTCATCCGTCATGATGGCAGCTGTCAGTATTGCCAGCGCGGCGTTTTTAGCTCCCCCGATTTCCACCTCGCCGACAAGAGGATTTCCCCCTTTAATTACATACTGTTCCATTTTCCACCTCGAAATTTTTATATGAAATCTAAACGACTTTATTTATATTAACCCATCTCCAGGGTTTTGTAAACAAAAATTAAGAATTTCTTTCGTACTGCCGCAAGAAACCCCATCAATATAGAAGGCGGACATGCATTTCGGACATGTCCGCCTTCTTCTGGCCTCGGTTGAATCTTTTTAAATTTTAGCAAACACCCTGGGCGATCATGGCATCTACAACTTTCTTAAAGCCGGCAATATTGGCTCCCATAACATAGTTGCCCTCACAGCCGTACTCTTTGGCTGCCTCATCCATATTGTGGGTAATGTTGATCATGATCTGCTGCAGCTTGCTGTCTACTTCCTGGAAGGTCCAGCTGAGACGCTCGCTGTTCTGGCTCATTTCCAGAGCGGAGGTGGCTACGCCGCCGGCATTGGCTGCTTTTCCGGGAGCAAAGATAACTTTATGCTCCTGCAGATAAGCGGTAGCTTCCAGCGTAGTGGGCATGTTGGCTCCCTCGCAAACCGCGGTCACCCCATTGTCCACCAGCATCTTGGCATCCTCCAGATGCAGCTCGTTCTGGGTAGCGCAGGGAAGAGCGATGTCGCATTTTACGGACCATACGCCTCTGCCCTCGTGGTACTCGGAGTTGGGACGGTATTTCTTGTACTCGGTCAGTCTTGCTCTGTTGACTTCCTTGATCTCTTTCAGAGCAGCCACATCGATGCCTTCCGGATCATAAACCCAGCCGTTGGAGTCGGAACAGGTCACAACCTTGGCACCCAGCTGGTGCGCTTTCTCAATGGCGTAGATGGCCACATTTCCGGAACCGGAAACACAGCAGGTCTTTCCAGCCAGATCTATGCCGTTCAGCTTCAGCAGCTCCTGGGTCAGATACAGCAGTCCGTATCCGGTGGCTTCGGTTCTGGCCAGGGATCCGCCGTAGGTCAGCCCTTTGCCGGTGAGTACTCCCTCATAGGCATCGCGGATTCTCTTATACTGTCCGAACAGGTAGCCGATCTCTCTTCCGCCTACGCCGATATCCCCGGCGGGAACATCTGTATTGGGTCCGATATGTCTCTGGAGTTCGGTCATGAAGCTCTGGCAGAAGGCCATAACCTCCCTGTCAGATTTACCCTTGGGATCAAAGTCAGATCCTCCCTTGCCGCCGCCGATGGGCAGTCCGGTCAGAGAGTTTTTGAAAATCTGCTCAAAGCCCAGGAATTTAATGATACCCAGGTTTACGGAAGGATGGAAACGAAGTCCTCCTTTATAGGGTCCGATAGCGCTGTTGAACTGTACTCTGTATCCGGTATTTACCTGTACCTGTCCCTGATCGTCTACCCAGGGTACCCGGAACTTGATCTGACGCTCCGGCTCTACCAGACGCTCCAGGATAGCAAGTTTTCTGTATTTTTCTTCGTTCTTCTCAATTACCGGGCGCAGAGATTCCAGAACTTCCTTTACAGCCTGATGGAATTCCGGCTCGCTGGGATTCTTGGCTACAACCCGTTCAATGACTTCATCTACGTAAGACATTTTTGTTTCCTCCTTTGACAACCTGAAATTGTATCGTCTTTATACACTGTTGCATTATATCATGGGCTTGAAGATTATGCAAGATTCAATTTTTAAACTTTCATTTTACTGTTTTTTCCGGCGCACGCTGTATCCGAAAGTTCCCAGTTTTTTCCCCAGTCCGTAATATTCTCCGTGAGAATATGCCAGCATTTTCGCCTTTCCCAGATGAAAACGCCCTTTCTGGTCCATATATTTTTCATCTGCGTGAACAGCGGCTACTTTTGCAAGAAACAGATCGTGAGAGCCCAAATGCATCACTTCCGCCACTTTACACTCTATGCATACCGGTGAATTTTTAATCATAAGGACCTTCACCTCTGAAGCTGCCTCTGTTTCCAGCCCCAGAGCCTGGAATTTATCCAGGTCCCTTCCTGATTTTACCCCGCAGTAATCTACCGCCCGGGCCATCTCTTCTGTAGTCAGGTTAATGACAAATTCTCCGGTTTCCAGAATCATATGGTGTGAAAACCGCTCCGGCCGCACAGATATTGAAACCATTGGAGGATTTGTGCACACAGTTCCCGCCCAGGCCGCGGTAAATACATTATCCCTGCCGTCTCTGTCCCTTACGGTTACCAGCACTGCCGGCAGAGGATACAGCATATTACCCGGCTTCCACTTCTGCTTTCCCATCTTCTCACCTCTGCTGAAGAGCCGTCATAAAGGCCGGGATCAGCTGCTTCTTTCGGGACACTACTCCGGGAAGAACACAGCTCTTTTCCTCCGCCTGTACCGGAAAAGCGCCTTCGATCAGCTCTTTTGCGTGTTCTCCGTAATAGAGCAGTTCGGTAGATTCATCAATAATATTCGTGAGCATGAAGAATACCATCTGGATCCCGTGTTTTCCGCATTCGCTCTTCAGATGCGGCACCAGATTCTGACGGATCGCCTTCAGCTCCTCCGCATCCATGGAGTTGATCTGCCCCACTCCGAAAGTTACATCTTCCATAATAAATTTCTTGAAATCCTGGTAGAAGATTTCCTCCGCAGTCTTATCACGAAGGTTGCTTCCGGCATGGAACATCTCGGCGGCAAATTCTTCGATTTGAATTTCTGCAATTTCTGCCAAAGCCTCCGCCGCTGCCTTGTCCATAGGCGTGCAGGTAGGGGAACGGAACATCAGAGTATCGGAAATTATGGCGGCGCAGAGAAGTCCTGCAATATTTTTCGGAATCTCCAGATTTTTTTCCTGATAGATCTGATACATAATGGTGCCGGTACAGCCTACCGGCTGGTTCCGGAACAGAACAGGAGAAACCGTTTCCAGATTCCCCAGACGGTGATGATCGATAATCTCCAGGATCTCCGCCTCATCCACATTGTCCACCGCCTGGGATTTCTCATTATGGTCTACCAGGATCAACCTTTTTCGGTGATATCCGATCAGGTTCCGGCGGGAGATGGTTCCGATATATTTTCCCTTTTTGTTCAGAACCGGATAATCTCTGTGGCGGCTTTTGCGCATGATCTCCTTGATGTTATCCAGCATATCACTGGTATGAAAACAGATGATATTTTCTCTGGTCATCAGGTGTTTAATAGGGATAGACTGATTAATAAGCCTGGCAATGGTGTACGTGTCGTGAGGCGTGCTGATAATCACACAGCTCATTTCCTCCGCCAGCTTCTGGATCGTCCGGGAAACCTTGGCTCCCAGTCCCACTACAATACAGCTGGCATTCATTTCAATGGCGCAAAGCTGATCCTCCGCCCGGTTCCCCAGGATCACCAGGTCATCTTCATGGATATAATTCTCCATGGTATCCGGATGGAAAGCCCCGATCACTACCCGGCCTTTAATAAAGTAACCATGTTCATTTCCCACGATTACCGAGCCGTCCAGAGTATCCGCAATGCTGCGGTACTGGGTTCTGGCCCTGGACATTACGCTGCTGTCATAGGCGTCCATATAGGATTCCGCTATATCGCTGACCGTGATCACTCCCTCCAGATCGTTCTCCTCGGAGGTGATGGGAAGAGTGACTACACTCTGTTCCCGCATGGTTTCCCAGGCTCTCTTCACGGAAATGGAACCCTGGACGCCGGGTACTTCATGGATATCGATTTCCCGTACCTGGGTTCCGGCATCAGAAAGATAGCCGGGAGCCCGGACTCCAAACCGATTCAGCACATACTCTGTCTCCTCGTTAATCTGTCCTGCCCTCTTGGCCACAAAAGTGCCTTTTTCTGTCCGGTTTTTAATATCCGCATAGGCAATGGCTGAACAGATAGAATCTGTATCCGGATTTTTATGTCCGATAATAAAAATTTTATTTTCTTTTTTCATAGATTTCCTTTCTCCGTTTTCTCAGGATTCAGGCTAGCATCAGTGTACAAGGGGCAACACGCTCCAAACCGCGTAATTTCGGTGATTTTCTGTGTTATCCTCAATCGGCGTACGTCCAGTACGCCTCTATCGTCTGCCTTGAAAATCACCGAAATTCCTGCAGTTGGAGTCTTCGAGTCGTGAAGGTGCTGATTTGAGCCCCTTCAAGGCACTTGATCGATGCGTACAGAGACGTACGCGGAGGGAAAGTAACGCAGAAGGAGCTCAAATCAGCCCTTCAACGACCGTATTGTCCCCTTGTACACTGATGCTACAAAAGCCTCTGGGGACTTTTAATTGTAATATAGCATTGATTTTTCTTTCGGTAAACACTTTTCTGTGTTATACTGTAGGAAAATTGCTGTACCCTCCCTGCACATCCGGGGACTCTGCAGCAGAAAAAATCAGACGAGGTGATAGATTATGTCAGATGAAAACATGAGCATGGATGATTTCTCAAAGGCTGTAGACGAGTCCTTCGATACTTTTAAGGATGAAGACCAGGAAATTTGGGAGAAAATGAAACAGTACCGGGATGAGAAAACCATTCTTACTGTTACCGTAGACGGTGTTGTAAACAAGGGCGTCATCTCCAATCAGGGGGATATCCGCTGCTTTATTCCCGCTTCCCGCCTGGCTCTGGGCCATGTAGCAGATCTGAATGAGTATCTTGGCAAGGAAATCCAGGTAAGGGTAACAGAAGTAGACCCTGAGAAGGGCAGAGTCATTCTCTCCGCAAGAGAAGTTCTCAGAGAAAAAGCGGAAGAAGAAAAGAAGGCCCGGATCGCCGCTGTGGCCGTAGGCACTGTTATGGACGGCACCGTAGAAACTCTGCAGCCCTACGGAGCCTTTGTCAAGCTGGAAAACGGCCTTTCCGGTCTGGTACACGTTTCCCAGATTTCCCATACACGGATCAAAGATCCCTCTGTAGTCCTGAAAGTAGGGGATGCGGTCAAGGTTAAGGTGATTGCGGTTAAAGACGGCAAGCTGAGTCTTTCCATGAAAGCACTGGAAGAAGATAAAGCCCTTCACGAAGAGGAGGAGCTGAGAAATGTAAAACTTCCCAAATCTGAGGAACTGACCACATCTCTTGGCGAACTGTTCAAAAACATTAAACTTTGATATTCAAAAAAAGCTGGAGAAAATCCAGGAAGGGCCGGTTTACTCTGACTGCCCGCCCTTCCTGAATTTCTCCAGCTTTTCTTTTTCTCTGTGGGAAAGCTGTTTAATCTCCCACTCCCGTCTCATAGCTTCTTCCTTTGTCTGATATGCTTCATAATAGACTATTTCCACTGGCCCTCTTCCCCGGGTATATTTTGCCCCTGTTCCTCTGTTATGGGCTGCCAGACGCTTGTCCAGATCCGTAGTCCATCCTGTGTAATACGTGCCGTCTTTGCATTTCAGCATATACGTATAATTCATCTTTTCCTGTCTCCTGTATGTACGGGAGCTGCTTCCGGCAGCTCCGTTTTATAAAAAGCAATCGATATTTCTGTACCTTACCCATAGGAAAATACTGCCTGTGAAAAATTCGATTGCGTTTTTTCATGGGCTACTTTTCCTTTTTTATTATACGCGGGATTCCTTCTTCTGCTACTCGGAAACCGGGGGAAGATACAGGGATGGATCCACCGGTTCCCCATCTTTTGTCATGGCAAAGTACAGATTGCTTCCCTCTTCCACGTAATATTTTGTGGGTTCCCCGATTTTTCCGATTACTGCAGAGGCCTGAACTCTCTGTCCCGGCTTTACAGTTACTTCTGCCAGCTGCCCGTAAACCGCCTGGTATCCGTCTCCCATATCCATGGTCACTGTCATGCCTGTCTCCTGGCTGTTTTCAACCAGCAGTACCTGGCTGTCCGCCGCAGCTCTGACCTCTGTCCCGGTTTCCGCTGCCATCACCAGGGCCGGACTGCATTTGTATACGTCCAGTGTGGGAAAATAAACCGTATTTTCCATATTATAGGGAATCAGTATTTCCCCTGAGGTTTCCGCCAATGGAAGAAGCAGCGAGGAATCTTCACTGAAAGCCAAAGGGGTTTCCGGCTGAACCCCTGTCTCCTCTGTCTCCGGGACCGGCGTGTTCTCCGGCAGAGGTTCCGGAGTTTCCGTGATCTGAGACTGGGTTTCCGGCTCTTCCGGCATCTCTGCCTGGGCCTGGCCGGAATTTACATCTTTCACAGCCTCCTCCTCCGAAACCTGGGCCAGCTCCTCCGCGGATTCCCCGCTGTCCTGATCCAGACTGTAGGCGTAAACCCCTGTTCCCACTACTGCTGCCAGAAGTATCCCTGACACTGCCAGACGTATTTTTTTCTGTTTCGATCTCATATTCGTCACCTCTTTTGGTTCGTTCTCTTTCCTTTCATAGGATTTCCGAAATTATGAAATCTATACAGATTTTTTAAGCCTGATACTGCTCCACAGAAGCTTCCGGAAAATAGTATTTCAGAATCTCTTCCGCTGTTTTCCCCTCCTTTGCCAATACCGCCGCTCCGTACTGACTCATGCCAAGGCCGTGTCCTTTTCCCTGACAAAGAAAAAGGATCTGCTCTCCGGTTTCCTCTACCGTAAAACAGGAGGACGGCAGAGAAAACAGGCTGCGCAGTTTTTCTCCTGAAAGGTGAATCTCTCCTGCGGCTATTTCTGTTACATATCCTGCGCTGTCCCTGGAAATTACTGTAATCCCGGAAAAATCACCCTCTTTCTCTTCCGTCTCCTCCAGACACGCAGACAATTGATTCCAAAAGGTTTCCCTGGATACTTTTATTTCCTGCTGATAGTCCTCCTTCTGCACATCCATACTGCTGTCCACACTGACGATCCAGCTGTACGCATCGCTGCCCATAACTTCCTTCCCATCTCTGGTTTTTCCGCTTCCCCATGCGAAATATGGGCCCTCCACCAGCTTGCCTTCATAAGTCAGTACCAGCCCCTCCGTATCCGCCGCCGCCTGCCTGCACTGCTCCAGAAATCCCGGATAGATCCGATGGGATCTCTGAAATTCCAGGTTTTCCTGCAAAACTTCCGAAACTTTTTTTTGATCCCCCAGCAGAATCCGGCTTCTGGCCAGAATCGCCTGTGCCCGAAGAAATTCCTCCGGAGCTTCTTCCGGCGCTTCCCTGTACAGCATCATCGGAAGCAGTTTTTCTGTTTCCGGGCTTTGCTCTATGGCCACTGCCTTTCGCCCGGAAAGAAGCGCCGTCAGAAGAAAGGGAAGAAACAGCAGCAAAAGAGCCGCTGCCCCCAGATATTTCATGGGTTCTTTCATAAATCCCGTCCGAAAGAAGAGGCTTTTAGCCCCTGGTTTTGGTTTAATATATGGCAATTAACGGCATTTTATGAAATACCACCAGAACCTCCACCACCATTTCCGGTTTTTCCGGATCTCACCATCCAGGATCCTGTAAATCCGGATACACTGTGCCGCCGTTCTTTCAGAAATACTTTCCTTTCCAAAGGCAGCCTTCTCTCCCTGCCGGATCAGCCACACAAACCGGTCCGGTTTCAGCGCCGGCCAGGCTTCCTGCACCTGCCGCGCGTATTCCTGATCCGATATTTTTTCTTCTGCCCTAAATCCGCTGTCAGCCAGCATTTGATCCGCCTCCCGGACAACTGCCCCTACTGCCTGCCTGTGGTTGGGATTTTGAAAACGCCGGGTCCTGGACCAGATATGTCCCATACGCCGGATCCACAAAACCAGCAGGATCAATCCGGCTGTCAGAAGTACGAACAGAATACTCCACAGCCCATCCGGAATTTCCGCATGCAGATATGTCTCTACCCGGGAAGTGTCCGTTCCGCCTGTCTGCTCCTGCCGGCTGCTGTCAGCAGATTCTTCAGGCCCAGGCCCGGAGGATATTCCCGGCTGCATATCTGCCCCTTCTGTTTCCCTGTTTCCATATCCCGGCGTCATTTCCACCGGTATCCATCCGGAGCCGTCATTCTGAAAAATTTCCGCCCAGGCATGAGCGTTTTCTTCCGGAATCTCCGCAGTCCAGCCTCCCTGGGAATTTTCCTGAAATTCATCGGCAATATACCCGGTGGCGTATCTGGCCGGATACCCGGTCAGCCGGTAAAGCAGAACTGCCGCGCTGGCAAAATGGGTACAGAACCCCTTCTGCTGATCAAAAAGAAAATATTGTACAAAATCCTCTCCCTCCGGCAGGGGATCCAGACTTTTGCTGTAGCTGCAGGAAGCAAGGGTTTCCCGGATCAGAGTGGTAGTTTCCGCAATCGTGGGAAAATGTCCTCTTTCCGCCTGAAACTCTTCCAGTACATTGCTCCAGTAGGACTGCAGTTCTTCAATTCCGGAACTGGGAATATACAAATACTGATTCCATAGATATTCCAGATAACCTATGATTTCCGGAACATACAGACTGGTGGTATATCCTGTATCCCCCGATACTTCCGGCAGCTGCGGGAAAAAGCTTCCCTGGATCTGTTCCGCTCCGTTCCGCAGAAGTTCCACATCCCCACGCATCTCCAGCGAATCCCCCTGGATCCTGGAGAAATAGGGCGCGTATACATAATCTCCCGGGGTGTTCTGATAAGTAATAAAGAATTGTTCCGGAACCAGCCCCTCCATCTCTTGAAAATGATAGGCGCTTTCCGCCAGATAATCCTGCATATCCTCATAGGATAATTCCGAATATCCCCAATACTCCTGTGTATCCTGGAAATCTTCCCGGGAATTTAAATTTTCCACTGCCTCCCGGAAATCCTCCTCTGAAATTTCCTCCCAATAGCTGCCCTGATAAAGGCCGCCGATAAATCCTTTCAGATAAATGGTCTGCTCCGGCTCTTTTTCTACTGTCAGAGTAAGAGCGGTTTTGCTGCCGCCGGAGGGAGCATGATTCGTAAGGACCCCATTCTGGACCATCCCCTGCCATCCGCCGAATCTCCAGTTCTGAAAAAAATTCATCACTCCCTCTTCCAGATCACTCTGAATCCCCCGCAGGGAAGTATAATAACGATCCAGCACCGGACTTAGCCGGGGAGAGATTTCCTTCCAGCTTACAAATGTCAATATTCCTGTTAAAAGGGCAATCCCGATTCCAAAGGCCGCAGAAGGAACCTTCCAGAACTCCCTTCTTCCCTTATCCCCTGCGGCCCGCAGGGAAAACCAGGAAAAGAGCCAGAGGAAAACTCCCCGGGGAGCAGGAAAACGATCTACCAGAAGCCCTGTGGTCATTAAAAGAATACCGGAAAACAGCAGGCCTCCGGACTTTCCCTTCAAAACAGAATTTCCCAGCCAGAACATGGCCAGCGCCTGCAGCAGGAGTACCGTTATAAGCAGAGACCGGGGATCCGGCTCTCCCGGAAGAAAACCCAGAGGCCGCTGATAGTAATCCAGAATATACTGTGAAGCCGTATTTATAAGCTGGGTGAATCCCGAAAAAAGAAAATCCCACAGCCTGATTCCCAGAAAGATGAAAAGCCCTAAGGTCAGAGGAATGCATACCCTTTTTGTTTTTCTGTTGAAAAACACAAGAAAATACCAGCTTCCAAGACATAAAGTACTGAAGACCAGGACTGACGGAGTAATATTCAGCTCAAAAAGAGTACAGAACCAATCTATCAGAGAATACGACCCTGTCAGATAAAGGAAATACCGAAGAAGCTTCAAAGGCCCCCTTTGAAAGCGATTCCTGGCTTTTTCTGTATTCCTGAACTGAATATCTGTCAGATGGATGGTACTGTCCTGCCCTTTTCCCACAGAATCCTTCCTCCTTCCCACAGCCTGCACGAAAGATCCAGGCGATACTGAAACGCTGGTTTTTCCTGCAGGAACAGTTCTTTTCCGGCCTCTTCCAGATCATACCGGGAGTTGTAAGGAACCTGCCGGTACAGCCGCCCCAGAAGTTCATAGACAGCCTCATGGCTGTCCAGATCCATCTTTTCCAGTCTCTCCTCTTCTTTCCAGACTGCCCAGCAGCTTCTTTTTTCTTCCAGAAAAGCCAGACAGAGAGAAAATACCAGATCCAGATAGGGATCCGGATTCATCCATCTGCCGTCTGCTGCTTCTGAATACAGGTCCAGAAACAAAACGCCTCCTTCCGGCAGGGGACGGCTGTATTCTTTTACCATCAACTCCTCTGTTCTGGCCGTCATTTTCCAGTGAATAGCCAAAACCCTGTCTCCCTGGCGGTATTCCCGGATCTGAAAGGTTTCCGAGGGATCGTTTCCCGGCTGATGGGGATCATACTTCTCTCCTTCTGATTCTGCCGGCACATGGAAATCCTCCTCCGGCAGTTCCATGACAAAAGGAACCGGCAGCACGGACACCATTCCGGAGGCGCTGCATTTTTTTTGAAAGCAAAACAGACAAAAAAAATCCCAGATCCAGATCCTTTTAATCTGAAAAAAGAGATTTCCGCAGCGGCTGCTGTCCCATTGACAGATAATCTCCCCCTGGCTTCCTGCTGCCGCCTGCATAGGAACCTTTACATACGACTTCTGCTGCCGGAACTGATTCCAGTACACAATCTCTGCCTCACCCTTCAGCAGTGGAAAGGGCGCAGGATTCCTGACATGCAGCAGAAGAGAAATCTTTTCTCCCCGCTCCACCGCAGAGGTCTCTGCAGAAATACTGACGGTCACCTTCCGTGTCATCCACACTGCCAGAAAAAAAGAAGGCAGAGGTATCAAAATCTCCGCTGCCGCAAATCCGGCCAATATCTGGCTGCGGTATATAACAGCCAGATAAACCGTCAAAAAAATAATCCCCAGATAGATAAATATTTTTTTCATGTAATTCTACTTTCTCCGCACCGTAGGAACGGGAATCTGCATGAGGATTTCTTTCAGTACAGACTGGGCGGAAGCATGATTTACTCTGGCTTTGGCATTCAGACGAATCCTGTGGCAGCTTACATCCAGAAATACTTCCGTGATATCCTCAGGAATCACATAGGTTCTCCCCATGAGAAAAGCCCTTGCCATTGCCATTCTGGCAATGGAAATGGTTCCCCTGGGGCTTAATCCCAGGTCGATCATTCCATTGCTGCGTGTGGCCTGTACCAGTTTTCCCATATACTGATATAAAACATCGTGCACAAAAGTGGCTTCTACCTGTTTTCGCATTTCCAGAAGTTCTTTTCCGTTCATAACCGGACGAACCTTCTGTTCCGGATCATGGCTGATATTTCCCTTTACAATAGCAATTTCTGACTTCATATCCGGATATCCCATACGGATACAGATCATAAAACGGTCTACCTGGGACTCCGGAAGCAGCTGCGTACCTGCGCTTCCGAAAGGATTTTCTGTGGCGATGACGATAAAGGGATCCGGTACCGGCCGGCTGACTCCATCCACAGACACCCGTCCTTCTTCCATAACCTCCAAAAGCGCTGACTGGGTTTTCGGAGAGGTCCGGTTAATCTCATCTGCAAGAAGCAGATTACACATGGCTGCTCCCGGCTGATAAATAAATGTACCCGTTTCCTTCTGATACATAGAAAACCCGGTAATATCCCCAGGCATTACATCCGGTGTAAACTGCACACGCTTATGCTGCAGTTCCATAGCCTTGGAGAAAGCCATGGCCATGGTTGTCTTTCCCACTCCCGGAATATCTTCCAGTAAAATATGGCCTCCTGCCAGAATTGCCAGCATGACCTTAAAAATGCAAGCATCTTTTCCGATCACCGCTTTTCTGATCTCCTGCATGGCCGTTACAGCCTTCTGATTTGCCCCTTGTTCCACCAGATAACCCCTTTCCTTTCAGATCTCCTTACAGACATCCACCCACTCTTTTGCTCCGGATATCTCATACAACTCCTGACAGGTCAGTTCAATGGCTGAATTTGCGCTTCCTGCCGCAGGAAATACGGTTTCAAACCTTTTCAGGGACTCATCCAGATAAATTTCTGTCCCTTCCGGATTTGCAAAGGGGCAGACCCCGCCCGGAGCATGCCCTGTCAGCAGCTCCACCTCTTCCCCTCTGGGCATTTTCGCCTTTAGTCCAAAAAAATGCTTATATTTACTATTGTCTACCTTTCTATCTCCCGCAGCCACCACCAGAATACAGCTTCCCGGCTCCTTCCCGCAGAAGGAAAGAGTTTTGGCAATCCGCGCAGGCTCCACTCCCACTGCTTTGGCCGCCAATTCCACGGTAGCGCTGGATTCCTGAAATTCTCTGACCTCCTGATCTCTTCCATACTGCTTTAAGTATTCTCTGACTTTCTCAATTGCCATTTTTGTTATCCTCTTTCTTTATAGCCTTTACAGCTGATTATAGATATAAAGGGCGTCCGCAATATTTAATGCCTGGTCTCCATCCGGGGCGTGGCCGGTAACCAGAATATATTCTTCTCCGTCTATTTCAGCCAGGCTGGCCAGACAGCGGCCTGCGGCATCCTCAAATCCCGTTTTGCCTCCTTGGATCACTCCTCCGTTTTCCAGCTGATCTGTATCCAGCTGGGCGAAGGTGGTACTATGCAGATCTATGCCCTGGGGATGATAATCTGTAGCAGTGGTCGTATAAGTATGGGCAGTAAAAATCGTACGGAAAGTTTCATTCTGGATCGCGTACTCCAGCAGCTTCGCTATATCGTAGCAGGTGGTGTAGTGATCCGGATCATGAAGACCGGAATCTGTAACGAAATGCGTATTTTCCATTCCCAGTTCCGCCGCTTTCTGATTCATCATCTCTACATAGGCCTCCTGGGAACCTGCAACCCGGTCGGCTATGGCCGCGCAGGCCTCCGCGCCGGAGGGAAGAAGAACGCCATAAAGCAGATCCCGGACCGTAACCGTTTCTCCCGCGTTAAAGCCGGCCAGGGATGCTCCCATTTCATAGACAGGATTAATCTCTTCCGCTGTCACCGTGATCTCTTCATCCAGATCCGGAAGATTTTCAATCGCCACCAGGGCTGTCATAATTTTTGTCATAGAGGCCGGATACATTTTTTCTGTTCCTGCCTTGTCCAAAAGGATTTTATCATCACTGAGCCGCAGTAAAAGGGCAAAGTCGCTGTTCAGTCCCTCTGCTGAAATCTGCACCGGCTCCTGGGTAGGGGTCGGCTCCTCGGTAGGCTCCTCTGTTGCCGAAGGCTCCTGGGATTCACTTTCCTGATTATCCTCTTCTGAGACAGTATTCGTAGTTTCCGAAGAAGAGCCCGCCGCATCCTTCTCTTTCTTTCCAAAATCTCCAAATACAAGCAGGAAAACAATGGCCAGAATAAGGATAGCTGCCAGAATCAATCCTCCGACTATAATTCTGTTGCTTCTTTTTTCCTGTTCTTTTCTGCTGTTCTGATTAAGTAAACTCATCTTTTGCCTCCTTCATGACGGTATTACCTAATTTCCGTATTCTCTTTCGCAGTCAGCCGGATATTTGCCATCCGTTTCGCTCATTATACTATAAAAAAGCAAAAAAAAATAGAGAACATTGCATTTGTGCAATGTTCTCTCTGCTGAAGCATCGGGGATTCGAACCCCGGACAACTTGATTAAAAGTCAAGTGCTCTACCGACTGAGCTAATGCTCCAAAAGTGCCTAGTTCCGGAATCGAACCAGAGACACGAGGATTTTCAGTCCTCTGCTCTACCAACTGAGCTAACTAGGCACAAAGTTGCGGGAGCAGGATTTGAACCTGCGACCTTCGGGTTATGAGCCCGACGAGCTTCCAGACTGCTCCATCCCGCGCTGTATGAAATTATAAAGCCTGTTGGCTTAAGCCGATGATCGGACTCGAACCGATAACCTGCTGATTACAAATCAGCTGCTCTGCCAATTGAGCCACATCGGCACAGATGATTTCCGATTTTTTCGGCAAATGGATGGTGGTGGATTCGAACCACCGAAGGCATTGCCAGCAGATTTACAGTCTGTCCCCTTTGGCCACTCGGGAAACCATCCATAAACTTAATGGGGCCTACAGGGCTCGAACCTGTGACCCTCTGCTTGTAAGGCAGATGCTCTCCCAGCTGAGCTAAGACCCCATTCTCCCTTACAGCGTATCTGTCAGGGTTAAATTTTTTTGAAAAACAACGACCCGGATCGGGTTCGAACCGACGACCTCCGCCGTGACAGGGCGGCGCTCTAACCAGCTGAGCCACCGGGCCGTAGAAGATATTGACATACCTTCAAAACCGCACACAAAACTCTTCTTCCAAACGATTCCTGTGAATCTGGCCATGCCTCCGGAAGCGGTCACTCACGGAACTCCGTTCCGTTTCGTGTCCTTTGCTTCGCAAATGTCTTCCGGGTTCCCTCCGCGGCTCCCAGAGTAAACTCTGTTCTCCGCTCCGTTCTCCCGTCAGCCGCTTCCTCAGCTGTTGGTCAAGCCCTCGACCGATTAGTAGCAGTCAGCTCCGCGCATTGCTGCGCTTCCACCTCTGCCCTATCTACCTCGTCGTCTTCAAGGGGTCTTACTTCTTTACGAATGGGATATCTCATCTTGAGGGGGGCTTCACGCTTAGATGCCTTCAGCGTTTATCCCTTCCGGGCTTGGCTACTCGGCCGTGAGCCTGGCGGCTCAACCGATGCACCAGCGGCCCGTCCATCCCGGTCCTCTCGTACTAAGGACAGCTCCTCTCAGATATCCTGCGCCCACGCCGGATAGGGACCGAACTGTCTCACGACGTTCTGAACCCAGCTCGCGTACCGCTTTAATGGGCGAACAGCCCAACCCTTGGGACCTACTACAGCCCCAGGATGCGATGAGCCGACATCGAGGTGCCAAACCACTCCGTCGATGTGAACTCTTGGGAGTGATAAGCCTGTTATCCCCAGGGTAGCTTTTATCCGTTGAGCGATGGCATTCCCACTTAATACCACCGGATCACTAAGCCCTACTTTCGTACCTGCTCCACCCGTCGGTGTCGCAGTCAAGCTCCCTTCTGCCTTTGCGCTCTTCTAATGGTTTCCGACCATTATGAGGGAACCTTTGGGCGCCTCCGATACCCTTTCGGAGGCGACCGCCCCAGTCAAACTCCCCGCCTGGCATTGTCCCCCGGCCGGTTCACGGCCGCAGGTTAGAAACCCAGCATCACAAGGGTGGTATCCCAACAGCGGCTCCTCAGAAACTGGCGTCCCTGATTCTTAGCCTCCCACCTATCCTGTACATGCAATACCGGATCCCAGTACCAAACTGGAGTAAAGCTCCATGGGGTCTTTCCGTCCTGGCGCGGGTAGCCAGCATCTTCACTGGCACTTCAATTTCACCGGATGCATTGTCGAGACAGCGCCCAAATCATTACGCCTTTCGTGCGGGTCGGAACTTACCCGACAAGGAATTTCGCTACCTTAGGACCGTTATAGTTACGGCCGCCGTTTACTGGGGCTTAAATTCAAAGCTTCGCGTTTCCGCTAACCTCTCCTCTTAACCTTCCAGCACCGGGCAGGCGTCAGCCCATATACCTCACCTTCCGGTTTCGCATAGACCTGTGTTTTTGCTAAACAGTTGCTTGGGCCTTTTCTCTGCGGCCACCTTTCGATGGCGTCCCTTCTCCCGAAGTTACGGGACCATTTTGCCGAGTTCCTTAACAATGCTTCTTCCGCCGGCCTTAGGATTCTCTCCTCATCCACCTGTGTCGGTTTACGGTACGGGTACAGTATAAACAATAGCGGCTTTTCTCGGCACATGGCTCACATACTTCCCTACTTGGCTTCGGTCCGCGTCACGTCTTCGGATTGCACGGCGGATTTGCCAACCGTACTCCTACCCCGCTTGCGCGCGGCTTTCCATTCCGCGCCTATGCTCTCCACATGCGTCCCCACAGTTCTGTTATACTGCAGTGCAGGAATATCAACCTGCTGTCCATCGGCTACGGCTCTCGCCCTCGCCTTAGGCCCCGACTGACCCAGGGCAGATCAGCTTTACCCTGGAAACCTTGGATATTCGGCCGAGAGGATTCCCACCTCTCTCTCGCTACTCATTCCGGCATTCTCTCTTCAAGACGCTCCACGGCTCCTTCCGGTACCGCTTCTCCGTGTCTTCAATGCTCCTCTACCAATCCTTTCGGATTCCTGAGCTTCGGTGTCGTGTTTCAGCCCCGGACATTTTCGGCGCAGGACCTCTCGACCAGTGAGCTATTACGCACTCTTTGAATGTGTGGCTGCTTCTGAGCCAACATCCTGGTTGTCTTTGAAATCCCACATCCTTTTCCACTTAACACGCACTTTGGGACCTTAGCTGCAGGTCTGGGCTCTTTCCCTTTTGACCGCCCAACTTATCTCGTGCGGTCTGACTCCCGGTCATCAATTACGCGGCATTCGGAGTTTGATATCCCTTGGTAAGCTTTGACGCCCCCGCAGGAATTCAGTGCTCTACCTCCGCAAATCTTGACCGAGGCTAGCCCTAAAGCTATTTCGAGGAGAACCAGCTATCTCCGGGTTCGATTGGAATTTCTCCCCTACCCACACCTCATCGCCACCCTTTTCAACGGATGTGCGTTCGGCCCTCCACTGCCTCTTACGGCAGCTTCAGCCTGGACATGGGTAGATCACCCGGTTTCGGGTCTGCCGCCGCTGACTACTGGCCCTATTAAGACTTGGTTTCCCTTCGGCTCC
>OZ006967.1:0-637500 GCA_963930955.1 Candidatus Scatomonas sp. | reverse complement strand
ATAGCCCTTGATTTCATAAGCAATTCTGGAAAGTCCCCGGTCAATGTTCGGAGTATCCATACAGATATGAGTAGCTCCGCCCCGGCCCAGTTCTCCGTCTACGATTCCTTCAAAGGTAGCTACGCTGGCCGCGCCTCCCTTTGCTCTTCTCCCGTAGTATGCTGCCGCCCCGTCATTCAGATATCCGTCGCCATTTACATTCTGATACCCCGTAGGCGATGCAAAGATCCTGTTCCGAAACAGAACATTTCCCAGCTGAATAGGCTGAAACAGATGTGGATACTTATAATCCTGAATCATGATGGAATTCCTCCCTTCAAAATATGTTTTTTTTATTATACAAAAACTCACGCCGCACCTCAAGAATCTCTTTCTGCTTTCGGCCGGATCCTGCAAGTTCCCTGCTTCCTTTGAAACTACCAAATATTTTTACGCCTTTTATGTACTTTTCTGAAGAAATCTGGTATGATTAATTTTACCGGAGGAATCTATGATGCCGGAGTAAAAAACTTACCTTCGGCTCACGGTGTCATATGTGTATGAAAAATGGGTTAAAAAACAGTTGAGGAGGATTTTTGTATGAAGAAACTGAAAGTAAGGAAAGACGTCTCCTGTATGGCATGTCTGGAATGTGTCAATGCCTGCTCTACCGCTTTTTATAAGGTAGCGGATCCCGGAAAGGCATGCATCCAGATTATTGAGAAAAACGGAGAGCCTAAGCCTATGGTCTGCGTACAGTGCGGAAAATGCGCACAGGCCTGTGAAGCTGGCGCCATTAAGCAGAACGCGAAAGGTGTTTATATGGTTGACAAAAAACTCTGCACCGGCTGCGGCAAATGCGTGGAGGCCTGCCCCTTCCATGTAATGGTAAAAGTAGAGGAGAATCCTGTTTCCTCCAAATGTATCGCCTGCGGTATCTGCGCAAAGGCATGCCCCATGGATGTACTGGAGATTGTGGAATCATAATCTTATTTATACAGAATTTTAAAAATCCGGCACGGCTTCCAAAAGAAAGCTGTGCCGGATTTTTTATGACCTTTTTAAATTATTTTACATTTCCTTCCTGTACTCTTTTATAGCCGTTTCGTAAAGATTATTTCCAAAGCGGTCCGCCACTACGATCACCGGGAAATCTTCCACATACAGTTTTCGGACAGCCTCGGTTCCCAGATCTTCATAGGCGATGACCTCCGCCTTAAGGATTCTTTTAGAAAGCAGGGCCCCTGCTCCTCCTACTGCTGCAAAATATACGGCCTGATTTCTTACAACCGCCTTCAGAACTTCCTCTGTTCTCTTTCCTTTTCCCACCATTCCTTTTAATCCAAGATCCAGCAGCCGTGGAGCATATTTGTCCATGCGGCTGGCGGTGGTGGGTCCCGCGGAACCGATTGTTCTTCCCTCTCTTGCCGGAGAAGGTCCCATATAATAGATTACCTGTCCCCTTATATCAAAGGGAAGTTCTTCTCCTCTGTCAAGAGCCTCCTGCATTCTTTTGTGAGCCGCGTCCCTGGCTGTATAAAGAGTTCCTGTTATATACACATAGTCTCCGGCTTTCAGATCCCGGATTTCTTCTTCCAGAAGGGGCGCCTGTATATGTTTTTCCATAGTCTCCCTCCTAAATAGTCCTGACCGCGTGCCGGTTTACATGGCAGCACATATTTACTGCCACCGGAAGCCCAGCGATATGAGTGGCATAAGTAAGAATATTTACAGCCAGAGCTGTAATCCTTCCTCCCAGACCTCCCGGGCCGATTCCCAGTCCGTTGATTTTTTCCAGAAGTTCTTTTTCCATTTCTCTAACCCATTCTACTTCTGAAAACTGTCCTGCCGGACGGGTCAAAGCCTTCTTAGCCATCAGAGCAGCCTTTTCAAAAGTTCCTCCGATTCCCACTCCCACTACTACCGGAGGACAGGCATTGGGGCCTGCCTCCCGGACAGCGGAAAGAATTGCTTCCTTCACTCCCTGTATTCCGTCAGCTGGCTTCAGCATAAATATTCTGCTCATATTTTCGCTGCCGAATCCTTTGGGAGCTACAGTAATCTTTACCTGATCTCCGGGAACCATCTCATAATGGATGACCGCCGGGGTATTGTCCCTGGTATTCTCCCGGATCAAAGGATCTCCTACTACAGATTTTCTTAAATATCCCTGCACATATCCCTGGCGGACTCCCTCATGAACCGCCTCATTTATGTCTCCGCCTTCAAAATGAACTTCCTGGCCGATTTCAAGAAAAACAACTGCCATTCCCGTATCCTGGCAGATAGGGATCTGATCCTCCTTTGCAATTTTCAGGTTTTCCTGGAGCTGGCAGAGGATCTGCCTGCCAAGGGGAGACTCCTCCTGCTTTGCGGCTGCCTCCAGTTTTTCTCTCATATCCGGAGAAAGACTGTAATTGGCCTCTATGCACATTTCCCGGACAGCTTCCGTTACTTTATCCACATTTACTGTTCTCAATTGTTAGTAACCCCGCCTTTATCTTCCTGTTTTTTTTCGTCTTCTTTTTCCCGCACCTTGGCAATGCTGGCAATGGAAACATTTTCTCCTACGTTCATCAGTTTCACTCCGGAGGTAATTCTTCCCAGAATAGAAATATCCGAGCAGGCGATCCGGATGATAATTCCCTCTGTCGTAATCAGCAGGATCTCATTATCCTCATTGACAGCCTTAACACCCACTACATTTCCTGTTTTTTCCATGATCTTGTAGCATTTTACGCCTTTTCCGCCCCGGTTCTGAACGGTAAATTCCCCGATAGACGTACGTTTGCCCACACCATGCTCAGACACGATCAGCAGATAATCTCCCTGGGTATTCAGCTGCATACCCACTACTTCGTCGTGATCCATAAGATTAATGCCTCTTACACCCATGGAAACACGCCCTGTTACCCGCACATCTGTTTCCTTAAAGCGGATGCACTGGCCAAACTTGGTCACAAGAATAATGTCCTTGGTGTTATCTGTAAACTTCACTTCGATCAGTTCATCATCATCCCGCAGAACAATAGCGGCCAGTCCCGTCTTTCTTACATTTTCATAATCCGTTATTGGCGTCTTTTTAACAACACCTTTTTTCGTAGCCATAAACAGATAATGATTTTTCTTATATTTTTCAATGGGGATCACTGCAGTGATCTGCTCTCCCGGCTGCAGATGCAGCAGGTTGATAATCGCCGTTCCCCGGGCGGTCCGGCTGGCTTCCGGAATCTCATAGACTTTCAGCCGGTACACCTTTCCCGTATTGGTAAAGAACATCAGATAATGATGGGTGGTAGTCATCAGCAGTTCTTCGATGTAATCATCCTCGATGGTCTGCATTCCCTTGATGCCTTTTCCGCCCCGTCCCTGACTGCGGAAATTGTCTACCGTCATTCTTTTAATATATCCCAGCTTGGTCATGGTGATCACCATATTCTCCCTGGGGATCAGATCCTCCATGGAAAAATCAAATTCATCATAACCGATGGAAGTTCTTCTTTCATCTCCGTATTTTTCAGAGATTGCCAGGATCTCTTCTTTAATGACGCCCAGCAGCTTCTTTCTGTCCGCCAGAATCTCCCGGTATTCCTTAATCTTGATCTCCAGCTCATGGAATTCGGATTCCAGTTTTGCCCGTTCCAGACCGGTAAGAGCCCGCAGACGCATATCTACAATCGCCTGAGCCTGGGGATCTGTAAAACCAAACTCCCGGATCAGATTTTCCCTTGCTTCCTGGGCGTTGGCGGATGCACGGATGATCTTGATAATAGCATCAATGTGATCTAAAGCTTTTAAAAGACCTTCCAGAATATGTGCTCTCTCTTCTGCTTTATTCAGGTCGTATCTGGTTCTTCTGGAGACAACGTCTTCCTGATGCTGCAGATAAAGCTTCAGCATATCCAGAAGATTCAGAATTTTTGGCTGCTGATCCACCAGAGCCAGCATGATCACGCCGAAAGTATCCTGCAGCTGGGTATGCTTATACAGCTGATTCAGGATCACATTGGCATTGGCATCCCGGCGCAGCTCAATACAGATGCGCATGCCTTCCCTGTTGGAGTGATCGTTAATGGCAGTGATCCCGTCTATCTTTTTCTCTCTTACCAGTTCCGCCATTTTTTCAATCAGGCGGGCTTTATTGACCAGATAGGGAAGTTCTGTAACGATGATCTGACTTTTTCCATTGGGAAGGGTCTCGATATTGGTTACAGCCCGCACCCGGATCTTTCCTCTGCCGGTGCGGTAAGCCTCCTCAATGCCCCTGGTGCCGAGAATTTCCGCTCCTGTGGGGAAATCCGGTCCTTTCACAATCTTCAGGACTTCTTCCATGGAAGTATCGCTGTCATAATCCACAATATTATCAATGATCTGCACCACCGCCCCGATCACCTCCCGGAGGTTATGAGGCGGAATATTGGTAGCCATACCTACGGCGATACCGGAAGTACCGTTTACCAGAAGATTGGGGTATCTGGCCGGAAGCACCGTAGGTTCTTTTTCCGTGTCATCAAAGTTTGGAACAAAATCAACGGTATTCTTGTTGATGTCCGCCAGCATTTCCATGGAAATCTTGCTTAAGCGCGCTTCTGTGTAACGCATGGCGGCGGCGCCGTCCCCGTCCACAGAACCAAAATTTCCATGGCCGTCCACCAGAGGATAGCGGGTGGACCAGTCCTGGGCCATATTTACCAAAGCTCCGTAAATGGAACTGTCACCGTGGGGGTGATATTTTCCCATGGTATCTCCCACAATACGGGCACATTTCCTGTGAGGCTTATCCGGTCCATTGTTCAGTTCGATCATAGAAAAAAGAATTCTTCTCTGCACCGGCTTCAGGCCGTCCCGGATATCCGGAAGAGCTCTGGAGGCGATTACGCTCATGGCGTAATCGATGTAGGAATCTTCCATCTTTTTCTTCAGATCCACGTCCTCTATTTTATCAAAAATATTATCTTCCATGCTCTGTAATCACCTTTCCTTCGCGGTCATATGTTCCGGCATCATCAGATGTCAAGATTCTTTACATCCTTGGCTCTCGCCTCAATAAATTCTCTTCTGGGTTCTACCTTATCCCCCATAAGGGTTGTAAAAGTCAGATCTACTTCCGAGGAAGTTTCCTCATCCATGGTCACCCGCAGCAGAATTCTTTTTTCCGGATCCATAGTCGTTTCCCAAAGCTGGTCCGCATCCATCTCTCCCAGTCCTTTATACCGCTGGATTTTATTGCTGTTGTCCCGGCCGATTTCTGCCAGGATCTGGTTCAGTTCCTCGTCGTTATAAGCGTACCAGATTTTTTTGTTCCGCTCGATTTTGTACAGCGGAGGCTTTGCCAGGTAAACATGGCCCTGTCTGATCAGTTCCGGCATAAACCGGTAAAGAAAAGTCAGCATCAGGGTGGCGATATGGGCGCCGTCCACATCGGCATCCGTCATGATAATGATTTTATCGTATCTCAGTTTGGAAATATCAAAATCATCGTGGATTCCTGTTCCAAAGGCGGTAATCATTGCCCGGATCTCCGCGTTGCCGTAGATCTTATCCAGACGCGCTTTTTCCACATTAAGGATCTTTCCTCTTAAAGGAAGAATGGCCTGGGTAGCCCGACTTCTGGCAGATTTTGCCGAACCGCCGGCGGAATCTCCCTCCACAATGTAAATTTCACAATTTTTCGGATCTTTATCTGTGCAGTCCGCCAGTTTTCCAGGAAGAGACATATTGTCCAGAGCAGATTTTCTTCTGGTAAGATCCCTGGCTTTTCTGGCAGCTTCCCTTGCTCTCTGGGAAAGAACCGATTTTTCCACAATAATTTTAGCCACCTGGGGGTTCTGTTCCAGAAAGATTTCCAGCTGGCTACTTAAAATACTGTCCACGGCTCCCCTGGCCTCGCTGTTGCCCAGCTTCTGTTTGGTCTGTCCCTCAAACTGAGGATCCTCGATCTTAACGCTGACAATAGCAGTTAATCCTTCCCGGATGTCCTCGCCGCTTAAGTTTGGCTCGCTGTCTTTCAGAAGCTTGTTCTTTCTGGCATAATCATTCAGGGTTTTTGTAAGAGCATTTCGGAAACCTACAATATGGGTGCCTCCCTCCGGAGTATGAATATTATTCACAAAGCCGTAGGTATTTTCTGTATAGGAATCATTGTGCTGGATAGCTACCTCTACCAGCACCCCATTCTGCTCTCCTTCACAGTAAATAATATCCGGATACAGTTCTGTCTTGCTTTTATTCAGATACTGGACAAATTCCTTGATTCCTCCCTCATAGTGGAAGGTCTTTTCTATTTTTTCCTCTCCTCTGAGATCTTTCAGAGTGATCCTTAAGCCTTTTGTAAGAAAAGCGGTTTCCCGAAGACGGGTCTTTAACGTATCAAAATCAAACACCGTCTCTTCAAAAATCGTATCGTCCGGTAAAAAGGAAACCATGGTTCCTGTTTTCTCCAGATCACATTCACCGATTACTTTCAGCTTATAAACAGAATTTCCTCTCTCATATCTCTGGCGGTACACTTTTCCCTCATGGAAAATCGTAACCTCAAGCCAAACGGAAAGAGCATTGACTACGGAAGCTCCTACTCCGTGCAGTCCTCCGGAAACCTTATATCCCCCGCCGCCGAACTTTCCTCCCGCATGGAGAATCGTAAAGACCACTTCCACAGCCGGAAGCCCCGCCTTATGGTTAATGCCCACGGGAATTCCCCGGCCGTCATCTACAACCGTGATGGAATTATCCGGGTTAATGGAAACCTCTATATTCTTGCAGAAACCGGCTAAAGCCTCGTCCACGGAATTATCCACGATCTCATAGACCAGATGATGCAGTCCTCTGGCGGAAGTACTGCCGATGTACATGCCCGGGCGTTTCCGCACCGCCTCCAGCCCTTCCAGAATCTGAATCTGGTCGGCGCCGTATTCTGCGTTTGTTGTTGTACTGCCCTCTAAGCTCATATCAATCCTCCTGCTCTGCATTCATTTGGTTTACTGTGACCCTGCCGTTTACTACCTGAAAAATACGGTTCAGCGGAAAATGATTCTGTACAAATTCCTCTACCCCGGTACAGGTGATAAAGGTCTGTATATTTCCAATGCTCTCCAGCAGATATTTCTGCCGGCTGCTGTCCAGCTCTGACAGAACATCATCCAGCAAAAGCACCGGATGATCCTGGATCAGACTTCTGACCAGATCGATTTCCGACAGTTTCAGGGAAAGAGCAGCGCTCCTCTGCTGACCCTGGGATCCGAATTTCCGTATATCTATGCCGTTTACCTGCACACAGAAGTCGTCTCTATGGGGACCGATGGAAGAAATTTTCTGCCGCAGATCCCGTTCCCTGGACTGGAACAGGCGTTTCTCAAATTCCTCTTCCTCCACATTAGGTTCATAGATCAGCTGAATTTCCTCTCTGCCGCCGGTAAGCTTCCGGTGCCTCTCCTTTAAAACATCCTGAATCTTTAATATAAATTTCTTTCTTTCCTGGATCAGAACCTTCCCGTAAGAAACCATCTGCTGATCCCAGATATCCAGAGTATCCTTCAGATGAGGGGAATATCCAAGATCTTTCAGAAGTTTATTTCTCTGAAGCACCACTTTATTATAATTGGACAGCTGCGTAAGATAAAGCTTATTTATCTGACACAGCTCGCTGTCCATAAATTTACGTCTCTCATGAGGACCGTTTTTAATAATATTCAGATCTTCCGGCGAGAAAAAAACAAAATGGATCATCCCGAAAAGTTCCGCTGCCCTGCGGATGGGAATTCCGTCCACTGCCGCTCCTTTGGATCTGTTCTTTTTCAGGTGCATATCTATTTTATGTCTGACGCCATCTCTGCTGAGTAACAGGCGGATATGAGCTTCCTCTTCCCCGAACCGGATCATATCTTTATCCTTGCTTCCTCTGTGAGATTTTGTGGTCCCGCACACATACATGGATTCCAGAATATTTGTCTTTCCCTGGGCATTATCTCCCAGAAGGATATTGGTGCCTCTGTCAAAGGCAATGTGCAGAGATTCGTAGTTTCTGTAATTTTTCAGCTCCAGACTTTCGATATACATGCTATTTTACAATCTTTACTTCTTTCCCCGCAAAGGAAAATACGTCTCCCTCAAAAAGCTTTCTTCCTCTTCTGGTGTCTGTCTCTCCGTTTACCTGCACCTGTCCGTCCTGGATCACCGCTTTCGCTTCCGCTCCTTCTTCCACCAGTCCTGCCAGCTTCATAGCCTGGCCTAATTTAATAAACTCATCTTTAATCTTGATTGTATCCATTTTTCCTGCTTTTCTTATCTGGCTGCGTTAATATTTACCGGGAGGATCAGATAGATATAGGATTCCTCCTCATCTTTAATAAAACAGGGAGCCTTCGGATTTACCAGATACATAGTCACTGTCTCGTCATCGATCACCCGCAGAGCGTCTATAAGAAATCTGGGATTAAATCCGATCATAATATCCTTTCCTGTTTTGCTGATATCAATATCCTCTCTCATGGATCCCATGGCGGAATCGATCCTGAGTTCCATGGAATCCTCTCCGATGTGGATGATGATGGGCTTCTTATCTCCTTCTTTTACCAGCAGGGTAGCCCGGTCAATACAGTCCAGAAACTCCTTTTTATTTATTTCTACTTTCGTTTCATAGTCGCTGGAAAGCATCTGCTCAATGCGGAAGTATTCTCCGTCAATGAGCCTTGAAACCACCGTTGTATTGTCAAATTCAAACAAAATATGATTTTCGGAAAAATAGATCTGTACCTGATCTTCTACTTCACCGGAAAGGATCTTGCTGATTTCATTTAAGGTCTTTCCGGGAACCACAACCTTTCGGTCCGGATAATTCTCCTTTAATTCAATTTTGCGGATGGCGATTCTGTGGCCGTCAAGAGAGACAACTTTCAGGCTGTTGTTTTTCACCTCAAAAAGCTCGCCTGTCATCAGCTTGTTATTTTCATTAGGGGCGATTGAAAAAATAGTCTGCCGGATCACTTCCTTCAGGGTAAACTGGGACATGGTGATGCAGCTGTTTTTTTCAATCATGGGAAGATAAGCGAAATCTTCTCCGGATTTTCCCGGAATATGAAATTTGGCTTTCTCACAGGTAATCGTAGCCACCAGATTTTCATCGGTCTCAATGGTTACTTCATTATCCGGAAGCCTTCTGACAATTTCAGAAAAAATCTTGGCATCCAGAGCAATTACTCCCTTTTCAAGAACCAGACCTTCCCCGTAGGTTTCAATTCCCAGTTCCATGTCGTTGGAAGTAAACTTAATATTGCTGGTAGAGGCGTCGATCAGAATACACTCCAGAATCGGCATAGTGGTTCTGGAGGGAACGGCTTTCATAACGATGCTGACACTTTTTAAAAGATTCGACTTTGAGAAAACCAGTTTCATGTGGTTCAGCTCCTTTCTGGTGTAGTGCAGAGAAAAGAAATAAATATATAATCCGTAGTAGTCTTCTTAGGGGGCGTGGATATGTGGATAACCCTCTTAAACCCTGTTTCCGCAAGGATTTTTCCACTTGATAACTATGTGGAAAAGCAGAAAACAGTATGTTGGCAATGTGTGCATAACTTTGATGAAAAGTTATCAACAATTTATCCACCGTGTATTCACAGGGATAATGTGGATAATCAGGAAGGATTGATCTTCTTTTTCAGAAGTTCAATGGTATTGCGGGCAGTTTCGGAATTCGCGATCTCTCCCTCGATTTTTTTGCAGCCATAGATGATGGTAGAATGATCCTTTCCTCCCATGATCTTTCCGATCCCTTCCAGATTTACGGAAGTCATCTCATTGCAGAGGTACATGCAGATCTGGCGGGGATAGGCGATTTTGCTGCTGCGCTTGGAGCCCTTAATGTCTTCCGGCGTAATGCTGAAGTGTTCCGCCACTACATTGATAATATAATCGGGAGTGATCACCTTTTTTTCATTGGGGGAGATAATGTCTGCCAGAGCCTGTTCTGCCAGAGCCAGGTTAATCTCCCTTTTTTCCAGATTGGCCAGAGCAATGACCTTGTTCATGGAACCTTCCAGTTCCCGGATATTGGATTTTACATTCTGAGCAATATATTCGATTACGTCATTTCCCACGTCATAGCCGTCCATCTCCTGTTTTTTCCGGAGAATGGCCATTCTGGTTTCGTAGTCCGGGCTCTGGATATCGGCCATGAGGCCCCATTCAAAACGGGAACGGATTCTCTCTTCCAGGATATCCATGTCCTTGGGAGGACGGTCGGAGGACAGAATAATCTGTTTTCCGGCAGAATGCAGGCTGTTGAAGGTGTGGAAAAATTCTTCCTGGGTAGATTCCTTTCCTATGATAAACTGCACGTCGTCGATCAGCAGCACGTCAATATTCCGATACTTGTCCCGGAACTTGGTAAGAGCGGAATTATTGCTGTTCCGGATGGCTTCAATGACTTCATTGGTAAATTCTTCACTGGTCACGTAGAGAATCTTGGCATCCGGGTTATGTTCAATAATAAAATGTGCGATGGAATGCATCAGATGGGTTTTGCCAAGTCCCACGCCTCCATACAAAAAAAGAGGGTTGTAGATTTCTCCCGGAGATTCTGCAACCGCAAGAGAAGCTGCGTGGGCAAACTGGTTGTTGCTTCCAACTACAAAGGTGTTAAAGGTATATTTGGGATTCAGACCGGCGGCGGAGGAAACAGTCATGGCCGTTTCGGACTTTTCCATTCTTCTGATATCCTCCGGCAGGATAAATTCTATTTCACAATCCTCCCCGGTAATTTCGGCAATGGCTACCTTAAGAGGAAGAGTGTATTTTTTACTGACATAATCAAGTCCCACTCGCTCAGAAGGAACAAGGATCGTAACCACATGGTTTTCCACTTTATGTACAGTAAGAGGTTTCAGCCATGTCTTAAAAGATACCTCGCTGAGTTCATGTTCTTCTCTCACCAGCTCCAATATTTCTGTCCATTTTTCCTTAATTATATCCATTTTTACATCTCCTGTGGATAGTTTTCAAAGCCAATTATCCTTATATATCTTATAATAAAAAAGGGGATTTATCAATAGAATTTGTGAAATTGCGCCCGCCCTTGTTTCCATAAGATCGGGAAAAAAATAAATTGTGGATAAGGTATATTTTATTATGCACATTATAAAACCCCGTAAACATTGGAAAAAACAGGTCGAATTTTGACATATTCACAATTATGAGCTGAGTTATCCACAAGTTATCCACAAAATGTGGATAATCTTACGTTAACTAAGTTCTGTTATTTATAGTAGAAAAAGAAATTTTTCCTTGACGTACCGGTGGTTTATGCATATAATTGAAATGATGTTTTCTCAACATGCATAAGATGTATTCTTAATAAGAGGTTAGCATCAGTGTACAAGGGGACAATACGGTCGTTGAAGGGCTGATTTGAGCTCCTTCTGCGTTACTTTCCCTCCGCGTACGTCTCTGTACGCGTCGATCAAGTGCCTTGAAGGGGCTCAAATCAGCACCTTCACGACTCGAAGACTCCAACCGCAGGAATTTCGGTGATTTTCAAGGCAGACGATAGAGGCGTACTGGACGTACGCCGATTGAGGATAACACAGAAAATCACCGAAATTACGCGGTTTGGAGCGTGTTGCCCCTTGTACACTGATGCTAATAATAAGGGAGGTGCCGGAATCATGAAAATGACATTTCAGCCTAAGAAAAGATCCAGAGCAAAAGTTCATGGATTCAGAGCAAGAATGAGCACGAAGGGCGGAAGAAAAGTTTTAGCTGCCAGAAGATTAAAAGGAAGAAAAGAATTATCAGCATAAAACACCAAGACCGCAGTTACTGTGGTCTTTTCTTCTCTTATAAGGAAATGATATGAAATATTCGGAGAGCTTAAAAAAGAACAGAGAATTTCAGCTGGCTTACCGGGAGGGAACATCTTACGCAAATAAATATCTGGTTATGTATGTAAGGGAAAACCGGCTGGAAAAAAACCGCATAGGCATATCGGTCAGCAAAAAAGTGGGAAACAGTGTGGTGCGCCACCGGCTGACCCGTCTGATCCGGGAAGGATACAGACTTCAGGAAGAATTATTTCATATTGGATATGATGTAGTGATCATCGCCAGGGTAAATAGTAAGGACTGCGGGTACCATGAGATCGAACGCGCAATTTACCATCTGGGGAAGCTGCATCGGATTGTAGAAAGAAAGAGTCAGGATGAAAACAGTATTAATTAAAATGATCCGTTTTTATCAGAAGTATCTGTCGCCGTTAAAGAGTGCAAGATGTCCTTATATTCCCACCTGTTCTCAGTATGGCCTGGAGGCTATTCAAAAATACGGCGCCCTTAAGGGAGGTTTACTGGCAGTCTGGAGAATTCTGCGATGCAACCCCTTTTCAAAAGGAGGTTACGACCCAGTGCCGTAAACAGAAGATTGTTTATCCAGGGAGGAAAACAAATTGGAAATTTTACTTAGCGTATCAACTACGCCGGTGATCGGCTGGATCGCTCAGCTGCTGGGATGGATTATGAACGGCATCTATTGGGTGCTGGACGCTATTTCCATTCCCAACGTGGGTATTGCCATCATCCTTTACACCATCATCACTTATCTGCTGTTAACGCCTCTGCAGATCAAGCAGCAGAAAATGTCCAAGATGATGACCATTATTCAGCCGGAAATGCAGAAAATACAGAAAAAATATCAGGGAAAAAGAGATCAGGCTTCCCAGATGAAGATGCAGGAAGAGACTATGGCTCTTCAGCAGAAATACGGGATTTCGCCTATGGGAAGCTGTCTTCCCATGCTGATCCAGCTGCCCATTCTGTTTGGTCTGTATCAGGTTATTTACCATATTCCCGGCTATATCAGCAAGGTAGCGAATATTTTCAGCGGTTTAGCGGATCAGATCATCGGGATCACCAATTCTCACGAGATCCTCACAGCTTTTGCGGAGAGCAACAGCATCCGGGTGGCTTTCGGAGAAAGCCTGACCCAGACCAAGGTTGTTGATTTTCTTTATATGCTGAAACCGGATCAGTGGGAAAAACTGGCGGATGTGCAGCAGTTTAGCGGACTGCAGTCATCTATTGCAGATGTAGCTTCCCAGAGTGAGCGGATTAACAGTTTTCTGGGAATCAACATTTCTCAGTCCCCCTGGGATGTAATCCAGAGCGGGATCGCCGCAGGAACCTGGGTTCTGGTAATTATCGCTGTTTTAGTTCCGGTTCTGGCCTGGTTTACCCAGTGGCTGAACTATAAGCTGATGCCGCAGCAGGTAAATAATACAGATGCCAATGATTCCATGGGAAGTTCCATGAGAATGATGAATCTGATTATGCCTATCTTTTCGGCATTTATCTGCGTGACGCTTTCCATGGGTATCGGAATCTACTGGATCGCCGGCGCTGTGATCCGCTGCATCCAGCAGGTGGTTATTAACCGAAGGATCGCCAGGATGGACGCGGAGGAGCTGATCCGGAAGAGCCAGGAAAAGCAGGAAAAAAAGAGAGCCAAAAAAGGTCTGCCTCAGAGCAAGATTACCAATCAGGCTCATGTAAATGTGAAAAATATTAAAAAATATGATAATAAAAATAATGCTGTTTCCGGAGAGGATTCCACAGGCTACTACAATGACAATGCACGACCGGACAGTATTACAGCCAAGGCAAATATGGTGCGCCAGTTTGATCTGAAGAACAGTAAAAAGAAAAGGTAAGGGGGGAAGGCATATGGATTACGTAGAAGTATCTGCAAAAACAGTAGATGAAGCAATCACGAAAGCTTGTATTGAACTGGAAGTAT
The DNA here is from genome assembly GCA_963930955.1 of Candidatus Scatomonas sp. Classification (GTDB taxonomy): domain Bacteria; phylum Bacillota; class Clostridia; order Lachnospirales; family Lachnospiraceae; genus Scatomonas. The sequence continues at coordinate 623,742 of OZ006967.1, read as the reverse complement.
CCAGCGACAGATTAGAGATTCAGGTAATCAGTGAAGGAAGTTCCGGATTTCTGGGATTTGGAAGCAAGCCGGCAGTGATCCGGGTACGTAAAAAAGAGGAGCCCGCCTGGGAACTGGAGGAGGAGTCCGCCGCTCCCGCTCCGGAAGAAAAAGAGCCCTCCCCTGTTCCGGAAATCAAGCCGGAAGAAAAACCTGTAAAGAAAGAAGTACCCCGCAGGGAATTTCCTAAGAAAGAGGGAGGAAGAAAAGAGGCAGTTCATAAAGAGCCTGCAAAAAATGAAGTGTCTAAAAAGAATCCTGTAACGGAAGAAAAACCCGCTCCCGCCGAAAAGACAGAGGAAGAGGTCGTAATGATGAAAGCCTCTGCCCAGAGTTTTCTGGATGGGGTCTTTAAGGCAATGGAACTTCCTGTGGAGATCAACATGGAGTATAATCAGGAGCAGGGAAGCCTGAATATCGATTTTTCCGGGGATGATATGGGAATCCTGATCGGGAAAAGAGGTCAGACCCTGGATTCTCTTCAGTATCTGGTAAGCCTGGTAGTGAACAGAGATCAGAAGGACTATGTACGGGTGAAGCTGGATACGGAAAATTACCGGAAGAGAAGAAAAGAAACTCTGGAGAATCTGGCAAAGAATATTGCCTATAAGGTGCGCAGAACTAGAAAGCCGGTATCTCTGGAGCCTATGAATCCTTATGAAAGAAGGATCATCCATTCAGCTTTGCAGAATAATAAATATGTGGAAACTTACAGCGAGGGAAATGAACCCTACCGCCATGTAGTCATTACACTGAAACGGTAAAGTCGTCAGAGGGTGTCTCAGAATCTGAGATGCCCTCTTCACGCATAAGGAGAGAACTGAAATGGCAGATTTTTATGAAGATACCATAGCAGCTGTATCTACCGCTATGGCGCCGGGAGGCATTGGCATTGTAAGGATCAGCGGAAAAGAGGCTTTGTCTGCGGCAGATAAGATTTTTCAGGGAAAAAACGGAAAAAAATTATCCTGCCAGAAAGGAAATACGATCCATTACGGATGGATTCTGGAAAATGGACAGCCGGTAGATGAAGTGCTTGCTGCGGTTTTACGGGCTCCTCATTCTTATACCGGCGAGGATACCGTAGAGATAGACTGTCACGGGGGAATCCTGGCAATGAATAAAATCCTGGAAGCGGCTTTGCAGGCAGGGGCCAGGCTGGCGGAACCGGGAGAATTTACCAGAAGAGCTTTTTTAAACGGACGCATGGATCTTTCCCAGGCGGAAGCGGTCATGGATCTGATACAGGCAAAAAACGAGTATGCTCTAAAAAATTCTTTTCGCCAGCTTCAGGGCTCTGTAAAAAAGGAAATACAGGAAATCAGAGAAAAACTGCTGTATGAGATCGCTTACATTGAATCTGCCCTGGACGATCCGGAACACATGGATCTGACGGGATATCCGGAAAAACTGGATCAGGTGGTAAAGGAACAGAAAAAAAGAATACATAAATTAATCGCCGGTTCCGGACAGGGCAAGCTTATGCAGGAGGGGATTAAAACTGTAATTCTGGGAAGGCCGAACGCAGGAAAATCTTCACTGCTGAATCTGCTGGCGGGAGAAGAAAAGGCCATTGTAACAGAAATCGAGGGAACCACCAGGGATATTGTGGAGGAACAGATCAATATCCGGGGCATTACATTAAGACTGCTGGATACAGCCGGTATCCGTGAGTCAGCAAATCCTGTGGAGAAAATCGGAATTGAAAGAGCCAGAGAGCAGGCAGGAGATGCGGATCTGATTTTGTATGTAGTGGACGGATCGATGCCTTTGGATGAAAATGACGAAAAAATCATAGAATTAATCCAGGATAAAAAGACCATTGTACTTTTAAATAAAAATGATCTTGAGACAGCGGTGGAGGAACAGGAAGTAAGAAACAAACTGGATGCGCCGGTGATCTCAATTTCCGTAAAAGAAAAGAAAGGTATTGAGGAGCTGGAAGGAGCGGTCCAGCAGCTGTTTTTTCAGGGCGGCATTTCTTTAAGCGACGAAATCTATATTACCAGTGTCAGACACCGTCAGGCTCTGGAAGAGGCGGAAAAAAGCCTGGAACTGGTGGAAAACAGCATTTATGAAGGTATGCCGGAGGATTTTTTCTCTATTGATCTGATGGGCGCCTATGAGGCGCTGGGAAATATTTTGGGAGAATCGGTGGGAGAAGATCTGGTAAATGAAATTTTTTCCAAATTCTGTACAGGAAAGTAAAGGGTGGATAAGATGCCAAGAGTAGAAGAACATTATGATATTGCGGTGATCGGAGCCGGGCATGCAGGCTGTGAAGCGGCGCTGGCAGCAGCCAGACTGGGAATGGAAACAATTCTTTTTACAGTCAGTGTAGACAGTATTGCCCTTATGCCCTGCAATCCCAATATTGGAGGAACCTCCAAAGGCCATCTGGTAAGAGAAATCGATGCCCTGGGAGGAGAAATGGGGAAAAATATTGACAGAACCTTTATCCAGTCCAAAATGCTGAATAAATCTAAAGGACCGGCGGTTCATTCCCTCAGAGCCCAGGCGGATAAAAGCGAGTACAGCAGAAGTATGAGAAAAGTTCTGGAAAATACAGAACATCTCACCATAAAGCAGGCGGAGGTTTCCGAAATTGAGACGGAAAACGGAATTCTGAAGGGAGTTAAAACAGTTTCAGGAGCTGTGTATTACTGCCGTGCGGCTGTGCTCTGTACAGGTGTTTATTTAAATGCCAGATGTATTTACGGGGACGTCAGTACCTATACAGGCCCCAATGGCCTGCAGGCAGCCACCCATCTGACGGAATCTCTGAAAAAAAACGGTATTGAAATGCTGCGGTTCAAAACAGGAACTCCGGCAAGGATAGACGGAAGAACCGTAGATTTCAGTAAAATGCAGGAACAGCTGGGGGATGAAAGGGTAATTCCTTTTTCCTTTTCAACAGATCCGGAAAGTGTGCAGATCTCTCAGGTTTCCTGCTGGCTGACCTACACAAATGAAAAAACCCATGAAATCATCCGGGAAAATCTGGACCGTTCTCCCCTGTATTCCGGCAGGATCCAGGGAACAGGCCCCAGATACTGCCCCTCCATTGAAGATAAAGTGGTAAAATTTGCTGATAAAAACCGCCATCAGGTATTTCTGGAGCCGGAGGGGCTTTATACAAACGAAATGTATGTGGGGGGCATGTCCAGTTCTCTTCCGGAAGATGTGCAGGAAGCCATGTACCATTCCGTGGCAGGTCTGGAACATGCCAGGATTGTCCGCAACGCCTACGCGATTGAATATGACTGTATCAACCCTGTACAGCTGAAGGCTTCTCTGGAGTTTAAAAAGATCCGCGGACTTTTTTCCGGCGGCCAGTTTAATGGAAGTTCCGGCTATGAGGAGGCGGCTGCTCAGGGACTTATGGCCGGAATTAATGCAGTCCGGGAAATCCAGGGAAAGGATCCGCTGATCCTTGACCGGTCAGAAGCTTACATTGGCGTGCTGATTGATGATCTGGTTACCAAGGAAACCCATGAGCCTTACCGGATGATGACCAGCCGGGCGGAGTACCGTCTTCTTCTGCGGCAGGATAACGCGGATCTCAGATTGCGGAAATATGGCTATGAAGCGGGGCTGGTAAGCGAGGAACAGTACAAAGAGGTTCTGGAAAAGGAAAGAAAAATCGGAGAAGAAACGGAGCGTCTCTCCCATACTTTTGTGGGAATGAGTCCGGAGGTGCAGAAGTTTCTGGAAGAACAGGGTTCCACACCTTTAACCAGCGGATGCTCCCTGGCAGAATTGGTGCGGAGACCGGAACTGGATTATGAAAAAATCCAGGTGATCGATCCGGATCGTCCTGTTCTGACAGAGGGAGTCAGGGAACAGGTAAATATCTGCATTAAATATGAGGGATATATTAAACGCCAGCAAAAACAGGTAGAACAGTTTAAAAAAATGGAAAGCAAAAAGATCCCGGAGGATTTGGATTATCAGGATGTGGGAAGTCTCCGGATCGAAGCCAGGCAGAAGCTGGCGGCCTATCGTCCGGCGAATCTGGGACAGGCCTCCAGGATTTCCGGGGTATCTCCGGCGGATATATCGGTGCTGCTGGTATATCTGGAAGCATACCGGCGAAAGGAAGATCAGAGGAGATAAAAGGGAATGGAAGAAAGAAAATACGACTGGACTTTTTTTCAGGAAGAACTGTTAAAAATGGGAATTTCCCTGGAGAAGAGACAGATTCAACAGTTTCAGGATTACTATGAAATCCTGACAGAGTGGAATTCTTTTATGAATCTCACAGCAGTCACAGAATTTGAAGATGTGGTGGTCAAGCATTTTCTGGACAGCCTTACCCTGGTAAAAGCGGTAAGCAGAGAAACCCTGGAAAAGGACAGCCTTTTTCTGGCAGATGTGGGAACCGGAGCCGGATTTCCCGGAATTCCTCTGAAAATCGCATTTCCAGGACTTCAGGTCTGTCTTCTGGATTCTCTGAATAAGAGAATCAAGTTTTTAAATGCAGTAATAGAAAAACTGAACCTTTCCGGTATCCAGGCGGTGCACGGACGGGCTGAGGATTTTGGACGGAGCAAAGACTACAGGGAAAGCTTTGACCTGTGCGTATCAAGAGCCGTGGCAAATCTTTCTTCTCTGTCAGAATACTGCCTGCCTCTTGTAAAGACAGGAGGACTTTTTGTTTCCTACAAATCGGGAAAGGTGCAGGAAGAGGCGGATCAGGCAGAAAATGCTTTGAAGATCCTGGGAGGAAAACTGGAACAGATCTGCTTTTTCCGGCTGGCAGAAACCGATATGGAAAGATCTCTGGTACAGGTACGGAAAATACAGAAAACACCTGAAAAATATCCAAGAAAAGCAGGGGTTCCTGCAAAGGAACCCCTGTAGATAAAAGTCAGGAACCGATAAAGATCGTCAGACAGCCAGGCGCCAGATAGCCGAAATAACTGATGAGAAACAAAACCAGGTAAAAAATAAGAAATAGAATAAAAACTATGCGGGCCGGATTCCGGCCTGCTTTTTTGCGGCCTGTTTTTTCTGCGGCGGTATCCAGAAAAGTGTCGTATCCGCTGGTGATCATCATCATCAGAGGGATCAGAGCCGGCATCAGGTAGCGGCCCTGGGCCTGAAAATCCGAATAATAGGAATTGTACAGAGACATTCCCAGGGGAATGAGGATGCACAGAAATCCTATGATCATCCATAGCCTTTTTTCTTTGTTTTTCCACCAGTTTTTCCGTATTCCAAAGATGCAGAACAGCAAAAATCCCAGGGTGAGAAAGACAATATAGGTCAGATACACCGGCAGATCCATAAACAGGGTCAGAAAAGAAAATACGCCGATAAAGCTGTAGATCGTATTCTGGATCCAGTTGGAGTAGGGTTCCTTGGATCCTTCGTTAAAATCAAAGTGGAAGAAAGTTTCTCCGAAGGAAAGACCCTCTTTAGCAGGTGTTTCATGCTGGGAAGGCTTAAATTCATCTTCCGCGTACATTTCCCCCTGTTCTGCAATGGTTTCCCGGCCCAGAAAGTCTCCATCATGAAGAACTGCGTTCCGCACAAAAAACCAGCCTCCCACCAGAAAGGCAATTCCCAGAATCAGAATAAATTTTTTCAGAATTTCCTTCTTCTGCTTGCGGAACATCCGCATGCTGATGAGAAATACAGGGATGCTGCAGAGAATATACCCATAAGCATTGTAGTAGGAAAGGGCGCAGATGCCGCAGCCTATGCCCAGTCCTATGCAGGAAGAAAGTTTCCACTGGTCTCTGTATCCACGAAGCCAGAAATAAAAGATCAGGGCAATGGAAAACAGGGCCAGAGAATCATTGTTCTGGTAAGAACAGAGAAAAAGAAACTGTGGAAGGAAAGAACAGAGGACTGCAAACAGCAGTACGCTTTCCTTTTTTCTGAATAAAAGTTCTCCGATCTTAAAAACCAGAAATACAAAAGCCGTTCCTGCCAGCACGCTGGTAAACCGGGCCGCCAGCAGCAGGACTGTGGGATCGGAGGTTGCCAGAGAAGCCAGCTTCATAAAAAAAGCGCTGATAATAGAAGCCAGATAAGGATACAGAGCATAGGAAAAGCCCCAGATGTGGTGGATCAGCTCCGGCTCATCTCCTGTGGGAAGGGCATTGTGGGTATAGATATATTGGGGGATCATATAGCGCATATCCTCGTCCGGCGCGTCTTCAATCCGCAGATATACACAGGTAAAAAGGCAGAAGGCAAAAAATAATAGAATGAAAACAGTTTTTGTTCTTCTGTAAGCAGTTTCCGACATAAATAGTACCTCCCTGTTTCCTTTCGGATTCTTGTAGTATATCAAAATCCGGAAGGAAAAACCAGAGGAAAGGGCTTATTTCTATCCTTCACATAATTTTCATATAATAAACAGTGTATGAACACAATCTTTTTTTAAAATAAATAAATTAGGAGTTTGTGAAAGGAGGAACACAATTGATTGAAGTCAGCAATCTGGTAAAGCGGTACGGAGATCACACAGCTGTGGATCATCTGAGTTTTACAGTGCAGGAAGGAAGAATTACGGGTTTTTTAGGACCCAACGGAGCCGGAAAATCTACAACAATGAATATGCTCACCGGCTACCTGGCTCCTAACGAGGGGAGCATAACCATTGACGGCCACGATATTCTGGAGGATTCCCAGGAGGCGAAAAGATGTATTGGATATCTACCGGAACTTCCTCCCCTCTATCCGGAAATGACAGTCCGGGAATATCTGGAATTTGCGGCAGAACTGAAAAAAGTGCCAAGGGATGAGAAAAAAGAAGCGGTGGAAAAGGCTATGGAGGAAGTCAGGATTACAGATATGGAAAACCGCCTGATCAAAAATCTCTCCAAAGGATACTGTCAGAGAGTGGGACTGGCCCAGGCAATTATCGGAAATCCCAAAATCCTGATCCTGGATGAGCCTACGGTAGGGCTGGATCCGAAACAGATTATTGAGATCCGGGAACTTATGAAAAACCTTGGGAAAAAACATACGGTTCTCCTGAGTTCCCATATTTTGTCGGAGGTCAGCGCCGTCTGCGATTACGTAATGATCATCAGTCATGGAAAGCTGGTGGCCAGCGATACGCCGGATAATTTAAGCAGGCTTACCCAGGGATCCAATATACTGGATCTTACAATTAAAGGCCAGAGGGGAACCATTGTTTCGGCAATCGGCATGATGCCCGATCTGGAAGATGTGCAGTATGAGGATTCGGAAGAAGAAGCATGTGTAAACGTGCGCATTAAAACTTCTCAGGATGTGGATATCCGGGAAAAAATATTTTATAAAATGTCTGATTTGCAATGTCCTATATTAAAAATGCAATACTCTTCTCTCTCGCTGGAAGATGTGTTCCTGGAACTCACAGACGAAGAAAACAAGACCTCCCAGGAGGAAAAGGAAGAATTTTCCGGGGAAATTTTTACCGGGGAGGATCCGGAAAGCGAATCTTTAGAAGAAGGGGAGAGGGAAAATGAAAGCAGTCTATAAAAAAGAACTCCGTATTTATCTGTCATCTATGCTGGGATTTGTATTCATCTTTTTTATACTCCTGGTATGCGGAATTTACTATACTTTTTATAATATTTCCTATGCCTATCCGGAAATCGGGCCAACTATGAGCAGCGGAGCCATCGTGCTTCTGATCGCCGCACCCATCTTAAGTATGCAGACCCTGGCGGAGGAAAAGAAAAAGAAAACAGATCAGCTGCTGCTGACTTCACCAGTCAGCGTAAAGGAAATTATTCTGGGTAAATTTTTTGCTCTGGAATCTATTTTTCTGATCCCTGTAGCGGTAATGTGCGTATATCCTCTGATCATGTCGCAGTTTGGAGTGATTACCTATTCTTCCAATTATACGGCCATCCTTGGATTTTTCCTGCTTGGAAGCGCGGAACTGGCCATTGGGATTTTTGCATCTTCTCTGGCGGAAAATCAGATCATAGCGGCTGTAATCTGTTTTGCCATGCTGTTTGTATCCAATATGATCCAGAACCTGTCGGATCTGATTTCATCCACGGCCTCCGCTTCTTTTTTTATTTTGTTTCTTTTGGTTCTGGTTCTCTGCCTGTGGCTGTATACCATGGTCAAAAGCGCGGTCATTGCAGTGGCTGCGGGGATTCTTGCGGAAGGAGCATTGATCCTTACTTATTTTTTGAAACCTTCTGTTTTTGAGGGGGCCATGCAGGATCTTCTGGGTGTTTCTGATCTCAGCAGCCATACCAGCAATTTCATAAACGGTATTCTGGATCTTACAGGGATCGTTTATTTTCTGTCAGTAATCGGGATTTTTCTCTTTCTGGCAGTACAGAGAATTGAAAAAAGACGCTGGAGCTAGGAGGTGGCTAAATTGAATTTTCATATAAAAGAGAAGATAAAAAATTCTGTTTCCGGGGAAGAACATAAGAAGCATATCCGGCACGGTTCTTATTCTTTTGTGGTAACATTGATTGTGATCGCTGTCGTAGTGGCTGTAAATCTTGTATTTGGGCAGCTTCCCGCCTCTGCGACTCAGATAGATGCCAGCAGCCAGAAGCTTTACAGCATCGGGGAAGAGACAGAAGAACTGGTGTCAAATCTGGAAAAAGATGTACAGCTGTATTATATCGTAACAGATGGGAATGAAGATACTCTGATCGGTAAAATGCTGGAGCATTATCAGGATCTTTCCTCTCATCTGACTGTAGAGACCATTGATCCGGATCTGCATCCGGAGTTTACTTCTCAATATACCGACGAAGAGGTGGAAGATAACAGTGTGATCGTAGTCAGCGGAGATAAAAACCGGATTGTTTCCTACAGCGATATGTATCCCTCCAGCTACTACTCTTCGGATTTTGACGGAGAAGGGCAGCTGACAAGCGCTATTTCTTACGTGGTCAGTGAAAACAGTCTGGTGGTATACCAGCTGACCGGTCATGAGGAAGCAGCTTTGGGAAGCAATTTTACAGATGCCATCGAAAAAAATAATATAGCCCTTGAAGATCTGAGTTTAATAACCATGGAAAGTGTTCCGGATGATGCGGCGGCAGTGATCATTTACGGACCTGCCAAAGATTTTACCTCCGAAGAAACAGATAAATTGATTAATTATATGGAAAAAGGAGGAAAACTATTATTATTTACAGATTATACAGCGGAAGAAATGCCGAATTTAGATAGATTTCTGGAAAGTTACGGTGTGAAGCGGGACTCAGGAATCGTAATGGAAGGGGACAGTTCTCATTATGTACAGCAGCGTCCGGATGGAATTTTGCCGGAAGTGAACACCAGTTCGGAATATACCTCTAATCTCAGCAGCGACATTTACGTTCTCATGCAGGACGCCCAGGCAATCCGGCCGATTGATTCTTATCGTGACAGTCTGACAATTACTTCTCTGCTTTCTACAACAGAGAGCGGATATCTGAAACAGGTAGAAGACGGAATGATCTCCTTCCAGAAGGAGGATGGGGATGAAACAGGATCCTTTACGGTGGGAGTTTCCGTATCGGAAACCCTGGATAACCAGGAGGAAGCAGAACTGGTTTATTTTTCCAGCACTACCCTGGCAAATGACAGCTATGACGAATTAGTCATGGAAGGAAACTCTGAACTGCTGACCAAAGTGATTACCGGCCTTTGCAATATACAGGAAAGCGAAAGCATTTCTATTCCTGTTAAAAGCCTTTCGGTCAGCTATCTGAGCTATACCCAGCAGTCAGCGGTATTCTGGAGAACTGTGGTCATGATCATTATACCCGCTGCTTTTCTGGGAGCAGGATTCTTTATCTGGATCAGGAGGAGAAGAAGATAATGAAAAAAAGAAAGTGGATCATGCCTGTGGTCCTTCTTTGTCTGCTGGCTCTTTTGCTGTTTCTTTATCTGGTTCTGAAAAATAAAAATCAGCAGGAGGAAGCGGAAACAGCATCTGCCCCCATGCTGGAGATGGAAAGCGATTCTGTGACAGAGCTTTCTTTCCAGGTTGATGGGGAACAGGCAGATTTTGTAAAGGAGGAAGAAACCTGGGTGAATACTGGGGATGAAAATTTCCCGGTAAACCAGGATAAAATCAACGACCTGGTAGAAGATCTGACCACTGCGGAAGCGGACAGGGTTCTGACAGATGTGGAGGAGCTTTCTCAATACGGTCTGGAGGAGCCGGTTAATACAGTGAAATTTAAAGATTCCTCCGGCACGGAAAAAGAGATGCTCCTGGGAAGCCAGAACCAGGGAACAGGTTCCTATTATCTATGCTTTGCAGATGATCTTTCCACGGTTTATGTGACTTCTACGGATGTGGCCGGAAATCTTCCTCCGGATATTATGGAAATGGCGGAATATACATCCTATCCGGAAATTACCAGTACCTATGTACAGGAGATCCGTGTAGATAAGTCAGAGGGTTCTTATTATCTTCTGAAAAACGAAGAAACCACAGATTGGGAGGTTACAGGGGAAGACGGAAGATCTTACAGCGCGGAATATCAGGAAGCCAGCGGCCTGGCACTTGATCTGGCAGACCTTACCTATTCCGGCCTGGCAGATTACGCAGCGGAAGATCTCTCTGTCTACGGACTGGAAAATCCTTCCGCAAAAATCTTTATGAAATATGAAGTAGAAAAAGAAGAAGAGGAAACAGACGAATCTGCGGAAAGTTCATCCCAGGAAGAAGAGGAAGAACCGGAAATGGAGGAGAGGGAGCTGACTCTCTTTATAGGAAACCAGGATGAAGAAGGGGATTACTATGTCCGTCTGGAGGGATCCAGCCAGGTAAACACGGTATCTTCTGATACAATTTCTGAAATTCTTAACAGCAATTCTATCAGCTATTGGGACAGCAGTCTGGGATATTTTTCTGTGGACACGCTGAAAAATGTACAGGTAACCTATCAGGAAAATGTGAAAACCATAGAGCGCCAGGCGGAAGAAATAGAAAATGAAGAAGGAGAAACAGAGGAGGAGGTTACCTATATTTCCGGAAGCACCGTACTGGATGAAAGCAAAACAGAAACATTTCTGTACGGCATGGCATCCATAAGCGCCCAGAGTAAAGATCCACAGCTGTCAGCCAGTCATGAGCCGGAGTTTTCTGTTACTGTTACCACAGAAGAAGAAACCTTTACAGTAACGTATACCTCCTACGATGAAAACTTTCATCTGGCAGTAGACAGCGAAGGCCGTCCGGGACTGGTGAACAAAAATGATGTAAAAGAAATGATAGAAGAATATCAGGCAATCTGGTCTTAAGCAAAGGGAAAGAGGGTATCTTTTAAGATGCCCTCTTTAAAATTACAGAAAAATATTTAATTGTTCCAGAACTTTTTCCGGTGCTTCCAAATGGGGAAGATGCCGGGTTTCCGGAATGATCACAGACTCCACAGCAGGATTGACTTCCTGGTAAAGCGAAATTGTATTTTCTATACCTTCCTGCCCGGAACCTCCAAGAATTACTATATCCTGATTAATGGATTGCAGCGCATGGCGGATGTCCAGATATACATAATTCCCGATTATGCTGGAATACAGATATTTTCCGGAAAAACCGCCCCAGTGGGAACTTTCATAGTAGGTATCAATATACTCTTCCCTGACAGCAGATGAATCAAAAAACAGGCGTTCACAGAATTCTTTCCGAATTTTTTCTTTTCCAACTATCGTATTGTAAATGAAAGTTCCCGTCAGAGGACATTCCAGAATGGCTTTTTGCATCTTGCTTCTTTTGGTAGGAATGCAGGTCAGTCTGTGAATATCAGCGGGATTGACCAGAATCAGTTTTCTGAAAAGCTCAGGCTCATAATTGCAGGCGGTTACTGCAAAAGAAGCAGATAAACCGGTGGCTATTATATCGGCAGTGCTTCCGATTATAGTCTTTGTAAAGTCTACAATAAACTGAACATAGTAGAAATTGGTGTAGGTAAGCTTTTGTTTGTCTGATAATCCGCAGCCGGGCAGATCCGGACAATAAACCGTATGCCTGGAGGAAAGCGTTTTGATCAAACGGTGCCATTCGTAGGAACTGCTGCAGGGACTTAATTCATGAAGAAGAAGTACGGGAGAACCAGTTCCGGTTTTCGTATAATGAATATTTCCAAAACGCCAGGAATATACAGCTGAATCCTGCTTCTTTAAAAGCTGTTTTGCGGTTGCCGTTTTCATAATTAATTTATTGATTGCATAGATAACTGCTGCCGCAAAAAGAAGCAAAGCAAACAGACCGGCAAGTTTTTTCTTCTTTTTATTCATGGAAAATCCTCCTTAGATTCCATTGATGTTTTTATTATAATCCATATAAGAATATCTTACAACGATTTTTTCTTGTGGCTGGATTCCTGAAGTATACTTAGCGTCAGTGTACAAGGAGCAACCGTATTGTCCCCCCCTTGTACACTAACGCTATCCATGGCGGATTCACAAGATGTTTCACGTGAAACATCTTGTTTTTATGTATTATGTAGAAAATGTTTCACGTGAAACATTTCGGTAGCTATTTGATAAGAAGAATGCTATAATCTAATGGTAGCATCATGCCTGGGAAAGGAGAAATTATTTTGGGAAGAACAATAGCGATTGCAAATCAGAAAGGCGGAGTGGGAAAATCTACGACAGCCATTAACCTTTCTTCATGTTTGGCTGAAATGGGAAAAAAAGTGCTTACCATTGATATAGATCCCCAGGGAAACACCACCAGCGGGCTTGGTGTTGAAAAAAATGATCTGGAAAACACAGTGTATGAACTGCTGATTGGCAGTTGCTCTCTGGAAGAATGTCTGATCCATCTGGATTTTCAAGAACAGGATTTACTGCCTTCTAATGTAAATCTTGCAGGGGCGGAAATAGAATTGATAGGGATCGATAATAAGGAATACATATTAAAAGAAAATATTGATACAGTCAGAGATCAGTATGATTTCATTATTATTGACTGCCCTCCCTCTTTAAATATGCTGACGATCAACGCCCTTACAACAGCAGATACAGTTTTGGTTCCTATTCAATGTGAGTATTATGCTCTGGAAGGTCTGGCCCAGCTGCTTCATACCATTGAACTGGTTCAGGAAAGACTGAATTCTAAACTGAAAATAGAAGGTGTTGTCTTTACTATGTATGACGCCAGAACCAATCTTTCCCTGCAGGTGGTGGAAAATGTAAAGGATAACCTGAATCAGACAATTTATAAGACAATTATTCCAAGAAATGTGAGATTGGCGGAAGCTCCCAGCTACGGACTTCCCATTAATTTGTATGACAGTAAATCAGCAGGAGCGGAAAGTTACCGTCTGCTGGCGGAAGAAGTGATTAACAGAGAGGAAGAAAAAGAATGAGCGCCAGAAAGGGTGGATTAAACAAAGGAAAAGGTCTGGAAACGTTGATCCCGCAGAAAACTACACCTCCGGCGGAAAAAGAAGCTCCGGAAATAAAGGTTGTAGAAAAAGTCGTGGAAAAAATAGTAGAAAAGCCTGGAGAGCTGGAATTAAAGCTTTCTGAAATCGTTCCCAACAGCGAGCAGCCAAGAAAGGAATTTGATGAAGATACTTTAATGGAGCTGGCAGAATCTATTAAGCAGTTTGGAATTCTGCAGCCCCTTCTAGTTCAGAAAAAAGGAAAGTATTATGAAATCATAGCAGGGGAAAGAAGATGGCGGGCAGCCAAGCTGGCGGGGCTAAAAAAAGTGCCTGTAATATTGAAAGATTTTACAGATCTGGAAGCCATGGAAATCTCTCTGATCGAAAATATACAGAGAGAAAACCTGAATTCTATTGAAGAAGCTTACGCCTATAAGAGATTGATCGAAGAATTTCATCTGAAACAGGATGAAGTGGCGGAAAGAGTTTCAAAAAGCCGGGCTGCAGTGACAAATTCTATGCGCCTTTTAAAATTAGATCCCCGGGTACAGAAAATGCTGGTAGACGAAATGCTTTCCAGCGGCCATGCAAGAACTTTGCTGAGCCTGGAAGATCCGGAACTCCAATACCAGACTGCTCAGAAAATATTTGACGAGAAACTCAGCGTCAGAGAAACGGAAAAGCTTGTAAAACAGCTTTTAAATCCAAGAATCGTTCCGAAAAGGGAAAAAGATCCCCAGATGGACGCAGCCTATGAGAAGCTGGAAGAAAGATTAAAGGGAATCATCGGAACAAAAGTATCTATTTCAAGAGGCAGAGGGAAAAAAGGAAAAATCGAAATCGAATATTATTCCCAGGAGGAACTGGAAAGAATCCTGGAACTGTTTGAAACAATTAAATAAAGGGGAGAATACAAATGAGCAAATTATTTGAAAGTGCTGGTATAGACTTAGGGCTCATTGTGCTGCTTTTGATCATTCTGGTTGTGATATCAGCGGTTATTACGGTGAGCATGTCCGTCAGACTCAGCAGACTGACGTATAAATACCGGTTGTTCATGAAGGGAAAAGACGGACACTCCATGGAAAAGCTTTTTATCCAGAAATTCAGGGAACTGGAAAAAATTTCCCGGATAGGGGAAAATAATCAGATGGAACTGAAGGATCTGAAAAAAAAGTATAAGAAAACCTTGACGCGGTACGGCATCGTGAAATATGATGCTTTTGATGATGTGGGGGGCAAGCTCAGCTTTGCCCTGGCTATGCTGAACAGTGAAAACACAGGTTTTATCCTTAACGCGATCCACAGCAGAGATAATTGCTTCCTTTATATAAAGGAAATCGTAAAAGGAGAATCTTATATTATGCTCAGCGATGAGGAAATAAGAGCCTTAAAACAGGCAGTCAGTACAGAAGAAGAGTTAATCTAGGAGGAAAATGGAATGTTAGACATAAAGTTTGTAAGAGAAAATCCGGAAGCGGTAAAACAGAATATCCGCAATAAGTTCCAGGAGAGCAAGCTGCCGCTGGTGGACCAGGTGATCGATCTGGACAAGGAAAACAGAGAGATCAAGCAGGAGGTAGAGGCTCTCAGAGCGGAAAGAAATAAAATTTCCAAAGAAATCGGAAAACTTATGGGTCAGGGAAAGAAGGAAGAAGCTGAAGAGGTAAAGAAAAAGGTCGCAGCCTCCGGCGCCCGTATTGATGAACTTTCAGCCAGAGAAAAAGAAGTAGAGGAAGAAATTAAAAAAAGAATGATGGTGATCCCCCAGATCATCGATCCTTCTGTACCGATCGGTAAAGACGACAGCGAAAATGTGGAAATTGAGAAATTTGGCGAGCCTGTGGTTCCGGATTTTGAAATCCCCTACCATACAGAAATTATGGAATCCTTTAACGGCATTGATCTGGACAGTGCTCGGAGAGTAGCCGGAAACGGCTTCTACTATCTCATGGGAGATATAGCCAGACTTCATTCCGCAGTCATTTCCTATGCCAGAGATTTTATGATCGAAAGAGAATTTACCTACTGTGTTCCTCCTTTTATGATCCGCAGCGACGTGGTAACCGGAGTTATGAGCTTTGCGGAGATGGAAGCCATGATGTATAAGATTGAGGGAGAGGATCTGTATCTGATCGGAACCAGCGAACATTCCATGATCGGAAAGTTTATTGACCAGATCGTTCCGGAAGAGCAGCTGCCTCTGACTTATACCAGTTATTCTCCCTGCTTCCGCAAAGAGAAGGGAGCCCACGGCCTGGAGGAAAGAGGCGTATATAGGATCCATCAGTTTGAAAAGCAGGAAATGATCGTAGTCTGCAAACCGGAGGAAAGCAAAATCTGGTACGACCGGCTCTGGCAGAATACAGTAGACCTTTTCCGCTCTATGGATATTCCCGTGCGGACGCTGGAATGCTGCTCCGGGGATCTGGCAGATCTGAAGGTGAAATCCTGCGATGTAGAAGCCTGGTCTCCCCGCCAGAAAAAATATTTTGAAGTGGGAAGCTGCTCTAATCTGGGAGATGCCCAGGCAAGGCGGCTGAAGATCCGTATCCAGGGGGAAAACGGAAAGTATCTGGCGCATACTTTAAATAATACAGTAGTAGCGCCGCCCCGTATGCTGATTGCTTTTCTGGAGAATAATCTGAATGCGGACGGTTCTGTAAATATTCCGGCTGTGCTCCGTCCTTACATGGGCGGAAAGGAAAAGCTGATTCCGGCCGGAAAATAAGGAGGGAAAGGGCGTTGAGGACTGAAAAGTCAGAAGGGAGGCGCCGTATATGCATAAGTATTTAAAATCTGTTGGTTTTAGTGATTTAAAGTGTAAAAGCGATCTGGAAAAACTGCTTTCTCTGGTAATCCATGAATATGATAGAAAAAAGATCGTAGAAGATGAAGAGGGCCGCATGTTCGGGGAGATATCCAAGGAATTTGGTTATGACTGCGGCATAACGGTCTGCGGAGAATACGATGAGAAAAACGTATTCCATATGGAATATTATTTTCCCTATTATTCCGGATCACAGATCACATCCTATGAGGAAATTGTGGTGGAGCGCCATGCAGGAAAGGAATCCTTTGCCGGAGCCTGTGACGACATGCGGGTGGGGATTTCGCTGATTTTCTATTTGCTGAACGCAGGGGATTATCTGAATGTACAGCAGAAGGGGATGCTGCGGGAAGTAAATACTTCTCTTTCTCTTTCCGGCCTGGCGGCCTCCGGAACCATTCTTCTGCCTCTGGGCAAGAATGTCCGGCAGATCGAGGCGGACAAAAAACAGTCCCAGCAGAGAAATTCTCTGCTGGCAGCAGCCAGGAACGGGGATGAAGAAGCTATGGAAAGCCTGACCATGGAAGATATAGATATTTACACCATGATTTCCCGGAGAATCCAGCATGAGGACGTTTACTCCATTGTGGATACGTATCTTATGCCTTACGGAATTGAATGTGATCAATACAGTCTCATGGGAGAAATCACCCAGTGCAATACAACCGTTAATTCCAGAACAGGGGAACGGCTGTATCAGCTGGGGCTTCTTACCAACGATATTCCTCTGGATGTATGTATTAATGAAAAGGATCTTCTGGGAATCCCGGAAGTGGGAAGAAGATTTAAAGGAGTTGTATGGCTCCAGGGGCTGATTAATTTTTAACTCAGAAATCTATTGCTGCCGCAGATCAAACCCTGCGGCAGTTTGATATCTATTTTGAATAGCGTCAGTGTACAAGGGGCATTGTCCCCCTGTACACTGACGATAGCATGTGAAATAAAAGATTTAAAGGAGATCAGGAAAATGAGAAAAACAGTATGTGCAGCGGCGATCTGTCTTCTGGCAGCCGCGGTATCCGCAGGCTGCGGAGGAAAACAGGAGGCGCAGACAGCTCTGGAAGGTATGGAGCTGCCGGAGATCGTGGATCTTATTTATCAGCAGAAGGATCCGGGGCTGGGAGTAGCTACCTCGGAAATTGATATCAGCGATACGGATGCTTTGAAATACAGCACGGGTCTGGACAGCGGAGAAGGAGTAGAAGCGGCAGCTGTTTCAGAAGCTATGATCAGCGCCCAGGCATACTCTCTGGTTCTGGTGCGGGCAGAGGAAGCGTCAGACACAGAAACCCTGGCCAAAGAAATGCAGGAGGGGATTGATCCTGCAAAATGGATTTGTGTGCAGGCAGATGATCTGGAAGTTTCCGGCTATGGAGATGTGGCAATGCTGATCATGGTGTCCTCGGAACTGAAGGAAACTGTCACGGCGGAGGAGATTACAGAGGCTTTCCGCACCGTCTGCGGCGGCGAACTGGCCTTTACCCTGTAAACGGATATGGTTTTTTCCAGTATTCCTTTTCTTTATTATTTTCTTCCGGCGGCACTGCTGCTCTATTATCTTACGCCCTCCAGAGGAAAGAATCTGGTTTTGCTGGCAGAAAGCCTGTTTTTTTACGGATACGGGGAACCCAGGCTTCTGCTGCTGATGGCGGGAGATATTCTGCAGGGATATTTTTTTGCTGTGCTGATGGAAAGATATCCCCGGAAAAAGAAGGGTTTCGCGCTGCTGTCCGCAGGAACCGCCCTGGGGCTTCTGATCTGGTTTAAATACGCAGGCTTTTTCGCGGACAGCATACGGGCCCTTACAGGCCTGCCTCTTCCGGTTCTTCGCATTGCCCTGCCGGTGGGTATCAGCTTTTATACCTTTCAGATTCTCAGTTATACGGCGGATGTGTACCGGGGCAGTTATCCGGCGGAAAAAAATCTGATCCGCTTTGCCTGCTATGTATCCTTATTTCCCCAGCTGATCGCAGGCCCGATTGTGCGCTATTCGGACATTGCCGGGGAGATGCGGAGCCGTACTATCACCCGGGAGAGTGTTTATGAGGGACTCCGCCGTTTTCTCGCAGGACTGGGGAAAAAAGTACTGCTGGCCAATCAGCTGTACGGGCTGTGCCAGATTTTTCAGGAATCTGAAAAATCCCTGCTTTTTTACTGGGTTTACGGGGCTGCTTTTTCCCTGTATGTATACTATGATTTTTCCGGATACAGCGATATGGCCCTGGGAATGGGGCGGATGCTGGGATTTACCTTTCCGGAAAATTTCCGCTATCCTTTTCTTTCCCGAAGCGCCACGGAATTTTGGAGACGCTGGCATATGACGCTGGGAGGCTGGTTCCGGGATTACGTATACATTCCTTTGGGAGGAAGCCGGTGCGGAAAGAAAAAATGGCTGCGGAATCTGCTGGCGGTCTGGCTGCTGACAGGTCTGTGGCACGGGGCGGCCTGGAATTTTGTGCTCTGGGGTCTGTTCTTTGCGGTCCTGCTGGCAGGAGAGCGGCTTTGGTACGGAAAATATCTGGAAAGACTGCCCCGGGCAGCTGCGGGAATTTATCCTTTCTTTTTTATAACAGTCAGTTTCGTGATTTTTAATGCCCCTACCATTTCTGCTGCTCTTTGGGATATCTTCTGTCTTTTCGGGGGCGGAGGGCTTCCGGCGGCTACGGCAGAGGCGGTTTATTATCTCAGAAGCTTTCTGGTTCTGCTGCTTCTGGCAGTTCTGGGAGCGACCCCTGTTCCCATCCGGCTGTACCGGAAATTCCGGGAGGACAGGCGTACAGGAGCGCTTTTGGCGGTGCTGGAGCCTTTGGCTATGGCGGGTCTTCTGCTGCTTTCCACGGCGTATCTGGTGGACGGCTCTTTTAACCCTTTCCTGTATTTTCGTTTTTAGGAGGCATGGATCGATGAAAAGGAGAAAGACAACCCTCTCTCTGGGGCTTGTGGCGGGAATCTGGCTGCTGCTGGCGTTCTGGAGCTGGATGAAAACTCCGGATGAGATTTCCCTTACAGAACGGCGGAAACTGGCCCAGATGCCGGATCTTACCGGGGATACCCTGATTTCCGGAACCTTCCCGGAGAAATTTCAGGAATATGCAACGGATCAGTTTCCCCTGCGGGAGGAGTTTCGGACTCTGAAATCCATAGCCACCTACTATTTGTTTCAGGAAAAGGACCATCATGGAATTTATCTGAAACAGGGATACGCGGCAAAGATCGAAGCTCCCCTGAACCGGGAATCTGTAAACCGGGCAGTAGAAAAACTGCGGGAATTGTATACAGTATATATAAAAGAAAAGACAGACCGCGTTTATGTATCTGTGATTCCGGACAAGGGGTACTATCTGGCCTCCCGGGGCGGGTACCCTTCTATGGATTATCCGGAGCTGTTTTCCGCAGTGAAGGAGGGAATGGAGTTTGCCGCGTATCTGGATCTGAAGGAGTTTTTGAGCCAGGAGGATTATTACCGGACAGATACCCACTGGAGGCAGGAGCGGATCACAGAGGCCGCCTCCTATCTGGCGGAAGCCATGGGAGGCACAATTTCCGGGGATTACCGGCAGGAACTGGTAAAGGAAGATTTCAGAGGGGTTTATTACGGGCAGGCGGCCCTGCCCATGGAGGGGGAACCCCTTTATCTCCTGAGAAATTCTGTCATAGACGGCTGCCGGGTGTATTCTCTGGAAACAGGGGCCGACACAGGCGTTTATGACCGGAAGGCCCTGGAGGGAAGAGATCCCTATGAGGTATATCTCTCCGGGCCGGCGCCGGTGCTGAAGATCACCAATCCCTTTTGCAAGGGAGAAAGAAGGCTGATCCTTTTTGGAGATTCTTTTTCCTCCAGTCTGGCGCCGCTGCTGGCGGAAGCCTATTCGGAGATCGATCTGGTGGATATCCGCTATATAGCCCCGGAGCTTCTGGGGGATTATATAGACTTTGAAAATGCCGATGTGCTGTTTCTGTACAGCACCCTGCTCCTGAACGACAGCGGAGCCATGAGATGAGGAAGTAAAAAATGAAAGAACAGTTTCAGTGGGTGACAGCAGAACTTGTTGAGAAAATGAAATCTCTGAGAAGAGAATTTCACCGGTATCCGGAGATGGGATGGACCGAGTACCGGACCACCTGGAGAGTGGCGGAAGAACTGAAGCAGGCGGGATTTCAGGTATTTACCGGGGAGGAGGCCTGTCTGCCGGAAAGCCGGATGGGCCTGCCCGGCAGGGAGTATCTGGAAGAATGTGAAAAAAGGGCTCTGTCTGAGGGAGTTCCCCCCTGGTTTATGGAGAAGATCCGTGGAGGAAAAACAGGGGCCGCAGCTGTTCTGAAAGGAGAGAATCCGGGACCGGTAAGGGTGCTCCGGTTTGACATGGATGCTCTCCCTATCCGGGAAAAAGAATCTGAAAAAAACCGGGAATATATTTCCCTTCATCCTGGGATTATGCATGCCTGCGGGCACGACGGCCATCTGGCGGCAGGCCTGGGATTGGCCTGGATTCTGGGACGGAACCGGAAAAAAATAAAAGGAGAAGTCCGGCTTTTATTTCAGCCGGCGGAGGAAGGCTGCCGGGGAGCCAGAGCCATGGGAGCCCGGGGATGGCTCCGGGGAGCGGACTTTTTTTTCGGAGGACATATAGGCATGGGAGCACAGCGGCTGGGAGAGATCATCGGCTGCAGGGACGGATTTATGGCTACCTCCAAGCTGGATATTGAATTCCTGGGAAAGGCCGCCCACGCGGCCAAGGCTCCGGAAAAGGGGCGGAACGCACTGCTGGCGGCGGCGGTCTGTACAGTAAATGCGTATGGGATCTCCCGGAGCAGCCTGGGGGAAGGCCGGGTGAATATCGGCCGGCTGACCGGAGGCAGCGGACGGAATATTATTCCGGATCAGGCATATCTGGAAGCGGAAACCAGAGGGGAGACAACGGAGATCAACCGGTATATGCGGGAAGCGCTGGAAAGAGTGGCCAGGGCTTCGGCAGAGATGTACGGGGTTTCCTGCAGTATTCTGGAACAGGGGGAAGCGGGAACCGCAAAGAGCAGCCCGGAACTGGTCCGCAGCTGCCGGCGGGCGGCGGAAAAAATGAATCTGGGGGAGCTGTACGGGGAGGAAGGTGTGTTCCAGGCTTCCGAGGACGCGGCGGTTCTTATGGAAGAAGTCCGGAAGGCGGGCGGCCAGGCGGCCTATTTTATTTTCGGCACTCCCCTGGAGGCGGAACACCATCAGCCGGAATTTGATTTTAAGGAAGATGTACTGGGAATCATGGCGGAATTTTACGCCTCTGCGGCGCTGTTAAAGCAATAATGAAAAGCCGGGATTAAGAAGAAGTTCTTAACCCCGGCTTTTCAAGTTCGATTGACTGTCGCCGCAGAAGTGTATGACAGTTTTTTGGATTATTTCAAGCCCTTTTTCCGGTCGTATTCTTTGGTGATCCGGTACACGGTCATGGCGCAGGCCAGAAGACCGATCAGGTTGGGAAGAACCATAAGGCCGTTGAACATATCGGACATGTTCCACACCAGATCCACCTTCAGGGTAGAGCCCAGGATCACGAAGGCAACCACCAGCACCGCGTAGATTTTTACGGCCTTCTTTCCAAACAGATGGCGCACGTTGACTTCTCCGAAATAGTACCAGCCCACAATGGTGGTAAAGGCGAAGAACAGCATGCAGATGGCGATGAAGATCTGGCCGAAGGATCCGAAGACAGAGTCAAAAGCGGTCTGGGCCAGCACGGAACCAGTCTGTCCGTTGTTCCATACGCCGGTGGATACGATCACCAGGGCGGTCAGCGTCAGGATCACAAAGGTGTCGATGAACACGCCCATCATGGCGATGATTCCCTGGTCGGAAGGATGCTTTACATCCGCAGTGGCGTGGGCGTGGGGGGTGGAGCCCATACCGGCTTCGTTGGAGAAAAGCCCTCTGGCTACGCCGTAGCGCATGGCCTTCTGCACGGTAACGCCCAGCATACCGCCGGCAATGGCCTGGGGATCAAAGGCGCCTACAAAAATATCGTGGAAAGCTCTGCCCACACCGGAGCCGGTCATGACCAGCACCACCAGGCAGCCTACAATATACAGAAGAGCCATGAGAGGCACGATCTTTTCCGTAAAGCGGGCGATACGCTTAATGCCTCCCAGGAAGATGAAGCCGGCGATAACGCCGATGATCACTCCCATAATCAGGGGATTGATGCCGAATACATTGCGGAAGGACTCTCCGATGGAGTTAGACTGAACTATGTTGCCCATAAAGCCAAGGGCCAGGATCAGAGCCACCGAGAAGAAGCCGGCCAGGAATTTGCCGAAGCGGCCTTTAAAAGCATACTTGATATAGTAGATAGGTCCTCCGGTAATATTTCCGTCTTCCACCACCCGGGTTTTCTGAGCCATGACAGCCTCTGCGTAGATGGTAGCCATGCCGAAAAAGGCGCTGACCCACATCCAGAAAATGGCTCCCGGTCCTCCGGAGGCAATGGCGGTGGCGGCTCCCGCAATGTTTCCGGTTCCTACCTGAGCCGCTACGGCGGTGGTCAGAGCCTGGAAAGAGCTGAGGCCTTTTTCCGTTCCCTTGCCGTGGAGGGAAAAGTTTCCGAACAGGGATTTCATTCCCGCTCCGAACTTCCGTATCTGGATAAAGCGGAGCATAATGGTAAAGAAGATGCCGGCGCCCACCAGCAGGAACAGCAGGGCGTAATCCCAGAGGAAGGTGTTTACAGTTTCAACGATCTGCGATACAAAATTTGCAATTCCGTCCATGAATATTCTCCATTCCCTCTCATTTGTACAGCATCCGCCAAAAAAAGTCCCCGGGAAAATCCCGGGGACGAAGTCACTGCAAAGAATCTCCAAGAGACGCCCGGCAGGGCATCTGCAAAGAGATGATTTTCGTACACTGTCCTTTTGCCTGAGAGATTCGCGGAATCCTCCGCTTTCACCTTCGGCACCCGCATGCGGGATTCTCCAGAGAGCCATCCGGCTGCAGTCCCGCCCGGATTTCCGGACACCTGAGAGTATGATTCCTTCGGCGGGCCAGAGGCCTCTTTCCTGCAGCTTTCTATTGGCGGTATGCAATTCATAAAGTTCATTATATGCCGAAACCTTTCCTGTGTCAAACATTTCCTGATGATTACATTTCCCTGGATTTTGATTGACGCAGGCAAAACCCTTCTATATAATGAGTATGAATAAAATTAGGGGGGAGAGTAGAATGAAACAACAGACCACGGCTACCGCAAAGCAGAAAGCCGGTATGATTATGATGAATCCCATGATCCGGAAGATCAGCCGGATTGAGGAGCAGGCGCCGGATCATGGCGCTACCTACGGCGGCATTGCGGGAAAGACCTTTTTCTTTATGCTGGTGACTGCCGCGGGAGTGGCAGGCTATTTTATCCTGCATCAGATGCTGGCCGCAGCCGGCAGTCAGCAGATCGTAGTGGAGGAATATTCCTTTTATGTAACGGAACTTATCGTTGCCGGAGTCGCCCTGCTCATGACGATCCTGGCGCCTATGATCGCCCTGCTGATCGGCCCACTGATCCCCATTTTCGGAACCATTTACTGCGCAGGAATCGGATATACCATAACCATGCTGGCAGATCTGCTGGGAGCGGAGTATTCGGAACTTCTGTTTATGGCCCTGGGAATCACCATCCTGCTGGTGGCGGTAATGGCCTGCCTGTATGCCAGCGGTTTTGTAAAAGTAGGGAAAAAATTCCGTGCCATTGTGACTGCCCTGTTTCTGACAGCGGTTTTTGGAGGCGTTGCTGTATTTGCCCTGAGCTTTGTGCCGGGTGTGGGGCAGGCCCTGAGCTTTTTCAGCGATTCCCCGGTACTGAGCATTGTTATGGGAGTGATCTATGTAGTGATCGCCTGCGCGTTCCTGCTGGTGGATTTTGATACCATTCAGAAAACCGTGGAAAACCATCTGCCGAAAAAATATGAATGGGCCGCCGCCTTTGGTCTGGCCTATACGGTGATCTTCCTGTTCCTGAAGGTTTTCAACCTGCTGACTGAACTGAAGAGCCAGTCTTCCGGGCAGTCCTGACAGCGGCTGCTGAACAGCTGAAATATAAATAAGAGACAATTCCGCCAATATCCGGAAAACTGAAACCTCCGGAACGGCGCGGGATTGTCTCTTTTTTTAAGCCATCGATTCAGCAGATGCCCCGGAAGGAGAGGGCGAATTCCATCTTTTCCGCTGCAGGCAGCAGATATTCCGGATGGGTCCAGGCGCCCCAGCTGTCGTCTCCGCCGACTCCCATCTGGCCCAGGGCCGCCCGCACCACGGTGTAGTGAACCTCCGGCAGCTCATAGGGATGTTTCGCGTTTTCCATTTCATGAGGAGTGTAGGGAAGCGCGGAGAACAGCATAGGACCGCTTCTGGCATCCATCTCAAAGAGCATGCCGTATCCGCTCCGGTCTGTCACGGAAGCCCAGCGCACTTCCTCCTTGGCGCCGCACTCCTGGGGTACGATGTACCGGGCCATATTGTCTTTTACAAGATTGCTGTAAATGCCAAGCTTTGCCCCTTTTTTCCGGTCTGCGTAAGTTTCCTCCGGCCCCAGGCCGTACCATTTTACATGATCATAGTCCGCGTCCAGCTTGAACAGCACGCCGAACTCCGGCATATCTCCCAGTTCTTTCACCGGATCGTAGGCAAGAAGGGTCCGCACGGTTCCATCTCCGAATACTTCGTAGGACAGGGTACACCGGCTGGCCGGCGTGGTGGGCATCAGATAGGTAAAGGTTACCTTTACGGAATTTTCTCCTGCCTCTACGGCAGGCTCCAGGGCCGGTCCGTAGGCTCCTTCCCGGTATTCATGATGATCTGCGTACAGGCTGGCGATCTTCCACTGGGCGTAGCGCTTGGGCATCTGGCTGCCCTGATCGTTGTCCACCGGCGCTCTCCAGAAGTTGGGACGGGGAATCTCCCGGATCATTTCCCTGCCGCCCCAGCGGTAGGAGACCAGTCCGCCGTTCAGGACAGAGAACATGACTTCAAAATGCCCGCCTCTGACGCCGATATTATGCTTGCTGCGGATTACCTGAAAACTGCCGCTATGGATCCGGGGTTTTTTCTCCACCTGATATACGTACTGGCCGAAGGCTACTTCGTGGCCGGCTTCCGCCCAGATGGTGCTTTCCTTCAGGCGGAAGGATACGGTGACGGTATACTCTCCCGGAAGGGTTTCCTTCTGGAAAGGAAGGGGGTAGGTGTCCTTAGAAAGAGGATCCGTATGGGTTTCCAGAACCTGCTCCCGGATTTTAATTCCGTCCCGGGCCACGGAAACAACGCAGGTAAAAGCATCCGTATTCAGAAACAGGTTTTTATTGATCACGGTTACCTGATCCGCAGCTGTTTCTGCTGTGATATTCTGATAGTTGAACTTTACATCCTGCATTTTGGGAGAAGGCTCCCGGTCGCCGCCGTATACGATTCCGTTGGCGCTGAAATTATAATCTGTAGGGCGCTCTCCGAAGTCCCCGCCGTAAGCCTGGAATTCTTTTCCGTAGCGGTCTTTTTTGTACAGGGTCTGGTCGATGAAATCCCAGATAAAGCCCCCCTGATAGAGTGGTTCGGTATCTGTCAGATCCGTATATTTGTCCATGGCCCCGCAGGAATTTCCCATGGCGTGGGTGTATTCACAGCAGATAAAAGGTTTGCTGCGGTCCTTTGCCAGGAATTCCTGAATGGAGGCCGCGGTAGGATACATCTGGCTTTCCATGTCGCTGGAATCGTTGTAGCTGCGGTCACGGAACACGCCTTCGTAGTGTACCAGCCGGGTGGGATCCTCTCTGCGGAAGAACTGAGACATTTCATAAATATCTTTTCCGCCGTAGGATTCGTTTCCGCAGGACCAAATCAGAACACAGGGGTGGTTTTTATCCCTCTGATACATGGAGTTTGCCCGGTCAAGAAGGATTTCCAGCCATTCCGGTTTATTATTAGGCACGATATAATCCACATCCCCGGTTACGTGGGCAGTATCCCAGGTGCCGTGGCTTTCCAGGTTTGCCTCATCTATGACGTACAGCCCGTACTCATCGCAGAGGCGGTAGACCAGGGAAGAATTGGGATAATGGCAGGTGCGGACCGCATTAATATTGTTTTGCTTCATGATGGCCAGATCCTTGCGCAGCTCTGCTTCGGATACATTTCTGCCGCTTACGGAACTGAACTCGTGCCGGTTTACTCCCTTAAAGACAATGCGCTTTCCGTTCAGAGTCATGATGCTGTTCTTCATCTCGAAGCGCCGGAAACCAACCTTCTGAGGAATGAACTCTGTGACCTGGCCGTCTTTTCCGTATACGGTGATACGGAGATCATACAGGGCGGGAGCTTCGGCGCTCCAGAGTTCCGGCCTGGAGATTTCCCGGAGGAGAGTATCCTCTCCGCAGATCTCCGTCTCCTCCTCCATTACTACCCGGCCCTGCAGAGAAAGACAGAACTTTGCCCTGCCCTGGCCCCATGTCTGTGTCCGGATTTCCAGAGAGGCCTTTGTCAGAGTCTCATCGGGAATTGCCCGGATCCGCAGGTCCCGGATATGAACCTCCGGCACAGTATAGAGATATACATCCCTGTAGATTCCGGAGAAGCGGAAGAAATCCTGGTCCTCGCACCAGCTGCCGGCTGTCCACTTAAACACCTGGGCCGCCAGCTTATTCTCCCCTTCTTTTACATACTCTGTCAATTCAAATTCAGAGGGGGTGAAGCTGTCGCCGCTGTAGCCTACAAAGGCGCCGTTCAGCCAGAGGGCGATAGCGCTCTCCGCGCCCTGGAAGGAAATAAACAGCCGTTTTCCCTTCATGCGCTCTGGAACGGTAAAATATTTTACATAGCTGGCAGTGGGATTAAAATAGTCGGGAATCTCCCCCGGCCGGATATCCTCCCTGCCTTCCCAGGGATACTGGGTGTTGGAATATTGGGGGGCGTCAAAGCCCTCCAGCTGAATGTGAGCCGGCACACGGATATCGTCCCATCCTTTGCAGGGGTAGTCCTCCCTCTGGAAACCGGGAATGGCAGACTCATAATTTTTTGCGTAATGAAATTTCCAAAGACCGTTCAGACTTTCTGTAAATTCGGAAATCCCGGTTTCCATGCCGGCTTCTGTGGCATAGAAGGGATGATCGGAATGCGCGTCTGCCCGGCATCCGTCTTTAAAATACTGAGGATCCTTTACCATTCTGTAGTCAAATTCTTTCATCAATCCTATCCTCCTTCTGATCTGTAGCTGCCGCTATTATAAAAGAAATAGACAGCCATATGTATGATATGTTAAACTAATAAATATAAAATTTCGAAACAGGAGGGCGCTGCCATGCCGGTAATTTTCCGCAGTACGCCTGTAAATGAACCCTTCACCTTTGAATCTATTGGAACCGCCTGGGAACAGCCCCGGGTTTTCCGGCCGAAGGGCTATCCCTACTACCATTATCTGCAGACCGAAAAAGGCTGCGGGCGGATCGAAACCCCGGAGGGATCTTTTGTGCTCCGGGAGGAAGAAGGCCTGCTGCTGGCTCCTTTTGTCCGGCATTCCTATGTCCGGGAGAGCTCTGTGTGGATCACTAAATTTGCCTCTTTTACCGGTATTCTGGAGAGCAGCATCTCCGGGATCATCGGCAGCAGGCCCTTTGTGCGGATCGAAAAGGAACAGGGCCGGGAGATCGGAGCGCTGCTCGATTGCTGCGCGGAGCTCTGCGCCTCCAGCCCGGAAAAGGAAAAAAACATCTCCGTAAGCTGCTACCGCCTGCTGCTCCATTTCGCGGACCGGATCCATGCCCATTCCCCTGCGGACGAGCCTCTGTACCGGAGTTATGTAGCTCCTGTGATAAAAGAAATCGAAAGGAACTATGCTCTGCCCCTCACAGCGGCCGGATTAAGCAGCCGGGTGTTCATCACTCCCCAGTACCTGTCCCGGCTCTTCCGCCGGTATCTCAACTGCTCTACTCTGGAGTACCTGATCTCCTTCCGCATCGGAAAGGCCAAGGAACTGCTGATCACGGAACCCCGGACAGAGATCCAGGCCATTGCCCACCGTACCGGCTTCAACGATGCCAGTCACTTTATCGCCACATTCCGCCGGATCACCGGGCTTACCCCGGCGGAATTCCGCCGGCAGAATTAAGAAAAGAGAGGAGATTCTATACTGATCCAGGCGGATATAGTATAATGAAAACTGCTGGAAATCAGGAAAATACAGACGAAACCATAAATAAACTGCCGGTCGACCCAACTAAACCGGCAGTCGGTTGAGTATAGAATGGAGGAAATGGTATGATGCAGGCATCAAATCAAAGGAGCGAAAACAAAATGAAAAAACAAACTTTTGGAACCATGATTGCGATGCTGCGTAAGGAGCAGGGAATGACACAGCTGGAACTTGCCGAAAAAATGGGCGTCACAGATAAAGCGGTATCTAAATGGGAACGGGATTTATCTTTTCCGGACGTAAATACAATTCCAAAACTTGCAGAAATTTTTAATCTGTCGGTTGATGCGCTTATGCAGGTAAAAACCGATACAAAAGAACAAGCAGAAGGGAAAAAGGTTTCGGAAGTCGCCGGCATTGCTTTGAAAGGCATTGGGCTGGCAATGGGTGTCGCGGTTGTGGTTTTATCTTTTATAAATGAGATCGAAACCAATGAAGCGATTCGTATGCTGGGAATAGGGCTGACTTGTCTGGCTCTTGCCCAGTTTTCGAAGAAAGATTAAATACTGCTTTTTTGATGGCTTTAGCTGGGGCTGGAGACTGCGCGTACAGGAGGCAGGAGGAAAATAAAAGTGAAGAAAAAAATCAGGATCCTTCTTATAATATGCTTATTAGCTGTTATATGTATTTGCGGGTATATTTTTTTCGCTACCAGAATACTTCCTCGGAACGATTACCAGACAGATATGATGGTGTCATTGAGCAGATTCACAGTACGGTAGATAAGGACAGGGATGGTATAGATGACCAGATAGATATTTTACAGGGAGCGCTGAATTATATTGCGTCCAGGCCTAAATATAAAAGCAAATATTATCAAACAGGTTATCCGGATGATGAATATGGAGTATGCACGGATGTAGTGGCTAATGCATTTAATAATGCTGGTTATGATCTCATGATTTTAATACAAGAGGATATGAAAGCAAATCCCGATGATTATAACATAGATGAGCCGGATATAAATATTGATTTCAGGCGAGTAAGAAATCTAAAGGTTTATTTTTCACACTCTGCTATAAGTCTTACCACAGATATTTCCGCAATAGAAGAATGGCAGGGAGGAGATATTGTAATATTTCAGAACCATATAGGAATTGTTTCCGACCGGCGGAATAGGAATGGCGTACCATATGTAATACATCATAATGACCCATGGCAGAAAACATATGAGCAGGATATTCTTGAAAACAGAGATGATAACGTCAGTGTACAAGGGGCAACACGCTCCAAACCGCGTAATTTCGGTGATTTTCTGCGTTATCCTCAATCGGCGTACGTCCAGTACGCCTCTATCGTCTGCCTTGAAAATCACCGAAATCCCTGCGGTTGGAGTCTTTGAGTCGTGAAGGTGCTGATTTGAGCCCCTTCAAGGCACTTGATCGACGCGTACAGAGATGTACGCGGAGGGAAAGTAACGCAGAAGGAGCCCAAATCAGCCCTTCAACGACCGTATTGTCCCCTTGTACACTGACGTTATCATTGGTCATTATAGAATTGCTGAGTAACTGGGGGAGCCATATTATCCTTTAGCGAGCCAAATCTCTTAAGGAAAGCGCCGATACCTATGCCGGTCTTTCGGAATATGTCACCCCGGCAGAAACGGACGGGGAAAAAGAGAACGCGGAGGATTTTTCCGACAACAACACGATCATCTATGGGCACAACATGCGGGACGGCTCTATGTTCTCCACGCTGGTGGAATACAAAGTGCAGGCTTACTATGACGAACATCCGGAAATGTACCTGGTAACGCCGGAGGGCGGCTATGTATCCTGCCGCATTGGAAGGAGGCCGCCAGTGAAGATCAAGATCATTGATTTTGGATTGCCGGAGAACCATCGCCACCTCCGCTCCCACACCAATGACGCAAAAGATTCCCGGATTGGGCAGCTTATCATCATGCCTGTGGTGAACGCAGATTTTGTGAATGACCTGGGCGGCGAATGCGGCAAGGGCGCTTTTGGCAGCACGGGAAAATAACATATTGCTTTGAAAAATATTTTTCGCACGGGCAACCTAAAAAACAGGGTGTAGCTATTATACGGATGTAGCCAATCCTATATAATATTGGTTACATCCGGGAGCAAAACGCGGTTTCAATGTGCTTTGCAGTAGTTGACAAGGATGTGTTTTTTAGGATAAAATAAAGTGGACTTTATATTTTCCTAAAAATAAGGAGGTCATGCTATGCCATATATTGAGCGTGCATTGGAACGGAAATTTTTGCGTATGAGTTCCTTTTTCAAAGCGGTGCTTGTAACAGGTGCGCGGCAGGTTGGCAAAACTACCATGCTGAAACATTTGGCCGAGGGACAAAACCGCACTTACATTTCTATGGATAATACAATGGCGAGAATCCTGGCCCAAACAGATCCCGTATTGTTCTTTCAGACTTACAAGCCTCCAATCATCATTGATGAAATACAGAAAGCCCCGGAGCTGTTTGAACAGATTAAAATTATGTGTGATGAAACCGAAGAAAGAGGTTTGTTCTGGCTGACCGGCTCCCAGCAATATAAGATGATGAAAAATATCCGCGATACACTGGCCGGAAGAATCGGGATTCTGGAGCTATACAGCTTTTCCAAAAATGAAGTAGACGGAGAAGTTTTTACAAACAAACTGGATTTCTCTCTGCCGTGTCTTTTGGAACGGCAGAAAACGGCAAAAAAGAATGATATTGTAGATGTGTTTGAGCATATCTGGCGCGGCGGGATGCCTGATGCGCTACGGGCCGATGCCGAGCAGAGACAGGAATATTTCAATTCTTATATTGAAACATATCTGATGCGGGATGTGGCGGAAGAAGGCGGTATTACCGATTCTGTACGTTTCCGAAAATTTCTTATTGCCTGTGCTGCCTTGACAGCCGAGCAGGTAAATTATAAAACTTTGGCGGAGGCAGCCGAAATTTCTCAGCCTACGGCCAAAGAATGGCTGCGGATCTTGCAGGGATTAGGTATTGTCTATCTTCTGCCGCCCTTTGCCAATAATGAACTGAAGCGATTAACAAAAACACCCAAACTGTATTTCTGTGATACCGGACTGTGTGCTTATCTGTCCATGTGGCTTACCAGAGATACCCTAATGAATGGCGCCGCAAACGGTCACTATTTTGAAAACTATGTTGTGATCGAGCTTTTGAAAAGTTTTTCTTACTCAGCAGATAAGGCAAACCTGACATACTACCGTGATTCTAACGCGAAGGAAATTGATGTGATTGTAGAAGAAAATGGATTGGTTCATCCGCTGGAAATCAAAAAATCTGCAAATCCCGATCGCAGAGAAATAAAAAAATACGAGGTGCTTGACAAGACAACCTTAAAACGTGGCAGCGGCGGTATTGTCTGCATGTGTGAAGAAGTAATACCGATTGATCAGAAAAACTGCTTTATTCCTTGTAATCTTATATAGATAGATAATAGAAAGTGGCCAGCCTCCCTTATATGTGACGGACCACTTCTATTTTTTACTATTCAGTTCTTTCATATTTGCCAGCCTTTCCGGGACAAAATCTTCGTACACCATATTCACCTCCCGTTCTGTAATAGATCGTACCTGACAGGCTGGTTCCATTTGCTAAATGAAAAAGGGTATTTCTGTTGACGCGCTATATTCAAGCTACTAAGATAAGAAATACGGTAGTTTTCAGCTATCAATCATAAGGGAGACAGGCATTATGGAGCAAAAAGTATGCGGAGTAACCGAACACCGGGAAATCCCCGCTGAATATATGGAGCAGGCAAAGCAAGGCCTGCGCCGAGAAATCGAAAAAGCTATTGCGGACGGCGCCGGTCAGCTATTGCGAATGTCGAAGTTGTCAGTGAGGAATGGGCTTCCAATGTCTATATGAAGCGTAACCGCTATATGGTAAACAAAGCGGACCGGATGATCGTTGTCTATGATGGGCGGGAAAAAGGCGGCACGGTGTCCGCGATCCGCATGGTCCACGTCCAGCGGAAGAAACAGAGGAAGAAGCCGCAGAAGAAATAGAATAAGTATTGGAGCTAAGCAGCCGCAGGCGAAAAACCTGCGGCTGCTTAGCGTTCAGAAATTATTTTCCAAATAGATCACTGTGGCTGCCGGTCCTGGCTAAGGTTAGAACCAATACTTCATCTTCAATACGGTAGATCAGCAGCCAGTCCGGGAGTATATGACATTCCCGGTGTCCTACCCAGTTTCCGGTCAGCGCATGATCCTTGTTTTTTTTCAGGAAGTTTCTCTCCCATAGCCAGAGCGGCGATGATATCCTTTAGCAGATCGATTTTCAGCCATCGCTTGACTGCCAGTTTGTAGTCCTTTTTGAACTGCGTAGTAGGCTTGACGATATACTTCGTTTCTGTCATTTTTCAAGGTCGGCAAACAGCTCATCCAGATTGGTATAGCCTTTCACGGACGGGTCTTTTGCAATCCTTTCTGATTCCAACATGGCGGCAATCGTCTCCTTGTTGGGCTGATTCAGAGAAATGTCAAAGGGTATCCTGCCCTCCCGAAGCGACTGACGGACAAAGATATTGAACGCAGTAGAGATATTCATACCCAGTTCGTTAAACAGCGCATCGGCCTGTGCTTTAAGGTCAGAGTCCATACGGATACAGATATTCGTAGTAGAGCCAGCCATACTATCATCTCCCTTCATGCTGGTAGTTGTATTATATTCTGATTGCACGAAGAAAGCAATACATAGCACGAAAATTTAACAATTTATTTCCCGCTCATATTGGAGCGAAAGAAAGGAGCCGAATAAATGAAACTGAACGAAGCGGAAATGAGGATGGCGTACCGGATCGAGAGTACAGACCCGAACGCTGTCCTGAATAAAATTTACATGACCTGGCGCCTGTCAAGGAACCTGGCTACCAGAGATACGGCGGAAAGCCTCATGGCGAAGCTGCGCGGCGTCCGGCCGTTCCTGTCCAGAAAGTACGATATTACAAAACACCCCAATTATAAGTTCCTTTCGGATTTTAACCTGAAAAATACGTTTGATATAGAAAAATACCTGTCTACCCGCTTGCGGGTGAAGCCGGACGATTGGTTCCTCGACTATGAGATCAGCCCGTCCGAACTGGCGGATGAAGGAGAAAACACAGAATCTTAACATAATTTTCAAAATGAATGGGAAAACTATCTCCATCATCTTTGTTGGAATCTCCTTCATTCCGTGGTAAAATGAAGGAGATATTTTCTGGATGAAGGAGATTCTTATGAGAAAATTTGATTATGTTGCAGCTCCCAAAAAACTTCTGACCCCTGAAATTGTTCAGATGATGGGAAGCATCCATGAACATAAGGGTAAACAGGAACTATTTCTTGAAGCAAATATAGATGAACTGAAAACATTATTGGAAGTCGCCCTCATTCAGAGTACCGGCGCTTCCAACCGGATTGAAGGGATCTATACAAGCGATAAACGATTGGAAGAACTGGTTTATCAAAAAGCAGAGCCCCGTAATCGTTCCGAACAGGAAATTGCCGGGTATCGGGAAGTGCTTGCTACAATCCATGAGAGCTATGAGTATATCCATTTGCGTCCTAATATTATTTTGCAGCTCCATAGAGATTTGTATTCCTATTCTCCGGGGAATGTTGGCGGGACTTATAAACATGCTGATAACGTAATTGCAGAAACAGATTCCCAGGGGAACCAGAAGGCAAGATTTATTCCTGTTCCTGCTTTTCAGACCTCTGAAGCCGTCGAAAACCTGTGTTCTAATTTTATAGACGCATGGAATGGCGATCAGATAGATAAGCTGATTCTCATTCCTATGTTTATCCTTGATTTTTTATGTATTCATCCTTTTAATGATGGCAATGGCCGTATGAGCAGGCTGATCACTCTGCTGTTGTTTTATAAGGCTGGATATATCGTTGGGAAATATATAAGCATAGAAATGCTGATTGAAAAAACAAAAGAAACGTATTATGAAGCGCTGCAGGCAAGTTCTTCTGGGTGGCATGATTGTAACAACAGCTATGAGCCTTTTGTGAAATACTACCTTGGAATTATGCTGAAAGCCTATAATGAATTTGAAGATCGTGTAGAACATTTAAAGTATCGTAAACTCTCCAAACCGGAGCGAATCAAAGCCGTGTTTGAAAAAAAGGTCGGTAAAGTCACAAAGAAAGAAATCTTGGAATTATGCCCGGATATAAGCAAGGTCACTGTGGAACGCACATTAACAGCCTTGGTAAAAAGTGGCTATATTGCGAAGGTTGGCGCAGGACCTTCTACGGGCTATGTCCGTATCTAAAACAAAATCTCCTTCATTTTCATATCAAATGATTGAGATTTTTAAAAAATGAATGAGATTACAAAATATTTTTATCTGCTCTTTGGCAGAACTGTGAAGCGGGAAATCAGAAATGGTCTCCCGCTTTTTTCGTCCAAATAATCTTTTCTGTCGCAGGATTTTTTCGTATACGGTAAATCATTAGTACCGTGCTAGTTTCCTCGCTCCATGAGATAATAACTCCAGAAAACTACAGGTTTTTTAAAGGAGTCAGCGTCATGGATAAAATCACTCACCAGGTCCGTGCAGAGCACTGGACCAGGTCCTGAATGTATGAACAGCGGGATGTCTAAAACTGCCTGGTGCAAGGCAAACGGAGTCTCTGATAAACAGTTCTTTTACTGGCAGCGCATCCTGCGCCGGGAAGCCTATGAAGCATCTCAGAATCCGTCCCTGCCCGCAGTTACAGAGACAGGACAGTTATCTGCCGTTCAGCAGTCGGTATCTTTCATTCCATTTAGAGTACTCCACAGCGATCAGCTGCTGTGTGGATAAGTACTCTGAAAAACTGAAAAAACCAGTAGTTTTTTCGGCTTTTCAGAGTGTTTATCCTTTGGTGAGAATGACGGACTCATTTTTCGTCCGGTTCGCTTTTTCTTTTGGTTTGCGGTACAATAGTCCCAGCAAGACAAAGGAGCGCGAACATGACGAAGATCTACTCACCGGAAGAACTGAACCGTTTCAGCAGGGAAACACTCGTGGCGGTGATCCTGTCCATGCAGGACCAGCTGGCCAGGCTGAATACAAACATGGAACGCCTGATCGAGCAGATCGCGTCTGCAAACAATCACCGTTA
This sequence comes from Candidatus Scatomonas sp., assembly GCA_963930955.1. GTDB lineage: Bacteria > Bacillota > Clostridia > Lachnospirales > Lachnospiraceae > Scatomonas. The sequence goes on along the minus strand of OZ006967.1, from coordinate 588,253 downwards.
CGGGCGCTCTTCCGAAAAGCTGGATGTGATCGCCGGGCAGCTGGAACTGGAGCTCATCTTTAACGAAGCGGAAGCCCTGACCGAGACGCTTTATGTCGTCGAGCCCGCAGAAGAGGATGTGATCCAGGTCACGCGCCGGAAGAAAAAAGGGAAACGCGAGGAAGATCTTAAGGATCTTCCCGTGGAAGTCATTCCCCATACCCTTCCGGAAGAAAAGCTGCAGGAGATCTTCGGCGCTGCTGGCTGGAAGCAGCTTCCGGATGAAGTCTATAAAAGAGTCCGGGTACAGCCGGCAGTCTACACAGTCGAAGAACACCATGTGGCCGTGTATGCCGGAAAGGACAACCAGACGATCGTGAAAGCAGACCGTCCGAAGGAATTGCTCCGAAACAGCATCCTGACCCCTTCCCTGGCTGCAGGCATCCTGAATGCCAAGTATGTCAACGGCCTTCCCTTATACCGGATCAGCCAGGAATTCCTGCGCAATGATATCCACATCTCCCGGCAGGTGATGGCGAACTGGGTGATCCAGTGTGCCGACCGGTATCTGGGGCCCCTTTATGATTACCTTCATAACAGGATGTACCGCTTCCATGTACTGCAGGCCGATGAGACTCCGGTCAAGGTATCAAAGGACGGGCGTCCGGCGAACAGTAAGAGTTACATGTGGGTCTACCGGACGGGAAAGGGATATGGGGATACACCCATTATCCTGTATGACTACCAGAAGACCCGCTTGATAATAACGCAACGGAAGGCGCGCTTCGCAGCTTCTGCCTGCACAAACATGCATGGAAGCTGATCGACAGTATCGACGGCGCGAAATCCAGCGCGATCGTCTACAGCATCACAGAAACAGCAAAGGCGAATAACCTGAATCCTTTCCGCTATCTGGAATACGTCCTGACAGTGATGAAGGACCATCAGGAAGATACGGATTACCGTTTTATGGAAGACCTGCTTCCATGGTCTGAGCAGCTGCCGGAAATCTGCCGGAGCAAAACAAAAACAACAAATGTGTAAACCGACCGCCGTTTCCGACGGTCAAAAAATACGCAGGTACTTATGATTTACCGTGTACGTATGTAAACAAAATCAAACTAGATAAAAGGCATTTTTCTGGCTTTCCTTTGCAGGTGATTAGCAGGAGAGGTGAAATTAGGTGGAAGGTTGATTGTTCGCTTTTATAGTGTAGTCTCGTTTTACTTAATGTGAAACTGATATCTCATCCATTGACCAGAAAATCATTTCCATGTATTCCGTACAGCGGAGCCTGCGGATCATAAGATACTCTTTCAGGCCGCCTTCTTTCTTGCGGATACGTGGTCTGGTATCGCGGTACTTCAGAGTACCGCCACAGACGGGGCAGACATGGGTGTCATCACTGCTCACAACAAAAAACACCGGAGTCCGCCTTGTAGGTCAGTGTGTATTCTGATATAATAACCATGGTTTTTATAACCGGGTCTCAGAGTACACGACTTGTCAGGGAGGGTGCTCTGAGACTTTTTCTTTCTGTAGTCTTATGACAGTATACAGAGCAATCCGCTGACAGGCAAGTAGATCATAAATGATTATTCCGGGGCTCTTTGAGCCACCTGTCCGGACTTTGAGAGCCACCATTCCGGAGAATGAGAGCCACATATTCCGGTAATTCAGAGTCACATTAGGATTTATTATATTGATCTCCTTTATACTGTAAGAACACATCGTCAGATGTGAATACAGTTAAAGGAGGTCACCATTATGACCAAGTATCGAGAAATCCTTCGCCTGAAAAGCCTAGGATTCAGCGAGCGGAACATCGCACACAGCTGCGGCGTATCCCGTAACACTGTTGCCAAGGTCATCAAACAGGCGGCGGAAATAAATCTTTCCTGGCCACTGGACCATGACATGACCGACAGCGCGCTTGAGGGAATGCTTTTTCCAAGGTAAGATCAGCAACCAATCGAAGGATGCCTGATTATGACTACATCCACAGGGAGCTTCTGCGTAATGGGGTCAACAAGAAACTCCTATGGGTAGAATACTGTGAGGAATGTCGCATGAACAACGAAGAACCTCTCATGTATTCTCAGTTCTGCTACTACATCCAAAAAGACGAAGAAAAACGCAGAGCCACCATGCACATCCCACGGAAACCGGGTGAGCAGATCGAAGTAGATTGGGCCGGTGATCCGGCACAGCTCATCGATCCGGACACCGGTGAGATCACAAAGGCAGAGATCTTTGTAGGTGTCCTTACTTACAGCCAGTATGCCTTTGTAAAGGCATACCTGAACCAGAAGACAGATAACTGGATCAAAGCGCATATCCAGATGTTTGAATTTTTCGGCGGCGTTACACCGATGCTTGTTCCTGATAACTGTTCTACGGCAGTGAATCCTTCGAAAAGCGACTGGTATACGACCGCACTGAATACTACTTATCATGAGATGGCAGAACATTATAATGTCGCCATCATTCCGGCAAGAGTCCGGAAGCCCAAAGATAAACCGAATGCAGAAGGTTCCGTTGGCAAGATCTCCACATGGATCACAGCGGCTCTTCGCAATGAACAGTTTTTCTCCCTTGCAGAATTAAACGCTTCAATCCGTGAAAAGCTGGATGCCTACAATGCAAGGAAGTTTCAAAAGAAGGATTGCAGCAGGCTCCGTTTATTTCTTGGGGAAGAAAAGCCACTCCTGGCACAGTTGCCTGCCACACCCTTCGAACTGGCTGAGTGGAAACAGGCCACTGTCCAGTTCAACTACCACATCGCAGTAGACAAGATGTACTACTCCGTGCCTTATCAGTATATCAAAGATAAAGTCGATGTGCGCATAACAGAAACAACGATTGAAATATTTTATCATCACAATCGGATCGCCTCACATCGCTGCCTCCATGGAAGGAGCGGCCAGTACTCCACGGTAACGGCACATATGCCGCCAGACCATCAGAAGTATCTGGAATGGAATGGTGACCGTTTCCGCAGATGGGCAGATTCGATCGGAATCAATACAAGAAAGGTGGTTGATGCGATCCTGACCTCCGGCAGGGTAGAACAGCAGACTTACAGAAGCTGTATGGGGCTGCTGAAGCTGGCTGAGAAGTATTCTCCTGTAAAACTGGAAGAGGCTTGCAATAAAGCGCTTCTGTATTCCAGGACCCCCAGTTATAAAAGTATCAAAAATCTATTGGCTGCCATGAAAGAGGATCCCCAATCCGTATCCCGGAATCCGAAATCCCCTTCATCAGAGACTGGGGCACAGACACATGGCATTACCCGGGGTGCCAGATACTACGGAGGTAAAAGAGCATGACCAATCAGAGTACCATTGATAAACTTATCGAGATGCGCCTGTCATCCATGGCAGATTCCTTTCGTATCCAGATGGCTGATCCAACGATGAAGGAAGTCCCGTTCGAAGACCGCTTCGGCATGCTGGTTGATGTTGAATATACCAATCGTAAAAACAACCGTCTGAAAAGGCTGATCCGTCAGGCGGAACTGGAGCAGCCAGACGCCAGCATCGCAGCCATTGACTATCAATCCGGCCGGAAGCTGAACAAAGCTTTGATCAGCCGTCTGGCAACCTGTGAATACATCTCAGAGTACCGCAACATTTTTATTACCGGCGCCACCGGAAGTGGTAAGACTTATCTGGCATGCGCTTTTGGTATGGAGGCATGTAAACAGTATTACACCGTGAAATATGTCCGTCTTCCGGATCTGTTGCTGGATATGCAGGCAGCCAGGGATTCCGGTGATTTTACCAGTATACTAAAGAAATACACCAAGCCAGTCCTGCTGATCATTGATGAATGGCTCCTGCTCAAACTGACCGAGTCAGAAGCCAGAAACCTTTTCGAGCTGATCCACAAACGCAGGAAAAAATCATCGACCATCTTCTGCTCCCAGTTCCGGGAAAGCGAGTGGTACCAACAGATCTGCAGCGGTGAGAGCACTCTTGCAGACGCCATCATGGATCGTATTTCTTACGATTCATATAAAATCAACATTGAGAGCATCGATCCATCAAAAGACCTTTCCATGAGAGAGGTATATGGCCTGGATCCTGCCCAGGCTGAGTAACTATCAACAGGTGGCTCCGTTAGTCCGGACAGGTGGCTCACGCCACACCGGACTGGCGGCTCCGCCGCGCCGTAATATTCAATAAATATGCTATTTTAAGAAATCAACAACAACAATTTCTCCCAAATTTGTCTCAAACTAAATAATGAATCAAATATACCTTATTCTATTTTACTCAATACCTCATTGTAAAAACGCCGTTTTTACAATACTTTTCTAATTTTATTGAATACAAAATTGAGTAACTATAATATACTTACTCATTTACTCAATCGCCAATATGATATTCTATGATTATCGGAATCCGTCTCTATTTTTCCTTCTTTCCTGAGCGCTTGCAATAAATTCTGTACCTTATAAATTTTCTGTTGTTCATCCATAGTATCAGGTAAACTATCCTTTAATAACTCAACAAAGTCTCTTTTCTTTGCTTTTTGATATGTTTCCAAATAGTTTAAAATCCATCCCTTATATTTTTCATCATCAAACCCTTTATTTTTTATGTACTGTCCCTTTTCTCCAATACTCTCTGCGACGCTGGACGAGATAAAAATATTAGGCATTTTCCCTTCAATAAGTTTTAGTTTTCTCAAATATTGAACGTTTTCTTTTGAAATGCGCTGATGTTTTTGAACTTGATCAATCAAGTAAACTGTACTCAAATCCAAATCCGGATTGTCATATAATACTTTTATATAATTTTCATCTAAAATTTTGCCATATACAATAACACTAACTTGACTTGCAGTCGTCAAATCATAATCCGGTAACGGAAAATATTTTTCTTGCTGAATTCTAAATGCCCGTCGTATGCCCATTGTCTGCGTATCTATTAAATTAAATTTAACCATCGCTTCAGCCAGCAGTTGGTTCCGATAGTATGGCGGATTATAGCTCGGCTTTAGTACAGGCTCAATACTCCCTGGTAAAAATGAGCCTGGATTTGATAAAATAAGTCTATCCTCAAATTCATTTAAGTAGATACGTCCTCCTATAGAATAATCCGAATGTGCTAAACAATTATTCATAAGTTCACGGAGAAGCCACATATCATATTGTTTTGTTTCTGTAGGAAACAAAGTAAGCTGATTAGGCATATATCTATAGGTCAAATTGCGAATCTTGACAAAAATACGATCACTTAATGTAATAAAAGGTATTTTGAAAATTTCGTAATCTTGTATATCATTTTTAGAATTGTAAAGTCTCCACGAAGCCTCTGGTACTGACATAAATAAATAATCATAGTCTTCATTACCAAGGAGTAGCATTGCCGCATTTGTTAACTTCCCATTTCGCATCAACTTCAATTTTGTCAGAAATTCCTCATCAGACATTCTATCTACTTCTTCATTGATATGAGGCCGATTCATTTTTTCTTTATAATTTCTTCTTGCTATAGATAATGCTTCACTGTCTAAAAATTCAATTGTCGCATCTGGAATAATTTGCTTTGACCAATCTCTCTTTTCCTGCCCTCTTATTCGATCCAATTCCTCCATCGAAAGAGCACCTAATGATTCACCATTTCTTCCATAAAAATGATCTTGCCATCCGGTAGGTATTCCTGATGCTGCTGCAGGAATTTGAAACATTATGACACGTCTTGGTTCTCCATCTACAATAGGATATATTTCGAATATTTCAATAAATGAAATTCCTCCTGTTGTACCCATAGAAATTTCCTGTTTTAACGCATCTAACCCATTTTTCTTATTACGATAATCACTTCCAACAATTTCCTTTGATTTATTCCTGACACCAAAAATAAGCCATCCGAATTGTAACCCTTTTAAATTTGCTTCATTACTTATTGCAGAAAAATATTGCCCTATTTTGTCTTTGTCATAATCTTTTCCTGCTTCTTTAAACTCGACTACTCATTCTCCCAATTGGATATAAGTTCTTTTAAGATTTCAACAGAATCTGCATCCTGCTTTTCTTTATCAAAGTAGAAAAACATATATATTCCCTCCCTTTGATTCTATAATGATTCTATACAAATTGCGAATTTTCTATTTTAGTAAAAATATTATACCATGCACTGATCATTTTTCCAGATAAAAAGCAAGATGTTTTCCACGACACCCCTGAGAATACGGAGGATAACTCCGGCGGGAAATCATCAGACGGCGGCTTGCGAACCGCTCCATAGGAATCTAACCTCCCCGCCTTCCTTACGGCCGGGCTGCGAATTACAGAAGTATCATTATCCCCTGCCCGGATCATCGCCCTTCCATGGATAAATCCGTTGGAATATAAATTCATTTCTGGTATAATAGGTGAAAATGGAGGCAATGATGATGATGAGCATTCAATCAGATGTAGAAATTTTATCTGTACAAGCAGTAGAGTATTACGCACAAAAGTATCATCTATCCGAAGCTGAAGTCTTTGATCTTTTCTGTAAACATCAGGTTTTTGAAAAAATACTGATACAGCACGAAACGCTTCATTAATTAGATATGACAGAGACTTTTCAATATGTAGAAGAAATCATCAAAGAAAATGCTCCAGAACTGGTGCTTTACCACGGCTCTAACATCGCATTTGAGAAGATTGATCTTGCGAAATCTCATAACCGCCGTGACTTTGGCCGGGGATTTTACTGTACGGTCTTAGAAACTCAGGCGGAAGAATGGGCCAGACGGCTTTATCTACGCTCCCGCCAAGGCGGCATCCAGCACACATACGATGTGGTAGTTGGACCTGTTGCAGATGACAATACAATGGAGACAGTAAGTTATACCTGTCAGGTATTTTAAAAGCTGAGGAAGCTGTGGAAAGGCTTCGCTATAATAAAGTCAACAACCAAGTGTCTTTCCATACACCGCTTGCCCTGGAGCACCTGACATTGGAATCTCGAAAGGAGGTTTTGTAAGCCATGGAAGGAAAATATTTTTTTAACAACAAAGATATAACGATGAACCTGTGTATCCAGATCCGAGATGTGATTGATATCATTAAGGAAAGGGATCATCTTTCTTTCCAAGATGCCGCTGGAGCCTTCTACCATTCTAAGACATATCAGGCTCTGCAGAATACCGAAAATACGCTTTGGGCAGAGTCAGCAGGATATATCGCAGATCGATTCTATGAAGAGCAGGAACAGAAAGAATTACAGGCAACCTAAAATTGTACAGCATGTTTAAGACGGGAACTCCTCTTCACCGGGAAGTTCCTTTTTTACTTGCATGAGGGAGTCTAATCATAAAAAACATATATGACCATAAAAGCGTAATTGCTCCATATATTCATAACAATTTAGCAAATTGTTAGCTATCAATCGCCGTTAGGTTCAGTGTTCGGATTTTTCCTGAAAGTGAAAGAAGCCGAAAACCTTGATTTTTCAAGGAATTTTCGGCTTCCCGGTTACGTTCCCGAGGTGATTCGAACACCCGACCTACCGCTTAGGAGGCGGTCGCTCTATCCTGCTGAGCTACGGAAACTTATATAAAAACAGCTTTTTATCGCTGTTTTTAACTATTTTATTGAACTGTTGACTTTTTTCATCTTTCACTCAGGCGGATGTTCCGACGTCACCTTAGGAGGCGGTCGCTCTATCCAACTGAGCTATAGCGACATTTGAAAATATAGCTGGTACGCCATTTATCATACTATAGTTTCTTTTTTTTTTCAATGGAAAATTTACAGCGGCCGGGAGGTGGGTACTTACTATTAAGAGAAGATGTGTTATACTGATAAAAACGGGATCATCAGGAGGAATGAAATAGAATGAACACAAAGTTTGATCACGGGGAGGCTCTGGCCCTTCTCAGAAAATATAATCAGGAGCCTTTTCACATTCTGCACGGCCTGACGGTAGAGGGCTGCATGCGCTGGTTCGCGAAGGACCAGGGATACGGGGAAGAGGCGGATTTCTGGGCTGCGGTGGGCCTGCTCCACGATATTGATTTTGAACGGTATCCGGAGGAACACTGCAAAAAAGCTCCGGAGCTTCTGGAAGAGGCAGGAGCGGAGCCGGAACTGATCCGCGCGGTGGTAAGCCACGGCTGGGGGATCTGCAGCGATGTGGAGCCGGAGCATCCTATGGAAAAAATCCTGTTTGCGGCAGATGAGCTTACCGGCCTCATAGGCGCGGCGGCTAAAATGCGCCCCTCCGGAAGCGTTATGGATATGGAAGTGAAGAGTCTGAAGAAGAAGTTTAAGGACAAGCGTTTTGCCGCAGGATGTTCCAGAGAGGTCATCGCCGCGGGGGCGGAGAAGCTTGGGTGGAGCCTGGAGGAACTGATGGAGAAAAGTATTCTGGCCATGCGCTCCTGCGAAGCCGCTGTCCGGGAGAAGATGGAGGCCCTGGGACTGGAGGCCTGAAGAAGTATGAATTACGTGGTGTTTGATCTGGAATGGAACCAGTGTCCCTATGGGAAAGACAGGGAAATCAAAAAACTGCCCTTTGAGATCATCGAGATCGGAGCGGTAAAACTGAATCAGGACAGGGAGTATGTGGACCGGTTTCATCGGATCATTCAGCCGGTGGTCTACAGGAAGCTGCATTTCCGGACCCGGGAGATCGTCAGGATGAGCCAGGAGGATCTGGATCACGGCACTCCTTTTGTAGAAGCGGTGCGGGAATTTCTGGCCTGGGCCGGCGGGGACGCCCAGTTCTGCACCTGGGGCACCATTGACCTTACGGAACTGCAGCGGAATATGAAATACCATAAGGTCCTGCATCTTCTGAAAGGGCCCCTTCATTATTACGATGTACAGAAGCTTTTCGCCGTGAACTTTGAAGACATGAAGAGCCGGAAATCTCTGGAATACGGCATCGATTACCTGAAGCTGGAGAAAAAAATGGATTTTCATCAGGCGCTCTCGGACGCCTGGTACACGGCGGAGATCTTTCAGAAGATCGACAGGGATGTGGTGCTGGCCTACGACTCCATTGACGTATACCAGAATCCCAAACAAAAAAAGGACGAGATCCATGCGGTTTACAACGGATATTCCAAGTTTATCTCCCGGGAATTCCGGAGTAAAGAGGAAGCCATGGCAGACCGGGAAGTAAAAGCGATGCACTGCTGCCTCTGCGGACGGAACGCAAGGAAAAAGCTCTGGTGGTTTTCTGTAAACGCTAAAAATTATTACAGTATTGCCCTCTGCCCGGTCCACGGCTATATGAAGGGAAAGATCCGGCTGAAAAAAACCGATGAAGGCAGGATCTATGTAGTCAAGACCATCAAGGTCAGCAGCCAGGAGGAAGCGGAAGAGATCCGGGAAAAGAAAGAGGACGTGCGGGCCAAACGAAGACGAAAACGACAGGAGGAAAAAAAGAAGGAGAGGGAAGGACTATGAGTCGAAGATGCGCGGCTGCGGCTATGTTTCTGTCCGGCTGTCTGCTCTGGGGCTGCGGAACCGGCCATACCGGGGCGGATTTGCCGGAAGAGTCTGCCATGGAGGCGATGGTGCTGACGGACCCATCCGGCAATCTGTATTTTGTGGATGACCAGGGAGGTCTCTTTACCGCGGATATTCCGGAGATCATGACAGATCCGGAGGGACAGGAGGTTTCCGCAGATACGCTGAGCGCCGGGGACCGGGTAGAACTGTACGGCGACGGCATGATGCAGGAAAGCTATCCCGGCATGTATCCGGGGGTCACCCGGCTGGTGCTGGTCCGGGAGGGAACCCCGGAGGATGCCGCCGGATACCAGCATCTGATCCAGGAAATCTATGAGGAGACAGATCCCTCCGAACCGCCCTCCATGAACCTGGAATATATAGAGGGCGAAATAGCTACGGCAGTGATCCTGACTGCCGGAAGCTACGAATGGAACTATACGGATGCGCAGGGAGAGGGACAGAGTGTGATCGCCTGCGGCCCCCATGTGCTGGAGTGGAAGGGACTGGGGGAAGTGCAGCTGTCCGGACCGGCGGAACTTAGGCTGTATTCCGCCATTGAGATGGAGTCTGTTTCGGTGAGCCGCTGGCCGGCAGCATATCGGGAACTGGAAGATAAGACCCAGGCGGATCCGGGAGAGCCTGTGGAGGCTGTTCCGGGAGAAACGGGCTGGGTGATCCCGGAGGCGGAGCCGGGATATGTATACCAGGTATCCGTCCGATGGGCCCAAGGATACGGGGACTTCGGATTTTTCACGGTGTAATCCCAGTTTTTACTTGACAATCCCGGATTTTCCTATTTATAATATGGATTGTGTGATTTGACCAGCTAAAAACTATGACGAAGCCAGTACGCTGCCGCGGAAAGCCAAAGAGAGCCGGGGAGGGTGGAAGCCCGGCGCGAGTAAGGGCAGGGGAATATCTCTTCCGAGTTGCCGAGCTGAAAGTTACAGTAAGCAAGGCCGCAGGTCCGGCGTTATATGGACGGCATATGTCAGTATGTAAAAGGTGGTTAGCGAATGCAAGAGGCATTCGTCCTGTTACGGGACGGATGCCTTTTCTGATTAAAAGAAGGAGGAAGCGCATGTATCAGAAAGTAGATACCAACCTGAATTTTGTTGAGCGGGAAAAGAAGACCAAAAAATTCTGGGATGCGGAGCATATCTTCGAGAAGAGCATGAAAGAGCGGGAAGGTTCGCCCATGTATACCTTCTATGACGGGCCTCCCACAGCCAACGGAAAGCCCCATATCGGCCATGTCCTGACCCGCGTCATCAAGGATATGATCCCCCGTTACCGTACTATGAAGGGATATGAGGTTCCAAGAAAGGCCGGATGGGATACCCACGGTCTGCCGGTGGAGCTGGAAGTGGAAAAGAAGCTGGGGCTCAACGGCAAGGAGCAGATCGAGGAGTACGGCATCGAGCCCTTTATCAAGGAGTGTAAGGAGAGCGTCTGGAAGTACAAGGGTATGTGGGAGGATTTCTCCGGCACCGTAGGCTTCTGGGCCGATATGGAGCACCCCTATGTGACCTATGACAATTCTTTTATTGAGTCCGAGTGGTGGGCCCTGAAGGAGATCTGGAAGAAAGGCCTTCTGTACAAGGGCTTTAAGATTGTTCCCTACTGTCCCCGCTGCGGAACCCCCCTGTCCGCCCAGGAGGTGGCACAGGGCTACAAGACTGTCAAGGAACGTTCCGCCATCGTCCGCTTTAAAGTAAAAGACGAGGACGCCTACTTCCTGGCCTGGACCACTACCCCCTGGACCCTGCCCTCCAACCTGGCCCTCTGCGTGAACCCGGAGGAGGATTACTGCAAAGTAAAGGCAGCGGACGGCTATACGTATTATATGGCGGCTGCTTTGCTGGATAAGGTCCTGGGAAAACTGGGAGATGAGGAGAAGGGCGTAAAAGCCTACGAGGTTCTGGATACCTTCAAGGGAACCGCCCTGGAATATAAAGAGTATGAGCCCCTGTTTGCCTGCGCCGGGGAGGCGGCGGCAAAACAGCGGAAGAAAGCCCATTTTGTTACCTGCGACACCTATGTCACCATGACCGACGGTACCGGTATCGTTCACATCGCTCCGGCCTTCGGCGAGGATGACAGCCGGGTGGGCCGGGAGTACGGACTGCCTTTCGTGCAGTTTGTAGACGGCCAGGGCAATATGACAGCGGAAACTCCTTACGGGGGTACCTTTGTGAAGAAAGCGGATCCCCTGGTACTGAAGGATCTGGACCGGGAGGGCAAGCTGTTTGACGCTCCCAAGTTCGAGCATGAGTATCCCCACTGCTGGCGCTGCGAGACCCCGCTGATCTATTACGCCAGAGAGTCCTGGTTTATTAAGATGACGGCGGTGAAGGAGGATCTGATCCGGAACAACAACACCATCAACTGGATCCCCGAGAGCATCGGCAAGGGCCGTTTCGGGGACTGGCTGGAAAATGTTCAGGACTGGGGCATTTCCCGGAACCGCTACTGGGGAACACCGCTGAATATCTGGGTCTGCGAGGACTGCGGCCATATGCACTCCGTGGGCAGCATTGAGGAACTGAAAAGCCTCTCCGACAACTGTCCGGAGGACATTGAACTGCACCGTCCCTATGTGGACGCGGTGACCTTCCCCTGCCCCAAGTGCGGAAAGACCATGCACCGGGTGCCGGAGGTTATTGACTGCTGGTTTGATTCCGGCTCCATGCCCTTCGCCCAGCATCACTATCCCTTTGAAAATCAGGACCTGTTCCAGAAACAGTACCCGGCCCAGTTTATTTCCGAGGCGGTGGATCAGACCAGAGGCTGGTTCTACTCCCTGCTGGCCATTTCCACTCTGATCTTCAACCGGGCCCCCTATGAGAACGTGATTGTTCTGGGCCATGTGCAGGACGAGAACGGACAGAAGATGAGCAAGTCCAAGGGCAATGCGGTAGATCCCTTTGACGCCCTGGAGACCTACGGAGCCGACGCCATCCGCTGGTATTTCTACATCAACAGCGCTCCCTGGCTGCCCAACCGGTTCCACGGCAAGGCGGTGACGGAATATTCCAGGAAGTTCATGGGAACCCTGTGGAATACCTACGCCTTCTTTGTGCTGTACGCCAACATCGACAGCTTTGACGCCACGAAATATACCCTGGACTATGAGAAGCTGTCCGTTATGGATAAATGGCTGCTGTCCCGGCTGAATTCCACGGTCCGGGCGGTGGACAGCGATCTGGAGAATTACAAGATCCCCGAGGCGGCCAGAGCGCTGGAAGCCTTTGTGGATGATATGAGCAACTGGTACGTGCGCCGGAGCCGGGAGCGGTTCTGGGCCAAGGGCATGGAGCAGGATAAGATCAACGCCTACATGACCCTGTACACGGCCCTGGTGGAATTCTGCAAGGCCGCGGCTCCTATGATTCCCTTTATGACCGAGGATATCTACCAGAATCTGGTGCGGAGTATTGACAAAGAGGCTCCGGAGAGCATTCATCTCTGCGATTACCCGGAGGTAAAAACAGAGTGGATTGATGAGGCCCTGGAGGAAAATATGGCCCATCTGCTGGAGATCGTAGTCATGGGACGGGCCTGCCGGAACGCGGCCAGCCTGAAGAACCGCCAGCCCCTGGCCAGAATGCTGGTGAAGAGTTCCTGGCAGCTTTCCGACTTCTATCAGACCATCATTGAGGATGAGCTGAATATTAAGAAGGTAGAGTTCACCGATGATATCGGCGGCTACATTTCTTACAGCTTTAAGCCTCAGCTGAAGACCGTAGGACCCAAGTTCGGCAAGCTGGTAGGCGGTATCCGGGCGGCTCTTTCCGAGCTGGACGGAAACGCGGCCATGGCGGAACTCAGGAGCACGGGAACTCTGAAGCTGGATATTAACGGCACGGAAGTTGCTTTGGCGGAGGAGGATCTGCTTATTGAGACTCTGCAGAAGGAAGGATATGTCACAGAATCGGATCAGTCTATTTCCGTAGTACTGGACGGCAATCTGACCCCGGAACTCATCGAAGAGGGATTTGTCCGGGAGCTGATCAGCAAGATCCAGACCATGAGAAAGGAAGCCGGATTTGAGGTTATGGACAAGATCCGGGTTTACGCCAGGGACAACCGGAAGATTGAAGAGATTCTGACAGCCCACAGCCAGGAGATCCGTTCAGAGGTTCTGGCGGAAGAGATTATTCTGGATGAAACCAGAGGATATGAAAAAGAATGGAATATTAATTCTGAAAAAGTGACCATGGCAGTGGAAAAACTGTAAAATGAGGAGGATGCGCGAAATGCTTAACCCGGAATTCAAAAAAGAGACTTTTAAGAGAATTGTAAAAGAAAATGTCAAAAATTTGTTCCGTACCACCCTGGAGGAGGCCAATCCCCAGCAGGTGTACCAGGCAGTCAGCTACGCGGTCAAGGACGTTATCATTGATAACTGGATGAAGACCCAGAAGGTCATTGATGAGAAAGACCCCAAGATCGTTTACTACATGTCCATGGAGTTCCTGACCGGAAGATACCTGGGCAATAACCTGCTGAATCTTACTGCCTACAAGGAAGTAAAAGAGGCTCTGGAGGAGCTGAATATTGACCTGAATGCCATTGAGGATCAGGAGCGGGATCCGGCACTCGGAAACGGCGGTCTGGGCCGTCTGGCAGCCTGCTTCCTGGATTCCCTGGCTTCCCTGGGCTACGTGGCCTACGGCTGCGGCATCCGTTACCATTACGGTATGTTCAAGCAGGAGATCCGGGACGGCTATCAGGTGGAAGCGCCGGACAACTGGCTGAAGAACGGCTATCCCTTTGAACTGAAGAGACCGGAGTATGCCAAAGAGATCAAGTTCGGCGGCTACGTTCGAGTAAACTACAATCAGAATACAGGAAGAAACGACTTTATCCAGGAGGGATATCAGTCCGTGCGGGCGATCCCCTATGATCTGCCGGTAGTTGGCTACGGCAACAACGTGGTAGATACCCTGCGGATCTGGGACGCGGAAGCCATTAATGACTTCCAGCTGGATTCCTTTGACAAGGGGGATTACCACAAGGCGGTGGAGCAGGAGAACCTGGCCCGGACCATTGTGGAGGTCCTGTACCCCAACGATGCCCATATGGCCGGCAAGGAGCTGCGTCTGAAACAGCAGTATTTCTTTATTTCCGCCAGCGTGCAGACGGCCATCCAGAAGTATAAAAAGACTCACAAAGATATCCGGAAGCTGTACGAGAAGGTTACCTTCCAGATGAACGATACCCATCCCACTGTAGCGGTTCCGGAACTTATGCGGATCCTTATGGACGAGGAGGGACTGACCTGGGATGAGGCTTGGGAAGTGACCACCAAGACCTGTGCCTACACCAACCATACCATTATGGCGGAAGCCCTGGAAAAATGGCCCATCGAGCTGTTCTCCAGACTGCTGCCCCGTGTATACCAGATCGTAGAGGAGATTAACCGCCGGTTCCTGGAGAGAGTCCGCTCTCAGTATCCGGGCAATGAAGACAAGGTAAAGAAGATGGCTGTCATTTACGACGGACAGGTGCGCATGGCGAACCTGGCTATCGTAGGCGGCTACTCTGTGAACGGCGTGGCAAGACTTCACACAGAGATCCTGGAGAAGAGAGAACTGAAAGACTTCTACGAGATGATGCCGGAGAAATTCAGCAACAAGACCAACGGCATTACCCAGAGAAGATTCCTGCTCCACGGCAATCCGCTGCTGGCAGACTGGGTAACCGCCCATGTGGGCGCGGACTGGATCACGGATCTGTCCAAGATCTCCGGCCTGGCAGTCTATGCCGATGATGAGAAGGCCCAGGCGGAATTTATGAATATCAAATATCAGAACAAAGTCCGCCTGGCAGAATATATCCGGGAGCACAACGGCGTGGAAGTGGATCCCCGTTCTATTTTCGACGTGCAGGTAAAGAGACTTCACGAGTACAAGAGACAGCTGCTGAACATCCTGCATGTGATGTACCTTTACAATAAGATCAAAGAGCATCCGGAGATGCCCTTCTATCCCAGAACCTTTATCTTCGGCGCAAAGGCCAGCGCCGGCTACGCCAAGGCCAAGAAGATCATCAAGCTCATCAACAGCGTGGCGGAGGTCATCAACCACGATGACTCCATCAAGGGCAAGATCAAAGTGGTGTTCATCGAAGATTACCGGGTAAGCAATGCGGAGTGGATCTTCGCCGCCGCAGATGTATCCGAGCAGATCTCCACTGCCAGCAAGGAGGCTTCCGGAACCGGAAACATGAAGTTCATGCTCAACGGCGCCCTGACCCTGGGAACCATGGACGGAGCCAATGTGGAGATTGTAGAAGAGGTGGGCGAGGACAACGCCTTTATCTTCGGACTTTCTGCCGATGAAGTTATGAATTTTGAAAAGAACGGCGGCTACGAGCCCATGCAGTACTTCAATAACGATCCGGATATCCGGCAGGTGCTGATGCAGCTCATCAACGGCATGTATTCTCACGGCGACATGAATCTGTTCCGGGATCTCTACGATTCCCTGCTGCAGTCCAACCAGTGGGAGAAGGCAGACCAGTACTTTATCCTGGCCGATTTCAAGTCCTACGCGGCAGCTCAGGAGAGAGTAGAGGCCAGATACAGAGACGAGAAAGCCTGGGCAAAGAGCGCTATGCTGAACACTGCCAAGAGCGGAAAGTTCAGTTCTGACCGGACTATCCAGGAGTACGTAGACGACATCTGGCATCTGGATAAGATCACTGTAAAATAATCAAAGTTTACAGGGCCGGAGAGACTGCGAAAAACAGCGGTTTCTCCGGCTTTTTTGGCTTTCAGGCAGGTTTGACATTGACTATTCGTTGTGATAAACTATCACTAATACTGGGATAGTGTCTTATTAGTTCAATTTGAGGTGAAAGCATTGGATAAAGCAGAATATCATTTAAGATTGGAAGAACTGACGAAATGCGTGGAAGAACGCGATTATGCCGGCGCCCTTGCAATCGTGGAGAATATCGAATGGCGGCGGGTCAAAAGCCTTCGGACCCTGAACATGGTGGCGGATGTTTATGAAGCGAACAAGCGCTACAGGGAATGCAAGGATATCCTGCTCCTGGCCTATGACCGGGCTACCATCGGCAGAAGTATTCTGTACAGGCTGGTAGAGATAAGTCTTAAGCTGGGAGAACTGGAAGAAGCCGTAGACTTTTATACAGAGTTTGCGGAGGTGGCCCCCCAGGATAATTCCAGATTTATCTTGAAGTACAAGATCTACAAAGCCAGGCGTTCTCCCATCCAGGATCAGATCGCGATTCTGGAGGAATACAAGGATCGGGAATATACAGAGCGCTGGGCCTATGAGCTGGCTCTGCTGTACAGCAAGGCAGGGGATCAGCAGAAATGCGTGGAAACCTGCGATGATCTGATCCTCTGGTTCAGCGAAGGCAAGTATGTGCGCAAAGCGCTGGAGTTAAAACAGAAATATCAGCCGCTCACCCCCATCCAGCAGATTGCTTACCAGAAAGCAGTAAAGAGCCGGGAAGAGGAAGAAAAAGCGGAGACGGCAAAAACGCCGGAACCGGCGCCGGCGAAGGAAATTTCCCCGGAACCCCGGGAAGATTCTCCGGCGGATCTGGAAGAGATGGATCAGGCGGGAGCCGCCATCACCCGGGAGATTCCTGACATAGAAGAATTGGCTTCCAGTGAACCAGCGGAAGAGGAAGCGCCGGCTGAGCCGGAACGCATGGCTACTTCCCAGCTGCCGATCCAGGATCTTGAGCCGGAGCGGCTGGAATCCTGGGTCCAGCCGGTTTCCAGCACCCCGGAGCCGGAGGCCATGGAAGATATCAGGCTGGAGGAGCCGCATCCGGAAGCAGAGGATGGTTTGTCCCGGGAGAATTCCCAGGAACCGGAGATCCGGATCCCGGAAGTGGAGGAGGAAGACGGAGATCAGGAAGCGCCTATGGAAGAGCCTACCATTCCGCGGCCTCTGTACAATGAGGAACTGGAGATTCCGGATCCGGAACCTACGCCGGCGGAAAAGGCCCAGAGGACCATTACCCTGAGCACCATCGGGCAGAATACGATTCCTATTTCCATCGATGAGCTTCTCCTGGAGGAGACGCCGGAAGAGCGGAGGATCCGTATCCTGAATGATGCCAAGCCGGTCCGCATGAATGACGAGCAGAGAAAGATCTTTACCTATTTTGCCAGAGTGCCGGGAATGGATCAGCAGATCCTGGAAGCGATGAACGGAGTTTATGAGCATGCCGGGGAGCATACCTCCAAACATGGAAATGTTGCCATTATGGGAGGTTCCGGAACCGGCAAAACCCAGCTCACCCGGAGTCTTATGGTGGCCCTCTGCAAGGATCTGCAGCTGGATGTGGCCAAGGTGGCTCACATTACCGGCGAGGCCATGAATCAAAAAGATCCGGCAAAAATTGTTTCAAAAATGTCCGGCGGATTTCTGGTTATAGACGGAGCCTCCCGCATGTCGGCGGAGACGGTGGAACAGCTGAATAAGGCTATGGAATTCCGGACAGACTGCATGATCCTGATCATAGAGGACGAAAAAGCCAATATGCGCGCCATGATGAAGCAATATCCGGAATTTGCGGACAAGTTCGATAAGGTGATTTCCATTCCGATATTTACAAACGACGAGCTGGTAACCTTCGCCCGTACCTATGCCACGGAAAACGGCTATAAGATGGATGAGATGGGGGTACTTGCTCTGTATACCCAGATCGGCAACCATCAGTCGGAAAGAGAGCCTATGACAATCTCCCAGGTGAAGGAAATGGTGGATAAAGCCATGGCCCACGCCAGGAAGACACCCAAAAAACGCGGCAAGAAAAAATCCGGCCGCGGGCAGCAGGACGACTTCATTATTTTGCAGGAAAAAGATTTTGAACAGTAAAGAAAAACCCTGGCTGGGGAATCCCCAGAATACAATTGCAATTCTTCAGAAATACGGGTTTCGATTTCAGAAGAAATACGGACAGAATTTTCTCATCGACCCCCATGTGCTGGATAAGATTGTAGGGGCGGCTGAAATTACCGAGAATGATTTTGTGGTAGAAATAGGGCCGGGTATTGGGACGCTTACCCAATACCTGGCCCATGCCGCCAGAGAGGTCTGCGCCGTGGAAATCGACGGCAATCTTCTGCCGATCCTGGAAGAAACCCTCAGCGCCTGGGACAATGTGACGGTGCTGCACCAGGATATATTAAAAACAGATCTGGAAAAACTGGCGGAAGAGAAAAATCAGGGGCGGCCTATGAAGATAGTTGCCAATCTTCCTTATTACATTACCACGCCTATTATTATGGGACTTCTGGAGAAACAGGTTCCCGTTGCGTCCATGACGGTGATGGTACAGAAGGAGGTTGCAATGAGAATGCAGGCGGAACCCGGATCAAAGGATTTCGGCGCTCTTTCTCTGGCAGTCCGCTATTACGCGGAGCCTTATCTGGCCGCCAATGTTCCGCCCAACTGTTTTATTCCCAGACCGGGAGTAGGAAGCGCGGTGATCCGTCTGACCCGGCGGAAAGTTCCTCCGGTGGAGACCAGGGACCCGCAGCTGATGTTCCGCCTGATCCGGGCTGCTTTTAACCAGAGAAGAAAAACACTGCTGAACAGTTTCCGAAATGACCCTGGTTTGCAGCTTTCCAGAGAGAAGGCAGAAAGAATTATACAGCGGTGCGGGCTGGAGCCCTCGGTGCGGGGAGAAACTTTGGATCTGAAAGCCTTTGCCGCCCTGGCGGATGCTTTTATAGAAGAAATACGTTGAGGCTGGCGCCTTCCGGCGCCAGCCTCATTATTTTAAAGGAAGGAGAGCCGGTTTAAACCGGCATTATGAAAAAGAAAATATAAAATAATTATCTTGCTTAATTATTTTATGGCTTTAGTATAGCCAGAAAATGTGTTGAATCCGTGTGCAAGCTGTAAAGAAATCATGAACAAAATCGAAAGCTTCTGTGAAGAATAAGACAGACACCGGAAACTATGCTATAATGCGGAAGTACAAAACAGAAGACTTCAAAGAGAAATCAGAGGAGGAATAAATTAAAAATGAAGAAAGCAGGTTGGAAAAAATATACGGCGGCAATTTTATGCGGAGCGGCAGCTGCGGCTATGGGCCCGGGGGTGATAACCGCTTCTGCCGACAGCGCAGTGCCCTATGTATCTCTGGGAGAGGACCTCAGCCAGGAGCAGCGGGCCAGGGTACTGGAACTTTTGGGAGTAACAGAGGAGGATCTGGAGAATTATACAGTGGTCACTGTTACCAACGAAGAGGAGTACGAATATCTGGGAGAATATCTGGGAGCGGATGTGATCGGGGATCAGGCATTGTCCTCCTCTCTGGTAATAGGCAGAGAGGAAGGCCATGGGATCCAGGTGACTACGAAGAATATTTCCTACTGTACCACGGGTATGTATCAGAATGCGCTGGCTACAGCCGGGCTTAAAAACGCGGATGTGGTAGTGGCCGGTCCGGTAAAACTCACGGGAACCGCGGCGCTGATCGGGGTTATGGAGGCCTATTCCGAGATGACGGGTACCTCTGTGGAGGCTACGAAGATAGACGCAGCCACGGATGAATTGATCACCACGGGAGAACTGGGGGAAAGCCTGGGAGATACGGAACAGGCGGAAAATCTCATCGCCGCGGTGAAAGAAGCGGTGGTAGCGGAAGAAGCAGAGGATCCGGACCGGATCAGCCAGCTTATTGATCAGGCTTCGGAAGGACTGGGAATCCAGCTGTCCCAGGAAGAAAAACAGAAGATTATTCAGGTTATGCAGAAGATTGCCGGGCTGGATATCAATCTGGACGATCTGAAAACCCAGGTAAAAGCCATTTATGATAAACTGGCGGATCTGGACTTGAATATTACGGAGGAAGATGTCCAGGGATTTTTTGAAACCATCGGCAGCTGGTTCAGCAGCCTCTGGAACCAGATCAGCAGCTGGTTCAGCGGACTCTTTCATTAACAGAGGATTGTGAAAAAAACACAAAAAACAACTGGGAAATCGGAAAAACATAGGCAATTTAATAAATGTTTTACCGGGAGTTCACAAAAAGTTCACATGTTGATGCTATGATTAATTTTGTTCTAAGGGAACCAGAAATGGTTCGGGACAGATTACAACAGATATTTTTTTCATAATAATAGCCCCGGCGGGATGTCAATCCCCCGGGGCACTCCTCATTTACAGAGGGAGCCGCTGCTCCATAGATGATTTCTTATCTATCCCGCAGCGGCTCCCTCTGTGTTTTCCTGGGAATATTAATAATTCTCTACTTTACGCTCAAAATAAGCTCTGGGATGGGCGCATACCGGGCATACCTCCGGAGCCTCTTCTCCCTCGTAAACGAATCCGCAGTTGCGGCATTTCCAGCCGAGGGGAGCGTCCCCCTTAAAGGTCTTGTCCGCCTTGTAGGACTCCAGCAGCTTGCGGTATCTTCTTTCGTGAGCAGCCTCCACCTTCGCTACGCCCTCAAATTTTTCCGCCAGCTCCGGGAATCCCTCTTCTCTGGCCTCTCTGGCCATTCTGGCGTACATATCCGTCCACTCGAAATTCTCGCCGGCAGCGGCGTCCTCCAGATTGGCAGGCACATCGGAGATGCCGTGGAATTCCTTGAACCACATTTTCGCGTGCTCTTTTTCCTGATCCGCGGTTTCCAGATACAGGGCGGCCAGCTGCTCGTAGCCGGCTTTCTTTGCCTGGGAAGCGTAGTAGGTGTACTTGTTCCTGGCCTGGGATTCTCCCGCGAAGGCCTCCATCAGGTTCTGTTCGGTTTTGGTTCCTGCATACTTGGACATTGTAAAACCCTCCTTTTTATAGTTTTATCCTAGTATAACCGATTATGGGATAAAGGAGCAGATAATTTCTTACCTGCTCCTTTTTGTTTTAAAAGTTCCTTTGTGAGAAGAATCCTATTAGCCGAAGTATCTCTTCAGCAGGCCTGCGAAAGCTTTGCCGTGGCGGGCCTCGTCTCTTGCCATCTCATGAACGGTGTCATGGATTGCATCCAGGTTGGCGGCTTTGGCGCGTTTTGCCAGGTCGGTCTTTCCGGCGGTAGCGCCGTTCTCAGCCTCTACTCTCATTTCCAGATTCTTCTTGGTGCTGTCGGTAACAACCTCGCCCAGCAGCTCGGCAAATTTGGCAGCGTGCTCAGCCTCTTCGTAAGCGGCCTTTTCCCAGTACAGTCCGATTTCCGGATAGCCCTCTCTGTGAGCTACGCGGGCCATAGCCAGATACATACCAACCTCAGAGCACTCGCCTTCAAAGTTTGCTCTCAGATCTGCCTTGATATCTTCCGGAACATCAGCGGCTACGCCTACCACATGCTCGGAAGCCCAGGTCATATCTCCGGACTGCTCAACAAATTTGGAAGCGGGAGCGCCGCAGATGGGGCATTTTTCCGGTGCGGCCTCGCCCTCGTGTACGTAACCGCAAACGCTGCATACAAATTTTTTCATTTTTAAATCCTCTCTTTCTATGGGTAAAATATTTATAAGGTTTTAATATTAGTAACTGTTACTGAAATCACTATATCACTGAACAGAAGAAATGTCAAGGCTTTTTCCGATGATTTTTAAGATTTTTCAGTACAGTCTTCGCAGAGTCCATAAAAATTCACACTGTAGCTTTCGATGATTCCGTGGAAGTTCTGCCCTGCGAACTCCTTGATCTGGCTGATGTCTTCCATGTCCAGATCCAGTACAGCCCCGCACCGCCGGCAGGTAAAGTGGTTATGGGGGGAAGTGTTGCCGTCGAACCGGTCTGCTCCGCCGTCCACCGTAACTTTACGGATCTCTCCCAGATCAGAAAGCAGAGCCAGGTTCCGGTATACGGTTCCCAGGCTGATATTGGGATAGATCTTGCGAATGTCTGAGTAGATCATATCTGCAGTCGGGTGGTCGCGGCGGTGCATCAGGTTTTCCTTGATGGATTCCCGCTGGCGGCTGTATTTTAGTGTTGCCATACATACCCTCCTTTATAATCTCTTTGACGCTGCTCTTTGCCCGCGAAGAAATGCAAACAGCAGCATCATAATAATAGTAATAGTTATTTAAATTATAATAAGGGAAACCGTGAAAAATGTCAAGAGATTTCCGCTGGAAATCTAACAGCCAGAGAAGGGGGAGGGAAGCATTGTCAGAACCTCCGGTCTATGCTATGATAAGGAAAGCGAGATCGTTCTGCTTTTGGATAGCAGGACAGTAAGGAGATAGATAAATGGAAAAGATCAGAAAGAAATATTATATTACCACAGCCATCGCCTATACCTCCGGAAAGCCCCACATCGGCAATACCTACGAGGCAGTGCTGGCGGACAGCATTGCCCGTTTTCACCGGCAGCAGGGCTATGATGTGTTTTTTCAGACCGGTACCGACGAGCACGGCCAGAAGATCGAACTGAAGGCCGAGGAGCAGGGCATCACCCCCAAGGAGCTGGTAGATAAGGTGTCCGGAGAGATCCGCAGCATCTGGGATCTCATGGAGACTTCCTATGATAAATTCATCCGCACCACGGATGTGCCTCACGAGCAGCAGGTACAGAAGATCTTCAAAAAGCTCTACGACCAGGGGGACATTTATAAAGGCTATTACGAGGGGATGTACTGCACCCCCTGTGAATCTTTCTTTACGGAATCCCAGCTGGTGGACGGCAAGTGTCCGGACTGCGGACGGCCGGTGACCCCGGCCCGGGAGGAGGCTTACTTCTTCCGTATGAGCAAATACGCTCCGAAACTGATCGAGTATATTAACGAGCATCCGGAGTTCATCCAGCCGGTTTCCCGGAAAAACGAGATGATGAACAACTTCCTGCTGCCGGGTCTGCAGGATCTCTGCGTGTCCAGAACTTCTTTTAACTGGGGAATTCCTGTGGATTTTGATCCCAAGCATGTGGTATATGTGTGGCTGGACGCTCTTACCAATTATATCACCGGCATCGGCTACGACTGCGATGGGAACAGCAGCCAGCAGTTCGCGAAATACTGGCCGGCGGATCTGCATCTTATCGGCAAGGATATCGTCCGTTTCCACACTATCTACTGGCCTATTTTCCTCATGGCCCTGGGACTGCCCCTGCCCAAGCAGGTCTTCGGCCATCCCTGGCTTCTCCAGGGGGACGGCAAGATGAGCAAGTCCAAGGGAAATGTGATCTATGCCGATGATCTGGTGAAGCTGTTCGGTGTGGACGCCGTGCGCTATTTCGTGCTGCATGAGATGCCCTTTGAAAATGACGGCGTCATTACCTGGGAGCTGATGGTGGAGCGTATGAACTCGGATCTGGCCAATACCCTGGGCAACCTGGTAAACCGCACCATTTCCATGTCCAACAAATATTTCGGCGGCCTGGTGGAAGACAAAGGTGCCGCAGAGGAGGTGGACGCGGATCTGAAAGCGGTGGTGACGGGAACCGCCGCCAGAGTCGTGGAGAAGATGGATAAGCTCCGGGTGGCGGACGCCCTGACGGAGATCTTTAATCTCTTTAAGCGCTGCAATAAATATATTGACGAGACTATGCCCTGGGCCCTGGCCAAGGATGAGGCCAAGAAGGACCGGCTGGCCACGGTGCTGTACAATCTGGTGGACAGCATTACCATCGGAGCTTCCCTGCTGGAATCCTTTATGCCGGATACCACCCGAAGGATCCTGGAGCAGCTGAACGCCAGGGGGCGGGAGTACGAGGAGCTGGATCAGTTCGGCCTGTATCCCTCCGGAAATAAAGTCACCGACAAGCCGGAGATCCTCTTTGCCCGGCTGGATGTGAAGGAGGTTATGGCCGAGGTAGAGAAGATTCAGGAGGCCCAGCGGGCCGCCGCCGCTCCGGAAGAGGAAAAACCGGAGGAAGAGGCCATCCATCTGGAAGTAAAACCGGAAGTTACCTTTGAGGATTTTGAAAAGATGCAGTTTGCCGTAGGCGAGATCATTGCCTGCGAGGCAGTGAAGAAATCGAAAAAGCTGCTCTGTTCCCAGGTGAAGATCGGGGATCAGGTAAAACAGATCGTTTCCGGCATCAAGGCCCACTATAGTCCGGAAGAGATGGTGGGCAAAAAGGTCATGGTGCTGGTGAACCTGAAACCTGCCAAGCTGGCGGGCGTTCTTTCCCAGGGCATGATTCTCTGCGCGGAGGATCCGGAGGGCAATCTGGCCCTGGTTTCTCCGGAGAAGGAGATGCCTGCCGGAGCGGAGATCTGCTGACGGGGGACGGGAAAGATGATTTTTGAGACACACGCCCACTATGACGATGAGGCTTTCGATGAGGACAGGGAGGAGCTGCTCTCCTCCCTGCCGGAAAAGGGCGTCGGCACCGTGATCAATGTCTGTGCCGATGTGAAAAGCCTGGACGCCACCCGGGAACTCATAGAGAAATACCCCCATGTTTACGGAGCCGCAGGGATCCATCCGGATCACGCGGAAGACCTGAATGAAGCGATTTTTGAAAAGCTGCGGCAGCTCTGCCGCCATCCGAAAGTTGTGGCGGTAGGGGAGATGGGCCTGGATTATTACTGGCACAAGGATCCGGAGAGCCATGCCCTGCAGATGGAATGGTTTCAGCGGCAGATGGAACTGGCCCGGGAGGAGGGACTGCCCTTTATTATCCACAGCCGGGATGCCGCCGCGGATACCCTGGAAGCGGTGAAGCGCCTTCGGGGATGGGAGATCGGCGGCGTGATCCACTGCTTTTCCTATTCCAGAGAAATGGCGGCGGAGTATCTGAAGATGGGTCTCTATCTGGGAATCGGCGGAGTGGTGACCTTTAAAAACGCCCGCAGGCTGAAGGAAGCAGTGGCGGAAGCTCCTCTGGAACAGCTGCTACTGGAGACCGACAGTCCATATCTGGCTCCGGAACCCAACCGGGGGAAGAGAAATTCTTCTTTAAACCTGCCTTGGGTGGCGGAAGAGATCGCCAGGCTGAAGGGCATCACCCCGGAAGAGGTGATCGCGGTCACAGAAGAGAACGCCAGGAAACTGTTTCGGAAGGTTCGGATCTGACCTGCCCGGTACAAAAATGGAATTGTAACTAATGTACACCGGAGAATGAAAAATTCTCCGGTTTTTGTTGACTTTAACTATACCGATTGGTATACTGATATCTACAGAGAGGTGACAGATGGACAATCGGGAAATGATTTTAAAGACAGCAAAGTCTCTGTTTTACGCCAGAGGCTACGATGGTGTGGGCGTCCAGGAAATCGCGGAAAAGTCCGGGGTCACCAAGCCCACCCTGTACTATTATTTCGGCAGCAAGAAGGGGCTTCTGGAACAGCTCCTGACCCGGGATTTTCAGCTGCTGGAAGCGGAAATGGAGCAGGCTACCGTTTACCAGGGGGATCTGCGGGGAACCCTGTACCGGACGGCCCGTGCCTTT
The DNA here is from genome assembly GCA_963930955.1 of Candidatus Scatomonas sp. Taxonomy (GTDB): domain Bacteria; phylum Bacillota; class Clostridia; order Lachnospirales; family Lachnospiraceae; genus Scatomonas. The sequence goes on along the minus strand of OZ006967.1, from coordinate 562,467 downwards.
TTTGATTCCGTAAGCCGGGATCCGGAGTTCTATCTGCTGTTGATGGCGTTGTTTTTTTCAGGCCGCAAGAGCGAGGGCTTTCGAACGGTTTATCCGTTCTTGGAGCGGTATTATCAGTTCTTTGTGAAGGTTTTTGAGAGCGCCGCCGGAGAACTGGGAAACATGCGGGGCAGGCAGAATCAGTTTGCCGTAAGCTTCACCGGCTGCCTGCAGTTTTACCTGCTGGTGCGTTCCCGGGATACGGAGGACTTAAGCTCTATGCAGGTCAGCAATGAAGAAATCGAGGAACTGCTGCAGCAGTTCTTATATGGAATTTATACTTAGACTGGGAGGTTATGAGACATTGGGTAAATGGTATGAGGAGGCAGATTTTTATCACATCTATCCCCTGGGGCTTCTGGGAGCTCCCCGGCGGAATGAAGGCGGGAAAGTGGTCCACCGCCTGCGGACTCTGACGGAGGAGTGGATTCCTTGGCTGCAGGAGATGCGGTTTGACGCAGTCTATATCGGCCCCCTGTTCGAATCCGTAGGCCACGGCTATGAGACCACCGACTACAAACAGGTGGACCGCCGGCTGGGGGACAACGAGGATTTTAAGGAATTTGTGGCAAAAGCCCACGAGGCCGGCATCCGAATTGTGGTGGATGGAGTCTTTAACCACACGGGCCGGGAGTTTTTTGCCTTTAAGGATATTCAGGAGAAAAAATGGGATTCCCCCTATAAAAACTGGTATAAGGGCGTGAATTTCGACGGCAACAACTGCTACAACGACGGCTTCTGCTATGAATCCTGGCGGGGCTGTACGGAGCTGGTAAACTTAAATCCCTGGGAAGGGGCTGTCCGGGAGTATCTCCTGGGCGTCATTGATTTCTGGATCGATGAATTTGACATCGACGGCATCCGTCTGGACTGCGCCGACTGCCTGGAGCTCTCTTTCCTGGAGGATATGCGCCGCAGGACGGAGGCGAAAAAACAGGATTTCTGGCTTATGGGAGAGGTGATCCACGGGGACTACAGCCGCTATATCGGCGACGGGACCCGGATGATCCACAGCGTCACCAACTACGAACTTCACAAGGGCCTGTATTCCGGCCATAACGATCACAATTATTTTGAGATCGCCCATACCATCCGCCGGGAATTTGACGCCAACGGGGGTATCTACCGGGGTATGACTCTGTACAGCTTTGTGGATAACCACGATGTAAACCGGATTTGCAGCAAACTGAATGTGAAGGGCCATCTGAAGCCGGTCCATGCCCTGCTGTATTTTCTGCCGGGAATCCCGTCCATTTATTATGGATCCGAGTTCGGCATAGAGGGAAGATCCGATCAGGGCGGAGATGACGCCCTGCGGCCGGCGGTGGATCTGCAGCAGATGAAGGAAAACAATCCTCATCCGCAGCTGACGGAGTGGATAAAATCCCTGGGAGGGATCCGAAAAGCCCACCTGGACGCCTGCGCCGGAGGCGCCTACCGGGAGCTGCTGCTGACCAACCGGCAGTATGCCTTTGCCAGGATCGGGGAAACGGAAACCCTGGTGGTGGCGGTAAACAATGACGAGGGAGCCGCAGCGCCGGTATCCTTCCCGGTTCCCGGGGAGGGCATCTATGTGGATGCGGTTACCGGGGAAGAGGTGTCTCCGGAAGGAGGGAGAATTTCCCTGGAGCTGGAGCCCTGCGGCTGCAGGATCCTGATCCGGGCATAGAACGAACAGGAGGCTGCCGGCGTTTCCGGGAGAGGACGCCGGACTGGAATCAGAAAGTATAGAAAGAAAAAGGAGAAAGAGCCATGGCAAGGAAGAAAAAGAAAAAAGAAGCGCGTTTCGGAGAACTGGATGCGTATTTGTTCGGCCAGGCAACCCATTATGAAATCTATGAGAAAATGGGGGCGCATCTGGATGTAAAAGATGGAAAAAAGGGTGTATGGTTTACCGTCTGGGCCCCGAATGCGCTGGGCGTTTCTGTGGTGGGAGACTTTAACGGCTGGGAAGATGAGGCCAATCCCATGGAAAAAGCAGAAGAGATGGGAGTTTACGAAGTATTTATCCCCGGGGTGAAGGAGGGGGATCTGTACAAATACTGTATACAGGCCAGGGACGGCCGGAAGCTTTACAAAGCGGATCCTTACGGCTTCTGGGCGGAAAAACGGCCCGGAACGGCTTCCAGAGTGGCGGAGATCGGCGGGTTTAAGTGGTCCGACGAAGCCTGGATGACCGCCCGCCAGGATTTTTCTCCCAAAACCTCTCCCCTGGCTATTTACGAAGTCCATCCCGGATCCTGGAAAAAGCATCCCTGGTCCGAGGAGAACCCGGAAGGCTTTTATGACTACAAATATTTCGCAAAATCTCTGGTGGAATATGTAAAGGATATGGGCTATACCCACGTGGAACTGATGGGCATCGCCGAGCATCCCCTGGACGCCTCCTGGGGCTATCAGGTGACAGGGTACTATGCCCCTACATCCCGGTACGGCACGCCAAAAGAGTTTAAATATCTGGTGAACTATCTTCACCGGAATAAGATCGGCGTGATCCTGGACTGGGTGCCGGCCCACTTCCCCAAGGACGCCCAGGGTCTGGCGGAGTTTGACGGGGAAGCGGTCTATGAGCACGCGGATCCCCGGCAGGGAGAGCATCCTGACTGGGGCACCAAGATCTTTAATTACGGGCGGCCGGAGGTGAAGAACTTCCTGCTGGCCAACGCCCTGTACTGGGTGGAGGAATACCATGTGGACGGACTCCGGGTGGACGCGGTGGCCTCCATGCTGTACCTGGATTACGGACGGCAGGAAGGCCAGTGGATCCCCAACAAGTACGGCGGAAAGGAAAATCTGGAGGCCATTGAGTTCTTCAAGCACCTGAACTCCCTGGTCACCGGCCGGAATAAGGGAGCCATGATGATCGCCGAGGAATCCACCGCCTGGCCAAAGGTTACCGGCAGCGTGGAGGAGGACGGCCTGGGCTTTACTCTTAAGTGGAACATGGGCTGGATGCATGATTTCCTGGAGTACATGAAGCTGGATCCCTATTTCCGAAAATATAACCACAACAAGATGACCTTTGCCATGACTTACGCTTTCAGCGAGAACTATATCCTGGTGCTGTCCCACGATGAGGTGGTGCATCTGAAGTGTTCCATGATCAACAAGATGCCGGGCTATCCGGACGACAAGTTTGAGAACCTGAAAGTGGGCTACAGCTTTATGACCGGCCATCCCGGCAAGAAGCTGCTGTTTATGGGGCAGGATTTCGGACAGCTCCGGGAGTGGAGCGAGGAGCGGGAGCTGGACTGGTTCCTGCTGGAGGACAAGCGCCATGAGCATCTGCAGGCCTATGTGCGGGATCTGCTGTCCATGTATCGGAAATATCCGGCTCTTCAGAATGATACGGGTTATGAGTGCTTTTCCTGGATCAACGCCAACGATGGGGACAGAAGCATCTTCAGCTTTGTTCGCTGGTCGCCTACAGGCAAAAATAATCTTCTCTTTGTCTGCAACTTTACTCCTGTAGCCCGGCCGGATTACCGGGTGGGCGTGCCAAAGAGAAAACAGTATCGTCTGATCCTGGACAGCTGCAGCCTGAAATACGGCGGCAGCCATGAGGTTCCGGAGGTGTACCGGGCAGTGAAAAAAGAATGCGACGGACAGCCCTTTTCCATCGGCTATGATCTGCCGGCCTACGGAGTAGCGGTGTTCCGTTTCTGAAACAGCAAGGGACCGATGCAAAATAGAGAAATCTATGGAGCAGCGGTTCCCTTTTTTATACAAAAAAAGACCAGGGGGATACGGGCGCAATACTTGATTTCTGTTTCCTTACGGTAGTCTGATCTGTGCCCCTACAGGCACGATACTTGCTTCCTTGTTTCTTACGGTAGTCTGATCTGTGCCCCTACGGGCACAATACTTGCTTCCCTGTTTCTTACGGTAGTCTGATCTGTGCCCCTACGGGCACAATACTTGCTTCCCTGTTTCTTACGGTAGTCTGATCAGAAGCCCTAAGGGCGCAATACCTGATTCCTGTTTCCTTACGGTAGTCTGATCAGAAGCCCTAAGGGCGCAATACATGCTTCCCTGTTTCTTACGGTAGTTTGAGCCGCGTTTGTACGGGCACAATACATGCCTCCTATTTCCTTACGGTAGACTGAGCCATGCCCCTACGGGCGCAATTGTTGTTTTCTACTCTCTTACGGTAGAATTTTGGAAAAACCGAGATTTCTCCCAAAGCCTACAGAGTCTTATTCGCCGCAAAAAGTTCTGCCGCACGAATTCGTGCGGCAGCCCCCTTTGTCATGGAAAAGGATCCATTGCTTTATCGATGATTTTTTGTCTATCTTGCCCCGCTTTCCTGGGATCCGTCTGTCAGATAAGTCTTGCCAGTCCCCACAGGGCCAGCAGGTGAAGGGGGTAGAAGAGGTAAAAGGCATATTTCAGCTTCAGCCCCCGTTTTCCGTTGTAGCATGCAATGGGCAGAAGAGAAAGAAAGGCTCCGGCATTGGAGAAGCTGGCCAGATTCAGGATCAGGCAGCCCATGGAGGGAGCCATAATGCCCCATCCCCAGAGCAGATACATGGCTGCCACTGCGCCCACGCCCAGGGCATCATAGTCCGTGCGCAGCAGAGCGGCGGCCAGTGCAAAGGCCACAATAATCAGGATCCGGGCTCCCATCTGGGCATACCGGGAGGAGAGCTTTGCGCTGGCCGTTTCCAGCAGGATCAGCATCAGAAGAGCCAGAAACAGGGTGAACAGGGTATTCTGATGCTGCCAGAAGAAAGGCTTTCCGTACAGAGCCAGGTCAAAGGGAATCTCTGACAGCGCCCCGAAGAGCAGCAGGTTCGTAGCGTAGCGGAACCGGCTGCGGGTGTGGAGAAATCCCTCCACCAGAAGAAAGGCGAACAGGGGGAAGGCAATCCTTCCGATCAGTCCGCTTAAGATCAGATAAGTCGGCGATGCGGGATTTAAAAAAATCTTGCCGGCATGGTCTGCGGCCATGGCGGCGCAGGCCATCAGCTTTAAAACATTTCCGGAAAAATGCAGGGGAGCGGAGGATAAGGTCTTGTATTGCAAAGACAAGGATTCACCTTCTTTCACCAGGATCAGAGACCGCGGAAATTGCTGCGGCGGCTTCTTTTAATCAGGAACAGGAGCAAAAACAGAACCAGCAGTCCGAAGGGCAGGGAGATCAGAGCGCTCTTGGTAAAGCCGGCCACAAGGTAGCACGCAAAAGAGATCAGCGCGGCAGTGGCGGCGTAGGGCAGCTGGGTGGACACGTGGTTCACATGATTGCACTGCGCCCCGGCAGAGGACATAATAGTAGTGTCCGAGATCGGAGAACAGTGATCTCCGCAGACCGCTCCCGCCATGCAGGCGGAAATGGCGATGATCATCATCCGGTGGTCGGTGTGCTGAAAGGCCTCTACTACAATGGGGATCAGAATACCGAAGGTTCCCCAGGAGGTGCCGGTGGCAAAAGACAGCAGGCAGCCGATCAGGAAGATAATAGCCGGCAGGAAATTCATCAGTCCTGCGGTGGAGCCCTTTACGATCTCTGCCACAAAAGCGCCGGCGGCCAGATCATCCGTCATGGACTTCAGGGTCCAGGCAAAGGTCAGGATCAGGATGGCCGGAACCATGGCCTTGAAACCTTCCGGCAGACAGGCCATGCATTTCTCAAAAGTCAGCACCCGGCGGATCATAAAAAGAATGATCGTGATCACCAGAGCCAGAAAAGATCCCAGCATCAGTCCCACGGAAGCGTTGCTTCCGGCAAAGGCGTCTACCAGGCTGGTGCCGGAGAAAAAGCCGCCGGTGTACAGCATGCCGCCGATGCAGCAGATGATCAGAGCGAGGATGGGGATCAGCAGATCCGCTACTTTGCCGCTGAGATTGGTCACTCCCTGCTCTTCTGTGGCGTAGGGCCGGTCCGGGGTAGTATAAAGGTCTCCCCGCAGAGCGTTGCGCTCGTGAAGCTCCATGGGGCCGTAATCAATTTTCATGACGGCCAGGCCGATCATCATGGCAATGGTCAGAAGGGCGTAGAAATTAAAGGGGATGGCCTGGATAAACAGGGCCAGCCCGTCTTCTCCCTCCACAAAGCCGGAAACCGCTGCCGCCCAGGAAGAGATAGGAGCGATGATGCAGACCGGCGCTGCCGTGGCGTCGATCAGATAGGCCAGCTTTGCCCGGGAGATCCGGTGCTTATCCGTTACGGGGCGCATGACGCTGCCCACCGTCAGGCAGTTAAAATAGTCGTCGATAAAGATCAGTACGCCCAGGACAATGGTGGCCAGCTGGGCGCCTACCCTGGATTTGATCTTTTTGGAAGCCCAGCGGCCGAAGGCAGCGGAGCCGCCAGCTCTGTTCATAAGGCTTACCATTGTCCCCAGGATCACCAGAAATACCAGGATCCCCAGGTTCCCTGTATCGGAGAGGACTTTGACGATGCCTCCGGAGAATACATGGTTCAGGGTATCCTCCAGGTTAAACCCGGTATAAAGAAGCGCGCCTGTCAGGATCCCGATAAACAGAGAACTGTATACTTCCTTGGTGAGCAGAGCCAGACTGATGGCTACCACAGGCGGGACCAGCCCCCAGAAGGTAGCCTGCACGCTGTCCGCGGTGGTGGTGCAGGCGGCAATGATCAGAACGACCGCTACCACGCCGATGGCGGCGGCAGTGATCAGAGCCTTTCGTTTGTTCTTATCCATACTCTTTCTTCCTCTTTTTTCTGCGGAAGTCCTTTCAAGAGGACTTCTGCTTTCTCGTATGAAAAAATCCTATCGCATTCCGGGGAGGATGTCAATCGGAAACAGCGGGAGAGTCGATGTTCCGGTGTTTGAGCAGGCTACAAAATTTTTACCGGATTTTTTGGTTGAATGAAAAACTAACTTCTACCTAGGTTTTTCTTTATAAATAAAGGCATTGTGAAAGGTTTATCTGAACCTTTTTATGGATTTTATATAGTTTTTCTCTTATAATCAAAAGAGAAAAGCAGATGGTTCCCTGTTTTAGGACACAAAAAAGACCGCTGAAAGTTTTTGCAGGCTTATTTGGATATATGAAAACGCTGCCCATAGTCCCGTTGGACACGTTTTGTTTGATTGTGTGGTTGAGTTAATGGCTTCATATTCTTTGATCGCTATATTGATTTTAGGTATGTGAACGTGTAAAATTTAATATATACACAGACAGATAACAGAATAGAGGATGCATTATGAAAGATATAAAAATTACAATGTTTTCGGAGGAAGATGTTCCCGCACCGGTTAACGAGCTTGAATCTCAAGTCCAGGAGCTACGGAATAGTCTAACCACCGATAGAATGGATATGTCTTTTGGCGAAATAATGAACATGTATGAACAGGGGGAAATAATTATTTCTCCTGAATTTCAAAGGTTATTTCGATGGACTATCGAACAAAAGACAAAATTTATAGAATCCATTTTGCTTGGCATTCCTATACCTCCGATTTTTGTAGCAGAAGATAATGATGGCCGTTGGGAACTGGTAGATGGACTACAAAGAATTTCGACAGTTCTCTCCTTTTTTGGAATTTTGAAAACGGATAATCCAGAAATTAACAAGTGGAGTTTAATATCTGGTGTAAGCGCTCAATAAAATAATGGATATCTTTTTACAAGGTATTCCACTATAGTTGAAGTAAAAGACTCCAACTTCAACTTTTCGATCTGATCCGGCATCTCTGCTGTATCATGTCAGACCATGGCATCAGCTCTTCTATACCTTCGGGCTCATTTTTGTAGTCCGGCATATAGAGCAGTACAGTCTCCAGATATGCGTAGATGTTCAGAGTGTTGAGTTTTGCAGTTTCTACTAAACTGTAAATGATGGAACTGGCCCGGGCGCCTTTTACAGTATCATGGAACAGGAAGTTTTTCCGCCCTACCGCATAGGGACGGGCGATATTTTCTGCGATATTGTTCGATATGGAGCACCGCCCATCCAACAGGTAGTTCTCCATATATGGCTTCTGGTTTTTCGCATAGGTCACCGCTTTGGCCAGACGGCTTCCGCCAGCTGGGTTCACTGTTTCAAGCCATGACCAGTAAGCCTCCCATATGGCAGGCTCTGTCTCAAGACGCTTGGCTTTCCGTGTATCGGCATCCAGATCCGCATACTCCTTTTCCAGTTCGAATAACTGGCTGCAGTAATCGAAACCGATCTCTGCCGGAGTCTTATCCGGGGATTTCTTCGATTTCCCGGGAAGTGCATCATGCCAGTACCGTCTCATATGGGCAAGGCAGCCGCAGCGGATGACATCCTTCAGCTTATTATAACCGCCAAAACCATCACAGGTAAGGTATCCTGAAAATCCTTTCAGGAATTCTTCCGCATGATATCCGCCCCGGCTGGGCTGGTAATCATACAGACGGATCGGCGGCAGCCCGTCATTTCCAGAGCCATACAGCCACATATAGGACTTGGACTGTGCCGTTTTCCCTTCCTCCTTCAGTACCTGGCAGGGTGTTTCATCCGCATGGATGATGTCCCTCTCCAGCAGATGCTGGTGAAGCCGTTCATACACCGGCTCCAGATAATCTATACCGCATTTGATGACCCAGTTCGCCAGAGTTGCCCTGGGAAGCTTCACTCCCAGCTGTTTCCAGTCTGTCTCCTGCCGGTAAAGCGGGACACTGTTCACATACTTCTGGTACATCACGTAAGCAACTGTGGATGGAGATGCGAGACTATGCTTCAGCAGCGGGCTTGGGGTTTCCGCCCCAACGATTACAGAAGCACCGTCTTTTTTACATTCCGGACAGCCCAGGACCTCCTGGACATACTGGATCCGTTCCACTTTCGCGGGGATGATCCGCAGCTCTTCACGGACAATCTTTTTCCCGATGACTGCCATCGGGGTGTCGCAGTAGGGACAGTTCCTGTCCTCGTCCGGCACCGTGCAGGGGATTTCGGTCACAGGCAGCCCTGCAAGGATCTCTTCCCTGGTAGCCTTCGGTTTCCTTGCTTTGCGATTATAACCGCCAACGGCCTCTTCAAGAGCCGGTTCCGGAACAGAAGGATCCGAAGCAGCTTCCGCCTCATTGAACAGATCCAGTTGCCCGGGAAATGCATCTTTCTTTGCTTTTTCACTGGAAGATGCGAACAGCTTTTTCTTCAGATATTCGACCGTTTCATTCAGGTTCGCGATCGTCTGGTTCAGCTGTGCGGTCTGCTCCTCATGGCTTTTGGCCATCTGCTCGATCGTAAGACGCTGGCTGTCCACCAACTGGCGCAGGGATTCTATTGTCTCTTTCTGAAGCTGTATGAGCGCTTCCATTTCTGACTGCGGCATCCGGAAACCACCTTTCTTTTCACTGGTTCCTATTATACCGTAAATCCGGCAGAAAAGCGAATCCGCTGCCATAGTGCCTCCGTCATTTTGACGGAGGGGAAATGTGGAAGACGGGTTGTTTTTGCAGGCATCTGCCCGGGCAAAACGCCCCGTTTTCCACGTGCGGGCAGCAATCCGTAAAAATCAGGGGCAGTTATCCTCCCTGTTTCCCGGACAGTTCCGTGATCCTGTGGATAAGTCATCCGCTGTATTTTCCCAGCCCTGCAGGAGAAAGGAAAATTTTCTCTCTTTTGCACAAAGGTCAGAACTCCTTCTTTCTGGCAGGGCGGATCGCTTTTGGCTGGTCGATCGACAGCCCTTCCAGGAGCCAGCGGTATTCCTGGCGGCTGAGGTTCCTTACTTCCGAAGAATCCCGCGGCCATTGGAACCGGCCATTATCCAAACGTTTATAATAGAGGCAGAACCCATCTTTTTCGAAATGCAGCGCTTTTATCCGGTCGCAGCGTCTTCCACAGAAAAGGAACAGGGAGTTGCTGTAAGGATCTAATTCATAAGTATCCCTGACGACCGCCATTAAGCCATCAATGCTCTTGCGCATGTCGGTATAACCTGTCACCAGGAAGAATTTTGCTACGCCGGACAGTTCGCCTAACAAAGCTGCCGCAGGGCAAGCAGGGTATTGCGGATCACATCCGCCCCGGCCTGTTCGTGGATCTCAACGCGGATGCCCTGCATTTCCAGGCAGACCGAAGGGCCAGGTAAAGCAACGTGATCGGAAGGATTCTGTTCTGTTTCCCAAAGTGGGATCTGGACAACCTCCTGCTTCTGAGCGGAAGCATCCACTGCTTCCGGGACTGCACAGGCTTTTTTGCGCAGGGCCCGGACATGATAGTAAAATGTGCTGACGGGTATTCCGTTTTCTATGCACCACTGGCGGTCAGTAAGACCGCTGGATCTGCACTGGGTGATCAACTCCAGCCAATGGTCCTCCTTTGAAGTTGTACTCATTTCATTTAACTCCTCTGATGTGAGATTTTGGAGTAACCAGGTGCAACAAACGCATCCAACGATATAGAGAGAAGATGTGCAGCTTTTGTAACACTCTGAGAACCAGATATGAAGTGAATTACTCCAAGTATCTGAAGTATCTCACAAAAGTTGCGGATTTGCTATCCGGGTGAATATAAAGCGCTTACTATCTGGTGATTTGCTAGATACCTTGGACGGATTTAATATTGATAATTTGCCTAATAAGTATCGTTTAAATATTAAACGTTCAGTTTGCCGTATAGAGATTATAAAATGGGACAGCCAATGGGATATGCGATATGAGCTGTTTAGTCGACTGAATACTGGTGGAGCTGCATTGACGGATCAGGAAATAAGAAATTGTGTATTCCGAAGTGGCCTAAAAAATTTGTATGCATTTATTGATAAAGCAGTTGAAAATGAAATTTTTATCAACTTAACAGCACTCACTGCTCGTCAAAAACTGGAGTTATACGATCAAGAATTAATAGTTAGGTATGCGTGTTTAGTAGATAGTTGGGAAATGGTAAACGCCTCTATTTCAATGTACATGACCAATTATTTAAAAGAAAAGCTAGACAGAGACGAGGACATTTCAGAAGAAGTACCTGACAAATTCTACCGCGTCTTAAAGTTACTTCAACCGATAGGTAAATCTGTTTTCCGTTTTGATAATAGCACAATTTGTTCTTCTAGTCTTTATGATGCGGTGATGGTCGGCTTAAGTGAAAATTTAGATTTTTATGAAGCCCATCCTGATAAAGTAGGTGCTGTGATTAATCAATTAAAAATTGATGCCCAATTTAGAAAAAATTCTGGCGTGGCTTCAAGTAGCAAAAATAGAGCTAAACGGAGAATCAAGCGGGCACTTGAACTATTTGGAGAGAGTGCACATGAATGATTTTGAAGAAGCAATAAATTCCGATTTAAATTGGCGATTAGGTGAGATTGCCATATTAAAATCATTAACAGTCCAGTCTCATTTGTCTGAAAGAAAAAAAGCTATTGCTAGGAAGTATTCTATCCCTGCCTTATATGCGGTTTGGGAGGGCTATATTGTTAACTCTTTTAAAGAGTATGTAAAGATAATCAACAGTCAACAACTTGGTTTTTCTGACTTAAATGATAGCATAACAACAAAACACATATTTTCTTCACTAAGCTTACATCAACCGCCCCAGTCTTTTGAGAAGAAAAAGAGATTAGTTAGGAAAATTCAAGATATGATGTCAGAGCCAGTACAGCTCCCATTAGAAATTGATACCGGATCAAATGTTGATTATGCTGAATTACAGAATATCTGCAATAGATATGCAGTTAATAGTGAACAGTTAGAAAAATATAAGGCATCTCTTAATAAGTTTCTCAACTATAGAAACCGTATTGCACATGGTGATAACTCCATCTCTGTTGAGTCGGAGCATATTGTTGAGTTTTCTCAAACTGTTGTATCATTAATGTCGGACATATCAGAAATTCTAAATGTTCATGTTATGGAAAAAAAGTATTTATCACTTTCGCATGAATTTAATACTCCAATGTAACATTAAAAGGAAGGGGCTAATATTAAGATTCGAAAAGGGCTCTTCGGAGCCCTTTTTTGCTGAAAAATATTGACAGGCAAATGGATCCGTGATATATAGTAACCGCCAAATAATAATGCGTTCAAATTTAAAATTACTCCAGCCCTTTGCGAGTTGGAGTAATTCACTATTATTAGCGTCGGGTTAAAATAACCATCTAGTGTCAGGCTAAAATAGCCAATCCTAGGCAAATTAAAAAAGCCATTACATACAGGTCTTCATCCTCTTATACTGATGATAAGCCAATGCATCAGAAAAGGAGGATTTATGCACGAAGATGCTACATGTAATGACTTACAAGAAATCATAACACAAGCAATCAACGAAATAAAGCAGGAACAAGGCGAAAATTTCAGCCTTTCCAAAATTAATCTTGCAGAACTGGAACGCCGGACCGGACTCAGCAGATCCAGGCTAAGGCGATTAAAAGAAAATAACTTTATTGTCACTCCGCATGGCAGGACAGGGCAAAAAGCAACAGCTACCATTCTGACCGGATATAGCGGTATCATTGATGGACTGCTCCAAAAAGGTGTTACGAATTCTTCAGTATGCTTTGAGCGGCTACAGGAGGCTGGCTATACCGGCGGATTGACAACCGTAAAAACTTATATCGCTGATCACCGGGATCTTGTCCCGCCCAAACGTCAGCTCGTTGCCCCTCAGGGGAACCGGGGACGCAGATATCAGACTGACCCTGGGGAATCCTATCAGATGGATTGGGGATTTGTCCAGGTAGATACGGATACTAGTACATCCTATAAGGTTGCATGTTTTGCTATGATCTGCCATCATTGCGGGGAAAGATATATTGAATTCTTTCCCAATGCCAGGCAGGAAAATCTCTTTATAGGGATGATCCATGCGTTTACTTATATGGGGATCCCACGCTATATACTGACAGATAACATGAAAAGCGTCGTAGTCCGGCGGGATCCGGAAGGCCATCCGCTGTGGCAGAAAGATTATAAAGTGTTCATGGAAACAATCGGTTTCCATACAAAACTCTGCAAGCCAAAGCATCCTTTCACTAAAGGCAAAGTGGAGCGCCTGATCCGCTTTGTAAAAGATAACTTTCTTGCCGGCAGAGTTTTTGGTACGATCACAGAATTGAATCTGGAAGCCATCGGATGGTGCAACCGTCAGAACAGCATGTATCATAAAGCAGTTGACTGCATCCCCTGTGAAAAGCATCGGGAAGACTGCATGGCTGTTGCTTCCGTATTAACAAAAACACAGGCACTTGCCTTTTATCTCTGCCCGGAAAGAAAGATTTCTTTCGATGGATTTGTCCATTATGAAGGGCGGCGCTTCGGCGTCCCGTATTGGTACACTCAGAAGACCTGCAGGATCCGGAGGGATTCCTTTACCCTCTATATTTACGCATCCGATCTCAGCAAAGTCCTGACCACACACGATGTCACCTGGATGAGAAGAGACAGTTTCTGCCGGGATCAGTATGTGACAGAACAGCCGGAAGAAGTTCCATCGATGCCGGTCAAAACCCGGATCTTCCAGATAGAGCCTCCCAAACAGCGCTCAGGATTTGAAAAATTCAACTTTGAGGAGGGCCTATGGGATGAATGAATCAATACTTGAAAGAATCCAGTCCAGTGCAAAGGCACTGAAGATCGATCTTTATACAGCAGAACTGGCCAGCTATGCCGATGAAAAAGAACTTACGCCGGAAGCTCTGGAGGCAGTCTGTGGAGTTTTTGAATACCTGGAGCAGAAAAAATACGACTCTATGGTCCATACGATGCTGAAACTGAGCAAGCTTCCTATGAACGAGCCGAAAACCTTTGAAAGATTTGATTTCAGCCGGCTCCATGGGAAGCATGTGCAGTCACTGAAGAACATCTCTTCTCTGTCCGCTCTGTATGCAAGAAAAAATCTGGCCTTTATTGGACCGCAGGGCGTGGGCAAAACCCATCTGGCTATGGCTTTTGGCCGGGAATGCTGCCTGAAAGGATATAAAACCTATTTCTTAAGGGCAAGCGAACTCAACCAAAAGCTGACGGATGCAAGAAAACACGGCCGGGAGGGCGCTGTCATCAACGGACTGGTAAAGCCTTCCTGCCTGATCATTGATGAGATTGGCAGGTGTGTGTTCGATAAAGAGAACACACGTATGTTCTTTGATGTGATTGACCGCCGCTACAATAAAGATGGTCCCAGTACTATGATTTTTACCAGCAATAAGACACCAAACCAGTGGGGTGAATATTTCAGCGAAGATGATACGCTGCTTTGTTCTTTAGACCGTGTCTTTGATGATGCCACTGTATTTATGATCAAAGGTGACAGCTACCGGGGACGCAAGCTGGAAACACTTGGTCTTGAGGCTGGTATCGCAAAGCATACGGAGTTTAAAAATGCGTAACTGTTAATAACATACATGATGCATTGGCGATTTTAAATTGACTGAGATTGGCGTTTTTAATCCGACTCTGAATGGTGAAAATCGCCTGACGCTAACACTATAATTCACATGCGATTTTTGATAGATTGGAGTTTTTCACTCCAAGGTGTCAGTTCTGCCAGCTGTTCATCGGTCATATCTTTACTTGGCCGATGCTCCAGCAGAAATTTAAGATATCCGTAAATATTCAGATTGTGTGCTCTTGCCATCTCAACCATTGTATAGACCACTGCACTGGCATTCGCTCCGTCTACGGAACTACTGAACAGCCAGTTTTTCCGGCCTACCGCAAATGGACGGATTGCATTCTCACTGAGATTATTGGTAAAACTGCAGCGTCCGTCTTCCAGATAGGTTTCCGCTGTGTCTCGGCGATTCAGAACATAATTCACTGCTTTATCCATCCGGCTGTTACGGACTGGTTTCTGCTGAGCAAGCCACGACCAGAAAGCCTCCAGAACAGGTTTTTCCTTCTCGAGACGAAGCTGCTTTCGCTTTTCATAATCACCGGGATACTTTTTGTTAATAGAGTCCTCAATGGCGAATAACCGATTGCAGTACTGGACTCCCTGCACTGCCGGCTGACTGTAATCATACTGTTTCCCTTTGGGAACGGCATCGATAAAGTAGCGACGGATGTGCGCCCAACAGGAGCAGCGGCTAATCCCCGGTAGATGATTGTATCCCTGATATCCATCCGTTTCCAGGTATCCGCTGTAGCCTTCCAGGAACTCCCTTGCATGGCTGCCGCTCCTGGTCGGGGAATAGCCATACAGGATAATTGCCGGAAGCCCGTCCTCGCCGCTTCGGAACAGCCACATGAATGATTGGGTCTGGGCTCTGCGCCCGTCCTCGTTCAATACCTGAACTCGTGTTTCATCTGCCATTGCAAAGCTGCGTTTCAACAGTTCACGGTGGAAGTAATCATACATGGGCTGAAAATAGTTCTGTGAACAGTAGATGATCCAGTTGGCAAGAGTGGTACGGCTGATCTGAGCTCCATACTGTTTCCAGTCTTTCTCCTGCCGGTATAGGGGAAGCCCGTTGGCATACTTCTGATACATGGTCCATGCAACAGTGGAAGTCGAGGCAGGACCTTTCCCTACCAGAGCATCTGGCACCTGAGACTTTATGATTACAGGTTTTTCTGCATCCCCGAGTCCTTCTTTGCAGGATGGGCACCCGTAACTCTGGCTATAGTATTCGATCACTTTACAAGTGGCAGGAATGAATTCCAGTTCCCGGCGGATGTACTCCTCGCCGATCAGTACCATCTGTGTACCGCATACCGGACAGATCTGCTCTTCTTCCGGAAGAGGGATCACTACTTTTTCAACCTTCAGACCTTTGAAGAGATCCTCGTGCGTTGCCTTCTTTTTACGGATATGCTCCCGGATCACAGTCTCTTCTTCCAGCAGGGATGGATCCTGTTCTGTTTCCGCTTCATCAAAAAGATTCTGTTGTCCCGGAATGTCATCGGATCTTCTTTCACTGGATGAACCAAAGAGTTTTTTTGTCAGATAATCAACCTGTTCCTGGAGTACTTTCTCATGACTGGATTTTTCGTCAATAATAAGACGGAGAGATTTGATCAGCTCAGTCTGTTCAGATACCATTGTATTTAGTTGGAATATCGTATCTTTCAGCTCTCGAAGCTGGATATCTTTTGCGCTGGAAGCCATCGTGTCTCTCCTTGGATTTGATACCTCTATTATACCAGAAACGAGAGGTTTACTAAAGAAGATTAGCTCCCCAAAATGCCGAATTTACAAGGATTTTCCGATTTTTTCTGTGCAGGATTTTTGCTGAAATCCAGATACTTTTTACTCTGCTTTGAGGGCTTTGGGTTGGTCAATATCGATCCCCGACATCAGCCAGTCAAACTCCCGCCAGGAAAGATTCCGAACCTCTGACTGCTTCCTGGGCCATTGATAGCCGCCGCGGACAGACAACCGTTTATAAATCAGAACGAAGCCGTCCGGTTCACGGAACAATGCTTTGATCCTGTCCCGTCTTCTTCCACAGAAAAGGAAGAGAGCACTGGACGACGGATCCATCTTAAGCTGATCTTCGATAACAGCGCAGAGTCCGTCAATGGATTTCCTCATATCTGTATAGCCACAGACAATGTAGATCTTCTCAAGTCCGGAGATATCACCTAACATGACAGCTCCTGAAGCAGGCGGAATGTCCTGGTAAGCAGGACCGGATCTGCATCATTGCGAATGCGGACTGTGATATCTTTCATAGCAACTTCAATCGTATGTGAATTGTCAAGGTACGACTTTTGCATCTGTGATGCTGTATCTTGTTCCGAAATGTGATCTGGAACAATGTCAATGGGAACCACGTCCTGCTTTGGGCGTGGGATCTCAAGATGACCATAATTCGCTGCTGGGATCTGATCCGCTGCTGCTTTCCGGCAGCGGCTGACCCAGTTGTAAAAGGTGCTTACCGCAATGTCGTTTTCACGACACCAGTCAGCATCTGTCATGCCGCTCTGGCGGCATTCATTGATAAGCCTGAGCTGTTCCGCCATCGGAACACGGGCTTTGCGAGTACCTGTCATAACCTATCCTCCATAATTGTAGTGAAATAATCTAAATATCTAACAGCTACAATTATAAGGAAAAAACTGGGACAAGAAAATCCGCAGGAATATTTGGCGGTTACGATATATATAGTTTTGGAACGAAAAGATTTATTTTTTTTCTTGAATGGTTAGTTAAAACTAACAGGAGAATAGAAGAACAAAGATGAGGGAATTCAGAAGTATCTGCATGTTTATGACGATTGATATTTGATAAACAGCAGAGTTGATTTCTGCATAATGGTTAGGAAAGACTAACAAACAAAGAATGGAGAGAAGACAGTGAAAAAGAAAAAAATATGGATTCCGATCCTTGCGGCAGCGGTTGTTCTGGCTGTGATCCTTGCTGTTTTCTGGAGCCGTAAGCCGAAAGAAGTCACCAACTATGAGAATGAAAAAGCTTTTGAGGAGTATCAGGAAAGTCCCGAAAGCACAGAGGAGGCCGGCGGCCAGGGCCAGGGGATCAAAATTCCGGGCTATGAATCCATTGTGATCCCTGCCGGAACAAAAGAGGTTTCCGTAGAGCTTACAAACCCGGAGGAGAACCAGGTTTATTTTGAAATTTCTTTTTATCTGCCGGAAACAGAGGAGACGATCTACACCTCGGATTTGATCCGGCCGGGTCAGACCATTTACGAGATCACCCTGGAGAAGGAGATGGAGGCGGGAGAGTATCCCCTGACGCTGCGCTATGCTACCTATACCGCCAACGAGGCCATGGAGCCCCGGAACGGGGCCCAGGTCAGCTGCACCCTGATCGTTCAGTAACGATGTTGCCGCGCGGAAGCGCTGTACATAAAAATATTCAATAAAGGAGGATTCAGTTATGAAACTGAAGAAAATCTTATCCGGCGCCGTAACGGCCGCCCTGCTGGGAACTATGATGTGCACCACCGCCTTTGCCGCGGACTATGCCAACGGGGAGTATACAGGGGAAATCCACTTCCTGAATGCCAACGGATCCGGAAACAACAGCATGTGTGATCCGATTTTCTGCCATGAGGCGGAGGTGGTGCTGACCGATGACGCAGCGGAGCTGACCTTCTATGTGGCCTATCCCATTCCCGCTTTTTCCGACCAGGGAACAGACGGAACCATCAAGGACGTAGTGTTCACCGTAGACGGCACGGAGTACGCCGCGGAATCGGATATCACAGCCAAGCCGGAGAAAGTGTTTGACACAGACGCTTCTTTGTTCGGCATTTCCGCGGGAGACGAGCTGCCCACCCAGGTGCTGTCTGTGGAACTTCCCAGAGATGTGCTGGATGAACTGGCAGCCGGCAAAGTGTCTGCCAGCGCCTATGTGAATGTATTCATGAACACGACCCAGAACTTTTTCGTGAAGGTAACAGATCTGCAGGCTGCCGGCGCTTCCCAGGAACCGGAAACAGACAGCCAGGACATGCAGATCACTGCGGAAGTAAAGGAAGAAGTGTCCGCGCCTTCCTACACGGTAACCGTTCCGGAATCGGTTTCCATGGGAACCCTGAGCGCGGAGAAGGATAACACGCAGACTTATAAGGTAACGGTGGCAGCCTCTGATCTGGATGGAAGTGTTTCCGTTACTGCGCCTGCAGATGGAAACCTGACCAGCGGAGCAAACAGCCTGGCATTTGCAAATAACTTTGGAACCAAGACCGTATCCGCGGATACAGAGGGAACAGACCTTGAAGGAACGATTTCCATTACAGCAGAAGCAGTGGCAGCCGCCGCTGCAGGCAACTATACCGGAACCACCACATTCGCAATTTCTTACGCAGCGAACTAACATTCCGGGATGACAGCAGACCGGAATTCATAAAGAAAAGGCGGAATCCTCCGGCAGATGCCAGGGAGGATTTCCGCCGTTCTTAAGAAAACCCACAAGGAGGAAAAGATGAGACGAAATAGGGCCGTGAAAAAATGGGGCGCCGGGCTTCTGGCAGCCGCCATGACCCTGGGAACCTTCTGGCAGCCTCTGGGCGCCCAGGCCGCACCGGCAGAGCACTCCTCCGATTCCTACAGGGCAGAGGGAACCTTCCATATAGATCAGTTCGGCGAGTATGATATTCTTGCGGATGTGGCTGTGACAGAGGGGATCATTACCGGGGTGGATATCACCGGGGAAAATTTCGGGGGCACTTACGCAGATGTAAACCGCGGCAAGCTGCAGGCAGCCGCAGAGGGAATGACAGAAGCCCTGACCGGTTTGTCGGATGAGGACGCGGAAGGGATCCAGAAGGTAGACACTGTGTCCGGAGCTACCTACTCTTCCAACGGAATCAAGGAGGCTGTGAAAGACGCCCTGCATCTGGAGACAGCGGAGGAAGACCCGGAGGTTCCGGCGGAGATCCCGGAGGCAGGCACCTACCGCATTACGGTGGCGGTCCGGAGCGATGTGGTGGACCACAGCCTGGTGCAGGGTGAAACAGCCCAGGCGGTTCTGGAGGTGGATGAAGCGGGCAATATGCAGCTTTCCTACAGGATGATATCCGGAACCGATCAGGAGCCCCTGTACATTCTGGACTTTAACGGTTATTACCGGGAGAATGACCGCTCCGGAACCCTGACCATGGATGGGGTCTCCTATAATACCCGGGAAGCAGGGGAGCATACGGTGGTCACAGATGTGTCCTTTCCCCTGACCGGCGGAATGAGCCGGTATTATTATAATAATCTGTACCTGTATGTGCCGGCTATGAGCAATCTCAACGGGGAGATCAGCGGGATCGTATTTGAAAACGGACATTTTAACGTGGACGGTATTGTGACCCTGTACTGGGATACGCTGACAAAGCAGGAGTCCCAGGAGGATTCCCGGAGTATGCAGATCTTGGCTCAGGTTCCGGAAGAAAGCTCTTCTCCGGATTATGAGGTTTCCATCCCATCCTCCATCGCCCTGGGAAGCCTGAGCCGGACCCAGGATAACGTGCAGCCCTATGAGATCCAGGTATCCACAGAAAACCGGGAAGGGCAGATCCAGGTATCCGCTCTGGCGGAGGGACTGCTGAAAAGCGGCGGAAACAGTCTGCCCTTTGCCAATGATTTCGGCACCCAGACCTTTGACGCATCCTCGGAGAATCTTGTCCGGTCTGGAGAGAATGCCGTTCTGAAGGGAAATATTACGATCCGGGCGGAAGACGCGGCTGCGGCGGAGCCGGGAAATTATACGGGGACGACTACGTTTACGATCAGCTGCAGGCAGAATGGCGGGGAGGATCCGGATGCCCCGGAGGATCCCGGGGATCCATCAGAAGATCAGCCGCTGGATATCCGGAACCTGGAGGACGGTGTGTACTCCCTTACGGGAACCATGGTCAAGACAGACCGCCAGACCTACTCCATGTCCAACGACGCCATCAACCATACGGTAAAACTGACGGTGCAGGAGAGCCAGTACAACCTGACCCTGGATTTTAAAGGATTGAAAATAAACGATTCCTACGGATACCTGAGCCGGCTGAAATATTTCCTTACTGGCTATACGGTGGATTCCTACGGGAACCCCCAGGGAGAGCTGGCGGATGTGACCGTTGATTCCTATCAGACCAATGAGGACGGAACAAGGGTCAAGGATACCTACGGCACGGATTATCCGGATCAGGTGACCTTTGCCATGATCCCGGAGGCTCTGGAAGATGGCTATGTGCCTTTGCAGGTGTTCGTTCCTTTGATGGACGCCATTGCCAGCGGCACCGGCACCCAGTCGGTGTACCTGAAGCTGGACTGGAGCAGCATCAAAAAGACCACAGCGGATGATCCCGGTTTTACAGAGGAAGAGGGCAATTCGAACAGCGGAACGGATAACAATGGAAAGAATCCGGGAGACAGCGGCCTGAACGGCGGCGCCGGCCTGAGCGGAGGCTCCTCTTTAACCGGAGGCAGCAGCCTGAATGGAGGCAGCGGCCTGAACGGGGGCAGCGGCTTAAGCAGCGGAGGCCTGGGCGGCGCCTCTCTCACCTCCGGCGTGAAAACCGGGGATACTACCCGGGCAGGGGCCTGGGCGGCAGCGCTGGCTCTGGCGGGGATCCTGCTGACAGCGGCAGTACTGAAAAAAAGAAACCGGGGCTGAGAAAAAACAGCAGAGAAGGCTGGCAGCTGAAAAGCCCGGCCTTCTTTTTCCTGGATATCCGAAAAACCTTCCGGGAAACGGCTGAAAGGAGATATAAAATATGGAAAGCAAACGATACAGAAAACCCCTGGCCGGATTTCTGGGGGTATTGGCAGCTCTGTTTTTCTGGGCGGGTTTTTCGGCAGTTTCTGTCCGGGCGGAGAGCGGTACCGTATATACCTGTGTGATCCATCCCTGCTATGCGCACCCGGTGACGGGGGTTATTGAAGATTCCGGCGGGGAAGCTTCCTATGCTACCGGCCAGGGCATGGTGGACAGTGCTGTATATACTACCGGTA
The DNA here is from genome assembly GCA_963930955.1 of Candidatus Scatomonas sp. GTDB lineage: Bacteria > Bacillota > Clostridia > Lachnospirales > Lachnospiraceae > Scatomonas. Next base: position 541,143 of record OZ006967.1, on the reverse strand, counting down.
TGCTGGAGGTGACGGACAGCGGAAACTACTATCTGACCATTCGTTTAAGCCTTATGGATTACACCAGCGGCCATTCTTTCTGGGTGCAGTCTGTAGGAGACTCCGGCTGGTCTACGCCTGCGCTGGGAGTAACCGGGAGCGGTACAGACAGCAGCGGAGGGACCACAGATGTCTGCATCCAGGTGCCCAGCGAGAATTGCGTGATCCGGGGTTCCATGTATGTACAGCCCATGGGAAGGGATGTGATTTTTTATCTGTATCCCAGCGACTTTACCCAAGGGAACAGTACGGATATGAATGCTACCATGGTGACAGCAGAGGAAACACCTGTCCCGACTCCGGCTGCCACAGCGGCGCCTACCCAGGAGCCGGAATCTGCCGCGACCCCTGCCCCCACGGCATCCCCCACAGCGGCGCCCATCCAGGAGCCGGAATCTGCCGCGACCCCTGCCCCTACGGCATCTCCCACGGCCTCTCCGGAAGCTGCGGAAACACCGGAGCCTGCTTCCACGCCGGAAGCCCAGGGGGAGGAACTGCAGAATACCATTACGGAGGAGGCAGCCCCCGTATCCGACAGCGGCGGGGAAGAGTCTTTAAATGCATCCCAGGGCTTAAGCCTGTCTACCAGGAGGAAGCAGCGGCGGAAGAAACCGGCGCTTCCGGGGTGTCCGGATCCAGGATCGCGGAGTATACCATCTCCCTGACCCTTTCCGGGCTGATCCTGCTGGCGGCAGGTTCCGGCGTGGTATATCTGTTCCGGAAAAACTGGAAGAAATGGGGAGGCGGTTATGAAGATGATGACGAAGAGGAGTAAAAGCCCGGTATCCGGAAAGAAGCTGCGGAACCATTTCCGGAGAAGCATTCCGGCAGGGCTGGCAGCCCTTTGTCTGCTTCTGTCCGGATGCTCCGCCGGAGAGGGCCATGCTTCTTCGGAAAGCGGTTCCGGAGAACCGGAGAATTTGGCGGAAACGCTGCTGGAGATCAGCGATCCCCGGGAGAAGGCCGCGGTGGAGGCGGCAAAAGCGAAGGTGGCGGCCATGGAGGGGGAACCCGGGATCATTGCCACTTCCCCGGCTGTGGCGGAGATCTGTGACCGGCTGGAGCTGGACCTTATAGGCATCTGCAGCAGCAGTTCCGACCTTCCGGAGCGCTACCGGGAGCTGCCCCAGATAGGAACCGCCATGGCCCCGGATATGGAACTGGTGGCTTCCCTGGATCCGGACTGGATCCTAAGCCCTTCCAGTCTTCAGTCGGATCTCCAGCCGAAATACGAGGCCATTGATACAGACTGGGCCTTTCTGAATCTCCGGAGCGTGCCGGGCATGTACCGGTCCATTCAGGAGCTGGGGGAGATCTTTGGCCGGGAAGAGCAGGCCCGGGCAATGGTAGAGGAGTTTACGGAATTTTATCAGGAATATCAAACCCGGAATGAAGGGAAGGAGGCGCCCAAGGTGCTGGTGCTTATGGGGCTTCCCGGCTCTTATATCATTGCTACGGAGAATTCCTATGTGGGAAGCCTGGTGGAACTGGCCGGAGGAGAAAATGTCTATGCCGGTACGGATCAGGAATTTCTTACGGTAAACACGGAAGATATGAAGACCAAAGAGCCGGACGTGATCCTCTGCGCCGCCCATGCCCTGCCGGATCAGGTTATGGAGATGTTTCAGGAAGACTTTGAAACCAATGATATCTGGCAGCATTTTCAGGCGGTGCAGGAAGACCGGGTTTATAACCTGTCTTACGAATTGTTCGGTATGAGCGCTACTTTCCGCTATCCGGCAGCCCTGGAGGAACTGCAGCCCCTGCTTTACCCGGAGGAAGAGACGGCGGAAGAAGCGGCGCGGTAAAGGAGAAAAAGAGATGGAAGAGACAAAACAAATACAGGAAAAACCGGAGCCCTCTCTGGAGCAGCAGGACAGGAACAGACGGAACAGAAAACGGGTCCGGGCGGCCCTTTCTTTTGTGATCATGGCCCTGCTGCTTCTGGCTCTCTTTTTTGCCTCCGTCAACATCGGCAGTCTGAAGGTGAGCTTTCCGGAAATGCTCCGGGGCATGCTGGGGGATATGAGTGAAAACGCGGCTGCTGTCTTTGATCTGCGTTTTCCCCGGATCTTTATTTCCATGCTGGCGGGAGCGGCCATTGCCGTGTCCGGCGTGCTGTTTCAGGCGGTGCTGAAAAATCCTCTGGCAGATCCGGGGATCATCGGCATCTCCAGCGGAGCCGGCTTTGCGGCAGTGGTGATCACGGCTTTTGTGCCCTCCCTGTTCTTTTTTACGCCGGTCTTTGCTTTTCTGGGAGGGGTGCTGGCCTTTTTTCTGGTCTACACCCTGTCCTGGAAGGGAGGCCTGAGCCCTCTGCGGATCATCCTGGTGGGCGTAGCGGTAAACGCCCTGTTTTCCGGATTATCCAGCGCCCTGAATTCCATGACCGGCGGAAACACTTCCGGAGTGGCAGCCATTGTCAACGGAAATATTACCATGAAAACCTGGGAGGATGTAAGGACGCTGCTTCCCTATGTGGCGGCGGGGCTGTTTCTGGCCCTGTGTTTTGCGGGGCGGTGCAATCTGATGTCCCTGGAGGACAAAACCGCCAGAAGCCTGGGGGTGAATGTGAATTCTCTGCGGATCCGGATTTCTCTGGCGGCTGTCCTGCTGGCAGGGATCTCCACAGCGGTGGCAGGGGCGGTCAGCTTTCTGGGGCTGATCGTACCTCATATGGGCCGGCTCCTGGTGGGCAGCGACCACCGGGCCCTGATCCCCTTCTCCATGCTGCTGGGGGCCTTTACCTATCTGCTGGCGGACACCATCGGCCGGACCATGGCCGCCCCCTACGAGATCTCCGCGTCGATCATTATGAGCGTGGCAGGCGGCCCCTTCTTTATCTTACTGCTCAGGAGGTCAAAAAAATATGCAGGATAAAACCAGAAAAAAACCGGCTATGGAGGTGCGGGATCTGTATTTTTCCTACGGAAAAAACAAAGTGCTGAAAGGGGTGTCCCTGAAGATCGAAGAAGGGAAGATCACTACGATCCTGGGGGCCAACGGCTGCGGAAAATCTACGCTCTTCTGCCTGATGACCAGAAATCTCCTGCCCAGGAAGGGGAATATCTTTCTTCAGGGGAAGAACATTCTGAATCTGGGATGGAAGGAGTTTGCGAAAAAGGTTTCCATCGTCCACCAGTACAATACCTCCAGCGATGACATTACCGTGGAACGGCTGGTGTCCTTCGGCAGGACCCCCCACATGAAAATGATGCAGGGGAGAAGCCAGGAGGATCAGCGGCTGATCCGCTGGGCCATGGAGGTTACCGGGGTGGAGAAATACCGGAACCGGGAGGTGTCCCGGCTTTCCGGGGGGCAGCGGCAGAGAGTGTGGATCGCTATGGCCCTGGCCCAGAATACAAAGATCCTGTTTCTGGATGAACCCACGACCTATCTGGATATCCGCTATCAGATCCAGATCCTGGAACTGGTGAAGCGGCTGAACCGGGAGTTTGGCATCACCATGGTTATGGTGCTCCACGATATCAACCAGGCCATTTATTTCTCGGACGAGATCATCGGACTGAAGGATGGAAAGGTGACGGTTCAGGGAGAGCCGGAAAGGGTCATTGATCGGGAGAGTATTGCGAGAATGTACGGCATTGATCTGGAAGTAAAGGAGATGGACGGGCGCAAATTTGTGCTGACTGTCTGAGAAGGGAGGAAGATCTATATGAAACGAAATCCGCTGCGGATCCTCTGGCTGCTGCTGGGGCTGCTCTGTCTGGCATTGGGGACGGTGGGGGTAGTACTGCCCATTCTTCCCTCCGTGCCCTTCTATCTGGCTACAGTGTTCTGCTTTGCCAAAAGTTCTGAAAAGCTCCACAGCTGGTTTCTGGGCACAGCTCTTTATAAAAAGAATCTGGAGAGCTTTGTGGAGAGGCGGGCTATGACCATGAAGACAAAGCTGACCATAGTAGGTACGGTAACCCTGGTCATGGGGGCAGGTTTTCTCCTTATGAGCGCCGTGCCGGCGGGGCGGATCTGCCTGGCTGTGGTATGGGTCTGCCATCTTCTGTATTTCTTTGTGCGGGTGAAGACCCTAAAGCCCGGGGAGAGCGTCCGAACCGAGGAGAAGGGAGGAGGACAGCGATGATCAAGAAACGGCTGGTGGAACTTTTAGCCCATGCGAAAAAATACATTGTATATCAGGTGATCTGGCAGTGGCTGTCTCTGCTCTGCCAGATCCTTCTGATTTTCTGCGGCTCTACCCTGCTTGCGGAAGGACTGTCCGCAGGAGTCACGGTTCGGATAGCGGCTGTAAACGGCAGCCTGATCCTGCTGGCGATTCTGCTGAGAGTATGCTTTGAAAGACAGGCTTCCCGGGCTTCCTGCCAGGCCTCCATGGATGTAAAACGGATCCTGCGGAATGCGATTTACACCAAACTTCTGAAGCTGGGAGCCGCCTACCGGGAACAGGTGTCCACCTCGGAGGTGGTGCAGCTTTCCGGAGAGGGAGTGGAGCAGCTGGAGACCTATTTCGGAAAGTATCTGCCGCAGCTGTTTTACAGTTTGCTGGCGCCGGCGACTCTTTTCACAGTCCTGGCCTTTGTCTGCTTTCCGGCCAGCCTGGCGCTGCTGCTCTGCGTGCCCCTGATCCCCCTGTCCATTGCGGCGGTGCAGAAGATTGCCAAGAGGCTGCTGTCAAAATACTGGGGAATCTACACAGAGCTGGGCGACAGCTTCCTGGAAAATATACAGGGACTTACGACCCTGAAAATTTATCAGGCGGATCAGAAAAAGGCGGAGGAGATGGACGCGGAATCCCAGCGTTTCCGGCGGATTACCATGAAGGTGCTGACCATGCAGCTGAATTCTACTACGGTTATGGACATTGTAGCCTACGGCGGGGCGGCGGCAGGCATGATCCTGGCCCTTTGGCAGTTTATGGACGGGAATGTAGATTTCCGGGGAACTCTGATGATCCTTCTGTTGGCGGCGGAATTTTTTCTTCCTCTGCGGCTGCTGGGATCCTACTTTCACATTGCCATGAACGGCATGGCGGCCAGCGACAAGATTTTTGCCCTTCTGGATCTGCCGGAGCCGGAACAGGGCACGGAGAAACTTGGGGAAGCACATCCGGATATCCGGATCCGGGATCTGCGGTTCTCCTATGAACCGGGCCGGGAGATCCTGAAAGGAGTGGATCTGGACATTCCTTCCGGCAGCTTTATTGCTCTGGCAGGGGTCTCCGGCTGCGGAAAAAGCACCCTTGCCGGATTGCTGGCCGGCAGAAACCGGGGATATTCCGGCAGCGTCCACATAGGAGGCAAGGAGCTGTCCCGGCTTGCCGAGGAAAGCCTTCTTACCGCCGTCACCCTTACCGCCCACAACAGCTATCTCTTTAAAGGAACTGTGGAGGAGAATCTGCGGATGGCCCGTCCGGATCTTGGGGAGGCCGAGATGGAAGAGGCTCTGAAGAAAGTAAATCTCTGGGACTTTCTGAAAAGGGAAGAGGGACTGCAGACCCGGCTTTTGGAGCGGGGCGCCAATTTTTCCGGGGGCCAGTGCCAGCGGCTGTGCATGGCCAGGGCCCTGCTTCGGAATACGCCGGTCTATATCCTGGATGAGGCTGCTTCCAACATTGACAGGGAGAGCGAGGAGCTGATCCTGAAGGTGGTCCGGGAACTGGCAGGGGATCATACAGTGATCCTGATCTCCCACCGGCTGGCCAGTGTGGTGGATGCCCATCGGATCTATCTGCTGCGGAAGGGCCGGATCGCGGAGCAGGGCACCCATAAGGAATTGATGGAACTGGGCGGCTTCTACGCGGAACTGTACCGGTTCCAGGAGGAACTGGAACAATACGGAAAGGAGGGAAAAGTATGAGCGCGAAACCGGGCAGACGGAAGGGGATCCGCATTATGGGAGCGCTGATCGTCCTGGTAAAGCCTTTGCTGCCGGTGATGGTTCTGGCAGTTCTTCTGGGGACCCTGGGGCATCTCTGCGCGATTTTTCTGACGGTTCTGGCAGGCTGCGGTCTGCTGCACCTGGCTTTTGGAGGATGGGGGACGGGATCTTTTCTTTCCCTGACCCCGGGAGGTCTTTTTGCGGTCCTGGGGATCCTGGCAGTGCTGCGGGGCCTCTTTCACTACGGGGAGCAGTACTGCAACCATTTTATCGCCTTTAAACTGCTGGCCCTGATCCGCCATAAGGTTTTTGCCGCCCTGCGGCGGCTGTGCCCGGCAAAGCTGGAAGGAAAAGACAAGGGCAATCTGATCTCTATGATCACCACGGATGTGGAGCTGCTGGAAGTCTTCTATGCCCACACCCTTTCCCCCATTGCCATCGCCGCCGCAGTATCCCTGTTTATGACGGCTTTCATTGGGAGCTTTTCCATAGGAGCAGGGCTTCTGGCCCTGGGAGCCTACGTGACCGTGGGGGCGGCGATCCCTCTGCTCTGCGGAAAAAGAGGGGGAGAGAAGGGAATGCAGTACCGGATCCGGTTTGGGGATCTGAACAGCTTTGTGCTGGAGTCTCTCCGGGGGCTGGACGAGACCCTTCAGTACCGCAGGGGAGAACAGAGAAGAAAAGAGATGGAAAGACGCTCCCGGGAATTAAGCGGCCTGCAGAAGGAGCTGAACGGTCTGGAGACCTTTCAGCGCTCCGTGACCAATCTGGCGATCCTGGGATTTTCCTTCGCTATGGTGTTCCTGATGGTGCTTCTGCGGCAGCAGGGCCTTGTGGACAGAACGGGAATGCTGCTCTCCTCCATGGCCATGATGGGTTCCTTCGGCCCGGTGTCGGCCCTGGCAAACCTCTCCAACAATCTGCATCAGACCCTGGCCAGCGGGGAGCGGGTGCTTTCCCTGCTGGAGGAGGAGCCGCAGGTGGAGGAAACCCTGGGACAGCCCGGCACCGTATTTGCGGGAGCCGCGGTAGAGAAGGCAGATTTTTCCTACGGCGGGGAAGCGATCCTGAAGAACTGCTGTCTTAAGATCCCCAAAGGAAAGATCCTGGGGATCCACGGAAAAAGCGGCTGCGGAAAATCTACCCTTTTAAAACTGCTGATGCGGTTCTGGGATGTTCAGAAAGGATCCGTCCGGATTTCCGGCCGGGATATCCGCCAGGTGAACACAGGAGATCTGCGGGCTATGGAAGCTTTTATGACCCAGGAGACCCACCTGTTCCACGATTCCATTGCCAACAACATTGCCCTGGCAAAACCGGGAGCCTCCCGGCAGGAGATCCGGAAGGCGGCGGAAAAAGCCTCTATTCATGAATTTATTGAAACCCTCCCCAGGGGCTATGACACAGAAGTGGGAGAACTGGGGGACACCCTCTCCGGAGGAGAAAAACAGCGGATCGGTCTGGCCAGGGCTTTTCTTCATAAGGCCCCCTTTATGCTGCTGGATGAGCCTACCAGCAATCTGGACGCTCTTAACGAAGGCATGATCCTGAAGTCTTTAAAGGAGTCGAAAGAAGAGCAGACCATCGTTCTGGTTTCCCACCGGAAATCCACCCTCCATGTGGCGGACGAGGTGATAGAGATGGCGGCAGTGACAGACTGCCTTAAAAATCGTACCTATTCGGATGAAAAAGGAGATGCTTTATAAAAACTTTAGAAACGTTCTATATAGTTTAGATGAAATCCCGGAGGCGGTATGCTATAATTTACAGGGAAGGCAGCTTCAGAGGCGTCGCGGATGCAAAGAAGCTGGCTTTTAGATTGAAAAAAGCCGTGAGGGCTGACTTACCGGAAAAGAGTGGACTGCCATGAAACAGAAAAAATGTATGAAATTAAAGACACGGATCATCGTGGCTTTTCTGGCGATCATTATTATCCCCTTCCTGCTGACGGCCGTGGTCCTGTACTGGTTTGCCGACAGCAAGATACAGGATCTGGGGGAGGAATACGGGATTAAGGAGCCCACTTACGAGAGCCTGTATAACAGCTCCCTGGCTATTTCAAAAAATATGGATCTGGAATTCGCAAAACTGCAGGAGATGGTCCGCCAGGATCCGGAGCGGCTGGAAGACAACTCTTACCTGAATACCCTCCAGGCTCAGCTGTCAGAGAGCGGGCTGTATATCGCCCTGCGGAAAGATAACAGCATTTATTACAATGGTTCCACGATTTTCACAGATGAGGAACTGCTGACCACCCTTCCGGATTACGGAGAAGGCTCTCGGAGTTCCGGGAGCCGTTCCTATATCGAGACAGACGCCCAGGTCATGGTAAAGCAGATGGATTTCACCTTCCAGGACGGCAGCAACGGCAGTATCTTTTTGATTTCGCAGCTGAACCGGATCCTGCCGGAAACCCAGGACTGGCTTTTTGACATGGTGGTGGCGATTCTGCTGATCCTGGTTCTTACCAGTCTGGCCACCAGCCTCTGGATCTATCGGGGAGTTATGGTTCCCCTGAACCAGCTGAAGAAGGCGGCCCAGAACATCCGGGATGGAAATCTGGATTTTACCGTGGAGGGCAACGGGGTAAAAGAGGTCAATGATCTCTGCGAGGATTTTGAGGAGATGCGGAAGCGCCTGAAGGAATCCGCCGAAGAAAAGGTTGCCTTTGACCGGGATAATAAAGAACTGATCAGCAACATTTCCCACGACCTGAAAACCCCCATTACGGCGGTCAAGGGCTATGTGGAAGGGATCATGGACGGGGTGGCGGATACGCCGGAAAAGATCAACCGCTATATCCGGACGATCTACAACAAGGCCAACGAGATGGACCGCCTGATCAATGAACTGACTTTTTATTCCAAGATCGATACCAACCGCATTCCCTATACCTTTGCCAAGATCCATGTGGCGGATTATTTTGAGGACTGCGTGGAAGAGCTGAGTTACGAACTGAAAGCCCAGGGCATTGACCTGACGTATTTCAATTATCTGGATGAGGATGTGCTGATCATTGCCGATGCCGAGCAGCTGAAACGGGTCATCAACAATATTGTCAGCAATTCCATAAAATATATGAACAAAGAAAAAGGGATCATCAACATCCGCCTGAAGGATGCGGGAGATTTTATCCAGGTAGAAATCGAGGACAACGGAAAAGGAATTGCCCAGAAAGATCTGCCGAAGATTTTCGACCGTTTTTACCGGACGGATGCTTCCCGGAATTCTACCAAGGGAGGAAGCGGCATCGGGCTTTCCATTGTCCGAAAAATCCTGGAAGATCACGGAGGCAAGGTCTGGGCTGCCAGCAAGGAAGGCGTGGGAACCATTATGTGTTTTGTTCTTAGAAAATACCAGGAGGTGCCGGTGGATGAGCAGAATATTAATCGTTGAAGATGAAGAGGATATTGCGAATCTGGAGAAAGATTATCTGGAACTGTCGGATTTTCAGGTGGACATTGAGAACCGGGGGGATACGGGGCTGGAGAAAGCGCTGAAGGAGGATTTTGATCTGGTGATCCTGGATCTCATGCTGCCGGAGGTGGATGGATTTGAGATCTGCCGCCAGATCCGGGCCAGGAAAAATATACCGATTCTCATGGTGTCCGCCAAGAAGGATGATATTGACAAAATCCGGGGTCTGGGCCTGGGGGCGGATGATTATATTACCAAGCCGTTTTCCCCCAGTGAACTGGTAGCCAGGGTCAAGGCCCATTTAGCCAGATATGAGCGCCTGGTGGGCAGCGGCATGCCGGAAAATGATATTGTGGAGATCCGGGGAATTAAGATAGACAAGACCGCCCGAAGAGTCTGGGTCAACGGGGAAGAGAAGAATTTTACGACCAAGGAGTTTGATCTGCTGACTTTTCTGGCCCAGAATCCCAATCATGTATTTACCAAGGAGGAGCTTTTCCGGGAAATCTGGGATATGGAGTCTATCGGGGACATAGCCACGGTTACGGTTCATATTAAAAAAATCCGGGAGAAGATCGAGTTCAACACCGCCAAGCCTCAGTACATTGAGACGATCTGGGGAGTGGGATATCGGTTTAAGGTTTAACCCAGGCAAAAAAAGAAGAACTTTTGGCCCTTAAAGCCAAAAGTTCTTCTTTTTTATGGAGGGTTTTAATCTGCCAAATGCCGGATCTTTTTGGCCTCCTCGAAAACGGCGGCCAGTTTTTCCGGGGCGATATCGTGACCGATATTGTGGCAGGGAGCCAGGATATATCCGCCCTGCCCATGCCAGAGATCTTCCACCCGTGTCCGGACCTCCGCCCGGATTTCCTCCGGAGAAGCGTTGGGAAGGATCTGCTGCACGTCGATGGCCCCGTGGAAACTTAAGCGGTCGCCAAAACGTTCTTTCAGCATTGCCGTATCCTTCATGCTTTCTGTGGAAGTCTGCACAGGATTTAAAATATCCACGCCCATCTGGATCATATCGTCCAGAATAGGAAGAACGGAGCCGTCGCAGTGGAACATGATCTGCACCTGGGGAGCCAGGGAATGAATATGGTCAATGAGGATCCTGTTCCTGGGGGCAATGTATTCCCGGAATACATCCGGAGAAATCAGCAGAGAGTTCTGGGTTCCGTAGTCGTCTGTCAGATAGACCAGCTGCACATACTTGCCCACCTTTGTCAGGTATTCGGTCCACAGGGCTTTCTGCACATCCAGAAGTTTATCCAGCAGCGCGCAGGCAAAATCTTCATCGGCCAGAAGGTCGCACATAAAGGCTTCATAGCCCCGCATCTGAAGCGCGGTCTGCAGCAGTCCGCATTTCATTCCGTCCGCGCCGATAATGTAATCGGTATTTTCAAAAAGATCCTTTGCCTTCTCCTCCAGTCCGGCAAAAAGAACCGGGTCTGCCGGATCCGGGAAAAAGGAATCCTTCAGATCTTCCGGAACTTCCGCGTCCGCCAGCGGGTGTTTTACGATCGCCCAGTGGTCTCCGGTATTCTGGAAAGTAACGCCCCACATATCCTGATAATGATTTTCGTCCACATCCTTGCAGAGCCCGTTGAAATCAGGAGTAAGCCAGCGGAAATCAATGTCCCATTCTTTCAGCAGGCATTCGTCCACATAGCAGTTCTGCGCCATCCGGTCAATGATCCGCTCTTCCTTCGGGAAAGGAAGCTGTGGATAATATTCCTTTAATTTCCGATACATAAGAACATGGGGAGAGCCAATATGCTTTCCAAAGTCTACAAATAAAGGCGCTCCCGGCTGATGATTCATGGCGGCTGTAAAATCACTTCGTCTGCTCATAATATCTCCTTTTCGCTTGTTTGATATCATGAATACGTATACACTTTCTTTATAGCACACCTTCCGGAAGATGTCAAGGGAGCCGGAGCATTTCTGCTCTGCCGGTTCTTATGTGGTCCGGCGCTCCACCAGGGTGCAGGGAAACAGCCGCAGGTTGGATACGGAATTCCTTTTCCGGGGCTCAAGGATAATCTGCAGGGCAGCCTGGATCATATCTTCCGTGGGCTGGGAAAAAGAGGTTATCTGGTAGGAGCTGTAGGACGCCATGGGAATGTTGTCAAACCCCACTACCGCCAGATCCTCCGGGATCCGCAGGGAATATTTGTGCCGGGCAGTATCGATGACTCCGGCGGCGATCATGTCGTTGGCACAGAATAAGGCCTCCGGGAGTTTGGAAGAAGCAAGGAGCTCCTCTACAATCTGAGCGCCTGCTTCATAGGAAAAATCGGACTGATAAACGGGGCAGTCCAGAATGCCGTGTTCCCTGAGCCTGTCCAGAAAGCCCTTCTGGCGGTCCAGGCTGGTAGAAGCATTTTCAGAGGAAGCCACATAGCCGAAACGCCGGTATCCCTTCTGCAGCAGATAGTCCGCGCAGTCCCGGCCTGCCTGGATGTTATCGCAGCAGACGGCCTGCACATTCAGATTTGTAGTATACCGGTTAAACAGCACTACGGGAATTCCTAGAGCGGCGCAGTTTTCCGCCAGTTCCGAGGAGAGAACCGCGGAAGTGATAATGATCCCGTCCACCCGGTACTGGAGGATCTGGCCGATCAGCTGCTGCATATTGTCTTCTGTATTTGAATAGAAGAACAAAATCTGTTTTCCGAATTTCTGCAGGTGGGTGGATATCTCCGACAGTATTTTCGGATAAAAAGGGCTGTTAAAATTCTGCATGATCACGCCCACCATATTGCTGCTGTTGGAAATCAGACTTCGGGCAATCGCGTCCGGTGTGTACTTCAGAGCTCTTGCGGCGGCTAGGACCTTCTCGCGGGTGGAAGGAAGAATTTTTGAGTCGGGGCTGAATGCCCTTGAGACGGTGGCCTGAGAGACTCCTGCAAGACGGGCAACATCAATAGAGGTTGCCCGGGAAACTGCCGGCTCCTTGGCGGCAGGTATTTCCCTGGTATTTTTTTTCATAGGATGCCTCCTCCCGTTTTGGCCTGTGCCAAACAGAAATAAACCTTAATATTGTAATTATACTCGAAGAAAATTCAAAAGTCATCTGTTCTTCCTGAATTTTTCCGGAATAGAAAAGAAAAACCAAAAACCAGGGATGAACAGAAAATATCAAGATGAATACGAATACAAAAACAATCTGTGACGCTGTTTATTATAACATAAAAGTTTGCGGAACAGAAGAAAAATAAACAAAAAAACGTCAAAAAATATGAATATAATATACAAAAAGACAAGAAACGCCGAAAAAGGATTGACATACGTAGGGGGTGAGACTATAATCGACTCAAACAAATGAATACGTATACATCAAATCGAAAGGAGGACCTGCCCTGCCGGAAAACAGAAAAAAGAAGAGATAACGGATAGTATTGGGGGAACGATTTAAACTATTTTTAGGAAAAGGAGAAAAAATGATGGAAAAAACAAAGAAAATTGCAGCAGTAACAATGGCGGCGGCCATGCTTATGGGGTCTATTTTTACAGGATGCGGAACCGAGGAGAAAAAACCGGCGGATTCCAGCACGACTACTACTTCTTCTGCTCAGGGCGGATCTGACAGCAGCGCATCCGGAGATCCGGCAAATGTCTCCGTTATTATCGAGACCTTCGACAACACCTTTGCTTCTTTCGTAATGTCAGCAATGGAAGCCTACGCGGACGAGCATGCGGATCAGATAAATCTGACCATTCTGGATTCCAAGCAGGACGCCAATACCCAGATCAGCCAGGTAGAGAACCAGATCCTCAGCGGAACAGACGCGATCATCTGTCTGGCAGTAGACGCCAAGCAGACAACGCCGATTGTAAATGCCTGCAAGGACGCGGATGTTCCTCTGATCGCCTTTAACCGTGTGTTTGAAGGCTGCGATACCTTCGTAGGCGCCGACGGCGAAGTGGCAGGCCGGCTTCTGGCAGAGTTTACAGGCGAAAAACTGGGAGGCCAGGGCAACGTTGCTATTGTCAACGGCATTATGGGCCAGGAAAATCAGTTTATCCGCCGGGATGCCATCGTAGAAACCCTGGAAGAAAAATATCCGGAGATGCAGGTAGTGATCGAGGGCGCCGGAGACTGGAAGAGAGATAAAGGCCTGCAGCTGGCAGAGACCTGGCTTCAGTCCGGAACCGATATCGACGCCATCCTCTGCCTGAATGACGATATGGCTATGGGCGCTTACCAGGCAGTTGAGCAGGCAGGCAAAACCGAGGAAGTTCTGGTGTGCGGCGTAAACGGCGACCCCGACGGCATCAACGGCGTAAAGAACGGAGAACTGGCGGCTACCGTATTCCAGAATCCGGATCTCCAGGCAGTGACTGCCCTGGAAACTGCTCTGCAGTACATTAACGGAGAGCAGCCGGAAGCAGAGATTATGATTGATTTCGAACTTGTAACGGCCGACAACGTGGACGACTATATGCAGTACGCAGAATAAGGTCAGCCCCTGAGGCGGAGCGGGGCTTTCCGGCCCCGCCCCTCCGCCGGGAACCATATCATAAAAAGGACTGGAGGAATTCTGATGAGTGATAAAAGCGGATACATACTGGAAATGAACCATATCGTAAAAGAATTTCCAGGAGTGAAGGCGTTAAAGGACGTTACGCTTAAGGTTAGAAAAGGAACAGTCCACGGTCTGATGGGAGAAAACGGAGCGGGAAAATCTACGCTGATGAAAATTCTTCAGGGAATTTATACTCCTACTTCCGGAACGATGAGTTTTGACGGAAAGCCCCTGGAACTGAAAACCATCCAGCAGGCGCTGGAGGCGGGGATTTCCATGATCCATCAGGAAATGAGTCCCATTCCGGATATGACAGTGGCTGAAAATATATTCCTGGGCCGGGAGCCCAAAACAAAGTGGCATTTTGTGGATCACAAACGCCTGAACAAAATGACCGCTGAACTGCTGGACAAGCTGGGCCTGAAACTTCGCCCGGATGTTCTCATGAGAGAACTGAGTACAGCGAATATGCAGATGGTGGAGATCGCGAAAGCAATTTCCTTTAATTCAAAACTGGTCATCATGGATGAGCCCACCTCTTCGATCACAGATAAGGAAGTAGAAAATCTTTTCCGGATCATCCGCATGCTGAAGCAGGACGGAGTAACCATTATCTACATTACCCACAAAATGTCCGAGGTATTTGAAATTACGGATGAGATCTCCGTGCTCCGGGATGGAGAGCTGGTAGGCGGGGATCTGACGGAAAACCTGGATAATAATAAGCTGATTTCTATGATGGTAGGCCGGGAACTGACGGATATGTTCCCGAAGACCTATTACGAACCGGGCGAGGAACTGCTCCGGGTGGAAAACTTTTCGGACGGACGTCATTTCTTTGATGTTTCCTTTACCGTTCACGCCCATGAGATGCTGGGCTTTGCGGGACTGATCGGAGCGGGCCGGAGCGAACTTCTGGAAGCGGTGTTCGGACTCAGACCCCACACGGAAGGCAAGGTTTTCATCCGGGGAAAAGAAGTACAGATCCGCAATCCTCACGATGCCATCAGCAATGGAATTGGTCTTCTTACAGAGGACAGAAAGGGAAGCGGCTGTTTCCTGCCTCTGAATATTACCGACAATATGATCATGTCTAACCTGGAGATGCATAAGAAGGGAGCTTTCCTGAATTTTAAAGAAGTCCGGAAGCGGACCAATGAAATGAAAGATAAGCTGGATATTAAAACACCGTCCATGGAGCAGCTGATCGAATACCTTTCCGGAGGAAACCAGCAGAAGGTTCTTATGGGCCGCTGGCTGATCAACGCACCGGAAATCCTGATCGTGGATGAGCCCACCAGAGGTATAGACGTGAATGCCAAGGCGGAAATTCATAAGCTTTTAGGCGAAATGACGAAAAACGGAACAGCGGTGATTCTGATCTCCTCAGAAATGCCCGAGGTTCTGGGAATGAGCGACAGGATCGTGGTTATGCATGAAGGCCATAAGGCCGGGGAAGTGGACCACGAGGACGCCACACAGGAAACTTTGATGCAGATAGCGTTTAAGGAAGGTTAAGGGAGGACTTAATTCATGGGAAAAGAGAAATCAGCTTCCGCAGGGAAGTTTGTGAAGAAATATAGTATTATCATTATACTTGTGGCTATGGTAATCATCATGACCGCACTGAAGCCGCAGTTTATTAATCCCGGAAATCTGATCAATATCATGAGACAGATTTCCCTGGTAGGTATCCTGACAATGGGTATGATGCTGGTTATCCTGATCGGAGATATTGATATTTCCGGCGGTCCCCAGATCGCGCTGACCTCCGTGGTATGCGCCTGGTTCGCCAGCAGAGATCTTCCGGTAGTTCTTGCTTTTATCATGCCCCTGCTGGCAGGCCTCTGCTGTGGATTTATCAATGGTTTTCTCATTGCGAAAACCCGTATTCCGGCCATGATCGCTACTCTGGGTATGATGAGTATCGCGGAAGGTCTGGCCCTGATTATCTCCAACGGCCAGCCTATCAGTAATGTACATCCGGCCATTGAGTGGCTGGGAAGCGCCCGGATCCTGGGAATTCCCGTTCTGGTTATCGTATTTATCCTCTGCGCGGTGGTTGTAGCCATTATCCTGAACAAGACGGCTTTTGGAAAGAAAGTATACGCCCTGGGCGGAAACCAGGAAGCCGCCAGAGTCTGCGGTATTAACGTAGATAAAGTCCGGATCATCGTATTCCTTCTGATGAGTACCTTTGCTACCATCGCCGGTATCCTGATTACCGGCCGTGTAAGTTCCGGTTCCGCGGCAAACGGAATTGAGTACCATATGGACGCCATTGCTTCCGCGGTAATCGGCGGTGTCAGCATGACAGGCGGCTCCGGCCATGTACTGGGAGTTGTCGGCGGTGTTCTGATCATGGGCGTTCTCCAGAACGGCCTGGATCTGATGATGGTATCCCCGTATATCCAGCAGATCCTGAAAGGCGCCATCATCATCGTGGCAGTTGTTACCGATAATCTGAAGAACAGAAAGAAGTAATAAAAATGAAGAAACAGACAATGAGAGCGCTGGTCATGCGCGGCCCTTCCAGATACGGCGTGGAGGAGGTTCCCATTCCCCGTCCCGGGTTTCAGGAAGTGCTGGTGCGCATGCATTCGGTAGCCCTCTGCGGATCCGATCCGCCGCTGCTGGAAGGAAAAAGCAGAAAAGACGGGCTTCCGGCATACCTGCCATTTATTCCCGGCCATGAAGGAGCGGGGATCGTGGAGGAGGCCGGACCGGGGGCGGAAATGTTCCGCCCCGGAGATCTGGTAGCATCGGAAGCGCATCTGGGCTGCGGCACCTGCAAAAACTGCAGGGAAGGCCGGTACAATCTGTGTCTGAATTTTGGAAAACCGGAGACGGGCCATAAACAATACGGGTTTACTGTGCAGGGATGCTATGCGGAGTATTGCGTTTTCAATATCCGGGCTGTGCACAGGATTCCGGAGGGCCTGAGCTGCGAGCTGGGGGCTCTGGCAGACACCCTGGCCACCGCTCTCCACGGAATAAGGCTGGTAGGAGCCGTGCCGGGAGGCACAGCGGCGGTGATGGGCTGCGGCCCTGTAGGAATGTCGGCGGCCATGCTTTTAAAAGCCATGGGGAGCCGGGTCATCCTATGCGGACGGGGAGAGCGGCTTGAGATGGCCCAATCCTTCGGAGCGGATGCGAGTATTGATTATACAGCTGCTGCCGTGGGACAGCAGGTGAAAGAGATGACAGGAGGCCTGGGCGCAGATCGGGTCATAGAGTGCGCCGGCACAGAACAGTCTCTGAAAAACAGCATTGATTCTGTAAGCAGAGGCGGAAAGATCGCAGTCATTGCCATGCCTGCGGAAAATATCTATCCCATGGATATTAAGGCAATGGTATGGAACGAACTGACAATCGTGGGCAGCCGGGGAAATCCCAACTGCCACCAGGAGGTATTAAACATGATGGCCGGGAAGGTGATCCGCCCGGAAGCGCTGATTACCCATCGCTTCCCCTTAGAAGAAATGAGGGAAGCGGTCAGAACCTTCCAGAGCCGTCTCGGGGGATGCATGAAGATATTAATTCAATTTTAGTCATAGGACAGAAGGAGGAGGAGCAGATTGGCAAACACAGTTCTTGTTAAAGGTGAGAATCTGGAAGCCTTTGCGGAAGAATTATTTCAGAAGGTGGGGATGAACCAAGAGGATGCGGCGTTTCACGCGGAGGCCCTGGTAAATTCCAACTATTGGGGGATTGATTCCCACGGAGCCATCCGTATACCGGCTTATGTAAAAAGAATGGAGAACGGAGCCATTAACGTAAAGCCGGATATCCGGGTGATCCGGGGTGAAAATAATCTGGAAGTAATCGACGGAGATGCCGCCGCCGGTTTTATAGCAGCCAGGGAAGGCATGAAGCGGGCTATAGAAAATGCCCGGAAAACCGGAATCGCAGCCTGCGGAGTCATTAACAGCAATCATTTCGGCGCTGGAGCCATCTACGCCAGAATGGCGGCAAAAGAAGGAATGATCGGAATTTCCATGACCAATGTGAAGCCCCTGATCGTAGCTCCGGGAGCCTCCACACCGGTAACCGGAAACAATCCCATTGCTTTCGCGATTCCTACTTACGGAGATTTTCCTTTTGTTCTGGACATGTCCCTGTCGGTGGTGGCAGGCGGAAAACTGACTCTGGCCATTAAGAAAAAGGAGAAGATCCCCATGGACTGGGCGACGGATAAAGAAGGACGGCCTACGGATGATCCCCAGAAGGCTTTTGACGGATACCTGCTTCCTATGGGAGGTCATAAGGGACTTGGTCTTTCCTATGTGGTAGATATCCTTTCCGGTCTGATTACCGGCGGCGTATTCGGAAAAGAAATGAAGAGTATGTATGCGAATCCGGAGGAGCCCAGCCTCACCGGCCACTTTATGATCGCCATCGATATCAGCAAGATCATCTCCAAAGAAGCGATGAAGGAGAGAATGAAAGAGTTCTACGACGGGCTGAAGGCTACGCCCATGTGGGATGAGAAAGCGGAGATGCTCATGCCCGGCGAGATCGAATACCGCAGAGAGCAGGAGCGCAGGAAAAACGGTATTCCTGTTCCGGAAACAACCTATGAGGAACTGAAAGAGCTGGAGAAGAAATTCGGCCTTACCAGAGAACTGCAGATCATCGGATAAAAAACAGAAAGCAGGTGGAAGAAATGAAACTGAAAGACAAAGTTGCCATCGTTACCGGCGGAAGTAAGGGAATCGGTTACGGAATCGCGGAAGAATATCTGAAAGAAGGAGCCAAGGTTACGATCTGCTCCAGAAATAAAGAAGAAGGAGAGGCGGCAGCCAAGCGCCTGGCAGAACTGGGAGATGTGCTGTATCTGCAGGCAGATGTTTCCAGTATTGCGGATAACCAGATGCTGGTGGATGAAACCGTAAAGAAATTCGGACGGCTGGATATTTTCGTGGCTAACGCGGGCACCAACGATCCCAAGAAAACCCACTATCTGGATATTACAGAGGAGCAGTATGAGCGGATCATGGGCGTGAACCTGAAAGGTGTCTTCTTCGGAGGACAGGTAGCGGCCCGCCAGATGGTAAAGCAGGGAGAGGGCGGATCCATTGTGAATGTATCCTCTGTAAACTCTTACCTGGCACTGGACAGCCAGATGTGCTACACCACCAGTAAAGGCGGAGTCAGCCAGCTGACCAAGGTACAGGCAGTGGCTCTTACTCCTTACAATATTAAAGTAAACGCCATGTGCCCGGGCCCCATCGAGACAGAGCTTATGCGCCGGGTCGGCTCGGATCCGGAACTGTTTAATACCGTTCTTTCCCGTACGCCCATCGGCCGGGTGGGAACCCCCAACGAATGCGGAAGACTGGCAGTTTTCCTGGCCTGTGATGATTCCAATTTCATTTACGGACAGTCCATCTTCATTGACGGCGGAAGAGGCTTCCAGGCATTCCCCACACCGGGTTACAAGACGGTTACCGAGGAAGAATACAACAAACTGAAAAATGCCTGATCCATCGGGGAAATAAAGGAGGATAAAAGTATGCAGCTGCCAAAAGTTGGTATGGTCACCTTCAGTGACCCCAGAGAGCATGAATACAAAGTACTTTACGAAGAAAAAACGGCGGACAGAATCCGGAAAACCATCGACTGTTTTTCAAAAATGGATATGGAATTTTATGCCTTTGAAACGGCAGCCCGTTCTCCGGAAGAGATCGACCGGCAGACAGAAGAGCTGAAGGCCAAAGGCGTGGAAGTGTTCATCGCCAACATCCCCTGCTGGACATGGCCCAACGGAGTGGTAAGAGGCGTGCTGAACATGGGGCTTCCCACCATTCTGCTGGCAAATGATGATCCCGGTACCCATGCCACCGTAGGACTTCTGGGAGCCGGCGGCGCCCTGAATCAGATCGGATATCCCCATCTGCGGGTGCAGCAGGACTTCACAGAGGAGCGCCCCAATCTGTTTGATACAAAGATGATGCCCTATATCCGGGCAGGCGCGGCGGTTCAGAAACTGCAGGGAAAGATCTTTGGTTTTATCGGAGGCCGTTCTCTGGGAATCGATACCGGAAGCTACGATCCCATGCAGTGGAAAAAGCTGTTCCATGTGGACTGCGACCATATCGATCACGAAGAGATTATCCGCCGGGCAGAACAGATCGATCCGGAGCGGGTGGAAAAAACCTTTAAATGGCTGACAGAGTCTGTAGGGGCAGTGAAATATGATGAGAAGCTGACGGAAGAAAAGCTGAAATATCAGATTGCCTGCTATCTGGCCACCAAGGATATCGTGAAGGACAGAAATCTGGAGTTCGGAGCGATTAAATGTATGCCGGATCTTACAAATTTCCGCGCTCCCCAGTGTATCTCTACAGCCCTGCTGAACGGAGGATACGATGCGGACGGAAGCTTTGATCCCTTCCCCATTTCCTGCGAGGCAGACGCGGACGGAGCCATGTCCATGGAGATCCTGAAGCTGGTTTCCGGCGGAATGCCCACCATGTTCGCGGATGT
This sequence comes from Candidatus Scatomonas sp., assembly GCA_963930955.1. Classification (GTDB taxonomy): domain Bacteria; phylum Bacillota; class Clostridia; order Lachnospirales; family Lachnospiraceae; genus Scatomonas. The sequence goes on along the minus strand of OZ006967.1, from coordinate 520,816 downwards.
AAGCCACATTGGATATAAAGAAAAACTGATCTATCTGCCCAACTGCGGTTCTATGTGTACGTATTACGCAGGCCGCCACTGCGATGGATGCGCCAATATGAAGAATATTGAGCTGCGGAGAGCCAACCGTCCTTCCGGCGGAGCGGTAACCTTCACGATCCCCAGCGCCGGCGAGATGACCATGGCAAGACTGTGCCGGGTGGACGGAAAGTATCAGATGTTCATCATCGAAACAGAATTCGTGACTCCGGAAAAAGACATTCTGGATGCCTTTGTAAAGGCCAGAGGCGTGCATCAGCTTCCGGTGGCGTTCATGAAAGCAGATTTCGATATTGAGAAATTTATGGATGTATTTAATTCCAACCATATCAGCGGCGTAGCCGGAAGATATGGAGCGGAACTGGTGGATTTCTGCAAGATCCTGGGAATTGAGCCTGTAGTGGTGAAATAACTTCGGAAAAATACGGAAAGCAGGGTGATAGACTTGAAATTAAAATACCAGAGCTTTGACGATGATTTTTTCCGTATCCTGGATACGGAGCAGGAACTTCGGGTGGTTCAGGATGGGTTTACCTTTATTGAGGGGCCCATCTGGAACCCGGCTACCCAGTGCCTGACCTTTAACGATATACCGGTGAGCAGAACCTACCGGTGGAAAGAAGGAGAGAAGGCATGGCTGGTTCGGGAGGATACCCACAAAGCCAACGGAAACGCCTATGACAGAGAAAACCGCATTATTGTCTGCGAGCATGTGAGAAGCTGCATTTCCAGGACGGACGATGAAGGGAAGCATCTGGAGGTGCTGGTTTCCCACTACGGGGACCGGGAGCTGAACAGTCCCAACGATGTGGTGGTAAAGAGCAACGGAGTCATTTATTTTACGGATCCCAGATTTGGAAGAAATCCTTCCAGAGTAGGCCTGGAGCGTCCTCAGGAACTGGATTTTCAGGGGGTTTTCTCCTTTGATCCGGAAAGCGGCCAGCTGAAGCTTCTGGCCAGGGACTTTGAAAATCCAAACGGTCTGTGTTTTTCCCCGGATGAAAAGTATCTTTATGTAGATGATTCTCCGAGAAAACAGATCCGCAAGTTCCGGGTAGAGGAAGACGGAAGTCTGTCAGGAGGAGAAATCTTCGCGGAAACATCCGGGGAAGGAGTTGGACTTCCGGATGGAATAAAAACCGACAGCGAAGAAAATATCTACTGCTGCGCCCAGGGCGGCGTGCACATATTTTCCCGGGACGGCAGACTCTTAGGAATCGTTTATGTGCCGGAACAGACAGGAAACTGTGCCTTCGGAGGAAAAAATATGGATACGCTTTTCCTGACGGCGTCCACATCGCTTTACAGTTTTAAAATTAAGGGCCATGCCTGATCCGGCGGCCACGGGAAGAAAGGGAGGCGGTTATCATGGTTAGAGAAAATAAGGTAAAACAGAAACTGAAAAACGGAGAAGTTGTTATCGGAACTTTTGTAAAAACGGTGGATCCCAGTGTGGTTGAGATCCTGGGAAGCGCTGGCATGGAGTTCTTTGTAATCGACAGCGAGCATGTATCCTACAGCCCGGAAACCATTACCAATCTGGTAAGAGCCTCGGATCTTACAGGGATCGTTCCCATTGTAAGAGTCCGGGAGGCCACTGCCGTTAATATTATGCAGGCTCTGGATACCGGAGCCCTGGGATTCCACGCCCCCAATGTGGATACCCTGGAGCAGGCCAGGATCGCGGTGGAAGCAGGCAGATACGCGCCTCTGGGCAACCGGGGATTCGCTCCTACCCACAGAGCAGCCAATTACGGCATGATGGACAAACAGGAGTACATTGACAAGGCCAATAAAGAGATCCTGACCATTCTGCACTGCGAAACCATGGAATCGGTCAGCAATCTGGATGAGATCCTGAAACTTCCGGAGCTGGATGTAATTTTCATCGGCCCCATGGATCTGTCCCAGTCTCTGGGCAGAGATGTTATGGGCCAGAGAAACCATCCGAAGCTTCTGAATGCCATCGACCTGATCATCGACAAGGTGACAAAAGCCGGAAAGGCTGTGGGAACCGTAGCGGACAATCCGGAAATGGCCAGAGAACTGATCGCGAAAGGCGTCCGTTATATTCCTATGAGTTCGGATCAGGGAATGATTGCTTCCGCCGCAAAAAATCTGGTGAAGGAAATGGGAGTTAAATAAATGAAAAGCTTATCAGCAGATATCCTGGCTGAATATCCGGAGAAAGAGCAGCGGGAGATCCGGGAACTTCTGGAGGAAGCCATCCGGAACAATCCTGCCAAGATCATTGTTCTGGACGATGATCCCACAGGGATCCAGACCGTTCACGGACTGATGGTGTACACGGACTGGAGCGAAGAGAGCATCCGGGCCGGGTTTGAAGGCAGGCAGAAGGCTTTCTATATTCTGACAAATTCCAGGGGATTTACGGAAGAAGAAACCAGAAAAGCCCACCATGAAATCGGCTGCCGTATCCGGAAGATATCCCAGGAACTGAACATTCCTTATCTGATTATCAGCCGGGGCGATTCTACTCTGCGGGGACATTATCCGCTGGAAACGGAAGTTCTCCGGGAGGAAATCGAAAAAGGCGGCGTAACCGTGGATGGAGAGATCCTCTGCCCCTTCTTTTTGGAGGGAGGACGGTATACGCTGGATCAGATTCATTATGTTAAGACAGGGGATCAGCTGATACCGGTAGGAGAATCTGAGTTCGCCAGAGACCAGACTTTCGGGTTCCGGTCTTCCGATCTCCGGGCCTACATAGAAGAAAAAACAGCCGGAGCCGTAAAACAGGAGGATATTCTCTGCATTGGAGAAAAAGAACTGCGGGAGTGCGCCCTGGACGCGGTGACGGAAAAGCTGATGGAAGCAGAAGGATTCCGGAAAATCGTGGCAGACTCTATGAGCTACAGCGATCTGGAGGTTTTCTGTCTGGCTCTTTACAGAGCCATGGAAGCCGGAAAGCATTTTGTTTTCCGGACGGCCTCCTCCATTGTCCGGGTAATGGCCGGGGTCCATGCCAGACCTCTTCTGTCCAGAAAAGAACTGATAGAGAAAGAAACGGGACGGGGCGGCATGATCGTGGTAGGTTCCCATACGGCAAAAACCACGGAGCAGCTGGAGCGGCTGAAAAGCGTGCCGGGGCTGGAATTTGTTGAACTGAATTCCGATCTGGTTCTTCAGGGCGAGGAGAAGCTTCGGGAAGAGGCGGACAGAGTCCGGAAGATCGACCAGGAGTGGATCGACAAAGGGGTCACGGTGGTCAATTATACAAAAAGAAAAGTGCTCTCCATAGAAGGAGACACGCCGGAACAGGCCCTGAAGCGTTCGGTAATGATTTCCGACGCGGTACAGTCTCTGGTAGGAGAACTGCAGACAGAACCGGCGTTTGTGATCGCCAAGGGAGGAATTACCTCCAGCGATGTAGGGACGAAAGCCCTGCAGGTGAAAAAAGCCCTGGTGCTGGGCCAGATCCGGCCGGGCATCCCGGTGTGGAAAACCGGAGAGGAAAGTAAATTCCCCCATATTCCCTATATCATTTTCCCGGGTAATGTGGGAACTCCGGAGGATCTGAAAAAGGCAGTGGAAGTTCTGCTGGGCAGATCCCATGAAAATGAGCAGTAAAAAATATAAAATAAAGGAGAATAAATCAATGAAAAAGCAAACCGAATTCAAATTGAACAAGAGAGATTCCGTATGGTTCCAGGACAACACAGCGGCAGTAAACGTTGCCTACGCCAAGGAAGTCTGCGACCTGGCGATCCTGCCCATCGGAGCTATTGAGCAGCATGGACCCCACTGCCCCTGCGGAAGCGACTCCTTTAACGCCATGGGAATCGCGGAAGCAGTAGCTAAGAAATCCGGAGCCATGATCCTGGCCTGCCCCATGTACGGATCTCATCCGGCTCATCACTGGGGAATGCCCGGAACTATCCCGCTTACTTTCGAGACCCATGTAGGTCTGCTGACCGATATTATCCGCGGCGCCGCTAACGCAGGCTATAACAAATTCCTGATCATCTCCGCTCACGGACAGACCATGTCTATGTTCGAGGCCGTTCATAAAGCAGGCATCGAGGGATATTTCACCATCGGCAGCACCTGGTACGATTTCCTCAGAGACAACAAGAATCTTCTGGATACCTATATGTGGCATGCGGATGAGGCGGAGACCTCTGTAGCTCTGTCCCTCTATCCGGATAAAGTACATATGGATCTGGCAGTGCCCGGCAAGGCCCACGGCCTTATCGATTCCAAGTGGAAAATCGCTCCCGGCCAGGCGGCAGGAGAAGGCATGCTGTATCACTTTGAGGGAACTTTCTCCCTGCAGGAGAAGGATGACCTGGATACCGGCGTAATCGGAGATCCTACAAATGCCAGCAAAGAAAAAGGCGATCAGATCGTAGCCAGATGTGCGGATCTGTACTGCGAACTGATCGACGAGATCATGACCAAATATCCCTGCGGCGTGAATCCTCTGGGATTCCGCAATCCTCTGGGATACAATGGAACCAACCAGATCAAATACGACGATATGCATGACGAGCACGGCCAGCTGAAGAAATAATCAGAAAACCGTGGGAAATTACGAAAGCCAAATCCATTCCTTATCATATTTGGTGATATTCTTCCAGAGTCATCCCTGTCAGAGATAAGTACAGGGCCAGGGATTTGCTGACGTAGCGGATATGCCAGGGCTCCCAGGCAAAACCTGTAATGTCCTCCTTTCCCCGGGGATACCGGAGAATAAAACCGAACATAGGGGCGTAGGCGGAAAGCCAGCGCCCCTCTTTTGTATCCGCAAAAGATTCGTCCAGCCGCAGCTGAATGGAGGGGCAGGAAAGGTCCAGGGCCAGGCCGCTCTGGTGTTCGCTCTCCCCTGGCCTGGCTATGTATCGGTCCGTATAGGAAGGACCGGCTTCCCGGAGCCGCTGCTGATAAATGGCCTGCTGCCGCTGGTAAGAGCGGTATCCGGAAATGCCGTAAAGGCAGCAGCCGAAGGATTTGGCATACTCCAGCAACCTGCCTGCCGCTTTTGCCGCAGGGCCCCACAGCAGCCTTTTTTCCGCATGCTCCTGGGCCGCAAAGGGAAAATCACAGGGAACCAGATCATCCGGGATAAAATCTTCTGCCAGAGGATAGTCCCGGTTGATCAGGCGGCAATAAAAATCCATAAGAAATCCCCCTCTCTTCCTGGCTGATATCAGCATATGAAGAGAGGGGGATTTTTATGACAGAAATCAGAGAGATTTCATACTCATTTCTTCCAGAAGTTCTGCTTTCATCTTATAAAGTTTATCCGACAGATCCACAAATACTTCCTGAGGATTCACAAGACGCATGGATTCCTCCCAGAGGGTTTCCTTTTCCCGGGTGCAGATGTCCCGGATCTCCATGACAGAGGGAGAGCGGTACACGCAGCCGCCCTTCTGGAATACAGGAACCAGAAGTTCCCGAAGCCGGTAGGAGCCTCCCGGAATCCGGGTTTTTTTCCAGGTTTCTATAGGATCAAAGATCACCAGATCCCTGGATTCATCAAAGGTTTCCCCTACCAGGCAGATCAGGTCCGCCCGGATCTTGCCGGTCTGTCTGTCATAGATCCGGTAGATGGTCTTGTTTCCGGGATTGGTAACCTTCTCGGAATTCTCGGAAAGCTTGATCTTGGGAGTGAAATCTTCATCGTCTTTATTGCGGATGGCGGCCATTTTATACACGCCGCCGAAGGCCGGCCAGTTTCCGGAGGTGATCAGGTTGGTGCCTACCCCCCAGGAATTGATCTTGGCCCCCTGGACCTTCAGACTGTCGATGAGGTACTCATCCAGATCGCTGGAGGCGGAGATAATGGCGTCTCCAAAGCCTGCGGCCTCCAGCATTTCGTAGGCTTTCTTAGACAGATACGCCAGGTCGCCGGAGTCGATGCGGATGCCGTAGCCGGTCATTTCCATGCCGGAATCCCGCATTTCCCGGAAGACACGGATGGCGTTGGGAATGCCGGATTTTAGCACATCGTAGGTGTCCACCAGCAGGATGCAGGCCTTGGGGTAAAGCTCGGCGTAGGTTTTAAATGCTGTGTATTCGTCGGGAAAACTCATGATCCAGCTGTGGGCGTGGGTGCCCTTTACGGGAACGTCGAACATCTGCCCGGTCAGCACGTTGGAGGTGCCGATGCAGCCTCCGATCATGGCAGCCCTGGCCCCGTAGATGCCGGCGTCCGGTCCCTGGGCCCGGCGGAGTCCGAATTCCATGATCCCGTCTCCTCTGGCGGCGTAGACCACCCGGGCGGCTTTGGTGGCGATCAGGGACTGATGATTGATCATGTTCAGGATAGCCGTTTCAATGAGCTGGGCCTCCATCACCGGAGCGATGACTTTGATCAGGGGTTCCCTGGGAAATACCACTGTACCCTCCGGAATCGCGTAAATGTCTCCCGTAAAGTGAAAGCCCCGGAGATACTCCAGAAAATCATCTTCAAAAATGTGGAGACTGCGCAGATAATCTACGTCATCCGGAGAAAAGTGAAGATCCCTGACATATTCAATGACCTGCTCCAGGCCTGCCGCGATGGCGTAGGCTCCGTCGCAGGGATTTTTGCGGTAAAAAGCGTCGAAGACCACGGTCTGATCCGTGGGATTTTTAAAATAACCCTGCATCATGGTCAGCTCATAGAGGTCTGTCAGCAGGGTCAGATTCTGTGCTCTCATGGTTCTCCTCCAAAAAAGTGATCAGCATTTTGTACATTTGTACTATCATAGCACCGGAGAAGCCAAAAAACAATTCTCAATGTAAATGTTTTGTAAATCCTCCCGGCCTTTTCCGCCCTCTGTGCATAATCCTCCCGGTTTTCCGGCATCCTAAGCAGAGAAAAAGAGGAGGATGGGAGATGGAAACGGAAAAATGGAGGCGTTTCTGGGGGATACAGGAGGCATTGAAGGATGCACTGAAAAATCAGGAATTTCAGGTGTGGTATCAGCCCCAGGTCCACATGGGAACCGGAGAGATCGCCGGGGCGGAAGCCCTGGTGCGCTGGCAGAAACCGGGGCAGGGACTCCTTCTGCCAAGGACATTTATTCCGGAACTTGAGGAGTACGGGCTCATGCCCCGGCTGGATCAGGAAGTCCTGCGGATCGTCTGCCGGGACCTGGCGGAAGCGGAAGGGGAAGGGGTCGGCTTCGGTCCGGTTTCTGTAAACCTTACCCGGCTTCATGCGGGAAGATACGGCAGGATTTCCGGCCTGCCCCGGACATGCCGGAAGGGAAAGGATCCCGGGAGGGAGCTGCTGTTTGAACTGACGGAAACGGCAAAGGACAGGGACAGCGGCCGGCAGCTGCAGGAGTTTGCCCGGCAGCTCCGGGAACATGGGTTCCGGATTGCCATGGACGATTACGGCATAGGAAGCTCCACCCTGAAAATACTTCACCAGATCTCCTTTGATATCCTGAAGCTGGACCGGTATTTTGTCAGCCGCATCGGGGAGGCAAAGGCGGAAAGGATCCTGGGATCCACCATCTCCATGGCCGGGGAGCTGGGAATGGAAGTGGTGGCGGAAGGGGTGGAAACGGAAGAACAGGCGGCTTTTCTTCTGGAGAAGGGCTGCCGTCTGGCCCAGGGATATTACTACTCGGAACCCCTGTCCCGGCAGAAGTACCTTTCCTTCCGGCGGGAAGGGAAAAAACTTGCCCCAAAGAAAGAGGAAACAGACAGGGAGCCGGAGTCATGAAAGGGCTGTACCGGAGACTGGCCGTACTCTACGGAATCTCCGCCCTGCTGGTGATGCTGATTTTTGCCCTTTCTTTTTACCTCCGGGGGCAGGAAGAAAATAAACAGTACCTGTACCAGCTGCTGGAGAGTGTGGATCACAACCTGGATGAAGCCACGGAGGCGTATGAAGCAGCCATCCGCCGTCTGACCCGGGAGTATGCCGCCCATGCCCGGGAAGCTGCTTACATTCTGGAGGAGGAAGGGAGAGCAGATAGGGCCGGGCTGGAAAAGCTCCGGGAACTTATGGGGGTGGGAGCTGTTTCCCTGCTGGATAAGGCCGGAGTGACAGTCCTGAGCACAGAGGAAGCCCTGGAGGGAACCTGCGGGGACCAGACCCTGCCGGAGGAGCTTTGGGGGAACGGACAGGAGAAGAGGACTGCCGTCCGGGTGGATGAGCCGGATTTCTGGGACAGGCCGGCCTATTTTTACGCGGCGGCGCCCATGGAAGCGGAGAATTTTGCCGCCGTAAGGATTGATGGAGATATGTCCCGGCTGGATCTGACCAGCGGGGCAGAGCGGGTACGGGCGGTTCTGAAGCAGGCCACGACAGAATACAGCACCAGCATTTTCGCGGCAGGAAAGGCCAGAGGTCTGATCATCGGCATAACAGAAAACAACAGCCAGGAAATCCAGATCCGGGGAGTCTCTCCGGGAGAGCCCATGATCGCTTTTATGGAGGACCTGCCCCAGGGAGAGCTGGTGGTCCTGAATATAAACGGGGCCTCCCAGAGCGCGGTAGTCCGGGAACGGCAGGATATGTATCTGGCTGCTTTCCGGGACATGAGGCAGGTGGCTGCGGATATCGGCACCTCCCTGGCCATCAGCTTTCTCGCGGTGGCTGCGGTCTGCGGGGTGACCCTGGGAATCCTGCGTTATTTTCTTCAAAAATATTTTCTGGATTATTTTGAAGGACTGGGGGAAGGGATCCTGGGGATCCTGCAGGGAAAAGAAAGGAGAAAGGAGCAGGAGAGCGCCATCCCGGAACTGCGGCCCCTGGAGGAAATGATCCGGAAACTGGAGCGGGGATATGTGGATAAAGCAGAGGGCATGGACCGGATGGAGGGGGAACTTTCCGAGGCAAGAAATCAGGCGGAATTCGACGGCCTTACCGGACTGTACAACAGAAAAGGATTTGAGCGCAGGGCGGAACAGTTTTTCCGGCAGCCGGAGGCCCGGGGCGTTCTGCTGCTGATGGATCTGGATAATTTTAAACAGGTCAACGACCGGGAGGGGCACCCGGAGGGAGACCGGCTGCTGATCCGCTTTGCCCGCTGCCTGTCCGGATTTTTTTCCGGAGAAGACCTGGCGGGAAGGCTGGGAGGAGACGAGTTTATGGTGCTTCTCCGGGACTTTGTGTCCTATGAGGCGCTGGAGGAAAAGCTGCGGTGCTTTTACGGGGAGCTTCGGAGAAGCCTGGGAGAAAGCCCCGGGAAGCATCCGGTCTCCGTCAGTATAGGAGCGGTGGCGGAGGAGGGGGGCCTCCGGGATTACCAGGCCCTGTACCGGCAGGCGGATACAGCGCTTTATATTGCCAAATATCTTGGAAAAGACCGCTATTATATCAACAGGGAAAAAATTTCCTGCATGAGGCGGGAGTGCGTCCGCTGCCGGGAGAACTGCCCCCGGAGCAGGATCCTGGAGGAGAGAGAGGTGAAGCCGGGTGGAGTCCACCTGTATTGTTATACCGGCGCTGGAGCCGGAACCGGGTCTGGCAGAACGGATCCGAAAACTGCGGAAAGAGATCCCCGGGGAGGTGATCCTGGTGGATGACGGGTCCGGGCCCGGGTACCGGGAGATTTTTGACAGGGCGGAAAAAACAGCCGGCTGCATCGTTCTGCGCCATGACAAAAACCGGGGCAAGGGAAGGGCTCTGAAAACCGGATTTGCCTGGATCCTGAACAGATGGAAACCGGGAGAGGAACGGATAGGGATCCTCTGCATGGACTGCGACGGACAGCACCTGCCGGAGGATGGAGCCATACTCCTTGAGAAGGCCCGGCAGCAGCCCGGAAGCCTGGTCCTGGGCGTCCGGATTTTTCCCGGGCCGGCGTGCCCTGGCGGTCCAGGATCGGGAACCGGATCTCTGCCCGGATCCTGGAGATGGCCTCCGGCCTGAAGATCCAGGATACCCAGACAGGCCTGCGGGCCTTCGACAGCAGTCTGCTGGAATTTTTCTGCAGGGTGCCGGGGGAAGGGTTTGATTACGAGACAGAAATGCTCCTGGCCTGCGGGGAAAGGAAGATTCCTGTGGTAACGGAGAACATCCATACCGTCTATCAGGGAAAAAACAAGGGCTCCCATTTCCGGCCGGTGAGAGACAGCCTGAAAGTGCTGGCGGTATTCCTGGGGCGGCCCGGAAGATTTGTGCTGGCCTCTCTGTTCTCCGCTCTCGCAGACCTGCTGCTGTTCTGGCTTCTGGAACAGGGGTTCCGGGGGCTGGGGAAGGGGGAGACTTTTTCCGGGATTTTTACCGCCACCCTGGCTGCCAGGAGCCTTTCCGGCATCCTCAATTATCTGCTGAACAGAAGATGGGTATTTGGAAGAAGGGGGAAGCCCTTTTTCGGATTCTGGCGCTACCTGTTTCTGTGGGCCGGCGTGATGGCTGCTTCCGCGGCGCTGGTAACCGGGGTTTCCGCCCTGACGGGGATCCCCCCGGAAGCTGCCAAGATCTTCTGCGACGGAGCCCTGTTCCTGCTCTCTTACCAGATCCAGAAACGGTGGGTATTTCCGGCGGCAGACAAAGGCGGAGAGAGTCATGGCGGAGCAGATGGATAAAAAACGAAGACGGATCTTTCTTCTGGCCCTGCTGACCTCCGGGATCTATCTGATCTGGCGGATCTTTTTCACCATTCCCTGGAAAAGGGGAATCCTTCCGGCGGCGGCAGGGCTGGCCCTGGTCCTGGCGGAGACGGTGACCACCCTGGGCCTCTGGGAACTGATGATCAGCAGAATGAAGAGGGCAGGCCGGGAGATCCCCTTCCCGGAGGCGGATCCCCGGACATTTCCGGAGGTAGACGTATTTATCGCCACCCATAACGAATCGCCGGAACTGCTGTATAAAACCGTGAATGCCTGTACGTTTCTGGAATATCCGGATCCGGAAAAGGTACACATCTATGTCTGCGACGACGGGGGCAGGGAAAGCATCCGCGCCATGGCGGAAAGGCTGGGAGCCGGATATCTGGGGATGAAGGAGAACACCCGGGCCAAATCCGGGAATTATAATCACGCCCTGTCCCGCACCGCCTCTCCCCTGATCGCTACGTTTGACGCGGATATGATCCCCAGAAGAAATTTTCTGATGCGGACGGTCCCGTATTTTCTGATCCCGGATGTGCGGCTTGGCCTGCTGCAGACACCGCAGAGCTTTTATAACCAGGATCTGTTTCAGTTTAATCTCTACGCGGAAAAATCCATTCCCAACGAACAGGATTTTTTCTCCCGGGAGATTAATATTCTGCGGAATGCCACCAACACGGCGGCTTATACCGGAAGCAATACAGTGATCCTGCGCTCTGCGCTGGAGGAAATCGGAGGATTTCCCTACGGAACGGTGACGGAAGATTTTGAGACCAGTCTGCGGATGCAGAAAGCGGGCTACATTACCTACGCGTCTTCGGAGGTGCTGGCGGCGGGACTTTCCACCACCACCGTGGAGAGCATGATCGGCCAGAGGATCCGCTGGGCCAGAGGCGTGATCCAGAGCATCCAGAATACCCATGCTGTTTTTACCCGGAAGCTTTCCATGGCGGCCCGGCTGTCCTACCTGAACGCCTGGCTGTACTGGTGGTCTTTTCTCTGCCGGATGATCTTTATCCTATCGCCCATCCTGTTCGCGCTCTTTGACCTGCAGCTGGTGGAATGCGGATTCTGGGAACTGCTGGTCTTCTGGCTACCTTCCCACCTGCTCTCCCGGGCCGCCATGGGGTACCTTGGCACCAACATCCGCAATTCCAGATGGAGCCGGATCATCGACACCATACTGGCTCCCTATCTGATCCTGCCGGTGCTGCTGGAATCCCTGGGAGTCCATCAGCAGAAATTTAAGGTGACGGATAAAAAGAAACGCAGGGAAAAGACGGCCTCCCGCCGGTATCTGATCCCCCACGGGATCCTGATCCTACTGACCCTGGCCGCCCTCCTGCGCTTTGTCCGGGGGAAACACGGAATGGCTCTGGTATACAGCAGCGTGATCCTTTTCTGGCTTGGGTACAATTTGACCTCTCTGCTGTACGCAGTGTTTTTTATGCTGGGACGGGAATCCCGGAGGATCTCAGACCGGATCAAAGCCCGGGAAAAGGCCCGGTGCGATTTTCCCGGCGGGAGCCTGGAGACTGTGACTCTGGATGTGTCGGAGGAGGGCATTGCCCTGGCGCTTCCCGGAAAACAGGCAGGAGAAAAAAGAAGCCTGCCCGCGAAAGGAGAGTCTTTCCGGATCCGGGTGGTGACGGAGCATTACCGGGCGGAGCTGAAGGCCCTCTGTGTTTACCGGGGAGAAGAAAAGCTGACTGCTTCCGTAGAACCGGCGGATGAGACCAGCCGCCGCCACTGGCTGCAGATCATTCATGACCGGGAGCATTCCCTGCCCCGGGAGCTGGATCCCTGGATGACCGTATACGATGAGATCCGATGGAATCTTCAGGCCCGATGGAAAGGAAAGAGGTGAGATACAAAACATGGAACCGGTAAATCCCGCGGGAATCTGCCTGCTGCTTCTGTCTATGGCCGGGTATTTTTTTGCCCTCCGGGGACTGTGGAGGATCCGGTTCTGGTTTGTGCCTCTTTTCTGTGCCGCCGGGATCAGCCTCTTCCTTTTTATAGGGGCACTGGCGGGAAAGCTGATTCTTTTCGCGGATCTGAGTCTCTCTGCCGGGCTGGCCGGTTTTGCCTGCTTTCTGGCCCGGGCCTGCCGGAAAAAGCTTTCTTTTCCCGGGTGGACCCTGGAGCGGGTCTGTATCGGGACAGGGATCCTGGTTTTTCTTTTCCTCAGCCTCTGTCTGAAACTGACCCATTATGACAATTTTTCCCACTGGGCCCTGATGGTAAAATACCTTCTTGGCGCGGGGAAACTGCCTGGGGCGGATACGGTCCTGATCCCCTTCCGGGATTATCCTCCGGGGATCAGCCTGTTTCTTTTCTATATCTGCCGGTATGCCGGACATGCCCAGGGAATTCTGCTCCTGGCTCAGAACAGCGTGCTCCTGGCCTGCTTTCTGGCCATTTTCGGCATCGTAAGAGAGAGGCGGCGGTTTCTGCTCTTCTCGTTTCTGGCCATGGGCTGCTCCATGCTGTCTTATCTGAATCTTACGGTGCGGATCAATAACCTGCTGGTGGACTTTCTGCTGCCGCTGCTGGCCCTGGGATCTGTTTCCTATTCTCTGGGGGAACAGAAAGACTCCCGGCTTCTGGCCGGTCAGATTCTGCTGCTGGGATTTACAGGCATTGTAAAAAGCACCGGGCTTTTTTTTGCCGGAACAGCAGGGCTGTATGCCCTGGGAAGATGGATCCGGAAGGGAAGAAAAGAAAAAAGAGGCGTTTTCAAGGGGATTCTGGGAGCCCTGCTCCTGGCCGCCGGAGCGGCGGCGCCTTTTCTGCTGTGGCAGGAGCATCTCCGCACAGACCTGGCAGGGTTTCAGGGAAAATTTCAGATCAGCGGGATTTCCGGGGTGGGGGAGAGTGCGCCTCCGGACCCTTGGGAGGCGGAATCCTCCGGGGAACCCGCAGGGAAGGAATTGCGCCCCCGGATCCTGGAAAAATTCCTTAAGACCGCCCTGAACCCCTCGGACCGGGCGTTCCAGGCTCTGGTTTTCTGCGTCTTTTTCACCGGGGCCCTATCCATTTACGTCCGCCTGGAAAGAAAGCCTTCCTGGAAGCCCTGGAGGATCCTGGCGCCTGTGCTGCTTCTGACCCTGGTTTATTACGGAGGCCTGCTGTATCTGTACCTGTACTTCATGCCGGAAGAGGAAGCGCTGCGGCTGGCCGGCTTTGAGCGGTACGCCTGCAGCGGCGTGACCCTGTCCGCCGGGCTGCTGCTCCTCTGGGCGGAAGGCAGGCTGGAAGGATCTTTTTCTGTGGGGATCGACGAGAGAGGCGCTTACCGGGCCTATTCTTCCCCGGCGGCCAAGCGCCGGTATCAGTACGCGGTCCTGGGGACCTTTCTTTTGGCGGTAAATTTCCTGTATTCGGAGATCGGAGGCTTGCTTGCCATCCGGGAAGAATATGAGGCCTCTTTGCCGGCCCGTGCGGAAGCCCTGGTGGGGGACCGCTGGTACCCGGGCGGAGAGGCGGACAAGAAGCGGTATCTGATCATCGCTTCCGATGAGGAAGGGCAGGTTTCCAGCGGGGAAGTGCGGTATGTGTTCCGCTATTTTCTCTGGTCGCCCTATGTGGAGGCGGCCGCCGGCCTGACGGACCGGGAACTGGAAGAGGTCGGGAAGGAATATGACTGTGTGATCCGTTTGCCCTGAAGCTGCCATCCCGGCCTTTTACATCAGGGGAGCGAAAAGCCGCAGGAACAGCTGCCAAAGCCGCAGGCCGGCGCTGCGGCCGGTGGTGTACTGTTCCGTCACCTCCCGGCTCTCCGACATAAGAACTTCAAAATCTTTTTTCGTATCCAGCACGGCACCGCATTTCATGTAGAGACAGCCGTTTTCAAAATGGTGGTACAGGCTCCTGTAATCCAGGTTGATGGTGCCGCAGGCGGCGGCCCGGTCGTCCATGACGCACATTTTGCAGTGGCAGAAGCCGGGGGTCCACTCATAGATCCGGACGCCGCTGCGGGTGAGAGAATGATAGTAAGAGCGGGTAACCTTGTACACCAGTTTTTTGTCGGGGATCCCGGGGGTGATGATTCGGACGTCCACTCCCCGCCGGGCGGCCAGCCCCAGGGCATGGATCATTTCATCGGTGAGGATCAGATAGGGGGTCACAAACCAGCAGTAATCCACCGCCTTTTCCGCCAGGGAGATGTATACATCCTCCCCCACATGCTCCCCGTCCATAGGGCTGTCCGCGTAGGGCTGCACAAAGCCCCAGGCATCCGGCAGAGGCGCCGGGGCCGGCAGCCAGGCCCGGAGATCTTTTTCCATAGGGTATTTTTCCCGGCGGCTGTCCCGGACGGCATTCCAGTTTTCCAGGAAAGTCAGGGTCAGACTGCGGACCGCGGCACCGGTGATGCAAACCCCGGTGTCCTTCCAGGTTCCGTAGGGGTGCGTAATGTTAAAATATTCATCCGCCAGGTTGTAGCCGCCGGTGAAGCCCACTTTTCCGTCGATCACCGTAAGCTTACGGTGATCCCGGTTGTTGAGAAACAGGTTCAGACCGGGGAAAAAGGGATTAAAGACCCGGCACTGGATCCCGGCGCGTCTTAGCTTATCCCGGAAACCTGTGCTGACAAATCCGATAGAACCCATATCATCGTAAAAAACCCGGACTTCCACGCCGGCCCGGACCCGGTCTTCCAGGATTTCCTGGATCCCCTGCCAGGCCGTGCTGTCTTCAATGGCAAAGTATTCCATGAATATAAAATGTTCCGCCTGCCGCAGAGCGGCTTTCAGAGCCTCCAGAGCCTTTTCCGCCTGGCTGAAATAACGGATCTCTGTATTTTCGTAGAGAGGGTAGGAACTTCTGCGGATCAGGTAATTGGAAACCGCGGCCAGCTGGGGATCTTCCTCTTTCAGTTTCTGAAAAGCCCTGTCCTGTCCGGGGGCCTTAAGAAGGGGCTGCAGGGTCTGGTTGATCTTCTGATAGCGGCGTTTCATCTTCCAGGTGCTGCTGTTAAGGCCCACAATGAGATACAGGCCCACTCCCAGAATGGGGAACACAAGGATCAGGATGATCCAGGGGGTCTTCATGCTGCTGGTCTGGTTCCGCCCGTAGATCGCCAGGACCAGGATCAGAGCAAACAGCCGTGTGGCCCCGTCGATCCAGACCGCGTAACGGTTCAGGGAGGTGAACAGGGAAATCAGGAACCAGATATCCAGCAGAAGGACCAGCAGGGAAAAGACCATGCGGCCTATGCCGTTTTTGGTGGATGCTTTTTTTTCAAGGGTTGTATGATTCATACATATTTCTCTCTTTCCTTTTTGTGGAATGTCCACTTGCGCTAAGGACAGCATAAAGGGAAAGAACAAAAAATACAATAAAAAAGTCAGTAAAACATATGGTTTTTGGGAAAAAACAGGAAATCCAAGAAACGGATTGACGTTTTCCGGCGAACTGCTATATTATAGTAGGGATATTTTGATACAGATAGAAGGGATGTAATATGATACAGTTTCTGGTCCGCCGGTTTGTGAAGAATCATGAAGATACGGAAAATTCGGATGTACGCACTGCCTACGGGATCCTTTCCAGTGTGGTGGGGATCTTCTGCAATGTGCTGCTGTTCGCGGTGAAGATGATCATCGGAACCTTTATGGGCTCCATGGCGGTTATGGCAGATGCCTTTAACAACCTGTCGGACGCGGCCTCCTCCGTCATCGGTTTTGTGGGAGTGAAGATGGCCAATAAGCCTGCGGACAAGGACCACCCATTCGGCCATGGACGTATGGAATATATCGCGGCCCTGATCGTATCCTTCCTGGTTATCGAGGTGGGCATTACCTTTTTCAAAAGCTCTATAGAAAAGATCCGGAATCCGGAGGATCTGGCCTTCAGCTGGATTTCCTTTATCATCCTGGCCCTGTCCGTAGGGGTAAAGCTGTGGCTTTCGGTGTTCAACCGCAGTCTTGGCAGGCGGATCGATTCCAAAGTGATGCTGGCCACGGCGGCGGATTCCATGGGAGATGTGATCACCACCACCGCCACCCTGGTTTCTATTATTGTCTGCCGGTTTTCCGGGTTCAATATCGACGGAGTCGTGGGACTGATCGTTTCCATTGTTGTCATTCTGTCCGGCATCAGCATTGCCCGGGATACCCTGGAACCCCTTATCGGCGAGGGGACAGATCCAAAGCTCTGCGCGGAAATCCGGGAACTGGTGGAATCCTATGAGGGGATCGTGGGCAGCCATGACCTGATCGTTCACAATTACGGGCCGGGCCGCAGCATGGCATCCATCCACGCGGAGGTTCCCCGGGATGTAGATATCGAGACTTCCCACGAGATCATCGATAAAGCGGAGCGGGAGGTCAGCAAAAAGCTGGGGATCTTCCTGGTGATCCATATGGATCCGGTGGAGGTTCACGATGCCCGGGTGCTGGCCATTAAGGAGAAGCTGGGAAGAGTCCTGCACGCCCTGGACGACCAGCTGACCTTTCACGATTTCCGGGTGGTGTTCGGAAAGCAGCAGATCAACCTGATCTTTGATCTGGTGGTCCCGTTTACGTACAAGGAAGAAGATGAGGTGAAACTGAGCCAGCAGGTCATGGCCCTGATGCAGGAGGTGGACGCCAGGTATCAGTGCGTGATCACCATGGACAGGAGTTTTGTGGCGGAAGGAGAGTAAGCCTTCTGCGGGAAAGGAGTACAGAACAATGGAGGAACAGGAAATTGATATGCCGATTTACCTGATCACAGGTTTTCTAGAAAGCGGCAAGACTACATTTATAAATTTTACCGTGCAGCAGGAGTACTTTCAGATCCAGGAGCCGACCCTTCTCATTGCCTGCGAGGAAGGGGAGGTAGAATATGACCAGGCCATGCTGCTGAAGCACAACACGGTGCTGGAGGTGCTGGAGGATCCGGAGGAACTGACCAGAGATAAGCTCCGGGCCTTTCAGCGGAAGTACCGGCCGGACCGGGTGATCCTGGAATACAATCCGCTCTGGGGGGTCAAAAATCTGGAAGAGATGGACCTGCCCCACGGCTGGGGCATTGTCCAGCACATCGTCACGGTGGACGCCAGTACCTTTCAGGTTTACATGAACAACATGAAGTCTCTTTTTGTGGAGATGGTGCGGAATGCGGATATGGTCATGTTTAACCGCTGCAAAAAGGAGCAGTCCCTGGCCAACTTCCGCCGCAGCATTAAGGTGGTCAATCCCGGCTGCGAGATCCTTTTTGAGGATGAAGAGGGAGAGCTGACGGATATTTTTGAAGATGAAGTTCCCTACGATCTGAAAGCGGATGTGATCGAGATCGAGGACATGGATTACGGGATCTTCTATGTGGATATGCGGGACCATCCCGAGCGTTATCAGGGCAGGACTGTGAAGTTCAAGGGAATGGTCCTGAAGAGCCGGGACGTGGGAGCCAACTTTTTCGTCCCCGGCCGCATGGCCATGACCTGCTGCGCCGATGACACCACCTTTATCGGCTATGTCTGCCAGAGTAAGAACGCCCCCAAACTTCCCATGGGAAGCTGGGTGGAAGTGACAGCCACTGTAGACTGGAAGTATCTGGATGTATACCACGAGGAAGGGCCGGTGCTGAAGGCCAAAGCCATCCGCTCCGCCAAAGCCCCGGAATCGGAACTGGTATATTTTAATTAAGAGGTAAACAGCATGTATCTGATCGCAGGCCTGGGAAATCCGGGCAGAAAATATGAGCGGACCAAGCACAACGTGGGTTTTGATGTTATCGACTATGTGACGGACCGCCACAGCATTCCTTTCTCCGGCATTCAGTTTCAGGCGGAGTGCGGAAAAGGGAGCATCGCCGGGCAGAAAGTGATGCTGGCGGAACCCCTGACCTACATGAACTTAAGCGGGGAAGCCGTGGCCGCTCTGGTGAACTATTACAAACTGGATCCGGAGGAAGAGCTGATTGTGATCTACGACGACATCAGTCTGGATCCGGGGCAGATCCGGGTGAGGAAAAAAGGAAGCGCCGGGGGGCACAACGGCATCAAGAATATTATCGCCTGTCTGGGTACGGATAAATTTAAAAGGATCCGGGTAGGGATCGGAGCCAAGCCGGACCGCTGGGATCTGGCGGATTATGTGCTGGCCCCCTTTACCCCGGAGAACCGGGAAAAAATAGAGAGCGCCATCAAAGACGCGGCGGATGCCCTGGAGCTGATCCTCTCCGGGAACATCGACGAAGCCATGAACCGCTACAATCATAAAGCATCCAGGGAGCCAAAAGAATGATGAAGGCATTGATGCAGCCTTTCCGGGAGGTTGCCGGATTTGAGGATCTGGAGCGTCAGCTTCTGAAAAACCGGGGAGTGGTCATGGTCACCGGCTGTCTGGAGTCCCAGAAAGCCCACCTGGCCGCCGCCCTGCTGCCCCCATCTTCCGCCGCTCTGCTGGTGGCGGAGAATGAACTGAAGGCAAAAGAATTATATGAGGACCTGAAGCTTTATGACCAGGAGGTCCTCTACTATCCCGCCCGGGATCTGATCTTTTATCAGGCGGATCTTTCCGGCAATCTGCTGACCAGGCAGAGGATGCGGGTTATACAGGCGATACTGGAGCAGAAGAAAGTAACCGTGGTCACCAGCACAGGGGGCTGCCTGGACTATCTTCTGCCTCTTCGCGTGCTGAAAAATCATATCATTACTCTGAAAAATGATAGCCCCCTGGATCTGGAACAGCTGACAGTGAAGCTGGCGGACATGGGCTATGAGCGCTGCGGCCAGGTGGAGACCTCCGGCCAGTTCGCGGTCCGGGGCGGGATCCTGGACGTATTCTCTCTGACAGAGGAGGTGCCCTGGAGGATCGAGCTCTGGGGAGATGAGATTGATTCCATCCGCAGCTTTGACCCGGAAAGCCAGCGTTCCATCGAAAATCTGGAATCCATCTCTATTTATCCTGCCACAGAGGAGATCGGCAGGGACAAAAAAGATTTTTACCGGCAGCTGACAGACACCCTGCCGGATTATTTTCCGGAGGAGGCCAGGTTCTTTCTGGATGAACCCGGCCGGATCCTGGAGAGCGCAGGCTCCCAGTTTCAGGAATACCAGGAGTGTATGACCCACCGGCTGGAAAAAGGCCAGGCCCGTCCGGAGGAGTGTGAGCGGCTGTTAAGCCCGGAGCAGCTGGCCTACAGTCTGAACCGGCGGAACTGTGTGGGAATGTCCCTGCTGGAGCAGCGGAAAAATGCCTTTGAGATTACCGGCCAGTACACGGTGACGGTGAAATCTGTAAGCCCCTACAACAACCAGTTCCCCATGCTGGTGAAGGATCTGAAACACTGGAAAAAAGCCGGCTGCCGGGTGATCCTGCTTTCCGCCTCCCGGACCCGGGCGGCCCGTCTGGCGGAGGACCTCCGGGAAGAAGAACTGAATGCTTTCTACAGCGAGGATGAAGAGCGGCTGCTGGCGCCGGGGGAGATCCTGGTCATGCACGGAAGCGCCCGGAAGGGATTTGAGTATCCCATGCAGAAGTTCGTCCTGATCACGGAGACGGACATTTTCGGAAAAGAGCAAAAAAAGAAAAAAAGAAAGAAACCCCAGTACAGCGGCGAGAAGATCCACAGCTTCGCGGAACTGTCCGTGGGGGATTATGTGGTTCACGAAAACCACGGCCTTGGAATTTACCGGGGCATTGAAAAGGTAGAAGTCGATCATGTGGTAAAAGACTACATGAAGATCGAATACTCCGGGGGCAGCAATCTGTATATCCAGGCTACGCAGCTGGATGTCCTGCAGAAATACGCCGGTTCCGATGCCAAAAAACCCAAACTGAACAAACTGGGAGGCCAGGAGTGGAATAAGACCAAGAGCCGGGTCCGGGGGGCGGTGGCCAACATTGCCAAAGAACTGGTGGCCCTCTATGCTGCCAGGCAGGAGGAGCAGGGATACCAGTACGGGCCGGATACCGTGTGGCAGAAGGAGTTTGAAGAGCTGTTCCCCTTTGAGGAGACGGAGGATCAGGCTGCAGCCATCGAGGCCACCAAGGCGGACATGGAAAGCCCCAGGATCATGGACCGGCTGATCTGCGGAGACGTGGGTTACGGGAAAACAGAGATCGCCATCCGGGCGGCCTTCAAGGCAGTCCAGGAAAATAAGCAGGTGGTGCTTCTGGTGCCTACTACCATTCTGGCGCAGCAGCACTATAATACTTTTGTCCAGCGGATGAAGGATTTTCCGGTGCGCATTGACCTGCTCTGCCGGTTCCGCACAGCCGCCCAGCAGAAAAAGACCCTGGAGGATCTGAAAAAAGGGCTGGTGGATATCCTCATCGGCACCCACCGGGTCCTGTCCAAGGATGTGAAGTTCAAGGATCTTGGGCTGCTGGTCATCGATGAGGAGCAGCGGTTCGGCGTGGCCCATAAAGAAAAGATCAAGCAGCTGAAGCAGAATGTGGATGTGCTGACCCTGACGGCGACCCCCATTCCCAGAACGCTCCACATGAGCCTGGTGGGAATCCGTGATATGAGCGTGCTGGAGGAACCGCCTCTGGACAGGGTGCCTATCCAGACCTACGTCATGGAGTACGACGAGGAGATGGTCCGGGAGGCCATCAGCCGGGAGCTGGCCCGGGGCGGCCAGGTGTTCTACGTATACAACCGGGTCCACAATATTGTGGATCTCACCAACCGGGTGGCGGCTCTGGTGCCGGAGGCTTCCGTGGCCTTCGCCCATGGGCAGATGAAGGAACGGGAGCTGGAGCAGATCATGTACAGCTTCATCAACGGGGAGATCGACGTGCTGGTGTCCACCACCATCATCGAGACGGGCATGGATATCTCCAACGTCAATACCATTATCATCCACGACGCGGATCAGATGGGCCTTTCCCAGCTGTACCAGCTCCGGGGCCGGGTGGGGCGCACCAACCGTACCGCCTACGCCTTTCTCATGTACCGCAGGAACAAGATGCTGAAAGAGGTGGCGGAAAAGCGGCTCCACGCCATCCGGGAATTTACGGAGCTGGGAAGCGGCGTAAAGATCGCCATGCGGGATCTGGAGATCCGGGGGGCCGGGAATCTCCTGGGAGCTGAGCAGCACGGCCATATGGAGGCAGTGGGCTACGATCTGTACTGCAAGATGCTGAGCACCGCGGTGAAGGAGGCAAAAGGCCTGAAGATGGAGGAGGATTTCGAGACTTCCATTGACCTTGCCCTGGATGCCTTTATTCCGCCGGGCTATATTCCCAATGAGAGCCAGAAGCTGGATATTTATAAGCGGATCGCCGGCATTGAAAACGGAGAAGAGGCAGAGGATATGCTGGAGGAACTGCTGGACCGGTTCGGAGAACCTCCGAAATCCGTGCAGAACCTGCTGGCGGTGGCGGAATTAAAAGCATTGGCTCATAAAGCTTATATTACGGAGATCAAGCAAACGGCGGATACGATCCGCATCACCCTATATGAAAAAGCCCGGCTGGAGGCAGAAGGAATCCCGGCCCTGCTGAAGCAGTACGGAAACGATCTTAGCTTTAAGCTGGAGACCAATCCCTATTTTCTGCTGAAATACCGGCAGCCGAGACAGGGAAAGACCACCGTCCTGGATCGGGCCCGGGGATTTGCGGAGGCCCTCTGCAGCTACGTGCAGGAGTGAAGGGGTTTGTGAAAAAACCATGAAATAGTTGCCGGGCCTTTGAAAAAAGGATATAATCGACAGTAGCGTCGGTGTACAAGGGGCAACACGCTCCAAACCGCGTAATTTCGGTGATTTTCTGTGTTATCCTCAATCGGCGTACGTCCAGTACGCCTCTATCGTCTGCCTTGAAAATCACCGAAATTCCTGCAGTTGGAGTCTTCGAGTCGTGAAGGTGCTGATTTGAGCCCCTTCAAGGCACTTGATCGACGCGTACAGAGACGTACGCGGAGGGAAAGTAACGCGGAAGGAGCTCAAATCAGCCCTTCAACGACCGTGTTGTCCCCTTGTACACCGACGCTTAGAACACCTATACTACAATTCGGGAGGATATTATGAAAACAGCAAAAACAGCAGTCATCTGCGGAATCGCGTCACTTTCTCTGGCCGCAGCCGGTCTTGCGGGATGCGGGGATACCACAGACGGGACCGCCGCGGCTCTGGTGGTGAATGATGAAGAAATAAATCTGGGAACCGCCAGCTTTTATCTCCGGCATCAGCAGGCGGAGACAGAGAGCATGATGGTCAGCTACGGCTTCGGAACGTCCGGATCCCTCTGGGGGACCGGCACCAGCCAGGAGGACTACGGTGCCCAGTTTAAGGAAACTACCACAGAAAATTTTGTCAACATGATCCTTCTCCGCCAGCACGGGGAGGAATACGGTGTGTCTATTACTGAAGAAGAGCAGCAGACCATGCAGGAAGCGGCCCAGTCTTTTGCGGACAGCAATCCGGAGGCTATGGAACGTATGGGGGCTTCTGTGGAGGATGTGGTGCAGGTTCTGGAACTGTATACCTACCAGAATAAAATGTGGGATCCCATGGTAGCGGATACAGACCGGGAGGTCAGCGACGAGGAAGCCGCCCAGACCACCATCACCTACGCCCGGCTTTCTCTTGCCGGGGAGGATGACCAGGAGCTGACGGACGAAGAAAAAGCAGGACTCAAGGAGGATATGGAGGAAGCGCTGTCCCAGATACAGGCTTCAGAGGATCCCGCTGCTGTGGAGTTTTCTGAAATCACCGAGCCCATTAATGAGGATTTTGTAGCCAGCAGCTTCAGCTACGGCAGCGATGACACCATTATGGACGACCAGGTAAAAGAGATTGTATCCGGAATGGCAGACGGAGAAGTATACGGAAGCGTTATCGAGACAGAGGACTACTACTATATTGTCCGTCTGGATCAGGCCTTTGATCAGGAAGCCACGGAATCCGAAAAGCAGTCCATCATTTCAGACCGGGAAAATGAGAATTATAATAATAAGCTCCAGGGCTGGAAGGACGCCAGCACCATTGAAGAGGAAGCAGCCTGGAAGGATGTCCTGGTATCTGACAAGGATCTGTATACCATAAAGACAGAGGAATCTTCTTCCGACACCAGTACAGACAGCACCTCCGGTTCTGACAGTACAGACAGCACCTCTGGTTCCGACAGTGCGGACAGCACTTCCGGTTCTGACAGCGCGGACAGTACTTCCGGTTCTGACAGCGCGGACAGTACTTCCGCCTCCAGCAGCGGGGAGTAAGTTCTGAGACGGGACTTTCCCCAGGAAGGAGCAGAATGAAAAGAGAAGAATTCCGGACCATGGCGGAAGGCAGGATTTTATTCCTGGACGGCGCTGTGGGTTCCAATCTGATGAAACTGGGTATGCCCAGAAATATCTGCACAGAAGCATGGATCCTGGACCATGAAGATCTGATGGCCGGACTGCAGAAGCAGTATCTGGAAGCAGGAAGCCAGATCCTTTACGCGCCTACCTTTGCGGCCAACCGGATCAGTCTGAAAAAGCATGGGAAAGAGCAGGAAGTAGAGCGGCTGAACCGGGAACTGGTAAAGGCCAGCCGCCGGGCGGCAGAGGGCCGGGCCCTGATCGCGGGAGATATGACCACCACGGGGGAACTTCTGGAGCCTCTGGGGGATCTGACGGAAGAAGAACTTCTGGAGGTATATAAGGAGCAGGCCTCTATTCTGGCAGAGGCAGGCGCGGATCTGCTGGTGGCGGAAACCATGCTCAGCGTTCCGGAAACCGCCATAGCCCTTAAGGCCGCCCTGGAGGTGACGGATCTTCCGGTTTTCTGCACCCTGACCGTGCAGGCGGACGGAAGAGCTTTATTTGGCGGAACCGCGGCGGAGGGGGTGGAAGAACTGCAGGCCCTGGGAGCATCGGCCGTAGGGATCAACTGCTCGGTAGGGCCGGATCAGCTTCTCCCGGTCGTAGAGTCCATGAAGCGGGTTTCTCAGGTGCCCCTGATCGTAAAGCCCAACGCCGGGATCCCTGAAACCGACAGCCAGGGAAATTCCATTTATACCATGACGCCGGAGAAATTTGTGAAATATATGAAACAACTCACGGAAGCGGGGGCGGATATCATCGGCGGCTGCTGCGGCACAACTCCTGAGCACATCCGGCTGCTGCGCAGGGAGATCCCTGCCGTAAGAAATTAGAAAGCAGGAAAAAGTATGTATAATGATCTGTTAACTATCGGGCCGGTGACTCTGCATGGTTATGGACTGATGACAGCCATCGGGATTTTGGCAGCCTATTTCAGCGCCGAGTACCGGGCAAAGAAGAAGGGCCTGGACAGCAGCCGCATCTTCGGGCTGGTGATCAGCTGTGTGGTTCTGGGCTATATTTGTTCAAAGCTGCTGTATCTGATCACGGTGCTCCCGGATATCCTTGCGGATCCTTCTGTTTTCTGGTCCTCCCTGGCCAACGGCTGGGTGGTGATCGGGGGAATCCTGGGAGGAATCCTGGGAGGCTGGCTGTACTGCCGCTTTAGAAAGCTTCCTGTCTGGAATTTTTTTGACGTGGGAATGGCCAGTGTGGCTCTGGCCCAGGGATTCGGCCGTATCGGCTGTTTCCTGGCGGGCTGCTGTTACGGCGCGGAAACCCAGGGGGCTTTTGCCGTTACCTTTACGGATTCCGATTTCGCTCCAAACGGCATTCCTCTGATACCTACCCAGCTGATTTCCAGCGCCCTGGATTTTCTGCTGTTTTTCTTCCTGATCCTTTATGATAGGAAGCTGAAGAAAAGGGAAGGAGAGGTTACCGCCTGGTATCTGATCCTTTACAGTGCCGGAAGGTTTATTCTGGAGTTCTGGAGAGGGGACATTAACCGGGGCTTTGTGGGGTCTCTGTCCACTTCCCAGTTTATGAGCATTTTTACCTTCCTGGCAGGAGTCGTCCTGCTGATCCTGCGGATGAAAAGCCGGCCGGAAGAGAAAAAAGCGTCTGCAGAAGGCACGGAGCCGGCGAAAAGCTGACAGGGAGGGAAGCTATGAAGGTATTGAATTTTGGATCGCTGAACATTGACTATGTATATACGGTGGACCACATTGTCCGGGAGGGAGAAACCATTTCTTCAGAAAAGACAGAAACCTTTCCCGGGGGAAAGGGTCTGAATCAGTCCATAGCTCTGGCCAGGGCAGGGATTCCCGTCTTTCACGGGGGAACCCTTGGGGAGGATGGCGAAATGCTTCTGGAACTTTGCAGGGAAAACGGGGTAGACACCCGGTTTATCCGCAGGACCAAGGGGCGGAACGGCCATACGGTGATCCAGGTGGACAAAAACGGGCAGAACAGCATCCTTCTTTTCGGGGGGAGCAATCAGCAGCAGACAAGGGAGCACATGGATCAGGTGCTGAGCCATTTTCAGGCCGGAGATATGCTGGTGCTGCAGAATGAGATCAATGATCTGGCTTATCTCATAGACAGGGCCTGGGAACGGGGACTGGTAATTGTTTTGAACCCCTCTCCCTTTGATCGCAAGCTGGAAGCCTGTGATATGAGGAAAATTACTTACTTTCTGGTAAATGAGGTGGAAGCGGAGCAGATGACGGGAGAAAGCTCTCAGGAGGCAATGCCGGAAAAGCTGCTGGAAAAATATCCGGAAGGGAAATTTGTGCTGACGCTTGGCAGCCGGGGTTCGGTTTACAAGGACGGGTCGGCAGAATACCATCAGGGAATCTATCCGGTACATGCCGTTGACACCACAGGAGCGGGAGATACTTTTACCGGTTATTTCCTGGCCTCCCTGCTGAAGGGAAAAGAAATTCCGGAAGCCCTGGATACAGCGGCCCGGGCATCGGCGATGGCGGTATCCAGACCCGGGGCATCCTCTTCCATTCCCCGGGCGGAGGAAGTAAGCCGGTTTTCGGCAGAATAAAACGGAAATATTATGGAAAAAAAATACGGCGGTTCCCCGGGCGGAAAGGGTGAGCGGCCGTATTTTTCTGACTTATTTTACAGGTGAAAGATATTTGGCGCAGAAGGGCTTGATTTTCCCCTGGTCGTATACATGGAGACTGCACCGGCGGAGTCTTTCTATATTCAGGTTCCAGGCATCCTGAAAAGCCATGGAGGAAAGACTGAGGCTTCTGTGGCGCATATGCCAGAGAAAGGTATCAAAATCCATTTCCTGGGAAAAATCCGCTTTGGGAGATTCCTCCTCCGCAGCCCGGCGCCAGTGTCCGGCGGTGTATTCCCGGTTGTCCCTGGCGGTGCTCCGGCTCCGGGAGGAATAGGCGATGGAGGTCAGAGGCTTCAGCCCCCCGGCCGGGTTTACCAGAAAATTGGCGTGAAAGCCGCAGAGAGGATGATCGCAGCGGGAGGGCATAAAGCTTTCCATGGGGATTTCTGCCTGGCTGCTGATGTCTGCCATGAGCTGATCCAGGGTATAGCGGTCCTCATCCACAGGTCTTTCCGGGTAGCGGCCGAAATAGGATACCGGCTGGAAGTGGAGGCCCCGGACTCCGGGCACCAGGGAGGCGGCCAGGGAGATAAGATTCCCCAGATCCTGATCGTTGATGCCCTTCACCACGGTGGGTACCAGGGTTACCCCCACCCGCAGTTCTGAACAGATCCGGATGGCTTCCAGCTTTGTCTGAAGCAGGGGCTGTCCCCGGAGGGCCTCATAGATCTCATCCCGGGTGCCGTCGAATTGAAGAAAGACAATATCCAGGCCGGCGTCAGCCAGGGCCCTGGCGTAGGAGGGATCTTCTGCCAGCCGGATGCCGTTGGTGTTGAGCTGTACGTAGCTGCAGCCGGCCTCCTTGGCATAGCGCACCAGTTCCGGCAGATCCTCCCGGAGGGTAGGTTCTCCCCCGGAGAGCTGGAGCAGGGGCTGGCCGCACTGGGCAACGATTTCCCGGATGGCAGCTTTCAGATCTTCCAGAGAGGAATCACTGGTATCTCTTCCCCCTTCTGCAAAGCAGTAGCGGCAGCGGAGATTGCAGCGGTCTGTTACCTCCAGCAGGGCGCAGCAGGTGCCGCTTTCATGCTCCGGGCAGATGCCGCAGTTTTGAGGACAGTACTGTCCCTGCTCCGGGGCCGGAGACTCTGTTCCCAGAAGCCACTGATCAAAATCTACTTTTCCCTGCCAGACCAGGGTCTGAAAAGAACCGTGTTCCGGGCAGGTCTTTTCCAGAAAAATCCGTCCGTCCTCCCGGCGGCAGAGAGCCGCAGGCAGATTCCGCAGGCAGACCGGGCATACGGAACGGGTCTTGCGAATTTCCATATCTGTTATTCCCCCATGCCAAAGCATTCTTTTTTGAATAGAGTCAGTTCCAGATTATATTTGCCGGAGATCTCCCGGACCGTTTCGGTGATGAGCGGATCCAGCACACCCGGAGGGCAGAGGGCGCTGGCATTCAGGATCACAGCCACTGCCGTGCAGGGATAGACAAACCGGCGGCTGATTTCTGCGGGACGGCCGGTTCCCAGCAGATCCGCTTTGCCGAAATCCCCCTCCGGCTCCCAGGCCAGCAGCTTCAGGTGAGGAATCTCAAAACCGGCGGTCCGGATCCGGGACTGAACCTTTTCTGCCATATCCATCAGATACGCATTTCCATCAAAGGTATTGCAGCAGACCGCCGCGTGGTACTGGATATAGTATTCGCTGATCTTTCCCATGGCGGCCTGGAAGGCTTCTCCTCCGTAGCCGATATCCGGACGGCGCATAGAGGCCGTTCCCTGCTTCAGGGCCTGAGACAGAGCCTCCAGCCCATCTCCCCTCCGGGCGCTGATGGGGATGACCCGGGCCTTAGGGTAGCGCTGTTCCAGCCAGGCTTTGTCTGCGGCTGCCTGCTCCGGGCTGCTCAGATCGCATTTGTTAAGGACAATAAGATCCGCCTCCACCAGCTGGGCGTTCAGCAGATATTCCATGTCTCCCCCCTGGCCTTTTTGCAGCAGCTCCACCGTCCGGGGCTCCGCCAGCACCGTAAAAGGCCCCAGGGCAAACTGTCCGGGAAATTTTTCTGCCAGGCCGTGGTACACATGCTCCAGAGCTCCCACGCCGAAGCCGGGAATGTCGGAGAGTACCAGCTGGCAGCCCTCCTGGTAACATGCCCGCAGCCGGTCCGCCAGATTTTCATTCTGATAGCAGATACAGGTTTCGGTCATCTCCCAGGCGTTGCAGCCCTGCAGCTTGGCCAGCCGGTGATCCGCCAGGGTGACTTTGTGGCCCAGATCATTGGAGATCATGGCCGCTTTTCCGTGGCGCTCTGTGTAGTATCTGGTCAGGGCGATCATAGAGGTGGTCTTGCCGGACCCCAGGAAGCCGCTGAATACAGCAAATTTTTTCATGGATTCACCTGCTTTCTTTTATCCTGATGCCGGGGGTAAAAACCCCCGGGTGTGATGCCCGGGGATTGTTTCCTGCCGCGGGCTTCCGCGTTCCCCGGCATCTTATTTTTACTATAAGGGAAGCTGCGGCCGATTTCAAGAAAAGCATAAATTTCTTCATTTGACAAATACTACCCTTAGCGTTGGTGTACAAGGGGACAATACGGTCGTTGAAGGGCTGATTTGAGCTCCTTCCGCGTTACTTTCCCTCCGCGTACGTCTCTGTACGCGTCGATCAAGTGCCTTGAAGGAGCTCAAATCAGCACCTTCACGACTCATAAACTCCAACCGCAGGAATTTCGGTGATTTTCAAGGCAGACGATAGAGGCGTACTGGACGTACGCCGATTGAGGATAACACAGAAAATCACCGAAATTACGCGGTTTGGAGCGTGTTTCCCCTTGTACACCAACGCTAGCATCGGTGTACAAGGGGAGCTTGCTGCCTATTATACACGGATGCGGCAGATACACAGGAAAAGAAACCTAAATACTGCGGGACGGAGGAATTTACCATGAAAGCAACAGGAATTGTGAGAAGAATAGACGATCTGGGCCGGGTGGTGATCCCCAAAGAGATCCGGCGCACCCTGCGGATCCGGGAAGGGGAGCCTATGGAAATATTTACCGGAAGAGAAGGGGAGATTATCCTGAAAAAGTATTCCCCCATCGGAGAGCTGGGAAATTTCGCCAGAGAATACGCCCAGTCCCTGGCCCAGGTCAGCGGCCATCTGGTCTGCATTGCGGATCATGATCAGATTATTGCCGCCAGCGGTCCGGAACAGCGGGAGTACCAGAACAAGGCCATCAGCCGGGAATTGGAACAGATGATCGCCGACCGGGAAAGCATCTGTGCCGGAAAAAATGACAGGAATTTTATTCCGGTAAGAGCGGAGGATAAAGAAAACACATCGTTTCAGGTGGCGGTGCCCATCCTCTGTGCCGGAGACGCCATCGGAGCCGTAGTTCTGCTGGAAAAAAACAGCGGGGAGCGCATGGGGGAAACGGAGCAGAAGCTAGCCATGGCGGCTTCCCTGTTCCTGGGAAAACAGATGGAGCAGTGAGTCCCTGGGGCCTCTTGACTTTTATTTTACCTTGTGTAAAAATATTATTTTAATGGGTAAACGCACATGGGCAAAAAGTTAAGGGGCGGTACATAAAATGAGCAAAATTTTTTACATAATGGGGAAAAGCGCATCAGGCAAAGATCATTTTTACGAGGCCCTGCTCCAGGATCCTTCCCTGGATCTGCAACCTCTGATTTTATATACCACGCGGCCCATTCGCAGCGGTGAGCGGAACGGACGGGAATATTTTTTTGTGGATGAAAAAAAACTGGAGAGCCTGCGGCTGGCAGGCAAACTCATCGAGGAGAGAGTCTATCAGACCATGGCAGGCCCCTGGCATTATTTTACAGCGGATGAAGGGCAGATCGATCTGGAAAACCAGGATTATCTGGGGATCGGAACCCTGGATTCCTATGGAAAAATGAAAGAGTATTTCGGGGAAGAGAGGATCTGTCCTGTCTATGTGGAAACCCAGGACGGGATCCGGCTGCGGAGAGCGCTCCAGCGGGAGGAAAAGCAGCAGACGCCGGATTACGCGGAAATGTGCCGGAGATTTCTGGCGGACTGCCGGGACTTTTCCGAGGAGCGGCTGCAGGCCGCAGGCATCCGCCGCCGGTTTCAGAACAACGGGGTTTTTGAGGAGTGTCTCCGGGAGATCCGCAGCTGCATCTGCCGGGAAAAATAAGATTGTATCTTAAAATAAAACTATGCTATACTGAATATGCGCCGGGAGAAGGCGCTTACAGCTAAAATAAGGGAGGTGATTCCTATGGAAGAAGTGAAAGGAATGGAAGGATTTGACAGCGTGGTAGGCCACGAGGAAATCATTTCACATCTTCAGAATGCGATTCGTCTGGGAAAGGTTTCCCATGCATATATTTTCGGGGGAGAGCACGGAGCCGGAAAGAAACTTCTGGCATCCATGTTCGCCATGACGCTCCAGTGTCAGGAACAGGGGATTGAACCCTGTATGAAATGCGTTTCCTGCCGGAAGGCCCTGAGCAAGAATCATCCGGACATCATCAGTGTAACCCATGAAAAGCCGGGCTCTATCGGAATTGACGAAATCCGTGCCCAGGTGATCAACGATGTGGGGATCCGGCCTTACGAGAGTCCCTATAAGATCTATATTATCAATGACGCGGACAAATTGACCCTGCAGGCCCAGAATGCTCTGCTGAAGACCATTGAAGAGCCGCCGGCCTACGCGGTGATCCTGCTGCTGGCGGACAATCCGGACGCGCTGCTGCCCACCATTACCTCCCGCTGTGTGCTTCTGAGCCTGAAGCCGGTGGGGGACAAGCTGGTGAAGGAATATCTCATGGAGCGCATGCATATTCCGGATTACCAGGCGGAGATCCAGGCGGCTTTTGCCCAGGGAAATATCGGACGGGCCCGCCAGAGGGCCGATTCCTCGGAATTCGCGGAGCTGACAGCCAATGCTCTGCAGCTGCTGAAGCACGCCAAGGATATGGCGGTTTACGAATTGGTGGACGCGATCCGGGAGATGTCGGGAGAGAAGGAAAATATCTATGATTACCTGGAACTGTTTTTGATGTGGTTCCGGGATGTCCTGCTGTTTAAGGCGGCCAAGGAAGTGGACAATCTTGTCTTCCGGGAAGAGATCAATTATATTAAGGAACGGGCCATCACCAGCTCCTACGAGGGGCTGGAGAAGATCATCCAGGCCATACATACAGCGGAGAGCCGGCTGCGGGCCAACGTAAATTTTGACCTGGTCATGGAGCTGCTGTTCCTGACGATTAAGGAGAATTAGAATGACCAAAATTATCGGAGTCAGATTTCGGAACATGGGAAAGGTTTATTATTTCGGACCGAAATCTTTGAATATAAAGGCCGGAGACCATGTGATCGTGGAGACCGCCAGAGGGGTGGAGTACGGGCATGTGGTGCTGGGCCCCCGGGAAGTGGAGGAGTCCAGGATCGTTCAGCCTCTGAAGGAGGTGATCCGGCTGGCGACGCCAAAGGATGACGCCAGAGAGGAGAGCAACCGCAGAAAAGAAAAAGAAGCCTTTCAGATCTGCCAGAAGAAGATCGCGGCCCACAACCTGGAAATGAAGCTGATCGACGCGGAATATACCTTTGATAACAACAAGGTGCTGTTTTACTTTACAGCGGACGGAAGAGTGGATTTCCGGGAACTGGTGAAGGATCTGGCCTCGGTCTTTAAGACACGGATCGAACTGCGCCAGATCGGCGTCCGGGACGAGACCAAGATCCTGGGAGGCATCGGTATCTGCGGCCGGCCTCTGTGCTGCAGCAGCTACCTTTCAGACTTTGCGCCGGTATCCATTAAGATGGCCAAGGAACAGAATCTGTCCCTGAATCCTGCCAAGATCTCCGGCACCTGCGGAAGATTGATGTGCTGTCTGAAAAATGAGCAGGAAACCTACGAGTATCTGAATAAAAGACTTCCGGGCAACGGAGACATTGTCATGACGCCGGAAGGAGTCCGGGGGGAAGTGCAGAGCGTGAATATCCTGCGGCAGCTGGTGAAGGTCATGGTGGATGTGGACGATGAAAAAGAACTGCGGGAATACCACGCGGATGAACTGAAGCTGAAGCAGCGCCATAAAAAGGGCCGGGACAAAGATAAGGAAAAGGAAAAAGACCTGACCCAGGAGGAGCGGAAGGAACTGGAACTTCTGGAGAAGGAGCAGGCCGGAGAATCCGGCGGCCGCAAAGAGAAAAAAGAGAAAAAGCATCAGACCAGGAAGGAATCGGAGCATGGAGGACATAAAGCTTCAGGCGGGAGAGCATCTGGATGATCTTCAGAACGGATACTTTATCATTCAGGCTGCAGATGGTTTCCGCTACGGGATCGACGCAGTGCTCCTATCCGCTTTTGCCAGAGTAAAAGAAGGGGAGAATGTGCTGGATATGGGAACCGGCACAGGGATCCTTCCCATCCTGCTGGCGGCAAAAACCTCCGGGAAGGCCTTTACCGGTCTGGAGATCCAGGAGAAGAGCGCCGATATGGCCCGCAGGAGCGTGGCCTGCAACAGGCTGGAAGACCGGATCCGGATCGTACAGGGAGACATAAAAGAAGCCTCGGCATTATTCGGCCCGGCTTCTTTTGACGTGGTGGTAAGCAATCCGCCCTATATGACAGGCAGTCACGGGCTGGTAAATCCCAACGAAGCCAAGGCGGCGGCCCGCCATGAGATCCTCTGCACCCTGGAGGATCTGGCAAGGGAAACGGCCAGGGTGCTGACCTCCCGGGGGCGCTTTTATCTGATCCACAGGCCTTTCCGGCTGGCGGAGATCCTGCGGGTGCTGTCCGCCTGCCGGCTGGAGCCCAAGCGGATGCGGCTGGTATACCCCTATGCGGACCGGGAGCCGAACCTGGTGCTGCTGGAGGCCTGCAAAAACGGAAAGCCAAGGATCCGGGTGGAAAAACCCCTGATCGTATATGAGAGCCCCGGGGTTTATACGGAAGAGATCCGGGAAATTTACGGGGACGGAAGATAGAGAAGGAGAGAGAAAATGGCGGGGACCTTGTATCTGTGCGGGACGCCCATCGGAAATCTGGAAGACATGACCTTCCGGGCAGTCCGCATTTTGAAGGAGGCGGACCTGATCGCGGCGGAGGATACCAGAAACAGTATCAAGCTGCTGAATCATTTTGATATTCACACGCCTATGGTCAGCTATCACGAGTACAACAAGATTACCCGGGGGCGGGAGCTGGTGGAAAAACTCCGGGCAGGCATGAACATTGCCCTGATCACCGACGCCGGCATGCCGGGAATTTCCGATCCCGGGGAAGAGCTGGCGGCGATGGCCTGGGAGGCCGGAATCCAGGTAACGGCTGTGCCGGGACCGGCGGCCTGCGTGACTGCCCTGGTGCTGTCCGGGCTGCCCAGCCGGCGGTTTGCTTTCGAGGCTTTTCTTCCTCAGGATAAAAAGGAACGAAGGGAAATACTCCGGGAGCTGCAGGAAGAACTGCGGACGATTATCATCTACGAAGCCCCTCACCGGCTGCTGCGCACCCTGGAGGAATTGGCGGAAACCCTGGGCGGCAGCCGGAGGATCGCCGTGTGCCGGGAACTGACAAAAAAGCATGAGACGGTGCTGCAGACGACTCTGGCGGAGGCGGCTGCCTATTATGAAAAGGAAGCCCCCAGGGGTGAATGTGTTCTGGTGATCCAGGGGCGCTCCCGGGAAGAAAAGGCCCGGGAACAGAAGGAGGCCTGGCAGGCCCTGACTCTGGAGGAGCATATGGCCTACTACGGGGAGCAGGGGCTGGATCGGAAAGAAGCTATGAAACAGGTGGCCAGGGACCGGGGATGTTCCCGAAGGGAGATCTATAGTCAGCTGCTGGAAGAAAAATCATAAGGAAGCCGGAAACTGCGGCTGCGAAAAGCGGGTTTATCCCGCTTTTTTCTGTATACAACACAAAACCGTCTGGAATTTTCAGCAAAAAAATTGTGCGCCCCGTCCATGGATAGGGGAGAGAAAAAATGATAGCATCAGTGTATAAGAGGAGCGTGTTGCC
Source organism: Candidatus Scatomonas sp. (assembly GCA_963930955.1). Classification (GTDB taxonomy): domain Bacteria; phylum Bacillota; class Clostridia; order Lachnospirales; family Lachnospiraceae; genus Scatomonas. Next base: position 486,413 of record OZ006967.1, on the reverse strand, counting down.
CCTTGTACACTGATGCTACATTAGTAAGAGAAATCAGCGGAAAAAACAGGCTGAAAGCGAAAGGAGGTTTTGCAATGCCGGATTATGAGAAACTGTATGAAGAGAGAAAGAACCGTGTGGAGACGGCAGTAAAAGGAGGACAGCCTGACCGGGTGCCCAACGTGCTGCTGGTGGGCACCTATCCCATCCTCAAAGCAGGGATCACCATGGCGGAGAGCATGGTGGATCATGAAAAAGCCTGCCAGGCCATGCTTTCTTTCTATGAAACTCATTCCAGTACGGATACGGCCAGCATCAGCAATTTTATGCCGGCGGCCAAGGTTCTGGAGAATCTGGACGTGAAAACGGCCCGGTGGCCCGGAGACCCGAAAGGGCTGGACGTAAACAACACCTACCAGTTTATTGAGTTTCCTACCCTGGAGGCGGAGGAGTACGATGAATTTTTCCGGGATCCCGCCGGCTTCTGGATCCAAAAACATCTTCCCAGGACCATGGGAATCTTTGAACCTCTGGCGGATCTGAATTATTATGAAATGATTCTGGGAGGAGCCCAGATGATGCTGACCTCCCCCCAGGCGATTCCGGTATACAAAAGGCTCCTGGCCGCCGCGGAGGAGAACCTGCGGATGAATCAGATCATCGGCGAGTATGATCAGAAGCTGAGAGCCCTGGGATACTATTCCATCATGGGCGGAGGTTCCGCCACCGCTTTCGATATGCTGGGAGATACTTTAAGAGGCACTTTCGGCATGATGCCGGACCTGATCGAGGAAAGGGACAATGTAAAGCGGGCTCTGGATATTTTTGTAAAGCTGCACCTGAAACAGAGCCTGGATTTCTGCAAGGCCACCGGCAGCAAGTATGCCTGGGTCATGCTGCATAAAGGGTTTGACAACTTTATCAGCGATCAGGATTACAGAGAACTGTACTGGCCCTACCTGCAGGAGTGGATCCTGGGTCTCATCGATCACGATATTACTCCGGTAGTGTATACAGAGGGATCCTACAATACAAGGCTGAAATACCTGAAGGAGGTTCCGCCTCACAAGGTGGTCTACCATTTTGAAGAAGTAGACCTGAAGCTGGCCAAGAAGGAACTTGGGGATACAGCCTGTCTTATGGGCGGCTTCCCGGTATATACCGTGCGCTACGGAAATCCGAAACAGATCGATGAGCAGGTGAAGGAATTAATGGATATTATGGCGCCCGGAGGCGGGTATCTGTTCACCACCGGCTATTCCCTGGAGGATTGCCCGGAGGAAAACATGGAAGCCCTTCTGGAAGCAGTGGAAAAATACGGAAAATATTAATGACAGAAGCAGACCGGATCCCGGGGCCGGAAATCCAGAATATGGATTTCCGGCCCCGGTTTTTCTGCGCTTTCATAGAAGCAGAAGGCGCCTCATACATTGATAAAAAAAGGTGGTCTGACATGAATTATCTGTGGGGCGGCATGCTGCTTCTGGGGATCCTTTACGGCGCCCTGACGGGGCGTCTGGATCAGGTGACGGAATCTCTGCTGGATTCTTCCCGGGAAGCGGTAAATCTGTGTATTTCCATGGCGGGGATTACCGGGCTATGGTGCGGGATCATGCGGATCGGGGAAAATTCCGGCCTGATTTACCGGATTACGGAAAAGATCCGGCCGCTGCTGGGGTTTCTGTTCCCGGAACTCCCCAGGGAGCATCCGGCGGGGCGCTGGATCTCCCTGAACATGATCGCGAATTTTCTGGGCCTGGGCTGGGCGGCAACCCCGGCAGGGCTGAAAGCCATGGAAAGCCTGGAAAAACTGGAGGAGGACAGAAGAAGGGGAAGGCTTCCGGGGCCGGCCAGGGAGAAGGGGACAGCGGGAAACGAGATGTGCAGCTTTCTGATCCTGAACATTTCCTCTCTGCAGCTGATCCCGGTCAGCGTCATTGCTTATCGAAGCCAGTATGGAAGCGTAAATCCGGCTGGAATTATAGGGCCGGGGATTCTGGCCACGGCGGCCAGTACGGCGGCGGCAGTGGTATTCTGCAAAATTATGGATAGGAAGGGAAGAAAACATATAGAATAAGTCTCTGAATTTTGCTATAATTATCCCAGATCATGGGAAAAATTCTGATATTATTAAAAGCACAGAAGGAGGCGCATACATGAAGCTTGTTTTTTTAGGCGCCGCTCACGAGGTGACCGGAAGCTGTTATTATCTGGAAGTGGCAGGCAGAAAATTCCTGGTGGACTGCGGAATGGAGCAGGGAACCAATATTTATGAAAATAAACCCATCCCTGTACCGGCCTCAGAACTGGATTTTGTGCTGCTGACCCATGCCCATATTGACCATTCCGGAAACCTGCCGGCTCTTTATGCCGCAGGTTTCCGGGGCACCGTCTATGCCACAGAGGCCACGGCGGATCTCTGTGATATTATGCTTCGTGACAGTGCCCATATTCAGATGGCGGAGGCAGAATGGAGAAGCAAGAAGAACCGGCGGGCCGGAAAGCCGGATCATATTCCGCCTTACACCATGGAGGACGCGCTGGGTCTGATCCAGCGCCTGGCCGGCTGTCCCTACAATCAGATCCTTACGCTGTATGAAGGGATCCGGGTGCGTTTTACGGATGTAGGCCATTTGCTGGGGTCTGCCAGCATTGAAATCTGGCTGAAGGAAGGAGAGACGGAGCGGAAAATTGTCTTTTCCGGAGATATCGGAAATCTGAATCAGCCTCTGATCAAAGATCCCAGCTATGTGGAAGAGGCGGATTACGTGGTGATGGAATCTACTTACGGGACCAGAGAGCACGAGGCGCCTCCGGATTACGGCCAGGCTCTGGCGGAGGTTATCGAGAGAACCCTTTCCCGGGGAGGCAATCTGGTGATTCCTTCTTTTGCCGTAGGAAGAACCCAGGAAATGCTTTACTTTATCCGAAAGATCAAGGAAGAGCGTAAGGTGCCCTTCGATTTTCCGGTTTATGTAGACAGTCCCCTGGCTGTGGAAGCTACCAGTATTTTTGACGAGCATTACCGGGACTGCTTTGACCAGGAAGCCAGAAACCTGGTGGAAAAGGGGATCAACCCCATCCGCTTCCCCGGGCTGAAGGTTTCAGTTACCACAGAAGAATCCAGGGAGATCAACTTCAACCAGCAGCCGAAAGTCATTATTTCCGCCAGCGGCATGTGCGATGCCGGGCGGATCAAACACCACCTGAAGCACAATCTCTGGAGAAGGGAATGCACCATCCTTTTTGTAGGCTATCAATCCGCGGGAACCTTAGGCCGGGCCCTGGTGGAGGGGGCGGAAAAGGTGAAGATTTTCGGAGAAGAGGTTCATGTGGCGGCGGAAGTAAAGGAACTTCCCGGCGTCAGCGGCCATGCGGACCGGAGTGGCCTGCTCCGATGGGCCGGAGCCTTCCGGCAGCGACCCAAGAAGGTTTTTGTTACCCACGGAGAAGATGAGGTAACAAAACTTTTTGCCGAGACGCTGCGCCATGAACTGGGCTATGAGGCCATGGCTCCCTACAGCGGCACAGCCTATGATCTGGCGGCCAATGAACTTCTGGAGGCTCCCGCGCCGGTGAAAATAGAAAAGGCAGCCGGCCAGACGGCGCCGGCCCGGGCAAGAACGGTCTTTGACCGGCTGATGGCTGCAGGCCAGAGGCTTCTGACGGTGATCCGCCGCAATGAGGGCGGAGCCAACAAGGATCTGGCGAAATTCACGGATCAGATCAACTCTCTCTGTGATAAATGGGACCGCTGAAATGAATATATAAAAAATTCATGTGAAATCACTTTTTGAAGAATTTCTTCCCTTTTTTAAACTTGTATTCCTGAAAATTATATGATAAATTTAGGGAAATGCATTCGAATTTTGTAAAAAATCAACAATTGATGCATTTATGAATTTTCAGGAGGTAAGGAGAGATGGAGAGTAAAGAAACCGGCAGCTACATGAAAGGATTTGTTCCCTTTCTGATCGCCGCTGCTGTGCTGAGCCTCTGCGGCGGATTTACCGCTGCGGTGCCGGCAAATGTTGTAACAGACTGGGGGCTGGATGCAGCCGCCACTACCTGGATCACTCTGGCGTATTCCCTGGGCGCCGCGGCTATGGCCCCCATTATGGGAAAACTGGGAGACGTTATGGGACGCCGCAGGACGATCCTGGTGAGTATGCTGATCTATGGAGGCGGCCAGCTGCTGATCGCCCTGTGTCCGGATGGATGGTTTGTGCCGATCCTGCTGTTCCGTTTCCTGGTAGGTCTGGGGGCCGCGGGAATCGCTCCGGTGGTTATGGCCTATATTATGACGGAATTCCCGCCGGAAAAGATGGGCAAGGGATTTGCCCTTTATATGTTCTGCTCCTGCGGCATGGTTATTTTCGGGCCCACCGTGGGCGGCATTATTATGACGGCTACCGGCTGGCGTCCGGTTATGTGGATCTGCGTGGTCTGCTGCGTGATTGCCCTGTCCCTGTGCCTGGTTCTCATCAAAAAAGATCAGGGAGGCAAGAAGACACTGGCCGGCTTTGATGGCGTCGGCGCCGTGTTTGTGCTGGTATTCTTCTCTATGGTACTGTCCATCCCCACCTTCGGCCAGGAATCCGGATGGACGGCGGTGCCCACGCTGGTGTGCGTCGGGGTAGGAGTCGTGTCCCTGCTGATCCTGCTGGCAGTGGAGAAAAGGGCGGCAAATCCCATTCTGAACGGCAGATTTATGGCCAGGAAACGTTTTATCCTGCCGGTGGTGGTGCTGTTTCTGTCCCAGGGTCTGCTGCAGTCCTGTATGACGAATATCATCCTGTTTTCCATTTATACCACCGGAGACAGGACTCTTTCGGGAATCGCCACCTCGGTTATGTACGTAGGAATGGCGCTGGGAACCATTCTGATCGGTCCTATGGCAGATAAAAAAGAGCCCAGAGGAGTGGCAGGCATGGCCCTGGTATTTGTGGCGGCCGGCGCGGCTATGCAGATGCTGTTTTCCGCCAATACAGGCCTGCCGCTGATGTGCCTGTCCCTGTTCCTCATCGGCCTGGGGCTGGGCGGAAACGGAACCATTTTCCTGAAGGTTGTGCTTTCGGGCCTGGATCCGGCTGCCGCAGGTTCCGGTTCCGGCACCTACAATGTGTTCCGTGATATGTCCGCGCCTTTCGGCGTAGCGGTTTTCGTTCCCCTGTTTTCCGCGGGCATTGCTTCCGGTACAAAGGAACTGGTCATGGGCGGAATGGAAGAAGGGGCGGCAACCCTTCAGGCCTGTGTGGATTCTCTTCACACCACGGCCCTGGTACAGGTAATTGCGGTGGTCATCGGCATTGTGATCTGCTTTATGCTGCCGAAGATCTACACCGACCGTTCCCAGGCACAGCAGTCCTGAAAATAGAGCAAAGCCCATAAAAAGGGCCGCTGCAAAACAGATGCGTGATGGAAAAACATCTGTGAAGCAGCGGCTCTCTTTTTCTGCGCCGGAAAACCGGGCGGATGGGATTTTACAGAGCTTCCTTCAGGGCCTTGGCCAGCTGATCCGGGCAGGAAGTGTTCTTGAATCCGCAGGTGATCCCTTCCAGCCTGGCAATGGCTTCTCTGGCGTCCATGCCCTCTACCAGGGCGCTGATGCCTTTCAGGTTTCCATTGCAGCCGCCTGTGAAGGAAACGTTGTGGATTTTACCATCCTCCAGCTCAAAAGAGATTAACTGGGAACAGGTTCCGTGTGTTTTGTATACCATATGGGGTACTCCTTTCTTCTTTCCGTGCTGCCGGCCTCTGTTTGACGGGTTCCGGCCTATCGTGTTATTATAACAGAAACAGAAATAAGATTCTACATGGAATATCAGGAGGAAGAAATACTATGAGCTTAGTGGGAATTATCGGAGCCATGGAGGAGGAAGTCAGCCAGCTGAAAGCCCAGATGACGGAAGTGCAGGTAAAAGCAAAGGCGGCTATGGAGTTCTACCGGGGAAATCTGAAAGGAAAACCGGTGGTGGTAGTGCGCTCCGGCATCGGCAAGGTCAACGCGGGCATCTGCGCTCAGATTCTGGTAGACGACTACCAGGTGGATTATATTATTAATACAGGAATTGCCGGCAGCCTGAAAAACGAGATCAATATCGGGGATATCGTAGTTTCCACAGATACCCTGCAGCATGATATGGACGCTACGGGCTTCGGGTACCCTCTGGGCCAGATCCCCCGCATGGATACCCTGTCCTTCCCGGCGGATGAGAAGCTTATCGCTCTGGCCCAGGAGGTATGCAGGGAGGTGATCCCGGAGATCCAGGTGTTTGCCGGAAGAGTGGTCAGCGGAGATCAGTTTGTCTCTGACCGGGCCAGCAAAGAGCGGATCAGCAGCAATTTCCAGGGATACTGCACAGAGATGGAGGGAGCGGCCATTGCCCAGGCGGCTTATCTCAACGGAGTGCCCTACGTGGTCCTGCGGGCCATTTCCGATAAAGCGGACGACAGCGCCTCCGTAGATTATCCCGCATTCGAGCGGGAAGCCATCCGCCACAGTGTCGAACTGATGCTGAATATGGTAGAACGGCTGTAAGAGTGAAAATACAGGCGAAATAAGACGAACGCTTTTTGTTTACAAAACCTGTCCTGCGGGTATATCATGGCCTCACCAAAAAGCAAGGGGGTAATGATTATGCTGCAAGCGTGCATGGATCAAAACTTTTTTTTGTACGGCATGATAGCCGCAGGCATTCTGGGAGTATGGTGCCTGTTCTGGAGCAGTCGTTTTTATTATATGGCAGTCAGAGACATGAAGAGAAGAGAGGCGCCCAAGGGTAAATGGACCAGGGAACTGATCCAGGCGGCGGACCGCCGGGGCGGATCCATAAAGGATACGGGCGCTTTCCTGCGCAGCTGTCTCCAGGAGGGGAAAATCCTGGGCCAGCGGGTCGGAAGCCTGCAGAACGGCGTAAATCTGGCGGCCAGCCTCTGCGGCGTCTTTTTGCTGCTGGGGATCTGGGGCATCTATCTTCTGGAGTACCAGCAGTATGTGCTGTACCAGTATCTGCTGGTTTCCGGCAGCATTGTCAGTCTGCTTCTGCTGGCCAGATACAGTCTGAATTTTTCGGCAAAAAGGCAGAGGGTTCTGGAGGACTGGACGGACTATCTGGAAAATCAGAAAGATATGCCGGAACCGGAGGTGAAAGAACCGGCGCCGGTGGCGGAAGCCTTTCAGGAAAGCCCCATGAAGCGGTCGGAGCAGGAGGCGGCCATTACCCAGGTGGAGGAAAAGATCCGGGAAAAGGCCGGGGGAAGAAGCCGATTTGCGGAACTCATGAATCCGGAGGATGAAAAACTCATGAGGGAGGTGATTCGGGAATATTTGACTTGATTCCGCCGGGTGTATTTGCTAAACTAAAAACAGAGTTATAGATCAGCCCTGTGGCCGGGAAACGGCCGGCTGGACTGTGTAGAATTACACGAAGGAGATAAGAAAAAATGGGAACAAAAGTAGCATTTGATTATTCCAAAGCAGCAGGTTTTATCCGTGAGCATGAGATGCAATCTTTCCAGCAGATCGCGGACGCGGCTAAAGAGGTGCTGGTATCCAGAAGCGGCCAGGGCAATGATTATCTGGGCTGGATCGATCTGCCTGTAGATTATGACAAGGAGGAGTTCGCCCGGATTAAAAAGGCTGCGGAGAAGATCTGCAGCGACTCGGAAGTGCTGGTTGTCATCGGCATCGGCGGCTCCTATCTGGGAGCCCGGGCTGCCATCGAATTTCTGCGCCACGGATTCTACAATAACATCCGCAAAGAACAGAGAAAGACTCCGGAGATCTATTTTGCCGGCAACAGCATCAGCAGCAGCTATCTGCAGGGTCTGATCGATGTTGTAGGCGACAGGGATTTCTCTGTAAACATTATTTCAAAGTCCGGTACCACTACGGAGCCGGCCATCGCCTTCCGCATCTTTAAGGAGATGCTGGAGAAGAAGTATGGCAAGGCAGAGGCGGCAAAGAGGATCTATGCCACCACGGACAAGGCCAGAGGAGCCCTGAAGCATCTGTCAGATGAGGAGGGCTACGAGACCTTCGTCGTACCGGATGATGTTGGAGGCCGTTTCTCCGTACTGACTGCTGTTGGCCTGCTGCCCATCGCAGTCAGCGGAGCTGATATAGATAAGCTGATGGAGGGAGCCGCCTCCGGAAGAGAGATGGCTCTGAACCTGCCCTACTGGGAGAATGACGCCATGCAGTATGCGGCTGTCCGCAATATTCTGCACCGCAAGGGCAAATCTGTAGAGATCCTGGCCAACTATGAGCCCAGCCTGCACTACGTATCCGAGTGGTGGAAACAGCTCTTCGGAGAGAGCGAGGGCAAGGATCAGAAGGGAATCTACCCGGCATCTGTGGATCTGACCACAGACCTGCACTCCATGGGACAGTTTATCCAGGATGGCTCCCGGATCATGTTCGAGACCGTTCTGAATGTGGAAAAATCAAGAGTGGAGCTGACCATCGGTGAAGAGCCGGTTGATCTGGACGGATTGAATTACCTGGCCGGAAAGACCGTGGACTTCGTCAACAAGAGCGCCATGAACGGCACGATTCTGGCTCACACGGACGGCAGCGTTCCCAATCTCCGGATCGATATTCCGGAGCAGAACGAGTTCTATCTGGGACAGCTGTTCTACTTCTTTGAGTTCGCCTGCGGCATCAGCGGCTATGTATCCGGCGTGAATCCTTTCAATCAGCCGGGTGTAGAGAGCTACAAGAAGAATATGTTCGCTCTTCTTGGAAAGCCGGGCTACGAGAAGGAAAGAGAAGAGCTCCTTGGCAGACTGTAAATAATTCAAAGATCAGCGACACCGCCTTCCGGATCTGCCGGGGGCGGTGTTTTTATATGCCCGGAGGGCGGCTGCAGCCCCTGGGGAACAGGAAAGGATAAAGCCAATGAAGATAGTCATGCTGGAAGCCGCCAGTCTGGGGGATGACCTGGATTTTGGCGGACTTGCAAAATACGGGGAACTGGTAATCTACGGAAAGACCACCAGGGAAGAATGCCCGGAGCGGATCCGGGACGCGGATGTGGTTCTGGCCAATAAACTGATGATGGACGCGGGAACTCTGGGACAGGCGGAGAAATTGAAGCTGATCTGTGTCACTGCCACCGGGATCAACAACGTAGATCTGGATTACGTAAAGAGCCGGGGGATCGGCGTGGCCAATGTGGCAGGCTATTCCACTGCCAGCGTGGCCCAGCACACCTTTGCCCTGTACTTTTAAGTGGCGGAAAAACTCCGCTATTTCGACGAGTATGTAAAGAGCGGGGCCTATGCGGCCAGCGATACCTTTTCCAATCTGCAGGAAAAGTTTTCGGAACTGAAGGGGAAAACCTGGGGAATCATCGGCCTGGGGGCCATCGGAAGCCGGGTGGCCGCCATTGCGGAAGCCTTCGGCTGCCGGGCGGTTTATTATTCCGCCTCCGGAAAGGACCGGGATCCCCGCTATCAGCGGCTGGAGCTTTCGGAACTTTTGAAGACCGCGGATGTGGTTTCCGTCCATGCCCCTCTGACTCCTGCCACCCATAAGCTTTTTACCTATGAGCAGTTCTGCCGGATGAAGGCCTCCGCTGTTTTCATCAACGTGGGCCGGGGGCCCATTGTAGAGGAAGCAGGGCTTCTGCGGGCCCTGGAAGAAAACCGGATCGCCGGAGCGGCTCTGGACGTACTGGATGTGGAACCCATGGCGGCGGACAATCCCCTTCTGAAGTTTCAGGACAGCCGCCGTCTGCTGATCACTCCGCATATCGCCTGGGCTTCCCGGGAATCCCGGCAGCAGCTGCTCCGGAAGCTGGAAGAAAATCTGAGATCCTACAGGGAAGGCGGGCGGCTGAACCGGATCTGCTGAATTATTCCTCCAGGATCTGGATCTCCAGATAGTCAAAATCAATGGTTTCAATAAAATTGTCCTGGTAAAAGCGGGCCTTCTTGTGGCGCTTAAATTCCGCAATGGTGGAATCCAGCCAGATAGGCCTGCCAAGATCCCAGGCGTAGCAGATATCCTCCAGGGATTGAAAAATCTTGTGGGTGCGGGTATCCTGGGTGTCGTTGGACACAGTCATATCTTTTATGAGACGATTCTCTCGGATCATTTTTCCCCAAAGTCGAAACATGGAAGCCTCCTCTTCTGACAGTTTTTCTAAACGGTATTTTTAAAAATTCCCGTTAGCATCAGTGTACAAGGGGCAACACGCTCCAAACCGCGTAATTTCGGTGATTTTCTGTGTTATCCTCAATCGGCGTACGTCCAGTACGCCTCTATCGTCTGCCTTGAAAATCACCGAAATTCCTGCGGTTGGAGTCTTCGAGTCGTGAAGGTGCTGATTTGAGCCCCTTCAAGGCACTTGATCGACGCGTACAGAGACGTACGCGGAGGGAAAGTAACGCAGAAGGAGCTCAAATCAGCCCTTCAACGACCGTATTGTCCCCTTGTACACTGATGCTGGTTTTACCCTAGCACAAACCTCCGAAAACATCAAGCCATTGCGCAGGTCTGAACAAAATCGATCCGGCAGAATGGATTTCAGGAAATCTTAATTTTTTCCCCAGCCGCAAATAAAGATTTATCTGCTATGCTTTCCTAAGAAACGGCAGGAGCAGGCGCCCTTGAGTTCCCAAAGGGGATAGGGTATACTGAAACAGGCGGAAAACCGCCGGGGAGTATAAAGAATAAAACAGAGGAGGGAAACCATGAACATACTGGTATGCGACGATGATAAGGAGATCGTGGAGGCCATAGAGATCTATCTGTCCCAGGAGGGCTACACCATCCTGAAGGCCTATGACGGCCTGCAGGCTCTGAAGATCCTGGAGGAGCAGGAGGTGCATCTGCTGATCATAGATGTGATGATGCCCAGACTGGACGGGATCCGGGCCACCCTGAAGATACGGGAAAAGAGCAGCATTCCCATTATCATCCTTTCCGCCAAGTCCGAGGATGTGGATAAGATCCTGGGACTGAACATCGGAGCAGATGATTACGTGACAAAGCCCTTCAATCCGCTGGAACTGGTGGCCCGGGTAAAATCCCAGATCCGCCGCTATACCAAGCTGGGAAATATCCAGGGAGAGGGAGCCAATGTCTTTACCGTGGGAGGACTGTCCATCGACGATGACCGGAAGCAGGTGACCGTGGACGGAGAGGCGGTAAAGATGACGCCCATTGAGTACAATATCCTTCTGCTGCTGGTGAAGAATCCGGGAAAGGTCTTTTCCATCGAGCAGATCTATGAGAACATCTGGAACGAGGAGGCCATCGGAGCGGACAATACGGTGGCGGTCCATATCCGCCATATCCGGGAAAAAATCGAGATCAATCCCAAAGAACCCCGGTACCTGAAGGTGGTCTGGGGCGTGGGATACAAGATTGAAAAACTCTGACCGCCGCTTTTTGTCTCCTGCCGGAGAGGAGTGTTGAATGATGGAAGCCAAAAAACGAAATCAGATTTTTTACGGAAATCCCCTGAAAGCGCTGATGGTGCTGCTGACCTGCTGCGGGATCCTTTTCTGCGCTCTGTTCGGCAGCGCCCTGCTGCACCTGGGCGGTATCAGCAGCACGGATCCGTTTTCCCTGGATGAAAAGGCGGCGTATCACGAAACGGACGGCTGCGGGGAACAGATGGTCTACGACCTGGCTCATCTCGCGAACCATCTGGAGGAAAGGGCCCGCTTTGATGTGGATGGAAGATACGACCCCGGCCGGCTGGTGGATCTTGCAGGGCAGGAAGACACAGAGGAGCCGGATAAAAATACATCCTACACCCTGGAGGATCTGTATACTTTATATAACAGCGGCGTTTCCGACCAGCTGAGGGAGTGGGCGGAAGCTTCCCAGGAGCTGGGCAGCCAGTACGCCTCGGAGGAGGCCTCTTCCGGCTATGGAAATGATTCTATGAGCCAGGAAATCTGGCAGCATCTCCAGAACGTAGCGGGAGGGGTTCAGTTCAGCCGGCAGTTCCTGTATCTCTACGAATACGGGTACCAGGCAGAGCTGGAGGCGGGTGTGCGCACCGCGGCAGGGTCTACCCTGGCAGATTACGCCGCCGCCCATCCCAACGAAGTGTCCCTGTACGACCTGTATATGAATCTTTACCGGAAAGCCTCCCAGGCGGCAGAATACATGTGGGCCCTGGAGGAGGGAGCGGCTTTCCAGAACAGCAATTTCTGCTATTATATTTCTGACGGCGAAAGGGTTTACACCAACGTAAGCGCCTGGGAAAAGGCAGAGCCCCGGGATGTATCCCGGCAGATGGCGGGATGGCCGCTGGAGCTGTCCTACACCAGGGAAAACGGCAGCCTTGCGGAGAGCAGTTCCTTCCCGGATACGCCGGCGGGATACCGGCTGCGGGAGTACCTGTCCCTGAATTCTCTTTTGTCTGAGGATGAGACGGTGCTGCTGGGTCTGCGCTCCGGCTATCCCATAGAAGATGACTACCGGGCGAAATCGGAATTTTTCGACAGCCTGGTTCCCAATAAAAACCTTCTTCTGGGAATCGCGGTAGCGGGAGTCTGTCTGGCCGCGGCCAGCCTGGCTGTGGGAACCTTCCAGTCCGGACGGAATCCGGAGAACAAAGAAATCCGGCTGTACGCCTTTGACCGGCTGCCTACCGAGGCAGCAGGGGCAGTTTCTATTCTGCTGGTGATCTTCGGGCTGGGGATCACAGGCTGGCCGCTGCTTAGTTTCGCCTACCGCTATGAGCAGTTTTCTCCTCTGTCGCTGGCTTTTACCTCGGCAGCGGTGGTGCTGGACACAGGAATCTTCCTGCTGCTCTACTATTCTCTGGTGCGGCGGCTGAAGGCGCATAATCTCTGGGAGAGAAGCCTTTTGCGGGCGGTGATCAGCCTGGGGCGGAAGGCCTACGGGGCCAGAAAAGCATCTACCCGGGTGATCTGGGCAGGGGTTGTGCTGATCCTTATGCACTTTCTCTTTCTGCCCAATATGGGACTGTTCGGCTATACCCTCTGCCTGGTGGTGGATATCCTGGTGCTGCTGTATCTGCTCCGGGACGCTGCGGGCAAGCAGACCGTAGAGGAGGGGTTAAAGCAGATCGGCACGGGGAATCTGGACTATCAGGTGGATACCGCGGAACTCCGGGGGGATAATCTGGAACTGGCGGAACTGGTAAACTCCATGGGCCAGGGGCTGAAGGAAGCGGTCAGCAGGCAGATGAAAAACGAGCGGATGCAGGCGGATCTCATTACCAATGTGTCCCACGATCTGAAAACCCCCCTGACCTCCATTATCAACTATGTGGATCTTTTGAAAAGAGAAGACATCCATGATCCCCGGATCAGAAATTATATTGAGATTCTGGAGAAAAAATCCCAGCGGCTGAAGCAGCTGGCGGAGGATCTGGTGGAAGCCTCCCGGGCCAGCTCCGGCAATGTAAAGCTGGAGATCGTTACCCTGAACCTGAACGAGCTGGTGCAGCAGGTAAACGGAGAGTTCAGCGAGCGTTTCGAGGCCCGGAATCTGGAACTGATCTGCCGCCTGCCCCTGGAAAGCGCCCTTCTGAAGGCGGACGGACGCTACATCTGGCGGGTGCTGGAGAATCTTTACGGAAACGCCGCCAAATATGCCATGCCTTCCACCAGGATTTACGTGGATGTGGTGAAAAAGGCGGGAATGGTCATGTTCTCCATCAAAAATGTTTCGGAACAGACCCTGAATATCAGCGCCGACGAGCTCATGGAGCGGTTTGTCCGGGGGGACAGCTCCCGGACCACCGAGGGCAGCGGCCTGGGCCTTTCCATTGCCAAAAACCTGGTGGTTCTTATGGGCGGAGATTTCGAACTGTACGTAGACGGGGATTTGTTTAAGGCGATCCTGACTTTTCCGGAATCCCGGGGAGGAGAAGCGGCTTTCTGAGGGAAAGAGGCCCCAGGATTTTAACTTGCGAAAATCAGTAAAATAATATATGCTAGAGAATAGCGTAAGTGATACTGATTTTGAAGGAGGAAAGACCATGATACAGTTACTTGACGGAGGCGCTTACCTGGTAAACGGCCGGACCGTGATCCCCGCGGACGGGGAAGCGGCTGCCAGACTTCAGGCGGAGGCCGGTGTTTCCACAACCCCGGAAGAGGCCAGGAAGCAGACCATTGCCTACGGAATCCTGGAAGCCCACAATACTTCCGGAAATATGAAAGAGCTGCAGATCAAATTTGATAAGCTGACTTCTCACGATATTACTTTTGTAGGAATCATCCAGACAGCCCGGGCTTCCGGACTGGAGAAATTCCCCATTCCCTATGTGCTCACCAACTGCCACAACTCTCTGTGCGCTGTAGGCGGCACCATCAACGAAGATGACCATATGTTCGGCCTCAGCTGCGCCAAGAAATACGGCGGCGTTTACGTTCCGCCCCATCAGGCGGTGATTCATCAGTTCGCCAGAGAGATGCTCTCCGGCGGCGGAAAGATGATCCTGGGCTCTGATTCCCACACCCGCTACGGCGCTCTGGGAACCATGGCTATGGGCGAGGGCGGTCCGGAGCTGGTTAAGCAGCTGCTGAACAAGACCTATGATATCCCCATGCCCGGGGTGGTGGCCGTTTACATGACCGGAGCTCCCGCTCCCGGTGTAGGCCCCCAGGATGTGGCCCTGGCCATTATCGGGGCGGTCTTTGACTGCGGCTATGTGAAGAATAAAGTCATGGAGTTTGTAGGCCCCGGCGTTTCCAGCTTAAGCGCGGATTTCCGCATCGGCGTGGATGTTATGACCACCGAGACCACTTGTCTGTCCTCCATCTGGAGAACCGACGACGCCATCAAAGAGTATTACGAGATCCACGGCAGAAGCGGAGAATATAAGGAGCTGAACCCGGGAGCAGTGGCCTACTACGATGGAGTGATCACCGTAGAGTTGGATAAGATCAAACCCATGATCGCCATGCCCTTCCATCCCAGCAATACCTACACCATTGAGGAGCTGAACAGCAACCTGATGGATATCCTGGAAGAGGTGGAGAAGAGGGCTGCCGTCTCTCTGGACGGAAAAGTTCCCTTCACTCTGAAGAATAAAGTGCACAACGGAAAGCTGCTGGTAGATCAGGGCATCATCGCCGGCTGCGCCGGCGGCGGGTTTGAGAATATCTGCGACGCCGCGGACATCCTGAAAGGACACAGCATCGGCGCCGATGAATTTACCCTCAGCGTGTACCCGGCCAGCACCCCCATCTATATGGAACTGGTAAAGAACGGAAAGATCGCGGACCTGATGGAGACGGGAGCTATTGTGAAGACCGCCTTCTGCGGCCCCTGCTTCGGCGCGGGAGATACGCCGGCCAACAACGCCTTCTCCATCCGCCACACCACCAGAAACTTCCCCAACCGGGAAGGCTCCAAGATCCAGAGTGGACAGATCTCCTCTGTGGCTCTTATGGACGCCCGGTCCATCGCCGCTACCGCGGCCAACAAGGGGTATCTGACCCCGGCAACGGAGTACGCCGGCACCTACAGCCGTCCGGTGTATCACTTCGACAGCCAGATTTATGCCAACCGGGTATTTGACAGCCACGGCCAGGCGGATCCCTCTGTGGAGATCCACTTCGGTCCCAACATCAAGGACTGGCCCAAGATGCCGGCCCTGTCGGAACATCTGCTGCTGAAAGTGGTTTCCGAGATCCACGATCCCGTCACCACCACCGACGAGCTGATCCCCTCCGGAGAGACCTCTTCCTACCGGTCCAATCCCCTGGGCCTGGCGGAATTTACTCTTTCCAGAAAGGATCCGGCCTACGTGGGACGGGCCAAGGAGGTTCAGAAAGCGGAGAAAGCCCTGGAAGCAGGGGAGGATCCCATTGCTGCCCTGCCGGAACTCCAGGCCGTGCTGGATTCCGTGAAACAGACCTTCGGGAATGTAAATAAGGGCAACCTGGGAATCGGCTCCACCATCTTCGCGGTGAAACCCGGAGACGGCTCTGCCAGAGAGCAGGCGGCTTCCTGCCAGAAGGTGCTGGGAGGCTGGGCAAACGTGGCCAATGAGTACGCCACCAAGCGCTACCGCTCCAACCTGATCAACTGGGGTATGCTGCCGCTGCTGATCCCTGCCGGGGACCTGCCATTCGCCAACGGCGACTACATTTTCCTGCCGGAGATCCGCAGGGAAGTAGAGGAGAAGGCGGAGGTGATCCAGGCTTACGCTGTATCCGGCGGCAAACTGACGCCCTTTGAGCTGAAGCTGGGAGATCTGACAGAGGATGAGAGAGAGATCATCCTGAAAGGCTGTCTGATTAATTATTACAGAGGATAAAAGATAGTGCGGGCCGCTGCTCCCGGGAGAAAAGATCCCCGGGAGGCGGCTCGTTTTTTGCTGCGGTTCGCACTGGATAAATATTCTGAAAAGAATATGAAATTCATACTATTTATAGATTATAACTGTTTGAAAATTATGAAAATAATTAAATTAAATTTTTTTATAAAAATGTGTTGACAAAAAGAAGATCATCTGGTAATATACAATCATCAACAGAGAGAACAAACAAATCTGGTAAGGAAGACCAGAGGAGGGAGTGAAATCTTAAGAAGGAGGTGCAGTCCATTGGCAACAGAACATTTCAATCATCAATATGAGAGTGGTATTGCCTAGCAGTCCCCGCAAGAAAGACCTTTCATAAGAGAGAAAAAAGGAAGATCATCAAAAGAAGCTGAAAAAGCAAAAGAAGAAAAGATGAAAAACATGAAAGGTATATGCAGCTGGCACTCATATTGAATACATACCACACCAATAATAAAAAGACTTCTCCTCCGTGTAAAGAAACGGAAGGAAGAAGAGCAATTATCTATATTGATCCAAAGTACAGGAAGGGAAAGAAATTTCCAGTCATAAGTAGAAAAGAAAAATCGAACAGGCACTGTATCCGGTGAAAGTATAAGTATAGCTGCTGAAATGATATAAGACGAGAAATTATATCAGGAAACTTTTTATTATCATATAGATCGCATATAAACTTTCTAAGTAAGATTCAAAGAAGTAATTCCAAAGAGAATGAAAAAAGAACTTACGAGGCAGGGAAGAGAAGTACAAAAGAAGAAGAAAAAAGAAGAAGAGAAAGGGAAAAAGACAATTGAATAAAGAAGAACATTAAGACAGCCGTTTTATTGAGATAAAGAAATCCGATAAGACGGCTGTCGATGTTTCGCAGATCCATCTCCGCAAATCGGTTCCGGAATCATTTTCCAAAGGGAACGGTTGACACGGGGATTTTTTTGCGTTACCATTCAGCCGAAAGGATGAGTCCGGAATGGAAAAAAAAGATATTATCTATATAGACAGAGATTTTCTGGTGGTGGGAAAACCTGCGGGACTCCCGGTGCAGACTGCCAGACTTGGAGAGATGGATCTGGAACACTGGCTTCTGGGGGAACTATCAGAGAGAGAAAGAGAGCCCTATCTGGCAGTGGTGCACCGGCTGGATCAGCCGGTAGAAGGCCTGCTGGTGTTTGCCAGGAACAGGAAAGCCGCTGCCTGCCTCACGGAGCAGTCCCGGAAACGGGAGATGCAGAAGGAATATCTGGCGGTGACCAGGGAACCGCCGGCAGTAAGAGAGGGAAAGCTGACAGACTTCCTGAAAAGGGATGGAAGGACCAATACTTCCCGGGCGGTGACTCCTGGAACTCCCGGGGCCAAAAGGGCAGAGTTGGAATATCAGTGTCTGCAGACCCTGGAGAACGGAAGGACTCTGGTAAGAGTCCGGCTGCTGACCGGCCGCCACCATCAGATCCGGGTACAGCTGGCCCGGGCAGGCATGCCTATTGAGGGTGACAGAAAATATGGAACCGCCGGTCCGGGAGAGGGATATCCGGCTCTCTGCGCCTGGTTTTTAGCTTTTACCCATCCGACTGCGGGGAAAAGACTGAAGTTCCGTTATCTTCCCAGAGGAACCTATTTCCAGGATTTTAACTGCGGGGACTTCATAAAGGATTAAGAATTTCCAGGGCGCCCACCGATTGGATTCCGGAATGGTTTTGTGTATAATAGAAGGAAAGCACAGAAAGGCAGAAGCCATGAAGAAAAGGAAGAGGGAAATATTTCTGGCGGGCCTGCTGGCCGCGCTGCTGGCAGGCTGCGGGGCGGACAAAGGAGCCGAAAGCGTTTCTGAAGAGCCGGAAGCGGATTCGAAAGAAGAGATTTGGCTTCCCGATGAAGAGGGAGAAAAGGGAAAATATACGGATGTGAGCGGGCTGACGGCGGAGCCGGGCACCCACATTGCCCTGGTGCTGAAGAATCTGGAAAGTTCTTACTGGAAGGCCGTCAGAGAAGGGGCAGAGCAGGCGGTAGAGGAAATTAACGGGGAACTGGGATATTCCGGGGAAGATCAGGTGTATCTCACCGTAGACGGCACCAAAGGGGAAGAGGAGGAAGCGGTGGATACGCAGATCAATACCCTGGATGCGCTGCTGGCAGAGAATCCGGGAGCCCTGTGCCTGGCGGCGGTGGATATGCAGTCCTGCCAGGCCCAGATGGAGGCGGCCCGGGAGAGCGAGATTCCGGTGGTGATCCTGGATTCTGGCATTGACAGCGAGCTGGTGGCAGCGGTCTGCATGACGGATAACCGGACTGCCGCAAAAGAGGCTGCCAGGCAGCTCTGCGGGCGGCTGGGCCAGGAAGGGCAGGTCGCGGTGATTTCTTACAGCCGGAGGACGGAAACCAGCGAACAGAGAGTGCAGGGATTCCTGCAGGAGGTGCAGGAGAATCATCCCGAGGTTCAGGTTATGGAAATCCTTTACGAGGAAGAAGATCAGACCGCCGGGGAACTCTGGCTGCAGCTGCGGGAAGCGTATCCGGATCTGGACGGCCTTTTCTGCACCAGTTCCACGGTGACCCTTCAGGTTCTGGATGAGCTGGAGGATGAGGAGCAGCTGGAGATCGTGAGCTTCGACGCGGATCAGCGGCAGCTGGAGGCCATTGAAGAGGGAAAACTGTCCGGAACCATCTGCCAGAATCCCCGAGGAATGGGCTACGCGGCAGTGGCGGCCGCCTTGCGGGCCATGGCCGGTGAAACACTGGACCGGCATATTGACACCGGGTATCAATGGGTAGATCGGCAGCTGCTTCAGCAGCAGACCGGCGAAAATTATCTGTATGATGAGTAAAAGGGATACCCCGAAAGATCAGTGTATCTGGTCTTTCGGGGTATCTGCAGTGTCAGAGGAAGGCTGTTCTTCCTGGTAAATTTCGCTTACTTCCCGGGAAAGCTGCTGCCGGACATCGGACAGATCCAGGGGATTCCCGCCATCGGAAGGCGGATCCGCCGGAAGCGGAGCAGGCGACAGATCCGGCCGGGAAGCCCTTGGAGGTTCCGGCTGGGCGCGCCGGGGAGTTTGGGAGGGAGAAGAAAGGTTTTTCTCTTTCCTGCGTTTCTTTTTTTCTGCCCTTTTTTTTCGCTTTTCTTTGCGCTTTTTTTTGCGCCGTTCCATCCGGCGCTCTTTCCGGTAGGCGGCGTCTTTTTCATCCCAGTAATCCCGGGATTTCCAAGGCTTCAGCTGTGCCAGGATGCCCAGGAAAGCCAGGACCAATGTCAGGAGGATCAGCAGGATAGGAGAGTCGCGATGCAGAAGGAGCAGCAGAAATTCTGCAGTCCCCCAGCCGCCTCCGATGGCTGTGGCCAGAGATATGGTAAGCCGCTCCCTGGCCAGAGCCAGAAAGCCTACAACGGCCCCCAGAGCCAGGCAGACCGCCAGGACCACTGTATCGGAAGGGGTCATCAGGCGGTAGAGAACGAAAACCGTCGCCCCTGCGCACATGAAAAATAAACCTAGCCGGTACAGAAAAAATGCCAGCAGACCGCAGAGCAGTCCTCCTCCCCCAATGGCCAGGAGCAGAAAAAGCGGCCGTGTGACTGCGAAATAGACACAGAACCCCATGCCTAAGGCAGCGCCGGCCAGAAAACCGGCGATTACACTCCAGAGTTTCCGCAGGCGGAAGCCGAAGAAACAGTTCAGCAACGAAAAAACAAGTCCGCCGGCAACCAGAAAAGAACTGTACTGCTGGAGAAAAATCCCCAGAGTCCGGGATTGGCCGGCCAGCTGTTTGATTATATTAAATGGTTCCATTTGCACCTCCTTTGCTGCGCAGGATCAAAAGGAATCCCTGTTATGGCTGATTTTAGTACGTGCCGGAAAATTTGGCAAGGAAATTCACATTTTTTTCAGAAATGCATAGAATAAAAAGAAGGATAGTAGGCAGGTGTCTTGCAGATGTTTTATGAGAAATCCATGTCTTTTCTGATGTCCGGTCCGGAAAGGAGTTCCTGGGAGGAGGAATGGGAGAAGAGCCGGGAACGGCAGATCATGAAATCTTATTTTCCGGGAAGAGCCTCTAGGATCCAGGAACTGGCGGAGCAGGAGTGCGACCGGATGGAATATGACGGCAGCAGGATGTACGATGTGTATCCGGACAAACAGATGCTGGAGAAAATCTGCGGCCGGATCCGGCAGCAGCTGGAGAGGGAAGGGGTACAGGGAGAAAATCTCCGGGAACTGATCTGGGTGCTGCTCTGGGGAGAAATGCTCCGCCGGAGAGAGTGCAGGAGAAAATGTCAAAGTTTTTTTTGATTTCCGGTTGCTGATTCGTTTCAGAGCGATTACAATAAAGGCATGCCCAAAACAGGAACGGTTTTGGGCGGAGGGAACAAAAGTATAAGGGGAGCATCCATAAATGAAAAAAATATTATTCAGAGCCGGAGTACTCATCGGCATTTTTATTGTGGGAGTGCTGGTTTTTTCCGGTATTTTTAATAGACAGGAAATCGCGGATACCAGGGCCATGAGCAGTCCCACCCTGCCCGTTATGTACATGGAAGTAGATGATACGGCGGTAAATCGTTTATACGGCTACCGCCAGGAAGTGGACGGGACAACCCTGCGGGATACCATTACCCCTCTGGATACAGACAGGGAGCTGGCCTTTTCCCTGGAGGCTTACGGCAATAAGGTCCTGCAGGTGGAATACGAAGTAACCTCCCTGGTGGACGGCAGCCTGGTGGAGAATGCCAGAGTGAAAAATGTAACGGAAGAAGAAGGCAGGTATACCGCCTCTTTTCAGCTGGGGACGCCCATCCGCCTGAACCAGGAATATCTGCTGACCTTCTCTGTGGATATCGGAGAGGAAGCGCCGATCCGCTATTATACCAGGCTGGTTCAGCGGTCCGGAATATCTGTAGGGGAGTATCTTGCTTTTGCAGAAGAATTTTATCAGAACTGCCTGGATCAGAATCTCAGCACAGCCCAGATCGCACAGCTGGAGCCGGACAACACGGCGGATAACAGAAGCTTTCACAGCGTAGATATACACTCCAGCCGGGAGCTGATCACCTGGGGCAGCCTGGAACCTTCTCTGGTAAAAAAGCCGGTGCCCTCTTTTACCGATGTAAATGAAAGCACCGTGAGCATCTGCCAGGACTATGTGATCTGCGGGGAGGATTCCCAGGGGCAGACCCGGTATTATACCGTACGGGAGTTTTACCGCATGCGTCAGGGTCAGGGACAGGTGATCCTTCTGAATTTTGAACGGACTACTACGCAGATTTTTGACGGGGATAACCCGTTCCTTACCGGGACGGGGCTGAATCTGGGAATTGTAGGCAGCGATGTGGAATATCTGGCCAATCAGAATTCCGAGATCGTAGCCTTTGTGGTAAACGGGGAACTCTGGTCCTATAACCGCAGCGCCGGAAAGATCACCCGGGTGTTCGGATACCGCAGCGGAGAGTGGGATGAGAGGGAAGAAAATCCGAATTATGCCATTAAGATTGCCAGTGTGAACGAGACCGGGGATATTTCCTTTGTGGTATACGGCTATATGAACAGCGACCGCTATGAGGGGGAACTGGGCATCAGCGTTTATACTTACAGCGCGGAGCAGAATGTGGCGGAGGAGGAAATCTTCATTCACAGCCAGACCAGTTTTCAGGAAATGCGGCACAGCCTGGATCTGCTTTCCTACGTGAACGCGGAGGGGTACCTGTATCTGTATCTGGAGAATACGCTGTACCGGGTGAATCTGGCGGATTCCACGTACGAGGCGCTCCGGGAGGAGATCGATCCGGACTGTTTTGTGGTATCCGAGAGCCAGCGGACGGCAGCCTGGATGGAAGAGATGGAGATCAACGGCTCCTCTGGCATTACCGTGATGGATCTGGATACCGGGGAGACCCGCCAGATATCCGCGGGAGCAGGAGAAAAGATCAAGGCCCTGGGCTTTATCAATGAGGATCTGATCTGCGGACTGGCCCGGGACGTGGATATTGTAACAGACACGGCGGGGAATACCGTTTTCGGAATGTACCGGATCTATATCCAGAGCTTTGGCGGAGAAATCCGGAAAGAGTATCAGCAGGAAGGCTACTATGTGACCGGGATCCGGGCCAAGGAGGGCCTCATTGAACTGCTCCGGGCCCAGAAGGGAGAAAACGGATACCAGGAGGCTCCCAGCGACCATATTATGAACAATATTTCGGAAGACGAGGAGTCGGTTTCCCTGCGGCTGGGGGTCTATGACAAAGAAAAGACCCAGGTGATCCTGGAGTTTACCTCCTCCGGGGCAGCCGGCAATCTGCTGGCGCTCCGTACCCAGTATCTGGAGTCTTCCGACCTGCCGGAGCTGACCATGGAGATTCCGGAGAATACAGGAGAACAGTATTATGTTTATGGAAAAGGCCGTCTGCTGGATATCTTTACCAGCCTGAACGAGGCCATCCATCTGGCGGATGCAGAGGTGGGGTCTGTGCTGAATGAGAAACAGCAGTATGTATGGGAACGGGGAAGCTGGGGCAGTGCAGCCATGCTGGATGAGGAACAGCTGCCGGAGATTATCCGGCAGGGAACCCTGGACGCGGCGGCCCTTGGCCAGGCTCTGGGATCCGGATACCGGGTGCTGAATCTTACCGGCTGTTCTCTGGATAGCCTTTATTATCAGCTGAGTCACGGCTATCCTGTGGCGGCCAAGCGGGACGGCGCGGCGGCAGCGGTGATCCTGGGATATGATGTTTACGACAATATCTGGATCTACGATCCGGGCACCCAGGCGGTGACGCCCCTGGCCTTTGAGGATGCCCAGTCCCAGTTTGAGGCGGCAGGAAATGTGTTCATCAGCTATCAGGAAAATCTTACCTGAAAAAAGTAAATACAGCGAAATCTGATTTTTTTCATCAGCCCTGAAATTCGTATTGAGAAAATTTCAGGGCTGATTTGTCCATAATTTACAAAGATCGAAAAATGTCGAAAAACCACTGGACAAACAATTGGGGCGTGCTATAATGAGTTCACAATCAATCAAGGTTCTTTGATAAGCGGTCCGGTTTCCGGCTGCATTTTCCCTCGAGGTTTCCAATTAAAAATTGAATCAGGAGGTGGGGCAGTGTTTTTTCCATGCTGCCTGGTGTTTCTGCTGACTGCCGGCGCAGTACTTATGGATCTGGCCACTGGCAGGATACCCAACTTCTGGCTGTGTTCCGGATGGCTGTGCGGTCTGCTCTATCAATGTCTGACCGCCGGAAAGCAGGGCGCGGGACGCTTTGCGGCCGGCAGCCTTCTGCCCCTTGTTCTTTTATGGGGGCTCTTCTATTTCCGCATGCTGGGGGCAGGGGATGTGAAGCTTCTGTCTGTTCTGGGCGGCATTATGGGTGTGCCGGCGGTTCTGTCATGTATTATCTGGTCTATGATCTTCGGGGCGGTTCTGTCCGCCGGAGTTCTAATTATCTGCGGGAATTTTCTCCAGCGTCTGAAATATTTCACCACCTACTTTAAAATTTATCGGCGTACAGGGCAGCGGACTCCCTACCGCAGAGCGGGGGAACGTCCGGAAAATATCCATTTTTCTGTGGCGGTTCTCATGGGGGCCCTCCTGTGGATAGGAGGTTTTTATTGAATCCAAAAACAAGAAGGCACATCCTGGCAGTCTGCGATGTGGAAGTGGACTATGCCTATAATTTCATGGAGTATTTAAACAGAAAAAAGAGCCTGCCTTTTGAGGTTCAGGCCTTTACCGGACCGGAGGTCCTCTGCCAGTTTGCCAGGGAAAATCCGGTAGAGATCCTGCTGATTTCCGATAAGGCAGTAACAGAGGAGGTTCGGAAACTGGAGGTGGGAAAGCTTATCATCCTTTCAGAGGGGGTCCACAGTCCGGAACTGGACCAGTATCCCAGTGTGTATAAGTATCAGGCTTCCGACGCGGTGATCCGGGAGGTTATGGACTGTTACGGGGCGGAGCGGGCGGCTCTGGAGGGGGTGCAGGTACGGAAGCGGACCGCTGCGCTGATCGGAGTCTACAGTCCGGTAGGCCGCACCCAGAAGACCTCCTTCGCCCTGACCCTTGGACAGATTCTGGCCCGGGAACGGACGGTGCTGTATCTGAACATGGAAAATTTTTCCGGCTTCCAGGAACTTCTGGGAGAAGACTACGAGAGGAACCTCAGCGATCTTCTGTACCTGGCCCGGCAGGAGAACGGGAACCTGGTGCATAAAATCCAGGGAATGGTCCGTTCCATTCAAAATATGGACTATATCCCTCCGGCCATAGGACCTATGGACATTCAGGAGGCCAGTTTTCGGGAGTGGACGGCCCTTCTGGAACAGATCCTGCAGAACAGTGCCTACGAGACGGTGATCCTGGATCTGGGAGACGGGGTGGCGGACCTGTTCCGGATCCTGGACTGCTGCGATCAGATCTATATGCCGGTGCGGGGGGATGCTTTCTCCGCCGCAAAGATCAGCCAGTTTGAGAATCTGCTGCGGGTCTGGGATTTCGCCGGAGTCCTGGACAAGATCCGCAAGGTAAAGCTTCCCTTTCACAGCACCAGCCGCACAGGGAAGGGATACTTTGAGGATCTGGTGTGGGGGGAGCTGGGAGACTGCGTCCGTCAGCTCCTGCGGAAGGAAAGTCTTTGAAGTGCTTTGAGGAAATGCGTTCTTTGCTTCTGGAACGGCTGGATACAGGAAGAGAACTGGAAGAATGGGAGATCCGGGAGAGTATTGATGAGCTGCTGCTCTCCCAGAGGAGGAAGCCGCCCCTTTCCCTGCGGGAGAAGGCGGAACTGAAAAAGGAGCTGCTGTATTCGCTTCGGGGGCTGGATGTGCTCCAGGAGCTGGCGGAGGATCCGGAGATTACGGAGATCATGGTGAATGGCAGCCGGAATATTTATTATGAGAAACAGGGAAAGCTTTACCGCTGGGAAAAATGTTTCTCCGCCCCGGAACGGCTGGAGGATGTGATCCAGCAGATCGCCGCCGGCTGCAACCGCTCGGTCAACGCCCAGACGCCGATCCTGGACGCCCGGCTGGCAGGCGGGGAGCGGGTCAACGTAGTCATGCCCCCGGTAGCCCTGAACGGCCCCCTCCTGACCATCCGGAAATTTCCGGAAGAACCCATTACCATGGGAAAACTTATTGCCCGAGGCAGCATTACGGCGGAAGCGGCGGGCTTACTGGAGGAACTGGTGAGAGCCCGGTATACCATACTGGTGGGCGGGGGAACTTCCACGGGAAAAACCACCTTTTTAAACGCCCTGTCCTGCTTTATCCCCGGGGACGAGCGGATCGTGACCATTGAAGATACAGCGGAGCTGAGACTGCAGGGCACAGAGAATGTGGCTCAGCTGGAAGCCAGGCCGGAGACCCTTCAGGGGAGCGGCGGAATCGGGATCCGGGCTCTGATCCGCACGGCCCTCCGCATGCGGCCGGGGAGGATCAATGTAAAATATGACCTCATTTTCTCCCAAACGCTGAGTTTTTGAGGGGGTTTACGTTGTTTAATTTATATATCGTTTATTTCATTGCTATTTTAATATTATAATACCACTTTGTTTAACGTTATTGCAAAAAGGGCAGGTTTTTGTTCCTGCCCTTTAAATCTTAAAAGTCCATATCGAGTTGAGAATTATAAGCTTCTTTTAATTGCTTTTCGAGTTCTTCAATTCTTTTTATAGCATTTTCGTACCTGATTTTATATTTTTCTTCTTTGTCATATTCGGCTATCTTGTTTTTTAAAGATTTATTTTCAGCTCTAAGTGAAGTAATAATGGTGTCTTTGCTATCAGGAGTTTGTCTCTTTTTTCGTCTTCCAGATGGAATACAAATGGTTTCAATTTCGGCTAATAATTCAGGGTATTTGTATAGATATTGTAAAGATACTCCAGCCATTTTACAGAACTCAGTTTTGGAAATCTGTTTTTTACTTCTTTTTAATTTCCTAATGGTATTTTCTACTTTTTGGCGAGAAATATCTTTCCTGTTTTTTTGAAATTCTACCATTGCTGTTGATTTTTTCATTCTAATTTCTCCTTTACTACACGGATGATTCTTTCTAAATCCTCTTTGAGCTTAAGATTTTTCTTCAAAAGAACTTCCATGTCATTTGCTCGTGCTATTTCAATAGTTGCGAGTACATCTTGTAGCTGCATCTCGTAGTTGTTTAGAAACTCAATAGATGGTTTGAACAATCCACATGTTAGACAAGAATTTGCTTTTTTACATACGCCTAGATTAGAAACGTCTCTTATACACCAGCCATTACATAGAGGAGTATAGGTGGTTTTTATTGTTTCTGGGGATATTTTATCCATTAATCCTATATTGCGAATTAAAGCATCATCTTTTGCTAACCTTGGAGCAAGTTGTTTTATTACAGTTTCATCATGGATATGTATATAATGTGTTAGAGATTCTAGAGAAGACTGTCCAAGTATTTCTGCAGTTTGTTTTGCACCATATCCAGCGTTAACAAGGTTTGTTGCCACCGTTGCCCTAAAACGATGAGTTTGGAATCTTAACAAATTACCATTTCTATCTTTAACTTGATGATCATAGAATAAACGATTTAGACGTTTGGTAAATGATGAATAAAGAATTTTGCTTCCTTCTTCGCTTAAAAATACATATTCTGGTTCGCAATTATATTTTCTTCTATTTTTGTTTATTTCTGATAGAATTAGATCAGAAACTTGAGGGGGTAAAACTTTTATATACTCTCTCTTTACTTTTGGTTGATAGATTTTTAAGTAATACGAATTATCATCTTTCGCATAAACGGAGGAAGGCTTTAAATCTAACAGTTCGCTTATTCGAGATCCTAAAATCTTTAAACAAAATACTATTTTAGCATCTGTCTTTTCCATGTATTTCATTACATTGGTAATGTTTTGCGATTCTTCTGGAGTGTAGTATTTTGCTTCTTTTTTTGATTTAAATGTATAATCTGTGGGTAGAATTAAAAAATTTTCAGGAATGTTATCACATTCTAAAATCATCAATGTTTCAAAAAATGCTTTCAGTTGTAAAATTCCTAAGTTGGCATAGTGATCACTACAGTCTAGTTCTATCCTGAGATAAAAGAAGTAATCTTCCATAATATCCCTATTAAGTTGACTCAAGTGTATTATTGCTGGATCGTAATTGAATAACCATTTGGCGAAATTCCTAATATGTAAAAGGTATTTACAAACAGTGGAATTATCACAACTCCCTAATTTGAATAAACAAAACTCTTTTGCATTTTGCTTTATTGATTTCTGTGGAATATCTGTAAAATCTAAATGAATTCCAGTTTTTACAGTTGGGTTAATGGGTTTCATGTGTTTCGCTCTCCATACATCTCGTTCCAGTATGGGAAGTTCACGATTATAATAATCATTCAAGATTTTTATGCAACGGTTTAAAAAAGTAATACCTTTATTAGTTTTATTTTGCTCTATTTTTTCCATGTTTTTGTTTATAGTAGCACTACTTTTTACAATCACTTTCCTTCTGAGTTTAATTGAATAATAACTTGCATAGGAACTTTGAGTGAAATTCACTAATGAATTATATTTTTTTGTATCGTTTATGTATTTGCATAGATTTTTTAGGTAATCATAATTATTCCCAAGGGTAGAAACATTAATGCCTGTTTCTAAAATACTATACATAACATATTTTAATTCTTCTCTAATATATAGATTATTACATAAAGTAAAATCTAATTTCCCATCTGTGGCGGACGAACGAATATCCCAAACATGTTGCTGCTTTTCTGTTGCTTGTGTATATATAGCCCATTCTTTAATAGCCCATGTATCTGCCTTATATTGTTCTGGTATGTCAAATTCAGGTAAATCAGATTTTAGTTGATTAATCGGCATTTGTGTTCCCCCTTTCTAAATGATAAATTATGTTTTCAAGTTTTTTCTTTTGTTCCTTTGTGGTTTCTAAATTGTTCACCCAGCCGTTTGATTCGTATAGTATAATTTGCTTTTCTAGTTCTTCTAAGTGTTTTTTATGGACATCAAGATATTTACTACTTGTGCGAAAATATTTACAATTTAAGCAGATATCTGAGTTTGGACATACACCTAAAATAGTAGGATATGAGCAAATGCCATTTGGTAAAACTTGCTTTGAAAGATTGTCTTTTACCCAGCCAGGATGGATAAGTTCTGTTAATTCTAAAGAATTTTCCATTCCTGAGGCATCAACATATCTGTCATTAAGCATTTTTTTGTATTCATCAGATTCATCTATGTAACAAAGAGACATTGAAGGATTGGCATGTCCTAAAACGACAAGCTGAATAATTTCTAAATCAACATCATATTCCTGAGATAAAGAAGAAGCTATTGTGTGTCTATAAGAGTGTGTTAAAAAATTATAATCTGTACCATCTTCATTTTTTATTCCCCATTTTTTACACCATTTTTTCATTTCTTTTCTATATGTTTCGCTGTATAAGGGTTCGTTGGGCGCTCTAAAAAATAAATAGGTTTCTTTATAATCTAATTTAGAAATTTCAGCAATTCTTTTTTCTATAAGTTCGCCTAATGCCGTTGAAATAGGAACAGCATGATCTTTTTGCATCTTTTGAATATAAAATCTGATAAAGTAACATTTTTCACTTTGGATTAAACAATTAGTCGTTAGTTGACAAATATCTGATGCTCGAAGACCTGTCGAATAATTGATCAAATACATAAGCATTAATTCGAAAGGAAGTTCATGTAAGTGGCTAAATATTTGAAGTATCACATATTCGGGCACAGAATTGTTGTGGTGTTCTTGCTTATAGGCTTTATAGTCAGTTCGTAAAACTGGAGTCTGATTTGTATAGGTTTGTTTTATTGCTAAAAACTTATATAAATTCGATAACAGATTCACCACTTTGTTATATGTAACAGGTATCATATCATTTATGGAATCTAAATAACTTCGTACAATACTTCTGTTAGAATTTAAAATCGAAATATTACCGTTTTTATCTAGGAATCTACAGAAATCAGATAATGAGGATAGGTAGTCTATTAAAGTACCAATAGCATATTCTGTGTTCCCAAGTAAATATCTGTACCACATCTTAATAAGCTCTCGATTTTCCTCATTTTTTATCTTGTAAAAATTGAAGGAATTAGTACGCATTGATTTGTTTAATCTTTCAGGAGCAATATTAAAATCAGAGAATACCCAAATATTTCGATATAGCCCTTGTCTGGTGTCTCTATATTCAGCAATAGCTATTTTCATTCGTTCAAGTAATCCAAGGATGTGTCTATCATTATTACGGCCGTTAAACTTCTCTTTTTGAAAGTAATCTAAAAGATTTTGAGAGTCTGTATCTTTTGTATCAAAAATACTTTTCCATGAAGCTGAATTTATTGCCTCAGCCATCCTAAAAACATAAGAAAGCTGCTTAGAAGTATATGGAAAAGGAAACCCTTTTATAAAAATGGATTTTAAATAGTCTCTAAATTCCTCCCTTTTAACTTCGCTTTGTATTTTTGAAATATCAATTTCATAGAGACGTTTTTGAGGCTTGTCAAAATGATTTTTTATTTTTTCAATTGGAAATTCTTTAAAGTTCAAAACATCTTGCCTAAAAAATGTGTCAACATCAGCTTTTGTACTGTCGTTAGTTAAGTTTATTATTTTATTCATAATCTTCATCCTCCTTTAGTAGCCAATCATGCAGATCGTCTAGGGTCATGTCATTAGGGTTACATTTCATATTTGCCTTTTCATAAGAAGTAGCCATTGCTTTTTTGCGGCCTTCATCATCAAACTGTGCGTATATTGCCGCTGTTGTATTTGGGCTTTGATGGCGAAGTTTATCCTGAATCTGTTTTATCGGTGCCCCGTTGTTGTACATTAGAACAGCGCAGCCATGTCGAAGAGCGTGAGGAGTTATCTTCCTGTCGATTTTTGCTTTTTTTGCAAGCCTCGAAATTATATTCTCGATATTATGAGTTCTCATTGGTTGATACTTTGTATCTCCGTACATGTTGATAAGAAGATAATTTGTATCAATATACGAGAGAAATTCGTTGATATATTTAATAATTAAGTCTCTTGCAAAATCACTTATTATGACATCTCCTGTGCTATAGTATTTAACGGCAGCGTCAGGATTATTGATATCTTCTCTATAGGTGATATGAATTGTATTTTTGTGAATATCTCTTAAATCTGATAAATTAATACCAATCGCTTCCGAAACACGAAGTCCGCCATCATATAGAAGTGCAAGAATAACCTTATCTCTTAAGTTGGTAGCTTCTGCTTGCATTCGATTGTATTCACTCAAAGTAATATACTTTATAACTTTTTTAGCCTCTCTTTCCTTTAGGACACTTTTATAGGATGGCTGATTTTTAAGAACCATTTCTGATAGCATTCCTTTAAATTGGGAATTACATTTCATTTTGGTGTACATAGGAAAATCATTAATTTCTTCATTGGCGGTTAAAAAATTATAAAATCCAAATACTGCGCTCATTATTTGATTAATGGTACTATCTATTCTTCTGGGGGTTAGAATTATTATGTTTCCTTTTTGAGATGGAAACTTTAACCACGTTTTAAAAGCTGTTAAATTTAACATAATCCCTTTGTTGGTAGGAGATTTTTTATCTACAGCGGTTTTATATGTGAGCCCAGCTATTTTTAGCCATTCAAAATATAGCTTTAAACAGTGGCAGATATTTTTAACTGTATTTTTCTTCTTTCCATTTCTCATTAGAAATAGCATATATTCGTAGACTGGTTGAATTACTTTCCCGTCATCGTCCACAAGGAAAAAAATTGTTCTATTTCTATGATTAGTAACGTTTTTTACTTCCATCTTTTCATCTCCTTTCTAAAGGGGAGTAGATCTTGTACAATCTCTATGTTCAAACAGTATCAGGAAAAGAAATTTTATGAAATTTGTAGAGTTCTGAAATGATATTTTCTTTGTTGATGTTGTTTATTACAACTGTTTATGGTATTATCAAACAAATAGAACTACTAAATATAGGAGTTTTACATTGAGTGAAATTGAGGTGTTTAATTTGGCGGAAGAGAAATATATCAAACCTCAAACGGCTAAAATTGCTGATCTGAGCAGAGTTAAAAAGAATGAGACAGATTATCGTATTCGGAAAGCTATTCAAGATTTTTTGAAAAGCGGATATCAGATATCTGTAAATGCTATTTCACAAGCAACTGGAATAACAAGACAGGCAATTTATTCCCGCCCCGAATTGAAAAAGTTAATCGAGTGGTATGGGAAATATGTCCAAGGATCGATGCCACCAGATAGCTATGAAGAAGCTTGGATGGTAAGCAGAATTTCAGATATACAAGCTTTAGAAAATGAAATTGAACACTTATATAATGAGAATAAAGAATTGCATTGTAGATATTTGCAACTCCAAAACGAAATATTCTCTTTGGAAAATGGAATTGATTTATAAAATTTTTTTACTTGATTCTTATTATGCTTTTTAGAAAAGGCGTTACTATAGCAATAATTGCCATAGCAACGCCTAAAATAATTACGTTATTCAGATACCATTAAAAGCTCTTCGGAATTTTCCCCATAATCATAAGCTCCATGTTCGAGCAGAGATTCTGAATCCTCAATAGTTTCTTCAGGTGGAATCTCTTCTGAAATAGCCATATCTGGAGAGATGTCTGAGGAATCTTCTTCTAGAGATTCAATCGTATCAGTAGTTTCGTCTGCCTGATCATTAGAAAGAGGTTCTTCCTGATCATTGGCGTTGTCTTCATTTGTTGTGTCTTCTGATTCTAAACGAAAATGTTTGTAGAAATGATTTGTCATAGTTTCAAGTCTACCTAATACTTTTTCTTTTTTAATAGAACCGCAAGAACAAAACTGGCTATATTCTGCTTTGCAAGCAACAAAGA
Organism: Candidatus Scatomonas sp.; assembly: GCA_963930955.1. Taxonomy (GTDB): domain Bacteria; phylum Bacillota; class Clostridia; order Lachnospirales; family Lachnospiraceae; genus Scatomonas. Next base: position 454,273 of record OZ006967.1, on the reverse strand, counting down.
AGTAAAGGAACCAATTATGAAAGTCATAAGGTGTAATACCTTTTTCGGTAGCAAGGTCTGCCATCATAATCGCAATAGGGATGTTAATCTTCTTTAACATTTTTTCCTTGGAATCAAATGCTTTATCAAGAAAATCAATGGCTGATAAAAGAATATCTTGCTGTTCTTTACTATAATTTCCTTTGATATGGCTGGAATACTTCATTACCTCATCTGCGCTGATAGAAGCGTATTCGTATTTTCCGTACTTGTTATCAAGTAGCATCATTGCCTGTAAAAGAGTACACATGTCATCTTCTTTTTTAAGCTGCAGTGCGCTGAAATTGCATTTTTCTTTGAAGAAAGAACCATTCAGAATGCTGTCAATGAAACGAGCATTGGTTGTTCCCATCAAAGGCTTTGATTTCTGCGGCTTGGTCAATGGCGTGGAATTATTCAGACGGAAGAATATTTCTTCAATCTCATCATCTGTTGCATCTTCAAATGCAAAAATCTGAAATTTGAATCTAAGAAGTTCCTGTTTTACGTCCTCATCCAACTCATTAAATGCTTTTCCAGCTAAGTCATGTCTTTCTCCGTCAATTTCAACAGTAGGTGTATCTTCATTCAGAGTATAATCTTCATTGATATAAGAAAAGATAGTTGTCATTCTCTGTTTTCCATCCAGAACGGAATATTTGAAAACAGGTTTTCCCTTATCATCCATCTCATCTGCATTGTTTTTCTCAACATAGATAGCAGGAACGGGAAAATTGGCGAGAATACTATGTATCAGAAGACTCTGCTGTAAATTATTCCACTGTAAACTCTGTCTTTGGATCGGGTGGTCAAAATTAAGAGTTTCTTTGTTGTCATGCATCGATTTTAAATTTTTAATTGTCCAGTTTAACGTTGTTTTAATCATAATTTTTTCTCCTTTGTCTCATTAATAAATGGTAATAAGTAAATTCTTTAGTTTAAGAAAGCATCAATTTTTCCAGTTTCTGAAGAATATTTATAAACACTGTTGCTTAAAAACTTCCCTTGTTCAGAAATTTCTTCATTGATGTCAATAATTAACTGGTTTACATCATTAATGCCCATAGCTTCTGCAGGAATAAACAAGGCTTCATCAGTAGAAGCAGGTAAGATATAAAAATCTCCAAATCTTTCTGCGAAAGTAGACATTAAATCAGGTGTAAATATATTTGCAAAGCCGTTGGAATGAAAGATATTTGTTACGATATAAAAGAAATCATTAGGGAGTGATTTGACTGTAGATTTTACATTACTGCAAATAGTTTCTTCTCCCAGAATAGCTTGAACAGAGGGAATAACAAGCAAAGGCAACACTTTCTGCACATTTGTGTGAGCAATCATGTAAAGATCTTTTTTACTTATTCCCCAGAAATCAAGAGCATTATTTGTTATTACATAGCTCAAACAGCTTTCCTCATTTATATCCAATACGCAGTAAAATATGATTGATAAATCAAAAAATCTTATATGAGGTATATTCTTGAGCGTATCTTTATATAATTTTGTATTTACTAATTTATAAACGATTTTGTCTCTTTGAGCTTCAAAATCCTTAAAATCGTCTACGGTTATATCAACTTGCTGCATTGCATAGTAATAGGTTCCTATAATTTTACTTGCGATCTGCTCAATAGGAATATTTGCACAATAATCACTAAAATAATCTGCGAAGTAGAAAGTAGGACTTGCTCCTGTATCTTCTTCTGTAATTAGGAATGCCTCTTTTTCCTGATTGCCCTTCATCACTGTAAACGTAATGATTTTAAAAGAGTCTGGCAATCGATTTTTTAATGCTTCAAGCAATTCAATTTTCATCTGTTCATACATAATCATTTCCTCCATTTGCTCTTAAAATAATTTATTGTATTTTTCCATTTGACGTATCAAATAGGCTGTTATTCTACTATACTTTTTTACTGTTGTTGATTTCGAACCCTCTGAAATAAGCTTTTGGTATCCAGCGTTTTCTGATTTGACTTTTTCAAGCAATTCGGAAAAAGCTGAAGATTCATCTTTTTGCTCTAAAATTTGAATGTAGTTATTTACTAGAGCGACTTGTGAATCCATTAATCCGATGTGAGGCATTGTTTCAAAATATGTTTGAGTATCTTTTTCGTACATATATTCATCAAGCTTCATGGCAATCTGGATCTGATATAAGTCTTTATTGGTTAGTTGTAACATTTCTTATGTCTCCTTTCTCTTCAACTGCAGACTATTTCCAAAGATAATTGCTTACCACAACGGAATTTCTGCTATGTTGAAGGTTATAACTTACTTCTGCCAGAATCCCTTTATCAAATGATTTGCCAACCATATCCTTTTTACAGTAATAGATTTTTCCGTTTGCAACATCTCCACGCTCTTCAAAATATTGATACAAATCTCTAGCATAGTCGGCCCTGAGATCATGAACTGAGCTTCTAGGTAATTCTGATTTCAAAAGTAATCTGTTCTCACCATTGATGTTGTGAGTTTCAGTTGTTCTTAAAAATTCTCTAATTTCGTCATTATATTTGGGATTTACTAAACACCAGCGTTCAATGCCACCTTTACCACGTTTATAGGCTTCAAGATTTCCGTCTTCTCGTTCTCTGAAATCTTCTTTTCTGAGTCTTAACGCTTCCATGCGGCGGCATCCAGTAGCTTTGATTACCATTTTGGCTTTATCCCATTTCTCTTCTGGAGAGCGATAATCAGAGCTTGATGTACAACGACATCTCTTGATATCAGCTCTATTTCTTGCAGGATAGTCATAATCAAAGTCATTTTTCCCGCAATGGTAAATTTTTGCGAGAGCAGAACCATACTGATGAAGCGTCCAAGCACTTACTCCAGCCTCTTCTTTTTTCTCTAAGAATTCTTTGACGTATTTACGGCAATCTCCGAGAGCTTTTACTTCTCTGTGATTGCTAATAGTATCGGCGATAAATTGTTTTCCAACTTTAAGATATGAGTTATAGGTTGCTTGTGAATAGATACCAGAAACAAGAGCAGGATTTTTACCGCTTGCTTTTGCCTGCTGTTTCGCTTCATACTTTGACTGACCAAAATGGCATTCTTTATTTAATTCTTTAATAGCTTGGTGAGTTAGATTTGATTTTTTACCCATATGTTGTTACCTCCGTTTCTTTTAGAGGCTAAACTATGAGTAAAAACTTATGAAACAACAAATTGTGTAGAAACCCAATTAAAAATCAGATTAGAAATTTTAGAAATGAGTGAAAGAGTTGATTTTAGTTCGTTTAAATCACGACTTCCCCAAGAGGCAATATAACCGAAACTGTATTCTGAGCTATCAAGTTTTTCCATGTTGAGTTCATTTGAAAGCATCTCCATAACACAATATGCACTGGATTCTGCAATCACTTCTTTGGTGTTGCGATCCATGTTTTTTGTTTTATCTGCGAAGATTGTTTCCTGAAAATAATGAGAATACTCATGAAAGATAGTTTTTATCTTATGTAAAGATGATAGACTTGATTTCAGAAATATCTCTTTTGTAAGAGCGTTGTAATAACCATTTGCAGATGCAGAATTTTCTTTGAGGTCATAGTCATATGCTATTGGAACCTCTGATGTAGCAAAAAGGAAATTCAGAAGTTTGGCCAGCTCTTTACTGTCGAAGCACAATTCCTTTACAAGTGATGGAAGTTCTTCTCCTATGGTTTGGGAGATATCGAACACATATCCTTGTTTGAAATAAAGTTTTCGCTGTTCTTCTTTCTGCTTATAGGTTGTGCCGTCCTCATTTTGGATTTCACGTTCAACATACACTTTTTTAGGCGTTGGTACGAGAATTTTAATACCATGTTCGCCTTTTTTAATGATTCTGTTGAATTTGGTAGTCCAATCTTTGAATGAGGCCACATAGGTAGCCTCTGGGTACTGCATCAGGATGAGAATAATATTGTTGTAAGAGTAGTTATGAAACTTACTGAACGTTTCCAGATATCTTACGTAATTCTCCGATTTGAATACCTCTCTGACTCCATTTTCGAGACTACCAAGAATCTCATTCATTTGTTGTTTGCGCTCTTCGAGCGTCTTCTGTTGATAATTTTTACCCATAATCTTTACCTCCTATTTTTCCCTTTTAGACGTTAAGATCTAAAAGCATGGTTAGGGTTGAGCCACTCTTGTTACCATGGAAACAAGCGGCTTTAATAAAAGTGTGGCGCATGAAATAATCATGCTGGGTTTTGTGCTGCATATCAGATGAGATACGCATTACACTGCTACATGAAACACATGGTTTCGAGCCCGAATTATCAGTCGAGTTTATTGGTATCAAAAAAGACCTACTCGAACTGAAAGGACAGTATTCAAATAACACATGAGTTATTTGCAGATATTAAGTTAATCAAAAAAGGGAATTGATTAGCGATCTGATTGTCCGCCTAGACTGAGCGCCCCTCTTGCTATTGGCGACCGAACAACACGGGCTGTTATCAGGGGCATAAACACATAAACTTAGAACCTCTGTTTTTACCGAAAAATGTAACGATAAAAGAGTATCAAATAACTTACTGATCACATCTTATAATTGTAAAAGTAAAAAAGCAACATACACAAAATTACATGGAAAACCATATTATCGGCTATTTGAGCTAAAAAGTTATGATTTTTGGTAAAAACAATATAAAACATAAAGGATTTTTTTGTGAAAAGTAATTTATGAACTTTTTGTAAATTTTTCTACAACATAAAAAGACCTGCATAGAGGATAATGCAGGCTTTTTTAGGAGCTTTGATTAATTTTTAAATTTTTTTAGTCTTGAAAGAGGATAAATATAACGAGGGCGGATACGCCCGTAATAGGTGCCACGATAGGGCACATGTTTTTTGTGGCGGCTGAAAGTTGTTGGCTGCACGTTTTTACATCGGATCTGGGATGTCGTTGTTTACCCATCCTATTTTTTCAAAATAGGACGGATAACCAACTCCACCGCTTACGCCCTTATTGCTCCCAAAGGTCATCACAAGTTTCTTCCCAATGTGAGCAAAAAAATACCAACCAATTCCATCTTCATAGGGGATGGAGTTAGTTGGATTTTTTATTTATTTGCCAGATTTTCTTCGGTTGCATGGCTTACATAGCATCTGGCAATTTTCAGAAATGGTTTTTCCTCCCGAATGCCATGGATCAATATGGTCGGCTTCCATTTCTTCAATTTCAAAATGTTTTCCACATTTTGGGCAAATCCCTTTTTGCTGTTCATAAGCTTCTCTTTTTTGTTTATCAGAGAAAGATCTAATGCTTAAATGTTTTTCATCACCATCTAAGAGATATTCATAAATACCTTTTTTATTTGTGACATCTTCATCAAGCATTAACTCTTGAAGTTTCTCTTCAAGATCATTTGTATTAAAGCTTTTATCCTTGAATTTGTTATAGTAAAGCCCCCAAGGAAGTCCTTTCATTTCCTTACGATATGTAGGGAATAGACGTTTTACCCAGTCAATAACACTTTGAAAATATTGCCATAATTCATTGGCATCCTTATCAGCTTGATGTTTTGACATATATTCTTCGATAGATTCTAAACTATCTCTATTACAAATCCATTCAAGAGCTGTTTCCAAATAATCTTGTCTAATAGCAGCTCCGTTTAAATATTTGCTGCCAATTTGATAAGCAGGGCAGCTATTTTTGCTGAAATATTTTTTTGCGTCATATAGCCATGTACCTGTATACATTGCATTTCTTAATTCCTGATCAGTTAATTTTTCGCCAGCAATATTAATTGTTTTGAACCAATCAAGTTTTTCTTTATCGGTTCCTTCGCAAAAATAAACCATAAGCGGATAATTTAGTATTTCTTCTTTTTCTGGGGTGGTTAGATTGTGGAAATATTTAAAATTAATAGAGAAATCTTTATTCAGATATTGGCAAATACTGATAGTACGCTGTTGACCGTCAAGAAGTTCAAATGTTCCATCATCATTTTTAACCCAGTACATGACATTGAGTGGAAATTTTTTAATAATAGTATCGATAACGGCATCACGTTGCTTATCTTTATAGACAAATTCACGTTGGTAAGCTGGGCGAACATTGAGTTTCCCACCATAGGCCACAATGCCTTCATCATCGCTATCTTTATATCCATCAAATAAATCTCTAATAGGAATTTTTTTTAGTTCAATCTTCATTTTCGTTAACCTTCTTTCGTTTAATTAAAATTCTAAAATAAGGACACTTTCCATTAACCAGCAAGTCATTATCATCATTTCCTTTTCTAAATTTAATAATTTCAAATTGGTTAGGATTGTACTTATCCATAAAAGTTATAGGGACACCCATTACTCCATCATAATCACATGGAATGTCTGAAACCTTACTTACCTCTATAGCATCATAATTGTCATATTTAGGATATTCTTCAGGAGAATACTTTTTATATAATGTTATATTTTCATGGCGCTTATCTATATCAAGATTGGTATACCAGGTAATAGCTGGAACTTTACAATATTTTTTTCCTGTTTTTTCATCTTGGTAAGCGCCATTTCCAGAGAGTTCATAGTCATCTGCCATTTGAAAAGTAAATGTTTTATTAGCTGAATATCCAAGCCAAACTTTATTTTCTTTAAGAAGTGGAAAAAACTCTTTATATGTAATGGCATTATTATTTCCAATAATAAGAAATTTCTTTTCATATTCTACGAGCTGTGCGATATATTCCCTAAATAATGAAAAGGGTGGGTTAGTTACCACGATATCAGCTTCTTGTAACAGGGCTATGCTTTCTGGACTTCTAAAATCACCATTTTCTTTTAAAGTTTTTATTCCACTATGTACACCAGCCTCATCTTTCCACATTTCAAGCATATATGATTGCTTTTCTGTTTCATAATGAGTAGCTATGAGCTTTTTTAACCCTAACTCTTGGAAATTCAAAGAAAAATATTTCCAGAAGTTGCTATATTCGGGATCGTCACAATTACAAAATACAGTTTTGTCTTTGAAATGTTTTTTGTAATGACGTAATTCTTTTTCTATATCAGTAAGTTGAGTGTAAAATTCATCATTTTTTTTCTTTTTCGCTTTTTTTAAATTTTCATTCTTTGGCATTTAAGCAATACTCCTTTCAAATTTCAATTTCGTATTGCCTTGAATGAAAGAAATGTTTTTGTCCTAGAAAGTGAAAAAGAGTAGATCTGCAGTATAAAAACTTAACTCCTATACTTGCAAATCTACTCTTGTTAGATCTTAATGTATGGCGAAGTGTTCTTCGCCTGTTTACTTTGTCTTGAAATAAATAATGTTATATACATATTTTATAACAGTGAATGACTTGAAATCAATATGTGCTACCTGTTTTTGGATGTAAAAATTAGATTGTTATTATTAAAATTTTAATATATAATAGATGTTAATTATAACAGTTCAATTATTAGATTTTTAATAATAAAGGCGGTGAGAAATTGGGAAAACAAGATATGGAATTGTTTGTGAATGACAATTTCAAAGTATTGTACTGGTTATATAGTAATCAAGTAAAAATAAATAGAGCATACATTTGCCCAATGACTCAACAGGAAATAGGAGAAGGACTGGGATTCAGCCTGATGAAAGTAAATGCCATTATGCTGACATTACGACAAGAAGGATACATAGATAAGTATAAAAACAGCCGTGGAAGGTATGTTCTGACAGAGAAGGCGAAAAAGGTTCTTAGATTGTTCGGTGAGAGTACAAATTAATGGACAGCTTATTTGATACTTTATAATCGATGGAGGTTGAGATTATGACATTTAATGAAGATTCAAGAGTAAAAATTCCAGCAACATTACATTTTCGAAGATTAGGGTATACATATCAATCGAAGAAAAATCAAAACATTCAGAGACATAACAATATTTTTGTGGATGTTTTTAAAAATGCTATCAGAGATATAAACGGAAAAGACTATTCTGATGAGCAGCTTGATGACGCAATCAAGCAAATTGAGACGCTTACAGATAATAGACGAGATAAAGGTAAGGGCTTCTACGAGCGTCTTAAATCTCATGATGATATGATGTTGGTTAATTTGGACGAGCCGCTTGAAAATGATTTCAGAGTAGTAACAGAGTTGCCATTCAGAGGCGAAAGAGATGTTACTTTTCGTCCTGATATTACAATTCTTGTTAATGGTATTCCTATGGCTTTTGTAGAAGCGAAGAAACCCAATAACAAGGATGGTATTCAGGCTGAATTTAAGAGAATGAAAGAAGAACGAGTGTGTAAAGATGAATTGGTTCCGTTCTTCAACCAGCTCCAAGTATTAGGATTTACCAACAATCAGCCATACAATGATAAAGCCAGAACCATGCGTCAGGGTAGTTTCTATACTACTCCAAACGGTAAAGATGGATTGAAATATAATCATTTCAGAGAAGAACAAGCGGTTCCTATAAGCGAATACATATCTGAAGATGATATTCTGGATGTGTTATCCGACAATAATATTATGTCCATCAGGGATGATGCAGAGTTTAAAACCAATTTAAGATTTGACACACCAGCCAATAAGTTTATTACCTCTTTGTTTTCCAAAGAGAGATTTATTTACTTCTTAAAATATGGAATCGTGTATGTGGATAGTCCTGTTGATGGATACCATAAGCATATTATAAGATATCCGCAATATTTTGGTCTGCAGGCACTGGAGCATAAAATTAATAATGGTATGAAAAGAGGTGTTTTGTGGCATACACAAGGCTCTGGTAAGACAGCGTTCTCATATTTTGCAACAAATGTACTAAGAGATTACTATCAGAAAAAAGATGTTATTACCAAATTCTATTTTGTGGTAGATAGGTTGGATTTGCTCAGACAGGCAACGGCAGAGTTCTCAGCGAGAGGAATGACGATTGCTGCGATTGACTCCAAAGAAGATTTTGTAAAAAACATGCAGTCTCAGGTGGTAATTGATGCTGGTAGCTCTCAGCGTGGGAAATATCAAGAAACCATGAATGTTGTAAATATTCAGAAGTTTTCTGATGAGTCAGTTGTGATAGATGATCCAGCAACAGATGTACAGAGAATATATTTTCTTGATGAAGTTCATCGTGGATATAAACCAAGGGGAACATTCCTTGGGAATCTATTAGGAGCTGATCCGAACGGAATTTTTATTGGTTTAACTGGTACGCCTATTCTGAATTCTGATTTTGGTGATGAAAAAGATGGTGACGGTAAAAAGGAAAAGCATACGGGTGTAAAGCGTAACTTTAAAACTACAGATATTTTCCATGAGTACATCCATAAATATTACTACAATAAGAGTATTGCAGACGGATATACACTGAAAATTAAAAAAGAGAATATTGACACCAAATTCAGGAATGATATTCGTGCTATGATTGGAATTCCAGAAGGACAGGCTATTCCAGCAAAAGTGTGGGAAGATGTAACAAAGGCTCCAGAATATGTCGATCAGCTATGTCGTTATATCGTCAAAGATTTTGAGATGTTTGAAGATGTGCAGCATGATGATACCATGGGATTTATGGTTGTTGCTTCATCGTCCGATCAGGCAAGAGCAATACAGAAATGGTTTGAAGATAATACAAAGATTAGTACAGCTTTAGTTCTTCATGATACAGAGGATAATAAAGATAAGCAGGAATATTTCAGAGGCAAGAAAGATAACGCTACTGGCGAGACAATTATTAAGTATAAAGGTGTTATCGTTTTTAACATGCTTCTGACTGGTTTTGATGCGCCCAGATTAAAGAGATTATATCTTCTCAGAACAATCAGAGAGCATAATTTATTACAGACCCTTGCCAGAGTCAACAGACCATATAAGAACATGAGATATGGTTATGTTGTGGATTTTGTTGATATTACTGCAGAATATGAGGATATCAATAGGCGGTATTTGGAAGAGCTGCGTTCTGATTTGGAAGATGAAGACGGCAAATCTGACGTTGATGATATGTTTGTAGATGTAGAAGCTGTGAAGAAGAAAGTCCAAGAGCTGGAAAATCAGCTTTTCATCTACATGGGCAACATAGAAAATAATCTGGAATCTTTCAGGAAACAGATTGAGGTACTGGATGAAGAGACAGTACGACAAATTAACAGAGCATTAGCTGAATATAGGGAGTGTTATAACGAACTGAGGATGTCACACGAAGATGTAAGCGATATCCCAATTGATAGAATTATAAAAGCACAGCATGAAACAGCACATAGAATTGAAATGATTGTTGCTGAAAGGATGCTGGATTCCGAAGATCCAGAGGATGAAGGCTATGATTTTACCAATCTGATAGTGGAATTTTTGAAGAGAGGCGAAATTGATTTAGAGTTTACTTCCGAAAATGACATTATGGAATTGATTTCTAAATTCAATAATGCCCGTTCAGCTAATACAGATAAGAAAGATCCTGTTTATCTCGATATCTACAAGAGATATAAACAGCTTATAAAGGACTTCAAGAAAAATGGAGATACTACTGAAAAAGTAAAAGCATTTATGCAGGACTTAGAAGCATTAACCAAGGAAATGCTTGTACTGAACGAGAATAACAATAGTCTCACCAATAGATATAAAGGCAGTGAAGAATATATGAGAATTCATAAACGCCTTTTAGAGAATTATTCTGCCAACCTTACAGAAGTAACGACATTTAATCTCATGCAGGATATTATTGCAGCGATTGATGATTTACTTGGACATATGGGAAGACCTACTCAGAATGTGGTTATCAGGGAGCTGCTGAGACCAGTGAGAGATGCTTTACGCAGACAAGGATTTCCTGATACTTCGAGGCGGCAGGTAGAAAATGTCATCAATGTGTTTATTGATGACAAATTTAGCAAATAGACAACGGAGTGATACGATGGGATACGAAGAATACTTAGATAAAGTAAAGCAAATGATTGATGACCTGAAAGCCATGACTGCTGATTTGGGATTAGCTAATACAGGTGATGAATATAAAATCATTTCTGAGCTTTTTACCTATAAATTTTTGAATGATAAACTGATTTACAGCTTTGAAAAGAGAGAGGACAAAGAAGAGACCTTTGATGACTTCATTGATTTTGCTGATACTAATACGGCCAGAATTAAGGAAGAGTATTTATTATTAAATCTGTTCCAGAAACAGAACGATAAGAAATTCCATAAAATTTTTGATCAGGCTTTAGCAGCAATCAGTGAACTGAATAAAGATGTATATTCTATAGAAACAGCAACGGGTACAAAGAAACCTCTCTTTGAGCCATTGTCTGTATATCTGCGAGACCCAGACAAAGAGGTTGAGCTTGCCAAAAGAGCAATCAATATCCTTTGTAAGTATCAGTTTGGTGGAGAAATATTTGAACAGGGCTGGGATTATTTTTCATCAGTCTTTGAGTATCTGATTAAAGATTATAATAAAGATTCTGGAAAATACGCAGAGTATTATACGCCAGCATTTGCAGGTGCTATTATGGCGGATATTCTTTACAATGATACACCAGTGGATCAGGTAGAGATTTATGACCCAGCGGCTGGATCGGGAACTTTACTATTATCATTGGCAACAAGAATAGGAGCAAAGAACTGTACCATATATAGCCAAGATCGTTCACAAAAATCAACACAGTTTTTGCGGATTAACTTGATTTTGAACAATTTGGCTCAATCTCTGGAATATGTCATTGAAGGAAATACAATGACAAATCCGATGCATCTGGATGGGGATAAACTAAAAAAATTCGATTTTATTGTTTCGAATCCGCCGTTTACTGTAGACTTTTCGGCAGATGTTGAGGTAATGAAGACAGATAAATATAATCGCTTTTTTGCTGGAATTCCCAATGTACCAAAGGTAGATAAAAAGAAAATGGCAATATACTTGCCGTTTTTGCAGCATATTTTGGCATCGCTAAAAGAAGACGGGAAAGCAGCGATTGTTGTTCCAAACGGATTTTTAACATTTAATTCTGGAATACAAAAGAAAATCAGGAAAGAGATTGTAGATAACAATTGGCTTAGAGGAGTTATTTCTATGCCATCTAATATTTTTGCAACAACAGGAACGAGTGTTTCCATTATCTTTATTGATAAATCACGAACGGATGATGATAATGAAGTGGTTCTGTTAGATGCAAGTCATTTAGGAACTAGAATAAGCTTGGAAGATGGGCAAAGAACCATATTATCTGAAGAAGATGAAAAGTTGATTATTAACACATTTAAAAAAGGAAAAGAAATTGATGATTTTTCTGTGAGAGTGGATAAAAAGATTATGCAAGAAAGAAATTATTCTTTTTTAGCAGGTCAATATTTTCCGACGAAGATGATTTATGTTTCTATTTCAGAGGAAGAGTATCGGCGAAAAATGTCTTCCTTATGCGGGCAAATTAAAGAGTTGTTTGAAGAGGGAAAAGTACTTGAAAAACAAATTGAGAAAGTTATGGAGGAATTAATTTATGATAGAACTTAAAGAGTATAATTTCTCTGATTTGTATGAAATGAGTTCGGGAATTTCAAGTACTAAAGATCAAGCTGGACATGGGGCTCCTTTTGCTTCTTTTAGCACAGTGTTTAATAATTATATTCTTCCAGATATCCTTCCCGATCAAATGGATACTTCTGAAAAAGAACAGGAGATTTATAGTATAAGAAAAGGTGATATACTTATTACCCGTACGAGTGAAACATTAGATGAGTTAGCGATGAGCTCTGTTGCGTTGAAAGATTATCCTAATGCTACATTTAGTGGGTTTGTGAAGAGACTTCGCCCATTACAAAATGATGTAACATATGATAAGTTCATGGCTTTTTACTTGCGCAGTGAATATTTTAGAAAAATAATTAAAAATAATACAAATATGACTTTAAGAGCAAGTTTTAATGAAGATATATTTTCTTATATAAAAATTCTACTTCCAGATTATTCAATACAAAAAAAGATAGGTGATGCATTATATTTATTACAAAGGAAAATTGACAATAATAATATATTAATCAGCAAAATTATGGAAAAGGCAAAGTTATTGTATAACTATTGGTTTTTACAATATGAATTTCCAGATGAAAAAGGTAATTCTTATAAGTCATCTGGAGGACTTTTGAATTGGAATAAAAACTTGCAAATGAAAATTCCTGATGGATGGGCAGTTAAGAAATACGAGGAATGTATAGAAAAAATATCTACAGGATTAAACCCAAGAGATAATTTTGCATTGGGTGAAGGCGATATAAAATATATAACGGTAAAAAATTTAAGAGCTGATGGAACAATAGATTTCGATAAATGCGATACCGTTAGTAATTTGGCAAAACAAATGATTCATGATCGTTCAGATATTTCGGTGGGGGATATCTTGTTTGCAAGTATTGCTCCATTAGGAAGATGCTATCTAATTCAAACAGAACCGAAGGACTGGGATATTAATGAGTCTGTTTTTTCGATTAGACCCAATTATAACGAGGTATCTTCAATATATCTATTTATGAATTTTGTTGATGAGAATTTTATTCGTAAGGCGTTTTCAAATTCAACAGGAAGTATATTTAAAGGAATTAGGATAGGAAGTTTAAAAAGCATGTATTTGCTTGTGCCTCCTAAGAATATAATTGATTCTTTTACAAATAAATTAGAAGCTTCTTTTTCATTGATAAGTAAAATGGAACAAGAAAATAATGAATTGATTAAGTTGCGTGAATTTATTTTGCCCATGCTTATAAATGGTCAGGTAATATTAGAAAAATAGATTTACTTTGGGGAAACCTCTATCTGTAAGAGGAAGATCATATGATAAACGTAAGAGAATTATTAGAAAAAAGAAGCATGTATCCTATCTCCAGTAGAGAAGATACATGGATTAAAGAAATCTTAGAATGTGATGAGCCTGAGATTTGGATTGTGGTAGTAAGTGGATTCATTCACTCACAAAAAATGAAATCAGAGCTAAATGCAGTATCAGAAAATTATATGCTTGCTGGTATATACAATTTAGGTTCTCCGTTCTTGGCCACAGGCACCAGATTTGAATTAGTTCATTTGGTGAAAAACAGAGTAGATGCTATTGATATTGGTATCTTTAAAGCCAGAATGTTTGATAAGAGACCTCGGAAGATTGATACGGGTATGTTCAGTTTGGCAGAGAATTATTCTGTAAAATATACTACATATATTTCTGAACTGGAGAAATGGATAAATGAAGGAATTACTCCTGATCACGATCCAGAAGGCGAATACGAATATAATACTATTCCGATGGGTGAATTCTCGTATAGTAATGTTGCACCAGAGTTTTACAGTCGGATGGCTCTTGATGTCAGAAGGCTTCTGAGAGAGGAAAAGCCCGTTCCTCTTTCCTCTGTTGCGGAGATTTTCATGCCACGTCCAATAAGAGAGCAAGAAGGAAAAGTAGTTTCCAATAAAGACCTAGAATATCCTTTCAAGAAGAATGACCTTAATATAAAATCGGCAACAACAGTAACCATCCAGAAATATGATATTTTGTTCCCACTGATAGGAACTACAAAGCCATATCTTGTATTGGCAGATATAGATGAAGAAGTATATGCCAGTCCTCATATGGCAGTCATCCGTTGTACAAAAATTCAGCCAGAGTACCTATTTTTATATCTGAATAGTGAAGTATGTCAGGTTATCATGGAAGCTCAGAGCTTGGGTACATATTTTAAAAAGTTCTCCTTGGCAACGTTAAATGATTTTCCTATTATTAAACCAAAAGAACCCGCTTCTGTGTATGAAGCTCAAGTTTCAGCACTGACGCATATTGAGAAAACCTATAGTGAGACAGCAGCCAAACAAAGAATACGGCTGCAGGCTTATCAGACGGCACTTGCTAAAAATCAATATCAGCCTAATGATAAGATAGAAGATATTCTGAACATAGAAACGGCAAATAAGATCAGGCTCTTTGATGAAGAAAAAGTTCGTTCTTTCCTCACTTCTGATTTGAAAGAATTGAATGATTGCTTCAAAGTAAAAGCATATAAAGCAACTCTTATTTTGGCTGGTTCTATTCTCGAAGCGGTTCTTATTGACTGGCTATCAGATATCAAGGGAATTAATTATTTTGAAAAAGATTACATGGTAACTGATAGACGGACTGGAAAACTGAAAAGAGCAGACTTGGTTGATTACATAAATGAGATTGAGTATATTGAACGTCCTCACTGGATGGAAGAGGCGAGTAAAGCACATGAAATCCGTAAAAAGAGAAATTTGGTTCATGCAAAGCTATGTATAAAGTCGGATGAAATCAATGAGGAAGTCTGTAAGCAAGTGATTGATTATTTGAGAGATGTACTGAAAACTAGAGGAGTGCAATAACATAGAGATTTAGTAAAAATCTTATACCTCATGTCAGAGAAAGAGTAATATTGTGACAGCTATTTGTATGTGGTATAGTTATTGTAGAAAATATGTATATATGGGGCGGAAAAAATTATGAGAATACCACATTTCTTGGATAAGGATGATTATTTACAAAATCCTATAATGAGACGATTCCTTAAAAGTCATAACATCGAACTTGTTGAAAATAGGGCGGACTATATTAAGGCGATTGAGGAGTTCGCAGCCAAAAGTGATGAGAATAAAAAGGAGACTAGAGATTGGTTGCTAAAAGTAGCCAAAGAAGGTAGCAAAGAAATCTGTTATAGGAAGATTCATGGTATTGGTGAAAGTCATAGAGATCCTGCACTTGTGGAAGCTAGAATAAAAGAGGTATATCCAGATTGTCCGATGAAGAATATTTTGACCTATAAAAATACGGGTGAACGGACAATGATTGAATACCATATCATTACAAATGATGACGATGAAGTTATTAAAATTGATTTCACGTTTTCTAAGTTGTTTTTATATGGTGAATCAGGGAAAATGGGGGATGTGACGGTGTTTCCTATTTTCATTGAGGTTTACCTAGATGCAGGATTTGTTGTTAGCAGAGGAAAAGCCAAATCAACTTTATATAAATATGATGAGAATAATCACTTTTTAGTTGGAGATGATAAGGTAGATACTATGAGTTATGCAGTATCTGCAATTGATGAAATAATTAGTGTCTTCGGCTTTGAAGCAGAAACTGACAAGAAGATTGTTAATAATGAAAATTCTCAGATGCTTTACAAAATATATGAACAGTATTCTTTTACTCCTGCGGATGTAGTGGAAAAAGTTGAATCTCAGAATGATTTGGTTAATGGGTTTGTGAATCAGATGTTCTCAAATTTAAATCTTGATGTCCGAAATAAAGGAAAAGCTATGCTGGATGCCAAGATATTTGTAGAGAAATTTATTTCAATTAACGGAAATAATGAGGATATCTTTAAAGAGGATAGACCTGCCTATTTAATAAAGGTTACTGCCGACGATGAGACTGAACTTACGAAGATTGATACTACATCAGATAAGAAGGTGCCGTTACAATGTACAGAGGCATTCTTTGACAGTAAAAAATCTGTAGTAAAAAGCAAAAAATGTAAGCGCTTGAATTTGATATTTAAACGAACGGATGAGACATATTTTTCTAAAAATAATCCGTTGGTTGTTCAGCTTGGGACACATAAAAACCATGGTTATGTAAAAACTATGCAGTATGCGGAGGAGGCTGATATACAAAATGTTTTACAAGCAATTTTCGATAATTACTGATATCTTAAATCCTGAATTTGTCGAAAACTTTGACTATTGGCTTGCAACTTTACCTAAAAATAATCAGAAAAATATAACAGCTTCTGTTGTGTCTTCCCGATTAGAAGTTAAATACTCTTTGGCAGAATCCATACTAAAATTTGCAGAAAAGCAAAAGATTCTAGAAAAGTATTATTTGGTAAAATGTCCTGACTGTGATTACAATTTGGAAACCATTACAAAAGATGAATTAGCTGACGTTTTAATCAATCCTATATATTGTGATGAGTGTGAAGAGGAGAAGCATATTTCGCTGGAGGATGTGTATACAGCATATAAAGTGATTTTGCAACCTGATGTTACAGAGGATGAGATAGCGAGAGCAATAGAGAAAAGGTTAAATCAGGGTGACGGTGCAAATATAAATTTTTCAAAGGCTGATTCACTCTCAAATGATATAAATACCTTGTGTGAGGCTTTCTATAATCCAAGTGAATCAGCATATGATAAATTTAAAGAATTAAGAAGTAAACTTGACTTGGATTATGGAAAGAATACTACAGCTAAAGGTAAAGCATTAGAAGCCTTAGCTCTGGAAATTTTTAATCAAATAAAAGGTGTGAGAGGAACAAACGATGTAAAGACAGAGACAAATCAGTTTGATTGTACTTGCTTGAGCAGTATAAATACGACTTTCCCATCTGTCTTTTCATATATGGCGCCTTATTTTATCATTGAGTGTAAGAATGAAAAGGAAAAACCAAACAATACTTATACAAACAAATTGTTAAGTATCATGGATACAAATGAAGCTCAGTTGGGAATTGTAGTTGGAAGAAAAGATGCGACTGAGCCATGTTTCAAAATTTCCAGAGAGCATTATCTAAAACATATGGATTCTAGAAGACAGCAAATTATCCTTACTTTTTCTGATGACGATCTGAAAAAGATAATAGATGAGAAAGTCAATTTGCTTGAATATTTGGAATATAAAATTTTTCAAGTAACAGCAAATAGTCCAGATTCTACATACGAGATGTTTTGCATTAAAGACGATTAGGGCAGAGAGATCTGCCCTTTTATGCTATATGGAGGAGACGAATGCTAAATTTAGAAGAATATATTGGTAAGCGAAAGAAAGGTAACCGCCAAATATTCCTGCGGATTTTCTTGTCCCAGTTTTTTCCTTATAATTGTAGCTGTTAGATATTTAGATTATTTCACTACAATTATGGAGGATAGGTTATGACAGGTACTCGCAAAGCCCGTGTTCCGATGGCGGAACAGCTCAGGCTTATCAATGAATGCCGCCAGAGCGGCATGACAGATGCTGACTGGTGTCGTGAAAACGACATTGCGGTAAGCACCTTTTACAACTGGGTCAGCCGCTGCCGGAAAGCAGCAGCGGATCAGATCCCAGCAGCGAATTATGGTCATCTTGAGATCCCACGCCCAAAGCAGGACGTGGTTCCCATTGACATTGTTCCAGATCACATTTCGGAACAAGATACAGCATCACAGATGCAAAAGTCGTACCTTGACAATTCACATACGATTGAAGTTGCTATGAAAGATATCACAGTCCGCATTCGCAATGATGCAGATCCGGTCCTGCTTACCAGGACATTCCGCCTGCTTCAGGAGCTGTCATGTTAGGTGATATCTCCGGACTTGAGAAGATCTACATTGTCTGTGGCTATACAGATATGAGGAAATCCATTGACGGACTCTGCGCTGTTATCGAAGATCAGCTTAAGATGGATCCGTCGTCCAGTGCTCTCTTCCTTTTCTGTGGAAGAAGACGGGACAGGATCAAAGCATTGTTCCGTGAACCGGACGGCTTCGTTCTGATTTATAAACGGTTGTCTGTCCGCGGCGGCTATCAATGGCCCAGGAAGCAGTCAGAGGTTCGGAATCTTTCCTGGCGGGAGTTTGACTGGCTGATGTCGGGGATCGATATTGACCAACCCAAAGCCCTCAAAGCAGAGTAAAAAGTATCTGGATTTCAGCAAAAATCCTGCACAGAAAAAATCGGAAAATCCTTGTAAATTCGGCATTTTGGGGAGCTAATCTTCTTTAGTAAACCTCTCGTTTCTGGTATAATAGAGGTATCAAATCCAAGGAGAGACACGATGGCTTCCAGCGCAAAAGATATCCAGCTTCGAGAGCTGAAAGATACGATATTCCAACTAAATACAATGGTATCTGAACAGACTGAGCTGATCAAATCTCTCCGTCTTATTATTGACGAAAAATCCAGTCATGAGAAAGTACTCCAGGAACAGGTTGATTATCTGACAAAAAAACTCTTTGGTTCATCCAGTGAAAGAAGATCCGATGACATTCCGGGACAACAGAATCTTTTTGATGAAGCGGAAACAGAACAGGATCCATCCCTGCTGGAAGAAGAGACTGTGATCCGGGAGCATATCCGTAAAAAGAAGGCAACGCACGAGGATCTCTTCAAAGGTCTGAAGGTTGAAAAAGTAGTGATCCCTCTTCCGGAAGAAGAGCAGATCTGTCCGGTATGCGGTACACAGATGGTACTGATCGGCGAGGAGTACATCCGCCGGGAACTGGAATTCATTCCTGCCACTTGTAAAGTGATCGAATACTATAGCCAGAGTTACGGGTGCCCATCCTGCAAAGAAGGACTCGGGGATGCAGAAAAACCTGTAATCATAAAGTCTCAGGTGCCAGATGCTCTGGTAGGGAAAGGTCCTGCCTCGACTTCCACTGTTGCATGGACCATGTATCAGAAGTATGCCAACGGGCTTCCCCTATACCGGCAGGAGAAAGACTGGAAACAGTATGGAGCTCAGATCAGCCGTACCACTCTTGCCAACTGGATCATCTACTGTTCACAGAACTATTTTCAGCCCATGTATGATTACTTCCACCGTGAACTGTTGAAACGCAGCTTTGCAATGGCAGATGAAACACGAGTTCAGGTATTGAACGAGGACGGGCGCAGAGCCCAGACCCAATCATTCATGTGGCTGTTCCGAAGCGGCGAGGACGGGCTTCCGGCAATTATCCTGTATGGCTATTCCCCGACCAGGAGCGGCAGCCATGCAAGGGAGTTCCTGGAAGGCTACAGCGGATACCTGGAAACGGATGGATATCAGGGATACAATCATCTACCGGGGATTAGCCGCTGCTCCTGTTGGGCGCACATCCGTCGCTACTTTATCGATGCCGTTCCCAAAGGGAAACAGTATGATTACAGTCAGCCGGCAGTGCAGGGAGTCCAGTACTGCAATCGGTTATTCGCCATTGAGGACTCTATTAACAAAAAGTATCCCGGTGATTATGAAAAGCGAAAGCAGCTTCGTCTCGAGAAGGAAAAACCTGTTCTGGAGGCTTTCTGGTCGTGGCTTGCTCAGCAGAAACCAGTCCGTAACAGCCGGATGGATAAAGCAGTGAATTATGTTCTGAATCGCCGAGACACAGCGGAAACCTATCTGGAAGACGGACGCTGCAGTTTTACCAATAATCTCAGTGAGAATGCAATCCGTCCATTTGCGGTAGGCCGGAAAAACTGGCTGTTCAGTAGTTCCGTAGACGGAGCGAATGCCAGTGCAGTGGTCTATACAATGGTTGAGATGGCAAGAGCACACAATCTGAATATTTACGGATATCTTAAATTTCTGCTGGAGCATCGGCCAAGTAAAGATATGACCGATGAACAGCTGGCAGAACTGACACCTTGGAGTGAAAAACTCCAATCTATCAAAAATCGCATGTGAATTATAGTGTTAGCGTCAGGCGATTTTCACCATTCAGAGTCGGATTAAAAACGCCAATCTCAGTCAATTTAAAATCGCCAATGCATCATGTATGTTATTAACAGTTACGCATTTTTAAACTCCGTATGCTTTGCGATACCAGCCTCAAGACCAAGTGTTTCCAGCTTGCGTCCCCGGTAGCTGTCACCTTTGATCATAAATACAGTGGCATCATCAAAGACACGGTCTAAAGAACAAAGCAGCGTATCATCTTCGCTGAAATATTCACCCCACTGGTTTGGTGTCTTATTGCTGGTAAAAATCATAGTACTGGGACCATCTTTATTGTAGCGGCGGTCAATCACATCAAAGAACATACGTGTGTTCTCTTTATCGAACACACACCTGCCAATCTCATCAATGATCAGGCAGGAAGGCTTTACCAGTCCGTTGATGACAGCGCCCTCCCGGCCGTGTTTTCTTGCATCCGTCAGCTTTTGGTTGAGTTCGCTTGCCCTTAAGAAATAGGTTTTATATCCTTTCAGGCAGCATTCCCGGCCAAAAGCCATAGCCAGATGGGTTTTGCCCACGCCCTGCGGTCCAATAAAGTCCAGATTTTTTCTTGCATACAGAGCGGACAGAGAAGAGATGTTCTTCAGTGACTGCACATGCTTCCCATGGAGCCGGCTGAAATCAAATCTTTCAAAGGTTTTCGGCTCGTTCATAGGAAGCTTGCTCAGTTTCAGCATCGTATGGACCATAGAGTCGTATTTTTTCTGCTCCAGGTATTCAAAAACTCCACAGACTGCCTCCAGAGCTTCCGGCGTAAGTTCTTTTTCATCGGCATAGCTGGCCAGTTCTGCTGTATAAAGATCGATCTTCAGTGCCTTTGCACTGGACTGGATTCTTTCAAGTATTGATTCATTCATCCCATAGGCCCTCCTCAAAGTTGAATTTTTCAAATCCTGAGCGCTGTTTGGGAGGCTCTATCTGGAAGATCCGGGTTTTGACCGGCATCGATGGAACTTCTTCCGGCTGTTCTGTCACATACTGATCCCGGCAGAAACTGTCTCTTCTCATCCAGGTGACATCGTGTGTGGTCAGGACTTTGCTGAGATCGGATGCGTAAATATAGAGGGTAAAGGAATCCCTCCGGATCCTGCAGGTCTTCTGAGTGTACCAATACGGGACGCCGAAGCGCCGCCCTTCATAATGGACAAATCCATCGAAAGAAATCTTTCTTTCCGGGCAGAGATAAAAGGCAAGTGCCTGTGTTTTTGTTAATACGGAAGCAACAGCCATGCAGTCTTCCCGATGCTTTTCACAGGGGATGCAGTCAACTGCTTTATGATACATGCTGTTCTGACGGTTGCACCATCCGATGGCTTCCAGATTCAATTCTGTGATCGTACCAAAAACTCTGCCGGCAAGAAAGTTATCTTTTACAAAGCGGATCAGGCGCTCCACTTTGCCTTTAGTGAAAGGATGCTTTGGCTTGCAGAGTTTTGTATGGAAACCGATTGTTTCCATGAACACTTTATAATCTTTCTGCCACAGCGGATGGCCTTCCGGATCCCGCCGGACTACGACGCTTTTCATGTTATCTGTCAGTATATAGCGTGGGATCCCCATATAAGTAAACGCATGGATCATCCCTATAAAGAGATTTTCCTGCCTGGCATTGGGAAAGAATTCAATATATCTTTCCCCGCAATGATGGCAGATCATAGCAAAACATGCAACCTTATAGGATGTACTAGTATCCGTATCTACCTGGACAAATCCCCAATCCATCTGATAGGATTCCCCAGGGTCAGTCTGATATCTGCGTCCCCGGTTCCCCTGAGGGGCAACGAGCTGACGTTTGGGCGGGACAAGATCCCGGTGATCAGCGATATAAGTTTTTACGGTTGTCAATCCGCCGGTATAGCCAGCCTCCTGTAGCCGCTCAAAGCATACTGAAGAATTCGTAACACCTTTTTGGAGCAGTCCATCAATGATACCGCTATATCCGGTCAGAATGGTAGCTGTTGCTTTTTGCCCTGTCCTGCCATGCGGAGTGACAATAAAGTTATTTTCTTTTAATCGCCTTAGCCTGGATCTGCTGAGTCCGGTCCGGCGTTCCAGTTCTGCAAGATTAATTTTGGAAAGGCTGAAATTTTCGCCTTGTTCCTGCTTTATTTCGTTGATTGCTTGTGTTATGATTTCTTGTAAGTCATTACATGTAGCATCTTCGTGCATAAATCCTCCTTTTCTGATGCATTGGCTTATCATCAGTATAAGAGGATGAAGACCTGTATGTAATGGCTTTTTTAATTTGCCTAGGATTGGCTATTTTAGCCTGACACTAGATGGTTATTTTAACCCGACGCTAATAATAGTGAATTACTCCAACTCGCAAAGGGCTGGAGTAATTTTAAATTTGAACGCATTATTATTTGGCGGTTACAAAGAAAGTAAGCGCTCAATAAAATAATGGATATCTTTTTACAAGGTATTCCACTATAGTTGAAGTAAAAGACTCCAACTTCAACTTTTCGATCTGATCCGGCATCTCTGCTGTATCATGTCAGACCATGGCATCAGCTCTTCTATACCTTCGGGCTCATTTTTGTAGTCCGGCATATAGAGCAGTACAGTCTCCAGATATGCGTAGATGTTCAGAGTGTTGAGTTTTGCAGTTTCTACTAAACTGTAAATGATGGAACTGGCCCGGGCGCCTTTTACAGTATCATGGAACAGGAAGTTTTTCCGCCCTACCGCATAGGGACGGGCGATATTTTCTGCGATATTGTTCGATATGGAGCACCGCCCATCCAACAGGTAGTTCTCCATATATGGCTTCTGGTTTTTCGCATAGGTCACCGCTTTGGCCAGACGGCTTCCGCCAGCTGGGTTCACTGTTTCAAGCCATGACCAGTAAGCCTCCCATATGGCAGGCTCTGTCTCAAGACGCTTGGCTTTCCGTGTATCGGCATCCAGATCCGCATACTCCTTTTCCAGTTCGAATAACTGGCTGCAGTAATCGAAACCGATCTCTGCCGGAGTCTTATCCGGGGATTTCTTCGATTTCCCGGGAAGTGCATCATGCCAGTACCGTCTCATATGGGCAAGGCAGCCGCAGCGGATGACATCCTTCAGCTTATTATAACCGCCAAAACCATCACAGGTAAGGTATCCTGAAAATCCTTTCAGGAATTCTTCCGCATGATATCCGCCCCGGCTGGGCTGGTAATCATACAGACGGATCGGCGGCAGCCCGTCATTTCCAGAGCCATACAGCCACATATAGGACTTGGACTGTGCCGTTTTCCCTTCCTCCTTCAGTACCTGGCAGGGTGTTTCATCCGCATGGATGATGTCCCTCTCCAGCAGATGCTGGTGAAGCCGTTCATACACCGGCTCCAGATAATCTATACCGCATTTGATGACCCAGTTCGCCAGAGTTGCCCTGGGAAGCTTCACTCCCAGCTGTTTCCAGTCTGTCTCCTGCCGGTAAAGCGGGACACTGTTCACATACTTCTGGTACATCACGTAAGCAACTGTGGATGGAGATGCGAGACTATGCTTCAGCAGCGGGCTTGGGGTTTCCGCCCCAACGATTACAGAAGCACCGTCTTTTTTACATTCCGGACAGCCCAGGACCTCCTGGACATACTGGATCCGTTCCACTTTCGCGGGGATGATCCGCAGCTCTTCACGGACAATCTTTTTCCCGATGACTGCCATCGGGGTGTCGCAGTAGGGACAGTTCCTGTCCTCGTCCGGCACCGTGCAGGGGATTTCGGTCACAGGCAGCCCTGCAAGGATCTCTTCCCTGGTAGCCTTCGGTTTCCTTGCTTTGCGATTATAACCGCCAACGGCCTCTTCAAGAGCCGGTTCCGGAACAGAAGGATCCGAAGCAGCTTCCGCCTCATTGAACAGATCCAGTTGCCCGGGAAATGCATCTTTCTTTGCTTTTTCACTGGAAGATGCGAACAGCTTTTTCTTCAGATATTCGACCGTTTCATTCAGGTTCGCGATCGTCTGGTTCAGCTGTGCGGTCTGCTCCTCATGGCTTTTGGCCATCTGCTCGATCGTAAGACGCTGGCTGTCCACCAACTGGCGCAGGGATTCTATTGTCTCTTTCTGAAGCTGTATGAGCGCTTCCATTTCTGACTGCGGCATCCGGAAACCACCTTTCTTTTCACTGGTTCCTATTATACCGTAAATCCGGCAGAAAAGCGAATCCGCTGCCATAGTGCCTCCGTCATTTTGACGGAGGGGAAATGTGGAAGACGGGTTGTTTTTGCAGGCATCTGCCCGGGCAAAACGCCCCGTTTTCCACGTGCGGGCAGCAATCCGTAAAAATCAGGGGCAGTTATCCTCCCTGTTTCCCGGACAGTTCCGTGATCCTGTGGATAAGTCATCCGCTGTATTTTCCCAGCCCTGCAGGAGAAAGGAAAATTTTCTCTCTTTTGCACAAAGGTCAGAACTCCTTCTTTCTGGCAGGGCGGATCGCTTTTGGCTGGTCGATCGACAGCCCTTCCAGGAGCCAGCGGTATTCCTGGCGGCTGAGGTTCCTTACTTCCGAAGAATCCCGCGGCCATTGGAACCGGCCATTATCCAAACGTTTATAATAGAGGCAGAACCCATCTTTTTCGAAATGCAGCGCTTTTATCCGGTCGCAGCGTCTTCCACAGAAAAGGAACAGGGAGTTGCTGTAAGGATCTAATTCATAAGTATCCCTGACGACCGCCATTAAGCCATCAATGCTCTTGCGCATGTCGGTATAACCTGTCACCAGGAAGAATTTTGCTACGCCGGACAGTTCGCCTAACAAAGCTGCCGCAGGGCAAGCAGGGTATTGCGGATCACATCCGCCCCGGCCTGTTCGTGGATCTCAACGCGGATGCCCTGCATTTCCAGGCAGACCGAAGGGCCAGGTAAAGCAACGTGATCGGAAGGATTCTGTTCTGTTTCCCAAAGTGGGATCTGGACAACCTCCTGCTTCTGAGCGGAAGCATCCACTGCTTCCGGGACTGCACAGGCTTTTTTGCGCAGGGCCCGGACATGATAGTAAAATGTGCTGACGGGTATTCCGTTTTCTATGCACCACTGGCGGTCAGTAAGACCGCTGGATCTGCACTGGGTGATCAACTCCAGCCAATGGTCCTCCTTTGAAGTTGTACTCATTTCATTTAACTCCTCTGATGTGAGATTTTGGAGTAACCAGGTGCAACAAACGCATCCAACGATATAGAGAGAAGATGTGCAGCTTTTGTAACACTCTGAGAACCAGATATGAAGTGAATTACTCCAAGTATCTGAAGTATCTCACAAAAGTTGCGGATTTGCTATCCGGGTGAATATAAAGCGCTTACGAAAGAAAGAGGATCATTTGGATGAGTTTGATGTTACTCAAAAGATGAGTAATATTAGGACGAGTATTGATTATGTTTTTGAATATTATGACCAGTATTTACCTCTTGAAGGGGCGGAAAGTCATACTGCAGCAGAAAACGAGAGGCTAAATAAATATGAAAAATCCCTCAGAGAGTATTCTCCAAATCTAAGAAATTGGCTTGTTTCAATATATGATGATACTGGGCATCAAGTAAATAAGACTATACAGAAATATTGTGATAATGTGTCGGGCTTTCTTCTTGCATATGAGGACGGCGAATTTAGAAATATTTCATATGGATGCTATGCGGAATTAGTTAAAAAACGCCCATGCTTAAAAAATCAGACGGAAAACTTATTCCAATTCATAAAGGAATATCATGATGTTATTACAAAGAGAGAGTATGAATATTTTGGATTTCCCCAAATTTCAGAAAAGATTTCCAATTGGCTTAACACTACATACGAAAAATACAATGTCAATATAGCCGCAGCTATTCAGCATTATTTGATGGATGAATTTTGGAACAATTTAGATTTATGGCCTCCTGGTACTAAAATAAAATCAGATATGCCTTATAAAGGGCACCCGTATGATTATAACTACAAAAAGAGAGTAAACCTATTTAATATTAATGGATTTTATTCTAAATTTGGGAACAAGCCATTTTTGAAAGGTAAAAAGAAAATGCTAGAAATCCTGATGATGGTTACATGGCTTGGCGGAATAGACGGTGATGATCCAGAGTTTCTTCAGGAATATCTGGTAGAGTTCAAAGACTACTAATTAGGAAAGGTGGGAAATGCGGTATGCTAAAGGTGGAAGAATACATAGAAAAGCGTAAAACAGAAGATGGAATGAATGAGTTCGACAGTTCTCAAAAGATGAATAATATCAGAAGCTGCATAGATTATATCTTCGAATACTTTGATCAGTACTTACCGATTCAAGGAGCAGAAAAAAGAACGGTAGCTGAAAATGAAAAGTTGATTAAATATGAAAAAACGTTAAGAGATTATACTCCAGATATCCGTGATTGGTTGGTATCTATATATGATACACATGGAAAGCAGGCAAATAGATTGATTGCTAATTTTGTAAATGAGTCAGATGATTTTCCATTTATGTATGAAGAATCTGAGTTTAGATCTATGTCCTATGATTGCTATGCCAGCCTGATTAAAAAATGTCCATTTTTAAAGAATCAGGCAGAGATGCTATATAAATTTATCAGAGAATATCATATCAGAGAAACTAATGCTTACGCAAAGTTTATTCCAGACATTTCTCCGAAAATTACCAAGTGGCTTCAGGATACATTACATGATTACAATGTGAATATATCAATGGGATTAGAATATTATTTAAACGGCTTTTGGAGTAATCAAGACGCATGGCCTTCCAGAAGCCGAATAAAATTGGAACATCCCATTCTGGATAGAAAATATAGATACAATTATAAGAGAAAGACAAATGTATTTAATATAGATGGATTATATAATAGGCTGGCAAAGAAACCCTTTATTAAAGGACATAAAAAACAAATGGAAATATTGATGATGTATTTATGGACACATAATATAGACGGTGATGATGATAATTATTGGGATGAATACCTTCTGCAGCAGGATGAGTATTAAGAAAGGAAAGACAAATGGTAAGTGAAGTTACAGTTGATGTTGATATTTTAAAATTTCTTCGTGCTATTTACTTCGGTACATATACTAATATATATAAAGCAGCAGCAAATAGAGCTTATTTAGATATGAATAGGACTTTGAGATTTCATAATGTACAGGATGAAATGAGGAAAGAACTAAGAAATCAAGTTTCTGAAATATTAGAAGAAGAGATAAAAAAAGTTAAAAGAGTATATATTAAAGACCAAGATACTTTTGACTTGTGGCATTTTGAAATTTGCAAGAAAATTCAAATGAACTATGTAGATAAAGACATTGAGTTTACAATTGGACAGTCTCAAAAATGGATTAATATGACTTTTAAGTATCTCTATATGTTGGGAGATCAGGAACTTTTTGACCTTTTCAAATACTTACATATACCATTGGATAATTATGTTTTTAATGTTGCTCATAAAGAATTTGGTCTCTCAATACCGAAAGTTCCTTGGAGTAGATGGGATAGCTATGAAGGACAATATTTACAATATCAGAAGAATTTGAGATCTAGAATAGAAAACAAAGAGCCATTGAGATGGGAATTTGAAAACTGGCTTAAAGAAGCAAGATAATGCCTTCAACTAATTATTTTTAGATAAATAATTAATAATGAATATGGTTTCCGATGTAAAATAATCTATAACCCTCAGGTGATTTAGGAAAATTACAAAACAGACAATTGTTATTTGGAACAGGTTCTGCAGTAAAATCTTTAAAATTCATACATATGTTATATGTATTTTTGAAATTTTTCTGATGTAGGTAATTTTAAGTTTTAGGCTGCAGGTTTACAAGCTTTATGAGGTGTTTTTTATGTTTTTAGGAGCTGTTTTAGAGAAAATTTCTAATTTTGGAACTTGTTTCTTTAAGCTCTAACATATATCGTATGTATGTTATACTCAAAACTCAGAGGTTATGAGTAATTTCCAAGTTTCAATTGTTGCCAGCCTTTTTATTTAACTTATTGCTTGTTTCTGTACGCTGATCTAAGGTTTTTCTTTGTGGTTATCTAACTTTGAGCCTTAGTCTTTGAGCTGATCTTCAGTGCTTTTGTCTGTTTTTTGATTTTTAGCTTAGTAGATTTGATTATTTTCTTTGTTTTTGAAGTTTAAGGCTTATAGAGTATGCTGTATTTCTAAGAGGATTTGTTAGTTTTGAGTTGAATTTTATGGCTAATTCTTAAAGAATGCTTATGAATGAGCGCAGAACTTTATCCCCCCCTGCGATTTGGAAAAATCAAATTTTTATTAGATTTAATTTTTCGTATCGCAACATTATGTGTTCGGCATTACCCGTTTAGCCAAGGTCTAGTATCAAACGCTATCGATTACCAATCGCCACACAATGCCCTTCCATTTCAGGCCTAGGACAGTCAATTTAGTCGTGTCATCTTTATTTGTGCAGTACCCCTCTAACGGCAATCTATTCAAGCCATGTGGGTGGTTAGTTTCCCAGTCCGCTAGGTTTACACCATTGGTTTATACCACTTGAAGAGCTTAAGATGAGTACCAGTCATCTGTCAAAGGTAGCTTACCTCCTGCTATTTTTATTCGCATGGCCTAACAGGTAGCCTATTCTTTTGATGCTATTTACGGTATGAAATTGTGAAAAAATATTAAAAATGATCAAACAAAATGATCAAAAGTATTGACTTTAAATCGAATTGATCGTAAAATATATATGTACAAACGCATGAAGGCTTGAATCTACATCAAGTACATGGAGGCTTGAAGCTACATCAGGTACATGGAGGCTTGAGAGGTTCAGTATTTAATTCATGTTATTTTGTATAGAATGAAGGATTCTTATAATATGCAACCACCTGACAATGGTTGCATTTTTTTTGTTTCTATTTCATAAAAAACAAAAAAATAGATTGCATCCTTTTTGCAATCTATAAAATAATACCTATGAAAAGATAGTCTATATAATATCTTTAACTGTAAAAAGGATTCTTGAAAGTTCTATATACAAAACCAACCTGATCCCTGACATACCAAGTTGATTTGAATCATGCTATTCAGCTTCCTTTTCTCTTCTTAATAATAATTTTACCCCGAAAAAATTTCAAATGCAATAGATCGGACAAGTTTTTTTAGAGTACACTTTAAAATTCTTTCGTAAAACACACAATTTGGTATTTGAAGTAAAATACATATAACTTGTAATGATTAATGTCAAATATTCTATATATTGAATAGTTTGGCTAGATATATGTCAAAATCAGTGTAAAAAATGTTCTAAACAATACAGCTAAGCAAAAAATTATTTTAAAGATATAATTAACTCATCAAAAGGAACGAAGCGCTGAATTCCTTAATTGCAACCAGATAATTGATTGAGATTAAGGAGGAAAAAAATATGCCAAATTGGGTTACAAATAGAATTACTTTATGTGGAACAGATCAGAAACAGATTGAAGAACTATTTGAGTTCTTTAAAAGTGACAATGGAGATATGGATTTTAATAAGATTGTTGAGATGCCAGAAGAAATTAAAAATACGGAAAGCAGCTCTGTTTCGGAAGATGCGCTTGCGTATTATTTAGCAAAAGGACTTGGGAAATTCGAAAGAGTTGACGACATTCTTACCTATGAATGGTGTAAAGAAAAAAATATCATTACGAGGGAAGAGCTTTTTGCTTATTGGGAAAAAGAGCATAGCGAGAATATAAGAAACTGTAAGGATAATGAGAAACATCATATTGAAACACGTTATGAAACCTTTTTTGATTACGGAAAACATCTATATGAACTTGAACAAAAGTATGGTTTACATGATTGGTACATTTGGAGTGTAAGAAACTGGAAGTGCAAATGGAACGCATGGGATGCAATGCGTGAAGAAAATATTCTGGAATTTTATACAGCTTGGGTAGGTGTTCCTCACCTAATACTGATGGCAAGTGAAAAATTTCCAGAAGTAACTGTGAACTATGAATTTGCGGATGAAAATTTTGGATGTAATCTTGGCAGATATGTCTTTAGGGCAGGAGAAATTATTGCTGAGTATGAACCAGAAGATGATTCAAGAGAAGCAAAATTGCTTGCAAAGCAGATTTTGGGAGAAGAGGCGGAAGAAGAACTTAAGGACTGAGATAAGGTTATAACATAGAATTTCGGCAGAAATGATTTTAAATGCTTTAAATGGGTAATCACTCATTTTAGGTAAATAAAATCAATTCTGCCGATTTTTTGCGCCTTTATATGTATTCTGTATGTAATTAATACCGTATTTCATATGTATTATATACATACAAAAAATTAAGCAAATTATAAAAATGATATTTTAGGAACTACTTTTATGCTATTATAGAAGCTAGAGAGAATGGAGAGGAGGAACATGAAGAAAATTATTAAATTGCCCGAAGAAAACCTTCAAAGCTTACATTTCTTTACAAAAGGAATGAATTTTCCAGTAGTCGCAGGTTCTTACAGTCTATGGGAAAAGCAACAGCTATCATATCTGGAATCAAATCTAAGTTCTACGGGCTTTAATACAGAGGCTCTCTGCCAGTGGTGTATTACTCATAATATCAACTATCAGATCCTTTATCCTTTGAAAAAAGCCAGCATCCTGAAAAATCCCTATAAATATTACAAATTTTTGCAATTAAAGAAAAAATTGAATTATTCTCTCTGAAACGAAAAAGGCTGCTGGATTCGTATTATTTCCAGTAGCCTTTAATCGTGAAAACGTACTATTTTGTTTAAATCATCACATTCTAAAATCTTGGAGAGCTTTTCAAGAGTGTTCAGAGTGATATTTTTGTTCTTTTTCAAAGAGTCTAGAGTTTTGTTATCAATACCATTCTTGAGAAGCTGATATTGAGATATACCTTTCTTTTCCATCGTTTCCCATAATGGGCTGAAATCTATTATTGTGAACACCCCTTTCCATTGTAAGATGATTTAATTATAGGGTGTCCAGTTTCAAAACAATATTGTGGAGATATTCACAATAATATATAATGAGAGTATAGTGAAGGGGGAAGTTGTCATGAAAAGATATGATGAGCTGAATAATAAGGGAAAACGGAATCTTGAAGAGTTTTTAACCATTACTTTTGAATTTACGGATGAACAATTGGCAGCTATAGACTACCAGATACCAATGACACAAGAAATCTATGATTCCATACTTGATCGCTGTATGGTGCTTGGTGATTCCGTAGATGGTTTGTTCTATCGTTTACTTATTGAATATCCTGAGTTTATGACTGTTTATGCCAATAGAATAGAGCAAGAAGTAGAGGAAAAATATTCAAATATAGATTTCCCAGAGTCTACGCCAGAAGAGCTACAGGCTGGATGGGAAGCTCTTTGTGCTAGAATTCGTAAAGAATATGGAGAAAATGCCATATAAAAAGACTGGCTTCTAATTGGAGCCAGCCTTTATTTTTAAGCGTCTAAGCTTGGAATTTTAAATAAGTTTTCTTTTTCATCTTTGTCTTCATAAAACCTATCAGGTTCGATTTTATTAGTAACTTTGATGGTGAATTCTACATCTTCTGATAAATCATCACTTATAATGAGAACATATCCTTTATCTGTCTTTTCAAGAGTAACACCTTTAATAGTAGGGCTATCGTTATTAGGAATCATTTCAACAAAATCAAAGTAGATATCATCTGATTCTGTAATTAAATATGTTCCAATAGGAACTTTAGATAATGTAAGTCCTTGAGTAGAGCTTAATAATCCAGTGATTTGATTATATGAACCATCTTCATTAGCAGTTAAGCTTGTAAGAGTAATTTTGAAGTTACGTTCCTCTGCTTTATCTAAGAGCATATTTTCAAAATCAGAGTCAGTACCTGAAATTTCTTTAATAAATTTCAAAGTAACAGTTGGTAGCTCATCATCTATTATTGAATTAGGAAGAGCTACTTTAACAATATTAGAATTAATACCTGTGATGAAATCCACGGGTTGTCCAAAGTCATCTAAGGCGTTCCATTGAGTCCAGCAACCATTGTAAGCTAATGTTGTTATTTTTTCATCCGCAGGAGCTTTCATATTGATTTCTACATATGTTAGGCTATTTGCTGGTAAAACTGCTGGATTTCCTTCTGAATCAAGATATTGGAAAGCAAGTGATTTTATTTTTGTTTTATCTACTGTATCAGAATATTCTTTCCAGCTTGTATCCTCTGCAAGAGTTCCTGCTTTTTCGTTTTCAGAGTAATAAACTTTTACAGTATAGCCCTTACTTTCAGCATAAGAAGTATCAATTCCAAGGAATTCACCTTGCCAATATTGTTTCTTTCCTGCAGCTTCTATAAAGTTTCCATCCTTATCCTTAGCCCATTTTTCAAGATTATCGTAGATTACAAGGTTCGTTATATCATTTTGTCCAGAGCGTACTCTTAGCTTATATGAGTAATTTTTTCCGTACTCAGCATCAACAATTCCAGTCGAATAGTTACTTAATGTTGATTGTACTTGTGCTTGTACGTCTTGATAAGTCGAAATTACAGAAGTTATTATTACTTCAGAAGAGGTGTAATATATTCTTTCATCCTTGATTCCATTTTCATTAATATCTAAATTATCTTTTTCATAGTTAACGCTATAATAAAAGGATTGATTTTCTTTTGGGTTTAGGTAATCTACATATAATTTGTTGGTATAAATATTGCCATATTCTTGATATGAATCGTAACTTACGGAATAATCTAATTTGTAATATAGACTTATGGATTTTGTACTTATTATTTGTAATTCGGATAAATCGACTTTTATTTTCACCAAAGTTCTTCCTGTATTATTCCAGTTTTCTATTATATCAACGGATGTATTTTTCTTACCACAATCTTTTAATTCTGCTTGTGTTATTTCACTTCCATCAAGTTTTGTTAATGTATAAGAACTATAATCTATGTAGTTATTGTAACCATTATGGTAATGGGTGTAATCCGATTGATAATCATAATGATCATGACTGCCATCCGTATAAGCTGAATTACAGTTTATATATGCACAACCTATAGAATTTTTAATGTCATTAATTGATGATTCTAGTTCCATTCCTTGAGGCAATAAGTCATACATTATGAAACCTTCATATACATCTTCTTCTGTATACTGATCAATATAATTTTTATTTATGCTAGCATCATAACTGGATTGTGGGCAGGATAAATAAAAACTTCCAGTAAAACGCTCTTTTTCTATATCCTGTGTAACATCTGTTTTTTGTTTTTTAGGATATAAGTGAAAATAGTAAGTTGGTAAAGTATAATAACGCCAGCCATCTTTTCCTGTTGCTCTTTGCATATAAGTTCCATATGTATCTAAATCATAATCAGCAATTTCTTGGGTTATATATGAAGCATATGAATTTCTATCTGGCTCATTTTGTAACGAAAGATTTCCTTCTTCATCTTCAAAATACACTTGGAAATATGTAAAATTGTGGAGTTCCCCTGATTGTGGAATGTCTTTTTTATTAAACTTTACAGTAACACGGACTGCAGGAAGATGAAAGCTTTCGTTGATTCCAGACATTATAAAATAAAACCCAACTACCTGATCTTTTAATTCATTTTTAAATGGTGATGAACCACCAAAATTACTATTTCTTGCTATGTCATAAATAGTTCCTGATTTATATAGTTTATATTCAGTTTCACCTCTAAGACGTATCCAAAGTTCCGCTTGAATATCTTTTCCAATTCCAACTCCATTTCCGTTTTGAATAGGATCTGAGTAAGCAAAGAATATATCACTAAATGAATAATCTACATCGTTAAGCTTTGTCAAATTCCCATTTTTATCAGTTGCATATAATAAATCTTCACCCCATTTAATTGTCATAGTGTTTCCTGTATATCTGGCAACTGCAGATATATTAAATGTTGCTTCTTGAGAACTTCCTCCCCAACCATTAACTATATTTTGATATATCATACTTGAATTTTTGGAGCCTGTTTTTGTAATACCGTAAAGCTCTCCTTCGTAATGGAACTCAAAATTATTTAAATTGATATTTATAGACGAACTATTTAAATATTCAATATTCTCTTCAGTACTATATTTTCCATAATAGTAAGCTGTGTTTGTAAAGACCATATTCCCAGCATCTTCGTTAAAAATATCTTTGGAATATCCAACATATATTGTTGAACCAATATCATATGGTAACGCATATAGCTTTTCAGTATCACTTGAAGAGATTACTTCCCCTGATGGAAGTTGTATAGTTTCATCTATAGGCAAGAGAGTTTCTCCCGATGGAAGTAATACTTTACACGTACTAGGAAAAGAATCATATATTACAGAAGTTTCTTTTCTCATTGAAATATAAGGAAAATAAGAACGATAATAGTCTCCTCTGTTGAAAGTATATTTGACCCATGTATAATTCTCTGGGTTTTCACCGAGTCTATCGTAAGATGTTATTTTTTCAGCTTTTTTCAAAAAATCAATCGAAGGTTTTTTCCATGGATGGATATA
Organism: Candidatus Scatomonas sp.; assembly: GCA_963930955.1. Taxonomy (GTDB): domain Bacteria; phylum Bacillota; class Clostridia; order Lachnospirales; family Lachnospiraceae; genus Scatomonas. Next base: position 419,397 of record OZ006967.1, on the reverse strand, counting down.
TGTTCTTGTGTAATTGAAATTAATCTTATTACTAGCTAAGTTTTTAGAAATATTTTCGTCAGATGGAAATGATAAATCAGCTTGTAAGTCTATGTTTAATGTATGAGTACATTCATCTTGATATAATTCTAGAGAACCACCATCCCATCCATCTGAATATATATTATCATATGTTTCATCTGTAGGGGTTATTGTGTATACAATCTGTATACTGCCTTCAAAATTAGACTTTTCTTCAATAATATTTGCATTTGTAAAAGAGTAAGTTTTCTGACTGCTAGTTGGTTCAGAATCTGTAGTGAAATCCCAATCATAATTTGTATGTGTTGAATCGTTTGCGCCGACAATGACATTTGTATTCCATTGTGCTCTTAGTGGCCTTTGAGAACCTGTTGTTCTACTTGTATTATATATTAAATTAGGAATGGATATCTCAAGATCTCCTGGCTGATAAGTAGTCACTGCATTTGTGTTTTTATAATTTATTTGAACTGTTATAACTCTAGTTTCGCCAACTCCGTAACCACCATCCGAAGCATCCCAATCAATAGATGTAAGTGGTGTTTTCCCATTATCTACAGTGGAATCATAGAAAACAGTTGAAAGTTTCCAGTTATCAGTAGAAGGCTCTTCTCCATCGCCTAAATTTGTAGAGCTGATATTTAACATTTCATTGGCTATTTTTGAAGTTTGTTCTTCAGAACTTTCTTCTGAAGAGGTTTCCGAAGTATTTTCAGTAGATTCAGAGCTTTCTTGAGTAGCTTCTTCTATACTTGATGTTTCAATCTCAGAAGATTGTGTTTCTTCGCTGGTTTCCACTACTTCAGTTGAGGTCTCTGTACCTGATATGTCATTAATAGCATATACAGGTACTGTGGTGAAAAGTACACAAGCTGCTAAGACTCCAGATAGCCATTTATTTAGTTTTCTTTTCATTTGTTATTTTGTCTTCTCCTTTCAATTTATTTTTTGGCTGCAAGGAGAGCTATTCTTTCTATTACATAGAAAGAATAAGAAGATATCTTCTTGCAAAATTTGTGAATAAAAAAGTGCAGATCCATTCCTATAGGGGAAAAATCTACACTTAAGAATTCCTAAACTTTATACATTAATTATAGATCGCTATTAATGGTAAAAACAAGATATGTGCTATAACTAAATTTTGAAAATTATCTGAACTTTGTCTATATACGTGAGCCAAAAGAGATTGTTATAGAATGGCATATTTGGTAAACTTTAATCGATATTAAATGTGGAACCAATGGAGGATTTGTTTATGAATATATTGGTATTGGGAAATGGATTTGATTTGGCGCATGGGCTGCCAACTACTTATAAAGATTTTTTGGATTTTGCTAATGTAGTGGAAAAAATTTCAAAAAATGAGGCGAGTAAATGTGATTCGATTCCAAATGGTGAGATGATTAAATGGTATATTGATGAAAAAATCAACGGAGACAAATCGATATATAATGAACTAGAGTCTCTTATAAAAGATAATGTCTGGCTGAGACATTTCAATGCAGTCTATGAATCAAGAAAGCGAGATGGAAAAGATGGGTGGATTGATTTTGAAAGTGAAATCTCTAGCGCTATTCAAGCATTAGATGGAGCTTTAGACGATGTTAAAGAATACATACGAAAAGGTAAAGATAGAGGTCATATCCAGCCATATCAGTTTGAGGCACTTAAATATTTGATTAATCGGGAAAAATCAAAATATGATTCTATATCTTTCAATATAGAGGATATATCAGTATTTAAAGAACAATTTCTTAAGGATTTGAACAGACTCACAAGATGCTTAGAAATTTATTTGAGTGATTATGTAAATAACTTGCCAGTCTCTAAAAGATTACCTGATATTGATGGACTAAAAATTGATAAAGTATTAAGCTTCAATTATACAAATACATATGAACGGATTTATGGAAAAGACAAGCCTGATATAGAATATGATTATATTCACGGCAAAGCAGAAATTACCCATGATGTTGATAGTTGTAATCTGGTGCTTGGTATAGATGAATACCTCATAGGGGAAGAAAGAAACAGTAATACAGAGTTTATTCAATTCAAGAAGTTCTTTCAGAGAATATATAAAAAGACTGGTTGTAAATATATGGACTGGATTAATGGTTATCTAACTCGTTTAAATGATACAAAAAGAAATAAATTTAATACGGCCATAGAAGATTTTAATATTTATATCTTTGGACATTCTCTGGATATTACGGATAAAGATATTTTGTCAGAGTTAATTCAGACTAAATATGCAAGAACAAGGATTTTCCATTTTAATCAAAATGCATTGGGGAGTCAGATCGCTAATTTGGTGAAAGTAATTGGACAAGATAATTTAATTTCGATGGTACACGGTAAACATGCAAGAATTGTTCTGCAGCAACAGCAGGATGCAGTATACAATTAAAAGGTGATGAAAAATGAGTAATAATACGGATATAACTGAGAGAATAGGCGTAAATAAATGCGAAAGTGAATTCTTAAAATTGGGATTTATATTTAGAGAACAGAGGGTAGGAGACTATGGAATAGACGCCATAGTGGAACCCAAGAAGCAAGATTATCTTTCAGGGAAACTAATAGCTGTTCAAATTAAATCAGGTGATTCCTATTTCAAAGAGATTGATAATGATTGCGTTGTTTTTCGTGGTGATATTAAACATTATAATTATTGGATAAATCATTCTCTTCCTGTCATTATTGTCTTATATTCGCCTAAGACAGATAAGTGCATCTGGGAAGTTGTTAATAAACAGACAGCTCAGGTTTGTAAAAGTGGATGGAAAATACTGATACCTTGTACACAGACAATAGAAAGCTCAAAAGAAGCGCTGCAAAATTTAGCTGAGAAACAAAGCGAACATGAAATGCGCTGGAATTCGCTTGTTATAGCGAAAGAGTGGATGGAGGAAGCAAGAGAACGAGGAGAACTAATTTTAGAAGTCGAGGAATGGATAAATAAATGTTCAGGGAAGGGATCGTTTATTTTAAAATCTGTTGAAGATGATGGGCAAGAAAATACTATCTTTGGACGAACCTTTTGGGGATTCGGAACAAAAAAATATGAGTTAGTAATACAAGAACTATTTCCGTGGGCGGATATCAATATTGATGAAGAATTTTATGACGAAAACATGGAAGAAGATTTATATTATAGAAGAGATACAACAGAAAGAGAATTGGCGGCTAGGTGGGGGATTAAAGGTGCTGAGCTTGAGAAATACAGTGATAGGCCGCCTAAAATTTATCCATATAGGAATGGAGCAGGTGAAGTTGATTTTTATAGGTTAAAACTTAGTTTGAACCAAGTTGGAAAAGCTTTTCTTGAAATGGAGAATTTTTTAGAAACAGGTAAATGTTATTTCTTAGATAAGATGATGATATAACAGACTAATTGGTATTAAGAAGAAATTTATCGGAAAGCAGAGTCGTGATGGGCTCTGCTTATTTTATTGCACTGTGATTGATATTTACCATAATATAAATTTTTGGTAAAATATAAGTAAATACTGTCGATGGGGAGGGCTGCTTTATGAGTATTTTCGTCGAATATTTAACAAACTTGGGATTTGATGCAGGAAAAGATTTTTTAGTAGATGGTAAAAGAAAAGCGGAAGCAAAAGAAAAAATTCGTAATTATATAAAATTGCAAGCGGGTATTAATGAATTATGTAGCTTGGCAGAAGAAATAGATTTTAAGGGAATAGTAGAGTATTTATCAACTGATTTATTGGAAGACGTAAAAATATATCTGTTTTCTGAAAAAGACAATCGTGAAAGAATGAAGAATACTATTCTGGAAAGAGCATATGAATGTTCGCAGTCTAAAACTAGAACTCAAAGAGAGAGAGTTGAAAAGATAATAAATGATGCGTTAAAAATTTTAAGAGCGTTTTACCGTAATCAGATTGATAACAAGGATTTATTTTTAATTTCTGCAGAGATTGTAGACTCCTTAGATGAGAGCATTAAATCTAGTACTGATAAATTAGAAAAGAAAATAGATAGTGCGGTACAAGAAATTGCAGAGATAAGAAAACAAAATGATGATGTGAAATTGGTGAAAGGGAATTCTATTGGAGTAACTCCTCAAAATCAGCTATTTGAGACATCAAACAAGTTTATTATGGATAATTATATCAAGGAGAGATATCGAGAAAACGAACTTTCTGAAGCGGAGATTCAAAAGTATTCAGATTTATTTAAAATTTCTATTAATATATTTGATAATAATAAAGCTATTAAAATAGAGAAAAATATTTTTGAATTTGTTCGTGAGGATATCCTAACCAAAAAGAAAGGGAATCTAATAAAAATTGTAGGGCCAGATGGTACAGGAAAGAGTACTTTTTTATCAATTTTATACATATATTTATATAGATATTGTATAAATAATGGTTTTTCGTTTTATCCCTTCTATATCAATTTACATTTTTATGACAATGTAGTTGAAGACACAACATCCAATGAGGAAGTGGTTAAAGCGATAATGTATAAAGATCTAGAAATCTTGAAATCTATTGTGCAGACCTTTCCTAATTTGCCATATATTATTATAATTGACGGCAATGAAAATTACTTTAGGACAACACTGAAAGCAGCAAAGTATTTCAATGAATTTATAAATGGTATTCAAGGGCATAAAAAAATTGTATGTATTGGAGAAAAAACAAATGTTCATGCATATAGAGAAAGAAAAAAATATACCTATATGTATTCCAGAATGTTGTACACATTCAAATTTAAATCCATTAATAGTTATGAAATAGAAAAATGGAAAAGGTTTATTGAAGTGTTTGTTTCTCTTGAGGGAAATGGTGATTTATTGATGCCAATAAATTCATATTTAGAAAAGTTTGATTTGGATGAGGTAGATCTGAATATTTTAAGTGTTTTTAAGGATTGCTATGACAGTGATGTTTTAAATGAAGTGTCCTCTATAAGTGATTTATATAAAAACTACTGTATGGCATATCTTGGAGATGTTGATGATTTTGAAGATAGCGCAAAAATGTCATATGAATATTTTATGACTAGCAAAAAATTTGAACAAGAGGAAATTGCCAAGAATGATAAAGAGTGGAATCTAATTCATCAACATAAAACAATTTCTAATTTTTTAATTGCCTACTATTATGTTAATAGAATGAAGGCTTATAATGGCAAGCAAGATGTTGCCGAGCTGGAATATTTATTTCCGATGGATGTTAATATTTTTATTAAACCACTGATAAATGAGAATTTGGAAACACAAAAGTTGATTTTTGACAAGTGTAAAAAAGTTTATGCTACTGGAGGTATATTAGCAAAGTCTCAAGTTTTATATATGATGGGGCGTATAACTGATAAAAGTTTAAAAAGTAAAATACTGAAAACATTAGAAGGCTACTATGATGAGTTATATCCAAAATTAACCGAATGCAATGAAAGTAAAAGTAGACAAGAAGACAGAGATGCACATTTATTGCTTCGTTCGGTAATTATAAGTTTAGTGTATTTAGGAAAAAAAGATAAACGGGAAGCATATTTGAAAATGCTATTAAACTATCCGATTGCCAATCAGATAAATAGGAGCTTTCACTTAGAGTATTATGGAGATGTGCTTCGTCAACCAGATAGTAATGTTTATTATTATAATGATGATGGTTCTGAAGATATAGATATTACATATCATATTCTTTTGAATCGTGTTGAACGATATTTAGCATCTACGAAAGGAACAGAAGATTTAAATTTCCAAATAAACTTATTTACCTTATGTTCTTTGGTGCAAGTACGTCTTGGAAAAGAGAATTTATCAACGGAACGCATTCAAAAATTAAAGGAAATTATTAATAGAACATTGGAAAAGAAGCAAAATGAGATTAATGTGGATTTTAAGGCGTATCTGACAATGTTAAAGGAGGATATTGAACAGGAAACATACTTGCCAGGGTTTTTATATAAAAAGTTATATGGTATAAAAGATATTGTCCGTAGCGGATGGAAGAAGGAAATAAGAAATAATTCCATAAAATCGCCGTATGAGAATGTAGCTGAACATATATATTACACATGGATGCTGGGAATGTTATATTTACCAGAGGAAGCTCCTGAAGAAAGCGAATATGAATTATATGATAAAAGGAAAATATTAGACCTTATTTTAATTCATGACTGGGCAGAAGTTGATGTTGGGGATGCCGTTCCAAGTGAAGATTCTGATAAACATAGAGAAAATGAGGATCTACGAATGCGTGTATTATTGATGCATGATACTTACGATAAAATTGGTAATATGGCTCAGTATAAAAAAATGTGGAATGTATATGGGAAAAATAGTACAGATATTAACGGAAAGCTTGCTTATGAAATAGACAAGATACAAGCCATATACCAATTTTATGTATATAAAAACGCAAATGCAGAGTTTTCTAATGAAAAAATTCTGGATTGGGAACAGGAAAAAAATAAAATTACTACTTCTCTTGGAAAGAGTATTTTGAAGATTGTTTTACAAGAATGATTTTTCAATAAGTAGGAGGAAAAAGTCATTGAGCCATATGTCAGTGGCTTTTTTCTTTGCAAATAGAGGAGATATTAGTAATTTGGGCAAAGAAAGAGGTTGGCATAATATAAATATGATGGCTCTAGGATATGAGGAATATCTTAGAGCCAAATTTTATGCTTTTAGTATGATTCTGATAAGGCTAGGTGATTTGACAGTATCTGATATAGTGAGCAAATAATTCTCCGATTTTTCAACAAGAGTAATTCCTTCTATTTGTGTTTCAAGTTCAAGCGAATATTTTGCTGATGAAATAATATATTGCCCCCAAAGGAGATTATCAATGATTGTATCCCCAATGGGATTAAATACACGATTGCCCCGTACAGATTCTATGTGGCAACTGTAAAAAGTATCTTCTAAAGAATCACCTGCGATAAATTGTATAGAGAACTTAGGACTACTTTTGAGGTAAGCAACTTCTGCTTCTAAATTTGAAATTTCTAATTTTAATCGTTCGTTTTCACTAGATAGAAGCTGAACTTGTAGAATATAGCTTTCATGTAGCTTTCTCTTTATTTCTTCGTATTGTAAGAGCAGATCAGTTTTATTAGTTGTAGAGGGCTGGGAGATGTTCTGTGCCTTTGCTTCAGCTAATAATTTCTTTGCTTCTGCGTTCTGATACAAATAAGATTTGCTTAGTCCTGAAAGTTCACATACTCGTGCAACAGTAACTGGTTCTTGATGGGAGACCATATCCTCTAATGTTGCTTTTAGTTCTGCTAATTTTTGAGCAGCTTGTCTTTGTCTAGCCTCCACCAAGGGGGCAGTATTTCTTTTATGCGTATTATCTGGCATATTCATTCAACCTCTTGTGTGTAGTGATACTTACTATTCTACAGTAAATAGGGATATTTTTGAAGAGACTTTATCAAGAGATGTGCCCTTTATAAAAAGTGCTAGAAAAGAACAAATTCGTATATTTTAGCCAATAAAAATACCCCAAGAAGTGCAGTAATCTTGGGGATTTACGTTGTTTAACGTTGTTTAAATCAGAGTATGATTTCTGGATTTTTACTACGTTGTTTAAGTTAAAAACCGTATTCATAATGATGTAGATTTATTATCGGGGAGGTGCGGGGGGCGGAAGCGGCGGATTTTCTGAACTGCCTGAATACAGGACATGAGGGAAGCCTGGGCAGCGCCCATGCCAACAGCATCCGGGATATGATCGGGCGCCTGGAGATGATGGCCCTTATGGGACAGCAGCTGCCGGAACCGGTGATCCGGAAGCAGATTGCCGCCGGCATTGAGATCCTGGTCCATCTGGAGCGGGACAGAACCGGAAAGCGGCAGGTGGCGGAAATCGGCGAGGTGGAGGGGATCCGGGCAGGAGAGGTGCAGGTGAACCTGCTGTACCGGAGAAACCGGGAAAATGTCCTGGAACCCCAGGGCTCCCTGAAACGGAAGGAGAAACTGGAGCGGTGGAAGGAGGCGGAAGGTGGAAAAAGAGAAGATCAATTATGAGAACTACCGGTTTTCCCTTTGGCAGGGGATCCGCTATCTGGGGGAGGGAAGCGGCCTGGGGCTTTTTGCAGTATGGCTTTGCTACCATGCCCTGCCGGCTTTGCCGGCGGCGGTGCCGCTGGCACTCTGGTATACGGCGGAGAAGAAAAAGACGCTTAGGGAAGAGCGGAAAAGGAGGCTGGCAGCCCATTTTAAAGATTTTCTGGGAGCCCTGCATACAGCTCTCTCCGCGGGATATTCCGTGGAAAACGGCGTGCAGGAAGCCAGAAAAGACATGGAAAAGCTGTATGGAGAGAAGGACGAACTGGTCCGGGAGTTGAGACGGATGTGCGCACAGCTGCAGCTGCAGATCCCGGTGGAAGCTCTTTTCCGGGAACTGGGAGAGAGGAGCGGCCTGGAGGATATCCGGAATTTCGCGGAGGTGCTGGCCATTGCCAAGAGAACCGGAGGCCCCTTGGGAAAGATCCTGGAGGATACGGCGCGGGTGATCCGGGAGAGGATCGATACGGAGCAGGAGATCCAGGCCGCCCAGGCAGCCAGAAGGTATGAGCAGCAGATCATGAGCCTGATGCCGGTGGGGATGATCCTCTATCTGCGATTTTCTTTTCAGGGATTTGCGGAGCAGCTGTACGGCAGCCTGGCAGGGGCGGCGGTTATGAGTCTCTGTCTTGGGATTTATCTGGCCGCCTTCTGTCTGGGACGGCGGATGGTGCGGATCCGGATCTAGCAGAAAGGAGGAAAAAGGTGCTGATACTGCACGGGGCGATCTTTCTGGGAGCGGTTCTGGGGATATTGGGGAAAAAGCTGGACCGGAAGGCGGGGTTGGTGATCCTCTTGGGCAACCTGCTGGGCCTGTTCCTGACTCTTCCGGCAAGCCTTTCCGGTGAGGAGCCGGTTACGGAGCTGGAGCGGAAGGCCGGAGAGACCCAGGAGATCCATCTGCAGGCGGAGGATGATTCCGGAAGAAAAGAGGAAATCACTCTGGAAATTCCGGAACTGCAGTATACGCCCCTGGAGGCCAGAGAACTGCTGCAGGAGAAGCTGCAGGAGCTGGACCGGCTGATCCTGGGGGAAAACGATTCTCTGGGGGAAGTGCGGAAGGACCTTTTCCTTCCCCGGAGCTTTCAGGATTCTCCGGTAACCATCCGCTGGAGCACCAGCCGTCCGGGTCTCCTGAGCAGCAGCGGGGCTCTGGGGCAGGAAATTCCCCGGGAAGGGGCGGAGGTGGAACTGGAAGGAAAGCTTTCCCTCCAGGAAGAGGAGCTTTTGTATCTGCGGAAGGTAAAGCTATATCCCCCGGAGGAGCCCCTGGATTTTTCGGGAATGCTGAGGGCGGAGGCGGAGGAACTGAACCAGAAGGGAGACGGAAAAATCTACCGACTGCCGGAACAGGTAGAGGGGCGGCAGGTAAGATGGTTCCGGGAGGAAGACGCAACCGGAGTTTCTGTGGCGGCCCTGTCCCTGCTGGGAGGGATCCTGCTGGCCGTTTCCAGAAAGAATCAGCAGTGGAAGCAGGAGCAGGAGCGCCGGGAAGAACTGCAGAGGGAATATCCGGAGATCATCAGCAGAATCCAGCTTTTGCTGGCAGCAGGCATGAGTATGCGCAGGATTTTTGAGAGGATTACCAAAGACTACAGAAAACAGCAGCAGACGGAAAAGGGACCCCGGCGGCCGGCTTATGAAGAGATCGCCTGTACCTACTACGAGATGGAGGGAGGAACGCCGGAGCAGGAGGCCTACGAGCACCTGGGAGAAAGGAGCCGGCTGCCGGAGTACAAGAATCTATCCGTACTGCTGATCCAAAATCTGAAAAAAGGAAAGAGAGAGCTGATCCCTCTTATGGAGCAGGAGGTACGGGCTGCTCTGGAAGAGCGGAAACGGAGAGCCAGAGCGGAGGGAGAGAAGGCTGCCACCAGGCTGCTGCTTCCCATGGGAATGATGCTGCTGGTGGTGCTGATCCTGGTGATGGTGCCGGCTTTCCTTTCCCTGTAGCGGAAGGCGTTTTATACAGAAGAAGGAGGTAGGAATGGGAGAATTAAAGAGTTTCTGGCAGGAAGAAGAAGGCGTAGGCGTGGTGGAGATTATATTGATTCTGGTGGTCCTCATCGGGCTGGTGATCATCTTCCGGGATCAGCTTACCAGTCTGGTGGAAAGTATTCTGGAAAAAATTACCAATCAGAGCAACAGCGTATGAGAATGCGGGGAAGCATTACCCTGCAGCTCTGCCTGGTCCTGGGACTGATCCTTTCCCTGGTGCTGTACAGTATCCGTTCCGTGCGGATCGCCGAGGGCAGAGTGCTGCTCTCTGGCGCAGCGGAACAAAGCCTTTATTCTCTTTTCGCCCAGTATGACCGGGATCTTTACCGGGAGTACGGACTGCTTTTCCTGGACGGAGGCTATAACGGCCGGGATCTGCAGCTGGGCGCCCTCTGCCGGGAAGCAGAGGAGGCGGCGGAATATATTGTATATCCGGGAAAGGGCAGGGGGTTCTCTTCCGGGCAGAGCCTGGGGGGACTGGAACTTACCGGCTGCCAGGTAACCGGATACCTGCTGGCCACAGACAATGGAGGAGGGGCTTTCCGGCGGCAGGTGCTGGGGATCATGGAGGACACCCTGGGAGCCAGGGCCCTGGAAGCCCTGCGGGAACAGCTGACAAAGGGGCTGGATACGGTGGAGGAACAGGAGGCCTATTGGGAAAGGACGGACCCGGAAGGGGTGATGCGGCAATACCGGGAGCTGAAAGGGCAGGGAACTGCCGGCGGTCCGGAAATGACGGCGGGATACAGAGGCTCTGTCCGGACCGACCTGACGGCGGAATCGGAAGAGGCCCCGCCGGAGGAATTTGAGAACCCCATCGACGCGGTGGAGAATCTGCAGAAAATGGGACTGCTTCGCTCCGCCATTCCCAGAGGGGCCAGTGTGTCAGGCCAGAGTCTGGATCCGGAGGACCTGCCTGGCAGCAGAACGCTGCAGAAAGGCATGGGCCTGGTCCAGGAAGCGGAAGCAGGAGCGGCGGACCGGTTTCTGCTGCTGGAATATCTGGTGGAGAACTTTCCCTGCTATACCAGCCAGGATCAGGGAGAGGGACTGCGCTATCAGGTAGAGTACGCCATCGGAGGCAAGGACAGCGACCCGGAGAACCTGAAGGCGGTTCTGACCAGGCTGCTGCTGATCCGGGAAGCATCCAATTTTATCTATCTCATGTCCGACCAGGAGAAAAGCGCTCAGGCGGACAGTACGGCTCTGATCATCTGTACGTTGCTGCTGGTTCCGGAGATGAAGGATCTGGTGTCTCTGGCGCTGAAACTGTGCTGGGCTTACGGGGAGAGCATTATGGATCTGCGGGCCCTGCTGCAGGGCGGAAAGATCCCTCTGGTGAAGGACCGGGATTCCTGGCAGCTGTCCCTGGGTTCCCTGGCCGGGATGCTTTTCGGGCTGGAAGGGGAAAGCAAGGGAAGCCAGGAGGGACTGGATTATACCTGGTACCTCAGGCTCCTGCTCTGCCTGGAAAGCAGCGAGAGCCTTACGGGATCTCTGATGGATCTGACGGAACACAATGTGCGGGTCCGCCGGGAAAGACCGGATTTTTCCCTGGATTCCTGTCTGGATGTGCTGGAGATCCAGCTGACGGGCGTGGTGGACGGACAGGAACTGAAACTGACCCGAAGCTATGGCTATGATATGGAAGAATGAAAGGAGGTGCGGAAGGGTGCCCTTTTATCTGGATAACTGCAAGTCTAAACGGACATATCTCTATCAATTCATTTCAAAAAAAATCAAAAAAATCTCTCTTCTTAAAACGGCAGGACAGAATTTCCGACCCCCGAAGGAAAGAAAGCTGGTATCCAATAAAAGGGCAGCCTTCCGCATCTTTTTCCAGGGCAGCTTTACCGTGGAAGCGGCGGCGGCCCTGCCCCTCTTCCTGTTCAGCCTTCTGGCCTGCATCTGCATGATGGATCTCTACAGCCTGCGCATGGCACGGGTAATGGAACTGCAGGAGCGGGCGGAGACTCTAGGCATGTACGCTCACGGAGCCGGAGAAGAATTGCCGGTTTCCTATATCGATCTGGTGGAAACCGTGGAATGGCAGCCCCCTTTTCTGCCCTTTGCCCTGCCGGAGGCGGAGATCCTTTGCAGAGGAAGAGTCCGGGCCTGGACCGGAAGAAGCGGTACCGAGGGGGAGGAGGCGGCAGAGGGGGCGCCGGTTCTGGTCTATGTAACGGAAAATGAAAGCGTTTATCACACTACCTCCCGGTGTACCCATATCTCCCTCAGTATCCGGCAAATTTCCCGGGCCGGGGCGGAAACGGCCAGAAATCAGCAGGGAGACCGGTATCGTGCCTGCGAGAAATGTGTGGGAGAAGGAGAAAAAGGAGAGACGCTTTTTGTAACGGACCAGGGGGACTGCTATCATAATTCGCTGGAATGCAGCGGGCTGAAGCGCAGCGTGCGCCTGGTGGAGATGGATGGGGCCCGGGGGCTTCCCTGCTGCAGCCGCTGCGCCGCTCTGGAGGCGGCGTGAATCTGCTGCGGGCCCTTTGGGTGGGGCTGCTGCTTCTGAATACCTGGAAGGATCTGCGTCACAGGGAAATTTATCCCGGCCTTACCCTGGGGGCAGGGATTTTGGCGGGAATCCTTCGGATCCGGGAGGGCGCCTCCCTGTGGGAACTGGGCGCCGGCCTGCTGCCGGGAGTCTTTTTTCTGGGGGCCGCCTGGATCTCCCGGGGACAGGTAGGGGCCGGAGACGGACTTATGCTCTGCGCAGGGGGACTCTGTCTGGGCCTTGTGGAGATCCTGATGGCCGTAAGCCTGGGATTGCTGCTGGGCATTCTGGCGGGGGCGGTCCGCAGAATCCGGGGAAAAGAGAAAGAATTTCCGTTTTTGCCCTGTCTGCTGGCAGGCTGGGTGATAGAAAGGATCTGGTGGAATTGAAGAAAAAAGGATGGAACAAGGGGAGCATGACAGTAGAAGCTGCTTTTGTGATCCCGGCGGTGTGGTTCTGCATAGGCCTTTTGCTGGCCCTGAATTTTTATGTACATAACCGGGTCTGGTATCAGGCGGCGGCCTGGGAGGCGGCGCTGGCCGGAAACAGCCGGGAGGGCGACCAGAAGGGAGGAGGGCCGGAGGAGCTGGCCCGGGAGAAGCTGGAGAACCGGCTGCAGGAACAGATCATGCCGGGAAGGGTTCCGGACTCCCGGGTATCCGGGGATGCACAGGGGACGGAGATCCGGCTGGAGGGCCAGGTGCTTTCCCTTGGCAGCCGGGCAGTCCTTACGTATCAGGCAGAAGCCAGGGCCTCCCGGGTGCGGCCTGTAGAATTCCTGCGCAGATACAGGGTTCTGCAGCAGATGGCCGGGACAGAATAGGAGAAAGGTATGCGTGTAGATTATCGGAGAGATCTGAACAGCAACAGCCTGGTGCTGTGGGAGGAGGAGCAGCTGGATACCGCTTCCTATCAGGTGCGGATGCTGATGGCCAACCAGCTGGAGGGCTTTTTAGGCTGCAGGGTCCATCAGATGGACGGGGCTTTGCTGTTTTATTACGATATTACGTCCCGGCAGTCTCTGGACATCCTGCTGCAGCACCAGAAGGTTACGGGAAAACTTTTAAGGCTTCTTCTGGAGAGTCTGATCGAGGCCCTGGAAACCCTGAAGAATTATCTGCTGAGCATGGATGATTTCGTGCTGGAGGCCAGATTTATCTATATGGATCCGGAACAGAAACAGGTCTGCTTCTGTTATCTGCCGGGACACAAGAAAAGCTTTCAGGGACAGCTCCGGGCATTTGGGGAATTTCTTCTGCCAAGGCTGGATAACCAGGACCGGGAAGGGGTCGTGCTGGGCTATGCTTTTTATCAGCTGGCTGTGAGGGAAAACTTTACGGCGGAGGAGATCCGGGGACTGCTCCGGGAGGGAGAGAAATTCCGGGAAAGAGGAAATGCCGGGGAGATCCGGGAAGGGATGGAGAAACCGGAACAAAACCCGGAAAAAGACCAGGATCTGCCGGAGATGGAGAAGCGGCAGGAACTGCTGGAAGCTTTTTTTGCTCCGGATGAAGAAGAAACCGGGAGAGACTGGAAAAAAGCAGGGATACCGGGGATCGCGGCAGCTGCGGCTGTCCTTCTGGGAGGTGCGGGCGCCTGGGCGGGGGGACCGCCGGCAGGCTTAGCCGCCGGCCTGATTTCGGCTGGGGCGGTTTTGATCCCCTACTGGGTATGGCGCCGGAGACAAAAGGCGGCCGGAGAAGAAAACTCCGGGGAGCCGCTCCGGGAAGAAAAGGTATTTGAGGAGGAGGAAACCGAAAGAGAGGAAAAGGAACCGGAGATCTTTCCGGAAGAACGGACGGTGTATATGGGGCCGGAGGAAGCGGAGCGGAAAGCCTGGCTGATCCCGGAAGAGGGGGAGAAGCTCCTGCTGGACCGGCAGGTGATCCTGCTGGGGAAGAACAGACAGTATGCGGACCTGCAGCTTTCATCCCCCGGGGTGAGCCGCCTGCACGCCCGGATGGTCTGGAACGGAGAAACCTATCAGCTGGGAGATCTGAACTCCCGGAATGGAACCTGGGTCAATGGAAGCCTGCTGCCGGCAGACAAGATGGTGGCGCTGGAAGACGGAGACAAGATCCGCTTTGGAGATTTGACGTATCTGTACCGCAGGTAGTATAGTAGTAGCATCATTAGGAAAACGGAGGCACAGGTCATGAGCGGCAGACCGGAAGACTACTACAATCCAGGAGAGGATGCGATTGAGCGGATGCTTCGGAGAAAGGACAAGAGCTGGGTAAATTACTGCCTTATGGCAGCCTGCCTGGTCCTTTTTCTTCTGACGGAGCTCACAGGGGACTCGGAAGACGCCCTGCATATGGTCCGCTGGGGGGCAGCCTACACGCCCCTGATCCGGGAGGGGGAAACCTGGCGGCTGTTTACCTGCATGTTTCTGCATTTCGGGTTTCAGCATCTGCTGAACAACCTGCTTCTGCTGTTTTTCCTGGGGGACTATGTGGAACGGGCCCTGGGAAAAGTCCGGTATCTGATCCTCTATCTGGGAGGCGGCATGGCCGCCAGCCTTTTTTCTTACTGGCAGGATCTCCGGCAGGGGCAGGATACAGTATCCGCAGGGGCTTCCGGGGCCATCTTCGCCGTGCTGGGAGGATTGGTGGCGCTGCTCCTTTTGAACCGGGGACGGCTGGAGGATCTGACCCTTCCCAGGGTCCTTTTAATGGCCGGACTTTCCCTGCTGGTTGGTTTCCAGTCTGTGGGGGTAGACGGCTTTGCCCATCTGGGAGGCTTTCTGGCAGGGGTTCTGCTGCTGCTGATCCTGAAGCTGCCGGATCTGCTTTCAGGCCGGAGAGGGTAGCCGGGGCAGCCGGAGGGTAAAGGCCGGCCGGCCGTCCGGGGACACGGAGATGGAACCGCCGTGGGCCAGGAGGATTTCCCGGCAGATGGCCAGCCCCAGACCGGTGCCGTCCTGCTTATGGGTAACCAGAGGGTCAAAGAGAGTGGGCAGGTATTCCCGGGGAATGGAAGGACCGCTGTCCAGAAGGGTGACGGCCACCCACTGCTCCTGGGCCGCAGCGGAAATCCGGATCCAGCCTCCCTCCGGCATGGCCTCCTCCGCATTGCGGATCAGATTGTAGAACACCTGCCGCATCCGGGAAGGATCCATGGAAACCCGGGGCAGAGCGGGAGGCAGATCCAGGTCCAGACGGATCCCCCGGGCAGACAGAAGGCCGCTGACGGAAAGGCGCAGCTGCCCCAGAAACTCCCCCGGATCCACAGGTCGGGGCTGGATTTTTGAAGCATTGTTGTAGTGGGACATTTCGTCCAGAAGCTGCCGGAGCAGCTGCAGATTTTCCTGAATCTGCCGGAAATAGGGACAGGGCCGGATCTGGGGATATTCCCGGGCCAGAAGCTGCAGAAAGCTGGTGATAAGAGCCAGGGGATTTCTGGCTTCATGGGAAAATCTGGACAGAAGTATACGATATTCTTGATTATCCATAATGTTTTCCTCTTTCGAAGAAAGTTTAGCATGAAGTTTTTTGAAAAACAACAAGAAAAGTGTTGCATATTGCGACAGAATTTGACAAAATAGAACTATCGAAGGAGGTAATACTTATGGACTGTATTTTCTGCAGGATTGCAGCGGGCGAGATTCCATCGGCCACGCTGTATGAGGATGAGAACTTCCGGGTGATCCTGGATCTGGGCCCGGCGACCCGGGGCCACGCTCTGATCCTGCCCAAGGCTCATTACAAAGATCTCACAGAACTTCCGGAGGAGCTGGCCGGAAAGGCCATGATCCTGGCAAAGAAAGTGGTGACGACCGGAAAGAAGGCGCTTCACTGCCAGGGCTACAATGTAGTCCAGAACAACGGCGAGGCTGCCGGACAGACGGTATTCCACTTCCATATGCATCTGATCCCCAGATATGAGGGAGATCAGGCGGGAGTTACCTGGAAGCCGGGCACTCTGACGGAAGAAGCCAAACAGGAGATCATCGCCTGCATGGCAGAAGAACTTCGATAATTTCAGAACGGGAAACAGGTTATGAAGGATTCGGACTTTGACAGCCTGTATGAAAAGTATGTGGAGCTGGTCCATTATACTGCGTACAGCATGGCAAAAGACTATCATCTGGCGCAGGATATCTGCCAGGAAGTGTTTGTAAAAGCGTTTCGAGCCATTCAGGGTCTGAACAGCCGGAGTGTAAAAGGCTGGATCATAGTGGTAACCAGACTTACGACCATTGACTTTCTGAGAAAAAGATCCCGCAGGCGGGAAGAATTTCTGGAAGACAGTCGAAAGAAAGGTTCCAGTCAGAGCTTTAACGGAACCAGCAGCATCGAGGCGGAATATGAGCGCAAGGAATTCCGGGAAGAGCTGTTTCTGGCCCTGTATACGAAGAACGAACTCTGGTGCGAGATCATTCTCCAGCTGGATGTGGAAGACAGGCCGCCGGCCCAGGTGGCACAGCGGCTGGGCATCTCGGTAAATCATCTGAGAGTCCTGCACCACCGTGCCAGGAAATGGCTGCGCGGCAGATTTGGAAAAGAACTGGAGGAACTGCTTTAATCCTCCCGGCTGTACTCCTGGATCAGGGAAAGGATCCGGCCGATGGAATCTGTCTGATCGCTGGACTGCATGGCCGCGATGAAGGTTTCCCGGCTGTCGTAGAGCTTCCGGACCGCCTCCAGCAGTTTTTCGGGAGTGAGCTCTTCCTCTTCCAGCACCATGCTGTAGCCCTGCTTCTCAAAGGAGCGGGCATTGAGGATCTGGTCGCCGCGGCTGGCCTTGGCGGACAGGGGAATCAGCAGGTTGGGTTTGGCCAGAGCGCTGATCTCGCAGATGGCGTTGGCGCCGGCCCGGGAGATCACCAGATCCGCCAGGGCGAAGAGATCTGCCAGTTCTTTTTTGATATACTCGTACTGTACGTAGCCCTCAGTACCCTCCAGGGAGGGATCCAGCTTATCCTTGCCGCAGAGGTGGATGACCTGGAAGGACTTCAGCAGTTCGGGAAGAATCTGGCGGACCGCGTCATTGACCACTACGGAGCCGAGACTGCCGCCGATCACCAGGATTACAGGTTTATTGGCAGTAAAATGGCAGAATTTCAGAGCTTCCAGCTTATTGCCTTTCATCAGTTCCGCCCGGATGGGAGTGCCGGTTACCACGGCCTTCTCCGGGGGAAGGCTGTCAGCGGTTTCCGGGAAATTGCAGCAGACCTTTGCGGCGGCGGGAATGCACAGCTTGTTGGCCAGACCGGGGGTCATATCCGACTCGTGGATGATCACCGGAAGCTTCAGCCGGCGGGCTGCCAGCACCACAGGCACAGCCACAAAGCCGCCCTTGGAAAAAATAATGTTGGGACGAAGTTCTTTCAGAATCTTCCTGGCTTCCCCGATGCCCTTCAGAACCCGGAAGGGATCCGAGAGATTTTTGAGATTCAGGTACCGGCGGAGTTTTCCTGAGGAGATGCCGTAGTAGGGGATTCCCATATCCTCGATGAGCTTCTTCTCGATCCCGTCGTGGGAACCGATGTAGAAAATCTCGTAGCCCAGTTCCTGAAGCCTGGGGATCAGAGCAATATTGGGGGTGACGTGACCGGCCGTTCCGCCTCCTGTAAGTACAATACGTTTCATGAATATCCCTCCTGTAATGCGGTACTCTGTCAAGTTTCTTTTTCCGCGGACAGGCCGCAGGAACACGATACCGCGCTATGATGCTATTATTAGTCCTGAGAACAGAAAAGTCAAGGATTTATAAGGAAAGGATCCATGAGGAAAAAGAAAGAAGAAAAGTGGAAGCAGCAGCTTCTGAAAGCGCTGGACGCCGAGGCTGAACAGATTCAGCAAAGGGCGGAACCCTACAAGGCGACTCTTTCGGAAGAAAAGAAAAAGGAGATGTACGCCAACATTATGGCCAGGGTCCGCCAGAGTGAAGAAGCGGAAAACCGGGAGAAGATTCCGGCGGGAGAAGCTGCAGCCACGGGAAAGAAAGGAGTGGTGCGGAAACCCATCTGGAGACAGCCCCTGAAACTGGCGGGCATCCTGCTGGCCATCGGCATCGGCGTGTTCGGAACTTCCCTGATCAGCGAAGCCAATCGGATATACTGGCTGGGGAAATGGCAGGAACTGACCGGGAGCGGGAATGTAGAACAATCCAACAACGGAGGAGACAGTCTGCTGACGGAAACCTCAGAGATCGAGTTGAGGGAGAAGGCCAAGGAAGAGCTGGGGATTGTGGTACCGGAGTTTTTTTATATGCCGAAGGATATGTATTTTTCAGAAGGAACAATTAGCCTAGAGCGTGGAAGAGTAGTTTTCTCATATCTTTATAAAGAGAATAATCTTTATTTAACCATTGATAAAGCGGAAGACGCAATGGTCAACAGTACATTAACAAGTAATATGGATGTTGAAGAAATCAAAATGGGAGCTGCTGGCAACGAGGTTAAAGTTCTGTTTTCAGAAGATACGTCAGGGGAGGTATTTGTTCGACAGGGAGAATGGATCTATCAGAATTGTAGATATACATTTGGCGGCCCTGTTGAAAAAGAAGAAATCGAAGAAATTATAAAACATATGCATTTGGCAGAATAACAGAACTATCTTTATTTAAATTATAGGAGTAGGTATGAAAAAGAAGGGGAAAGTATCAATTTTTCTTTTGGGGTGTTTGTTTGCGGCGCAACTTACGGTGTCATTGGCAAGCGCACAAGAGACAAAAGTTGTTTTATGGGATGAATTTGCACCGGAAGAAATTCACTTTGTAGAAGATACATATAGACCAATTATGAGAGCATCTGTTATGTATTCGGGTTATATCCGGTTGGGAGACGAGGACGGGAAAGCAGGAGTATATGGTGAGACACTTGCTATCAGAAATAGCGATATAGTAGGATTAGATTTGTTTTTGGATAAATACGATGGGAAAGGATATGGAACCTATACTTACTGGGAGACTGTAGAAAACAATACAAGTACCAATATAAAAAGTTATACTGTATCTGTTCCAAAAGGTTACTATTACCGTTTGCATGGTTATCATTATGTTCAGGACGGTTCTGATTTTGAAAACGGAAGTACCCTTACCCAGGGCCTTAAGATTCCTCAATATTAAAGAAACTTCATTCTCCATTTCATAAAGAGAGTGCACAGCTGTGAAGGATGCGGCAGCATCCGGAGCTGTGCACTTGTTTTTGGTGCGCCTGGCGGCGCACGTTTCTTAAGGGTGCAAGTCCCAAGTCTGCCCGGTAGCGGGAAAGACATAGCCGAAGGCAAGGGTGTCCATCGTGAGGTGGAGTCTGAAGGAAGCCGGATGTGGGGAACTTACTAACCCACGGGCAAACCTCTGGTCTGACGAACAGAAACCGCATATAAGGCTGTGCATGAGGGTAAGTCTGCCAAACAAGATGATGAAGCCCGATAGCTACACGGAATCATGTACAGTAAATGCGGCAGATGGATGGAGGGAAAGAAACGTGTGGTACCCAGGGAGGTCTGTGTGGAACGCTCCGCGAGGAGTAACCGTTATCAGGAGATAACGCTGAACGTACAGAAGTCAGCAGAGGTCATAGTAGCTGTGTTTTTCAGTGAAGGACCGAATCAATAGGAGTCTTTAGTACGACTGGGAAAGGAGGAATGGGCAGATGGGTACAGAAAACAGGGAAAGCTGCTCACAAAGAGATAGCGCGGAACGTAAAGGGTATGTGAGAGCGCACCGCTCATTCAACCGGATATGGAAGGAAAGGGACAGTGCAGAGCCGGATATCTTAGGTAAGATACTGGATAAGGATAACCTGAACAGGGCTTACAAGAGAGTGAAGGCAAACAAGGGAGCGCTGGGAGTGGATGGCATGACCATCGAAGCGGCACTACCATGGCTGAAGGAGCATAACCATGAACTGACGGAGAGAATCCGAAGAGGGAAATATACCCCGTCTCCTGTCAGACGGGTGGAAATCCCGAAGCCGGATGGAGGGATACGAAAACTCGGCATTCCCACGGTGACTTCATACTGCACACCTCCCAACGATGTTTTGGAATGCTGCCTCCACTTTGCATGAAGGCAGAGGGTTTATTGGAAAAAATATCATGTGTAAAGTGCTCTGATGTCTTCCAGATTGGATTTATCAATCAGGATTTCCCAGGGCCATCCTGGATGCTGTTTCCTTGCGGGAATCTTACCGGTAGAAATACCATAGTATACTTTACCGGTGGAGATATTCAGCAGAGTGGCAGCTTCCGCTACGGAAATCCCCATGCGGTTTCTCTGATAGGGACCGGAGATACTGTGTTTATAGCGGATCCAGCGGACTCCGGCATATGTGAATACTCTTCCTTCTGGAGTAGTCAAGCCGTTCTGATTTAATTGGTCTGCGATTTCATGGTCGTCCATAGTTGCCGCAAGTTCTCGGATTTTGGAAATGGTATTGTCCGCGTGTTTCCTGCGGTCTCCATAAGGAAGATTCTTTTTTAAAGAAAGATGTTCGCATTTCCCGCTGCGGAACCGAATGCCGATTGAAAAATCAGAACATCGTTTTTCAGCCAGGACAGTGACATCATCGATCAGGATGCGGATAATCCGCTTCTTTTCTTTTGGCGTAGATGTTGGTGCGTTCCAGATCTCCGGAATCTTTTGTGCGAGATCCAGAATGTCCTGTTCTTCTTTTTCGGAGGGGATCCAGGCTTTTTTGGAATTGTATATGGCATAATCCTGTTTTGCTTTTTCCAGTTCTTTGAGTTTCTGGTTCCAGTTGGATTCCAGAGAACGGACAACCAGCCGGTTTTCTGGATCGGCGAGCATAAACTGCCGTTCTGCGCGGTCAGCTTCATACTGTGCGCGTTCGATCGAGAGGAGCCATTGCTTTTCAGACAGCCTGTTTGTATCATGGATGCTGCACATGACTTTCAGGGAAATCTCAAGTTCCGAAGGCTCCATGATAGAGAGGATTTTTTCGGAGACTGCATGGTCAAGGGTCTCAGCAGGGACGGAAGAACAGGTTGCTTTATTCCCATGCTCCCAGAGGCCAACACATTCGTATAATGGACGTATACCGCCAGTCCCTGTATAGCGGACCGTCATACGGCGGCCGCATTTCCCGCAGATCAGGATGCCTGTAAGAAGGGCGGCCCCTTCACGGGCAGGGCCGCACCGTTCCGTGTTTGTACGGTTGGAGCCAAGGCGATTCTGGTTTTCCTCGAACTCTTCCCAGGTGATATAAGCCGGATGATGGCCGGGGAGAAAGACTTTCCAGTCATTCTTATCTGGGAGACGGACAGGATGGTGTTCGAAATGCCCATCGGCATCAACGGTTTTGTTATCGCGGTAACGCCCATAAACGTATGCCCCGGCATAGGAAGGGTTGTGGATGACTGCAAGGACGCGGCTGTGGGTCAGAGTCCCCCAGGTGATCTTCCCATCCCAGGCACCTCCATAAGCGCGTTTGGGAAAGGAAAGGCTGTTTTCTGCGAAATACCGGACAACACCATAAGCGCTCCCTGTAGTACGGAACGCCTTGAAAAGCGTGGCGACCGCATGCTGGATTTCTTCGTTGGGATCCATGATGGTTCTGCCATCGGGATCGTAAATGTAACCGACAGGGAGTGGAAAACGCAGTTCGCCCCTGGAAGCGGCATTTTCCTTGCCTCCGATCATACGGGCGTGGAGGAAATGAAGCTCCGCTTCCCCCATGGTGCCTTTCAGTCCAATAAGGAGACGGTCATTAAAATCGGACATATCGTAGATACCGTCTTCATCGATCACAAGAGTGCCGAACAGCCCGCAAAGCTCAAGGAGCTTCATGAGGTCGGCGGATGACCGAGCAAGACGTGATATTTCCAATCCGAACACTGCGCCGACTTCGCCCAGTGACACGCTTGTCACGAGCTGGGCAAAGCCCGGTCTTTTGGAACGGCCGGATCCGGATATGCCCAGATCCCCGTCGATTATGCGGATGTGTTCTTCCGCCCAGCCAAGCGATAATGCTCTTTCTCGAAGGGCGTACTGTCTCTGTGTGCTCTCTTGGTTGAACCGTACCTGGGCCATCGTTGACTGGCGGACATAGACCAGTGCTTCCCGATTCAGATGTTCCGCCCGTATCTTGGACGGAATAGTTAGGTTCTGATTCATACTCATCCTCCTTTTCCGCTGAAAAGAAGGAAATGAAAAGAGCGGAAAGTGCCGATATGAGTTCCTCCGCAAGCCGGGAGTCATTACCGGTCAGATACATGAGAGTTGCTTCCATTGTGGCCTCCTCCTTTCAGGCTAAAGGTCGATCTCTCTGCGCCGGAACAGTTCCAGGTTGATGCTGCTGAGCTCTATAAGCAGGGATGTGATATCCTCATAATCCTTAATACATTGGGAGACAGCGTCTTTGTAAGCCCTGGGCACGGAGTCCAGGCGTGTCTTCCCATTGTAGTAGGAAGAGAGGTACAGGCTTTTGTGCCCCTCTCCATTGGCACATCTGCAGTTGGGCTTGCCGCATTTGATGGATCTGGTGATCAGGGAAGCCCTCATGACATTTGCCGGATTTGGCATTGTATTAAGGAGTTCCTGACGGCGGGCTTTGAGAGTGTCAGTGGTCATGGATCTGTAAGGGTTATTATTCTTATCAGTACTATTCATGATAAGATTATACCACAGGGAGAAAGAAAAATCTACCCTGTGGTACGAGAAAAAGGACGATTTCTACAGCAGGCTGGAAAGCTCAAGGAGCGCCCGTAAGGTATCTGCATCGAAATAACTTTCAGAGAAAAGATTTTGTCTGTTATCAATGGTCCAGGACTCGGGGACGGAGAATACATCATTCTTAGACCGGAGCGAATAGCGGCGCTGACCAGCTACTTTCCGGATTTTCAGGATTGGAAAACTCTGCCCGTAAAGGGGATGGTAGGGATGGAGGATCGTTACAGTTCCCAAATCCCTGCTGTGATCAAGTGCTTTTTGCTGTTGTCGTGCCGACTATAGCAGACCGGATTGCACAGATGGTCGCAAGAGCATATGTAGAACGGGAAGTGGAGCCTATGTTTTGTGAAGATTCATATGGATACAGACCACACAAATCAGCATTAGATGCGGTTGAGAAGACAAGGAAAAGATGTTGGAAATATGACTATGTTATAGAATTAGATGTAAAAGGATTGTTTGACAATATCGACCATGAATTGTTAATGAGAGTGGTACGCAGACACGTAAAGGAGCCTTGGATATGTTTATATATTGAAAGATGGCTCAAAAGTCCTTTCGTTCTGACGGATGGAAGCAGAATTGAAAGAGAATCTGGAACACCACAAGGTGGCGTAATTAGTCCAGTACTGGCAAATATGTTTCTGCACTATGTCTTTGATATGTGGATGAAAAGAAATTTCCCACAGGCGCCGTTTGAAAGATATGCAGATGATGGAGTTGTGCATTGTAGAACCAAAGAAGAAGCACTCTACATAAAGGAGAAACTTGCTAAAAGGTTTGAAGAGTGTAAACTGGAGCTGCATCCTGTTAAAACAAGAATTGTATACTGTAAAGATAAGGACAGGACTAAGGAGGAAGAACTGACAGAGTTTGACTTTCTTGGATACACTTTTAAGGCAGTCTACATTAAATGTAAGGATGGTGTGATGCGAAATAACTTTATCGCATCGGTCAGTAAAACGGCAGCGAAAGGTTTCAGGGATAAGATCAAAGCACTGGAGATACACAAGAGAACCGGGTGCAAGATAGACATGATTGCAGAACTGCTGAATCCAATGATTAGAGGGTGGATGAATTACTTTGGAAAATTTAATCCGTCAGCAATGAAAAACACGTTACAGTGTATTGAACGCAGACTGATAAAATGGGCAATGTGCAAGTATAAAAGTTTTCGTGGACGCAGACGGAGGGCTGAGAAATGGCTCTCGTCTATCAGGAAACGAGAGCCGAAGCTGTTTGCTCATTGGAGCAGGATGTACTCGTATTGTTAAATGATAAGAGCCGTATGAAGGGAGACCTTCACGTACGGTTCCGTGAGAAGTTTGAGGTGAAAGTCCTCTTACTTACTCGACTGAGAGGACGGCGGCTAACCACCGCCTCCTACTCGATTTTCTGCAGTTATCGGATGAGTTCCCGCAGGAAGGCGTCGGTTTCCTCCGGGGTGCAGAGGAGGTCATCGTCTTCCAGGTAGGCGGCGAAGTCGTAGAATGCGTTGAGGAGATTCTGCTCTTTCAGGAGCAGGTAATGGAGTTTCTTTTCGCTGCCGCTGAAGAGGATGTATCCCAGATCTGCAGAGGAGAAGATGTGCAGGTTCAGGGGGAACCGGTCCAGGGGGGCGTTGAAGAGACGGATGTCTCTGCCGTTCAGGAGAGCGGTGCGCAGCTGCTTCAGAAGCATGATCCGGTCCGGGTACGCAATGGGAGAGTAGATTTCTTCGGGGACTTCGTGCATGCGGCCAGTCTGGAGGAATCTGCGGGCGCCTTCCCGGGTGAAGTAGTTGTGGAGGGTGATCCGGGAGAAGGAGCCGATATAGTTTTCCAGGGAACGCAGGAGTTCTTCCTGGGCCAGCAGGTCGCTGCGGAAGTATCTGGCAAAGAGGCTTTCGGACAGGTAGGGAATCAGGCAGGGTTCCGCGCTGAGGCCGTAGGCGTCTTTGGAGGCGGTCATGGCCGCCGGTATTTCCTTCAGGTGGAATTCCAGGGAGGAGTGGAAGGGCACGATCAGGGGCCGGGCGGTTTTCAGAAGGTCGCAGAAGCGTTCCTGCAGAAGGGCGACCAGATCCCGGGACTGAAAGAGGATGCCTTCTTTCAGCTCGCTGGAGCATACCACGGCGGCTTCGGGGGCCAGGAATACACAGGGCATGAAATTCAGGTTGTTAAAATGGGAGTTTACATCATCGTAATAATAATAAGGAAAGTACTGGCAGCTGATGCCGAAGAAGGGGATCAGCCGGGTCAGGCACTGCAGGTTGTAATCCTGCTGGGTGCGCAGGAAGCTGCGGTTGTTGTTGACGCAGATCAGCTGGCGGAGCTTCAGGTCGGCCCGGCTGCTGATGAGGGGCGCCGCCAGGTCCAGGGCCTCCAGATGCTCCGGCTGGGCAATAATGTCCAGGAACCCTTCTTTGGCGCTGAGGGCCTGGAGGCAGAGGTTGTGGATGGCTGAGGAGACCTGCAGGCGGCTGGATAAGGGGATGGCTTCCGCTCCTGGCTGCCGGGGCGGGTCGCTGTCCCGGTCGGACAGGGGAAAGTAAAAGGCGGATTTTGCATGGATGTTCTGGAAGTTCAGGATGAATTCCAGGACATTTTTGCGCCGGTAAAAGACCTCCCAGCCGATGCGGGTGATCTGGTAGGCGTTCATGAGCTCCCGGTTTTCCAGGGGGTTCAGATTCATGAATTCGGAGATCCGGCGCACCTGTTCCCGGGAAGCGGGATTCCGTTTGCCGTTGATGATCTTGTACATGGTGGAGCGGTCCAGGTCGCAGTAGCTGGTGAGACCGCTGATGTTGATGTCTCTGGATTTGATCAGCAGAGAGAGTAAATCGGAAAATTCTGACATAATCTTAACCTCCATATTTTTCCAGAGCGCGCTGCAGGAAGCTGCGGGTTTCCTGGGGGGTGGTCAGCTGGTCGGTTTCTCCCAGGGAGGAAGCGTAGTCAAAGAAGGCGCCCAGCAGGTTGGGTTCCTCCAGGATCAGGTAGGAGTAATGGTTCTCCCGGTTGATAAACATCAGATAGCCGAAGTTGCAGGCGGCCAGCAGATGGAAGTTGGAGGGATAGTCGCCAAGGGCGTTCTGGAACATGCGGATGTCTTTTCCTTCCTCCAGAAGAGCGATAAAACGTTTTACCATGCGGACCCGGTCCGGATATTCCGGGGGAATATACAGGGACGGAGGGATCTCATGGAGGATACCGGTTTTCAGAAAGTGCTCCAGCCCCGACCGGGAGAAGTAGTTGTGGGAACAGGAGGCGGCGGCAAAGTAGGCGTCCGCCCGGGCCAGAAAATGCTCCCGGTCCGGAAGTTCCGGGCGCAGGTATTTTTCCAGCAGATCCCGACTCATGCAGGCGCCGAAGCAGGGCTCATAGCTGAGGCTGTAGGAGTCCCGGCAGGCGGCGGTGAGGGCAGGCAGTTTTTGAAACTGAAATTCCAGGGAGGACTCAAAGGAGAGCACCATGGGCCTGGCCATGGACAGCAGCCGCTGAAAATGCTGTTTCAGAGGGGCAATCATCTTTTCGGAATGAAAAAAGTAGCCGCCGGAGAGGCTGGAACTGCAGAGTACCGCCTCGTCCTCTGTAAGAAACAGGCAGGACATAAGATTAAAGCTTCCATGGTGGGAGTCTACATTGTCGTAATAATAGTAGGGCTGGTACTGGCATTTGGTTCCGTAGAAGGGAATCACCCCGGACAGGCCCTGAAGATTGTAGTTGCACTGGGGAGGAATGCTCTGCCGGCCATTGTTGAAGCAGATAATGTGGTCCAGCCGCAGACGGCTGCCTGCCTGCAGCAGAGGAGCCACTGCGTTCAGAACCTCCAGGTGCTCCGGCTGGGCCAGAATGCCGATCTTATAAGAATCTGCAGTTTTAGCGGCCGCCCGCCGGAAAATGGAGTGGACGGCGGCGGATACCTGGAGCTTTCCCAGCAAAGGCACGGCAGGATCCGGGGAAGAAGGCAGCTCTTCCAGGGAGCCGGCGTCCGGAAGCTGGGTTTTTTTGCGGATATCCCGGAGATTCAGGATGAATTTCTGGATATCCCGGCGCTGGGAATAGATTTCCGGACCCAGGCGGGTGATCTCGTAGGCTTCCAGCAGCTGCTGCTGTTCCCAGGGGTTCAGATGGATGAATTCCGTAATTTTCTGCACCAGTTCCCGGGAAGCAAGGCTGCGCTTGCCGTTTATGAGTTTATACATGGTAGACCGGTCCAGGCCGCAGTACTGGGTCAGAGCCGACACGTTTACATTTTCGGTCTGGATCAGTTTGGATAGCAAATTGGAAAACGCGGACATAAAACGTTCCTTCCTAAAAAAAATTTCTGTGATTTCAGGCACCTTTCTATGATAGTGGATGCAGTAGGAAAGTTAAAGTGAAAGAAGATGAAAAAAGTTGTCCACAAAAAGTGCCGCAATCAGAGAATGCTTCCAGATCCTGGAATATTATAATGGAATTTCTGGGAATCCTAAAGAATAGAAGGAAATATATGGAGAATCGTCCACCCAAACATCAGAAAAATGGAAAATTAGCAGGAAAATTCCGGATATAGGCAGAAATTTCAAAATATAAACGCAGGGGACAGGGGCCGGGGAATGGGAGAAATAGATATTGACCAATCCGCTGGAAACCATGTAAAATTAAAGGCATAAGAAAAGAAAGAGATTGTTTGATAGAGAAAGAAGGAGGAGAGCGGAGCATGGATGGAAAAGGAAAGTCCAGAAGAATTCTGTCCTGCTTTCTGGCTGGTGTGCTGCTGCTGACCGGCAGCGCCGGGCTGGTTATGGCTGAGGAGCCGGAGTCTGTGCCGGTGTACGGGGAGGGCCTGTGCCAGCATCATCCGGAGCACACGACGGAATGCGGATATCAGGAGGCCAGTCCGGGAAATCCCTGCGGCCATGTACATACGGAGGACTGCTACACCGCTGACGACAGCGGGGAGGAAATTCTGAACTGTCAGCACGTCCACGATGAGAACTGCGGCTACGCGGAGGCCACCGAGGGAAGTCCCTGCCAGTATGTCTGCCAGATCTGCAGCGAAAGCCAGGAAGCAGAGGAGCCAGAGGAGCCGGAAGTGGTTATAACAGATTCCACCCCGGAGCCTGAGCCGGTTCCCACAGAGGAGGCATCTGTTACAGAAGAACCGGAGGAGACCAATACCCTGACCGCCGCGGAGATTACCAGCTGGAGCTGGGTGGATCCGGATGGCAATCTGCAGGAGACGGAGGGAACCTGGGTTCTGGGAGCCGCCGGAGCCAGCCAGGAAAATCCTCTGACCCGGGAAGCCCTGGAGGGCCTGCTGCCCCGGCAGATCCAGGCGGTTACCGCCCAGGGGGAAACCGTGACCCTGGACCTTGTGTGGGATCTGTCAGCGGTACCTGAGGAAGGAATTGCGGAAGGAACCCATACCTTCACAGCCGGGCTGCCGGAAGGGTACGTACTGGGTGAGGGAGTAAAAGGGCTGGAGGCAGAGGTAGAGATCGGGGGCGCGGATACGTACGCAGTAAGCCCGGATGAGCTGACGAACTTTACAGTCCCTGGTCTTTCTCCTGAAGGAACAACGATCAATGTATTCGATTACTGGGTAAAATCTAATGCAGATGACGAAGAATATAAAGGGATCTTTGATGAAGGAATAAATGTTGGCCACCAATTGAAGTTTGGCAAAGGAATGGGTCAGTCTGCTGTGGATCCTAATGCACTTAACGAAACAACGGTAAACCATTGGACGTTAACGTCGGATGTTCGCCAGGGGATTGTTCACAATGTGTTAGAGGATGGTTATCCGAGGTTATCCGTAACAGCAGGGCAAGGAAATACCGATGGTTTAAATGGCGAGTCGTTGAAATATCTGTTTGATCCGGAAACAGATCAGGATGCGAGAGCTGTTTACGAAAATGCGAAGGGCTTGCTGCAGGTGGATAAAAATGGCTATTACTATTATAACAGCCAGGCTAATTTCGCAGAACTAAATACAAGCACAAAGCAATTTACTTTGTATAAGGAACCAGCTGTTTATGCTGCAGGAAGCAGTCCGGACGGACAATTTTTCCCCTTTAATTCCGGCACAAAGGTGTTTTCGAAAAATGCAGCCGAAGAAATTGAGATGGCAAAGATCAATGCCGTGGGAGAGGCGGTAAACGGCGGGACGGAAACCGCTACCATGAACCATTATTTTGGACTGACCATGACAACCCGGTTTATCCAGGATAATCAAGGTCATACGAAACCACTGGCTCAAGGCGGAAAGCCTGTTACTTATGAATTTTCCGGCGATGATGATGTCTGGGTGTTTATAGACGATGTGCTGGTAGCGGATCTTGGCGGAATCCATGATATGGCCACTCTAAAAATTGATTTTAGTACAGGCGATATCATAATAAACGAGATAGGGACGGATGAATATGATGGTCAAACATACAACATAAAAAAAGAGTCTACTTTAAAACAACAATTTCAAAACGCAGGAAAGGTTAACTCTACATCCTGGAGCGAGAATACCTTTGCAGACAAGACATACCATACTCTGAAATTTTTTTACTTGGAACGAGGAAATACCGACTCCAATATGAGTTTGAAGTTTAATCTGGTAACCATTCCTGAGAGTTCCGTAATTAAGGTAGATCAGACCGGGGAGCCGGTAGACGGCGCAAAATTTGAATTGCAGACAATGAATGGCACCACTATTGCCAGCGGCGAGACGAATTCGCAGGGAGAATTTGTTTTTTATGACGATAACGATTACCCTTTAAGTATTGATGAAATTTATCAACAGTGTTCGGAAGATACAGGTGACACCACGAGATTAAAATTAGTGGAGACAAAGGTTCCGGCGGGTTATCGATCCAATGGCGATATGATTTTGTATTTTCACACATCACCAGATGGGGAACATGTTTTATTGTTATCGGAAAATCACTGGGATACGGGCGCCTATGCAATGCCAAGAGTAACAACAACTCTGCCTACTTCGGTAAAACTATATAATAATCAGGGAACTTTCGTAAAGGAAAAAGATCCCGCGAAGGCAGGAGTTCTGTTTGCGGTAATCATGAAAAAGGGAGAACAGGAAAACACATGGTATCCCGTATACGGCGACCCACTGAACGGGTGGACAGTAGCGGAAACCTTGAGTTGGGATACAATCAGAACGGCTGTTCTGGAAAATATAAAACTTGAACATGATTATCGTTTTAGATTAACGCCCAGCGGATCCTACCAGGTTACGATTGATAATCTGCCAGGGGATATTAAAACTTATTATTATATGACGAGCGGTGACTTAGCGAAGACAAAGTATACGGTAGCCTATTATTATTCAACTGCATCGGATTTAAATGAAGTAAACGAAACGAATACATACTTGATGAATCCGCAAGGTGAACCGGATCTAATGTCCCGTGTTTATTCCGCAGACCTGTATGTCCCCAATATTAAAAACCGGCTGCTGATCCAGAAAGTGGATGAAGAGTTAAAGCCGGTAAACGGTGTTGAATTTGCTTTATATAAAGAAACGGATTTAGAGGAATTTAATGGTCAAAGTTCTTCAGGAAAACAGGTTTACGTAGACAGTACAGACCCCAAAAAACAGCTTGTGATTAAAAACAAAAACGGGAATCCGCAAGAGCTAGTTGATCCTTATGACAGCCGTACCACCGAATACATCACAGAGACCATTGATCTGGATGGGGGAGGCGTCTTTCCTACATCAGGAAAAGGTATTCTGGAATGCGGCACCTATTACTTGGTGGAGACAAAAACGCCGGAAGGTTATGTGTCAGATCATACAGCTGTGAAAGTGGTTGTGGATCATACCGGTGTCTACGCCCATGCTGGAACAGCAGAGGACAATATATCCGTCCTGAAAGGCGTGGGATCTGTTGTAAGGAGTATGGTTCAGTTTGCGGTGGATGATAAGGTGGATACAACCTTAAATACGATCAAAGCCGGACTGGGAACTGTAACCTATGAAAATGGAAGTTTTTCCGGAGATGATGCGTCTGTAGACTGGAATGGGCAGAAGATCCTTCATCTTACATATGCTAATAATCATCACGTTCTTGACTACGGTGTGACGGGGGCCACAGAGGAAGGTAATTTAGAGAATTTAACCCTGACGGCCAAGGCTGGCTGGTCAAAACTGTTTATCCGGCAGTGTCTTGCCCATGATGACAACACAGATACTTCGCTAAAAACTGATTTGAAAGACCAAGACATTACAAAGTTGTTTTCCGGTACCACCATTGTGCGGGTGAAAAACCAGAGCGTGGGAAATCTGAAAATAAGCAAAACAGTAACAGGCGATGGAAGTGATTCGAACAAAGAGTTTACTTTTACGATTACTCTGACAGGAGAAAAACCAGGGATATCCGCCGGGGCGACTTTTGCATATGTGAAAGGCAATGAAAGAGGAACGGTCATTCTGGATGCAAATGGAACAGTTTCTATCCAAGATGATAATGGTACGAATCAGCCAATTCAATTAAAAGACGGAGAAACCCTGACCATCCTGAACCTGCCGGTGGGAACGCACTTTGAAATTAAAGAAGTATCAGTTCCCGGCTATACCCCCTCTGTTATCGTCGATGGCGTAACGCAAGAGAACGGAACTGCTGAAGGAACAATTTCTCACGTACCAACAGAAAATGGAACCGTAGATATTACAACGGAGGTAGCGTATACCAACACATTTTCAAATGATGTTTCCGTATCCCTTCAGGGAAAGAAGACCCTGGATGGCGGTAACTTGAAGGATGGAGAGTTTACCTTTGCATTGGACAGAACAGATTCTGGTGATAAAAAGGCAGTAGTGATGCCGGAGGATTTGACGGCAGTTGTCAAAGCAAACGGAACCTTTGCTTTTGAAAATATCATTTTCAAGCAGGCCGGAACCTATACGTTCTCCATTACGGAACAACGGCCAGAGGGTGCAGATCCGTATGCGAATGGGACTGAGTATGATACACACATCGCGACTGTAACCGTAGAGGTAAAAGCAGGTGCGAATGAGTTACTGGAAGCAACCGTTTCCTACGATAACGCGGGAGCGCCTTCAGAGTCGGATCAGGCAAATATACAGCAAGCTGCTTTTACCAATTATGTGGTAGATGATTTCTCGTTTACCAAAACGGATAAAGGCGGCATGAGTGGCAAGAAACTCCAGGGAGCTGTCTTTGCCATGTATCGTCTGGCGTGTACGGACGAAAAACACGATCACGCCAGCAGTCAGATTAAAGTATCGGATGCCGAAAAGGGTACCATTGATCCAAGTTATGAATACATAAACTGCTGGGAACTGGTAACCACAAGTACTTCCGGCGAAAACGGCCTTGTATCTTTCGAAAATCTCCGGGTGACTGGCGAGTACAGGCTGGTGGAGATTCAAGCGCCGGCAGGGTACACCTTGCCAAACGGCCAGTGGCGGATCAAGTACACGGACGACGGTCGGTTTGGCCCGATAGAGGGAGAAGGCCAGGTAGGGAAACCGGTGGCCATCGGCGTTGTCGAGGGGAGCAGAGAGTATTACATAATGAATTACCAGCCCACGGAATTGCCGGTATCCGGAAACCGGGGTATCCGCATCTTTGCGGCAGCCGGAGGAACCCTGATGCTGGCAGGAGGTCTGGGACTCCTCTGGTACAAGAAAAGAAAACCCAGAAGAACGGCGTAACAGCCGGGTGACTATCCTTTTGAATAGGAGCAGAAATGCTCGTTAAGATAAAAAATCTATATTCAAAAATTATGCAGGGAGGAAATGAAGCATGAAAACAAAGAAAAGAAAAACAATTGCGTCAAAGATACTGGCCCTATGTCTGGCAGTGGTGATGCTGATGGGGATGAGCGTAACGGCGTTTGCGCAAGTAACGGTTGGAGAGAATGGAGAAATTACAACTACCGGGATGATTACAGTAACAGGTCAGGCTTCTGATGAAGGTGCCACCGTTCACGCGTATAAGGTAATAGATATTGTTTTTGATGGAACGCAGCCAGTAGAGCCGGTGTACAGGTGGACAGATACAATGGCTGCCTGGTTTGAGAGTGGTGGAACGCAGTATGAAGCATATATTGGGGAAGAAAATGCAGTTACAGGGGATTATAAGAAGGCAACTGCTGCAGACTTAAATAATTTTTATCAAGCAGTATCAAGCGATGCGTTAGGTACGAGTG
Organism: Candidatus Scatomonas sp.; assembly: GCA_963930955.1. Classification (GTDB taxonomy): domain Bacteria; phylum Bacillota; class Clostridia; order Lachnospirales; family Lachnospiraceae; genus Scatomonas. The sequence continues at coordinate 386,024 of OZ006967.1, read as the reverse complement.
TTGCTACGGGGACGATTAATAATGGATCCGCTACTCTTACAGTACCGGCGGGGGTATATGTAATAAAAACAGCGGGGGCAGAAGGTTCTGTATATCAGCCTATAGTTGTGGTTGTAGACATTGTCAATAATGGTAATGATTGGAATGTTGTAGAAAATACACCGGTTACACTGAAGGGCAGCGAACCTGGAATTGAAAAAGAAATTACAGATGATGATAATACAGTACAGATTGGCGATACAGTAAATTATCAGTTGACAGTAGATATTCCATCTTATCCGGAAAATGCTACATGTACAAGCTTTAAAATCGGTGATACACTTTCATCCGGCTTAACGTTGAATGATGAAATCGTTATTAAAATAGGAACGGACGCAGAAACAGCTGAGGTACTTCCGAATAGATATTATGAGTTAACAAAAAACGGAAATGAGTTTGTGTATGATTTGACAAAGAACTATGATACCTTGAAGGAAACATATCCGAATGCCACAAAAATTTTTGTTACGTATTCTGCCACTGTTAATGAAAATGCTTTTGAAGAAATTACAGAGTCCAATGATGGAACCAACTTAAGTAATAAGGCCTTTATCGGATATACCAATAATCCCTATGATGAAGATGGCTATACAGAAAAGCCGGATATTGAAAAGGTGTATACATATGGAATTAAATTGAAGAAAACTGATAAGGATGGGCAGAATCCTCTTTCAGGGGCATCATTTGAATTAAGAACTGATAAAAATGGAGATCCTGTATCGTTTGTAAAAGTAAACGATGGAGTTTATCGTCTGGCTAAAGCCGGGGAAGAAGATGCGGTTACTAAACTTACAGTAAGCTCGAATGGAACTTTAGAATTAAGGGGACTGGATCTTGGAACATATTATTTGAAAGAGGTAGAAGCACCGGAAGAATATGTATTGCCTGATAACGCCACAATCACAGTCGTTTTGGGAGAGAATAAGCCGGTTGATGGTATTTTGGATGTTGGTGAAAATGGTACACTGACTAAAGCAGAATTTGAAGGAGACGCAAGTATCAGCGGCATTAGCGATGTTGTGGCCGGCGCTTCAAATATTATAAGTTTTGATGTGAAAAACGTATCTTATACCGACACCGACTTCGACCTTCCCGCCACCGGCGGCATGGGCACCATGATCTTTACTGTAGCCGGTATCCTGCTTATGGGCGGCGCTGTGGCTCTGGTAGTGGTTGCCATGAAGAAGAAAAAAAGCAACTGATAACGAATGATAGGATCTACAGAGAACGGGTTTTGGCTGAATGAGCAAGGCTGAGAATCAGAAGAAAAAGAAAAACCTGTGGGTACTCCTGGCGTCCCTGCTGATTTTTGCAGCGGGCGCCGGGATTTTCCTTTATCCGGCGGTCAGCAACTTTCTGGCGGAACGGAATCACCAGAACGTGATCCACAGCTACCAGGCCGCTGTGGAGGAGGAAGATGGCCAGGAGCTGGCGGCGGCCTGGGCGGAGGCGGAAGAGTACAACGAGAACCTGGCCGGGGATCCGGTTCACGACCCCTTTGTCATGGGCAGCGGCTACGTGCTGCCGGATAACTATCAGGAGGTGTTGAATATTAACGGGGACGGGGTTATGGGCTATATTGAGATTCCAAAGATCGGGGTCTATCTGCCCATTTACCACGGCACCAGCGAGGAGGTGCTCCAGGAGGGGGCCGGACACCTGGAGGCTACGGCCCTGCCCGTCGGCGGCCTGAACCGCCATCCGGTGATCAGCGCCCACCGGGGGCTGCCCAGCGCGGAACTGTTTACCCGCCTGGACGAGATGGAGCTGGGGGATGTATTTTATATTCATGTACTGGATCAGGCCCTGGCTTACCAGGTGGATCAGATCGAGACCATTGTGCCGGAGGATCTGGCCCTGCTGGTTCCGGAGAGTGATAAGGATCTGGTGACTCTGCTGACCTGTACTCCTTACGCGGTAAATACCCACCGGCTGCTGGTCCGGGGAAGCAGGATCCCCTACGAGCAGGAGGAGAACACAGGCCCCTCCGAAACCGTAACAGTGCTGGAAGCGGATCACAGCTGGTTCCAGGAATATAAGCTGGCTATCATCGTGGGACTGGAAGCACTGGCCCTGCTGATTCTGGTGCTCCTTCTGATACGGAGATCCAGGAAAAGGCGCAGACGGAAGAAACCCTGAGAAGACGGGAGAAAGGTGAGGCAGATGAAGAAAGGAATTCTTTGGCTGGCGGCGGCCCTGCTTTTTGCCGCAGGCTTTCTGTTTCTGGTGTATCCTCAGGCCCGGAGCTGGCTGTATCAGCGCCAGAGCCGGCAGGAGATCGCCCGTTTTCAGCAGGAATTTCAGGAAACTCCAGCCATCTCTCTTCCGGAAGAGGAGACGCCGGCGGAAGAGCCGGAACCGGAGGATCCCGGAGAGGAAAACGGAGGATCCGGGGAGAGTGAAACGGCGGGGGAGGACCTGCGGGATTACGGGAATCTGCGGCAGGAGATGGAAGCGTACAACGAACGCATTTACCGGGAGCGGCAGACCTCCCTTCAGGACGCCTGGAGCTTTCAGGTCAACGCCCTGGATTTTAAAGGGGCGGGGATCCAGGACAATATGGCCGGTTATATCTCCATTGCGGCCATGGATCTGGAACTGCCTCTGTATGTGGGGGCTACCGAAGAAAATATGCGGAAGGGAGCGGTGATCCTGGGCCAGACCAGCATGCCCGTAGGGGGCGAGAATACCAACTGCGTTATTGCCGCCCACCGGGGATACCGGGGAGAACCCTTCTTCCGGGAGATCGAGCGGCTCCAGCCGGGAGACCTGGTCCAGGTTACCAATTTCTGGGAGACCCTTACCTACCAGGTAGTCAAGGCCATCGTGGTCAATCCCGACGAGATTCAGGCGGTCAAGATCCTGGAGGGCCAGGACATGGTAACCCTGGTCAGCTGCCATCCCTATACGGAAAATTATCTGCGGTATATTGTGTACTGCACCCGGACGGACAATCCTGCGGAAAACGCAGAGCAGGAGGACCCGGAAACCGGAGTGGAAGCCGCCCCTTCCGGAGCGGAATCCCAGAGTCCGGAGGGAGAGGAAACCGCTTCCGGCAGCTCCGGAGAGGCAGGAGAAAATACTCTTACGGCAGAGGAGATTCCCTTTCAGGGAGTGCCCTATACCTCTTCCCGGAGCGCCATCCGGGAGGAACAGATGCTGAACCGGGCTGGGCTCTGGCTGTTCGCAGGGCTGGCAGTCCTGCTGCTTCTTGTTTTGGCAGTGCAGAGAGGCGGGAAGAAAAAAAGGAAACACAGAAAATAGAAGAAAAACCGGGCGCCGGGCAAGCATCCAAAACAGATGCTTGCCCGGCACCTGGTTTTTCATTGCTTTTTACAGCCGAATATGTTAGACCAAAATTCTATTTATTCTTTGGCGTTTCGCCGTGATTTTCCATTTGTTAAAATTGAATCGCAGGGACAGTTTCGCGGTGTATTTCCCTTTACAGATGCTGTATTTTTACGATACAATAATCCTGACAGAGTGAATGGTATTCCCCACGGAATTTCCCTGCGGGAAAGGAGCCATTTATGAAAAAAAGCAGGCTGGAAGATCTGGATCAGAGAGAAGAGCGTAAGGGAAAAAGGGATTTTATCATGCTCCCGGTGGTAGACTTTTGCTTCAAGGAGCTGATGAAAAATCCTGTTGTCCGGAAGGGATTTATAGCCGCGCTGCTGGGCCTGGAGCCGGAACAGGTGGAGGGGACGGAACTTCTTCCCAATGAGCAGCCCGGGGATTATCCGGATGAAAAAACAGGGATCCTGGACGTATTGGTCCGCTTTCGGGAAGGAGGCCGCATAAACCTGGAGATGCAGGTGCTTCTTTATGCCTACTGGCGGGAGAGGGTATTATTTTATCTGAGCCGGATCTATGCAAGTCAGATCAAACAAGGAGGATCATACCAAAATCTGAAGAAGTGCATCCATGTAAGCGTCCTTGCGTTTCAGCAGTTTCCGGAGGATCAGGTCTGTTTTCGGGTATTTCATATGAAAGAGGAAGGCGCGGACAGAATCTATTCGGACAAACTGGAGATCATTGTGATGGAACTGCCGAAGCTGCCCCCGGAGGCGCAGACGGAAGAGGGGGTACTTTCCTGGATGCGCTTCTTCAGCGGAAAGAAGAAGGAAGAGAAGAAGGAAGAGAAGAAGGAAGAGAGCAGGCAGCCCGTCTGTTCCGGAGGCTGCTGGAAGAGGGCCGCCTGGAGGAAATGCGGCGGGCCGTGAATGACCTGGAATATCAGAAAAGATTGTTTGAAGAATATGGGATTCAATAAACGGGAAAAGGCCAGGAATGCAAGTAGGATTTTGAAATGCGGTAAAAGAACTGCGGCCGGAGATCAAAAATGCGGATCTCCGGCCGCAGGCTGTGAAAAGGCAGAAGTCTTCTGCTGTTACAGCATGAGCCGGTAAATATTGGCTACATCCTCTTCGTGAAGGGAAACAAAGCCGCCGATGGTTCCGGCGCGGCCGTTTCCGCAGCAGGCGCTGTGGGCCATCCGGGGGATGTCTTCTTCTCTGGCGCCCAGTTCCCGGAAGTTCCCGGGCATGCCGATGGATTTCAGGAAGTTTCGGAACGCCTGTATGCCGGCCCTGGCGGTGTTTTCCGGATGGGCGAAGTCCATGGGGCAGCCCCAGACCCGGCTGGCGGCCTGGGCAAAGCGCATTACGTTGTGATGCATGGTGTAGGTCATCCAGGCCGGGAAAACTACGGCCAGACCGGCGCCGTGCGCGCAGTCGTAAACGGCGGAAAGTTCATGCTCGATATCGTGGCTGGCCCAGTCCTGGGAGCGCCCTACGCCGCAGCAGTTGTTGTGGGCCAGCATGCCGGCCCACATGATGTTGGCCCGGGCCTGGTAGTTGTCCGGATCGGCTATGACCCGGGGACCTTCATGGATCATGGTCATCAGCAGGCCCTCAATGACCCGGTCGGTTACTTCCACTTCTTCCGTGTTGGTAAAGTAGCGCTCGAAGAGATGGGCCATAATGTCCGTAATGCCGGCGGCTGTCTGGAAGGGCGGCAGAGTCTGGGTCAGGGCCGGATTGAGAATGGAGAATCTGGGCCGCAGGCCTTCGCCGGTGGCTCCCCTTTTCAGCATTCCCTCTTCCAGGGTGATCACCGAGTCCGGGCTGCCTTCGCTGCCGGCTGCGGCTATGGTCAGGACGGTGCCTATGGGAAGGGCTTTGTCCACCGGTTTTCCCCGGTAGAAATCCCAGAAATCTCCATTGTAGACGGTTCCGGCGGCAATGGCCTTGGAAGAGTCGATGGTGCTGCCGCCGCCTACGGCCAGGATAAAGTCCACCTTTTCCCGGCGGCAGAGATCAATGCCCTGGTAGACCAGCCCGCTTCTGGGATTGGGCTGTACGCCGCCCAGCTCTGTCCAGGAGATTCCTTCCTGGTTCAGGGAGGCCTTTACCCGGTCCAGGAGACCGGAGCGCACCACGCTGCCGCCGCCGTAATGCAGCAGGACCCGGCTGCCGCCGAAGCGCTTTACGTAAGCGCCGGTATGGGTTTCTTCATCTTTGCCGAATACGAAATAGGTAGGGCTGTAGAATGTAAAATTATCCAAAATAGATACCTCCTTGCATACAGTTTTTCTTTCCATAGTATAGTTCCTGCTTTTGGGGGATACAAGAAAAATCCTGCCCGAAAGCAGGATTTTTTTATGGGTTGCAGCCGCCGCAGGGTTCATAGCCCTGGCGGAGCAGCTCTTCCCGGGTGCCCCGGAAGGTTTCCCTGTTGGCGGCCTTCATGGTGGAAACGCCGGAGCAGGAAGGAAGATGAAATTTGCGGGAGCTGGTATTCAGAACGTAGGTGTTCTCTTCCCCGGTTTCCGCAGAGTTGTCTTCCAGGAGCCGGCTGTCGCCGGTGGCATAGTCAATGGCCACCCCGGGCTGTACATCGTACACGTACACGTTGAAGCTGACGGCTTCCCCCTGGTCTTCTACGGACAGGGCTTCCATCTGGACGCCCCGGGCGACCAGCTCGTCTCCCCGGAAGTCGGGGGTTACCCGGTAAAGGACGTGGCCGCCGGTTTCGTGGATGTAATCCGCCACCAGATTTTCAAAGGGAAGCATGCCGTCCACGTTCATGTAGCGGGTGCCGGTAATGAGGTTTTCTGCATTGGCGTTTTCGCCGGTGAGCTGATAGCCGATCAGGTGGCAGCGGTTGTACAGGCTTTTGCCATCCACGAAATCGTACTGAACGCTGTGCCAGCCGGTGGGTTTTACGCTGCTGATATCTCCCCGCTCCTCCCGGGGCATGAGTTCCCGGCCCAGGCAGGCATAGGCGGCGCCGCAGCGCCCCAGGCTGTCCAGAGGACTGTAGGATTCAAAGGCTTCCGTGGTCAGTTCCTCCTGGGTGAAGGAAGGGACGTTGCCGTCTATGGGGGTGTAGGGCTCCCCGGAATAGGGGGATCCATCCTCCGCTGTAAGCGATTCCGGGGCGGTAACTGCTGTTCCGGAAGCGTCCGGAACCTGCAGGGAACAGCCGGAGAGGCCAAGCAGCAGAGACAGGAGCAGCAGGGGAAGCACTAAATGGTTTCTCTTTCTGTTTGCTGTTTTCACTGGTAATCCTCCCGGGTGATTTTTTCATGGGAAGAGCCGGGAAATTCATCCGCCTTTGTCATCCGGCGGTTTTCCAGCAGCCTTCGGTCAAAGTAGAAATCCGCCGGGTATATCCGGTTCCAGCGGAAGAGGATGATTTTTTCGATCCGCTCCCGGAAGGGGAAGAGTTCCTGATCCTCCGCAAAGCAGAAGTTTCCCGGCGCCGCTTTGCCCAGAAAGTCTTCGTCTGTGAGAATGGGGGCGTTTTCCGGAAATTGTTTCCGGCTGTAAGCATTCATCCACAGCGGCGTTCCGTCTGTCATTTTCAGAATATACTCCCGCAGAAGCCGGTCCTGGCTCTGCCTTCGCTGGTTAAACATCATGCCGAAGCGGTCGTCGGCGCAGGCGAAAAGAATCATTGAATACCTCCCGAAACAGATTGCACTGAAAGATCGGCTTTATTATACCATGAAAATCCAGGAGAGATGGTTTTTCTCTTCCGGAAATTTAATATTTTTTTCAGACTCATCTCCGGGGAAGTGTGCTATCATTTATGTAAGGAGTCCGGCAGAGAGAATTTGTCGGACAATTACTGACAAGGAGGGGCCTGTATGTCTGCTTACGTTTCCATGAAAGATGTGACCAAGGTGTACCAGATGGGAGAGGTTTCCATTAAGGCCTGCGACGGGATTGATTTTGAGATCGAGAAAGGGCAGTTTGTGATTATCGTAGGGCCTTCCGGGGCGGGAAAGACTACGGTGCTGAATATCCTGGGGGGAATGGACACGGCCACTTCCGGCAGCGTGTTTGTGGACGGCCGGGAGATCAGCGGCCTTAGCGGCCGGGGACTGATCCAGTACCGCCGGGAGGATATCGGGTTTGTGTTTCAGTTCTATAATCTTATGCAGAATCTGACAGCCCTGGAGAATGTGGAACTGGCCCTGCAGATCTGCCGGAATCCTCTGGACGCGGAGGAGGTTCTGGAGGATGTGGGCCTGGGAGGGCGGAAGGATAACTTTCCCGCGCAGCTTTCCGGAGGGGAACAGCAGCGGGTGGCTATTGCCAGAGCCCTGGCGAAAAACCCCAAACTGCTCCTTTGCGACGAGCCCACGGGAGCCCTGGACTATGTTACCGGCAAGTCTATCCTGAAGCTTCTGCAGGATACCTGCCGCCGGCGGGGCATGACGGTGCTGGTGATCACCCATAACACGGCCCTGACCCCTATGGCGGACCGGGTGATCCATATCCGGAACGGCAAGGTGGGGGGCATAGAGGACAACCCGGCGCCTACGCCGGTAGAAGAGATTGAATGGTAGGAAAAGGATGAAGAGTGCGCTGAAGAAAGATTTTTTTCGGGAGATCCGGAGAAATTTCGGTAGATTTATTTCCATATTTTTTATTGTCCTTCTGGGAGCCGCTTTTTACTCGGGCATCCGTTCTGCCAATTATGATATGAAATATTCGGCGGACCATTATTTTGATGAATCCGGGCTGATGGACATCCGGGTCTTAAGCACCCTGGGGCTGACGGAGGAGGACCTGGAGGATATGCGCCAGGTGGAAGGCGTGGAAAACGCGGCGGGAGGCTATACCCAGGACGTGCTCTGCGACGCCGGAGAAGCGGAACTGACTCTGCAGGTGATCGCTCTGACGGAGGATGTAAACCGGGTGACCCTGCAGGAAGGCAGGATGCCGGAGAATGACAGGGAGTGTGTGGCGGATGTCCTGGCCATGACGGAACTGGGATATGAGATCGGAGACACCCTGACACTCCGGTCCGGCACGGAAGATCCCCTGTCCGATTCCCTGAAGTACGATACATACACCATTGTGGGAAGCGGGAGTCTTCCTTATTATCTGGACCTGAGCCGGGGAGAGAGCACAGTAGGAGACGGCACCCAGGACGCTTTTATCCTGGTGGAGCCGGAGGTTTTTTCTCTGGATGTATATACGGAGGCTTACATACAGGTGCGGGGCGCCCAGGAGGCGCTCAGCTACAGCGATGCCTATAAAGCCCAGGTGGAGCCCGTGCTGGACCGGCTGGAGGAGATTTCCGGCGGCGCCTGCCAGAGAAGGTATGACAGCCTGAAGACGGAGGCTGAGACGGAACTTTCGGATGCCCGGCAGCAGGTGGAAGAAGCGGAGACGGAACTTTCGGATGCCAGAGAAGAGATCCAGGAAGGCTGGCAGGAACTGTCGGAGGCGGAGGACCTTCTGCGGGAGAAAGAACAGGAAGTGCAGGAGGGGGAAGCGGAACTGGCCTCCGGGGAAGCAGAGCTTTCGGATGCCCGTGCCCAGCTGGAAGAGGGAGAAGCCAGGTACCGGGAGGGCGAAGCAGCTCTGTATGAAAACCAGGCGGCCCTGGAGGAGGCCTGGGCCCAGCTGGAAGAGGGCTGGGCGCAGCTGGAGTCCGGGGAGGCGCTGCTGGTTCAGAACAGCGGGGAGCTTTCGGAGGCCCGGGCCCAGTATCAGGCCGGGGAAGCAAGCTACCAGGCGGGACTGCAGAGTTTTCAGGAGCAGAAAGCCCAGTATGAAGCCGGCGCGGTAGCCTATGAGGAAGAGAATGCAAAGTACCAGGCGGGACTGCAGGCTTACCAGCAGGGGGCGGAGGAATATGCTGCCCGGCAGCAGGAGTTTCAGGCAGGCTGGGACGCCTTTGTAAGCCAGGCCGGGGAACCGGAGACGGTGCTGGAACAGTTTGATCGGCTGGATGCCCGGAAGATCCAGATGGAGGAAGCCCTGGAAGCCGCAGGGATAAATCCGGAGGAGAGTCCGGAGTATCAGCAGCTGCTGGAGCAGTGGAAGCTGCTGCAGACAGCGGCGGAAACAGCGCGGCAGCTCCTGGAAGGAAAAGAAGAGCTGGAAGCTGCGGCGCAGCAGCTGGAGGAGACAAAAGCCCAGCTGGATCAGGCGGGGCCTGCGCTGGAGGAGGTAAAAGCCCAGCTGGAAGCGGCAGTCCCGGCTCTGGAAGCGGGCCAGGCAGAATTGGAGGCGGCAAAGGCACAGCTGGAGGAAGCAGCAGCCCAGATCGCCTCCGGAGAGCAGCAGCTGGCGGCGGGCTGGCAGGAACTGGAGGAGTCAGAGGCCCAGCTGCAGGCAGCAGAGGCCCAGGCGGCTTCCGGAGAACAGGAGCTGGCGGCGGGCTGGCAGGAATTGCTGGAGAGCCAGCCGGAACTGGAGTCCGCCAGGGCGCAGATCGCCCAGGGAGAAGCAGAACTTTCGGAGGCCCGGACCCAGCTGGAAGAGGGGAAACGGCAGATCCAGGAAGGCTGGCAGGAGATTGAAGAGAACCGTCAGACCCTGACCGAGGCGGAAAAGGAATATGAGGAAGCTTATGCGGAGGCTCAGCCGGAGCTTCAGGATGCCCGGGAGCAGATCGCAGAAGGGGAAAAAGCCCTGGCGGATCTGGAAGTGCCGGAATGGTATGTGTTGGACCGGGGTATGATCAGTTCTACGGCGGGCTATGAACAGGACGCCCAGAGGATCAAAAACCTGGGAGAGGTCTTCCCGGTGATCTTCTTTCTGGTAGCGGCCCTGGTAAGCCTGACAGCCATGACCCGGATGGTAGAGGAGCAGAGGATCCAGATCGGAACCCTGAAAGCCCTGGGGTACAGCGATGGAGCCATTGCCCTGAAGTATTTCAGCTATGCCATGCTGGCTACGGTTACAGGAGCGGTGCTGGGCATCTGGATCGGCCAGAAGGCCCTGCCCTATGTGATTATGGACGCCTACGGCATGATGTATATTGGATTTTCTGAATATTTTACGCCGATTAACTGGGATCAGGCGGCTATGGCTCTGGGAGCCTCCGCCGCCAGCACCGGGATCGCCACCCTGGCGGCCTGCCTGCGGGAGCTGAAGGCCAGGCCTGCGGAGCTTATGCGGCCGGAGGCGCCTAAAAACGGCCGGAGGATCCTGCTGGAGCGGATTCGGTTTATCTGGAAGCATTTGTCCTTTAACAGAAAATCCACCTTCCGGAATCTGTTCCGGTATAAAAAACGGTTTTTTATGACTATCATCGGCATCGGCGGCTGCATGGCCCTGATGCTGGTAGGCTTTGGGATCCAGGATTCCATTGCGGATATGGCCCGGCGGCAGTACGTGGATATTTTTACCTACGATGCCTCGGTGACCCTGAATGAAAGCGCCTCCCAGGAGGAGCGCCGGGAGTTTCTGGATTACGCGGAGGAGCGCCGGGGAGTTACGGCGGCTATGGAACTGTTCCAAAAGAGCGTGGAACTGGAGAATAAAGGGGAGACCATGGACGCGTATCTGTATGTGCCGGAGGACAGGGAGCAGGTATCCGACTTTGTGCGGCTCCAGAACCGGGTCTCCCGGGAGGAATACCAGTATCCGGCGGCAGGGGCGGCGGTTTCGGAAAAAACCGCGAAAATGCTGGGACTTTCCCTGGGAGATACGGTGACTGTGGAACTGGAGGGAGAGACTGCGCAGATAGAGATCGTGGAGATTGTGGAAAATTATGTGATGCACTATCTGTTTATCTCCCCGGAACAGTATCAGGCCTCCTTCGGCAGGGAACCTTCCTGGAATCAGCTGGAGCTGAATTATGAGGACAATTCCCCTGCGGCGGAGCAGCAGATCGGAAACGATCTGATGAGCTATGAGGCCTGCACAGGCATCTCCTTTGTAACCGATCTGGAGCAGGAGATCAGCGATATGCTCCGCAGCCTGAACGTGGTCATCTATGTACTGATCATCGCGGCCGGACTGCTGGCTTTCGTAGTACTCTACAACCTGAACAACATCAACATTACGGAGCGGCGGAGAGAGCTGGCCACCCTGAAGGTCCTGGGCTTTTACGACTCGGAGGTAGCCATGTATGTGTACCGGGAAAATATCATTCTGACGGTGATCGGCATTGCCGCCGGAGCTCTGATGGGTACGTTTCTGCATCAGTATACCATCCAGACTGTGGAGGTGGACATGATGATGTTCGGCAGGCAGATCAGCGTGCTGAGCTACTTCCTCAGCAGCGCCATTACCCTGGTCTTCTCCGTGCTGGTGAACCTGGTTATGTACCGGAGCCTGAAGAAGATCGACATGATCGAGTCCCTGAAGAGCGTAGAGTAAAACCGTCTCAAGCATTGCATTTCAGAGGTTTCATTGGTATAATAAAACTACTTACAGGCGGCGGAAAGGAAGCACCTGTAAAATCTATAGCAAAGGGGTTGATGTTATGAATATTACCATCAGCGGCAAAAATCTTGAGGTTACAGAAGGACTGAGAACGGCCATCACCGAAAAACTCAGCAAGCTGGAGCGGTATTTCACACCGGAGACCGAAGTCATCGTAACGCTCAGTATAGAAAAGGAAAGACAGAAGGTAGAGGTTACAATCCCTGTAAAAGGCAATATTATCCGTTCCGAGCAGGTCAGCAACGATATGTACGTATCTATCGACCTGGTGGAGGAAGTGATCGAACGGCAGCTTCGGAAATATAAGAACAAGATCGTGGACAAGCATCAGTCCGGCGGCAATTTCCAGAAGGCTTACATGGACAATGACTACATGGAGAACGAGGATATCCAGATCATCCGTACCAAGAAGTTCGATATCAAGCCCATGTATCCGGAAGACGCCTGTGTGCAGATGGAACTTCTGGGACACAATTTCTTCGTGTTCTGCAATGCGGAGACCGATGAGGTGAATGTAGTATACAAGAGAAAGGGAAATACCTACGGACTCATCGAGCCGGAACATTAACAGCTTACAGAAAGAAAAGATTCAGCCCCCGGGGCCCCGGGGGCTGAAAGTATGTCCGGCTGGTTCTTGCAAAAGGGCACATTCTCCGGTATAATGCATAAGGTAGATTAAGCCTGCCGGTTTGGGCGGGAAGAAAGAGAAAAAGAGGGTATATCATGGTTTATAATAACGTGCTGGAGGCTATGGGCCATACGCCGATGATTCGGCTGAACCATATGGGGGATAAAGACGGGGCGGAGATCCTGGTAAAGTATGAAGGTCTGAATGTGGGAGGCTCCATTAAGAGCCGTACCGCTTACAATATGATCCGGGCTGCTGAGAAACAGGGGCTGATCCATGAGAATACAGTGATCGTGGAGCCTACCAGCGGCAATCAGGGGATCGGACTGGCTCTGGTGGGAGCGGTCCGGGGGTATAAGGTGATCATCGTCATGCCGGATTCGGTCAGCGAGGAAAGAAGGAAGCTGGTGCGCCACTACGGGGCGGAGGTGATCCTGGTCCATGACGCGGGAGATATCGGGGCCTGCATTGAGGAATGCCTGCAGACGGCCCTGCGGATGGCGGAGGAGGATCCCAATGTTTATGTGCCGCAGCAGTTTTCCAATCCTGCCAACAATGACGCCCACCGTTACCGGACGGCTGTGGAGATCCTGGAGCAGGTGGAAGGGCCCATTGACGGCTTCTGTTCCGGGGTGGGTACCGGAGGCACTATTTCCGGCATCGGGGAAGTGCTGAAAGCCCAGAACCCCCAGATCGAGATCTGGGCGGTGGAACCGGAGAACGCGGCGATCCTGGCGGGAGGCAACATCGGCACCCATCTGCAGATGGGGATCGGAGACGGTGTGATCCCGGACAATCTGAATCAGAGTATCTACAGGGATATCTGCATTATCTCCGATGAAGAAGCCATTCAGACCGCCAAGGACCTGGCCCGGAAGGAAGGCCTTATGTGCGGGATCTCCAGCGGCACCAATGTGGCGGCGGCCATTAAGCTGGCACGGAAGCTGGGGAAGGGCAAAACCGTGGTGACGGTGCTGCCGGATACGGCGGAGCGGTATTTCAGCACGCCGCTGTTTGAAAATGAATGATCCGAAAAACAGATCCTGAAACTGGAAGGGGGAGTTCCCTTTCCGGTCTCAGGATCTTTTCTTTGATTCATCCTGCTGCAATGAGGGTTACGGTTCTTTCTTTTTGCAGGGCTTCTGCAGAAACCGGCAGAGTTCATCCATGGATTTCTGGATTCGGGCCAGCCGCCGGCAGCGGCAGGAAACATCGTAAATAAGACAGTTCAGTTTCCGGGCAAGAGGAGGACATCTTTTCATAAAACAAATAAATTCCGGCGCTTTTCTACTATTATATGAAAAGCTCCGGAATTTGTTTGTTTTATACGGCTTTCCCGGGTCTGGCAATGAGTTTGCAGATGGGATTGCCTTGGGAAGAAAATTTTTCTTCGTATTCGGTCATAATATTACCGCGGACCAGTTCCGGGTCGTGGTGCAGATCGAAGGTGCAGGCCTCCAGGATCCATCCCTGGGCCTGGATTTCCTCCAGGGAAAAACGGAACAGATCCTGGTTGTCGGTCTTGAACTCTACCCGGCCGGCAGGGGCGAGGATCTGCTGGTAGCGCTGAAGAAACTGGCGGGAGGTAAGCCGCCGTTTGGCGTGGCGGTCCTTGGGCCAGGGATCTGAAAAATTCAGGTAGATCCGCCCTACTTCTCCGGGAGCGAAGACGGCGGGGAGATCTCTGGCGTCCAGCCGCAGAAAGCGGAAATTGGGCAGGGGCTCCGGAAGAGTGTCCGCCTTCTGGACAGCCCGCAGGAGTACGCTGCTGTACATTTCGATGCCGATGTAATTCCGCTCCGGGTGAGCCGCGGCCAGATCCATGAGAAAACGGCCCTTGCCCATGCCCACTTCAATATGGAGGGGATGGGGGTTCCCAAACAGCTGTTCCCAGCGGGAGCGGCAGTTTTCCGGATCCTGCACCACCCAGGGACTTTCGGCGATCACGTCCCGGGAGCCGGGGATATTTCTTAAACGCATAAAGACTCCTTTTTGTTATTCTTTTGACAAAATTTTTGGGTACATTGAAAGATTTCACAGCTACAGCCCCCATTTTACTATATAAATCATCCAAAGAGAAGTTCTTTGCCAAAAAATAGCTGGATTTTTTCAAAAAGGAGGTTTATTATAAAGGACGATATAAAGGGTATGTCTCGGAGTGACCTTCGATTGCACTGCGCTGCATTGCAGCTTCCGCCGGGAAAACCCTTTACGATAACTAAGATGGGAGGTAGAAAATGGACGAAATCTTAAGCAAGCTGTCCGAGATTGAGACTGCCGCATCCCGGATTAAGGAAGGAGCCGAACAGCAGAAGAAGGCTCTGGACCAGCAGCAGGAGGACCGCATCGCCCAGTTTGACCGCCAGGTAGACCAGCAGGCGGAGAACGAAGTGGAAAAGCTGCGCAGAGAACTGTCCGTGTCCGTTCAGAAGGATCTGGAAGCTCTGCAGAAAAATGCGGAAAAATCCCTGGCCGATCTGGAAGAATATTACCAGAAGCATCACGAGAAACTGGCCGGCGAGATTTACGAAAAAATAATAAGGAAGTGATAAATTGGAAGGTTTGATGTCCTACAGCGGATTGACCACCAAGATCCGCGCCATGCAGAGTCATCTCCTGAACATGCAGAACTTCCGTGAGATCGTGGAATTATCCAGCGTGCCTCAGGCCCTGGCCTATCTGAGAGAGAAGCCTTCTTACCATTCTCTTCTGGCCAGTCTGGACGGCGGCGACATCCATCGGGGACAGATCGAGAGAGTGCTGAAGAAGAGCATATACCGGGATTTTTCCAAGCTGTACCGGTTTTCCAATTCTTCCCAGAGAAAGTTCCTGGATCTGTACTTCGGGCGCTACGAGGTGTATTTCCTGAAGGTGTGTCTGACCAGCATGATGGATCACCGGAAGCCGACACTGGACCTGACAGGATTCCGGGAATTTTTCGACAGGCACTCCAAGCTGAACCTGGAAGTGCTGGAAGCATCGGAAAGCATGGAAGAGTTTATATCGAATCTGAAGGGCTCGGAGTATTATCAGCCCCTGGCCAAACTGGCCAATGTGCAGCAGCCGACCCTTTTTGATTATGAGATGGCTCTGGACCTGAA
The DNA here is from genome assembly GCA_963930955.1 of Candidatus Scatomonas sp. Classification (GTDB taxonomy): domain Bacteria; phylum Bacillota; class Clostridia; order Lachnospirales; family Lachnospiraceae; genus Scatomonas. The sequence goes on along the minus strand of OZ006967.1, from coordinate 370,557 downwards.
TTATTTCAGGCGACTGTGGGAAAACCGGACGGTGATCCGGGAGAAGGAGGGGATCAAAGGCCTGACCCGGGCCCTGGGTTCCAAGATGGATATGCTGAATGTTCAGTGGATCTATCGCTGCAAAAAGTATTACCATATGACCAGCGCGGATATTTACGCCCTGCTGATCCCGGTTAATTACCGGCTGAGCCGCCAGACCATTCAGAACATGGTGGAATCGGAAAGCCTGGAGGCTCTGGACAATCAGATCGCGAAGTGCTATTACGGAAGGCATTACCGCGAATTTACGGAGAAAACCCTGGAATCCCTGTACGCGGAGATCATGAAGCATATTCTGAGCACAGAATCCAGGCGCCATCCCTATTCCGCAACAACGATATATTCCTATCTGTACCACAAGGAACACGAGGTGGACCGCATTATCATCGCCCTGGAATGCGTGCGGTACCGGATCGCCCCGGAGGAAGCCATGAAGCGCGTGGTATGCCGGTAGGAACAGGAGGTGATAGAATTTGATTGTTAAAATGAAATTTTTAAGTATCACCGGCCCCAAGGAAGATATCGGACGGGTAACCGAGAAGTATCTGTCAAAATACGAGATTCATCTGGAAAACGCCCTGTCCGAGCTGAAAAATGTTAAAAATCTCATGCCTTACATTCAGATCAATCCCTACCGGGAGACCCTGAAGCTGGCGGAGGAGTACACGGCAATGCTTCCGGAAACGAGCCGGAAAACCGGCCGGAACCTGTCCCTGGAGGAAGCCGTCCAGTGCATTGAGGAGATTAACAGCACCCTTTCCCAGTGCAGGGAAGAACGGGCCGGACTGGAGTCCCGGAGAAATCAGTGCAGGGAACTGCTGGTAAAGATCGAGCCTTTCCAGGATATTCCCTATAATCTTTCGGAACTGCTGCAGTTTAAGTATATCAAGTTCCACTTTGGAAAGATTCCGAAAGAATACTTTGAAAAATTTGAAAACTACATTTATGACAACGCCAACACCATCTTCTACCGCTGTCACTCGGACGATCAGTATGTGTGGGGCATTTATTTTGCGCCCAAGGAAGAGATGGAGAAGATCGGAGCTCTGTACTCCTCCATGCATTTTGAGAGTATTTTCCTTCCCAATAAATACGAGGGAACCCCGGAGGAGGCCTACACCAAGCTGTCCCGGGAGATCGCGGAGCTGGATCAGCAGATCAGCGGCTGCGACAAAAAAATGGAAGAGACCCTGATCAGCCAGGGGGAGACCCTGGTGGGAGCCAGAGACGAGCTGGCGGCCATGTCCCGGAATTTCGACGTCCGGAAGCTGGCGGCCTGCACCAATTCCGATTCGGAAACCTTCTATATCCTCTGCGGATGGATGGCGGAGGAGGACGCGGAAGCCTTCCAGAAGGAAGTGGACGGAGATCCGGATCTGTTCTGCTATGTGGAGGACGATGACAACAATGTGCTGAGCAAGCCCCCCACAAAGCTGAAGAATCCGAAAATTTTCCGGCCCTTTGAGATGTTTATTAAAATGTACGGACTTCCGGCCTACAACGAGCTGGATCCTACCATTTTTGTGGCGATCAGCTATACCTTTATTTTCGGAATCATGTTCGGAGATGTGGGCCAGGGAGCCTGCCTGGTGCTGGGAGGATACCTGCTCTACGCCTTAAAGAAGATCCCTCTGGGAGCGATTCTGGGAACCGCCGGAATTTCCTCTGTGATCTGGGGATTTATAGACAACAGCTTTTTCGGCTTCGAGGGATTCTTCCCCTATGAAGCGCTGCTGCATCCCAAGGACGATATGGTGACCCTTCCGATTGTGGGAAGCATCAACATTGTATTTGTTCTGGCTATTGCCTTCGGCATGTTTATGATCCTCTTTACCATGATCCTGAACATCATTAATTCCGTAAAAGGAAAGGACAAGGAAAATACCTGGTTCAGCCAGAATTCCGTAACGGGTTTTGTTTTCTACGGAGCCCTGGTAGTAATGATCTTTATGGTTATGGGAAAGAGCAACCGGCTTTCCACGGTGCTTCCGGTGCTGATCACTCTGATCGTGATCGGCCTGGTGATCATTATGCTGAAAGAGATGCTGGGACGGATGGCCTCCCACAAGAAGCCGGCCATTCAGGAAGGCAAGGTGATGTACTTTGTCCAGGCGTTCTTTGAAACCTTCGAGACAGCCTTAAGCTTCCTGTCCAACACTCTGTCCTTTGTCCGGATCGGAGCCTTTGCCGTCAGCCATGTAGCCATGATGGAAGTGGTAATGATGCTGGCGGGAGCCGAGAACGGCGGAACCCCCAACATGGTGGTGGTGGTCATCGGCAATGCCTTTGTGGCCCTGATGGAGGGCCTGATCGTGGCCATTCAGGTTCTGCGTCTGGAGTATTATGAGATGTTCAGCCGCTTCTATAAAGGCAGCGGCCGCGAATTTAAACCTTTTCTGAAAAAGAGCAAATAATAGGAGGATAAGATTATGACAACCTTAATTCAGGTATTAACAGCAGCAGCACTGGTTCTGACGATTGTGATCCCTACCGCGTACTTTTTCGCGGGAAAACAGAAAAACAAGAAGAGATATAAAAAATCCCTGGCAGTAAACTGCGCGGCCTTCTTCGGCCTGCTGGCTATCACTACCATTGTGACCCTCTCCGGCGCTTCCAGCGTTTCCGCCGCCACCGGCGAAGCTGCCTCCGGACTGGGATTCATCGGAGCGGCTCTGGCCGTAGGTCTTTCCGGCATCGGCTCCGGCGTGGCTGTTGCCAGCTCCGCCAGCGCGGCTCTTGGGGCTTTAAGCGAGGACAGCTCTGTATTCGGTAAGTCCCTGATCTTCGTAGCTATGGCAGAAGGTATTGCTCTGTATGGTCTGATCATTGCCTTCATGATCATCGGCGCACTTTAAGTTTCAGCCCTGTAAAGGTGGGATTCAACATGAAAATGTATCTGATCAGCGATAATGTGGACACGCAGACCGGCATGCGGCTGGCCGGCGTGGAGGGCGTAGTGGTGCATGAGCGGGAAGAACTCCGCCAGGCCCTGGAAACGGTATTGGCTGATAAAGAGGTAGGCATCATTCTGCTGACGGAAAAGTTCGGGAGAGAATTTCCGGAGATCATTGATGATGTCAGGCTGAATCACAGAATGCCGCTGATCATAGAGATCCCTGACCGCCACGGCACAGGGCGGAAGGCGGATTTTATTACGTCCTATGTGAACGAAGCAATCGGATTGAAATTGTAAGGCAGGTGAAAGATTTGACAACTGAAGAAAAGTTAGAGAATTTTTATAACCATTCCATAGAGAGCGCGCAGAATGAGGCGGAGAGGACGGTAGAGGAATACCAGGCCGCTCTGGATCAGCTGTTTGCCGAGCATCAGAAACAGAAGAGAGCGCAGGCGGAGGAAGAGCTGGCTGCGGAAAAAGAGAATCTGAAGCGGGAAAACAACAAGGCGCTCTCCGCGGAACAGCTCCAGATCAAGCGCTCTCTGTCTGCAAAGAGCATGGAAATCGAGAAAAAGATCTTCCAGCAGGTGGAGGAAAAACTCCAGGCCTTCCGGAAGACGCCGGAATATGTGGAATATCTCTGCGGAAAGATTAAAAAGGATATGGAATTCGCCAAAGGCAGCCAGATCCGCTTTTATGTAGATGCCTCCGATCAGGCACTCTGCGGGGAGCTGAAGAAAAAGACCGGCGCCCTTCCGGAGATTTCCCAGGATAAACTGCTGGGGGGCGTGGTGGCTACCATCGAAGACAGGAACATTCTGATCGATGATTCCTTCCGCGCTTTTCTGGCGGAGGAACGTGAGTCTTTCATCCTTGAAGGAGGTCACGTACATGAGTAAAGAAAAGAAAACAGGAGTGATCTACGGGATCAACGGCCCGGTGGTATACCTGAAGGGAAATACCGGCTTTAAGATGTCGGAGATGGTCTACGTAGGCCGGGAAAAACTGGTGGGAGAGGTGATCAGCCTTACCAAAGATACCACCACCGTCCAGGTCTTTGAGGAGACCACGGGCCTGAAGCCCGGAGCGGAGGTGGAGGCCAGCGGCGACGCTATTTCCGTACTGCTGGGCCCCGGCATTCTGAATAATATTTTTGACGGAATCGAGCGTCCCCTGAAGGATATTGCGGAGCAGTCCGGGCACTTTATTACCCGGGGCGTCAACGTAGAGTCTCTGGACACGAAAAAAGAGTGGCAGGTGACCCTGAAGGTGGCGCCGGGAGATATGGTTTCCGCAGGCACCATCATTGCGGAGACGCCGGAGACCAAGAGTATCATCCATAAATCCATGGTTCCACCGGATATTGAGAGGGGAACGGTAACCTGGACGGCGGAAAACGGCCCCCACACCATTCTGGATCCCATTGTGCGGCTGGAGCTGGCCGACGGGACGGAACGGGAGCTGACCCTCTGCCAGAAATGGCCCATCCGGGTACCCCGTCCCACAGCCAGCCGTTATCCGGCTTCGGAGCCCCTGGTAACGGGACAGCGTATCCTGGATACCATGTTCCCCATTGCCAAGGGAGGTACGGCAGCTGTACCCGGAGGCTTCGGAACCGGAAAGACCATGACCCAGCACCAGATCGCCAAATGGTCCAATGCGGATATCATTATCTACATCGGCTGCGGCGAGCGTGGAAACGAGATGACCCAGGTTTTGGAGGAGTTTTCCGAACTGGTGGATCCCCGCTCCGGCAATCTTCTGATGGACCGGACCGCTCTGATCGCCAATACCTCCAACATGCCGGTGGCCGCCCGTGAGGCTTCTATCTACACAGGCCTGACTCTGGCAGAGTACTACCGGGATATGGGCTACGATGTGGCGATCATGGCCGACTCCACCTCCCGCTGGGCGGAGGCCCTCCGTGAGCTGTCCGGCCGTCTGGAGGAGATGCCTGCGGAGGAAGGCTACCCGGCTTACCTGGCTTCCCGGCTGTCCGCCTTTTATGAGCGGGCCGGCATGACCCAGAACCTGAACGGCACGGAGGGCAGCGTTTCCATTATCGGAGCTGTATCTCCCCAGGGAGGAGATTTCTCCGAGCCGGTAACCATGAACACCAAGCGGTTTGTCCGCTGCTTCTGGGGCCTGGATAAATCCCTGGCCTATGCCAGACATTATCCGGCCATCCACTGGCTTACCAGCTACAGCGAGTATCTGACGGATCTTGCTCCCTGGTACAAAGCCAATGTGAATAAAAACTTTGTCAGCGACCGGAACCAGATCATGGGAATCCTGAATCAGGAGAGCTCTCTGATGGAGATCGTGAAGCTGATCGGAAGCGATGTGCTTCCGGACGATCAGAAGCTGACCCTGGAGATCGCCCGGGTGATCCGGCTGGGATTCCTGCAGCAGAACGCCTTCCACAAGGAGGATACCTGCGTGCCCTTAAGCAAGCAGTTCCAGATGATGGAAACCATCCTTTACCTGTACAAGAAGGCGAAATCCCTGGTGACCATGGGCCATCCCATGTCTGTGCTGAAGGAAAGCAATATTTTCGATAAAGTAATTTCTATCAAATACGATGTGCCCAATGACAAGCCGGAGATGTTCGGGGACTACCGGAAGGCCATCGACGATTTCTACAATGAAGTGCTGGAAAAGAACGCGTAAAGGAGGGAAATCATATGTCCATTGAATATCTCGGCTTAAGTGAAGTCAATGGCCCTCTGGCTGTTCTTGAGGGCGTGGAAAACGCGGCTTATGAGGAAATGGTGGAGTTCAGCCTGGACAGCGGCGCCAGAAAGCTGGGCCGTATCGTGGCCGTTTATGAAGACAAAGCGGTGATCCAGGTGTTTGAGGGCACCGAGGGTATGTCCCTGAAAAATACCCATACCCGTCTTACCGGCCGGCCCATGGAGATTGCTCTTTCCGAGGACATTCTGGGCCGTACCTTCGATGGTATCGGCAAACCCATTGACGGGCTGGGTCCCATTGTTTCCGACCATAAAGTAAATGTAAACGGGCTGCCCCTGAACCCTGTGTCCAGACGGTACCCCAGAAACTATATCCGTACGGGTATTTCCGCTATTGACGGGCTCACCACCCTGATCCGGGGGCAGAAGCTGCCGATTTTTTCCGGAAACGGACTGCCCCATGACCAGCTGGCCGCCCAGATCGTGCAGCAGGCATCTCTGGGGGAGGGCAGCGACGAGAAATTCGCCATTGTATTTGCCGCCATGGGCGTAAAGTACGATGTGGCGGAGTTCTTCCGCCGGACCTTTGAGGAGAGCGGCGTATCCGATCATGTAGTCATGTATCTGAACCTGGCCAACGATCCGGTGGTAGAGCGTCTGATCACTCCCAAAGTGGCTCTGACCGCGGCGGAATATCTGGCTTTTGAGAAGGGAATGCATATCCTGGTTATTCTGACGGATATTACCTCCTTCTGCGAGGCCATGCGTGAGGTATCCTCTTCCAAGGGAGAGATTCCCTCCAGAAAGGGTTATCCCGGATATCTGTACAGCGAACTGGCAACCCTGTACGAGCGGGCCGGCATTGTTCAGGACGGAACGGGCTCTGTTACCCAGATTCCGATCCTGACCATGCCCAACGATGATATTACCCATCCCATTCCCGACCTGACCGGATACATTACCGAGGGGCAGATCGTTCTGGACCGGCAGCTCCACGGACAGTCCATTTATCCGCCGATTTCGGTGCTGCCCTCTCTGTCCCGTCTGATGAAGGACGGTATCGGAAAAGGATATACCAGGGAGGATCACCAGGATGTGGCCAATCAGCTTTTCTCCTGCTACGCCAAGGTGGGAGACGCCAGATCCCTGGCTTCCGTAATCGGCGAGGACGAGCTGTCGCCTCTGGACAAGAGATATCTGATTTTCGGAACCCAGTTCGAGAAACATTTTATCGGCCAGCGGCCGGACGAGAACCGTTCCATCCAGGAGACCCTGGATATCGGCTGGAAACTGCTGGGCCTGCTGCCCAGAGAGGAACTGGACCGTATCGATACCAAGCTGCTGGATCAGTATTACAAGCCTACGGAATATGACGCTGTCCAGGAAGCAAAAGAAGAAGCGGACAAAATGGCGGCTCGTGTCTGATCCGGATAGATAGACACAGGAAAGGGGGAATTCTATGGATCCGAATACATTTCCTACCAAAGGGAATCTGATGCTGGCGAAAAATTCCCTGGGTCTGGCCCGCATGGGTTATGAGCTGATGGACAAAAAGAGGAATATCCTGGTGCGGGAGATCATGGATCTGATCGACAAGGCCAAGGATATCCAGGCGCAGATCGATCAGACCTTCCGGGAGGCTTACGGGGCTCTGCAGACAGCCAACATCGAAAACGGCATTGATTACGTGCAGACCATTTCCTATACGGTCCCCCCGGAGGAGTCCGTGAGGATCAAGACCCGGAGTATTATGGGGGTAGAGATCCCGCTGGTAGAGGCGGACCCCTCCGGCACGGCTCCTACCTACGCTTTCTATACCACCCGGGAATCCATGGACGAGGCCAGGATCGCCTTTACAAAAGTGAAAGAGCTGACCCTGCAGCTGTCTATGGTGGAGAACGCGGCATACCGTCTGGCGGTGGCCATTAAAAAAACCCAGAAGAGAGCAAATGCTCTGAAAAATATTACAATTCCCCACTATGTCCAGCTGTCCAAGGATATTTCCGAAGCGCTGGAAGAAAAAGAAAGGGAAGAATTTACCCGTCTGAAAGTTATTAAAAGAATGCAGCAGGGCGGATAAAAAGGAGAGGCCCGGGAACAGGCAGCGCTTGTTCCCGGGCCTCTTCTGTAGTACAATGATACCAAAGGAGCCCGAAAGGAGAATTCGAAAGATGAAATGTCCATTTTGCGGATATGATAATACACCGGGATCAAAGTTCTGTTCCGGCTGCGGAAGAAAACTGGGGCAGGAAACTTTTTCTTCCGGGAAGGAAAAGCCCGGACGCAGCCCGGAGGAGAAGCGGATCATCCTGGCAGGGGTAATTCTGGCCTGCCTGGTTGTGGCGGGAGGGATCGGAGCGTATCTGGGAATTTCCCATTTTATGGAAAAGAGGAAAGAAAGCCAGGAAGCTTCCTATGCCCTTTCTGCAGAGTCAGACGGCGGATCCTCCGTGTCCGGTTCGGAGAAGCCGGAGGAGCAGCCGGAGGGCAGCAGTCCTGCAGAAACCCTTACGCCTGCGGCAACAGCAACCCCATCTCCCGCCCAGCCCCCATCCCTGACGCCTGCAGAAACCCCTGTGCCTACCCCGGAAACCTTTTCCGTTTTTTTGACGGATGTCAATACGGCGGATCTGGAGGTCTACTCCAAAGTCCGGGTAACAGAGGCTCTGGCCTCCTCTGAAGTGTACCAGGAAGGGTATGATAACTCTCCGGCAATGATGCTGGACGGGGATCCGGTGACTTCCTGGCAGGAAGGCGCGGATGGGAACGGCATCAACGAGTTTGTGAGTTTTAAGCTGGACCGGGAATATCAGGTCAAATATATAACCCTGAATCTGGGAAACTGGCGGGGAGATCTGCAGTATAAGGAAAACGCCACCCCCAGGACCCTGACCATCTGGCTGGACAACCGAAGCTTTCAGGTTGATTTCCCTTATGAAAAGACTCAGTTCTGTCTGGAGTTCTCTTCCCCCTGTCCGGCTTCCGAAGTCTATGTGCGGATCGACGATGTGTATGAGGGAACCCAGTATGATGACGCCTGTATTTCCGAGATGGGCATTTACGGAGAGTAAGGGATGAAAACCAGGAGGAATATATGTCAAAAGAAATAAAGACAAATGCCATGCGGATGCTGGACCGGCAGAAGATCCCCTATCGGGTGCTCCAGTACGAGTGCGGGGAATTTATAGATGGACTGCACACGGCGGAAAAAACGGGAGCGCCGGTGGAGCAGAGCTTTAAAACGCTGGTAACCCGGGGAAAAAGCGGGCAGTTTTATGTAATGGTGATCCCCATTGCGGAGGAACTGGATCTGAAGCAGGCGGCCCGGCTGGCCGGAGAAAAATCCCTGGAAATGATCCATGTAAAGGAGATTCAGGGAGTTACCGGCTATGTCCGGGGCGGCTGCAGCCCCATCGGTATGAAAAAACAATTCCCCACATTTATCCACCAGTCCGCGGAAAACTATAGTGAAATCTACATAAGCGGGGGAAGAATCGGAACCAGTCTTTGTCTGTCTCCCACAGACCTGCAGAAAGTGTGCGGGGGCCGTTTCGGGCAACTCACATGAAAATACGGTTTTTTATAAAAAAAGCTTTTCAACTGGAACAAAATAGGATATAATCCCCTTGAAAACGGAAAACAAATCGAAATACAGGAGGTTTGCGAAATGAAAGTTGAGAATATCAAAGACATAGACAAATTTTTCAGCGTGATCAACAGCTGCAAAGGCCGTGTTGAGCTGGTAACAGGAGAGGGCGACAGACTGAACCTGAAGTCCAAACTGACCCAGTACGTAGCTCTGGCCAACATCTTCTCCAACGGAGAGATCCCCCAGATGGAGATCATCGCTTCCGAGAAGGAAGATGTGGATAAGCTGCTGAACTTTATGATCAACGGCTGATTCCGGAAAGGCAGAGAAAAAGGAGTCTGGTCCTGAAAAGGACACAGACTCCTTTTTGACTATGAGGGAAAATCAATCCAGTTTTATCAGTTCCATTTTTCTCGGTGCGGCTACTGCCTTGATCTCCACGGTCTGCAGCATGGATTTTCTCAGAAGAGAAAGAATGCGGACCATGCTCTGGACGGAGGCCTCATCCAGCTTGTCCAGTTCTTTGAACATTTCCTGCCATACATCGATCTGATGGCTTTCTACATATTCAGAATAAAATTCTTTTCCGGCGTCGGAAACCTTTATCACTATATTTTTTTTGTTATTGGCAGTGCAGTACCGTTCCAGCAGTCCCAGCTGCACCAGCTGCTTTACTCTTTTGGAAAAAGTGCTCTGAGAGATAGAAAGCCGCTGAGCTACCACAGACATGTTTTCATTCTGATCTTCGTTTTCCAGTATGTACTCGATAATCTGTACTTCCGTTGCGGATAATTTAATGGTTCCGGAATGATTGGAGAATACTTTGCTGTTGCAGATCTGATTATAGCTGTTAAAAAGGCCGATCAAGGCTTCCACCACATTCCGGTAGCCTGCCATCCATGATAATTCCATGCAAAACCTCCTGGCTGAACATCTTTCTATCCATGATACCGGGTTTTTTTGAAAAAGTCAAAAGCAAATGTGTGCCGGGGCCTCTGCTTCCAAAAGGGCCGAAGGAAGAGGTCCCTGACTGGATAAACTACACAAAAAAATTTTTTTTAATTGGTTATTTTTAGCATTGATGAATAAGAAAAAATAATATATTCTTTATACATGATATATGCATATATTTATATTCCAAAGAATGAAAAAGAGGGAGGTACTTTCTATGAACGGGGAAGGAAAAAGCAGTAAGCCTAAAATCCTGTTGATCATTTCGCTTATTTTAATGCTTTTAAGCGGTGTGGTCGTATCTGCTGTGCAGACGAACATGGGAAAGGTTACCATGAAAGAATTGAATATTGAAACGGACAGCGGATATTCCATGTCCGCGTATCTGTTAGTTCCGGATACCGCCACGGCGGAAAATCCGGCGCCGGGCATAGTGACCAGCCACGGTTACCTGAATAATAAAGAAATGACAGACGCCAATTATGTAGAACTGGCGCGCCGGGGCTATGTGGTGCTTGCCATTGACCAGCCGGATCACGGAGATTCGGAGATTACGGAAAGCTTTAACCTGATGCAGCCGGACGGCGTATACCAGGGAGTGCTTGCCCTTAGCCGGATGCCCTTTGTAGATACGGAAAAAATCGGTATTACAGGCCATTCCATGGGATCCTGGTCCTGCAACGCAGCCATTGCGGCGGATAATGCGGCAGAAACCCAGCTGATCTCCGCTGTGCTGATCCACTGCAACGAACCGGTGTACACCGATGACGACGGCAATTATACCAATATTTACGGGGATAGAAACGCAGGCGTTATTTCCGCTGTGTACGATGAATTTTTCGGGAAATCAACGGCGGAAGACGGTTCCAGCCTGTCCTCTCCCTACTGGATGGATGCTCCGGGAACGCAGTCCTTCCTGAATTTCGGCGCGGATCCGGAAACTGCCGAAACCAGAGAAGCCTATACCTATTACACAGAGACCATGGACGGAAAAGAGGTGTTCCGTGTTATCTACCGTCCGGAGATTTCCCACGCCTGGTCGCATTTTTCCGCCAGATCCGAATCTTATGTGATCGATTTCTTTGAGCGGGCCCTGGGAGCGCCCAACCCCATTGACTCGGGCAATCAGATCTGGCAGTGGAAAGAAGCCTTTAACCTGGTAGGTCTGGTAGGCTTCGTGCTGTTTATCTGCTCCTTCGGCGTGCTGCTGCTTTACACGCCGGTGTTCGAAAAGCTGAGAGCTCCGGAGCTGGTGCAGCCAAGAGCTATAACCGACGGAAAAGGAAAAGCTCTGTTCTGGATCAGCCTGCTGGCCACCTGCGCTTTTGGATGTATTGTATTTCTTCCCATCATGGCAAAGAGCAATACTATGGCGGTCAGCCAGGTAATGCCCATGGGCATGGGACTTTGGGGAACCTTATGCGGTCTGTTTTCTATTGCGGTGATGGTGATCTCTTACCGGGTTTACGGAAAGAATCATGGACTGGATCTTGAGCAGACAGGCGTGAAGCTGCCGGCGAAAAAACTGGGACTTAGTATCCTGCTGGCGGTTATCATTGTGGCAGTGGCCTACGGATGCGTATTTGTGGCAGATTATTTCTTCCTGTCCGATTTCCGTATCTGGACCCTGGCCATTAAAGCCTTTGAAGCCCCGATCCTTAAGTATCTGCCCTATGTGCTGCTGTTCCTGGTGTACTATATCGCGATTTCTGTTTCCACCAACTGCTTTAATTACAGTACGGCAGGAGGCAGGCTGAACGGCTTCATCTGCGCGGTGCTGACTGCGGGACCGGCCTGGATTCTTCCGCTGATCCAGTACGGCACCTACTTCTCCGCGAAACATATGATGTGGGCCCAGGTAGATATGGCATCTCCCAACTACCCCATGTTCATCATCGGTCTGTTTCCGCTGATCCTGCTGATCGCAGGCACCACACTGATGTCCAGGTACATTTACAAACGGACGGCAAATCCCTACATTGCGGGTATTGTAAACGCGCTGATCGCAGGCCTGTTTGCGATCACCAATACCTGTACCACGTTCTGATATCTGACATACGAAATTCCATTTCATACAAATCTGCAGGGCAGGAGAGAAGCCGGCATACAAAGCCGGCCGATCTCCTGCCCTGTTTCTGGTATAAAAGAGAAAAAAACATGCGCGGCAGGATCCCCCGGACTCCGGAAATATAGTATAATAAGCGGAAGGCGAGAAAAGGAGTTGATCGTATGCTGAAACTGCTGAAACAATTTACGAAAACAGAATGGCTTTTATCCTGCACGGCCCTGGTGTTTATTATCCTGCAGGTGTGGATGGATCTGACCCTTCCGGATTATATGTCGGAGATCACCACTCTGGTTCAGACAGAGGGCAGCGCCATGGGAGCCATTCTGACTGCCGGAGGGAAAATGCTGGGCTGCGCTCTGCTGAGTTTTGGAGCATCCCTGTGCACAGTGGTCTGCGCAGCCAGGATCGCTTCGAATTTTTCAGCCAATCTCCGGTCCCAGCTGTTTAACAAAGTACAGTCTTTTACCATGGGAGAAATCGGAAGGTTTTCTACAGCCAGCCTGATCACCCGCTCTACCAACGATGTGATGCAGGTGCAGATGCTGATCGTTCTGGGCCTGCAGGTGCTGCTGAAGGCTCCGATTACGGCAGCCTGGGCCATTGTGAAAATCGCGGGAAAAAGCTGGCAGTGGACCTTCAGCACCGGGGTGGCGGTAGCGGTCCTTATGGGGATCGTGCTGACCTGTGTGGCGGTGGCCATGCCCAAGTTCCGGAAGCTGCAGATCCTGACGGATGATATGAACCGGATTACCCGGGAAAACCTTACGGGGTTAAGCGTGATCCGGGCGTATAACGCGGAAGATTACCAGGAGGAAAAGTTTGAAGAGGCCAACGCCAGCCTTACCGGGGCTCAGCTGTTTGCCAGCCGGACCATGGCTTTTCTTATGCCCGGGATCCAGCTGGTTATGAACGGACTGGCTCTGGCGGTGTACTGGATCGGCGCATGGCTGATCCAGAATGGAGATCCATCGGAGAAACTGCCGGTTTTTTCAGAAATGATCGTGTTTTCCCAGTATGCCATACAGGTAGTCATGTCCTTTTTGATGCTGGTGATGATTTTGATCCTCTTTCCCAGAGCGGCAGTGGCAGCCCGGCGGATTCGCCAGGTGCTGGATACGGAACCTGCTGTCTGTGACGGAACCGTAAAGGACACGGACCCGGCCCTGGCAGGGGAAGTGGAATTTCGGGATGTAAGCTTCCGGTATCCGGACGCGGAAGGGGATGTGCTTCATCACATTTCCTTTGCCGCCCACAGAGGGGAAACCGTGGCCCTCATCGGCGCCACCGGCTGCGGCAAGAGCACGGTGGTGAATCTGATCCCGAGATTTTATGACGCCACGGAAGGGCAGGTGCTGGTGGACGGGGTGGATGTCCGGGAATATGAACAGAAGGCCCTGCGGAATAAGATCGGTTATATTTCCCAGAAAGCGGTATTGTTTTCCGGAACCGTAAAGAGCAATGTAGCTTACGGGGAGAACGGGAAGCCGGGCTTTCTGGAAAGCCAGGTTGCGGATGCGGTTTCCACAGCGGAAGCTGCTGAATTTGTAGAGCAGATGGAGGGAACCTATGAGGCCCGCATCGCCCAGGGAGGCTCCAATCTTTCCGGGGGCCAGAAGCAGAGGATTTCCATTGCCAGGGCTGTGTGCAGGCGCCCGGAAATTCTGATCTTTGACGATTCTTTTTCTGCCCTGGATTACAAGACCGACCGGAAGGTCCGGGAAAATCTGAAAAAGCAGTGCGGAAGGGCTACCCGGCTGATTGTGGCCCAGAGGATCGGGACCATCCGGGACGCGGACCGGATCCTGGTTCTCCAGGACGGGGCGATTGCCGGTATGGGGACCCATGAGGAACTGATGGAAAGCTGCCGGGTTTACCAGCAGATCGCCCTTTCCCAGCTTTCAAAGGAGGAATTGGCATGAGGGAAAAGAAGACGCGCCCGGCAGGACCGGCAGGAATGGGCGGCCACGGAGCAGGAAGGCACCCGGGAGGGCGGGCCAGGGATTTTAAGGGGACCTGGAAAAAACTTCTGGGATACTGCCGAAGATATTCCCTTCCTATATGGATCGCGGTACTCTCTGCGGCGGCAGGTACCATCTTTACTATTATGGGCCCGGATCAGCTGTCGAAACTGACAAAATTGATTACAGAAGGTCTGAAAAACGAGATTGATATGGAAGGGGTTTCCCGGATCGGCTTTTTGCTGGCGGCTCTTTACGTCTGCGGAGCGCTGCTGAATTTTACCCAGCATTTTATTATGACCACGGTTTCCCAGGGAGTGTCCAGGCAGATGCGCAGCGATATCTGCAGGAAGATCAACCGTCTGCCCATGAGTTTTTACGGCAGAACCTCCACAGGGGATATTCTCTCCCGGGTAACCAACGATGTGGATATGATCTCCCAGTCCCTGAACCAGAGCGTGGGTATGCTGGTATCGGCGGTTACCCTTTTTGCCGGCTCCCTGGTCATGATGCTGGCCACCAGCGCGATCATGGCGGTTACCGCCGTGGCGGCGGTCCTGCTGGGCTTTCTGCTTATGAGCCGGATCGCGGGACATTCCCGGAAATATTTCTCCCGGCAGCAGCGCCATCTGGGAGAACTGAACGGGCAGATCGAGGAAATCTATTCCGGCCATACTATTGTAAAGGCCTATAACGGAGAAGAGGAAGCAAAAAGAAATTTTGAAAGTATGAATGAGAAGCTGAAACAGAGCGCTTTCCGGGCCCAGTGCCTGGCAGGCATGATGCAGCCCCTGATGATCCTCATCGGGAATCTGGGGTATGTGGCGGTCTGCGTAATGGGAGCGGTGCTGACCATGCGTCAGCAGATCGGCTTTGAAGTGATCGTAGCCTTTATGATGTACGTGCGGTTTTTTACCCAGCCCCTGTCCCAGATCGCCCAGGCGGTCCAGTCCCTTCAGTCCGGAGCGGCTGCGGGAGAGAGGGTTTTTGAATTTCTGGAAGCAGAAGAAATGCAGGATGAAAGCGGAAAAACAGAACATCTGGATCAGGTAAAAGGGGATGTGGAATTTGACCATGTGAAATTTGGGTATACGGAGGAGAAAACGATCATCCATGACTTTTCCGCCCATGCCCGTCCAGGCCAGAAGATCGCCATCGTAGGGCCTACGGGGGCGGGGAAGACCACCCTGGTAAACCTGCTGATGCGTTTTTACGAGCTCCAGGGGGGACAGATCCGGATCGACGGGATCCCGACCGCACAGCTTCGGCGGGAAAACGTCCACGCCCAGTTCTGCATGGTCCTTCAGGATACCTGGCTGTTTGAGGGAACCATCCGGGAAAACCTGATCTACTGTACGCCGGAGGTGCCGGAAGAACGCATGGAGGAAGCCTGCCGGGCTGTGGGGTTAGATCATTTTATACACACCCTGCCCCAGGGCTACGATACAGTACTGAACGATCAGCTGAATCTGTCCCAGGGGCAGAAGCAGCAGCTTACCATTGCCAGAGCAATGATTTCAGACAAACCCATGCTGATCCTGGACGAAGCGACCAGCTCTGTGGATACCCGCACGGAACAGCAGATCCAGAGCGCCATGGATGCTCTGATGAAAGGCCGCACGGCCTTTGTGATCGCGCACCGTCTTTCTACTATTAAAAATGCGGATCTGATCCTGGTGCTGAAGGACGGGGATGTGATCGAAAGCGGAACCCATGGGGAATTGCTGGCCAAAAAAGGATTTTACGCGGAGCTTTATAACAGCCAGTTTGAGCAGTCTGGGATTTGACAGGAAAGAGGGCGGGTGCTATGATAGTCCCGTAAAAAAGGAGGAAAACAGACATGGCAAAAATAGATATTATTTCCGGCTTTCTGGGAGCGGGAAAAACTACGCTGATCAAAAAACTGCTGATGGACGCCCTGAAAGGACAGCAGGTGGTGCTGATCGAAAATGAATTTGGAGAAATCGGCATTGACGGAGGATTTCTCAAGGATGCAGGGATTGAGATCAAGGAGATGAACTCCGGCTGTATCTGCTGTTCTCTGGTGGGGGATTTTGGAACGGCTCTGAAAGAGGTGGCGGAAACCTATCATCCGGACCGGATCATCATCGAACCTTCCGGGGTAGGAAAACTTTCGGATGTGATCCATGCGGTAGAGCGGGTACAGCAGGAAGCGGATCTGGAGCTGAACTGCGCCGCCGCCGTAGTAGATGTGACCAAATGCAAAATGTATCTGAAGAATTTCGGGGAATTTTTCAAAAACCAGATAGAAGCAGCCGGCACAATTATTTTAAGCCGTACAGATCTCCCAAAGGCCACAGAAGAAAAAGTGGAAGAGGCCCTGAAGCTGATCCGGGAACTGAATCCGGATGCTACGGTTATCACCACGCCGGTGGAGGAACTGGGGGGAAGAAAGGTTCTGGATACCATGGAAGGGGTAAAGATCGACCTTTCCCATGTGGAAGAAGAGCATGCCCATGAGCATCACCATGATCATGAGGAGTGCGGCCATCATCACCATGATCATGAGGCCCACGAGCATCACCACCATGATCATGAGACCCACGAGCACCATCACCACGACCAGGAGGAATGCGGGTGCGGCCATGAACACCACCACCATCATCATGCGGATGAAGTGTTCCAGAGCTGGGGCCGGGAGACTATCCGAAGGTTTGAGAAGGAGGAGATTCAGAAAATCCTCCAGAAGCTTTCCGGGGATGATTCTTTCGGGACCGTGCTGCGGGCCAAGGGAATGGTGGAAGGAACCGACGGGCGATGGATCTATTTCGATATGGTGCCGGAGGAAGCCGATGTAAGAGAAGGCGCGCCGGAATATACAGGTAGGATCTGCGTCATCGGAGCAGGCCTGAAAGAGGAAAAACTGGCGGAACTGTTTGGACTTTAAGAGAAAGACAGGAAACGGAATACCGGGAAAATGGTTCCTGGAATTCCGGTGATAAGAAAATACAACAGGAAAACCCCTGGCCGCTGCAGCTGCCAGGGGTTTTCCTGTTGCTTTTTGCTTTGAAAAATTATACTTCCCGCCGGGTGAAGCCGTCATAGGCGATCAGCAGAAACAGGATCATATAAACGGCCAGGGTGATCACCGCAAAGGCTGCTGTCTGGCCGGCAAAGGGCGGGCTGCCAGCCGCGATGGAGGCCAGGCCGGTGTTGGAGAATACCAGATAGCGGCCCCAGTCCACCCCCATTTCAGAGAGAATGGAAGTGATCATGCTGCCTCCCATAAGTCCTCCAAGCCCCAGGGCAATGGAAAGGGCGGAACTGCGGAACAGGGAACTGATGGCGAAGGCCATGGTCATCATCAGCAGGGGATTAACGGCGGCCAGCATGAACTGCTGAAATCCGTACAGGAGAATGGGAGTTCCCGTGACTACTCCCGCCGCGGCATGGACGTACTCCCCGGCATAGCCGGAAAAACCATAGCTGATCCCCAGCAGCAGCACCTCCAGCCCGAAAAGGAAAAAGGTCAGAAAAACCAGCAGACTCAGGCAGCAGAGATATTTACTCCAGAGAATCTTCCCCCGCCGGACCGGATTGATCAGCAGAAATTTTATGGTGCCCTGACTGGATTCGTTGGCGATAATTCCGCCGGCAAAGACGATCATTACCAGGGCGATAAGGGTCATGAGCACAGGCGCATTGTTCAGGGTAAGGATCAGCCGGGAATCTGTAACTGCATAACCATAGTCTTTATCAAAGGTAAGACTGTCTGCCAGCTGGTGCTCTTGGATGTACTTTTTTTCCAGATAATTGCTCTGGGCTTTGTCCAGGGCGGCCGGATCTACGGGAAAGCCGGAATCCTTCTGGGACTTAAGAGTTTCGTATTCTGCCCGGGCGGATTCCGCCTGCTGGAGACGGAGCTGTTCCGGTGAGGGCTCTTCTACTTCCGTCTGGGCGGAAGCGGAGACCACCGTTTCATAGCTGTCTTCTGTCTGCACAAAAGGCAGGTGGAAGAAGAAAGCAAGACCCAGGGCGGACAGAAGCAGAAGCAGGAGCAGAAGCTGGGTGGTCCGGCGGCTCAGAAGCTTCCGGTATTCGTTTTGGATTAATTTAAGCAATTTGGCTACCTCCTTCGTCAGTGAGACGGATAAACGCGTCCTCCAGGGTGTGATCCTGCTGCTGGGATACGGTATACAGGGAAATTCCCCCTTCGATCAGAAGCCGGTTATAGGAAGAAAGGATTTCCCGGCCGGGGAAACCGGTCTGGCTGTCCTCTGCCTGGGGCTTCAGATAGATCTGGAATTCATGTTCCGTCAGCAGTTTGGCGGAAAGAGAGGGGAAGGATTCCCGCAGAAGCTTTACAGCCTGCTCCGAATGATCTACCTGATAAAGGAATACAGACGTTCCATCGTAGGCCTCCTCAATAAGATCCTCTATGGGCCTGACTTCCCGGATCTGGCCGTTTACGATGAGGCCTACCCGGTCGCACATGAGTTCCATCTCCGACATCAGATGGGAAGACACAAGAACAGCAACCCCCTCTTTGTGAGCGACTTCTTTCAGAATGTCCCGAAGCTGGCGGATGCCGGCGGGATCCAGACCGTTGGTGGGTTCGTCCAGGATCAGAAGCCTGGGTCTGTGGAGCAGAGCCTGGGCAACCCCCAGCCGCTGGCGCATGCCCAGGGAGTAGCGGCGGACCGGTTCGTGGATCCGGTTTTCCAGTCCTACCAGACTTACTGCCTCCTTCATGCGGTCTTCCGTAATACCGGGCCGCATGTTCTGATAGAGCTGCAGGTTCTGCCATCCGGTCATATGCCGGTAATGCTCCGGATTTTCTACAATGGCGCCTACGCAGGCCATGGCCTTTTCGAAATCCTTTTCCAGATTGAAACCGCAGATCTCAATTTCTCCGGAATCCGGGGGGATCAGGCCGCAGATCAGGCGGATGGTGGTGGTTTTTCCGGCTCCGTTGGGCCCCAGAAAACCAAATACCTCCCCGGGGAGACATTCCAGACTGACGTCTTTTAAAATGCGGCGCCGGCCCAGGGTTTTGTTAAGCTGCCGGATGGATAGAGCCGGTGTTTTTTCTGTATCTGTTTTCATACGGGTACCTCCTGTCTGGACACAAGGCTGGAAGAGGAGTTCATGGCGTACATCTGGCTGTAATTGATCTTCCAGTTTCCGCTGGTTTCAGAAAGCTGCAGGGTAACGCTTTGCTGGCAGTCCAGTTTTATGGCCTGGCTGCCGTTTTTTACCGTTTCCGGAACAGCCGTTTCTTCGGTGTAATCTTCCGCCGTTTCATTAAATGCGTAGCCCACCCCGAAAGGAGCCAGATAGGAGCCGTACTGATCCAGCCACAGGGTGCTGTTGATGACCAATTCCGCAATACAGGAGCCGGGACCGTTTTTGCGGATCCGGCAGCTTTGGAGTTCTTCCTTGCAGGCCAGGGGGAGAAATACATATTCATCTTCCAGGGCCCTGTAAAAAGAAGAAAGGGTGTCGCTGTAGCGCATAGCCTGAGAGACCGTTTCCGGTTCCGCCCAGTACTGTTCCGCCAGATTTAAAAAGGAGGCGCTGTCATTCTTGCTTCCGGAATTTTTCAGGGCTTCCGAGGATCTGGATTCGTACTCCTGGATCCGGGCGCTGATCTCTGGAACGCTGCTTTTAAACCGGGCATGATTTGCGGCCTGATAAAGAATAAGGCCCAGGATCAGGAGAGCAGCCGCTATAAGTCCCCGGTTCCATGCTTTTCGTTTTTTCATAGGTTTCCTTCCTTTCTCGTTCTTTGTGATTTTGGTATAACACGGGGCTTTTCCAGGGTCAATACAGGCAAGAAAGGCTTAAGAAAGATTAAGAAAAGGGATTTGGAAAGCTCAGGAAATCTTAAGAAAAGAGGGGATTTTCAGCAGAAGAAAAATATTCGCGTTTTTTTAAAAAAAGGCTTGCATTTTCCGGGGACATCCTTTATAATACATTTTGTTGTACGAAATTGGGCTATCGCCAAATGGTAAGGCAACGGACTCTGACTCCGTCATTTCCTGGTTCGAATCCAGGTAGCCCAGTAACAAAGAGCCGTTGCAGTGTATGCAGCGGCTTATTTTTTCAAAAGCAGAAAGGAGGAACCCATGTCGTATTCATTTTCCGGAACCATCCGCTACAGCGAGATGGATGAACATCGCTCCCTGTCCCTGTACAGTCTTATTAACTATTTTCAGGACTGCAGCAATTTCCACGCAGAGGTCTGCGGAGTAGGGCTGGACTGGACAGAGGCCAATCGCCGGGCCTGGATGCTGGCCTCCTGGCAGATCCTGGTGGACGAGTACCCTACCATGGGAGATAAGGTGGAGATCAGCACCTGGGCTACAGGCTTCCGGGGGTTTGTGGGATACCGGAATTACGAAATGCGGGACGGCAGCGGCCGTTCCATTGCCAGAGCCAACTCGGAGTGGGTGTTTATGGATACGGAGCGGAACTGTCCCACCAAAGTGCCGCCGCTTCAGGCGGAAGCCTACGGCATTGAGGCGGACCGGAAGCTGCAGGACAATTTCGGGCAGAGAAAGATCCGGATCCCGGACAATGGAAGGCAGATGGAGCCTTTCCGGATCCAGGAGTATCATCTGGATACCAATCATCATGTGAATAACGGCCAGTATATCCGCTTTGCGGAAGCCTACCTGCCCCCCAGGATGAAGATCCATAAGTTAAGGGCCGAGTACAAGAAGCAGGTGCTGCTGGGGGAGCTTCTGTATCCTACGGTGGCGGAAACCGACAGGGGCATTGTGGTGGTGCTGGCCCGGGAGGGGGAAGACCCCTGCTTTATCGGGGAGTTAAACGAAAGGACGGAATAACATGTTGGAATTAGGGAAAAAACAGCTGCTGAAAGTAGTGAAAAAGGTAGATTTCGGCGTATACCTGGGAGAGAGGGCGGAAGCGGAAAAGGAAGAGCAGGTTCTGCTGCCGGCGAAGCAGGTGCCCCATGGCGCCGGTGCGGGAACCGAGATAGAAGTGTTCCTGTACAAGGATTCCAGAGACCGCCTGATTGCCACCACCCATGAGCCGAAGCTGACTCTGGGGGAGATCGCCCTTCTGACTGTGGCAGAGGTGGGAAGGATCGGCGCTTTTCTGGACTGGGGGCTGGAGAAAGACCTGCTTCTGCCTTTCCGGGAACAGACAGCGCCGGTCAAAAAAGGGGACCAGGTGCTGGCGGCCCTTTATATCGACAAAAGTCAGAGACTCTGCGCTACCATGAAGATCTATCACTATCTGAAACAGCAATCCCCCTACGGGATCGGGGATCAGGTGCAGGGCCGGGTCTATGAGATCAGCCCTAATTTTGGAGTGTTTGTGGCGGTAGAGGATACCTATTCCGCCCTGATTCCCAAACGGGAAGCCCAGGGCCGTTACCAGGTGGGGCAGGTGCTTTCCCTGCGGGTGACAGAGGTTAAGGAGGACGGCAAGCTGACGGTCAGCGCCAGGCAGAAAGCCTATCTGCAGATCAGTGAGGACGCGGAGATGGTGCTGGCGGCCATGGAGCAGGCCGGAGGCCGGCTGGATTTTGACGACAAAGCCTCCCCGGAAAAGATCCAGCAGGAGCTGGGGCTTTCCAAGGCATCTTTCAAGCGGGCCGTGGGACATCTGCTGAAAGAGCGGAAGATCCAGATGGAACCGGGGAGGATTCTTCTGAAGAAATAGAAGAGTTCTGTTGAAAACAGGTTTCTGTTTCCGGGGGCGCAGAGCGCCGTATATTTACAGAAAGGAAGAGACGGATGTCAAAGGAAAGAAAACGGGCGGAGCAGGCCAGAAGAGCCCAGGCCCGCAGGAAGAAACAGATTCTGGCCGCGGCGGTGCTGGTTGTGATCGCCGCTGTGGCGGCGGTGCTGATCTGGAGAAGCCAGAAGGGCCGGGAAGAGGCTGCGGCGGGAGACTACGCAGCGGAGATCCAGGTGCAGGATTACGGTACCATTACGGTGGAACTGGACGGGGAGGCGGCGCCGAAAACCGTGGAAAATTTTGTCTCCCTGGCGGAAAGCGGATTTTATGACGGACTGACCTTCCACCGGGTCATTGACGGATTTATGATCCAGGGCGGAGATCCGGAGGGAGACGGCACCGGCGGTTCGGAAGAAACCATCCCGGGAGAGTTTAGCGACAACGGGTTCGATAATCCCCTGTCCCATACCCGGGGGACCATATCCATGGCCCGGTCCCAGGATTATGACAGCGCCAGTTCGCAGTTTTTTATCATGCAGGCAGATACGCCGGATCTGGACGGACAGTATGCGGCCTTCGGCCATGTGACCTCCGGCATGGAGGTGGTAGACGCCATTTGCGCCGATGCGGTAACCGGCGATTCCAACGGCGTGCTGCCGGCGGAGGATCAGCCGGTGATCCAGTCCATTACGATTACAGCCGGGGAAAATCAGTAGCATCAGTGTACAAGGGGGCAATACGGTCGTTGAAGGGCTGATTTGAGCTCCTTCTGCGTTACTTTCCCTCCGCGTACTGGACGTACGCCGATTGAGGATAACACAGAAAATCACCGAAATTACGCGGTTTGGAGCGTGTTGCCCCTTGTACACTGATGCTAAAGAGTATATAGGAAAAATGCCACCGAAGTGCCGGTGGCATTTCTCTTTCAGAAGTGCTATACTGTTTTCGTATCAGGAAAACATTTATCGGTAAAGGAATTTCTATGAGTTTCGCGCATCTTCACGTACACACGGAGTACAGTCTGCTGGACGGCTCCAATAAAATAAAAGAATATGTTGCCCGGGTAAAAGAACTGGGGATGAACAGCGCAGCCATTACAGACCACGGGGTGATGTATGGCTGCATTGATTTCTATAAGGCGGCCAGGGAGGCGGGGATCAACCCAGTTCTGGGATGCGAGGTCTATGTGGCCCCGGGCTCCCGGTTTGACCGGGAAGCGGGCCGAGATGACGACCGCTATTTCCATCTGGTGCTGCTGGCGGAAAATAACCAGGGGTACGCCAATCTCATGAAGATCGTCTCCCGGGGATTTGTAGAGGGTTTTTATTACAAACCCAGAGTGGATCTGGAACTGCTGCGGGAATACCATGAGGGCCTTATTGCCCTTTCCGCCTGTCTGGCCGGGGAGGTACAGCGGTATCTGGTGAGAAATCTCTATGAGGAGGCAAAAAAGGCGGCCCTGCGCTATGAGGAGATCTTTGGAAAAGGGAACTTTTTCCTGGAACTCCAGGATCACGGGATTCCGGAGCAGCGCCTTTTGAATCCCCAGCTTATGCGTATGAGCCAGGAAACCGGCATCGGCCTGGTGGCCACCAACGATGTCCACTATACCTATGCGGAGGACGCGGCGCCCCACGATATCCTGCTCTGCCTGCAGACCGGAAAGAAACTGACAGACGAGGACCGGATGCGCTATGAGGGAGGCCAGTATTACGTGAAATCGGAGGCGGAGATGGAGGATCTGTTCCCCTATGCTCCGGAGGCCCTGGAAAACACTCAGAAGATCGCGGACCGCTGCCATGTGGAGATCGAGTTCGGGGTTACCAAGCTTCCCAAATATGATGTGCCGGAGGGCTATACCTCCTGGGAATATCTGAACAAGCTTTGCCATGAGGGTCTGGAGCGGCTGTACCATCCGGTGACAGAGGAGCTTTCAGAACGGCTGGAATATGAGCTGCATACCATCAAGACCATGGGATACGTGGATTACTTTCTGATCGTCTGGGATTTTATCAAATACGCCAGGGACAACGATATTATGGTGGGCCCGGGACGGGGAAGCGCCGCCGGCAGCCTGGTATCCTACACCCTGGGGATCACCCAGCTGGATCCTATGCGGTACAGCCTGCTGTTTGAGAGGTTCCTGAACCCGGAGCGGGTGTCCATGCCGGATATTGACGTGGATTTCTGCTTTGAGCGGCGGCAGGAGGTCATCGACTATGTAGTGCGCAAGTACGGCAAGGACCGGGTGGTGCAGATCGTCACCTTCGGTACCCTGGCGGCCCGGGGAGTGATCCGGGATGTGGGCCGGGTGCTGGATATGCCCTACGCCCAGGTGGATTCCATTGCCAAGCTGGTGCCCAATGAACTGAATATTACCATTGACAAGGCCCTTACCATGAGTACGGAGCTGCGGAAGCTGTACGAGGAAGATCCCCAGGTCCGGCATCTGATCGATATGGCCAAACGGCTGGAGGGACTGCCCCGGCATACCTCCATGCACGCGGCGGGAGTGGTGATCTCTCAGAAGTCGGTGGATGAGTATGTGCCTCTGTCCCGGGCGGCGGACGGCACCATCACCACCCAGTTTACCATGACGACTCTGGAAGAGCTGGGCCTTCTGAAAATGGATTTTCTGGGACTCAGGACCCTGACGGTGATCCAGAATGCCCAGAAGCTGGCGGAGAAGAGCGCGGGACATGGCATAGATATGATGAAGATCGACTACAACGATCCAGGGGTGCTTTCCATGATCGGCTCCGGAAAATGCGAGGGCGTCTTCCAGCTGGAGTCCGCGGGCATGAAGAGCTTTATGAAAGAACTGAAGCCCCAGAGCCTGGAGGATATTATTGCCGGGATTTCTTTGTACCGTCCCGGCCCCATGGATTTTATCCCCCAGTATATCCGGGGAAAGAACCATCCGGAGACCATTCAGTATGACTGTCCACAGCTGAAGCCCATCCTGGAGCCTACCTACGGCTGTATTGTCTATCAGGAACAGGTCATGCAGATCGTCCGGGATCTGGCGGGATACACCCTGGGCCGCAGCGATCTGGTGCGCCGGGCCATGTCCAAGAAGAAGGCTTCGGTCATGGAAAAGGAACGCCAGAATTTTGTTTACGGAAATCCCGAAGAGGGAGTGCCGGGCTGCATCAGCCGGGGCATTGATGAGAAAACTGCCAACAAGATCTACGATGAGATGACGGATTTTGCCAAATACGCCTTTAACAAGTCCCACGCGGCAGCCTACGCCATTGTTTCCTATCAGACCGCCTGGCTGAAATATTATTATCCTGTGGAATTTATGGCGGCGCTGATGACCTCCTGCATTGACAATCCGGGAAAGGTATCGGAATATATCGTGAACTGCCGGCAGATGGGCATCGGGATCCTGCCCCCGGACATTAATAAGAGCGAAGGCGTTTTTACTGTGGAAGGAAGCAGCATCCGCTACGCCCTTTCCGCCATTAAAGGCATTGGCCGGCCGGTGATGGAGGCTATCGCCGGGGAGCGGGAGAAGGGAGGCCCCTTTGTAAGCCTCCGGGATTTCTGCCAGCGGCTTTCCAGCAAGGAAGTCAACAAGCGGACTCTGGAGAATTTTATCAAGTCCGGCTCTTTTGACGGCCTGGGAGGAACCAGAAAGCAGTTTCTGCAGGTATACGAGCAGGTCCTGGATCAGATAAATCAGGAAAAAAAGAATTCTCTTACAGGCCAGATGAGCCTCTTCGATCTGATGACCGGGGAGGAAAAGGAGGATTTCGAACTGCGGCTGCCGGATGTAGGAGAATTTCAAAAGGAAGAAAAACTGGCTTTCGAGAAAGAAGTGATCGGCGTCTACATCAGCGGCCATCCCCTGGAGGAATATGAGGAGCGCTGGAGAAAAAGCGTTTCCGCAGTCACCACGGATTTCCAGCCGGATGAGGAAACCGGGTATCCCAGAGTCCGGGACGGGGCAAAGGAGATCGTAGGCGGAATGATCACGGATAAAACCATAAAATATACAAAGAATAATAAGACCATGGCCTTTCTGACCCTGGAGGATCTGGTGGGAACGGTGGAGGTCATTGTATTTCCAAGAGATTATGAAAAAAACGCGCCCCTGCTGAACGTAGATGAGAAAGTCTTTATCCAGGGAAGAGTTTCCGTGGAAGAAGAGCGGCCCAGCAAGCTGATCCTGGAAAAACTCTATCCTTTTATGGAGACCAGGCGGGAACTCTGGATCCAGTTTCCGGACCGGCAGACTTATGAAAAAGAGGTGGCAGAGCTCTATGAACTGCTGAAGGATTCCGACGGACAGGACACAGTGGTGCTGTATATCCGGGCGGAAAAATCCATGAAGCGGCTTCCGGCCAGCCGGAATGTGGAGGCAGAGGAAGGACTGATCCGGAAGCTGGCAGGGCGTTTCGGGGAAGAGAATGTGAAAGTTGTAGAAAAGGGCATTGAAAAACCGCGGAAAATGCATTAGAATAAAACTGGCGGGCCCTGCGGGGTTCCGGCTGATCGATCATATGGATCATATGTGAGTATGGAGGAAATGGAATGGCTATGGAGAGCAAGGTAAAGACAATTGGAGTCCTGACAAGCGGCGGCGACGCTCCCGGCATGAATGCAGCGATCCGCGCGGCGGTACGCCGGGGACTCAGCAAAGGCATTAAAATGAAGGGAATCCTCAAAGGCTATGACGGCCTTATGAATGAGGAGATTATTGATATGTCCGCCAAAGATGTTTCAGATACCATCGAGCGGGGCGGCACGATTCTTTATACGGCCCGCTGTGCGGAGATGCGTACAGAGGAAGGACAGAAGTTCGCGGCGGAAACCTGCCGCAAACACGGCATTGACGGTCTGGTGGTCATCGGAGGCGATGGTTCCTTCGCCGGCGCCCAGAAGCTGGCGAACCTGGGAATCAATACCATCGGTATTCCGGGAACCATCGATCTGGACATTGCCTGCACGGAATATACCATCGGTTTCGATACGGCTGTCAATACAGCTATGGAAGCCATTGATAAGGTCCGGGATACATCTACTTCCCATGAGCGCTGCAGCATCATTGAGGTAATGGGAAGAAACGCCGGTTATATCGCCCTCTGGTGCGGTATCGCCAACGGCGCGGAGGACATCCTGCTTCCGGAAAAGTACGATTACGATGAGCAGAAGATCATCAACAACATCATCGAGAACCGTAAGAAGGGCAAAAAACATCATATCATCATCAACGCGGAGGGCATCGGCCATTCCGAGGCCATGGCCAAGCGGATCGAGGCTGCCACGGGCATTGAGACCAGAGCAACCATCCTGGGACACATGCAGAGAGGCGGAAGCCCCACCTGCAAAGACCGTGTTTACGCGTCGATCATGGGCGCCTATGCGGTGGATCTTTTGATCGCAGGCAAGACCAAGCGGGTTGTGGGATATAAGAACGGCGAATATGTAGATTTTGATATTAACGAGGCTCTGGCCATGCAGAAGACGATTCCGGAATATCAGTACGAGATCGCCAGAGCGCTTTCTTACAATTATAACAAATAAAGAACCATGGGGGCCGCCTGGGAGAATACTCCAGGCGGCCTTTTCAGTAAAGGAGAGAGCATGATTACAAGCAGCGGAAACAGCCAGATAAAACGGGTGATGCAGCTGAACGCCAAAAGCAGGCTGCGCAGGGAGGAAGGCGTCTTTGTGGCGGAGGGTGTAAAGCTTTTTCTGGAAACACCGGATCGGCTGCGGGAGAAAGTATTTGTTTCAGAATCCTTTGCGGAAGAAAACAGAGAACTGCTGGGGGAGACGGCCTTTGAAATTGTGGAGGATGGGCTTTTTGCCCGTATGTGCGATACAAAAACCCCCCAGGGGATCCTGACCATTGTGCGGAGACCGGTTTATACCTGGGAGGAAGCAACCGGAGGAGAGGCGCCGCTGCTTCTGGTGCTGGAGGATCTGCAGGACCCGGGAAATGTTGGAACCATTCTGCGGACCGGCGAGGGGGCCGGGGTTACAGGAGTGATCCTCAGCAGAAACTGTGTGGATCTGTTTCATCCCAAAACCATCCGGTCCACTATGGGATCGATTTACCGGATGCCCTTTTTCTGCCCGGAAGATCTGCCCCAGGCGGTGAGGCGCCTGCAGGAACAGGGGATCCGAACCTATGCGGCCCATCTGAAGGGAAGGCATTCTTATAGGAAGGAAGACTACCGGGGCGGCTGTGCTTTTCTGATCGGAAACGAGGGAAAAGGGCTGAGCAGAGAGCTGGCAGAGGCGGCGGATTGCCTGATCCGGATTCCCATGGAAGGCAGGGTGGAGTCCCTGAACGCGGCAGTAGCCGCGGCTGTATTGATGTACGAAGCCCACGCCTGCCGCCATCCGGAATAGGGTTTGCCCCCCAGCGCAAAGAAATTGTAAGAAAATCTTTAGACTTTCTCTATGAGATTGGCTCGACTTTTCCCTGCATATGGGGTAGAATAAAATGGATTAAGTTACTTTGGGAGGAAAAGAAAGTGAGTACAAAACGACCCATGACCCGTAAGGAAATGAGGAGACGAAAAAGAAGGAACGCTCTGATCTTCAAAACGGTTCTGCTGGTGATTTTGATCATAGTGCTGGCTCTGCTGATCTGGTTTGTGACCGGAGGCCATGAAAAAAAGAACCGCAATGAGCAGGAACCGGGAGGAACCACTACGGATTCAAGCGTAACCACATCTTCATCCGGCGGAACCGCCCAGGTCAGCGACCGGGACGCGAAGATCGCGGAGGCGGAAAGCATGGCGGTCCAGTATGATTACCAGGGCGCCATTGATCTTTTAAAGACTGTAGAAGGGGCGGACCAGGATGCGGATATCATAACCCTGATCGCGGATTACGAATCCCAGATCAGCAATCTGGTGGCCACTTCCCCGGATAATGTGACCCATGTATTCTTCCACTCGCTGGTGGTGGATCCGGACCGGGGCTTTGCAAATCCGGACGATCCCGGCACTGCAGGCTTCTGCCAGTGGATGACCACGGTGGACGAGTTCAACGCCATGATGGATCAGATGTATGAGAGAGGCTTTGTGCTGGTGGATCTTCACGATCTGGTGGAGGAAACCACAGATGAAAACGGCGTGGTCCACATGAGTCCGAAGGATATCCTGCTGCCGGAAGGAAAGACTCCTTTCGTGCTGTCTCTGGACGATCTGAGCTATTACCACAGCTACGACGGCAGGGGAACCGCCAGCAAGATGATCCTGGACGAGGAAGGGAAACCCACCTGCGAGTATATTAACGCCCAGGGAGAAACCCTGGTGGGCTCTTACGACTGTGTGCCCCTGCTGGATGATTTCCTGGAGGAGCACCCGGACTTTTCCTACAAGGGAGCCAAGGGAACCATTGCCCTTACGGGCTATAACGGGATTCTGGGATACCGGACAGACAGCGATTACCGCACGGGAGAAGACCTGACGGCGGACCAGCAGGCTTGGCTGGACGCTCATCCGGATTTCGACTGGGATCAGGAGTGCGCGGAGGCCAAGAAGGTAGCGGAGGCTATGATTGAGGACGGCTGGAAATTTGCCAGCCATACCTGGGGCCATATCCGGGTAGGAGCGGACTGCACCCTGGAGCATCTGCAGACAGATACAGAGAGATGGCTGCAGGACGTGGCGCCTCTCATCGGCGGCACGGACACCATTATCTTTGCCCATGGGGAGGACCTGGCTGCCTGGAACGAGAACTACGCAGACTCTCCGAAATTCCAGTATCTGAAGAGCAAAGGCTTTAACATTTACTGCAACGTGGATTCTTCCAAATATTTTGTACAGATTGAAGACGGATTCCTGCGGATGGGCCGGAGAAACCTGGATGGCTACCGTCTGTGGGAGGCTGTATACGGAGGCAACGACCGGACCAGCGATCTTTACGACGCGGCTTCCGTGTTTGATCCCAAACGGCCTACGGACGCGGCTCTGTACGCACTGTAAAAGGAGATTATAAAATGAAGGTAGGTATTTTAGGCGCAGGCGGAATTGCGGAGAAGATGGCCGCTACCGTAGGGCCCATGAAGGAAGCGGAATGCTATGCCATCGCCGCCAGAGATCTGGACCGGGCGGAAGCATTTGCCAGGAAATGGGGATTTGAGAAAGCCTATGGTTCCTATGAGGAGATGCTGAACGACAGCCAGGTGGATCTGGTATACATTGCCCTCCCCCATTCTCTGCATCACAGGTGGACCCTGGAGGCTCTGCGGGCCGGCCGGAATGTTCTTTGCGAAAAATCTTTTGCCGCCAACACGGCGCAGGCGGAAGAAATGATCCGGATGGCAGAGGAAAAGAAGCTGCTGCTGACAGAAGCGATCTGGACCCGCTACATGCCTTCCAGACAGATGATCAGCGATCTGATCGCCCAGGGAGAGATCGGCGAAGTCATGACCGTTTCCTCCAACCTGGGATATAAAATCGACGGGAACCGGCGGATGGTGGATCCGGAGCTGGCAGGGGGCTGCCTGCTGGACCTGACCGTCTATACCCTGAACTTTTCCAGCATGATCCTGGGAGACGACATTAAGAACATTTACGCATCCATGGTGCCCACAGCCACCGGCGTGGACGGCCAGAATACGGTAATGCTCCAGTATCAGAACGGAAAAATGGCCACCATGTTTACCACCATGTATACCCTTACCGACAGAAGAGGCTTGATCTGCGGCCGGGACGGTTTTATTACGGTAGAAAACATCAACAATCCCCAGAAAATCATTGTCTGGGGCCCCAACCGGGAAAAACCGGAGATCCGCAGGGAGCTTACAGTTCCGGAACAGATCACCGGCTACGAATATGAAGTGCTGGCCTGCAAGCGGGCTCTGGAGCAGGGACAGATCCAATGTCCGGAGATGCCCCACCAGGAGACGCTGGAGATCATGAGACAGATGGATCAGATCCGGAATCAGCTGGGAATCGTATTTCCCTTTGAAAAACCCTGATAAAAGAAAAGAAAAAAGACATACCTTCTTGAAAAGGAGATTTCCACAGAAAGGAAATCTCCTTTTTGTAAGTTCTGCACAAAGAACGGCAGTTTTTGAAAAAGATGTTACATAAAAACTACGGTTGACAACATTTATTAACGATGATAGAATCATTTCGTAATAAGATTTAACAAATATGTAATAATTATGAAGAGCAGAAAAGAATTGCTCTCAGCCGGAGAAAGAAGACTCCGGAAGAATGGAGGTATGTTTATGAGACGCAGATCGAAGAATGCAGCAGTAATCGGAGGCGCTGTGGCGCTGAGTCTGATGATGGCGGCACCGGTTTACGCAGGAACAGAAAAAAACGCAGAAAATACAGAAGTGGAGCAGACCGCAGCGGCAACCGTTCTGGATACGGCAGCCTGGGCGGAGAAGGCGGCCGCCAATGTACAGACATATGGAAATATCCGCAGGGAGCCTTCCCTGGAGGCGGAGATCGTAGGAGTGATCCTTCCCGGATGCCAGGCAGATGTTGTGGAAAAAGAGGGAGACTGGACCCGGATCCGCTCCGGCAATGTGGAGGGATACATCCGGACGGACCTGCTGGTATTTGGCGAGGAGGCCAGAGTACATTATAAAAATGTTTACGGTTTTGATGGAACGGTAACCGCGGATGTACTGAATGTCCGGGCGGAAGCCAGCACCGAAAGCCAGATCCTGGATCAGGAGCTGGAGGGAGACCCTGTCCGGATCCTGGAAAAAAATCAGGACTGGTATAAGATCCAGCATGACGGACAGGAAGCCTATTTATTTGCCGAGTATGTGGAATTGGGAGACATTTCTCATAAGGCTATGACAGCAGAAGAATATCAGCAGAAGCTGGCCGAGGAAGAGGCCGCCCGTCAGGCAGCAGAGGCAGCAGAAGCAGAAGCGGCCCGTCAGGCAGCGGAGGCAGCAGAAGCAGAAGCGGCCCGTCAGGCAGCGGAAGAAGCCGCCGCGCAGGCGGAAGAAACAGAAGCAGCCAGCCAGAACGTATCTGTCAGCAGCAGCGAACTGGATCTTCTGGCAGCTCTGATCCAGTGCGAGGCCGGCGGAGAGAGCCGCACCGGTAAGGTAGCAGTAGGAGCCGTGGTACTGAACCGTGTAGCCAGCCCCTCCTTCCCCAACACCATTACAGAAGTCATCTATCAGAGCGGCCAGTTTACCCCGGCATACTCCGGCGCGCTGGCCAGTGTACTGGCCACAGGCGCCAGAAGCGACTGCTACGAAGCAGCCCAGGCAGCCTTAAACGGCGAAAACCCGGTAGGCAGCTGCCTGTACTTCAACAGCGGCTACGGCCAGGGCATCCAGATCGGATACCAGCACTTTTATTAATATAAGCCCCGGCAAGCAGCTGAGGGGAGGCCATGCGGGCATGGGCCTCCCCTCAGATATTTGCCGGGCAAGTCGAAATGAGCAGGAAGGCCGGCAGGCCGGAGTGGGAATTTCGACGGTGATTGCGAGAGTGCGGAGCACGGAGCAATCAGCTTATATTAATAAAAGCGAGCCGTAGGCGAAGCTTGCGCTTAGTGCGAGATCGTTCCCGACCCTTAGCGAATCCAAGCAGAGCGTAGGATGAGCTTAGTGGAGGGAACACACCCGTAAAGCAGCTGAGGGGAGGCCATGCAAGCATGGACCTCCCCTAAATACCGTAATTTTGAAAGAACCTTAATTGAAACGGTACAGTTTAGACAGTTACTACGGTCATTTCAGGGAACACTCAAAATCTTCCGGTAGTTTTTTATGGGCAATTTGAAGAAACCTCGACGTTTCTACCGCAATTATAAAGGGAATCTCAAATCTAACCGTACTTCCCCGGGCGTTTCTACCGTAATTATAAAGGAAATTGCAAATCTACCGGTATTTCCCCGCGCTTTTCTACCGTAACGCAGAGAACATCCAGAATCCGCCCGTATTCCGCAAGTAATGCCTGCAGTTTGAGCGGTTCTCTCGGATATTTTTCATCTCACATTATGAAAATCTCATTTTGTTTCGTATAAATCTTTGTTTTTCTTCCTTGCAGGACGTAAACAGCCCTGGAATCCCTTTCTTGTGTTTTGAAATAAAATATAGTATGATAAAGCCGTATAAGCGAATCCGGTCCGGATCATACCTGGAAGGACCGGGAAGGGAGAGAATGTGAATCCGATTCGTTGGCTGGTTATTTTGATCGTACTTCTTGTGATCGAGATCATCGTGCCCTGGGATCTGCAGGGCTGGCCAGTCTGGCGACTTCGCTGAAAGAGATTGCGACAGATAAGGATGCGGCAGCCGGGAAATAAAAGCCCGGAGGAGATAACAGGAGGATAAAAAAATGAATTTAAAAGGCCGGAATTTTTTAACACTGAAAGATTTTACACCGGAGGAGATCACAGGGCTTCTGGATCTGGCTGCGGATTTAAAGGATAAGAAAAAGAGAGGGGTGCCGGTGGATACGCTCCGGGGAAAAAACGTAGCCCTGATTTTTGAGAAGACCAGCACCAGAACCCGCTGCTCTTTTGAGGTGGCAGCCCATGATCTGGGTATGGGGACCACTTATCTGGATCCTTCCGGTTCCCAGATCGGCAAAAAAGAGAGTATTCCTGATACCGCCCGGGTTCTGGGAAGAATGTTTGACGGCATTGAATACCGGGGGTTCGGACAGGAAATTGTGGAAGATCTGGCAAAACATGCGGGAGTTCCTGTGTGGAACGGTCTTACCAACGAGTACCATCCCACCCAGATCCTGGCGGATATGCTGACCATCCGGGAGCATTTCGGCCGTCTGAAGGATATCCGGCTGGTTTACATGGGGGATGCCCGCTACAATATGGGAAATTCCCTGATGATCGGCTGTTCAAAACTGGGCATGCATTTTACCGCCTGTTCTCCGGAGGCTTATTTCCCCAACGCCAAGCTGGTAGCTCAGTGTGAGAAATACGCGGAGGAAAGCGGCGGGACCATCACCCTCACGGAAAACGTAGTGGCGGCTACAAAAGGAGCCGATGTAATCTACACGGATGTATGGGTGTCCATGGGAGAGCCGGACGAAGTGTGGGAGGCGCGGATCCGGGATCTGAGTCCCTACAAAGTGACGGCCAAGGTCATGGAGAATGCCGGGCCCCAGGCCATCTTCCTTCACTGCCTGCCTGCCTTCCATGATCTGAAAACCAAGATCGGTAAAGAGATCCAGGAAAAATTCGGCATTGCGGACATGGAAGTTACCGATGAAGTCTTTGAGTCTCCCCAGTCTAAAGTATTCGACGAGGCGGAGAACCGCATGCACACCATCAAGGCGGTCATGGCCGCTACCCTGGGGGCTGTATGAATCCAGAGAGACTGAACATTACAGAAATAGAGCGCCGGCTGAAAGAGAGCGAAGCCGGCTGCTCTCTTTTTTACCGGGAAACAGTGGGTTCCACCAATGACTGGGCAAAGGCGGAGGGAAGAGACGGGGCCCCGCAAGGGACCGTTTTTCTGGCGGAGGAGCAGACCGCCGGCAAAGGCCGCAGAGGCCGGAACTGGGAATCTCCCGCCGGGACTTCTATCTATATGAGCCTTCTGCTGCGGCCTTCCGTGTCCCGGGAGCATATTTCCATGCTGACCCTGGTTATGGGACTGGCGGCGGCCAGGGGGATCCGCCGGGTCAGCGGTCTGAGGGCGGAGATTAAATGGCCCAACGATGTGGTCTGTCAGGGGCGCAAGCTCTGCGGGATCCTGACAGAGATGTCCCCCCGGGGAGAGTTTGTGGTCATCGGCATCGGCATCAATGTAAATACCCAGGTGTTTCCGGAAGAACTTAAGAGCAGGGCATCCTCCCTGAAGCTGGAACTGGGACGATACGTTTCCCGGGAAGAGACGGCGGCGGCGGTGCTGACAGAATTTTTTGAGTCCTACCGGAAATTTCTGCAGACAGAAAATCTGGAACTGCTCCGGGAAGATTATCAGGAGCTCCTGGCCAACCGGGGCCGTCATGTGCGGGTCCTGGATCTGAAAGAGCCCTTTGAGGGAACGGCTTTGGGGATCAACGAGCTGGGAGAACTGCTGGTCCGCCGGCAGGACACCGGCGCCATAGAAGCGGTTTTTGCCGGGGAGGTATCTGTCCGGGGAATCTACGGATATATATAAGGAGAGAGTATGGAAGAAAACACGGTACTGTGCGGGGCCAACGCCTACGAAAAAAAATATTATTTTAATCCGGATTTCGCAAGTCTTCCCCAGACCATCCAGGAGGACCTGCAGATCCTGTGCGTGATGTTTACGGAGGAGATCGGCGGGATCCTTACGCTGGAATTTACTCCGGAGGGAGAACTGGAGTTCCGGACGGAGGCCCTGGAGGCGGACGCCATGTACGATGAGATCGGCGGCCCCTTAAGGATCAAGGAGCTGCGCCGGGAGAAGGAGGAACTGTTCCGTTCTCTGGAATTGTTTTATAAAGTATTCTTCCTGGGGGAGGACATAGAAAAATGAAGCCTCTTAGGATCGGAAACCTGGAGATCGAAAAGCCCCTGATTCTGGCTCCCATGGCCGGGGTGACGGATCTGCCCTTCCGGCTGCTCTGCAAGGAGCAGGGGGCGGGGCTGGTCTGTACAGAGATGGTCAGCGCCAAGGCGATCTTATATAAGAATAAAAATACCGGTCTGCTCATGGCCATTGATGAGAGAGAGCGGCCGGCGGCCCTGCAGCTGTTCGGTTGCGAGCCGGAAACCATGGCGGAAGCCGCCCGCCAGATCCAGGAGAGAAATTTTGATATCCTGGATGTGAACATGGGCTGTCCGGTGCCCAAGGTGGTCAATAACGGGGAGGGTTCCGCCCTGATGAAAGATCCCCGTCTGGCGGGGGACATCGTGAGAGCCCTGGTAAAAGCAGTAAAAAAACCGGTGACCGTAAAGATCCGCAAAGGCTTCGACGAGGAACATGTAAACGCGGTGGAGATGGCCAGGATCCTGGAGGATGCCGGGGCGGCGGCCATTGTGGTTCATGGCCGGACCCGGGAGCAGTTTTATTCCGGCAAGGCGGACTGGGAGATCATCCGCCGGGTGAAGGAGGCGGTTTCCATTCCCGTGATCGGCAACGGAGATGTGGACAGCCCGGAAAAGGCAGCGGCCATGTTCCGGGAGACCGGCTGCGACGGGGTCATGATCGCCCGGGGCGCCCAGGGAAATCCCTGGATCTTTTCCCGAACCCTCCGCTATCTGGAGGAGGGAGTCCTGCTTCCGCCCCCGGACCGGCAGGCGGTAAAGGAAATGATCTTCCGCCATATGGAAATGCTGATCGTAGCCAAGGGAGCCTACACCGGCATCCGGGAAATGCGGAAGCATGTGGCCTGGTACACCGCAGGCTTCCCCCATTCCGCAAAGCTGCGGGGAAAAATCAACACAGTGGAAAGCCCGGAGGAACTTCGGGAGGCCCTGGAATGTTTATAAAAACCGTTGACAGACGGATCCTGTGTTATATTTGCCCGGGCCCTTCGCATTTGCGTCTTGACAATCGGCTATGGCGGGCTTATAATACGATAATTGTTAAGATAGGCGAAAGTATACCCGAAAGAAAGATAATTCCCGCTGGAAAATAAACGCAGGGAGTATTTTTTTGCTGTGCGGGGGCGGGACCTGCGCAGGATAAATTAAGAAAGGAAGCGGAATAACATGGAAGAAAAGAAGAATATCCTGACCTATGCCGGTCTCCGCAAGCTGGAGGATGAGCTGCATGATCTGAAGGTCAACAAGAGAAAAGAAGTGGCCGGAAAGATCAAAGAGGCCAGAGAGCAGGGCGACCTGTCCGAGAATGCCGAGTACGATGCTGCCAAGGACGAGCAGAGGGACATTGAGGCCCGGATCGAGGAGATCGAGAAGATCCTCAAAAACGCCGAGGTGGTAGTGGAGGACGAGGTGGACTCCGACAAGATCAACATCGGCTGCAAGGTCAGCGTATATGACATGGAGTTTGAGGAAGAGATGGAGTTTTCCATCGTAGGTTCCACCGAGGCCAACAGCCTCAAGGGCAAGATTTCCAATGAGTCCCCGGTAGGCCGGGCCCTCATCGGAGCCAAGGTGGGAGATATCGTCAGCGTGGAATCCCCTGCGGGACAGATGAAGTACAAAGTACTCACCATTGAGAGAAACGTTTAAGAACCAGTTCATTCCATGAGGATGCCAGGACAGAAACCGGCATCCTCTGATTTCAGAGAGAAACGGAGAAGAGAGATGGCAGAGCAGAAGAAGCAGCAGACACAGGAACAGGATCTGAACCACCTTCTGAAGGTGCGCCGGGAGAAGCTCTCGGAGCTTCAGGCGGAGGGACGGGATCCCTTTCAGATCACAAAATACGATGTGACGCGTCACAGCCAGGAAATCAAGGATCAGTTTGAAAGCCTTGAGGATAAAGAGGTGTCCGTGGCAGGCAGAATGATGAGCAAGCGTGTCATGGGCAAGGCTTCCTTCTGCCATGTGCAGGACCTTCAGGGCACGATCCAGTGCTATGTGGCCCGGGACAATCTGGGAGAGGAATCCTACAAAGAATTCAAGAAGCTGGACATCGGCGACATCATCGGCGTAAAAGGCACGGTCTTCCGGACCAAGACCGGGGAGATCTCCATCCACGCCACAGAGCTGACCCTGCTGTCCAAGAGCCTGCAGATCCTTCCGGAGAAGTTCCACGGCCTGACCAATACAGATCTCCGCTACCGCCAGAGATACGTGGATCTGATCATGAACAGCGAGGTAAAGGATACCTTTATCAAGCGGTCCAGAATTATCGCCAGCATCCGCAGCTACCTGAACGGCCAGGGCTTCCTGGAGGTGGAGACCCCCATGCTGGTGGCCAATGCGGGAGGAGCCGCGGCCAGACCCTTTGAGACCCACTTTAACGCCCTGGATGAGGACTTTAAGCTGCGGATCTCCCTGGAACTGTATCTGAAGCGGCTGATCGTAGGCGGCCTGGAGAGGGTCTACGAGATTGGCCGGGTGTTCCGGAACGAGGGGCTGGATACCCGCCACAATCCGGAGTTTACCCTGATGGAGCTGTATCAGGCCTATACGGATTACAACGGCATGATGGATCTCACGGAAAACCTGTACCGCCATGTGGCCCAGGAGGTTCTGGGAACCACGAAGATCGTATACAACGGCGTGGAGATGGATCTGGGACAGCCCTTCCGCCGCATCACCATGATAGATGCTGTGAAAGAGTACGCCGGGGTGGACTGGAACCAGGTGGAGACCCTGGAGCAGGCCAGAGAACTGGCAAAAGAGCACCATGTGGAGTATGAGGAGCGCCACAAGAAGGGGGATATCCTGAACCTGTTCTTCGAGGCCTTTGCGGAGGAACACATGATCCAGCCTACCTTTGTTATGGATCATCCCATTGAGATCTCTCCGCTGACCAAGAAGAAACCGGAAGATCCCAATTATGTGGAGCGTTTCGAGTTCTTTATGAACGGCTGGGAAATGGCCAACGCCTACTCCGAGCTGAACGATCCCATTGACCAGCGGGAGCGTTTCGCCCAGCAGGACGCCAACGCGGCAGCCGGGGACGAGGAGGCAGAACACACCGACGAAGACTTCCTGAACGCCCTGGAGATCGGTATGCCCCCCACGGGAGGCATCGGCTTCGGCATCGACCGGATGTGCATGCTGCTCACAGACAGCGCTGCCATCCGTGACGTATTGCTGTTCCCCACAATGAAGAGCATCGGCGGAGCCGAGGGCAAGAAATCGGACAAGAAAGAGGAGTCCGCACCGGCTGTGAAGCTGGATCTCTCCAAGGTGAAAGTCGAGCCGCTGTTCGAGGATGCCGTTGATTTTGACACCTTCAGCAAGTCCGATTTCCGGGTTGTAAAGGTAGAGGCATGCGAGGCAGTTCCGAAGTCCAAGAAGCTCCTGAAGTTCACACTGAACGACGGAACAGACCGGAAACGCACGATTTTAAGCGGAATTCACGAGTATTACGAGCCGGAAGAACTGGTCGGAAAGACCTGTGTGGCGATCACAAATCTGCCGCCGAGGAAGATGATGGGCATCGACTCCGAGGGTATGCTGATCAGCGCGGTGTACGAGTACGACGGACACGAAGGACTGAATCTGCTGATGCTGGATGACAGTATCCCGGCGGGTGCGAAGCTCTATTAAGGATAAGAAATGACCTTTTAATTTGACAGCAAAAATTCATTTTGACAACAATTTGACAACAAAAACCAAAGCGAATACGAATTATTATGACGTATTGTAAGAAGTTGTCGCTCGTCCATTTCAGGCAAAACAGATTGCTTGGGGCACTTTTTGAAAGATGAACTTTCAAAAAGTGCCCTTTTTTGATGCGGTCAGGAAACATCAGTGGTGGTCAGAATCAAGAATGGAGGATCACAGCAATGAAAACAGAGGACAAGTACTATAATGATCAAAAACGTAGCGAAGTAATGGAGACAGCACGTAGGCTAAGAAGAAAATATCTTAGATATCAGCAGGCAGAGATTGTGTACAGCCTGTCTCATAAAAAACTGATGGAACTGGCAAGTGATGCAGAAGCAATCTATAGGCTGGATGGCATTGTATTGATCAACAGAGAGATTTTCGATGAGTATCTTGAAAAATTCCATGAGAAAAAAGAGGGCTGATGGAGGATTATATTATGGGATATGCGAGAAAAGATGTAGAAGAGACAAGAAAATACCATAAAAAGTTTGTCAGATATAAGGAAGGAGCTGAAAAATACAGTTTAGGTCTGACTAAATTCCAGGAATTGGCTAAAGAGGCTAAGGCTGTATATAAGGTTGATAAAATAGTTTTGGTTAATTGTGAGATCTTTGAAAAATTTTTGGAAACCTTTAGAGAATATTAAAAAATTCAGGAGGATTAACATGCATGGAAAGGTATGGATGTTTTCACATCTGATCGATGATGAGGATCTGGCGTTCCTGCAGAGGGAATTTGTCAGTTACCAGCAGGCAATGGACTACTACGGATTGGGTTATAAACCAATTGTCAGGCTGTCTCATATATCGGGATCTGTTTATAAGATTGGAAAAAAGGTATTGATCCGGCGAAGCATTTTTGAAGAATATCTGAGAAATTATGTGAAAAGGGGGACTGAAGAATGGGAAGAGTTATTGCCGTAGCAAATCAGAAGGGCGGAGTCGCTAAAACAACAACAGCGGTAAATTTAGGAATTGGACTTGCAAGAGAAGGGAAAAGTGTGCTGCTTGTTGATACAGATCCCCAGGGGAGCCTCACAGCCAGCCTTGGATATATGGAACCTGATGAGATTCCGATCACACTGGCAAATGTATTAACAGCAGTGATCAACGAGGAAGAAATCGACCCAGCTGGAGGCATTCTTCATCATGAGGAAGATATCGATATTATGCCTGGGAATATTGAACTTTCAGCATTAGAAGTTGTTATGGGCAATGTAATGAGCAGAGAACTGATCCTGAAGGATTATATCGATATGATGAGAGAAAGATACGACTACATTTTAATTGATTGTATGCCGAGTCTTGGGATGATGACAATCAATGCTTTAGTTGCTGCGGATTCAGTTCTTATTCCTGTTCAGGCAGCATATCTGCCGGTAAAAGGACTTCAGCAGCTGATTAAGACAATACTGATGGTCAAAAAGAGATTGAACCGAGGACTTGAGATTCAGGGGATTCTTCTTACTATGGTGGATTACCGGACCAATTATGCAAAAGATATCACGGCGAAGCTGCGTAAAACCTACGGTTCACGGATTGCAATATTTGAAACTTCAATTCCTATGTCGGTAAAAGCGGCAGAGACAAGTGCGGAGGGAGTCAGTATCTATTCCCACTGTCCGAAAAGCAAGGTTGCCGAGGCTTACCGAAATCTAACATCGGAGGTGCTGGAATATGAAAAATAGCAGGAGCGGAGAAAAGATAAAGCTGACAAGCATTGATGAATTGCTGGGTGTTGTAAATGAAGAGTCTGCAATGGAAATTGAGATAAAATCGATCAGTCCATTTAAAGGTCATCCCTTTAAGGTAATAGCAGATGACAAGATGGAAGAGTTAATCAATAGTGTAAAGGAGAGCGGAGTTATTACACCTGTATTGCTCCGACCGGCGGGAGAAAATCAGTATGAAATGATATCCGGTCATCGGAGAATGTATGCGGCACGTAAAGCAGGACTTTCTACAGTCCCGGCGATTGTAAGGGATATGACAGATGATGAAGCTGTAATCGCTATGGTTGATGCCAACGTTCAAAGAGAAGAGCTTCTGCCGAGCGAGAAAGCTTTTGCCTATAAGATGAAATTAAATGCAATGAAAAGGCAGGCCGGCAGACCCTCTAAAAATAATTCTGGTCAAAATGACCAGAATTTATCCGGAGCGGTCTCAAGAGATATTTTGGCCGAACAGGTGGGTGAAAGTTCAAAACAGATACAGCGATACATTCGTCTTACGGAACTTATCCCTGAATTGCTTGATATGGTCGATAATAAGAAACTTCAGTTTACGGTAGCTGTAGATATTTCTTATATTGATAAGGAAATGCAGAAATGGATTTATGAATATATCAAAGACAATGGGTTTATAAAACCAAATCAGATCGCTGTCTTAAGGAAACGGCTGGAAGATGAAAATGTAGGTCACAATTATATGATCTCCATATTTAATAATTGCCTTGCTCCAAAAAGAAAGGTACGTAAGGTCACACTGCCGGAGAAAAAATTGAAAAATTATTTTCCTCCGGATTATACGCAGGAGCAGATGGAAGAGATAATTGTTTCTCTGTTGGAGGAATGGAAGAAAGAATTGCAGACAGAGTAAGAATGCTGATGAAAGAAATTGTGATGATAAAGGCCAGAAGTGCCAAAATCAAACTTCACAAAATACAGATGAGAGGAGGATGTGTATGGAACAAAAAGTATCATTTGATTATTTTTACGGCACGCAGGCCGATCAGTATAGTTTTTACAGAATACCAAAGGCTTTGTTTCAGAACGATTATTTTAAGAATCTTTCCAGTGACGCCAAGATACTTTATGGTCTGATGCTGGACAGAATGTCCTTATCTATTAAGAATCAATGGTTTGACGAGCAGAACAGGGCTTATATCTATTTTTCTATTGAAGATATTATGGACTTACTGAACTGTGGAAAGAATAAAGCAATTAAGTCTCTGCAAGAGTTGGATCAGGAAAATGGGATCGGACTGATTGAAAAGAAAAGACAGGGATTTGGAAAAACAAATATTATCTATGTTAAATCATTCGTGATACCGGATAAGAAAATCGCGGTTCAGGAGGATTTGCCGGGAACTTCACAGAAGTTTGAAATACAAACTGCTGACGAAAAAGAGG
The DNA here is from genome assembly GCA_963930955.1 of Candidatus Scatomonas sp. GTDB lineage: Bacteria > Bacillota > Clostridia > Lachnospirales > Lachnospiraceae > Scatomonas. The sequence goes on along the minus strand of OZ006967.1, from coordinate 328,414 downwards.
ATGATACAGAAGTTTGCAAAATAAACTTCAAGAAGTCCCAAAAACAAACTTCCAGAAGTCCCGAAAATAAACTTCCAGAAGTTTGCAAAATAAACTTCAAGAAGTCCCAAAAACAAACTTCCAGAAGTCCCGAAAATAAACTTCCAGAAGTTTGCAAATCAAACACTAATTATAATAATTTAAGTTATAATAAAGAGAATGATACTGAATCAGATCAAATCGGATCATCACAGATACGATTCATAGATGGGATGGCAACTATACAGGCGTATGGCAGTCTGATTAAGGAGAATATTGACTATGATAATCTTCTGATCACCCATCCTTTTGAGCAGGAGCTGATCAATGGGATCTATGAGCTGATACTGGAGACAGTATTGTGTCAGAATGAAGAAATACTGATTGCCAGTAACCGGTATCCGGTGCAGTTTGTGAAAAGTAAATTTCTGAAACTTAAATATTCACACATCGAATATGTGATCGAATGTCTGAAAAAGAATACTTCAAAAGTCAAGAATATTAAGAAGTATATGCTGGCTGCATTATTTAATGCGCCTGCTACGATTGATGGTTATTATCAGGCTGAGGTAAATCACGATATGCCCCAGTTTGCCTGATGGAGGAAAGGAGAAATCATGATAATTTTAAAATTAATTGAAAAACTGATATTGCTTCCGGTATGGATCATCTTGGCTCTGATCAGCCTTTGCATTAAGCTGACAGTCAATTTATATGGCTTTATAAAAGGGGTTTTTACTTTCCTGCTTATTCTTTTGATGATCGGAACGATTGTCTGTTATCAGGACTGGGTTCAGGTGGCGGCACTCTTGTGTATTGAAGCGGCAGCATTCTTGATTTTATTCTGTGGATGCTTTATCGAAGTAACGGTAGATATGCTGAGAGGATATGTGAGCGACAGGCTTTTGTCTTAGAAAGAAGGATGAATATGGCGTACATACATGAAATTTTAGGAAAAGCAAATATACGGAGTGTTGCGGATTTTCTGCTGTTTGGTCTGGGGCCGGATGAAGATACAAGGAATTATGAGGAGAGAATAGACGAACTGTACGACAAGTTTGAAGATGCAGTAAAAAAGTATGATCCAAATCCCACGTCAGAACTTCTGGACCTTTCCAATGAGATCAGCAGTGAGACGGCCAGCGTATATACAGAAATAGGACTTCAGATGGGAATTCTACTTGTTGTCGATATGGCTGCTAATCTCAGGCGTGAAAAAGGTCAGTACAGGCATAATACGGAAATCGATTATGAGGCAGACGAACTTATAAATAAGCTTTATCAGATACAGGAAGGATCTGTATTTCAGGAAGCTTTGTATGATGATAAAGAATTTCAACAAGCAGATAAAGAGCTAAAAATAGTAGTTGAAAAGATGCAGGAGAACTTATCGGATTGTCGCAGAATGGACGTCATACAGGAACTGTATGATAAATTGGAGCGCATGATCCGGATATGCGGGAAGACGGCATATTGTCAGGGATTTCATGATGCAAACCGGTTATTTAATCTGTAAAAATAAACAGGCTCCACATTCATTGTGAATGGGGAGTCTGTTCATCAGATGATGTGTTCAGAATACATTGTCATCAGGATAATGAGTCATAATATCTTCAACATTGCAATTCAAAATATTACAGAGTTTATCAATCGTATTGACTTCTACATTCTGATTATGCCGTAATCGGTTTAGCTGAGAGCGGTTCATATGATACCGGGTATACAGATCATATTGTGTAATGTTCCGGGCTTTCATAGTTTCCCATAACTTGTCATATTTAATCATTTCAGTAAACTGCTTTCTATAGATTCATATTGCTATACAGATATTATTAGCGTAAAATAAGGGAAACAATAGTGTTCGTATACGGACACTACAGGAGAGTGCGTATATGAGAAAAGTAAAGATAATCCTGCCGATTCTGTTTCTTTTCACCGGCATTCTTTTATATCTGCAGTTTGGCCGGGATGTAGAAGTAATATCCACAACGAGTACAACCAGCGATCAGTTTTATGAACAGGGAATGACAGTAGTTGCCAATAAGCTTATCATTCCTGATAAAGTTGCTTTTGCAGAAAATCTTCTGGATCGGACCAGGCGAAATGATTTCAAAGAAGTTCTTTTTTCTTATGATGTATTAGGATATCCGGACAGGATAAAGATTACGGTCTATCCGAATAGGATTTGTATGAAATTATGCAGAGGAAGTTGGAATATTGAATATGAAAATGGAGAAATGTGGCTATAAGAATTGTTGGTGGATTGGAGATATACGTTGATTGATTTTTAAAAAATAGATATAATCAAACTAACAAATTGGAATTTATTGAGGAGAGCTAAAAAATGAACTTGAAAGATTTGAAAAAAGATTGTGCCCAAAAGCAAAAGAAAGGTATTCATTTTATCATTGCATCAGTAGTAATATGGATTATGGTTTTAATCGTACAATTAACAGATTTACCTATATTAACAAAAAATCTATTGACATTTTGTTGCACTGCACCATTATTACCTATAGCTTTTTTAATTTCTAAAATATTAAAAATACAATTTCAAGATAAAAGTAATCCATTAAACTACTTAGGAATACTATTTTCTGCAAATCAAATGATATACCTTTTAATAGCAATGTGGATTTATCCTACATTGCCAGATAAAATGCTAATGGTTATTGCTATGATATTCGGAGCACATTTATTGCCATACAGTTGGTTATATAATTCAAAAACATATATGGTATTGTCAATAATTATTCCAATATTATCTTTGATAGTTGGTTTAAATTTTGCTAATTATACTCTTGCAATAATGATGATACTGATAGAAATAATATTTAGTGTCCTGTTATCATTTGAAAATAAGAGAATAGTAAATGATTATGTCCAATAAATTAGAATTTGAGGAGATCAATTTATGAATGGAGTAATCCTATATCAATCAAAATATGGTGCTACAAAAAGATACGCTGAATGGTTGTCTGAGGAAACCGGGTTTCAGTGTATAGAAACAAAAAAAGCTGATATTAATGAAATTATTGCATATGACGTTATTATTTTAGGCGGAGGAATATATGCTTCCGGTATTGCTGGTTTGTCTTTCCTAAAAAAGAATATCAATAAATTGGCAGACAAAAAAGTTATTGTGTTTTGTTGTGGTGCATCTCCATATGAAGAAAATGCATTTCTACAAATCAAAAAGCATAACATAAAAGATAATTTATCTGATATTCCAGTCTTTTACTGTCGTGGCGCATGGGATATGGACGCAATGTCTTTCAAAGATAGAACTTTGTGCAATTTGCTTAGAAAAGCTGTTGCAAAGAAAGATCCATCTGATTATGAAATATGGGAAAAGGCATTAATGGAAGCCGGGGATAACAACTGCGACTGGACTGACAAAAAGTACATTGAACCAATAATGGAATATATTAAGCGATAAACACCAGTTGAGGAGAGACTTTATGAAACGGGAATTGGGAATTGTCAGATGTGGCCTTGCATGCTTTTTATGCACAGAGACTCCAGATTGTGATGGATGTGGTTCAAACGGCTTCCCGGATAATGATTCTTGTGAGAACAAAAAATGTTCAATTGCAAAAGAGAAAAATGGTGTTGTGTATCATCGAGAGGATATTTTGAAGAAATAGAACAATTAGAGAGGTTGATATGAAAAAAATCAGTTTGTTTATAGCAATGAGTCTTGACGGGTATATTGCAGACAGTAAAGGGAGTGTTGACTGGCTGCCCGGTCAAGGCGATGATGACGATAATGTTGACGCATATTCGAAAGGAATCGTCTGATAAAATTCATTTTGTTAATGAAAGCCCTGTTAATCTGATAAAAAGATTGCGGGAAGAAAATGGAAAAGGTATTTGGATCTGTGGTGGAGCAAACCTGATTCAACAACTGGTCAGAGAAGATATGATTGATTGTTATTATATTACTATTATCCCAATAATCCTGGGTTCAGGCATTCGACTTTTTGGAAACGCTGACCAAGCAATTAAGTTGAGATTGCTCAAAACACAATCGTATAATAGTATGACGAATCTGGTCTATATTAGAAGATAAATCCTAAGTTGTAGAGCAGAAAATTGGAAGTTGTAAGGGTGGCGTTATTGATTGAGATAAAAGGAATACGCAGGCGAGATTACAAAAAAGCTCAAAAATTTGCAATTCAAGGTATGCATTTAGATTGGTATATGGATAGCAAAATTATTTTGGCATTGTACGCAAAATATTTCTAGGATATGGAACTAAATCGGGCAACAAAAGTTTATGGTGCTTATGTTGATGATATTTTTGTGGGGGTTTTACTTGCAGAAATGAAGAATGAGCCAAAACATTTTTACAGCGTTTCAAAAGCGATTTATGTGAAGATTTTTGATTGGCTTCAACATCTTGTGGCAGGAAAAGGTGTTGAAGAATATGATGAAGCGAATAAAGATATGTATAAGTCTTTTTGCCAAAAGAATAATCCTGATGGAGAGATAATTTTTCTTGCCGCTGACCCTGATTGCAAAATTAAAGGTATTGGAACAGCATTATTGTCTGCATTCGAAAAAGATGAAAGCGGAAAACTTATTTATTTATACACAGACAACGCTTGTACTTATCAATTTTATGAGCATAGAGGTTTTGAACGTTCGCAAGAACGACAAGTTGTGCTTGATTTGGACAAAAAACAAGTCCCTTTAATCTGTTTGTTTTATACAAAGAAAATTACTGGATAGCAATAAACTAGCAAATCCTAATTTTAAAAGGAGATATACTGAATTGGATACTAAACGGTTAGCAAAATTTCTTATAATTACATTTGTTATTACAGGGATAGCCTGGTCTGGACTTGCTGTGTTAACGAGTTTAAATATTATCCCATTTTCGCATCCTTTAGGCACTATTTTACATATTATAGGAGGATTCGGACCGACAATAGCAACTTTCTTTGTCTTAGAAGAAAAAAACACGGTTAAATCTATATTAGATTTTATTTTTGGCTACAGAAAGAAATCATTGATTTTTTTGTTTTTATTTTCTATTTTTGAAATACTGACAATAGGTTTATCGTCAAGGGAATTTAATTCCGCATTACCATGGTATTTGATGCCTTTAATCTTTCTTCAATCAACATTTATATATGGCGGCGAAGAAGAATTAGGTTGGAGAGGTGTTATGCAGCCTTTATTAGAGGAAAAATTGAATTTCCCTATAGCCACAATCATTACGGGTGTTGTGTGGGGAATTTGGCATATTCCCCTTTGGTTTGTAAATGGCTCATCGCAACAAAATATGCCATTTCTATTTTTCTTAGCGTTAGCTGTTATACTGAGCTTTTGGCTGGCGACAATTTACAAAAAAACGAAATGTGTTTTTGCGTGTAGTGTTTTTCATGGATTGACAAATACTCTTTTGTCTGTATTTATAATTAAAGTGAATGTTCTATTGGTAATAGGACTGATTGCTATGCTTGTATATTCAATATATTTATGGTATTGTGGAGAAGCAAAACAATAAATCCCAGTTTGTTAAGCAGAAAAATCCTAATTGTGAAGGGGATAAATAATGAAGTATACAAAAAAGTATTTCTAAAGAATAACAAGAAATGTTTGATTAGAAACGCTACTGGCGATGATGCGCAGGAAGTCTTAAATATTTTTCTTTTAACTCATGATCAGACAGATTTCTTATCATCATACAAAGATGAAACATCTATTGATACGGCATTTGAAAAGCAATTTTTGACCGATAGAGAGACTGCAGCCAGGGGAGTTTATCTTTGTGCTATTGTTGACGGACACATTGTTGGAACTGGACTGACGGATAAGTGAACGGTATATCTGGCTGGTGAGATCACCAGCCAGATATGCTTTTATGCTTTTCCCCCGGATGCTATAATCTTCCAGTAGTTTTCAAGGTCAGTGGCTCCTTCTGTGGAAACGCACAGGATCCGGGAATCTGCACGAAGTCCGATTTTTTCCTTAAGAGGAGCAAGGCTTTCGTCCAGCAGGAGGGCCATGGCAAGGCCAAAGGAGGCTGCTCTGCAAATGTCAAGCACTTTTTTACTTTGTGGCTGCAAAATCACCTTACCACGCACAGCCCGAAAAGCAGAGCGTACTAAAACATTTGCGTGAGATACAGGAACGCAACAAGCAGAAACCACCGCAAAAACAGCGTAAGAAATCCATTGTTAGCGTCAGGCGATTTTCACCATTCAGAGTCGGATTAAAAACGCCAATCTCAGTCAATTTAAAATCGCCAATGCATCATGTATGTTATTAACAGTTACGCATTTTTAAACTCCGTATGCTTTGCGATACCAGCCTCAAGACCAAGTGTTTCCAGCTTGCGTCCCCGGTAGCTGTCACCTTTGATCATAAATACAGTGGCATCATCAAAGACACGGTCTAAAGAACAAAGCAGCGTATCATCTTCGCTGAAATATTCACCCCACTGGTTTGGTGTCTTATTGCTGGTAAAAATCATAGTACTGGGACCATCTTTATTGTAGCGGCGGTCAATCACATCAAAGAACATACGTGTGTTCTCTTTATCGAACACACACCTGCCAATCTCATCAATGATCAGGCAGGAAGGCTTTACCAGTCCGTTGATGACAGCGCCCTCCCGGCCGTGTTTTCTTGCATCCGTCAGCTTTTGGTTGAGTTCGCTTGCCCTTAAGAAATAGGTTTTATATCCTTTCAGGCAGCATTCCCGGCCAAAAGCCATAGCCAGATGGGTTTTGCCCACGCCCTGCGGTCCAATAAAGGCCAGATTTTTTCTTGCATACAGAGCGGACAGAGAAGAGATGTTCTTCAGTGACTGCACATGCTTCCCATGGAGCCGGCTGAAATCAAATCTTTCAAAGGTTTTCGGCTCGTTCATAGGAAGCTTGCTCAGTTTCAGCATCGTATGGACCATAGAGTCGTATTTTTTCTGCTCCAGGTATTCAAAAACTCCACAGACTGCCTCCAGAGCTTCCGGCGTAAGTTCTTTTTCATCGGCATAGCTGGCCAGTTCTGCTGTATAAAGATCGATCTTCAGTGCCTTTGCACTGGACTGGATTCTTTCAAGTATTGATTCATTCATCCCATAGGCCCTCCTCAAAGTTGAATTTTTCAAATCCTGAGCGCTGTTTGGGAGGCTCTATCTGGAAGATCCGGGTTTTGACCGGCATCGATGGAACTTCTTCCGGCTGTTCTGTCACATACTGATCCCGGCAGAAACTGTCTCTTCTCATCCAGGTGACATCGTGTGTGGTCAGGACTTTGCTGAGATCGGATGCGTAAATATAGAGGGTAAAGGAATCCCTCCGGATCCTGCAGGTCTTCTGAGTGTACCAATACGGGACGCCGAAGCGCCGCCCTTCATAATGGACAAATCCATCGAAAGAAATCTTTCTTTCCGGGCAGAGATAAAAGGCAAGTGCCTGTGTTTTTGTTAATACGGAAGCAACAGCCATGCAGTCTTCCCGATGCTTTTCACAGGGGATGCAGTCAACTGCTTTATGATACATGCTGTTCTGACGGTTGCACCATCCGATGGCTTCCAGATTCAATTCTGTGATCGTACCAAAAACTCTGCCGGCAAGAAAGTTATCTTTTACAAAGCGGATCAGGCGCTCCACTTTGCCTTTAGTGAAAGGATGCTTTGGCTTGCAGAGTTTTGTATGGAAACCGATTGTTTCCATGAACACTTTATAATCTTTCTGCCACAGCGGATGGCCTTCCGGATCCCGCCGGACTACGACGCTTTTCATGTTATCTGTCAGTATATAGCGTGGAATCCCCATATAAGTAAACGCATGGATCATCCCTATAAAGAGATTTTCCTGCCTGGCATTGGGAAAGAATTCAATATATCTTTCCCCGCAATGATGGCAGATCATAGCAAAACATGCAACCTTATAGGATGTACTAGTATCCGTATCTACCTGGACAAATCCCCAATCCATCTGATAGGATTCCCCAGGGTCAGTCTGATATCTGCGTCCCCGGTTCCCCTGAGGGGCAACGAGCTGACGTTTGGGCGGGACAAGATCCCGGTGATCAGCGATATAAGTTTTTACGGTTGTCAATCCGCCGGTATAGCCAGCCTCCTGTAGCCGCTCAAAGCATACTGAAGAATTCGTAACACCTTTTTGGAGCAGTCCATCAATGATACCGCTATATCCGGTCAGAATGGTAGCTGTTGCTTTTTGCCCTGTCCTGCCATGCGGAGTGACAATAAAGTTATTTTCTTTTAATCGCCTTAGCCTGGATCTGCTGAGTCCGGTCCGGCGTTCCAGTTCTGCAAGATTAATTTTGGAAAGGCTGAAATTTTCGCCTTGTTCCTGCTTTATTTCGTTGATTGCTTGTGTTATGATTTCTTGTAAGTCATTACATGTGATTATTCCGGGGCTCTTTGAGCCACCTGTCCGGACTTTGAGAGCCACCATTCCGGAGAATGAGAGCCACCATTCCGGAGAATGAGAGCCACATATTCCGGTAATTCAGAGCCACATTAGGATTTATTATATTGATCTCCTTTATACTGTAAGAACACATCGTCAGATGTGAATACAGTTAAAGGAGGTCACCATTATGACCAAGTATCGAGAAATCCTTCGCCTGAAAAGCCTAGGATTCAGCGAGCGGAACATCGCACACAGCTGCGGCGTATCCCGTAACACTGTTGCCAAGGTCATCAAACAGGCGGCGGAAATAAATCTTTCCTGGCCACTGGACCATGACATGACCGACAGCGCGCTTGAGGGAATGCTTTTTCCCAAGGTAAGATCAGCAACCAATCGAAGGATGCCTGATTATGACTACATCCACAGGGAGCTTCTGCGTAATGGGGTCAACAAGAAACTCCTATGGGTAGAATACTGTGAGGAATGTCGCATGAACAACGAAGAACCTCTCATGTATTCTCAGTTCTGCTACTACATCCAAAAAGACGAAGAAAAACGCAGAGCCACCATGCACATCCCACGGAAACCGGGTGAGCAGATCGAAGTAGATTGGGCCGGTGATCCGGCACAGCTCATCGATCCGGACACCGGTGAGATCACAAAGGCAGAGATCTTTGTAGGTGTCCTTACTTACAGCCAGTATGCCTTTGTAAAGGCATACCTGAACCAGAAGACAGATAACTGGATCAAAGCGCATATCCAGATGTTTGAATTTTTCGGCGGCGTTACACCGATGCTTGTTCCTGATAACTGTTCTACGGCAGTGAATCCTTCGAAAAGCGACTGGTATACGACCGCACTGAATACTACTTATCATGAGATGGCAGAACATTATAATGTCGCCATCATTCCGGCAAGAGTCCGGAAGCCCAAAGATAAACCGAATGCAGAAGGTTCCGTTGGCAAGATCTCCACATGGATCACAGCGGCTCTTCGCAATGAACAGTTTTTCTCCCTTGCAGAATTAAACGCTTCAATCCGTGAAAAGCTGGATGCCTACAATGCAAGGAAGTTTCAAAAGAAGGATTGCAGCAGGCTCCGTTTATTTCTTGGGGAAGAAAAGCCACTCCTGGCACAGTTGCCTGCCACACCCTTCGAACTGGCTGAGTGGAAACAGGCCACTGTCCAGTTCAACTACCACATCGCAGTAGACAAGATGTACTACTCCGTGCCTTATCAGTATATCAAAGATAAAGTCGATGTGCGCATAACAGAAACAACGATTGAAATATTTTATCATCACAATCGGATCGCCTCACATCGCTGCCTCCATGGAAGGAGCGGCCAGTACTCCACGGTAACGGCACATATGCCGCCAGACCATCAGAAGTATCTGGAATGGAATGGTGACCGTTTCCGCAGATGGGCAGATTCGATCGGAATCAATACAAGAAAGGTGGTTGATGCGATCCTGACCTCCGGCAGGGTAGAACAGCAGACTTACAGAAGCTGTATGGGGCTGCTGAAGCTGGCTGAGAAGTATTCTCCTGTAAAACTGGAAGAGGCTTGCAATAAAGCGCTTCTGTATTCCAGGACCCCCAGTTATAAAAGTATCAAAAATCTATTGGCTGCCATGAAAGAGGATCCCCAATCCGTATCCCGGAATCCGAAATCCCCTTCATCAGAGACTGGGGCACAGACACATGGCATTACCCGGGGTGCCAGATACTACGGAGGTAAAAGAGCATGACCAATCAGAGTACCATTGATAAACTTATCGAGATGCGCCTGTCATCCATGGCAGATTCCTTTCGTATCCAGATGGCTGATCCAACGATGAAGGAAGTCCCGTTCGAAGACCGCTTCGGCATGCTGGTTGATGTTGAATATACCAATCGTAAAAACAACCGTCTGAAAAGGCTGATCCGTCAGGCGGAACTGGAGCAGCCAGACGCCAGCATCGCAGCCATTGACTATCAATCCGGCCGGAAGCTGAACAAAGCTTTGATCAGCCGTCTGGCAACCTGTGAATACATCTCAGAGTACCGCAACATTTTTATTACCGGCGCCACCGGAAGTGGTAAGACTTATCTGGCATGCGCTTTTGGTATGGAGGCATGTAAACAGTATTACACCGTGAAATATGTCCGTCTTCCGGATCTGTTGCTGGATATGCAGGCAGCCAGGGATTCCGGTGATTTTACCAGTATACTAAAGAAATACACCAAGCCAGTCCTGCTGATCATTGATGAATGGCTCCTGCTCAAACTGACCGAGTCAGAAGCCAGAAACCTTTTCGAGCTGATCCACAAACGCAGGAAAAAATCATCGACCATCTTCTGCTCCCAGTTCCGGGAAAGCGAGTGGTACCAACAGATCTGCAGCGGTGAGAGCACTCTTGCAGACGCCATCATGGATCGTATTTCTTACGATTCATATAAAATCAACATTGAGAGCATCGATCCATCAAAAGACCTTTCCATGAGAGAGGTATATGGCCTGGATCCTGCCCAGGCTGAGTAACTATCAACAGGTGGCTCCGTTAGTCCGGACAGGTGGCTCACGCCACACCGGACTGGCGGCTCCGCCGCGCCGTAATATTCAACATGTAGCATCTTCGTGCATAAATCCTCCTTTTCTGATGCATTGGCTTATCATCAGTATAAGAGGATGAAGACCTGTATGTAATGGCTTTTTTAATTTGCCTAGGATTGGCTATTTTAGCCTGACACTAGATGGTTATTTTAACCCGACGCTAATACATTGACAGAGATAGCCGATAGGCATTGAAAAACCGCCGTTATGGCGTTACCCATAGCGGCGGCATACATAATCATTTACTGACTGCAAGCGTGATTTTCATATCCTGAACATTGATGATTGTTTCTTTCTTACACTTCGGACAGTAGAGAGGAAAGTTTTTCATCTCAGTATTTTCTTGTATCATTGTTCGGGTTTTATTGCCGCAGACAGGACATAATACAAATTTACAATCAGTCTTTTTATTCTGCACTTGTCCAAAAATCCTCCATAGTTTCATTAAACTCCCGTGGCACATCCATATTGACACAGTGACCTGCATTTTCAAAAATAACTACCCTACAATTTGGCTCACTTATTTTCCATTGTTTTACTGCCTCTAATTCCATTGGAATATCAAAGCCTCCACATCCAATCAACAAAGGGTAATTTCGTTTTCCAGTTTTATACTTATTTATCATACTATTGAGCGTTGCCAGAAACATAAATGACTTTTTTGGAAAAAGTATGTTCATATCAAAAAACTCATCTTGCGCCTGTAAAGTATGCGCAGAAATTTTCTTGTTTTCTTTTGCAAACCACTTGACCGAAAAGAGGGCTTTCAACATCATCGCCATCTGTTTCGCACCATTTTTCCTTTGCATTTTAATATCAAAATTATTGATGTCATATCCTCCAAAGCATGCCAATGAGCTTACTGAGTTTGGATGATGATTAGCAAAATCCTGTGCCAGTACTGCTCCTAACGAAACGCCGACAATGTGTACTTTTTCGATATTTTCTACCTTTAAGATGTCGAATATCCATTCTGACATCTTATCTATGCCATCTCCTTTTTTGGTATCCCTTGACTGCCCATGACCAATAATATCAATAGTCAAAATATTATATTTGTTATGAAAATACTCAAACTGTGATTTGAACATATTGTGATTAACAAAAGCGGCGTGAATAAAAAGTATCCATTCAGTACGATCTGTTCCACTGATAAAATATGTAATTGGCGAATTAGCTAACTTTATTGATTTCATATCTTTCTTACTCTCATTTCATCAAGAAGTTTTTGATACCACTCGATATTGAATTTCATAAAATCTTTGCCATATCGAGCTGCGGTAAGCTGATAATGGAGAATGTCCTTATCTTCATCAGGAACCTTGACATTTTCTGCTTCCTTACAAATGGCATTCAACACATCATACTGTTCTTTTAACTTTGAAATATACTCTTGTAATCCTGCCTCACGCTTTTCTTTTGTTGAAAAACCCATAAAATATAATTTAGCCAATTCAGGATTTTTGCTACTCTGTATTTCCATTGGTGTGGATACCCACTCAATAAAATTCTGTTTCCCACTATCCGTTATTGAGTAAATTTTTTTATATTTCCCATTTTCAACAGCTTCTTCATACTGAATATATCCACAATTAAGCAATTTCTTTATAGCAGCTTGTATACTTCCCATACTGCTGCTATACATCATATTAAGCCCTTTATCTATTCTTTCACGCAACTGATAAATTGTTCTGCTGCTCAACAGTAAAAGACCGAGTATTATATTATCCATACGCTTCTCCTATATGTTACTATTAGTAATATTGCTATTATATCAAATCCCTATAATAGTGTCAATAGATAATAAAAGAGGCAGGAAATAAAGCCCTGCCTCCAAAATAGTTATGCGTAGATTATCTCGTTATTTACAACCTCTATCGCACACGCCCGTATGCTATTCATTTTTGTACCCATTCTAAGGCGTTTTCTGACTTTAACTGTTCTGTTATGTCTTGTGACTGCTTCATCTGTTCCACAAGCCTTTCAAAGCATTCCTTCGCCTGTTTATCGACATCGGCAAGATATTCATTTAACTTGCCACTTGTAAGCAGCGTAGTGTAAAATGTCCTGTTATGTTCCTGTAAATAGCGTTTGTGTCGCTGCCCCCATAAGCCGATAGACTTGTGTTCTTTTTCGGTTGGTAAAGTAAGGCAAGGGATATAATAATCTCCTTGCAGTTCATACCAAAGACCGTTGCTTTCATCATAAATATACTTGTCCATTAAAAAATCCTCCGTTATAATATATTCGCACATATGTCACAGTTCTCCTATTGCCACACTCTGTTATATCTTGTTATCAGATTTTCTTGCCCTTGAATTTGCCCTTATAAGCAGTCAGGGAAAGAGTAAACTTGTGTGAAATCATATAAAGGGATAAGGTGAACACATTGCGATAAATCCTTTATTTTCAAGGCTTTTGGAGGATTTTATTGATAACCTATGGAGAGTAATAATCACTCATAATTTTATGGTTTTCAAATTCCAGTTTGTGGAGGTGTTGAATGAAAAGTGTATTAATGATTGGACAGTCCAACATGGCTGGACGTGGATTCATAAACGAAGTACCGATGATTTGTAATGAGAGAATCCAGATGTTAAGAAATGGAAAATGGCAAATGATGACAGAACCAATTAACTACGATCGTCCTATATCAGGAGTAAGTCTTGCGGGTTCATTTGCTGCAATGTGGTGCATGGAAAACAAAGAAGAACAAATCGGCTTGATTCCATGTGCGGAAGGTGGCAGTTCCATTGATGACTGGTCTATAGAGAAAATATTATTTAAAAATGCAATTATTCAGGCAAAATTTGCAATGCAAAATAGTAATTTGATTGCTATTCTGTGGCATCAAGGAGAAAATGATAGCTATAATGGTAACTACAAAACGTATTATGAAAAATTACATACAATTTTTGAGGCTTTAAAAAATGAACTTAATTTAGACGATGTACCGTTTATTATTGGAGGACTTGGTGACTATTTAGGAAAGATAGGCTTTGGTTTTAATTGTACAGAGTATGACTTGGTGAATAAAGAATTATTACGATATGCCAATGATCATAATCATGTATATTTTGTAACTGCCCAGGGGTTGTCAGCAAATCCAGATGGCATACATTTAAATGCTGTCTCTCAAAGAAAATTTGGGGTTCGTTATTACTATGCCTACAAAAACAAAAAGAATGTGATAACACCTTTGAAAAACGAAGAAAAATTATTAGAGTCATGTATTAATATTCCATATACTCAGAATGAAATGAAATATTTAGCTATGATGGATTTGACAATGGGAAAATGTAGTTATGAAGAGTTCATAACAAAAATGAAAAATCTCTAACTTTCAATCTGACTAATGGAAATAAAATAAAGAAAAGAATTAGAATTTTACAAAGAAGTGTAATTGTATGAATAAAGCGATTGGTGTAATGAGGATTGCTATTCTTACTTCTTTGGAAAAAGATAAGTAATTGACTGGCAAATTCCAGTTTGTATAACAGGAATTTATCAGAAAATGAGGAATAGTTGAAATGGAGGCGCTATAATAACATGAAGATTGAAGGGAACCAGAAAGAACTGGATGCAATGGTAGAATTTCATAAGGGAAACCGTGTCGAGGGGTTGAGACTGCAAGAAGAATTTGCAGCGGAATTTCGTAAGGAGTATAAAGACAAAGATCACTGTCCTTGCCTGAAAGCCTGTCGTTATCACGGAAACTGTAAGGAATGTGTAGCAATCCACAGAGCGCATCAGGAACATGTTCCTAATTGTATGCGACCATTGATTAATAAAAAATTGAAATTGATGTCAGAATTAACAGAGCATACCTTGGCAAATGAAATAGAAGCTCCATATGAGATTTTAAGAAAATAGGTAAGTCAAATTTCAGTATGTCTCTGCCACGCTGATGAAAACATCTGGAAGTTCATACATTCCTATGGTATATTGAACGAGGTGCTTCTGAATCGAATACAGTGAAATATGAAGCACAGAGCATTTTCTGCCCTGTGCTTCTTTTTATAAGGACCTATCGTTAAAAATGCACCACCCTTGGAGTGATTTTGCACCCCCTAGGGTAAAAATAGGAAATCTACCTTATAACGATAGAAAATACGAAAAATGCGCGGTATTCTTGCACCCCCTTGGAGACTACGATTTGACTACTATCGGCTTCCACATTTTGCTCGTTTACGCCCTTTTATGCGGTTTCTGTAAAAGAAAGCGGATGTCGAGCGAATGCAGATACTGCGCATAAAGCGCCAAAATACGTCGTTTTAAGGCATAGAAGGAGAAAAATAATGATACATCGCATACTTTTCATCTGCCACGGCAGGATTTGCTGTTCAGAATAAAAAGTCTCAAATCGCCTTAAATACTTCTATAAATGGCAGTTCTTATGTTTCATTCTCAATTTTATCAATGATTTACCAATATTTCTGGAGAGCCAGACTTGCAAAAAAATGGGCCAGAATGAGGAGATTAGAAATATGAGCGAATTGAAATCAAGAATAAGAGAAAACGGAATTGATTATATTCTTGTCGGAGATTACTATATCCCAAACTTGAAGTTGCCAGAAGAACACCGTCCCATCGGAAAGTACGGACGGATGCACAGGGAATATTTAAGAGAAGTCCACCCAGTCAGATTGAATACATTGATACTGACCGGAGAATTGTGGACATATCTTGCAGACCTGAACGAACAGGCACAGGAACAGTTAGATACCATCATGGAGCAGATGAAAGCTGCCGAGGGTGTGACCGAGGAATTAAAGCGTACCTGTCAAATGGAATGGGTGCAGCATTGCAATAACATCCGTAACCGGGCAGAAGAAATTGTTCTGCATGAGATGATTTATTCATAAGGGTATGATATAGGGAAACGATATCTGAAACATGGTATCGTTTCCTGTTTTTATAAATATTTGTGTAACAGAAAATAGGTGTAAGGTTGACGTTACAAGAAAAAATATATATAATTATTGTAATGTTAACCTTACTTTTGGAGGAACTATGAAAAACAGAATAAAAGAATTGCGGGAACAGCGAGGGCTGACGCAAGAGCAATTAGGAGAACTGGTTGGAGCTTCAAGGCAAGCGATAAATGCCATAGAAACAGAAAAATTTGAACCATCTATCTGGCTTGCATACGATATTTCTAAAGTGTTTGAGTGTGCCATTGAGGAGGTATTTTTATTTGATGTAAGTCCTAGAAAATCAAGAGCTGACAGCAGCAGACAGGAGGTAAAAAGTGGCAACAAGATTTCTTCGCTATGACAGCGACCCTATATTGAGAAAAAAATGTAAAGCTGTCCTAAAAGTTGATGATAAAATCAGGCAACTCTTAGATGATATGCTCGATACATTACATGAAACGGAAAATGGAGCTGCACTGGCAGCAAATCAGGTTGGCGTTTTGAAACGGTTGGTTGTCATTGATTTTAACGATACACGATTAAAACTTGTAAATCCACAAATGATAAGCCAAAGCGGTGTGCAGGAATGTGTTGAAGGATGCCTTAGTTTCCCGAACCGTTTTGTAAAAACAATTCGTCCACAAAAGGTCACGATTCAGGCACTCAATGAATATGGAGAGGAAATGATAATTGACGGAGAAGATGAAATGGCAAAATGCTTCTGCCATGAGCTGGAACATCTGGACGGTATGATTTTTTTAGACAAAGCGATTGAAGAACTTTCTGCTTTGTAGTGCAAATTGACAGATGCCGTTTCGGAAAAAGAAAAGGAGTTTTATGAGCAAAGTTATTATGATGTGCGGCGTATGTGGTTCTGGAAAGACTACTTACGCCAAGAAGAAAGAACAGGAAGGATATATCAGACTTTCCATTGACGAAGAAATGTGGAAACTTTATGGGAGAAAAGGAATTGATTATCCGGAAGAACAATATGAAAAATTGTCAGAGCAGGTGGAAGCTGCGCTTCAAAAAAAGCTGCTGTCCCTGATTCAGCAAGGAAAAGATGTTGTGATTGATTTTAGTTTCTGGAGTAAGGAAAATCGGAATGTTTATAAAGAACTGATTCAAAAAGCAGGCGCTGAAACGGAACTTGTCTATATGAAAGCCAGTAAGGAGCTTTTGCAAAAAAGACTATATAAAAGAAATCAGGTCTTAAATGCCAATTCGCCGTTTGTGATAACAGATGAAATATTGGAACATCATTATCACGCATTTCAGGAGCCATGCGGCGAAGGAGAAAAAGTAATTTTGCAGAAAGAGGATATTATACAATATTCAAAAGAAGAAAGTAAAGCAATCTGGAATCAGAACGCTGAATTTTGGGATTGTTCAATGGGGGATGAATCAAATGATTTTCACAGAGAAGTTGTCCGTCCAAAAGTAACAGAGCTTCTAAATCCTGATCCAACAGATTATATTTTAGATATTGCCTGTGGGAATGGAAATTATTCTGCATATCTTGCAGAAAAAGCTGTCTCTGTTTTGGCTTTTGATTATAGTGAAAAAATGGTGGAACTGGCAAAAAAGCGCCAAAAACGGTATGCTGATCACATTGAGTTTTGTGTAGCAGACGCTACGAATGAAACAAGTCTGATGGCATTAAAAAGAAATAAGCCATTTACAAAAGCAGTCTCAAACATGGCGGTCATGGATATTACAGACATTAAGCCGCTCTTTACTTCTGTTTATAAATTGCTTGAGGATAACGGAGTATTTGTATTTGCGACACAGCACCCCTGTTTTGTAACGCTTACAGAAAAATATATGACGCCGCACAGCTATTACGATATTGCGATTGAAGGACAGCCGCAAAAACAATGTTATTATCATCGTTCTTTACAGGATATTTTTAATCTGTGTTTTGATACCGGATTTGTCATAGACGGATTTTACGAAGAATGCTATTTTAATAAAGAAATCCCGGATATTATCATTGTCAGAGCCATAAAAATTGAGAGGTAGATAGTAGATTTGCCATTTCCTGTAATTGTAAAAAGCTTAAAACTATGTAGGTATCTATTTTGATTATAAGACAAGAAAGACCAGAAGATTATGATACGGTATATCATGTTGTAAAAGAAGCATTTGAAAATGCTGAATATACAGATGGAAATGAACAGAACTTGAAAGCAAAGATGCAGATGAAAAATATGCTCTTATGAACATTCAGGCTCGCAGCAACAATCGGGATGGCATGGCATTGCGCATTATTTCCGATAGATTGCTTAATGCGCCCCAAAGAACCAAATTAATAATCAGCATCAGTGACGGGCAGCCTAAAGCTATGCCTGATTATTCAGGTGAAAAGGCAGCGTGTGATATGAAAGATACTTTGCAGGAATTTAGGCGAAAAGGCATACAATTCCTTGCTGCAGCCATTGGGCAAGATAAGGAGGCTATCCGAGAACTTTATGGAGCTGAAAATACATTGGATATAACCGATTTGAGGCAGCTTCCAGCAAGGTTGGTACAAATAATCGCAAGGTTCATGTAGTATGATATACTAAAGAGAAATGGAGGTGGTGGCATGGACTGTGTGAAAATAGGCAATTTAATTGCCAAGCTACGAAAGGAAAAAAAACTTACCCAGAGAAATATTGCAGATGCACTGGGTATTCAAAATAAAACTGTTTCAAAATGGGAATGTGGTTTAGGATGTCCGGACCTATCGCTGTGGCCAGAACTATCTACTATTTTGGGTGTTGATATGAAACAGATGATGGAGGGTGAAATCACATCAAATAAGCCGGATAGCGGCAATATTGATAAAGTACGTTTTTACGTCTGTCCTTCCTGTGGAAATATTTTGGTGAGCACAGGAAGTGCCTCTATCTTCTGCTGCGGAAGAAAGTTAGAACGTATCTTGCCTACTGTTGCAACTATTACACCAAAAATCACGGTAGAGGAAATAGATACTGATTACTTTGTCACTTTTGACCATCCAATGACCAAAGATCATTATCTTTCTTTTGTGGCCTGTGTTAAAAGTGACAGAGTATTTCTAAATCGCTTGTACCCAGAACAAAGTCCAACTTGTAGGTTTCCTATAACTAACGGTGGCAAACTATTTGTTTATTGTATTAAGCATGGCTTATCGGTATATTCAGGTAATCTATAATTAAATCAATATTATCTTCCTGAGATGTATATGTTTGTTGTACTGTCCGTGGATTTTTTCAATTTTAAACGTTGTTTAAAACAACTTATTGTGTTAAAATATATGCTGATACAAATAAGAGTTTAGGAGGAACCGAAACTATGACAGCCTCAATGCGTTTAAGATAAGCTGGCAATAAAAAAGCAGAATCTATCCCCGATGATAGGCTTTTTTGTTGTGCTTATTTATACGATATTGAGCATTCATTAGTTACGGTGAGATATAAGTTATTTAACTATACCTTTATTTAACTATGTCTTTAATATGAATGTTTCCAAATTGTATGTATGCAGACCAAAAGCCACATTGTGGATTTAGGACTGCATTTTTTATTGCCTAGAATGCTATTCAAAATAGAAATTCAAGCAAAATAATAGTAACCGCCAAATAATAATGCGTTCAAATTTAAAATTACTCCAGCCCTTTGCGAGTTGGAGTAATTCACTATAATTCACATGCGATTTTTGATAGATTGGAGTTTTTCACTCCAAGGTGTCAGTTCTGCCAGCTGTTCATCGGTCATATCTTTACTTGGCCGATGCTCCAGCAGAAATTTAAGATATCCGTAAATATTCAGATTGTGTGCTCTTGCCATCTCAACCATTGTATAGACCACTGCACTGGCATTCGCTCCGTCTACGGAACTACTGAACAGCCAGTTTTTCCGGCCTACCGCAAATGGACGGATTGCATTCTCACTGAGATTATTGGTAAAACTGCAGCGTCCGTCTTCCAGATAGGTTTCCGCTGTGTCTCGGCGATTCAGAACATAATTCACTGCTTTATCCATCCGGCTGTTACGGACTGGTTTCTGCTGAGCAAGCCACGACCAGAAAGCCTCCAGAACAGGTTTTTCCTTCTCGAGACGAAGCTGCTTTCGCTTTTCATAATCACCGGGATACTTTTTGTTAATGGAGTCCTCAATGGCGAATAACCGATTGCAGTACTGGACTCCCTGCACTGCCGGCTGACTGTAATCATACTGTTTCCCTTTGGGAACGGCATCGATAAAGTAGCGACGGATGTGCGCCCAACAGGAGCAGCGGCTAATCCCCGGTAGATGATTGTATCCCTGATATCCATCCGTTTCCAGGTATCCGCTGTAGCCTTCCAGGAACTCCCTTGCATGGCTGCCGCTCCTGGTCGGGGAATAGCCATACAGGATAATTGCCGGAAGCCCGTCCTCGCCGCTTCGGAACAGCCACATGAATGATTGGGTCTGGGCTCTGCGCCCGTCCTCGTTCAATACCTGAACTCGTGTTTCATCTGCCATTGCAAAGCTGCGTTTCAACAGTTCACGGTGGAAGTAATCATACATGGGCTGAAAATAGTTCTGTGAACAGTAGATGATCCAGTTGGCAAGAGTGGTACGGCTGATCTGAGCTCCATACTGTTTCCAGTCTTTCTCCTGCCGGTATAGGGGAAGCCCGTTGGCATACTTCTGATACATGGTCCATGCAACAGTGGAAGTCGAGGCAGGACCTTTCCCTACCAGAGCATCTGGCACCTGAGACTTTATGATTACAGGTTTTTCTGCATCCCCGAGTCCTTCTTTGCAGGATGGGCACCCGTAACTCTGGCTATAGTATTCGATCACTTTACAAGTGGCAGGAATGAATTCCAGTTCCCGGCGGATGTACTCCTCGCCGATCAGTACCATCTGTGTACCGCATACCGGACAGATCTGCTCTTCTTCCGGAAGAGGGATCACTACTTTTTCAACCTTCAGACCTTTGAAGAGATCCTCGTGCGTTGCCTTCTTTTTACGGATATGCTCCCGGATCACAGTCTCTTCTTCCAGCAGGGATGGATCCTGTTCTGTTTCCGCTTCATCAAAAAGATTCTGTTGTCCCGGAATGTCATCGGATCTTCTTTCACTGGATGAACCAAAGAGTTTTTTTGTCAGATAATCAACCTGTTCCTGGAGTACTTTCTCATGACTGGATTTTTCGTCAATAATAAGACGGAGAGATTTGATCAGCTCAGTCTGTTCAGATACCATTGTATTTAGTTGGAATATCGTATCTTTCAGCTCTCGAAGCTGGATATCTTTTGCGCTGGAAGCCATCGTGTCTCTCCTTGGATTTGATACCTCTATTATACCAGAAACGAGAGGTTTACTAAAGAAGATTAGCTCCCCAAAATGCCGAATTTACAAGGATTTTCCGATTTTTTCTGTGCAGGATTTTTGCTGAAATCCAGATACTTTTTACTCTGCTTTGAGGGCTTTGGGTTGGTCAATATCGATCCCCGACATCAGCCAGTCAAACTCCCGCCAGGAAAGATTCCGAACCTCTGACTGCTTCCTGGGCCATTGATAGCCGCCGCGGACAGACAACCGTTTATAAATCAGAACGAAGCCGTCCGGTTCACGGAACAATGCTTTGATCCTGTCCCGTCTTCTTCCACAGAAAAGGAAGAGAGCACTGGACGACGGATCCATCTTAAGCTGATCTTCGATAACAGCGCAGAGTCCGTCAATGGATTTCCTCATATCTGTATAGCCACAGACAATGTAGATCTTCTCAAGTCCGGAGATATCACCTAACATGACAGCTCCTGAAGCAGGCGGAATGTCCTGGTAAGCAGGACCGGATCTGCATCATTGCGAATGCGGACTGTGATATCTTTCATAGCAACTTCAATCGTATGTGAATTGTCAAGGTACGACTTTTGCATCTGTGATGCTGTATCTTGTTCCGAAATGTGATCTGGAACAATGTCAATGGGAACCACGTCCTGCTTTGGGCGTGGGATCTCAAGATGACCATAATTCGCTGCTGGGATCTGATCCGCTGCTGCTTTCCGGCAGCGGCTGACCCAGTTGTAAAAGGTGCTTACCGCAATGTCGTTTTCACGACACCAGTCAGCATCTGTCATGCCGCTCTGGCGGCATTCATTGATAAGCCTGAGCTGTTCCGCCATCGGAACACGGGCTTTGCGAGTACCTGTCATAACCTATCCTCCATAATTGTAGTGAAATAATCTAAATATCTAACAGCTACAATTATAAGGAAAAAACTGGGACAAGAAAATCCGCAGGAATATTTGGCGGTTACAAATAATATGCAGGAGATAATATAAATGGAAAAATACAACAATTGGAAACTTAAGTTTTATACAATATGGGCAGGGCAGGCAGTATCATTAATCACTAGTGCCATCCTGCAAATGGCGATCATTTTTTACCTTACAGAGAAAACAGAATCTGCGATGGTCTTGTCTATGGCTTCACTAGTAGGTTTTTTACCCTATGCGGTCTTTGGACCAGCTATTGGTGTATTAGTGGATCGTCATGATAGGAAGAAGATAATGATTGGTGCTGATTTAATTATTGCAGCAGCTGGGGCAGTGCTTGCTATTGTTGCATTGTATATGGAGCTACCTATCTGGATGGTTATGGTAGTATTGTTTATCCGTAGCATTGGAACGGCTTTTCACACCCCGGCTCTCAATGCGGTTACGCCACTTTTAGTACCAGAAGAACAGCTTACGAAATGTGCAGGCTATAGTCAGTCTTTGCAGTCTATAAGCTATATTGTTAGTCCGGCGGTTGCAGCACTCTTATACTCCGTTTGGGAACTAAATGCTATTATTGCCATCGATGTATTGGGTGCTGTGATTGCATCTATTACGGTAGCAATTGTACGTATTCCTAAGCTGGGTGATCAAGTGCAAAGTTTGAAACCAAATTTCATACGAGAAATGAAAGAAGGAATGGCTGTACTACGGCAAAATAAAGGATTATTTGCTTTATTACTCGTTGGAACATTATATATGTTTGTTTATATGCCCATAAATGCTTTATATCCTTTAATCACTATGGAATATTTTAATGGTACACCGATGTATATTTCTATTACGGAGATTGCTTATGCCTCTGGTATGTTGATAGGGGGTCTATTATTAGGGTTATTTGGGAATTACCAAAAGCGAATCTTATTAATAACGGCATCCATTTTTATGATGGGGATAAGCTTAACCATTTCAGGATTACTTCCCCAAAGTGGATTTTTCATATTTGTAGTCTGCTGTGCAATAATGGGGCTTTCGGTTCCGTTTTACAGCGGTGTGCAAACAGCTCTTTTTCAGGAGAAAATTAAGCCTGAATATTTAGGACGTGTATTTTCTTTAACTGGAAGTATCATGTCTCTTGCTATGCCAATTGGGTTAATTCTTTCTGGATTCTTTGCTGATAGAATCGGTGTAAATCATTGGTTTTTACTATCAGGTATTTTAATTATTTGCATTGCAATAGTTTGCCCAATGATAACTGAGATTAGAAAATTAGATGCAAAATAAAATAAAGGAGTGTGTTCGTATGATATATAATATTATTCAATCAGTGACAGAAAAATTATCCTCTTTGCCTTATATAGAAGGCATCGTATTAGGGGGATCCCGTGCAAGAGGTACCCATACAGAGGATTCTGATATAGATATCGGAATTTATTACAATCAAGAATCATTTGACCTGACAGCGATTAACCAAATTGCTACAGAGTTGGATGATGAGAATAGAAACGACCTTGTTGTACCTCCCGGAGCGTGGGGTGATTGGATTAATGGCGGCGGATGGTTAGTTATAAACGGGTATCATGTTGACTTGATTTTACGTGATATAAAACGGGTGGAACAAATAATCAAAGATACGGAGCAAGGAATTGTTACTGCCAATTATCAGACTGGGCATCCCCATGGTTATATAAGTGCTATGTATCGTGGAGAATTGGCGATCAGCAAGATACAATATGCTAAGAATGAACGCTTATGCGAATTAAAAAATCAGGCAGAAATTTACCCTGGTGCTCTAAAGAAGAACTTGATAAACTTTTTTATATTTGAAGCAGAGTTCTCTTTAATGTTTGTAAAAGCAAATGCGGGAGCAGAGGATAAATATTATATTGCAGGCCATGTTTTTCGTATTATTTCATGCTTAAATCAAGTACTATTTGCATGTAATAATGCTTATTGCATTAACGAAAAGAAAGCTATAAAACTGCTTGAAACTTTTGAATATAAACCTGAAAAATATGCCGAAAGGGTTAATCATATTTTTGAAGTACTCGGTCTTTCACTTTTTGAATGCTACGATGTTGTTGATTTCTTAAAATAGCATATTTATGATCTACTTGCCTGTCAGCGGATTGCTCTGTATACTGTCATAAGACTACAGAAAGAAAAAGTCTCAGAGCACCCTCCCTGACAAGTCGTGTACTCTGAGACCCGGTTATAAAAACCATGGTTATTATATCAGAATACACACTGACCTACAAGGCGGACTCCGGTGTTTTTTGTTATGAGCAGTGATGACACCCCTGTCTGCCCCGTCTGTGGCGGTACTCTGAAGTACCGCGATACCAGACTACGTATCCGGAAGAAGGAAGGCGGCGTGAAAGAGTATCTTATGATCCGCAGGCTCCGCTGCACGGATTGCCACCGACATCACAACGAGCTTCCTGATTGCCTTGTACCCCACAAGCATTATGAAGCCGAGGTGATCTCCGGCGTGCTCGACGGGATCGTAACATCGGAGGATACTGATTCGGAAGACTCTCCTTCCCTGCTGACTATGTTACGATGGCTCCAGTGGTTCCAGATGAACCTCGCAAATATTGAAGGATTCCTGCGCAATGCCGGATACCGGATACTTGGATTGGGAGAAGGACTTCTTTTCTCCCATGCGTCACTGCTCGATACCATACGCCAAACACATCAGGACTGGCTGGAGCGTATCCTCCGTATGATCTACAACAGCGGCGGCTTTTTACCTGCTATACCATGGTGATGCTATTGCACCTGTTTTGATTCGTCTGTCACCGGATCAGCAGGTATAGTGGTCTCGGAAGGAGGTCACTATATATGAATACCAATACAAACAGAATGAAACAATGGCAGGAACAGGAAGCCCTTTCCCGGTTCCAGCTGATCGCGCCGCTGCTTCAGGAAGATCTGGATGATGCAAAGAGGCTGCAGCTCCGGAAACAGATTGCCCAGGACAATGATATTTCCGTCCGGTCTATCTACCGCTACGAAAAGGCCTACCGTGAAGGCCAGTTCGCTGGCTTAAAACCAGCCACACGCGAAAAACGCCGTTCACAGAAACTTCCGGAAAACTTTGATCTTCTGCTTGAGCAGGCGATCCAGCTCCGTAAGGAAGTCCCGGAGCGGTCTGTCGCACAGATCATCTGCATCCTGGAACTGGAAGGCTATGCTGCACCGGGAGTCCTGAAACGCTCCACTCTTGGACGGCACCTGTACCGGGCTGGTTACGGAAGGGAACAGATGCAGATATACCGTGACGCGAGGGAGAGTTCTTCCAAACGCTTCTGCAAGCCGCACCGCATGATGCTGATCCAGGGGGATATCAAGTACGGGCCGAAGCTTCCCATTGGGAAAAACGGCGCCAGGGTACAAACCTATCTGTCCTCTGCGATGGATGACCATTCCCGGCTCCTGCTGGCTTCCCGGTTTTATGACAATCAGGAAGAAGCCATCGTAGAAGATACGTTCCATCAGGCGATCCTCCGGTATGGGAAGTTCGATGCCTGCTACTTTGACAATGGCTCCCAGTATATCGCCAGACAGGTAAAACTATCCCTTTCAAAACTTGGGATCCGGGTCCTGCATGCGAAGCCGCGCAGCGGTAAAAGCAAGGGGAAGATCGAAAAGTTCCATCAGGTAGTGGATCTGTTTAACCGGGAGGCAAAACTCAAAAACGTCCAAAGCCTGGAAGAACTGAACCGGCTGTGGTCTGTGTTCCTGGATTCGTATTATCATCAGAAACCCCATGAAGGGATCCGTGAATACTATGAAAGCCTTGGCGCAGCAATCCCGGAAGCCGGGATCACGCCTCTCCAGGAATGGAACCGTGACAGCCGGCCCCTGACCTATCTGGATGTTTCTGTTGTATCAGAAGCTTTCCTGCACCACGAGATCCGAAAAGTGGACAAAGGCGCCTGCATCAGCTTCCGCGGCAGGACGTATGAAACAAAGCCGGCCCTGATCGGATATAAAGTTGAAATTTCCTATGACCCGGCCGCCCCGGAAACCATTACGGTAAGTTATCCGGGATATGGATCATTCCAGGCACATCCGGTCAGAATCGGGGAATTCTGTGATAAGAACCCGACGCTCCCTGCGCCTATGCAGGACCAGATGCCGACCACTTCCCGTTTCCTGGACGCGTTGGAAAGGAAACATTCAGAATCCGTCCGCCAGATGGCAGCTGCGATCTCGTTCGCTTCCTACAGGAAGGAGGCGGATGGCAATGTATGAGGCATTCTTCGGAATGGGGCACACACCGTTTGTCCGCAACATCCCGCCGGAAAAACTCTATGAGTCGGATGCTTTCCGTGAAACTCTCGGGCGGCTCTGCTACGTGGCTGACCGGCAGATGTTTGCGGTGGTAACAGCAGATCCCGGATGTGGGAAATCCACACTGATCCGGCGGTTTTATTCGGAGCTTCCGCGCGATGCGTACATCATCCTGTACCTTTCCGATTCCAAGCTGACTCCGCGGTGGTTTTACAAAGGCCTGCTGGATCAGTTGGGATTGGAATCCCGGTTTTACCGGGGCGACTCGAAACGCCAGCTCCAGCAGCAGATCGAGATCATCCATGGTGTCCAGCATAAAAAGGTGGTCTGCATCCTGGATGAAGCACATCTGCTGGAAAAGGAGACCCTGGAAGAATTCCGGTTTCTGCTGAATTACCGGTTTGATTCTGTAAGTCCCATGGCCGTTGTGCTGGCAGGACAGACAGAACTGTGGGACCATAAGCTGAAACTGCAGCGGTACGCTGCGATCCGCCAGCGGATCGATATGTACTGTACACTTCCGCATCTGGACCGGGCAGAGACGGAGAAGTATGTCAAAAGCCACATGGATTATGCGGAATGCAGCCAGGATATCTTTACCACTAAAGCAATGGACGAGATCCATAAGGCCTCAGCCGGGATTCCGAGAATGATCAACCGGGTGTGTGAAAAATCACTTATGTATGCATTCCAGCAACAAAAGCGGCTCATCGATGATTACATGATCAAGTATGTAGTGGAACACGAAATGCTTGGAACCGTAACCGGATAGAGAAGGTGCCGTCCGGATTCCGGACGGCCCATACACCGGCCATTACGGTGACAGCAAACTTAGCAGCTTAAAGACAACTCATGAGAGCAGTCTGGTGACAGCTCATGAAATCAGCAACACTACGATATGACCGAGAAGCTTTATAAAGAAGTGAAAAAAATTGCAACGGAGATAAATAACTTTTTAAACGAGGGGAATTCAGATGAAAGAAAACAAATATGATGATAATATATTTTTTCAAAAATACAGTCAAATGAGTCGCTCACAGCAGGGACTAGCCGGTGCAGGAGAATGGGAAACATTGAGAAAGCTGCTGCCGGATTTTAAAGATAAGCGTGTGCTTGATTTAGGATGCGGCTATGGATGGCACTGTATTTATGCGATGGAACACGGAGCGTCTTCTGTTGTAGGTGTTGATATTTCTCATAAAATGCTCGAGGTAGCCAAAGAAAAAACACATTTTCCACAGGTTGAATATAAATGCTGTGCTATAGAAGATGTGGAATTCCCAGAGGAGAGTTTTGATGTAATATTAAGTTCACTTGCGTTTCACTATGTAGCAGATTATGAGATTTTAGTAAAAAAGATATATAGAATACTGAAGTCTGGTGGTAAGCTAGTTTTTACGGTTGAACATCCTGTTTTTACTGCCTATGGAACACAAGACTGGCATTATAACGAAAAAGGAGAAATACTGCATTTTCCGGTGGATAATTATTATTATGAGGGCAAACGGACAGCTGTGTTTTTGGGAGAAAAGGTTACAAAATATCATAGAACACTGACCACATATCTAAATACACTGCTTTCAAATGGTTTTATAATAAATCATATTGTGGAGCCGCAGCCGGCGGAAAACATGATGGATATTCCGGGGATGCAGGATGAAATGCGCCGTCCCATGATGCTGATTGTATCGGCGAACAAAAAAGTGGATAGATAGAACTAAAACACCTATAAGGTATAAATGGAGGTAATTTATGTTTAAAGAAAAAATTATTATAGAGATGAAAGAAGTATTCAAAGAAATTCCTTTTGGCATAGAGCATACTCTCAAAGTTTTGAAAAATGCAGAAGATATAATGAAAGGAGAAAATATCGGAGAGGAAGAAAAAGAATTCATCAGTATTATTGCTATACTACATGATATTGGTGCGGTTGAAGCACAAAAAAAATACGGTTCTATTGATGGTGTCTATCAAGAAAAGGAAGGACCAGAAGTAGCGAAAGAAATATTAAAAAAGGTAGGCTATAACAAAAATATTGATAGAATATGCTTTATAATAGGCAACCATCATACTCCATCTAAAATTGATGGACTTGATTTTCAAATACAATGGGAAGCTGATTTACTTGAAAATTTAACGGTTATGGATAAAGAAAAAGAACAGGAAAAGATAAAAAAGTGTATAGATGAAAACTTTAAAACAAACACAGGAAAAAGGATAGCTTATAATCGCTTTATTTTAGATTAGTAGTAGATTATTACAGTTATGTATTTTATATCGCAAAGAAAAAATAGTAGTTAAGTTTAACCCTAGGGTTAAATGATGAATATGTTGAGGGCATTTTTGTTTCTGGTGAAATGCAATCGCAGGGTCTAGGTAAAATTCTGCTGAATTATGCAAAGGATAAAAGGAATAAGTTGTACTTGAACGTATACCAAAAGAACGCACGGGCAATATCTTTTTATAAGAGAGAAGAATTTGAGATTCAGCATAGTGGCTTAGATGAGGCTACCGGAGAAAAAGATTATGTAATGACATGGCAACACAAATAGAAATTCCAGTTTGTCTGATTGAGAATGAGATTTCACAAAATAAGTTTTAGGGGGAAAGGAATATTGAATATAGATTATCAGAAATTTTATATTCCTAAATTATTTTATCTTCATAAGGAATATATTAGGGATGGAAAAAGGTGTTTATATGACAAATGCCGGAAAAAATATATTGCAAAGACTCCTGAAGAGGTGGTACGGCAATCTGTTATTCGGTATTTCAGATGGATATTACATACTCCGTTGAGAAATATTCAAACGGAAGTTTCTTTGAAACGATATGGTCATTTGGGTAGAAAAGATCGGGCAGATATACTGTTGCTACGTCCGGATTGCCATACGATTCTTGCAGTCATTGAATGCAAGGCGGTTGGAATTCCTATAGATGAAAAAGTGATTGATCAATTATTGAGATATGCAAACGCATTAAATACAGAGTATGCCTTTGCAACAAATGGTACAGTATTAAAAGTATATAGATTTAACAAGAAAGACGGATATATCGAAACGGAATGTCCCACTTCGTATAAAGAAATGTGTCAGTCCTATTGCAATGAAACGCCACAGGTGATGACTCTATACTCTCGTGCAGATTTGGAACAACTTCATAATCTGAAATATATTCGTATGTCCCTTTCATTTCGCCAGAAATCTGCTGTTAAGACCTACCGGCATATTATAGTGCTGCCCCCGTTTCATGAGACTGTATAGTTTAAAGCTCATCAGTTCAGGAGTGGCATATAGTGAACTGCAGAAGCTGAAATAGTCCAGTTCCTCATTTTTTGATAGATCAGCCACGTCTTTATCGCTGATCAGAAGGTCGGCTGCGAATAGATTGGCCTGATATTCTGTCTCGTCTGTCATATTATAAAGACGGTTGTCTGACATGGGGGCCATTTTAAGCTGCTTCCGGTGCAGGACGATGTGTCCCAGCTCATGAGCCGCAACAATCCGTTTTTCTTCTTCTGAAAGGAAACTGCTGAACATGGCGTAGATAGTCTGACAGCTCATAAAGCAGTATCCTTTTAATCTGGCATATGCCGATGTTTCCCCTACAACTGCCCCCAGCGCTTCCAGAAGTTCAATAGGATCCCTCGTCTTATATTTCCGGATCAGGTCATTCACTTTTTTATTAATATAATTGCTTGTCAAATCAATCACCCCGATCTGTTATCCCGTGAATGTGTACGGATATTACTGCGGATATAACAATACCATAAATGGTGTGTTATAAAATGGACTCAGTCTTCCGTGCCGGATACATCATCCTGGCGGAGATATTTCTTGGGCGTGAATTTCTTTGCACGTTTCTTTGAATCCAGATAGAGCATCTGGATCTCATCCATGAAAGCCGTTTTATCGTCATCAGTCAGCTCCCCGCCGGCAAACATAGCGGCAGCCTGTTCCAGGATCTGCTGTGCCTGTTTTGCTCCTCTGGATCCATACTGTTCTGCGGCTTCTGTAATGAATGCTTCTCCTTCCGTCATCAGGTAGGAAATATCACATTCCAGTGTATCTGCCAGTTTCTGATACAGTTCGTGCTGTTTGGGATACCGTCCTTCTGCTTCCCAGCCGCGGATAGTCCGTGGAGAAACGCCAAGGGCATTTGCCAGTTGGGTTTGGTTCATACCTTTTGATTTTCTCAGAGATTTGATTTTTTCACCGAACGCCATAACAATACCTCTTTTCTAAGCAATCTTCATGTATTGCACTTTGATTTCCTGACAAAAGAGGAAATCACTTTCCTAAAAAATCATCTTGCCTCTTGACAACCGGATAGTGGTTGCCTATAATGTGAATCACAAGGAAGCGGCAAGTACTTGCCTATAATATAATCGAAATTTCCTGTTTTGTCAATTCTTATTATGGGAAGTTGCCGGTTTTAAGATTATTTCTGGAAGAGGAAAGACGGAAATATCTTATGAGAAAGAACACAGGCAAGTGGAACCGGAAAGGAAGGCGCTTATGGAACGGCAGAATTACTTTATATGCATTGACCTTAAGTCTTTCTACGCATCGGTAGAGTGCGTAGAACGGAAGCTGGATCCATTTAAGACAAACCTTGTAGTGGCAGATCCGACAAGATCAAAATCAACTATATGTCTGGCGATCACTCCGGCAATGAAAAAACTGGGGGTGAAAAACAGATGCAGGATCCATGAGATCCCCGACAACATCCAATATATCACGGCAATGCCGAGGATGCATCTGTATCTGGATTACTCTGCCAGGATTTACAGCATTTATCTCCGCTATGTTTCAAAGGAAGATATCCATGTGTACAGTGTGGATGAATGCTTTCTGGATGTAACAGAGTATCTTCGTCTGTACCAGATGGATCCAAAGGAAATGGCTGTGGAACTGATGCGTGCGGTTATGCAGGAGACAGGGATCACGGCGACTGCCGGGGTGGGAACAAACCTTTACCTGGCAAAAATTGCAATGGATATCCTGGCAAAGCATGCGGAAGACCATATCGGGATATTGGATGAGTTATCTTTCCGCGAAAAGCTGTGGGACCATCAGCCGCTTCGTGATTTCTGGATGATCGGCTCTCGTATAGAAAGGAAACTGGCAGGCTATGGAATTCATACGATGGGAGATCTTGCGTTGGCATCCATTACTTCTGAGGATCTTCTCTATAAGATCTTTGGCATTGATGCAGAGTTGATGATCGATCACGCCTGGGGGAGAGAGACCTGCAGGATGAAAGATATCAAGAACTACCGGACAGAAGAGCACAGTCTGTCCAACGGACAGGTTCTTATGAGAAATTATGAATTTGAAGAGGGGGCTGTGATCGCCAGGGAAATGACGGATGTGCTGGTGCTGGATCTGGTAGATAAAGGGCTGGTGACAAATTCTGTCACTCTCTGGATTGCATACGACCATCGGCTTGAACATGATCCATCAAAGGGAACTGTCAGATTCGCAGAAGCGACTAATAGTTCTGAGCGGATCATTCATGCAGTGGAGAAGTTGTATCAGAGGATCGCGGATCGCCATACCGGGATCCGGAGAGTGGAAATCTGTGCCAACAGAGTAGTTCCGGAGAGCTTTGTTCAGTACGATCTGTTCTCCGATCCGGAACAGCAGGAAAAAGAAAGAAACCTGCAGCTGGCTATACTGGAGATTAAGAGAAGATATGGCAGGAATGCGGTCATGCGTGGCTCCAATCTTCTGGCCTGTTCTACTTACAGGGAAAGAAATAATCAGATTGGCGGCCACCGGGCATAAGGAGGTGATGACTGTGATGACGGCAGCATACCGTAAAATCATACATTTGCCGCGTCCGGCATCCGGGAGAACTCCGATGGCGGTAGAGCGGAGGGCAAAACAGTTTGCTCCGTTTGCCGCATTAAAAGGATTTGAGGATGCGGTCAGGGAAAAGGAGATTATCTATGAACCCAGGAGAATTTTATCGGAGGAGAAGAAAAATGAATTGGATATGAAATTAAGGATGCTGAAACCGGGCATGGAGATCCTGGTGGAGTTTTTTACCGGGAATCCGTCTCTTCCGGGATTCGGAAGATATCATACAGTGAAAGGGGATGTTGCTTTTTTTGATCCGTCAGTTGGTTTGCGGATCGGAGATACAGAGATAGAGATCCGGGATATCTGTGAGATGTCCGGGGATGTTTTTGAAATATTGGAAATGCCCTGTTAGAGGGATATCCGCAGAAATCTATGGTACTGTCCGGCGTGTGGGAGCTGGATGAAGGCTGCGGTGGAAGCGGCAGACCGACAAAGCAGGTCTGAAATGAATATCATGTTTGTCCGCGCAGCTTTGGCGCTATTCGGAATGGGCAGCATGAGAGCTCATGAAGCGGATTTGATTTCCCTTGATCCGTTGAGTAATAAATGAAATTCTTATTGCTTAAAGGAGGAACTTATGGGATCAGATAATTATAAATGGCATATTCACTGCCCTGTATGCGGAGCTTTTCTGGA
The DNA here is from genome assembly GCA_963930955.1 of Candidatus Scatomonas sp. Lineage (GTDB taxonomy): Bacteria > Bacillota > Clostridia > Lachnospirales > Lachnospiraceae > Scatomonas. The sequence goes on along the minus strand of OZ006967.1, from coordinate 295,455 downwards.
GAAAAGTTCCCAGTGCGATTCGGAGGTGGATTGTAAAAAATGTAAAAGCACACTGGAAGTACTGGTAAAGGAAGATATTGTTTCTGTCCGTCCCATGATCATCAGGGATGAGCAGTTGAAAGCAAGGATGCGGGTCTATGCACAGAGGATCAGATCCGGATCTGGAAAGAAAAAAGAAACAGAATAGAATGAGATATCCGTTAGAGCGGTGAATTTGGCTGGAACCATCAGGACGGCAGCGGATATCAAGAGTTTGTCAAGGAGCTGAACCTGACCAGAATCACTAAGAGCCCGGCAAAACATTTATGGTTGAGACACAGAAAAGAAATTATTTTGTGTCTGGAAATCAATCATATTTGTTTTGCCGGTTTTTTCGTGCGAGAAAATCTGAGCGAAAAAGGAATTTGATACGATAATCATTAGGTTACGAAAAGAAGGTGTTTTCTATGTGAAATAAACATTTTGATTTTATCTTGTAAAGATTATTCCTTTTATTTTGAGTAGTAGAGGGGAAAAAGTATTTGGAGCCTTGGGCTCCCGTTCAAAAAAAACGGGTGAGTCCAGGGCTTATTGTAGTGTCTGCATTTTAGGAAATGAAGAAATAGCAAAATTTCCGGGACCACTCGCAGCCGGAAGGCAGAAAGGCGGTCCATATGCTGACATTAAAGGAATTAAAGGAAATGGTAAATCTGACGGAAAATAACGGAAGAGTTCCAACTGCAAAACAGCTGATTGAAAGCGGTGAACAAATAATCGTGAAAGAAGTTCTTGCCAAAGAATCGACTATCAGTGTGTATGCAAACGGTTTTGTACTTTACCGGGCAGGAAAACATTATACAGTTTTCTCGATCAGTGATTGTGGAAATTATGAGTATGAATCAGTGAAGGGGGCTTCTAAAAAATACGGGTCTTCATTTTTCGATAATGAGAACTGGTATGTTCGGTTAATTATGGAAGCAGAAGATCGGTTAGTAGTAAATCAGGAAAGAATTAAATCAAATCATAAAGTATATTCTTATGATCGAATGGTTGAGAAAGGTATAGAGATAGAGTCTGACGAAGAAGATATCTCGGAAAGCTTAGCCAGAAATGATTTTGTTAAGCAAATGATGGAAACGCTTAATGAACGGCAGAAAGAAATGATTTATCTCTTTTATTTTGAACAGTGGAAACAGAAGGATATTGCAGAGCATTTTAATATATCCCAGCAAAGCGTCTCGGATATGATCAGGAGAGTGCTTAAGATTTTGGCTGAATATGTGCAGGAATAAAAATAAAAATTTTTAATTACGTCTTGTGTAAAGGGGCAGGTCACTTATGAAAGGTGAGGGGGTTAAAAACTTCCAGGCACCTTGAAAAGTGAACAGCCTGCCCAGAGTGATACCTGGCTTGAATGTGCATCCTGCGCGTCCTGCCAGAGGAAACGTCCCGGTCATACGGAAGCCGGTACAGGAACGGATCTGGGAAGAGAACAGGAAAACCTTAAATAAAAATCATTGTCTGATTTCATCATATTGATGACAGCAGAAACAGTGTGGCGGTATGGATTTCTGATTGAAATGAATACCGCCATATTTTTGTGCTGTTATCCCGGCCGGGAAGAAACGGCCGACTGTCCCAGACAGTACAAATGATCAAGGAAAGGAGGATGCGGATGAAGAAAACATAAAAATTGACAGAGGAAATGAAATGCTTTACTCATAAACCAGATTTCAGAAAGGACGAAAAAGATGAGAAAGAAAAGAAAAGCAGCAAGGCTGATCTCTGGCTGCATGGCGCTGGTGTCACTTTTATCAGCGGTTGTATCTCCGATGATGGTTTCTGCGGCAGAATCTCCGACTGAGAGGGTCCCCTATTATGAGGAAGTAAAGGATCAATTGGATATGGATGAAGTCGTGACTGCTCATGATTATGAAGTTACAGTAGGGGCCTCGTTTGATATCAATTGTGACTTTTCCGGAATTGAGATCCCGGACAACAAGAAAGTAAAGGTCACTTTCCAGGAGGCGCTGAATGAGGACGGGGATCCTTTTGCGACAGATCATGAAGATACCTATCAGGCGGTCTATTATGTGGAACCGCAGACGACCAGTCATCCGATGTATCAGATCAGCAGGAACATTACGGTGAAGGAAGCGGCAGCTTCTGAAGAAGTGAAGGATTCCGGAACAGAGGCTTCACCGGGTCAGGATAAGAAAGAGTCGGAACCGGAAAGCTCTGATGAGGAAGGAGAGTCGGAAACACCGGCTGAGATGCATTCAGAAGAGGAATTTGACAAAGCACTGGAGAGGTCAGAAGATCAGAAGACAGTGGATGAAGACAGTGGACTGACGCTGGGCGAAGTCCTTTTGCAGGCGGCGGACCAGGGAGTGGATATCCAGAGCCTGGAGGTCGGGGAAAGCGTGACTTTTACAGCACAGGCTCCTCGGGCACGGGCAGCCAGAGCAACGCAGTCTGTGACCATTACCCAGGGAAGTTATTATTACTATGCAGATTACGGGCTTGGATCCTATGTGACTGCTCCATTTACGGTGAAATTTGGGAACGTGTCTGCAACGGCATACTGCATTCAGCCGTCAAAGCCTGGCCCGGGAAGCGGAACATATCAGATCACAAAACTGGAAGGCAAGCAGGAACTGGCCAAGACGATTTATTATGGAACAGAAGCTTCGGGGGCGGCGTATTTCTTTAACAGCCACCATAAGGACTTTTCCGCAGGAAAGAGGTTTATTGTAACACATCTGGCAGCTTCCTATGCGAATGACAGCAGCGATGCATTTTACGGAACCAACAGTACAGGAGAAGCGCTGGCGATGGAGCTTTATCATTACGCGGTAAGCCAGCCGGAAATTCCCAATGTGGAAATGTCATTTTCCAATTCTAACGTAACCGCCTATGTGGACGGCGGTCAGCAGCGGACAGAAGATATTACGTTTAAGGCGTCGAGCCAGCAGACGATCACAATGGATCTGCCGGATGGCGTGAAACTTCATAATATCAGCACAGGAAAGACCAGTGCTGCCGGGGCAAAGGTAACGATTTCCGGCGGTACAAAATTTTATCTGACGGCACCGCTGACACAGACGAAAGATGTGTCAGGATCGTGGTCCGCAAAAATGCAGGGAAGCATTACCAAGGATTACTCCGCTTATAAGATCACGACCGGAAGTTCTTATCAGGATATTGCCCTGGTATTCGGAGAAGGCGTAGAAGACGAAAAGTATGTGAGCTTTTCTGTGAAATGGCTGGAACTGGCCAAGGTAGAGATCATCAAGGTGGATTCCAGGCATGAGAATGCAAAGCTGTCAGGCGCGGTGTTTGGTATTTACAGTGATCCTGATTGCACAAAGCTGATCACAGAGATGCCGGCAACAGATGAAAATGGATCTTCCATTGCGGAGATCGTAAAGACTCAGGATACGGTATATCTGAAAGAAATTCAGGCTCCGGAAGGATACCGGCTGAATACGGCAGGTTATAATGTAAAACTGATTGCAAATGATACGGCTTCTGTTACAGTACCGGATCAGGAGCAAATGGGAGAACTGACCATTTACAAAGAAGGCCAGGTTCTGACCGGTGCAGATGTGACAGAAGAAGGAGTGACGTTCCGTTACGAAGACCGCCGTCAGGAAGGCGCTGTTTATAACGTCTATGCCGGAGAAGATATTGTAACGGCCTATGGTGCAAAGATCTACAGTAAAGGCGATCTTGTGAAAGGGAACCTGACGACGGACGATAATGGTTCGGCGGTTCTTAAAAATCTGCACCTGGGGACTTATGTGATCCGTGAAGTGCAGGCCCCGGAGAACTTTTACAATGCCGGTGAAGAAAAAACCGTGACACTTTCCTATGCCGGACAGAACGTGGAGACGGTATTCAGCGAGAGTACCTTCCATAATGACAGGCAGAAAGCGGAAGTTTCTGTATTAAAAAAGGACAAGGACACCTTAAATCCTCTGGATGGCGGCGTGTTTGGCCTGTATGCAGGAAGCGATATTAAAAATGCGGATGGAAGTGTTGTGGTATCGAAGGGAACGCTGATTGAAAAAGCGGTGACTGGAGAGGATGGAAAAGCTGTCTTTACGGCGGATTTGCCCATTGGATTTTCTTTTGATGTGAAAGAAATCCAGGCCCCGGAAGGGTATGTGAGAAATCAGGAGGATGTATACTCCTTCACTTTCTCTTACACCAATGACAGCGAAGCGAAAGTGACATTTACCCATACCTTTGTCAATGAGCGTGTGAATGCCACGATCAAGCTGCAGAAAAAAGACGCAGAGACGAACCAGGCAGTTCCACAAGGGGATGCCACACTGGAAAATGCAGTGTATGGCCTGTATGCCCGTAAAGATATTGTACACCCGGATGGGGCAACCGGGGTGATCTACAAAGCCGGCGAGCGGGTGGCAACGCTGACCACGGACGAGAACGGGGAAGCGTCTGTAGAAAACCTGTATCTTGGGGAGTATTTTGTCAAAGAGATCACGCCTCCCGTGGGGTATCTGGCAGATGAGAGTGAACATGATCTTGTGTGCAGCTATGAAGGAGATCTGACCGCAACCGTGGAGCGGGAGTGTGTATCACTGGAACAGGTAAAGAAGCAGCCTTTTGAGATCATCAAGGCAGCCAATAATGGGGAGACGGACGCTGATTTCCTGTCTGGGGCCGGATTTACCGCCTACCTGCTCTCTGACCTTACAGTAAAGGAAGATGGCAGCTATGATTTCGATTCCGCAGAACCAGTGGTGATCGGGGAGAACGGGGCGACAGAAATGTTTACGGACGAGAAAGGATATGCCTGCAGTATTGCCCTTCCTTATGGTACATACCTTGTCCGGGAGACCACCACGCCCCATAATTACAAGCCGGTGGACGACTTTATCGTGCGGATTACAGAGCATAATCCAACTACGCCACAGGTATGGCGGGTGCTTCTGGACGAGGAATTTGAAGCAAAGCTGAAGATCATCAAGCAGGATGATGAGACGAAAAAACCGGTGCTTCACAAAGGTACAGAGTTCCGGATCTATGATCTGGATAAGCAGGAATACGTTGAGCAGGTGACAACCTATCCTACAACAACGGTTCACAAGACATTCTTCACCGATGAGGAAGGCTACCTGATCCTGCCCCAGAATTTAAAAATCGGGCATTACCGGATTGAGGAAGTCACAGCGCCTTACGGATATACACTGAATGAGAACTATTTTGAAATTGCCGTGGATTCCGATACCGCTTACCAGATCGACCCGGTGTCCGGGGATGTGGTGATTGAGGCGGTTTATGAAAACCATCCGGTAAAAGGAAAGCTGAAAATCGTAAAACAGGGCGAAGTCCTGGACGGATTCAGCAAGGACTTTGTTTATGAAGTAGAAAACCTGGCAGGCGCAGTCTTTGAGGTGTATGCTGCGGAGGACATTTATACCGCTGACTTCCAGAAAGACGCAGAGGGGAACCGTATCTTGGAATACTCTGCCGGAGAGCTTGTGGGAACTGTGACTACCGATGAAAATGGGGAAGCATATCTTACTGACCTTCCTCTTGGAAGTTACAAGATTGTGGAAGCTACCGCCCCGGAGGGCTTTGTACTAAATGGGGAAGCGCAGACAGTGACTTTTACATATAAAGACCAGGAGACGCCTGTAATCGAACAGGAAGCTGTTTTCCAGAATGAACGCCAGAAAGTGGAAGTGTCTGTGGTGAAAAAAGATGCAGAGACACAGGCAACCGTGGAAGGCGCAGTCTTTGGGCTGTATGCCAAAGAGGATTTTCTGGCACACGGCGAAGTGATTGTGAAAGCGGACACGCTGATTGGAAAAGCGCTGTCTGATGAAAACGGCAAAGCTGTATTTATGAATGACTTACCGTTTGGCCGCTACTATATCAAAGAAGAAGCCGCACCGGACGGGTATATTTCTTCCGATAAAGTGGTAGAAGTGACTGCAGAGTATCAGGGGCAGGAGATTCCCGTGGTGGAACTGGCATCTGAATATGAAAATGAGCCGACAAAGATTTCTGTGAAAAAGACGGATCTCACAACCGGCGTGGAGCTGGAAGGCGCAAAACTGACCGTCCTGGATCAAGACGGGAATATCGTAGACAGTTGGACTTCCGTGAAAGGAGAGGAACACCTGATTGAGCGGCTGACCGTAGGCGAGACTTATACGCTTCGGGAAGAGCTGGCCCCTTATGGGTATCTGAAAGCGGAAGAAATCACTTTTACTGTGGAGGATACAGCGGAAATCCAGAAAGTGGAAATGAAAGACGATGTTCCGGAAGGGACGCTGATCATCAATAAGAAGGGCGAGTTCCTGGAAGATGTGACACTTGTTGATACCATTGGCGGCTGGATCAGTCATATCTTTGAATATATCACCGGCGCTTTAAAAGATGTAACCTTTGAGGTATATGCCCTGGAGGACATCAAAGCGGCAGACGGAGAGAGCGAGGATTATTATAAGAAGGATGAGCTGATTGCCACGATTACCACAGATGAAACAGGCATTGCAAAGCTGTCTGGCCTTCCACTTGGAAAATACTATGTGAAAGAAAAGGAGACTGCGGAAGGCTATGTGCTGGACGGGGAAATCCGGGAAATTGACCTGACCTATGTGGATCAGGAGACAGCGGAAGTTACCTGGAATGGAGACTGGCAGAATAACCGCCAGAAGGCGGAAGTATCTGTCCTGAAGAAAGAAAAGGATACTGACCGGGTACTGGAGGGCGCTGTGTTTGCCCTTTCCGCAAAAGAGGACATTACCAATAAAGACGGGGATGTGGTTCTGGAAGCGGGAACCGTGATCGAGGAAAAAGCAACCGGGGAGGATGGAAAACTGACTTTTGAGGCGGATCTGCCCATTGGATTTTCCTATGTAGTGAAAGAGACTTCCCCGGCTCCAGGATTTGCCACCACAGACGAGGTGCAGGAGTTTACTTTTACAGCGGAATCTTCTGATAAAGCGACAGTTTCTTATGAATTTATCTTTGAGGATGAACCGACCGTCTTTGAATTTACCAAAACTTCCCTGACAGATGGAAAAGAAGTGGAGGGAGCGAAGCTGACTGTAACCGATGAAAATGGCGAAGTTGTGGATGAATGGGTATCCGGCAAAGAGCCGCATATCATTAAGGAGCTGGTGGTCGGACAGACTTATACCATGACGGAAGTGCTTCCGGCTCCGGGGTATGTGACGGCGGAGGGCATCCAGTTTACCGTTGAGGACACCGCCGAAGTCCAGAAAATCGAGATGAAAGATGATGTGACAAAGATAGAGATTTCTAAGACAGATATTGCCGGGAAGGAGCTGCCGGGAGCGAAGCTCACCATCCTGGACGAGAATGGCGAGGTAGTAGAGAGCTGGACTTCCACGGAGGAACCGCTTTATATCGAAATGCTTCCGATTGGCCGTTACATTCTCCATGAGGAGTCTGCGCCAGAGGGATATCTGGTGGCTGAGGATATAGAGTTTGAGGTGAAAGATACTGGTGAAATCCAGAAAGTCGTGATGAAAGATGAGGCGGCTCCAGAGGAAACACCGGAAGAACCGCAAAATCCGGTTGGGACAGATGCTCCGAAGACAGGAGATGATACGAATCTTTTATTCTGGACGGCACTGCTTGGCATTGGACTTTGCGGAACCGGCGCGGCATTTGTGATGAGAAGAAAAAGAAGATAAAGGGAAGAGAGCAGGCGTTTACCGTATCGGTAGGCGCCTGCGGCTGTTTTTGGAAAGGATGCAGGGATTATGGAAAAAGCAAAGTATGTGATCGATCCGAAGGCGGCACTTCCAGGACGCATCTACCAGAAGGACAGACCATGGTCCTGTGCATATTGTTACTGGTGGGGAAAAGCCGGATGCACAAAAAGCGATTGCTGGTACCTGGAGCCGGTGAAACCAGAGAAGCCGAAGTCTGATGTATCGAAAAACTGTAAGGATTGTCCTTACGGGAAGCATCTGCCGTGTATCGGATATTGTATCGCAGAAATCTATCGGGAATTGAAATCTACAGGAAGGAAGGTGGTTGATTGCAGGATGAAGTAAATGAGAAAACAATTGCGCTGTGTGTACAGTGCGGCCGTATGACAGCGGGTGTTCTGAAAGCTGCTATGCGGAAATATCTGAATGGGGCAGAACGCCATAAGCAAAAAAAGGTTCAGAGACGCCAGGCGGTGAAGAATGGCCGTGCTCAGGAGCGGAGCAGGGCAAAAGAACGCCGAAAGCTGGAAAAAAAGCAGCCTCACGGGAAACAGACGATGAAGCAGCTGATGGCGAAAGGCGCCCAGCTTACGAATATTCTGATCACGGATGATAATATAAAATCTTTTGACCGGGTTGCCAGGAAATACGGGATTGATTACAGCCTGAAACGTGACAGCAGTATCAGCCCGCCAAAGTATATGGTGTTCTTTAAGGCAAAAGACGTGGATGTGATGACGGCAGCTTTTAAAGAATATACAGGGATTACGCTGAAAAAATCAAAAAAGCCGTCTGTCCGGAAGAAGCTGCAGAAAGCCATGCAGAGGCTGGCAAAGCATCGTGAGCGTGTAAAAACCCGGCAGAAGGATCGGGGTCAGGAACGATGAAGGAAAAGTGGACCAGGATCCTGGTACTCAATCTTCCTTATTTCATCATGTTTTACCTGGTCAACCGGGGTGCCTGGCTGTTCCGACATTGTACCGGAGACAGTCAGATAGAAAGGCTTGGCGTTATGCTGATAAATATTCAGCTGGCGTTCACGCACTTGCTGCCGAGCTTTTATTTTACGGATCTTCTTGCGGGAACTGCAGCTGCAGTGTTTTTGAAACTTGCAGTTGTGTACCGGGGAAAAAACGCAAAAAAGTTCCGGCACGGAGAAGAATATGGCTCCGCCCGATGGAGTGCATAATTTTAAGTGTAAAGGACACCTACATGGACGCACAGGAGGTTATGCACATGACTGATTATAGCAAAATTACCGCCCTTTACTCCCGCCTTTCCGTGGGCGACGAGGACAGGGACGGCGGTGAGAGCAACAGCATACAGAACCAAAAAATCTTTTTGGAGAACTATGCCAGAGGACAGCACTTAACCAATATCCGGCACTACATTGACGATGACGAAAGCGGCAGATTTTTTGACCGTTCTGCCTATTCCCGCATGATGGACGATGTAGAAAACGGAAAAATCGGTGTCTGCATTATGAAAGACCTGACGCGCTGGGGGCGCGACTATCTCCAAGTTGGCAACGCTATGGAGATATTCAGACGGAACAATGTGCGCTTTATCGCGGTCAACAACGGGATAGACAGCGAGAAGCCCGACACATTGGAGTTTGCGCCCTTTATCAACATCATGTCGGAGTGGTACGCAAAGGACATCAGCAAGAAAGTAAAGACCGGCATTAAAACGAAGGGCATGAGCGGAAAGCCGATTGCCACCGAAGCCCCCTACGGCTATATGAAAGACCCGGACAACAAGGATTTTTGGATAATCGACGAGGAAGCCGCCGAGGTTGTGCGCCTTATTTTCCGTCTGTTTATCGGCGGGAAGAACCGCAACCAAATCGCCGTATATCTGACGCAGGAGCAAATCCCTACCCCTACTTTCTACATGAAAGACCGGGGACGGGGAACGTGTAAAAACAAGGCGCTCAATGAGGATAACCGCTACAAGTGGAACAAAGTCACCTTGACCCATATCCTCACGCGGCAGGAGTATTGCGGCGATGTAGTCAACTTCAAGACTACAAAGCATTTCCGGGACAAGCGGAACCACTATGTAGACCGGAGCCAATGGCAGATAACCGAAAATGTGCATGAGCCGATTATTGACCGCGCCGACTTTGAAACCGCACAGCGGATTTTGGAAAACGCGCCCGTCAGACGCCCCAACGGGGACGGGGAAATCCACCCTTTGTCGGGCTTGCTTTTCTGTAAGGATTGCGGCGCAAAAATGCACATCCGCATAGATTACAGGAACGGCGGCAAGCGGCATGTTGCCTATTGCAGCGAGTATCACAAGGGGAAAGCCAAAAACCCCAAGTGCCATTCCCCACACATCATCGACGCGGACTTGCTCATGCAGACCGTCGCGGAAGTGCTGAAGAAAATCGAGGACTACTCTATCAGCAACCGGGCGGAGTTTGAAGCCTTAGTGAAAAAGAACCTTGCCATGCAGCAGACCGACCAGACCAAGAAGCAGCAGAAACGTATCCCGCAAATCACGACACGCCTTGAACAGATTGACAAGGTGCTGAATAAGCTCTATGAGGACAACGCCCTCGGCACTATCCCGCAAGACCGCTATGAGCAAATGTCGCAAAAATATTCGGAAGAATACTACACACTGAAAACGGAGCTTGCCACACTCCAAGAGCAGCTATCCGCTTATGAGAACGCGGGAGGGCGGGCGCAGAAGTTTTTGAAGCTGACGGAACGCTATGCCGCCTTTACTGACCTGACCCCCGCCATTCTCAACGAGTTTATCAGCCGGATTGAAGTGCATGAGCGCGACAAGAAAAGGGCAAAACAGGCTGTTCAGCACATCGGGATATATTTTAACTATATCGGCAGATTTGAGAACGAAGTGACGCAGCTTGCAGAGCCTACGGAGCAGGAAGTCCGGCAAATGCGGGAGGAAATCGAAGAAGCCCAAAAGGAAAAGAGCCGCGCCTACCACCGGCAGTATTCAAGGGAGTACCGGGCGCGAAACCTTGAAAAGCAACGGGAATATGACCGCATGAAAGCGCGGGAATACCGGGCAAGGAGAAAGGCGCAGGCCGCCGCCGCAGCACCCGCACAGTAAAACAGAATACCGACAACTAAGAGGGATTTTCCGGGCTACGGGAAATCCCTTTTTCGCGCCCGGAGAAAGGAGCCGCCTATGGCAGAACAGACCCCCGACAGTATCATCACGACACAGAAGAACGGACAGACCATCGTTGCGGAATTGTTTTTCAATCACAGCGGCACAGAAACATTCCGCGACAAGCTGCTCAAAGTGATACTTGCCGACAGCTTGCAGGACGGTCAAGAGCCGGAAAAATCGGAAATTTTGCGATAACAGCCGCCCCGACGATACATTCCCCGTCCGGGCGGTTTTTATCGTCAAAAACGCCGTTTTCTCCAAGTCAAGAGCCGGAGAAAACACCCGAAAAATGCCCCTATTGCGTAACAGGGGCGCAGAAAGGAGAGTTTATGCGAACAGGGCTTCCCAAGCAAAAAAAGACCACAGACATCTGGTTTGATGAGAAAGACCCGTTGATCCATATCCGTACCCACAATACCGACTTGAAGAAGCGGCTTGCCGCCTATGCCGAGCAGCACCCCGATGTGTGCCGCCAGACCGACGCAGACCCGGAAACGGGCTGCATGGAGTTTGACATTGAGAAAGGCCGCTTCTCTTTCCGTCTGACCGCCCCATACAGCGAGGAACGGCGGGAAGCGGCGCGGCGGTACGCCAGAGAGAGCAACGCCGCCGACAGGCTGAAATAGAGTGGAAATGTTCATAGTTTTGTGCTATACTTTTTCTAAAAGCAGAGTAATACTGCGGAATTGATTGGAGGACAACACAATGGTTACATTTATGAGATTAAGATAAAACCGCGAGTTATGTTGCGGTTATCCGTATTGCATAACTCGCTTATTGAAGCAGAGATGTAATTACGGAGGAAAAACAAATGAATAATAATTTATCACGCTTTGCAGACAGCAAGGTTTATTTTCAATGCCCAATTTGCACAAAATCAATGGATATACAAGGCAATAGCCTAATTTGTAGACATGGACATTGCTTTGATATTTCAAGATATGGGTATGTAAATTTGTTGTTAAAATCATCGCCCAAAACCAACTACAGCAAGCGGTCTTTTGACAACCGGCACCAAATTTTGGAGTATGGCATGTATGATGTTGTGTTGGAGAAAATCATACAGTTTATTTCTGATACGCCATCTATAAGAAACATTTTAGATGTTGGTTGCGGCGAGGGTTTCTATGCAAGGCAGATACAGCAAAGAACAGAACGAAACATCTTTGCCTTTGACTTGTCAAGGGAGGCAATACAGATTGCATCAAAAAAAGACAAGCGCAAAGCAGTGAAGTGGTTTGTTACTGACTTATCAAAAATCCCTTTGAAAGACGGAAGTATGGATTGTATTTTAGACATATTTTCGCCTGCACACTACAAAGAATTTCAGCGATTGCTATCTCCTAACGGATATGTTGTGAAAGTAATTCCTACGAAAAATCATTTGAGGGAAATCAGGACTAAAGTGCAAGCACACTTGAAAAATCCAGATTATTCAAATGAGTCTGTCGTTGAATATTTTGAGAAATATCTTAAAACCATTTCAAGAGAAACGGTTTCAGCCACCGTACAGTTGTCATCAGAACAAAGAATGTCGTTTATTGAAATGACGCCGCTTCTCTTTTGCGTTGAAAAAGATTGCGTTGATTGGCGTACTCTCACACATTTGACAATCGAAGCTGATGTTTTAATAGGAATGTATTAAAGGGCGTATTGATATTTAATATTCCCATTTATTGAGCAGAACGGAGTAAACCAAACACCCTAATCAAAAGGACAGCCGAGGAAATCGACTGTCCTTTTTCTATGCCGACAGGTAGAAAGGAGTGACCACCCATGACGAAACCGAGAGAAAAAAACCGCGAGGAATTGCAAGCCGAGATTGAGGACGGGAAGAAGAAAATCCGGCAGCTTGAAAACCGGGAAAAGGTGTTGCGGCAAAAGTTATCCCAAGAGGAACGCAGGACGCGCAGCCATCGGCTGATCGTCCGGGGTGCGGTCTTTGAGAGCATTGTGCCGGAAGCCAAGACCATGACCGACGAGGAAGCCGCCGCCTTTCTCCGGCTTGCCTTGACGAGCGAGGAAGCGCGGGCTTATCTGAAAAAACGCACCAAGGGCGGGAAAAGCGAATAATCCCTTTGGCACAAAGGGCGCACTTATACACCCTTACGGGTGCGTGCGCTCTGCCGAGGGCTTGTCGGCACAGAGAGAAAGCCGCTTGCTTCCCTCTCTGACCGACATTGGCGGCTTTGCCGCAACAAGGGGCTGCACCCCTTGCGCCGCTTACGCGGCTATCCCTGCACACCCACAAAAACAGTACACCCGCCGTTGGCGTCTGTACCATTTTTGCGGGTTTTATTATCCTATCCGGGAGGTGATACCCATAGCCATCTACCATTGTAATATCAGCATTGTCAGCCGGGGCAAGGGCAAATCAGCCGTTGCCGCAGCCGCCTACCGAAGCGGCGAAAAGTTGACAAATGAGTGGGACGGAATGACCCACGACTACACCCGCAAAGGCGGTGTTGTCCATACGGAAATCCTACTGCCGCCCAATGCCCCGCCCTCTTTCTCTGACCGTTCAACCTTGTGGAACAGCGTGGAGCTTTACGAGAAAGCCGGGAACGCCCAGCTTGCCAGAGAGATTGACGCGGCGCTTCCCATAGAGTTATCCAGAGAGGAACAGATCCGGCTTGTCCGGGAATACTGTTCCTCTCAATTTGTTTCCAGAGGAATGTGCGTTGATTACGCCATTCACGACACCGGCAAGGGCAATCCCCATTGTCACATCATGCTTACCATGCGCCCCCTTGACGAGCGCGGCGCATGGGCGGCGAAGTCCAAAAAGGAATATGACCTTGATGAAAACGGCGAGCGTATTCGCTTGCCAAGCGGCAAATACAAGGCCCGCAAAGTTGACCTGACCGGCTGGAACGACAAGGGCAACGCGCTTTTATGGCGCAAGGCATGGGCGGATATTTCAAACGCCTACCTTGAACGCGCCGGAAGCCCGGAGCGCATCGACCACCGCAGCAACGCCGAGCGCGGCATTGACGAGCTGCCCACCGTCCACATGGGCGTGGCGGCCTGTCAAATGGAGAAGAAAGGCATAGCCACCGAGAAAGGCGAGCTGAACCGGAATATCCAAAAAGCAAACCGCCTTATCCGGGAAATCCGGGCGCAGATTGGAAAGCTCAAAGAATGGATTGGCGAACTGTTCAAGGCGCGGGAAACCGCCCCGGAGCAGCCCCCGCAATCCCCCGGCCTTGCAAATCTGCTGATGAAGTATTTAAGCGTTCAGAGAGAAAAGAGCCGGAAGTATTCGCAGAGTTGGCAAAGGCAGCACACCGCCGACGAACTGAAAACCGTTGCAAAGGCGGTCAACTATCTTTCCGAGCATGGCATTTCCACCCTTGACGAGCTGGACGCTGCCCTTTCCTCTGTCAGCGACCAAGCCGACGCTATCCGGGAGGGCATGAAAACCGCCGAGAAGCGCATGAAAGAATTGCAAAAGCTGATTGAATACGGGAAGAACTACACCGAGTACAAGCCCATTCACGACGAGCTGAAAAAGCTGAAAAATGGCTGGACGAGCAAGCGCGACAAGTACGAGGAAGCCCACCGCGCCGAGCTTACGCTATGGAACGCAGCGAGCCGCTATCTCCATGCAAATCTGCCGAAAGGGACAAAGACCTTGCCTATCTCTGAATGGGAAAAAGAGTACGCCACTCTCAGCGGGCAGAGAACAGCGGAATATACCAAGCTGAAAGAAACCCGCGCCGAGGTTGCCGAGCTGCACAATATCCGCAAGTGTGTTGACATTGCGCTGAAAGCCGACCAGCCGGAGCAGACCCGCGCCAAGCGGCACGACTTAGAACGATGAAAGGAGTTGAGCTTTTTGTATTACACCCAAGAACAGATAGACCGGGCGAACCAAGCCGACCTTGTTTCTTTCCTGCAATCACAGGGCGAGCAGCTTACCCGCGCCGGGAATGAATACCGCTGGAAACGGCACGACAGCTTGACCGTCCGGGGAAACAAGTGGTACAGGCACAGCCAGAGCAAGGGCGGCGGCCCCGTTGATTTTGTTATGGAGTTTTTCGGCAAGAGCTTCACCGAAGCCGTAGAACTTCTCACAGGAGAAAAGGGAGCCGCACCGCCGCCGGACAGACCTTGCCCCGCGTCCCTATCCGACTTCCGGCTACCACCCCCAAACAGCGACAACCGAACAGCGAGGAACTACCTCACAACAGCCCGCCGCATTGATGAAGATGTGACGGGCTTTTTCTTTGCCCGCGGCGATATTTACGAGGACGCAGCCCACCACAACGCCGTATTTGTGGGGCGGGACGAGGACGGAATACCGCGCTACGCCCACAGCAAAGGAACGGCGGGAAACTTCCGGCTTGATGTGAAAGGCAGCGACAAAGCCTTTAACTTCTGTTACCGGGGCGAGGGCGAAAGATTGTTTGTCTTTGAAGCACCCATTGACCTGATCTCTTTCCTCTGCCTGTTCAAAAAGGAATGGCAGAAGCAAAGCTACCTGTCATTGGGCGGCGTGGGAGAAAAAGCCCTGCTCCGCTTTCTCTCTGACCGTCCGAACATCAAGACCGTTTACCTCTGCCTTGACAGCGATGAAGCCGGGAACGACGCTTGCAGCCGCCTTGTAAAGCTCATGCCGGAGGGCTATACCGTCCACCGGCTTATCCCTCTTTTCAAGGATTGGAACGAGGTATTGCAGCACCGGGCAGAAATCACAGACGGGAAGTATATCCGGGAAGCTGTTTACGGCTTGAAAGAGCCGCCGCAGGAAGAAACCGTCGAGATTATCCGCATGAGCGAGGTTGACACGCAGACCGTTGAATGGCTATGGGAGCCGTATATCCCGTTTGGGAAAGTAACCATTGTGCAAGGCAACCCCGGCGAGGGCAAGACCACCTTTGCCCTACGCCTTGCCGCCGCTTGTACCAACCGCAAGCCGTTCCCCCACATGGCAGCGCATGAGCCATTCAATGTGATTTACCAGACCGCCGAGGACGGTTTGGGCGACACCATCAAGCCCCGCCTTATGGAAGCCGAAGCAGACCTTGACCGTGTTCTTGTCATTGATGAGAGCAAGCAGGGGCTTTCCCTTTCCGACGAGCGCATAGAGAGAGCTATCCGGCAGACCGTGGTGTGGTATAAAAAAAGTTGACAGCTTATTCTCAAGGATTTCATAATAAAACCAAGAGAATAAGGAGGTATTCAAAGTGGCACGTAAATATGACCATGAATACAAAGTACAGGCAGTAAAGCTTGCCAAAGAAATCGGTGGCGCTAAGGCTGCTAAAGAATTAGGAATCCCAGAAGGAACCATTCATACCTGGCTGAAAGCTGTTAGAGCCGGTAAGTTGGATATCGGAGAAGGCTCCCATACTCCCACCAGCGCAATGAGCCTGTCAGAAGAGATTACCATGCTGCGCAAACGGGTGAAGGAACAGGATAAGGAAATCCGTCGCCTGAAGGAAGAGAACGAATTCCTGGAGGAAGCCAGTGCTTTTTTCGCCGCCAGCCGTCGGAAGTCAGCAAAAACCAGAGAATGATCTTTCTGGCCCTGAAGACAGAGGACGGCAGGACTACCGGGAAAATCTCGTTCTACTGCAGAATGCTTGGGATCAGTCGTCAAGGCTTCTATAAATATCTTGCAAATAAAAACCGACCCTGGAAGTACCAGGATCTGGCAGATGCCATGAAAGAAATCGTCAGTGAGGATGAATGTAACGATACTTATGGTCGAATCCGGATGTATCAGGCATTGCTGCTGAAACAGCCGAAAGGAGTGCGTATCCCCAGTGAAAGAACCGTATACCGGGTTATGGATCAGATTGGCTTGAGCCATCGGCCCAAGAGAAAGCCAAATGGGATCACAAAGGCTGATCGCGAAGCCATGAAATCGGACGATCTGCTGAAGCGGGATTTCCGTTCTGATATCCCATTAGAAAAATGCATCACAGATATCACGGAGATCCCGGCATCCAATGGGAAACTGTATGTATCTGCGATTTTTGACTGCTTTGATCTTAGTGTCCTTGGTCTGGCAATGGAAACAAATATGAAAGCCGATCTATGTATCCATACATTGGAAAATGCCCTGACTGCTTATCCTGCGTTGGAAGGCGCTGTCATCCACAGTGACCGCGGGACACAGTATACCAGCGAGTTCTACCGTCAGACCATCCGGGAGCATCATATCCATCAAAGCATGAACAGTGCCGGAGGGCGCTGCCATGATAATGCACGCTGCGAGAGCATGTGGGCCAGAATGAAGACGGAGCTCCTTTATGACCGTTATGACACAAAACAGATGGAAGTAGAAGAACTAAAGGTACTTATCTGGAGATACTTCCTCAGCTACTGGAACAATCGGAGGATCTGCTCTGCCAATGGAGGCCTTCCTCCCATGGTAAAACGCAGGCAGTATTATGAGGCTTTGGAGGTGGCTGCATAGTCAGTGATATCCTTGAGAAAAATGTGTCAACTAATCTTGACAATATCACCGGGGCGCGGCTGATTATCCTTGACCCCATACAGGCGTACATGGGCGAAAAGACCGACATGAACAGGGCAAACGAGGTGCGCCCCATGTTCCGCCGCCTTGCCGATGTTGCCGAGCGTACCGGGTGCGCCGTTATCCTTATCGGACACTTGAATAAAGCCGCCGGAGGACAGAGCGCATACCGGGGCTTAGGTTCTATTGACTTCCGCGCCGCAGCAAGGAGCGTCCTGCTGATTGGGCGCGTGAAGCGGGAGCCAAATGTGCGCGTTATCGTCCATGACAAATCTTCCCTTGCGCCGGAGGGCAAGCCCGTTGCCTTTTGCCTTGACCCGGAAACGGGCTTTTCGTGGATAGGCGAGTATGACATTACCGCCGACGAGCTGCTATCCGGCGCGGGCGGCAACACGGCCACCAAGACCGAACAGGCGGAACGGCTGATACTTGACCTGCTTGCAGACGGGAAAGAGCTTGCCAGCGAGGAAATTGTAAAGGCCGCAGCCGAAGCCGGAATATCTGAAAGGACGGTGCAGAACGCCAAGCGCAACATGGGCGGTGTTTTGGATGCAAGGCGCGTCGGCGGTCAATGGTACAACTTCATCAAGAAGAAGCAGCCGCCCGAACCCGCAAGCTGAAAACGCAAAGTGCAGACCCTTTGCGCTTTGCACTTTCGCGCTTTCACTTTGATTGTGCGTCAATAACTCAAAATAGCACTTGACAAAACGCTTCATGGGGAACTGCGGAGGACATCAAGCCATTTATAGATCCGGTTTTTGAGAATAACATCATCCTGACACAGACGGAGCGGCTGACAATGAACAGCAGGCCGAAGTTTCCGAAGTATGCCAGGAATAAAAATGTGATCGTGATTGGAGGATCCGGTTCCGGAAAGACTCGCTTCTATGTGAAGCCGAACCTGATGCAGATGACCCGGAAAGTCTCCTATGTAGTGACAGATCCGAAGGGAACCATCATAGTGGAGTGCGGACGGATGCTGGTCCGGCATGGGTATCGGATCAAGGTATTCAATACGATCAATTTCACAAAGTCAATGCATTATAATCCGTTCCATTATATCCGTTCTGAAAAAGATATCCTGAAACTGGTCAATACCATTATCGCGAATACAAAAGGTGAAGGAGAAAAAGCCACAGAGGATTTCTGGGTGAAAGCAGAGCGTCTGCTTTATACAGCATTGATCGGATATATCTGGTACGAAGCCCCGGAGGAAGAACAAAATTTTTCTACATTGCTGGAATTCATTAATGCCAGTGAGACCAGAGAGGATGACGAGGAGTTTAAGAATGCGGTGGACGAACTGTTTGAGGAATTGGAAGCAGAAAACCCGGAACATTTTGCTGTCCGGCAGTATCGCAAATATAAGCTGGCGGCCGGCAAGACAGCTAAGAGTATTCTGATCAGCTGCGGAGCGAGGCTGGCACCTTTTGATATTGCTGAAATCAGGGAACTGACCAGTTACGATGAGATGGAACTGGATCTTCTTGGAGACAGGAAGACGGCAATGTTCGTAATCATTTCTGATACCGACGATACGTTTAATTTTCTTGTCGCGATCATGTATTCACAGTTGTTCAACCTGTTATGTGACAGGGCGGATGACTTATACGGCGGGAGACTTCCGTATCATGTGCGGCTTTTGCTGGACGAGTTCAGTAATATCGGGCAGATTCCGAAATTTGACAAACTGATCGCCACGATCCGAAGCAGAGAAATCTCTGCTTCGATCATCCTGCAGTCCCAGAGTCAGCTGAAGACGATCTACCGGGATGCGGCAGAAACAATACTTGGCAACTGCGATACTGTCTTGTTCCTTGGCGGGAAAGAGAGCAGTACATTGAAAGAAATCTCAGAGATACTGGGGAAAGAGACGATTGATCTTTATAATACCTCTGATACGAGAGGACAGAATCCGTCTTACGGGATGAATTACCAGAAGACTGGTCATGAACTGATGAGCCGGGACGAACTGGCAGTAATGCCGGGAGATAAGTGCATCCTGCAGCTGCGTGGGGTGCGCCCGTTTTACAGTGATAAGTTTGATATCACGAAACACAGGCGTTACCGGGAACTGTCAGATTTTAATAAAAACAACGAGTTCCATATCGAAGAGTATCTGGAACACAGGCTTGTGCTTCCGCAAGAGGAAGCATTTGAACTTTATGAGTATGAACTGTCGCCGGAAGAGATTGAGGCGGCAGAGAAGGAGGTGATGGAAGATGTAGGATGATGTGCGTATAGCTGACGAAAGAATAAACTTTCGTCTGGATGCGTAGTATTCTGCCCCTGAAATTCAGGCCGGAAGAATAAATCAGATATCGATTTTTAGGTTTGGGACCGTCCGTATGGACGGGTTTTTTTATGGAGGAAAACCATGGAAATTCATATCAGGTCCCCGACCAGGGGATACGGATTTATGGCCTGAATAAGAGGGAAAGGAGAGAAAAAAGCGCTGACAGGCTGAAAAAAGGCGCTTTTGTCAGTTGTGCGTATATGAGTTTTTTTACAAGCGCTGTTAATATCCTTCAGACATTAGTGGTCGCGATCGGCGCCGGTCTTGGCGTATGGGGCGTGATAAATTTGATGGAAGGATATGGAAATGATAACCCGGGCGCTAATGCTCATGTACGGTAAAGAAGCAAGCAACCGAAAACAATAGATAGACCGCCAGCACTACACTATTCCGAACCAAAGACCAAAAGATAAGCATTTTGAGAAAATCTAAACTTTTGGATTTTCCTACAATGCCGACTACGGCGGAATCCCTCCCACTCCTTATATATTTCTTTCTGTATACATTGAATTTGTATTTAGTAAAATGCAGACAACACCACGGATCGGCTTTTGGCTGGACAATTCCAACCAAACACCGCAGCAGACAGTAGAAACCATTCTGAACGTTAGGAAGCCGGTATGATTGTTACATATAAGGGGAAGAAAAATTTCTTTTAGATACTTGTTTTCCTAAAACTGATGTGATATAATAATTCAATTCCAGAAAAGGAGTAAAAAATATGCGGCAAGGTATTCTTAAATAAAACTATAATCAAATAGTGGGAACAAAGGATTATGATAGTCCCTTTTGTAGGGGCTTAGTTTTTTGTACCCAATTTAAGAATACTTTTGCCTTATCAATTTTGACATATCCCCAAAAACAGCACTCACAAACAGGTGTATGCTGTATATGTGTATGTCCGCAAATTATCATCCCCAGTGGTAAAAGTATTTTACTGCTGGGGATTTTTATGCCCTTCGGGGCAGTAAAGGGAGGACAATCACATGAAAATAATCAATATTGGAATTCTTGCCCATGTAGACGCTGGAAAGACGACCTTGACGGAGAGCCTGCTATATGCCAGCGGAGCCATTTCAGAACCGGGGAGCGTCGAAAAAGGGACAACGAGGACGGACACCATGTTTTTGGAGCGGCAGCGTGGGATTACCATTCAAGCGGCAGTCACTTCCTTCCAGTGGCACAGATGTAAAGTCAACATTGTGGATACGCCCGGCCACATGGATTTTTTGGCGGAGGTGTACCGCTCTTTGGCTGTTTTAGATGGGGCCATCTTGGTGATCTCCGCTAAAGATGGCGTGCAGGCCCAGACCCGTATTCTGTTCCATGCCCTGCGGAAAATGAACATTCCCACCGTTATCTTTATCAACAAGATCGACCAGGCTGGCGTTGATTTGCAGAGCGTGGTTCAGTCTGTTCGGGATAAGCTCTCCGCCGATATTATCATCAAGCAGACGGTGTCGCTGTCCCCGGAAATAGTCCTGGAGGAAAATACCGACATAGAAGCATGGGATGCGGTCATCGAAAATAACGATAAATTATTGGAAAAGTATATCGCAGGAGAACCAATCAGCCGGGAAAAACTTGTGCGGGAGGAACAGCGGCGGGTTCAAGACGCCTCCCTGTTCCCGGTCTATTATGGCAGCGCCAAAAAGGGCCTTGGCATTCAACCGTTGATGGATGCGGTGACAGGGCTGTTCCAACCGATTGGGGAACAGGGGAGCGCCGCCCTATGCGGCAGCGTTTTCAAGGTGGAGTATACAGATTGCGGCCAGCGGCGTGTCTATCTACGGCTATACAGCGGAACGCTGCGCCTGCGGGATACGGTGGCCCTGGCCGGGAGAGAAAAGCTGAAAATCACAGAGATGCGTATTCCATCCAAAGGGGAAATTGTTCGGACAGACACCGCTTATCCGGGTGAAATTGTTATCCTTCCCAGCGACAGCGTGAGGTTAAACGATGTATTAGGGGACCCAACCCGGCTCCCTCGTAAAAGGTGGCGTGAGGACCCCCTCCCCATGCTGCGGACGTCGATTGCGCCGAAAACGGCAGCGCAAAGAGAACGGCTGCTGGACGCTCTTACGCAACTTGCGGATACTGACCCGCTTTTGCGCTGCGAGGTGGATTCCATCACCCATGAGATCATTCTTTCTTTTTTGGGCCGGGTGCAGTTGGAGGTTGTTTCCGCTTTGCTGTCGGAAAAATACAAGCTTGAAACAGTGGTAAAGGAACCCACCGTCATTTATATGGAGCGGCCGCTCAAAGCAGCCAGCCACACCATCCATATCGAGGTGCCGCCCAACCCGTTTTGGGCATCCATCGGACTGTCTGTTACACCACTCCCGCTTGGCTCCGGTGTACAATACGAGAGCCGGGTTTCGCTGGGATACTTGAACCAGAGTTTTCAAAACGCTGTCAGGGATGGTATCCGTTACGGGCTGGAGCAGGGCTTGTTCGGCTGGAACGTAACGGACTGTAAGATTTGCTTTGAATACGGGCTTTATTACAGTCCGGTCAGCACGCCGGCGGACTTCCGCTCATTGGCCCCGATTGTATTGGAACAGGCATTGAAGGAATCAGGGACGCAACTGCTGGAACCTTATCTCTCCTTCACCCTCTATGCGCCCCGGGAATATCTTTCCAGGGCTTATCATGATGCACCGAAATACTGTGCCACCATCGAAACGGTCCAGGTAAAAAAGGATGAAGTTGTCTTTACTGGCGAGATTCCCGCCCGCTGTATACAGGCATACCGTACTGATCTGGCCTTTTACACCAACGGGCAGAGCGTATGCCTTACAGAACTGAAAGGGTATCAGGCCGCTGTCGGCAAGCCAGTCATCCAGCCCCGCCGTCCAAACAGCCGCCTGGACAAGGTGCGCTATATGTTTCAGAAGATAATGTAACGTCTTGCGCAATGCAAGCGTTCATTGCTGGCTATTGCGAAATATCATTGATAAAATCAGTATCAGAGAGGAGAAACTATTTTGAACCAGGAACAGACGAATATTACAACAGGAAAGCAAATACGTCATCTGCGAACACAATTGGGAATGACACAGGAAGAACTAGCCGGGGAATTGAATGTTACCCGGCAGGCACTATCGAATTGGGAGAGAGATGTTAATGAACCCGATTTAAATATGTTGAAAAAAATTTGCTTTCTTTTTGGAGTCAACATGGACGATTTTGCGAAGGAGGTAATAACAAAGATGGAAACATATGAAAAAAAGGAGAAACGACAATTTAATAAGTACGATATGGCAATTGGACTTTTTTATGGTGTTGGTATATTTCTTGGCATTGGTATTTTCTTTGTTGGCGGTTTTATGACAATGTCAGGTGCAGGGTGGGGAGCATCACTATTTGGCGGTGGCTGTTTTTCTCTTGTATTTGGCTTGATATGCCATGCAGTTATTACATTGAGAAGAAATGACAAATGATGACATATCCTGCTTTCTATACTTTTCGGTAATACCGAGTAAAAAAAGCCGCTGCTTTTGGCTTTCCAATAGCGGCGGCTTAATGCAAGCGGCGGCAAAGGGAAATATCCTTTGAATACCTTACAGAAGAAAAGTTTTGCAGCATTACAAAAATAAAAGCCTATACCATTTTGGAAAGAAAAGATACATAATAGTCAAGACGACAACAATCAGAAGTTATGGAGGGTAACAATGGAATATAGTAAGGAAGATTTAATGGAAGCAAAAAAGCAAATTTTGGGAGTGGGAGAGAACATGGGAACAGAGGAAAGTAAAAAAATCTGGGAGGAGAACGCACAATTTTGGGATAATGCAATGGGTGACGAATCTAATGAATTTCACAGAGAGGTAGTGCGCCCCAAAGTAACGGAACTTCTATCTCCTAATCCTGCGGATTACATTTTGGATATTGCGTGTGGCAATGGAAATTATTCTTCGTATCTTGCACAAAGAGGTGCTTCGGTTGTCGCTTTTGATTACAGCAAAAAAATGATAGAATTGGCTAAAAGACGGCAATCACAATATGCAAAACAAATTGAATTTTGTGTGGCGGATGCGACCGATAGAAAAAGTATATTAGAATTAAAAAGAAATCGAGCCTTTACGAAAGCAGTTTCTAATATGGCAATTATGGATATTACGGACATTGAACCACTTCTTATGGCTGTTTATGAACTGTTGCAGGAAAGCGGAATTTTTGTCTTTGCAACGCAACACCCTTGTTTTGTCACGTTGACTGAAAAATATATGACACCGCACAGTTACTATGATATAGCGATTGAAGGGCAACCGAAAGAGCAGATTTATTATCATCGTTCCATACAAGATATTTTTAACCTTTGTTTTAGAGCTGGATTTGTCATTGATGGATTTTATGAAGAATGTTTCAAAACCAACAAAGAAATTCCTATGGTAATGATAGTAAGGCTTAAGAAGGTAAAACGTGATAGCTTAAAATAAATTCAAGTTTGTCGGGTAAATAGCAAACCCAGCCGAGCCAGTCAACGATAAAATGAACGCCGCTTCGCGCCGTCGTTGACAGCCCCGCCCGTCTTTGCTGGTAGGCAATCAAGGGGCGACAGCAAGGAGTACTGCCGCCCCGCACTATTATTCAGAGAGGGGGAATTTCCATGACCGAAGATGAAGCCTACAAGGTGCATATCCAGTACACATTCAATGCCTTTTGCAAGGTAGTCATTCGTCACGCAGCCATAGATAAAATCTTGAAGCTGCGCCGGAGGTGGGAACGGGAAGTTTCCCTTGATTATCTGATGAGTGAAAAGTTTGTCCAGCTTGCCGAGCCGGAGTAGCTTGAAGAATATCTTTTTACCGCCTGCGACTGTGTGAAATTTTTTCTGTAAATAGGAACCAGATATAGGTCTTCTATGATAAAATCTAAATCATAGGAGGCCTATTATTATGGCAAGAGAAAAGAAACCGGTACATAAGGTCGTTATGACCGAAGGAAAACGCAACATTATCCAGCAGCTCCTTCAGGAGTATGACATTCAGTCCGCGGAAGACATTCAGGAAGCACTGAAAGACCTGCTGGGTGGTACGATCAAAGAAATGATGGAAGCCGAGATGGATGAACACCTCGGTTATCAGAAATCACAGCGTTCTGACAGCGATGATTATCGCAACGGATATAAGAGTAAAAGGGTCAACAGCAGTTATGGCACAATGGATATCCAGGTCCCTCAGGACCGCAAATCCTCGTTCGAACCGCAGGTTGTCCGCAAACGTCAAAAAGATATCTCATCCATTGACCAGAAAATCATTTCCATGTATGCCAAGGGAATGACGACCCGGCAGATTTCAGAAACGCTGGAGGATATCTATGGATTTGAGGCCTCCGAAGGCTTCATTTCTGATGTAACAGACAAAATCCTGCCCCAGATTGAGGACTGGCAGAAACGCCCGCTGTCGGAACTTTATCCTGTGCTCTATATCGATGCCATTCATTATTCCGTCCGGGATAATGGAGTGATCCGGAAGCTGGCAGCTTATGTCATTCTTGGAATCAATATGGATGGTCAAAAAGAAGTTCTGACCATTCAGGTTGGAGAGAATGAGAGCTCAAAATACTGGCTTTCCGTACTGAATGAATTGAAAAACCGTGGAGTAAAAGATATCTTGATCATCTGTGCCGATGGCCTGAGCGGAATCAAAGAAGCCATCGCCGCAGCATATCCCCAAACGGAATACCAGCGCTGCATTGTACATCAGGTAAGAAACACCTTGAAATATGTGGCAGATAAGGACCGTAAGCCATTTGCCAGTGATTTAAAGACGATTTATCAGGCACCATCCGAAGAGCAGGCCTTGGAAGCTCTGGAGAGAGTAACTGAGAAATGGTCAATAAAGTACCCGAATTCCATGAAAAGCTGGAAGCAGAACTGGGATGCAATCAGCCCAATCTTCAAGTTTTCTATAGAAGTAAGGAAAGTCATTTACACGACAAATGCCATCGAATCACTGAATTCCACCTATCGAAAACTGAACCGCCAGAGGAGCGTATTTCCAAGCGATACAGCCCTTTTAAAAGCACTTTATCTGGCGACTTTTGAAGCCACCAAAAAATGGACCATGCCAATCCGGAACTGGGGGCAGGTGTATGGGGAACTGAGCATCATGTACGAAGGCAGGCTCCCGGAGTAAAATCACTGGTAAAGACGTGAGGGAATCCCGCCCATACTTGACATGCCCAGCATGTGCTGTTATATATAAACCAAGGGCTGAAAGCTCTCGGATTAGCTTTCAGCCCAACAATTATCATAGAAGATCTGTAATTACAGAGATTTTTTCACAGGCCCCCGCCTGCGGCCAGACCGCCGTTCTGTATCATGCGGAGCTTGCCGCCGCCCTTGCCCTTTTGCCGGAGCAGACGCAGGAAGAAATTTTTCGTTACTATTTCCTGCGCCAGCCGCAGCGAGTGATCGGCGTACATATTGGCCGGACACGCAGCACAGCGGGGCGGCATATCCGGCTTGCCTTGCAGCGGTTAAGGCGGCTCATGGAGGGAAATGACTATGAGTAAACTTCTCCCCTATGAAACAATCGTCAAAGCCCATGAGGGCGACCCGGACGCAATCGACACCATTCTTTCCCACTATGCCGGATATATCCGCTACTGTTCCAAAGTACACGGGAAAGTCAACGCCGAAGTTGAGGAACATATAAAGCAACAGCTCATTGCCGCCCTGTTCAAATTTCGCTTTGACCGATAAACAAAGAACAAACACTGGCTGTCATTAGCGGTTTCACTCCAGCCAGTTTACAATTCATCTATTCCTAAAGGAAGCAGGTCATAGTATAATAGAACCAACGACAAATATACTTTTAGGGGAGATATAGCAATATGAAAAGTAATAAATACTTAACTATTGGCTTATTAACAGGATTTATTGTCGGTGGTTGCATAGGTGTGTTGGCATGGGCGTTTTTGCAAAATCTTTTTGCTATTTCTATTTGTGCAGGTATCGGAATGTTGATTGGAATTGTTATAGGTACATTGATTGATTATGAAAAAAATAATCATCAAGAGAAATAGAAAAAATGCACAATGCCTTAAAGGGAAAACAGGAATTTATTGTGCTATCCATCATCGGGCCAACCTGACCTGAACTTTCAAAACTGAATATCCACCGCCCATCGGCGGCCAGCGAAAGCAGTAAGTCTGAAAAAGATTTGCTGCTTTTTTCTTTATCCGTTTGGCAAAATCGCAAAGTCATCCGTAGTAGGTAGGTGAAGCCGGAAACAAAAAATTTTCTGCGGCGGTAGCCAAATCTGCATTTTCTGTATTTCTAAGGCAAAGGAAAATTTGAGAAAATTCCCGGCAAGCGGGTAGCTGGCGGCCTTTGAAATGTATCTTTAGCGGAAAGAAAGAACTGCGGGTAAAAATCGCCCCACGCCGTAAGATTTTTGCAGAAATCCGGCCAAAACAGGCGGCAGCTATACGAGTAGTAAGTGCAAGGGGAAATCTACGGCTTACTTAGAGCAAGTTTCTACCACGGTGCCAAAATCCGCAATTCTGCGGTTTTGCCCCTCGCGGGAAACTTGTTGGGGAGTGCCTTCCCCAAACCCTGCTATGCGGCTTACGCCGCAAAAATATTTCTGTCCGGCAGACAGGAAATGCCCCGAAAATAGCTAACAGACCAGCCCATTTTTTGTGATAAGTGAAAGGAGGTTTACAGCCCATGCCGAAGCGATACAACACCCCCCACCGCAGCCATGTTGTGAAAACCCGGCTGACCGATGAAGAATACGCCGACTTCACAGAACGGCTTGCGCCCTATGGTATCAGTCAGTCCGAATTTCTCCGGCAGGCCATCCGGCGCACTACCATACGCCCCGTACTCCATGTGTCGTCAGTCAATGACGAGCTGCTCTCCGCTGTCGGGAAGCTCACAGCCGAGTACGGCAGGATTGGCGGCAATCTCAACCAGATTGCCCGCACCCTCAACGAGTGGCATAGCCCCTACCCGGCTATGGCAAAGGAATTGCGGGAAGCGGCCGCCGACCTTGCCGCCCTCAAGTATGAAGTCCTAAAGAAAGTAGGTGACGCCGTTGGCAACACTCAAGCATTTAGGCTCTAAGAACGCCGACTACGGAGCCGCCGAACAATACCTGCTCTTTGAGCATGACGAATTTACTATGAAGCCCGTCCTTGATGAAAACGGCAGGCTTATCCCCCGTGAGGATTATCGCTTGTCCACGCTGAACTGCGGCGGCGAGGATTTTGCCGTTGCGTGTATGCGCTCCAATCTCCGCTATGAGAAAAATCAGCGGCGGGAGGATGTGAAAAGCCACCACTATATCATCAGCTTTGACCCACGGGACGGGCCGGACAACGGCCTGACCGTAGACCGGGCGCAGGCGTTGGGGGAGCAATTCTGTAAAGAGCATTTCCCCGGCCATCAGGCCCTTGTCTGCACCCACCCGGACGGGCATAACCACAGCGGCAACATCCATGTGCATATCGTCATTAACAGCCTGCGGATAGAGGAAGTGCCGTTCCTGCCCTACATGGACAGGCCAGCGGACACGAAAGCCGGGTGCAAGCACCGCTGCACCGACGCAGCCCTACGCTACTTCAAGTCCGAGGTCATGGAGATGTGCCACCGGGAAGGACTTTACCAAATCGACCTCTTGAACGGCAGCAAGAACCGTGTCACAGACCGGGAATATTGGGCGCAGAAAAAGGGACAGGCCGCACTGGACAAGCAGAACGCCCCCATGATTGCAGGCGGTATCACGCCCCGGCAGACCAAGTTTGAAACGAACAAGGAGAAGCTGCGGCAGACCCTACGGAAAGCCCTTGCCACCGCTGCCAGCTTTGACGAGTTTTCCTCTCTGCTGTTGCGGGAGGGTGTGACCGTCAAGGAGAGCCGGGGGCGGCTGTCCTACCTCACGCCAGACAGGACGAAGCCTATCACCGCCCGGAAGCTGGGCGGCGACTTTGACCGCACCGCCGTCCTTGCCGTTTTGGAGCAGAACGCCCAGAGGGGCGTAACGGTTCGCTACACCCCGCAGCACCAAGCCGCCAGAGCCGCCGAACAGACCGCAGCCATACCCGAATACCTACACGCCGGGAAAGGCCGCTTACAGGGCGAAAAGACAGGGAAAATCGACCCCAGACAGGACAGTGTGCAGCGGCTTGTGGACATTGAGCAGAAGATGGCCGAGGGCAAGGGCAAAGGCTATGAACGATGGGCGAAGATACACAATCTGAAACAGGCCGCCAAGACCCTGACCATCTACCAACAGTACGGCTTTTCTTCCCCGGAACAGCTTGAAGCCGCCGTTGCTACCGCCTATCAGGAAATGCGCCAGACCAGCGGCGAACTGAAAGCACTGGAAACGAAGCTGCAAGGGAAAAGGGAGTTGCGGCAACAGGTACTTGCCTATGCCAAGACCAAGCCCATCCGCGAGGGGCTGAAAGCGCAGAAATCCGAGAAAGCCCGCGCCGCATACCGCCAGGCAAACGAGAGCGATTTTATCATAGCCGAAGCCGCCGCCCGGTATTTCAAGGCACAGGGGCTTACCAAGCTGCCCGGCCGAAAAGCGTTGCAGGCCGAGATCGAGCAGCTTATCTCCGAGAAAGACGGCCTGTACAACACCTATCACGAACAGAAGCAGCGGTTCAGGGAGTTGCAGACCGTCAAGCGGAACATCGACCAGATTTTGCGCCGGGAAGAGCCGCACCGCAGAAAGGAGCAGAGCCATGAACGATAAGCCGTCCCGCATGGACTACCGCCAGCACCAGGCAGCCCGCCGCCTTGTGCATGAGTGCTGTAACTACGACGAGGGGAACTGCCTGCTGTTAGACGACGGGGAGCCTTGCGTGTGCGTCCAGAGCATTTCCTATTCCCTCATGTGCCGCTGGTTCCGTGTGGCTGTCCTGCCCCTTGACGGGGAGCTGGCCGCAGCCCTCTTGTACCGGGGGAGCCGGAAACGCTGCGCGGTCTGCGGGGCGGCCTTTGTCCCCAAATCCAACCGGGGGAAATACTGCCCCGGCTGCGCCGGGTGCATGAAGAAACGCAAAGCCGCCGAGAGAAAGCGGAAACAAAGGCAGAAATGTCACGCTTTAGAGCCTTTCAAACCCGCATAAATCAAGGCTTTTTTCGTGGGTGTCAAAGGGTATGCGATACATTTATCCTTTCCCCCCGGAAATGCCGTCCTAATGCGTGACAAAGCCCAAAAACGACACAACACAGAGGGAGGTGATACTATCGCTGATTATATCAGGGCAGACACCACGCTGCCCGCCTATCTTCCATACCCCCGTTTCCTGCTGAAAATGGAGATTTCACAGACCGCCAAGCTGCTGTATGCGCTTTTATTAGACCGCTCCACCCTGTCACAGAAGAACGGCTGGCAGGACGGCGAGGGCAGGATATTCATTGTCTACCCCGTTGCGGAGATAGCGGAAATGCTGGACAAGGGTTGTACCGCCATCAAGGGAGCCTTGAAAGAACTGGACGCAGCCGGGCTTTTAGAACGGGAACGGCGGGGCTTCTCCGCACCCAATCGGCTTTATGTGAAAGTGCCGCCTGTCCCAGTGGTACGGTTTTCCGACCAACTGATGGCCGGAAAAGCGACCCTCATACAGTCGGAAAAGCGACCTTATGACGGTCGGAAAACCGACCCTATGATGGTCGGAAAACCGACCCCTAACAAAACTAATATAAACAACTTAATAGAGAACCAAACAATGAGAGCGAGTGGGGAGCCGCCCACAGCTTATGGCCGATATGAGAATATTTTTCTGTCAAAGGACGAATATGACGAGTTACAGGCAGAATACCCGGACAGGCTGGAACGGCTGATTGAGGAAATGAGCCATTACCTTGCCGCCAGCGGGAAAGCCTACCAGAATTATGCCGCCGCCTTGCACAGATGGGCGGCCAATGACAAAAAGGGAGCCGTAAAACAGGGCATCCCCGACTATACCTGTATGGAGGGAGAAAGCTTATGACAAGTGAAATCAAAGATATTTTGGAGAACATGACAACCGCCGCCCCGGAGATGGAGGACTATATCGGCGAGGACGGACTGCTTTACTGCGGAAAGTGCCATACGCCGAAAGAAGCCTACTTCCCGGAGGGTAAGGAGCTGTTTGGCCGTGACCGCCACCCGGCAGAGTGCGACTGCCAGAGAGCCGCCCGTGAGCAGCGGCAGGCCGCCGAGGAACACCGCCGCCATGTGGAAGCCGTGGAAAATCTGAAACAGAGGGCTTTTGCCGACTCAGCCATGCAGCAATGGACATTCGAGAACGACAACGGCAGAAACCCGCAGACCGGGATTGCCCGGCGGTATGCGGAGCATTGGGAAGAAATGCAGGCCGAAAACATCGGCTGCCTGTTCTGGGGGAACGTCGGCAACGGGAAAAGCTACCTTGCGGGCTGTATCGCAAACGCCCTCATGGAGAAAGAAGTCCCCGTATATATGACGAACTTCGCCGTTATCCTGGGCGACCTCTCTCCCGGCTTTACAGGCCGGAATGAGTATATTTCCCGCCTTTGCCGCTATCCGCTGCTTATCATTGACGACTTCGGCATGGAGCGTGGCACCGACTATGGACTGGAACAGGTATTCCATGTGATTGATACCCGATACCGCAGCAACAAGCCGCTGATCGCCACCACCAACCGCCCGCTGGACGAGTTGAAAAAGCCGACAGACACGGCCCATTCCCGGATTTATGACCGACTGCTGTCCATGTGCGTCCCGATACGCTTTACTGGCGTCAACTTCCGGCAGGAAACCGCAAAGCGGAAAATGGAAACCATGAAGAAACTGCTGGCTGAATGAAAGGAGTATTGCCTATGGAGAATATCAAGCAGCACGACCACCGTACCACCCGCCGCCCCGACTGCGTGACGGAAATCCGCATGGGGAATACCGTTCTTGTCGTGTCCGGCTTTTTCAAGAAAGACACCACCAGCACCGCCGCCGACAAGATGGCGAGGGTACTGGAAGCGGAAGCCGCTGCTACACAAAAAAAGGCGATTTGACAAGCTGTAAAGAAGCAGATTTATCACTTTTACCGCTGTACAGCCGCCCCTGTTCCGTGGTACAATGAAACCACGGAATAGTGGGGCTGGCTGTCGGAAACGGAGGATTTTATGTTAAGACAAGCCACCCAAAACCTCATTACCGCCCTTTATCCGAGATTGTCCCATGAGGACGAATTGCAAGGCGAGAGCAATTCCATTTCCAACCAGAAACGGATTTTGGAAGCCTACGCCAAGCAGAACGGCTTTACCAATCTGCGCTGGTACACCGACGACGGCTACTCAGGTGCGAACTTCCAGCGGCCCGGATTTCAAGCCATGCTTGCAGACATTGAAGCCGGGAAAGTCGGCACCGTCATAGTCAAGGACATGAGCAGGCTGGGGCGTAATTACTTGCAGGTGGGATTTTACACGGAAATGCTGTTCCCTCAAAAGGGCGTGCGTTTTATCGCTGTCAATGACAACGTGGACAGCGCAAACGGCGGCATGGACAATGATTTTACCCCTCTGCGGAACTTATTTAACGAATGGCTGGTGAGAGATACGAGCAAGAAAATCAAGGCAGTAAAGAAAGCAAAAGGCATGAGCGGCAAGCCTGTAACCAGCAAGCCAGTCTATGGCTATCTCATGGACAAGGACGAGAACTATATCGTTGACGAGGAAGCCGCCCCGGTTGTCCGGCAGATTTACCAGCTTTGCCTTGCGGGAAATGGCCCGACCAAGATTGCCCGTATGCTGACGGAGCAGCAAATCCCCACGCCGGGGACGCTGGAATACCGCAGGACGGGCAGCACCCGACGCTACCACCCCGGCTATGAGTGCAAGTGGGCGACAAACACCGTCGTCCATCTGCTGGAAAACCGGGAGTACACTGGCTGTCTGGTAAACTTCAAGACGGAGAAGCCCTCTTACAAGGTCAAGCACAGCGTTGAGAACCCCATCGAGAAGCAGGCTATCTTCCCAAATCACCATGAGCCGATTATCGACACGGAAACATGGGAGCGTGTGCAGGAGTTACGCAAGCAGCGAAAACGCCCGAACCGCTATGATGAAGTGGGGCTGTTCTCTGGTATGCTGTTCTGCGCCGACTGCGGCCATGTGCTGTATCAGCAGCGGTATCAGAACAAGAACCGCAAGCAGGACTGTTATATCTGCGGCAGCTACAAGAAGCGTACCCGTGACTGTACGGCACACTTTATCCGCACCGACCTTTTGACGGCGGGCGTGCTTTCCAATCTCCGGCAAGTGACGGAATACGCCGCCAGGCATGAGAGCCGCTTTGTAAAGCTGCTCATCCAGCAGAACGAAATCGGCGGCAAGAGAAAGACCGCCGCAGCCACGAAGCAGCTTGAACAGGCCCAGACACGCATTGCCGAAGTGAACCGCATTATCAAGCGGCTGTATGAGGACAATGTAAGCGGCAAAATCAGCGACGAGCGTTTCATGGAGCTGTCGGCGGACTATGAGCAGGAGCAGCGGGAACTGAAAGACCGGGCTGCCGCTTTGCAGGAGGAACTTTCCAAGTCGCAGGCCGCCACCGTCAACGCCGAGAAATTCATGGGGATTGTGAGAAAGCACCTTGCTTTTGAAGAATTGACCCCCACCCTCTTGCGGGAAATGATTGAGAAAATCGTCGTGCATGAGTGCAGCTATGACGAGAACGGCACCCGCAGGCAGGACATTGAGATTTATTACAGCTTTGTCGGCAAGATAGACTTGCCGGAAGCCTAACGCCTGACCTATCCGACACAGCCCTAAGTGCCGGATAGGAACGGCAAAATTTTTTACACTTCTATTACTTCTTTATCGCACATTAGCAAAGAGCCAGGGAATCAAACAGCTGATGAGCGGCGGCGGGGTAATCCTGATCGGAACCCAGCTGATCCCGCTTCTCAGCAGCTTATTTTAGAGGAAGGAGTAATTATCCATGTTCGATCAGATCTTTGATGCGATTGAAGAGTGGATGAGGGGACTCCTCACAGGGATCATTCATTCCAACCTGGACCGGATGTTTACCGATGTCAATGAAAAGACCAGTGAGATTGCCGTTCAGGTTGGACAGACCCCGCAGGGCTGGAACAGCAGCATATTCAGTATGATCGAAAACTTATCGGAAACGGTGATCCTGCCGCTTGCAGGGATCATCATCACATTTGTGCTCTGCTATGAACTGATCAGTATGATCACAGAGAAAAACAACATGCATGACGTCGATACATGGATGTTCTTCAAGTACTTTGTAAAGATGTGGATCGCGGTCTATCTGGTCAGCAATACATTTACCATTACGATGGCCGTATTTGATGTAGGGCAAAGTGTGGTCAATTCTGCGGCAGGTGTGATCACCGGAAGTACAGAAATAGATATCAGTTCTGTGCTGACAGACCTGGACACAGCACTGGAAGCTATGGAGATCGGGGAACTGGTCGTTCTGGTGCTGGAAACGCTGATCGTCAGCTTTGGCATGAAGATCATGAGTGTTCTGATCACGGTAATCCTGTATGGTCGAATGATCGAGATTTATCTGTATACTTCAATCGCCCCGATTCCATTTGCTACTATGACCAACCGCGAATGGGGACAGATCGGGACCAATTATTTCCGGGGGCTTTTTGCCCTGGCGTTCCAGGCGTTCCTGATGATGGTATGCGTGGCAATCTATTCCATACTGGTGGCGGGCATCCAGTATTCGGATAACTTAAGTTCCTCTCTCTTCGGAGTGATGGCTTACACGGTTGTGCTGTGTTTCAGCCTCTTCAAGACGGGAGCACTCAGCAAATCAATTTTTAATGCCCATTAAATTTCAGGAAGGAGGATTTGGACGATGGCTTATGTCAGTGTTCCAAAAGATTTAACAAAAGTAAAGAATAAGGTGGCGTTTAACCTGACTAAGCGGCAGCTGATCTGTATCGCGGCGGGAGCGGCGGCAGGAATTCCTTTTTATTTCCTTACAAGAGGCGTTCTGGGGAACAGCAATGCTGCTACAATTATGGTCCTGCTGATGCTGCCGGCCTTTCTTTTCGCTATGTACGAAAAGGACGGCATGCATCTGGAAGAGGTGCTGATCCATATGATCCGTGTCAAATGGCTGCGTCCGGCAGTCAGAAAATATGAAACGGAAAATTATTTTGAGACAGATCCGGGAAAGTCCGTGTCTGTGACAGTAAAAAAATCGGAGAAGGGAGGAAAGAACCTTGGCAGAAAGAAGCGGTAAGAAACGGCGTCTGGAAAAGCGCCGGGCTAAAGAAGAGAAGAAAGCTGCGAAACAGCAGGCGGCTTTGAAAGCCGCGGAAAAAGGCAGCCGTAAAGCTTCACGCGGCAAGGCAGATCAGAAGGAGAAGCAGAAAGAAGAGAAAAGGATATCTGCACAGAGGACGATTGCCTATAAGGAAATGGCAAAGGACGGGATCTGCAGGGTGCATGATAAATGTTATTCCAAAACAATCCGGTTTTCGGATATCAATTATCAGCTGGCTCAGAACGATGACAAAAATGCGATCTTTGAAAACTGGTGCGATTTTCTGAACTATTTTGACAGCAGTATCCATTTTCAGCTTAGCTTTATCAATCAGAAGAGCAGCATGAAGGAATTTGAAAAGGTGATCCGGATCCGCCGGAGGCATGATGAATTTGATGAGATCCGGAGAGAATACGCCCGGATGCTGCATCGGCAGCTTGCAAAAGGGAATAACGGCCTGGTGAAATCCAAGTATATCACTTTTTCCATAGAGGCGGATAATATCCGGGAGGCAAAGCCAAAACTGGAGCGTATAGAGACTGATATCCTGAATAATTTTAAAATCCTGGGTGTTCCCGCAGAACCGTTAAATGGAGCTGAACGATTGAAGATCCTGCGCCAGATACTGAATCCGGACGAGCTGGGGGATATCCCGTTCGATTATGGATCTATGCTCCATAGCGGGCTCTCTACAAAAGATTATGTGGCGCCTACCAGTTTTGTGTTCAAGGACGGAAAGACGTTCCAGATGGGAAATACCATCGGCGCAGTTTCGTACCTGCAGATCCTGGCGCCGGAACTTACCGATAAGATGTTGGCGGAGTTTTTGGATATGGATAAAAATCTGATCGTCAATCTGCATGTGCAGTCTGTGGATCAGGTAAAGGCAATTAAGCTGGTGAAAGGAAAAATGACGGATATCAACCGGATGAAGATCGAAGAGCAGAAAAAGGCGGTCCGTTCCGGCTACGATATGGATATCATCCCGTCGGATCTGAATACTTACGGCGGTGAGGCAAAACGACTGCTGGAAGATCTGCAGAGCAGAAACGAAAGGATGTTTCTTGTAACGGTACTGTTCCTGAACACTGCGAAGACAAAGCAGGCACTGGATAATGCCATCCTGCAGACGGCAGGAATCGCACAAAAATATAACTGTATCTTAAGACGTCTGGATTATCAGCAGGAAGAAGGGCTGATGAGCAGCCTTCCTCTGGGAGTGGGCCATGTGCCGATCAAGAGGGCTCTGACAACTACGAGTACAGCAATTTTCGTTCCTTTTACAAGTCAGGAGCTTTTTATGGAAGGGGAGTCGTTATACTACGGTTTAAATGCCTTGTCCAACAACATGATCATGGTGGACAGGAAAAAATTAAAGAATCCTAACGGGCTGATCCTTGGCACGCCCGGATCCGGAAAATCATTTGCTGCGAAGCGTGAGATCACTAATGCATTCTGCATTACCCAGGACGATATCATAATCGGAGATCCGGAGGGGGAGTATTATCCTCTTGTTCATGCCTTAGGAGGGCAGGTAATCCATATTTCACCTACCAGTAAAGACTACATTAATCCTATGGATATCAACATGGATTATTCTGATGACGATAACCCGCTGGGGGTAAAATCAGATTTTGTCCTGTCACTGTGTGAATTGATCATGGGAAGCAGAAATGGCATCGAGGCAGAGGAAAAATCGGTAATCGACCGTTGTCTCCCGCTTGTATATCAGAAGTATTTTTCTGATCCAAGGCCGGAGAATATGCCTGTGCTGGGAGACCTTTACGATTGTCTCCGGAAGCAGAAAGAACCCCAGGCGCAGAGAATCGCCACAGCGCTTGAGATCTATGTGAATGGATCATTGAATGTCTTTAATCACAGGACCAATGTGGAACTTAATAACCGGATCGTATGCTATGACGTGAAAGATCTGGGAAAACAGCTGAAGAAGCTGGGGATGCTGATCGTCCAGGATCAGGTTTGGAACCGGGTGACAGTCAACCGGGCCACCCATAAAGCGACACGGTATTACATCGATGAGTTCCATCTTCTCTTAAAAGAGGAGCAGACGGCCGCCTATAGTGTGGAAATCTGGAAAAGGTTCAGGAAATGGGGAGGTATCCCGACCGGAATCACCCAGAATATTAAAGACCTGCTGGCAAGCCGTGAGATTGAGAATATTTTTGAGAACAGTGATTTCATTCTGATGCTCAATCAGGCCGCCGGCGACCGGCAGATCCTGGCGAAACAGCTGAATATTTCCCCGTATCAGCTGTCCTATGTGACTAATTCAGGAGAAGGCGAAGGGCTTTTGTTTTATGGCAGTACGATCATCCCGTTTAAGGATAAGTTTGATAAGAGCCTGAAACTGTATTCCCTGATGACGACAAAACCAGAAGAAGTGAAAGATTAACCGACCATTTACCGTTTCCAGTAAATGGTCTTTCTTTTTGCAAAGGAGGTGGAAAGCCTGGCAGGAGTGAAATATACCGCCAAAGAAAAAACGGTACAGAAGATGACCAGGGATGGCCTGACGGAAGAACATATCGGAGATGGTCAGAAAAAAGATGTGCCGGATAAAAGCAGGGGGCGTCCGTCCG
Organism: Candidatus Scatomonas sp.; assembly: GCA_963930955.1. Classification (GTDB taxonomy): domain Bacteria; phylum Bacillota; class Clostridia; order Lachnospirales; family Lachnospiraceae; genus Scatomonas. The sequence continues at coordinate 257,983 of OZ006967.1, read as the reverse complement.
CCAGATTTGAAAAACAGATCCGGGAGGCGTCTCTTCGACAGGAGGAGGTATCTGCAGAAGAAAGCGTTGATGGCTCCAGATTGGAGCGGCGCATATCAGTAGATGGAGATCCGCAAATCAGACAGCGGACAACTGCAGACAGTGAAAAGGTAAGGAATCGGTCGAAAAAAATCCGGGATCATGAGACGGTTCCGGACACAGACGGACTGGATGGTCAGAAATCCCAGATCAAAACCAGACAGAAAAAGGCCCGTCTGAAAGAAGAACAGGCAAAATCCGGACGTCTGGCTTTTGATGATGAAGGAAGCCAGATGGTCCGGGGTGCCGGAATGGGAGTAGGACGCAAGGCCGCAGGAGCAGCGGCATCTGCCGCTTCGGTATATGTTCATGTGAAAGCATCAGAGGAAGCGGATGATAACGCTGCTGTAGATGCTGCTTCGGCTGGGGAGATGATGACAGAACGGGCTGCGGTCAGCCTGAAACATACTCAGGACCGGAATAAAAGAGCGGACGTCCGAGCCAGCCGTCAGGAGCTTCATATGGAGAGCGCTTCGGAAAGCAGGTTGAAATTTACGCAGGCAGGGCAGGACGGGACAGGAAGTACCTCTTCTAATAAGAAGAAGCAGGAAGACCGCCAGACTGTTTTGAACCGTTTTTTTCAGCGGAAACGCTATAAAGAAGCTTATCAGTCTGCGAGAAGCGGGGCGTCCTCAGGGAAAGAAGGAGCCTCAAAAGCGGCTGCTACGGCCGAGACTATGACCACTAAGGCAAAGAACGCCTTAAAAGAAGTGGCAAGAAGGAATCATGCAGTATTTGCCGTCTTGGGAATTTTTGGACTTCTCTTCCTTTTGATCGCCGTGGCCTTTTCCAGCTGCAGCGCTTCGGTACAGGGGAGCGGATCTGTCATCGGGATTACTACATATCCAAGCTCAGACGAAGATATTTATGCGGCAGAGAACGCCTATGCTGCGTTGGAAGCGGCACTGAATGAACAGATTAACCAGATGGAGTCCACGCATCCCGATTATGATGAATACAACTATAACGTGAGTGAGATTTCTCATAATCCTTATCGTCTGATCTCATACCTGACTGCGAAATACGGAGACTGGACCTATGCCGATGTAGAGGCGGAGATTGAAGCTTTGTTTTCGGAGCAGTATTCCCTCCATACAGAAGGACGGACAGAGACCATGACGGAGACCCGGACGGTGCGTGTAGGAGAGTCATTAGGACAGGTAGTCACGAGCGGCTACTGCAGCTGTTCCATCTGCTGCGGTCAATGGTCCGGCGGACCGACCGCCAGCGGAGTTTATCCCACAGCCAATCATACCCTGGCGGTGGATGCCTCTAACCCAATCGTCCCGATGGGAACAAAAGTTGTGATGAATGGTGTGGAATACACCGTAGAAGATACCGGGGCTTTTGACCGGTACGGCGTAGATTTTGATGTTTATTATGACGATCATGCATCCGCTTCCGCGCATGGGCACAAGACCTGGGAATGTTATCTGGCTGATGATAACGGGACCAATGAGGTAACTGTGACAGATACCAGGACAGTCAAAATCCTGTATGTGACGCTCACAAACCAGGGGCTTGACGCTATAGTGCGGGAAAACCTGGATGAGGAACAGATGATTCTTTACAATGCGCTGAATACAACGCTTGGAAACCAGGATTATCTCTGGGACAGCGGAGCAATTTCCGGAGGATCCGGGGGCATGGACTACGATATCCCGCCGGAAGCACTGGGAGATGAAGAGTTCGCCCGGATGATTCGGGAAGCGGAAAAGTATCTCGGCGTTCCTTACGTATGGGGCGGATATTCCCCGTCAGGATTTGACTGTTCCGGATTTGTTTCCTATGTAGTAAACAACTGCGGCAACGGCTGGAATTACGGACGACTGACAGCAGAAGGGCTGCGGGGACAGTGTACTTACGTGGCACCGGGAGAAGCAAAACCTGGAGATCTGATCTTTTTCCAGGGAACGTACAATACGTCCGGAGCATCTCACATCGGCATCTATGTAGGTAATGGAATGATGATCCACTGCGGAGATCCGGTTCAGTATGCAAATATCAACAGCAGTTACTGGCAGCAGCATTTTATGTGTTACGGCAGGCTGCCATAGGATGGAGGTGAGGATTTGAATAAAAAGATCAGAAGGTATCTGGAAGAGATTGAGAAGACGGAGAAAAAGATCGCAGATCTCCAACAGTATCTCAAAGGAATCAAAAGCGCCTTGAAAGAGGAAGAAAATAATGAAATGATCCGAGCGATCCGGGGCATGAAGCTGGAGGGGGAAGAGCTTCTCCAGTTCCTGGACGGGCTGAAAGGCGGAAATGTTCGCTTTGAAGTCGGAAAGAAGACGGATGGGAGCGGAAAAGGCTCTTTCGTCCGGCAGGATTCAAATACAGAAAGAGAGGATGAGAATGATGAGAAAGAAATGGAATAAGAGGGTACTGGCTGCAGTCATGGCTGCGGCCATGATCCTGGGAACGTCAACAACAGCATTTGCCAATGCTTCTCCTCCGGAAGGGCAGGAGGCAGCACAGGAACAGTCTGCTTCGGCCGGGGAAAACGGTCAGACGGAAAATGTCCCGGCAGATGCAGCAACTGAGACACTTCAGACAGAACCGGTGCTGGAGGAAGACGGGAACGGAGGTACGGCATTTACCACTCCCGGGAACGCACAGGTGCAGGATGATATTACAGAAGATGGAAGTAAGGAGTTCCTGACAATCACGACCAAAAATAATAATACATTTTATCTTGTGATCGACAGGAGCGCATCGACGGAAAATGTCTATCTGCTTTCTCAGATCGATGAAAACGATCTGCAGGAATTTCTGAAAGACGGTGCTGTATCTGTATCAGAAAAACAGGAACCGGCTGTTGTGCTGGAAGAAGAATCCCAGACAGGAGCGTCTGCGGAAACCGGTCAGGAAAAAGAGCCGGCCGTTGAGGAAGGGCCAGAAGAGGAAGTCTCCGGCAATGCGGCAGGACTGATCGTGATTTTCCTTGCGGCGGGAGCCGGTATCGCGGCTTATTACTTCCTTAAGATCCGGAAAAAGAAAGCGATAGAGGAAGAAGAGGATGAGGAAGGGCTTGAGCTGGACGATGGCCTGGAAACTGTGGATGAACGGGAAGAAACCAGATAAAAGATTTTATGGAGAGGGATTGCACAAAGCTCTCTCTCTTTTCATTGAAGGAGGAATAGACGTATGTATCTTGTGATTGCAGAAAAACCAAGCGTATCAAGAGCGATCGCCCGTGTGATCGGGGCGGAGAACAGGGAGGAAGGATTTCTTTCCGGAAAGGGCTGTATCGTGAGCTGGTGTCTGGGGCATCTGGCGGAATATCTGCCGCCGGATGGCTATGATAAAAGATATGAAAGCTGGAAGTATGAAGATCTTCCTATCATTCCGGATGAGTGGAAACTGGCAGTTTCCCAGGAGAAAAAAGAACAGTTTTATACACTGAAACGGCTGCTGAACAGTCCGGATGTAGAGTATGTGGTAAATGCCTGTGATGCAGGAAGAGAAGGGGAACTGATCTTCCGGCGGGCGTACCAGCTTTCCGGAAGCAGAAAGCCGGTGAAGCGTCTCTGGATCAGTTCTATGGAAGACAGTGCAATCAGGGCGGGCATGGAACAGCTGAAAGATGCAGAAGAATACCGGAATCTGGCGGAGGCGGCTGTCTGCCGTGCAAAAGCGGACTGGCTGGTAGGAATGAACGCGACCAGGGCATTTACAACCAAGTATTATAAGAAACTTACAGTAGGAAGGGTTCAGACCCCGACGCTTGCCATGCTGGTAGAGCGGATGGAACAGATCAAAAAGTTCCGGAAGGAGAAGTATTTCAACGTGGAACTGGATTGTGACGGCATGAAAGCGGAACGGCAGAAGATCTTTGATCCGGAGGAAGCTGAAAAACTCCAGAACCTGTGCGACGGGAAAGATGCTCATGTGATGTGCTGTGAGAGTGTAGAGAAGAACGTGAAACCGCCCAGACTCTACGACTTAACTACCCTGCAAAGAGAGGCAAACCGCATTTATGGCTTTACGGCGCAGCAGACTCTTACGGCTGCCCAGAGCCTTTATGAAGAAAAATTGATCACCTATCCAAGGACAGACAGTAATTTCCTGACGGAAGATATGGAGACAACTGCCAGACAGGTGATCCGTGTGATCCATGAGAAATATCAGCTGATGGGGCCTTTTGAGAAACCGGAAAAACCGGATTTTAGCCGGGTCATGAACAATAAAAAAGTGTCCGATCACCATGCAATCATCCCCACTGTAGAGATTGCAGATGCTCATCTGGACGACCTGAAGGAAACGGAGCAGAAGATCCTGTTTCTGGTTGCCGTACACACGGTGGAGGCTGTCAGCAGGGATCATGTTTTCCGTGAGATTTCTGTGGAAGTTGAATGCGAGGGTGAGCATTTCCATGCGAAAGGGAAAGAGATTATGGAACAGGGCTGGAAAATTTACGAAGCTTGTTTCCGAAATCCTGACGGCATTGTTATAGAGGATCCGAAAGAGGCTACAAAGGGGACGATTCCAAAGGTGAAAAAAGGGAAGACCTTCTATCATGTGGAAGCAAAGGTGACGGAACATTTCACTTCTCCGCCGAAACCCTATACGGAGGATACGCTGCTTGCAGCAATGGAGACGGCAGGAAATAAGGAATTTGATGCGGATACAGAGAAGAAAGGACTTGGGACTCCGGCAACCAGGGCATCGATCATTGAAAAACTGGTCCATTCCCAGTACGCCTGCAGGAAAGGGAAACAGATCGTGGCTACAGATGACGGACAGTCCCTGATCGAGATCCTTCCGGATTATCTGAAATCGGCATCTATGACGGCCGAATGGGAGAATCAGCTGCTGGAAATGGAACACGGAAAGATCCAGCCGGAACAGTTCCTGACTGGGATCCGGAATCTGATCACAATGATGCTGAACGGATGCGATCAGATCAGTGAAGAAGAGTCCGGCAGATTTCAGAGTCGGGAAAGCATCGGAACCTGTCCTGTATGTGGAAGCCTGGTTTATGAAGGGAAGAAAAATTTCTACTGCAGCAGCAGAGAGTGTAACTTTGCACTCTGGAAAGAAACCAGATATCTGCAGAGTATGAGAAAAACCATTGATAAGCGTATGGCGGCAGAACTTTTGAAGAATGGCAGCACTCATGTGAAAGATTTGTATTCCGCAAAGAAGGATCGCTATTTTGAGGCGGATCTTCTGATGAAAGCGCAGGATGATGGGAAGGTAGAGTTTTCCCTGTCCTTTCCAAAGAAGAATTACAACAGAAAAACTAAAAAAAGAGCATAGGAGGAAGTGCATATGAATTTTGAAACATTTATGGAATCAATTAAGAATCATATCAAAGAATATCTTCCTGAGTCATACCAGGATGCCCAGGTCACAATCCGGGAACAGCAGAAACTGAATAACCGGTATATGGGGCTTACCGTGATCAGGCCGGGAGACGATCGGATCCCCACGATTAATCTGACTGACTTGTACAGGCAGTACTATGAAAATCCAAAGTTTCGTATCACGGACGTACTTGAGCAGATATCGCAGATCATCCAGAAAGAACCGGAGCGCTTTGATGTGAGCCGCCTGACTCAGTATGAAGAAGCGAAAAAACACCTTTTCATGAGAGTATCTAATGCGGATAAAAATGTACAGGTGCTGGGAGGCGTACCTTTTGTTGAGCGGGAAGATCTGGCCATTACGTTTCACATTGCTGTTGAGGAAACGGAAATGGGAAGAGCTTCTGCCATTGTAACCAACCGGATGATGGAGACCTATGGAGTGACCAGAAATCAGCTTTATAAGGATGCTCTGGCAAACAGTCCGGTTATTGCGCCTGTAAAAATTAATAATCTGGGAGAGTTGCTTGGCAGAATGACTTTGGATGGGATGAAGGAGATGGGAGCATCCGAAGAAGAAATCCGGGATGCAAAAGAAAGGATGGACGAAGCAAATCAGGATAATCCTTTGATTGTAGTAACAAATGAAACTGGTATAGACGGGGCTGCTGCTGTGTTCTATCCGGGCGTTATGGATCAGCTTGGTGAAGAAATAAAAGGAGATTTCTTTATTCTCCCTTCATCTGTGCATGAAATTATTGTTGCTCCTGATGATGGAAGACTTTCCTACTCGGAATTAAAAGAGATGGTGACAGAAATTAATGAAACGCAGGTTGCCCCGGAAGACCGCCTGACAGATGAAGTGTATCATTACGATACCAGAGACCATGTATTTGAAAAAGCTGAGGCTTTTACAGAGAGAAAAAGGGCGAAGGAACAGGATATTGGAAAACAGGAACCTGTTAAGGAGACAGCGGCAGAAAAAGCTGTCCATCCGGAGCGGATCAAACATAAATCTACGGATATGGAACTGTAGGAACGATTTTAGATTTTCCCTGCCTGCTGTCCTAAGACAGCGGCGGGGACTTTTTATAAGGAGGACATGAGATGGAAGAAAATAGAAATACATCTTTTCAGCTGAAAGGAAGAGATATGGACAGTATTCTGCAGTCTCTGGAAGAAGGCGTTTCTGAAATATTTACCAGTGAAAGATACACGGAATACCTGCAGACAATGGCAAAGTTCCATAATTATTCTTTCAATAACACGATGTTGATTGCCTTGCAGCGGCCGGATGCAACGCTTGTGACAGGATACCGGAACTGGCAGTCTATGGGACGTCAGGTCATGAAGGGAGAGAAAGGGATTACGATTATTGCCCCGACGCCGATCAAGAAAAAGCAGATGCAGGAAGTCTTGGACAAGGAAGGGCGTCCGGTTCTGAATGAAAATGGAGACTCGATCATGAAAGAGGTGGAAGTGAAGATCCCCCGGTTTAAGGCGATTACCGTCTTTGATATTGCTCAGACAGTTGGAGATCCCATCGACCTGATGGTGCCGGAAGAACTGAAAGAGGCAGTTAATGATTACGATCTGTTCATGGAAGCAATTACCGCAGTATCTCCAGTACCGATCCGATTTGATGAGATTTCAGGAAATGCGAAAGGGTACTATCACAATGAGGATAAAGAAATCGTGATCCGGAAAGGGATGAGCGAAAGCCAGACAATCAAGACCGCAATCCATGAGTCCGGGCACGCCAGACTCCATGACCGTGATGAAATGAAGGCAAAAGGAGAACAGAAAGACCGGCTGACAGCAGAAGTAGAGGCAGAGTCTGTTGCTTACTGTGTGTGCAGTGCATTCGGAATAGATACCTCGGAGTATAGTTTCCCATACATTGCAAACTGGAGTTCCGGAAGGGATATGAAAGAACTGAAAACATCAATGGATACGATCCGGCACACGGCTGGGAAAATGATTGATGAGCTGAGCATAAAGATGAGGGAACTGTTGGCAGAGAGAAATGTGCAGAGACAGGAGGAAAAGAAAGAGAAATTCCTTCCTGCGATGGAAGCTGCCGGGTATTACTTTGATGAAAAGGGCAGTACAGATGACCATCTCCGGTTCGTGCCGGACGGCGTACATCAGTTATCAGGGGTTCTGTATGCAGACTCCTGGGATGATGTAGAGACCTGGTTTGGACAGGGCGGTATCGATGATCAGTTTACGGCAGAACGGATCCAGAGAGTTCTTTATCCGGAACGGTTTGAAAAAAGCTCAGAAGAGATGATGTATGAAGACAACGGGGAGCGATTTTCCATCTATCAGATCAAAGAAGGATCAAAAGCAGAGCAGTATAGATTCCTTGGCATGGATTATATCAATAAAGAAGGACTGGAAGTGGTCGCTGCGGATTATGAATGTGTTTATTCCGGAATTCTATTGAAATCGGATGATCTGGAAACACTTTACAGCATGTTCAATGATCTGCCGCCCGCTGACTTCAAAGCCCATTCTATGTCGGTTAGTGATGTGGTGGTCATGAACCGGAATCATGAACTGCGGGCTTATTATGTGGATCAATTTGGATTTACAGAACTTCCGGCTTTTGCACTGGAAAGAAAGGCAGAGCTGGGAATAGGTCAGCTGACAGAGAGGGTCAGTCACTTGGATGAAGACTCCAATATCCGGTTTTATGTGGCTGAGTGTTCAGAATTTCCCGTTCTGGGAGAGTACCATCAGGATTTGTCACTGCAGGAAGCTTTTCGGATTTATGACAGCATTCCGCTGGAGCGGATGCATGGAATAAAGTGTATTGGATTCGATCTGAAGGATGGAAGTGATTATGAAGGTGAATTTGAGCTGGTCAGTGGAAACCGTATCCAGAAAGAAACAATTAATTCAATTCCTTATTTTCGGGAAAATGTTCATGTGCAGAAAGCGATAGCGGAGGCTGAAAAGGAACTGAAAGCCCGTGAAGCGGCAAGAACCGTACCAAAGAATGAAAGTAAAGAAGTAAAGATCACGCTCAAGAGAAGGGAGGAATGTTTATGAGGCAGACACGGTTTGATGAAGATGAATTAACGCTGGTGGCCGCTTATGCTGCCAGAACCAGGGAAGAAACTATAGATATCCTAAAGGGTACACTGGATGTCTTAGAAGATACGAAGGAAGATGTCTCTGATGAAGAGATGATCCTCTTATTGTCATCCACAATAGAGAAACTGCAGCAGGTGGAAGATGATTATTTCTATTCCCTGGATCTGAGGGAGTATCTGAATAATATAAAGGAGGACGATGATGAGAACTGATCAGTATGCATTGTATCGTGTAGATTTCAATACTGCCGGGAAAGATCTGTGGAAAAAACCGTATGATCAGTTAAAGAGTGAAAACCGACAGATACGGATTGACTTCTACCGTCAGATCCATATTTCAAATCTTTCCGCAAGAGAAGCGATAATGGATATATGGGAAAGAACTGCCGATATAAGAGACGTCAGTGACGTCATTGTTGTGAATCGAGATGGAGAAGTATCCTGCTTTTATGTGGATGAGAATACGCCCAGAAGGATTTCCGGTTTTATACGGATCAACTCATCAGGGGCGCTTGTGACGCTGGATACGAAAGATTACAGAATTGACGGCATGGAAGGAAACTGGATGGCTGCGGATGAGATCATCATAGATGGGCGACAATTCTTTCTTATGGAACATCAGGACTATCACCGTCAAACCACAAGAGTGATTCTTGATTGTTATGGGAAGAAGATTATGGAAGAGTGCGGAAATGGATTTGATCAGCAGACAAAAGAAATCCTTCATGGGTATATGCGAAATAATCAGATAAAAGAAGCTGATGCTGTTGAAAAACAGAATAAACCTGATGGGGTGAAAAGACTGGAGCTATGGCAGAAAGCATATGAGAATGGTCACTATGAGAGAAGCTGGGAATCCGGGATGGAAGTTAATTATGATGCTATAGATGGGTGTGTGAATCATCAGAAAGATCATCCTGGGAAGGCATTCCCGGATCCGGAAAAGAAACCTAAAAAACGCATGTCTGTTATAAAAAGACTTCGGGAGAAACAGATTGCTATTGCAAAACGATCTGGAAAGCCTCTCCCTAAGTATCTGGAGCAACAGATGGTAAGGGAGAAGATCTGATCGGGCTAGCCCAGGTGTGTTTTATAATAAAAAAGCCTCATCGCGATGGCACTTTTTTAACGTATAATTCGTAAGGCGATAGTTTATATGCCTGAGTAGATAAACGTCCAGTTCATATGATAGGAAGGGGGGAGAATTTGAAGCTTACGAAGTCAGAAAAAGAAACGATCATACTGTTTAACGAAACAGAGGATCAGGTTAATATCTATACTTATAATGTCAGTTTAAAACGCCGGCTGGCAAATTTCAGCAAGAAATATCCGGAGTTATGCAGGAGAAAAGAAGTAAATAAGCAGGGCGGCGTGACTTATCTTATTGATAAAGCAAGGGTTTCGCTTAATCTGATACCGCCATATGATGTGAAGAGGATAGAGACTGTGATTCAAAATCTGCCGATTAAATGACGGGGATATATCTGTCTTTGTTATATACAGCGAGCTTTGATATAGCAGAAAATATTATAAAGAAGTCAATAATCATAATGGTTATTGGCTTCTATTTTTTGTGTTAAAAAAAATACAGTAAAGAGATGTGTTGTAGAAAGAACATCTTGTTATATGATTTGTAAAAAGAAAAATCCCTTTTAGTGCATAAAAGAGCCATATCAAAACAAGGAATTTTTTAACAGATTATCCTCGTTTCTGTCTGGTAATATGTAGAACGCCGCACGGATCAGCGGCAGGATAGAAAGTGAAGAAAGACGCAAAAAATCCCTCCAAACTCAAAACGGGTTTAGAGGGAGCATTAGGGCATAACAATACAGTCCGTCAAAACTCCGTTTTTTTATATGGCGGACTGGGCGGACTGATAAACACTATCCGAAAAAGAAAGAGCCGATGATCTGTGAAATATCTCACAAGTTCATCGGCTCTGCGTCTGTGCGTCTGGCTCTTTGATGACAGTTATATGTAATTTTTTCGCATTGATTAAAGTTTCTCGTTTGCATTTCGGGCAATAAAGAGGATAATGCACCAAAACAGTATCCTTCCGTATTTTGTCACGAGTTTTATTTCCACAAACAGGGCAACATACCCATTCAGAATTTATTTTTTCCATATTGTCCCCTCACTATTTCCACGGTTTACCGCCATCGAGCCAACCTTGCTCCGCCCAATACTTTCCATCAAGGTATTCGGGGTCGGATTTATGTATGGATTTCTGTATCATACGGCAGAAGAAAAACTTAATTTTCGTAATCAAATTCGTGTGTGCGGATTTTGTGTAATCCATATGTGCAAACTTCTTGGATAGTTTTTGAACTTTTCCTGTGAGTTTAGTTTGTTTCTTTTTAGAAAGTTTTTCCCAAACAATATCGCTCATCAACGCCCCAGTAAATATCCCGATCTCGGAAATCCCCCACCAAGATAAACTGTGCTTTATATCTTTCGCTGCAGATTTTGCTCCGCTACCCAAGCACTGTGTTATGATGACTGCCCGCTTCCCAAACATTTCAGGAGCAGGGCGGTGTGGCATCCATCGGTAAGCAAAATGGTCAAGCAATGCTTTCATTGCTCCCGTAACATGAAACACATATGCAGGAGAAGTCATTACAATCAAATCCGCTTTTAAAAGCGATTCATCCATTTTTCTAATGTATTCAGCGTCCTTGCAAGTTTTTTCGCCCTTTAATGTGCAGTTCAAGCAACCAACACAGAAGTTTGGACAATCTTTTGGAAGATAATATTCTGTAATATTCGCTTCATCCCTAAACTCAGTTAAAAACATCTCTTTCAATCGGTAGGTAACACCGTGTTTCTCTGTTCCGTTTATCACTGTGATATTCAATCTTTATACCTCCAAAATGTCGTGTAAAACTTGTGTATGAAAGTTCTTGCGGTTTTCTTTCTGTCTAAGGTCAATCCCCAATATTTGTGATATGATTTCATATCGCAGGAACATTTGCTGCATAACGGTAATCAAATACAGTGTTTTTCTCTTTATTGCCGCTTCATCAAGGTCAGGACGGCAGGCGGCAACAATCGGAAGATACGCCTCATAAGTTCTGTAAGTATTGTCACCTTCTTTCGGTGACTGCATGTCGGTAAGAATGGAAATTTTGGAAACAGCATAATGTTCAAACAGAAAATCAAGTGTCATATTGCTGAGATATTCCAACTTTTCAAAGGAGGTAAAACTGTCCGTTTTCTCCCGTATATTCTGAAATCGCTTAACCGTTCCGTTTATCATACGCTCAATACATTGCTCAATAAGTTTCTCTTTATTTCCAAAATGATAATTCACAAGACCTAAGCCAACGCTGGCTCTTTTGCATATTTCACGCACTGTAATTTCATCTAAACGCTCGCCTTTTTCTTCGATAAGTTTAATCGTTTCCTGTATGATTGCTTCTTTATTATCCACGCTACGCCTCCTACTGAACAATGTTCAAAAACATTATACTGAACATCGTTCAAAAAGTCAAGGGATTACGATAACTGAATAGCGAATGTATTGGTGTCAAAATGCCGTATTCAAGCAGCTTACAGCGAATAGAAAATGACGGATAAGGAATTTATCCCTATCCGCCACAGTTTTACAATTATATGCGTTACATTTTTTAAGTATAAATAATCTCCCTCTCCACAATCCCCCTTGCACACGCCCGTATGTTATACATTCTCTGCACCCATTCTAAAGCGTTTTCCGCCTTTAGCTGCTCTGTGATACCTTGCGCCCGTTTCATCTGCTCCGTGAGCCTTTCCATGCGCTCCTGCGCCTGCCTGTCGATGTCGGCAAGGTAGGCGTTCAGCCTGCCGCTTGTGAGCAGGGTTATGTAGGTGGCTCTGCGGTACTCTTTCAGACACCGCAAGTGCCGCTGCCCCCATACGCCTATCGGCTGTTCTTTTTCGTCTGGCACGGTAAGGCAGGGGAGAAGATAATCCCCCTGCTGTTCATAAGCGCCGCCCAACTGTTCAAAGATTGATTTCGTCATTGTCATTCCCTCCATTACCGTATTTTTATCTTTTTCGTCTTTGCGTACATGACCTTTATCAGCAGCTCGTCCACGCAGTCCGTATATCTGCCCGCCGCAAGTAACTTATTGCGGAAGTCAATCAGAGCGTGGAGTACAAGCTGCCTTTCTTCCTCACTAAGATACAAGTGATATTTTCCCATAGCCTTTCCTTTCTTTGAGAGGGCAGGCGTTTTTCCTGCAAGGGTGTTTCAGTACCTTTCACCTCCCACGAGAAGCGGATAATCCTGTAAGATTATATCAGCCGGAGTCAATGATACGTCGAGCGGATTTCTGCAGCTCATTTTCCTTTCCAAGCATTTTCCGCGCTGGCAGAATGGACCTGTCAGTTCCGGAAGAAAAAGTACCGGACTTAATTCGTACAGATCCTTCCAGATATTCAGGATTACGATCCTCATTTCATCCGTGTTGCGTCTGCAGGAACGCTGTCCGATCATATGTTTCCACTGGTAAGGTGTCGCGCTGATAAGCAGAACATTTCTTAATCCCTGTGGCGTCAGATATCCTGCCGAGTCGTGGCTGATGCCGGTTTTGCAGAGACGCTCATAATTATCCATATCGGTCCGGCAGCTTTTTTCATATAATTCTTTGATAGCTGCTGGTGCGGTGAGTATCTCATAGGGTATTGCGAAATCTGCTTCCCCGGAATAGTTGCTGTACTGGAGGGACGCGCTCATGAATTTTACCTCATTCTGATGACGGGTGATCTGGGAAAGAAATCTCCGGCTGGCGCCTACTACAGCTACTGTGATCACGGCAAATTTCTGTATTGCAGGATGCGGGAGTTGTCCCATGTTTTTTATCGTATCATTAGTAAAGGACTGATTGTACAGTCGGATCAGATCTATCATGTTGTGGATCAGGTGTCCGTGCTGTGTCAGTCTGGCTGCAAATACCATCGTCTTTTCAGCTTCGCTAACGGCGGAGCAGTTCAGAATCTTCGTTTCAATTCTGTTCATAAGTACCCTCCTCTTTGATGATCGCTGCCAGCAGGAAGAGATAGTTCAGGCTGTCGGTGATCTTCTCATCCCATAATTCTTTTGTGAAGAAAGTATTCTTGGCATAACACATATCATATAGAGATACGATATGCTTAGCCATCATCCCGACAAGAGCCCGCTGGGGCGTGCAGTCCTGAAGAGAAGCGGCGATCCGGAAAGCGCTGAGTCTGTCATCGCGGTCGCCGGTATATTCTTTTTTCTTCATACGTAATGTTTCTTCGCATTTATTGACCTGATCTGCAAAGATCAGTCTAAACTCTGATTGTGTCATAATGATTCTTCTTTCCTTTCTTTCTGTAATTTGTGATGTGTTGCTGATTGAACAGGAACTTTTTCTGTCTCCATTGCCGTTCTGTCAAGAATGGCATCTACGTTATAGGAAACAGTCTCCAGTTCTGTGCAGCGGCTTCTTAGTTCTTGTAATGCCTGTTTCTGAGAACTGATTTTATCCTGCAGGTCCTGTTTGCGGGATTTTAATGATTTCATTGAAAGCATTTTTCCGTCAGTATAGAAGCTTTTCAGCCAGTCCCTGGCCTGTTCATATGCCTGCAGTTCGGAAGCATGCTCACTGCGGAATTTCTTTTTGCTTCTGGATCGTATGAATTCTGTATATGTTCCTTTAGATGAAAAGTACTGTCCTGTGTAGTGGATCTGCGAATTTAAGGTCTTCAATTCTGCAGAGAGTTCATCTAAACTTTCTTGTGCCTCATTCAGTTTTGCACTTGCATCCGATATAATCCTGGACAGGTTTTCTCTGGTGTCATAACCATGTTCCTGAATATAGATTAGGGTATTCGCCATTTGCTGCAGATTGGTAATCTTAACTTTACGGGCATAAGCTTCACTCTGCATGGCTTTAACATTTGTCTGCAAATCAACCACAAGACGTAGATGTGTCCGATAGTAGAAGATAGCAGTTGGATCTTTGTGGTAATCGCCCTGGACAGAATGATGTGTAGCTGTTCTGTGTTCTGGCTGGATCCTTTTTTCATTTTGGAGAAATCTCTTTTCCAGGTGTTCCATGCCATAGTCTGTCCCCAGTGCTTTTTCAGTGATCCCGCGGTTACGATCCGGATGCAGATATCTATATCTTCCTCTTTGCAAAATCACGGATATGTTGTGTTTTTCCAGGAGAAGAGATTGAAACTCTTTAAAATTTCTGACTGATCCAGAACATTCATCAATCGCTTTCCGCAGAAAATCCTTCTGTGTCTGGAATGTTGTGGAAACTGGTTTGAGACCTTTCCGCACAATTTCCTGATTGATCTGCTCCAGCTTTTTCTGTCCTCTGATCTTTGCGCGGAACTCTGCCTCTGTCACTTTTTCCGGAGCAGGAGAGAGAAGATCAATCTGATGTAGTCCTTCCCGCTCACACAAGGCCATGACTTCCTTTTTCAGATGTTCCAGAAATCGGTTTGTGGACCGATGCTTATAGCCGGCTTTTTCTTCATTTGGCTTATCCATATAGTTCTGGCGTGCCACGGCATTTTTGCGGATACTGTTGATCACGATATGGGTATGGATGTTGCCGGAATGGTTTCCGCCGTCTGTGTGGGTGACCACCACCGCCTGATAGCCTGGGAAATTCTTTTTTGCAAATTCCAGACAAAGCTCCTGTGCCCTTTTCCCAGTAAGCCCACATTCCGATACGTCCGCTGGATCGAAACTGATGATGTAATGGTGACTTTTTAATTCGTTTCGTCTGCGGTTTTTCTTAAATGCTTCATTTGTCATTCTGCATTCAATATCGAATGTATCAGGATTACAGTTGAGCCCATCCAGATAGAATTCATCCCTGAGTATTTTCTGGCTCAGTTCATTTTGAAGCATCTCGCCGGTTTTCTCATCATGCTGAAACAACAGATACTCCAATGTGTCAGAATAATTGGCGTTATGACTTTTTATGTGTTTGATAACTGCCAGAATAATCACCTGCCAATCGAAGCACTTCTTTCCGCAGTGCATAAAGTTCTGCAATTGCACGTTCTATCTCCTCCTGCATGGCAAGAGAGCGTTCCCCGCCACTGTTAAAATGCCTGGCGATCTGGTTCAGGTTGGATCCGATTTTCCCATATTGTGCGAGAAGTGATTTGACTTCCTCGCTGTCAATTACAATCTGGTATTTCGGAGTCAGTTTCCTGTTTAAGATCACGTTCCGGATGAAGTCTGATCTTGTCATCCTGCATTTTTCAGCCCGGTCCTCTAATATAGACAGTTCTATATCCGTCAACCGGAGGCCGATGATGTGTGTGCGTAGCTGTTCATTATTCTTTTTGATCTTTTTCATACTCCTCCTTCCACTGCGTGATAAATGGAGCCGCCAACAGCGGCGCCATTCACTGAAATACCGGCTGTCCCTTCCGGATAAATTTCAGTGATGCGCCCAACATTTTGTTGGAAGCCAATATAATTCCGATACATTTTTGATCAGTGTTGGATAAAGAAATGTATGGGAATTGCCGAGGGTATGGGGAAACGGAATCCCCATCAAGAGCCCGACCACGGAGCAGGCAAAAGTCAGAAAATCTGCTTTTGTATTACGGGGTGGATCTTGCTCTTTGAAAATTCAAACCCTCTCACTTATCACAACCTAGGCAATAGAAAAAACAAGTAATGAAATAAAAAACAGAGCCATAAGAGTTCCTGTTGATCGACAACGAGACCTGGGAATATACTTGCATGAGGGGATAAAAGAAGAGCAGATATGAAGTAGACGATATTTTGTCCGTGAACATATCTGCTCTCTGTATTTTATGGAAATCTCTTATGAAATAACAATCGGTGCTTCCTTAAACGCTGAACCGTAGCTTCCAGTCCCAATATTCTTCTTAGCTGTTTTCGCCTTTGAAGCATCGATCTGGTTGTTTCCAGAATTCGTTTATCCAATCAGTGTTGTAATGGATGCAATTGAACTCTTCGGAACAGAAGATCAGCTGCATTATTTCCATTTCGGTGCATGGTATCGGAGTTAAGAGTGATACGGGAGATATATCCAGAGCATCGGCCAGTTTTTGGACGATAGCCGCTTTGGGTTTTCTGCCAATGAGTTCATATTGGGCAACACTCTCACTGGTAGCGTCAATCTGTGATATGAGTATATCAACCACTTTGCGCTTATCGTCAAAGCTCACGGACTCCCAGTCATCAAGATAGCCCGTAATGCTATCAATCTGTGAAGCGGAAACAGAATTAGCGGTGAGGTCTGCGACCAGCCGGAGCTGTTTCTGCCGTTCCGCATCCAGTTCCTCAATGCGTGTGTTTGCGTATTGCAGGAGAAGCGGATTAGCGCCGGACAAAGTGTCCAGAAGTTTCTCAATCTCGCTTTCCGTCTTTGCCAGGGCGACACGGGCGGCGGTCAGTTTCGGATTGTAGCTTTGTTCCTCTCCGCCTTTCAGCGTGTGGAATTTCCGCATCTTCTTAACCATCTCGCCATAAACAAACGCCTCCATGCTTTGCGCGGTCAGCGTACCGGCTCCCTCGCAGCTCCCATTGTCCGCCCGCTGTTTGCATCGTAGGTAAACAACGCCGTTTTGAGCTCTCAGGGCAGTTAGCGCATAACCACAGCGCCCACACTTGATTTTCCCGGCCAGCCATGTGTTATGGCATTTCCGGCCATTCTGGAATGTGGTGTTTTGTGAGAGCTTGCGCTGAACGGTCAGCCAGAGCTGGGAGGAGATGCGCCCCTGGTGGGGCGCAATCACAAGGATCGGCTCCTCACCCTCGCGCCCTTGATAGAGATAACAGCTATTGTCCCCTGTGAACATTTCCGGGGGACTTTCGATTTTTACGCCCTGGGCTTTGAAGTATTCGTAGATGTCCATATCAGCCTGGACGTAAACGGGGTTTCTCAGCAGTTTAGAGATAAAGGCCCGTTGCAACGCCTTGTCATAGACCTTGATGGATGCTTTTATGTTGGCGCTATCTTTTTCGCCGCATACAATAGTGACAGGACAAGTAACCCCACTTAAATGTGAAGTGAAATCTAATGACCGCATCGAGTGTGACAGCTTAATCGTATCGCTTTGGTGTGGTATAAAAAAAGTTGACAGCTTATTCTCAAGGATTTCATAATAAAACCAAGAGAATAAGGAGGTATTCAAAGTGGCACGTAAATATGACCATGAATACAAAGTACAGGCAGTAAAGCTTGCCAAAGAAATCGGTGGCGCTAAGGCTGCTAAAGAATTAGGAATCCCAGAAGGAACCATTCATACCTGGCTGAAAGCTGTTAGAGCCGGTAAGTTGGATATCGGAGAAGGCTCCCATACTCCCACCAGCGCAATGAGCCTGTCAGAAGAGATTACCATGCTGCGCAAACGGGTGAAGGAACAGGATAAGGAAATCCGTCGCCTGAAGGAAGAGAACGAATTCCTGGAGGAAGCCAGTGCTTTTTTCGCCGCCAGCCGTCGGAAGTCAGCAAAAACCAGAGAATGATCTTTCTGGCCCTGAAGACAGAGGACGGCAGGACTACCGGGAAAATCTCGTTCTACTGCAGAATGCTTGGGATCAGTCGTCAAGGCTTCTATAAATATCTTGCAAATAAAAACCGACCCTGGAAGTACCAGGATCTGGCAGATGCCATGAAAGAAATCGTCAGTGAGGATGAATGTAACGATACTTATGGTCGAATCCGGATGTATCAGGCATTGCTGCTGAAACAGCCGAAAGGAGTGCGTATCCCCAGTGAAAGAACCGTATACCGGGTTATGGATCAGATTGGCTTGAGCCATCGGCCCAAGAGAAAGCCAAATGGGATCACAAAGGCTGATCGCGAAGCCATGAAATCGGACGATCTGCTGAAGCGGGATTTCCGTTCTGATATCCCATTAGAAAAATGCATCACAGATATCACGGAGATCCCGGCATCCAATGGGAAACTGTATGTATCTGCGATTTTTGACTGCTTTGATCTTAGTGTCCTTGGTCTGGCAATGGAAACAAATATGAAAGCCGATCTATGTATCCATACATTGGAAAATGCCCTGACTGCTTATCCTGCGTTGGAAGGCGCTGTCATCCACAGTGACCGCGGGACACAGTATACCAGCGAGTTCTACCGTCAGACCATCCGGGAGCATCATATCCATCAAAGCATGAACAGTGCCGGAGGGCGCTGCCATGATAATGCACGCTGCGAGAGCATGTGGGCCAGAATGAAGACGGAGCTCCTTTATGACCGTTATGACACAAAACAGATGGAAGTAGAAGAACTAAAGGTACTTATCTGGAGATACTTCCTCAGCTACTGGAACAATCGGAGGATCTGCTCTGCCAATGGAGGCCTTCCTCCCATGGTAAAACGCAGGCAGTATTATGAGGCTTTGGAGGTGGCTGCATAGTCAGTGATATCCTTGAGAAAAATGTGTCAACTAATCTTGACAATATCACTTTTTGATAATCCCATGCTATCAAAACTCTTGCTGGGCATACAGCGGAACAAGAAATTTTGAAAATCTATCAGGAATGTTGGTACTTTGTATTGTGCGCCGATTAAGACCAGCGATGCTACTTCATCCCCATGACGAATAGTGAAATCGAGGGCAAGCAGCGCCCCTAATGATAAGCCACAGATATGAAGCGGCTCTGTTGCATTAGAATACTGCCGTTCCAGATCAGCCAAAATCCGAGAGTAAGATATTTCGTTCCCCGTTGCAGAAAAAAGCTCAGGGCAATCAACATTGGAAGTTGAAAGTTGACGAACTACCTCTTTCCAATCTTGCGCTGTTTGTCCCAACCTGTGTAGAAGAACTGTTTTCATTTTTTGTCTGTGGCATCCCCTTTCTTATGATAAGTCTCTGTATTAGATAAGTATTGGTGTGTATAACTGACCTTTTTATTCATTTTTTATGAATGCCCAACGAAAAGGAGCAAGGTATATTTCAACCTTGCTCCTATGGGATATATGCTATTCAGTTCAACAAATCCCAATTGGTCAAATTGAAATTATTGCTTCCACAAACTGGTTTGCCTTTTCTGTATGAATACCGTGCCCACAATCAAATTGCTGGATTTTCATATTTTCAATCAAGGCATTGACTCTCTGCAAATCTTCATCAGACAATGCGCCTTGCAACAAACCATTTTCACCAATCGTTGTCTTTGCTTTCATAAACAGAGTTTTGCATTTGATTTTAGAAAGAAGGTCATTGTAATCAACAGTGTCATTGAACGAATCGTTATAAAAGGCTTCTCCAAAATGAGGGTCATAATATTGCAGGCCATTAAAGCCTTCTAAAAACTTTTTAGGCCAAAACAGAACTTTCAGATTTTTGTCGGGATGTTTGGTTCGGTATTTCAATGCAAAACCACTCAGTTTTTCTCTGACAGTTTCTCTGGATTCATCGGGAAAGAAATTCCAGCAATACTGATTCTTGAAATAGTAATAGACGAAATCCTTTTCCACATCCTGTAAAAGGAAATTATGGCAGACAGAGGATAAATCTTTGTAATTGTATGTATTATATCTTCTTTCGCCCCAGCTTGAGAAGAACGGAGGGTCTTCCAATATTAGTTTGGAGCATCTGGGAGAGTGTGCTGCAATGTATGCTGCAATCAGCCCACCCGATGAATGACCCAACACGGCAACAGAATCAAAAATCACATTTTCAATAAAGTCCATAATGTCGTTGCCGATACTGACCAGATTGTATTTTTCTGGATTGTGGGAACTCTTTCCGTGTCCGTAATAATCTACCAGGTACACATGATAGTGCTTTGTGAGTTTTGTAACAACACTATAGAAGCTACAAGAGTTTGTTCCCTGGGCATGAAGCAGTAATAATTTGTTTTTTTCGGTTCCAACCTCATAGTAGTTCAAAATACTGCTATCATCAATTTTATACTGTGCATTATGAATCTTCATGTTGTATACTCACCTCGCCAAATTCAAGTTTGTCTTTGTATATAGACGGAAAAACAGCAAAATGTTCCAATTACACCTGCATTATAGCATATTTGCCCCTGCTTGTCTCACTCCATGAACGAAAATTTACGACATTTGTTAGTCTAAAATACCTTTCAGGTCAAAGGGGATAATTATCCTATGTATGTGTATATTTTCATTCACCAATACTTATCTCGGACAGAGACTATGATAATGCAAATAATCTACCCCAAAGCATACAAGAGAAAGCGCAAGAGTGATCCCGCTGTTGAATATGTCAGATGTAAAATCAAATTGGACTTGTGGCAAAAAGTAAGCTGAAATATGGGTAATCGCAATCGGTACTGGTATCAAAACCAGCAGGGCAAAACCAAATGCCCGCCACAAATTTTTCCTGCACTTGCGGAAAATCCCGTATATTATCCAGATAGCGGCAATCGCAATCAGCGTTATGCAAATGCCCAATGTAAATATAACTGACTTATTCAATAGCAGGGACAAGATTGCCAGTAGTGGAATAGGGATGGCACTGACTACAACTAAGGTTTTCAAAACGATCTTTGTTCTGGAAATCAGACATGGAAGTAACATAAGCCATGCAGCTATGATTGAAACAGCGGCAATCAATGACCATGACAACCTGTCCGAAGTAAAGTAGTCACAGATCAGGCATACGCAGCCAGCAATCAATGCTGACGCAGAAACGATTACCAAAACAATACGCTTGCCTCTTTCAGATAAACGATAACTACGCTTCTTATAAGGTAACTCGTCTGGTTCGGTCATTTCATCTTTAATAAGATAATCAGAGGACACATTGAAAATGTCGCTAAGCTGGGCTATAAAATCCAAATCAGGGGTCGATTGTCCCAATTCCCATTTTGAGATCGTCTGTCGTGTAACCGTTACCTTTTCAGCGAGTGCCTCTTGTGAAAGCCCTCGTTGCTTTCTTAATTTTTGTATTTTCTCTCCGATGGCCATATTATTGTTTCCTCCTGCCTTGCTGTTTGATTTGAGAAAATCATAACAAACAAGGCTCTCTATTTCTACCAACACAAACGGGAACCGCCGCAATGAACCGTTGCAAAGGCGATTTTTACTTGCTCAA
This sequence comes from Candidatus Scatomonas sp., assembly GCA_963930955.1. GTDB lineage: Bacteria > Bacillota > Clostridia > Lachnospirales > Lachnospiraceae > Scatomonas. Next base: position 236,460 of record OZ006967.1, on the reverse strand, counting down.
ATAATATATCATGCTAATTTGAAAGGATTATATCCTGAGCATGTACTTGATAAGGTCCTGATCATTGTTGGGGCTGACGGAGCAAGAAGTGCCATTATAAATTTTGCCAGATGCGGATTCAGAAACTATATTCTGATCGAGGCAGATACAGTCAGTCCGAGCAACATTGCGACTCAAGCTGTTCATATCAGTGAGATGGGAAAGAAGAAGGGCGAGGTAATCCGTGATGAGATTCTTGATGTCAATCCGAATGCTTTCTAGACGAGAAAGCGCTTGTTGAGATGGATGGTGAGGAATTTGAAATCGACGGTAATGGAAACATTGTAGGAGAGTGAGGATATTATGCAGGACAGACATAGAGAGTTTTTGAAGAAAATCAGGCTGCCAAAGGAGTCGGCACAGAAAAAAGAGGATAGTAGAAAGGTGCGAAGCAACGGTACGCATAAGATGACTGAACAGGAGCAAAATAATCTGCAACGTGAACTTGAAGTAAAGTTTGATGAACTGTTTGGTGGATTAAAGGACGAGGAGGATTAAGCGATGCTAAAGTTAGTATCGATAAGGAGGTGTTGGCAGAAGCATTTACCGCAACCTGCATGAAGCGAAAAACTATATTTGGTTCGGAACAAATAGAAAAAATCGTGAACGAAATATCAACAGATGAAGGGTTATTAAATCTGTGGAATCTATATAAGAATGATAATTTCTATGTTGGCGATATAAAATGGACTGTAGTCTGCGAAGCTGTATGCGCCTACATAAGGGATAACATTTCAAAATGAATTAAAAAATTAATTTTAGATCTTGTGAAATAAGCCTCTTTCTTATGGAGTAATGAAGGGAACAATATTTTTCCCTGTCTAATCTATGGAAAGGGGCTTTTTTATATGGGATATGCAAGAAAAGATGTAGAAGCGACAAAGAAGTATCAGAAGAAATTTGTCAGATATCAGGAAGGAGCAGAGAAATATAGTCTGGGCCTGACAAAATTTCAGGCTCTGGCTAAAGAAGCAAAAGCGGTATATAAGATTGACAAAGTTGCTCTCGTTAATTGTGAGATTTTTGAAAAATATCTTGAAACATTCAGAGAATATTAATTGCTTTCAGAGAAGGACTCCGATAAGATATTTCCTGTTGACATACTGTCATACAAAAAGTATAATATGCAGTATAGGAGGTATGAAAGCAGCTATGGCTAAAATGGGACGACCTAAATTACCAAATGCAAAAAAGAAAGTTTTAAGCATTCGTGTGTCTGACCAGTTATATGCACAGTTGCTGGCATACGCCGAAAAACACAAAATGACTACCACCGATGTCGTTTTACGTGGAGTGGAAACTTTTATTTCCAGGCAGGATTAAGAGAAGAGTCCTTCTTTCATTATGAGAGGAGGAATGCATCATGGCGAAGGCAAGAAAAGACCTGCGAGGGAGATCATTAAGGAAAGGAGAGGTGCAGAGGCAGTCAGATAAGCGGTATATGTATACTTACAGAGATCCGCTTGGACGACGCAAGTATATATACGCAATGGATTTGGCAGAGCTGAGAGAAAAAGAGGCAAAGCTTATGAAAGATCAGCTCGATGGTCTAGACTTATATGTCGCTGGGAAGGCAAGTCTGAATGAGACATTTGATCGATATATGTCGGCAAAATATAATCTCAGGGAATCTACCAGAAGCGCATATGAGTACACATATGACCATTATGTAAGGGATACATTTGGAAGAAAAAGAATTGCGGAAATAAAATATTCCGACGTTTTGCAGTTTTACTATTATCTTCTGAACCAGAAAGAGATATCTTTAGGTACATTGGATTCTATCCATTGTCTCCTTCATCCCACATTTCAATTGGCGGTAAGAGACGAGATTATCCGCAAGAACCCGACAGATGGAGTGATGAAGGAAATCAGCCGTGAGTCTGGAAAAAACAGAGGTGTACGGCATGCATTAACAGTACAGCAGCAGAGAGCATTTATGGAATATATTGCAAATCATCCGATATATTTTCATTGGTGGCCTATGTTTACAATTTTACTTGGAACCGGCTGCCGTATTGGAGAGGCGCTCGGGTTACGCTGGCAGGATCTTGATTTTGAAAACCGCGTAATCAGTATTAATCACAGTCTGGTTTATTATCAGACCAGAGACAGTAAAAAATGTATGCTTCGAGTATCACTGCCTAAGACGGAAGCTGGAATCAGAACAATCCCTATGCTTGATATTGTTAAAGACGCTTTTGAGATGCTTCATGAAGAACAGGAAGAAAATGGATTTAATGAGACAGAGATAGATGGAATGACGGGATTTATTTTCTGCAATCGCTTTGGTGGTGTACCTAACCCACAAACTGTCAATCATACAATCAAGCGTATATTAAATCAGTATAATGCCGATGAGGTGGTCAGAGCCAAGAAAGAGAGAAGGGAACCAATCATTCTTCCCGATTTCTCTTGCCATCATCTGAGACATACATTCTGCACAAGACTTTGCGAACATGAAACGAACCTGAAAGTTATCCAGGCCATCATGGGACATAAGAATATAGAGACCACGATGGACATCTACGCAGAAGCAACAGAGGAGAAAAAGCAGGAATCATTCGAGAATTTAGCAGCTAATTTAGATATCTTTTAAGAAGGGCTCACGAGTTCGAGTCTGACAGCACTGCTTTGGTATTACAGCAAATTGACAACAAAATGAAGAAGAACATGAAGAATTGTATAGGGTTATAATTTCCTGAAATACGTTACAATGAGTTCGGACGGTGGGAAATAAGCGATGACGAAGTGATTATGAAATATTTCCCCACAATGAAACCCTTGAAAGGTGTAAATGAAGAAATTGGTGTAAACAAAACCGAGTCCGAAGCGCCGAAAGCCGAGCCGGAAAAGATAGATTTCTCCAAAGTGGAGATCGAGCCGTTGTTCAAGGATTTCGTGGATTTTGAGACTTTCTCTAAGTCCGATTTCCGGGCGGTCAAGGTGCTTGCCTGCGAAGCCGTACCGAAGTCCAAGAAGCTGCTCAAATTTACGCTGGACGATGGAACAGGCACAGAACGCACGATTTTAAGCGGTATTCACGCCTATTACGAGCCGGAGGAACTGGTCGGTAAGACCTGTATCGCTATTACTAATCTTCCTCCAAGACCGATGATGGGTATTGAGTCCTGTGGTATGCTGCTCAGTGCAATTCATACTGAGGAAGGCGAAGAAAAGCTCCATCTTTTGATGGTGGACAATCATATTCCGGCAGGCGCAAAGCTCTATTAAGATGTACCGTTTTGGGTTGTAAAACGGTATGTACTTCATAGTCGGAAAAAGCCTCAAAAGTACACTTTTACATCAAATTTACATCATTTGGTGCAGGAAAGTGTGCAGAGCCTAAAAAATCGCATAATGAACGGATAAATGGGCAGTCCTTTATTGGGATTGCCCATTTTTAGAAAAGGCCCTGTCACAACAAATGGTTGATTTTTGACGAGAAATAGCGTATAATAATAGTAAGAAACAGTACCACCGAAGGAGGTAATTGGATATGCCTACTATCAAAGACGCATTAGATATTATCGGTAAGTTGACTGTCGCAGAGCAGGAAAGCCTTAAAACAATGCTTTTAAGTCCTGCCTTTGTAAAGTCTTTGAATATTGAAGATTTCGTAGCAAAGGAACGCTTTGCAAATGGTCGTGTATGCCCTCTTTGTGGCTGTATCCATGTGGTTCGCAATGGTCATCGTAAAGATGGCACACAGCGATATGTATGTAAGGATTGTGGCAAGTCCTTCGTGATTGCTACGAACTCCATTGTGTCTGGTACAAGAAAAGACTTGTCCGTGTGGGAGCAGTACATTGATTGTATGATGAATGGCTTATCCATTCGTAAGACTGCTGTTGCTTGTGGGATTCACAGAAACACCGCATTCCTTTGGAGACACAAGATTTTGGATGCACTTCAGAATATGGCAGACGATGTTACCCTTGACGGCATTATTGAGGCTGACGAAACTTTTTTCGCCATCTCGTACAAGGGCAATCATAGCAAGAGTAAGACATTTGCTATGCCACGCAAGGCTCATAAGCGTGGTCATTCTACACATATCAGAGGCTTGTCCCAAGAAAAGGTATGTGTTCCTTGTGCGGTTAATAGGAATGGCTTGTCTATCTCCAAGATTACGAATACTGGTAGAGTTTCTACAAGAGATTTACATCATATTTATGATGGTAGGATTAAGACCAATTCCACTCTTGTTACGGACAAGATGAACTCCTATGTGAGATTTACAAATGCCAATGGCATTGACCTTGTGCAGTTAAAGACTGGCAAAGCCAAGAAAGGCATTTATAATATCCAACATATCAATAGCTACCATAGCCAGCTAAAGAGGTTTATGCGTGGCTTTAACGGTGTTTCTACCAAGTATCTGAACAACTATCTTGTGTGGAATAACCTTGTAAATTACGCCAAAGAAAGCGACATGGAGAAAAGGAACATCTTCTTAACTTTCGTTTTGGCAACATTGAAAACTGCTAAATGCAGAGATTTATCAAACAGACCAGCAGTTCCTCTGGTCGCCTAATTAGAATTTGTGGAGATGATAAGATGGTCAATATAACAGATGTAAAACAGATTCTTCAATTTGCAATAGATGCGGAGATTAAAGTCTTTCTTGATGGTGGCTGGGGTGTAGATGCTCTTCTTGGATATCAGTCAAGAGCCCATAATGATATTGACATTTTTGTAGAAAAGAACGATTATCAGAACTTTATAGAAATAATGAAAGCTAATGGCTTTTATGAGATTAAGATGGAATATACAACATTGAACCATACTGTATGGGAAGATTTGAAAAACAGAATTATTGATTTGCATTGTTTTGAATATACGGACGAAGGTGAAATTCTTTATGATGGGGATTGTTTTCCGGTAGAAACTTTTTCGGGTAAAGGAAGAATTGAGGAAATAGAGGTTTCCTGTATTGAACCATATAGTCAAGTAATGTTCCATCTGGGATACGAGTTTGATGAAAATGATGCACATGATGTGAAGTTATTGTGTGAGACACTTCATATCGAAATTCCAAATGAGTATAGATAACTGCAAATAACAGTTTGTAGGGGAGTTCTGATACTCCCCTATAAAAATGGCTATTTATCAACTGTTTGTTGTGACATAGCCTTAGAAAATAGAAATGTAAATACGCATTTAATTTCTATTGCAGCAGTTATAGTGAACTCTTATAATGGTTATGGAATAGATAGACAAATGCGAATTTAGGAGATAGTGGATATGAAAAAGAAATTGCTTTTATGTGGGATAGCAGTTGTAATATGCGTCTGTGCCGCTTTTATATATTATGTACAGTCAGTACCCTCTGGAAATACGCTTGAGAGCAGAGAAGAGTTGTTGAACAACTCTATATCCAAAGGGGAAGGATGGTCTATTGTAAAAGAAATTAAAATTGATGATTGTATAATCAGTGCGGCCTATAGCACAGACAATAAAGCAGCAATAGCCATCTTCAGACCGACATCAAATGGAAACTATAAGTTTTCTACATCAATAAATCGAAGTAATAATGATATTGTTATTGGCGGCGCTACGATAAATGGTCAATGGTATGATTTGATTTGGTACAATGGTACTCAAACAGAGTATGCGGAAATAACTTACTCAACAAGTGGAAAAGAAGATGAGACACTAAAATATGATACAACAAAAGGGGATATTATCTATATTAAGAATAATGAAAAAGAATATAATCTGAGCGTTTGTTATTATGATAGCAAAGGAAATAGATACGAGTAGAATTAAAGGTAATTAAAAAAACTCAAGTTATGGGAGTAGGTTTTCACGCATTGGAGTGTCTGTTCGTAAGATTAGCACCTATTGTCCTGATTGGCTCAGTTGTCGGAGCAGTTTTGACACGAGAGAAAAAGTAACCTGTACAAGCAACAGCGGGTTGCTTGTTTATAGAATGCACACATATTATAATATTTACAAGGTGGTGATTTTAATGGATACGAAAGATGTTATACTCGAACTGCGAACGAAAAAAGGTTTGTCACAAGATGAACTTGCAGAAAAACTCTATGTTACAAGGCAAGCGGTATCCCGTTGGGAAAACGGAGAAACAATTCCAAATACAGAAACCTTAAAACTGCTCTCTAAGTTTTTTGATGTTTCAATCAATATGATATTGTCAAGATTAGTTGACACATTTTTCTCAAGGATATCACTGACTATGCAGCCACCTCCAAAGCCTCATAATACTGCCTGCGTTTTACCATGGGAGGAAGGCCTCCATTGGCAGAGCAGATCCTCCGATTGTTCCAGTAGCTGAGGAAGTATCTCCAGATAAGTACCTTTAGTTCTTCTACTTCCATCTGTTTTGTGTCATAACGGTCATAAAGGAGCTCCGTCTTCATTCTGGCCCACATGCTCTCGCAGCGTGCATTATCATGGCAGCGCCCTCCGGCACTGTTCATGCTTTGATGGATATGATGCTCCCGGATGGTCTGACGGTAGAACTCGCTGGTATACTGTGTCCCGCGGTCACTGTGGATGACAGCGCCTTCCAACGCAGGATAAGCAGTCAGGGCATTTTCCAATGTATGGATACATAGATCGGCTTTCATATTTGTTTCCATTGCCAGACCAAGGACACTAAGATCAAAGCAGTCAAAAATCGCAGATACATACAGTTTCCCATTGGATGCCGGGATCTCCGTGATATCTGTGATGCATTTTTCTAATGGGATATCAGAACGGAAATCCCGCTTCAGCAGATCGTCCGATTTCATGGCTTCGCGATCAGCCTTTGTGATCCCATTTGGCTTTCTCTTGGGCCGATGGCTCAAGCCAATCTGATCCATAACCCGGTATACGGTTCTTTCACTGGGGATACGCACTCCTTTCGGCTGTTTCAGCAGCAATGCCTGATACATCCGGATTCGACCATAAGTATCGTTACATTCATCCTCACTGACGATTTCTTTCATGGCATCTGCCAGATCCTGGTACTTCCAGGGTCGGTTTTTATTTGCAAGATATTTATAGAAGCCTTGACGACTGATCCCAAGCATTCTGCAGTAGAACGAGATTTTCCCGGTAGTCCTGCCGTCCTCTGTCTTCAGGGCCAGAAAGATCATTCTCTGGTTTTTGCTGACTTCCGACGGCTGGCGGCGAAAAAAGCACTGGCTTCCTCCAGGAATTCGTTCTCTTCCTTCAGGCGACGGATTTCCTTATCCTGTTCCTTCACCCGTTTGCGCAGCATGGTAATCTCTTCTGACAGGCTCATTGCGCTGGTGGGAGTATGGGAGCCTTCTCCGATATCCAACTTACCGGCTCTAACAGCTTTCAGCCAGGTATGAATGGTTCCTTCTGGGATTCCTAATTCTTTAGCAGCCTTAGCGCCACCGATTTCTTTGGCAAGCTTTACTGCCTGTACTTTGTATTCATGGTCATATTTACGTGCCACTTTGAATACCTCCTTATTCTCTTGGTTTTATTATGAAATCCTTGAGAATAAGCTGTCAACTTTTTTTATACCACACCAATACGCTTTTAGGTTCTCCAAGACAGCTTATTTGCCAATGCTGCGGTATGCCTCTTGATGATTCTTCTATCAGTAAAGAACCTGATGGGACATTCAACGAAGAATACTGCAAGTGGTGTTACACTGAAGGGAAATTCACATACAATAAAATGGATGATTTGATTAACTTTTGTGCCGAGCATATGGCAAATGAAAACTGGACTTCGGAACAGGTACGAGAATATATGGCGGCTATGTTGCCAAAATTGAATTATTGGAAGTGTTCAGATCAATAAACCGACAGAGCTGATTTTATATTGTAGTCGTCTGAAAAGGATTTACCCTTTTTCAGACGGCTTTTTATTTTAAGTAGATTCGCAAACTACGAAAAAAACCTCTTTCCAAATATAATGTAATCACAGAGGATGGTGTGGTATAAAAAAAGTTGACAGCTTATTCTCAAGGATTTCATAATAAAACCAAGAGAATAAGGAGGTATTCAAAGTGGCACGTGAATATTACGGCGCGGCGGAGCCGCCAGTCCGGTGTGGCGTGAGCCACCTGTCCGGACTAACGGAGCCACCTGTTGATAGTTACTCAGCCTGGGCAGGATCCAGGCCATATACCTCTCTCATGGAAAGGTCTTTTGATGGATCGATGCTCTCAATGTTGATTTTATATGAATCGTAAGAAATACGATCCATGATGGCGTCTGCAAGAGTGCTCTCACCGCTGCAGATCTGTTGGTACCACTCGCTTTCCCGGAACTGGGAGCAGAAGATGGTCGATGATTTTTTCCTGCGTTTGTGGATCAGCTCGAAAAGGTTTCTGGCTTCTGACTCGGTCAGTTTGAGCAGGAGCCATTCATCAATGATCAGCAGGACTGGCTTGGTGTATTTCTTTAGTATACTGGTAAAATCACCGGAATCCCTGGCTGCCTGCATATCCAGCAACAGATCCGGAAGACGGACATATTTCACGGTGTAATACTGTTTACATGCCTCCATACCAAAAGCGCATGCCAGATAAGTCTTACCACTTCCGGTGGCGCCGGTAATAAAAATGTTGCGGTACTCTGAGATGTATTCACAGGTTGCCAGACGGCTGATCAAAGCTTTGTTCAGCTTCCGGCCGGATTGATAGTCAATGGCTGCGATGCTGGCGTCTGGCTGCTCCAGTTCCGCCTGACGGATCAGCCTTTTCAGACGGTTGTTTTTACGATTGGTATATTCAACATCAACCAGCATGTTCAACATCAACCAGCATGCCGAAGCGGTCTTCGAACGGGACTTCCTTCATCGTTGGATCAGCCATCTGGATACGAAAGGAATCTGCCATGGATGACAGGCGCATCTCGATAAGTTTATCAATGGTACTCTGATTGGTCATGCTCTTTTACCTCCGTAGTATCTGGCACCCCGGGTAATGCCATGTGTCTGTGCCCCAGTCTCTGATGAAGGGGATTTCGGATTCCGGGATACGGATTGGGGATCCTCTTTCATGGTAGCCAATAGATTTTTGATACTTTTATAACTGGGGGTCCTGGAATACAGAAGCGCTTTATTGCAAGCCTCTTCCAGTTTTACAGGAGAATACTTCTCAGCCAGCTTCAGCAGCCCCATACAGCTTCTGTAAGTCTGCTGTTCTACCCTGCCGGAGGTCAGGATCGCATCAACCACCTTTCTTGTATTGATTCCGATCGAATCTGCCCATCTGCGGAAACGGTCACCATTCCATTCCAGATACTTCTGATGGTCTGGCGGCATATGTGCCGTTACCGTGGAGTACTGGCCGCTCCTTCCATGGAGGCAGCGATGTGAGGCGATCCGATTGTGATGATAAAATATTTCAATCGTTGTTTCTGTTATGCGCACATCGACTTTATCTTTGATATACTGATAAGGCACGGAGTAGTACATCTTGTCTACTGCGATGTGGTAGTTGAACTGGACAGTGGCCTGTTTCCACTCAGCCAGTTCGAAGGGTGTGGCAGGCAACTGTGCCAGGAGTGGCTTTTCTTCCCCAAGAAATAAACGGAGCCTGCTGCAATCCTTCTTTTGAAACTTCCTTGCATTGTAGGCATCCAGCTTTTCACGGATTGAAGCGTTTAATTCTGCAAGGGAGAAAAACTGTTCATTTCGAAGAGCCGCTGTGATCCATGTGGAGATCTTGCCAACGGAACCTTCTGCATTCGGTTTATCTTTGGGCTTCCGGACTCTTGCCGGAATGATGGCGACATTATAATGTTCTGCCATCTCATGATAAGTAGTATTCAGTGCGGTCGTATACCAGTCGCTTTTCGAAGGATTCACTGCCGTAGAACAGTTATCAGGAACAAGCATCGGTGTAACGCCGCCGAAAAATTCAAACATCTGGATATGCGCTTTGATCCAGTTATCTGTCTTCTGGTTCAGGAATGCCTTTACAAAGGCATACTGGCTGTAAGTAAGGACACCTACAAAGATCTCTGCCTTTGTGATCTCACCGGTGTCCGGATCGATGAGCTGTGCCGGATCACCGGCCCAATCTACTTCGATCTGCTCACCCGGTTTCCGTGGGATGTGCATGGTGGCTCTGCGTTTTTCTTCGTCTTTTTGGATGTAGTAGCAGAACTGAGAATACATGAGAGGTTCTTCGTTGTTCATGCGACATTCCTCACAGTATTCTACCCATAGGAGTTTCTTGTTGACCCCATTACGCAGAAGCTCCCTGTGGATGTAGTCATAATCAGGCATCCTTCGATTGGTTGCTGATCTTACCTTGGGAAAAAGCATTCCCTCAAGCGCGCTGTCGGTCATGTCATGGTCCAGTGGCCAGGAAAGATTTATTTCCGCCGCCTGTTTGATGACCTTGGCAACAGTGTTACGGGATACGCCGCAGCTGTGTGCGATGTTCCGCTCGCTGAATCCTAGGCTTTTCAGGCGAAGGATTTCTCGATACTTGGTCATAATGGTGACCTCCTTTAACTGTATTCACATCTGACGATGTGTTCTTACAGTATAAAGGAGATCAATATAATAAATCCTAATGTGGCTCTGAATTACCGGAATATGTGGCTCTCATTCTCCGGAATGGTGGCTCTCAAAGTCCGGACAGGTGGCTCAAAGAGCCCCGGAATAATCAGCACGTAAATATGACCATGAATACAAAGTACAGGCAGTAAAGCTTGCCAAAGAAATCGGTGGCGCTAAGGCTGCTAAAGAATTAGGAATCCCAGAAGGAACCATTCATACCTGGCTGAAAGCTGTTAGAGCCGGTAAGTTGGATATCGGAGAAGGCTCCCATACTCCCACCAGCGCAATGAGCCTGTCAGAAGAGATTACCATGCTGCGCAAACGGGTGAAGGAACAGGATAAGGAAATCCGTCGCCTGAAGGAAGAGAACGAATTCCTGGAGGAAGCCAGTGCTTTTTTCGCCGCCAGCCGTCGGAAGTCAGCAAAAACCAGAGAATGATCTTTCTGGCCCTGAAGACAGAGGACGGCAGGACTACCGGGAAAATCTCGTTCTACTGCAGAATGCTTGGGATCAGTCGTCAAGGCTTCTATAAATATCTTGCAAATAAAAACCGACCCTGGAAGTACCAGGATCTGGCAGATGCCATGAAAGAAATCGTCAGTGAGGATGAATGTAACGATACTTACGGTAGCCGTGCCGTTTGGAAAGAGGTGCTTGCGGTATACTCGGTCAAGGTCAACACCGATCCGGATAATCCCCAAGAGGTCGCAACGATGGACGAATCGAAAAAGCAACTTCTCACGGACATCTTTTGGGAGATGAACGAAATAAGCTCCAGCACCGACACCAAAACCGAGACGGTCATTACCGAAACCGATGACGGTCACGGAAATATCGTGGAGACGGAAAGCACGGTCACGCAAACCTATCTGTATATCACGGTCAGCCATAAGACCGCCGATGAGATGGCGGCGCAGTATGGATTTAACGAGGAACAGAAAGAGTATCTTGCAGAGCTGCTTGCCGATGAAAACAATTCGCTGTGGTCGCAGGTACTTTACGGGATTACGGGTACAGACGATCAGATCGTAACCGTTGCGCTTTCCCAAATCGGGACGATGGGCGGCGATCCGTACTGGTCTTGGTACGGTTTTAATTCCCGTGTCGAGTGGTGCGCTTGCTTCGTTTCGTGGTGCGCTAACGAGTGCGGGTATATCGACGCTGGCGTAATTCCGAAATACGCAGGCTGCGTCAACGGCGTACAATGGTTTAAGGACAGAGGGCAATGGCTGGATAACAGCGCAGAGCCTACGCCGGGTATGATTATCTTCTTCGATTGGGCGGACGAAAGCGGTCAGGACGGATTATCCGACCATACGGGTATCGTCCAAAAGGTGGAAAACGGCAGAGTTTACACGGTCGAGGGCAACTCCGGGGATTCTGTTCGTCAGAACAGCTATCCGGTTGGGTATTATGAGATACTCGGCTACGGTGCGCCTGCCTATTGATCGGAATGCAAAAAACGAGCCGCTTGCTTAAATGCAGGCGGCTTGATTACATATAAACGAACTGAATCTGAGATAGGCGTATATTTTTGAATGCACTTCATTTTTGTATTGACAATACAGTATGACATACAGTATAATAACATCAGGAGGTAACGCTGATGGGAGAAGAAAAAGATTTATTATCTACTTTGCTTTTGGAACTTCGCAGAGGGACATTGACAATTAGTGTACTCAGTCAGATGAATAAGCCGAAATACGGTTATGCTTTGGTGCAGAGCTTGGAAGAAAAAGGCGTTGCCATTGATCCCAATACCCTTTATCCGCTGCTTCGGCGTCTGGAGAGTCAGCAGCTTTTAGAAAGCAAGTGGGAAACCAGCGGAACAAAGCCGAGAAAGTATTATCAACGAACAGAGTATGGAACACAGGTCTATGAAAAGATGAAAATATATTGGAAGAATCTGTCTGCCGGAATCGAAAGGTTATTAGAGGAGGAAGAAGCATGACACCGAATGAGAAAGATTATATGGATCGATATATTTATCAGGTAATTCGTCGGCTTCCCAAAGCACAACGAGAGGAAGTTCGTATGGAGTTGGAAGAACTGATCAGTGATATGTATGCTGATAGAGGCTCTATGGAAGAAGTGCTGACTGAACTTGGCGATCCTGCTGAATTTGCAAAGCAATATCAAAACGAACAGAAATATTTGATTGGACCTGAATATTTTGACACTTATTTGTGGTTTGTAAAAGTTGTCTTAATCTGTGCTGCCGTACCAATTTTGATTATTTCGCTGATAAATGCGATAGGAGAAATACCCGCAATCACTTCGCAGAACGCCGCCTCTGTTATTATTCGAGCTATTGTGGACGGATTGATCGTCGGAATTACCGACGCTATGCTGTCCTGCATATCCGCTTTCGGTGCAGTAACCTTGACTTTTGCCATTATGGAGCGGAAAAAGATTCAGATCGAAATGAAGAAGGCAGAGAAATGGTCAGTAGAAAGCCTGTCTGAAGAACGAAAAATTCCATCCGCCAGATGGACGCCAAAGATTTTGGAGCCTGTACCGGATAAAAAAGCAATTATAAGTCGTGGAGATAGTATTGTGGGCATTGTGTTTATCGTTATTTTCAGTGTATTGCTAATTTTTGCCCCTCATTTCTTTGCTGCGATTTTTACGGAAGGCGAAGCCATAACAACCGTACCCGTTTTCAATTTGGAACAATGGGGAATTGTTCTGCCTGTCTTTGTAATCAGTCTGCTGATTGGTCTTATAGATGAGATTTTGCGTCTGATCATCGGCGTTTATTGTAAGCTGGTAATGATCAGCAATATTTTGTGTGGGGTAATTCAGATTGTGTTAAGCGCCATTGTGCTGAAAGTTTTACCTATCTGGAATCCGAATTTTGTACTTGAGATTGAACAGGCGTTGGGTGCTAATGCAGATTCAAGCGCAAACTTTTTCACTTACTGGAACGCTGATATGGTATCCAATGGACTGCTTGCGTTTATTGTTGTTATTACTCTGTTTGAGATTGGTGTGACGATTTACAAAACGCTCCGTTATGGGGTTTCCGTAAAAAACGGTATAAATTCCAATACATAAAAAATTGTAGTTTTTAGAATATTTTGATTATGGAAATAGTTTATGATGAAACAAAAATACGGTGCTACCCATTTGGGGTAACACCGTATTTTTTCCCGCTTTTATTGATTTTTATATTTATCCATTTCAACTAACATCTTATATAAATGTTCTTGCTCGGATTTACTTTTTGCTGCGACCAGCTCGTAACATTTCATAGGATAGCTGTCGGTGCTGCTTTCGCCTATCTTCTCAAAAAGCTGAGCAAGCGAGATATTCATAGCTGAAGCAATCTTTTCAATACTTTCAAGAGTAGCGTTCTTTTCCCCTCGTTCCACTTGCCCGATATAAGTAGGGTGGCAACCGGATAACTCAGCAAGCTTCTCTTGGCTCAATCCCTTATCAATTCTATAATTGCGGACACGCTGTCCGATTGTTTTTGCAATTTCACTCATAGTTCCAGCCTCCATTCATAGTCTATAAATATTGTTTCCGTAGTTCCACAGACTATTGATATTTATTGTTGACTTTGATATACTATGAGTATTATAATTAGATTTTTTGTGCTTTTAGGCTTTGAACTGGCTGGTGAACTTTAATGAGGGGAAAAACGGCTTGCTTTACCGGACATAGAAAAATACCGCCGGAGAGCATACCGAAACTCTCTCAGCGGTTAAAAAACACCTTGCTTCGACTGATAGAAGAAGGATATATGTACTTTGGCGCAGGCGGAGCATTGGGCTTTGATACGCTGGCTGCTCAATGCGTTTTATCCTTGAGAAAGCGATATTCACATATCAAGCTGATTTTAGTCCTTCCGTGTACCACACAGACAAAAGGCTGGAGCAAAGATGATATAGCGGTTTATGAGGAGATCAAAAGTCAGGCGGATAAGGTAGTATATACTTCTCACGACTATTTTCGGGGCTGTATGTTCAAAAGAAACCGCCATTTGGTAAATGGCAGCAGTGTCTGCATAGCCTATTTAACACAGGAGAAAGGCGGGACTGCATATACGGTAAATTATGCTCGGCAAAACAATGTGCAAGTGATAAACTTAGCTGCTCAATAGATGTGAAGAATGGGAAGATTGAAAAAAGTTCATCTCCGAATGGAAAGTATACTTGACATTTGCGCCCTCTTTGCTATAATAGAGATATGGAAAGCTGGCTTTCCATAGAAAGGAGGCGCACAGTGAAAAACCGTTTAGAGGAAATCCGGAAAGAACGGGGAATCAAGCAGGAAGAACTGGCTGCCGCACTGGAAGTATCTCGGCAGACTATCGGCTCGTTGGAAAACGGACGATATAATCCTTCGATTATATTGGCGTTTAAGCTTGCACGGTATTTTAATATGAGTATTGAAGATATTTTTATTTACGAGGAGGGAAAGCAATGAAAAAGAAAACCGGAATGTATCTTGCAATAGGTATTATCGGCATTGCTTTAGCTCTGATCGCAAGGTTTCTTTTACAGGACTATTTAAGTGATTCGCAAAGCGGAGCGATGATCGGGATAGGTGCCGGATTGTTCGGCTATGGGATTGCGAAATGGTGTGTCGGTCTGTGGGGCGCAAAAAATCCTGATTTGATGAAAATCAATGAAATTGAAGAAAAAGACGAGCGCAATCAGCTCATTCGAAGCAAAGCACAGGCAATATCCGGCGAGATACTGCACTGGCTGCTGATGGCAGGCGCTTGGGTATGTATTTTTTTCGACGCACCACTATGGATTGTTCTTACTCTTGTAGGCGCTTTCCTGCTTAAAACAATCCTTGATTTTATTTTGATGGCATATTACCAGCATAAGATGTGACGGAGGATATTATGAAATTTGTAATTGAGCATTTGTCAAAAAGCTTTGAGAAAAAGGAAGTTCTCAGAGATATTGATTTTACTTTTGATGAAGGGAAAATTTATGGGCTGCTCGGCAGAAACGGCGCTGGAAAAACAACGCTGTTTAACTGCCTGAACAGGGATTTGAAGGCGGATAGCGGCAATTTCTATATAGAAGATGAAAACGGCGTCCGCCGTGAGGTGTCCGCAGAGGACATCGGATATGTACTCTCTACCCCGACCGTGCCGGAGTTTCTTACAGGCAGGGAGTTTTTGAAATTCTTTATGGACATCAACGAGAAGTCTATCAAAAATCCGAAAAGCATGCCCTGTATGGAGGAATGCCTCTTGTTCTGAGCAAAAATAGTGATGAGGAAAAGATGTCCTATCTGCAAACGCTGTTTACGGAAGTTTATTTTAAGGATATTATAGAGCGATACGATATTGGATTGCCGGATGTACTTGCAGAATTGACCGATGTCCTGTGTTCCGCAATAGGATCCCTGACCAATGTAAACAAAATTAAAAATACCCTTCAAACGGTTAAGAACATTCAGGTTTCAAATACTACGCTGTCAAGTTACCTGGATTATTTGTCAGAATCCTTTTTATTTAGTAACGCTAAGAGGTATGATGTCAAGGGGAAAGGTGATAAGGGAAAGTTTTCTTCTGGAGTTGAACTTTCCCTTATTTTGTGCTACATTTTAAGGAAATAAGGAGGGCATAAGGGCATGCGCACATTCAATTACTCCGTGATCCGGGAACAGATGTGGGATTCGGAGATTCTGGCTTTGATTGCGGCGATCTATAAAGAGGCCGGAAAGCAGGAACTGTACCTGAAACAGCGGCCAGAGGAATTGGAGAAACTGGTAGAGATCGCAAAGGTGCAGAGCACCGAGGCATCCAATGCCATTGAGGGCATCGTGACCACAAACACCCGTATCCGGCAGCTTGTGGAGGAGAAAACAACGCCGAGGAACCGGGACGAGCAGGAAATCGCAGGCTACCGGGACGTGCTGAACCTTATCCACGAGGACTTTGACGCCATCCCCATCACCCGGAACTACATTCTGCAGCTCCACAAGATCCTCTGCAGCCACATGAACAATCCCATGGCGGGAAGGATAAAAAGCGTGCAGAACTATATCAGCGCCACCTATCCCGATGGTCAAGGGGCGACCTTGTTCACGCCTCTGGCCCCCTATGAAACGCCGGAGGCCCTGGACAGAATTTGCCAGGAGTACAACCGGGTTATTGGGAATATGGAAGTGGAGCCGCTGATCGTCATTCCTGTGTTCATCCACGACTTTCTCTGTATTCACCCTTTTAACGACGGAAACGGCAGAATGAGCCGTTTGCTGACCACACTGCTGCTCTATCGCAGCGGGTTTTATGTGGGCAAATATATCTCACTGGAGGCCAAGATAGAAAAAAACAAGGACCTCTATTACGATGTCCTAGGGCAAGCACAAATCGGGTGGCACGAAGGCACCGAAGATGTGCTTCCATTCATCAAGTATCTGCTGGGAATCATTCTTTCCGCCTACAAGGATTTTGAAGATCGTTTTGCTCTGGTAGAGACTAAGCTTCCTGCCCTGGAGACTGTGCGCCGGGCGACCATGGAGAAAATCGGCCGGTTTACGAAGCAGGACATCCGTGAGCTTTGTCCTTCGCTCAGTATCAGCTCCATCGAGGGAGCACTGCGGAAATTGGTGGCATCCGGCGAATTAAAACGGGAGGGCGCCGGGAAGAACATTTGCTATTATAGATTAAAATGATTCCCTCAATCAGCGTACGTCCAGTACGCCTCTATCGTCTGCCTTGAAAATCACTGAAATTCCTGCGGTTGGAGTCTTCGAGTCGTGGAGGTGCTGATTTGGGCCCCTTCAAGGCACTTGATCGACGCGTACAGGGACGTACGCGGAGGAAAAGTAACGCAGAAGGAGCCCAAATCAGCCCTTCAACGACCGCATTGTCCCCCTGTACACTGACGCTATCAGCAGATTCCGCCTAAAGTGGAATATCAGTTAAGTGAGATCGGGGAAAAATTCAGAAAGGTCTTATCTGTGCTGGAGGTGTGGGGGAACGAATATATTGAATTTCTGAAAAATCAAGTCGTTTTATGAAAGATTGATAAACGCAAGTGAATTTTGTATAATGTCAATACGCAGGCAAGCTGCGTATTGGATGTCTGAACGGACGTGTTTTATAGCATTCCGGCCTGCGGTCCTTGGCCGAAACTATCCCGGCTGAGAACAGAACGGAGGAGATGTGGCTTCCGGAAATTGACCAGAAAGGGAGGTGCCCCATGAAACGATCCGAGATCAACAGAGCCTTAAAGGATATGGAGGCAATGGCGGAAAAGCACGGCTTCTGTCTGCCGCCGTTCTGCCATTTTACCCCGGAGGAGTGGAAGAGCAAGGGACATGAGTACGATGAGATCCGGGACAACATGCTGGGCTGGGATATCACGGATTACGGGCAGGGGAATTTTGAGAAAACAGGATTTTCTCTTATTACCCTGCGGAACGGAAATCAGAACAATCCCAAGTATAAGAAGGTTTACGCGGAAAAGCTGCTGATGCTCAAAGAAGGCCAGCATTCCCCCATGCACTTTCACTGGGTGAAAAGCGAGGATATTATCAACCGGGGCGGAGGCGTTCTGCTGATCCATGTGTACAACGACGATGGGGAAGGGGGCCTGGCGGACACGCCGGTGGAGGTCAACAGCGACGGGCGCACCTACCGGGTGCCGGCAGGGACAGCCGTGGAGCTTGCCCCCGGAGAGAGCATAACTCTCTGGCCCCACCAGTACCACGATTTTGATGTGAAACCGGGCACCGGAGACGTGCTGATCGGAGAAGTCTCCATGTGCAACGATGATAACACAGATAACCGTTTCTATGAGCCCGCAGGCCGCTTCCCGGAGATCCAGGAGGATGAGGAGCCCTACCGGCTGCTCTGCAATGAGTATCCGCCGGCGGCGGAATAAGAAGAACCGATTTCGGAAAGGAGGCGGGGACAGCGCGCTATTATATTGCGGATCCGCATTTCTGCCACAGCAGACTGAACCAGCACATGGACTGCCGCGGCTTTGCCAGCGGCGAGGCCATGAACGAATATATGATCCGCCAGTGGAATTCCCGGGTACGTCCCGTGGATGAGGTGGTGATCCTGGGGGATTTCTGTATTTCCACCAAAGCGGAGGAAGTCCATGCCATCCTGGAGCAGTTAAATGGAAAGAAGTGTCTGATCAAAGGAAACCATGACCGGTATCTGGAACGCCGAGGATTTAACGCCGGTCTGTTTCAGTGGGTGGAGCCCTATAAAGAACTGAACGACCATAAGCGCAAGATCATCCTCTCCCATTATCCGATCCTGTGCTATAACGGCCAGTACCGCCTGGATGAAACAGGGCAGCCCAAAACGTACATGCTCTACGGCCATGTCCACAATACCTATGACGAGTATCTGGTCCACCTGTTTCAGGAACAGGTCCGGCAGCAGCAGAGATATATCAACGGATCCCAGGAGAAGGTAGACATTCCCTGCCAGATGATCAACTGCTTCTGTATGTTTTCGGATTACGTACCCCTGACTCTGGAGGAATGGATCCAGGCGGACGGGGAGAGGCGGAAGAAGATCCGGAGGGAAGACTACGAGAAAGAACCTGGCTTTTCCAGGTGACAAAAATGCAGGAAAGTGTAAGGGGCATTCCTGCTGAAAACAATCCTTGCTTTTATTTTGATGACATATTACCAGCATAAGATGTGACGGAGGGTCCTATGAAATTTGTTGTTGAGCATTTATCAAAGAGCTTTGAGAAAAAGGAAGTTCTCAGAGACATTGATTTTACTTTTGACGAGGGGAAAATCTACGGGCTGCTGGGCAGGAACGGGGCCGGCAAAACAACGCTGTTTAACTGCCTGAACAGGGATCTGAAGGCGGATAAGGGGAATTTTTATATAGAAGATGAAAAGGGCCTCCGCCGTGAGGTGGCGGCAGAGGACATTGGATATGTGCTCTCTACTCCGACTGTGCCGGAATTTCTGACGGCCAGGGAGTTTTTGAAGTTCTTTATGGACATCAATGAGAAGTCTATTAAAAATCCGAAAAGCATTGACGAGTATTTTGACTATATGAGCATTGAGCCGGAGGACAGGGATAAGCTGCTCAAGGACTACTCCCACGGTATGAAGAACAAAATGCAGATGCTCATCAACATCATCGCGCAGCCCAACATCCTGCTGCTGGACGAGCCCCTGACCTCCCTGGATGTGGTGGTGGCGGAAGAAATGAAGCAGCTGCTCCGATCGCTGAAACAGGACCGCATTACCATCTTCTCTACTCATATTATGGATCTGGCCCTGGATCTCTGCGATGAGATCGTCCTGCTGAATCACGGCGAGCTGGAGGTGGTGGAGAAAACCGATCTTAGCAGCCTGGAATTTAAGGATAAGATCCTTGCGGCGCTGCGGGAGGAAGGAAATGAATAAGACCCTTAAAATTTCTTTTTCTCTGAAAAATACATACTGTGTCAACGGTATCCTGTTTTCCTTAAAGCAGATACCCCTGCTGAAACGGCTGCTTCCGGCAGAGCTGTATCAGGTACGGGGGCTTAAAATCTTTGCCAACCTGTTGTTTGTACTTTGGGAGATCGTCTCCGCGTTTCTCGGCAAGTTCCTTTACTTTATCACCATGGTATGCGGAATCGGGATCCTGTATCAAAAGCTGCCGGAGAACGCGGCGTTCCTGCATATCCTGCTGTTTCTCACGGTGATCGGCAGCTTTGTGAACACCCACCTTTTCAATCCGACCAAGGATAAATATTATGCCATGATCCTTATGCGGATGAACGCGCGGGAATATACGCTGGTAAACTATTTCTACTCCATACTGAAGGTCCTTGTGGGCTTTTTGCCCTTTACGATTCTGTTCGGTATGGGCAAAGGCGTACCCTTGTGGTTCTGCCTGCTCCTGCCCCTTTGCATCGCGGGTATGAAGCTGTTTGCGGCGGCGGTTACCCTGTGGGATTATGAGAAAAGAGGCTTTGGCTACAACGAAAATAAGCTGTCCAAATATGTGTGGGGCTGTATGGCACTGCTTCTGGCTGCTGCCTATGGGCCGCCGGCTTTCGGTTTTGCGGTGCCCTCGGCGGTATCCATGGTTCTGTTCTTAGTGTGCATTCCCCTTGGTATGGCAAGTATCACAAGACTGACCACCTTCAAGGATTATTATGCCATCAACAAAGAATTGCTGGCCGGCCTGACCAATCAGATGGACCGCGCGGCGGCAGTGCAGCTTGTAAAACAGGTCAATGAGAAAAAAATATCCGCGGATACTTCCATTACCAGCAGCCGCAGGGGATTTGAATACTTAAATGAGCTGTTTATCAAACGGCACAGGAAGATACTCTGGAGCTCTACGAAGAAGATTTCCTATGTGTGCGCCTTCCTTGTGGCCGCGGTGCTGACAGGAGTCTATCTGCTGCCCAAAGAAAAACCGGTGATTAACGAAATCGTGATGAACTGGCTTCCGTACTTTGTGTTTATCATGTACACCATCAACCGGGGCACGAATTTTACCCAGGCGCTTTTTATGAACTGCGATCACAGCCTGCTGACCTATTCCTTTTATAAACAGCCGGGTTTTATTCTGCGGCTGTTTCAGATCCGCCTGCGGGAGATCATGAAGATCAACGCGGTTCCGGCGCTGGTGATCGGGGGCGGACTGGCCCTGATCCTGTTTGCCACCGGCGGAACGGACAATCCGCTGAACTATGTGGTGCTGGTCGTTTCCATCCTGTGCATGAGCCTGTTCTTCTCCATTCATTATCTGACGATCTACTATCTGCTCCAGCCCTACAATGCGGGGACGGAACTGAAAAGCGGCACATACCGGATTGTTCTGACCGTAACCTACGTGGCATGCTTTGCTCTGATGCAGCTGCGCATGCCGATCCTGCTATTCGGAGTCATGACGATTGTATTCTGTGTCCTTTACAGCATTGCCGCCAGCATTCTGGTATACCGTCTTGCGCCGAAAACATTCCGGCTCAGAACATAAGGGAGCGATCTCCATGTAAGGATGAGAAGGCAGGGAAAGAAATTTTTTTGGCAAAAGTTACGATTCTCAGAAAAAACGGGAAGGATTTCTGTCTGAAACGATGAAAATAATCGAGGACATTGACAGACGCAGAAAATTGATGTATTCTCATGCTAACTTAATTGAGTTTTCAGAAACAGGAACAAGGGCGTTCATTCCGAAAGGAGTGGACGCCTTTTCTGATGCAGATCCGGGGCTGGCTGCAGACGCCCCGGGTCCGGAGGAGATTTCCGGATGCGTCAGAAGGCGAACGAAGGCGTTCATCCGGGAAGGGTGGACGCTTTTTTGTTTGAAGGAGGAGATTATTATGAGAAAACGAAGTACAGCGGGTTTGTTTACAGCGGCGGCAATGGCTCTGTCTTTACTGGCGGGCTGCGGCGCTTCCGAAGCTTCTTCTGCAGTTTCCGGAAGCTCCGCTCCCGAAACTTCTTCTGCAGCTTCCGGCAGCTCCGCTTCGGCAGCGGAAGCGGAGACGGAGACTTCCGAAAACGGCGTTCTGCGGGTAGGAATGGAGTGCGCGTATCCGCCCTTTAACTGGACGCAGATGACTTCGGAGGTGGCGGATGGGATCACCGCCGAGCCCATTTACGGCACGGACACCTACGCTTACGGATATGATGTGGCGGTAGCCCAGATGCTGGCCAGGGAACTGGGGATGGATCTGGAGATCCACAAGGTGGAATGGAGTTCCATCGGCACCTCTCTGGACGCGGGGGTGTATGACGCGGTTATTGCCGGTATGGGAAGGACCCCGGAGCGGGAAATGGCCTATGCTTTTACAGAACCCTATTATTACAGACATAACTGCATTGTGGTGAAAAAGGGAGGAGATTATGAAAATGTGACAAAACTCTCCGACCTGGCGGATACGGGATGCAGGGTAACCACCCAGCTGGGGACCGGATGGGTGCCTCTTCTGGATCAGATCCAGGGGGCGGAACTGTCCGGAAATTACGAGACGACCTCCGAGTGTTTTATGGCTATCTCCAACGGCGTAGCAGATGTCTGTGTGGTGGATCTTCCCACAGCGGAATCCGCAGCTATGACCAATGAGGATCTGCAAGTGATTACCTTTGATGAATCGGATACCTTTACAGATGACGAGGAAATGGTAAATGTGTGCATTGCTACCAGGAAGGATGACACAGAACTGAGGGACCGGCTGCAGGAAGCCATGGATGCCCTTGGGTGGAATGATTCGGAAGCCATGGATCAGCTGATGGAGGAGACCATCCCGCTGCAGCCGGCAGCTTCTGTCTGACAGAAAATAACGAAAGCTGGAAAGGGGAGATGTATTTATGATCACCAATCCGACAAATTCTTTCGAATGGATCATTTATCTGGCCCAGCACTATTCCAGTATGTTTATACAGGGAACGCTGCTGACTTTATATATAGCGGTTTCCGGCACCCTGCTGGGGTTCCTGCTGGGATACGGGGCGGGAATCGTTCAGGATATCAAGATCCGTCCCGCGGATCACGCCCTGAAAAAAGCAGGGCTCCGGGTGCTGAAGGCGATTTTCGCGGTTTACGTGGAAATCTTCCGGGATACGCCTATGATCGTGCAGGCCATGGTGGTGTATTACGGCATCCTCCAGGCAGGATTTGATATTTCTCCTGTGGCTGCAGGTATTCTGGTAACGGTGCTGAATACCGGCGCCTACATGGCAGAAACCGTCCGGGCCGGCATCAATTCCGTAGATGCGGGACAGCGGGAGGGAGCCCTGGCCATGGGCATGTCCCCCATGAAGACCATGTGCTATATTATCCTGCCCCAGGTGCTCCGGAATATCCTGCCGGAAATGGGCAATATGTTTCTGACCAATCTGAAAATGACCTCCGTGCTGAACGTGCTGGCGGTCAATGAACTGTATATGGCGGCCAAGACGGCCGGGTCGGTCAACTATAAATATTTCCAGTCCTTCCTGCTGACAGCGATGATCTATTTTGTGCTCTGTTTTGTCTTCAGCCGGCTCTTACGCCTGATGGAAAAACGACTGGAAGGGAAAAAAGATTACGTGCTGGCAGTAGAGTATATGGACGCGCAGTAAGGAGGCGGGAGCAAATGGCTGAAAACATGATCAAAGTAGAAGACCTGAGCAAATCCTTCGGACAGCATGAGGTGCTGCGGAAAATCGATTTTTCCGTGGGCAAAGGGGAGGTGATCTGTATCGTGGGATCCTCCGGCTCGGGAAAATCCACCCTCCTCCGATGCATCAACCGGCTGGAGCGGCAGACCAGCGGCAGGATCCTGTACCACGGAGAGGAAGTGCGGGATGTCCAGAAAGAGATCAACCGGTACCGCTCCCAGGTGGGCATGGTGTTTCAGTCCTTTAATCTGTTCCACCACATGACCGTGCTGGATAACTGCATGTGCGGTACCAGAAAGGTGCTGCGCCTGCCAAAGGAGGAAGCCTTTGAACGGGCGATCACCCATTTGAAAAAAGTGGGAATGGCGCCCTATATCCACGCCAAGCCCGCCCAGCTTTCCGGCGGCCAGAAGCAGCGGGTCGCCATTGCCAGAGCCCTCTGCATGAACCCGGAGGTGCTGCTTTTTGACGAACCCACCAGCGCCCTGGATCCGGAAATGGTGGGAGAGGTGCTGAAGGTTATGAAAGAACTGGCGGAGACGGGGCTGACCATGATCATTGTGACCCACGAAATGGCCTTCGCCCGGGAGGTGTCCACCCGAACCATTTTTATGGACAAGGGATATATTGTAGAGGATGATTCTCCGGATGTGCTTTTTACCAATCCCAGGAATCCAAGGACAAGAGAATTCCTGAGCAGATATCTGGCGGGATGAGATCCGGGAAGGAGGAAAACAGATGGGAAATTATGTAGTGACTTTTGCCAGGGGCTTCGGATCCGGAGGCAAGGAAATTGCTTCCAGGCTGGCTAAGGAACTGGGGATCCACTGCTATGAAAACCGGATCCTGACCCTGGCCAGCCAGCTCAGCGGCCTGAATGAGCAGCTGTTTAAAGAAGTCAATGAAAAGATCCGCAGCAGCGGCGGCTTTGCCAGCTTTATGCGGGGGCTGCCCCGGGCCAGACATTATATCGCCAGAAATGAGAAGTTTGTGTCGGACGACACGCTGTTCCAGTATCAGAAGCAGATTATAGAGAACCTGGCGGAAACGGAATCCTGCGTGATCGTGGGAAAATGCGCGGACTGGATCCTGCGGGGCAGGGAAAACGTAGTCAGTATATACATTGAAGCACCCAGAGCCTTCTGTCTGGAGCGGACCATAAAAAACATGGGCGTTACCAAGGAAGTAGCAGCGGCGACCATTGCCCATACGGACAAATACCGGGCGGATTACTACGCCCATTACACCCACGGCAACTACTGGACCAATCCGGTGAATTACGATATGACCCTGAACAGCGAGCGGGTGGGAGTGGAGAACTGCGTGAAAGTGATTAAAAATTATCTGCAGATCAAAGGCCTGATCTGAATTCTGACAGAAAGATGAGGAAAGTTTGCTATGAGACTGAAAGATACCGGATATACAAAAGAAGAGATCATGAAACTGGCGGATCAGTATATGATCGACACCTATGAACGCTTTCCCATGATCGCGGAGCGGGCAAAGGACATGTATATTTATGACGAAAAGGGGGAGGCGTACCTGGATTTTTACGCAGGCATCGCGGTAAACAGCGCCGGCAGCTGCAATGAAAAAGTGGTGGCGGCGGTGATGGATCAGGTGCAGGATGTGATGCATACATTCAATTATCCCTATACCATTCCCCAGGCCCTGCTGGCGGAAAAGGTCTGCAGAGCCATCGGCATGGACAAGATCTTTTTCCAGAACTCCGGCACCGAGGCCAACGAGGCCATGATTAAGATGGCCAGAAAATATGGTGTGGAAAAATACGGCCCCCGGCACTATAATATTGTTACAGCAAGAAATTCTTTCCATGGCCGCTCCTACGGATCCATGAGCGCCACCGGCCAGCCGGACAACGGATGCCAGATCGGATTTAAACCCATGGTGCCGGGCTTTACCTATGCCGCCTTCAATGATCTGGAGGATTTTAAAGCGGCGGTTACAGAAAATACCATTGCCATTATGGTGGAACCGGTGCAGGGAGAAGGCGGCGTCCATCCGGCGACCCGGGAATTTATGACAGGGCTTCGAAAACTCTGTGACGAAAAGGGAATGCTGCTGCTGTTGGACGAGGTGCAGACCGGCTGGTGCAGGACCGGGGCTGTTATGTCCTATATGAATTACGGGATAAAGCCGGATATTGTATCTATGGCCAAAGCCCTGGGAGGCGGCATGCCCATCGGAGCCATCTGCGCTACGGCGGAAGCGGCGAAAGCATTTACCCCGGGCTCTCACGGAACCACCTTTGGAGGCCATCCTGTATCCTGCGCGGCGGCGCTGGCGGAAATTGACGAGCTGCTGGAGCGGGGGCTGGCGGGAAATGCCAGAAAGGTAGGAGGCTATTTTATGGAACAACTCCATACTCTGCCCCATGTAAAGGAAGTAAGAGGCCAGGGGCTCCTGGTGGGGGTTGAATTTGACGCCGCCGTCAGCGCCCCGGAGGTAAAGCACAAGTGCTTTGAGAAAAAACTGCTGATTACCGCCATCGGCGATCGGGTCATCCGCATGGTGCCGCCCCTGATCGTTACAGAGGCCCACTGTGACCAGGCAGTCTCTCTGCTCCGGGAGGCGGTGGAAGAATTAACAGCCTGACAGACATAGGAGGAACAGATATGACAGACGCGTTTCGGTATTACCTTCCGGTCAATCTGATTTTCGGGGACGGGAAGATAGAAGTTCTGGGAGAGGAGGCGGCAAAATACGGAGAAAAAGCTCTGCTGGTTACCGGGAGAAACAGTACCAGAAAATCCGGCCTGCTGGACCGGGCCCTGGCTTTGCTGAAGCAGGCAGGGGTCCAGACGGTGGTTTTTGACCAGGCAGAGCCCAATCCTACGGCCTCCACAGTAGAAAAAGGGGCAAAGCTGGCAAAGGAGAGCCAGTGCCGGCTGGTCGTCGGGCTGGGCGGCGGGAGCATTATGGACTGCAGCAAAGGGATTGCCTTTGCCGCCTGCAACGAAGGGGAAATTTTTGACTATATTTACGGAAGAAAAAAGGGAAAAGAAGCCCTGCCGCTGATCCTGGTTCCCACCACCTGCGGAACCGGAAGCGAGGGAAACAGCTTCGCGGTGCTGACAGACGACCGCACCAGGGATAAAAAATCCCTGCGTGACAATCTGGTGATCGCCAGAGCTTCCATTATAGATCCGGAATTGATGACCACCATGCCGAAGCCGGTGCTGGCCTCTGTGGGCTTTGACGCTCTTTGCCACTGTATGGAAGCCTATCTCAGCAAAACCTGTTCGCCGATCACAGAGGCCCTGGCCCTGGAAGGCATCCGGCTGCTGGGAGAAAATCTGGTTTCAGTCTATGAAGATTATGGAAATCGGGAAGGCTGGCGCAGAATTTCTCTGGCCAGCACACTGGGCGGCATGGTCATCGGCCAGGCAGGAGTTACAGCGCCCCACGGGCTGGAGCATCCTGCCAGCGGACTGCGCAATATTACGCACGGCAGAGGCCTGGCGGCGCTGACCCCGCCGGTATTTCAGCGTTCCATCCAGGCGGCCCCGGAAAAATTCTCGGTAATTTCCCGGCTTCTGGGAGGCTGTGACGAAAAGGACTGTGTGGAGCGGATCCGGGAATTCCTAAAGCAGATCGACCTGACTACCAGTCTGAGCCGGGAGGGCGTCCGGGAGGAAGATATAGAGTGGATGACGGAGAATGCCTACAGAGTGTCTGCCGCCAATCTCCAGAATCATCCAAGAGCCTTTACCCCGGAAGAAACAAAAGAAATTTACAGGGAAGCGCTGTGAAAGCGCTTCCTTTTTGCAGCTCAGAAAAATCCCGGAGAGAACCGCCGGATATTACGGAACCAGCAAGGAAACCAGCAGGTATTCCCGCTCATCGGGATCCTCCAGGTTGATCTGAAACAGATCCCGGATTTTCTGGATTCTGGAGAAAACAGTATTTCTGTGAACGTGAAGCATATCCGCTGTCTGGAGATAACTGCAGTTATATTTCAGAAAAAGATGCAGCGTACGGGTTAATTCACTGCCGTGAAGCGCATCATATCCCCGCAGGGCGGAAGCGGCGGGATGGGCGCAGCAGCGCTTGTAGATATTATTTTCCGCCCCCATCAGTGTTTCCAGAGCGATGGTTCTGAAATCACAGAGGGTCTGATCCGCCCCGTGCCCCCGCAGCAGACTGTCTACGGTCTGCTGAAAATAGTGCCGGATCAGGGATAAATCCCGGATTTCGTAGCTTTTTCCGATCCGCATATGGAGGTCTTTGCAGTCCTGGATCAGGCGCTGGAGATTGCGGTTCAGAGAGGCGTCGTTTTTCAGACAGACCAGCACGTATTCTTTATAAGGGAAAACAATCCCGTGATCCAGTTCCCGGCGGATCCGCTGTGCTACGGAGTCCTGAAGATGATCCGCTGTTTTTCCGGGATCACAGATACTGCAAAGGATAAAGGTATCTGCATCGGTGATGCCCTGTATAATCTGCAGGCGTTTTAAGTGATCCCTGGAGATGCTGCCCTGATCCAGTCCTTCCTGCAAGATGGAAGCGGAGATATCGTGATTGTAGTCCTCCCATTTCCGGCCCCGCACAGAATGAAAAGCAAAACTCACCATCCGGGCAATGTGAATATCTTTTTCTGTGATTTCGTGATCATAGGCATAGATAATCTGTCCGATTAATCCTCCGGCCTCGTCAAAGAGGCTGTCCATAATTCCGTAGACGTAGGGACTGGCAGCGGGGGCGAGGAAACGATACATGTGATTGACGGCAGAATACCGCTTCAGAAATTCGTCTTCCTTCAGAGCCTTAATAAGCTGCAGAGAAAGACTTTTATTTTGAATGTAATTATCCCAGATGGGATTCACTTCTCCTATCTGGTATCCACGGGTAAAGGCTACCAGATTCATTTTCAAATCTATGACCTGTACGGGTCCGATGACTTCCCGGCACAGATCGGTGATATCCTGTTCCGGAGTCTGGGAACAGGCTGCGATCATCAGCCTGGTATTCCAGGCCTCATAAAATTCAAAGCAGGCCATCAGCTGATTGATCACCTGGACAAAATCCGCGTTTTTAATCTGAATGATATCATTCCGGTGCATCAGCACAATATGGCCGCTGGCGGCAGAAGGAAAAAAATGACGCATCTGTCCGGCGTAAATAAAATGCTGGCTCACTTCCTCATAGCTGGAAAACAGACGGAAGCCTTTTACGTCCTGCTCTCCATGCGTGATTACCGCATCCATTTCATAGTTTTTCATCCAGTCCTTTACGATCCACATACTGATCAGCATAAACGCCCCTCCCTGGTAATGTGCTCTTAGCACATTATAAAAGGAAAAAAACCAGATCGCAATATGCCGGGGGAACATTGTCTGCGGAATATATAGAAATTATAATGGGGATAAAGAGAATGTGCGTTTCGCATAAATTATTAAGAAACAAAGGAGGATGCATATGAGTTTGTATGAGGAAAGACTGAAACGGACCATGGACGCGGTTCACATGGAGCCGGTGGATAAGATTCCTTTTTCCTACAATGGTCCCGCATATCTGGCCAGAGCGGAGGGAATGAAGATTTCCACCTATATCTCCGACTACGATGCGGCGGCCGGGGCGGCTGTGAATTTCTGCAGAAGACATCCCTGTATCGATACCCTGCACACCCCGATTATTTCTCCCTATATTCTCTGCGGCCAGTGGCTGTCTGCTGTGCGTGTGCCGGGTGTGGAACTTCCGGAGGATGAATTGTGGCAGATCGATGAAAAAGAGAACATGCACCGGGAAGATTATGAGAAAATTCTGAAGGTGGGATACGAAGCCTGGCTTCAGGAGTTTATGGTGAAGGTGCTGGGGGATCCCATGAAGAAAACGATCCCATTCCTTCAGGCGATGCCCGGGACAGTCAGGCGGCTGGCGGAGGAAGCACAGGTTCCGGTGGTGAATGCGGGGAATTTCTGTTCGCCTTTTGAAGGGTTCTGCGGAGCCAGAGGACTGATGAATTTTTTCATTGATCTGTGCGAAGAGCCGGAACTGGTGCGGGCAGCCCTGGATAATGCTATGGATTATACATACAAAGCAGCCACGGCCCAGATGGATGCCCAGCATCCCCTCAGCGCCTGGGTAGGCGTCTGGAGGGGCGCGCCTCAATTCCTGTCCCACGACACCTGGATGGAATTTGTATGGCCGGATACCCTGAAGCTGATCAAGGCCTGTGTAGACCGGAATGTAGTGCCCATCCTTCATTTTGATTCCTGCTGGGATACAGAACTGGAATCCCTGAAGGATCTGCCGGAGAAGAAGTGCATCCTGATGCTGGATGGAACCACGGATATCCGCAAGGCCCGGGAAGTGCTGGGAGATCAGGTGTGTATCATGGGGGATGCGCCCTCCTATCTGACTGCCAACGGCTCTCCGGAGGAAGTGTTTATGGGAATCATCGTTTTACACATCAGAATAAAGAAAACGCCTGGATAGTAGGAGGGCTGCCGCTGACTGCGGCAGCTCCTTTTTTCATATACGGAACTACAGCAGATTTACTAAGAAAAACTTAAAGGGTTTCGCAGGCCTGCCATAAGATTTGTCTGCTAAAATATGGATCATAGAAGAAAGACAGGGGGATCCGGCCCAAGGATGCGGAGACAGACGAAAAAAGGGAGGTAAATATGGAAAGAAAAGGTTTTGGGGAAAAGATCCGGGAAGCTGGGAAATTTGTTTTGTTTTTGCTGGCTATGGCGCCGGTGATGCTGCTTCTGCTGATGGGCGGGCTCATCGCCCGGTGCATCGGCGCAGTGACGGAGTGGAGGAGTCAGAAAGCGTAACAGCAGGTTGCCAGGGGCTGCCGGAAGGCTTTATAATGGAAGCAGAAATGTACTGCGGATTTTAAGAAAAGGAGGCAGCCTATGGAAAAATCAAGAATGGAAAACCGGGCGCCGGCCCTTTTGGCCGGAGCGTCCGAATCCGGCTTCCGGATCCGGCCAGGCCTGTTTCATGTAAACGGGGCGGTGACGGTGCCTGGCGGCGTAAGCTTTACCGTTTCCTCCAGAGGTGCGGTATCCTGCGAACTCTGCCTGTTTCACAGAAATGAAAGGGAACCTTTTGCGATTCTGCCTTTTCCGGAGGACTGCCGGATCGGGCATACCTACTCTATGATCGTTTACGGTCTGGATATTACGGAGATTGAGTATGCCTACCGGATGGACGGCCCCTGGGACCCGGCCAGAGGGCTTCTTTTTGACAAAAACAGATTTTTGCTGGATCCTTATGCCCGGGCGGTTACAGGGCAGAGCGTCTGGGGTGAAAAGCAGGAGGAAGGCAGAGACTATCATGGCCGGGTAGTGGAGGACAGTTTTGACTGGAGCGGATTTCACGATTCCAAGGTACCCTTCCGGGATATGGTTATTTATGAGCTTCATGTGAGGGGATTTACCCGGCACAAAAGCTCCGGGGTACGGCATCCGGGAACTTTTCGGGGGCTCATGGAAAAAATCCCGTATCTGCTGGAACTGGGTGTGAACGCAGTGGAGCTGATGCCCATCTTTGAGTTTGATGAGGTGGCGGACGAACGGATCGTGGACGGCAGGAAACTTCTGAACTACTGGGGCTATAATACGGTCTGCTTTTTTGCTCCCAACACCAGCTATGCGTCGGAGCTGGAATTTAACCGGGAAGGAACGGAACTGAAGGAGCTGATCCGGGAATTGAACGCCCACGGAATAGAAGTGATCCTGGACGTGGTGTTTAACCATACGGCGGAAGGAGACGAGAGAGGGCCCTTTTTCTCGTTTAAGGGGATCGACAATAATCTCTACTATATGCTGACTCCGGACGGAAAATATTATAATTTTTCCGGGGTGGGCAATACCCTGAACTGCAACCAGCCGGTGGTGCGCCAGTTTATTCTGAACTGCCTGCGGCATTGGGTCATAGAGTACCGGGTGGACGGCTTCCGCTTTGATCTGGCCTCGATCCTGGGCCGGGATGAAAACGGGGCGCCTCTTTCCCAGCCGCCCCTGCTGGAAAGCCTGGCTTTTGATCCGATCCTGGGGCAGGTAAAACTCATTGCCGAGGCCTGGGATGCCGGCGGTCTGTATCAGGTGGGATCCTTCCCCTCCTGGAATCGCTGGGCAGAGTGGAATGGAAAGTACCGGGACGATATGCGACGCTTCCTGAAAGGAGATGGCGGCATGGCCCGGGCAGCGCTGCAGAGGATCCTGGGATCTCCGGACCTTTATCCGCCGGAGCGGAGGCAGGACGCCTCCGTCAATTTCCTGAACTGCCATGACGGATTTACGCTTTATGATCTGTATGCCTATAATGAGAAGCACAATGAGGCCAACGGCTGGGGAAATACAGACGGAGCCAATGACAACAACAGCTGGAACTGCGGCGCGGAGGGAGAGACAGACAGAGAAGATGTTCTGGAACTCCGGGACCGCATGCGGAAGAATGCCATGGCAGCTCTGTTCTGCAGCCGGGGAGCGGTGATGTTTCTGGCGGGGGATGAATTTGGAAACACCCAGATGGGAAATAACAACGGCTACTGCCAGGACAACGAAATTTCCTGGCTGGACTGGAGCCGGTTGGAACAGTACCGGGATCTCCATGACTTTACGGCGGATCTGATTGCTTTCCGCAGAGAACATCCGGTTCTCCGGGGCAGCCTGCAGCCTGCGTCCTGGGGATGGCCGGACGTGTCTTTCCACCATGGGGCCGCCTGGAACGGGAAGATACCGGACTATACCCGTCAGCTGGGAGTGCTGTTTTCCGGCAAAAAGGAAGACGGGCAGGACGACTGCGTGCTGCTCTGCATCAACGCCCATTGGGAAGCCCACGATCAGGAGCTCCCGGAAGCCCCGGAGGGCAGAAAGTGGGAGATGGCCTTTCACACGGCCTGCCGGGAACCTTTCCAGCCGGATACGCCCATAAAAGGGGACCGGTTCTCCATCCAGGCCCGATCCATTGCGGCGCTGGTCCTGGTCCGGGCGTAGGAGGACCGCGGCGGATTCAAGAGAGGAAAAAAGAAAAACTCAGGCGGCGTTCAGAGTGTCGCAGATGATCTGCACGCTCTCCCGCTGATTCCGTACCCGGGCAGTGGCGGAATTGTTGGAAAGAGAGAATCTCAGTTTTATTCCCTCTGCCTGGATGCGGATGATTTTCTGGAAAGGAAAAAGTCCGTGGGCGACGCGGATTTTTTCCAGCTGATCCAGGGGAATGCAGAGACTGCCGCAGAGGGAGGAACTGTCCATGATTCCTGTGGCTGCGATCGCCAGAAAATTCTTCGTAATGCCGACATAACAGGGGATACTGCCAATGCCTCCAAGAGCCAGCATTTTTGCGGGGCCGTCCAGAAGCGCTCCCCAGGCCATTCCCAGGTAGGTTTCCCCCTCCGGACGGATTTCCTCCAGAAGCCGTTTCATGCGGCTGTCATTCATTGTTAAAGTCATAATGATCCTTCCTTCTTTCTTACAAAACTGAACTTGGCGTCCGTGTACAAGGGGCAAAACGACCGTATTGTCCCTGTGTATACTGACGCCATTATATGTCCGGGGAAGAGGAAGGTTCCATCGCGGTAAATCAAAAGAAAGATTAAATCTCTGTAAAAGGGAATGCCGGTTCCTCTTTTGCTTCTGCCAGCTGTTCCTGCTCCCGCAGAACCTGTTCATAGCCGGTGAGCGCCGCGAAAGGGGCAAACTGGGCGGCCCGGCTGCTCCGGGGCATGGGGGTATGGGAGACGGATACGTGGTGGGGAAGGAAAAGGAGCTGCTCGTAAGATTTTTTCATGCTCTGTGTCCTCCGATCTGCTGATTGCGGTCTCGGGCGGTGGCCCCTTCCTGCAGGCTCATGCCCCGCAGGACCGCGTTTTTCCCGTATTTTCTGCGGATCTCCAGCAGCGCCTTCTGCAGATTCCATTCCCGGCGGCGCCGGGAGGCTTCCCGGGCCTGCTGCTGCCGGAGGGTTTCGTAGTCGGTAAAAAGATCCAGCTGCTGGTAGGTTTCCCTGGAGAGGGCTTCCTGTTCCGGCAGCACATGGCCTGCGGTAAGGGTGAGCCGCCGGATCAGCAGGGAGGGATCTGCAATCCGGTCAAAGAGAGCCGTAGCTGCTTCCAGGATCCGGGCGGAGGAAAAGGTATAGGTCTCCAGCCCCTGGGTACCGTGGGCGTGTTTCGGCACGGAGCGCCCGTAGTGATCCGTGGCAACGGGGCCCCGGTAGTTTTCCCTGCGGCTGCTGTCCCGGAGATTTTCAATGTCGTAGCCTACGGTCAGGACCAGCTGATCTGTCATCAGTCCCCGGGAGACCAGATCCAGAGCCAGGGCGTCCGCCATTTCCCGCAAAACCAGCCGGGCCCGGGGAAAGGGGTAGGGGCAGTGCAGCACCTGGCCGGAGCCGATGCTGGAAGCCTGGGGGCGGTAAGCTTTGATGTCCCCCATGGTGCAGGGCTCCCAGCCCCAGGCGTGATCGATGAGCAGCTCCGCGTTCACCCCGAACAGCCGGTACAGCAGGTCCTCATTCCGGTAGTCCCTGGGTCCACCCAGGGAACAGAGGGCAATTTCCCCCATGGTGTGGAGACCATAGCGGGCCAGCTTCCTGGCATAGCCCCGGCCTACCCGCCAGAAATCGGTAATGGGCCGGTGATCCCAAAGCTTCCTCCGGTAGGAGAGTTCGTTGAGCTGGGCGATCCGCACTCCCCAGGCATCGGGCTGCACACGCTTGGCTTCAATATCCAGGGCGACCTTGCAAAGGTAAAGGTTGGTGCCGATGCCGGCGGCGGCAGCAATGCCCACGGTGTTCTGCACATCCAGCAGAATGGCCCGGGCCAGCTGCCGGGGACTCATACCCCGGGAATCCAGATAGGGGGTGATATCTATGAACACCTCGTCAATGGAGTAGACATGAATGTCCTCCGGGGCGGCGTATTTCAGATAGATGCTGTAGACCCGGGCGCTGTACTCCATGTACAGAGCCATCCGGGGCGGGGCGGCAATGTAGTCCAGTTCCAAGGAAGGATCCTGCTGAAGTTCCAGGTCCCGGAAGGAGGAGCCGGAAAACCGGCGGCCGGGAGCCTGGAGCAGACGGGAGGCATTGATCTCCCGCACCCTCTGGGCCACCTGGAAAAGCCGCGCCCGTCCCGGGATCCCATAGGCTTTCAGGGAGGGGGAGACCGCCAGGCAGATGGTCTTCTCCGTGCGGCTCCGGTCCGCTACCACCAGATGGGTAGTCAGGGGATCCAGATTCCGCTCCCGGCACTCCACGGAAGCGTAAAAGGATTTCAGATCCACAGCCAGATAGATGCGTTCCGACATAATGGGCAAAGCCTCCTTTCCAACAGAAGATCCGGGTCTGCCGGATCTGTATCTCTATTATACGAACATATGTTCGATTTTGCAAGAGGGAATTATTGACAGAAAACCGGGAACATGTCCGGAAGGATAGGAGAGGGATTTTAAGAAGATTTTTAGAATCTCTTCGGAAAGTTTTCAGAGTCCGGACAAATTCCTGTCACAGATTTCTTTTATACTGTAACCATATTCGGAACCGGGGAAACAGAAAATATTTTTTCCTTCTCGGAAAACGGTTCCGGTTCAGGGCCGGCTGCCCCGCATCCCGGCGGAGGTGTCAGGATGCGAATAGAATATATTTTATCGAAGAGAGAAACTGATGAGTCAGAGGCGTTTTACAGGAAATGCGTTCGGTTTCTCTCTTTTCTATTGAAAAAATATCCGGGATTGCAAAAACATGGTTTGAGATGGTATGATGGAACCGCAGAAGGAGGCAGGATATTATGAAAAAAACAGCAGGAATGATTTCCGCTTTGTTAATTTTTGGTCTGGCCCTTGGGGGCTGCGGAAACAAGAGCAGCCAGGCCGACTATTCGGAAGAAACCATGTGGGCCTATAACGGAACAGACGATTCCAAGGAGGCGGATCTGTTTCTGGTAGGTCCCACTACCTACGGAGGCGATGCGGAGAGCATCAATATGCCCCTGGAGGACCAGGAGGAGAAGGAGAATTTTCTGGGAGCGCTGAATATGGAACGGGGAATTTATGAGGACACTCTGGATCTGTACGCCCCCTATTACCGGCAGGGCTCTCTGTCTGCCATTGAGGCAGGGCGGATGGAGGAATCCTATGAAATCGCCTATGAGGATGTGGCCGCGGCTTTTGAATATTATCTGGAGCACAAGAAGGGGGAGGATCCCTTTGTGCTGGCAGGCTTTTCCCAGGGCTCCTATATGTGCCTGCAGCTGATGAAAGATTACCCGGAGGCCCTGGAGGATATGATCGCCTGCTACTGCATCGGCTGGGGTCTCACTCCGGAAGAGGTGGAAGAGTATCCACAGCTGGTGCCGGCTTCCGGGGAGACGGACACGGGAGTCATCGTCTGCTTCAGTTCTGAGGCGGAGGGGATTTCGGACTCTTTGTTCATTCCGGAAGGCACCTGGTCCTACAGCATCAATCCCCTGAACTGGAAGACGGACAGCACGCCGGCGGACAAGTCCCTGAACCTGGGGGCCTGCTTTACGGATTATCAGGGGAATATTACGGAGGAAATTCCGGAGCTCACCGGGGCCTATATTGATGAGGAGCGGGGAGCCCTGAAGGTGACGGATGTGTCGGCGGAGGATTACCCTGCGGCTTTAAGCTTCCTGCAGGAGGGAGAGTACCATATTTACGATTACCAGTTCTTTTACCGGAATCTTCAGGAAAATGTAGCGAAGCGCGCGGAAGCCTGGCTTGAAAACCAGCCGGCGGTATGATAGACTTGAGTAGAATGAAAAGCAGGAGGTAACAGCCATGAATATACATAAAAATACCAGCGGCACAGCCATGACCCTGTCTCTGGAGGGTCGTCTGGACACTACTACCGCGCCTCAGCTGGAGGCGGAACTGAAAAGATCCCTGAGCGGTCTGACAGAGCTGGTTCTGGATTTCGGAGGGCTGGAATATATTTCTTCCGCAGGACTGCGGGTGCTGCTTTCCACGCAGAAGGCCATGAACAAGCAGAAAGGAACCCTTTCCATCCGCAATGTCAACGAGACGGTGATGGAGGTTTTTGAAGTTACAGGATTTGTGGATATCCTGACCATTGCGTGAGACCATAAGCAGAGGATAAAAAATGAGCAGCAGGATTTATGAACTGAACCGCTCCCGGGAAAGCATGATGCAGAATGAAACCGCCTTTCCGGGAGAGGCGGTGAATACCATTGCCCTGCGGATGTACTTTCCCCGGTGCGGGGCGGAGGACGTGGCCCGGGCAGTGGAAGAGACAGTAAAACACACCGGGGTGTTCGGGCTCCGGCTGGAGAAGCAGGAGACCGGCGCCTTTGTTCTGAGAGATTCAGGAACAGGCGCCTTTTTCGGCCCCGGCAGCCGGAAAGAGTCCGGGGTCTGCAGGATAGAGCCGGAAACCACCCGGGAGGAGGCGGAGGCCTTCTGCCGCCGTCTGGAGAGAGAGCCCTTCCGGGGGTTCCCGGACTGCCTTCTCTTCGAGGCCCGGGTCATCCCGGCGGCGGAGGGAGGAACCGTGCTGTCCTTCCGTTTTCACCATGTACTTCTGGACGGGTTCAGTATGTGCCAGATTGCCCAGCGGATCCTGGACGTTCTAAACGGAGAAGCCTTAAAAGATCTTCCTCTGGAAGAACCGGTCCGTGAGATGGAAATAGAGGAAGAGCAGGAGCGGGCTTTCTGGCTGGAGTATTTCCGGGACGCCCGGTTTGAGAGCCGTATCCTGCCGGGAGAGGCCGCAGGGTACCGGCGCACCTGTTATACCTATCATCTGCCGGAAGGCCTGGGCAGGCAGATCGAGACTTTTGCCGCCAGGCAGGGGATCACTCCCGCTTCGGTGTTCTCCGGAGCCCTGGCCGCCTATCTGGCGGGAGCGGAGCAGTGCCGGGACGGCGTCTTTCTTATGCCCCGGCTGAACCGGGACCGGCCCAGGGACCGGGAGGCCGTGGGCTGCTATACCCTGGTGGTTCCGGTGCGGGTTTCCATGGAGGGAGAAGAGCGGTTTTCGGAGCTCTGCCGGACCGCCCTGGAGCAGGGGAGAAAAGCCTCCGCCCACCGGCAGTACGGAATCAGCCGGATTCTGGGAGATCTGCAGAAAGAGGGGCTGGCCGGCAGCTCGCTGGGAGAGTATACCCTGAACATCTATCAGCCGGAGCTCCGCAGTTCCCTGCCCTATGAGATCTATCTCAGCATGGACGGAGCCATGCACAATCATCTGACTTTGAACATTACCAGGCTGCAGGGAACCTATACCATCAGTTATGACGGCCGGGAGGGGATCTACGGCCCGGTGCAGACAGAGCGGTTCCACCAGGCCTTTCTGGCGATCCTGGAGAAGGGAACCGGGGAAGATCCCCTGGTCCGGGAACTGCCTCTGACCGGCCGGGAGGAAGGGGAAGCCCTGAGGAGCCTGCAGGGACAGGAACTGTCTCTGGACCCGAAGGCTTCCATTCCCTCTCTGTTCCGGAAGGCTGTGGAAGAGTACGGGGATCGTCCGGCTCTTTATGCCGGGGAGGACCGCCTTACCTACCGGGAGTTGGACCGGCTTTCCAGCCGGGTGGCCAACGCCCTTCTGAGCCGGGGCGTCCGGCAGGGCCAGCGGATCCTCTATATGATGAACCGGGATATCCGCCTGATTCCTGTCATGCTGGGCATCTCCAAGGCGGGGGCCGCCTTTATTCCGGTGGATCCCCAGTATCCCAGAGAGCGCATTGATTATATTTATGAAAACAGCCAGGCCGTGTGTCTGATTTCCTCTGCCAACGTGGAGGGGGCGGAGCGCTTTCAGTATGTGGAAGCGGAAGAACTGCTGGCCTGGGAGGATGACCGGGATCCCCGGCTCTCCATTCCTCAGGAGCAGCTGGCCTACTGTATCTACACTTCCGGCACTACCGGCCGGCCAAAAGGGGTCATGCTGTCCCACCGGGGGATTGTGAATATTACCAGACCGGAGAACAATCCCTTTAACCGGGACATCTGCGTGAACTGCCGGGGAATCGCAGCCATCGGTTCCGTATGCTTTGATATTTCTCTGTTTGAAATTTTTGTTCCCCTGTTCAACGGACGCTTTGTAGAGTTTGCCCCGGAGCGTGCCATGGCGGATCCGGAGGCTCTGGCGGAGCTGATCCTTGCCCACGGAGCGGATATGCTTCACTGCACCCCTTCCAGACTGGCGGCCTATCTCCACAATCGGAATTTTGCCCGGGCAGTCCGGGGCGTACAGGCGATTCTGGCGGCGGGAGAGATTCTGCCGGGAGCCCTGGTGGACGAGCTGAAGCGGATGGGGATCCGGATCTACAACGGGTACGGCCCTACGGAAACTACCATCGGGGCTACCATTACCGAAGCGGGGGACAACGAAACCATTGGCCGGCCCATTGCCAATACCGGAGTGATGATCCTGGGAAAGAAGGGAGAACTTCTTCCCTGGGGAGCAGTGGGGGAGATCTGCGTCCGGGGCGTGGGAGTGGGCATCGGCTACCACGGCCTGCCGGAGCAGACGGCGGAAAAGTTTACTCTGCTGCAGGGGCACCGGATGTACCGTACCGGAGATCTGGGCCAGCTGGCGGAAGACGGCCGGATCCTGTACAGGGGCAGAAATGACAGCCAGGTGAAGCTCCGGGGCCTGCGGCTGGAACTGTCGGAGATTGAAAACCGTATCAGTCAGCAGCCGGCGGTGGGGACCGTCCACGTACTGGTGCGGAATCTGGCAGGCTCCCAGCATCTGGCGGCCTTCTATACGGTCAGAGAGGGGCTGACCGTAAGGGCGGAGCAGCTGAAAGCCGCTCTGAAAGAGAGCCTTCCTCTCTATATGGTGCCGGATATCTGGAAGGAACTGCCGGAAATGCCCCAGACTCCCGGCGGAAAGACAGATCTGCGGGCTCTGGAGCAGGAGCCGGTGGAATATGTAAGAAAATACAGGGCTCCCGCCGGAAGGCTGGAGGAGGCCATTGCGGAAGCTTTCGAGAAGGTTCTGGAAGTTTCCCCGGTAGGGGCAGAGGATTCCTTCTTTGAACTGGGAGGAGACAGCCTCCATATTTCCGAGGTGATCTGTGAGATCGAGGAGAGGATTCCGGGAGTCAGC
Source organism: Candidatus Scatomonas sp. (assembly GCA_963930955.1). Classification (GTDB taxonomy): domain Bacteria; phylum Bacillota; class Clostridia; order Lachnospirales; family Lachnospiraceae; genus Scatomonas. Next base: position 196,775 of record OZ006967.1, on the reverse strand, counting down.
GTAGACTTTTCCGATGTGTTTCAGCATCCTACCCCGGAACTGCTGGCCCAGCACCTGAAAGCTCCCGGGGAGCAGCAGGAGGAAGAAGCTTCCCTTGGACAGCTGGATTACCGGGGCATTGGAAGTCTGCTGGCGGAAAATAAACCGGGGGCCGGAAGCCGGAAAAACCTGGGCAATATTCTTCTGACAGGCGTTACGGGATTTCTGGGGATTCATATTCTGACGGAGCTTCTTGGGGCGCCGGATAGCTGGAACAAGATCTGGTGCCTGGTACGGCCCAACCAGCGGCTGTCTGCGGAAAAGCGGCTGCGGAGCACCCTGTTTTACTACAGCGAGGACGATTACAGCGGTCTTTTCGGAGAAAGGCTGCTGGTGGCGGACGGAGATATTACAGATGAAGAAGCTTTTTCCAGAGGGCTGGGGGAGCGGATCGACCTGGTGATTAATTCCGCCGCCAATGTAGCGCATTTTGCCGCGGACGACCGTCTGGAGCGGACGAATACCGGAGGCGTGCGGAACCTGCTCCGCTTTTGTGAGAAGGAGGGGGCAGCCCTGGTTCAGATTTCCACAGTCAGCGTAGGGGGGATCTATCCCAGAGAAGGGGAACCGTTGACTCTGACAGAGCGGGATCTGTATGTGGGCCAGGAGATCCGCAACCAGTATATCCTCTCCAAATATATGGCGGAGTACGAGGCCCTGCGGGCCGCCGCAGACCGGGGGGTTCCGGTAAAGATCATGCGGGTGGGAAACCTGCAGGGCAGGATTTCCGACGGGGAATTTCAGATGAACAACCGGACCAATGCTTTTACCAGGCAGCTGTCCTCCTATGTAAAGATCGGAGCGGTGCCCGCTTCCCTGTACCGGAGCAGCGTGAACTTTTCTCCGGTGGATGAGACGGCCAGGATCATCGTAAAGCTGGCCGCCCTGAAGACCGGAACCGCGGTGTATCACGTCTGTCCGCCGGAGGAGGTGCCCTACCGGCAGATCTTCCAGGTGCTGGAGAAGTTCGGCCACCGGGTGGAGGCGGAAAGCGACAGCCGGTTTGAGGAGCGCCTGACGGAACTGGGCCAGACCCGGGAGGGCCGGACTCTGACAGAGGGCATTCTTCTGGAACGGCCCAACATGGCCTACCGGGATACGGCGGTTTCGGAAGAGCTGACCGCGGCGGTGCTGGCGGCCATGGGAGAAAAGTGGCAGCCGGTCACGGAAGCCTATCTGGAAAAATACATTGCCGCCCTGGATGATTTATTCATGTTTGAGTAGGAGGAAACCATCGTATGAATCCTGTAGTGATCCTCTGGAATACAGCAGTGTTCCTGGCCTCGGTCTTTGCCGCTGTCATCGTGCACTGCACTCTGAAGCCCAGATTTAATAAAAAGCTTACCGGACTGATCTGGGGAGCTTTCGGTCTGGGGGGCTACATGCTTTCCCTTTTAAGCTATTCCCTGGATCTGTACAACGATTTTGTAGGGATCCTGGGAGTTTCCGCCCTGGTCTGCGTGGCTGCGGAAGTGATCTACACAGAAAGCCGCAGCGCCAAGCTGTTTACCTCGGTGATGGCCTCTCTGATCGCCAATGTAGTTACCTTTATGTTCTGCGGTACGACCGATACGTTCCTGGGAAAGGCTCTGGGCTTTATCGAGACTACTCCCTATACGGTGCCCAATGTGCTGCTGTTTATTGGAATTAAACTGGCGGTGTACACCATTTTTTTCTTCATATATTATATGCTGCTGCGCAGACAGGTCCAGAATGTGATCGAGGCCCAGCAGGGGCGGATGAATTCCTACATTGCCGCCCCCCTGGTTTCCATGGTGGGCTTTTATGTGCTGAACCTGATCTCCAACAATACGGGGATCATGCCGGGGAATCCCTATTTCTTTCCGCTGTATATTACGGTGTGTGTGATCTTTGTGCTGGAATACGTGCAGATTTTTTCTTCCGTGTTCTGGAGCGCCAAGGCTATGAAAAACGAGGCGGAATTAAGCGTGGCCAGCAATATTCAGAGAAATATGCTTCCCTGCATTTTCCCTGCATTCCCGGAACACGATGAGTTTGACATTTACGCCACCATGACCCCGGCCAAAGAGGTGGGAGGAGATTTTTACGATTTCTTTCTGCTGGACGACGACCACCTGGTCATGGTCATTGCGGATGTATCAGACAAGGGGGTGCCGGCGGCTCTGTTTATGGTCATTGCCAAGACCCTGCTGAAAAACTGCGCCCAGAGCGGCGACTCTCCCAAGGAGATCCTGGAAAAGGTCAACAATCAGCTTTGTGAAAACAATGACGCGGAAATGTTTGTAACGGTATGGCTGGGAAAGATCCAGCTTTCCACCGGCAAAATGGTCTGTGCCAACGCCGGCCACGAGTATCCGGTGATCCGCCATGGAAACGGGGAATACCACCTGTTTCATGATAAGCACGGCTTTGTGCTGGCAGGTATGGAGAACGCCAGGTACCGGGAGTACGAGCTGACCCTGGAGCCGGGGGACAAGCTTTTTGTTTACACGGATGGAGTTACCGAGGCCACCAATTCCGCCCGGGTGCTGTACGGAACGGACCGGATGCTCCGGGCTCTGAACCGGGCCTCCGGATGTTCGCCGGAGGAAACCCTGACCCTGGTAAAGGCGGATATTGACGGCTTTGTGGGAAATGCGCCCCAGTTTGACGATATTACCATGCTTTCCTTTGAAATGAAACGGGTGAAGCATGCGGTCAAGAGGCTGGAGCTGGAGCCGGATCTGAAGAATCTGGAACCGGTAACGGCCCTGGCGGAAGAACAGCTGACAGAGAAGGGAGCGCCTTTTAAGGTGATCTCCCAGATTAATATCGCCATTGATGAGATTTTTTCCAACATCGTCCGCTACAGCCAGGCCACCCGGATCCAGGTAGAGTGCGTCATGGAGGACAGCCGCATTACCCTCCGGTTCGCGGATGACGGAACTCCTTATGATCCCACGAAGACTCCGGACCCGGACATTTCCCTGTCCGCAGAGGAGAGAGACTTTGGAGGGCTGGGGATCTATATGGTGAAAAAGACCATGGATGCCCTGAGTTATGAGTATAAAAATTCCCAGAACCTGCTGACCATCGAGAAAAGCTGGTAGACAAAGATGTATTTTTTCAGGTACAAGGCGGAGATCTTCAAAGAAAAACCAGATCTTGGGCGGTTCCGTCTTTCCGTTTCCGGACAGGGAACCGCCGGTTTTCTGTAGATTTTCTACGGGAGGGATTATGGACAGTTACATGCGGAGAAAAATTGAAAGCGTATACGGGAACCTGCGTCCCTCGGAGCAGAAGGCCGCAGATTATCTGCTCCGGTACCGGGGACCTGCAGAGGAACTGCTGATGGAAAAAATGGCCCGGGAAGCGGGGATCAGCCAGCCTACGGTAATGCGGTTGTGAAGGCTCTGGGCTACCAGGGCTTCCGGAGTTTCAAGTACGCTCTGGTACAGCAGGAGGCCCGGAACCGCAGAGAGGAAGGGGAGATCGAGCTTTACGGTTTCCAGCTCTCCCGCCGGGACCGTCTGGAAGAAATTCCGGGAAAGATGGTTTCCACCTCTATCCGGATGCTGGAAGAAACCCTGAAGAGTATCCGGACTCGGGAATACCAGAAGGCGGTGGAAGCCATTCTGGCAGCCAGAAAAATCGTAATCTACAGTGTGGAAAATTCCGTCTGCACAGCCAGCGACCTGATGACCAAACTTTTGTATCTGGGCCTGGATTGCCGGATGTACGGGGATTATTACCTGCAGAATGTCAGCGCCGGCAATCTGGGGCGGGAGGACCTGGCTATCGGCATCTCCTATTCCGGCTATTCCCGGCACACGGTGGAGATGATGGCCCTGGCCAGGAAGACCGGGGCCCGGACCCTGGTGCTTACCAATTTTGAAAATTCGCTGATCGCCCGATACGCGGACATTCTTCTCTGCGCCAGCAGTCGGCAGTTTCTTCTGGGAGATACCATTTTTTCCCGGATCTCCCAGCTGGCGCTGGTGGATATGCTGTACGCCGGGGTCCTGAACCGGGACTACGAAAGACTTTCCAAAAAACTAAATAAAGCCAGCGGGTACGTGGCCCGCAGCGCCTATCAGAAAGGGGACGAGATTTTGTAGATTTTCTACAGAATCCCGTCTTTTTCTTTTTCTGTTCTTTACAAAGGCTTCACCTGGATTTGGCAGAAAGGCGCCGGAAAAAATTCTTATAATTGGCTCCGGCAAAGGGCGGAACTGTTGGAGCGCCGCCAGGAATTATCGGAGGAATGCAAGTAAAAGAAATTTCGCGGAGGAATCCGCGGGGAATAAAAGGAAAGAGAGGAAGAAACTATGGTAAATTACAAACTGCTGACACCGGGCCCCCTGACCACTACCGATACGGTAAAAAAAGAAATGCTCACCGACCACTGCACCTGGGACGACGACTACAAGCAGATCACCCAGAAGATCCGCAGGGAACTGCTGGAGCTGGCCCGGGTGTCCGCGGAGACCTATACGGCGGTGCTTATGCAGGGCAGCGGCACCTTCGGCGTGGAATCGGTGATCACCAGCGCCCTGGGGAAAAAAGATAAGCTGCTGATCGCCGCCAACGGTTCCTACGGAGAGAGAATGGCGGACATTGCGGAGCATGCGGGAATTTCCTATGTGCTGTACCGGGAAAGCTATGATCAGATCCCTTCTGCGGAAAAGATCCGGGAAATGCTTGCGGCGGATCCGGCCATTACCCATGTGGCCATGGTCCACAGCGAAACCACCTCCGGCATACTGAACGATATTGCTTCTGTTTCCAGGGCGGTAAAAGCAGCAGGGCGCACCATGATCGTAGACGCCATGTCCAGCTTTGCCGGGGTGGAGATCCCTGTAGAGGAACTGGGCATTGACTTCCTGATCAGCAGCGCCAACAAGTGTATTCAGGGAGTTCCGGGATTTTCCTTTATCATCTGCGGCAGGCAGAAGCTCCTGGAGAGCAAAGGCAGGGCCAGAAGCCTGTCTCTGGACCTGTATGAGCAGTGGGAAACCATGGAGAAAGACGGTAAATGGCGTTTTACATCCCCCACCCATACGGTGCTGGCCTTTGCAAAAGCCCTGGAGGAACTGAAAGAAGAAGGAGGAATTCCCGCCCGTTCCCGGAGATATTATCACAACAACCGTCTGCTGATCCGCAAGTTGAAAGAAATGGGGATCCGGACTTATATCGGAGAAGAACATCAGGGCCCGATTATTACCACCTTCTTTTATCCGGAAAATCACAGCTTTTCTTTCCAGGAAATGTATGAATTTATTAAAGACAGAGGTTATGCCATTTATCCCGGAAAGGCTACAGACGCGGATACCTTCCGGATCGGAAATATCGGAGAGATCTACGAGGAAGACATTCTGAAGCTCTGTGAGATCATGAAGGAATTCTTTCAGAGAATGGAAGCGAAACATGCCGGATGAAAGCCGGAGGCAAAAAGGGAAAACATAAAAAGGAGAAAAATCACATGAACAAAATAGAAGCAGTTGTTTTTGACTGGGCGGGAACTACCGTAGACTATGGATGCTTTGCCCCGGTCCGGGCCTTTCTGGAGGTGTTCCGGGAGGCGGGGATTCAACCTGCCATGGAAGAAGTCAGAGGCCCCATGGGGGTGCTGAAGCGGGATCATATCCGCATGATGCTGGAGATGAAGCGGATCCGGAAGCTGTGGGCGGAAAAATACGGAAGGGAACCGGAGGAAAAGGATGTGGATGCCCTGTATGCCCGGTTTGAGCCGGCCCTGCTGGGGATTCTGGATCAGTACGCCGGCCTGAAGCCATACGTGCGGGAGACCGTGGAGGTCCTGCGGGAAAAGGGCATCCGGATCGGATCCACCACCGGCTATACGGACGTAATGATGGAGATTGTTGTGCCGAAAGCCGCGGCCCAGGGCTACCGCCCGGACTGCTGGTTCAGCCCGGATTCCGCAGGAGGTATGGGGCGGCCCTATCCCTATATGGTGTTTAAAAACATGGAAGCCCTGAAGATTGACTCTGTAGAAAAAATCATGAAAGTGGGAGATACGGTTGCTGATATCCGGGAGGGAAAGAATGCGGGAGCGTTCGCCCTGGGAATTCTGGAAGGCAGTTCCGCTCTGGGACTTTCCGAAGAGGAGTACCGGGCTTTGCCGGAAGACCGGAGGGAAGAGCTGTTGAAAAATACGGAAGAAAAATTCCGCCAGGCGGGAGCGAATGCGGTAGTAAGAGACATCCGGGGGATCCTGGAATATCTGTAAGGTATTTCTGGCAGAACCAGGCCTTTCTGTGGTATACTATTAAAAGTGAAGCAGAACAGGAGGACTCTGCCTATGTGGAAACGGGAAATACGGGCGGCTGTGCTGGTGACGGTTTCAGCCGTCTGTATGGCTTTTAATATCAATACTTTTGTCAACACGGTAGGGCTTTATCCGGGAGGCTTTAACGGAATTGCCCTGCTGGTTCAGAGGGTAGGAATTTCCTTCTGGCATGTGAGCCTGGCATTTTCCCTGGTGAGCTATCCCCTGAATATCCTGGCCCTGATCCTCAGCTTCCGGGATCTGGGAAAACGGTTTATTGTCTATACCTGTTTAAGCGTAGGACTCTGCGGCCTTCTGACCGATGTTCTGCCGGCTTTTGCCGTTACCAATGATGTACTTCTGGGAAGTGTATTCGGAGGGATTATCAACGGAGCCTGCATCAGCATGGCCATGCTGGCCGGAGGCTCCACCGGCGGTCTGGATATCCTGGCCAATGTTTACGGCCACCGGCTGAACCGGGATCCCTGGAATATCACCCTGGCAGCCAACTGTCTGATCCTGGGAGCGGCAGGCCTGCTTTTTGGCTGGGACAAGGCTCTGTATTCTATTATCTTTCAGTATGCCTCTACCCAGGTGATCCATCTGCTGTACCGGAAATATCAGAAAGCTACCCTGTTTATTATCAGCAAACAGTATGAAAGGATCTATCAGGTCATTATGGAGCAGACCAATCACAGCGCTACAGTGCTGGACGGTACCGGCTGCTATACCAATGAAGAGAAGAAGATGATCTATTCTGTGGTTTCCGGACAGGAGGTCAAGAAACTGGTGCGGGAAATCCGCAGGACGGACCCGTCAGCTTTTATCAACATTGTAAAAACCGCGGAACTGGACGGGCGGTTTGTATATAAAGACTAGAATACAGAGGGAAGGAAAAATACAGACATGCGTACAAGGAAGGAAATGAAACGGCAGGCCAGGCAGTCTCTGAAACACCACTATCTGCTGTTTGTGGCGGTCTGCCTGCTGGCGGCGTTTCTGGGAAGCGAATTCGCGGGATCCCTGTCTGCGGTAAAAAGTATGGCGGAGGGAGAAAGCCTGGAGGACACCACCGGGGCTTCCAATCACCAGGGCCTGATGGATGTAATCGAAATCATGCTGGTCCAGGGGGAGGAACAGGGCCGGGAGCTGTCGGAGCAGATCAAAGAAGAAGAGATCCTCCAGGCGGAGGGAGAGCCGGCCCTGGGCAGGACCCGGGGCATCCTGGCTAATCTGGTCAATGACTATACTTCCGGAAGCTTCGCCGTGTCGATCCTGTCGGCCCTGACAGAGGCCACCGGTTCCCAGGTGATTTCCCGGGCGGTTTTTGTGATCCTCAGCCTGGCCTTTCTGTTTCTGGTCTGGTTTTTTATCCAGGATGTTTACCAGGTAATCGCCCGGCGGATCCTGCTGGAGGCCAGGGTTTACGAGCAGGTTCCCATCCACCGCTTTCTGTATCTGGTGCGGGTGCGGAAATGGGTAAAGACGGCCGTGTCCCTGCTGGTGCTGCAGCTTTTGAAATTCCTCTGGATGTTTACGGTGATCGGGTATATCATCAAACGGTATTCTTACTATATGGTGCCTTATATTCTGGCGGAGAATCCCAACATAGGGGCCCTGGAGGCGGTGAATCTTTCCCGGCGCATGATGAAGGGCCACAAATGGCAGTGCTTTGTGTTTGAACTGTCCTATATCGGCTGGGATCTGCTGGGGATTTTCACATTAGGGATCACCGGGATCTTTTATTCCAATCCCTATCAGGCCGCGGCTTTCTGTGAATATTACGCGGAGATCCGCAGAGAGGCCAAGGAAAAGGGAATTCCCGGAGCGGAAGCGCTGAATGACCGCTATCTATATGAAAAGGCCAGAAAACGGGATCTGACGGCGGCTTACGGGGATGTGGACCGAAGAGCCCAGGAAGAGGTTCCGGCCAGAGGAGTCAGGGGATTTCTGGCGTCTGTGTTCGGCATTACCCTGTACAGCCGTCAGGAAGAGATGGAATATGAGGAAAAAGCCATGGAAAGCATCCGGGGCAGAGCGGCGGCGGATGCTCTGGAGGGGAAAATTTATCCCGGACGGCTGTTCCCCATTCCGGAATATGAGCGCAGAAAATGGGTGGAAAACCTGAACTATATGCGCCGTTATTCCCCCACATCCCTGATCCTGCTGTATTTTATCTTTTGCTTCATCGGATGGATCTTTGAGGTCAGCCAGGGGCTGGTCATGTCGGGAGAATTTATCAAGCGGGGCGTGCTCCACGGTCCCTGGCTGCCGATTTACGGCACGGGAGGCATTCTGATCCTGGTGGTCCTCTACCGGCTGCGGAAATCTCCCATCTGGGAGTTCCTGGCGGCGGTGGTGCTCTGCGGCAGCGTGGAATATCTCACCGGCCTGAGCCTGGAACTCACCCATGACGGCATGAAATGGTGGGACTACAGCGGCTATTTCCTGAATATCCAGGGCAGGGTCTGCGCGGAAGGCCTGCTGGCCTTTGGAGTTATGGGATTGATCATCGTCTATGTGGTGGCGCCTATGCTGGATAACTTTTTAAAGAAAATCCCGCTGAAAATAGCGGCGGTAATCTGCGGCATCCTGCTGGCGGTGTTCTGCGGAGATCAGCTCTATTCTGTGAAGCATCCCAATACCGGCCACGGAATCACAGATATCGGCGAAGCGTCCCTTGTGGAGGAAAAGGAGGATCTTTCATGCTAGAGCAGGCAGAGACGGAGATCCTGCAGCAGCTGTTTGCCCTGCAGGATCTGCAATATAAGACCTTTCAGGAAAAACTCATGCCCACGGTAGATCCGGACAGGGTGATCGGCGTGCGGACTCCCGAACTGCGGAAGTTCGCCCGGGCCCTGTCCAAAAAGCCGGAAGCGGAGAGGTTTCTGGAAGAGCTGCCTCACAGATATTATGAAGAAAACAATCTTCACGGTTTTCTGCTGGAAACGGTAAAGGATTACCACCGGGCCATGGCTTATGTGGAGGCGTTTCTTCCATATATAGATAACTGGGCCACCTGCGACATGGTCTGCCCCAGGGTTTTTGGAAAACATCTGCCGGAACTGCTGGAGAAAATCCGGGTCTGGATCCGCTCCGGAGAAACCTACACGGTCCGATTCGGCCTGGGAATGCTCATGCGTTTTTATCTGGACCAGGCCTTTTTGCCGGAATATCTGGAACTGGCCGCTGCGGTGGAGTTGGAGGAGTATTACGTAAATATGATGAAGGCCTGGTATTTTGCCACTGCCCTGGCCAAGCAGTATGAGGCGGCCCTGCCTTACCTGCAGCAGCGCCGGATGGATCCCTGGACCCATAACAAGGCGATCCAGAAAGCGATTGAGAGCCGGCGGATCGGAGAAGAGCAGAAAGCGTATCTGCGGACGCTGCGGGTGCGGGGGAAATAGCTTGACAGAAGACCTGCTTCGTGTTATAGTTAGTAAGCGACATGGAAGTAGGTCTTTTTTTTATGCCTGAAAACAGCGATTGGCATGCGCTGAGCCTCAGGCTTTTTTGCTCTATCAAAAAGACCGTCGTAATACGCAAATACACAGTGGAGGTGGAAGTCGTGCGCGTAAAGATTACATTGGCATGTACAGAATGTAAGCAGCGGAACTACAACATGACAAAAGAGAAGAAAAACCATCCCGACCGGATGGAAACCAGCAAGTACTGTAAGTTCTGCAGAAAACACACGTTACACAAAGAAACCAAGTAATGGGTGCGAGGTGAAAAGATGGCAGACGAAGTAGTAAAAGACTCCGGGAAAGCTGACAAAAAGAAGGACAAAAAAGAACGGAATGCCAAGAAAAGCTGGTTCAAGGGTCTGAAGACAGAATTCAAGAAGATTATCTGGACAGATAAGAAGACGCTGGGGAAACAGGCAATAGCCGTAATCGTGATCTCCGTGCTCTTCTGTGTCCTGATCACGCTGGTGGACAGCGTGGCGCTGGAAGCCATTGAATTTATCATCAGATAAGGGATAGGGTGATCAAATGTCAGAAGCAAAATGGTATGTAGTCCACACCTATTCGGGCTATGAAAACAAGGTAAAAGCCAATATTGAGAAGACGATTGAGAACAGACATCTCGAGGAACAGATCTTGGAAGTGCGGGTACCCATGGAGGAAGTTGTCGAAGTAAAGAACGGCACCAAAAAACAGGTACAGCGCAAACTCTTTCCGGGCTATGTCCTGCTGAACATGGTCATGAACGATGACACATGGTACGTTGTCAGGAATACCCGCGGCGTCACAGGATTTGTGGGGCCGGGATCCAAGCCGGTGCCGCTGACCCCTGAGGAGATGGAGCCTCTGGGCATCCTGGGCGGGACCAGCCGGGTTGAAGTGGACCTGGAGGTGGGAGATTCCGTAGTCGTTACAGGCGGCGCCTGGAAAGATACTGCCGGAATTATCCAGAGCATCAACAAGACAAAGCAGGTGGTTACCATTAATGTCGAACTTTTCGGCAGAGAAACCCCTGTGGAGATCAGTTTTTCAGAAGTCAAAAAGGTCGGCTGACCGGCCTGTGGGAGGGAAATCCCCGCAATTACCACATTTAATTAGGAGGTGCCTAAAATGGCAAAGAAAGTTACAGGTTATATTAAGTTACAGATTCCCGCCGGAAAGGCAACACCGGCTCCGCCTGTAGGTCCTGCCCTGGGCCAGCACGGCGTCAACATTGTACAGTTCACCAAGGAGTTCAATGCCAGAACTGCTGACAAGGGAGATCTGATCATCCCCGTAGTGATCACTGTATATGCAGACAGAAGTTTCAGCTTTATAACCAAGACCCCGCCGGCAGCAGTGCTCCTGAAGAAAGCCTGCAACATCAAATCCGGTTCCGGCGTTCCCAACAAGAACAAGGTAGCGACCATCTCCAAGGACAAAGTCCGTGAGATCGCTGAGATGAAGATGCCGGATCTGAACGCTGCTTCCATTGAAGCGGCTATGAGCATGATCGCAGGTACCGCCAGAAGCATGGGTATCGTAGTAGAAGACTAAGCCGCAGGGCTTGCAGCAAACGTGGGAGGGACAATCCCGCAATTACCACTAGGAGGTTATAGTAGAAATGAAACATGGTAAGAAATATGTAGAGGCTGCGAAAGCAGTAGACCGCGCAACTCTTTACGATCCGGAAGAGGCAGTAGCCCTGGTAAAGAAGCTGGCGGTAGCTAAGTTTGACGAGACCATCGAGGTACACATCCGTACAGGCTGTGACGGACGTCACGCAGACCAGCAGATCCGTGGAGCCGTTGTGCTTCCTCACGGAACCGGAAAAACCGTCCGGGTTCTGGTATTTGCCAAGGGCGCTAAGGCTGACGAGGCCCAGGCTGCCGGAGCGGATTTTGTGGGCGCTGAGGAGCTGATCCCCAAGATCCAGAACGAAGGATGGCTGGATTTCGACGTAGTCGTGGCAACCCCGGATATGATGGGCGTTGTAGGACGTCTGGGCCGTGTTCTGGGACCCAAGGGCTTAATGCCGAACCCCAAGTCCGGAACCGTAACCATGGATGTGACCAAAGCCATTGCCGATATCAAAGCCGGTAAGGTTGAGTATCGTCTCGACAAGACCAATATCATCCACGTGCCAATCGGAAAAGCTTCTTTCACAGAGGAGCAGTTAGCGGACAACTTCCAGACGCTGATCGGTGCAATTAACAAGGCAAGACCTTCCGCTGTCAAGGGACAGTTCCTGCGGAGCGTGACCATGGCTCCCACCATGGGCCCCGGCGTGAAGATCAATCCGGTTAAGCTTGCATAATAGAAAACAAAAAACTGCCGTGATCTTTGAAAGGTCCCGGCAGTTTTTTCTTGACAAATGAGTTCCGGCGTGCTATCATACATCCGTATCACGCCGAAGACAGCAGGTGCCCCAGGGCGTAAGCATTCCAACGCCTGCCGAGGATGAACATTCTTTTTTATGAGAATTTCGTTTCCTGTTCTGTTTTGGCGGAACAGGTTTTTTTGCGCGTGTACACGAATACTACAAGGAGGTGCACCATTCATGGCAAAAGTAGAGCTGAAGAAGCCGGTGATCGAGGAGATCTCCAACACCATCGCGGACGCCGACAGTGTGGTCCTGGTGAACTACAGCGGTCTTACCGTTGCTCAGGATACGGAGCTTCGCAGAAGCCTGAGAGAAGCCGGAATCACTTACAAAGTCTACAAAAACACGATGATGAATTTTGCGTTCCAGGGAACACCCTGCGAAGAGCTTTGCAAACATCTGGAGGGAACCAACGCTCTGGCGGTTTCCAAAGATGACGCCACTGCTCCCGCAAGAGTGCTGGCTGGTTTCGCCAAAAAGAATCCCAAGCTGGAGCTGGTAGCCGGTGTGGTAGAAGGAAATTACTACGACGCTGCAGGCGTACAGGCGCTGTCCGCAATCCCCTCCAGGGAAGAGCTGCTGGGCAAGCTGCTTGGAAGCATCCAGTCACCCATTGCCAACTTCGCCCGTGTGCTTAATCAGATTGCTGAAGCAAATGGCGGCGAGGGCGCTGCGGCAGAATAATCTGTCTCTGGGAAGCCTGTGACAGACAGGCAGGAAATTTTTAAAAAATCTGAATGAAAAATGGAGGAATTTACAATGGCAAAGTTAACTACTGAAGAGTTTATTGCAGCGATCAAAGAGTTATCTGTACTGGAGCTGAACGAGCTGGTAAAGGCTTGTGAGGAAGAGTTCGGCGTATCCGCAGCCGCTGGCGTTGTTGTAGCTGCTGCAGGCGGAGCAGGCGAGGCTGCCGCTGAGGAAGAGAAGACCGAGTTTGACGTTGAGCTGACCGAGGTTGGACCCAACAAAGTTAAAGTTATCAAGGTTGTTCGTGAGGCTACCGGTCTGGGCCTGAAGGAAGCAAAAGAGCTGGTTGACAGCGCTCCGAAGGTAATCAAAGAGGCTGCAGCAAAGGCTGAGGCTGACGAGATCAAGACCAAACTGGAGGCTGAGGGAGCAAAGGTTACCCTGAAGTAAATTTGGTTCGGAACAATAGGAAAACCGGCGGGCGCTGCCCCATAGATGCGGGTCATCTATGGAGCGGCGCTCCTTTATTTTGCGAAAAACAAAAAAGGAAGCGTGGGCTGTACTAAAAAAGAAAAATAATTTTCAAAATATATAAATGTGAAAAAATTAACATCATTTTACATTTCCACGATAGTCCGTTTTACAAATATCCTGCTATACTCAGTACAACCTGACAGAGAGCAGACATGCTTCAAAGATGAGGAGGATTTTTGTATGGAAGAAATAAGAAGACAGACTGCGACCCAGTCCCAGAAACTGATGGTTTTTGTGTTGACCATGGCTCTGTACGGCCTGGCCACCCTGTTTACGGAGCTGATTCCCAGCGTGCAGGTGGGGATCGTAGAGTTTTCCGTAGAGTATTTTCTGTTTATCCCCCTGACCCTGGCGATGCTGTACGATCCCATGTCAGCGGCTCTGGGAGCGGCTACCGGGGAGCTGGTCTTCAGTGAGATCATGCTGGGGCAGTTCGGAGGACTGGGAGAGCTGGAAAAATTCATTACCCTGACCATCGGCATCTACATTGCCGGCCGCATGGTAAGAAACCCCAAAAACCGGAAGATGGTAGCCATTGCCGCCATGACCGGCGTGGTGGTCCAGCAGTTCCTGGGCATGGTGGTGGATATCCTGAAAGTACAGTTCGCGGTCAATGATTTCGAGGCGGTAGCCGGACTGCCGGAGAGCGTTTTTGCCACGGAGGGGTTTGCCTTCCTGAATGATGTGCTGTTCTCGGGAATCCTGTTCTGCCTGCTGCCCACCCTGTTCCTGGTTCCGAAGCTGTACGGAAAGATCGAGCCCCTGCTGGGCATGGAGCCTCGGACGGACAAAACGTATCTGGGAGGGATTGGTTGGAAAGTAATCCTGGGTTCCGTCATCGCATTTGCCGTGGCCATCGGCGCGGAGTTTATGGCTGAGAGCGGCATGACCGGCATCGATTGGGAAGCGGACTGGGCTGAAAGCTCTACGGCTATCGCTATAGCTCTGGTAGTGGCGGCTGTGCTGTCCCTGGCGATCGTGCTGATCCTGAGAATGCGGTCTGCCGGAAAAGCAGGAGAAAGAGAGGCCTGAATGAGCAGTGTAATAGAGATAGAGCATCTGACCTATTCCTATCCCGGGGCTGCGGAGCCTATTCTCAGAGATATCTCGCTTCAGATTGAAGAAGGGGACTTTCTGGCGGTCGTTGGCAACAACGGCTGCGGAAAGTCCACTTTTTGCAAGACTCTCAACGGACTGATCCCCCAGTTCATCACCGGGGATTTTAAAGGGAAAGTAATGGCCGGGGGTCTGGATACAAGGAAGGCAGATGTGGGAACTCTGGCGAAAAAGGTGGGATACGTATATCAGGATTTTGAGAATCAGATCATTCGGCCTACGGTGCTGGACGAGGCCTCTTACGCCTGTCTGAATTACGCAATGAAGGATTATAAAGAACGAGGCAGAAAGGCGCTGGAGAAATGCGGGCTTCAGGACCGGGAGAATGACTATATCTGGCAGTTGTCCGGAGGTCAGACCCATCTGCTGGCTCTGGCCGGAGCCGTATCCCTGGAACCGGATGTGCTGATTCTGGACGAGCCTATTGCCCAGCTGGATCCGGGACACGCAGACCGGATCTACGAAGTTTTAAAGGAACTGAATGAGCAGTACGGAAAGACGATCCTGGTCATCGAGCACCACACGGAATATATCGCTGACTACTGCAAACATGTGATGCTCATGAAGGACGGAGGGGTCCGCTGGGTGCTGCCGGCCCGGGAAGCTCTGCGCCGGGTGGACGAGCTGCGGGAGTGCAATATCTTCCCGCCCCAGGTGACTGTGGCGGGAAATGAACTCCGCCGTCAGGGGAGATATCCGGAAGGATATCCGCTGCCCACGACAGTAGAAGAAGGGGAAAAGATCTTTGTGCCGGCGGAAGGAAATGCACAGGAAGCGCCGGGGAAAGGACAGGAAAAAGAGCCGGGGGAAACGGTGGTTTCCTTTGAACAGGTTTCGGTGGCTTACCGTTCTGTAAAGGGAGAGCCAAGAAAGGTATTTGAACATTTTGACCTGGAACTGCGCCGGGGAGAGAAGATCGCCCTCATCGGATCCAACGGAGCGGGGAAATCTACCCTCATGAAGATGATGGTGGGACTGCTGAAACCCGCAGAAGGGGATGTGAAACTGAACGGAAGCAGTATCCGCAGGGTCAAGCCGGAACAGCTATCCCGCCAGATCTCCATGGTCTACCAGAATCCCGAGGACATGTTCATTAAGGATTCCATCCGCAGCGACGTGGCCTACGCCATGGAGGTCCGGGGCATGGAAAACGCCGGGACAAGGACAGAGGAACTGCTGCGGCGGTTCCGCCTGCTGGAACTGAAGGACCGGGATGGCCGTCTTTTGTCCGGCGGGCAGATGCGCCGGGCCAGTCTGGCCATCGGCGTAGCGCTGGATCCGGGGATCCTGCTGCTGGACGAGCCCACCGCAAATCTGGATATGGCTACCCGGAAGGAGATCATGGCCACCTTAAGCGACATGAAGGAGATCACAGAGACCGTTATGATCGCCACCCATGATATGCAGCTGGTCTGTGACTGGGCGGAGCGGATCATCGTCCTCTGCCAGGGCCGGGTCATTGCGGACGGAAGCCGGGACGAGATCTTCGGCAGCAGAGAAGTGATGGAACGGGTGGGCATCCGCCCGCCGGAGATCTTTACCATGGGGCGGGTGCTGGATCCGGGAATGCTTTGCTATACGGTGGAAGCGTTTACCAGGAAATTTGAAGGGAGGAAGAGTCTTGAAAACTGCTAAAAAGCTGTCTGAGAATATTCTCGACAAATTTTCCATTGATTTCCTGCGGAATCAAGTGCTGAAAAACGCTTACGGGAACGATGACACGGTGATCGCCGGCCTGGATGCCAGGATCCTCATCGTCTGGTACCTGTTCTTCGGTCTGGTGCCCTGGTTTGTAAATGACCTGCCGTTTCTGCTGGGCTGTTTTCTGCTGGTGGCTCTCACCACCCGGCTGGCCCGGGTGGCGCCTCTTGTGCTGGTGCTGTTCCTGGCGGGTGTTTTCTCTCAGACAGGGTACCTGCTGATCGTGACCCTGCTGTTCGGAGGCAATGCCACCGCGATCGCGCCGCTGCTGGTGCTGACTCTGAAAGTGGCCACGGTATCCCTGGCCTCCATTACCGTATTTTCCGGTCTGGATCCCGATAAACTGGCAAACGGCCTGATGTGGTTCGGCTGTCCGGAACGGCTTTCCTTCTCCGTTTCCTACGCCTACCGGATGCTCCCGCTGCTGATGGAGGAGTTCCAGAACGTGCTGCTGTCCTACCGGCTCAGGGGAAATCCACCGGTCCATGAGACCCTGCGGGGAAAGATCAAGTATCTGTTTTATCAGATCAAGGTGATCATGCATTCCTTTTATCCCCTGATGCTGAATACAGTCAAACGGTCCCGGACCACCGTGGAGGTTCTGGAGATCAAGGGGTACCGCTACGCGGCAGTCAGCAAAGAAGTAAAAAAGATCAAGCTGTCCGCCATGAAAATCCGCAACAATGATCTGCTTTTTCTGTCCCTGTCCTTCCTCTGGGTGGCGGTGACAGTGCTGGTATCTACGTTGCTCTGAGGGGAGGAGGAAAAGGATATGAATCTGGACTTTCACACGCATGGAAAACTGGCCAAGTACCTGCCTTTTTCCACGGAGTATACAGACTGGCTCCTGGGAGAGGCAAAAAATGCCGGGCTGGACGCCATCTGCCTGACGGAGCATTTTAACACCATGAATTTTCGGGAGCTGTACCGGTATATAGCCGGAAGCTGTGACCGGGAAGGAGATACCTTCCTGAAAGACGGCCTGCGGATCTTTCCAGGCATGGAGACCGATATTGCCGAGGGCGGGCACGTTTTGACCATCGGGCCCCTGGATGCTATACTGGAGTTGAATCTGCGGCTGGAGCCCCGCAAGGGGAAGGGGCGTTTCCTTCCGGCGAAGGAACTGCTGGAAATGTTCCGCCAGTACCCGGTGCTCATCGGAGCGGGGCATCCCTTCCGGGCGGGGGGGCATATTCCGGAGCTTCCGGAAAGCGTGCTAAGAGGGTTTGATTTTTTGGATCTTAACGGCAAAGACGTGGCAGAGGACCGGGAACGGGCGGAGCGGCTGACCCGGGAACTGGGGGAGCGGCTGCGCCGGCCGGTGGTGGCCGGAAGCGATACCCACCAGGCAGTGCAGTACGGCTGCATCCGTACGGCTTTCCTGCGGGAGTGCTGCACCTTCGGGGAACTGGCCAGGGAGATGGCAGCCGGCCGCTACCAGGTGGAGATTCATCCCGAGGCGGCTTTCCGGGTGAAGACGGCGGCCCTGCTGAAACGGTCCCTGAAGGAGATCCATGCCCTGGGAGGGGATTACGTCTCCGTGCTTCTGGGAAAGAAACCGGAGCCCACATCCGCGGAATTTCTGGCAAAGGAGTTTATGGAGCATGACTATGAGTTTTCCCGCTCTGCAGCAGGAACTTACTAAAACAGAGCACAGGATCGCTGAATTTATTTCCTCTAATACAGAGGCTTTCCTTTTTATGGGCATTACCCAGCTGTCGGAGGCACTGCAGGTTTCCGAAGCCACCGTGTCCCGGTTTGCCCGACATGTGGGCTGCAGCGATTTTAAAGAACTGAAGAAAGTGGTGATGGAACAGGCGGCTGTGCAGGGGCCGGCGGCCAAATTGGCCGGTACCCTCCTGGGAGAGGACGATGAGTTTCCGGAAAGCTGGCTGAAGCGCCAGCAGCTGTATCTGGAAAAAACCATGGAAGGTCTGGACCGGGAGGAGTTCTGCCGGACCGTGGAGGCCCTGGCCTCCGCCCGCCGGGTCTTTCTCCATGGGAAAAACGCTTCGGGAGCTTTGGCCGCTCTGCTCCAGTTCCGGCTGCGCCGGCTGGGAATCCAGGCGTCGCTGATCCCTTCCGGAGGCTCGGAGATCTTCGAGGGTCTTTCTCAGGCGGAGACGGGAGATCTGGTGGTCATGTTCAGCTTTTCCAAAGTGTCTTCAGAGGGACGGGCCATCCTGGAGTACCGGAGGGAAGCGGGATATCAGACCTTGGCTTTTGTAAGCCGCCGCTATATCCCTCAGGAAGAAAGGGCGGATCTGAATCTCTTCGTCTACCGGGGCGAAGAACAGGAGTACCATTCTTCCGCGGCTGCCGCCGCAGTGGCGGACGCTCTGGTGGTGTCTCTGTCCCGGAGGCTGGGGGCGGAATCCGGCAAAAAACTGGACCGGCTCCAAAAACTGAAAAAACGTTTCCGGTAAGCCGGCCCTGGGAGAGAGGGATCCGCAGACAGGAGAGGCGTTGCTCCGTAGATGAGTCATTCGTCTATGGAGCAACGCCCCTTTTTATGCGGGTGGAAACAGTGCGGATTAAAGGGGGTGCGGGATGCGAGATAAAAAAAGATCCGATGCATACGGATCTAAATGGAAAGTATGAGGCCGGGGATGAAAAAAGACCGGCGGCCCGCTTTTGTGTATTTCAAAAAATACATGAAATTTCAAAAAAATTTGATTGACACTCTTGAAAATATATGCTACAGTAAAAAATGCACTATTATGGCAAGATATGCCTATTCCCTTATTTTCTCAGGAAAAAATAAGGAAAAGCTTTGTCTTCCTAATAAATATTATACACACAAGGGGTGAAACGTCAATGGAGAAAAACAGAATACGTCCGATTGCCAGCGGAAAAAGTATGCGAATGAGTTACCAGAGACAAAAAGAAGTTTTGGAAATGCCCAACTTGATAGAGGTCCAGAAAGATTCCTATAACTGGTTTCTGAATGAGGGCCTGAAAGAAGTCTTTGATGACATCTCTCCGATTGAGGATTATGGTGGAAAACTCAGTCTGGAATTTGTAGACTTTACGCTGTGTGAAGACGACGTGAAGTATTCCATCGAAGAGTGCAAGCAGCGAGATGCCACTTATGCCGCCCCGCTGAAAGTGAAAGTAAGACTATATAATAAGGAAAAGGACGAGATCAGCGAGCATGAGATCTTTATGGGAGATCTTCCCCTGATGACCGCCACCGGCACCTTTGTGATCAACGGCGCGGAGCGTGTAATCGTCAGCCAGCTGGTTCGTTCTCCCGGCATTTACTATGCCATTGCCCACGACAAGCTGGGCAAAAAACTGTATTCCTGTACGGTGATCCCCAACCGGGGCGCCTGGCTGGAGTACGAAACGGATTCCAATGATGTATTTTATGTTCGGGTGGACCGGACCCGCAAGGTTCCCATTACGGTGCTGATCCGTGCGCTGGGCGTGGGAAGCAACGCGGAGATCGTGGAGCTTTTCGGAGAGGAACCCAAGATCCTGGCCAGCTTTACCAAGGATGTGGCCACCAATTACCAGGAGGGTCTGCTGGAGCTGTACAAAAAGATCCGTCCCGGCGAGCCCCTGGCAGTGGAAAGCGCGGAGAGCCTTATCAACGCCATGTTCTTTGATCCCCGACGCTACGATCTGGCAAAAGTAGGCCGGTATAAATTCAACAAGAAGCTGTCTTTCCGGAACCGCCTGAAAGGCCATGTGCTGGCGGAGGATGTGGTAAATCCCTCCACCGGTGAGATCCTGGCGGACAAGGGAACCAAGGTGAGCCGGGAGCTGGCGGATGATATTCAGTACGCGGCGGTTCCCTACGTATGGCTGGAGAGCGAAGAGGGAAGAAAGATCAAAGTTCTTTCCAATATGATGGTGGATATTACCCGCTGGGTGGATGTGGATCCGGGAGAAGTCCATGTGACGGAGGAGGTTTACTATCCGGTTCTGGAGAAGATCCTGGAGGAGCACACCGATCTGGAGGAGATTAAGGAGGAGATCCGCCGCCAGATCCACGATCTGATCCCGAAACATATTACGAAAGACGATATCTTTGCTTCTATTAATTATAATATGCATCTGGAGTACGGAATCGGCAATGACGATGATATCGATCATCTGGGCAACCGCCGGATCCGCGCCGTAGGCGAGCTGCTCCAGAATCAGTACCGCATTGGTCTTTCCCGTCTGGAAAGAGTGGTGCGTGAGAGAATGACTACCCAGGATCTGGAGGGTATCTCCCCCCAGTCTCTGATCAATATTAAGCCCGTGACCGCGGCGGTGAAAGAGTTCTTTGGATCTTCCCAGCTGTCTCAGTTCATGGATCAGAACAACCCCTTAGGAGAGCTGACCCACAAGAGACGTCTTTCCGCCCTGGGCCCCGGCGGTCTGTCCCGTGACCGTGCCGGATTCGAGGTCCGTGACGTACATTATTCCCATTATGGAAGAATGTGCCCCATTGAGACCCCGGAAGGTCCTAACATCGGTCTGATCAACTCCCTGGCTTCCTACGCCCGGATCAACCAGTACGGATTCGTGGAGGCTCCCTACCGGAAGATCGACAAGACTGATCCTAAGAACCCCAGGGTTACGGACGAAGTTGTGTACATGACTGCGGACGAAGAGGATAACTACCATGTAGCCCAGGCCAACGAGCCCCTGGATGCGGACGGACATTTTATTCACAAGAATGTATCCGGACGGTACAGAGATGAGACCCAGGAGTATGAGAGACAGATGTTCGATTATATGGACGTGTCTCCCAAAATGGTATTCTCAGTGGCTACGGCCCTGATCCCCTTCCTGCAGAACGACGACGCCAACCGGGCTCTGATGGGTTCCAACATGCAGCGTCAGGCAGTGCCGCTGCTGTTTACCGAGGCCCCTGTGGTAGGCACCGGTATTGAGGCCAAGGCAGCGGTGGACTCCGGTGTCTGCGTGGTGGCGAAGAAATCCGGAACCATTACCTACGCAGCCTCCAAGGAAATCCGCATGGCCAACGATGATGGCACCAAGGATGTGTACCATCTGACCAAATTCATGCGCAGCAACCAGAGCAACTGCTATAATCAGAGACCCATTGTCAATAAAGGGGATCATGTGGAAGCCGGGGATGTGATCGCCGACGGTCCCTCTACAGACAATGGAGAGCTGGCCCTGGGCAAGAACCCGCTGATCGGTTTCATGACCTGGGAAGGCTATAACTATGAGGATGCGGTGCTGCTCAGCGAGCGGCTGGTACAGGAGGATGTATACACCTCCATTCATATAGAAGAATATGAGGCGGAAGCCCGTGATACAAAACTGGGACCGGAAGAGATCACCAAGGACGTTCCCGGAGTGGGCGACGATGCCCTGAAGGATCTGGATGAAAGAGGCATTATCCGCATTGGGGCCGAGGTCCGTGCGGGAGATATCCTGGTAGGCAAGGTTACGCCCAAGGGCGAGACAGAGCTTACCGCGGAGGAGAGACTGCTGAGAGCTATTTTCGGCGAGAAGGCCCGGGAAGTCCGGGATACTTCCCTGAAGGTGCCTCACGGCGAGTATGGAATTGTAGTGGACGCTAAGGTATTTACCAGGGAAAACGGCGATGAGCTGTCTCCCGGCGTCAACGAGGCGGTGCGCATTTATATCGCCCAGAAGAGAAAAATCTCTGTGGGAGATAAGATGGCCGGCCGTCACGGAAACAAGGGTGTAGTTTCCCGGGTGCTGCCGGTAGAGGATATGCCCTTCCTGCCCAACGGGCGTCCCCTGGATATTGTGCTGAACCCCCTGGGCGTGCCTTCCCGTATGAATATCGGACAGGTGCTGGAGATCCATCTGAGCCTGGCTGCCAAAGCTCTGGGCTTCAATATCTCCACCCCGGTCTTTGACGGAGCCAACGAGATTGATATCCAGGAGACCCTGGAACTGGCCAACGATTACGTAAATATGGAGTGGGATGAGTTTAGCGCCAAGCATAAAGAGGAACTGCTTCCGGAAGTGTACCAGTATCTGGATGAGCACAAGGACCACAGAGCTTTGTGGAAAGGCGTTCCCATCCATGCAGACGGAAAAGTACTGCTCCGGGACGGAAGGACCGGCGAATATTTCGACAGTCCTACTACCATCGGCCATATGCATTATCTGAAACTGCACCACCTGGTAGACGATAAGATCCACGCCCGTTCTACCGGCCCCTACTCTCTGGTTACCCAGCAGCCTCTGGGCGGTAAGGCTCAGTTCGGCGGCCAGCGTTTCGGAGAGATGGAGGTATGGGCTCTGGAGGCCTACGGCGCATCCTATACCCTGCAGGAGATCCTGACTGTGAAGTCCGATGATGTGGTGGGCCGTGTGAAAACCTATGAAGCGATTATCAAGGGCGAGAACATTCCGGAAGCAGGTATCCCGGAATCCTTCAAGGTTCTGCTGAAGGAGCTGCAGTCTCTGGGTCTGGATGTGAGAGTTCTGCGGGAGGACAACACAGAAGTAGAGATCATGGAGTCTGTAGATTACGGGGATACGGATCTGCACGCTATTATGGAGGGAGACCGCTATTCCAATAAGGAGGATGAGGAATCCTTCGGTGAATACGGCTTCGGAAAACAGGAATTTGACGGCGAAGAACTGATCGACATCGATGAGAGCGGCGAGGACAATGAAGAAGACTTTATGGAGGAGTTAAGCGATTCCTTTGACGACGCAGAAGAATAAGTGAGAGGGTACGTTTACATCGAATGGAAAGGGGTAATCAAATGCCAGAAACAGTAAATAAAGAAACGACTTACCAGCCGATGACCTTTGACGCCATCAGGATTGGCCTGGCCTCCCCGGAGAAGATCCGGGAGTGGTCCCACGGGGAAGTAAAAAAACCGGAGACCATTAACTACAGGACGCTGAAGCCGGAGAAGGACGGGCTGTTCTGCGAGAGAATCTTCGGACCCTCCAAGGACTGGGAGTGCCACTGCGGAAAATATAAAAAAATCCGCTACAAAGGCGTGATCTGCGACCGCTGCGGGGTGGAGGTGACCAAATCCTCCGTCCGCCGTGAGCGCATGGGCCATATCGAGCTGGCGGCGCCGGTCTCCCATATCTGGTACTTCAAGGGAATCCCCTCCCGGATGGGACTGATCCTGGATCTTTCTCCCAGAACCCTGGAGAAGGTGCTCTATTTCGCCAGCTACATCGTGCTGGACGGGGGAGATACCAGACTGCAGTATAAACAGGTTCTTTCCGAGAAGGAATATCAGGATGCCAGAGAGCAGTACGGGGATTCTTTCCGGGTAGGCATGGGAGCGGAGGCGATCAAAGAGCTTCTCTGCGCCATTGATCTGGAAAAAGAGTCCGAGGAGCTGCGCACGGCTCTGAAGGAGGCCACCGGTCAGAAAAGAGCCCGTATTATTAAAAGAATGGAAGTAGTGGAGGCTTTCCGTGAGTCCGGAAACCGTCCGGAGTGGATGGTCCTGGACGCGATCCCGGTGATTCCTCCGGATCTGCGGCCTATGGTGCAGCTGGACGGCGGCCGTTTCGCCACTTCCGACCTGAACGATCTGTACAGAAGGATCATTAACCGGAATAACCGTCTGAAAAGGCTGCTGGAACTGGGAGCGCCGGATATCATTGTCCGCAACGAGAAACGTATGCTCCAGGAGGCGGTGGACGCTCTGATCGACAACGGACGCCGGGGACGTCCTGTAACCGGTCCCGGAAACCGGGCGCTGAAATCCCTGTCCGACATGCTGAAGGGTAAATCCGGCCGGTTCCGTCAGAATCTGCTGGGCAAACGTGTGGATTATTCCGGACGTTCCGTTATCGTGGTAGGACCGGAACTGAAGATCTACCAGTGCGGTCTGCCGAAGGAAATGGCCATTGAGCTGTTTAAGCCCTTTGTTATGAAAGAGCTGGTGGCCAACGGCACTGCTCATAATATCAAAAACGCCAAGAAGATGGTGGAAAAGCTGCAGACAGAGGTCTGGGATGTGCTGGAGGATGTGATCAAGGAGCATCCGGTTATGCTGAACCGTGCGCCTACCCTGCACCGCCTTGGAATCCAGGCTTTCGAGCCCATCCTGGTAGAGGGTAAGGCCATTAAGCTGCATCCCCTGGTATGTACCGCCTTCAACGCGGATTTCGATGGGGACCAGATGGCTGTGCATCTTCCCCTGTCCGTAGAGGCTCAGGCGGAGTGCCGGTTTATGCTGCTTTCCCCCAACAACCTGCTGAAACCTTCCGATGGAGGACCGGTGGCGGTTCCCTCCCAGGATATGGTGCTGGGTATCTATTACCTGACCCAGGAAAGGCCCGGAGCCAAGGGAGAGGGAAGCTTTTACAAGAATGTAAATGAGGCCATCCTGGCCTATGAAAACGGATATATCACCCTGCAGTCCAGCATTCATGTGCGCCGTCAGGGAACGGATCAGGAGGGAAATCCTGTAACGGAAACCGTTACCTCCACTCTGGGAAGATTTCTCTTTAACGAGATCCTGCCCCAGGATCTGGGATTTGTGGACCGGAGCATTCCCGGCAACGAACTGAAGCTGGAAGTGGATTTCCTGGTAGCTAAGAAGCAGCTGAAGCAGATCCTGGAAAAAGTCATCAATACCCACGGGGCCACCAAGACCGCCGAGGTGCTGGATGATATTAAATCCATGGGTTACAAGTACTCCACCAGAGCGGCCATGACCGTATCCATTTCAGATATGACCGTGCCGCCCCAGAAGCCGGAGCTGATTGCCAGAGCCCAGGATACGGTGGACAAGATCACCAGAAACTACAAGAGAGGCCTCATTACCGATGAGGAGCGCTACAAAGAGGTCGTGGAGACCTGGAAGGAAACGGACGATGAGCTGACCCACGCCCTGCTTTCCGGTCTGGATAAATACAACAATATTTTCATGATGGCCGATTCCGGAGCCCGTGGTTCCGATAAGCAGATCAAGCAGCTGGCCGGTATGCGTGGCCTGATGGCGGATACCACCGGTCATACCATCGAGTTGCCGATTAAATCCAACTTCCGTGAAGGTCTGGACGTACTGGAGTATTTCATGTCTGCCCACGGAGCCAGAAAAGGTCTTTCCGATACGGCTCTTCGTACGGCGGACTCCGGTTACCTGACCCGCCGTATGGTGGACGTTTCCCAGGATCTGATCATCCGGGAAACAGACTGCCGGGCAGAGGGCGAGGAGATTCCGGGCATGTACGTGCGCCAGTTCGCTGACGGAAAGGAAGAGATCGAATCTCTGCAGGAGCGTATTACCGGCAGGTTTGCCGCAGAGACCATTACGGATAAAGACGGCAATGTCCTGGTAAAAGCCAATCATATGATCACTCCCAAGCGGGCGGCCAGAGTCATCCAGGAGGGCGTGGATGAAAACGGAAATCCCCTGGAGAAGGTGAAGATCCGTACCATCCTTACCTGCCGTTCCCGGATCGGTATCTGCGCCAAGTGCTACGGCGCCAATATGGCCACCGGCGAGGCAGTGCAGGTGGGCGAGTCTGTTGGAATCATCGCGGCTCAGTCTATCGGCGAGCCCGGCACCCAGCTGACCATGCGTACCTTCCATACCGGCGGCGTGGCCGGCGGCGATATTACCCAGGGTCTTCCCCGTGTGGAGGAGCTTTTTGAGGCCCGGAAACCGAAAGGTCTTGCTATCATTACGGAGATCAAGGGCGTGGCATCCATTAAGGATACCAAGAAAAAACGGGAGATCACCGTTACCGATGAGGAAGAGGGCGTATCCAAGACCTATCTGATCCCCTATGGATCCAGGATCAAGATCCAGGACGGAGCTGTGCTGGAGGCCGGCGACGAACTGACAGAGGGAAGTGTGAATCCCCACGATATCCTGCGGATCAAAGGCGTCAGGGACGTGCAGAACTATATGCTCCGGGAGGTGCAGAGAGTATACCGTCTTCAGGGTGTGGAGATCAGCGACAAGCACATCGAGGTGATTGTGCGCCAGATGCTGAAAAAGGTCCGCATCGAGGAAAGCGGAGATACGGATTTCCTGCCTGGAACCATGGTAAACGTGCTGGACTACGAGGATGTCAACAAACATATGGAGGCCGAAGGAAAACAGCCTGCGGAGGGCAAACAGATCCTTCTGGGTATTACCAAGGCTTCTCTGGCAACCGATTCCTTCCTGTCTGCGGCTTCCTTCCAGGAGACTACCAAGGTTCTTACCGAGGCTGCCATCAAAGGAAAGGTGGACCATCTCATCGGTCTGAAGGAAAACGTACTGATCGGTAAGCTGATCCCTGCCGGTACCGGCATGAAGTGCTACAGCAATATTCAGCTGGATACCGACTTCCCGGAGGAAGAGCCGGAGGATCTGGAGGAATTAGAAGAAATCCCTGAACCGGAGGAGGAAGAGGAGGAAATCCTTGACCTGGAACCGGAAGAAGAAATGGAAGAACCCGCGGAAGCGGAAGATCCGGAAGAATAAAATGCGAAGAAGGCTATTGCAGGAAGCAATGGCCTTCTTTTGCTTCCTGGGGAATTTTGGAAAAAAATGGTTTTTCTTTGACGAATGGAAGATCCTCCCGTATAATATGTATGAGAAAACAGATCGTCTGCGCACAAGGGGCAAGGACTGTATTGGCCCCTTGTACACTGACGCTACGGACGCTGGAAAACACAAAGAGATAAAAAACAAACAGAGTGAGAGAACAGAAGATGAGCAGGGAATCAATCAGGGAAAGACGCCGGAAAAAACGCCGTGCCGCCCGGATCCATCGGGGGATCCGGGTTGGCATGTGTCTATGTCTGGTTATTATAGAAGCGGCAGTTGGTTCTGCCATTATAGGAACCAAGAATTTTGAGGAAAGAGAAATTTTTCAGGAGCCGGCCGTTCAGGGGACGCCGGTTCTTCTGCAGGCCCCGGAGGCGGAAGATGGAAGCGGCCGGGCCGGGGAGGCGCTGCGGACCGGACGAAAAACTCTGGGCCGGCCGGTTTCCGGCTGGCAGCAGGACAGCCAGGGCTGGTGGTACGCCTGCGATGAAGGCACCAATTATATTAATGGCTGGGCTGTCATCGACGGACAGAATTATCATTTTGATGAAAGCGGATACCGGGATACCGGCTGGACCGCCATCGGCGGCAAAGGCTTTTACTTTGATGAAAACGGTGTCTATGACCCGGAAGCGGACAGCTCCATGCTGGTAGCCCTGACCTTTGACGACGGCCCCGGGCCCCATACGGGGCAGCTGCTGGACATCCTGGAGAGCACCGGAGCCAGGGCCACGTTCTTCATGCTGGGCAAGCAGGTGGAGGAGTACGGAGCGGAGACCATTCCCCGGATGAAGGAACTGGGCTGCACCATAGGCAGTCATTCCTACGACCACACGAATCTGAAAGCGGCCGGGGAGGAAATTGCGCAGCAGCAGTTTGCGCAGACAGACGCGCTGATCGCTGAGTATAATGACGGAGAGGGAGCCCAGGTGATCCGGTTTCCCTACGGGGATTACACCAAGGAACTTTCGGCGCTTACCGGGCGGGCCTGCATCTTCTGGGATGTGGATTCCCTGGACTGGGACAGCATGAACGCCCAGGCGGTGGTGGACAAGGT
This sequence comes from Candidatus Scatomonas sp., assembly GCA_963930955.1. GTDB lineage: Bacteria > Bacillota > Clostridia > Lachnospirales > Lachnospiraceae > Scatomonas. The sequence goes on along the minus strand of OZ006967.1, from coordinate 169,087 downwards.
CAGCAGTTCCCTGGACGGCGGAGACATTGTTCTGATGCATGACATCTATGAATCTACCGTGGAGGCCTGCGCGGCGCTGATCCCCCAGCTGCAGTCCCAGGGCTATGAGCTGGTAAACATAGAGGAACTGGCGGCGGCCAACGGCTACGAGCTGGAGCCGGGAGTCACCTACTTCGGATTTACCAGTTATGAAAAAGAGAAGGGGACTGTGACGGACAAGGGAAGAGATGTGGAGACCAAACCCGGTCTCTGATCAAAAAAAATCTCATGAGAACATCGGAAGGGATCCGGCGTTTCATGAGATTTTTCATTTGAAATTTTTGCGGGCATTAAACAAAAGATCCTGCCGCCGGAGCGCCGCAGCTGCGGACTACTGTCAGTTGTTTTTCATGGCTTCTCTTTTTCTCAGACGGGAATCCAGGATCCGTTTCCGGATGCGGAGGCTTTTGGGAGTTACCTCCAGAAGCTCGTCCTTATCGATAAACTCCAAAGCTTCCTCCAGAGAAAGAATCTTGGGAGGGGTCAGAGTCAGCGCCTCGTCTGCAGAGGAGGACCGGGTGTTGGTCAGATGTTTGGTTTTGCAGACGTTCAGTTCGATATCCTCGGCCTTTCCGTTCTGGCCGATGACCATGCCCCCGTATACCTTCTCGCCGGGGCCGATAAACAGGGTGCCCCTCTGCTGGGCGGAGAAGAGTCCGTAGGTAACGGATTCTCCGGACTCAAAGGCAATGAGAGAACCCTGCTTCCGGTACTGAATGTCTCCCTTGTAGGGAGCATAGCCGTCGAACATGGTGTTGAGGATTCCGGTACCTTTGGTCATGGTAAGGAAGTTGCCCCGGAAGCCGATGAGTCCTCTGGCCGGAATGGCAAATTCCAGGCGGGAGTTTCCATCGCTGCCCAGGCTCATCCCTTGAAGCTCTCCCTTCCGCTCGCTGAGACGCTGGATCACTGTGCCGGAGAATTCCTCCGGAACGTCCACGTAGGCCAGCTCCATGGGCTCCAGCAGCTTGCCCCGCTCGTCCCGGCGGTAGATGACTTCCGCTTTGCTGACGGCGAATTCGTAGCCCTCCCGGCGCATGTTTTCAATGAGTACGGAGAGATGAAGCTCACCCCGTCCGGATACCTTGAAGCAGTCTGCGGAATCCGTCTCCTCTACCCGCAGGCTTACGTCCGTGTTCAGCTCCCGGAACAGACGGTCCCGGATGTGGCGGGAGGTAATATATTTGCCCTCCTGGCCGGCCAGGGGGGAATCGTTGACCATAAAATTCATGGAGATGGTGGGCTCGGAAATCTTCTGGAAGGGGATCGGCTCCGGATGCTCCAGGTCGCAGAGGGTATCGCCGATGTGGATATCCGCGATGCCGGAAACCGCCACAATGGAACCGATATTGGCCTCCGCTACTTCCACCTTTTTCAGACCGTCAAACTCGTAGAGCTTGCTGATCTTTACCTTTTTCTTTTTATCCGGGTCGTGATGGTTCATAAGCATCACTTCCTGGTTTACCGCGATCTTGCCGTTGTCCACCTTGCCTACGCCGATGCGGCCCACATATTCATTATAGTCGATGGTGCTGATCAGCACCTGGGTGCCGGCATCGGGATCTCCCTCGGGGGCGGGGATATCTTTCAGGATAGCCTCAAAGAGAGGGGTCATGTCTACGGGCGCGTCATTCAGGTCCGCCACGGCAGTGCCCTGCTTGGCGGAGGCGTACAGGAAGGGGCAGTCCAGCTGTTCGTCAGAGGCGTCCAGATCCATCAGAAGCTCCAGTACCTCGTCCACAACCTCCGCCGGCCGTGCTTCCGGACGGTCGATCTTATTAATGCAGACAATGACCTTCAGATTCAGTTCCAGGGCCTTTTTCAGCACGAATTTTGTCTGGGGCATGGCTCCCTCGAAGGCGTCCACCAGAAGGATCACGCCGTTGACCATTTTCAGAACCCGCTCTACCTCGCCGCCGAAATCCGCGTGGCCGGGGGTATCGATGATATTGATCTTTGTTCCCTTATAAAAAACAGCTGTATTTTTGGAGAGGATGGTGATGCCCCGTTCCCGCTCAATGTCGTTGGAATCCATAACACGCTCCTGGACTTCCTGGTTCTCCCGGAATACGCCGCTCTGTTTCAGCAGGCTGTCTACCAGAGTGGTTTTGCCGTGATCTACGTGGGCGATAATGGCCACGTTTCGGATATCGTCTCTTTTTATTCTCATAATAGCATTCCTTTCAGATACATAAAATCCATCAGTGATTTCACAAACACTAAATATAGCATATTTTGACGGTTTTGTGTAGCCCTGAAATCCGTAAAAAAATAGTTCTACTTTCCGGGATGGCCTCATACATATGATATAGACCAAATACCAACCAGAGGAAAGGGGAACTACATTCATGGCAGATAAGATTATTGAAAACAACCAGGTGTCCATTATGGGACAAATTGTTTCACCGTTTACATTCAGCCACCAGGTCTACGGGGAGGGATTCTACCTGATGGATGTGCTGGTGAAACGGCTCAGTGACTCAGAGGACCGGATCCCGGTAATGATATCGGAACGCCTCATCGATGTCACCCAGGATTACGTAGGGGAGTACATCCAGGTCTATGGACAATTCCGCTCCTACAACCGGCATGAGGAGAAAAAGAACCGGCTGGTTCTCTCGGTCTTTGCCCGGGAAGTAAGCTTTGTGGAGGAGGAAGATGATTCCGTCAAATCCAACCAGATTTTTCTGGACGGGTACATATGCAAGCCTCCCGTCTACAGAAAGACGCCCCTGGGACGGGAAATCGCGGATCTGCTGATCGCGGTCAACCGTCCTTACGGAAAATCCGATTATATTCCCTGCATCTGCTGGGGCAGAAATGCCCGGTACGCCTCGGCCTTCGCCGTAGGCGGCCATGTGCTGATCTGGGGCAGGATCCAGAGCCGGGAATACGTCAAGCGCCTGAGCGAAACGGAATCGGAAAAACGCACGGCCTATGAAGTGTCCGTCAGTAAGCTGGAGTATCTCTGACAATTCTTGACAAGGGTCCGCTTTGATGCTATAGTAAGAAAAAGTAGATAGAGGTTGCATGTTTCAAAAGTAGGCAGGCGGATGCGCCAGACGCAGAGGAAGGCTGCCGAAAGGGGAAGATGCCGAAAGAAGCAGGTTTCTGGGATCCGCTTCTTGGGCATAAGGTGAAGAACCTTATGACTGTCATCGCAAGATGGAGAGCTATCTGATATATACCATGCATTGGGTTGTGCGTAATATATTAGGAGGCGTCCATTTTTGGCCGCCTCTTTTCTACTTTCACAAATCATTTATGGGAGGAAAAGAATATGGCAGTATTTACAGGATCCGCAGTAGCGATTGTAACCCCTATGAAGGACGGCGGCGAGGTGAATTATGAGAAGCTGAAGGAACTGATCGATGAGCAGATCGCGGAGGGCACCGACGCCATCGTTATCTGCGGCACCACCGGCGAGTCTTCCACCTTAAGCCACCAGGAGCATCTGGATGTGATCGGATGCTGCATTCAGCATGTGGCCGGCCGGGTTCCGGTAATTGCGGGAACCGGTTCCAACTCTACCGGCGAGGCGGTTTATCTTTCTGTGGAGGCGGAAAAGCTGGGAGCGGACGCTCTTCTGCTGGTGACCCCTTACTATAACAAATGTACTCAGAAGGGACTGATCCGCCATTACACGGAAATTGCGGAAGCCGTTTCCATTCCTGTGATCATGTACAATGTGCCCAGCCGCACCGGCGTCAATATCCTGCCGGAGACCGCCGTTTATCTGGCGAAGCATGTAAAGAATATCGTAGGCATTAAGGAGGCCAGCGGCAATATCTCCCAGATCGCCAAACTGAAACATCTGGGGGGAGATGACATAGAGCTTTATTCCGGAAACGATGATCAGGTAGTGCCCATTCTGTCTCTGGGAGGCCTGGGTGTGATCTCTGTGCTGGCCAACGTGGCTCCGAAATTTACCCACGATATGGTTATGAAATATCTGGAAGGAGACGTAAAAGAAAGCTGCGCCATGCAGCTGAAAGCCCTTCCGCTGATTGACGCCCTCTTCTGCGAGGTGAACCCTATCCCTGTTAAGGCGGCGCTGAACCTGATGGGAAGAGAAGCGGGAGAGCTCCGTCCGCCTATGTATGAGATGGAAGCAGCGAATCAGGAGAAACTGAGAAAGGCTCTGGAAGAGTTTGGAATCGCCTGCAGATAAGAGGAAGGAGAGAACAATGGTAAGGATAATCATGAACGGCTGCAACGGCCATATGGGCCAGGTAATTACCGGGCTGCTGAAGGACGATCCGGAGGCGGAGATCACGGCGGGAATCGATCTGGCGGATAACCGGGACAATGGCTATCCGGTCTACACAAAACCGGAGAACTGCCAGGCGGAGGCAGATGTGGTGATTGACTTTTCCTCCTATAAGGCGGCGGACGGCCTTCTGGAATACTGCCGGAAAAAAAAGCTGCCCCTGGTCCTCTGCACCACAGGGCTTACAGAGGAGCAGCTGGAGAAGGTACAGGCATACAGCAAAGAGTTTGCCATTCTCCGCTCCGCCAATATGTCCCTGGGCATCAACCTTCTGCTGAAGCTGATCCAGGATGCGGCCAGAACCCTGGCTGTGGCCGGATTTGATATGGAGATCGTGGAAAAACATCACAAGCTGAAATGCGATGCTCCCAGCGGCACTGCCCTGGCTCTGGCGGACAGCCTCAACCAGGCTATGGATCACCAGTACCAGTATGTTTTTGACAGAAGCCAGCGCCATGAGCCAAGAGACGCAAAGGAGATCGGCATCTCCGCTGTGCGGGGAGGTACCATTGTGGGACAGCACTCCGTAATTTTCGCGGGACCGGATGAGGTGATCGAATTCAACCATACGGCATATTCCAAGGCGGTATTTGGAAAAGGCGCGGTGGAGGCCGCCAAGTTCCTGGCAGGAAAACCGGCGGGTCTCTATACCATGAGCGATGTGATCGGCTGAAAACGCATAAAAAAATTCTCCGGGGGTATACTGGAAAATGTAAAAATCTTTGTGTGCCCGGAGGGAAACCCATGAAACTGATGAAAGGCCTTGCTGCCGGGATGCTGGCAGTTATCGCTGTGGGCGTAGTGATCACGGCCTGCCGGCAGGGCAGAGAACAGGGTTGTGAAAACAAAAAAACAGCATAAGGAAAGGAGTGCCGCTTTATTATCCCCAACGGATGATTAAGCGGCACTTCCTTTGCGGTTTCATACATAAAAGAGCCATTGCTCCACAGATGATTTCTCCATCATGCATCTGTTTTGCAATGGCCTCTTTTAGGAAAATTCAGATTTTTTCGTGGTTATGAAATTTCCGCAGCACTTTCTGAATCCGTTCTACGGGATCCAGGAGACTGCTGATGGAAGTATCATGGTTCAGGGTGTCAATAAGAAGGGCGATATATTTACTCATATCGCAGTTGATGTAATACGGGCGCTGGAGCAGCTCCGGCGTCTGGTAAACCAGATTGGTGGTTACCAGTTTGGTGAACCAGCCCTTTTCGTATGCCTCGTCAAATTTTTTCAGGCCGTTGGTAAAAAGTCCGAAGGTGGCGCACATGTAAATATTCCGGGCGTTGCGCTCCTTCAGGAGTTTGGCCACCTCCAGCATGCTGTCTCCGGAGGAGATCATATCGTCTACAATGATCATGTCCTTTCCGGCTACGTTGCTGCCCAGGAACTCATGGGCCACAATGGGATTGCGGCCGTCCACGATCCGGGAATAGTCCCTTCTTTTATAGAACATGCCCATGTCTACCCCCAGGTTGTTGGCCATATAGATGGCCCGGCTCATACCGCCCTCATCCGGGCTGATCACCATCAGGTGGTCAGAGTCCAGAATGATGTCTGAAGAGTGGCGCAGAATATTTTTGATGAACTGGTAGGTAGGATGCAGGGTTTCAAAGCCGCTTAAAGGAATGGCATTCTGCACCCGGGGATCATGGGCGTCAAAGGTGATGATATTTTCCACACCCATGCTGGTCAGCTCCTGAAGGGCCAGGGCGCAGTCCAGAGATTCCCGGCCGGTTCTTCTGTGCTGTCTGCTTTCGTAGAGGAAGGGCATGATCACGGTAAGCCGGCGGGCCTTTCCGCCTACGGCGGCAATAAGCCGTTTCAGATCCTGATAGTGGTCATCCGGAGACATGTGATTTTCATGACCGCAGAGAGAGTAGGTCAAAGAATAATTACATACATCCACCAAAATGAAGAGATCGTCTCCCCGGACGGATTCGTTGATAAAACCTTTGGCTTCTCCGGAACCAAAACGGGGAACCTGGGAGGGAATAATATAGGTGTCCCGCTCATAGCCGTTGAAGGATAAATGGTTTTTGCTGGAATGCTCCCGCTCTTTTCTCCAGCGCACCAGATACTCGTCCACCTTCCGGCCGAGTTCTGTACAGCTTTTGTGGGGGATGATCCCCAGTCTGCCTACGGGAAGAGCCTGGTAATAGGTATCGTTTGTCTGAGACATCTTTTAATTTCCTCCTGTTAACTGTTTTTGTATACGTATATCGTTTCCGAAAAGCCGTATCATTTTGTAGTGGCTCAGAATCCGGGAAAAAGTCCGTTCTGAGTAGGTATCCTGAAACTGGTCCAGGGACAGGTTGGTGGAAAGGATCGTGGATTTTTTCTGCAGGATCCTTTCGTTGATGCAGAGAAAAAACCGGGAAGCTACAAACGCGTTGGTAAGCTCCGTGCCCAGATCGTCAATGATCAGCAGGTCGCAGTTGAAAATATGGGAGTAGGCTTCCTGGATTTCCTGGCTGGAGGCGAACTTCTGCTTTTCCAGCAGATCAAAAAGATCGAAGGCGGTAAAATAGATGACCCCGAAGCCTGCCTCGATCAGGTCTCTGGCAATGCAGTGGGAGAGAAAGGTTTTGCCCACGCCGGTATCTCCGTAGAAACAGATGTTTTCAAAACTGCTGGAAAAATTTTCCACAAATTCCCGGGAGCATTTCAGAGCCAGGGCGGCGGTTTCCCGGGAGGAACGGCCGCTGGCGGGATTCACGATTTCTTCTGAATAATAATCCAGGCGGAAATGTTCGAAATTTTCTTCCGCGAGAATGTCCTGCAGATTGGACTGGGTGTACAGAAGCGCCGTCTCTGCTCTGCGGAAACAGACACATTTTCTGCCCTGGACAAAGCCTGTATCCCTGCACAAGGGACAGTCGTAATGAAGCTCCAGGTAATCCTCCGGATACCCCTGGGACAGCAGCAGGGCTCTGCGCTCTTCCCCCAGTTCCCGGATGGATTGGTTCAGATCAAAATCCGGTTCGGAACTTCCGGCCAGAAGGATCCGGGCCTTTCGAAGGCTCAGAGAAGCGATCTCACTGTCGATTTCCGCCAGCCGGGGGAATTTTTCGCGGGTTTCCCGGATCCGGCTGTCCTGCCGGCGTTTGTGCCGGATCTGCTTCTCCTGGTACTGGCGGAGGATCGTATCGTATTGCGAGTTGGTAAGCGGCATGAAAATTATCTCCCTTAATCGGCCAGCTGCTTTTCAAACAGCTGCTTTTCCAGTTGCCCGTAATCGTATTCCCGCTGATGGAAATTGTTGAAGCGGCTGGCGGTCTGAGTCCTGCCGGATTTGGCCGGTGCCAGAGGCTTCTGGCTGCTTCGGTGGCGGGCGTCCAGACGTTTTACTTCTTCCAGAGTAGAAACCTTGGATTTTTTCCAGGAAGAGAGGATGCCCTCCGCATACTGAAAGCTCGGCTGTCCGGTCTGGGTTACCGTGCGGGAGCAGGCTTCTGTGATAAGTTCCATAGTAAATCCATACTCCTTCAGCCAGCGGTCCATATACGAAACCTCCATGGGCACAGGATTCCGGCCCCGGATGCCGAAGGCTTTGAGAATGGAAAAATAATTTTTATTCCAGGTGTTTGTTCTGGATTTGGCCTGGGCAACGGAAGAGATTCCATCCTGGTGCCATTGAAGTCCCACTTTTTCAATATAGTGGAGACTGGTGCTGCCCTTGGAGACGCAGTACTCAATGAGATATTCGATCAGATCCATGGGAAAGTGAAGGGCATCGTAGAAGTAAAGGATCCGGTTGACATCGGTGGAACTTAAAGTCCGGCCCAGATACTGTTCCGCCAGAAACAGAAGCTGGCGGATGTCCGCGTTATCCTTCTGCAGCTCCTGTACCCGGCTGGCAGAGAGCCGGGGAGGTCTGCTGCTGTTTTCCTGGCCGGCGGCCTTTTCCTCCGGCCGCGGAGAAGGAGAACTTTCCTTAATAGGAAGAAACTCGATCCCCGTCAGCGTATGCCCCTCCAGGGAAAGCCGCAGCAGGCCGCATTTTTCCCAGTAGCGCAGGGCCCGCATGATATCTTTTTCTGTACAGGAAAAAACATCGGCCAGAGAGGAGAGGGAAAGCTCTCCCTCCGGCTGATGAAATCTGCGTAGAAGATATAGGTAGATCTTGACGAATTCTCCGTTAGCCTGAGGCATATAGTGGTCTATAAAAAGATCCGGTACAGTCGTGGCTGTAAGAGCACGGCTATTCTGGATAAAAATGCTGCTCATGCAAACACCTCTTTGCTGTTTTTTGCTGCAACCTCAGTATAGCACAGAGTTCCGGGAATGAGAATAGGCATTTTTTTTGCCGGTTTTTCCACCTTTTTTGTGGATAATGTGGATAAAGTGGAGAGATAATGTCCATGTCAAACGGTGTAAGAAAAAAATGTCGGTTTTATAGGGATTTAACCGAGATTTAACAAAAAATGTCCCGGGATTATGTCAACAGATTTGCCCACAAAAAATCCACGTGCCTTTGCACAAAAAAATGTGAATAAGCACGTGGACAATGTGGATAACTTATTCTTTAATCAGGTCTTCCCCGATATTTACTACATCTCCGGCTCCCATAGTTATCAACAAATCTCCGGGAGAACAATTTTTTTTCAGGAATTCTTCGATCTCTTCAAAAGAAGGGAAATAGAAGCTTTCTGTTCCCTGTTCCGCAATGGCTTTCTGAAGGTCGGCGGAGGAAATTCCCAGAGTATCCGTTTCACGGGCCGCGTAAATATCCGCCAGCACCACCCGGTCCGCCATGGCCAGAGACTGGGCGAACTCAGGGAAGAGGGATTTGGTCCTGGTGTAGGTGTGGGGCTGGAAGACGCACCAGAGAGTTTTATGGGGGTAATTGGCTGCCGCCGTAAGGGTGGCCCGGATTTCCGTGGGATGGTGGGCGTAGTCGTCGATGACAGTGACTCCGCGGAACTTTCCTTTATACTGGAAGCGCCGGTCCGCTCCGTGGAACCGAAGAAAGCCCCGGCGGACAGCGTCTCCGTCAATCTCCAGCAGATCTGCCAGGGCAATGACTGCCAGGGCATTGGAAACATTATGCTCCCCAGGCACCCGGAGAGAAAAACGCCCCAGGGATTCTCCGCCACGGAAGGCGGTAAAAGCGGGATGGCCTTCTTCATCGTAGCAGATCTCGGCGGCGGTGTAATCTGCCTCACCCTTCAGAGAGTAGGTCACTACCCGGCAGGAAAGCCCCCGGGTGATTTCCTGGTATTCCGGCGTGTCGCCGTTGATGATGAGCGTGCCGCCGGCAGGGATCAGTTCCGCGAATTTCCGGAAGGAACGGCGGATATCCTGAATGTCCTTAAAGAAATCCAGATGATCCGCATCGATGTTCAGGATCAGGCCGATTCTGGGGAAAAAGCTCAGGAAACTATTGGTGTATTCGCAGGCTTCGGTGATGAAGGTTTCCGAATGGCCCACCCGGATATTGCCGCCGATGGAAGGCAGGATGCCTCCTACGGAAATGGTGGGGTCCCGGTTTGCTTCCAGCAGTACCTCGGAAGCCAGAGAGGTTGTAGTGGTTTTGCCGTGGGTTCCGGCCACAGCAATGGGAAGCTGGTAATTCTTCATCATCTGTCCCAGAAGCTCAGCCCGGGTCAGCATGGGAATGCCTTTTGCGGCGGCTGCGGCGTATTCCGGGTTGTCCGGGTGGATGGCGGCGGTGTAAACGACCAGATCCACTGCGTCAGAAATGTTTTCTCCCCGCTGGCCATAGAAAATTTCCGCCCCCTGGCCGGCAAGGCGCCGGGTTAGGTCGCTTTCCCTGGCGTCTGAACCGGAAATTCTGAAGCCCTCCTCCAGAAGAACTTCCGCCAGACCGCTCATGCTGATGCCTCCGATGCCGATAAAATGAATATGAATGGGTTTGTTGAAATCGATGGTATACATAATCCGATCCTCACTGTTATAATCTTGCCGCCGGCAGAACCGGCTGCTATTACTAAAATTATAACCTTTTCGTAAATAAATGTAAATGCCGGGAAAAAGAGATCCGTCAAAAAAGAAGGAGATATTCCGGGAAAACACGGAAATTGTAAAAAATGCATAATAATGCGAAAAAATATAGGTAAAAATGCATTGAAAAATGTAGAAAATGCGTGGCTTGTGTTGAAGCAATGAGAAAAAATAGGTTAAATGTCACAAAATAAATCGAGTTATTGCAAAGAATATATAAAAAATATTCACAATTTTTGGAAACTATGCTATAATAGGCTATCATATACAACAAGAGGTGATTGCATGATTAAAAAAGAAATGATAGCTATGCTGCTGGCAGGCGGACAGGGAAGCAGGCTGGGGGTGCTGACCGAGGAAGTGGCGAAGCCGGCGGTAGCTTTTGGCGGAAAATACAGGATTATTGATTTTCCCCTCAGCAATTGTATCAATTCAGGAATCGATACCGTAGGAGTTCTGACCCAGTACCAGCCCCTGCGGCTGAATGCCCACATCGGCATCGGCATTCCCTGGGATCTGGACCGGAATGTAGGCGGCGTTTCCATTCTTCCGCCTTACGAAAAGAGCATCAACAGTGAATGGTACACCGGAACCGCCAATGCAATCTTTCAGAATATGGCGTATATGGAAAGCTACAATCCGGATTACGTCCTGATCCTGTCAGGGGATCATATTTATAAAATGGACTATGAGGTAATGCTGGATTATCATAAGGCAAATAAAGCCGATGTGACCATTGCCTGCATGCCGGTGCCCATTGAAGAAGCCAGCCGTTTTGGAATTATGATCACCGACGGAAACGGAAGAATTACAGAATTCGAGGAAAAACCGGAGCATCCCCGGAGCAATCTGGCCTCCATGGGTATTTATATTTTCAGCTGGAAAGCCCTGAAGGAATCCCTGGTAGCCCTGAAGGATCAGCCGGGCTGTGATTTCGGCAAACATATCCTGCCCTACTGCAGGGACAACGGCATGCGCCTCTTTGCCTATGAGTTTAACGGATACTGGAAGGATGTAGGAACTCTGGGCTCTTACTGGGAGGCCAATATGGAGCTCATCGACATCATACCGGAATTCAATCTGTACGAGGAATTCTGGAAAATCTATACCAAAGGGGACGTGGTCCGTCCTCAGTACGTAGCCCAGGAGGCAGTGGTGGACCGCTGCATCATCGGCGAGGGCGCGGAAATCTACGGAGAAGTACATAATTCCGTAATCGGCGCGGATGTCTGGATCGAAAAGGGCGCCGTGGTAAAAGATTCCATTATCATGCGTCACAGCCGGATCGGAGCCAGCAGTTCCGTGGATAAAGCCATTATCGCGGAGAACGTGCAGGTGGGGCAGAACGTCCGCATCGGCGTGGGGGAGGAGGCGCCCAATGTGCTGAAACCCAATATCTATGCCTTTGGACTGGCTACCATCGGGGAAAATTCCGTGATCCCGGACAATGTGAGCATTGGCAAAAATACAGCTATTTCCGGCAGAACCTGCCCGGAGGACTATCCGGAGGGACAGCTGCCGGCAGGCGGAGCACTTCTTAAGAAGGACGGTGATGAAGCATGAGAGCATTGGGGATCATTTTAGCAGGCGGCAACAGCAGCCGGATGAGAGAATTGTCCGATAAGAGAGCCATTGCAGCAATGCCTGTGGCGGGCAGCTACCGCAGTATAGATTTTACGCTGAGCAACATGTCAAACTCCCATATTCAGAAAGTGGCTGTGCTGACCCAGTACAATGCCCGCTCTCTCAACGAGCATCTGATGTCCTCCAAATGGTGGGATTTCGGACGGAAACAGGGAGGACTTTACGTATTTACTCCTACCGTGACTGCCAATAACAGCTGGTGGTACCGGGGCACGGCGGACGCGATCTATCAGAATCTGACCTGGCTGAAAAACAGCCATGAACCGTATGTGATCATCACCTCCGGAGACGGAATCTACAAACTGGATTACAATAAAGTGCTGGAGTACCATATCGCCAAGAGAGCAGATATAACGGTGGTCTGCACGGAGTGCCGGGAGGATGATCCCAGCCGTTTCGGCGTGCTGAAGATGAATGAGGATTTCCGGATCGAAGAGTTTGAGGAGAAACCTATGGTTTACAGCTCCAATCTGATCTCCACCGGAATCTATGTGATCCGGAGAAGACAGCTTATCGAGCTCATCGAGCGGTGCGCCCAGGAAGACCGGCACGATTTTGTAAAAGATATTCTGATCCGCTACAAGAATCTTAAGAGGATCTACGGGTATAAGATGGATTCCTACTGGAGCAATATTTCTACGGTGGAATCCTATTACAGAACCAATATGGACTTCCTGAAGCCGGAGGTCAGAGAATATTTCTTCGGCCAGTATCCCGGCATCTACTCTAAAGTGGACGATCTGCCGCCGGCAAAATATAATCCGGGCAGCGCCGTGCGGAACAGCCTGATCTCCAGCGGCTGTATCGTGAACGGACAGATCGATCATTCCGTGATCTTTAAAAATGTCTATGTGGGCAACAATTGCGTAATAAAGAATTCCATTGTCCTGAATGATGTGTACCTGGGGGACAATACACATATTGAGAACTGTATCGTTGAGAGCAGGGATACCATCCGGGCAAACTCCTATTACTGCGGGGAGGATGGAATTAAGATTGTCGTAGAAAAGAACGAAAGATACGCGATCTAGTTTATGAGGCGAAAGGGGAAGTTTTTATGCAGATTACAGATGTCAGAGTCCGCAAAGTGGCTAAGGAAGGAAAGATGAAAGCCGTAGTATCTATTACCATCGATGATGAATTTGTGGTACATGATATCAAAGTGATTGAAGGCGAGAAAGGCATGTTTATCGCTATGCCCAGCCGCAAGTCCACAGATGGCGAATACCGGGATATTGCGCATCCCATTAATTCTCAGACCAGAGACCGGATTCAGGCCATTATTCTGGAACGGTACGAGCAGGCCATGGCTGAAGAGGAAGAGGCAGCTGTGTAACCTGATTTTTGAAAGGACATATGGAACAGCCGGGAGAGCGTTTGCAGTTGAAACGCTCTCCTTTTTGTAAAATGCAGATGTTTCTGGTATAATCCTAGCGTCGGTGTACAAGGGGACAACCGTATTGCCCACTTGTGCACGGACGCTATTCATAAGAGCGACAGGAGGAAACAGACTATGAATCTGCCGGAAAAATTTTTGGAACGCATGCAGGGGATGCTGGGAGAGGAATATGCGGATTTCCTGGAAAGTTATCATCACAGCCGTCAGATGGGCCTGCGGGTGAATACGCGGAAAATATCCCCGGAAAGATTTCTGGAGCGGTCCCCTTTTCCTGTAAAGCCCGTTCCCTGGATCCCCAACGGGTTTTCCTATGAGGAAGGCGTATATCCCTCCAGACATCCCTACTATGCGGCGGGGCTTTATTATCTCCAGGAACCCAGCGCCATGACTCCCGCCAGCCGGCTGCCGGTGGAACCCGGGGAGAAAGTGCTGGATCTCTGTGCCGCTCCGGGAGGAAAGGCCACGGAACTGGCGGCAAGACTCCGGGGCCGGGGAATCCTGGTGGCCAACGACATCAGCAATTCCAGGGCCCGGGCCCTGCTTCGGAATCTGGAACTTATGGGAACGGAAAATTGTTTTGTGACCAGCGAGACTCCCCGCAGGCTGGCAGAGGCTTTTCCGGAATATTTTGATAAGATCCTGGTGGACGCCCCCTGCTCCGGAGAAGGGATGTTCCGCAAGGATCCGGAGGTGGCGGCGGTCTGGAGTCCGGAGCGGGTAGAATTTTTTGCGGACCAGCAGCGGGGCATTCTTGCCAGCGCCGCCCGGATGCTGCGGCCGGGGGGAAAGCTGCTGTATTCCACCTGTACTTTTTCAGCGGAGGAGAACGAGGGAACTGCCGCCTGGTTTCTAAAAGAGTTTCCGGAATTTTCCCTGGAGGAGCCGGAAGGGTATAAAGGTTTTTCTCCGGGCAGGCCGGAGTGGGGAGACGGCCGCCGGGATCTGGCCCGATGCATTCGGATCTGGCCCCACAAAATGGAGGGTGAAGGCCATTTTCTGGCCTTGTTCCGCAAATCCGGAGAGCCGGGAGAAAACACCGGAAGAAAATCTCAGAAGAGGCAGAAGCCGGACCGGGAAGAACGGAAAATTTTGGAGGCATTTTTATCCGCCGGGGGCTGGCATCCGGATTGGGAACAGCTGGAAGTCCGGGGCGGACGGGCCTATCTGGTGCCGGAATTGCCGGAAACCGTGAAGGGCATCCGTTTTCTGCGCAATGGCCTGTACCTGGGAGAATTCAAGAAGGACCGATTTGAACCCTCTCAGCCCTTTGCCATGAGCCTGAAAGCAGAAGAATGGCAGGAACGTCTGGAACTTCCGGCAGAAGACCAGAGGGTGGAAAGGTATCTGAGAGGAGAGAGCATCTGTCTGGAGGATCTGGAAAAACCGGTGAGCAAGGGATGGAAACTGGTTTGCGTGGATGAATTCCCACTGGGCTGGGGGAAGGCGGCCAACGGGATTTTAAAGAACAAATATTTCAGCACCTGGAGAAAAAAATAGACGAAATTCCACAAAAAGAACAGGGAAGTAATAAGAAATAGCGACAAAATGTTACAGTCATGTTACGAAAAGTTAAAAAATGCTTTCATTTTCCGGGAGAGTGTGCTATAATCGAAAAAGCACGGGGAGCAGTCCCCTGTAAGGAGACTGGTGCAAGTCTTCTTTGGAGAAGATTCCAAAGGAGGCGAGGGGTAACATGAGGTGTAAGAGATGAGAAATAAGAAGAGATTCGGATGGATCCTTACGGCGGCATTATTGACTGCCAATGTACTTCCCTGTTACGGCGCCACAACGCAGGAGAAGATCAGCGCGGCCCAGCAGGAGAAGCAGCAGACAGAAGCAAGTCTGGAAAGTACAGAAGACAGGATTGACGAACTGGAATCCATGAAAGGCGAGTCGGAGGCATATTTGTCAGAACTGAACCGTCAGTTGGCCGATTTGACCGCCAGCCTGCAGACGCTGCAGAAGGAATCTTCCCAGAAGGAAGCAGAACTGACCCAGGTGCAGAATGAATTGGCGGAAGCTAAAAACCGCGAGAGCAAGCAGATGGACGCTATGATGCTCCGCATCCAGTATATGTACGAGCACTCCCAGACAGGAGCGCTGGAGATGCTTTTCTCCGCGGATAATTTTATGGATTTTCTGAACCGGGCTACGAATATTTCAGAGATTACGAAATATGACCGGGAAATGCTGGCAGACTTTGAGAGTACCCGTCAGGAGGTAGAAGAGAAGGAAAGCCAGGTGCTGGAGGATCAGGAGGAGATCCGCAGACTCCAGGAGGAAAGTTCCCGTAAGCAGGAACAGGTCCAGGAGCTGTACGAAGCTACATATAATCAGATTCAGGAGTACGCAGCCAGCCTGGACGGCGCCCAGAGCGAAAAGGCCAGTCTGCTGGCGGAAATTGAGAACCAGGAAGACACCCTGAATCAGCTGCTGATCCAGGCAAAACAGGAAGAAGCGGAAGCCCGGCAGCGGGAGGAAGCGGCTAAAAAGGCAGCGGAGGAAGCAGCCCGGCAGCAGCAGGAGGCGGAAGCACAGCAGGCGCAGCAAGCACAGCAGGCGCAGCAGGAAAACAGCGTGGACAGCGCTCCTTCTCAGACGGAAACCGTAGAGACTCCGGAGCCGGAGGTCAGCCAGGAGCCTGTACAGGAGGAAAACTCCTCCGAAAGCAATTCTTCCGGAACCTACCTTGGAAACTTTAAGCTTACCGCGTATTGCGCATGTTCCATCTGCTGCGGGCAGTGGGCGGCGAATCCGGGATTAACGGCCAGCGGCGCAATCGCCCAGGAGGGCGTGACTGTGGCCATGGCAGGGGTTCCTTTTGGAACAAAACTGCTGATCAACGGCCATGTGTACACCGTTCAGGACAGAGGTACCGCTTACGGCCATGTGGATATTTATTTTACCAACCATGAAGCGGCTCTGCAGTTCGGACTTCAGTACGCAGACGTCTATCAGCTGAACTGAAATGGGTAAAAAGGCGGAGAGAAAACCGCCGCAAAAGAAAAAAAGGATTCCGGGGCTGGAGGCAAGAGATCTCCAGCCCCGGATTTTTCAGGAACAGGGTTTTGCGTGAGAAGCTGTGAAAGTTTTTGTTGACAATTTGTAAAGTATCTAATATAATAAAACATGCTGATAAGATACAGCAATCGAAGCGTGGCTCAGTTTGGTAGAGCGCTGCGTTCGGGACGCAGAGGTCGTGGGTTCGAATCCCGTCGCTTCGATGCGAAGATGCTCAGGAATGTTGATGGCAACGTTCCTGGGCGTTTTTGGTTCGGCAAAACATTCGGCGGATGAAAAACGGGTGGGGACTATGGCGTTATACGACAAAGGGATCGAGACAAAAAAACGGTTTATCATATTGACCTACAACAAACTCTGCGAAAAGAAGGCTTCCGAACTTACGGTGCGGGATCTGGCCCGGGAAAACGGATGCTCCGCGGCGGCGCTGTACCGGCATTTTGAAAGTCTGGATTATCTGATCGCGGTGGCCTCCGTCCGGTTCCTGGACGAATATATGCGGCAGTATGCCAATCTCCTGGACAGCGACCGGGATCTGATGGAAATCTATATTGCCGGCTGGGAGCTTTTTAATCATTATGCCTTTGATCGGCCGGATATTTACTACCGGCTGTTCTGGGGAACGGACAACGGGGTGTTTGGAGCCGCTTTTCAGGATTACTTTGAACTGTTTCCCTTTAAGGGCTCAGAAAAATATACCGCCTATTATTACACGCTGCTGTTTAATGAAAATATGCAGGAAAGGGATTTTATCGTGCTCCGCCGCCTGGAAAACGCCAAGCGGATCAGCAGCCGGAATGCGCTGTTCTGCAGCTACACCAATCCGCTGATCTCCAAGGGACTGATCATGACGGCCATGGACCTGGACGCGGAGGGAAGGAAGGAGCAGGAACAGCTCTGCAACCGGCTGATCCGGGAGAATACATTGAAAAACATGAGCAGGGAGGCAGGCTGAAGCCTGGGAGCCGGCGCGGCAGGAATGTGCGCCGGCATTTCTTTTTTAAAAAAAGTGAACATGTTCACTTGACAAAAATGGAATCCTGGTATAAGATAGAATAAAAAGTAAACATGTTTACATTTCTGCAGAGCGCGCCTGCGGAAACCAGTAAAAAAGGAAAAGGAGAAGAGAAATTATGCCGGATAAAAACAGGCCTCTGAGATTGGGGATGCACACTTATACCCTGCATTTTTTCGGCTTTGGAGAAAGCTGGGGGTTCGGAAAGGATTACTATTTTGATCAGGTGATGTCCCTGTATGAATTGATGGATAAGGCAGAGGAGTGGGGGCTGGACGGCCTGCAGATCACCAAGGTGGATCTGCTGGCCACAGGCAGCGATACCCCCTTTGCCGCGGAGAATCTGCGGAAGGTTGGGCAGGCGGCCAGGGAACATGGATTGTTCCTGGAGTTTAACTCTTCCTTCCACGCGGGCAGCGACTCCCGGGTGAACTGCACCGTGAAGGAAGCTCTGCAGATCGGCCATGAACTGGGCGCGGAGCTGGTGAAATTCAGCCTGGATATTCTCCGGCCAAGAGAGCTGTACGGCTCCTGGATGCACCCCCAGGTTATGACCCAGATGGTGGACCGCTACAATGAATTTCAGGCAGCCATTCCTCTGATAGAGGAGCTGGGCATGCAGGTGGCCATTGAGAACCACACGGATACCTTTTCCCAGGAGATTCTCTGGATTGTGGACAAACTGAACCACCCGCTCATCGGTACCTGCGTGGATACTATGAACTGCCTGTATATTACGGAGAATCCCTACGATACCATGGAGCGGATGCTGCCCAAAGCTTACTGCTGCCATTTCAGCGACGACATTGTGGTGACAGATCCCCTGGGGGTCCATATCATCGGAGCGCCTCATGGACAGGGTTCTATGGACTGTCCGAAGATGGTGGCGCAGATCCGGGAGAAATCTCCTATGGATAAGATTATTTTTGAAAACGAGATCGCCTTTAAGAGCGTGGACGAGCCCATTGAGGAGGCCCGGGCCAGAGAAATGGCGGCCTGCGAGGAGAGCATCCGCTATCTGCGGGAGGAGCTGAAGCTGGGCCTGCGGGGCAGATAAAAAAGGCTTCCGGAAAACACAATAGAAGAAAAAGATCAACAGGAGGAATTTCAGATATGTCAAGAGAACAGATGATCCACGAAGCGGCCATGGAGATCATGAAAGAGGTGGGCATAAAGATCCACAACGAAAGATCCAGAGAGATCTTAAAGAAAAACGGAATTCAGGTGGAAGGAGATATCGCCTACTTTACGGAAGAGCAGGTGATGCACTGGGTGAAGATGGCCCCGGAATCCTTTACCATTTACGCAAGAAATCCCAAATACAATATGTACATGGGCGGGGATCAGGTGAATCCAGCAGCCACCTACGGCTGCGCTTTTATCGATGACGCCGACGGCACCAGACGCCGGGGCACCATGGAGGATTATGTGAAATGCCTGAAGCTGATCCACGCCAATGAGGATTACAACATCAACGGCGGCATCATCGTGCAGCCGGCGGATGTGCCGGAGGAGACGGCGGCCATGGAAATGTTCTACGCTGCTCTGGAATATTCCGACAAAGCCATCATGCTGCCCACGGGCTTTAAGAACGAAATGGAAGCCATCCTGGAGGCTTTCGCAGAACTTTTCGGCGGAAAGGATGCCCTGGCGGAAAAACCCCGGATGATCGCCCTGATCAACACGGTTTCCCCCCTGACCCTGGATGAGAGAATGCTGGACTGCCTGATGCTGCTGGCGGAGTACGGCCAGCCGGCCATCCTCTGTCCGGCTTCCATGCTGGGAGCTACCAGTTCCATTTCCATGGCGGGTACCATTGCCAGCGGCACCGCTGAAAGTCTGGCAGGCATTGTTATTGCCCAGATGATCCGTCCGGGAACCCCGGTAGTCTTCGGCATTCAGTCTACAGCGGCGGATATGCGGGGCGGCATCACCTTTGCCTGCGCGGCTCCCGAGGGAGCGGCCATGCAGGGCTTCTCCACCAATATGGCAAAATTCTACGGCATGCCCTCCAGAGGCGGCGGCTGCCAGACCGATGCCCCGGTGATTAACTGCCAGGCAGGTTACGAGTCCATGCTGACCTTCTATTCCGCCTACAGCCACGGCATCAACATTGTCATGGAAGCCGGCGGCGTGATGGACAGCGTCAACTCCACCTCGATCCAGAAGATGATCGTGGACTTTGAGATCATCCGCCAGGTCAAGGCCGCCTGCGCTCCCATCGAAGTAAACGAAGAGACGCTGAATGTGGAGGAGATCAAGGAGATCGGACACAACGGCAGCTTTATCACCGCGGATTCCACCATGGAGCACTTCGGAGATCTGTATTCTCCCAAGGTAGGCCCCAGAAATGCCAAGAGCGATACCTACTTTGAGGACAGCATCGAGAAGGAGATCCAAAGACTCCTGGAAGAGTATGAGGAGAACCGTCCGGTCAATGATCCGGCAGCCATGGAAAAGGTCAGAGGCGTTCTGGCAAAGGCCGGCATGGACGCCAAAGAGTTTGAAAGAATCCGGTCTCTGTGACCGAAAGGATAAACGGGGGTAATGGGTATGAAAATTACGGGCGGTAAACGTTGGTTTGTGGTGGCGCTCTGCGCCCTGATGGCCGGCATCATGGTGTATGTGCCATTTCTGCGGTACAGCTTTTACGACCAGATGTGCGTGCTTTTTACAGAATATAAACAGGTGGTTTCCCCGGATACGGTGAACAGTTTTATCGGTGATTTCGGTATGGCTTTCGGTATCGTATCCATGCTGGGCTATCCCTTCGGCGGCATTTTCGCTGACCGCTTCAATGAGAAATGGCTGCTCATCGCCGGAGGCGTGCTCATGGGAATCTGCTCCTTCTGGCTGGGGATCGTGCCGGATAAAACATCGATCATTATCATCCATCTGCTTTACGGCGTGGGCACCAGCTTTATGATCTGGTCCGCGTACCTGAAGCTTACCAGAAAAATGGGAAATGAGAAGGAACAGGGAAGAATGTTCTCCACCTCCGAGTTTGTCCGGGGCATCTTCGGCATGCTTATCGGTTTTGCCGGGGTAGCTCTGCTGGGTCAGGCCACTCTGGGTTCCGGGGAACTGGACCCTGCGGCCCTGGGCGTACAGTGGAGAAACCTCATGTGGATCAGCGGCGCTTTGTTTTTAATCTTCGCCCTGCTGGTGCTGCTCTTCATCCCGGCAAAAGTAACGGGAGCCGAGGAGACCGGCAGCGAAGTCCAGGAAGCCTTCAGCCTGAAAAACGTGGTGAAAGTCTTGAAGATGCCGGGCACCTGGCTGATCTCCGCCCTGGTGTTCTGCTGCTTCTCCTTCACCTCCGCGGGCAACGGCTATCTGGGGCCCTATACGGTGAACGTGCTGGGAGTTTCCGAGACCATGGCCAGTTCCTTTGCCATTGTGCGGAATTATATCATTGCGGCGGTCATGACCCTGGCCATCGGCTTTATTTCCGATAAGATTGGATCCAAAGCCAAAACCCTGGGCATTTATCTGGCCATTGCCTCGGTGCTGGGGGCGGCCCTGGTATTTACCAAGAGCGCCTTTGCCCTCTGCCTGGTGATCTCTTTTGTGTTTGCTATTGTATATTCCGGAATGCGGGGGATTTATTTCGCCACTCTGAACGAGGTGGGGATCCCTCTGTCCATGACGGGAATCGCCACAGGCATCATCTCCATGCTCTGCTATCTCCCGGATGTGTATTTCGCCAAGCTGGCAGGTACCTGGCTGGACCATTACGGAAACGCTGGTTATGACATGATCTGGTACTGGGCCAGCTTCAGCGGCGCGGGAAACTTTATCGGCCAGGCGGGCCGGGGGGCTATGGAAGGCATCAGCGCCTACTGGCTGTGGCTGGGGGAAGGCTTCCTGGGGGGCATCATCATGGGATACATCCTGGCTCCCTACCTGGCCAGGTTTAAATATCTGTCCATGCCTCATTTTATCTCCGGCTACCTGTTTGGGGGCGATCCCCAGATCCGCCGGGTAGGAGGCATAGCGGCTCTGATGCCCAACGTGGTATGGCCGGGAGCCCAGATCATGGGCGTGGCCTATGTGCTGGAACTGGTCTTCGGCATCGATTACCGGATCGCGGTCATCGTCTGCGGCGTGATCTTTGTGTTCTACACCGTCAGCGGCGGCCTGAAAGCGGTGGTTTACGCCGATGCCTTCCACGGCACCATCCAGCTGATCTTTGCCGTGGTGATCATTGTTTTCGGACTGAGGCTTTTTCATTTTGATTTCGGCTATCTGAAGGAACAGGTCATGGCTGTGGATCCCGGGAAATGGGATCTCTTCGTGGAAAAACCAGCGGCCATTGTCACCAGCTTCCTGACAGGGCTGGTGGGGGCTGTCTCCAACCCCATCTTCTGGAACCGGGCCTTCGCGGCGAAAGATGTGAAGACCGCCAGAAAGGCGTACGGCCTGACTTTCTTTATGAACATCATCATGGTGTTCATCATGATCCTGCTGGGGATCGTGAGTCTGATGTATACCAACCAGGGGGATCAGTCCCTGGTATGGCTGATCATGAACAAGATGCCGGTGTTCTGCAGCGTGATCCTGGCAGTCAGCGTTCTGGCCGCCTGCATGTCCTGCGCGGATACCCATCTGAACTGCGCCGCCGCCAATATCGTGTCGGATATTATGGATCCCCAGGCAAAGCTGGGGGATGAGACCAGCGTCCGCTATGCCAAGCGGGCCACCCTGGCGGCCGGAGTGGTTGCCATTCTCGCGGGATTTTTCGGGGACTATATCTACGCCCTGGGAACCTACGGCTATACGGTCTGCGGCGGCGTGCTGATCCCGGCCTTTCTGGTGGGGCTCATCTGCCGGGACCGGAAGTCCAAAGAGTTCCGGTCAAAGATGAGTGTGACCGCGGCCCAGATCGGCATGATCATCGGCGTGGCGGTTGCCATTCTCTTTGAACTGGTGCCCTCTCTCAGCGCTCTGCTGGGGGGAGGGGTGCTGCCGGCCATTGGGGCCACGGTAGGCGGCATGGTCATCGCCAATCTGTTCTGCAAAGACCAGACCTGGAAAAAGACTGAAACAACTGCATACTAGATACCAAAGGAAGAAACATCGGAAAAGGGATTGTGTTTTCGGTGTTTCTTCTTTTATAATGGATAGCGACAGATCAGAACAAAGGAGAGCGCGGAAAATGATCGGAATCGGAATCGACACCGGCGGTACCTTTACGGACGCCGTAGTCTACGACATGGAACAGCAGAAAATTCTCTGCAGCGGCAAGACCCTGACAACCAAGTCTCATCTGGAGGACTGCATCGCTGCGGTCCTGGATCTGCTGGAACCGGAATATGTAAAACAGGCGGAGATGCTGGCCCTGTCTACCACGCTGGCCACCAATGCCTGTCTGGAGGATAAGGGCAGCCGGGCGAAAATTTTGATGATCGGTATGAACCCGGAGTGCATGCCCAATCTCAGGGAGGTATACGGAGCCTACGGATTTCGTGATCCGGAAGAACTTATATTTATAGAAGGAAAGCCGGAACATCTCTTCGAACAGCCCAAGGAGCCGGACTGGAAGGAGCTGGAGGAGAAGGCTCCGGCTTGGTTTGCCCAGTGCGGAGCGGTGGGGGTGCTGCAGGCCTTCCCAAGAGCCAACGGAGGCCGTTTTGAAAAAACCGCAAAAGACATCTTGAAGAAGAAATTGGGGGTGCCGGTGACCACGGCCTGTGAGATGTCCGATGAGGTGGACGTGCTCCGCCGGGGCGCAGGCACTCTTTTGAACACCCGGCTGATCCCGCTGATCGCAGAATTTTTCCAGGCGGTAAAGCATGTGATGCAGGAGAGAAATATGGAGATGCCCCTGGCTCTTATGCGCAGCGACGGCAGCCTTATGTCGGAGGAACTGGCCCGGGAATATCCGGTGGAGACCCTGCTTTCCGGACCGGCGGCCAGCCTGGTGGGAGGCAGCGTTCTGGCGGGTCAGGCGGACGCGGTGATTGTGGATATGGGCGGCACTACTACGGATGTGGCTATGGTGCGGAACAAGATGCCCCTGACCTCCCAGGGAGGAATCAAGATCGGCCCCTGGAAGACAACCATCAACGGCGTGTATGTGGATACCTTTCTTCTGGGAGGAGACAGCGCTGTCCGCTTCCGGGAGGGGAGGCTGTATCTGGACGGCCGGAGGGTGATTCCTCTGTCCTTTCTGGCGGAACGGTATCCCCAGATTACGGAAAGACTCAGAGCTTTGGGAGGGCAGAAGCGGACCCACACCCGGATGCTCCACGAGTGCTACGTACTGCAGCGAAGCATTGCGGGCCAGCCCGGCTTTACAGAGGAGGAACAGCGGCTCTGCCGGGTGCTGGAAACGGGGCCCCTGCTCCTGGAAGAACTGGCGGAGGCAGTGGAAGGAGACGTCTATACTCTGAAGACGGAAAGGCTGGAAGCAGAAGGCATCCTCATGCGCAGCGGCCTGACGCCTACGGATATGATGATATTAAAAGGAGATTTTCCGGGCCGCCGGGGAGAGGCCGCCGGGGAGGCTCTGCGTTTTCTGGCCAGGAATCTTGGCTGCCGGCCGGAGGAGATCCCGGATCAGGTGTACGAGCTGGTGGAAAAAAAGCTGTACTGCAACCTGGCGCGGATCCTGCTGAAGATTGAATATCCCGGGCAGGAGCGGGTTCTGGGACAGAAAAATATCGAAGAATTTATAGAGATGACTTACCGGAAAGCCAGGCATCCGGAAGAAACAGAATGGATCGGAGCCCCCTTTTCCATTCGTGTACCGATTGTGGGGGTGGGAGCGCCCGTCCATATTTTCCTGCCCCGGGTGGCCGCTATGCTGGGAACCCGGGCCATCATCGGCAAAGACGCCCCGGTGGCCAATGCTCTGGGAGCTATTGCCAGCCAGATCGTGGCCAGAGTTCAGGTGCGGGTCAAGGTGGAATACAAGGGAGCAGAGTTCCTGGGATATTCCGTCTATGAAGGGACGGAGCGCCGGATGTTCCAGGATTACCAGCAGGCTCTGGATCTGGCCGGGAAACTGGCCAGGCAGCAGGTGCTGGAAAAGACCAGGCGTCAGGGAGGATTTGAAAATCCCCGGATTCAGGTGAAAATCCGGGAGATCGGCGGCAAGGGCAGCAATCTCCCCATGCTCTTTGAGACCATTGTGGAAGCTGTGGCAGTCAGCGGTTTTCGGATGTAAAAAATACTTGCGCCCAGGGGGAAATCGTGCTAAAATTTTTTGAGACAAGGGTGTCTGAAATGAAAGATTCGTTTCAGGCACCTTTTTTTCGTAATATGCCGGAATGCGCGCTTCCGGCATACGGAACAAGAAGGAGGAGAGATTATGAATCTGAATACAGGAGATACTGCCTTTATGATACTCTGCGCGGCGCTGGTCTTTTTTATGACCCCGGGGCTTGCCTTTTTCTATGGCGGTATGGTGAGAAGGAAAAATGTCTGCAATACCATGATGGCCTGCGCGACGATCATGGGGGTGGCAGTGGTAATGTGGATGCTGTTTGGGTATTCCCTGTCCTTTGGCGGGAATCACGGGGGGATCATCGGAGATTTCCGCTGGGCTCTCTTAAAGGGCGTGGGCATGGAAGCGGGTCCTTACGCGGATTCCATTCCTCATCTGGTATTCTGCGCCTTTCAGATGATGTTTGCCATAATCACGCCGGCGCTGATTACGGGATCCCTGGTGGGACGAATGAAATTTAAGGCCCTGTTTCTCTTTGTGGTGCTGTGGTCGGTGCTCGTTTATTATCCCATGGCCCATATAGTCTGGGGCAAGGGAGGTTTTCTGGCAGCCATCGGTTCTGTGGATTTCGCGGGAGGAAATGTGGTGCACATCAGCTCCGGGATCAGCGCTCTGACCCTGGCCATCATCCTGGGAAGACGGAGGGGGTATGAGTTTACTACCTACCGGGTTCACAATATTCCCTTTGTTATGCTGGGAGCCGGAATGCTCTGGTTCGGCTGGTTCGGCTTTAACGCCGGCAGCGCCCTGAAGGCAGACGGCCTGGCCGCGCATGCCTTTATGACTTCCGCGGTTTCAGCGGCAGCAGCTCTGCTGACCTGGATGCTCCTGGATGTGATCCGAAACAAGAAGCCTACCCTGGTAGGCGCCTCCACAGGCCTGGTGGTAGGCCTGGTGGCCATTACTCCGGGAGCGGGCTTTGTGCCCTTATGGTCGGCACTGATCATCGGCGGTCTGGTAAGCCCCATCTGCTATTTTGGTGTGGCCCTGATTAAGAAAAAACTGAAAATCGATGATGCCCTGGACGCTTTCGGCTGCCATGGAATCGGGGGAATCTGGGGAGGCATTGCCACAGGGCTGTTCGCGCAGCGCTCTGTAAATGAAACGGCGCGCTGGGACGGATTATTCTTCGGAGACTATCGGCTGTTTCTGGCTCAGCTGGCCGGAATTGGCATCACCATCGCCGTGGCTGTGGTGGGAACCCTGATTTGCGTGGCTGTAGTCAGAATCTTTACGCCGCTGCGGGTGTCGGTAAAGGAAGAACAGATCGGCATGGATATTTCCCAGCACGGAGAGAGCGCATACCCAAGCTTCAACGGGCTGGATCAGTAGCAGGAGGTAAAAACAATGATGATTAAAGTGGAAGCCTTTGTGCGTGAGGAAAAATTTGAGGATGTGAAGGCTGCCCTCAATGATATGGGCGTAAACGGCCTTACCGTGTCCCAGGTGATGGGCTGCGGAGTGCAGAGGGGATATAAGGAGATTGTCAGAGGAATGCAGGTGGATATGCAGATGCAGCCCAAGCTGAAATTCGAAATTGTAGTTTCCTCGGAGGAATGGGAGCGGAAGACCATAGAGGCCATTCGAAAGGCTGCCTATACCGGGGAGACGGGAGATGGAAAAATTTTCAGCTACGAAATAAGAAGCGCTTTGAAGATTCGGACCGGAGAGACCGGGTACGATGCCATTCAGGCTACAGAATAATCTTTGAAAAGACGGAGACGGAAAACTCCGTCTTTTCTTGGATTTAACCAAAGCCGCCCTTGACTTTTTGCATAGCAGAGGATATAATGGTCAGGCGTGCATAAAAGATGCGGTTCTTTTTTTGTGCGCAAATAGGAAAACAACAGCAGCCGCAGCGAAATCTATCAGGAGGTGAAAGGAATGCCTACATTTAACCAGTTAGTCAGAAAAGGCCGTGAGACCGCAGTAAAGAAGTCCACAGCCCCGGCTCTTCAGAGAAGCTTTAACTCCCTGAAGAAAAAATCCACCAACATGTCTTCTCCCCAGAAGCGTGGTGTGTGTACCGCAGTAAAGACTGCAACCCCGAAAAAGCCTAACTCAGCTCTGAGAAAGATCGCCAGAGTCCGTCTTTCCAACGGCATCGAGGTTACCAGCTATATTCCCGGAGAAGGACACAATCTTCAGGAGCACAGCGTGGTGCTGATCCGTGGAGGAAGAGTTAAGGACCTGCCCGGTACCAGATACCACATCATCCGTGGAACCCTGGATACCGCAGGTGTTGCCAACCGGAAACAGGCCCGTTCCAAATACGGCGCCAAGAGACCGAAAAAATAATTTTTCGGCCGCTTATTAAATAGAAAAGATTTTCTGTATCACCGTTTATGGTTGGATCGGTCATTCCGTGAGACCCCTGCTGCTGCGGCTGCGGGTCGATAGAGGATTTACCGGCGCAGACACATATGCGTGCCATAACAGTGTGAGTACCTGAGATCTAATCAAAATGATTAAGGAGGGAAGTAACGTGCCACGTAAAGGACATACTCAGAAGAGAGATGTTTTAGCAGATCCCATCTACAACAACAAAGTGGTTACCAAGCTGATCAACAACATCATGCTGGACGGCAAGAAAGGCGTAGCCCAGAAGATTGTTTACGGCGCATTTGCTAAAGTAGAAGAGAAAGCCGGAAAACCGGCTCTGGAAGTATTTGAGGAAGCGATGAACAACATTATGCCCGTTCTGGAGGTTAAAGCCAGACGTATCGGCGGAGCCACCTATCAGGTGCCCATCGAGGTTCGGGCAGACCGCCGTCAGGCCCTGGCTCTGCGCTGGCTGACCATGTTCTCCCGCAAGAGAGGCGAAAAGACCATGGAAGACAGACTGGCCAATGAGCTTCTGGATGCCATGAACAACACCGGCGCATCCGTGAAGAGAAAAGAAGACGTGCATAAGATGGCAGAGGCCAATAAGGCATTTGCTCATTACAGATTCTAAAGGAGGAAAATCCGTTGGCTGGAAGAGAATATCCATTAGAGAGAACCAGAAACATCGGTATTATGGCTCACATTGACGCCGGAAAGACCACTCTGACCGAGCGTATCCTGTATTATACCGGTGTGAACTACAAGATTGGAGATACTCACGAAGGCACGGCAACCATGGACTGGATGGAGCAGGAGCAGGAGCGTGGAATCACCATTACCTCCGCCGCTACCACCTGCCACTGGACCCTGCAGGAAAACTGCAAGCCGAAACCGGGCGCTCTGGAGCACCGTATCAACATCATTGATACCCCCGGACACGTGGACTTCACCGTTGAGGTAGAGCGTTCCCTGCGTGTGCTGGACGGAGCCGTAGGCGTGTTCTGCGCCAAGGGCGGTGTAGAGCCCCAGTCTGAGAACGTATGGCGTCAGGCAGATACCTACAATGTACCCCGTATGGCATTCATCAACAAGATGGATATCCTGGGCGCGAACTTCTACGGAGCTGTAGATCAGATCCGTACCCGTCTGGGCAAGAACGCTGTCGTTCTGCAGCTTCCCATCGGAAAAGAGGATGAGTTCAAGGGAATCATCGATCTGTTTGAGATGAAGGCTTACATCTACAATGACGACAAGGGCGAGGACATCACTATCACCGATATCCCCGAGGATATGCAGGATGATGCGGAACTGTACCACACCGAGCTCATTGAGAAGGTCTGCGAGCTGGACGATGATCTGATGATGCGTTATCTGGAGGACGACATTCCTTCTGTGGAAGAGATGAAGGCTGTTCTGCGGAAAGCCACCTGCGAGTGCGCGGCTGTTCCCGTATGCTGCGGTTCCGCTTACAGAAACAAGGGTGTGCAGAAGCTTCTGGACGCAATCCTGGAGTATATGCCCGCACCCACCGATATTCCTCCCATTGAGGGAACCGATCTGGACGGCAATCCCATCGTAAGACATTCTTCCGATGACGAGCCTTTCTCCGCTCTGGTCTTCAAGATCATGACGGATCCCTTCGTAGGAAAACTGGCATATTTCCGTGTGTATTCCGGTACCATGAACTCCGGTTCCTATGTGCTGAATGCCACGAAAGATAAGAAAGAGCGTGTGGGACGTATCCTGCAGATGCACGCCAACAAGAGAATGGAGCTGGATAAGGTTTACTCCGGCGACATTGCGGCAGCCATCGGCTTTAAGATCTCCACTACCGGTGATACCATCTGTGATGATCAGCATCCGGTTATCCTGGAGTCCATGGAGTTCCCGGAGCCGGTTATCGAGCTGGCCATCGAGCCCAAGACCAAAGCCGGCCAGGGCAAGCTGGGCGAGGCTCTTGCCAAGCTGGCTGAGGAGGATCCCACCTTCCGTGCCCACACCAATCAGGAGACGGGTCAGACCATTATCGCCGGAATGGGCGAGCTGCATCTGGAGATCATTGTAGACCGTCTGCTCCGTGAGTTCCATGTGGAGGCCAATGTAGGCGCTCCCCAGGTTGCTTACAAAGAGACCATTACCAAGCCTGTGGATGTGGACAGCAAGTACGCCAAGCAGTCCGGCGGACGTGGTCAGTACGGACACTGTAAAGTTAAATTCGAGCCCATGGACGCCAACGGCGAGGAGATCTACAGCTTCGAGTCTACGGTTGTGGGCGGCGCGATCCCCAAGGAGTACATCCCTGCTGTGGACGAGGGTATTCAGGACGCTATGAAAGCCGGTATCCTGGGAGGCTTCCCGGTAGTCGGCGTGCACGCCAACGTGTACGACGGTTCCTACCACGAGGTAGACTCCTCCGAGATGGCATTCCATATTGCCGGATCTCTGGCATTCAAGGATGCTATGAAGAAGGCTTCTCCGGTACTGCTGGAGCCCATCATGAAGGTAGAGGTTTCCACTCCGGAAGATTACATGGGCGATGTAATCGGCGATATTAACTCCCGCCGGGGACGCATCGAGGGTATGGACGATATCGGCGGCGGCAAGATGATCCGCGGATTTGTGCCTCTGGCAGAAATGTTCGGATACGCTACAGACCTTCGTTCCAGAACCCAGGGCCGTGGAAACTATTCCATGTTCTTTGACAGATATGAGCAGGTTCCCAAGTCTGTACAGGAAAAAGTTCTGTCTGACAAGAGCAAATAAGTAATAATTCGTTTATATTTCCCTTGCAAACGCGGGAGAAATGCAATATAATCTAGTTTAGCAGATTTTTGAGTAAAAAAGGAAAATCAAAAAGTGCCCAAAGGGCCTGAGATTTGTAAGGAGGACTTTTAAAAATGGCAAAAGCTAAGTTTGAGAGAACAAAACCCCATTGTAACATTGGTACCATCGGCCACGTAGACCATGGTAAAACCACTCTGACCGCTGCAATCACCAAGACTCTGCATGCAAGACTGGGTCTGGGCCAGGAAGTTGCTTTCGATAACATCGATAAGGCTCCCGAAGAGAGAGAGCGTGGAATCACCATCTCTACCGCTCACGTAGAGTATGAGACCGAGAAGAGACATTACGCACACGTAGACTGCCCCGGACATGCCGACTACGTTAAGAACATGATCACCGGTGCTGCTCAGATGGACGGCGCTATCCTGGTTGTTGCCGCTACCGATGGTGTTATGGCTCAGACCAAGGAGCACATCCTTCTGTCCCGTCAGGTAGGCGTTCCCTACATCGTTGTATTCATGAACAAATGTGACATGGTAGACGATGAGGAGCTGCTGGAGCTGGTAGACATGGAGATCCGTGAGCTGCTGAACGAGTACGAGTTCCCGGGAGACGACACCCCCATCATTCAGGGTTCTGCTCTGAAGGCTCTGGAAGATCCCATGGGACCCTGGGGCGACAAGATCCTGGAGCTGATGGATGCTGTAGACGCATACATTCCGGATCCCCAGCGTGACACCGACAAACCCTTCCTGATGCCTGTAGAGGATGTATTCACCATCACCGGCCGTGGTACCGTTGCTACCGGTAGAGTAGAGCGTGGTGTTCTGCATCTGAACGAGGAAGTTGAGATCGTTGGTATCAAAGAGGAGACCAGAAAGACCGTTGTTACCGGTATTGAGATGTTCCGTAAGCTGCTGGATGAGGCTCAGGCTGGTGATAACATCGGCGCTCTGCTTCGTGGTGTTCAGAGAACCGAGATCGAAAGAGGACAGGTTCTGGCAAAACCGGGCAGCGTTACCTGCCACAAGAAATTTACCGCTCAGGTATACGTTCTGACCAAGGACGAGGGCGGCCGTCATACTCCGTTCTTCAACAACTACAGACCGCAGTTCTACTTCCGTACAACGGACGTTACCGGCGTGATCGCTCTGCCCGAAGGCACTGAGATGTGCATGCCTGGCGACAACGTAGAGATGACCATCGAGCTGATCCATCCCATCGCTATGGAGCAGGGTCTTACCTTCGCTATCCGTGAGGGCGGACGTACTGTAGGATCCGGCCGTGTTGCCACCATCATTGAGTAATTCATATCCCATCGACAGGATATAAAAAGAGGAGCCGCTGCTCCAGAGATGAGAAATCATCTGTGGGGCAGCGGCTCCCATTTTATCTGTAAAAGAAAGAGCCGGGGCCTCCAGGCAGGCTGTTGCGGCAGCTACGGTAAGAAACAGGGATTTCTTCGAAAATACAGTAGAGAAATCCAGGGAACTACAGTAAGAATCAGAGGTTTCTCTGAAAATACGGTAGAGGAAGTCGGCGAACTACAGTAAGAATCAATGATTTCTTCGAAAATACGGTAGAGGAAGTCAGGGGGCTACGGTAAGAATCAGGGGATTCTTTGAAATTACGGTAGAGGAAACCAGGGAACTACAGTAGGAAACAGGGATTTCTTTGAACATACGGTAGAGGAAGTCAGGGAACTACAGTAAGAATCAGGGATTTCTTTGGAAATACGGTAGAGGAATCCAGGGAACTACGAGGAGAGTTCGGACTCCTTTGAAAGTGCATAAAAAGACCTGCCTGCAGGAGCTTTGCCCTGCAGGCAGACTTTTAAGAGACGTTTCAGTCTTCTTTCTTTTCCACCATAGGAGAGTCAGGAGTCTGGGCCTTAAATACATAGCCGCACTGGCAGACGGCGTCTTCTACAATACGGCCTTTGACGGTAAACACTTCCACCTCTTCGCCGCACTGCGGGCAGATCCGATCCTCCGGCACCGGTGTCTTAAATTTTGCTTCGCATCCATCTAATACAGCCATTGTTTGCACCTCCTTGAAAAACAGTTTTCGTCTGTATACGTTTAGTATAACCTAAAAAAAGAAAAAAACAAGCGCATAGCCAACAGGATCTGACCGGGATCAGAAAAAACCTCGGCCGGAGAAGGCGGAATACGGGAAAATGCAAGAAAACCGTTGACAAATTGCAAAAACCTATTATATAATCTCTGCGATGGCGATGACGAAGAGAAGTAGCCCGGAAGATCGCTCCCAGAGAGCGGGGAACGGTGGGAGCCCCGCAGAATGAGTCCGTGTGAATAACACTTCAGCAGCCGCAATCTGAACACTGTTTCTTTACGGGACAGCCAGTAGGTGCGCCGTGAGCCGCGCGATAAGCGGCGGGGCTTTCATAGAGAAGCCGCAGAGAGACTGAAATCAGTAAATCAGGTGGTACCGCGGACATACAAGCTGTTCGTCCTGAACAAAACGTTTAGGGCGGGCAGCTTATTTTGCGCGTAAACTACGAGCCGGGCGGCAAGATACCGGCAGACGCGGCGGTTATGCCTGCATAACAAGCCGTGACTGTTGGTATCTTGACATGCGGCGACAGCCGCGAGTGAGCAGGAGCGAAGCGGATGCGAACTGCCCGGGGAGGGCGGCGCGAAGAGCGACAGCCGCGAGTGAGCAGGAGCGAAGCGGATGCGAACTGCCCGGGGAGGGCGGCGCGAAGAGCGACAGCCGCGAGTGAGCAGGAGCGAAGCGGATGCGAACTGCCCGGGGAGGGCGGCGCGAAGAGCGACAGCCGCGAGTGAGCAGGAGCGAAGCGGATGCGAACTGCCCGGGGAGGGCGGCGCGAAGAGCGACAGCCGCGAGTGAGCAGGAGCGAAGCGGATGCGAACTGCCCGGGGAGGGCGGCGCACTTGTACCGCCCTAAAAGGAATCGTCTTAGAAGAGTGAAATTGCAAGGAGGAGATTATGGACACATCAAACATCTACCGCAGCCGTACTCTCAACCAGGTGAGCGAGGCGGATGTGGGACAGAACCTGAAACTGGCGGGCTGGATCGAGAATATCCGGGACCACGGCGGAGTATCCTTTATTGACCTGCGGGATATGTACGGGGTCATGCAGGTGGTCATGCGGGACACCAGCCTTTTGGAGGGCCTCAGCAAGGAGGACTGTATTTCCGTGGAAGGTCCGGTGCAGCACCGGGACGAAGAAACCTACAATGATAAGATCCCTACGGGTACCATCGAGCTGGAGGCCCACAAGGTAGCGGTCCTTGGCAAGGTAAGACGCCAGCTGCCCTTTGAGATCATGACCTCCAAAGAGACCCGGGAGGATGTGCGCCTGAAATACCGTTACCTGGATCTGCGGAACCGGAAGGTGAAAGATAACATGATCTTCCGCTCCCAGGTGATCTCCTTCCTGCGCCAGAAGATGACGGAAATGGGCTTCCTGGAGATCCAGACCCCCATTCTCTGCGCCTCTTCCCCGGAGGGAGCCAGGGACTACATTGTTCCCTCCCGGAAGTTTAAAGGGAAATTTTACGCCCTGCCCCAGGCGCCCCAGCAGTACAAGCAGCTGCTGATGGTGTCGGGCTTTGATAAATATTTCCAGATCGCTCCCTGTTTCCGGGACGAGGACGCCAGAGCGGACCGGTCCCCGGGAGAGTTTTACCAGCTGGATTTTGAGATGAGCTTCGCCACCCAGGAGGATGTATTCCGGGCCGGAGAGGAAGTGCTGACCGCAGCCTTCCGGAAGTTTGCTCCGGAAGGATATCAGGTGACGGAAGCGCCCTACCCGGTGATCAGCTATAAGCAGGCGATGCTGGAGTTCGGCACCGACAAGCCGGATCTGCGGAATCCCCTGCGGATCGTGGATGTAACGGAGTTCTTCCAGAACTGTACCTTCAAGCCCTTCCACAACAAGACTGTGCGGGCCATCAAGGTGCACGCGGATATGTCCAAGGGCTTCCATGAGAAGCTGCTGAAGTTTGCCACCTCCATCGGCATGGGGGGACTGGGCTATCTGGAAGTAAAGGAAGATATGAGCTACAAGGGACCCATTGACAAGTTCATTCCGGCGGAGCGGAAGGGCGAGATTGCCCAGATCGCGGGGCTGGAGCCGGGAGACACCATTTTCTTTATCGCGGACAATGAGGAGAGAGCCTCCCTGTACGCGGGCCAGATCCGCACGGAGCTGGGAGAGCGGCTGGATCTCTGCGAGAAGAACGCGTACCGGTTCTGCTTTGTCAATGACTTCCCCATGTATGAGTACGACAAAGAGGAGAAGAAGATCATCTTTACCCACAATCCCTTCTCCATGCCCCAGGGAGGTCTGGAGGCCCTGAATACCAAGGATCCTCTGGAAGTGCTGGCTTATCAGTACGACATTGTCTGCAACGGAGTGGAGCTGTCCTCCGGAGCGGTCCGGAACCATGATTTGGACATTATGGTCAAGGCCTTTGAGATCGCCGGCTACACCGAGGAAGATCTGCAGAAGAAGTTCGGAGCCCTGTATCAGGCTTTCCAGTTCGGCGCTCCGCCCCACGCGGGCATGGCCCCCGGCATCGACCGGATGATCATGCTGCTGCGGAACGAGGAGAACATCCGGGAGGTAATCCCCTTCCCCATGAACGGCAACGCCCAGGATCTTATGTGCGGGGCCCCGGGAGAAGTTTCCGAGACACAGCTGCGGGAAGCCCATATCAAAGTGAGACAGTAAGATGAACATGGTCATGATCCTGGTGGATTTTCTCATACCGGCGCTGATGCTGCTTTTCGGCCTGGCTATGTGGAAAGCTCCTTCCCATAAAGTGGACAAGTGGTACGGCTACCGGACCCGGCGGGCCCTGAAAAGCAGGGAGGCCTACGTCTTCGCCCAGGTTCGCATGGGGCGGATCTGGACCTGGACGGCTCTTCCGCTGGGAGCGGCGGCCTTGATCCTGGCCCTGCTCTTTGGAACGGATCCGGGATTTACGAAGATTTCCCTAACTCTTCTGGGGGGACAGGTGCTGGTGATGGTGCTGGCCATGATCCCGGTGGAGCGGGCTCTGAAGAAAAAATTCGGCTGAGGTGAAAGATGGAACGGGATGTAAGTATGGAGGAGATCTCTGACGGCCGCCTGTACGGCCTCAATGATCTGGTAAAGGCGGACTGCCGGGACTGCCGGGGCTGTTCCCGGTGCTGCCGAGACATGGGCAGTTCCATTCTGCTGGATCCTCTGGATGTGTTCCGGCTGTCGGAGGGCCTGGGAGCTTCCTTTGAGGAGCTGCTGGAGCGTTGCCTGGAACTGCATGTGGTAGACGGAGTGATCCTGCCCAACCTGAAAATGGATGAGAAAAGAAACTGCTGTGTGTTCCTGAACGACCAGGGGCGCTGCTCCATTCACAGCTTCCGGCCGGGGATCTGCCGGATCTTTCCGCTGGGAAGATTCTATGAAAACCGGGATTTCCGGTATTTTCTGCAGATCCACGAGTGTCCCGCCAGCCGCAGCAAGATCAAGGTAAAAAAATGGATCGATACCCCGGATCTTGCGAAAAACCAGGAGTTTGTCCGGGAGTGGCACTTCTTCCTGAAGGATCTTAAGGAGACTTTCGGAACGGAGGCGGGAGCGGCCAGGCAGAAAGCCGTGAACGTATATATATTGAAACAATTTTATCAGACTCCCTTCAGCCGGGAGCGGGACTTTTATCAGCAGTTCCGGGAAAGGCTGGAGGCAGCCCAGGGTGTCTGCGGCGTATGCCCAGGCGGAAAGGAGTAA
Source organism: Candidatus Scatomonas sp. (assembly GCA_963930955.1). Taxonomy (GTDB): domain Bacteria; phylum Bacillota; class Clostridia; order Lachnospirales; family Lachnospiraceae; genus Scatomonas. Next base: position 133,626 of record OZ006967.1, on the reverse strand, counting down.
AGGATGAGTTTTCGGGAAATTGATATTAAGAGTTATCCGGGAAATCCCTGGAAGATGATCGGGGATGACTGGATGCTGGTCACCGCGGAAAAAGACGGGAAGATCAATACCATGACCGCCTCCTGGGGCGGCGTCGGGATCATGTGGGGCAAGACCGTGGCCACCGCCTATCTCCGGCCCCAGCGGTATACCAAGGAGTTCGTGGACGGCAGCGATACCTTTACCTTAAGCTTTTTCGGCGGAAGAGAAAAGCAGGCCATGGGATACCTGGGAAAGGTGTCCGGCAGAGAAGAGCCGGATAAGATCGGGAAGACGGACCTGCATGTGACAGAGGTAGAGGGAGCCCCCACCTTCCGGGAGGCGGAGCTGGTGCTGGTGTGCCGGAAGCTGTACGCCCAGGAGATGAAGCCGGAGTGTTTTCTGGCCGGGGAAGAGATTGAAAAATGGTATCCGGAAAAGGATTACCATACCATGTACATTGCCGAGATCGTCAAGGCCTACGCCAGGTAAGTTCCGGGGAGTCAACTATGTGGATCGCGGATAAATGGAAAGATTATGAGGTCCTGGACACCTCCCGGGGAGAGAAGCTGGAGCGGTGGGGAAACTACACCCTGATCCGGCCGGATCCCCAGGTGATCTGGGATACAGAGCGGAAGGCGCCCGGCTGGAAAAACTGCAGCGGCCACTATCACAGGAGCAGCCGGGGCGGCGGCCAGTGGGAGTTCTTCGGTCTGCCGGAGCAATGGCAGATCCGATACCGGGAGCTGACCTTTAATCTGAAGCCCTTCAGCTTCAAGCACACAGGGCTGTTTCCGGAGCAGGCGGTAAACTGGGATTGGTTCGGAGAAAAGATCCGCCGGGCCGGGCGGCCGGTGAAGGTGCTGAATCTGTTTGCCTATACCGGAGGAGCGACTCTGGCGGCGGCGGTAGCAGGAGCCCAGGTCACCCATGTGGACGCCTCCAAGGGGATGGTCACCTGGGCCAGGGAGAACGCTGCTTCTTCCGGCCTTCAGGATAAGCCAATCCGCTGGCTGGTGGACGACTGCATGAAATTCGTGGAGCGGGAGATCCGCCGGGGCAATCACTACGAGGGCATCATCATGGATCCCCCCTCCTACGGCCGGGGGCCCAAAGGAGAGATCTGGAAGATCGAGGACGCGGTATATCCCCTGATCTGCCAGTGCGAAAAGCTGCTGAGCCGGGATCCCCTGTTTTTCCTGGTGAATTCCTACACTACAGGGCTGGCTCCGGCGGTGCTGACCTACATGATCGCCACAGCCCTGAAGCACCGGGGCGGCCGCACAGAGGCAGCGGAGATCGGCCTGCCGGTGGCATCCACCGGCCTGATCCTGCCCTGCGGGGCTTCCGGCAGATGGGAGAACACCCAGGAGAGCCCTTGACAGGTTCAGGGGAGACTACTACAATACAACCGGGTAATGAAAGTCATAGAAAAAGATACGTATTGCGCTGCGTGTCTGTACGCAGAGATATCTTGAGGAGGATATTATGAAAGACTACAGGGAAATGAGCAGAGAGGAACTGTTAGCGCTCCATAAGGAGGTAGAGGCAGAGTATGAGGAGGTAAAGGGCAAAGGACTGAAGCTGGATATTTCCAGAGGAAAGCCCTCTACAGAGCAGCTGGATATGACAGAAGGCCTGCTGACTGTGATCTCCAAGAATGAGGACTGCTACAGCGATGCCGGGGAAGACTGCAGAAACTACGGAAATCCCACAGGGGTCAAAGAAGCCAAAGAGCTTATGGGTGCCATTATGGGCGCTCCGGCGGACCAGGTCATTGTCTGCGGCAATGCCAGCCTGACCATTATGTTCAATACCGTATCCCGCTCCTTTACCCATGGGGTGCTGGGCAGCACACCCTGGGCCAAGCTGGACAAGGTAAAATTCCTCTGCCCGGTTCCCGGGTATGACCGCCATTTTGGAGTAACTGAATATTTCGGCGTGGAGATGATCAATGTGCCCATGTCTCCGGAAGGTCCGGATATGGATCTGGTGGAGAAACTGGTGGCTGAGGATGAGAGTATCAAGGGTATCTGGTGTGTGCCGAAATATTCCAATCCCCAGGGATATACCTATTCCGATGAAACCGTAAGAAGATTCGCGGCCCTGAAACCGGCAGCCAGGGACTTCCGGATCTTCTGGGACAATGCCTACGGCATTCATCACCTGTATGACGAAGAAGAGAAGCAGGATCAGCTGCTGAACATCCTGGAGGAGTGCGAGAAAGCGGGAAATCCCGATATGGTCTATGTATTCGCCTCTACTTCCAAGGTCAGCTATGCAGGAGCGGGAATCTCCGCTGTGGCCGCTTCCCCCGCCAACCTGGAAGAAATCAAGAAATATATGGGCTATCAGACCATCGGATATAATAAGGTAAATCAGCTCCGCCATGTACGCTACTTTAAAGATATGGAGGGCATCAAGGCCCAGATGAGAAAGCACGCAGCCATTATGCGTCCCAAATTCGAGACGGTAGAGAGCGTTCTGGACAGGGAGCTCGGCGGAACCGGTCTGGGAACCTGGACCAGTCCCAGAGGCGGATACTTTATTTCCTTTGATGCTCTGCCGGGCTGTGCCAAAGCCATTGTGGCTAAATGCAAAGAGGCGGGTCTGGTGATTACCGGCGCCGGATCCAGCTATCCTTACCACAAGGATCCCCTGGATTCCAACATCCGTATTGCCCCCTCCTATCCCACACTGGAGGAGCTGGCCATTGCCATGGATGTATTTGTGCTCAGCGTGAAGCTGGTAAGCATCGAGAAGCTTCTGGAAAATAAATAAAAGATCTTCCGGCGTCCGCCGGACAGTCCTGAGATGGGGAGGAGCGTCTGCTATGAAAATTGTTGTTTTGGCTGGAGGAACCAGCACGGAAAGAGAGATTTCCATTGTGTCCGGAAGCGGCGTCTGCCGTGCCCTGCGGGGTAATGGCCATGAAGCGATTCTTCTGGATGTATTTTTCGGGTGCACAGACCAGGAAGCGGCCGGGGAGTTTCCGGCACAGTACGATGTGGACAAAGCGGAAGCAGCTATGAAGGCCAACAGCGCAAAGCTTGCGGAAGCCCTTCAGAGCCGCCGGGAGTTTTTCGGCCCCCATGTGCTGGAACTCTGCGGAAAGGCAGATGTGGTCTTCCTGGCCCTGCACGGGGCCAACGGGGAGGATGGAAAGGTACAGGCGGCCTTTGACCTCTTTGGCATTCCCTACACAGGAACCGATTATCTCAGCAGCGCTGTGGCCATGGATAAGGCCCTGACCAAAGTGTTTTTTGAGGCCTATCAGGTGCCCTCCCCCAGGGGGATCCATCTGGTAAAGGGCGAGGGTAATACGGACCTGGCGGAAGCGGGTCTGGAGTATCCGGTGATCGTCAAGCCCTGCTGCGGAGGCTCCAGCGTGGGAGTGTCTATTGCGGAAAACCAGGGAGAATACCGGAAAGCCCTGGAGGAAGCTTTCCTTTATGAAGACCAGGTAGTGGTAGAGGAATTTATCCGGGGAAGGGAATTCTCTGTGGCGGTCATCGGCGGAAAAGCCTACCCGGTGATTGAGATCGCTCCCCGGGAAGGTTTCTATGACTTTAAAAATAAGTATACCGCAGGCAGTACTGTAGAGACCTGCCCGGCGGCGCTGACTCCGGAAAAAACAGCGGAAATGCAGGATGCTGCAGTGCGGGGGGCAAATGCCCTGGGGATCACCGGTTACTGCCGCCTGGACTTTATCATGCGGGAGGACGGCAGAATTTACTGTCTGGAGGCCAATACCCTGCCGGGCATGACCCCCACCAGCCTGATCCCTCAGGAGGCGGCGGCTCTGGGCATCAGCTACCCGGAACTTTGCGAGAAACTGATCCGGATTTCTCTGGAAAAGTATCGGTAAAACAGGAGTAAACCATGAAAAACTTAACCTTGAAGAATATAGCCGCTGCCTGCGGCGGGCAGTACATAGGTCCGGAGAACCGGGAAGATTTCTGTGTGACAGATATTACTACAGACAGCCGCCAGGTAAAGGAGGGCGGACTGTTTGTGGCCATTCCCGGAGAACGGGTGGACGGCCATTCCTATATCGGAAAGGCCATTGCGGCAGGAGCGGCCGCCGTCCTTTCAGAGCGGGAACTTCCGGAAGGGGACTTTCCTTATATCCGGGTGGAAAGTTCTCTGCAGGCGGTGAAGGATATAGCGGAATTTTATCTCCGGGGCCTTGGGATCCCAGTGGTGGGCATTGCCGGAAGCGTGGGCAAGACCAGTACCAAAGAGATGGCGGCTTCTGTGCTGTCCCAGAAGTACCGGGTTCTGAAGACGGAAGGAAACTTCAATAACGAGCTGGGACTGCCCCTGACCATCTTCCGCCTGCGGGAGGAAGATCAGATGGCGGTGCTGGAAATGGGGATCAGCGATTTCGGGGAGATGCACCGGCTGTCTAAGATCGCCCGGCCAGAGACCTGCATTATGACCAATATCGGCTGGTGCCATCTGGAAAACCTGAAGAGCCGGGACGGGATCCTGAAAGCCAAGTCGGAGATCTTTGATTATATGCAGCCCCAGGGTCACATTGTCCTGAACGGGGACGACGACAAGCTGTCTGCCATCCGGGAGGTGAAGGGGATCATTCCCAGGACCTTCGGCCTGGACAGCAGAAATGATGTGTGGGCGGATCAGCTGGAGCCCAAGGGACTAAAAGGGATTTCCTGCCGGATCCATACCCCGGAGGGAAGCTTTTCCGCGCTGGTGCCAAAGCCAGGAGAGCACATGGTCTACAATGCTCTGGCGGCAGCGGCGGCGGGATTGTATTATGGCCTGACCCTGGAAGAGATCCGGGCGGGTATCGAAAGCTACGAAACCATCAGCGGCCGTTTCCGGATTCTGGATACAGGCGCGTACACAGTGATCGATGATTGCTACAACGCCAATCCGGTGTCTATGAAGGCCTCTCTGCAGGCGCTGCAGGACGGAAAAAACCGCCGGGTGGCGGTTCTGGGAGATATGGGAGAGCTGGGTGAGCAGGAGGCGGAGCTTCACCGGCAGGTAGGAGAGTACGCCGGTTCCCTGGACATCGACGCTCTCTACTGCGCCGGCCCCTTAAGCCAGTATCTGGCGGAGGCGGCAAAAAAAGCCAATCCCCGGCTGGATACCGCCTGGTACCCCAGCAGGGATCAGCTGATGGTAGAACTGACGAAGCTGCTCCGGGAGGGAGATACCGTGCTGGTAAAAGCCTCCCATTATATGGGATTTGATAAAATTGTAAATATGCTCAGCAATTAAAAATCAGAGCCTGCGGATCAGGGCCCAGAGTCCCATCATTGCTTCCCCGGGAATAAATTTCGCGGCGATGCGGTGCAGAAAGCACACCGGCCCGGGTGTAGAAACCGGCAGCCCAAGACGGCTGTCCAAAAGGGCAAGCGTTACCACGTTCCTGCATCGGGATGCCAGAGGGAAATGGCGGACAGCCGTTTTCCCTCCGGCATTTTTTGCTTTCGGGATAAATTCCGTGTCCTTGATCCAGTAGGGGCAGACGGCGGTGACATGGATGCCCCGGTCAAAAAGCTCCACCCGGAGAGCCCGGCTGAAGCGGTAAAGAAAGGCTTTGGAGGCCGCGTATACATTTAAAAAAGGAAAGGGCTGAAAAGCCGAGGTAGAGCAGATTTCCAGAATGCGGCTTCCCCTTTTCATGAAAGGCAGGGCAAGCAGAGTCACTTCCACTGCCGCCCGGCAGTTGAGATCGATCATTTTGGCCGTATCCCTCCGGGAGATTTCCCAGGAGGGGCCCAGGCGTCCAAAGCCTGCGGCGCAGACCAGGGTCTGAATCTCCGGCTGTTTTTCCGCAAGGAGTTCTTCCAGCGCGGTCAGGCTGCTCTCCTCTGTAAGATCCAGGGAGAGGGGACGAAGGGGAACGGGGCAGATCCCGGCCAGTTCTTCCAGGCGCTCTGTCCTTCTGGCAAGGGCCCAGATCTCATCCGGTTTTTCTCTGGAGCCGGCGATCTGCAGAGCAAACTCTTTTCCCAGACCGGAAGATGCTCCGGTAATCAACGCGATCTTCATTTTAAAAATCTTCCTTGCTCATAGCCGCCGCATGTCTTTTTATAGCCTCAAAGCTTTCCGAACTGATTACGTGTTCCATCCGGCAGGCATCCTCAATGGCGGTTTTCTCATCTACACCCAGCTTTACCAGAAGTTTGGAGATTACCGTATGGCGTTCGTAGATCTTGGCGGCAATCGCCAGGCCGGAAGGAGTAAGGTGGATATGTCCGTCTTCATCCACAGTAATCAGATCATTATTGCGAAGATTTTTCATGGCCACACTGACGCTGGGTTTGGAAAACCCCAGTTCCGTAGCAATGTCGATCGAACGGACACTGGGCTTTTTCTGGCTCAGAATCAGTATTGTTTCCAGATAGTTTTCGGCGGATTCTTGAATTTTCATACAGCGGGTTCCTCCTTAAGCTGATGTTTAAATTGTAACACGTCAGGGATAAATGGGCAACGTCCGGACTTAATATTTTTGACAGAGCCGCCATTTCCGGAAGTCTAAAATGCAGGATCTCCACAAAATCAGTTGCTTTTTTCCAATTCTTGTATTATAATCAATTTTGTAAAAAGAATTTACCCTTCAAAAAATTTTTTTTACAATTAATAACCCCTTATTAATTATTTATACTCCCCTCGAAAAGCTTCGGCAGCTCCCCTGCCGGAGCTTTTCTCTTGGATTTTTCCGGGAGAGGCGGGCCTTGTTTGACATCCGCAGTCCTCTCCTGTAATATGAAAGAAAAGCGGTGCTTCTGCCGGAGGGGCCGCCTGATCTGAAAGAGAGGAAAATAAAATGGAGAATGCGCTGAAGCTGGATACGGTTGTGCTGGCGGAGAACGGAAAGGGGATTGTAATCCTGGATCAGACTCTGCTGCCCAATGAAACCAAATATCTGACCCTGAACAAGCCGGAAGAAGTCTGGGAGGCGATTTACAAGCTGCGGGTCCGGGGAGCTCCGGCTATTGGGGTTACAGGGGCTTACGGCTATTACACAGCCGCCCGGCAGCTGGAAACGGAAAGCATGGAAGTGTTCACGGAAAAATGCCGGGAAGTTATGGAGTATTTAAATTCCGCCCGGCCTACGGCGGTAAATCTGAGCTGGGCATTAAATCGAATGCACGGGGTGCTGCTTCAGGAGCAGAAGGGCCGCACAGTGGCGGAAATGAAGGAGCGGCTGCGAAGAGAAGCGGAGGAGATCCGGCGGGAAGACATAGAGATCAGCCGGAATATCGGGGCCTACGGATACCAGCTGCTGGAAGAACTGGGAAAGGGAGTGGGTATTATGACTCACTGCAACGCGGGAACTCTGGCAACGGCAAAATACGGAACCGCCCTGGCTCCCATCTACATCGCTCTGGAACATGGCTGGGATCCGAAAAAAGATCTGCATGTTTACTGTGATGAAACCAGGCCCCTGCTCCAGGGAGCCAGGCTTTCCGCCTATGAAATGCAGGCGGCGGGAGTAGATACGTATGTGCAGTGTGATAATATGGCCGCTTATACCATGAAGTCCGGGAAGATCGGCATTATTTTTGTGGGATGCGACCGGGTAGCCGCCAACGGAGATTTTGCCAATAAGATCGGTACCAGCGGTGTGGCCATTATTGCCAGACATTACGGGGTTCCTTTCTATGTCTGCGCCCCTTCCTCTACCATTGATATGACCCTGGAGTCCGGAGAGGAGATCTGCATAGAGCAGAGAAAGCCGGAGGAAGTGACAGAAATGTGGTACCGGGAACGGATGGCGCCAGAGGGAGTCGGGGTGGTGAACCCTGCCTTTGACGTGACGGATCATGAACTGGTAACCGGTATTATTACCGAGAAAGGAATTGCCCGGGCGCCTTACAAAGAAGCTTTTGAGAAAATGGGCATCAGACCGGTGGTGAAATACGTGGATAAAAAATAATTGATACTTGACAGAAACGGAAAAGGCTGGTATCTTTAGGATAGTAAATGGCATATGCCAATAACGAGCGGAGGAATCGATATGCCGAGACCATATAAACGAAGGCGGATCTGCGGGCTGCCTGTCTGTCGGGGGTTTGATCCGGTAGACCAGGAAGAGGTGGACGAGACAATCCGGATGACTTTGGATGAATATGAAGCCATCCGTCTCATTGATCTGGAGGATTTAAGCCAGGCGGAATGCGCCCAGAGGATGCAGGTGGCCCGGACCACGGCCCAGGCTGTCTACAACAGCGCCCGGCGGAAGCTGGCAGTCTGCCTGGCCTATGGTCTTCCTCTGCGGATCCAGGGAGGCGATTATGAACTCTGCCCGGGCGGCAATGAGAAGTGCCATTACAAGTTTTGCAGAACACGGATTTCAGAAAGGAATGATGGAACAATGAAAATCGCGGTTACTTTTGAAAACGGAGAAATTTTTCAGCATTTCGGACACACGGAGCAGTTCAAGATTTATGAGGTGGAGGATGGAAAGGTAACCTCCGCCGCAGTGCAGAGCACCAACGGCCAGGGCCACGGAGCTTTAGCCGGACTGCTGCGGGAGATTGGGGCGGATACCCTGATCTGCGGCGGGATCGGCGGCGGCGCCAGAAAGGCTCTGCAGGAGGCAGGCATTCAGCTGTATGCCGGGGTCAGCGGCGATGCGGACAAAGCGGTGGATTCCCTGCTGGCCGGAACTCTGGTTCAGAACACTGCGGCCACCTGCGATCATCACGGTCATGAGCATCACGGAGAAGACTGCGGCCACCATGGCCACGGGCACCATGGGGAAGGCTGCGGCCACCATGAGGGCGGCTGCGGAGAGCATGGCTGCCACTGAAAGGATCAGGAAAGCTCCTGGAAAAATTCCTGATACTCGCCGGCGAAAATACTGTTTTTCCGCCAGATAAAAGAAATATTGTGGGAAATGTCGAAGTCCTGCAGGGGGATCTGCTTCAGGCAGCCGCTCTGCAGGGCTTCTTCTGCTACTGCCTCATAGAGAAAGGTGATGCCGCAGTCTTCCTCCGCCAGGATCTGAATGCTGTGCATGTTGGTGATCTCCAGGATTTTGGAAAAACGGCTGACATCGTAATTGTAATGCTCCAGATACTGGGTGAGAATTTCCCGGGTGCCGGAACCAGGCTCCCGCAGCAGCAGAGTCTCGGAAAACAGGTCCTCAATGGTGAGGGGTCGGTCTGGAAACCTGTGAGAGGCGGCGGCCACAGGAACAAAACGCAGCCGTTTCCAGATGCGGAAGTCATAAGCCTCGCTGGGAAAATGGCCTTCTACTATGGCCAGATCCAGTTCCCCGGAATCCAGAAGTTCCCGGAGTCTCCGGGTATTTTCCAGGATCAGTTTTAAAGACTTTTCCGGGTGTGTCTTGATAAAACGGCTTAAAGGGCGGGGCAGCAGATATTCGCCAACGGTCATGGTGGCGCCGATAGCCAGAGGCTTTGTATGATCGGCGATTTCCCGCAGTTCTTTCCGCAGCAGAGTTTCATCGTCCCGGATGGTGATCAGAGCCCGGCGGAGATGCTCCCCCTGTTCCGTCAGGGAAAGTTTTTTTCCGTTCATGGCAAACAGCCGGGCATGATAATATTCTTCCAGAAAGTGAATGTGCTGGGATACAGCGGGCTGGGTAATGCCAAGTTCCCCGGCAGCCCGGGTGAAATTCATATGGCGGCAGACACATAAAAATGTTTCCGTGCGAAAATCCAGCATAAGGGATACCTCCTGAATTATCATATAAATTTATTATAACATAAAGAATCATAATTTTACATTATTATTATTTTGCGGTAGAATACAATTAAAGTCCGGAACGGAAGGTTCCGGGAGAGCATATGGGTATAGATTCAGAAAACGGAGGAAATGAAGGATGAAGGTATTGATCATCGGCGGCGTAGCGGCGGGGACCAAAGCTGCGGCCAAACTGAAACGGGAAGACAGAGGCCTGGATATCACGATCCTGACCAAGGACAGGGATATTTCTTACGCAGGCTGCGGTCTTCCTTATTATGTGGGAGGCCTTATTGAGTCCAGAGAGCAGCTGATCGTGAATACTCCGGAGAAGTACGCGGCACTTACCGGCGTGCAGGTGCGGACCGGCCGGGAGGCAGTGAGCCTGAAAGCAGCCGAGAAGAAGGTAGAGGTAAGAAATCTGGATAACGGGGAGATCACAGAGGAAGCCTATGACAAGCTGATCCTTGCCGTTGGCGCGTCCTCCATTCTGCCGGAGATGGAAGGCATTCATCTCCAGGGCGTGTTTAAGCTGAGAACTCCGGACGATGCCATTTTTATGAGAAATTATCTGCAGGAAACAGAGGCGAAAAAAGCTGTAGTGATCGGCGGCGGTTTCATCGGTCTTGAGACGGCGGAGAACCTGAAGGAGCAGGGCCTGGATGTAACGGTGCTGGACGCTGCTCCTCAGATCGTGCCCGGGGTGCTGGATCCGGAGATGGCGGCTTACGCCAAGAAACATCTGCAGAAACAGGGGATCCGGGTTATCACCGGAGTAAAAGTTGAGGCCCTTCTGGGAGATTCCCGGGTGACGGCAGTGCGCTCCAGCGCCGGAACCTTCCCGGCGGATCTGACCGTGCTGTCTGTAGGCGTGCGCCCCAATACCGGCTGGCTCTCGGACAGCGGTCTGGAAATGGTAAAAGGAACTCTGGTGGTGGACGGACAGATGAAGACCAATCTGGAAGATGTCTATGCCCTGGGAGACTGTGTTATGGTCACCAGCCGCATTACCGGCAAACCCCAGTGGTCTCCCATGGGCTCCAGCGCCAACCTGGAGGGTCGGATGCTGGCCCAGGTGCTGGCGGGAGAGCAGAAATCCTATCCCGGCGTGCTGGGCACCGGCGTGGTAAAACTGCCGGGCCTGAACTGCGGCCGCACGGGATTGACAGAGGCTGCTGCCAGAGAGGCCGGCTATGAAGTGGAGACCGTTCTGGCTGTTACCGATGACAAGGCACATTACTACCCGGGAGCGGCATTTTTTGCCACCAAGCTTATTGCGGATAAAAATACCCACAAACTCCTGGGCGTCCAGGTGTTCGGACCGGGAGCGGTGGACAAGATGGTGGATATCGCCGTAACCGGAATTTCCATGGGCGCTGTGCTGGAAGACTTTGAGGCTATGGATTTCGCCTACGCTCCGCCCTTCTCCACCGCCATCCATCCCTTTGTCCAGGCTGTGTACATTCTGGAAAATAAAATCCATGGCACCATGGACAGCATGACCCCCGCAGAGTACGCGGCGGGAGCGGCGGAGGACTACCGGATCATCGACGTGGCTCCGGCGCCTTCCATTCCGGGAGCTGCCTTTGTGCAGCTGGAGACGGTAACGGGACCGGTGGAAGGCCTGGGCAGGGACGAAAAGCTGCTGCTGGTATGCGCCAAGGGTAAAAGAGGATACTTCCTGCAGAACCGTCTGAAAGCGTACGGCTACACCAATACCAAAGTACTGGAGGGAGCCGCCTTCTTTAACGATGTAAAAGTAAAAGGAGTGAAGTCCACGGTTTCTTCGGAGGAGATCACCCGGCTGAAGGGCCTGGGATTTCTGCGGGATAAGAATACCCCGGACTGCTTCAACGCCCGGGTCATTACCCGCAACGGAAAAGTAACGGCAGATGAAATGGCGGTCATCACGGAGGCTGCCAGAAAGTTCGGCAGCGGAGAGGTGACCATGACCACCCGTCTGACCATGGAGATCCAGAAGATCCCCTATGAGAATGTGGAAGATTTCCTGGCATTCCTGAAGGACGCCGGCATGGAAACCGGCGGCACCGGCTCCAAGGTGCGCCCGGTAGTATCCTGCAAGGGAACTACCTGCCAGTACGGCCTGATCGATACCTTTGAGCTGTCCGAAGAAATTCATCAGCTCTTCTACAAAGGCTACCGGGAAGTGAAGCTGCCTCACAAGTTCAAGATCGCCGTGGGAGGCTGCCCCAACAACTGTGTGAAGCCGGATCTGAACGATCTGGGCATTATCGGCCAGAAGGTGCCGGAGGTGGATCTGGAGAAATGCCGGGGCTGCAAAAAGTGCCAGATCGTGGAGAACTGCCCCATCCATGTGCCCCAGGTAGCGGACGGAAAAATCCTCATCGATCCTGACAAGTGCAACCACTGCGGCCGCTGCGTAGGCAAATGTCCTTTCCATGCGGTGGATTCCTATACCAGCGGCTACCGGATCTACATTGGCGGACGCTGGGGCAAGCAGGTAGCCCAGGGCCGTCCTCTGGACAAGATCTTTACCGACAAACAGGAAGTGCTGGCGGTAGTGGAGAAGGCCATCCTCCTGTTCCGGGAGCAGGGCATTACCGGAGAGCGTTTCTCCGATACCATTGCCAGACTGGGATTTGAAAATGTGCAGGAGCAGCTCCTGTCCAACGATCTGCTGGAGAGAAAAGAAGAAAATATCAAGGCCCAGAAGCATCTGGTGGGAGGAGCCACCTGCTGATCTCCGGAAAACCAGCTATGGACAACGAAGGAGCCATTGCAAACAGATGAGTGATGGAGAAATCATCTGTGGAGCAATGGCTCCCTTTCTATGTCCGAAAACAGAAAGAATTCTTTTTGCAGTGCCTGCATGGGGGTTCCCCGTAAATCCGGGGCGTGACAGAAAGAGTGACGGATTTCCGCTCCGCCAGCAGAAGAAACAGGCAGAAGCCAAGAGGGATCAGGGCAAACCAGACGCTGTACAGAGAAAAAACCTGAAGCAGCAGATATTCAGCTGCAGCCCCTGCATTGAAAAAGAACAGGGTGCCTCCGAAGACGCCGGCTTTTTCTTTGTGGGAGCCCTTTGCGGCGGGATCCTTCTCCAGAAAATATTCAGTCAGGGCTGTAAAGGTTTGTTTGATATTATTGGTGGAAAAAATGGTGGAACTGGCGTAAGGGCCAACCCCCTTAAAAGAACACCACTGAAAGGCCGTGGCGAAAAATACCGGATACAGGGCCACGACCGGGTTCAGATCCAGGGGAATAAAGGCGCAGGATCCGATCACAGCGGCGTTGATCCCCAGGGACAGTAAACGCAGGTCCAGGGCAGTCTTCCGGGAAAGGACCGCCGCCAGCACAACGGCAGAAATATACAGCAGCAGCGCTCCCAGATGGATCACCATTTCCCGGGGATTCCGGCCGCAGAGAGCGCTGATTAATTCAATGACATTGGCGGTCTGGGAGGAACCGAAAACCAGCTGGCGGCTGAAAAGGGCGTAAGCCCCCAGAAAACCTCCGCAGACAGACATAGTAAACTGGATCAAAATGGCGGACCTTTGAATTTTTTTCATAGGATATTCTCCTTCCAGCCCATCATTATAGCATCTCTTTTAAAATTTGCAATGCAAATCTTTCAAATACAACAGAGGAACAGCCGGAGCATGAAAAAAGCACCCGCCCACAGCGAGTGCTTTTTCGTCCGTGCGTTAGAGGATTCGAACCCCCGGCCTTTTGATCCGTAGTCAAACGCTCTATCCAGCTGAGCTAAACGCACATGATTTAAGAGATTTTTTCAACAACAGATATAATAGCGCATTTCTTTGGATTTGTCAATGAAAAAATCAGCCTTTTTTCGGATTGGTTTTCGTGCTACAATAGCATCAGTGTACAAGGGAGCGTGCTGCCCCTTGTACACTGACGCTAAGAAGCAATGGAAACAAATGAAAGGAATCAGATAAATGAGAAAAGAACTGGAATTTCTGCAGGACCAGGGAGTCAGCCAGGGTCTGATTGCGGATGTGGAAAAATTTTCGGAGCAGTATCCGGTGGAGGAGACGGTTCGGCACCGGCTGGCGGCGCCGCCCCTTCCCTTCTACGGCCGGGAAGTGCTGGAGATGGCCATTGCAGCCCTGCTCCAGGGGGAAAATCTGCTGCTGACCGGGGCCAAGGCCACGGGAAAGAATGTACTGGCGGAAAATCTGGCCTATATTTTTGGCAGGCCGGTGTACAATGTTTCCTTCCATGTAAATACCAGCAGCGCCGAACTGATCGGCACGGATACTTTCCGCAACAACGAGGTGGAGCTGCGGAAGGGGAGTATTTATCAGTGCGCCCAGTACGGAGGCTTCGGTATCCTGGATGAGATCAATATGGCCAAGAATGACGCGGTGTCGGTGCTCCACGCTACTCTGGACTACCGCCGCAGCATTGATGTGCCGGGGTATGATAAAATCGACCTGCATCCGGCGGCACGGTTTATCGGCACCATGAATTACGGCTATGCGGGAACCAAAGAACTGAACGAGGCCCTGGTGTCACGGTTCCTGGTTATTGACATGCCTCCCCAGAATGAGGAGACCCTGGGATACATTCTGGATCGGATCTTTCCGGATATGAAGCCCCGGGCAAAAGCCCAGTGGATCGGTCTGTTTCTGGATCTGCAGATGAAGGCGGAGAACGCGGAGATTTCTACCAAGGCCCTGGATCTTCGCGGGCTGCTGGCGGCGGCGGGAACCGTGCGTCAGGGGCTGGCCCCCTTCCAGGCCCTGCAGATGGGCGTAGTGAACAAGTGCTTTGATATCTTTGAGAAGGAGATCGTCCGGGATGTGGCGGCTACGCGGATTCCGGAAGACTGGACAAGAGAAGATGTATTCTGATCAGGAAGAAAACGCGGTATTGGACGATTATCGTCTGGAAATGGAGAATCGGATCCGGAACCTGGTATGGACGGTCAGCGGTGATTATTCCCTGGAGGTCAAGCCGGATGTGGATACGTTTCTGCGATCCCGGAATATGGCCCTTTACGACGGCATCAAGCAGGGAGGGCTGGCAAAGTACTTTGACCGGGACGCTCTCAGTATGTATCTGCTGAAAAAGATTTATTGCGAGGCCTTCAGCACCCCTCTGATGACGGTGGCCCAGCTGTGTATTGAGGAGGCGGTGGGTCCTAAACTGGATGCGGAGCGGGAAGGAGTCCGGACGATCCGGCGGAAAGCCTATGAGGATATTCTGGATCAGGACTTTAAGGAACTTTCTGCCACGCCCCTGGGACATTTTAAGGCGGCGCTTCTTCGGGAGGAGCTGGACGGCACCTACCGGGGGAGCAGCCAGATTGAAGGCTGGATGGAGGAGATCCACAGGCTCCGGAAGACGGAAGATACCATGGAGGTGATCCGCACGGTGGACAGCCTCTATAATCAGATTGTGGAGCCCAACTTTGAAAAGAAGAAAAAGACCCTGGAGCAGGTGCTGGCGGTAACCCTGGAAGATCTGGCGGAATTTTCCTGGAAGGACTTTCTGGCAGAGGATCTGGAAGAGCTTTACCAGGAAACCATGGATACCTATCTGGAAAAGATTTCCGAAACCATGACGAATCTGGATATGAATGAAAGCCGGGACAAAGAGGAGCCGGAACAGAACCAGGAGGGGCAGAAGAAAAAAAAGATCCTGGTGGTGGATGAAAAGGCGCTGGCCCAGATGCATTCCTATGTGGAAAAAAATTTTGGAAAAAGCTATCTGAGCTCTGCGGAGCAGAAACATCTGAATTATCAGTTCTGCCGGGGAATTCACGGGGACTGCAGCCTGTACTGCACGGAAGGGATCCTGCAGAATCCGGTGCTTCGGAATTATCAATATGAGTATGCCAGGAAGCAGAAGGATAAAAACATCATGGCCTATTACGAGCAGAGCCGGGTGGTGAAGCGGAATATCCAGGTACTGACGGATATGCTTCGGAAAGCCCTGCTGCTCCGCAGCCAGGATCAGGAGATCCTTTCAGACCGGGGACGGATCATTCCTGCGGCTCTGTGGAAAGTAGGACGCTCCCAGGATGCCAGACTATTTAAAAAAGAGATTAAAAACGAGGCCATGAATTTTGTGGTAGATGTGCTCATCGATGCCAGCGGGTCCCAGCGGAGCCGTCAGAATCAGGTGGCCCTGCAGGGCTTTATCATCAGCGAAGCTCTGTCCAACCTGTCTATTCCTTTCCGGGTTACCAGTTTCTGCACTTTCTGGGATTATACGATCCTGCAGAAATTCCGGGACTACGATGACAGCAGGAAAAAGAACGGCAGGATCTTTGAGTATATGACCTCCTCCAACAACCGGGACGGCCTGGCTGTGAAGGTGGTGGGCAGTACTTTGTTGCAGCGGGAGGAGGAGAACAAGGTGTTGATCATCTTAAGCGACGGAAAGCCCTACGATGTGGTGGTAAACCGGCCCCATTCCCGGAACCCGGAACCATACCGGGGAAAACCGGCGATCCTGGATACAGGATTTGAAGTCCGCCGTCTTCGGCAGAGCGGAGCGGCCGTGCTGGGAGTTTTTGTGGGAGAAGAAACGGAACTGTCTGCGGAGAGAAGAATTTTCGGAAAGGATTTCGCCTATATCCGTTCTATTAAAAATTTTTCCAATGTGGTGGGCCGTTATCTGTTGAAACAGATCGAAGAATAAATTATACTAAATAAAATACGTATAACAGGAGGGATGCGGAATGGGAAAAACCTTCAGACGACTGCTGGGGGCTGCTGTGGGAACAGCGGCGGCCTGGGCTCTGGCAGTGAAGCCCAGAACCAGCGGCAAGCCGGATATGGGTGAGTTTCAGAAATATGATTTTGCCCACAGAGGCTATTATAATGTAAGAAAAAAGATCCCGGAGAATTCCATGAAGGCTTTTGAGGCAGCGGTGGAGCAGGGCTACGGGATCGAGCTGGATGTGCGGCTGACCCGCGACGGAGTGCCGGTGGTGATCCACGATTCCCGACTGCTGCGGCTCTGCGGAGCGGACGGCTGCGTGGAGGAGAAAACCAGGGAAGAACTCCGCGGGTACCGTCTGTCCAGAACGGAGGAGGAAATTCCGGAGCTCCAGGAGGTACTCCGGATGGTGAACGGGCAGGTTCCTCTGCTGCTGGATATCAAGACGGAGCACGAAAATTACGGGGTGCTCTGTACCCGGATCAGCCGGGTACTGGACGAATACGACGGGGTTTTCGCCGTACAGTCGGCAGATCCCATGACGGTTCGATGGTTCCGCATCAACCGGCCGGAATATATCCGGGGGCAAGTAATGGAATATGGAGAACGGTGCGGCTGCGGCGCTGCCTGCACTTTGTCCAGCTTTATCCGGCATAACCTGCTGACCAATTTTCTGACGGCGCCGGATCTTGTTACCTGTCATGTGGAGGACAGAAATAATTTCAGTCTGCGTCTCTGCCGTTTTCTGTACCAGGTACAGACCATGGAGTGGGGGATTCACGACCTGAACGGATATGAACTGGTAAAAACCGATGAGTCTCTGGTGATTTTTGAGGAAATCGAACCGTAAAGGGGAAAATCAGGTTTTCGGACAGCCTTCGGCATATTTCTTTGGGGAAAATTTACAAAGAAAAGATTGCCGGAGGCTGTTTTTATGTTATAATTATGCAAAAGAGTGAAATTGGAGGTATCTTTTATGCTGACAGCAAAACAGAACATGTTGGAAGTGATCCGGGGCGGAAATCCGGATCGGATCGTAAACCAGTACGAGGCAGTTTACCTGATGTTCCATCCCTTTATGTTTTCCAGCCCCCTGCTGGAGAAGGGACAGGAGAATGTAGTAAATGCCTGGGGCGTTACCAACTCCTTCCCGGAGGGAACTCCCGGAGCCTTCCCGGTACATACGCCGGATAAGATCGTTGTAAAAGACATTGAAAACTGGAAAGAATATGTACATGCCCCCTCCCTGAAGTTCTCTCAGGATCAGTGGGATCAGATCAAGGCCCAGTATGATGCGGTAGACGGAGACAAAGCTTTCAAGGCGGCTTTCGTAGCCCCCGGCCTGTTTGAGCAGACCCATCATCTCTGCGAGATTACCAGAGCCCTCATGTACTACATCACCAATGAAGATGAGATGCACGACCTGCTGAAATATCTTACAGAGTGGGAACTGGAACTGGCGGAGGGCATCTGCTCCAATCTGCATCCAGACGCTCTGTTCCATCACGACGACTGGGGCAGCCTGGACAGCAGCTTCCTGAGTCCGGCTATGTTTGAAGATTTTCTGCTGGAGCCCTACAAGGAAATCTACAAATATTACCACGACCACGGCGTAGAACTGGTGATCCACCACTCTGACAGCTATGGAGCGAACCTGGTTCCGGATATGATCGAGATGGGCATTGACGTATGGCAGGGCTGCATGATGGAAACCAACGATCTGCCGAATCTGGTAAAGAAATACGGCGGCAAGATCAGCTTCATGGGCGGCATTGAGAACCGGGCGGTTGATTATGACGGATGGACCGATGAAAACTGTGACGCAGTGGTGCGCCGTGTCTGCGAGGCCTGCGGCAACAAGTATTTTATCCCCTGTATCGCCCAGGGCGGCCCCGGGTCCGTATATCCGGGAGTTTATAACTCTCTGGTAAAATCCATTGATAATCTGAACAAAGAAAAATACGGCATTGCCAATCCGGAGGAAGGGCGTCTGCCTCTGCAGATCCTGTTCTAAAAAGGATTCTTAACTGGGATGCCCCAAAACCGCAAATTTTTAAATCTGCAGTTTTGGGGCATCTGTTTTTTTGCGCTATAGTTTCCGCATATGGAAACCTCTCGTTAATCCTTCAAGAGTTTTTCATTTCTGGCGATCATTTCTTCCGTCTGTTTCTGAACGTAGGCTCCTACATGTTTCCGCAGACCGGGCTCCAGATCCTGTACGTAAATGGGTTCTCCGTATTCCAGGATTACATGGGTTTTATGAACCATGGGGAAGTGGCCTTCCCAGATATTTACGGTATTGCAGAGAGCAGTGGGAATAATGGGGCATCCGCT
The DNA here is from genome assembly GCA_963930955.1 of Candidatus Scatomonas sp. Taxonomy (GTDB): domain Bacteria; phylum Bacillota; class Clostridia; order Lachnospirales; family Lachnospiraceae; genus Scatomonas. The sequence goes on along the minus strand of OZ006967.1, from coordinate 114,909 downwards.
TTTCTGGGCCATGCGGAAGCTTCCCTCGTGGAAGGGGAGCAAAGGCAGATCGGAAGCGCCTTTGTTTCGGGTTCCCTCCGGGAAAATGAAAACAGATTTTCCCTCCTTCAGCATAGCGGTTCCCTCCAGGATCATTTTCATCCCCTCCTTGAGATCGCTGCGGTCAAAAAACAGGCAGCTGATGTATCTGGCCCAGGTGGAAAAAAGAGGAATGCTTCCCAGTTCCTTCTTTGCAACATATCCGCAGATCCGTGGACAGCGCACGTAGGTGACCAGGATATCGAAGATACTTCTGTGATTGCCTGCGTAGAAAACCGCAGTATCCAGAGGAACCCGGTGGGCGCCGATGACGGTTACCCGCACACCGGCTGCGGCCAGGAGCATGCGGAAGGCCCAGCGGATCATGGCCCGGGCGGCCCGGTCCCGGATTTCCGGGCGCTTTTTTCCTATAAGTCCCAGAACCAGCAGGACCGGAAGGGTCAGGATCAGATAGAGTACTGTAATCAGCAGACACAGAATGGCTCGGATCATGAATATTATCTCCTTGTATCGTGTCGGTTTTTGGCTTACCAACCTATTATACGGAAATTTTCCTCCGGTTTCAACAAAAACTGTCAGGAATCCTGCAGGATCCCCGCGGATTCTGGAAGGAGGTTCTGATTTGAAAGCCGGAGACATACAATATTATAAACATAAAAGAGGAAACTGTCTTATGGGAAAAGTCTGGATTAGTATCCTGCTGGCCTTTTTTCTCCTGGGAACCGGCTGCGGGATCAGCCGCAGATCGGAGGAGGGAAGAGAGCCTGCGGAATATACAGTGCTGTCGCAGGAGGCTCTGCCGCCCCAGGTAGAGGAGGTGATCCGGCAGCAGAAGGGTGAGGCGTTCCAGATGACCTACAGCAGCGGCGGCTACCTGTATCTGCTTCGGGGATACGGCCCCCAGAAAAGCGGCGGTTTCAGCGTTCAGGTGGAAGAGGTAAGCCTTTCCGGGACAGCGCTTTATTTTAAGACCCGGCTGCTGGGTCCGGCCGGAGAGGAAGAGCAGAAAGGAGAGGGATCAGAGCCCTGGCTGGTGGTAAAAACAAAAGATCCGGGAGTTCCGGTGGTTTTTGAGTAGCTGCCGGAGAAAACCGGGGAGAGCGGCGGTATTGTTATGGAAAATAGAGGAGGAAGGATTATGGAATTCATAAAAAATCATCTGCGCCAGCTGAGCGTAAAATCCAGAGCCGTCAGTCAGGTGACTTTTGACGAGGATTATAATGTGCCGGATGTCCGGCCGGATGTGGGAAGAATGATTCAGAAAAAAGGAGAGGTCACCGTATCAGAGGTGCAGGCCGGAGAGGGCCGGGCCAGAATCCTGGGCAGCCTGGATTTTTCTCTGCTGTATGTGTCCCAGGGAGAGGAGAAAAAGGTTTACTCTCTGGAAGGTTCTTTGCCGGTGGATGAAAATATGAATCTGGACGGTATTTCCGGAGGCGATAAGATCTGCCTGAAATGGGAGATCGAGGATCTGAGCCTCCATCTGATCCACTCCCGGAAACTGAACGTGAAGGCTGTGGTAACCTTCCATGCGCTGGTAGAGGAACTGAAGGATCTGGAAATCCCGCTGGGATTAAAGGAAGAGGAAGAAGTGTCTGTTAAGAAAAAAGAACTTCGGAGCCTGGAACTGGGAGTACATAAAAAAGACACTCTCCGGGTGAAGAAAGAAATGGCGGCGGCTTCCAACAAACCGAATATTCACGAGATTCTCTGGAAGGATATAGAGCTGCGGGGACTGGATACCCGGGCGGATGAAGGAAAAGTTATTATTCAGGGAGAATTGTTTGTTTTTGTATTATACGGAGGGGTTGATGAGGAAAATCCTCTCCAGTGGCTGGAACAGTCCATTCCTTTTTCAGGAGAGGCGGAATGTCCGGACTGCACCCCTGACATGATCCCTAATATTGAAGTGACAATGGTTCAGAGCGGTCTGGAAATTGCGCCGGACGCCGATGGAGAGGAGAGGATCCTGCGGCTGGACGCTGTGCTGGAACTGGATCTGAAACTGTACAGGGAAGTCTCTTTTTCTGTGCTGCAGGATGCCTATACACCGAAAAAGAAGATCATTCCGGTTTCCGCTCCGGGAGAACTGGAAAGCCTGCTGGTGAGAAACTGTTCCAAATGCCGGGTGACAGATAAACTGCGGCTGGAGGAGCCCCCCAACAAAATCCTGCAGATCTGCCACAGCGAGGGCAGAATCAAGGCGGATGAAATCCGGGTAGTGGAAAAGGGAATCCTGGTTCAGGGAGCGCTGGAACTCAGGATCCTTTATATTATCAGTGATGACGAGATGCCCTTTTACGCCATGGAGACGGCGGTGCCTTTTTCCCATGTGGTGGAGGCGCCGGGAATCAGCCAGGACTGCCGCTATCTTCTCCGCACAGATCTGGAACAGCTTTCCACAACCATGATCGACAGCAATGAGGTGGAGATAAAGGCGGTTATGAACCTGAACGCAGTGGTTTTAAGGGTCCGGAGGGAGGAACTGATCCGGGAAATCCGGGAGGAGGACCCGGATCCGGAAGAACTGCAGAGCATGCCGGGAATCGTCTGCTATCTGGTTCAGCCCGGAGACACTCTCTGGGACATTGCAAAACAGTTTTATACTACACCGGAGGAGATACAGAAGGTGAATCATCTGAACTCCGAGGAAATCCAGCCGATGGAGGCGCTTCTTTTAATCAAGAATGTAGAGTGAACCCTTGACAAAGTAAATTTCTGCGGATAGTATAAATGTATACAAAGAACAAATTAGCTGCGTTTAACCAGAGAAAACCGCCGATGGCGCGGACAGCGGGGGCGAAAGAAAAGAATGAAATTAAAGGCCATGGGAAAAATAAATCTGGCGCTGGATGTGGTCAGAAAGAGGGAAGACGGGTACCATGAAGTCCGGATGATCATGCAGACGGTAAATGTGTATGATCAGCTGGAAATCCGGGAGAGCCGGGAGAAGGGGATCCGTATCTCCACCAATCTGCCCTATCTTCCGGTGAATGAGAATAATCTGGTATACCGGGCAGCCCGGATGCTGATGGATGAGTTCCAGGTGGATTCCGGTCTGACCATCCGCCTGGAAAAAAGAATCCCGGTGGCAGCCGGCATGGCAGGAGGCAGTGCGGACGCGGCTGCGGCCCTGGTAGGCGTCAACCGCATGTTCCGCCTGGGTCTTGGCCGCAAAGAACTCATGGAGCGGGGAGTGAGCCTGGGCGCCGATGTTCCCTACTGCGTGCTCCGGGGAACTGCCCTTTCGGAAGGAATCGGGGAAATCCTGACTCCCCTGCCGCCTATGCCGGACTGCCATATACTGATCGGCAAACCCCCGATCAGCGTTTCGACCCGTTTTGTATACGGGAATCTGAATGCCGCCGGCCTGAAGCATCATCCGGATGTGGACGGCATGGTGCAGGCTCTTCGGGAGGGTTCTCTGTCCGGCATTGCCGCCCGCATGGAAAATGTGCTGGAGACGGTGACCGTGCCGGCCCATCCGGTGATCCATCAGATCAAGGAGCACATGAAAGAAAACGGAGCGGTCAACGCGCTGATGAGCGGCAGCGGTCCCACGGTGTTTGGAATCTTTACCCACAGGGAGCAGGCTTACAGCGCCTACAGCAGACTGAAGACAAGCGGCCTGGCACGCCAGGTGTTTCTGACCAGGCCTTTTGGAAACGGAGGTTACAGAAAAAATGGCAAAAGATGACTTGGCCAGCATTATGAAGGAATATCCCTATATGCCCCTGCGGGATGTGGTGTTCCACACGCTCCGGCGGGCGATCATGCAGGGGGATCTGAAGCCCGGAGAACGGCTGATGGAGATTAAGCTGGCTTCCCGCCTGGGAGTAAGCCGGACCCCTATCCGGGAGGCCATCCGCATGCTGGAACTGGAAGGCCTGGTGACTATGGTGCCCAGGAAAGGGGCGCAGGTGGCGGAGATCACGGAGAAGGATCTGAAGGACGTGCTGGAAGTGCGGATCGGCCTGGAGGAACTGGCAGTGAAGTTTGTCTGCCAGCGGATCAATCAGGAGCAGCTGGATGAGCTGCGGAGAGCGTCGCGCAGCTTTGAGGAGGCTGTCAGAAGCGAAGACCTTACCAGGCTGGCGGAAGCAGATGTAAATTTTCATGATCTGATCTACAAGGCCACGGGAAATGAACGGCTGGTGCAGCTGCTCAACAACATCCGGGAACAGATGTACCGTTACCGGGTGGAATATCTGAAGGATGAGGAAATACGCAGTTCTCTGATCCGGGAACATAATCAGCTCTGGCAGGCGCTGAGCGAAAGGGATCCGGAGAAAGCGGCCCGGATCACCCAAGAGCATATTGAACGGCAGCAGGAATATATCCTGGAGAATATTATGGGAACGGAAAAAAGTGAATAAAAGCGGAGAAAACGCGCAACCTAAAAGAGACATTTTCGGATGTCTCTTTTTTTAATTCAGACCGGAAAGCTTCCCGCCCCTGCAGCGGTGAGCGGAAAGGAAAAAGGAGGGGTTGGACGTGCGGGTTTCCGCAAATTTGGAAGAAAATGAGAGGTACCTGCGAAAAAAATGTGAAAATTGCGGAGATGTGATCTTCCGGTCCATGAAACTGGGACGGAATTGCAGCGTCCGCTGTTTTCTGGTGTACATTGAGGCTGCCGCCGGCAATGAACTTCTGGAGCAGTCCCTGGTGGGAAGATTTCTGAACCGTCTATACGATCTGCCGGATGAGAAAATCCGGGATTTTGTGGCGGAAAATGGGGCGGGACTGTCCGGAACCGGCACCTTTGAAACCATGGAGGAGGCCGGCGCCTGTCTGCTTTCCGGCAATGGAGTCTTTTTTCTGGATGGCTATGACAGGGCGGTGAAAATCGCCGGGAAAGGCTATCCGGGTATGGGCGTCATGAAAGCAGAATCCGAAAAAACCCTTCGGGGATCCAAAGAAGGATTTTCCGAATCCGTTAAGGTAAATACCGCCCTGATCCGCAAACGGATCCGCAGTACGGACCTGAAGGTAGAAGAGATGACCCTGGGAGTCCGATCAGAAACTACAGCAGCCCTGGTTTACATGGAGGAGCTGATCTATCCGGAACTGCTCCGGGAAATCCGAAAGCGGCTGACGGCCTGGGAAATTGACGGAGTGCTGGATACGGGAATGCTGGAACAGCTGGCAGAGGACAACTGGCTCTCGCCTTTTCCGCAGTTCGAGACCACGGAAAGGCCGGACCGGGCGGCTATGGAAGCCCTGAACGGCAGGATCCTTCTTCTCTGCGACAACTCTCCCATGGCGGTGATGCTGCCTACCACCTTCAACAGTTTCCTTAAATCTCCGGAGGACCGCTACAACCGTTTTGAGATTGTCTGTTTTCAGCGGCTGATCCGCTACGGAGCCGTGCTGGCCACTCTGTTTTTTTCAGGGCTGTACCTGGCGGTCATTAATTTTCACACCCAGGTGCTGCCCACCAACCTGATCCTATCCTTTGCCGAGGCCAGAAAAGGCGTGCCCTTTCCCAGTCTGGCAGAGATCCTGCTGATGGAGCTGGCCTTTGAGCTGATCCGGGAAGCGGGGGTGCGTATGCCCGGGCCCCTGGGGGGAACCATCGGCATTGTAGGGGGGCTGATCATCGGGGACGCGGCGGTCAGCGCTAATCTGGTCAGCCCTATGACGGTGGTGGTAGTAGCGGTCAGCGCCCTCAGTTCCCTGGCCATTCCCAACGAGGAATTTTCTACTGCCTTCCGTCTGCTGAAATACGGGTTTATTCTTCTGGGAGGGACCGGGGGATGCTATGGACTGGTCCTGGGGATTTTTTTGCTGGCCGGCCACCTTTCCGGCCTGGAAAGTTTCCGCATCCCTTATCTTATGCCCTTTGTAGGGAAAGGCCTGGAAGGCTTTCACGATGAGAAGGATAATATTCTCCGGGGCCCTTTCCATCTGCTGAAAAGCCGGCCTGTTTACGCCAGAAGAGGACAGCGGATCCGCATGAAAAAAAGAGGGGAGGATACAGATGTTCGCGGATAATGACCGGATTTCTCTCAGGCAGCTGAAACGCCAGATGGTGCTTAGTTTTCTGGGTCCCCTGCTGCTGTTTCTGGCCGGGAAAACGGCGGCCGGAGGGGCTGGGGCCCTTCTGGGACTGCTCCTTGGTACCCTGCTCCTGCTTCTCTGGGTGTTTCTCCTGGTAAAGACCGGAGAAGTCTGGGCAGCCCCGGAAAGGTATCTGGGAGCCGGCGGAAAATGGGCTGCGGCGGCGGTGTATCTCTCCTATCTGGCTGTAAGCGGCAGCGTTATGCTGGAACAGGTGGTACGGGCAGTGCAGAGATATCTTCTCCGGGAGCTGCCGGCACCGGCCCTGGGAGCAGCTTTTCTGGCAGCGGCTTTTCTGGGAATGGGGCAGGGAGCCCAGCGCAGGGGAAGACTGGCGGAAGTAAGCTATCCCTGGGTGCTGGGAATCTTTTTGCTGCTGTTTTTGCTGGCTGCCCTCCATTTCCGGGGGATTTCCCCGGAACATCTCGGACGGCCGCTCCCAGGGACGGTCAGCCGCGAAACGATCCGGATTTTTTCTCTCGGCACCGCTTTTGGCCTGCTTCCCTTCAGCCTGGCTAAGGTGAGGGAAAGCCAGGGCTGTTTCCGGGTTCTGCGCCGGGGGATCTATCTGCTGCTTCTGGTCGTGCTGGGAGCAGCGGCGGTTCTGCTGGGAGTCTATGGAAAAGCCGGGGCCGGCCGGCTGGATTATCCCATCCTGAATCTTATGACGGGCACCAGCCTTCCCGGAGGAATCCTGGGCAGGGTGGATATCCTCTGGCTGGCAGTACTGCTTTTCTGCCTTCTCTTTGCTATGGGGAGCATTCTCTCTTACGGAGGCAGGATCGCCGGGGAGAAAAGGGGGAGCTTTCAGGTCCGGCTGATTCTGGGAGCAGTGATCTGGCTGGGAAGCCTTCTTCCATGGGAAGGAGAAAAGCTGTCCCAATTCTATGGGCAGGTGATGCGGGATATTTATGCGCCCATGTTTCTGGGAATGACGCTGCTGGCACTGTGGGCCAAAAGGAGAGTGGGGAATGAAAAAAAAGAAGCAAAGGACGGGGAAGAAAAATAAGCGGCCGGTTTTCTGGCTGCTGTTCCTGCTGCTGCTCTGGGGCTGCGGAGGTGTGGAGCCGGAGAAAAGAGCGTTTCCTCTGGCGATTTCCGTGGACACAGCAGGAAAGGATTTTCTGGTTTCCTATGCCATGGCGGATCTGTCCCTGATGACCGGCCAGGGAAAAGATCAGGCGGAAAGCGGAGAGGAACAAAATACCGGAAGCAGTTTTCGGGGCGAAGATTTTCAGGCAATCCGCCGGAAATACCGGGACAGCCAGGAATACGTACTGGACCTGGGCCATGTAAAAGCTTTGATCCTGGGAGATTCTCTGCTGGAGGACCGGGAAAAAAGCAGGGAATTGTTCCGGGAGATCCAGGAAAGTTCGGTGCTCAGCAAGAATCTGTACCTGTTCCGTACCCGGGAGCCGGAAAAGGTCATGGAGCAAAACGGACGGGAGAAGGATTCCATCGGAGCATTCCTGGCCAGCTTTTATGAAAATCCGGAAGAAGGGCGGAAGCGGAAACCGGTGACGCTGGAGGACTTCTTTTATCAGTGGAGCAATCAGGGGCAGGTGCCGGAACTGCCCAGGCTGGTCTGCCGGGAAGGGCAGATTTTTCTGCAGGAATCCAATGAATAAACCTTCCCTCTTTCGGCTATCCTCCCAATAAGAAGAAAGGGGGAGGACGATCATGAAAGCAGAAAGATTTCGGGAATGGAAAGCAAAGCTGGGAAAACGGCTGGGCAGCCGGCAGTTCTGGATCAGAAATCTGGCCGCAATGGCGGCGTTTACAGTTCTGACGGCTCTGGCCCTCCGGATCCATATGGATCAAATGGAGGAACGGGCAGCCCAGGAAGAACTTTCCGGCAGTGTGATCCGTTTTCATGTGCTGGCGGACAGTGACCGGGAGAAGGATCAGGAATTAAAGTTGGCGGTGCGGGATGCGCTGCTGGCCTGCATGGAAGTATTGCTGGAGGGAGCCGGGTCGCTGGAGGAGGCCAGACAGTGCCTGGCCGGGAACCTGGATGTTCTGAAGCAGGAAGCGGAACAGACGGTGCAGGAGGCGGGCAGCGGCGAAAGGGTTTCCCTGGCATTGACCCGGGAAGAGTTTCCTGTCCGGGTTTACGGAGACTATCGCTTTCCCGCCGGGGAGTACGAGACGCTGCAGGTAAAGCTGGGAAGCGGAAAAGGCCGTAACTGGTGGTGCCTGCTTTTCCCTTCCCTCTGCTTCCGGGATTCGCTTCACCCGGTCTTAGCCGGGAAAGAAGAACGTAAACTGAAATATATACTCAGCGATGAAACCTATGACCGGATTTTACAAAAAGACAAGGTTTCCATTGGATTTCTCTGGTTTTAGGGGAAAAAATGTGGTAAGCTATTACCAACTATGAGGAGGAAAATATGAGTTTAGAAAAAAACGCGCCCATCGGGGTGTTCGATTCAGGAGTAGGCGGGCTTACCGTGGTCAGGGAAATTATGCGGAACCTGCCGGAAGAAAGGATCGTATATTTCGGCGATACGGCCCGGGTACCTTACGGAAGCAAATCCGGGTCCACCGTACTCCGGTACTCCCGGCAGATCGTAAGGTTTTTAGAGACACAGAAGGTGAAAGCCATTGTGGTGGCCTGCAATACTGCCAGCGCTCTGGCCCTGGACACCATCGAAAAGGAAGCGGCCCTTCCCATGCTGGGAGTGGTGAAACCCGGAGCCAGTGTGGCGGTAAAAACCACCCGCAATAAGCGGGTGGGAGTCATCGCTACCGAGAGCACCATACATAGCCATCTGTACCGCACCCTGATCCAGGCGGAGGATCCGGAGATTAAGGTTTTTGGAAAACCATGTCCGCTGTTTGTTCCCCTGGTGGAGGAAGGCTGGACTAAGGATCCCATTACCAGGGAAGTGGCCCGCCGTTATCTGGAGGAGCTTCTGGAGAAGGATATTGACACCCTCATTATGGGATGCACCCATTATCCGCTGCTGCGGGGACTGCTGCGGGATATTCTGGGAGAACGGGTATCCCTGGTCAATCCGGCCTACGAAACGGCCCAGGCGCTGAAGCGGATGCTGGAGCGGATGAATCTGCAGAACAGCGGCGGAACAGAGGAAAAGTACCGCTTCTTCACCAGTGATGCCGCGGAAAAATTCGACGCTTTTGCGGGATCGATCCTGCCCTGCAAGGTTCCGCCGGCAGAGCAGATACCTATTGAAGAATACTGATGAGGAAGCAGAAAGATGGAAAAAGACGTGATCATAACCATCCGGGGGCTTCAGTTTGTCCAGAATGAGGACGAGGTAGAGCCGGTGGAGGTGGTAACCCCCGGGGAATATTATAAAAAGAACGGGCAGCATTACCTGCTTTTTGAAGAGAGTGTAGAAGGTTTTGGGGAGACTACCCACAACATGATGAAGTTCCGGGAAAATCATCTGGAGGTCCGCAAAAAAGGACTGATCAATGTACATATGGTTTTCGAAGAGAACAAGAAAACCCTGTCCTATTATCAGACTCCCTACGGGGTGATGAATATGGGGATCGCGGCCACCCGTATCCAGCTGGAAGAGCAGCAGGACAATATTGACGTAAGGGTGGATTACGCCCTGAACCTGAATGAGAATTATGTGGCGGACTGCACGATCTGCATGAATGTAAAGTCCCGGGATTCCGGAAATTTTACTCTGGAATCCTGAAAGAGTCCGCAGAACCCCTGAGAAAAAGAGGGTATTCCGGCAAGTCGGATTTTTATGACTTGTGGAATACCCTCTTTTGAGGTTCTTACAGCTCGCCCCGGCCCTTCCGCAGAAGGCGGTTGAAAGCGCTTTCTTTTTTCTGCTTTTTCTTGGGAACTTCCAGGGGTCCCCGGATCCCTCTGGCGCCTATAATGTACAGCCCGCTGACGGTAGCCTTGATCTCTTTTTTGAGAGGAAGGATTTCGAAAACTTTCGCATCCGCGATAAAAGTCATGATCTTGGGGCCTACCTTGGCTTTTACAATGGGAAGCTTGGTCCGGCGCATCAGCTTGGGAGTCTGGTCGATGACCATCTGGGGAAGTCCGGAATCCTTGATCCTTAGTTTCTTTTTATCAATGACCAGCATGGATATGACCTGCTTGGACGCTTCAATCTGCTCTTCCTGTTCCGCCTGTTTTTTCTTGGCCCGTTTTCCAAGAATGACCAGTACAACGATTGCCGCCGCGATAACGGCCAGAATAATGAGCCAAATCCACCACATGATATAACCTCCTATGCATTTTCCTTCCATATTCTAACATCTATTGCGGCAAAAGGCAAACAGAAATTCAAGGACTTCCCGGCAGCCAGGGAACAGCGGCGGACTGCCAGGGGAGTATTGCCTGGGAATGGAAAGACGTGGTATAATATACAGACGCGAAGAGAACAGGATAAAGCGAGTTTTACATATAGAAGGGAAAAGGCATGGAAGAAAAGAAGCTTTCTGAAACAGAGCAGACAGAACAGCAGAAACACCGCCGGGAGTGGGAGGAGAAACGCCGTGAAAACCGCCGGCGCAGAAAACGCAGAGTACGGCTCCTGCGGATCGCGGCAGTCCTGGCCTGCGGGCTGATTTTAATCCTGGCCGCCCTGGGAATTGCCTCCGCCCTTCGGGGCTGCGGACAGAGCCGAAGGAGAGGCGGGGTGGTTCCCGGGGAGGTGCCGGCATCGGAAACCTGGCATTTTTCATTTCCTGCTCTGGATCAGCAGGGGGAGGGGTCCCTGACGGCGGCCCAGTTTGATCAGATCCTGGGGGATCTGTATCAGAGAGGCTACGTGCTGGTGGATATTCATCAGCTGGCAGGAGAAAATAAACAGGGGGAACTGGTGCAGAGCAGCTTTCCTCTGGAGCAGGGGAAAATTCCCATGGTTCTTTCCCAGAGGGGATTCACCCTGGAAGAAGGAGGCGATACACTGATCCGTCATCTGGAGGATTTTATAAAGGAACATCCGGATTTTTCTCTGGAAGGCGCCAGGGGCCTGCTGGTTCTCCAGGGGGATTTTTCCGGCGGCCTGGAAGAGGAAGAGTGCAAGAAGGCCTGCAAGGATCTGCGGAAGGACGGATGGAGCTTTGCCAGCGGCGGATACGGTTCGGTCAGCTACGGCAGCGAGCTCTCCCTGGTCCGGGAGGATGCGGAGCAGTGGGAAAGCCAGGTGGAATCCCTGGCAGGGGAAACGGATGTGCTCCTTTTTCCTTTCCAGACAGATCTGGGCAGCTGGGGAAGCTACGGTACGGAAAATCAGAAATACACGTATCTCCGGGAACTGGGCTTCCGCTATTTCTGCGTAGAAGATGACAACCCCTGTTTTGTACAGATCGGCAAAGATTATGTGCACCAGGGCATCCATGAGATTGACAATTACGAGCAATATTTAGAAGAGATGCAGTAAATGCCCTCTTCCATTTTGAAAAAGATTGTGCTATGATATATAAGGTTCCATTTTCAGTCCGGCCGGATCCCGGCAGGGCGTAAGAGAGGATGACACATGAAGAAAAAAAGACTGGCGGCAGTTTTCTGTCTGGCGGCGGCCCTGGCTCTGGCCGGGTGCAGCGGTCAGGATAAGCCCGAAACGGAGAGCGGAAGCAGCGTTTCTTCCGATTCCAAGAGCGGAGAAGTTTCCGCCGGATCAGAGACAGAAGAGAATACAGAGGCGATCCCTCTGGTAGAGGGAGGGTACCAGCTGGCGGACTGCATTTCGCTGGGAGACTACCAGGGCCTGAAACTCACCAGAACTTCCGTGGAGGTAAGCCAGGAAGAGGTGGACAGCTACATCCGCAGCACAGCCTCTCCGGAGGAGGTTTCGGATCCGGAAGCGGCAGCCCGGGAGGGAGACACGGTTAACATTGCTTTTGAGGGCCGGGTAGACGGAGAAACTTTTGAAGGCGGCAGCAGCGACAGCTATGATCTGGTGCTGGGGGCCGGCCGTATGATCGAAGGTTTTGAGGAAGGCATTCTGGGCATGAAGACCGGAGAAACCAAAGAACTGGATCTGGCTTTTCCGGAGGAATATGAGGAAGAAAGCCTGCAGGGGAAACCGGTGGTCTTCACCATTACCCTTCAGTCCATTCGCAGAGTGCCGGATATTACCGATGCCTGGGTGACGGAGATCACAGAAGGCCAGATCACCACCGCGGAGGCTTACCGGGCATCCGTGCGGGAGGATTTGCTGCAGAACCAGGAGAGTCAGGCTGTGTATGCTATGCAGCAGGATGCCTGGAATCAGATTCATGAGAGCTCCGTTTTCCATCAGCTTCCCAGGGATCTGGTGGATCGCGCTATGGAACAGTACGATGCGGATGCGGAAAGCGCCGCGTCTTCCTATGGAATGGAACTGGCGGATTATCTGGAAGCTCTGGGTATGACAGAGGCGGATTACCAGGAACAGAGGGAATGGTACGGCAGAAGCGCGGCGGAAAGCCGTCTGATGCTGGAAGCCCTGGCGGAGGCGGAGGGACTTACTTCCGACAGTCAGGAATATCAGGCGCAAGTGGAGGAACTGGCGGCTATCTACGGGGTAGATGAAGAAAGCCTGCTGTCCGCCTACGGGGAAGACACGGTCTGGGAATATTCCATGATGCAGGCGGTGCTGGATCGGATTCTGGATCAGGCCGTTATTACGGAAGAGAGTTCCGCAGATACAGAATAGGGAGGAAATCCTGGGACCCGGCAGGGTCCGGGCTTCCTGTAAATAATATATGGGCTCATAGCTCAGCTGGGAGAGCGTTCGGTTCGCATCCGAGAGGTCGAGGGTTCGAGTCCCTTTGGGTCCACTGTACAGAGTATCCGGATTTTTCTCCGAGAGGGGAGAGGTTCGGATTTCTTGTATTTGAAAAAGATTCACAGAGAGAGGAAAGAATATGGAGCTATTAAGCAGAGCCGTGGCATTTGCCGCTGAGGCTTTTGACGGGATGAAAAGAAAAGGGGCCGGGGAACCGGCGGTTCTCCATTCTCTGGAGGCGGCGGCCATTGCGGGCAGCATTACCGACGACCAGGAGGTGCTGGCTGCCGCGGTTCTTCACGATACGGTAGAGGACGCAGGGGTCAGCCTGGAGGAAATAAAGAAACGGTTTGGAGCCCGGGTAGCCGCTCTGGTGGACACGGAAACCGAGGATAAGCGCCGGGAGCTGCCTCCGGAGGATTCCTGGAAGATCCGCAAGGAGGAAGGGATCCGCAAACTGCAGGAGGCGGAGGATCCGGGGGCAGGCATTCTGCTTCTGGGGGATAAACTCTCCAATCTCCGCTCTCTTTACCGGCTGCAGAAGACCCGGGGAGAAGAAATGTGGAAAATTTTTCACCAGAAGGACCCACGGGCCCATCACTGGTATTACCGAGCCATTGCGGAAACGCTGGATGATCTGAAAGAAACGGCGGCCTGGAAAGAATACGACGGGCTGATCAAAATTATTTTTGAGGAGAAAGGATAAAGATTTATGGTACAGTTATCTTGTGAGAATCAGGTGCTCCGCCTGGGGCTGGAGGGACGTATTGATTCTTCCAATGCAGCGGCGGCAGAAAAGGAAATCGCGGATTTTGCCGGAAGCCATCCCCACAGTTCGGTTGTTATCGACGCGGAGAAGCTGGAGTACATATCCAGCGCCGGTCTGCGGGTGATCCTGCGGATCCGAAAGGGGGATCCGGAGCTTAAAATCCTGAATGTCTCTTCGGAAGTATACGAGATCCTGGAAATGACGGGCTTTACGGAAATGATGCCCGTAGAAAAGGCTTACCGCCGCTTTTCCGTAGAAGGCTGCGAGGTTCTGGGGGAGGGCTCCAACGGCGTGGTTTACCGGTATGATCCGGATACGGTGGTGAAGGTCTACCGGAATCCTGATGCCCTTCCGGAGATCCGCCGGGAGAGAGAACTGGCCCGGAAGGCTCTGATTCTGGGAATCCCCACGGCGATTCCCTATGATGTAGTGCGGGTAGGAGAGGGGTATGGTTCCGTTTTTGAACTGCTGAACGCCAAGTCTTTTTCCAAACTCATTGCCGCGGAACCGGAGAAACTGGATCTTTACGTGGAACAGTTTGTAGACCTGCTGAAAAAGATTCACGGCACGGAAGTTTCCCCGGAGGATATGACAGATATGAAGGCGGTGGCCCTGGACTGGGCGGCCTTCCTGCAGGAATATCTGCCTGCCGCGCAGGGAGAAAAGCTGAAAAATCTGATCCTGGCTGTGCCGGAGCGGCATACCATGATCCACGGTGACTACCACACCAACAATGTGGAGGTACAGGACGGAGAAGTGCTGCTGATTGATATGGACACCCTTTCTTTTGGCCATCCGGTTTTCGAACTGGCTTCCATGTACCTGGGCTTTGTGGGCTTCGGGGAAATGAACCGGGAGTCCGCGGAGAAGTTTATGAAGCTTTCCTATGAGACCATGTGCCGGATCTGGAAGAAATCCCTGTCCCTTTATCTGGGCACGGAAGACCCGGAAGAAATCAGCCGGGTAGAGAAGAAAGCTATGGTAGTGGGCTATGCCCGGCTTATGCGCCGGACCATCCGCCGCATGGGACAGGACAGCCCGGAGGGAAGCGCCATTGTGGCCAAGTGCCGGGAGCATCTGGCGGAGCTGCTGGGGGAAGTGGATTCCCTGGAATTCTGAAAGACGGGGTAGAACCATGAAGAAATTAGCGGTGTTTTTTCCGGGGATCGGGTATCACTGTGATAAGCCTCTGTTATATTATGGAAAAAAACTGGCTGCGGACCAGGGATACCAGATCCGGGAAGTTCCCTACGGGGGCTTTGAAGCCGGGATCAAGGGCGACGAGAAGAAAATGGCAAGAGCTTTTCACAGCGCCCTGGATCAGGCGGAGAAGCTGCTGGCGGATATAAATTGGCGGCAGTACGGAAAGATTCTCTTCGTATCCAAAAGCGTGGGTACGGCGGTGGCCGCTGCCTATGGGGAAAACCGGGGGCTGAAAACAGATAATATATTTTTCACCCCTGTGGAACAGAGTTTTTCGTTTATGGACCGGAACGGAATCGTCTTTCACGGAACCGGAGATCCCTGGGCATCCACGGAAGTCATCCGGCAGGGCTGCAGGGAAAAAGAACTGCCTCTTTATATTACGGAGGATGCCAATCACTCCATGGAGACCGGAGAACCGCTGAAAGATCTGCGGATTCTTCTGCAGATCATGGAAACCTGTAAAAAGTACATAGAGTCCCTTTAACAAATTACCTCCCAGGATCATAGGATACATGGGAGGTAAATGTATTTATGGGAAGAAATGTATCACAGCTGCACCCGAGACTGCAGACCGCTCTATCCCGGCTGCAGGAGCTTTGCGCCGGGGAGGGGCTGGCTCTGGGAATCGGAGAATGCTTCCGCTCCCCGGAGGAGCAGGATGCCCTTTACGCCCAGGGGCGGACAGCGCCGGGGGCGATTGTAACCAACGCCCCGGGAAGCAGTTATTCCAGCCAGCACCAGTGGGGAATCGCCTTTGATTTCTTTAAGAATGTCTCCGGCCATGCCTATGACGATGACCATTTTTTTCAACGGGTAGGCACACTGGGAAAATCCCTGGGACTGGGCTGGGGCGGAGACTGGAAAGATTTTCCGGACCGGCCTCATCTGTATCTGCCGGACTGGGGAGATACACCGGCTCTGCTGAAGCAGAGATACGGAACATTCGCGAATTTTAAAGCATCCTGGAGAGCCGGGGAGGGGGATGAAAAAGCACCTTCCCAGGGCAGCTCTTTATTGGTGCGGGATGGGCAGATCCATCTGAACAATTATGTAAATGCAGGGCTGGAGCCGGATGGATTCTACGGGCCCGCTTCCAGGGCGGCAGGGATCCAGGCGGTTCAGCAGGCTCTGAATATGGATGAACAGGCAGGGCTTGCCGTAGACGGAATCTGGGGGACCCGGTCGGATCAGGCTCTGAGAGGCCGTTACGTGGAGTACGGGAACCGCCGGGAACTGGTGCGGGCTCTTCAGATCCTGCTGCTGCTGCGGCAGGTAAACCCGGACGGGGTAGACGGGATCTTTGGAACAGGAACCAAAAACGCAGTCCTGAGTTTTCAGAAAAACGCCGGCCTGGAGGAAGATGGAGTGGCGGGATATGCCACCATCCGGGCTCTGGCCGGCGTTTAAGGTTTATTTTCTGCCGCAGATCTGATCCGCGGAACAGAGAATCGTATGAGGAATCCGGGTCCAGGTTACCTTTTTCTTTAAGGCGGCCACCGACATGGGAATGTAGGTGAAGATGAACACCGGGAAGGTAAACAGATAGAGAATCTGTTTCCATTTGGGGCAGTAAATCTGTTTTTGTTCTGCCGCCAGGGTCACAGCTCCAAAGAGGAACAGGGAAAGATAAATACTGGCCAGACAGCCTCCCAGAGAGGCCGCGGCGGTTTCTGCCAGGACCGGGTTTCCGCCCAGAAGTCCTGCCAGGGCAAAGACCAGGTTGGCGGTAAAGGAGGTCAGGGTGATCAAAGTTGCCGGCGCGATGACCATCAGCATATCATAGCACTGGAAACTGTGTTTTTTAAATATGCCCCCAAGCAGTCCCCTGCCGTAGTGGGCAAACACCTGATAAAAGCCTTTGGTCCAGCGGAGACGCTGGTTCCAGGAAGCCCGGAAGGTAACCGGCTGCTCATCGTAGAGAACGGCGTCTTTGCAGTAGCCGATCTTGTATCCGCGGATGATATGGTCGGTGGAAAATTCAATGTCTTCCGTAAGCAGATGATATTTCCAGCCCTTATCTTCCTGAATGACTTTGGAGGAAACCAGAAACCCTGTGCCGGAAATGGCGCAGCTGGTGCCGGCTTTCATGCGGGCGCCGTTGAGAAAGCGGGATTCCCGGATAAACCAAAGGCCGTAACCGGCAGTAAGCCAGTTGGTGCCGTAATTTTTGGAATTCCGATAGCTGGTGAGGATCTCGTAGCCCTGGGAGAAGGTTTCGTTCATGGCGCTGAAATAATGGGGATCCAGAACGTTGTCCGCGTCAAAAACCAGAAAACCGTCATAATACTCTATGCCCTTTTCCTTTTGGATCTGTTTCAGGGCGTAGTCCAGGGCGTATCCTTTTCCAACCTGAACCTGATTGAAACGCCGGATTACCCGGGCGCCGAATTTCTCAGCACATTCCGCTGTATGATCCGTACAGTTGTCAGCAATGACATAAACAGAGATCAGATCCAGAGGATAATCCTGTCTGCGGATGCTTTCCAGAAGACCGCCGATGACGGTTTCCTCATTTCTGGCCGGGATCAGAACCGCGAACCGATGGGGCCTGGCCGGCGTCCGGGGTTTTTTATCTTTTTTGAACAGTCCGATCAGCACATACACCACCTGGTACAAGTAGCAGCTGCTGAACAGCAGCAGCAGGATGAAATTGAACATCGAAATAAATCCAACCATAGTGCGCTCCTTTATATAATTTTTTTCATATGCCTGCCAGGCAGGCGGCTCCTCCGTGGGCAGAAATCCATCTCTGTCCACAACCGGCTCTTATTATACAATGTAATTGTGAAAAAAATAGGAAAATCATGAAGGTTTTAAGAAAAATTATGATTTTTAAGAAAATAATAAGAAATGGAATGGAGAAAATAAGAAAAAATAGAAAATATATACAAAAGATCTGCTGTGAGGGAATATATCCTTGTGATTTTTGACGGGGTACAGAGGACATCTCCTGGCATTGTGCACAGAAGACGTCCCCTGCAGGAACAGAAGGAGTCAGGAGAGCTCCTTCATTCCGTGATACAGCTGATAGTATTCTCCTTTCAGAGCCAGAAGCTCCTGATGAGTGCCCCGTTCCACGATCCGGCCCTGTTCCAGCACCAGGATGGCGTTGCAGCGCCGGACCGTGGAGAGACGGTGAGCGATGACAAATACCGTTCTTCCCTCCATGAGCCGGTCCATACCCTTTTCAATGAGGGCTTCCGTGCGGGTATCAATACTGCTGGTGGCTTCGTCCAGGATCAGCACCGGGGGATCCGCTACAGCGGCCCGGGCAATGGCCAGAAGCTGGCGCTGTCCCTGGGATAAGTTGCTGCCGTCCCCGGTAACCAGGGTATCATATCCCTGGGGAAGCCGGGTGATAAAGGAATCGGCATTGGCCAGGCGGGCGGCGGCCTGAATTTCCTCCAGGGAAGCGTCCAGCTTGCCGAAACGGATGTTGTCCGCAATGGTTCCGGTAAAAAGATGGGTGTCCTGAAGCACAATGGCCAGAGACCGCCGCAGGGAATCCTTGCGGATTTCCCGGATGTCGATGCCATCGTAGGTAATGACCCCTCCTTCAATGTCGTAGAAGCGGTTGATCAGGTTGGTAATGGTGGTTTTGCCGGCCCCTGTGGAGCCCACAAATGCAATTTTCTGTCCGGGCTTGGCGTAAAGACTGATGTTGTGGAGAATGGTTTTTTCCGGCGTATAGCCAAATACTACATTGTAAAAGCGCACGTCGCCCCGGAGCCGGGTCAGAGTATGGTCCTGCAGATTTTCCCAGGCCCAGCAGCCAGTCCGCCGGTCTGCTTTGCGAAGGACTCCCTCCGGGGTTTCCAGAACCGGGGAAAGAACTACTTTTCCCAGATCGGTTTCGGGAACCTCCCGCATCAGCTGAAAAATACGCTCCGCGCCGGCAAGAGCCGCCAGCAGCAGATTGGACTGCTGGGTAAACTGGTTAATGGGCATAGCTGCCTGGCGGACGAAGACCAGGTAGCTGGCCAGGCTTCCTACATCGGTCATGCCGCGGATGGCCATTACAGCTCCCAGTATGGCTACCAGGGCGTAATTGATGTAGGAGATGCTCACCACCATGGGAATCATAGTGCCGGAGTAGCCAACCGCCTTGGTGCCGGCCTGCCGCAGCAGCTGGTTTTTTATCCGGAATGTTTTCAGATTGGCAGCTTCCCGGTTAAAGGCTTTTACTACCTTCTGGCCTGCGATCATTTCTTCCATGTATCCGTCCAGTTCTCCCAGATAGGCCTGCTGCTGAAGAAAGAAAAACCTGCTTTTTTTGGTGCTGAACCGGATATAGAGAAACATGGCTCCATAGCCCAGGATTACCAGCAGGGAAAGCTGCCAGTTAAGGAGAAAAAGCAGGGCCAGGGTTCCGATGATCTGGATAAAGCTTTGGATCACCATAGCGAAGCTGTTGTTCAGGGCGTCGGAAACGGTATCCACATCGTTGGTATAGCGGCTCATAATATCCCCGTGGGGATGGGTGTCAAAGTAGCCAAGGGGAAGGCTTTCCATAGTGTGAAACAGATCCCTGCGGATTTCGAAAACTACCTTCTGGGCAGCCCGGACCATGATCTGGGTATAGCCCAGGGAAGAAAGAGCGCCGGTTCCGTAAATGGCCCCGGTGACGGCAACCCCGAAGATCAGGCCCTGCATGTCTCCCGGCACAATGTAGCGGTTGATAATGGGCTTCAGCATGTATGTGCCCAGCAGGTTGGCCAGGGCGCTGAGAGAGGCCAGGAGCCCCACCAGAAACAGCAGGAATTTGTGGCGGCCCAGGTAGCTAAGAAGGGTTTTCAGGGTACCTTTCAGGTCAGAAGGGCGTTTTCCTGTTATCTGCGCCATATCAAAAGCCTCCTTTCCCGGGGGCCTCAAAGGAGGCCTGCATTTGTGAGCCGTAAATTTCCTGATAAATAGGGTCAGTCCGCAGCAGGCTTTCATGGGTGCCGGCCGCGTGGACACGGCCATCTTCCAGAATTACGATCAGATCCGCATACATCACGGAGGTGATCCTCTGAGCGATCACGATCTTGGTCATCTCCGGCAGGGCTTTCAGCCCTTTCTGAATCCGGGCCTCCGTGGCCGTATCTACGGCGCTGGTAGAATCATCGAAGATCAGGATCCTGGGCCGTTTCAGAAGGGTCCGGGCAATACAGAGCCGCTGCCGCTGGCCTCCGGATAAGTTCAGTCCGCCCTGGTCCAGAACCGCGTCCAGCCCCCCGGGAAGCTGCTCCAGAAATTCATCTGCGCAGGCAGTCCGGCAGGCCGCCCACAGCTCCTCATCGGAAGCCTGGGGGCTGCCCCACTGGAGGTTTTCCCGGACCGTGCCGGAGAAGAGCAGGTTTTTCTGCAGAACGATGCCCACAGCGTCCCGGAGGACCGGGAGACGGTATTCCCGCACATCGCGGCCGCCTACCAGTACCTGGCCGGAAGAGGCGTCGTAGAGCCTGGGGATCAGCTGTACCAGACTGCTTTTGGAAGAGCCGGTACCGCCGATAATGCCGATGGTCTGGCCGGAAGCAAATTTTAGATTAATATTGGAGAGGGCCGGCCGTCTGGCTCCTGCGCTGTATTTAAATTCTACATTCCGGAATTCTACGGATCCGTCCGGAACCTGGGATAAGCCCTCCGGAACATCCGCCAGTTCCGGCACTTCCTGAAAAACTTCGCTGATCCGGGTAACGCTGGCCAGAGAACGGGTCAGAAGCAGGAAAACATTGGAGATCATCATCAGGGAATTGATGATCTGCATGACGTAGCTTAAAAATCCGGTGAGGGCCCCCACTTCCAGCGAACCGGCGTGGATGAAATTTCCTCCGAACCAGAGGATAAGAATCGTGGCCGTGTACATGACAAACTGAAAGGCAGGCAGGTTCAGGGCGGCGATGCGGAAGGTATCCCGGCTGTTTTCCATAAGAGCCTGGTTGGCTTTCCGGAAGTTTTCTTCTTCGTAGCTGCCCCGCACGTAGGCCTTTACGGCCCGGATCGCGTTCAGGTTTTCCTGTACCACGCTGTTTACCTTATCTACAGATTTCTGCAGATTTCCGTACATAGGGGCGGTTCTGCGGACGATAAAGAACAAGACGAAACCCAGGACCGGGGCGCAGACCACAAAGACCAGAGCCAGTCTGGCGTTCATGCAGAAGGCAAGGATCAGCCCCATGGCCAGCATGACCGGCCCCCGGGTCATGGGCCGCAGGCCGCCTACTACAGCATTCTGGAGAACGGTAATATCAGTGGTCATGCGGGTGATCAGGGAAGAGGTTTCAAAATGGTCCAGATTGGAGAAGGAAAAACTCTGGAGTTTTTCGTATTCCGCCTCCCGGATGCAGGTTCCAAAGCCCAGAGCTGCCCGGGCGGCACAGCGGGCATAAAGAAGACCGCAGGTCAGGGACAGAAGGGCGCAGACAGCCATCAGGATCCCCTGATGGAGAATATAGGGAATATCCCGGCTGGCTACGCCTACGTCAATAATATTTGACATGACCAGGGGGATGAAAAGTTCAAAGACGCTTTCCGCTATGACAAAAATCACTGCCAGGAGAAATTCTCTGCCGCAGGGCTTCAGATAAGGGAGGAGCTGTTTTACTTCTTTCAAAAGAATCCCGTCCTTTCTATCGCAAATGCGTTTCCGCTCTCATTATAACCCTTATACCAGGTGGTAAGTCAACTAAGTTTCCGGGAACCGGGGATGTACGGGAGAAAAGACTTGTAAAATTTTCGGATTTGATGTATTTTTAACATACCTGAAGAACAGAAGAACACTCAGGGCAGAGCGGACTACGGCGGGCCGGGTCCAGTGTTTGCCCGCGGGCATGAGTTTCCGAAGGACTTCAGGAAACATGTATTGTATCCCGCGAAGCGGAGGGAAGAGCCTTTCTGCCGGGGCGGGAATAATAACAGGAGGAAAAAATGAGAAATAAGAAAACCTTAACCATGGTGCAGATCGCCATTCTGGCGGCGGTGCTGCTGGTCATGTCCTTTACCCCTCTGGGCTATCTGAAGATCGGCCCTCTGTCCCTTTCCCTGCTGTCCATTCCGGTGGCTGTGGGTGCTATGATCATAAGTCCTCAGGCAGGCGCTCTGCTGGGTCTTGTCTTCGGAATCACAAGCTTTGCCCAGTGTTTCGGCATGGATGCCTTCGGAACCGCTCTGTTCAACATCAATCCCTTCGGCGCGTTCTTTATGTGCGTACCCACCCGGTTGCTCATGGGGTATCTGGCGGGGATGATCTTCAAGGGCGTCCACCGGGTGGACCGGACCAAAACGGTGTCCTATTTTGTGGGAGGGCTGTCCGCGGCGGTGCTGAACACGGTGTTTTTCATGGGCGCCCTGCTGGCGTTCTTCTGGAACTCTGATTACATCCAGGAGATGAGCGGCGGCGCGGGAGTCTTTGGCTTCCTGGCGGTGATGGTGGGCGTCAACGGCATTGTGGAGGCCCTGGCCAGCTGCGCGGCCGGCGGCGCCATCAGCAAGGCGGTCAGCAAAGCCATGAAAAAAGACTGATCTGGGGAAGAAAATAGAAGCTTTGCCGGGGGCCCGCCCGGTCTGCGGATATTCAGGCGGCGGAAGAGAAAAACTTCCGCCGCCGGTTTTGTGTAGCCCCCCTGCTGTAGAGAGGGGAGAAAATACCGGGAAGATTTTGGCAAGATTTTACCTTGTCAGGCGCTATATATTGTGTTAAGATTAGAGCCGTACGCTAAATCTGGAAAACCAAGAGAGATGGGAGAAGAGAATGGAATTACAAGAATGGCTGGGCCAGGATAATCAGCTGGGCTGTGATATCTGGAAGAAAAAATATTGCAACGAAGGGGAGAGCTTTGAACACTGGCTTTCCCGTATCAGCGGGGGAAATGAAAAAATCGCCCAGCTGATCCGGGAGAAAAAGTTCCTTTTTGGAGGACGTATCCTTTCCAACCGGGGACTGGAATACGAGGGACGGAAGATCACCCTGTCCAACTGCTATGTAATCGAGCCGCCCAAAGATGAGATTGAAAGTATTTTTGAATGCGCCAAGAAACTGGCCCGCACCTACAGCTACGGAGGAGGCTGCGGAGTGGATATTTCCGGCTTAAGTCCCAGGGGCGCCCGTATCAACAACGCGGCCAAGGCGACTACCGGAGCAGTGTCCTTTATGGAGCTTTATTCTCTGGTGACCAACCTGATCGGCCAGAACGGCCGGCGGGGAGCCCTGATGATTTCCATAGACTGCGAGCATCCGGATGTGGAAGAATTTATCGACCTGAAGACGGATCTGAGCAAGGTGACCAAAGCCAATCTTTCCGTGCGCCTCAGCAGGAAGTTTATGGAGGCGGTAAAAAACCAGGAGAATTTTCTGCTCCACTATGTCCGGGAGGCCACCGGTGAAAAGATCGAAAAGGAGATTGACGCCAAAGAGCTTTTTCACCACATTGCGGAGACCAACTGGGACTATGGGGAGCCGGGCGCTCTTTTCTGGGATCGGATTTCCGGCTGGAATCTGCTGGCTAATACCCGGGAATTTTCCTATGCCGGCGTAAATCCCTGCGCGGAGGAGCCACTGCCGGCAGGCGGCAGCTGTCTGCTGGGAAGCATAAACCTTTCCGGGTTCGTACAGAACCCCTTTACATCTAAAGCTGCCTTTGATATTGAAGGCTTTAAGAGCTGTGTCAGGGAAAGCGTGAGAGCTCTGAATGAAGTGCTGGAGGAGGGGCTTCCCTTGCATCCCCTGGAGGAGCAGCGCGAGAGCGTAAAGGAATGGAAGCAGATCGGTCTGGGAATTATGGGCCTGGCGGATATGCTGATGAAGATGGAACTGACTTATGGCGAGGAGGAGGCTGTAGAGCTCTGCGACAAGATCGGTTTTGTTATGGCGGATACCGCCATTGCCGCTTCCGCGGCTCTGGCCAAGGAAAAGGGAGCCTTCCCCCGCTGCAACACAGAGGAGATTATGAGCACTCCCTTCTTCCAGTACAATACTACCGAGGCTACCCGGGAACTGGTAAAGAAGTACGGTCTGCGGAATTCCCAGCTGCTGACCATTGCCCCCACAGGAACCCTGTCCACCATGCTGGGAATTTCCGGAGGCATTGAGCCGGTTTACGCCAACTATTACGAAAGAAAAACAGAATCCCTTCACGGATCGGATGTGTATTATAAAGTATATACCAAGATCGTGGAGACCTATATGAAGGAGCACAAGCTGACGGACGACAGCATGCTGCCGGACTATTTTGTGACGGCCATGACCCTGGATTACCGGCAGAGAATTGATATGCAGGCCGTATGGCAGACCCACATTGACGCCTCCATCAGTTCCACGGTGAACGTGCCCAACCAGTTTACCGTGGAAGAGACAGAGAACCTGTATCTCTATGCCTACGAGAAAGGGCTGAAGGGAGTAACTCTGTTCCGGGACGGCTGCAAGCGGGTAGGGGTCCTGAACGCGGAAAGCCAGGAAGAAAAGAAACATTCTCCCACAGCCGGAGAGGGATTGGCCAGAGGCGAGATCGTGGTAATCAACGACGACGTCATCGGCAAAAAACGGAAGCTGGTTACAGGATGCGGCAGTCTCCACTGTATCGCGCTTTTTGATCCCTATACCGGCGCCTTGCTGGAGACCTATCTCAGCAAGGGATCTACGGGAGGCTGCAACAACTTTATGATCGGGCTTTCCCGTATGATTTCCATCAGCGCCAGAGGCGGCATCGATATTGAAACCATTATCGACCAGCTGAACTCCACCGGCTCCTGCCCCTCCTATTCTGTCCGCAGAGCTACCCGGAAGGATACCAGCAAGGGAAGCTGCTGCCCCATGGCGGTGGGCAACGCCCTGATGGATATGTACCGGGAGGTTCAGGAGGAGCTTTTCGGAGGAGAAAAGAAGAAACACGTTCCCCCAAAAGCGCCGAAGCCGAAAGCTGTAAAAAAGGTAGAGACCACTGTCTGTTGTCCGGAATGCGGAGAACCGCTGATTTTCGAGGGCGGCTGCAATATCTGCAAGAGCTGCGGATGGAGCAAATGTCTGTAAGTAATTTAGAGGAGAGATGAGCGATGGACATAGGAGAAATTATTCATTCCATTTATGATATAACAGAAGGCATCGGCCAGGTGATCCTGGCGTTTACCCTGCTGTTCGCGGTTCTGCAGTGCTTTTTCGGATATAAATTGCTGCGGGTATGGATCGCCATAATCGGTTTCTTCGTGGGCTTTGTTCTGGGCTTTCTGGTGGCCAGGGCCCTCATTGACGGAGAAGCGTATCTGCCGGCGATTATCGGAATCGTGGCGGGATTGCTGCTGGCCTTTGTGGCGTTCCGGATTTATCTCATCGGAGTTTTCATTTACTGCGGAGGCATTGCGGCATCGGCGGTCAATAAAATTTCTTTTCCGGAGGGAGACGTCTGGAGTATAGTGGCCATTGTTCTCTGTGTGCTGGCCTTTATTCTGGCAGGTATCCTGGCGGTAAAATTTGCCCGTCCCTGTATCATTGCCGTAACAGCGGCTACCGGCGCGGTGAACGCGGCGGATGCTCTGCGCCAGATGTTTGATACCCTGGCCGGAAACAGGATGCTGGTCTGGGGAATCATCATCGCCCTGGCTGCGGCCGGCATGGCTGTGCAGTTTTTTACCACCAAAAAAACTGCCCGGGGATAAGCGGGAAGGCAGCGTCAGAGTACACGGAGGCTGGAGCCGAACCAGAAAAGACTTCCGTTTTCCTCGGGGAATCTTCCCCGAGGAAAAAAACTGAAAAAAATCCGGGGCTGGCTGTGGACTTCTGAAAAAAATTTGCTATACTTAAGGAAGAAGCAGAGAAATTCAGAGGAGGACAGCTGGAAATGGACAGTATCGATTATAAAATCTTGAAGATTCTGCAGAGAAATGCCCGGGAGACAGCATCAAATATCAGTAAGGAAATCCATTTGTCAGTATCGGCTGTGATCGAGCGGCTTCGAAAGCTGGAGGAAAGCCGTGTGATCCAGGAATACACCATTATTGTGGATGAAAAGCGCACGGGGAACGACATGACCGCTCTGATGGAGGTAAGTCTGGAACACCCCAGATATTTCGATCAGTTCGCGGATGCGATCCGTCACATGGACACCATTGTTTCCTGCTACTACCAGACGGGAGATTTTGACCTGCTGCTGAAAATCGCCTGCCGGTCCTCTGACGAACTGGAGGAGGTACACCGGGAGATCATGAGCCTGGAGGGGGTTTCTGATACCCGGACCCATGTGGTGCTGAAAACAGTAAAAAATATTTATTCGGCCATCCGGAAACCGGAAAAAGAAAAATAAATG
Organism: Candidatus Scatomonas sp.; assembly: GCA_963930955.1. Lineage (GTDB taxonomy): Bacteria > Bacillota > Clostridia > Lachnospirales > Lachnospiraceae > Scatomonas. The sequence continues at coordinate 88,846 of OZ006967.1, read as the reverse complement.
AGGAAGCGGCTTGCCGCTTCCTTTTAAACAGGTAGGGAAAGAAGGAAGAGAGATGAGCGATTATCTCAGATGTTACGCGGAAATATCCCTTTCGGCAATTGGGAAAAATATTGCGGAAGTGAAGAAAAGACTGAAACCCGGCGTAAAGCTGCTGGCGGTGATCAAGGCGGACGCCTATGGCCACGGAGCCCTGCGGGTGGGAAAGTATCTGGAAGATCAGGCAGATTATTTTGCTGTGGCTACAGCGGAGGAAGCGGTGGAACTCCGGGAGGCGGGGATCCGGCTTCCGATTCTGGTCCTGGGGTATATTTCGCCCTCCCAGTACCGGGAACTTCTGGAATACCAGATTACCCAGACTCTATACAGCCTGGATACGGCGGAAAAACTTTCCGCGGTTTCCGCGGAGGCCGGCTGCCGGACCAGGGTTCATGCAGCGCTGGATACGGGCATGACCCGTATCGGGTTTCATATTACAGAGGAAGAGGCAGATCGGATCGCCGCGCTTAGCCGCCTGCCGGGGCTGGAACTGGAGGGGATGTTTACCCACTTTTCCTGCGCCGATCAGAAAGATAAGACCTACTGCGGCATGCAGCTGGGAAAATTCCAGAGGATGGCAAAGATGCTGGAACAGCGGGGTGTGCAGATCCCCATTAAGCATATCTGCAACAGCGCGGGGATCATGGAATTTGACGACTATCGTTTTGACATGGTGCGTTCCGGCATTATCACCTACGGACTGTATCCCTCTGAAGAAGTGGACAAGAACCGTCTGCCTCTGATACCGGCCCTATCCTGGAAGAGTCATGTGATCCATGTACAGGAGGTGAAGCCGGGAATGGGAGTCAGCTATGGAGCCACCTATACTACGGAAGGCCCCTGCACCCGGATCGCTACCGTGTCCGCAGGCTATGCGGACGGATATCCCCGGGCGCTTTCCAATAAAGGAAGAGTTCTGATCCACGGGCAGTACGCCCCGATCCTGGGCCGGGTCTGCATGGATCAGATGATGGTGGATGTAAGCCATATCCCGCAGGTACAGGTAGAGGATGTGGTAACTCTTATTGGCCGGGACGGGGAAAACCGGATCACTATGGAAGAAGTGGCGGATCCGGCGGCCCGGTTTAATTACGAAATGGCCTGCGGGATCAGCAAGCGGGTCCCCAGGATCTACAGAGACTGAGAAAAGCCAGGAGAGCGGCGTGTTTGCGGTTGACAGACACGCCGTTTTTATGGTAGTATAAGTCCTGTCATACAGTTTAGCATGGTAGAGTGACTACGTGATACTATGATAAAAGATATCGGGAGGAAAAAGAGATGAAAAAGAAAGTAATCGGCTGTCTGCTGGCAGCCATGATGGCAGCTTCCCTGACGGCCTGCGGAAGCGGACAGGAGGCGTCTTCCGGCAGCAATACGGACACCGTTTCCGGAAGCGGAGCGGATGTATCTTCCGAAAGCGGCAGCGATACCGCCACTGAAAGCGGTTCAGAGACCAGCGGAGACAGCACGGGAGAAGCGGCGGCGGATACTCTGATCGTAGGCTTTGACTCTGCATTTCCGCCCATGGGCTTTGTAGGCGATGACGGGGAGTACACAGGTTTTGACCTGGATCTGGCTGCGGAAGTAGCAGAGCGTCTGGGCATGGGCATTGAGTACAAGCCCATTGACTGGAACAGCAAGGACCTGGAACTGGAGAGCGGCACCATTAACTGTATCTGGAATGGATTTACCATGACAGGCCGGGAAAATGATTATGAGTGGTCGGATCCCTACATGAAGAACGAGCAGATCTTTGTGGTAAGAGGAGATTCCTCCTACACTTCCGCTGCGGATCTGGCAGGCAAAGTGATCAATGTGCAGATGGATTCCTCAGCCCAGCACGCACTGGATGAGAACCAGGAGCTGGCTTCCAGCTTCGGAGAGATCCGTCCGGTAGCCGATTATCTGACCTGTCTCATGGAACTGGAGTCCGGGGCGGTAGAAGCGGTAGCCATGGACGAGGTATTTGCCAGCTACTATATTACCCAGAATAACAAGGATTTTAAGATCCTGGATGACGTGATCGCGGAAGAAGAGTACGGTGTAGGCTTTAAGAAAGGCGATACCGCTCTTCGGGATCAGGTGAATGATACCCTGAAGGAGATGGCGGCAGACGGAACACTGGCTGCGATTTCCCAGGAGTGGTTCGGCGAGGATCTTACTATCATCGAGGCATAAGGGAGCAAACAGATCCCGGAGAAAACAGAAAACAGAGGTTGCCGGGGCGCTTGGCGCCGCGGCAGCCTTTCGCTGTGAAAAGGAGAAACTATGAAGTTCAATCTGGAATTACTGCTGACCAATTTGGGGGACGGCATGGTAACCACCCTCTGGATCTTCGGCATTACACTGCTGCTGGCCCTGCCCTTCGGTATGATCGTGGCTTTCGGCCGTATGTCGAAAAACCCTGTCCTCCGCAATATTGTAAAGGTATATATTTCCATCATGCGGGGTACCCCTCTGATGCTGCAGCTGCTGGTAGTTTACTTCGGGCCGTATTTTATTTTCGGGATCCGCCTTACCCCCAACTCCCAGAATCTGGCGGTAATCATTGGATTTACTTTAAACTACGCAGCTTATTTTGCGGAAATTTACCGCAGCGGCATTGAATCTATGCCGGCCGGCCAGTATGAGGCGGCGGCGGTGCTGGGATACTCTAAATCCCAGACCTTTTTCCACATTATCCTGCCCCAGGTGATCAAACGGATCCTGCCTTCCATCACCAACGAGGTGATTACGCTGGTCAAGGATACCACTCTGGCCTTTTCCATCGGCGTTATGGAACTGTTTACCCGTTCTAAGGAACTGGCGGCGGCCTGGTCCAACGTGATCCCCTATGTGGGAGCCGGTATCTTCTACTATATCTTTAACTATGTAGTGGCCTGGATCATGGAACTTTTTGAGAAAAAGCTCAGCTACTATAAATAGGAGGAGGGAAAATGGCAGAAAAATATCTGGAGATAAATCACATTAAGAAATCCTTCGGCGAGCTGGAAGTACTGAAGGACATTTCCCTCAGCGTGGAGGCCGGCCGGGTAACGGCGATCATCGGACCTTCCGGTTCCGGAAAGTCCACCCTGCTCCGGTGCGCTACGATGCTGGAGACCATGGATGACGGAGAACTGTTCTATCTGGGAGAACAGGTGGTGAAAAGCGTAAACGGCAGAGCCGTGTATGCCAAAGCAGAGCAGATGAAAAAAATCAAGCAGTATTACGGCCTGGTTTTTCAGAATTTTAATCTTTTTCCTCACTACAGCGTACTGAAAAATATTATGGACGCTCCGATCCGGGTACAGAAGCGCGGCAAAGAGGAAGTCAGGAAACAGGCCCTGGAGCTTCTGGGGAAAATGGGGCTTTCCGACAAAGCGGAGGCCTATCCCTGCCAGCTTTCCGGGGGACAGCAGCAGCGAGTGTCCATTGCCAGAGCCCTGGCCATGAACCCCAAGATCCTTTTCTTTGATGAGCCTACTTCCGCCCTGGATCCGGAACTTACCGGGGAGATCCTGAAGGTGATCCGGGAACTGGCGGCGGAGCATATGACCATGGTCATCGTTACCCATGAAATGCAGTTTGCCCGGGATGTGGCGGATCACATCATCTTTATGGAGTGCGGCGTGATTGTGGAGGAAGGAACCCCGGAGCAGGTATTTGCCTCGGAGAACGCCAGAATGCAGGGCTTTCTGGGAAGGTTCCGCCAGGAAGAAAATTAGGCTCCGGAGGCATTTCGGAGAAGCACAGACAGCAGAAGTTTGGGTTGCTTTTACCAGACTTCTGCTTTATAATTTACAGGTATCAGGGGCTTCTGCGCCTTGCCCCTTGTGCCGCGGCCGCATTTCCGGCGGTTCCGTGAGAAAAGAAAGGCGCCAGAACATAAGGAGAAGAATATGAACGCGACAGACAGATACACAAGCCCGCTTTCCCAGCGGTATGCCAGCCGGGAGATGCAGTATATTTTTTCCCAGGATATGAAGTTTACCACCTGGAGGAGACTGTGGGTGGCTCTGGCAGAAACAGAGATGGAACTGGGACTGCCCATTACCCAGGAGCAGATTGATGAACTGAAGAGCCATATCACGGATATTAATTACGAAGTGGCCCAGGCCCGGGAGAAAGAAGTACGCCACGATGTGATGTCCCATGTGTACGCTTACGGCGTACAGTGCCCCAAGGCCAAGGGAATCATCCATCTGGGTGCTACCTCCTGCTATGTGGGAGATAATACGGATATTATAATTATGAACGAGGCGCTGAAGCTGGTAAAGAAAAAGCTTCTGAATGTCATCGCGGAGCTGGCCAAATTTGCCAATGAGAATAAGGCTCTGCCCACCCTGGCCTTTACGCATTTTCAGCCGGCTCAGCCCACGACCCTGGGCAAGCGTGCTACCCTTTGGATGAATGAGCTGGTGATGGATCTGGAAGATCTGGAGTATGTCCAGAGCACCCTGAAGCTGCTGGGCTCTAAAGGAACCACAGGCACCCAGGCCAGCTTTCTGGAACTTTTTGAAGGAGATCAGGAAAAAGTAGACAAGCTGGATCCCATGATCGCGAAAAAAATGGGCTTCCAGTCCTGCTATCCGGTTTCCGGACAGACCTATTCCCGGAAAGTAGATACCCGGGTGCTGAACGTGCTGGCGGGAATCGCTGCCAGCGCCCATAAGTTTTCCAATGATATCCGGCTGCTGCAGCACCTGAAAGAGGTGGAGGAGCCCTTTGAGAAGAGCCAGATCGGATCTTCCGCCATGGCCTACAAGCGGAATCCCATGCGCAGCGAGCGGATCGCCTCCCTGGCCAGGTATGTGATGATCGATGCACTGAACCCGGCGGTTACCTCAGCGACGCAGTGGTTTGAGAGAACCCTGGACGACTCCGCCAACAAGCGTCTGTCTGTTCCGGAAGGATTTCTGGCTGTTGACGGTATCCTGGACCTGATGCTGAACGTAGTGGATGGTCTGGTGGTATATCCCAAGGTGATCGAGAAACATCTGATGGCGGAACTGCCCTTTATGGCAACGGAAAATATTATGATGGATGCGGTAAAAGCCGGAGGAGACCGCCAGGAACTCCATGAGCGGATCCGGGAACTGTCCATGGAGGCAGGCCGTACGGTAAAGGTGGAAGGAAAGGACAATGATCTTCTGGAGCGGATCGCGGCGGATCCTGCCTTTAAGCTGTCTCTGGAGGATCTGAAAAAATCCATGGATCCCTCCCGTTATACCGGCTGTGCGGAAAACCAGGTGGAAAAATATCTGAAAAATGTAATCCGTCCTATCCTGGATGGCAACCGGGAACTGCTGGGAATGACAGCGGAGATCAATGTCTGAGGCGCTGGTTTATAAATGTTGGTTATAAAATTAGCGGTCTTTATTAGCAATAATAAGTTCAACTAATGAAGAGCCTGTGCTATAATGGAACATGCGGCGGAGTGCCGCATGTTCCATTAAAGTCTAAGTAAGGATTGAAACGAATTGTAGGAGGAAATACAAGATGATTAAGGCAGTAGTCGGTGCAAACTGGGGAGACGAAGGCAAGGGGAAAATTACAGACATGCTGGCCCAGGAAGCAGACATTATCGTCCGTTTTCAGGGAGGCGCCAATGCGGGTCACACCATCGTAAACAATTACGGGAAGTTTGCCCTGCATACCCTTCCCTCCGGAGTGTTTTACGGGCATACCACCAGCGTGATCGGAAACGGAGTAGCCCTGAATATTCCGGTGCTGAAGAAAGAAGTGGATGATATTCTCTCCAAAGGCGTGCCCATGCCGAAAATTAAAATTTCAGACAGGGCTCAGATGGTGATGCCTTATCATATTCTCTTCGATCAGTATGAAGAAGAGCGTCTTGCAGGCCGGTCCTTCGGTTCCACAAAGTCAGGAATCGCTCCCTTCTATTCAGATAAATACGCTAAGATCGGTTTCCAGGTAAATGAGCTTTTTCACGAAGAAGCGCTGAAGGAGAAACTGAAAAATGTCTGCGAAGTAAAGAACGTGCTGCTGGAAAATCTGTATCATAAACCGCTGCTGGATCCGGAGGCTCTTTTCCAGGAGCTTATGGGCTGGCGGGAGATGGCGGCTCCTTTTGTCTGTGATGTATCCGCTTACCTTTGGAACGCGCTGAAGGAAGGAAAGGAGATTCTGCTGGAGGGCCAGCTGGGATCCATGAAGGATCCGGATCACGGAATTTACCCTATGGTAACCTCCTCCTCCACCCTTGCCGGTTACGGGGCAGTGGGAGCAGGTGTGCCTCCCTATGAGATTAAACAGATCGTTACTGTGACCAAAGCATATTCCAGCGCAGTAGGAGCAGGAGCGTTCGTATCGGAAATCTTCGGGGACCAGGCCGAGGAGCTGAGACGAAGAGGCGGCGATGGCGGAGAGTACGGAGCCACTACCGGAAGGCCCCGAAGAGTAGGCTGGTATGATTGCGTGGCTTCCCGTTACGGCTGCCGTCTCCAGGGTACCACCGATGTGGCCTTTACCGTCCTGGATGTGCTGGGATATCTGGATGAAATTCCGGTCTGCGTTGCCTATGAGATTGACGGAGAAATTACCACCGATTTCCCCACCACAGGTCTGCTGGAAAAGGCGAAACCGGTGTACGAAAAACTGCCGGGCTGGAAATGCGACATCCGGGGCATTCGGAAATACCAGGAGCTTCCGGAGAATTGTCGGAAATATATTGAGTTTATCGAAAAGAAGATCGGCTTCCCCATCACCATGATTTCCAATGGCCCGGGAAGAGACGACATTATCTATCGGGAGAAATAAATATGAAAAAATTCAGGCGGCTTTTTCTCATCCTGCTGACGGGGACGGCTCTGGCTGCAGGTGGCTGCGCAGGCAGGGAACCGGAGACGACGACCCTTTCGGTGGATGAGGACGGAGTACTGGAACAGGCGATTGTGGAGAATGTAGAGGACGAGGATTTCACCCAGGATGAACTACGGACCTATATCCGTCAGGATCTGGAGGAGTACCAGGCGGAAAACGGCGGAGAAACAGTGACCCTGGAGTCCTGCCGGCTTGCCGGGGGCATCGCACGGATAACCCTGCAATACGCTTCTGCCGGAGATTATGCCGCCTTTAATCAAGTGGATTGCTTTCTGGGCAGCCTGCAGGAAGCCAGGACCGCCGGATACGGATTCGACACGGGTTTCCAGGACCCTGCGGGCAACGCTGTGGAGCAGTCAGCCGTTTTGGGACAGCAGGAGGCAAGAGTGCTGATCCTGGAGGAAATTCTGGATGTTCGGCTGCCGGGGGAAGTTCTGTATACTTCTTCCAATGCGTCGGTTACCCAGGAGGGAAAGGTTCGGGTGCAGGCATCGGAGGAAGCTGACTTCACAGATGAACCTGTGTACATTATTTATCAGCAAAAATGATAGGAGATAGAATTCATGGAAAAGACAATGGAAAAGATCGTAGCTCTGGCAAAATCCAGGGGATTTGTATATCCGGGTTCCGAGATTTACGGAGGCCTGGCCAACACCTGGGATTACGGCCCTCTGGGAGTAGAGCTGAAAAATAACGTAAAAAAAGCCTGGTGGCAGAAATTTGTTACGGAAGATCCTCACAATGTAGGGGTGGACTGCGCAATTCTGATGAATCCCCAGACCTGGGTGGCGTCCGGCCATCTGGGCGGTTTTTCCGATCCGCTGATGGATTGCCGTGAATGCCACGAACGTTTCCGGGCAGACAAACTCATTGAAGACTTCTGCCAGGAAAAGGGCATGGAAATCCCTGGAGGAACCGTGGACGGATGGACCCAGGAGCAGATGGAAAACTTTGTGCGGGAAAATGAAATTCCCTGTCCCAGCTGCGGGAAGCACAACTTTACGGACATCCGTCAGTTCAATCTGATGTTTAAGACCTTCCAGGGGGTTACCGAGGACGCGAAAAACACAGTTTACCTTCGCCCGGAAACCGCGCAGGGTATTTTTGTAAACTTTAAGAATGTAGCCCGGACCAGCCGCAAGAAGATTCCCTTCGGCATCGGTCAGATCGGAAAATCCTTCCGGAACGAGATTACGCCTGGAAACTTTACCTTCCGTACCAGAGAATTTGAGCAGATGGAACTGGAATTTTTCTGTGAGCCCGGTACAGATCTTGAGTGGTTTTCCTATTGGCGGCAGTTCTGTATCGACTGGCTCAAGAGTCTGGGTATGAAGGACCAGGAGATGCGGGCCAGGGATCATTCCCCGGAGGAACTTTGCTTCTACAGCAAGGGAACCACAGACATTGAATTCCTCTTCCCCTTCGGATGGGGTGAACTCTGGGGAATCGCGGACCGGACTGACTACGACCTGACTCAGCATCAGAATGTATCCGGTCAGGATATGAGTTATTTTGATGATACCAAAAACGAAAAATATATCCCCTACGTGATCGAGCCCTCCCTGGGAGCGGATCGTGTGGTTCTCGCCTTCCTCTGCAGCGCTTATGACGAGGAAGTGCTGGATGCGGAAAAGAACGATGTAAGAACAGTTCTTCACTTCCATCCGGCCCTGGCTCCGGTAAAGATCGCCGTGCTGCCCTTGTCCAAGAAGCTGAATGAGGGGGCTGAGAAGATCTTCGGAGAGCTTTCCAAAAAGTATAACTGTGAGTATGACGACAGAGGAAATATCGGCAAGCGCTACCGCCGCCAGGACGAGATCGGCACGCCTTTCTGCGTAACCTATGACTTCGATTCGGAAACGGACGGAGCCGTTACGGTACGGGATCGGGATACGATGGAGCAGGTGAGAATCCCCATTGGGGAACTGGAGGCATACTTCGCGGATAAGTTTGTTTTCTAAGAATAAAAATTACAGCTGCATGGAGAACATTTTCTCCGTGCAGCTGTTTTTGATTGATCAAAGCCGGGATTTAAGCAGGGCTTCCAGTAATGCGATCTGAGCTGTTTCTTCAATCAGTTCCGCATGAAACATTGCATTTTCCAGAGAATCAGAGAAAGCAAACTGCCCGTGACGTTTCATCAGAAATCCCTGTATGTGCGGCTGCTTTGACAGTTCCGCGCCAATCAACGGAAAAAATGATTCGGGCACAGAATAACTGCTGGAATCCAAGGTCGGAATATTACCATTCAACTTTAAGACAGAGTGATAGGTAGCTGTGGGCAGAACTTGTCCTGTGCTGCTCCAGGCCGTTGCCCAAGGGGAGTGGCAATGCACAATTGCCTGGATATCCGGTCGGATCTGATACAAATAAGCATGCAGCAGACATTCTTTAGAAGGTTTGCCATGGGAATAGACAGGCTGCCCCTTAAAATCTGTTAAAATAAAATCTTCTTTTTCGGCGGAGAAAAAAGAAGTATTGCTGGCTTTTATCAGCATTGTTTCTGCTGAAATGCGGACACTGATATTTCCGCCGTTGCCGGTCTGCAATCCTCGATGGCTGCATTGGCGGCAAACTTTTATCAAAAGTTCTTTTTGCAGGTCAACATTCATGATTGCTTCATCTCCTTTTTAAAAATTAAGAAAGCATTTTCATGGTTTCTTCCGCGGCTAGTTTTGAAAAGGTAAAATCCATAAGATTGCAGTCAACGGTAAGAATAGGAATGTCTTTGCGAAGCCCTTTTTGAAAAGCATGGAGAATAAGCTGATCGAGTTCAGGATCGTAAAGCGGTTCTCCCGGTTTGCTGAAGGATCGAAGTCCCTGAAGGGGGAAAAGCATTTTTACAGGTCCGGTCGCGCTGTTTAAGCGGGAAATAATGATCTCGCAGATAGCAAGAACTTCTTTCGGCAGCAGTTTTACATGGGCTAAGGTGGAATTGTGTAAGATCCGTTTTCTGCTTTTTAATTCCGGAAAATCGGCATTGGCATCAAGACAAATAAAATCAATCCCGGCCGGGCAGACTAACATGGGAATCCCCGTATGGCACGCAGCCAGCAGACGGCCATTGGCACCATATCCAAAACCAGATCCAAAATATTCATATACGATTTCATGAAGAGTCAGATCCATAACGGCAGTAATCAAGCCATCTTGGATCATTTCTTCCATGGTTTTTCCGCCGATGCCGGTAGAATGAAAGCTTAAAACTTCATATCCTTTTTTTTGAAGAATAAGAGCGGCATTTGCTACTCCGTCATTAGTAGCGCCCATTAAGGTTGTTCCGATAACCGGCATACGGGCAGGCGGACAGATAAGTGTTCCGGCGTGCAGAACCATACCTGTAATGGCAGCTGCGGCGTTTGAAAGAATCGTGCGGCTAATACAGTTGAGACCTGTAAAATCTGAGATAGAAGGCATAACAACCACATCTTTTGTGCCGGTAATAAAATCAAATTTTCTGTTTCCGCAGGCAACGGTGGAAATCATGAGTTTTGGGACGCCAATCGGTAAAGCCTGGAGACCGCTGCACCCAATCAAAGTATTTTGCAGACCGCCAAGAGCAACAGCGCCGTGGATCTTTCCTTGCCGGTATAATTCAGGAAGCAGAAGAGAGAGACCACGGCACATAATATCTAATAACTGATCTTTTTTGCAAATATGATGCTTTTTCCAGTCAAAACCGGCGGCTTTACTGATGGTTTCGGCCTGTATATCTAATTGGTCATTGAGAATCAGGTCTTTTGTACCGGCATCGATCAGCAGAGTATCGCAGCCCAGGCGTTTGATTTCCTGATTTAAGTAAAGCATTTCAGCCAATTTGGTATCTGCGCATGAAATTACAGCAATGGTAGCCATTGGTATCCTCCTTGTCTGTTTTGTATATCGTATACTATACACGATATAGAGAAATAAGTCAATATTGTATATAGTATACGATAAAGACAAAAAACAGCAGCAGAATTATGGGAATTCTGCTGCTGTTTTTTGCCTATTCAATAGATTGATAATAACAGGTGACAATATCAGGCATTTGCTTCATGTGTTCCGTTAAATTATTGCAGCATATATCATAAAGCTGCTGGCAATCTCTTTTTTTCAAAGCCTCTAGATACGCATGATGTTCTGTAATTAGCTGAACGGGATAGTTACTTTGTCCTGCCAGAAGAAGGCGATAAAAGGAAAGACTGTACCATAGCTGCTCAATTATTTTGCATAGCTGAGGCATTTTTGAGTAGGAAAATAGCTGTAAGTGGAAGTCCTGATTATATTTAAAGATAATACGGGGAGTAGCGGAATGACTGCTGATGATTGTCTCGATTTCGGTTTGCAGGTCAGTCAGCTGCTGGATATCATCGTCTGAAATCTGTTCTACAGCCTGGCGCAGTGCATACGGTTCTAGCAGAAGACGGATCTGATAGATTTCCTGTATTTCTTCGATCGTTGGCTTTTTTACAAATACGCCTGAAAAAGGGACAGAGACAACTAATCCATTTTGCTCAAGAGCGCTGAAGGCTTCCCGGATCGGCGTGCGGCTGACATTTAGTTTCCTTGAAAGTCCCTCTGCGTTAATTTTTTCCCCTGTGCGGAGGGTACCGTTGGCGATGTTGTCCAGAATGTAGTCATAGACCAGTTCAGAAAGGACAGGCCGCTTAATAAATGGAGTTTCCTGGAAATTCATTTCGGAAATACGGGGCTCCTCCGGTCTTTTTTTGTTCATTGTTTTATCTCCTGAATATAAGTATTATTTCATGCAATATACAATTTGATTGTGTTTAATTATATATGAGAAGCCTCCAAAATGGAAGAGATTTCTATAATAATTTATTAGCATCCGTGTACAAGGGGACAATACGGTCGTTGAAGGGCTGATTTGAGCTCCTTCTGCGTTACTTTCCCTCCGCGTACGTCTCTGTACGCCGATTGAGGATAACACAGAAAATCACCGAAATTACGCGGTTTGGAGCGTGTTGCCCCTTGTACACGGATGCTAGCCGGAGGAGCCACCCATTTTTGCAGACGGCAGGCGGCTGATACATGCTTTGCGGGGAGAGGCGTGGCTTCCTTGAGAAAGTGCTTTCAGATGTGACAAATTATCAAATAATAATTTGGATATTATTTACAAGAAAATGGAAATGTCTAAAAATATATTGACAAAAATAGATTAATAGATACAATAGAACTATAATCGTATACGATACACGATATACAAAATAATGCATGCATACAAATTGGAAACAATGGAACGATAAAGAATAGAAAGGGAAGGAGCCTATGACAGAAAAGGAAAATTTATATCAGCAGCGCGCACAAAGAGTGCATCAGGCGATTGCGCTGCAGGAGCCGGACCAGGTACCCATTGCGCCAAAAGCAAATATGTATTATATGCGTTACGGTGGAATTACCATGTATGAAGCGATGCGGGACATTCGCAATGCAAAAAAAGGAGTTAAAAAATTTCTGGATACTTTTGAGCCGGATTTGGTGTGGTCTCCGCTGGTATACCCCATGGATCCCTTAAGTATGCTGGAAGCAACGTATATTAATATGCCGGGACCTGACAGCGGATTGGATTTAGACGCGACTTTCCAGATTCTGGACGATTGTTATCTGGAAGAAGAGGAATACGATGACTTCATATTTGATCCGACAAATTTTATTTTAACAAAGGTGCTGCCAAGGAAAAATAAAGCCCTAAAGGCTTTTGAAAAATTATGCTTCAATAATCCGGCTGAGTTTTCCTTTTTGGGAGATATTGCTGTATTTGCGCAGAGTGATGTCCGGGAAGCTATGCGGAAATTGATGATTGCCGGCGAAATGGCGCAGAAGTGGCTGGAGGGTATGCAGGATATCCGGAATTATGTGATTGAGTCAGGGTTTCCTCTTGGGCCCGCGATTGCGCAGACGTGTCCTTTTGATATGTTTTCTGACAACATTCGCGGAATGATCAATTCTGTATGCGATGTAGTAGAACGTCCGGAAAAGATAGCCCGGGCAGTAGATGTAATGTCGGAAATCTGCAGCAGGAGAACCGTGAATTTTACAAAAGCACAGAATTCAGAATATGTATTTATTCCTCTGCATGCGGGGGTAGATGAATTTATGAGCCGTGAAAGCTATGAAAAATTCTATTGGCCCAGTCTGCAGAAAATGATGCAGGAGATCATCGAAGGAGGAATGACACCGTATGTTTTCTGCGAAGGCAGGTACAATACCCGTTTGGAGATCCTTAGGGATGTACCCAAAGGAAAGGTGGTTTACGCATTTGAACAGGTAGATATAAAAGAAGCAAAACGCATTCTGGGAGACGTGGCCTGCATATGCGGAAATTTACCCACTTCTCTTCTGGCATTTGGAACTCCTGGCCAGGTAGAGGAGGAATGTAAACGGCTGATAGATATTTGCGCGCCTGGAGGAGGTTTTATTATGGATACATCATTGATTATTGATAACGCCAGGGCAGAAAATATGGAAGCTTTATTCAGAACTACCAGAGAGTATGGGAAATATTAGAAGAAGTAGGAGGGATTATGCAAATGAAAAAAAGTTTGGTGTTTCTTTTGACGGCGATTATGACAGTTTCCTTATGCGGCTGTTCCGCTGGTAAGGAAGAAAGTAATTCAAATGCGGAAAATGAAACGGTTCAAAATACTTCAGAGAATACAGAGCAGGAAGGAATGGTTCTGGATAATACAGCCACAGAGGAGACTGCAGATCTGGAACTGCCGGTAACAGGGCTGGGAAGATTTATTGAAACAGATATAAAAGCAAACGAACCATATAAAATAGGTCTGATCGTAAAAAATAATACAAATCCCTACATGGCTCTTTCTGCAGACGGGGCTAAAAAAGCGGCGGAAGATATGGGGTTCGAAATTAATATTCAGGCTCCTGCTACAGCGGACAGCGTGGAGGAACAGGTAAGTATTATGGAATCCATGATTGAAAGCGGAATTGATGCATTTGTGACAATTCCCGTGGATTCAAATGGAATCGTTCCCGCGGTCAATAAAGCCCATGAAAATGATATACCAGTTTCGGCAATCGGCACGGCGCCGGCTACAGAAATTTTCCTGCGGACAGGAGCGGATTATTATCCTTCCGGAACAGAAGTCGCAAAGGCCATGTTCGAGAAGGCAGGCGGAGAGGGCGGTTTAGTAATTATCGAGGGGCCTTCGGGAGCTCAGAATTCGATTGAAAGGCTCCAAGGAATTATGGATGTTTTGGAAGACTATCCCAATATTGAGCTGCTTGCTTCACAGCCGGCGAATTTTAATCGTGTACAGGGTATGACAGTCATGGAGAACCTGCTTCAGCAGGAAGGCTTGTCAGATAAACTGACAATGGTGATCGGGTGCAATTCAGAAATGGCAATCGGAGCCTATCAGGCTATTAAAGCGGCTGGATTAGAAGATCAGGTTATGATCGGCACCTTTGACGGATTCCAGGATGATGTAAATATGGTACAAAGCGGGGAATTTTACTGTACCTATAACATGGATCCCTACAGCGCCACATACCTGGCTTGCTGCTACCTGGTCCAGTATTTAAATGACGGGACAGCACCGGAATACAGTTTTATTCCCTTCCCCACAGCGCAGGATGGCCTTTTGATTACTACGGATAATGTACAGGATTTCCTGGATACGAAAGCATCCTGGGAAAGCTGAAGCGAGTATTGAACTGTCCAGGCTGAAATCAGAGCTGCCGCACCAAAGTGGGCGGCAGCTCTGATTTAAAAAAGACTTTTATAGAAAGAAAGGTTGAAAGGATGACGGCACCAATCTTACAGGCAAAGGGTATTTGTAAAAGTTTTCCGGGAGTGAAAGCATTGGATCATGTTGATTTTGATTTATATCCTGGAGAAGTACATATTCTGGTAGGGGAAAATGGAGCGGGCAAGAGTACTCTGGTTAAAGTCCTTTTGGGTGCGTATCAGCCGGATGAAGGGGAAATTTATGTAGAAGGAACCCTCTGCAAATTCCATTCTCCCAAAGACGCTATTGAACGGGGGATTGTAGCAGTTTATCAGGAGTTAACAATGGTTCCTTATCTGAATGCGGCTCAGAATATTTTCCTAAGCCGCGAACCATTAAAAAAGTATACACATCTGATTGATACAGCAGCCTTGCACGCAAATGCAAGAGAAATCCTGGATAAGCTTAATTGCAGGCAAATCGACACCCATAAAAAGGTGAAAAATTACGGGGTGGCGGAGCAGCAGATGATAGAGATTGCGAAAGCTCTGTCCAATCATCCGAAAGTCATTGTTTTTGATGAACCAACGGCTACTCTGTCAGAACGGGAAATTGCAACCCTGTTTGAACAGATTAGAAAATTAAAAGAATCTGGTCTGGGAATTATCTACATTTCTCACCGGATGGGGGAATTCGACCAGATCGGGGATAGAATTACGGTGCTAAGGGATGGAAAGCTGATCAAGTCTCTTCAGGTAGGAGAGCTTTCAAAAGAACAGCTTGTGAATCTTATGGTTGGAAGAGATATCTCCCAGGCGTATGTAAGAAATATAAATCAGTATCAGGAAATCGCTCTGTCTGTGGAAAATCTCAGTGATAAGCATGGAAAGGTAAAAAATTGTTCCCTTCAAGTAAAAAAGGGAGAAATCGTTGGATTATGTGGATTGGTAGGATCCGGGCGGACGGAACTGGCCAGGCTTATTTTCGGAATCGACAAGCCGCAAGAAGGAAAAGTGATGATTAAAGGGCAGAATATGACGGGAAAGCCGCCCAGACAGGTAATCGCAAAAGGACTGGGGCTTCTGACAGAGGATCGAAAAGGCTTGGGTCTTGCTATTAAACAGCCAATTGCATGGAATATTCTGGCTGTCAGCTTAAAAAAATATTTTCCCCATGGAATTATTTCTGACAGAAAAGTGAACCGGATTGCGGAGGAGTATGTTGGAAAATTGGCAATCGCTACACCGGGAGTAAAAAAGAAAGTAGGAGAGCTTTCCGGAGGAAACCAGCAGAAAGTAGTAATTGCTAAATGGCTCAGCGAAAATTCGGACATCTTAATTTTTGATGAACCTACGCGAGGCATTGATGTGGGTGCAAAGATGGAAATTTATGCTTTAATGGACCGGCTGGTAGCGGAAGGAAAGGCAATTTTAATGATTTCTTCGGAAATGGAAGAAATAATCGGTATGAGTGATCGGATTTATGTTATGAAAAATGGCTCTATTACCGGTGAACTGCAGAGACAGGAGTTTTCGGCAGAAAAGTTGGGTACGCTTATGCTTGGGGTGGATTAAATGAAGATGAAAAAACTTTCCGGAAAAAGGCTGGCACAGATTCCGCCAGCTGTGTGGATTATAATTTTATTAATTTTGTTTTTTGGCACACAGGTAGAAGGTTTCTTTTCAGGCAGCAACCTAAGAACTTTTTTAATTACAGCATCACCGCTGCTGGTTCTGTCATTTGGACAGACACTGGTAATTATGACCCAGGGTACGGATTTATCTGTGGGATCCATTATCAGCGCTGTTTCTGTATTGTGGGTTTTGTTGATGAAATCAGGGCTCTCTACAGGAAGCGCGATGATCATTTCTGTCTTGTTTGGCGGAGTGGCTGGACTTATTAATGGATTTTTAGTGGCAAAATTAAAAATTCCGGCTTTTATAGCCACATTAGGAACGCAAAATATTTTTGCTTCCGTGGCATTGGTACTTTCTGACAATACAACGATTCATATTTCTAAAAATATTTTCTCCGAGATTACCTATGGAAGTTTTCTTGGGATTCCCTTTTGTGTCTGGATTGCGATCGTTTGTTTTCTGATTACTCTTGTGATACTGAAACGAACCCGTTTTGGAATGAAAATCGTTGCATTAGGCGGAAATAGTGAAGCGCTGAATCTGGCTGGTTCCAATGTTGCGCTTAATATGATACTGGCTTTTGTTTTTGCTGGATTCATGGCAGGTGTTTCCGGTATTTTAATGGCATGCAGGATTGAATCAGGGAATCCCCTGGCTGGAGACGGATATGAATTTAATTCCATAGCTGCGGTGCTGCTGGGAGGCACTTCCATGCGGGACGGGAATGGAACAGTCGTAGGAACGATTTTCGGCGTGTTTTTAATCCAGATTGTAAAAACCGGTTTAAACCAAATCGGGCTGGAGTCAATTTATCAAAATGCGCTGATAGGCGGCGTGGTCTTGCTGGCTATCATCGTAGATGCTTGTATTAAAAAAGTGCGGGACTAGGAGGGAGCGAAAATGAAAAAGTGGATAGAAAAAATTCGTTCATCAAAGTATATTTACAGTGTCCTGGCATTGATTATTATGATGGTAATTTCCGGGCTGCTGAGTCCCTCTTTTTTTAGGACAAGCAATTTGATGACTATTTTACGGCAGGCCAGTATCCTGCTGGTTTTATCTACAGGATTGACTGCCGTTGTGCTAACCGGAGGCATTGATCTGTCGGTAGGGAGTGTGGCAGGTCTGGTAGGGTGTGTCTGTGCAAAATTAATGACCAGCGGGGTATCCGTTGGGCAGGCTATGGTATTGGGATTGTTGGTTGCTGCCGCTGTGGGGATTTTTAACGGATTTTTGGTAGGGGTGCTAAAATTGCCGGCCTTTGTTGCTACTTACGGAACAAACTGGGTCGTTACAGGAATTGCGACTATTATAATGCGCGGACAAGTGATTTACGGGCTGCCGGAAGGCTTTACCTATCTTGGAGTGGGGTATATAGGAAAGCTGGCCGTACCTATCGTTCTTTCCGTAATTGGAGTCATTCTGCTCTTGCTGATCCTGACAAAAACAACCTATGGAAGGAACATATATATGATCGGGGCAAACCCGGAGGCGGCAAGATATAGCGGAACGGGAGTCTTGACTTCTCTTTTTGGCACCTATACGATCTGCAGTATTTTTGCGGGTATCGGAGGCATTATTATGTGCGCGCGGCTGAATGCGGCAGATGTTGCCATGTGTGATGCCTACGGGCTTCAGATCGTAGCTGCAGTGGTTATTGGCGGGACTTCGCTGCTGGGAGGAGAAGGAGGAATTCTCGGCACAGTAATAGGAGCTGTTATTCTGACTATGATTGTAAATGTTATGAATCTTGTGGGCCTTTCATCCTATCTGCAGGGTATCGCCATAGGGCTTGTAATTTTGATTATGGTTTACATTGATATTTTCAGTCGTAAGAGATCTGCAACTGTAAATAAAAAAAATAATAAAGCAGCAGGGAGGCAATCAGAGAATATATGATTTACTATAACATTCGTCCGATTAATACGGGATTTGTAGCTAATAACCCGATGCAGTACCATTATCATCCCTCTACACATGGTTTTCACAAAGAATTAAAAAACCAGAGGGAGGATTTCCCGGTATTTGCATTTCTGGTAGAAGGGAACGGAAAAAAAATCCTGGTAGATACAGGGATGTGTGATTCGGAGAGGGCAAATAAATACCACCATCCGGGGTCGCATCAGGAAAAGGGCCAGGCTATTTTTGAACAGTTAGCATCCATCGGAATTTCGGAACAGGAAATTGATACGGTTATTTTGACTCATTTGCACTGGGATCATGCATCGTACCTGGATCATTTTAAAAATGCCGTATTTTATGTTAATGAAAAAGAATTGGAATTTGCAGAGCATCCGATCCCATTATATTACAAATCTTATGAAGCGCCGGAACTTAATATTATCAGTTCCTTTGCTAATATAAAGTTTCAGAAGTGTTATGGAGAAATGGAGATTTTTGACGGGATCTGCGTATTTGAAACACCAGGTCATTCCCCGGGACACATGTCTGTGGAGGTTCGGACAGAAACAGGCAAGTATATTATAGGAGGAGACTGTGCTTTTCGGCTGGAAAATTTCAAGCCCATTCCGGAGCTGCATTATGACATTACACCTCCGGGAAGATTTTATAACATTTTGGAAACCTGGAGAAGCCTGGAAAGAGTGAAGAACAGAGCGGTAGATCTGGAGCACATTTTGCTGACCCATGAGAGCGGTCTGTTGGAAATAATAAAAACAAGACCTGTTTTAGGAAAGATATCTATGACCGCCGAGACCCTGCCTGCATATGATATGGCAGGAGGAAATGAAAGTGGAACAGATCTTGCAGTATGTAAAGCCGGAACTTCTGATCCTGATCCCTGTGTTATATTTCCTGGGCAGGGGGATACGCAGAACCGAAAGAGTGGATGAAAAGTATTTTCCATTGGTTTTGGGAATGATCGGGATTGTCTTCAGCAGTATCTGGGTAGCGGGGACTTCCTGTCTGTGTACGGTACAGGAAGTGGCAACTGCCCTGTTTACTGCCCTGGTGCAGGGAGTGCTGGTGGCCGGACTGACAGTCTGGGCCCTGCGCCGGGCCGGGGGCGGAAAAGAAGAGAAATGAGCAGCTGGCAGGAACTGCCGTAAAAGTATCGTTCTGGATCGCTGGCAGTTGCCAGGCAAATGCCTGTTTGAGAAAAAAAGATGCCGGGCTTAAGAGAAATCTCTTAAACCCGGTTTGTCTTTCATCCGACAGCCTCCTGCAGCTAAGAGGCTTCCGACAGGTGTCGGGCCAGCAGTTCAATAAGTTCTCCCACTGTGGGAAGACTGCAGAATGTGCCGCCCCGGATCGCTTCCAGAAATGCTTTTCCGCCGTTCTTCCAGGCATGATCTCTGGCGGTCCGGATGTCCCTTTCGATGCTTCGGTAAGGAACCTGGTATTTTTCGGCTACCGGACCGTAAATTTCCTTGACCAGCGCGCAGAGCCGGCTGTCATCCTCTGCCGCCAGCTCCACACAGAGGGCAAGATACTGGAAGCCCTGGTACCGTCTGGAAAAGCCGGATCTGCACAATAATTCTTTTGCCCCATGTTCCGTAACCTCCTCCTCTTTTTTTACAGATTATAATAAAATTTCTAAATAATTTTGAAAAAAAGAAAGAATTAGACGGTATTAGACAAAAGGGGCTTGTTTTCTTTTACTGAATAATAGTGCCGGTGCGTCCCAGGTAGCCTTCTCTGGCTTTATCGATGGAAGTGATAACGGCCCGTTTACCGCCTTTTTTCAGGAAAGATACGGAAGCTTCGATTTTGGGAAGCATGGTTCCCTGCTCGAACTGGCCTTCCTCCATGTATTTTTCAGCCTCTTCCACCGTAAGTTTTCCCAGAGGGGTAGGATCTCCGCTCTGGTAGGAGAGAGAGACGTGTTCTACGCTGGTGAGGATCATTAATTCGTCTGCGTGAAGTTCTTCTGCCAGAAGTCCGCTGAGGAGATCTTTCTCGATAACCGCGCTGGCTCCCTTGAGTACCTCCCCCTGTTCCAGAACCGGAATACCGCCGCCTCCTCCGGCAATAACAATATGGCCGGCGTCCAGCATCAGCTGAATGGCATCCAGTTCAATGATATCTGTGGGTTTCGGGGCGGCTACGATCCGCCGCCAGCCTCCCTCTACCGGTGTGACGTAATTTCCTTTGGCTTCCTCAGCATCGGCTTCTTCCCTGTTCAGGATCCGTCCGATTACTTTGGAAGGCTGATGGAAAGCCTCATCGTAAGGATCCACAGTTACCTGGGTGAGGATGGTGGCAACTGTTTTGTAAATGCCTCTCCGCAGCAGTTCTGCCCGCAGGGAGTTCTGAATGTCGTATCCGATATAGCCCTGGCTCATGGCCGAGCAGACGGACATAGGCGCCGCCGTGTAGTCTCTGTGTACTTTCTGAAATTCATTCATGGCCGTATGGATCATGCCAACCTGAGGGGCGTTGCTGTGTGTGATCACCATGTTGGCCCCGGCCTCCACCAGATCCGCCAGAGCCCGGGCTGTACGCTGGGCAGCGGACTTCTGTTCCGGAAGGGTATTGCCTAAAGCCCGATGTCCCAGGGCTACAACGATCTTTTTTTTCTGCATGGAAATATTCCTCTCGTTCCGTAATATTTGATACATTTCATTATAAGTTCTCAGAAGGGAAAAAGCAAGCCCGGCAGCCGGTCCCTGCCGGTTTTGCGCAGCAAAAGAAAGCTGCCGCTCCGCGATCTTTCAATCGCCGAAGCGGCAGCTTTCTTTTAATGAGGGGGGAGATAGTGAGTGGTTAATCAACTATCCGAGATCTATTATAAGAAAGATCTGTGTTCAAAGTGTGTCGGGATTCTGAAAGAATTTTGAAATTTCTTAAGAAAAATTAAAGGAGGGAAAGCGCTATCCTGCGTTGAAAACTGCCTTCTGGTATGGTATGCTAATACTTGCACGGTATCATAAAGGAGTAGTCTATGCTGTTATCATCACTGCTTGAGGATTTACAGTATACGTGCAGGAGTGGAAGTACGGATGTGGAGATTCAGGGGGTGGCCTATGATTCCAGAAAAGTGGAACCGGGCTCTCTTTTTGTTTGCATCCGGGGAACCATAAGAGACGGAAGCGCCTACGCGCAGGAAGCTGCCGCCAGGGGAGCTGCCGCGCTGGTGTCGGAGGAGCCTGTGAAGGTACCGGGAAAAGTAACTCTGATCTGTGTGGAGGACGCCCGCAGGGCGCTGGCGCTGATCTCCGCAGCCTGGTTTGGCTACCCTGCCAGGCGGCTGATTACCATCGGAGTGACAGGAACAAAAGGAAAAACCACCACCGCCTGGATGATCCGGGAAATTCTGGAACAGGCGGGATACAGAACGGGGATCCTGGGTACGGTTATCTGCATAACCGGAAAAAGGGAGTTTTCCTCGGAAAATACAACGCCGGAGTCCTATCTGGTGCAGAAATATCTGGCGGAGATGGCAGAGGCGGGGCTGCGCTGCGCAGTTATGGAGGTCTCTTCCCAGGCTCTGAAACAGAGCCGGGTGGAGGGCATTCTGTTTGATTACGGAGTTTTTACGAATCTTGAGGCGGATCACATTGCCCCCGGAGAGCATGAGAGTTTTGAAGAATATCTGCAGTGTAAGAAAAAACTCCTCCGCCAGTGCCGGGTGGGCATTGTGAACCGGGATGACCGGCATTTCTCCCGGATTACAGAGGGTCATACCTGCCTGCTGGAAACCTTTGGATTTTCAGATCAGGCAGAACTGCGGGGCAGGGAGATCCGGCTGCTGAGAGAGAAAGGCCGTCTGGGCGTCTCCTTTCATGTCAGCGGATGTCTGGAATTTCAGGGAGAATTGGGTTTGCCGGGCCGGTTTTCGGTTTCCAACGCGCTGGCGGCCATAGGGGTCTGCCGGCATCTGGGCGTTACCAAGGCGGCTATGCGCCAGGCTTTGAGGAGAGTCAACGTCCGCGGCAGGACGGAAGTGGTGCCTGTCTCGGAAAAATTTATTCTTATTATTGATTACGCCCACAATGCCATGAGTCTGGAAAGCCTGCTGAAGGCTTTGCGGGAATACCGGCCGGGCCGGCTGATCTGCCTGTTTGGATGCGGAGGCAACCGGGACAGAAACCGCCGTTTTGAAATGGGGGAGGTTTCCGGCCGACTGGCGGATCTGACGGTTATCACCTCAGACAATCCCCGGGATGAGGAACCGGAGGCCATCATCGGGGATATCCGTCAGGGCATCCGCCGAACAGAAGGGGCTTATCTGGAAATTCCGGACCGGAAGGAAGCCATTGCCTGGGTGATTGACCATGGGCGTCAGGGGGATATTATTGTTCTGGCAGGAAAGGGCCACGAGGATTATCAGCTGATCCGGGGACACAGATATCCTATGGATGAGCGGGTTTTGATCCGGGAAATACTGGCTTCCAGGCAGGAGACAAAGCGGTGAGGAGAATATGGACGAAAGATACGCGGATGTAGTGGTAGATATATCCCACGAGAAACTGGATCGGAGCTTTCAGTACCGGATCCCGCCTGGTTTAACCGGGGAGATCCGGCTTGGAAGCCGGGTATGGATCCCTTTTGGAAATGGGAACCGCCAGACCCAGGGGTATGTGATCGGGCTGGGAACCAGCCCTAAGTATGAACCGTCCAGGTTAAAGGAAATACAGGGTCTGGTGGAGGGGGGCGTTACAGTAGAGACCAGGCTGATCGCTCTTGCGGCCTGGATGCGGGAAACCTATGGATCCACCATGATCCAGGCTTTGAAGACTGTACTGCCGGTGAAGGAGAAGCGGAAGACCAGAAGTCCCCACAGAATCCTTCTATGCGCAGAGCGGGAACAGGCGGAAAAGCTTCGGGAAGAATTTCAGAAAAAACATTATCTGGCCAGGGTCCGTCTTCTGGACCGGCTTCTGGAGGAGCCTTCCCTGGACTGCCGGGAGGTGTCCGGTGATCTGAAAATCCCGGCGTCTACTCTGAAGGATCTCATAAGGCTGGGAATTATCCGTCAGGAAGAACAGACGGCGGAGGAGCCGGGGGAAATGGAATTGCTTCCGCCCCAGCCTCTGACCGGGGCACAGCAGGAGGTCTTTGAGGCGATTCTGCGGGAATGGCAGGGGCAGGATCGCCCGGCGCTGCTTTGGGGAGTGACGGGCAGCGGAAAAACTCTGATCTATATGGAACTGATCGGAAAGGTTCTGGAACAGGGGCGGCAGGCCATTGTCCTGATTCCGGAAATTGCCCTGACCTGGCAGACGGTCCGGCGGTTTTACCAGCGCTTCGGAGGGAAGGTAGCGGTGCTTCATTCCCGGATGACCCAAGCCCAGCGGTATCAGCAGCTGGAGCGGATCCGCCGGCAGGAGGCGGATATTGTGGTGGGTCCCCGCTCTGCTCTGTTTACCCCCTTTCCGCGGCTGGGACTGATCATTGTGGATGAGGAACATGAAACTTCCTATAAAAGTGAGTCTGCCCCCCGGTACCATGCCAGGGAAGCGGCGGCGGAGCGGGGGAGACTGGAGGGGGCGCATGTGATTCTGGGCTCCGCCACCCCTTCTGTGGATGCGTACGATGCCTGTGAGACGGGGGCTTACGCCCTGTTCCGGCTGCAGAAGCGCTACGGAGAAGCCAGGATGCCCCGGGTAGAGGCTGTGGATATGCGGGAAGAACTGAAGGCGGGAAACCGCTCCATTTTCAGCAGAAAACTCCAGGATGCCCTGGAGCGGCGGCTCCGGGCGGGAGAACAGTCCATGCTTTTTCTGAACCGAAGAGGATATGCGGGATTTGTGACCTGCCGTTCCTGCGGCCATGTGCTCAAGTGTCCTCACTGTGATGTGTCTTTGACGTATCACAGCAACGGAAAGCTGGTCTGCCACTACTGCGGATACAGTACCGAGCAGGTCCGGCAGTGCCCTTCCTGCGGATCTCCCTATATCGGGGGCTTCCGGGCGGGAACCCAGCAGATCGAGCAGACTGTAAGGAAACTGTTTCCCCAGGCCAGAGTTCTGCGGATGGATGCAGATACAACCAAAGGAAAGGAAGGGTATGACCGGATCCTCCAGGCCTTTGCCGCCGGAGAAGCGGATATTCTCATCGGGACCCAGATGATTGTCAAGGGCCATGATTTTCCCAGAGTAACCCTGGTGGGAGCGGTAATGGCAGATGTTTCGCTGTTTGCCAGCGACTACCGGGCGCCGGAGCGGACCTGTCAGCTGCTGATGCAGGCGGTGGGGCGTGCCGGCCGGGGAGAACTGCCGGGAGAGGCTCTGATCCAGACATACCATCCGGAGCATTACAGTATCCGGGCGGCGGTGGAGCAGGATTACAGAGGGTTCTGCCGGGAAGAACTGGAATTCCGCAGGCTTATGGGATATCCGCCGGCCAGCAGCCTGCTGGCGGTCCACGGTTCCTGCGGCAGTCAGGAGCAGCTGGACCGGGCTATGGAATATATACGAAAATATCTGATCCGGGCCGGACAGGGAAAAGAACTCCGGCTGATCGGACCTGCGCCGGAAACGATTTCCAGGATCCAGGATCTGTACCGGCAGGTGATCTACGTGAAAAGTCCGGAAAAACGGGAATTGTTCCGGCTACGAAGACGGCTGGAGCAGTATGTGGAGATGAACAGCGGATTCAGAACGGTGTATATACAGTATGATTTTAATGCATAAATAAAGGAGAGAGAAAAATGGCGATACGGAATATTCGGATCATGGGAGACAAAGTGCTGGAGAAAACCTGCAGACCCATTGAGGAGGTGACTCCTCGGATCCGCCAGCTGGCGGAGGATATGCTGGAGACCATGTATGAGGCCTACGGAGTGGGTCTGGCGGCGCCCCAGGTGGGAATCCTGAAAAGGCTGGTGGTGATCGATGTGGACGGGGAACATCCTTATATTTTGATCAATCCAGAGATCCTGGAGACCTCCGGGGAGGTGACCTCCTACGAGGGCTGCCTGAGCCTTCCTGGAAAAAGCGGACTGGTGGCCAGACCGGAGAAAGTAAAGGTGCGGGCCTTTGATCTGGATATGAAGCCGTTTGAGCTGGAGGCCGAGGGGCTGCTGGCCCGGGCCGTCTGCCACGAATGCGATCATCTGGACGGCATTATGTATACAAAATATGTGCAGGGCCCTCTGCGGGACAACGATTACCAGGAGGATGAAGAGGAAGAATGAAAGTGATATTTATGGGCACCCCGGATTTTTCCGTGGGAGCTCTGGAAGCGCTGGCGGAAGCCGGCTATGAAATACTGGGGGTTGTAACCCAGCCGGATAAACCAAAAGGCAGGGGAAAGGCGCAGCAGATGTCGCCGGTGAAAGCGAAGGCCCTGGAATTGGGTCTGCCGGTATACCAGCCGGCAAGAGTCCGGGAGGAAGAATTTATCCGGAAGGTACAGGAGCTGGGACCGGATGTGATCGTGGTATCCGCCTTCGGGCAGATCATTCCCCAGGCACTGCTGGAGCTGCCAAGGTACGGCTGCATTAACATCCACGCGTCTCTGCTGCCGAAATACCGGGGCGCCGCCCCGATTCAGTGGGCGGTTCTGGATGGAGAACCGGTTTCCGGCGTGACCATTATGCAGATGGACGCCGGTCTGGATACCGGAGATATGCTGGCCAGGACGGAAGTTCCTCTGGCCCCGGATGAGACTGGCGGAAGTCTGTTCGATAAACTGAGCCGGGCCGGGGCAGAGCTGCTGAAGACAACCCTTCCCAAAATCCAGGAGGGAAGCCTGCAGCCGGAAAAACAGCCGGAAGAGAGCCCGACCCCTTACGCCCGCATGATCCGCAAGGAGGATGGCCTGCTGAACTGGGAGGAATCCGCGGAAGTACTGGAGAGAAAAATACGGGGGCTGAATCCCTGGCCCAGCGCTTATACACGCTGTCAGGGGAAAACCCTGAAAATCTGGAAGGGCATGGTCTGCCAGGGGAACAGCAAAGAAGCCCCGGGAACCGTTGCTGCCGTAGACCGAAGCAGCTTCAGCGTACAGACCGGGGAAGGCATTTTAAAGATCCTGGAGGTACAGCTGGAGGGAAAGAAGCGGATGGATGCCGGCGCTTTTCTGCGGGGGTACCCCATAGAGCCGGGATCCCGTCTGGGATAAAGGGAAACCGCCCGGGCAGCCATAAGGAGGAAAAAATATGCCATTATACTATTGGGGGATTGACGGCACCTATCTGCTGGTGATCCTGGCCTTTGTTATTTCCCTGCTGGTGCAGGCGAATATGAGCCGCACGTTCCAGAAATACAGCCGGGTGCGGAGCGTATCCGGACTTACCGGGGCGGAGACCGCGGAACGCATTCTCCGCAGTGCCGGGATCCGGGATGTACGGGTGGAACGCATCCGGGGCAGCCTGACGGATCACTATGATCCAAGAACCAAGGTGCTGCGGCTGTCGGATTCTGTCTACGGAAGCACTTCCCTGGCGGCGGTGGGAGTGGCGGCCCACGAATGCGGCCACGCCATACAGGATGCCATCGGCTATGTGCCGCTGAAAATCCGGGGTGCCCTGGTGCCGGCGGCCAACTTTGGCTCTCAGCTTTCCTGGCCTTTGTTTCTTTTCGGTTTGATCTTTTCTATGCGTCCTCTTTTGCTGGCAGGGATTATTTTGTTCTGCGCCGCCCTGCTGTTTCAGGTGGTGACCCTGCCGGTGGAGCTGAACGCTTCCGGCCGGGCCCTGAAGATGCTGGAGAGCACAGGGATTATGGGAAGCGGGGAACTGTATGGAAGCAGAAAGGTGCTGGGAGCCGCAGCCATGACCTATGTAGCGGCGGTAGCCGCTTCCCTGCTGCAGCTGCTGCGGCTGATCCTGCTGGCAAGGAGAAGAGATGACTGAAAAAATCAATATCAGAGAGCTGGCTCTGGAAGTACTGCTGGAGATCAGCCGAAAGGAACAGAAGAGCAGCAGCCTGATCCATCAGGTGCTGGAAAAATACCGGTACCTGCCCCGGCAGGAGCGGGCCTTTTTTACCCGGCTCTGCCAGGGAACCCTGGAGTACCGGCTGCAGCTGGATTATATTCTGGACGCCTGTTCAAAGGTGCCGGTGAGAAAAATGAAGCCGGTGATCCGGGAACTTCTGCGGATGGGGGTCTATCAGCTGAAATATATGGACAGCATTCCGGATTCCGCCGCGGTAAACGAGGCGGTAAAGCTGGCCGGGAAGAAGGGCTTTGGCCAGCTGAAAGGTTTTGTCAACGGCGTGCTCAGGGCCGCTGCCCGCAGTCTCCCGGGGCTGGAATGGCCGGATCCGGCGGAACCTGTTCGGAATCTTTCTGTAAAATATTCTATGCCGGAATATCTTACGGGCAAATGGCTGAAGGAATTGGGAAAAGAGACCACAGAAGCCATGCTGGCGGCATTCCTGGAGGAAAAACCTTTAACGGTAAGGCTTCGGGGCGGGGAAAAAGAGCGGCAGGAGGCCCTGCGGGAGCTGGCGGAACAGGGGGCGGTGACAGAACCGGCTCCCTATGTCCGCTCTGCCTGCTATCTGAAAAATTATGATCAGCTGGAGAAACTGAAAGCTTTCAGGCAGGGCTTGCTCCAGGTGCAGGATGTAAGCTCTATGCTGGCGGCAGAGGCGGCGGCTCCCCGGAAGGGAAGCCTGATCCTGGATCTCTGCGGGGCTCCGGGAGGAAAAAGCATTTACCTGGCGGATCTGGCAGGGGAAGACAGCCTGGTGATCTCCAGGGATCTGACCCCGGGAAAAGTACAGCTGATCCGGGAAAATGCGGAGCGCTGCGGCCTGAAAAACCTGCGGCCGCAGCAGTGGGACGCCTGCGAAAACGATCCGGAAATGATCGAAAAAGCTGATACCGTGCTGGCGGACGTTCCCTGCTCCGGATACGGAGTGATCGGCAGAAAACCGGATATCAAATACTATGCATCCAGGGAAAAGGAAGAGGCCCTGACAGCCCTGCAGAGACGGATCCTGACCCGGGCTGCCGCCTACGTAAAGCCGGGCGGGGTGCTGGTGTACAGTACCTGCACGGTGAATCCCGGAGAGAACCAGGAGAATGCCAGGTGGTTTTCCGGGAATTTTCCCTTTGAGCCGGAAAGCCTGGATCCTTACCTTCCCCCGGAACTGCGGGGGGACTCCACCGGAAAAGGCTGGCTGCAGCTGTTTCCGGGGATACATAACTGCGACGGCTTTTTTATAGCGCGCTTCCGAAAGAAGAGAAACGGACGGTGACAGATGAACTTGGAAACACAGGAGGCAGGGCTGGATCTGAAATCCCTGTATCCGGAGGAATTAAGAGAAAAAATGATACAGCTGGGGGAAAAGCCCTTCCGGGGCGGACAGCTTTTTTCCTGGCTGCATCAGAAACAGGCGGAGTCCTACCAGGAAATGACAAACCTGCCGGAGAAACTTCGGAAAAGGCTGGCGGAAGAAGAACCACTGCCGGTGCTGGAGGCAGTGGATATGCGGGAGTCCGCCCTGGACGGAACGCGGAAATATCTTTTCCGGCTTTCCGACGGGAATGTGATCGAAAGCGTGTGGATGAAATACCGCCACGGCAATTCCGTGTGCATTTCTTCCCAGGTGGGCTGCCGTATGGGCTGCCGGTTCTGCGCCTCCACTCTGGGCGGGCTGACCCGGTCTCTTCGGGCCTCGGAAATGCTGGGACAGGTGTATAAAATACAGAAACTTACAGGGGAGCGGGTATCCAATGTGGTAGTCATGGGTACCGGGGAGCCTCTGGATAATTATGAAAATCTGGTGCGCTTTCTGCGGCTGATCAGTTCTGATCAGGGAATGAACCTGAGCCAGCGGAATATTACAGTCTCCACCTGCGGCCTGGTACCGGAAATGTACCGGCTGGCGGAAGAACAGCTGCAGATCACTCTGGCTCTTTCTCTCCACGCTCCGGACGATGAAACGCGAAGAGCGCTGATGCCAATAGCCAGGAAATACGCGCTGGAAGAGGTGCTGGAAGCCTGTGCCAATTATTTCCGCAAAACCGGCCGACGCATCACTTTTGAGTACGCCCTGGCAGCCGGTGAAAACGATCAGCCGGAGGATGCCGGGAAGCTGGCAGCTCTGCTGGCAGGGCATAACTGCCATGTAAATCTGATCCCCATCAATCCGGTAAAGGAGCGAAAATACAGGCGATCCGGTAAAAAAATGGTGGAGGATTTTCAAAATAAACTTGAAAAATACGGAATTAATGTTACTATTAGAAGAGAAATGGGCGGCGATATTGACGGCGCCTGCGGGCAATTGCGAAAAAGTTATTTAGATAACCAGGAGAAGAATATATGAAGATATTTTCTGCAACCGACATCGGACAGAAACGACAGATGAATCAGGACTATATATATACTTCCGCTGAACCGGTGGGAAATCTTCCGAACCTTTTTGTGGTGGCTGACGGCATGGGAGGCCATAATGCCGGGGATTTTGCTTCCCGGTACGGGGTCTCCGTTCTGGTAGAGACAGTAAAGAAGGATAAAAACTTCAATCCCGTGAAGATCATCCGCAACGCCATTGAGGAGGCCAATCGGGAGATCCTTCAGCAGGCTCACGAGAACGCTTCCATGTCGGGCATGGGAACCACTATGGTGGCCGCCACGGTAGTAGGAGGGTACGCCTATGTGGCCAACGTGGGAGACAGCAGGCTGTATCTGGCGGGAAGCGCCATGCGCCAGATCACCCAGGATCATTCCCTGGTGGCGGAGATGGTGCGTTTGGGAGAACTCCGGCCGGAGGAAGCTGTGAATCATCCGGATAAGAACATTATCACCCGTGCCGTGGGCACCAGCGAAGATTTGAAGATAGATTTTTTTGATGTAAAACTGGAATCCGGCGATCAGATCCTTATCTGTTCGGATGGTCTGACCAATATGGTCTCAGACCGGGATATATACGAAATACTCCGCTCCGGGCCAGGGGAGGACAGAGCCCAGGAGCTGGTGGATCAGGCCAATGCAAATGGCGGGAAAGATAACATTGCGGTGATTGTCATTGAACCATTTACAGATGAGGTGAAAGAATGATAAAAGAGGGAGTAATATTAGGGGAAAGATACGAGATTATGTCCCGGATCGGGGCCGGCGGCATGGCGGACGTCTATAAAGCCAGAGATCAGAAGCTGGACCGGATGGTGGCAGTGAAAGTTCTGAAGCCGGAATTCCGGGAAGACGCCAATTTTATTGTCAAGTTCCGGAAAGAAGCCCAGGCGGCCGCAGGCCTTGCCCATCCCAACGTGGTAAACGTATTCGACGTAGGGGAGGACCGGGGACTCTACTTTATTGTGATGGAACTGGTAGAGGGCATTACCCTCAAAGCCTACATCACCAGGAAGGGTAAATTAAGCGTCAAGGAAGCTACCAGCATTGCCATCCAGGTGTCCCTGGGACTGGAGGCGGCTCATAACCGGGGAATTGTTCATCGGGATGTAAAACCTCAGAATATTATCATATCTACCGACGGAAAGGTTAAACTGTCGGATTTCGGCATTGCAAAGGCCACCAATTCCAATACCATCACAGGGAATGTTATGGGCTCTGTCCATTACAGCTCTCCGGAGCAGGTGCGGGGCGGCGCCTCAGATGCCCGCAGTGATGTTTATTCCCTGGGTATCACCATGTATGAGATGGTTACGGGACGGGTGCCCTATGATGGAGACAGTACGGTGTCTGTAGCCATTAAGCATCTTCAGGAGGAAATGGTTCCGCCTTCCAGATATACGCCGGATCTGCCCTATTCTCTGGAGCAGATCATTCTGAAATGTACCCAGAAGAATCCGGAACGCCGTTATCAGAATATGGCGGAACTGGTGGAGGATCTGAAGCATTCTCTGCTGGAGCCTCAGGGAAATTTTGTCAGTCTGACGCCTCTGAGCGCCCATGCCCAGACGGCTACTATGGCCGGGAAGGCAGGGAAGACCGGACAGACGTCCCAGACCGCCCGGGCGGCGGCTCCGGCACGCCAGACGGAGAAAAAGAAAAAGGAAGATTACGAAGAGTTTGAGGACGACCGGAAGCGGTACCGGGATGATGACGATGATGACGATATGGTCAGCTCCAAACTGGAGAAGGCCATTACCATCGGCGGTATTCTCATCGGCGCGGTGATCGTGATCATTCTGGTGGTTATTATTGGAAATATGGCCGGTCTCTTTCACAGAGGCGGCTCCTCCGACACCTCAAATCCTGCTCCCACCATTGCTGCCAGTTCTTCCGGAACCTCGGAAGAAGAGGAGGAGGGAGTGGAGGTGCCCAGCTTCCTGGGCAAAACCGTAGCGGAGGCTACCTCGGAGGCCAACGGTCTCAGCCTGGGCATCGCCCCGGCCGGCACGGCAGCTTCAGAGGAATATCCGGAGGGACAGATTATTTCCCAGGATCCGGTGGCCGGAACCCGTGTGGATGAGAATACTACGATCCGGGTAACCGTCAGCTCCGGTCCGGAAGTGACCTCCGTAACCGTTCCCAGCGGTCTTGTAGGCGCTTCTCAGAGCGATGCGGAAGACGCCATTGCAGCGGCGGGCCTGCAGGTGGCCTCTGAACAGGCCAACAGTGACAGCGTGGCTATCGGCCATGTGATCTCTGTAAATCCCAATGAGGGAACCCAGGTGGAGGAAGGCTCCACCGTGACCATTACGGTCAGCGTGGGTCCGGAGGAAGAAGAGGAAGAAGCGGAACCGGTGGTTCTCCGGGATCTGCTGGGGCTGGATGAGGCCACGGCAAAACAGGTTCTGGACGGCCAGGGACTTACCTACGCCACAACAACCGGCTACGATAACCGCTACAATATCGGCGATGTAATCGCCATGGACCCGGAACCGGGAACGGAAGTCCCGGCAGGCACATCCATTACTCTGACCATAAACTCGGAAGAGGGAGAGACAGCCGGTCAGTGGGTCTGCCAGAATACCCTGTCGGTACCCTCCGGTTATGAAGGGGCCGGTTATGTGGAACTGGTCCTGGTACAGGGAGATGTCAGCACGACCGTTTACAGCGGCGAGGATCCCTGGGCGGATGGCAGCGACTATTCCGGGACTATCTACGGCGAAGAGGGTGTATCCTCCGGAACCATCTATGTATATATTGACGGGGCTGGCAGCGCTTCCTACCGTTTCGACGATCTGACGTTCGGGCCCCAATAAACAGGAAGGTTTATGACAGGAAAGATAGTAAAAGGGATTGCCGGATTCTACTACGTTTACGTGGCAGGATCCGGCATCTATGAGTGTAAGGCAAAAGGAATATTCAGAAAAGAAGGGCGTAAACCTCTGGTAGGCGATCAGGTGGAAATTCAGGTTCTGGATCAGGAAAACATGGAAGCCAGCCTGGTGGAGATCCTGCCCCGGAAAAACCAGCTGATCCGGCCGGCAGTGGCCAATGTGGATCAGGCTATGGTTTTTTTCGCGCTGGAAAGCCCGCGGCCGAACGCCGCCCTTCTGGACCGTTTTCTGGTAATGATGGAAAGGCAGGGGATTCCGGCCTTTCTCTGCTTTAATAAGCAGGATCTGGTCAGCCGGGAGGAGGCGGAACAGTGGAAGCGTCTGTATGAAAGCTGCGGCTACGAAGTGCTGCTGCTGACGGCAGGAGAGGGAAGAGGCGTCGCGGAGGTAAAAGAGCGGCTGCGGGGAAAAACTACCGTGGCAGCCGGGCCTTCCGGCGCGGGAAAATC
Source organism: Candidatus Scatomonas sp. (assembly GCA_963930955.1). Classification (GTDB taxonomy): domain Bacteria; phylum Bacillota; class Clostridia; order Lachnospirales; family Lachnospiraceae; genus Scatomonas. The sequence continues at coordinate 56,095 of OZ006967.1, read as the reverse complement.
CACCCTTACCAATCAGCTGCAGTCGGAAATCGCCATGGAAACCGGGGAGATCAGCCGGAAGCTGAAGCGGGGACGGCACACCACACGCCACAGTCAGCTGATCCCTGTAGGAGAGGATACGTACCTCTGTGATACCCCGGGTTTTACCTCCCTATATACTGCGGAAATGAAAAAAGAAGAACTGCAGGACTGTTTTCCGGAATTCCGGGAATACAAGGGAAAATGCCGTTTTCAGGGCTGCGCGCATATCAGCGAGCCGGACTGCAGGGTGAAAAAGGCCCTGGAGGACGGAAAGATCAGCGAAAGCCGTTACGGGAATTATGTGTTATTTTATGAGGAACTGAAAGAGAATGAGAAAAGGAGATACTAAGTGATGTACGAACTCGCTCCCTCTATGTTATCCGCAGATTTTAACCACCTGGGCCGCCAGCTGCAGTTTCTGGAACAGCATGGCTGCCGCTGGCTTCACATTGATGTTATGGATGGGATCTTTGTGCCGGAAATTTCTTTCGGCATGCCGGTTCTTGCCTCCATCCGCAGAGAAAGCGGTCTGTTTTTTGATGTGCACATGATGGTAGAGCATCCGATCCGCTATATTAAGGCAATGAAGGAATGCGGGGCGGATCAGCTCACTGTTCACGCGGAGGCCTGTCTCCATCTGGACAGAACCCTGATGGAAATCCGGGAAGCCGGCATGCGGGCCGGAGTAGCGCTGAATCCGGCTACCCCCCTGGAAACGCTGCAGTATGTGTACGACAAGCTGGATACGGTGCTTTTAATGACTGTTAACCCGGGGTACGGCGGACAGACCTATCTGCCGGCTATGACAGGAAAGATCCGGGAGCTTCGCCGCCGGCTGGATGAAGCCGGATATGAGCGGATCGATATTGAGGTGGACGGAGGCATTAACAGAGAAACCCTGAATACGGTGCTGGAGGCAGGGGCCTCCATCATCGTCTCCGGTTCCGCAGTATTCGAAGGGGATATGGAAAAAGGCCTGGCGTTTTTTCAGCAGGAACTGGGCCGGAGGAGAAAGGACGGCAGGCCATGAAGGCGGCCGTCCTTTCCGGGGGTACCCTGGATGAGACGTTTGTCCCGGAATATCTCAGGGAGTTCCGGCCGGACCGGATCCTGGCCGCAGACCGGGGACTGGAGTTCTGCCGGCGGCATAAAATCCGTCCGGATCTGATCCTGGGGGATTTCGACAGTGTAGATCCGGATCTGATCCGGGAATACGAAACCCGGAAGGATATTCCCATACGCCGCTATAATCCGGTAAAAGACACAACGGATACCGCCATTGCCCTGGAGGCGGCTCTTGAACTTGGGGCTACGGAAATCTGCTTTCTGGGGGCGGCAGGCACCCGGCTGGATCATACGCTCAGCAATATTTATAACCTTTACCTTCTGTGGAGGAAAGGTCTTCGGGGCAGTCTGGTAGACGCCCACAACCGGATCACCATGCCGCCGGAAAAAGAAGTGCGCCTGAAAAAAAACCAGCAGTTCGGAAAATATGTATCGTATTTTCCCTTCCGGGAGCAGGTGGAGGGACTGACGCTGGAAGGATTTCAATATCCGCTTCAGAACTATACCCTTACCCTGGGAGACGGAGGGCTGTCGGTAAGCAATGAGATTCTGGCGGAGGAAGCCAGGATCACCTACCGGACAGGCATCCTGGTGCTGGTGGAAAGCCGGGACTGAGACTTGAGGGTTTCCAGGCCCTGTGATATAATCGGATTGCTCAACGAAAACAAAGGAGATAAAAATAAATATGAAATTAGGAATTGTAGGACTTCCCAATGTGGGAAAGAGTACCCTGTTTAATTCTCTGACAAAGGCGGGGGCAGAGTCCGCCAATTATCCCTTCTGCACCATCGATCCCAACGTGGGGATCGTGCCGGTTCCGGACGAGAGGATCCAGCTTCTGGGAGATTTTTACCATTCTAAAAAAGTGACGCCGGCGGTGGTGGAGTTTGTGGACATTGCCGGTCTTGTAAAAGGCGCTTCCAAAGGAGAGGGACTGGGCAACCAGTTTCTGGCTAATATCCGGGAGGTAGATGCCATTGTCCATGTAGTGCGCTGCTTTGAGGATGCCAATGTGGTTCATGTAGACGGAAGCGTGGATCCGCTGCGGGATATTGAGACCATTGACCTGGAACTGATCTTCGCGGATCTGGAGGTGCTGGAGCGGCGCATGTCCAAGACCGGAAAAAGCGCCCGCATGGATAAGACCGCAGCCAAGGAATTTGCCATGCAGGAGCGGCTGAAAAAACATCTGGAAGATGGAAAGGACGCTATCCTCTTTGAACTGGAAAATGAGGATGAAGAAAAATGGTTTGCGGAATATAACCTGCTGACTGCCAAGCCGGTGATCTACGCCGCCAATGTAGGAGAGGATGATCTGCAGGATGACGGCAATTCCAACGCCTATGTACAGGCAGTGCGGAGTTATGCGGGAGAGCATAACAGCGAAGTCTTTGTGATCTGCGCGGAGATCGAAGCGGAGCTTTCTGAACTGGATGAGGAGGAAAAGAAAGATTTTCTGGAAGATCTGGGTCTTACAGAGTCAGGGCTGGATAAGCTTATAGAGGCCAGCTACCGGACTCTGGGGCTTATGAGCTTCCTGACTGCCGGGGAGGACGAGACCCGGGCCTGGACTATCAAGGTGGGGACCAAGGCCCCTCAGGCAGCGGGAAAGATCCATACGGATTTCGAGAGAGGCTTTATCAAGGCGGAAGTAGTCAACTATCAGGACCTGCTGGACTGCGGCTCCTATGCGGGAGCCCGGGATAAAGGACTGGTCCGCATGGAGGGAAAGGACTATGTGGTCCGGGACGGAGATGTGATCCTCTTCCGTTTTAATGTCTGATGCAATGCAGAATTTTGCTGGGACCGTTGCAAAATAGAGAAATCTATGGAGCAGCGGTTCCCTTTTTTTATACAAAAAGACCAGAGGATGCCGCTCTAACTGCTGCATGCATCGCACCTCTGGCAGGATACGGGGAAATTCTGGTTTTTCTCTGCGTTATGGTAGACAAATCCAGGAGAATACGGGAGCAATACATGAATTCAGTTTCCTTACGGTAGTCAGATTCGAGCCCGTACAGGCACAATACTTGCTTCCTTGTTTCTTACGGTAGTCTGATCAGAGCTCCTACGGGAGCAACACTTGAATTCTGTTTCCTTACAGTAGAGGAATTTGGTGAACTACGGTTGGATATTGGATTCCTTTGAAATGTCCGGTAGAAGAATACGGGCTATGTGCTACGCTCCCTTCTAGGTAGTGGGACAGCCCCTTTTTTTGATGCGCCAGGTAAGCGCTGCTGCTCCGGGGCGGCATTTGCCGGGCAAGCGGATATAAAGCGTAAATGGAGGATTTTGGAAGGTGAGGAAACTGTGAAATTTCAAAAAAACTATTGCTATTTTCTAGGCCTTGCGCTAGAATGGATGCATAAGTGGTAGAAAGTGGTGAATAGTGGTGACAAATGGAGGGAATGTGGCAGTTCCCTCCGGCCACGAAAAAAGTGAAGGAGGGGAGACCTTCACTTTTGCTGAAGAGGTAGACATTTATGTTCATGGGAGAGTACAGTCATTCAATTGACGCCAAGGGGAGACTTATTATTCCTTCCAGGTTCAGAGAGGAACTCGGCGAGGAGTTCGTCCTGACGAAGGGACTGGACGGATGTCTCTCTATCTATCCCGGAAAAGAATGGGAAGCCTTCGAACAGAAACTCAGCCAGTTACCACTTACAAACAAAAATGCAAGAGCGATTACCCGTTTCTTTGTAGCAGGCGCCGCGCCATGCGAACTGGACAAGCAGGGGAGAATTCTCGTACCGGCAACGCTGCGGGAATATGCTGGTCTGGAGAAGGATGTGGTTCTGACCGGAAATCTGAACCGGATTGAGATCTGGAGTAAGCAGAGATGGGCTGAGAACAGCAATTATGATGATATGGATGCCATTGCAGAGGGTCTGCAGGATATGGGCATCAGTATCTGAAACTGCGGAAAGAGCCAGGGAGCGGAGAACAGATGGAATTTAAACACAAATCTGTGTTGCTGGAAGAGACGATTGAGAACTTAAGGGTAAAGCCGGAGGGGATTTACGTGGATGGCACCCTGGGAGGAGCCGGACACGCCCTGGAAGTTTGCAAAAGACTATCTGCCACGGGGAGATTTATAGGAATAGACCAGGATGAAGATGCAATTGCTGCTGCGGAAGACCGCCTGAGGGAGTATAAGGACCGGGCGACAATCATCCGCAGCAACTATTGCTATATGGTTCCTGAACTAAAGAAAAGGGGTATTACTGCTGTAGACGGGATCCTGCTGGATCTGGGAGTTTCCTCCTATCAGCTGGATCAGGCAGAGCGGGGCTTTACGTACCGGGAGGACGCTCCCCTGGACATGCGCATGGACAGGAGGCAGCCGCTGACCGCCGCGCAGGTGGTCAATACGTACCGGGAAGAGCAGCTGTATCAGATCCTACGGGACTACGGAGAAGAAAAGTTCGCCAGAAACATTGCCAGAAACATCTGCAGGAAACGGAGCGAAGGGGAGATCCGCACCACTGGGGAGCTGGTGGAGATCATTAAAGGTTCCATTCCGGCGAAGATGCGCATGGTGGGCGGCCACCCGGCCAAGCGAACCTTTCAGGCCATCCGCATAGAAGTCAACCAGGAGCTGCGGGTGCTGGAGGATTCTCTGGACGCCATGATCGATCTTCTGGGTGAGGAGGGCCGTCTCTGTGTGATCACTTTTCATTCTCTGGAAGATCGGATCGTCAAAAATATCTTCCGAAAGAATGAGCATCCCTGCATCTGTCCGCCGGAATTTCCGGTGTGTGTCTGCGGGAGAAAATCTAAGGGGTTTGTTGTAACCAGAAAACCTGTAGTTCCTACAGAAGAAGAGATGAACGCCAACAGCCGTTCTAAAAGCGCGAAACTCAGAGTGTTTCAGCGGAGAACGGAGAGGGACGGCGGACAGGAGTTGTAAATGGCCAAGACAGCAAGAAGGGTAAATTCACGAGCGGATAAATACAGAAAATACAGCACATATGAGGACGGAAACGCAGTACGGGAACTGGAAGTCTATCCGGAAGAGCAGGAACGGACAGGGGAGCGGAGCCGGAGACGCCAGGCCAGCAGACAGGTACAGAGGAACAGACACCGGGCAAAAAGTATGGGTCCGGGATATGTGATCTTTCTCAGCGCTGTCTGCGCCGCCACTTTGTTTTTGTGCGTCCATTATCTGCAGCTGAGATCTTCCTATACGGAGCAGCTGGAGAATGTAGCGGTGCTGGAAAGTCAGCTGAGCCAGCTGAAAGCGGATAACGACGCGGCTTATAACCAGGCCCAGGCTTCCGTGGATCTGAACGAGATCCGGCAGAAAGCCACTTCCAGTCTGGGCATGCACTATGCGGATGAATCGCAGATCCGCTACTACAGTGCCAAAGACAACAGCTATATGAGACAGTACCAGGATGTGCCCGGTGCTGAATAACAGGTGATTTTATTGAAAAAAAGACAGAGAAGAAACCGGGCGTCCGGTGCGCCTAGGGCAAGAATAAACGGAAAAATGAGCAAAAAGCTGGTAGGACTGTTTCTGGCAGTCATACTGGCTTTAGTTGCTTTAGCAGTGAGAATAACGTATATCAATGCCACCAGCGGAAAACAGTATCAGCGGATTGTGCTGAGTCAGACCCAGCAGCAGTACGGAGATCAGGAAATTCCTTTTAAAAGAGGGGATATTCTGGATCGGAACGGTACGATCCTGGCAACCAGCCAGAGGGTCTATAATGTGATTCTGGACTGCCAGGTCGTGAATACGGAAACAGAGGACGCCAACGGAGAACGGCTGCAGAAATATGTGGAGCCTACCGTGGAAGCGTTGGTCACTGTTCTGGGACTGGACGAGGAGGATATCCGGAACCGTCTGACAGACGAGGATACGAAGGACAGCCAGTATCAGGTGCTGAAAACAGAAATTTCCATTGAAGAGCGGCAGGCTTTTGAGGATTACGCAGATGCGGAAAGCGAAGAAAACCAGGAGCTTTCCAAAGAAGAAAAAGCAGAGCGGGAGAATATCCGGGGAGTCTGGTTTGAGGAAGACTATAAGAGAACCTATCCCATGAATTCACAGGCCTGCGATCTGATCGGATTTACCTACGACGGCACTACGGCGGACTGGGGAATCGAGGGATACTATTCCAGCCTTCTGAACGGTGTAGACGGACGGCAGTACGGGTACTATAATGAAGATTCCGATGTGGAACAGAATATTGTGGAGCCGGTGGACGGAAAAAATGTAATCTCCACCATTGACATGAATGTTCAGCAGATCATCCGGGATGCTATGGAAACCTATATTTCCCAGCATCAGAACGGTCCCAACGGAAAGGACGCCGCGGTCAATGTGGCGGTGATCGTTATGGATCCGGATAACGGCGAGATTCTGGGAATGGACTCTTCGGACTGGTATGATCTGAATAATCCCAGGGATCTGACACCCTTCTATACAAAAGAAGAGATTGACGCCATGTCGGAGACGGATATGCTGGAAAATCTCAACAGCATCTGGAGAAACTTCTGTATTTCAGATACTTATGAGCCGGGATCTACCTTTAAACCTCTGACGGTGGCGGCGGCGCTGGAAAACGGAGCCATCAGCCCCTACGATACCTTTTACTGCGAAGGATACAGCATGGTGTCCGGCCAGATGATCAAATGCGCCAATTATCCCGGAGCCCACTATGAACTGACGGTGGCGGAAGCACTGGCTTATTCCTGCAACGCGTGCCTGATGCAGATCGGGGAGCAGCTTGGGGCGGAGGATCTGATCCGCTATCAGAATATTTACAATTTCGGCCGCAAAACCGGTATCGATCTTCCGGGTGAGAGCAGCGGCATCCTCTTTACCCAGGATGCCATGGGACCGGTAGAGCTTGCCACCAGTTCCTTCGGCCAGGGCTTCAACTGTACCATGATCCAGGAGGCGGCGGCCTTCTGTTCCCTGATCAACGGCGGATATTATTATACCCCCCATGTGGTCAGCGCGGTTACAGACAGCAGCGGAGCTGTGGTTCAGAATATGGACAGCGCCCTGGAGCGTCAGACCGTATCCCGGGAGACCAGTGATTTTATCCGCAGCGCCCTGGAAGGCGGCACCCAGCCGGGTGGTTCCGGCCAGTACGCCAAACTGGAAGGCTATTCCATGGGCGGCAAGACGGGAACTGCGCAGAAATTCCCCCGGGAAGACAACAAGTATCTGGTTTCCTTTATCGGCTTCGCTCCCCTGGAGGATCCGGAGGTGGTTGTTTACGTGGTAGTGGATGAGCCCAACGTGGAAGATCAGGCTACCAGCATTTACCCCCAGGAGATTACAAAGGAAATCTATCAGGAACTGCTTCCCTACCTGAATATATATCCGGATGAGGGCGGCGGAGAAACAGAAGAAATGGATCCGGAGGCTGTAGAGCAGGGGGCAGATAATGAAAATCTGCCGGCACCGGTGGAGACGCCGGAGGATGAGTCTGTGGAGAATGGAGGCAACGGCCTGCTGGATGACGGCATTACCAACAGCGAACAGGAGCTGCTGGAAGAGTAGCGCATAACCCCCCGGGGACTGCCATATACATAAATGACAGTTCCTGCGGGGGTTTTTTATGCGGAAAAATAAAGCATCCAATAAAAAGAAGGTGGCCGTGGTCTTTTTCCTTTCTATGGGGCTGCTGCTGGGGCTGGGGGGCCGGCTTTTTTATCTGATGGTGTTCCGTTCCGAGTATTATTCCGCCCGGGCGGATGATCTCCATGAGAGGGAACGTGAGATCAAGGCTGCCCGGGGCAGGATCCTGGACGCCGGCGGGCAGGTGCTGGCGGATAATAAAACTGTCTGTACGATTTCCGTGATCCACAGCCAGATCCGGGAACCGGAGGCGGTAATCGCCATGCTGGTCCGGGAGCTGGGAATCAGCCAGGAAACTGCCAGGGCCAGGGTGGAAAAAAATTCTTCTATGGAAAGAATTAAATCCAACGTGGATAAGGAAACCGGCGACCGGATCCGGGAATACGGCTACGCAGGAGTAAAGGTGGACGAGGATTCGAAGCGGTATTATCCTTTTGGCCAACTGGCTTCTAAGGTCCTGGGGTTTACCGGGGGAGACAACCAGGGAATCATCGGCCTGGAAGTGGAATATGAAGAAGTGCTCAAAGGGATCAACGGCAAGATCCTTACAACCACAGACGCCAGGGGAATTGAGCTTTCCCAGATCGGCGAGAGCCGGGTGGAGCCGGCCCCGGGCTATGATCTGCGGATCAGTCTGGACAGGAATATTCAGGAGTACTGCCAGCAGGCGGCCTATAAGGTGATGGAGGAGAAGCAGGCGGAGGGAGTTTCTATTTTGCTGATGAACCCTCAGAATGGAGAAATCTATGCCTGCGTAAATGTGCCGGAATTCGATCTGAACGATCCCTTCACCCTGAACACCGGAGAAAGCACGGAAGAACTTACACAGGAAGAGATCCTGGAGCGTCAGAACCGGATGTGGAGAAATCCCTGTGTCAGCGATACCTATGAGCCGGGCTCCACCTTTAAAATCATTACCATGTCCGCGGGACTGGAGGAGGGAGTCGTATCTCCGGAGGATTCCTTCTTTTGTCCGGGCTACAAGATCGTGGAGGACCGGCGGATCCGCTGCCATCAGCGGACAGGGCACGGAGCGGAAACCTTTGTACAGGGAGCTCAGAACTCCTGCAATCCGGTATTTATTGAGGTGGGACTGCGGCTGGGAGTAGAAAATTATTACCGGTATTTCCGCCAGTTTGATCTGTTCCGCAGCACCGGGGTGGATCTCCCCGGGGAGGCCTCCACCATTATGCACCGGCAGGAAGCTATGGGGCAGGTAGAACTGGCCACCCTTTCCTTTGGACAGGGTTTTCAGATTACGCCTCTGCGGCTGGCGGCTACGGTCAGTTCTCTGATCAACGGAGGAAAGCGGATCACACCCCATTTCGGGGTGGAAGTGCTGGACCGGGAAGGAAGGGTGGTGGAAACCCTGGAATACGAAACAGAGCAGGGAATTCTTTCCGGGGAAACATCCGGGACGGTGCGGCAGATTCTGGAAAGCGTGGTAGCGGAGGGCTCCGGAAAAAACGCGTATATCCAGGGATACAGCATCGGAGGAAAAACCGCCACCTCTCAGACTCTGCCAAGAAGCGCCAATCAATATATTTCTTCTTTTCTGGGTTTTGCCCCGGCGGAGGATCCGCAGATTCTGGGACTCTGCATTATCTATGATCCCCAGGGGGTGTACTACGGGGGAACCATTGCCGCTCCGGTGCTCCGGGATATTTATGCCAATGTGCTTCCCTATCTGGGAATAAACAAGGAAAACGGTTGATTCTTGGCGGAAAAAGCTATATACTGATAAACGGCCGGAGGCCTTCCGGTTCCGGCAATACATTTGAAGAGGTGAAGTATGAGTTTAACAATCGTGATTCCGGTGATCGTTTCTTTTGCCATCAGCGTGCTTCTGGGGCCTGTGGTAATTCCCTTTCTCCGCCGGCTGAAAATGGATCAGACCGAGAGAGAGGAAGGGGTGAAGTCCCATTTGAAGAAGGCGGGGACCCCTACCATGGGCGGCGTGATCTTTTTGATCGCCACTACTGTCACCTGTCTTTTCTTTGTGGGGGATCATCCCCAGATCGCCCCGGTACTGTTCCTGATGCTGGGATTTGGACTGATCGGCTTCCTGGATGATTATCTGAAGGTGGTTCTCCACCGGTCTGACGGGCTGCTGCCCTGGCAGAAAATGCTCTGCCAGATCATAGTCACCGGGATCTTCGCATTTTACATGATCCGTTTTTCAGAGGTTTCTCTGAAACTTCTGATTCCTTTTTCCGGCGGATTAGCGGTGGATATCGGCTGGCTGGCTGTACCCCTGCTGTTTATTGCGGTCATCGGTACTGTCAATGCGGTGAATTTTACGGACGGGCTGGATGGCCTGGCTTCCAGCGTGACGATTATGGTAGCGGTGTTTTTTACCGTGGTGGCTGTGGGAAGAGAGACGGGACTGGAACCCATTACCTGCGCGGTAGTGGGAAGCCTGATGGGCTTTCTGGTGTTCAACGTATTTCCGGCTAAAGTTTTTATGGGAGATACAGGTTCCCTGGCTCTGGGAGGTTTTGTGGCCGGAGCGGCTTATATGATGAACATGCCGCTGTTTATCATTCTGGTAGGACTGATCTACGTGGCGGAGCTGGTTTCCGTTATGCTTCAGGTTACATATTTTAAGCTGACACACGGGAAGCGGCTGTTTAAGATGTCCCCCATTCATCATCATTTTGAACTGTGCGGGTGGTCGGAGACCCGGATTGTGGCGGTCTTCTCCATTATTACCGCTATACTCTGCCTGATCGCCCTGGCCGGGGTATAAAGGCAGGAAACAGGAGGAAGATACATATGGATTGGAAGAATAAAAAAGTGCTGGTTTTCGGTTCCGGAAAAAGCGGAATCGGGGCGGCAGGGCTTCTGCAGAAGCTGGGAGCCTGTCCGGTGATTTTTGACAGCAATCAGGGGCTGGACCGGCAGGAGGTTCTGAAGCAGCTGGAGTGTCCGGCGGAAATCTGCCTGGGACAGGTTCCGGAGGAACTGATGAATTCCCTGGAACTGATAGTTATGAGTCCCGGAGTTCCCTGCGATCAGCCGCTGGTGGAAGAATTCCGCTCCCGGGGAATCCCCGTCTGGGGAGAGGTGGAACTGGCCTTCCGTCTGGGAAAGGGCAGAGTCCTGGCCATTACCGGTACGAATGGAAAAACCACTTCCACAGCCCTGCTGGGGGAGATTATGAAGGCGGCCTGCCCGGAGGTTTATGTGGTAGGCAATATCGGCAATCCCTATACAGGCGTGGTTCTGGAACAAAGTCAGGAAGCCGTGACTGTGGCGGAGATCAGCAGCTTTCAGCTGGAGACCATTGATACGTTTCATCCGTCGGTCAGCGCGATTACCAATATTACAGAAGACCACCTGAACCGTCACCACACCATGGAGGAGTATATCCGGGTAAAAGAGCGGATTGCGGAAAATCAGAGAGATGAGGACGTCTGTGTGCTGAATTACGAGGATCCGGTACTGCGCTCCTTCGGAGAAAGCCTGTCCTGCCGGGCCGTGTATTTTTCCAGCAGCCGGTCTCTGAAACAGGGGATCTGCCTGGAACGGGATATGATCGTTCTGCGGGACAAAGAGAGAGAAATCCCCCTGGTGCGCACGGGAGATCTGAAGCTTCTGGGCCTGCACAATTATGAAAATGTTATGACTGCCGCGGCCATGGCCTATTACGCAGGCGTGTCCGTAGAAACGATCCGCCGGGTGGTCTGCGAGTTTTCCGGCGTGGAGCACCGCATCGAATATGTGGCGGAGAAACGGGGCGTTAAGTATTACAATGACTCCAAAGGAACCAATCCCGACGCGGCTATTAAGGGGATTCAGGCCATGGTGCGGCCCACTCTGCTGATCGGCGGCGGATATGACAAGCAGTCTACTTACGGGGAGTGGATCGACAGCTTCCAGGGCAGAGTCAAGTATCTGGTTCTGATAGGAGCTACCCGGGAGAAGATTGCCGGGGAAGCTCTGGAACATGGATTCCCCCGGGAGAAGATCCTTTTCTGCGGAGATCTGGCGGAAGCGGTGCGGGTCTGCGCGGAGCATGCGGAAAGGGGAGACGCGGTGCTGCTGTCCCCGGCCTGCGCCAGCTGGGATCAGTTTAAAAGCTACGAGGAGAGAGGAGATCTCTTTAAAAAATATGTAGGGGAGCTGTAAGCCCCGTTCCGGCCGGCATAATCGGAAGCGCCCATCCATAGGATATAGGGAGAACAGCCCGGGAGGCCGGCCTATGGGGCATTCCGAAAGAAAAAAATTTGATACAGCGTTATTTCTGCTGGTGATCCTGCTGGCAGTCTGCGGACTGCTTCTGCTGTACAGCACCAGCGCGTATAATGGCCGGGTAAAATTTCATGACCCGGCCTATTATTTTAAAAAACAGGCCTTTGCCACAGGACTGGGGATTCTGGGGATGTGGGTGATCTCCAGAAGGGATTACCGGGTTCTGGTAAAGGGAGCTCCTTTTTTTTATCTGGCCTCTCTGGGCCTTTCCACAGCGGTGCTCTTTGCGGGCCGGGAAATCAACGGCTCCCGGAGATGGCTGGCCCTGGGCCCCCTGTCCTTTCAGCCCTCGGAATTTGCCAAGGTGGCGGTGATCCTGTTTCTGGCCTGGGTGGTCCAGCGGAGCCGGAGCCGGACGGACAGCTTCCGGTTCATGTTCCTGATCCTTGGCAGCATCCTTCCCATTGCGGCCCTGGTAGGCTCCAACAATCTGAGCACGGCGGTGATTATTCTGGCGGTGGCCATGATCACGATCTTCGTGTCCAATCCCCGTTACCTGCCTTTTCTATGGATGGGAGGGGCGGCAGCGGCTTTTCTGGCAGTTTTTTTAAGTGTGGAGAGCTACCGTCTGGAGCGCCTGGCAGTCTGGAGAAATCCGGAAGCTTACGAAAAAGGATTTCAGACGATTCAGGGGCTGTATGCCATCGGCAGCGGAGGCATTTTCGGAAAAGGACTGGGAAATTCTCTGCAGAAGCTGGGATTTGTGCCGGAGGCTCAGAACGATATGATTTTTTCCATTATCTGTGAAGAGACGGGCCTCACCGGCGCCCTGCTGCTGATGCTGGTTTTCGCCCTGGTGATCTGGAGGCTGATGGTGATCGCCACCCACGCCCGGGATCTGACCGGCGCTCTGCTGGCTGCCGGGATCATGAGCCATATTGCGGTCCAGGTGGTTTTGAACATTGCCGTGGTTACCAATACGATTCCCAACACCGGGATCACCCTTCCTTTTATCAGCTACGGGGGTACCTCTGTGGTGTTTCTGCTGGCAGAGATGGGCCTGGCGCTGTCGGTGTCCAGAACTGCTAATTTTTACGGGCAGATTGCGGCCAGGAGCATATGATATTATGAGAAGGTCTATACAGGAGCGACAGCCGTGGGACGATATCGAATAGAGGGAGGGCGCAGGCTGAATGGCCGTGTCCGGGTGCAGGGCTCCAAAAATGCTGCTCTGCCCATGATGGCAGCTTCCCTGCTGCAGAAGGGAACCGTGATCTTAAAGCGCTGCCCCAGAATAGACGATGTCCGGTGTATGGAGGAGATCCTGCGGTATACCGGAGCCAGAACCTGGTGGCAGGGGGAGGACCTTTTTCTGGACTGCAGTGATATTGTCACAGGAAAAATCCCGGGGGCGTATGGAGACAAAATGCGCTCCTCTGTTTTTTTGCTGGGAGGCCTGCTGCCCCGGCTGGGTGAGGCTTCCGTCTGCTATCCGGGAGGCTGCGCCATCGGCCAGCGGCCGGTGGACCTGCATCTGGCGGTTCTTGGCAGACTGGGAGCAGAACTCCGGGAGACAGAGGAGGGGATCACAGCGGCGGCGGAACACCTGAAAGGCTGCAGCCATAGCTTTCCCAGAGTCAGCGTGGGGGCCACGGAAAACGGCATTCTGGCCGCTGTACTGGCAGAGGGGGAAACCTGTCTTGAAAACTGTGCCAGAGAGCCGGAAATCCTGCATCTGTGCCGCTTTCTGCGGCGGATGGGAGCCTCTATCCAGGGAGAAGAGAGCGGAACAGTCCGGATACAGGGAAGAAAAGAGCTGTATCCGGCAGAAATGGAAGTACCCGGAGACCGGATCGCGGCGGGAACCTATCTGCTGGCAGGGGCCGCCACCCGGGGAACGGTAGCTTTGGAAGGAGCTCCCGCAGAAGAAATGAGCGCTCTGCTGGAACTGTACCGGGAAATGGGTGGACAATATAAAGTAAATAGTGGTACACTGTTTACGGACAGCAGGCGGATCCGGAAGATCCTCCTGCGAACGGCTACCGGCAGTTATCCGGCTTTTCCCACAGACCTGCAGTCCCCGCTGGCTGCTGTGTGCGCGGCGCTGGAGGGGGAGGGGCGAATCCGGGAAAACATTTTTGAGGACCGCTATCAGGCGGCCCTGGAGATGCGGAAACTGGGGGCGGATATCTGTGTGCAGGGGAGAGAACTGGTGATCCGGGGCGGCGCTCTTACCGGGGCCCGGGTGGCGGCAGGAGATCTCCGGGGCGGAGCCGCGCTGATCCTGGCAGGCCTGGCGGCCTCCGGAATTACAGAAGTAGAGAATTCCGGATATGTGGAGCGGGGATATCAGCAGATCGAAAAGAATCTTACCATGCTGGGAGGCTGCGTCAGCCTTCTTCGTTAAAACAGGAGTGACTATGAGCAGAGAAAAGAAGAAACGACTGCCGAAAAAGACCAGGAGAATCATCGGCCTGTCTGTTTTCGGAGGAATAGCGGCCGCTGTGCTGATTTTCTGGGGGTTGTTTTACATTCGGAATATCGAAGTGGTGGGAAATACCAGATACAGCCAGGAGGAGATCCAGGAGATGACCATTACGGGATTTTTGGATCACAATTCCGTATTTCTTTCTTTTTTCCGGCAGCGGGTAGACCTGGAAGAGGTTCCCTTTATGGAATCTGTAGAGGTGGAATACCTGAACCGGGACAGCGTGCGCCTTTTTGTTACGGAAAAACATCCAATTGGATATGTGGTGCAGAACGGGATCCGCTACTATTTTGACAAGGATGGCCTGGTGCTGGAAGCTGTCCATGAAACGGAAGTGAATGAGCCGGGAGGAACCTCCCTGGCGGAGAGCGGCGAAAATGCAGAGACAGGGGATTCCTCACGGCCGGATCAGACCCAGAGGCCCAGCCCCTCTCTGGCAGATGTGCCGCTGGTAGAGGGTCTGTCCTATGACAGAGCAGCCGCAGGCGAGATCCTGGAGGTGGAGAACGCCTCTGTGTTCAATACCATTCTGGCGCTGGTGCGGATGATGGAGAGAGATGGGCTGCAGGCAGATCGGATCGTATTCGGAGAGGACCTTTCCGTATCTCTGTATTACGGAGAAATCCAGGTGGAACTGGGAACCGATACGGATCTGGAGGAAAAGATGACCCGTGTGTCCGCGATCCTTCCGGAACTGGAGGGGATGTCAGGGGTTCTGCATCTGGAGGATTTTACGGAAGACACCCAGAATATCGTTTTCAGCCAGAATTGACCGGGCTTTTCGGAACGGAAAAAAGTCAGGAAAAAATCCAAAAAAGAGGTTGATAATTTTTTGGAATAATTATATTATATACCTATATGTGGCGCCGGTATGTCCGGCACGGATATAGAAAGAACGAGGCTGAGAACACAGGGGTTTCTCTGTGGGGAAATACTTTACGAGGAGATTATAAACAGGCAGAACTGCCGTAAAGGAGGAAGTACTTTGTTAGAGATCATGACAAACGAAGCGGAATCTTCCGCAAAAATTATTGTAATCGGCGTTGGCGGAGCCGGAAACAATGCCGTCAACAGAATGGTTGAGGAAACCATCGGCGGAGTAGAGTTCGTCGGTGTCAATACAGATAAGCAGGCGCTGACCCTGTGCAAGGCTCCCACGGTCCTTCAGATCGGGGAGAAGGTTACCAAGGGTCTGGGAGCCGGCGCTAAGCCGGAGGTAGGCGAAAAGGCGGCAGAGGAGAGTGTTGACGATCTGAAGCAGCTGATGGAAGGCGCCGACATGGTATTTGTTACCTGCGGTATGGGCGGCGGAACCGGAACCGGCGCCGCGCCGGTAGTGGCCGGCCTGGCTAAGGAAATGGGAATCCTTACAGTAGGTGTTGTGACAAAACCCTTCCGTTTCGAGGCCAAAACCCGTATGAGCAACGCCCTTATGGGTATCGAAAAACTGAAACAGAATGTGGATACACTGATCGTAATCCCCAATGACAAACTTCTGGAGATCGTAGACCGGAGAACCACCATGCCCGAGGCTCTGCGCAAGGCGGATGAAGTGCTGCAGCAGGCCGTTCAGGGTATTACAGACCTGATCAATCTGCCGGCTCTGATCAATCTGGACTTTGCCGATGTACAGACCGTTATGACGGACAAGGGTATTGCCCACATCGGTATCGGAGAGGCAAAGGGCGACGACAAGGCTCTGGAGGCTGTACAGCAGGCTGTGGCCAGCCCGCTGCTGGAGACTACAATTCAGGGCGCTTCCCATGTGATCATCAATATTTCCGGCGACATCTCTCTGATGGATGCCAACGACGCGGCCAGCTACGTACAGAATCTGGCAGGCGAGGATGCCAATATTATCTTTGGAGCCCTGTACGATGACTCCATTCCGGATACTGCCAAGATCACCGTCATCGCTACCGGTCTGGACGATGCTACCGCAAGACAGGCCAGTGTGGCTGACGCAAGAAAGTCTGCAGATGCATCTAAGAAGAACGCTTTCAATAACGCGGGCTTTAAGATGCCCACCTTCCAGATGCCCCAGCAGGCCCAGGCACAGTCTCAGCAGGCTCCCAGCTTTAATATTCCCAAATCCGGTCCTATCACCAGCAATGTACCGAAAAAGGACATTCAGATCCCGGATTTCCTGAAGAACAGAAAATAATCCTTAAGTATAAAAAGAGCTGCCGCACGAATTGTGCGGCAGCCTCTTTGTTCAACGGAAATATTTTTCCCGGATGGGATCCACCGGCATGTCCTGCCCGGTCCACAGGCGGAAAGCCGCCGCGCCCTGATAAAGCAGCATGTACATGCCGTTGAAGGTTTTATGGCCGAACTCCCGGGCCAGCCGCAGCAGCCGGGTCTCCCGGGGATTGTAGATGATATCCGCCACGGTAAGCTCCGGGGGAAGCAGGGACATATCTTCTATGAGGGATACCTCTGTGTCGGGAGCCATCCCCACAGAAGTGGCGTTGATCAGCAGCAGGGAGTCCTCCAGGGATTTTTTCAGGGCCAGGGTATCCCGCTGGTCCCACAGTTCCGCCCGGCAGGCAGTGGTCCGGCAGATGGTGTCTGCCAGTTTCAGGGTCCGCTGATGAAACCGGCTGGAAGGTCTGGCGAAGATCCGGATGGAGGCGGCGCCATCCAGAGCTGCCTGGGCGCAGATGGCTGTGGCTGCTCCGCCGGCCCCCAGGATCGTAAGATTTTGTCCGGAAATCTCCAGACCTTCTTCCCGGAGCGAGCGGAGAAATCCTTCCCCGTCTGTATTGTGGCCTACCAGGCGGCCCTGCTCATTCACCACAGTGTTAACGGCACCGATGATTTCTGCGGCCGGAGAAAGCTGATCTGCCAGTTCCGCCATTTTGTTTTTGTCCGGCATGGTCAGGTTAAATCCCCGGATGCCGCAGGCCTTCAGGCCCCGGACCGCTTCTTCCAGCTTTTCTTCTCCCACGTCAAAACAAAGATACACATAATCCAGTCCAAGAAGCCGGAAAGCCTCATTGTGCATCATCGGCGAAATACTGTGAGCCACCGGGCTCCCCAGCAGGCCTGTGAGACCGGTGTGTCCGGTAATCGTAAATTCCCTCATGGCAACCTCCGTAAAATGAAATGTCTGCATTGCGCTGCATTTATTATAGCAGGGATCAAAGAAAAAGGAAACAGTGGTGCCGGCGGTGTTTTTTTGCTACAATAGCATCAGTGTACAAGGGAACAGAAAAATACAGATTAACGAGGTGTTTTATGAATAAAAGGATTGTTGCCCTCAGGGGAATCCGGATCGGGGAGGGAACCCCCGGGATCTGCGTACCTGTTACGGGAAAAAGTAAAGAAGAAATTCTGGAGGGGGCAAAAGCTGCCGCCGCCGCCGGTCCGGATCTGGCGGAATGGAGAATTGATTTCTGGGAGGAACTTTTGGATGAAAGCAGGCGGGCGGAGGTTCTGTCTCAAATCGCGGACCTTCTGGGAGAGATTCCCCTGCTGTTTACTTTCCGCAGCCGGGAGGAGGGAGGCAGCCGGGAGCTTAGCAAAGAGGCCTACCGGGAGCTGAACCTCTGGGCAGCCCGGCAGCCGGAGATCGACCTGGTAGATGTGGAAGCGCTGAATCCCCGCTGGGACAGCAGCAGTCTGATCCGGCAGATCCGGGAAGAAGGGAAGCCGGTCATCGGAAGCCGTCACTATTTTGACCGCACTCCGGAACAGCAGGAGCTGGAAGAGATTTTCGAAAACCTGGCAGCCTCCGGGGCGGATATTCTGAAACTGGCAGTGATGCCGGAAAGCCGGGAGGATGTTCTGCGGCTCATGGCTGCGACCCTGAAGGAATCCGGCAGGAGAGAGCAGCCGGTAGTTACCATGTCCATGGGAACCCTTGGAATGATCTCACGGATCAGCGGAGGTCTTACCGGCTCCGCGATTACCTTTGGCACTGCGGGGGAGGCCTCCGCGCCGGGGCAGCTGCCGGCAGAAGATCTGCGGAAGATCCTGGCATGGACCGCACAGTAGAAGGAGAGAGAAAAGAATGATGAGAAAAACAGTGAAAAGAAAAATTTTGAGTCTGCTGCTCTGGGGAGGGGCAGCTCTGACTCTTTCCGGATGTTCCCTGGAGGGGGCTCTGAGGGAACTGGCGGAGAAGGGAGCGGAACTGGCGGAATCTTCTATCGATTCCGCCAGTTCCGGGGAACAGACTCCGACACCCCAGGAGACGCCTTCGCCGGAGCCATCTCCGGAGGGGATTCAGGAAGAGCGGGAGCCCCGGCCGGTGCTGACCCAGACGCCGGAACCGGACATATCCCAGGCGGAAGTGCAGGCTGTTTACACAGACTTTCTGAATCAGGGACAGTATGAAGCGTATACTGCTGCCTGGGAATATCCGGCCGTCCAGTATGCCATGCTGGATGTGGATCAGGATCAGATCCCGGAACTGCTGGTTGGGGGCAGCCCGGGAGAGTGGACGAATACCCTGCTCTTTACCTTTGATCCGGAGAGCGGCCAGGTACAGCTGGTGAAGGATATCTATCACTACGCAGGACTGTTTTATTCCTCCAGACATCGGGCGCTGGTCTATACGGAGACGCGTCCTTCTGTCAGCGCCGGCGGACTGGGATACTTTGTTCTGCGGCAGGGACAGCTGGTCTCGGACTTTGTGATCGGCTGGGAGCCTGCGGAAAGCGGCCAGGGCTCCGCTTATTATCGTTATGAGGACGGAGGGAAGACCGCTCTGACAGAAACAGAAAAAAATGCGTACGATTCCCAGCGGATCCAGGTGGCGTTTTTGGAGATTCCCGGCAGGGAACAGGAGGAAGAGGAGATTCACAGCGGGCCGGTGCAGGAGATCGCCATCCACAACGGCCTGGCCGCCGAGGCTTCCGATTTTATGTTTCCCTACAGCAGCCAGCAGGTGCTGACGGATCAGGAACTGGATACTATGGAGGCCCCTACTATTGAGGAGATGCACAGCAATTCCCAGATGGCCATTAATGAGATCCTGGCCCGGTACGGCTATACCTTCGGTACTTCTTCAGACACCGGCCGGGCTGCCGCCGAAAAATTTTCCGGCAAGGACTGGTATGAGGAAGCCAGGGCCCGCTGTACTTACACAGATCCCAACAGCCTGATCGCGGATATGAATGAGGTGGAGAAGACAAACATCGACCGTATCAATGCGTGGCAGAAGGAGCATGGCTGCTACTATTGAGCGTTTTTACGGCCCTGTCCGCGCCCCTGCTGCGGTCCCTGTCTCTGTTGTTCTTTCCGGCCTTTTCCGGATTCCGGCTGCTGAGAAACCGTATCCTCCGGCGCCCCGCCGGTGAGAGAATCTTCTTTTTCAGGGGCTTCCTCCTGGGAAAGTTTCCGGATCCATTCCCGGATCTGTTTCATAGAGAGGTCCGCCACAGCCTGGGGCTCAATGGAAGGATCCAGCTCATACAATTGCAGATAGGCCTGATATTTTCCAAAAGACAGTCCGGACTCCCGGGCTGTCTTCATTTCTTCAGAATTTCCGGCCTGGCAGCGGATATTCTCTGCCTGGGCCGTATCCTCCCGGGTTTCCTGCAGGATCTCTTCCGCCTGGGCCGTATCCTTCCCGGTCACGGTGATATCCACCAGATTATCTTCCGATGGCTGCTCCTGGGTTTCCAGCCGGTCCAGCAGGGTTTCCAGGGCAGTCTGATAATCCTGATGCTGCAGATCCAGAATTTCCGCCAGGGCCTCCCCGGCTTTCCCGTATCCCTCCACGGCGATCACCCGATCGAAACAGTTGATCCCCAGCTCCAGGGAGGCGTCCGCATCCACGCTGATGGCGGCGGAAACCGTATAATAGCTGCGGAAAAAGCCAGCCCCGGTCAGAAAAAGGACCAGGACCGCGGCCAGAACAGCCGGAAGCCGGAACGGCACCATCTTCCTGTTTTCGCTGCGCCGGCGGATTTCCTCTGCCGCGAAGGCGGCCGTGCGGTCTTTTAAGGCCTGATCCGCCTGAATTTTATGAAAAGCATCCTGAATCCGGTTACGCATCTGTCTCACCTCCCAGCTTTTCCTTAAGGATTTTTTTGGCCCGGTTTAAAAGGGTATAGATGGTATTGGTCTTCTTGTGCAGAAGCGATCCGATTTCCGGGGCAGTGTACTCTTCATAATAGTAAAGATAGATCACATCCCGGTATTTTTCCGGCAGGGACAGAACCGCATCCAGAACCTCCCGGTTGTCTTCTGTCAGGACGGCCGGCTGATCCGTCAGGGACTCCAGGGATACAGTCCGCCTGCGGAAAGCGCTTTTCAGCAGATCCCGGCAGGCATTGACCGTCACCCGGATGAACCAGGCTTTTTCATGCTCCTGGCTCTGAAACGGGGTGGAGGAGAGCAGATACTTCAGAAAGACCGTCTGGAAAATATCCTCCGTATCCGCCGGATTCTTCAGATGAATCAGGCAGATCCGCCGGATCAGGTTTCCGTAAGCTTCAATAGCTCTGTTAACTTCCTGCTCTCCCCGCATGGCTTTTTCCTTGCCTTTCCTGTGAACTTATCTGCCCCGCCGGTGCTGCATGCCGCCGCCCCGGCCGGTATTTTCCTGCTCTCCGCCGGCCTGGCCGCTGTTCTGCCCTCTATGATGGGAACCGCTGCCGTCCAGAGGTCTTTCTCCGTCTTCTCTGTAATCGCAGACTCCATCGCCGTCCCTGTCGTTAATACAGGAGGCAGATACAGGCTCCCTGTAATCACAGATCCCATCCTGGTCCTTGTCATTGACGCAGACGATGGTGCTGTTTTCTTTATAATCGCATATTCCATCGTTGGTGTCATCCCTGTAATTGGCTCCGGAAGCCGCCGATACCCCCAGAATTCCCAGAGAGAGTGCCAGTCCTGCAGTCAGGATGCCTGTAAGAAGTTTTTTCATAATGATCGTTCCTCCTTTTTGTGATTCGTCTTTATATGTTTCTATATAAAATACGAGAGAGGGGGGGGAATCCTTTCAGGATCCGGATAAAAATTTTGCGGACAGAGGGAAGCTGTCCCTCCCTGTCGAAACTCTCTTTTTTTCGACAGCCGGGTTTTGACAAAATAAATGCCCCCTGTAACCTATAATGAAACTTGCTTATTCCAGTAAGTGTTCACAGGATACAGGGGGTATTTTATGAGCTATGAGCTGTACATCGATGTATTCTTTGTGGAAAATCTGGTGATGGATTATTTCCTTCTCCGGACGGCGGTCCGGCTGATGAGATGTTCTGCCACACGTCTCCGATGCCTGGCGGCCGCAGGCCTGGGTTCAGCGATGACCTGTCTCGCAATTGTTCTCATAAGAAGATATCTCCTTTTGAATACGGTACTGGTTTCTGTGGCTGTCACTGCACTTATGGTAAGGTTTGGCTGCAAAATCAAAGATAAGAAAAGATTTCTGCAGGGATTTGTCTGCCTGTATCTGACAGCTTTCCTTTTCTGCGCCCTGTACCGTCTGCTGCTTCGTTTTGCGGGGACGGAAGGAGCACGTTTTTCCATGCTCTGGGGAGCGGCTGCCTATGGAGCCGTGACTCTGCTTCTCTGGTCTTATGAAGCCCTCAGGAGCCGGCTGGGAAAATACTGGAAAGTGGTTCTGTACAGCGGAGATTTCCGCAAAGAGGTGAAAGGACTGTACGATACAGGGAACGGGCTGTGGGATGCCACTTACCGCAGGCCTGTTTCCGTAATAAGCGATTCTCTGATAAAAGACTTATTTCCCGGAGAGGTACGGGAGGAGCTGGAGGCCTTCTGCAGCCTGAGAGAGCCGGAAAGGCCGGAAGTATTAGCTTATCTGCACCCACATTACGTTTCCTTCCGAAGCGTAGGCTGCACAGAAGGGCTGCTTCCCGCTCTGATCCTGGACGCCCTCTATCTGGAAAACGGGAATACCAGCAGGGTGATCCCCCATCCGGTGGTCGCCATTGACAGAGAGCATGGTTCTTCTCCCCGGAGCTATCAGATGATTTTGAATCCAGATCTGATAAACAGTTAGGAGGAATGCATCATGATCATGCACGCCGCACTGCCGGACCACTTTCGGCTGCGTATGTTACCAAGGTTTTCTCCGGCTTTCCTGGGAAAGTCCGGAGAGCTGTACTACATTGGAGGGACAGACGTCCTGCCCTCCCCCTTAAGTCCGGAGGCGGAGGCGGAAGCCATTGCCGCTCTGCAGAAGCCGGAGAATCAGGAGGCCCGGGCCTGTCTCATTGAACATAATCTGAGGCTGGTGGTCTACATCGCCCAGAAATTTGACAATACCGGCGTGGGGGTGGAGGATCTGATCTCCATCGGCACCATCGGGCTGATTAAGGCCATCAATACTTTCAATCCGGAAAAAAAGATCAAGCTGGCTACTTACGCCTCCCGCTGCATTGAGAACGAGATCCTTATGTATCTCAGGCGGAACAGCAAGACCCGGCTGGAAGTCTCCATCGATGAACCTCTGAATGTAGACTGGGACGGCAACGAACTGCTGTTGTCAGACATCCTGGGCACGGATGAGGATGTAATCTACCGGGGCCTGGAGGATGAAGTGGAAAAAAATCTGCTGGGCAAGGCCATACGTAAATTGTCAGAGAGAGAGCAGATCATTGTAAAGCTGCGGTTTGGCATTAATATGCCGGAAGGCAGAGAAAAAACCCAGAAGGAGGTGGCGGATCTGCTGGGAATTTCCCAGTCCTACATTTCCAGGCTGGAAAAACGCATTATGAAGCGGCTGAAAAAAGAAATTGTCCGCTATGAATAAGGCTGCAGGCCCCCTGGCGGGCCCTGCGTGAATTTTCGCAGATCCCGGAACCAGAAGGAAGACGATTCCTTCCGGTTCCGGGATCTGTGGCCTTTTACGGCGCCCGGGCCTCAGGACAGATAGGCTCTCATGGCCCGCAGAGCGTTTTTTTCCAGGCGGCTGACCTGGGCCTGGGAAATTCCGATCTCACCGGCCACTTCCATCTGGGTGCGGCCTTCAAAAAAGCGCAGGCGGATAATGCGTTTCTCCCGGGGATTCAGCCGGGAGATGGCTTCCTGCAGAGCCAGATCCTGGATCCAGTTTTCCTCCCGGTTTTTCTTGTCGCTGATCTGATCCATGACATACAGGGTGTCGCCGCCCTCCGTATATACGGGCTCATAGAGACTCATGGGACTTTGAATGGCGTCCAGGGCGTAGACAATTTCCTCCTTGCTGATCCCGGTTTCCTCAGCGATTTCCAGAATAGTAGGCTCCCGCAGATGATCTTTCACATAGTTTTCTCTGGCGTAGATAGCTTTGTAGGCCGTATCCCGCAGGGAGCGGGAAACCCGGATGGAATTATTGTCCCGGAGATAGCGGCGGATCTCCCCGATGATCATAGGCACTGCGTAGGTGCTGAACTGGACCCCCAGGGTCAGGTCAAAATTGTCTACGGCTTTCATAAGCCCGATGCAGCCGATCTGAAAAAGATCATCAGCGTTTTCGCTGCTGGCGGAGAAACGTTTGATCACGCTCAGGACCAGCCGCAGATTTCCCTTGATATAAGCTTCCCGGGCCCCGGGGTCTCCCTGACGGATTTTTTCAAGAAGGGAAGTCTTCTGTTCCGGTGTCAGAACAGGAAGCTTGGAAGTATTGATGCCGCACAGTTCCACTTTATTAAATGACATAATCAGGATCCTCCTGCTGATGAAAGATTACATGTTCTATCATCAGAATTGACGGTCCGTACCGGAGCTATTCCCCAGCAGGGAAAATTTCATAAACTTTTAGTCCTTGACAAAAAATAGCGTCGGTGTACAAGGGGCAACGACCGTATTGTCCCCTTGTACACTGACGCTATCCAGATGTGTGAACAAAAAATCCCTTGAGAAAGCAGAAAAACAAGAGTAAAATGTGTACCGGTCCGGACATCCCGGCCCAAAGAAGAAAGAAGGTGCGGATTTGAAAGGAAAAGACCTGCAGGTTTCCGGAACCGGACACCTGTTTTCAAAAATGGAACTGCGGAGGCTGCTGATCCCGGTAATCGTGGAACAGCTGCTGAATTCCCTTATGGGCACGGCGGATACCATGATGGTCAGCAATGTAGGACCGGCGGCGATTTCCGCGGTTTCGCTGGTAGACGCCATCAACATCCTGGTCATTCAGGCTTTTTCAGCACTGACAGCAGGAGGAGCCATTATCTGCGCGCATTACGTGGGCAGTAAAAATCTCCGGGGAGCCAATCACTCTGCAAGACAGCTGCTGCTGACCGTGGCGTTTCTCTCGGGGATCCTTACGGCGCTGTGTCTGGCTTTCCGGTCGCCGCTGCTGCACTGGATCTTCGGGGATGTGGAAGCAGAGGTTATGCGGAATTCGGAAATTTACTTCTTTTATACTGCTTTATCTTTCCCTTTTATCGCTCTTTATGACGCAGGGGCCTCCATCTTCCGTTCCCAGGATAATACCCGGCTGCCTATGGTGGTATCGGTGATCTCGAATTTTCTGAACATCGGGGGCAATGGAGTGCTGATCTGGGGCTTTGGCATGGGCGTGGCAGGCGCTGCCATTCCTACCCTGGCTTCCCGGATCTTCTGCGCCGTGGTCGTGCTGGCCTGTCTGAGGAAAAAAGAGTATCCGGTCCACGTGAGAGAGTACGGAAAAATCCGTCCGGACTTTCCGGTCATGAGGCGCATTCTGGCTCTGGGAATTCCCTCAGGCATTGAAAACAGTATGTTCCAGCTGGGTAAGCTGGCAGTGCAGTCCACGGTTTCTACCCTGGGAACGGCAGCCATTGCCGCCCAGGCCATGACCAATATTCTGGAAAATCTCAACGGCATTGCCGGCATCGGGGTGGGCATTGGGCTGATGACTGTGGTGGGCCAGTGCCTGGGAGCCGGCAGAAAGGATGAGGCGGTTTATTATATCAAGAAACTTTCCATTCTGGCCGAAGTTCTGATTGTCGGCAGCTGTCTGCTGATCCTGGGTCTAACAAAACCCATTACCCTTCTGGGGGCCATGGAGCCGGAGAGTGCCCGCCTGTGCTTCCAGATGGTGGCGGCCATTACCCTTGTGAAACCTCTGGTCTGGGTACTGTCTTTTGTGCCCGCTTATGGCATGCGGGCAGCCGGAGATGTAAAATTCTCCATGATCCTTTCCTGCATCAGTATGTGGGTATGCCGGGTTTTGCTCTGTACCCTTCTCTGCCGGAAATTAGGATTCGGCCCTATGGGAGTATGGATCGGCCAGTTTACAGACTGGACAGTCCGCGGACTGGTCTTTGCCTGGAGATTCCGCAGCCGCCGATGGCTGTCTCATCTGGTAATTGGAAAGGGAAAAGAATAGCATCCGTGTACAAGGGACCGTATTGTCCCCTCGTACATGGATGCTAGAAAAACAGAAGGGACACTTTGACGAAAGTGTCCAAAATTAGAACACCTTTGTTTATTTGTCCCATAAAAAAAGTTTTTTCGCCCTCGACAATTTCTTTTTAAGTCCGTATAATGTTACTCGTTACAGCGAGAGTTTGTCCGCCGTTTCGGCGGCGCCAAAACCTATATAGATACTTCTACATAAAATTAGAAATGGAGTGAAAGTAAGATGAAGGTAGGAGCAAAAATCAAGACAGCCGCGATTTCCGCAGCAATCAACACCGCGCTGGGCTATCTGGAGAAAGATCCGGAGAACAATGCCCCCAAGCTGATG
Source organism: Candidatus Scatomonas sp. (assembly GCA_963930955.1). GTDB lineage: Bacteria > Bacillota > Clostridia > Lachnospirales > Lachnospiraceae > Scatomonas. The sequence continues at coordinate 30,100 of OZ006967.1, read as the reverse complement.
GACATGATCGATAAACTGGTGCCGGCAGACTGGTACAAGGGCCAGAGAGACGCCATCCGGGACGCCATCAACGAGAAAGGCAACTGGTTCCAGCTGATCCAGAAAATCTATGCCCTGGATCCCGGCGTGCGGAAAGCATTCTTTACCAACTTTATTACCAACGCCAGCCTGAAGGGCAGCGCCCTGCAGGAAGAAGTTGCGGAGAAGAACAACTGTAATGTGCCCTGGGCGATTCTGCTGGATCCTACCTCTGCATGTAATCTGAAATGTACCGGATGCTGGGCGGCGGAGTACGGCCATAAACTGAATCTGTCCCTGGAGACCATCGATTCCATTATCCGTCAGGGTAAAGAGATGGGAACCTATATGTACATTTACACCGGCGGAGAGCCTCTGGTGCGGAAAAAAGATCTGATCAAGATCTGCGAAATGCATCCGGACTGCGAGTTCCTGTCCTTCACCAACGGAACCCTTATTGACGAGGAATTCTGCCAGGAAATGCTGCGGGTGAAGAACTTCGTTCCCGCTATCAGCCTGGAGGGCTTTGAGGAAGCCAACGACAGCCGCCGGGGCCAGGGCGTGTATGAGAAAGTTATGCATGCCATGGATCTGCTGAAATCCCATAACCTGGCCTTTGGTATTTCCGTATGCTACACCAGCCGCAACTTCCAGGATGTATCCAGCGAAGCTTTCTATGACAAGATCATCGACAAAGGAGCCCTGTTTGTATGGTTCTTCCACTATATGCCTGTTGGTAACGATGCTTCCGTAGAGCTGCTGCTGAAGCCGGAGCAGAGAGAGGAAATGTACCACAGAATCCGTGAGATGAGAGGCAAAAAGCCTATTTTCGCTATGGACTTCCAGAACGACGGCGAGTTTGTAGGCGGATGTATCGCAGGCGGACGCCGTTATCTGCACATCAACGCCAAAGGCGCTGTGGAGCCCTGTGTATTCATTCACTACTCCAACGCCAACATCCATGACTGCACCCTGCTGGAGGCCCTGAAGAGCCCCATCTTCCAGGCTTACCATGACAACCAGCCCTTTAACAACAACCATCTGCGTCCCTGCCCCATGCTGGAGAATCCCACTCGTCTCCGGGAGCTGGTAAAAGAGACCGGAGCAGTCAACACCGATTACGAGGCGCCGGAAACCGTAGATCATCTCTGCGACAAGTGCGTAAGCTACGCGGAGAACTGGAGACCTACCGCAGAGAGACTGTGGGAGGAGTCCCATCCCTGCAACGGCGGATGCGCCGGCTGCGGCAAATAATCCGCGGATCTCAAAAGATCGGAAAGAATTGCATAGACACAAAAAAGTGCGATACTTGGTTTAGAACCAGGTATCGCACTTTTGCATTGTTTTTTCCCTCCGGCTGTGATACAATTCTTTCGGAAATGTTAGCAAGCCCTAACAAAGACGAGGGAGAAATACGATGCAGCTATACGAAGGAGAAATTGGCAAGACATATATTGTGGAAGACATGCACATGCCTCTGGAAACAGAGCGGCGCATGGAGGCCCTGGGCATGACGAGAAAGACCTCCGTCACTGTGATGAATAAGAAGCGCCGGGGGGCTATGGTGATCAAACTCCGGGGGACAAGGTTCGCCCTGGGACAGGAGATCCTGAAAAATATCCAGGTAAAGGAGGCGGAAAACCATGCGTGAGACGGTACATGTAGCCTTTACCGGAAACCCTAACTGCGGAAAAACCACCCTGTTCAACGCTTACACGGGAGCCAACCTGAAGGTGGCCAACTGGCCCGGGGTGACTGTAGAGAAAGTGGAGGGCAGTTTCCATTTTCAGGATCATGACCTGAAGCTGGTGGATCTGCCGGGAACCTACAGCCTGACCTCCTACACCATGGAAGAGCGGGTGGCCCGGGAATACATTCTCAGCGACGAGGTGGATGTGATCGTGGATGTGGCGGACGCCTCGGCCCTGGAGCGGAACCTGTACCTGACTCTGCAGCTCATTGAACTGGGCAAACCGGTGGTGCTGGCCCTGAACATGATGGATATTGTGGAAAAGAGGGGCATGGAGATCGATATGCACCGGCTGCCGGAAATGCTGGGCATTCCGGTGATCCCGGTCAGCGCCCGGAAGAAGAAGGGGCTGGATATCCTCATGCACGCGGTGGTCCATCACCATGACCGGAAGGAAGCTACCCCCATTGTCCATCACCACGAGGAGCTGGAAAAAACCAGCACCCATGCCCACGACCATCACCGGGAATTCGCCATGGTCTACAGCGATGATATCGAGGATAAGATCGATATTATCAAAGAGGCTCTGAAGAAAAAATATCCGGATATGTTCAACCACCGCTGGCACGCCCTGAAGATCCTGGAAGGGGATCAGGCCATTACAGAGAAATACCCGGTGGATCTGCCGGAAGGACTGACCTGCGATTATGAGCAGGAGATCATCCGTCAGAAATACAATTTTATTGATGAGATCGTACGGGAAGTTCTGTTCAACAAGGCGGAAAAGGAGGAAGCTACGGACCGGGTAGACCAGATCCTCACCAACCGCTGGCTGGGATTCCCCATTTTCCTGGTGATCATGGCGGCGGTGTTCTTTCTGACCTTTACCATCGGCGACTGGCTGAAGGATTACCTTTCGGTGTTTATTTCCTGGTTTTCGGAGAGCGTCCGGGGCGGCATGGAAACCCTGGGCATCGCGGCGCCGGTGATCTCCCTGGTGGTGGACGGCATTATCTCCGGCGTAGGCGGGATCCTTACCTTCCTGCCCAACATCTTCATCCTGTTCCTGGCCCTGGCTTTCCTGGAGGACAGCGGTTACATGTCCCGGGCGGCCTACGTCATGGACAGCATTATGGGAAAGGTGGGTCTCTCCGGAAGAGCCTTCATCCCCATGGTGCTGGGCTTCGGCTGTTCTGTGCCGGCCATTATGGCCTCCCGCGCCCTGGAAAACCGCCGGGACCGTCTGAAGACTATGCTGGTGACTCCTCTGATGTCCTGTTCTGCCCGGCTGCCCATCTACCTGCTGCTTTCTCAGATGTTTTTCGGAAAGTACGCCATGGTAGCGGCGTATTCCATGTATGTGCTGGGGCTGCTGCTGGCAATCCTGGTAGCCTTTATCCTCCATCTGCTGGACAGGAAAAAGACAGAATTTAATCTGCTCATAGAACTGCCGGAATATAAGATTCCCAGCGCCCGTACCGTGGGGATTTACGTGTGGGAGAAGGTGAAAGATTACCTGACCAAAGCGGGAACCACGATCTTTATCGCTTCGATCGTTATGTGGTTTATCCTGAACTTCGGACTTCAGGGCTACACCGCCGAAATCTCCCAGAGCTTCGGCTCTATGGTGGGCCGGGTGATCGCCCCCGTCTTCGCGCCTCTGGGTCTGGGCTACTGGCAGATCGTGGTGGCCCTGATCGCGGGAATCTCCGCCAAGGAAGTGGTGGTTTCCAGCTTTTCCGTACTGTTCGGCATTGCCAATGTCAGCGCCCCCGCCGGCATGGCGGCCCTGTCCGGGGTTCTGGGAGAAATGGGCTTCGGTCCGCTGAATGCCTACAGCATGATGATCTTCTGTCTGCTGTACATTCCCTGTATCGCCACCATTGCCACCATCAAGAGAGAATCCGGAGGATGGAAATTTACCCTGGGCTGTATGGCTTTCCAGCTGCTGCTGGCCTGGGCGGTGAGCTGCCTGGTGTTCCAGGTGGGAAGCCTGATCCTGTAAACCCTTTGCTTCTTAAATCCCACAGTCGGAAACTGCGGATGTTCCGCTCCGACTGTGGGATTTTTTGAATCCGCCGGCGGAAAGAAAAGCGGAACGTGCGCCAACTGCTGGAATACGCCTGTTCAGACCTGCCTGATTGTGTTATAATCACACTGACAGGATTCCTCTGCGGAAACGGAGGAATATGGGGAAAAAATTAAAAGAACTGACATTGAAGGACAGTTTCCTGTTCGGAGCTGTCATGCGAAATGAAGAGAACTGTAGAACACTTTTGGAACTGATTACGGATCTTTCTATTGAAAGGGTGGAAATCAGCAGTGAGAAGAGCTTGATTTATCATCCGGAATACAAGGGCGTACGGCTGGACGTCTATGCGAAAGATGAGCACCATACCTGCTACAATGTAGAAATGCAGGTGGCACGCAGACCTGCGTTAGGACGCAGAGCCAGATTTTACCGCAGCCAGATGGATATGGAATTGCTGCTAAAAGGGAAGGACTATTCTGAACTGCCGGATTCCTATGTGATTTTTATCTGCGACTTTGATCCCTTTGGAGGGAATTATTACCGGTATACTTTTCAGAATCTCTGCCTGGAGGACAACCGTCAGAAGTTGCAGGAAGGCTGCCATTACATCTTTCTGAACGCGGTGGGAAAGAAACCGGAACTGGTTTCGGAAGGCCTGGTGCGCTTTCTGAGATATATACATGCGGATCTGCTGGAAAGTGAAAAGGATTTTCAGGATGCTTTTATAAAGCAGCTCCAAGATACTGTAAAACAGATCAAAGGAAGCCGGGAAATGGAGGAACGTTATATGGTATTCGAAGAAATGCTCAGGGATGAAAGAAAAAGCGGAAGGGAAGAAGGAAAAGCAGAAGGAAAAGCAGAAAGCATCCTTGATCTTTTGCGGATAAAAGGCAACCTGCCGGAAGGACTTGAGGAGCAGATACGCAGTCAGAAGAATGTGGAAATTCTGACTGGCTGGCTGCTGCTGGCTGCTGCTGCGGGATCCGTACAGGAGTTTGAAGAAAAAATCCGTTAAAACGGAAATCCGAAACCTATCTTAAGAGTCTAGCATCCGTGTACAAGGGGAGCGTGTTGCCCCTTGTACACGGATGCTATTGTAAAAGCCTATCTGACCGGCGGCCGCGGACGGCGGCCCCGGATCTTAAAGCAAAGCAGTATCTATGCCGATTCAGGCAGAATATCAGAAAACAACAGCAGAGGAAAACTGTCATTGCGTTCCCTTTTTATGTCCGCAGAGCATTATGGCATAAGAGTATCGCCCGGGACTCTTTTTCTTGTTATTTTTTCCTCTATGGAGTACAATAGCATCAGTATACAAACAGATTATTTACAGATCGGGAGGTTATCCCCATGAGAGAATTTCTATTAAATTCAGAAGAACTGCTGGACCGGAATGCTCTGGAATTTTTGAAAAAGGGAGAGGCCTGGGGGCTGCTGCCCTGCCATTGGATCCGCTTTAACGAGAAGATCAAGCTGGTTTATTTTACCGAGGAATATCAATGTCTGGGAGAAAAGCTTCCGGGCATGTCTCTGGATGAAATCTGCTATGTAGGACAGAGGCTTCTGGACAGAATACAGAATCTGAAGGAAAGACTGGAGATTTCCCTGGAAAATTTTGTCTGGGATGCGGATAGTATTTATCTGGACAGCCAGGATCAGGTTTTCGGACTCTGTCTGCCGGCGGTGGTTCCGGAGGTATCTCTTACCAGCCAGATTTATCTGAAGCGGGTGTATGCCTTGCTGGAGGAACTTCTGGAGCATGCGGAGGGAGGAGAGGAGGTCTGCCGCCAGATCGAGTTTCAGAAAGAGCGGGAGTTTGGAAACTGGGAGAGCCTCAAAGACGCTCTGGTGCGAAGGGTGCCCAAGGAGGATGAAGCGCTGCATCTTAAAAGTGTGAACACTACGGAACCTCTGGATTTTCAGGTGGGTCATGAAGAATTCACCATTGGTACGGATGTGGAGCAGGTGGATGGCTGGATTCCGGGAATCACCGGCGTCAGCCCTCTTCACGCGGTGCTGGGCTGGAATGGGATCTGTTTCTATGTGATGGATCTTGGCAGCACCGGAGGAACCTTCCTGAATGATACCAGGATCGCCCCCATGGCTCAGATACCTATTGGAAAGGGAAGTATCCTGAAATTTGCAGACTGTACATTTAACGTAGAATAGCGGGGGATGAGTATGGGAGAACGAATGAAGCTGGTGATTTATGACAGCGATTATGACTATCTGAAATCTCTGGAGGAGGAATTGATCCGAAGATTTTCCGACCGGGTGCAGATCCAGATGATCACTGATCCTTCTTACGGAGAAGTGTTTTTCCGCACCCCCCGGAATATTGATGTACTGGTAGTGGATGAGCATTTTTACGGCCCCTATCTGGAGGAACACGATATCGGACAGATTCTGGTGCTGGTGCCTGGTATTGAGATTTCCACAGAACTGCCGGAATACGTGCAGCAGCTGGTGAAATACGTTCCGGAAGAAGAGTTTTTTGGCGCGATTGAGAAGCTGCTGGAAGCCAAGCGGCGGGAGCAGCAGGAGGAAGCTGCCCCGGGGCGGGGGAAGACCCGGGTGATCGCAGTCTATTCTGCGGCGGGGGGCTGCGGAAAAAGCCTGACGGCAGTGGCGCTTGCCCGGAAGCTGCAGCGGCTGGATGCGCCGGCGCTGCTTATCGGCTGTGATGGGCTGCAGAGTTTTTCCGTGTATCTGAATCCGGAAGAGTACGCGGAGGAAATCCTGGCAGAAAAACTGAAGGAGCCGGATGAGGATACATACTGGAATATTCTGCAGAATATCCAGCGAAAGGAACTTACCTGTCTGCGGCCTTTTTCCAAGCCTTTATACAGCCTGGGAATCGGACTTCGGGAATTGGAGAATCTTCTGTCCCTGTTAAAAGAGAAGCAGGATTTTTCTTATCTGATCCTGGATCTGGGCAGTGAATTTAACGAAAAAAACTGCCGCCTAATGGAAGAGGCCGATGTGGGAGTTTTTATAACCCAGGCCAACCAGGCGGCGGCTAAAAAAATGTGGAAGCTTCGAAAAAGCCTTCCGCTGATCTCCGGAAAGGAAACCTATGTGCTCTGCAATCAGTACGGAACGGACCGTACCGGGATTGCGGGAGAGACCCAGCTGGAGATGCTTTCCCAATATCCAAGATGGGAGGAAGCCCTGGAAGACCCGGTGTTTTACAGGATCGCCCTGGAAATCCTGGATTAATATTCCTGCAGGATTCTGCGGATCGGCCGGTCGGTCCGGGGAAGCCAGAACTGAACCAGAGGGCCGGTAAGGAATACGGCTGCAATGGTGCCGGCGCCTACGGTGCCGCCCAGAAGGAAGCCTGCGGCTACGAAGAAAAGGTCGCAGCCCACCCGCACCCACCGGAACTGGATTCTGGGCAGTTTATCGGAAAGAATGATGGCTACCAGGTCATTGGGACCGGTGCCGGCCCGGCTGTTGATTACAATGGACATGCCCAGCGACAGGATTACGCAGCCGGCGAGCATGCTGAAGATCCGGATCCCCAGGAGAGACTGGCCGTTTACCAGATCCCGGAGGAGCCAGGTGAAGAAATCAATAATCGGTCCTCCGCAGAAGGCGCAGACCACAGTGCCGGGTTTGACATAGCCCTTGGTGGTCAGGAGCATGACCGCCATCAGAATGCACAGTACGATTACATGGACTGTACCTACGGTCAGCCCGGCGATCCGGGAAAGCCCCTGAATAAACACTGTAAAAGTATCCGTACCCAGGTTCGCCTGCAGAAACAGAGTAACCCCCAGGTGCGCGACAATCAGCCCTGCCAGGAGAATGGCCAGGGCTTTTATCCAGTTTTTGATACTTCTTCCGGAAGTATCGGATGCAAATGTGGCCATAAAAATCCCCACCTTTCATTTTTTAATAGATGAAATATACCACAGACAGGCAGGAAAATCTATAGAAAAGAAGGGATTGGCGGCAGAAGTGCGAAAAGAAAGACGAGTTTGTCAGAGAGGATTCAGAACATGGAGATAAAGAGGAGAGACCTTCCCGGAGTACGGGATTCCGGGGAGCGGGAATATGAAAAGAGACACAGAACCCTGGCCAGAAGAGCGGCGGCGGCGGGCATGGTACTGCTGAAGAATGAGGGCAGTCTGCTTCCTTTAAAGCAGGGCACGCCGGTAGCTCTTTACGGGGCAGGGGCAGCGGTTACCATCAAGGGCGGCACCGGTTCCGGAGATGTAAATGCCAGGGAAACCGTATCCGTTTATCAGGGACTGATCCGTGCAGGATTTCCCGTCACCACGGAGACGTGGATGCAGGATTACCAGGCAAAATACCGGCAGGCCAGAAATGCCTGGAGAGAACGGATCTGGGAAAAGATCGATGCAAGTCCCGTGCCGGAGGAGTTTGGTTTTTTTGATGCTTATTCCACCACGCCCTTCCGGTTTCCGGAGGGAAGCATGCCGGAGCGGACAGAGGCGGATACAGCTATTTATGTGCTGAGCCGTATTGCCGGGGAAGGCATGGATCGAAGGAAGGAACCGGGGGATTATCTTCTGACAGATCAGGAGGAAAAGGATCTTCGGAAGCTTTGTGAGTTGTACAGCCATGTGATCCTGGTTCTGAATACCGGGGGCATGATGGATCTGGCGATTGGGGATCAGTGTCGTGGGATTCAGGCAATTCTGTACATGCAGCAGGCCGGCATGGAAGCAGGGAATGCCCTTGCGGATGTGCTCAGCGGAAAAATCGTGCCGGAAGGGAAACTGACGGATACCTGGGCCCTGAATTATGAGGACTATCCCAGTTCAGCGGGCTTTTCCCATAATGATGGAAATGTGGAGAAGGAACGATACGAAGAAGGTATCTATGTGGGTTACCGGTATTTTGATACCTTTCAGGTGTCGGTGCGGTATCCCTTCGGTTTCGGTCTGTCTTACACATCCTTTTCTATGGAAATGCTGAGCCTCTGGAAGGAGAAGGACTGGGAAGATAAGCCGGAAGTGCATCTGCGGGTGCAGGTGAGGAATACCGGGGATCGGTATCCAGGCCGGGAAACGGTTCAGGTCTATGTTTCCTGTCCCCAGGGGGAACTGCAAAAAGAATACAGGCGCCTGGCGGCCTTCGGAAAGACAGAACTGCTGGAGCCGGGAGCTTCCGGAGTAGTGGAGCTTTCTTTCTCTATGGAAGGGCTGGGATCCTATGACGAGGCTCTGCCCGGCTGGGTGCTGGAAGCCGGCACCTACGGCATTTTCCTGGGAAACAGCCTGGAGAATGCTCTGCCGGCGGCGTCTCTGACTTTGGATGAGACAGCGGTTCTGGCAAAAACAGAGCATATCTGTCCTCTGCAGGAGGAATTGAAGGAAATCCATCCGGAGCCGGAGAAACTGAAGGCCAGGCGGGGGCAATGGCTGGAGAAAATTTCCGGAATGCCTTCTCTGGACTTTCGGAAATCCGAATTTGCCACAGAAGGCTACCTGTATCAGGAGGGTTACAAGGATGTTCCCCTGGAAGCTAGGCAGTTCGTGGAGACACTGACAGAAGAACAGCTGATCTGCCTCTCTGCAGGAGAGATCCGGGAGGATATGGGAAGCCAGCTGGGTTCCGCCGGCATGTATGTACCTGGTTCCGCCGCGGAAACCAGTCGCTGCGCGGAAGAGGAGGGACTGGCAGCCCTTGTGCTGGCGGACGGCCCTGCGGGACTCCGGCTGCAGAAAAACTACCGGGCAGTGGATGGAAAGATCGCTGCAGCCTCTCCCGCTTCCGGTATGGAGGATGGTTTTCTGGCCAGAGAAACACCTGTGGAAGAGGGAGAGATTTACTACCAGTTCTGTACAGCCTTCCCGGTTGGCACTCTGCTGGCGCAGACCTGGGATACGGAACTGCTGGAGGAGTGCGGAAAGGCTGTGGCGGAGGAGATGCAGGAGTTCGGCGTAAACCTGTGGCTGGCTCCGGGCATGAACATCCATCGGAATCCTCTCTGCGGCCGGAACTTTGAATATTTTTCCGAGGATCCCCTGATTTCCGGGAAAATGGCGGCAGCCATTACCGACGGAGTTCAGTCGATGGAGGGCTGTGGCACCACCATCAAGCATTTTGCCTGCAACAATCAGGAGGACAACCGGATGGGCACAGACAGCATTCTTTCCGAGAGGACTCTGCGGGAAATTTATCTGAAGGGCTTTGAGATCGCAGTGAAAGAGTCCCAGCCCATGGCGCTCATGACCAGCTATAACCGGGTCAACGGGATCCATGCAGCCAACAGCTACGATCTCTGTACCAAAGCCGCCAGAAACGAATGGGGGTTTGCGGGACTGATCATGACCGACTGGACCACCACCATGCAGGGAGATGACTGCACTGCCAGCGGCTGCATGCGGGCAGGCAACGACTGCGTCATGCCCGGCTGCCGGGAGGACCATGAGAACATCCGCCGGGAACTCCGGGAGGGAACCCTGGATATCCGGGATCTGAAGCGCTCCATCGCACGGCTGGTGACTACCGTCTGGCAGTCCGGCTGCTATGAATAAAACCCCCTTCTTGACAGAAAGAAGGAGATAGGGTATACTGACCCTGTTATAAAAAGAATAAAGAATTTGTGAGAGTGAACAGGAGTTCATGAAGGGGTACACCACCGCGGGTGTAGTTTCTTTGTGGACTCCTTTTTTTCACCGGTCAGAGAATCTTGCAGCAACAGGAAAGGAGGTGCCGGCTTTGAAGATCCGGGCAAACGGACAGGAGAGAGAACTTTCCCAGGGAAAGGTTCTGGGAGCGTTTCTGGAAGAAAATCAGTATCAGCGGCAGAGGATCGCTGTGGAGTTAAACGGGGAGATCGTCCCCAAGAGCAAGTATGAGGAGACCATCCTGCGGGACGGGGATGTGCTGGAGGTGGTAAGCTTTGTGGGAGGAGGCTGAGCATGAAAGAACAGATCACAGAGGAGCAGATCCGGGAAGCCCTCTGTCTCCGCCACACGGAAGCGGTACAGGAAAAGCTTTCCGCCGCCCGGGCGGCGGTGGCGGGCCTGGGGGGCCTGGGTTCCCACATCGCCTTTTTTCTGGCACGGATCGGAGTGGGACACCTGCATCTCATTGATTTTGACCGGGTGGACCTTTCCAACCTGAACCGGCAGCAGTACCGGCTCTGCCACCTGGGCATGTACAAGACGGAAGCCCTGCGGCAGGAGCTGCTGGAGCTGAATCCCTACCTTCAGATCACCGCGGACTGCGTCAAGGTGGACGAAGAAAATCTGCGGCGGCTTTTCGCGGAGGACGAGATCATCTGCGAAGCCTTTGACCGGGCGGAGCAGAAGGCCCTGCTGGTGAACGGAATCCTGGAGCATTTCCCGGAGAAAAAGCTGATCGCGGCTTCCGGCATGGCGGGATCCGGGGACAGCAACCGGATCCGCACCCGGAAGATCGCCGGGAATTTTTATCTCTGCGGGGACGGGGAAAGCGAATCCTTGCCGGGCATGGGGCTGATGGCTCCCCGGGTAGCCCTCTGCGCGGCCCATCAGGCCAACGCGGCGGTGAGCCTGATCCTGGGGAAGGAACCCTGCTGAAGGGAAAAGATCCCTTCGGAGGGTTGATAAGAAAGTAAGAAAAGAGAGGAAAAGACTATGAGCGAGAAGATAAAAGACACCTGGAAACTGGGAGACCACGAGTTTACCTCCCGTTTTATCCTGGGATCCGGCAAGTATTCCCTGGATCTCATCCGGGCGGCGGTGGAGCACGCCGGAGCCCAGATCATCACCCTGGCCCTGCGCCGGGCCAATGAGGGAGGCATGGCCAATATCCTGGACTACATTCCGGAAGGAGTGACCCTGCTGCCCAACACCTCCGGAGCCCGGAACGCCGACGAGGCTGTGCGCATCGCCCGGCTGGCCAGGGAGGTCTGCGGCACGGATTTTGTAAAGATCGAGGTGATCCGGGACAGCAAATATCTGCTGCCGGATAACTATGAAACCGCCAAAGCTACGGAGATCCTGGCTAAAGAGGGCTTTGTGGTCATGCCCTACATGTACCCGGATCTCAACGCGGCCAGAGATATGGCCAACGCCGGCGCCGCCTGCATCATGCCCCTGGGAGCCCCCATCGGCTCCAACAAGGGGATCTGCACCAAAGAGTTTATCCAGATCCTCATTGACGAGATCGACCTGCCCATTATCGTAGACGCCGGCATCGGACGCCCCTCCCAGGCCTGCGAGGCCATGGAGATGGGGGCCGCCGCGGTCATGGCCAACACCGCCATCGCCACCGCCGGGGATGTGCCCGCCATGGCGGAAGCCTTTAAGAAGGCCATTGAGGCGGGACGCACCGCTTATCTTTCCGGCATGGGCCGGGTGAGGGAAAAAGGGGCCAGCGCCTCCTCCCCGCTGACAGGATTTCTGAGAGAGTAAGGAGTGACAGAAGATGAAGGATACCTTTGTAAATGAAAGCATTATCAGTGATGAGGTCCGGGAGCATCTGAAGGAGAACCGCATCGATCACATGAAATATCTGCCGGATATGGAGGCGCTGAATTCCGATGTAATGGACCAGGTGGTCTCCATGATGAACGCCTACGATTACCAGCGGTACACGGAGCAGGATGTGCGCCGGGCTCTGGAAAAGGAAAACCGGGGACCGGAGGAATTTGCCGCCCTGCTTTCCCCGGCGGCTCTGCCCTTCCTGGAGGAGATGGCCCAGAAGGCCCAGGAGGAGACCCGCCGCCATTTCGGCAATTCCGTGTATCTGTTCACACCGCTGTACATTGCTAACTACTGCGAAAATTACTGCATTTACTGCGGGTTCAACTGCCACAACAAGATCCGCCGGGCCCAGCTCAACGAGGCGGAGATCGAGGAGGAAATGCAGGCCATTGCAAAGACCGGCCTGCAGGAAATCCTGATCCTGACGGGAGAGAGCCGGAAAAAATCCACCGTGGAGTATATCGGAAAAGCCTGTCAGATTGCCAGAAAGTATTTCAAAGTCATCGGACTGGAAGTCTACCCCATGAATTCCGATGAATACCGTTACCTGCATGAATGCGGAGCCGATTACGTTACTGTGTTCCAGGAAACCTACGATTCCGACAAGTACGAGACCCTGCACCTGGCCGGCCACAAGCGGATCTTCCCCTACCGGATTAACGCCCAGGAGCGGGCACTGAAGGGCGGTATGCGGGGGGTAGGCTTCGGCGCTCTGCTGGGACTTTCGGATTTCCGGAAAGACGCCTATGCCACCGGCATCCACGCCTGGCTGCTGCAGCGGAAGTATCCCCATGCGGAGATCGCCTTTTCCTGCCCGCGGCTCCGCCCCATTATCAACAATGACAAGATCAACCCCATGGACGTCCATGAAGCCCAGCTGCTGCAGGTAGTCACCGCCTACCGTCTGCTGCTGCCCTTTGCGGGGATCACCGTGTCCACCAGAGAGTGCGCCCGGGTCCGGGACAACCTGGCCTGCATCGCCGCCACCAAGATTTCCGCGGGAGTCAGCACAGGAGTGGGCAGCCATGCGGCGGAAATGGAAGATCAGGGAGACGAGCAGTTTGAGATCTCCGACAGCCGCACGGTAGAGGAAGTGTACCGGGATCTGGAAAACCTGGGCCAGCAGCCGGTGATGAATGACTATGTCTATGTATGAGAAGATTCTGGCCGTCACAGACCGGAAGCTCTGCCTCCGGCCTTTCCCGGAACAGATCCGCCGGGTCTGCGGCTGCCGCCCCAAAGCCCTGGTTCTCAGGGAAAAGGATCTGACGCCCGACGCCTACCGGGATCTGGCAGAGCAGGTACTGGAGATTTGCGGGGAATACCAGGTGGACTGCATCCTTCACAATTTTACCGGCGCCGCCCGGGAGCTGGGAGTGAAGCGGATCCACCTTCCCCTGAAAAAACTCCTGTCCCTTTCGGAAGAGGAAAAGGCGGCCTTCGCCGGCATCGGCACTTCCGTGCATTCCCCGGAACAGGCCCGTCAGGCTCTGGAAGCGGGGGCTGCCTGGCTGTTTGCCGGCCACATTTACGAAAGTCAGTGCAAGGCGGGACTGCCTCCCAGAGGCCTGGAATTTTTAAGAGAGATCTGCCGTCTGGCGGGAACCGTGCCGGTGTACGCCATCGGGGGCATCCGCCGGTCCCAGGCCCAGATCCGGGAAGTCCAATCCTGCGGGGCGGCGGGCGCCTGTATCATGTCGGAGATGATGAGGCTGTAGAAAAAAGAAGGGGCCGAAAATCCGAGTGAATTTCTTTCACATGCGGCAGTCCCAAAGAGGCGGCTGTTTGACTTCGGCGTATGTTTGTGATATACTCGGCTTCAGAAAAAATAGAAAGTAAAAGGGGTGAAAAGATGATTAACCTTTCCTGCAAATAAAACGGAATATGCATTGTACTGCGGTTTGACGGCAGTATTGCGCCCTTTGCAGGAAAGTTAAAAGTCTATTCTCCGAATCATCCTATTGGAAGTATGTCGTTTTTGAAGATATGCGTTTATATAGGTTGGGAAGAGCTGCAGGAAATGGCTTTCTTGCAGCTCTTATTTTATTTAACAGGAAGGAGGTTTTCCATATGTCAATGATTCGGGTAGAGAACCTGACATTTTCCTATCCATCCAGTTATGATCCTATTTTTGAAAATGTTAATTTTCAGATTGATACAGACTGGAAACTGGGGCTTGTTGGAAGAAATGGCAGGGGAAAAACAACTTTTTTGAATCTTCTGCTTGGGAAGTATGAATATCAGGGAAAGATACAGGCTTCGGTGCAATTTGATTACTTTCCCTATGGGATCTGTGAGAAAAACCGGCCGACGAAAGAGATACTTTCTGAAATATGTCCGTCGGCGGAAGATTGGGAACTGCTGAGAGAACTATCCTATCTGGAAGTCCGTGAAGAGGTGCTTGGGAGACCGTTTTTTACCCTTTCCAATGGGGAGCAGACGAAGGTGCTGCTGGCGGCGCTTTTTTTGAATGACGGACATTTTTTACTGATCGATGAGCCCACAAACCATTTAGATATGAAAGCCAGACAAACCATTGCGGCATACCTGAAACGGAAAAAAGGTTTTATTTTAGTATCCCACGACCGCTGCTTTTTAGATGGCTGTACGGACCATATTCTATCCATCAATCGAAGGGATATAGATGTGCGGAGCGGGAATTTTACCACCTGGTTCACTAACTTCCAGCGACAGCAAGAATCTGAACTTGCTCAAAACCAGAAACTTAAAAAAGACATTGATGCGATGAAAAAGGCTGCGCAGCGGACTTCTGCCTGGTCGGAGCGGATAGAAATGTCAAAAAAAGGAAATGGTCCGGTGGATCGGGGGTATATCGGCCACAAGTCAGCGAAGATGATGAAACGTTCAAAGGCGATGGAAGCGCGGCAGCAGCGGGCGGTCAAGGAGAAGTCACGGCTCCTCAAAAATCTGGAGACCATAGAAGAACTGAAGATGGTTCCGCTGTCTTATTTTTCGGATACCCTGGCGGCTTTTTCTGAGGCTGCGCCGATTTCCGGGGGCAAGGAAGTCTGTCAAAGGATTTCATTTGAAATAAGGCAGGGAGAACGCATTGCTCTTGACGGGAAAAACGGTTCCGGAAAAAGCAGCCTGCTAAAGCTGCTGATGGGGCAGCCCATAGGGCACCGCGGTACGATTACGGTTGGTTCAGGGCTCATACTGTCCTATGTGCCCCAGGATACATCCATGCTGAAGGGTTCTTTAGCAGAGTTCGCAGAAACCAACCACATAGAAGAAACCTTGTTTAAGGCAGTCTTGCGGAAAATGGATTTTTCACGTACGCAGTTTGAAAAGAAAATGGAGGATTTTTCAGCCGGACAGAAGAAAAAGGTGCTGCTGGCGAAAAGTCTCTGTGAGAAAGCGCATCTTTATGTGTGGGATGAACCTCTTAATTATATTGATATTTATACTCGGATACAAATAGAAGATCTGATAAAGAAATTTTCTCCAACCATGATCTTTGTAGAACATGATCTTGCCTTCAGAACCAATATTGCCACAAGAAGCATATCATTGGCGGCTGAATAGGGAAATGCGCAGGATGGCCCATGCAGAGAAACTCCGGGCAGCCACAGGTGATATTTCCTGCGGAGGCCCGGAAATTTTATGCTCAATAGCAGAACGAGATGATCACCGGCACCACCGCGGAGCAGATGATGCCGTTGAGAACGGCAAATACCACGGTCTCTTCGTTGGTGTAGCGGATCAGCATAGGCAAGGTAGTGTCCTCGCTGGTGGCCGCCGCCGGGGCGATGCAGGTGTAGGCGTTGCAGTGCCGGGAAAGGAAGGGGATCATAAAGAAGGCCCCGATCTCCCGCATGAGGTTGCTGAGGAAGGCGATGCTGCCCAGGCTGGCTCCCGCCAGATTGCCGATGGTGACGCCTGCCAGGCTGTACCAGCCCATGCCTCCGGCAATGGACACCGACTGGTTCAGAGGGAAGTGCAGCAGCATGCCGCAGACAATGCCTCCCGCCAGGGAGCCCAGAATGATGCCCACAGGGATGATCAGGGTTTTCAGCAGATTTCTCCGGAGCTGGGACAGCAGCCCCCGGTGCAGCCCTACGCTGATGCCTACGGAAAACATCAAAAGATACAGCAGCCAGTCTGAGTGAAGGGTCAGAGGGGAAAGGATCTTTGCCAGGGCCGGTCTGGATCCGAAGAGGATTCCCAGGATCAGGGATCCCAGAGCCAGAAACACCATGGGGTCCCCCTTCGATGGGGCTTCCGGGGTGTCTCCCGCCATGTCCGGTTCCATCTGTCCGCCGGATCCCTTCATAAAATGCCGGGTCAGGGGGAAGACCACCGCCACGGAAAGCAGGGTGGGGATCAGGAAAAACACGAAGCTCCGAAGTCCCAGATCCAGCAGCTCTGAAAAAAAGCCCTCCCGCTGCCCCAGGCTCACCCCCATGGTGAAGATCAGCAGCAGAGTAAAAAAGAGCTGTACCTTTTCATTTTTTCCTTTGTGCCTGGCCGGGAAGACCCGCCCTGCCAGAAAGCCTAAAATCATAATACCAAGTGTAACCATGCTGTCCTCCGAAAAACGGCCGGGGGCTTTGATAAGTCCGGCCGGAAATTTTGTTCGATACCGCTAGGTATGGTAACATATACTGAAAAAACTATCAAGATTTTTCCGATTCCCGGCGGGGAAAATTGACTTTCCCGGGTATTTCACTTAAGATAATTTTAGCGTCAGTGTGCAAGGGGACAATACGGTCGTTGAAGGGGCTCAAATCAGCACCTTCACGACTCGAAGACTCCAACCGCAGGAATTTCGGTGATTTTCAAGGCAGACGATAGAGGCGTACTGGATGTACGCCGATTGAGGATAACACAGAAAATCACCGAAATATTTCTGGACAAATGAAAACCGTCCAGTCGAGCCGATTCATGTGCATATTTCCAAGGGAAGCACTGTACATTCCCGGGGATTTACGCTATACTTTTTACCGTGAAACTCCAGGCTCTTTCCGGGCCCGGAACATAGAAGAAAGAGGATTGCGAGATGCTGAAGATCAAAGAGTACGCGCGGCCGGAAAGCCTGGCCCAGGCGTATGAGTGGAATCAGAAAAAAAGCAGCTGCGTCATAGGCGGCATGCTCTGGCTGAAAATGAGCCATAAAAATGTAGGAATGGCCATCGATCTGTCCGGCCTGGGTCTGGACAGGATCCGGGAGGATGGAGAAAATTTCCGTGTCGGCGCCATGGTGACCCTGCGGGAGCTGGAGCTCCACCAGGGGCTGGGCCGCTACACGGAAGGAGCCCTGGGGGCGGCCCTCCGGGACATCGTGGGCGTCCAGTTCCGGAACCTGGCCACGGCGGGGGGCAGCGTCTTTGGCCGGTTCGGGTTTTCCGATGTGCTGACGGTGCTGCTGGCCATGAATACCTACGTGAAGCTGTACCGGGCAGGAGAAATTTCTCTGGCGGATTTCCTGGCCCGGAAAAGGGACCGGGACATCCTGGAGGAGATCCGGATCCGGAAACAGCCGGGCTTCCACATGGTCTATCAGGCCCACCGGAACAGCAGGACGGATTTTCCGGTGCTGAACGGGGCTGTGTCCCTGGAGGAGAGAGGGGGAAAACTGGTCTTCGGAGCTAGGCCCCTGGCAGCCATGGCTCTGCCCATGGAGGAGAGCCTGCGGCAGAAGATCCTGGGGGGAACCCTGACGGAAGCGGAGGCAGCCGCCTACATGAACGCAGCCGCGGAGCAGGTGCCCGTGGGAAGCAACATGCGGGGCAGCCGGGAATACCGGAGCCACCTGGCGCGGGTGCTGGGCCGCAGAGGCCTGATGGAACTGCAGAAGCTGGCATCTGCCGGGAAGGGAGGCGCGGAGCTTTGAAGATACAGATGAAACTGAACGGGAAGAACATACAGGAGGAGATCCGGCCGGATATGCTGCTGCTGGATCTGGTGCGGAGCCATGGCTGCGCCAGCGTAAAGAGAGGCTGCGAAACCTCCAACTGCGGGCTCTGCACAGTGATCCTCAACGGAAAACCGGTGCTGTCCTGCTCGGTGCTGGCGGCCCGGGCGGACGGGGCCGCCGTGGAGACCCTGGAGGGACTTCAGGAGGAAGCGGCGGAGCTGGGAGCTTTTATCGCGGACCAGGGAGCGGAGCAGTGCGGTTTCTGCAATCCGGGATATATTCTCAACGCCATCGCCCTGTTCCGGGAGAACCCGGATCCCTCGGATCAGGAGATCCTGGAATATCTGGCGGGAAATCTCTGCCGCTGTTCCGGCTATGAAGGACAGCTGCGGGGACTGCGGAATTTTCTGGAGCAGAAGCACGGGCGCTCCGGAAAGAAAGGAGGCCTGCAGTGAGAGTTGTCAATCAGCCTTTGCGGAAAAAAGACGCCATGGCCCTGGTGACGGGCAAGCCGGTGTTCCTGGAGGATCAGATCCCGGCAGGCACGCTGGTGGTGAAGCTTCTGCGGAGCCCCCATGCCAACGCCCTGGTGGAGGAGATCCATACGGAAAAAGCCAAGGGGGTGCCCGGGGTGGAGGCGGTCTACACCTGGGAGGATGTGCCCGGGCAGCGGTTTACCATGGCCGGACAGACCTACCCGGAACCCAGCCCCTATGACCGGCTGATCCTGGACCGGCACGTCCGCTATGTGGGAGATCCGGTGGCCATTGTGGCCGCAGAGACAGAAGCGGCGGCGGAAAAAGCCCTGAAGCTCATAAAAGTGACCTACCAGGTGCTGCCGGCCCTGCTGGATTTCCGGCAGGCCAAGGATAATGAACTGCTGGTCCACCCGGAGGAGGACTGGAAGTCCCTCTGCCCGGTGGGAGCCGACAACAAACGAAATCTCTGCGCCAGCGGCGGTTCGGAAAAAGGGGATGTGGAGCAGGTGCTGGCAGACTGTCCTGTGACCGTGGAGGGGACCTATCATACCCTGGCGGCCCAGCAGTCCATGATGGAAACCTTCCGCACCTACTGCAGCATCGATACCTACGGGAGACTGAACGTGGTAAGTTCCACCCAGATCGTCTTCCACGTGCGGAGGATCCTCTCCAACGCCCTGGGGATCCCCAAGACCCGGATCCGGGTGACCAAAGCCCGCATCGGCGGCGGCTTCGGCGCCAAACAGACGGTGGTGGCGGAGGTGTTTCCGGCTTTTGTGACCTGGATGACCAAAAAGCCTTCCCGGCTGATTTTTACCCGGGAGGAGAGCATGACCGCCTCCTCCCCCCGCCATGAGATGGAGGTAAAGGTGCGCGTCGGGGCGGGAGCCGACGGAAGGATTCGGGCCATTGATGTCCATACCCTTTCCAATACCGGCGCCTACGGGGAGCATGGTCCCACCACTGTGGGACTGTCCGGGACAAAATCCATTTCCCTGTACCGGAATCTGGAGGCCCACCGGTTTGCCTATGACGTGGTGTACACCAACATCATGTCCGCCGGCGCCTACCGGGGCTACGGGGCTACCCAGGGGATCTTCGCTGTGGAGACGGCGGTGAACGAGCTGGCGGCGAAGCTTCACATGGATCCGGCCCGGCTGCGGGAAATCAACATGGTCCGGGAAGGGGATGTGATGACTTCCTACGACTCTGCCCAGACCACCAACAGCTGCGCCCTGGACCGGTGTTTTGCCAGGGTAAAGGAACTCATCGGCTGGGAGGAAAAGTACCCGGCAAAAGACTTGGGAAACGGGAAGATCCGCAGCGTGGGTCTGGCCATGGGCATGCAGGGCTCTGGCATTTCCGGGGTGGACGTAGGCTCGGCCACTTTGAAATTAAATGATGATGGAGGCTACATGCTGTCTATTGGTTCCGCGGATATGGGAACCGGCTGCGACACCATTCTGGCCCAGATCGCCGCAGAGTGTCTGGACTGTGAGCTGGACCAGATCTCCGTGTCGGCGGCGGATACGGATACTTCTCCCTACGATTCCGGATCCTACGCCTCCAGTACCACTTACATTACCGGCAAGGCTGTGGAGAAGGCCGGCCGGCAGCTGCGGGAGCTGATCCTGGAGGAGGGGAGCAGAGCTCTGGAACTGCCGGCGGAGGAACTGGAATTTGACGGCCGCCGGGTTTACGCCCTGGGGGACGAGAGCCGGGAGATCTCCCTGGTGGACATTGCCACCCGTTCCATGTGCGGCAATAATCATGCCCTGGAGATCACGGTCAGCAACAGCTCGCCCATTTCTCCCCCGCCCTTTATGGCGGGAGCCGTGGAGATCGAGCTGGACAAGGAGACCGGGGAGGTCAGGATCCTGAACTACGCGGCGGTGGTGGACTGCGGAACGCCCATCAATCCCAACCTGGCCAGGATCCAGGTGGAAGGAGGCCTGGTGCAGGCCATGGGCATGACCCTGTTTGAGAACATCCAGTATTCCCCGGAAGGAAAACTCCGAAATAATTCCTTTATGCAGTATAAGATCCCTACCCGGCTGGATATGGGAAAACTGCAGGTGGAATTCCAGAGCAGCTATGAACCCACAGGACCCTTCGGGGCCAAATCCATCGGGGAGATCGTCATCAACACCCCGGCGCCGGCTCTGGTTCACGCCATCGCCAACGCCACGGGCTGCTGGTTCCACTCTCTGCCGGCCACCAGCGAGAAGATCGCCATGGCTGTGGCCCGGGGAAGGACAGGAGTCATAGGAGACGAATAATACATCGGCAGACGAAAGAAGACGAAATTCATGAAACACGCGGAAATTGCGGATCTGCACATACATTCCCGTTTCTCCCGGGCCACCAGCAAAGACGGAAATCCGGAGATGCTGGCCTATCAGGCGGCCAGGAAGGGCATCCGCTACCTGGGAACGGGAGATTTTACCCATCCCGCCTGGCGGGAGGAACTGAAAGAAAAGCTGGAGCCTGCGGAGCAGGGGCTGTACCGGCTGAAAAAAGAGTACCGGATCTCCGGCGGGGAGGTTCCGGGACAGCAGGAGCCCCGGTTTGTGGTCTCCGGGGAGATCAGTTCCATTTACAAGAAGGACGGAAAGACCCGGAAGGTCCACAGCCTGATCCTGCTGCCGGGGCTGGAGGAGGCGGAGGAGCTGTCCCGGCGGCTGGAGGCCATCGGCAACATCCACTCCGACGGGCGGCCCATTCTGGGACTGCCCTGCCATGATCTGCTGGAACTGACCCTGGAGACCTGTCCGGAGGCCATGTTCGTGCCGGCCCATATCTGGACCCCTCATTTTTCCCTGTTCGGAGCCTTTTCCGGCTTTGATACCCTGGAGGAATGCTTTGAGGAACTGACCCCTTACATCCACGCGGTGGAGACGGGGCTTTCCTCGGATCCTCCCATGAACTGGATGCTGTCCGCCCTGGACGGCCTGCAGCTCATTTCCAATTCGGACGCCCATTCCCCGGCCAAGCTGGGCCGGGAGGCCAATCTGCTGGATGTGGACTGCTCCTATCAGGGGCTCTTCGACGCCATTCAGAAGGGGCAGGGCCTGGAGGGGACCATTGAATTTTTCCCCGAAGAGGGGAAATACCATTTTGACGGCCACCGGAAATGCCATCTGGTCTTAAGCCCCGGGGAGGCGGAAGCGGCAGGCAATCTCTGCCCGGTCTGCAAAAAGAAGCTGACCATGGGGGTTTCCCATCGGATCCTGCAGCTGGCGGACCGGCAGGAAGGCTATGTAAAAGAGGGGGCCAGGCCTTTTGAGAGCCTGGCGCCTCTGCCGGAGGTCATCGGAGCCTCCACAGGCCATGCAGCCTCCGGCAAAAAAGTCCAGGGGCTGTATGAGCGGATGCTGGAACGATTGGGCACGGAATTTGCCATTTTAAGAGAACTCCCTCTGGAGGCGATCCAGCAGGAAGCCGGGGAGAGGGTGGCGGAAGGCATCCGCCGTCTCCGGGCCGGGCAGGTGATCCGGGAACCGGGATACGATGGAGAATACGGAAAGATCCGGCTGTTTACAGAAGAAGAGCTGGAGAATACAGAGGGCCAGCTGTGCTTTTCCTTCGCTGCGCCGGAGAATGGCGGAACCAGCCGGGAGAAGACCGGAAAACCCGGCGGGGAACAGGAACCCGCGGGAGAACAGCGACAGGAAACTCCAGCCCAGGGAACGCCCTCCGGGGAGATGCTGAATCCGGAACAGCTTCGGGCGGTCCGGTCCGAAAGCCGGTACGCGGCGGTAACCGCCGGACCCGGCACCGGCAAGACCAAAACCCTGGTGTCCCGGATCCTGTACCTTCTGCAGGAAAAACAGGTAAAGCCCAGGGAGATCACCGCAGTGACCTTTACCCGGAAAGCGGCGGCGGAGCTTCGGGAACGGCTGGAAAAAGCTCTGGGAGGAAAGCGGCGGCTGCGGGATCTGCAGATCGGCACCTTCCACTCCGTGGCCCTGGAGGCCCTGAAACAAGCCGGGGAGGAAGTACAGCTGGCGGAAGGGATGGAATGCCTGGAACTGGCCAAGGAGACGGTATCCCTTTTTCATCTGCCCTGCAGCGCCGGAAAGCTGACAGGAGAGATCTCCCGGATCAAGTCCGGCAGGGACTCCGCTTTAATCCCCCGGGAGGCCCGGGGTCACTACCAGAAGCGGCTGGAGGAAAAGGGGCTGCTGGATTTCGACGATCTGCTGCTGCGGGCCGCGGAATATTTTGAGAGAGAGGACAGTGACAGAAGCCATTTTTCTTATCTGCTCATTGATGAATTTCAGGACTGCAATCCGGCGCAGTTCCGGCTTACAGAGGCCTGGAACCGGGGAGGAAAGTCCCTGTTTGTCATCGGCGATCCGGATCAGTCCATTTACGGCTTCCGGGGGGCGGACTCTGCCTGCTTTGAAAAACTGAAGGAAAACCATCCGGAAACAGAGGGGATCCATCTGCGGATCAACTACCGGTCTACCCCGGAGATCCTGCAGGCAGCGGTATCGGTGATCCGGAGAAATCCCGGGGAAGAACGGGATCTGAAACCCTTTGGGGCCGGCGGAGAGCCGGTGCGGATGGTCCAGGCAGCCAGCAAGGCGGCGGAGGCGGTGTTTGCCGCCAAGGAGATCAACCGCCTGGTAGGCGGGGTGGATATGCTGGAGGCCCAGGAGCAGCGGGCAGATCAGGAAAAGAGAAAACTCCGGAGCTTCGGGGAGATCGCGGTTCTCTGCCGGACCCACCGGCAGATGGACCGGCTGGAGAAGACGCTCCGCCAGGAGGGGATCCCCTACGTGGCCGCGGGCCGGGGAAGCTTTCTGGAGGATCCGAAAGTCCGGGGAACCTGCGCCTTTTTCCGCTATCTGGCAAAAGGCGCGGAAGCGGACCGGCACCTGGCGGCGGAGCTTCTGCTGGACCGGGAAAACAACCCGCTGACGGAGACGGTCCTGGAACATCTGGAGGAAAATTTCCGGCCCCTGATGGCCAAAGGGAAGCCGGCAAAAATTCTGGATCAATGGATGGAGGAGCAGGGTCTGGCAGAAAATACAGCCATGCTTCAGCTCCGGGGGGCGGCAGTGCTCTGCGGGCATATGGAGGAACTGCTGGAAAACCTGGCCTCCGGGGAGGAGGGAGATCTGCAGCGGTGCGGCGGAAAAACCTACCGGGGGGACGCGGTACGGCTTATGACCCTCCACGCCTCCAAAGGGCTGGAGTTTCCGGCGGTGATCCTCTGCGGGGTCAGCAAAGGAGGGCTTCCCCTGGAGACGGAGAAGGAAGCGGCAGATATAGAGGAAGAGCGGCGGCTTTTCTATGTAGGTATGACCCGGGCCAGGGAGGAGCTGATCCTTACAGCCGCAGGGGAGCCTTCCGAATTCTGGGAGGAAGTGCCGGAAGAATACAGTAAAAAAGAAAAAGCGGAGGGAAGCCGGAAAAAAGCGCAGCCCAGGCAGCTGAGCCTTTTCGATTTCCTTCCTCAAGGGGAGTAACCATGGATCAGAAAACAGTTGTATGTATTTTTAACATAAATGACAAAAGAGAACCGGAGGAGAGGCTGGCCCTGGCGGCCAAAAGAGCCTTTGGCATCGAAGCCTCTCCCGTAACCTGGGAGCTGCTGCGGGGAAAGAAGGGGAAACCCTTTTTCCTGCACCATCCGGAGCTGTTCCTCTCCATCAGCCACAGCGGCCCCTACTGGGTCTGCGCCCTCAGCGGGGAGCGGATCGGCGTGGATATTCAGGAGCGGACCCGGAAACAGGGCGAGACCAGGCAGGAGGCGGAGATGCGGCTGAGACGGCTGGCCGGCCGGCATTTTGAGCCGGAGGAAAGCGATTACGTGGAAAACGGACGGGAGGGCACCCCTTATCAAAGATTTTTTGAGATCTGGGCTGCCAAAGAAAGCTACGTGAAATATACCGGTCAGGGCATTGACGGCGGCTTCGGGGAATTCTCCACAGCCCCGGAGGCGGGAAATATCATCCGCAGCCGCCTGCCCTGGACGGCGGAAGGCGTCTGGTTCTGGAAGGAGGATGTGGAGGAGAACTACGTTCTCTGCGTGTGTACCAAAAAGCAGAAAGAAATCCGGGTGGAGTGGATCACCGACTGATCCTCCGGGCTGTCCGGATCGCAGAAGGGAGGGAGAGGAAATGTCACAGCGCTGTCAATTTAACCTGACCATGCTTCTGCTGGGAGGGGTCTGTCTGGCGGAAGCCCTGGGGGACCGGGTTTGGTACGGGGGCGTGCTGAAAGCCTTTGAATTCTGGCGTGTGCTGCTCTTTTTCGGTGTTCTTACCCTGGCGGGGAATCTTCTGGCGGACCCCCGGGAAGAGGGAAAGACCAGCCGCCGGGGCCGTATCGCTGTTTTGCTTCTGGAAATTCTCCTGGCAGCGGTACTGATCGCTGCGTTTGTCAGGGAGCCTGCTGTCCGCTGGCGGATGGATATTTATCAGATGGCGGCCCTGTTTCTGGGCCAGGCTGCGGGCTGGCTGCTTCGCAGGCACCCCGGCGGGCAGGTGAAGTGGTCGGTGATCACGGCAGCGGCGGCTTTGCTGGCGGTGTTCCCCATTTACTGTCTGGCTTCCGGCGCGGTTTCTGTTCCCGGGGCCCGGAAGGAATTATCCGCGGATTTCCAGCAGGTGGAGTGGAAAGGGAATTCCATCCCTGTCTGGCTGGAGGAATGGCATTGGCAGGAAGGGGAGGGCCTGCAGGGGGAGCTGCTCCTTTCCTATGAGGAGATGAGCCCTGCGGAACAGAAGCTGGAACTGTATTTTTTCCGGGGCCTGCAGAAGGGGGAAGAGGTGGGAATCTTTTATCTGCCCTTCCGGGGAGAAATCGGAGCGGTGTACCAGGTTTCCCTGTCGCCCTCTTTGGATCCTGTGCTCCGATAGTCTCTTGTTTTCGGAAAACAGAAACGGGAAAGGAACTGTATGGAACTTTTAAAACCGGATTTTTACGATGCATTTGTCTGCATCGCCTCCCGCTGCCGGGATACCTGCTGCGCGGGCTGGGAGATCGAGGTGGACGAGGAAACCCTGAAAAAATACGGAGAGGTGCCGGGAAATTTCGGCAGGAGTCTCCGTTCCCGGATTTCCCAGGAAGAGGACGGAGCCTACTTTACCCTGGCCCCGGGGAGAAGATGCCCTTTTCTAAACGAGAGAAATCTCTGTGAGATCTATCTGCAGCTGGGGGAGGACATGCTCTGCGATATCTGCCGGGAGCACCCCAGATTTTATCAGTGGTTCGGGGATTACACGGAGGCGGGGCTGGGACTGTGCTGCGAGGAGGTCTGCCGGCTGCTGTTTCAGAGAAAGGAACCTTTGAGATTTGTAAGAGAAACACGGGGAGAGACCGGGGAGGAGGAAGATCCTCTGCTGCAGCCTCTGCTGAAGGCCCGGGAAAGGCTGTTTTCCATTCTCCAGAACAGAAGCCGCCCCATGGATCAGAGAATGGCGGCGGCCCTGGAGTTTGCGGAACAGCTGGATCCCCCGGTGAGACAGGAGGATACGGAAGAGATCCGGAAACTGGCCGGTACAGATCCTTCGGATTGGCTGGAGACGGCCGAAAAAGAGGAGGCCTGGTACGGCTCCCGGGAGAAGGTTCTGGAACTGCTGAAGCTGTATGAAACCCTGGAATCCCTGGACGGTACCTGGAGGGGCCGTATGGAAGACCTCAGGGAGCAGCTGCCCCATCTTCTGGAGCAGAGAAGGGTTTTTCTGGATGCATTCCGGAACCGGGAGTATGAGTACGAGCACCTGACAGTTTATTTTCTGTACCGGTATTTTATGGAAGCTCTCTTTGACGGCTGCGTTCTGCCGCCGGTAAGGTTTACGGCAGCCAGCCTTCTGATCCTGCAGCTGATGGATACCCGGCTTTGGCTGGAAAAAGGAGGGTTTTCAGAGGCGGACCGGATTTTTACGGTGAAACTGTATTCTAAAGAGGTCGAATACTGTCCGGAAAACATGGAAATGATCCGGCAGTTTCTGGAGTAAAATACGGAAAGGATCATATGCGTTATGAGACAGAAAAAAGTATCCTGCATCGCCCTGGATCTGGACGGGACCACTTTGCGGGACGATAAGCAGATCAGCGATAAAAACAGAGCAGCCATTAAAGACGCCATTGCTGCCGGCATTACGGTGATCATTGCCAGCGGCAGATCACTGGGAGCCCTGCCCCCGGCGGTAACCGGCATACCGGGCATTGAGTACGCGGTTACCAGCAACGGCGCGGCTATCTACCGCATGAAGGACCGGGCCTGTCTGCACCGGGTGCGGATCCGGGCGGAGGCGGTAGATCAGATCCTGCAGATGACAGAAGGCATGCGGCTGGGCATGGAGACCTTTCTTAACGGGATTTCTTACGCCTCCCGGGAGTATCTGGAGGATCCGGTCAGCTTTGGCGCCATGCCCCATGCGGTTCCTTACATTCAGAGCACCCGGCAGCCGGTGGAAAACATCCGGGACTTTGTCAGATCGCACAGGACGGAACTGGACGGGCTGGACCTGATCACGGCGGACGAGGAGAAGAAGGCCAGCCTTCAGACGCGTTTGTCCACGGCCGGTCTTCCCATCTATGTTACCTCCTCTGTTAAAAACCGGGTGGAAACGGTAGCGGAGGAGGCGGGAAAAGCCGGAGGGCTCCGGTTCCTGCAGCAGCTGCTGGGAATTCCCCGGCAGGAAACAGCAGCCTTCGGGGACGGAGACAACGACATTGATCTGCTGGAAGCGGCGGGGATTTCTTTCGCTATGGAAAATGCCTCCAGGGCCTGCAAAGCGGCGGCGGATTATATTACAAAGTCCAACCAGGAAGACGGAGTTGCCTACGGGTTCTATGAAATCCTGGGTATTCCGGCAGGGGAGGCCCTATGAAGATCCACGGCTTTCAGACCCTGACCCTGCTGGACTATCCGGGACAGGTGGCCTGCACGGTTTTTCTGGGAGGCTGCAATTTTCAATGCCCCTTCTGCCAGAACGGCAATCTGGTGCTTCAGCCGGAGCTGGAGCCTGTGATCTCTGAGGAAACCGTGTTCCGGCATCTGGAAAAGAGAAAAGGAATTTTAAAAGGCGTCTGCATAACAGGAGGGGAACCTACCCTGGCACCGGATCTGGAGGCGTTTATCCGGCGGATCCGTGATCTGGGTTATCAGGTGAAGCTGGATACCAACGGCTACCGGCCGGAGGTTCTTAGCCATCTGATTGAGAAAGGCCTTCTGGACTATGTGGCCATGGACATTAAAAACAGTCCCGGCCGCTACGGGGAAACCGCAGGCCTGCCGGAACTGGATGTGTTGAAGATCCAGGATTCTGTGGAACTGCTGAAACAGGGACGGACAGACTATGAGTTCCGTACTACCGTCACCCGGGAACTTCATGGAAAAGAAGAGCTGAAAAAGATCGGAGAATGGCTCCGGGGCAGCCGCAGGTACTTTCTGCAGAATTACCGGGAATCCGGGGCGGTGATCCGGCCGGGCTTCACCGGATATTCCAGGGAACAGCTGGAGCGGTTCCGGGAAATGCTGCTGGCCGATATCCCGGAAGTAGGCATCCGGGGCGTGGATTAACCTCTTTACTGCACTTGCCTGTACCAGTAGCCGAAAGGCGCGTTTCCGGGAGTTCCGGAAGGATCCCGGGCGGGTTTAAAACCGGAAAATCCGAACATGCCCGCCATAAACTGCTCCCGGATATCGAAGACCCCGGGGACGCCCAGGATAAAGACATTTCCCAGGGCATCAGAGCGGCCCAGGAGAAAATGGCGGTAGCTGTAAAATCCGTGGAGCAGAAATTGATTGCTGCTGATGAGCCAGCCCTCTTTCCGCAGCTCCGGAAGATCCTTCAGATCCAGCCGGACACAGTCCCGGATCTCGTCATCGTCAAAAGGCCGGATGCGGGGAAAGCGGGAGAGCAGTGTTCCCCAGCGGTCGACCGGGGATCCAGCGGCTCCCGCGTCTTTGCCGGGAGCTGCTTCGGAAGGGATTTCATCGCCGGACCTTTCCTCTGTGGAAGCCATGCGGAGGATTCTTCCCGTATCTTCCTCTGCTTCCTCAGGATCCGGAGCTTCAGAGGATTCTTCCGGGGGGATCTCCGGGACCTCCTCTGCTGAGGCAGGATCCTGCAGTACCCCGGGATCCGTGGTAAAGCGGTCCGGCGCAAGGGGGATATCATCCCAGGCCGTGGCGTAGACTCTGTTTTCCGGTCCCAGGATCAGAAGGCCCGACAGATCCTCCAGGGAGAAAGCTGTATCCCCCATATGTACGGCGGGTGCCATGAGACGGCCGGAGATGCCGTTTTTTCCGGCCCGGAGGATCCCGATAGGGATGCCGAAGAGAAGATCCCGGATCCTCACAAAGCCGCAGACATTTAAGGGGGATCCCTCCGGCAGGGAGATAACGTTCAGACGGAATTCCATCTGACAGCTGCCGTTCCGTGCTTCCACCCGCACGAACCCCCGGTTTTCTCCTTTGATATTTTCCGGATACTCGTATACATAGGCTATAAACCGTTTATAATCAGACATGCCGGACACCTGCTCCTTTCAAATTCTACAGATACCATATGCGCGGCAGGAGGATTTTATGACAGAGGATGAAAAATATATGAAAGAGGCCATCCGCCAGGCAAAAAAAGCGGAAGCCCTGATGGAAGTGCCCATCGGCTGCGTCATTGTTTACCAGGGAAAAATTATAGCCAGAAGCTATAACCGCAGGAACACGGATAAAAATACCCTGTCCCACGCGGAGCTGAACGCCATCCGCAAGGCCAGTAGAAAGCTGGGAGACTGGCGGCTGGAGGGCTGCACCCTGTACGTGACCCTGGAGCCCTGCCAGATGTGTGCCGGGGCCATTATCCAGGCCCGCATGGACCGGGTGGTCATTGGCAGCATGAACCCCAAGGCAGGCTGCGGCGGTTCCATCCTGAACCTGCTGGAGATGAAAGAATTCAACCACCAGGCGGAAGTGGAGCGGGGAGTCCTGGAGGAAGAATGCGGCAGCCTGCTCAGCAGCTTTTTCCGTCGGCTCCGGGAGAGAAAAAAGCTGCAGACCAAAGAAGAATGTTGACGGGACTGCCGGAAACCAGTATAATAAAGAACGTGTCCGGGAGACCGGAACAGGGAGAGTTATCGAAGTGGTCATAACGAGCCGCACTCGAAATGCGGTTGTCCGCAAGGGCACGTGGGTTCGAATCCCACACTCTCCGTAAATTGACAAGGGGAAGTCGGTTAATACCGAATTTTAATCCCTAACACGCAGGAAAGAGACAATCCCAGAGAATTCGGATTTTTCCAGGAACCGGATTCTCTGTCGGAATGTCTCTTTCTTTTTATCCCTCGTATTTTAGAGCGCAAAAGTCCCCTTGTTTTTTCCGGCTGTTCAGACCGGTAATTTTGTGCTATACTTGATTGAGTTATAAGTCAAGTAATTGAGAAAGACAGCGGAGAAGAATATGCTGAAGAATAATATCGAAACATTGTCTATCTGGAACTGGTGAGAAGAGGGTACGAAGTAACCGTTGGCAGAACCGGGGACAAGGAGATCGACTTCGTGTGCGGCAAACGCGGAGAGAAGTTGTATGT